>NZ_JAFJMJ010000001.1:2415205-4830410 GCF_017309385.1 Amycolatopsis sp. 195334CR | reverse complement strand
TCCACTACGCCTTCCCGCTCTCCGGGGGGGCCGAGGACGCGGCGGCGGCGGGGGTGCGGCGGCGGCGCCGGGGCAGGCCGTGGGCGGTGGTGCCCAGGTCCGGTGCCTTCGCGGGGACCGGTTCGGCCGGTCGGGCGGGTTCAGTGGTCACGGCGGGGGTTTCGGTGCGCGGGGCCGGGGGTGTGGCGATCACGGCCGGGGCGGGGCTCGGGGTGGTGATCCGGGTGAGCAGTTCGGTCGGCAGGAACAACACGGCCCGCACACCGCCGTAGGGCGAGCGGGTGTCCACCGAGACGCGGAAGCCGTACCGGTTGGCGAGCGCGCCGATCACCGCGAACCCGATGCGCGGCGGCACGCCGAGCGAGGCGATGTCCTGCCCGCCGTGGCCGCCGAGCAGCCAGGCCGCGCGCTGCACCGCTTCCACGGTCATGCCGACGCCGGCGTCGTCGATGATGATGGCCAGGCCGTTGTGCGCCTGCTGGAAAGTCACCTGCACCGGGGAGCCGGGCTGGGAGTGGCGGGCGCCGTTGTCCAGCAGCTCGGCCACCGCGAGCACCACCGGCTCTACCGCCTGGCTGACCACGGCGGTGTCCGACGGCGCGGGGATCTGGACGCGCGCGTAGTCGCGGATGCGGCCGGTGGCGCCGCGGACCACGTCGGTCAGCGTCGCGGCGGACCGCTGCAGACCGGGCCACGAACCGCAGAGCACCGCGGTCGCCTGGGCGCGGCGGCCCAGCTGCGAGTTCGCGTGGTCGAGGCCGAGCAGGCCGTCGAGCACCGACGGGTCGTCGTGCCGGTCCTCCATCGCCGAGATCAGCACCTGCTGCTCACCGGCGAGGTTCTGCACCGTGCGCATCATCGCGCGCAGGGTCGCGGCGGCGGAATCGGCGGAGTCGCGGCGGGTCTGGCCGAGCAGTTCGGTGATCGTGTCGAGCACCGCGCGGTGCGGGTCGTGACCGTTGTCCCGCAAGGGACCGGGCACGCTCACCGACGGGTTCGCCAGCGATTCCGCGACCGCCGGGAGCCGCACCTCGCGCAGGTGCCGTTCCTCGGCTTCCCGCGCGTTCAGCTCGGCGACCGCGGCGTCGCGGTACCGGCCGACGGCGGCGGTGACGTTGCGCTGCCGGAGCAACAGCACGGCGAGCACGATGGCGAGCAACAGCAGGCAGCTCAAGCCTGCCAGCAGCAAGGGGTATTCCATGAAATCCTCACGGTCGGCCGGGCGGGGGAAAGGCCGGCCGGTTAGGCGATCGCGACCAGGGGGTCCGCGCCGGGACCACGACCGCGCTGCCGGGCGATGGGCGTTCGGACAGGCCCGGGACAGGACGGCATGTGCGCAGCTCCACAACGGCGGGGACGGACGTCACATCGCGCCGGGCGCGATGTCAGCAGCGAGTACCGTAGCGCAAACTGGGCGTGTTCTCCCAGACTTCGCGAAGAAAGGCCGCGTCGCCCGTGAGCAAGAACTTCAGCACCGCCGACCTGGTCGACGAACACGGCGAGCGGCTGCTCGTTTGTGACACGCAGTTCCGCGAATTCGGCGGGCACCGGCGGTTTTCCGGCCCGGTGCGGACCGTGGCCTGCAACCAGGACAACGGCCTGGTGCGCGAGCTGCTGCGCACGCCGGGCGGGGGCGCGGTGCTGGTGATCGACGGCGGCGGTTCCCTGCACACCGCGCTGACCGGCGACCTGATCGCGGGCTCGGCGGTGGAGAACGGCTGGGCGGGGCTGGTGGTCAACGGCGCGGTGCGCGACAGCGCGGTGCTCGCGGAGCTGCCGCTCGGCATCAAGGCGCTGGGCACGAACCCGCGCAAGAGCGCCAAAACCGGCGCCGGTGCGGTGGACACCCCGGTCACCTTCGGCGGCATCACCTTCACGCCGGGGGACCAGCTCTACGCCGACGAAGACGGCGTGGCGGTTCTCCCCGCGCTCTGAAAAGGGAACGGCCCGGCCGGCCCTGGCACGGCCGGGCCGAGCCGGTCAGTTCCCGGTGTTGCGGACGGCGTTGTAGTAGGTGTCGGCGATGAAATCGCACGGGCCGCGCGCGGGGCCGGTACCGAAGGTGTGCTCGCACTGCTGGTGCATCAGGTCGAAGAAGAGGCGGTCGCAGCGCAGGGTGTTGGCCCCGCCCGCTTCCTCGCACATGTCGTGGTTCGCGCACGGGCCGCGGAAGTCGACCTGACCCCACGGCGGGACCACCGGCATGTCCGGCGAGAGCGTGCAGTAGTCGTGCCACGCCCCGCGGTCCGGGTTGTATTCGTAGTTGCCGGGAATCGGCACGAAGCTCGCCGCCTGCGCGCTCCCCGCCGAGATCCCGAGCCCGCCGGCGGCCACCGCCAGCACCACCGCGAACCGGCGCAGTTTTCCGTTCATCCCTGTTCTCCCCGCAGTTGCCGATTGACTCATCGGGCGATCAGTTCGACAACAAGCAACTTAAATCGGGGGGTCCGGCCTGCCCAGGGTCCGATCGACCCACACGTGAAAGCGCCATGAAAGCGCGGCCCGGATGCTGGCGGCGGTGAAGCTCACCTTCCTGATCCTCGGTTTCCTCTTCCTCGGCTCGGCCTTCGGCGTCGCCGCCGTCATGTCCGACGAAGCCCGCCTGCGCGGGTCGCTGGAATGGACCTGCGAGCCGCCGGACAAGGCCTCCGCGCGGGTCGAGTGCAACACCACGCACAGCTCCGATTCCCTGCTGCGCCTGGACGCCGACCACTTCGCCCTGCAGATCATGCTCTCGCTGACCGGGGTCGGCTTCATGGTCGCCGCCGCGGCGGTCGGCAACCGGCCGAAGCCGGTGCCGACCCCGCCGCAGTGGCAGCAGCAACCGCAGCAGTACAGCCAGCCGCACTGACCCTCAGCGGCGCACCAGCACCTGGTCCAGCGATTTGCGCACCAGGTTCGGCACCACGCAGTCGTCGGCCGGGTAGCCGACCGGGATGACCGCGAACGCCTTCTCGTTGCGCGGCCGGTCCAGCAGTTCACCGAGGAACCGCATCGGCGACGGCGTGTGCGTCAGCGCGGCCAGCCCGGACAGGTGCAGCGCGGTGAGCAGCATGCCGACCGCGATGCCCACCGACTCGTCGACGTAGTAGTGCTTGTGCGTTTCGCCGTGCTCGTCGAGGAAGTAGCGCTGCTGGAAGACCACGATCAGGTAGGGCGCGTCGGTGAGGTGGGTCTTGACCGCGTCGGTGCCGAGCGGCCGCAGTGCGGACAGCCACTCCTCCCCCAGCCTGCCTTCGTAGGAGACGCGTTCCTCCTCCTCGGCGGCCTCGCGGATGCGCTGCTTGACCTCGTCGTCGGAGACCAGCACGAAGGTCCACGGCTGCTGGTGCGCCCCGCTGGGCGCGGTGGCGGCCACCGCGATGGCGTCCAGCACCACCTGCTCGGGGACCGGATCGGTGGAGAACTCCCGCACCGTGCGGCGGGTGTCCATGCGGCGGCGCAGGTCGGCGGCGGTGGCCAGCGACTGCTCCGCGGGCGTTCGAGCGGGCCGGTAGGGCATCGGCTCGAAGGGGTGTCCGTAGTTGGGCGTCCACATGGCGGCCATTGTCGCTAGGTTGGGGCGTTGTGGGAACCGAACTGACCGCCGAACTGATCACCGACGCCGCCACCCCCGCCGAACCCCGGATCTCGCCGGACGGCCGCGAGGTCGCCTACCTGGTGGGCGGCGAGCTGTGGCTGGCCTCGACCGGCTCGCTGGGGGTGCGCGGCACCGGACTCCGCTGGTCGCCCGACTCGCGCTGGCTGTACTACGTCCACGCGGGCGAGCTGCACCGGATTTCCCCGGAGGGCGGGGAAAAGCTCGCCGGCGGGGTGTCCGACTGCCTGCCGCTCGACGACGGCCGGGTGGTACTGGTGACCGAACCGCCTGCGCACCACCGGGATCCGGTGGTCTGGACCGATCCACCGGCGGTCAACGGCTTGGCCCTGCTGGACAACGGCGAGGTCCGGCCGCTCGACGTGCTGCCGGGCAGGCACGTGCTCGAACTCGCGCGGCGGCCCGGCGACGACCTGCTCGCCGTGCTCACCAGGGCCACGCCCGACCAGGATCCCGTGCACCCCACCACCGAACTGCACCTCGTCGCACTGGAGACCGGGCACGTCGAGCACCTCGGCGAGACGGAGTTGCTGGCGCATTCGCCGGTCTGGCGGCGGTCGGGCGGCGAATGGCGGATCACCTATCTCGCCAACACGCAGCCGATCGGCGGCTTCGCGGTGTTCGACGCGGATCACCGCAACCTGACCGCCGGTCAGCCCCGCTGCCCGGTCGAACTGGTGCCGTCACCCGACGGCGATCCGCTCGTTCTCTTCGAAGAAGGCCTCGACACCGCGCTGTACCGCCTTACCGGCGAGACGTTCCAGAAAGTGCTCCACCACCGGGGAAGCCTGTCGGCGCTGAGCGTTTCGAGCGAGCGGATCGCGCTGCTCGCGAGCACCAGCTACGAACCGAGGAACGTGCACGCGGGCCCGCCGGAAGGGCCACTGGAACAGCTCAGCGACACCCGGCCGGAACTGCGCGGCATCGACTGGGGCACCCAGGAACGCCTGTCCTACCAGGCATCCGACGGTCTCGACCTGGACGGCCTGCTGATCCTGCCGCCGGGCCGCACCCGCGAGGACGGGCCGTTCCCGCTCATCACGATCCCGCACGGCGGCCCGTACGGCCGGTACGCCGACGAGCTTTCCCTGCACTGGTTCCCCTCCGCGCAGTGGTTCGCCGCCGACGGGCACGCGGTGTTCCTGCCGAACCCGCGTGGCGGGCGCGGTCACGGGCACGAGTTCGCGGCGTCGGTGGCCGGTGCGGTCGGGCGCGAGGAATGGACCGACGTGCTCACCGGCATCGACCTGCTGATCGAGCAGGGGGTGGCCGATCCGGACCGGCTGGGCATCGGCAGCTGGAGCCACGGCGGGTTCTTCGCCGCCTGGGCGGTCGGGCAGACCGGGCGGTTCAAGGCCGCGCTGGTCGGGGCCGGGATCAGCGACTGGGGCATGCTCGTGGCCACCGGCGAGGAAGGCGTGCTGGAAAGCGGGCTCGGCGGCGGCATGTACTGGACGAACCGCGAGCTGCCCGCCGAACTCAGCCCGGTGACCCACGCCGCGAAGGTGACCACGCCGGTCCTGATCGTGCACGGCGAGAACGACACGAACGTTCCGCTGAGCCAGGCCATCTGCTACCACCGCGCGCTGCGCCACCACGGTGTGCCGCACGAGTTCATCGTCTACCCGCGTGAGGGCCACCGGATCAGCGAACGGGACCACCAGCTGGACCTGTTGCGGCGCATGCGTGATTGGTTCGCGGTCCTGCGCACGCCATGATGGCGGGGAGCGAGCGCGGGAGGCGGCGATGACGGGCCGGGTGGTCAGCCACGAGCAGGTCGTGCGCGGTGCGTGCCGGTTCTTCCTGGAGCACGGCGGGGTCGACATGGACCGGCTGGCGGCGAGCCTCGCGGTCAGCCGCGCCACGCTCTACCGGGTGGCGCACAGCCGGGACGGCCTGCTGGGTGAGGTGCTGTGGCGGTTCACCGACCGCCTGCTGGCCACGGCCCGGCGACGACGCAGGCACGCGGGTGACGAGGGCGTTCTGGAAGTCACGCGGTGGTTCGTCGGCCAGCTGCACGCGGCACTGCCGTTCCGCGCTTTCCTGCGCAGCGAACCGGAAACCGCCGCACGCGTGCTGTTCACCACCTCCGGCGTGGTGCACCGGCGGGTGGTTTCGGTGCAGCGCGAGATCCTGCGCGAGGCGCACCGGGACCGGCCGTGGTCGCCCACCGCGCTCGACCAGATGGCCTACCTGTACGTGCGCATCATCGAATCCGCCGTCTACGCCGAGCTCCTCGGCGCGCCCGCCCCCGATCCCGAACTGGTCGAGCGGGCGGCCCTGGCGGTGCTGCGCCCCGGCTGAGACCGCGGTCTCACGTTCCTGGCACCCGGCGTGGCGGGCCGGTTACGTTCGCCAGGTCTCGCCCATCGCCGTGTGGGAGCCAACATGTCGAAGTCCGTGTGGGGCTTGGTCCTAGCGGTCAGCCTGCTCCTCCCGACCTCCTTGCCCGCCACCGCCGCGCCTCCGGCGTCTCTGGTGCCTCAGGTCGTCGGCCCGTTGCCCGGCACCGTGCCCGGTGATCCGAAGGCCGAACGGATCGAGGACACCTACCCGTTCTTCTCCACTCCCGCCGACCTCGCCGCGCGGGGTTACCTGGAGCAGGAGTTCCACGTCTCCGGCCTCGCCGACGGCTGGGCGGCCGACGGCACGCAGGTGGGCACCGACGTCCCGTACACCACGCGCGTGGTGGTGCGGCGGCCTGCGCGGGCCGAGGACTTCAGCGGGACGGCGCTGGTCGAATGGCAGAACGTGACCGCCGGGTACGACCTGGACGCGTTGTGGAACGCGGAATCGGTGCTCCGCGCGGGGCACGCGTGGATCGGGGTGTCGGCCCAGCGGGTCGGCGTCGACCACCTCCGCGGGTGGAGCCCGGCGCGCTACGGCACTCTCGACGTGACCGGCGGCGGTCGCCACAACGCCGACGAGCTGTCCTACGACATCTTCACGCAGGCGGGCCACGCCGTGGAAACCGGCGCGGTGCTGGGCGGGCTGAAGCCGCGCACGCTGCTCGCCATCGGCGCTTCCCAGTCGGCGGGCCGGATGACCGTGCTCTACGACAAGGTCCTTCCGCACCAGACGCCGGTGTTCGACGGGTACGCGTTCGTGGTCGGCAGCGCGCCGACCCGGGTCGGCAAGGAACCCGTGTTCCAGATCCTGTCCGAGACCGATGTGCGCAACCCCCACCGCCCGCCGGACACCGCGCAGTTCCGCCGGTGGGAGGTCGCGGGCGGCGCGCATTCGGGGTACCAGGGTCAGGTCTACCGCGCGCCGATCTCCGAGCGCGATCTCGGCGCGGCACCCCAGTACGACTGCGACAAGCCACCGTTCAGCCGGGTTCCGGTGCACCACGTCACGGCCGCCGCGTACGAGCACCTGCGGCGCTGGGCCGAGCGCGGGACGCCACCACCGACCGCGCCGCCGCTGGAATTCGACGGCCCGGTCAAGAAACGCGACGAACTCGGGCTGGCCGTGGGCGGGATCCGGCTTTCGCAGGTCTCGGTGCCGACCGCGCTGAACACCGGGGACAACAGCGGCGAGACGTTCTGCCAGCTCTTCGGCACCTACCAGCCGTTCGACCAGGCGACCCTGGCGAAGCTCTACCCCAGCGTGGAGTACTACACCGACCAGGTCGCCGTGGCGGACGCGCGCAACGTCCGCGCCGGGTACCTGCTCGCCGCCGACGCGAAGCAGAACCACGACGACGCCGCGGGCGGCAGCACGCCGGTGATCTTCGTGCACGGTCACCAGGGCTCGGCGCACCAGTGGCAGTCCAACGCGAAACGCTTCTCCGTCAACGGTTACGCCGACGAGCGGCTGTTCTCCTACGAGTACGACACCAGCATCCTGACCAACGACCACGCCATCACCGGGCTCGACGCGTTCGTCGCCGACGTCCGGGCGCGCACCGGTTCGTCCACAGTGGACATAATCGCGCATTCGCGGGGTACCACGGTGATGCACGCCTTCCTCGCCACGCCGGACCGGGCGGCGCTGGTGCACCGGTACGTCAACGTCGACGGCCGGTCCAGTGCCACCCAGCCCGGCGGCGTGCCGACGCTCGCGCTGTGGGGCGGCCTGCAACCCGAGGGCAGCATCGGTGGCGCGGTCAACGTCCGTCTAACGCACCTCGGGCACACCGAAACCGCCACCGCCGCGGAGAGTTTCGGGCACATCCACCAGTTCCTGCGCGGACGGCCGCCGATCACCACCGAGGTGGTCCCCGAACCACCCGGCCTGGTCCGGATCTCCGGCCGCGCGGTCCACTTCCCGCAGAACACCGGGATCGCCGGTCGGTTGCAGGTGTGGGAGGTCGTCGACGGGGTGCGTCGCGGAGCGCCCGCGCACGACCTGCCGACCGCGCCGGACGGCTCGTTCGGGCCGCTGAAGGTCAACGGGCACAAGCACTACGAGGCCGTTCTGCTCCGCGAAGGCGAGCAGACGTACCACTACTACTTCGAGCCGTTCGAGCGCAGCGACCGGTTCCTCCGGTTGCAGGTCTCCGCGCCGGGCGGCATCGGGGACTACGTCGACAAGTGCCCCACGCACACCGCGGTCACCGTGCTGCGCGGGCGTGAGTGGTGGTCCGACCAGGCCGACAGCGACCGCCTGGAGTTCGACGGCGTCAACCTGCTCGGCCCGGCCGTCGCACCCCGGGCGCGCCAGGTGCTCGCCGCGTTCGCCTTCGACGACAACTGCGACCTGACCTCCGCGCCGGGTACCGTGCTGCCCCCGTTCAACGCCCTGCCGTTCCTGACCGCGGTCGACACCTACCTGGCCGCCCAGCCCGCCGGGACCATCCGCGTCACCGAGGTGGCCCGGGGTGGTGGCGGGCGGGCGCGCACGGTGCCGGTGGTCAACTGGCCGTCGGCCGGGCACACGGTGACCGTGCAGTTCAACGACTACTCCTAGCCCGTGTCACATCCTCGGCGGCGGGCGGGTCGACCCGATGACCTGCCCGCACGGATGAGGAGTCCGGATGTCCACCACCTACGTCGTCGTCACCACCGTCGCCGCCGCGCTCGCCGCGTTCTCGGCCTTCGCGATCTACTCCAAGGCGGAATTCGTGGTGGGGCCGCTGGCCGACTACGGCGTGCCGCGGTCGTGGTGGCCGTGGCTGGCCGGCACGAAACTGGCCGGTGCGGCCGGGCTGATCGCCGGGCTCTTCGTGCCGTGGGTCGGCGTGGCCGCGGCGATCGGGCTGGTGCTGTACTTCACCGGTGCGCTGGTCACCGTGCTGCGGGCGCGGTCGTGGGCGCACATCCCGGCCCCGCTGCTGTACCTGGCCCCGGCGGCGGCTTCGCTGGTGCTCAGCTGATCCCCGACAGCAGCACATCGATCACGTCCCGCACGGCCGGGGGCCGGGCGCGCCCGGTGTGCGGGAGCAGGCCGGACAGCACCGCCTCGTGGCAGAGCCCGACCAGCATCGCCGCCGCCGCGTCCACCCGCGCGTCGGCGGCCAGCCTGCCGAGCGCGCGCTCGGCGCGCAGGTACTTGCGCAGCCGGTCGCGCCACTCGTCCCCGCCGCCGTCGAGTTCGCCGAACCGGGTGAGCACGGCGGGCTGGGCGAGCAGCCCGGTGAACGCGGGCAGGATGCCCCGGTGCAGCGCCAGCCCGTAGTCCAGGTGCGCGCGCAGGTTTCCCTCGATGGTGCCGGAACCGGGCTCGGGCAGTTCGCCGAGTTCCGCCTCCACGGCACGGACGTGCGCGCGCAACGCGTTCGCCAGCAGTTCCTCCTTGTCGGCGAAGTGGTTGTACAGCACACCGTCGGCGACGCCCGCCTCCCGCGCGATCGCCCGCACGGTGAGCCCGGCCGTGCCACGGGCGGAGATCATCCGCCCGGCGGTGGCGATCAGGTGCTCGCGGAGCGAACGGCCGTCGGTGTGCCGCAGCGCGGCCGCTTTACGTGGGGACAACCGGTTCTCCTCCGTGCTTGAGCGCGGTGACCAGCCAGGCCGTGCCGCGCAACCGGACCGCGTCAGCCTGGGCGAAGGGGCGCAAGGCCTCGGTAAGGGCGGCGCGCGCGTGCGCCGCGGTTTCCGGTTCGACCAGGCCGAGGTGGTAGCGCACCGGTCCCCAGTCGGCCATGAAGCCCGCCGCGTCCTCGACGTCACGGCCCCAGACCTGGTCGGCTTCGACCCGGGTGCAGGTGATGCCGGTGAACCCGGCGGCCGACAGCACTTCCCGGCTGCGCGCCGGATCGGCGAACGAGGTCGGCCCGGTGCCGTCGGCGCCGGTCGGCCGCGGCAGGTACGGCTCCATCGCGGCGAACACGCGGCCGAGATCGGTGCCGTCGAGCGCGGTCATGCAGAGGAAAGCGAGGCGCCCGCCGGGTGCCAGCGCCCGATGGACGTTGGCGAACGCGGCAACGGGGTCGGCGAAGAACATCACCCCGAACCGGCTCAGCGCCACGTCGAAGCCGGCGGGCTCGAACGGGTGGACCTGCGCGTCCGCCTGCACGAAGGTGAGGTGGCTTTCGGCTTTCGCCCTGGCGCGCGCGGTGGCGAGCATCGGCCCGGAGAGATCGACGCCGACCACCCGGCCCCGATGCGCGCGGCGGGCGGCCTGCCGGGTCAGCTGGCCGTTGCCGCAGCCGAGGTCGAGCACGCGGTCGGACTCGGTGATGCCGGCCGCCTCGAGCACGAACTCGTTGAAGCCCCCGTTGACCGCGTCGTACCGATCGTCGTGGGAGGCCCAGTGCTCGCCCTCGTAGCCGTTCCAGGCCTCAGCTTGCGCGGTGTTGACGATGCCGGACATGCGGTACCTCCTCTATGAACACGCGTTCATGAACCTGCGTTCATAATGCCTGCGCCACCCGCGGTGGGCAACCAGCGCCCACAACGAGGCGCTGCGGCAACGGGACGGGGTGTGCCGATCGTGTTGCTCCACGGTGCGCTCAGTACCTCCGTCTCGTGGTACCCCCTGAGCGAAGAACACCCGGTTTCGCCGTGGACACCATCGACGAGCCGGGGCGCGGCAGGTTGAGCCGCCCGGTGCGGGACGCCGGGGAGCACGCTGCCTGGCTGGCCGAGGTGCTCACCGGCATCGGCCACCCCCGGGTGCACCTGGCCAGCATCTCCCGCGGCGGCTGGCTCGCGCTCAACCTGGCGGCGAGGTCCGCCGGGCGGGTGGCCAGCGTCACCGCCGTGGAACCAGCCGGATTCGGCAGCATGGGCTGGCGTTTCTACTGGTGGGCCACGAAAACCTGATCCGGACCGCCACCCCGCTTCGCCGGTTCGCCGCCGGGTGCGACTCCCGACGCCGGAGCCGCTGACCGACGAGGAACAGCGCGTGGCCGAGTTCTGAGGCGTCACCGGCCCGTTCGGCCGCGCCGGGTGCGGAGGAAGCCCATCGGGCGGCACACCATCCGCTTCCTCGCGGGGCCGTGCCTGCGGCCCCGGCCGGAGCGACAGGGGCAACCCGCCGCCTTGGTGATGATGACCAGCGCCTGTTCGGTGGAAACGAGTTCCGGCACGGGCACGCTGTCGATTTCCGCGCGCCAAGCCGCGAGCAGCCGGTCCAGCGCACCGGCTGGGAGATCCCGATTCATCCGCGCCTCGCAGTCCGTCCCCTCAGGGCCGTAGTCGCCCCTGCTCGGCGCGGTGTTACCGCCCGGCGCTCCCGTGCCGGATCAGCTTCAGCAACTGCGCCCGGAAGTGGTCGTAGTCGTCGACCACACCGAGCAACGACTCCGACTCGCGCTCCTCACGGCGCGCGCTCGCCAGCACCCGGCCACCGGCCTCGGTCAGCCGGACGATGGTGCGCCGCCGGTCCGCCGGATCGTTCGAGCGCTCGACGAACCCGGTGCGCTGCAGGCGCTCGATGGTCCGGCTCATGGTCTGGTCGGTCACCCGGCACAGCACCGCCAGCTCCCGCTGCGACCGCGGTTCGGCGTCCAGGTGGTGCAGCACGATCAACCCGGCGTGGGTCAGCCCGAGCCCGGCGAGCACGTCGTCGAACCGCGATTCGACCACCCTGGCGGCCACCGAGAGCAACCGCCCGGTCGGCCAGGAACTGACATCTCCGGGGTCCACCTCTTCGGGCGCCACCGGACGGGTTCTCCTCGGCACGCCCAGCATCCTCTCACCCCCCACTTGCTCAGCCTGCTGATCATTATGCAGAATGTTCAGCATGCTGAGCAATTCGCGGTGGCTGCCGCTCTGGGGCGTGTCCGCCGCCGTCGTGCTGACCGGGCTCGTCTGGCTGCTGGGCCAGGGACTGAACGTCACCCTCCTCCCCGACCAGGGCGCGTCCTGGTACTACTGGAAACTGCCCGACCCGACCTTCTGGACCAGGGCCTCGGCCTGGCTCGGGTACGCCGCCCACCAGCTCGTCTCGTGGTGGCTGATCTTCTACGCCCAGCGGCACGTCCGCCGCTACACCAACGGCCTGCACCGGGTGAACGTGATCGCGCTGGCCGCGAACCTCGGCTTCATCGCCCTGCACGAGGTGCAGACCCGGGTGTTCTACGACGGCCTGGCGCAGGACGTGTCGATCTTCAGCTCGCAGGGCTCGGTGGTGCTGCTGCTGATCGTGGTGCTGCTGATGGAGAACCGCCGCCGCGGGCTGTTCTTCGGCCGCCGCGCGCCGCTGTCGGCCGAGGTGGTCCGGTTCGCCCGCAAGTACCACGGTTACCTGTTCAGCTGGGCGGCCATCTACACCTTCTGGTACCACCCGATGGAGACCACCAGCGGTCACCTGATCGGCTTCTTCTACATGTTCCTGCTGCTGTTCCAGGGCAGCCTCTTCTTCACCCGCGCGCACACCAACCGCTGGTGGACGCTGACGCTGGAACTGATGGTGGCGGTGCACGGCACGCTGGTCGCGGTGATGAACTCGGGCCCGGACGGGATGTGGCCGATGTTCCTGTTCGGCTTCCTCGGGGTCTTCGTGGTGACCCAGATGCACGGGCTGGGCCTCGGCCTCCGCACGCGGTGGACGATCGGGATCGGTTACCTCGCCGCGGCGGTGGCGGTCTACGGCTCGCGCTCGCTCGGCGACCTGCAGGAGATCGTGCGCATCCCGGTGATCGAGTACCTGCTGGTCGCGGTGATGGGCGGGCTGATCTGGCTCGGCCTGCTCTTCCGCGGGCGCCCGGATCAGCCGGGCACGTCGAGCCGCTGGGTGCCGACCACCGAGAGCAGCCGCAGCGCCTCCTCCGACGGCGACCCCGGTTCGGCGGTGTAGATCACCACGCGCTGGTCGCGGTCGGCGATGTCGAGCACGTCGCAGACCACGGTGATCGAGCCGACCACCGGGTGGTGGAAGGTCTTGCACAGGTTCGGCCGGGCGTTCACTTCGCGCGCGTCCCACAGGCGCGCGAAGTGGGCGCTGCCGTCCCGGAGTTCGGCGATCAGCGCGGTCAGTTCCGGGTCGTCGGGGTACCGCGCGGCGACGGCCCGCAGGTGCCGGACCGCGCTCTCGGCGAACTCCTCACCGTCGGCGACGCCGTACAACCGCACGCCCTCGGGACGTGGTTCGAGGAACGCGCGGCGGAGCAGGTTGCGGTCCCGGCGCGACAACGCCGAGAAGTCCTCCATCAGTGCGGCGGCGAGCGGGTTCCAGGCGATCACCTCGTACGCGGCGGACAGCACCACCGCGGCGGCCGTCGGCAGCCGGTCCAGCAGGGCGAGGATGCTCGGCCGCACCTCGCGCGAAGGTCCAGGCGGCGGGCCGGGCGGGGCGCCGGCGAGGTGGTGCAGGTAGTCGCGTTCGGCGTCGGACAGGCGCAGCGCGCGGGCCAACCCGGCCAGCACCTCGCGCGACGGGCGCGGGGCCTTGGCCTGCTCCAGCCGTGTGTAGTACTCGTTCGAGATGAACGCCAGCTGCGCCACCTCCTCGCGCCGCACCCCCGGCGTCCGGCGGCGGCGACCGGCGGGAAGTCCCACGTCGGCCGGGGTGATCCGCTCCCGCCTGCTGCGCAGGAAGCCGGCCAGTTCCGCTCGATCCACCTCCCCAGTGTGCGCGTGCCGCGGCGGGCTCAGCCAGGTATCGCCGATGCCTGGCTGAGCGCGGCGCTCCGACGCAGGCTCGAAGCATGACTACGACAACCACCACCGGCCTGCTCGACGACAAGGTCGCCTTCATCACCGGCGCCGGGCGCGGCATCGGCGCCGCCGCGGCCAGGCTGTTCGCCCGCGAAGGCGCTCGTGTCGTGCTCGCCGCCCGCACCGAAACCCAGCTCAAGGCGGTCACCGAGGAGATCCGCGCGGACGGCGGCACGGCCGACTACGTGGTCTGCGACCTCGCCGACCCGGACAGCGTGCGCGCCGCGGTGAACCGCGCGGTCGACCTGCACGGGCGCCTCGACGTGGCCTTCAACAACGCCGCCACCAACGCCCCGCCCGGACCGATGGACCAGACCACCGAAGCCGACTTCGACCACGTGTACGCGGTCAACCTGAAGGCCCCCTGGCTGGCCATGGTCGCCGAGGTCGCGGCGATCCGGGCGACCGCGGGCACCGGCGCCATCGTGCACAACACCAGCGTCGGCAGCCTGATGGCCAATCCGGAGCTGCCCTCGTACGGCGCGATGAAGAGCGGGGTGAACAGCCTCACCGCCTCGGCCGCGGCCACCTACGGCCCGGTGGGCATCCGGGTGAACGCCGTGGCGCCGGGCACCACGCTCACCGAGATGCTGCTCGACTGGGACAAGGCCTCGCCGGGCGTCATCGACCGGCTCAACGCGGGGACGCCGCTGGGCCGCGCCGCCGACCCGGCGGAGGTCGCCGAGGCGGCCGCGTGGCTGCTCAGCGACCGGGCCTCCTACGTCACCGGTGTCGTGCTCCGGGTCGACGGCGGCATGCTGTCCTAACTGGACCCGACGCAGGCGCCGCGCCAGACCGAGTAGCCGCCGGTGCGCTCGGCGAGCATGCTGCCGTCGTCGAAAACCCTGGTGGGCAAGGCGTTCTGCGGGAAGTGGTCGACGAAGGTGGTGCGCTGCCAGACGGCGTCGGCGAACCCGGCGTCCCGGCCGATCACCTGGCCGCCGGCGTTGACCTCGTCGGCGATGGCGGCCCCCTTGATCGGCTCGGGGTTCGCCGGATCGGCCCAGAGCAGGGCCTGGTAGGTCGCCACCTCGTCGAGGCCGCGGGTGTACCCGGTGGCGAGGCCGCCGCGCAGCGAGGTGGCGGCGGTCAGCCGGTACCCCGGCGGCGTGGCCAGCGGGGTGAGCATCCCGGCTCGCCACAGGTGCGGGCCCTGGGCGAGGTGGAGCAGGACCGTGCCGTCGTTGTCGAGGTCGGTGGCCTGGACCACGTAGTTGTCCGCGGGGAGGTCGAGCACCACCGGCGGGGTGCCGTCGCCGGGCCACACCACGGCCTCGGTCCGGTTGTCCACGAACGCCGTGAGGAGCACGTCACCGCGGTCGTTGATCGCCACCGGGTCGACGCGCTTGAACCCGGTCAGCGCTTCGTAGCCGCCGAGGTCGTGATAGCGGAAGACGGCGGCACCGGTCTGGTCGAGGGCGTAGGCCCGGACCAGCACGGTGCCCGCCGCGTTCTGGTCCACCGCGGCGGCCTGCTGGTACCCCGGTGGCGGCAGCTGCGTGCGGCCGGGCGCGTCGGTGCCGGCCCACAGCACCAGCTGCACCACCAGCTGGTCGTTCTCCACGCGGCGCACCGATCCGGCGTAGTTCCCGGTGCCGGTGCCACCGGCCACGTGCGTGGTGCCCCAGGTGTCGGCGCCCGGGATCGGCGTTTCGGTCCAGGTGCAGCCCGCTTCGGCGGCTTGGGCCGGTGTGACGGTCAGGGCCGCGCCGAGCAGCGCGGCGAGCAGGATCCGGCCTCGCATGTGATGTCCCCCTTGGTTCGGCTGCCTTGGATACGCTCGGGGCGTGAACGCGGTTGCCGGGATCCTCGGCCGGTCGGAGCGGTACGCCGATCCCCTGTGGGCGGTGGAGTTCCGGCTGACCCCGGTGGAGCGGCGCCTGCTGCGGTGCCGCCCGGTGCGGCGGCTGCAGTTCGTCGCGCACGCCGGGGCGGCCGCGGTCACCACGCACCAGACCTACACCCGGCTGGAGCACAGCCTCGGGCTGCTGTCGCTGGTCGCGCACTTCGCCCCGGACGACCAGGCGGCCAGGGTCGCCGCGCTGGTGCACGACCTCGGGCACCTGCCGTTCAGCCACACCTTCGAAGGCGTCGGCGGGCTGGACCACCACGAACTGGGCGTCCGGCAGATCCGCGAGCTGAAGCCGCTGCTCGCCGAGCACGGCGTCGACGTAGAGGACGTGCTGGCGGTGGAGGCCGGCGGGCCGTCGGTACTGCGTGGCCGCCGGGGCGCGCTGAAGCTGGACCACCTGGAGTCCTTCGTGCGCAGCGGCCGGGCCCACGCCCGGCTGACCGAGCCCGCGCCCGCGACGCTGGCCCGGCTGCGCCTGGTCGACGGCGAGGTCCACACCGATCGGGACACCGCCGCCTACCTGGCCGAACTCGCCGCCGGCGAAGCGGACTACCTGTGCACCTGGGAGAACGTGGTGCCCAACGCGGTGGTCCGCGGCCTCGCCTCGATCCTGCTGCCCACCCACCCGGAGATCCCCGCCACCACCGACGACGCGATGTGGTCCCTCCTGCTCGCCGACCCGCGCACCCGCGACGACGCCCGCCTCCTCCGCGAGGACCCGCTCGCCTGGGACGTCTTCCCGCCCGGCCACCCCGACGGCTACCCGTACGAAGTGCGCCACCTCTACCTGGACACCGCCTGCTCCGACGGCAGCCCGGCCCCGATCCGGGAAACCCGGTCCCTCCCCTATCGGTGCGTCGTCGCGCGCGTTCGGGGTTAACGCTGGAATTCGCGCAGGTACTTGGCGAAACCCTCCAGGCCGTTGATGTTGCGCGGGCCGCTGATGCCCTCGTTGTAGTCCAGCACGTAGAACTTGTTGTTCACCACGGCGGGCAGTTGCGCGGTCGCGGGCGAGGACTTCAGGAAGTCGATCTTCTCCTGCGCCGGCTTGTCGCCGTAGTCGAGGATCACCACCACCTCCGGCTGCGCGTCGACCACCGCCTCCCAGCCGACCTTGGTCCAGCGCGCGTCCACCCCGTCGAAGATGTTGCGGCCGCCGGCGAACCGGATGATGTCGTTGGGCGGCACCTGGTTCCCGGCGGTCGAGGCCTGGTCGGTGCCCGAGTCGTAGAGGAACACCTTCACCGGCTCACCCTTCGGCGCCGCGGCGACCACCTGGTCCACCCGGCCCCGGTACTCGGCGACCAGCCGCTGCGCCCGGTCGGCCACGCCGAAGATCTGCCCCATCCGCTCCAGATCCGTGTACAGGCCTTCGAACGGCGTCACCTTCTCCGGGAACTTCGGGTAGTTGAAACAGGATTCGCTGTGCATGAAGCTCTGGATGCCGAGCCCGTCCAGGATCGCCGGGGTGATGCCGCGCTGGTCGCTGAACCCCGAATTCCAGCCCGCCACCACAAAATCGGCCTGCGCGTCGACCACGAGTTCGCGGTTGAGCAGGTCGTCGCCGAGGAACTGCACCTTCGCGTATTCCGCGGCATACGGGGATTCCTGCACCGGCGGGTTCGCCGGCGGCATCACGTACCCGTGCACGTGGTCGGTCAGCCCGAGCGCGAACATCTTGTCCGCGCTGCCCGCCTCGTAGACCACCGACCGCTGCGGGGTCTTGTACCGGACGTCCTCCCCGCACCGCTTCACCACCGTCTCCCGCGCCGCCGGCGCACCGCCTTCGACCTCCGCGCCACACGCCGAAAGCCCCGAGAGCAGCAGCGCCGCCGCCAGGACGGGACCCGCCTTCTTCTTGTTCACACCGAACTCCTTCTGTCACTGGTCAGGGCGTAGAGCAGTTGCGGGTCGCCGGTGAGCGGATGGTCCACCACGGTCACCTCGACGCCGAACACCTCGCGCACGAGGTCGGCGGTGAGCACCTCGGCCGGAGTCCCGGCGCGGACCAGCGAACCGGCCGACAGCACGCCGATGCGGTCGCACACCGCCGCCGCGAGGTTGAGGTCGTGCAGCACCACGAGCACGGTCAGGCCGAGCGTCCGCAGCAGCGACAGCAGTTCGATCTGGTGCCGGACGTCGAGGTGGTTGGTCGGTTCGTCCAGCACCAGCACGGCCGGTTCCTGCACCAGCGCTCGCGCGATCAGCACGCGCTGGCGTTCCCCGCCGGACAGCGTCAGCACCCCGCGTTCGGCCAGGTGCGCGACGTCGAGCCGGTCCATCGCGTCGCGGCACAGCTCCTTTTCCCGGGTGGTCAGCGCCTGGTTGCCGGTGAGGTGCGGAAATCGGCCCATCTCCACGAGTTCGGCGACGGTGAAGTCGAACTCGCTGCTGCTTTCCTGCGTCAGCGCGGCGACGGCCCGCGCGGCACGGCGGTGCCCGAGTTCGGCCAACGCCGTGTCCCCCAGCCACACCGCGCCACCGCTCGGCTTCAGCGCGCCGTACACGCAGCGCAGCGCGGTCGACTTGCCCGAGCCGTTGGGCCCGACGAGCCCGGTGACCTGCCCGGAACCCGCCACCAGGCCCAGCTTGTCGACCAGGGTTTTCCCTTGCAGCGCAACACTTACGTCCTCGAAGCGGAGTTCCACCTCAACGCCCTCCGAACAGGTAGCCGCGACGCCGCATCAGGGTGACGAAAACCGGCACGCCGATCAGCGCGGTGATCACCCCGAGCGGCAGTTCGCGGGGCGCGACCACGGTGCGCGCGGCCAGATCCACCCAGACCATGAAGATCGCCCCCGCGAGCGGCGCGATCAGCAGCACCCGCGCGTGCGAAGCGCCGAACACGATCCGCACCAGGTGCGGGATCACCAGGCCGACAAACCCGATCGCGCCGCTCACCGCGACCATCGCGCCGGTGACCACCGCGGTCAGCACGAAGAGCCCGCGCCGCAGGGTTTCCGTGCGCACGCCGAGGCTGGCGGCGGTCTCGTCGCCGAGGGACAGCACGTCCAGGCTGCGCGCGTACCGCCGCAGCAGCACCACCCCGGCGACCACCGCGAACGCCACCACCGGCAGCGAACCCCAGGTCGCGCCGCCGAAGCTGCCCATCGTCCAGTACAGCACCGTGCTGGTGGCCTCGCTGTCCGGCGCGAAGTAGATGATCAGGCTCATCACCGCCTCGAAGCCGAAGGCGAGCGCGACCCCGGTGAGCACCAGCCGCAGCGGGGTGATCCCGGCGCGCGACCGGGCCGCCACGTAGACCAGCACGGACGCCAGCAGTGCGCCCAGGAAGGCGCCGATCGACACCGCGTAGATGCCGAACACGGCGAAGGCGCCGAACGAGGTCACCGCGACCGCGCCCACCGAAGCCCCGGACGAAACGCCGAGGATGAACGGATCCGCCAGTGCGTTGCGCACCATCGCCTGGATCGCCACGCCGACCGCGCCGAGCCCGGCGCCGATCACCGCGGCCAGCAGCACGCGCGGTGTGCGCACCTGCCAGATGATCTGGTAGCGGGTGAACTCCTCGGCCGGGATGCCGTCGCCGACCAGCGCGGCCCACAGGTACCGCGCGGTGTCCGCCGGCGCGATCACCGCCGACCCCAGGCCGATCGCCAGCACGACCGACGCGACCAGCACCGCCCCCAGCCCGGCGGCGACCACCACCGCGTCCCGTCCCGCACCCCGTTTTTCCCCGGCCTGCCGGGTTTTCCCCATGAACACGTCGCCTCCGCCGTTCGCCCGACGCAGAGTTGCCGAACATGAACGTCATTGTCAAATAGTCGGACGGCCATATGCCGTTAGATTTGGGCCATGCGCCTGCTCGGACCGACCGACCCCATGCCCATCGACCGGCCCCGGCGAATCGCGGTGGCCGGTGCCCCCGGCGCCGGGAAAACCACGCTGGCGGAGCAGCTCAGCGACCGGCTGGGCCTGCCGTTCGTCCAGTTCGAGTCCTTCTTCCACGGGCCGAACTGGACCGTGCTACCCGACTGGGAGGAGAAGGTGCTCGCCTACGTCGACGGCGACGCGTGGTCGATCGAGTGGCAGGGCGAGGAGGTCAGGGAACAGCTGACCGCCCGCACCCAGGTACTGGTCTGGCTCGACCACCCGCGCTGGCTCACCACGGCCAGGGTGATCAACCGCACGGTCCAGCGCCGCTTCGGCCGCGGCAGGCCCATCGAGGGCGGCAACCTCGAAAGCCCGCTGCACACCTTCTTCACCGACCGCGACCACATCGTCCGGGAGTCCTGGCGGCGGCACGCGTGGATCCGGGCCAGGGTGGCGCGGCTGATCACCGAGAACCGGCACCCGGACCTGGTGGTGGTCCGGCTCCGCGGTCAGCGCGAGGCCGACACCTGGCTGGCAAGATCGGGTGCGTGGCTGAAACCGTGCACATCCCCGGACTGGTCCTGACCGAACACGAGTTCCAGGTCCCGCTCGACCACGGCAACCCCGATGGCGAGCAGCTCACCGTCTTCGCGCGGGAGGTCGCCGATCCGGGCGGCCGCGACCGCCCGTTCCTGGTGTTCCTGCAGGGCGGACCGGGCCAGGAGGCGCCCCGGCCGACCGGCTCGCCGGTCACCCCCGGCTGGCTGGCCCGCGCGCTGCGCGACTACCGCGTGCTGATGCTCGACCAGCGCGGCACCGGCCGATCCACCCCGGTCGGCACGCTGCCCGGCCGCACCCCGCGGCAGCAGGCCGACTACCTCAAGCACTTCCGCGCGGACTCGATCGTGCGTGACGCCGAGTTCATCCGCGGCGCGCTCGGGGTGGACAAGTGGAGCGTGCTCGGCCAGTCGTTCGGCGGCTTCTGCACGCTGAACTACCTGTCCACCGCGCCGGAGGGGCTGCGCGAGGCGCTGTTCACCGGCGGGGTGCCGCCGGTCGGCCGGCACATCGACGAGATCTACCGCGCCACCTTCGCCACCGTGCTCGAGCGCAACCGCCGGTACTACCAGCGCTACCCCGGTGACCGCGACCGCGTGCGCGCGCTGCACGAGCGGCTCGACGCCGGCGAGGTCGTGCTGCCCAACGGCTCGACGCTGACCGGGCGCCTGTTCCGCCAGGTGGGCAGCGTGCTCGGGATGAGCGACGGCGCCGAGCACCTGCACCACCTGCTCGAACGCGACCCGGCCTCCCCGGCCTTCGCCCACGACGTGGCCGCCGCGCTGCCGTTCAACGCCCGCAACCCGCTCTACGCGGTGATCCACGAGGCCTGCTACGCCGACGGGCACCGCACCCGGTGGTCGGCCGCGCGGGTCCAGCCCGCCGAGTATGAGGACGACGTGACCCTGTTCTCCGGGGAGCATGTCTTCCCGTGGACCTTCACCGACGACCGCGGGCTGGCACCGCTGACCGAGGCGGCCGAACTGCTCGCCGAGCACGAGTGGCCGCGGCTGTACGACGCCGACCGGCTGCGGGAGTGCGAGGTGCCCTGCGCCGCGGCGATCTACGCCGAGGACGCCTACGTCGACCGGGCGCTGTCGGAGGAGACCGTGCGGTTGCTGCCGACCATGCGGCCGTGGCTGACCAACGAGTACGAGCACAACGGACTGCGGGCGAGCGGCGGGCACGTGCTCGACCGGCTGATCGGGCTGGCCCGCGGGCAGTTCTGAGCGTTCCGGGGAAATCCTCCGGCGCGCTGTCGATCCGGGCGGGTGCCGCTCGACACTTCAGTGCACCCGCCAGCGACCGGAGGAGATCCCGATGACCCCGAAGTTCAGGCCCACCACCGCGGCGGCGCTCGCCGTGCTGCTGCTCGCCGGCTGCCAGTCGGGTGGCGGCGGGCAGGCGGCCGAGCCAGGACTCGCGCCGCCGCAGGGGAACTACGCCCAGGTCAACGGCCTGAACATGTACTACGAGACGCAGGGGCGGGGACAGCAGCCGCTGGTGCTGCTGCACGGTTCGCTGTCCACCATCACCACGTCGTTCGGCAAGCTGATGCCCGAGCTGGCGCGGACGCGGCAGGTGATCGCGGTCGAGCAGCAGGGCTACGGGCACACCGCCGACCGCGACGAGCCGCTGTCGATCGAGCGGATGGCCGACGACACGGTGGCCCTGCTCGACCACCTCGGCCTGGCCGAGGCGGACTTCTTCGGGTACAGCATGGGCAGCTCGGTGGCGCTGCAGATCGCCGTCCGGCACCCGGACCGGGTGCGGAAGCTGGTGCTGGCGGCGGTCTCGTACAACAACTCGGGCCTGCACCCCGGCACGCTGGACGGGATCGACCAGCTGAAGCCGGAGGACCTGGCTGGCAGCGTGTTCGAGGCGGAGTACCTGGCGAAGGCGCCGGATCCCGCGCACTGGCCGGTGTTCCTGGAGAAGACGAAGGACCTCGACCTGAGCATGCCGGAGCTGACCGCCGACCAGGTCAGGGCGATCAAGGCCCCGGTGCAGCTGATCGCCGCAGACTCGGACATCGTCACCCCGGAGCACACGGTGGAAATGTTCCGCCTCCTCGGCGGCGGCGTGATGGGCGACGTGATGCCGATGCCCGCCTCGCAGCTGCTGGTGGTCCCGGGGTCCTCGCACATCGGCCTGGTGGACCGCACCGAGCACCTGCTCCCGGCCATCCCCACCTTCCTCGACGCCCCGATGCCCGGCTCCTGACCCCCGGCTTTCGAACGTGGAAGAATTTTTTTCGGGTGCGGCTGTCCATCCGGTCCCGGCCCGTTCGTAGTGAGGGCAGTCAAGCCGCTAAGGAGCACACCATGAAGTACCTGATGCTGATCCAGGCCGCCGCCGGGCAGACCGAGCCGGACTGCACTCCGGCCGACTGGATGGCCTACGACAAGGAGGTGCGCGACGCCGGGATCCTGGTCTCCGGCGAGTCGCTGGCCGATCTGGTCACCGCGACCACGGTGCGCGTCGACGCCGAGGGCAAGCGGACGGTGACCGACGGCCCCTACGCCGAGACCCGGGAGGTCCTCGGCGGGTTCTACGTCATCGACGTGCCGGACCTCGACGTCGCGCTGGACTGGGCGGCGCGCTGCCCGGGATCCCGCGGTGGCGGGTCCATCGTGGTGCGGCCGGTCGCCGACTTCGACGCCTGATCCGGATGAGCGCGCCGGTGTCGTCTGTGTCCTCGATCGAAGCCGTCTTCCGCGAGGAGCACGGCAGGCTGCTCGCCGCCCTCGTGCGGCGCTTCGGTGACCTCGACCTCGCCGAGGAGGTCACCTCCGAAGCCATCGAGGTGGCACTGGCGCGCTGGCCCGTCGAGGGCGTACCGCCCAAGCCGGGTGCCTGGCTGATGACCACCGCCCGCCGCCGCGCGGTCGACCGCCTCCGCCGCGACCAGGTGCTCGCCACCCGGCTCGCGGTGCTGCAGGTGGAGGCCGACCGCGCGGCAGCGGCGCCGGTCCCCGGCGAGCACGACGCCGAACTGCCGGACGAGCGCCTGCAACTGTTCTTCACCTGCTCGCACCCGGCCCTGCCCGCCGAGGACCGCGCGGCCCTGACGCTGCGCTGCCTCGCCGGCCTGACCACCCCCGAGGTGGCACGGGCGTTCCTGGTCCCGCCCGCCACCATGGCCAAGCGGATCGTGCGCGCGAAGAAGAAGATCCGCGAAGCCCGCATCCCGTTCCGCGTGCCCGCCCCGGACGAGCTGCCGGACCGTCTGCCCGGCGTGCTCCAGGTGGTGTACTCGATCTTCACCGAGGGCTACGCGGCCAGTTCCGGCCCGGACCTGCAACGCCTCGACCTGGCCGAGGAGGCGATCCGGCTGACCCGGATCCTGCACCGGCTGCTGCCCGCCGAACGCGAGGTCACCGGCCTGCTCGCGCTGATGCTGCTGGTCCACGCCCGCCGCGACGCGCGCACCGGACCCGGCGGCGAACCGGTGCTGCTCGACGACCAGGACCGCACCCGCTGGGACCGCGCCATGATCACCGAGGGCAGCGCGCTGGTGCCGCCGTCGCTGACCGGCGGCCCGCCCGGCCCGTACGGGGTCCAGGCCGCGATCGCCGCGCTGCACGACGAAGCCGCCGATCTCGCGAGCACCGACTGGCCGCAGATCGTCGCGCTCTACGAAGTATTGCAGCAGCTCACCCCCTCGCCGGTGGTCTCGCTGAACCGCGCCGCCGCCATCGCCATGCGCGACGGCCCGGAGGCGGGCCTGGCCCTGCTGGACGAACTCGCCGGCGAGCCGCTGCTGCGCACCCACCACCCCTACCCCGCCGCGCGGGCGGACCTGCTGCACCGGCTCGGCCGGATCGACGAGGCCAGAACGGCCTACGAGCAGGCGATCGAGCTGGCCGGGTCCGAAGCCGATCGACGGCTCCTGCGGCGCAAACTGGACGCGCTCGCGTAGGTTCGGTCCATGCGCGTGCTTTTCGCCAGCCTGGCGTCGGTCGGTCACACCTATCCCCTCATCCCGCTGGCGATCGCCGTGCGGGCGGCCGGGCACGAGGTGCACTTCGCCGCCGGTGAGGAGGTCCACGCCCCGCTCGCGGCGAACGGGTTGCGGCCGTTCCGGCCCGCCGACTCCTTCTACGAGATCTACGCCGAGGACCTGGCGCCCGAACTGGACCGGTTGCGGCCGGACCTGGTGGTGCACGAATGGGGCTTGCCCGGCGCCGCGATCGCCGCGACCCGCGCCGGGATCCCGGGGATCTGGCACGGGTTCGGCCGGATGGTCCCGCCCGGCATCGGCCTCGAACTGCCGATGGCCGTGGCCCCCGACCGGCCGCATTTCGACATCTGCCCGCCTTCCTTGCAGGACAAGGACTTCCTCGACAACGGCCGGCGCATCCCGGTGCGACCGGTGCCGTTCTCCCCACCCGAACCGTGGCGGGTGGAGCACACGAAACCGCTGATCTACCTCACCCTGGGCACCGCGTTCGGCACCGCGGAACTGCTCACCACCGCCGTGAACGCACTGGCCGCATTGGACGCGGAGGTGGTGGTCGCCACCGGACGGGTGACGCCGGACCAGCTCGGGGACGTGCCCGCCAACGTCACCGTCCGGTCCTGGGTGCCGCAGGCGGACCTGCTGCCCCACGCCGACCTGGTGGTGCACCACGGCGGTAGCGGCACCACCCTCGGCGCGCTCGCTGCCGGCGTGCCGCAACTGCTGCTGCCCCAGGGCGCCGACCAGTTCGCCAACGCCGACGCGGTCAGCGCCGCCGGCGCCGGGCTCACCGGCACCACCGAGGAGATTGCCGACCACGCGCGGAAACTGCTGTCCCCCAGGGAAAACGGCTATCGGGAAGCCGCGCGATCGGTACAGGCGGAGATCGCCGCGATGCCGTCGCCGGAGAAAATCGCTCAGCGGTTGCCCGAGTTCCTCCCATAATGACCGCATGATCGTGCTACCGGATTCGTCGCGTGCCCGCCTCGTGCAGCGGTTCGGCACCGCGGCCGCCGCGTGGTGCGACGAACTGGACGCGCTGATCGCCGAATTCGCGGGTGCCTGGGGCCTGCGCCCGCTCGACCTGCTCCCGGCGGGCAGCAATTCCGTGGTGCTGCGCTGTGAATCCGCCGAGCACGGCCACGCCGTGCTGAAGCTGACGCCCGATCCGGAGGTCGCCCGGCAGGAGGCCGTCGCGCTGCGCGGCTGGGCGGGCGTCCGGCAGGTGGTCGACCTCCTCGAAGCCGAGCCCGACCGGGGCGCGGTTCTGCTGGAATGGTTGCCCAGCCCGGAAACCCTGGCCGATTCCGCGTGGTCGCTCGAGGAGGTCACCCCGCTGCTGACCGCGGTCCGGGTCGGCCCGCCGGACGACGCGGAACTGCCGACGCTGGCCGAACGCGTCAAGTTCATCTTCGACCTGATGGACGTCCGCGCGCGGCAGCTACCGCCGTACGACTTCCTGCCCGGCCTGCTCGCCGACGGCCGCGCGGCCTGCCTCGAACTGGCGTCCAGCGGCACGCCCGGCCTGGTGCACGGTGACCTGCACGCGGGCAACCTCGTGCGCGCGGGCGACGGGCGCGGACTGGTCGCCATCGATCCTCGGCCAAGCCTGGGCGACCAGACCATGGACCTGGTCGACTGGGCGCTCGACGGGGTCACCGACGAGGAAACCGCGCGCCGGAACGTGGCTCTGCTGAGCGAGCGGATCCCCGGCGTCGACCGCGACCGCCTGTGGGCCTGGTGCCGGGGCATGGCGGTGGCGATCGCGGTCAGCAGGCCCGACGACCCGTGGGGCAAGTTCATGCTCCAGTGGGCGCAGCGGTAATTCCGTTGCACCCGGGGATATCGTGGAACCCATGAAGCGCGCAGCCGTCACCACGACGCCGGAGACTGTCCCGGCGCGCTGATTCCCTGCAGTGACCAGAGCCCGGGGCGGGTGCCCCGGGCTTTGTCACGTGGTCATCCGTTCCCCGGCGGGAGGAGACCACCATGCACGACCACCGGCAACTCGGCCGCGAACTGGGCCTGTTCGGCGGCGATCCGCTGATCGGCGCCGGCCTGCCGTACTGGCTGCCCGCCGGAGCCGCCGTCCGGCACGCGCTGGAGGAGTACCTCCGCGACGCCGAACGCCGCTCCGGCTACCGGCACGCGTGCTCGCCGGTGCTCGGGAAACGGGAGCTGTACGAGCTTTCCGGGCACTGGGCGCACTACCGCGACGACATGTTCCCGCCGATGGACCTCGGGGAGGAGCAGGTGGTGCTCCGGCCGAGCCTGTGCCCGCACCACGCGTTGATCTACCGGTCACGCGGGCGCAGTTACCGCGAACTTCCGTTGCGCCTGGCCGAATTGGGCGGCATGTACCGGGCCGAGGCGTCCGGCGTGCTGGGCGGCCTGGCCCGCGTGCGGTCCATCCAGCTCAACGACGGGCACATCTTCTGCGCGCCGGAACAGGTCGTACCGGAGGTCCGCGCGGCGCTCGACCTGATCGGCCAGGCCTACGACCACCTCGGCTTCAAACCCGCCCGCTATCGCCTTTCCCTGCCCGGTGCCGGCGGGAAGTACGTCGCCGCACCGGAAATGTGGCGGCGGGCGGAAGCCGTGCTGCGCGAAGCACTGGACGGCATGGACTACGAAGCCGTCGAAGGGGAAGCGGCGTTCTACGGCCCCAAGATCGACGTGCAGTTGGCCGACGCCGTCGGTCGCGAATGGACCCTGTCCACCGTGCAGGTCGATTTCCACCAGCCGGAGCGGTTCGGCCTGCACTACGTCGGCCAGGACGGCGCGAAGCACCGGCCGGTGCTGGTGCACCGGAGCATCATCGGCAGTCTGGAACGCGCCGTCGCGCACCTGGTCGAGGGGCACGGCGGTGCGTTCCCGGCGTGGCTCGCGCCCGTGCAGGTGCTGGTCCTGCCGATCTCCGAAGCCACATCCGGCAGCGCACGGGAATTCGCCGATCGCGCCGTCGATCTGGGTCTGCGGGCGGAGATCGAGGAACAGGGCAGCCTCGGCGCACGCGTGCGAAACGGCAGGCTGGTGCCGTTCCAGGCGGTGATCGGCGCCCGCGAAGCCGCGCGGGCCGAGGTCGCCCTGCGCCTGCGCGACGGGAGCAGGCGCGAGCCGATGCCCTGGGACGATGCGCTCGAAGCGGTCAAATCGGGAGCCGCCGTGCCGCGGGTTGCGAAATCTTGACCTATTTCATGCAAATCCCGGAAAGCACAACCGGATCGGGGGACCACGCATCTTACGAAGTGAGGCTCCGACGGACAACGAGGAGGAACGGCCATGACCCAGCAGCCGACCAGGACCCGTGCTTTCCGGCGGATCGCGATGACCGCGGCGGCGCTCGGCGCCACCGGCGCACTGGCCGCGTGCGGCACCAGCGGCCAGCCCGCGCCCCAGTCCCAGGCACAAGCCCCAGCAGCTGCCCAAGACCCGGCCCCAGCCCAAGCCCAAGGCCCGGCCCCGGCACCGTCCACTCCGGACGAGTCCACTATGGACACCAAACCGGTCTCGATGGCCACCGCCCACACAGAAGGCCTGTGCAAGGCGGCCTCCCTCGACCTCTCCCTGGTCCCCGACGAGGGCGGCGCCGGAATGAACCAGAACCACTTCACCCTCCGGTTCACCAACAAGTCCGGCGAAGCGTGCTCGCTCAAGGGCAGCCCCGGCGTGTCCTTCGTGGCCGGCGACGACGGGCACCAGCTCGGCGACCCGGCCGAGCGCGTACCCGCCGACCAGGGCGCACTGGTCCGGATCGCTCCGGGCGGTCACGCCGACAGCCCGCTCACCGTGGTCAACGCCGGGGTGTACGACGAAACCGAGTGCCAGCCCGCCCTTTCGCGGGGCCTGCGCGTCTACGCGCCGGGTGACACGGCGGCGATGTTCGTGCCCTTCGAGCACGACGCCTGCACGGTCGCCGGCAAGCACCAGCTCTCCGTCGACGTGGTGCGCTAGAACTCCAGCGCGGCGGGACCGAGGCGGAGCACTCCGTCGTCGAGCGGTTCGCACCGGATCCCGCCGCGTCGCCGCAACCCGCGGAACGCGCCCGGCGCAAGCACCACGTCCATCCAGGCGCAGGGGTGCGCGGGCCGGTGCGCGCGGAAGCGGACCGGCCCGTCACCGGAGTCGAGGCTGAACACCGTGCCGCGCTCCAGCCCATCGACATCGAAGCCGCGCAGGGTGATGTTCCGGCGGGTCAGGTGCGGATCCGGCGCGGCGGGCAGGCTCAGCGCGTCCACCAGGTGGTCGAGCGACTCCGCGGCGAACACGGTCACCGCGGCGTGGCGGTGCGCGGCGTGGTTGAAGAACCGGTCGCCGACCAAGCCAAGGCCGGCGCGCACGGTGACCCGCTCCCGCGCCGGCGGTTCGGGATCGGGCCGCGGCCCGTCCTTCGGCCTGCCCTCGAAGGCGTGCCGCGAGGACACCAGCAACGCCACGATCTCCACCCGCACGGCGTCACTCCCCGCGCATCGACCGCCGGATCTCGTCCAATTTGGACTTCGCCGCCTCGTCCCGGTCGGCCAGCTTCTTGTCCAGCGACTCGACGGTCTCCTCACCGCCCAGCCCGGCCAGCTCGGTCGAACCCTCGGCGGTGGCGAAGCGCTTGTCGATCTTGTCGCGCACGTAGTCGAAGTTCGGCACACCCGCGCTGGTGTAGTCGGTGCCCTCCGGCTCGGTCATCGGTCGCTCCCCTCTGCTCACCACCGACCCTACGCGGCCGGGGCGCGCCGCGGGATGAAGCAGGCGATGAAGGCCGCGGCCAGCGCCGCGCCCGCCCCGATCGCGACGACCACCCGGAACCCGGCGAGCGAAGGCACCTCGACCGGGCCGAACGGCACGGTCAGCTGCGAGAGCACCACCCCGGCCACCGCACTGCACACCGACGTGCCGATCGAGCGCATCAGCGTGTTCAGGCTGTTGGCCGCCGCGGTTTCGGACACCGGTACCGCCGACATGATCAACGCGGGCATCGCGCCGTAGGCCAGTCCGATCCCGCACCCGATCAGGCTGGACATCACCACCAGCTGCCAGATCTCGCTCATCAGGAAGAAGTTGAGCCCGTAACCGAGCGCGACCACCAGCGTGCCCGCGATGAGCGTGGTGCGCGGGCCGCTGAGCCGGGTGATCCTGGCCGACACCGGCGCCATCGCCATCATCACCAGCCCGGACGGCGCGAGCACCAGGCCGACCACGGTCATCGGCTGCCCGAGCCCGTGCCCGGTCGCCGCGGGCAGTTGCAGCAACTGCGGCAGCACCAGCGACATGGCGAACATCGAGAAGCCGAACACCGCCGAGGCCAGGTTGGTCAGCGCGACCGGCCGGCGCCCCGAGGTCCGCAGGTCCACCAGCGGTTCGCGGGTCCGCAGTTCCCACCGGAGCCAGGCCAGCAGCACCACCGCCGCGGTGCCGAGCAGGCCGAGGGTCAGCCCGCTGCCCCAGCCCCACTCCGCGCCCTTCGACACAGCGAGCAGCAGGCACAGCAGCACGATCGACAACCCGATCGCGCCGACGAAGTCGAACCGCCCGCCGGAGCGGACCGACGACTCGGGCACCACGGTCACCACCAGCGCGGTGGCCAGCGCGCCGAGGCCCGCCGCGACCCAGAACAGCACGTGCCAGTCGACGCTCTCGGCGAGCAGCGTCGCCAGCGGCAGGCCCAGCGCCCCGCCGACGCCGAGCGACGCGCTCATCAGCGCGGTCGCCGAGCCGAGCCGTTCGGCGGGCAGTTCGTCCCGCATGATGCTGATGCCCAGCGGGATCACGCCGGAGGCCAGTCCCTGCAGCACGCGCGCCACCACCAGCGGCGCGAGGCTGGTGCTCAGCGCGGCCAGCACCGAGCCGGCGATCAGCAGGCCGAGGCTGATCAGCAGCATCCGGCGCTTGCCGTACATGTCGCCGAGCCGCCCCATGGTCGGCGTGGCGACCGCGGCGGCGAGCAGGGTGGCGGTGATCGCCCAGGCGGTGTCGGCCGGGGTGGAGCCGAGCAGGTCGGGCAGCAGGGGCACCAGCGGGATGATCACCGTCTGCATCAGCGCGACGGTCACCCCGCCGAAGGCCAGCACGGCGACGACGAGGTTGGGCCGCCGGGCCGCCACCGGCGCCGGATCGGCGGGTTCGGCGGGCGTGGTCACTGGCATGGACGCCACGAGGCGGCCTCCCTGAGCTCGGTAAACAACAGAATTAAAGCAGGCGCTTGACTTAGCATAAACTGTCCGGTTTGACTGTCCCCCCGGCGACCCCCAGGAGGACAGTAGATGAGCAGGCTCGCGGTGGTGGGCGAACTCGTCCTGGTCAGTGCCCCGCACACCGCCCCTGTACGGTGGTGATCGTGGTGACCGAACTCGGCAGAACCCCCCGATCCGCGCAGGTCGGCGCCACCAGGCTGCAGATACTGACCACCGCGGAACGGCTGTTCGCCGAGCAGGGGCTCTACGCGGTGTCCAACCGGCAGATCAGCGCCGCCGCCGGGCAGGGCAACAACGCCGCCGTCGGCTACCACTTCGGCACCAAGGCCGATCTCGTCCGCGCGATCGTGCGGCGGCATTCCGGGCCGATCGAGGCACTGCGCACCGAGATGGCCGCGGCCGCCGCGGGCTCCCGCGAGGTCCGCGACTGGGTGGCCTGCCTGGTCCGCCCGATCACCACGCACCTGGCCTCGTTCGACGGCCAGTCCTGGTACGGGCGGTTCAGCGCGCAGGTGATGACCGACCCGGCGTTCCGGGCGATCATGACCGAAGAGTCGCTGGCCACGCCGTCACTGCAGTCGGTGATCGACAACTCCCGGCAGTGCCCGCCTGTCCTGCCACCCGAGGTGCGCGCCGAACGCGGCGACATGCTGCGCACGCTACTGGTGCACGTGGTCGCCGAACGCGAACGAGCTCTCGCCGAAGGCACCGCCACCCCGCGCACCACCTGGGACGAGGCCGCCACCGGCCTGATCGACGCCATCACCGGCCTCTGGACCGCCCCGATCACCCGCTGATTTTCACACCGGTGTCGCGTCCGTAATACGCCGTATTACGGACGCGACACACGTGTGAAATTCGCTCCGCGGTTACCCCACGCACCGAGGCCGTCACACCGGGACATCGGCCGAAATCTAAGTCAGTCGCTTGACTCAAGCCCGCGAAGTCGGTTAGCTGTTTTCCGACAGGCCGTTGAACGACGTGAGGAGGCACGGTGAGCCGGTACGGGCGCTCGGTGAGCACCCGTGAGTCGATCCTCACCGCGGCGGAGCGGTTGTTCGCCGAGCACGGGGTCACCGCGGTCTCCCACCGCCAGATCGGCGAAGCCGCCGGACAGGGCAACAACTTCGCCGTCGGCTACCACTTCGGCGACCGGACCGCGCTGGTGCGGGCGATCCTGCACCGGCACGCCGAGCCGATCGAGCACCGCCGCGTGCGGATGATCGAGCGGATCGAGGGCCACGGCGAGGTGCGCGACTGGATCGCCTGCCTGGTCCGCCCGTTCACCGAGCACCTGGCCGAGCTCGGCAGCCCCACCTGGTTCGCCCGCTTCGGCGAGCAGGTGATGACCGATCCGGTGCTGCGGCGGGTGGTCGTCGACGACGCGCTGGCCGGCGAGCCGGTCCGGCAGGTGGTCGAGCGGCTCAACCACTGCCTGCCCGCGCTCCCGGTGCCCGTGCACCTGGAACGCGGTGACATGGCCCGCCACTTGATCTCCCACGGCTGCGCCGAGCGCGAGCGCGCCCTCGCCGAGGGCACCGGGCGCCAGGACACCTGGGAGCGCACCGCCACCGGCCTGATCGACGCGATCACCGGCCTGTGGACGGCGCCGGTCACCCCCGGCCGGTAGCCGAAACACCCGAGAGGACAAGAAACGTGAAGATCACGGTCGACGAGGACAAGTGCTGCGGTGCCGGTTCGTGCGTGCTGGCCGCCCCCGAGGTGTTCGACCAGCGCGACGAGGACGGCGTGGTGGTGCTGCTGGAGGCCGAACCCGCCCAGCACCTGCGAGCGGCGGTGCGCGAGGCCGCCGACGTCTGCCCGGCCGCCGCGATCGCGCTGAGCGAGGCGTGAGCACTCCGGCCAGGGTGCTCGTCGCCGGCGCCTCGGCCGCCGGGCTCGCCACTGCGGAAGCCTTGCGCCGCAAGGGTTACACCGGCGCGCTGACCCTGCTGGGCGACGAAGAGCACGTGCCCTACGACCGGCCGCCGCTGTCCAAGCAGGTGCTCGCCGGGGCCTGGCAGCCCGAACGCTCGCACCTGCGCACCCGCGAGGTGCTCGACGCATTGGACGCGGAGTTCCTGCTCGGCGACGCCGCCGCGTCGCTGGACGTGGCGAACCGCACCGTGCACACGGAATCCGGGCGCGCGCTGGCCGCCGACGCGATCGTGCTGGCCACGGGGGTCCGCCCGCGCACGCTGCCCGGTCAGGAGGGCCTGACCGGAGTACACGTGTTGCGCTCACTGGACGACGCGCTCGCCCTGCGCGCCGAACTGCTCGCCGCACGCAGGTTGCTGGTCGTCGGTGACGGGGTGCTCGGTGCCGAAATCGCCGCCACCGCACGGGGTCTCGGCGTGGAGGTCGTGCTCGCCGGACCGCAGGCCGCCCCGCTGGCCGCGCAACTCGGGCCGCTGGCTTCCGGTCTGCTGGCCGAACTGCACAACGAGAACGGGGTGAAACTGCGGCTCGGCGCCGGGGTCGACGGCCTCACCACCGACGCCGCGAACAGCGGCCGAGTCACCGGCGCGCGGCTGTGCACCGGCGAGGTGCTGGAGGCCGATCTGGTGGTCGTGGCGCTCGGGGCCATTCCCTGCACGGACTGGCTGGAGGACAGTGGTCTGGTGCTGGGCAACGGCGTCGTCTGCGATTCCCGGTGCCGCGCGGCCGACGGGATCTACGCCGCCGGTGACGTCGCCCGCTGGCACCACGAGCACCTCGGTTCCTTGCTGCGCCTGGAAAACCGCACCAACGCCACCGAGCAGGCGCTGGCCGTGGCCGCCAACCTGCTCGGCGCCGACCAGCCGTACACCCCGATCCCGTACTTCTGGACCGACCAGTTCGACGCGAAGCTGCAGATCCACGGCGTGCTCACCGCCGACGCCGAGGTGAGCGTGGTCGAGGGTGATCCGGCCGCCCGGCGCTTCGTCGCCCGCTACGCACGCCACGGCAAGGCCGTCGGCGTACTCGGCTGGAACATGCCGAAACAAGCCCGTCTGCACCGCCGGCAGCACCTTGGAGGTTCCCGATGACCAGCACCGTGCCCACCCCCGAGTACCCGATGGCCCGGGCCGCGGGCTGCCCCTTCGACCCGCCGCCGGAACTGCGCGAGCTCCAGCGGGAGACGCCGATGACCCGGATCAAGCTGTGGGACGGCAGCACCCCGTGGCTGGTCACCCGGTACGCCGACCAGCGCGCGGTGCTCACCGATCCCCGCGTCAGCGCCGACATGATGCACCCGACCTACCCGCGCCAGGCCCCCGGCCGGGCCACGCTCAGCTTCATCGGCATGGACGACCCCGAGCACGCGCGGCTGCGGCGCATGGTCGGGTCCGCCTTCGCGATCAAGAAGGTGGCGGCGATGCGGCCGATGGTGCAGCAGATCGTCGACGACGCGCTCGACGAGTTCCTCGGCGGCCCGAAACCGGCCGACCTGGTGGAGGGCTTCGCGCTGCCGGTGCCGTCGCTGGTCATCTGCAAACTGCTCGACGTGCCGTACCGCGATCACGGGTTCTTCCAGGACAACAGCAAGACGATGATCAACCGCAACTCCACCCCGGAGCAGCGGGCCGAGGCGTCCGGCAACCTGGCCCGCTACCTCGGCGGCCTGTTGATGTCCAAAATGGACAACCCCGGCGACGACCTGCTGTCGCGGCTGTGCGAGCGGATCAAGGCGGACGAGCTGAACCTCGAGCAGGCCACCGCGATGGCCGTGCTGCTGCTGATCGCCGGGCACGAGACCACCGCGAACATGATCGCGCTGAGCACCCTGCTGCTGTTGCGCAACCCCGGCCAGCTCGAGCTCCTGCGCGAGTCCGACGATCCCACCGTGGCGACCCGCGCGGTCGAGGAAATGCTGCGCTACCTCAACATCACCCACGGCGGTCGGCGCCGCGTCGCGCTGGAGGACCTCGAAGTCGCCGGGCAGGTGGTCCGCGCGGGCGAAGGGCTGGTGCTGCCCAACGAGATCGCCAACCGCGACGCCGACGCCTTCCCCGACCCCGACCGCCTCGACATCACCCGCGAGGCACGCCACCACGTCGCCTTCGGCTTCGGCGTGCACCAGTGCCTCGGCCAGCCGCTCGCCCGGCTGGAGCTGGAGGTGGTCTACCGCACGCTCTACCGGCGCGCCCCCGAACTGGCGCTGGCCGCCGACTTCGCCGACATCCCGTTCAAGCACGACGGCTTTGTCTACGGCGTCTACGCGCTCCCCGTCACCTGGTAGTCCCCACCACCGGAAAGGCAGTCATGCCCACTCCCCACGACCTCGGCTTCGACCCGGACGCCCTGCGCGCCAGATACCGGGCCGAGCGCGAACGCCGGATCCGCCCCGACGGCAACGCGCAGTACCGCCGCACGGAAGGAGAGTTCAGCTCGTACGGCGCCGATCCGTACGTCGACCCCGGTTACCAGCGCGAACCGCTGACCGACCGGATGGACGCCATCGTGGTCGGCGGCGGGTTCGGCGGCCTGCTCGCCGGGGCCCGGCTGCGCCAGGCCGGGCTCGACCGGATCCGGCTGATCGACGACGGCGGGGACTTCGGCGGCACCTGGTACTGGAACCGCTACCCCGGCATCCACTGCGACATCGAGTCCTATGTGTACCTCCCGCTGCTGGAGGAGGTCGGCTACGTCCCGGAGTGGAAGTACGCGCCGGGTGAGGAGATCCGGCAGCACTCGCGGGCGATCGGGCGGAAGTTCGACCTCTACCGCGACGCCTGCTTCCAGACCAGGGTGACCTCGCTGCGCTGGGACGACGACGAATCCGAGTGGGTGGTGGAAACCGACCGCGGCGACCGGATGCGCGCCCAGTTCGTGGTGGTCTCCAGCGGCACGCTCAGCACACCGAAACTGCCCGGCATTCCCGGGATCGAGACGTTCACGGGGCACACCTTCCACACCAGCCGCTGGGACTACGACTACACCGGCGGCACCGCCGAGGGCGGCCTGACCGGGCTGGCGGACAAGAAGGTGGCCGTAGTCGGCACCGGCGCCACCGCCATCCAGGTGGTGCCGCACCTGGGCCGCGACGCCGAGCACCTGTACGTGTTCCAGCGCACGCCGTCCACTGTGGACGTCCGGGGGAACCGCCGGACGGACCAGGCGTGGGCCGCCTCGCTCACCCCCGGCTGGCACCGGCGCCGCCGCGACAACTTCCTCTCCGTGGTCACCGGCAGACCCACCGAGGAGGACCTGGTCGCCGACGCCTGGACGGGCAGCGCGCAGCTGCTGCAGAAGCTCATCCCGAGCGACTCCTACCCGGAGCTGTCCGCCGAGCAGCGCGAGCAGATCGACGAGATCGTCGACTTCCAGAAGATGAACGAGCTCCGCGCCAGGGTGGACCGGCTGGTCGAGGACCCGGCGACGGCCGAACTGCTGAAGCCCTGGTACCGCTACATGTGCAAGCGGCCCACGTTCAGCGACAACTACCTGGAGACCTTCAACCGCCCCAACGTCACCCTGGTGGACACCGCCGACCACGGCGGGGTGCAGCGGATCACCGAGCGCGGCATGGTGGTCGGCGACCGGGAGTACGAAGTGGACTGCATCGTCTTCGCCACCGGTTTCCAGGTCGGCATCTCCGGGGTGCTGTCCGGGAAGCTGCCGGTGCACGGGCGCGGCGGGATCTCGCTGTTCGAGCACTGGGGCCGCGGGCCGAAGACGCTGCACGGGTTCTACAGCAGCAAGTTCCCCAACCTCTTCCACCTCGGACCGCTGCAGAACGCGGCCTCGGTGAACTTCGTGCACATCCTCGACGAGCAGGCCACGCACGTCGGCGAGGTGGTCGCCGAAGCCCGGCGGCGCGGGGTCCGCTGCGTGGAGCCGACCGCGGCGGCCGAGGACGGCTGGGTGGCCACGATCGAGGTGAAGTCGGCCGACCAGTACAAGTTCCACCTCGAGTGCACGCCCGGGTACTACAACAACGAGGGCATGCCGCACGAGCGCCGGTTCTCCTACGGCGACGGGCCGATCGCCTTCCACGAGGTGCTGCGCGACTGGCGCGCGCACCGGATGGACGAGGTCATGGCGGAGGCCGAATGAGCGGCACCCGGCTGACCCGGCCGAACCCGCTGCCCGGTTCGAACGGCGTCGCGTTCGGCCCGGACGGCCGCCTGTACGTGGCGCAGTTCCTCGCCGGGCGGATCAGCGCGGTGGACCTCGGTTCCGGTGACGTCGAGATCGTGGTGCCCGAGGGCGGTCCGGTGCAGTCGCCGGATGACCTCGCCTTCGGTGCCGACGGCTCGATGTACATCACCGATCTGGTGCCCGGGCGGGTGTGGCGGCGCGATCCCGGCGGCGAGTTCCAGCTGGTCACCGAGGAACTGCGGCTGCCCAACGGGATCACCTGCGTCGGCGACCGGCTGTTCGTGAACGAGATGCGCCCGGGCGGCCGGGTGGTGGAGCTGACCGGCGGCACGGTGCGCGTGCTGGCCGACGGGCTGGCCATGGGCAACGCGATGCAGCTCGGCCCGGACGGCTGCCTCTACTACCCGCACATGCTCACCGGGCAGGTGTTCCGCGTGCCGCTCGACGGCGGTGCGCCGGAACTGGTCGCCGAGGAGGTGCACGAGCCGGTGGCCGTGCGGTTCGACCGCGGTGGCGTGCTGCACGTGCTGTCCCGTGGCGCGGCGGGCATCGTCACCCGGATCGACGGCAGCGGTGACCGTTCGCTGCTGACCAGCGGGGTGGTGGGGCTGGACAACGCCGCCTTCGACGCGGAGAACCGGATGTTCGTCTCCAGCTACGCCAGTGGTGGCCTGGCCGAGCTGCATCCGGACGGCCGGATCCGGCAGGTGGTCGAACCGGGGTTCGGCGGGCCGTACGGGGTGACCGTCGACCTGGGCGGCCGCGTCCACGCCGGCGACCACTACCGGCTGGCGAGCCCGGATCCGTCGGGCGGCGTGCGCACCGACGAGCTGCTGATCTTCACCCACGGCGTGGTCGCCGACGGTGAGCTGCTGCACCTGACCTCGCAGTACGGGCAGGTGAGCACGTACGACCCGGCCACCGGCGAGTCGCGGTTGCGGGCGAACGGGCTGGCGCGCCCGATGGGCATCGCGGTGCGGGCCGATGGCGCGCTGGTGGTCGCCGAAGCGGACGCGGGCCGCGTGGTGGCGATCGACTCGGCGGACGAGGTGAGTGTGCTCGCCGAGGGCCTCGACCACCCGGTGGACGTGGCGCTGGACCCGTCGGACCGCGTGTACTTCAGTGACGACCACCGCGGGGGCGTGTTCCGCATCGAGGACGGTGACGCGGTGCCGATCGCCACGGAACTCGGCGCACCGCAGGGCCTGGCCGTGCGCGGCGACGAGGTGTTCACGGTGGAAACCACGCACGGCCGGCTGCGGGCGATTTCGCTGAGCACGGGCGAGTCGCGGATCGAGGCCACGGACCTGGCGGTCGCGCCACCACCGGCGGAGCCACGGGCCCTGTTCGCCGACGGCATGCCGGGCGCGCCGATCCCGTTCGCCGGATTGGCGGTCGGCCCGGACGGGGCCGTCTACCTGGCAGCCGAGGGAATTGTCCGCTTTCAGGTGTGAATGAAGTCCACTCCGGACGGCGGGTGGCCGCGGGCTGTGTGGTCTACTGACGGGCGCCAGCGCGTCAGTTGGGGGGACGAAACATGCAGCCGGGCTACCCGCCGCCGCAGGGATATCAGGGGCATCCGCAGGGTTATCCGGGATATCCGGGGTATCCGCCGCCGAAGAAGTCGAACACCGGGCTGATCGTCACGCTGTGCCTGGTGGGTGTGCTGCTGCTGGGCGGGCTGGGCGTGGGGGCGTACTTTTTGATCGACAGCAACAGTTCCTCGTCGCGCTCGGCGCCGATCTCCGCGCCGAGCAGCGCGGCCGGCCCGCCGGACCGGTTCACCAAGGTGCCCGGGTGTACCGACGTGGAGAGCCGGGTCAGCGGCCTGCCGGAGAAGATGAGCGACGAGACCAAGGACCTGGGCACCTCCGATCCGGACGTGACCATGAACGGGCACTCGTGCCTGTGGGACTCCGGCGAGAGCCCGATCCGGGTGGAGCTGTCGATCCACCTGTCGACCTCGCTGCCGGGCAAGAGCGGCGCCGGCGCGGCGGCGGCGAGCCGCTACTACGACACCATGGCCGGACAGGGCACCCCCGGCGGCTCGGCCGACGTGCCCGGGGCGGACAAGGCCACGCGCACCTCCTTCAACACCGACGAATGCTCGGTGCACGTGCTGATCGGCAACGCCTACATCGGCGCCACCTACTACGCCGACGCCGATGCCTCGATCAGCACCTCCACCTGCGAATCCGACGTGCTCAAGGTAGCCACCGCCGCCGCCGAATCCCTCTGACCCCAGCCCCGGCGAACGTCCCGACGGCGGCTTTTCGAGACGCTCCGAAAGCCCCCTTCGTGCCAGGCCGCCGCCGTCAGCGAGTGCCGTGAATGTGGCTTTCACAGCGGATTCCGCTGTGAAAGCCACATTCACCGCACCTCGCCCGGGCAGGGCCCGCCCGGGGCAAGGCCCGCCCCGGGGCAGGACCCACCCGGGGCAAGGCCCGCCCCGGGGCAAGGCCCGCCCAGGGCAAGGCCCGCCCCGGGGCAGGGCCTTGCCCTGGGCGGGGCAGGGCCTGCGCGGGGCAGGGCCTGCGCGGTAGGGCCCGAGCGGCAGCAGAGCCCGAGCGGTAGGGCCCGCGCGGCAGGAAGTCCGTCTCAGTGCTGCTGTTCGGCCAGCACCGTGTCCATAGTGGACTGCAGATCGGCCAGGAAGGCTTCGAAGCGGGCGATTTCCGCGGCCGGGTACTTCGCCAGCATCGCGCCGAGGTGCTCCGCCAGCGGGCCGAAGTACTCCCGCCCCGGCCCCTGGATCTCCGGGCTGCTCCGCAGCGTGACGATCCGCCGGTCGCTGTGCTCGCGCGTCCGGACGATGTGCCCCGCGCGCTCCAACCGGTGCAGCAACGCCGTGGTGGCACCGGAAGTCAGCGAGATCCGCTCGCTCAACCGCGCCGGTGACAGCGGCTCCCCGTGGTCCTCGGCGTAGAGGATCTCCACCAGCGCCGCCGCGTCGGTGGCGTGCAGGCCCAGGTGGGCGGCGAACCCCCGGGTGAACTCGGTGTAGTGCGCGCCGAAACCCCGCAACCCGTCCAGCACCCGATCCACCGGGGACTCCCCGCTGGAACCGACCTTCTTCATGACCTCTCCCCGTCGCCGCGACCCAGATTGACAACCTACCGTCCGCCAAACTAACTTCATGATGAAGTTACTTCACCATGGAGGTTTCAGCATAGTGCACCGTCCCGCGCACCGCTGGCTCGGACTCGTCGCCGTCTCCCTCGGCGTCGCCCTGATCGTGGTCGACCTCACGATCGTCAACGTCATCCTGGCGCCGGTCATCGAGGACCTGGCGCTCTCCTCGGCGCAGGCGCAGTGGGTCCAGGAGTCCTACGCCATCGTCTTCGCCGCCCTGCTCCTGCTCACCGGCCGCCTCGCCGACCTGCACGGCGCCCGCCGCGTGTTCGGTTTCGGGCTGGCGGTGTTCGCCGCGACCAGCCTCGCCGTCGCGCTCGCGCCGACCGGCGAACTGGTCATCGCCGCCCGCTTCCTGCAGGGCGTCGGCGGCGCGCTGATCCTGCCCGCCTCGCTGTCGCTGGTGAACACCGCGTTCCCCGGCCCGGACCGGGCGAAAGCGTTTGCCGTCTGGGGTTCGACGATCGGCGCGGCGGCCGCGCTCGGCCCGCTGCTCGGCGGCTGGCTGGCCGGGTTCTCGTGGCGCTGGGCGTTCGGCATCAACCTGCCGCTCGCCGCCCTGATCGCCCTCGTGGCATTCGCCTACCTGCCCGCGACGCCCCGGCGAAGCGGCCGGATCGGCTTCACCGGCGCGGTGTTGTCAGCTGCCGGGCTCGGCCTCATCGCGTTCGCGCTGATCGAGGGCCGCAGCCACGGCTGGCTGCTGATCACCGAACCGTGGCTCTGGTCCGCCGGCCCGTCCCCGGCGCTGGTCGCCCTCGTGCTGGCGGCCCTGCTGCTGACCGTGTTCCTCCGCGGCCAGGCCAAGCTCGGCGACGCCGCCCTGCTGGACGTCCGCTTGTTCACCATCCCGTCCTTCCGCAACGGCAACGCGATCACCCTGCTCGTCGGCATCGGCGAGTTCGGCCTGCTCGCGGTCCTGCCGCTGTGGCTCCAGCTCACCCTCGGCTACACCCCGCTCGAAGCGGCCTGGGCACTGGCCGCGCTGGCGCTGGGCAGCTTCGCGGCCAGCGGCGCCAGCTTCTCGATGAAGTCGTCCCCGCTCACCCAGGTCCGCCTCGGCCTGGCGCTGGAAATCGGCGGTCTCGCCGCACTCGGCCTGCTGGCCAGCCCCGAGACGAGCTGGTGGCCGATCGTGCTCGCGCTGCTCGGTTACGGCGTCGGCGTCGGGTTCGCCACCGCGCAGGTGACCAACGTGGTGCTCGCCGAGATCCCGCCCGAACGCGCCGGCCAGAGTTCGGGCATCCAGAGCGTCACCCGCGAACTCGGTTCCGCACTGGGCATCGCGGTGATCACCACGGTGTTCTTCAGCGCCTCCGGTTCGCTCACCGGCGGCCAGGCGATGACCGACGCGCTCGCCTTCGCCGCCTACCTCTGCGCCGCCCTGCTCGCCATCGCCCTGCTCACCACCACTTCCCTGCGCACCAAGACGAATGCCTGACCCCGAGGAGAGCCCCATGCAGGTCCACTTCAACGGCGGCGTCAACCTGCCCGACACCGAAAGCGTGCTGCGCGCACTCGCCCCGCACCGCGCGAAGCGCCTCCCCGACGGCGAAACCGGCCAGCGCGCCCAATGGATCGGCTTCCAGCTGCCGCTCGTCCGAGCCACCCCCGGCCTCGTCTTCGACGACCACACCCCGGCCAACGACTACAGCGGCGGCCCCACCGTCCGCCTCGCCCCCGGCACCGACCCCGCGACGCTGCCCTGGCCCGACCTCGGCTACGCCCGCGAGTACACGAAGTCTTATAAGACCTTCACCCGACTCCGGGACGAGGGCGTGATCCGCCCCGGCACCCGGTTCCAGGTGCAGTACCCGACCCCGCTGGCCGTCGGCAACCTCTTCCACCCCGACGACCGCGACCGCCTCATCCCCTCCTACGCGACCGCCCTGCTCGCCGACCTCGACCACCTGCTGGCCCAGATCCCGCCCGAAGACCTCGCCGTGCAGTGGGACGCCGCCGTCGAGACGGTGACCATCGACCTCGACCCCGGCCGAGCCGACGACCTGACCGGCAAGCTCGCTGCTCTGCTCGACCACGTTCCCGCGGCCGTGCCCGCCGGCGTCCACCTCTGCTACGGCGACTTCGAGCACCGCCACATGGTCGAGCCGCGCTCGCTGCGCACCCAGGTCGAGCTGGCCAACGCCCTGCCCCGCGCCGCCTGGGTCTCCTTCACCGTGCCCCAGTACCAGCACGCCGAGGAGTTCTTCGCCCCGCTCGCCGACCTCGACACGACCGCGGAGCTCTACTTCTCCCTGGTCCCGTACCACCCCGACCAGCCGGTCCACGCGGCCGAGCAGGCGGCCCTGATCCGGCGCCACGTCCGGCGGGACTGGGGCATCTGCACCGAATGCGGGATGGCCAGGGCCGAGCGCGAGGACGTGCCCCGCCTGCTCGCCCTGCATTTCGACCCCCTCGGGTGAGCCGAAACGTCTCGCGGGAAATATTCTTTCGCGCGAGACGTTTACCCGGTAGCGCCACCCCGGGCGCCGGAGGACCACAGGAGGCTCCCCATGCAGTTCGGCATCTTCACCGTGAGCGACGTCACCACGGACCCCACCACCGGCGAGACCCCCGACGACACCCAGCGCGTGCGGTCGATGCTGAAGATCGCCCAGCACGCCGACCAGGCCGGACTGGACGTCTTCGCCACCGGCGAGCACCACAACCCGCCGTTCGTGGCCTCCTCCCCGACCACGCTGCTCGGCTACCTGGCCGGGGTGACCGAGCACATCACGCTGTCCACCTCGACCACGCTGATCACCACGAACGACCCGGTGAAGATCGCCGAGGACTACGCCATGCTCCAGGTCATCTCGGACGGCCGGATGGACCTGATGCTCGGCCGCGGCAACACCGGCCCGGTCTACCCGTGGTTCGGCCAGGACATCCGCCAGGGCATCCCGCTGGCCATCGAGAACTACGCGCTGCTGCGGCGGCTGTGGGAGGAGGACGTGGTCGACTGGGAGGGCAAGTTCCGCACCCCGCTGCAGGGCTTCACCTCGACCCCGCGCCCGCTCGACGGCGTGCCGCCGTTCGTCTGGCACGGCTCGATCCGCAGCCCGGAGATCGCCGAGCAGGCCGCGTACTACGGCGACGGCTTCTTCCACAACAACATCTTCTGGCCGATGTCCCACACCGCCCAGATGGTCAACTTCTACCGCCAGCGCTTCGAGCACTACGGCCACGGCAAGGCCGACCAGGCCATCGTCGGCCTCGGCGGCCAGGCGTTCATCCGGAAGAACTCGCAGGACGCGTGGACCGAGTTCCGCCCGTACTTCGACAACGCGCCGGTCTACGGGCACGGGCCGTCGATGGAGGACTTCACCGCGAGCACCCCGCTGACCGTGGGCAGCCCGCAGCAGGTGATCGAGCGGTACGCGGGCATGCGCGAGGGGGTCGGCGACTACCAGCGCCAGCTGTTCCTGGTCGACCACGCCGGGCTGCCGCTGAAGACCGTGCTGGAGCAGATCGACCTGCTCGCCGAGGAGGTCGTCCCGGTGCTGCGCAAGGAGATGGAGGCGAAGCGGCCGGAGCACGTGCCGTCGAACCCGCCGAGCCACGCCGACCGCGTCGCCGCCCAGCAGTCCGAGCAGGCCCAGCAGTCCGAACTCGTCTGAGTGGAGAACGCGATGAACGAGGTCAAGATCGTCACCATCTCGGCGGGCCTGCGGCAGCCGTCGTCCACCCGGTTGCTCGCCGACCGGCTGGGCGCGGCCACCGCCGCCGCGCTCGAAGCCGAAGGCGCCGAGGTGACCGTGGAAACCGTGGAACTGCGCGACATCGCGCACGACGTGGTGAACATGATGCTGACCGGCTTCCCGGCCGGTGGCCTGCCCGAGGTGCTCGAGAAGGTCACCGGGGCGAGCGGGCTGATCGCGGTCAGCCCGGTCTTCACCACCTCGTACTCCGGGTTGTTCAAGTCCTTTGTGGACATCCTGGACAACAGGGCGCTGACCGGGCTGCCGGTGCTGCTCGGCGCCACCGGCGGCACGCCGCGGCATTCGCTGGCACTGGAGTACAACCTGCGCCCGCTGTTCACCTACCTGCACGCGGACGTGGTGACCACCTCGGTGTTCGCCGCCACCGACGACTGGGCCGACGACGGCGCCCTGCGCGAACGGATCGACCGCGCCGGCGCGGAACTGGCCAGGAAGGTGCTCGGCGCCCAGCCGCGCAAACCCGCCGACGAGTTCAGCTCGGTGCCCAGTTTCGAGCAGCTGCTCCGGGACGCTTAGGCGGTGTCCGGTGCTAGCCGCCGGGGCGGTCGAGCCGGTACTTCCCGCTGAACTGGACGTGGTCGATCATGATCCGTTCGGCGGTGGTGCCGTCGCCCGCCTTCAGCGCCTTGAGCAGTTGTTCGTGCACGGTCAGGTGGTTGCGCGCCTGGTCCGGGTCCAGCCAGAGGGAGGCGTGCGCGGGCACCGGGAAGTTGTTGCGCACGGCCCTGGCGTGCGCGCCGAGGAAGGCGGGGCCGCCGATGTCCGCGATGGCCAGGTGGAACTCGCGGCTCTGCTCACCGAGCAGTTCGTACCGGCCCGCCCCCTCGTCGGCGACCATCCGGTCGTGGATCGCCCGCAGCCGCGCGAGCTGCTCGTCGGTGATCCGCGCGGCGGCGAGCCGGGCGCCGAGCCCCTCGACCACGGCCCGCACGTTGTAGTACTCGACCAGCGCGTCGGCGGACAGGTCGATCACCGTGGCGCCGTGGTGCTGCTCGTACCGGATGAGCCGGTCGTTCTCCAGGCGCCGCAGCGCTTCCCGCACCGGCGTGATGGACACCCCGAGCCGCTGGGCGATCTCGGTGGCGCGCAGCGGGGTGCCGCCGGAGATGCGGGCGTTGCGCAGGTCGTCGAGCAGCGAGGTGTAGACGTAGTCCGCCTTGCTCTGCGGTGGTCCAGCCATGCCCCGAAACCCCTCTCGATACCCGCGGTGGCGACCACGCTACCGGGCGGCGCGAACGCCGCGTCGGCCCTCGTTTCCACCTATGTGTTCTCAACGTAATACGTTGTATTACGGCCAGCACACATAGGTCGAATTCGCCGGGCGCCTGTGACCTGCACAACAGGACCCTGGCGCACTCGGCCGAGTCTTATAACTTATGAGTCATGAGCCCACTGTCGTCGCTCCGCGTTCTCGACGTCGCCACCCTGTTCGCCGGGCCGTCCGCGGCGGCCATGCTCGGGGACTTCGGCGCCGACGTGATCAAGATCGAGCACCCCCGCAAGGGCGATCCGGCCCGCGGCCACGGCCCGGCCGCCGAGGGCGCCGGCCTGTGGTGGAAGTCGCTGGCCCGCAACAAGCGCACCGCCGCGGTCGATCTGTCCACTGAGGACGGCCAGGCGATCCTGCGGGAGCTGGCCGCGCGCAGCGACGTGCTGATCGAGAACTTCCGGCCGGGCACGCTGGAGCGCTGGGGCCTCGGACCGGCCGAACTGCACGAACTCAACCCGCGCCTGGTGATCGCGCGGATGACCGGATTCGGCCAGTCCGGCCCGATGGCGAAGCGGCCGGGGTTCGGCACGCTCGCCGAAGCGATGAGCGGGTTCGCCTCCTCCACCGGTGAGCCGGACGGACCGCCGGTGCTACCGCCGCTGGCGCTGGCCGACGGCATCGCCGGGCTGGCCATGGCCTACGCGGTGATGGTGGCGCTGGACGCGCGCCGGCAGACCGGCCGCGGGCAGGTGATCGACATGGCGATCATCGAGCCGATCCTGGGGCTGCTCGGGCCGCAGGTCACCGCGTACAAGGCGCTCGGCGTGCTGCCGCGGCGCACCGGTAACCGCTCCAACAGCAACGCGCCGCGCAACACCTATCGCACGCGCGATGGCCGGTGGGTGGCGATTTCCACCAGCGCGCAGTCCATCGCCGAGCGGGTGATGCGCCTGGTCGGCAGGCCCGAGCTGATCGACGAGCCGTGGTTCGCCACCGGTCAGGGCCGGGTCGCGCACGTCGAAGAACTCGATGCCGCCGTCGCCGGGTGGATCGCCGAACGCGACAGCGAGGACGTGATCGCGGCCTTCGAGGAGGCACAGGCGGCGATCGCGCTGGTCTACGACGCCTCCGACATCGTGAAGGATCCGCAGTACCAGGCGCTCGGCACCTTTCTCGACCTGCCGGACGAGGAACTCGGCGAAGTCACCGTGCAGAACGTCCAGTTCCGGCTGTCCGAGACCCCCGGCGAGGTCCGGTGGCCCGGTCCGGCGAAGGGCAGGCACACCGACGAGGTGCTCGGCGAACTCGGCTACGACCACACGCGGATCGCGGCGCTGCGGGACCGGGGCGTTGTCGCGTGAACGCGCCGCTGACCTGGCTCTACGTCCCCGGTGACCGGCCCGAACGGTTCGAAAAAGCCGCCGCGAGCGGGGCCGACGTCGTGCTCATCGACCTGGAGGACGCCGTCGCGCCCGCGGACAAGGACACCGCACGCGCGACCGTGGCCGAATACCTGTCCCAGCCGCACGACGGGCCGCCGCGGCACGTGCGGATCGGCGACCTCGGCGATCTCGCCGCGCTGGCCGGGTTGCCCGGGCTCGGCGGTCTCCGCCTGCCGAAGGTGGAATCGACCGCCCAGCTCGACGCGCTGGACAACCTGCTGCCCGCGGGTTTCCGCGTGCACGTGCTGATCGAGTCGGCGCGCGGGCTCGCCGCCATGGACGAGATCGCCGCCCACCCCCGCACCGCCGGTCTCGGCCTGGGGGAACAGGACCTGGCTTCGGCGCTGGCGCTCACCGCGTCCGACGCGCTGGACCACCTGCGACTGCGCGCGGTGCTCGCCGCCGCGGTCGCGGGACTTCCCGCACCGGCCATGTCGGTGCACGCCAACGTCCGGGACGACGACGGGCTGCTGCACAGCACCCGGCGCGGCCGGGAACTCGGCATGTTCGGCCGCTCGGTCATCCACCCCCGGCAGATCCCGGTGGTGCGGCGGGCCTTCGCGCCGAGCGAGCAGGAGGTGGCCAGGGCGCGCGCCGTGGTCCAGGCCGCCGAAGCAGCCGGCGCCCGCGGGGCGATCGCCCTGCCCGACGGCACCTTCGTCGACCAGCCCATCGTCGACCGCGCACGCCGCGTCCTCGAGCTGGCCGCACGCCTGGCCGCCTGAATTCCTTTTTCACGCCCGCTACAAAGGAGTACACATGGGCGTCGCCGTCTGGGCGCTGGTCACCTACATCGTTGTCATCGTGGTCTGGAACGCCGTCCTCAAGCGCAACATCGGCGAGGCCATGGTGCTGGGCTTCGTGGTGGTCTGCCTGTTCGGCGGGACCGAAGCGCTTTCGCTGGCCGCGGCGGGGATCGCCGACGCCGCCGCCGAAGAGGTCGTGTTCGCCGCACTCGCGTTCGTCTTCATGGGCTACCTGCTCACCGAACTGGGCCTGATCGACCGCCAGGTCACCCTGCTCAACGCCGTGTTCGGCCGGATGCGCGGGGGTTCCGGGTACGTCTCGACGGCCGCCTCCGCGCTGCTCGGCGGACCGGCGGGCTCGGGGTCCGGCATCGCCGCCTCGGTCGGCTCGGTGACCATTCCGTGGATGGTCCGCTCGAACTGGCGGCCCGAACTGGCGGCCAGCCTGGTCGCGGGCAACGCCGGACTGGGCATCTCGATCCCGCCCAGCTCGTCGATGTTCCTGCTGCTCGGCTCGGCCGCGGTGGCCCCGGTGCTGACCGCCGACCAGCTGCTCGTCGGCGCCTTCGTCGGTGGTTCGTGGACGGTGCTCTACCGGTTCCTGGTGGTGTTCATCTGGGTGCGCAGGCACAAGATCGGCCGGGTGGAGCCCGAGGGCATCCTGCCGTTCCGGACCGCGTGGCGGCAGGGCTGGACCTCGCTGCTGGTCTACGCGGGCATCGCCATCCCGGTGTTCCTCACCGTCGAAACCGGGCAGAAGCTGCTCGAAGGCTGGATCGGCGAGGACGCGGCCGGCGAGATCAGCATCGTGGTCTGGATCCCGGTGCTGATGATCATCGGCACCCTGCTGGTCGCCTGGCGGCGGCTGCCGCGCACCGGCCGCGGCTGGAACGAGCTGCTCGGCGCGATGGCCCCGAAGTACGCGATCATCGGCGCCACCCTGTTCTTCGCCTTCGCCGCGGCGGCCTGCCTCGGCGAACTCGGCCTGGTCGCCGAGCTGACCGGGCTGATGGAACGCATCGACGCGCCGGCCGTGGTGATCGCCACGCTGGTCGGGCTGCTGATCGTGATCATCTCGGCGCCGCTGACCGGGACCGCGACCATCGCCGCGGTCGGCGGGGTGAGCTTCAGCGCGCTGGTCGCCGCCGGGGTACCGCCGGTCGCGGCGGCGGTGGCCATCCTGATCTTCGCCTCCACCGAGGGCGCCTCACCACCGGGCGCGGCGCCGATCTACATCGCCAGCGGCATCGCCGGGGTGGACCCGGCCCGGATGTTCGTCCGGCTGATCCTCTGGTTCGTGCTGCCCGTCCTGCTCATCGGCGTGCTGGTCGCCGTCGGTGTGCTGCCCCTCTTCGCCTGAACCCACTGGAGCCCCTGATGAGCGAATCGCCCGCCCGCGCCCTGCTCAAGCGCGTCACCATGCCGGTCTTCAAGCTCGGGCTGGTGGTGTTCCTGGTGCTCGGCGTGGCACTCGTGCTGGGGCAGGCCGCCGGGATCGTGGTGGGCAGCGGCGCGGTGGTCGAAGGCGTGGCCGGTGTGCTCGCCGTGCCGATGACCACCGCCGCCGCGATCACCGGCCTGCTCGGCTTCGTGCTGTCCTACCTGCACCACTGGTCCGGTGGCGAGGACTGATCCGTGTGGTACCGCACACGTTCCCGGTGCTCCAGCCGGGCCTGGGCAGGTGCGGGTCCCGGCGTTGTGGCAGCCTAGGTTGTCGACATCGGAGCAGTTTCGGAGAATTCTTTGCAGACCAGCGCGGTAGCCGAACGCCCACCGGAGCAGGCGCTCGCCACGGCACCGGAGCTGGCCTGGCGCCAGGTCTCGGTGGTCGCGGGCGCGGTCGCGGCCCTGCTGCTGGGGACCAGCTGGCGCTACGGGTTCTTCGGTGACGAGCTGTACTTCCGGGCCGCCGGGCGGCACCTGGGCAGCGGGCTGGCCGACCAGCCGCCGCTGGTCCCGCTGGTGGCCCGCGCGATGGACCTGCTCTTCGGCCAGTCCGTGATCGGCACCCGGCTGCCGATCATCGCGCTGGTCGTCGCCGGGGTGTTCCTGTCCGCGCTGATCGCCAGGGAACTCGGCGGCGGCAAGCTGGCGCAGCTGCTCACCGCCGGGGTGTTCGCCGTCTCGCCGTTCTTCATGTACGGCGCCGGGCACACGCTGTCCACCCAGTCCTTCGACTCGTTCTTCTGGACGCTGACCGGCTGGCTGGTGCTGCGCTGGGTCCGCAAGCGCGACGACCGGCTGCTGCTCTACGCCGCGCTGGTCACCGCCGTCGGGCTGCAGGCCAAGGTCATGCTGGCGGCGTTCTGGATCGGCATCGCGATCGCGGTGCTGCTGCTCGGCCCGCGCAAGATGCTGCTGAAGAAGCAGCTGTGGCTCGGCGCGGTCGTCGCCGCCGTGGTGGCGGTGCCGTTCCTGCTCTGGCAGCGTGCCCACGACTGGCCGCAGGCGGCGATGACCGAGGTGGTGGCCAAGGAGATCGAGGCGGAGGGCGGCGGCAAGGAGACCTTCTTCCCGGTCGCCTTCTCCTACGTCGCCGGGCCGCTGGGCGCGGTGATGCTGTGCATCGGGGTGCTGGCCCTGCTCTTCGCGCCGACGCTGCGGCCGTTCCGCTTCTACGGCCTCGCCGCGGCGGGCATCATCGCCGTGTTCTGGTACAACGACGGGCGCTCGTTCTACATGGCGGGGCTCTTCGTGGTGTGCTGGGCGGCCGCGGCGGTGGTGATCGAGCAGCGCGGGCCGAAGCGCGCGCAGGTGCGCTGGATCGCCGGGCCGATCTACGCGGTGTGCGGGGTGCTCATGCTGTGGGGCCTGCCCGCCGGGCCGCCGATCTGGCCGCTGTCGCACTACGCGAACCAGCCGTTCAGCCCGGCGAACATGCAACTGGAGGAGTTCGGCTGGCCGCACATGGTGGACGCGGTGGAACGCGCCTACCTCGCGGTGCCGGAAGCCGAACGCGCCACCACCACCGTGCTCGCCGGGCACTACTGGCAGGCCAGCGCGCTCGACGAGTACGGCCCGGAGCGCGGCCTGCCCGAGGTGCACAGCCCGCACCGGGGTTACTGGTACTTCGGCAGCCCGCCGGAAACGGCCACCACCGCGATCGTCGTCGGTTTCTCCCCGCAGGACGCCGAATCCCTGTTCGCCGAGGTGAAGGCGGTGACGCTGGTGGACAACGGCGAGCAGATCAACAACGGCACGCAGGGGCAGGCCGTGTTCATCTGCCGGGGCCCGCTGCGGTCGTGGGCGGACGCCTGGCAGTACATGAGCCCGATGCAGTCGTAGACCCTAGGCTTCGGCGAGCACCTTTTCGATCACTTCCCGCTGGTCGTCCCTCGCCGGGTCCGCGGCCAGCGTGAGCAGGGCCTTCCACAGCGCCCAGCCGCGGGCCCGCGCCCACATGCCCTCGTCCTGGTCGACCGCCTCGCGGAAGGCCGCGCGGGCGCGGTCGTCGAGCATCGTCCAGGCGAGCACCAGTTCGCAGGCGGGATCACCGACGCCCGAGGTGCCGAAGTCGAGCACCCCGACCAGCTTTCCGTGCTCCACCAGCAGGTTGCCGAAGGCGAGGTCGCCGTGGAACCACAGCGGCGGGCCGTCGTAGCGCGCTTCCAGCGCCGCTTCCCAGACGCGGGTCGCCCGCGCGGTGTCCACCTGACCGTCCAACTTGGACAGACAGCGCCGGGTTTCCCCGTCGTAGTGGGCGGGCGGGGTGCCGCGGTGGAAGCAGTGCGCGCCGGCCAGCGGCCCGCCGGTGGTGTCGCAGCGCTGGAGCGCATGGATGAACTCGGCCACCGACACGGCGAACGCGGGCAGGTCGGGGAGCCGTTCGGGTACCGCGGTCTCGCCGGGTAGCCAGCCGCGGATCGACCACGGGAAGGGATAGCCCTCCCCTGGTTCGCCCCGGCCGAGGATCCGCGGCACGGCGACCGGCAGCGCGGGCGCCAGCCGCGGCAGCCACTCGTTCTCCTTGGCCACCGCGGCCACGTAGACCTCGGCGGTCGGCAGGCGGGCGGTCATCGTGTCGCCGAGGCGGTAGGTCCGGTTGTCCCAGCCGTCGACCTCCACCGGAATCACTTCGAGGTCCCGCCAGTGCGGGAACTGCGCGGCGATCAGGCGCCGGACCAGCGCGGCGTCGATCCCGGCACGACCATCAACAACCATGTGGCGATCATCCCGGCGGAGTCAACGGAATTTTTGCTGTCCGCCGGACTCGACCTGTTCCTCGAACGCGGCGCGGAGGCGTTCAGCATCGAGCAGGTGGCGCGCCGCCTGCTGCGACGGCTCTACGGCGCGATCGAGGACTATCCCGAGTTGGCCGCCGCCTACCGGAACCAGCTCGGCGACCACCGCGACGACGCCCGGCGGGCTGTGCTGGTGCAGGCGCGCGACCGCGGCGAACTGCCCGCCGACACCGTTCCGGACGGGCTGCTGGACGTCCTGGCCGGGGCGGGCTGGCAGCACCTGGCCACCCGGCCGGACACCACGTCGGCCGCCGAAACCGAGGAATTCCCGCGGGCGATGCCGGGCGGCGAGCTGGTGATCATCGGCGGGCACCGCGGCCGGCGGGGTCCGCCGGCGATCACGATCTCGCTGTTCGGCTGGTTCGTGGCGGTGCGAGGGTTCCTGCTGATCGCGGTGCCGAACACGGTGTCGTCCGCGGTCGACGCCACCATGCTCTCCCCGACGGCGCTGCTGCTGGCCCGCCTGTTCTTCGCTGGCCTGGCGGTGATGGGCCTGGTCGTCACCTATGCGGGCTGGTTCACCCATCCGCGAGCCCCTCGGGCCGCGTGAGGCGCGGCCCTCTGTCACGAATGTGGCTTTCGAGACGCCTGGCGTCTCGAAAGTGGCTTTCGTGACACTCGGCACGAGGCCCCGACCACCACTCCTCGGCGATGCGCCCGGCCCGGGCAGCGAGTCCGGCGGAGTCCCGGCAGTCCCGACAGAGCCCCGGTGGCCATCCCCTTCCTCAGCCACCACCGGGCGGCCGCGGCGCCCCGCCGATCAGCATCCCGGCCACCTCAGCCACCCGGCATCGTCGCTGGTCGGAGGGTTTCACCACCCCGGATTTGCATGGTTATTCCCTTGGATGCATACTCTTGCTATGTCCAAGGTTCTCACCTCCCTGCCCACCGGCGAACGGGTCGGCATCGCCTTCTCGGGTGGCCTCGACACCTCCGTCGCGGTCGCCTGGATGCGCGACAAGGGTGCGCTCCCCTGCACCTACACCGCCGACATCGGCCAGTACGACGAGCCCGACATCGCCTCGGTGCCCGGCCGCGCGACCGCCTACGGCGCGGAGATCGCGCGACTGGTCGACTGCCGCGCGGCGCTGGTCGAGGAGGGCCTGGCCGCACTCAGCTGCGGCGCGTTCCACATCCGCTCGGCCGGCCGGGTCTACTTCAACACCACCCCGCTCGGCCGCGCGGTCACCGGCACCCTGCTGGTCCGCGCCATGCTCGAGGACGACGTCCAGATCTGGGGCGACGGCTCCACCTTCAAGGGCAACGACATCGAGCGGTTCTACCGCTACGGCCTGCTCGCCAACCCGCAGCTGCGCATCTACAAGCCGTGGCTCGACTCGGCCTTCGTCACCGAGCTGGGTGGCCGCAAGGAGATGTCGGAGTGGCTGCAGGAGCACGGCCTCCCCTACCGCGACAGCACCGAGAAGGCCTACTCCACCGACGCCAACATCTGGGGCGCCACGCACGAGGCGAAAACCCTCGAGCACCTGGACACCGGCATCGAGACGGTGGACCCGATCATGGGCGTCCGGTTCTGGGACCCCGAGGTGGAGATCCCCGCCGAGGACGTCACCATCGGCTTCGACCAGGGTCGCCCGGTGAGCATCAACGGCAAGGAGTTCGGCAGCGCGGTCGAGCTGGTGATGGAGGCGAACGCGATCGGCGGGCGCCACGGCATGGGCATGTCGGACCAAATCGAGAACCGGGTGATCGAGGCCAAGAGCCGCGGCATCTACGAGGCCCCGGGCATGGCGCTGCTGCACGCGGCCTACGAGCGGCTGGTCAACGCCATCCACAACGAGGACACGCTGGCGCAGTACCACAACGAGGGCCGCCGCCTGGGCAGGCTGATGTACGAGGGCCGCTGGCTGGACCCGCAGGCGCTGATGGTGCGCGAGTCGCTCCAGCGCTGGGTCGGCACCGCGGTGATCGGCGAGGTGACGCTGCGGCTGCGGCGCGGGGACGACTACTCGATCCTCGACACCACCGGCCCGGCGTTCAGCTACCACCCGGACAAGCTGTCGATGGAGCGGACCGAGGACTCCGCCTTCGGCCCCGGCGACCGGATCGGCCAGCTCACCATGCGCAACCTGGACATCGCCGACTCGCGTGCCAAGCTGGAGCAGTACGCCGGGCTCGGCCTGGTCGGCAGCACGCACCCGAAGCTGATCGGGGCCGCGCAGGCGGCGTCGACCGGGCTGATCGGCGCGATGCCGGAGGGCGGCGCCGAGGCGATCGCCTCCCGCGGCCGCGCCTCCAGCGACGCGGTGCTGGACCGCGCCGCGATGGAGTTCGGCACCGACTGAGGTCCCGCTCGCCCGCGCCCCCGACCGGGGCGCGGGTCAGCGGTGGCTGAGCACGTTCACCACGCGGCCGTTCGGATCGCGGACGAAGAACCGCCGCACGCCCCACTCCTCGTCCTGCAGCGGGTGCACGATTTCCGCGCCACTGGCCAGGAATTCCGCGTACGCGGCGTCCACATCGTCCACTTCGATGCTGACCTCCGGGCACACCGGCGCGGTTTTGTCCGCCGTCATGAAGCTGAGCTGCGCCCCCGGGTTGTCCGGCGACGCCAGCGTCACGATCCAACCGTGGTTCATCACCTCCTCGAAACCGAGCAGGCCGTAGAACTCGCGGTTCTCCCGCTCCTTCTCGGACTGGACAACGGGCATCACACGGCGCACGGACATGCGCCCAGTCAACCAGGTCCCTTGACTTGAACCATGGTTGAGGTTGTTCGCTGGTCGCATGCACGCAATCGTTCTGCACGAATACGGCCCCGCGGCGAACCTGCGCTACGAAACGGTGCCCGACCCCGAGCCTGGGCCCGGTCAGGTGCGCATCGCGGTCCGCGCCGCCGGGGTGCACTTCATCGAAACGGTGATGCGCACCGGCGTCCAGACCGGGCTCGCGCCACCGCCGCCCGAGCTGCCGTCGATCTTCGGTGGCGAGGTCGCGGGCACGGTCGAATCGGTTGGCCCGGAGGTGGACGCCGCCTGGCTGGGCGCGCGGGTGGTCGTCTCCGCGAGCGAGCCCGGCGGTTACGCGGAACTGGCGGTCGCCGAGGTGTCCGCGTTGCACCGCGTTCCCGCCGAGGTCGGGTTCGAGGCGGCGGTCGCGATGGTGGTCACCGGCACCACCGCGCTTCAGTTCCTCGACGTCGCCGAGCTGACCGCCGAGGACACCGTCCTGATCACCTCGGCCGCCGGCGGGATCGGGCAGCTGCTGGTGCAGTACGCACGCGGTCTCGGCGCCACCGTGATCGGCGCGGCGGGTGGCCCGGAGAAGGTGGAGGTCGTGCGGGCGCTCGGCGCCGACCTGGTGCTGGACTACAACGAGCCGGGGTGGGAAAAGGCCGTCGACGGGCGTCCGGTCACCGTGGTCCTCGACGGCGTCGGTGGCGCGAAGGCCGAAGCCGCCTACCGCCTGCTCGCCGATGGGGGCCGGCTCCTCACCATCGGCACGTCGTCGCAGCAGGACCACGTGCCGGACCCGGAACTGGCCGCCGCGCGCGGCATCACCACCAGAAACGCGCTCCTCGACCTCCTCGGGCGGCTCGACGAGGGCCCGGCGTACGAAGTCCGGGCGCTGGCCGCGGTGGCTGAGGGAAAGCTCGTTCCCGCCGTGCACGCGTTCCCGCTCGCCGAAGCCGCCGCCGCGCACGCGGCCCTGGAAAACCGCGCCACCAGCGGGAAGGTGGTGCTGGTTCCCTAGGCGCGCTGCCGCTCGGCGCCGGTTCCGTGGTGGTGCAGCCATTCGACGAGTTCGTGCACGGTCGCCCAGTCGCCCTGGTCCGCCAGGGCGGGACGCAGGTGCACCAGGAGTTCGGCGACCAGCACCTCGGCGGGTTTCGGGGTGCCCAGCCGGACGTCCACGCCGGGGCCGGTGAGACCGTGGCGGGCCGCCGCCCACACCGCGGCGGCGGCGACCTGCGGATCGCAGGGGGCGGCCTCACGTCCGGCAGCCAGGTCCGACAGCGCGCGGTGCACGAGTGCGCGGGAGAGCAACGCCTGCAATACCGCCTCGCCGACCGTGCTCGCGGTATCGGCGGTCCGGAACTCGACGGTCGGGAACTTGGTGGACAGCCGCAGCAGCCAGAAGCTCATGTCCGCGTCGATCAGCACGCCGCAGTCCACCAGCCGGTCGACCGCGCGCTCGTAGGCCGCGAAGTCGGCGAACCACGGCGGGATCCCGGAGCCGGGAAAACGGGACTGCTGCACCATGCGCCAGCTGGCGTACCCCGTGTCGTGCCCGGCGTGGAACGGGGAGTTGACCGACAGCGCCAGCAGCGTCGGCAGCCACGGGGCCACGTGGTTGACCACGGCCACCGCGGTGTCGCGGTCTTCGAGTCCGATGTGGACATGGCAACCGCAGGCCTCGTAGTCGGTGACGACCGCGCGGAACCGGTCGTCGATGGCCCGGCCGCGCCCGCGTCCCCGGCCGGGCGGCGGTGAGGGTTCGGCGGGCGTGCCGGTCGCCATCGGCATCGCGCCGTGCTCGGCGGCCGCGCGGGTGACCAGCTCGCGGCCGGTGGTCAGCTGGTCCTCGAGTTCGGCGGCGGTGCGGCAGATGCCGGTGGCCACCTCGATCTGGGTGTCCCGCAGTTCACGCCGGACCGCCGGGCTCCCGGCCGTGTGGCACACCTTGTCGGCGATCGGGACCGGCACCCGATGGGCGTCGACGAGCACGAACTCCTCCTCGACGCCCATCGTGCTCATGGACTCATGAGTACCCGGGCTCCCGCCGTCGAATCGTGCGCCGGATCACGGGTAGAAGACGCCGTTGAACCACTGCCCGCTGGCGTCGTCGGCGTAGGTGTCGACGTTGAAGTTGTAGTTGCCGTGCTTGCCCTCCCACAGGTAACCCGGCAGGCCGGAGGCGGCGTTCGCGTCGCAGATGATGTCGTCGGTGCACAGGGTGAGCACCGGGACGTCGCCGAAGAAGTCGTCGGCCCCCGACAGCGGGAACCCGGCCACCGGCGCGACGAGCGGGTGCGCGGCGGCACCGGGCGCGCCCGGGTCGCCCGCCCGCTTCGGGTCGGCGATCAGCACCGCGTTGACGTTGTCGAAGGTCTCCCAGTTCTCGGTGACCCAGGTGTGCACCACGGCCGCGCCCAGCGAGAAGCCGATCGCCTTGACGTGCTGGTCCTGGCAGGCGTTGCGGTGGTCGCGGATCAGCCGGTTCAGTTCGTTCACCCCCTGCCGGGCGTTGATGCCGATCGGCTGGGCGGGGTAGCCGACGCGCTGGCTGATGTTGCCACCCCAGTAGGGCGCGGCGGAGTTGTTGTCCCCCGTCCCGCCGACCACGATCGTGTAGGTGCCCTCGCACGACTGGGCCTGCGCCGCGGGCGCCCCGGCGAGCACCACGCCCGCGGTGGCCATGACCCCGGCGAGAAATGCGGAAATCCTCTTCATTCGTCAGAAACTAACGAACAGCAATGAATTCCTGATGAAACACCAACCCCCGATCCGGTGACTTGACCTTCACACCGATGTCAGGGTCTAGGTTCGCGGCCGTCGCCGATTCGAGGGAGTGCCATGCCGGGAGCCATTGTCATCGGAGCGGGCCAGGGCATCGGCCGCGCGGTCGCCGCCCGCTTCGCGAGGGAAGGCCTGCCGATCGCCCTGCTCGCCCGGACTGCTTCCACCCTCGAAGCCGTCGCCGCCGCGGTCGGCGTTCACGGCACCGAAGTGCTCTCGCTGACCGCCGACGCCGCCGACGAAGCCTCGTTGCGCGGCGCGCTCGACGCCGCGATCGACCGGCTCGGGCCGCCGGAGGTCGTGGTCTACAACGCCGCGCTCATCCAGCCCGACGCTCCCGGCGAACTGAGCGTCCGCGAGCACCTGGCGGCGTACACGGTCAACGTGCTCGGCGCGCTGACCGCGGCCACGCACGTCCTGCCCGCGATGGCCGGGGGCTCGTTCCTGATCACCGGCGGCATGCCCGAGCCGAAAGCCGGTTACACCAGTCTGTCCCTGGGCAAGGCCGGGGTGCGCACGCTGGTCGGACTGCTCGACCACCAGTACGGAGCCGAGGGCGTCCACGTGGCTTCGGTGACCGTGGACGGCCCCGTCGCGCCCGGCACCGCCTTCGACCCCGACGACATCGCCGAGCACTACTGGCGGTTGCACACCCAGCCGCGTCCGGAGTGGACGGCCGAGGTGCTCCACAGTGGACTCAGCCGTCGTGCGCGGTGATCGCGTAGCCCTCCGGGGCAGCGAAGGTGAACATCCGGCCGAACGGGCCGTTCTCCGGCGCCCGTAGCACCGGGACACCGGCGCCGGCCAGCCGGTCGTGCAGCGCCTGCGCGTCGTCCGTGCGGAACCACAGCGCGATCCCGGCGCCCGGCTGCTCGATCGCGTCGAGGTCGAGGCCCGGCAGGGGCTCGCGCACGGCGAACGGGATGGGTTCGGTGGCGAACACCACCGCGCCCGGCGGGGAGGCGGGCGCGCGGGTCAGGCCGAGCTGCTCCTCGAAGAAGAGGGCCGCCTTCGCCACGTCGCGCACCTGCAGGGCGAGGAAGTCCGGTCCCATGAGTACCTCCTGGTTGATGTCAGGACTTTGACATGAGCGACGGTAGACCCGGCGGTGGTCGTATGTCAAACTCCTGACATGCAAGACGTGACCGCCCGCCTCGGGTACCGCCTCAAGGGGGCCGCCGCCGCCCTGCGCGGCGCCATGGACAAGGCGCTGCGGGAGCACGGGCTGACCGTGCCGCAGTACGCCTGCCTCGAACTGCTCGACCAGCAGCCGGGGTTGTCGAACGCCGAACTGGCCAGGGGGACGTTCGTCACCCGGCAGTCGATGAACGTGGTGCTGCGCGCGTTGCAGGCCGACGGGCTGATCACCCGGCCCGCCACCAGCGACCACGGGCGGGCGCTGCCGGCGCGCCTCACCGACGCGGGTCAGGAGCGCCTGGACCAGGCACGGGCGGCGGTCTACGCGATCGACCAGCGCCTGACCGAGGCCGTTCCGGCGAGCCGCCGGGCGCAGTTCCTCGCCGATCTCGACCGGATGGCGGCGGCGGTTTCCTCGGGCTGAAAGCGCGGTGAAAGCCCCCTCGCGAGACTGGCGCCCGACGCACGAGGCAGCTTGACCGAGGGAGTGGGATGACCGGGCCCGGTATGCCAGGGCAGTACCCGCCCCAGCAGAACCAGCAGTACTCGCCGCACCAGAACCAGCAGCCGCCGCACCAGCAGCCGCAGCAGCCGCAGCAGCCGTCGCCGCCGGGCCAGCCATCGCAGAGCCAGCAGCCGCAGCACCAGCAGTTCCAATCCCAGCAGCAGTACCCGCAGCAGCACCACCCCCACTACGGCCAGGGGTATCCGCCGCCGAAGCGGAAGCTGGGGTTGCTGATCGGGGTGCTCGCCACCGTCTTCGTGCTCATACTGGCGGGCGTCGGCATCTGGGTCTTCACCGCGAACGACGAGCCCGACGGGCCACCACCCATCGACGCCTCCCAGGACGTGGAGAAATCGCTGGGCGGCTGCGCGGTCTTCGACGAGCACGAGGTGAAGGCCTACATCCCCGGCCGGATGACGTTCAAGCCGACCGGGTCCAGCAGTTCCTCGGACGCGCGCGAACAGGGGCAGTGCAACTGGAGCAACACCGACACCTGGTCCCAGGACAAGGTGCCGGCGGCGCACCTGATCGTCACCAGTTACCACTTCCGCGCCACCCGGACCGAGTCCGGAGTGGACGCCGCGAAAGAGCACTACCGGCGCAGTGCGCAGAAAGGTGCCGCGGTGAACGTGCGGGGCGCGGACGAGGCCCTGATCACGGTCAACAAGACGTCGGCGGACGTCACTGCCCGCTACCGCAATGTCGTCTACAAATTCGAGTACTCCAACAAATCCGACGGCGCGAACGTCTCGGCCACCGCGACCGAACTGGCCAACGTCGCCATCGCCAAGGTCGTTCCGGACCCCCGGTAGGACACCGACCTCGCGGAACGGGGGCGCGGGCGAACCGGCCCGCACCCCCGGGTATCCGTCAGACCATGAAGAACAGCACGATGCCGATCAGCGCGAGCACCTCGATGATGGCGAAGGTGGTCCACGCGAGCGTCATCAGCTTGCTCTGCGCTTCCGGCTGGCGCGCGGTGCCGTTGATCACCGCGGAGAAGATCAGCCCGACCCCGATACCCGGACCGATCACCCCCAGTCCGTAACCGATGGTGGCGAGTCCGGGATTGATGTCGACGGCGGCTTGGGCGAGAACCAGATTGCTCATCGGATTTCCCCTTCGCTCCGCGGGCCCGGCCGGGCCCGGCCCGTCAACTGTGGCCGGGCCGGACCGCCCCCCGCGACCGCCGAATCGGCGCAGCGCCGGGGAAATTCAGTTCAGTGGACGAGTTCCTTCCGGAATTCCACCGCCGTCACGCACGGATTCGGCGAGTTCCGCCAGCGCGGTCAGCGCGACCCGCTGCGTAAGCGGGCCGTAGGAAATGCGCGCGACACCGAGTTCGACGAGCCGTTCCTGCGACGGCAAACCCGGCAGCCCGATGACGGTCAGCCGCTGCGGGCCGAATGCCTCGCTCAACGTGGAAATCTGCTCCTCGGAAAGCAAACCGGGCACAAAAACCACGGGTGCGCCCGCGTCGAGGAAGGCCTTGCCGCGCTGGACCGCGTCGGCGAGCACCTCGGCCGGGTCGCGGTCGCCCGCCTTCACGAACGCGTCGGTGCGCGCGTTGAGCACAAAATCGGGCACGCCCTCCGAGGCCGCGGCCTTCACGATCGCCTCGACCTGCGCGGCCGCCTCGGTGAGCGGCTTGAGCTGGTCCTCGATGTTGGCCCCGGCCACACCGACGCCGATCGCCCGCCGGACCGTCTCGGCCGCGTTCCCGTAACCGCCTTCGAGGTCCGCGCTCACCGGCAGCTCGGTGGCGGCGACGATCCGCCCCACCTCCTCGATCATCTCCGCGACCGGGATCTTCTCGCCGTCCTCGTAACCGCGCGAAGCGGCGATCGAGTGGCTGGCCGTCGCGAGCGCGGTGGTGCCCGCGGTGTCACCGACCACCTTCGCGCTGATCACGTCCCAGACGTTGACCACCCGCAGCAACTCCGGCTCGCGGTGGAGCCGGAGCAGTTCGGTGGCCTTGGCCGCGACATCCTTGCCGGTCATCTGGACCTTCCCTCACCTGTTCGTGGCGCCGGCGCCACCGCCGGCCCGCCTGCGGCCAAGTCTGCCCACTCACCGGCCCGCTCGGCCAGTTGCCCCACTTCGGCGGCCTTGGCGGGGTCCCCGGCCTGGTCGAACAACGCGCGTGCCTCCTCGAAGGCGGACGCAGCGGCGCGCGGATCCGTATCGGCGTGGGCCTTGCCGAGCCCGGTCAGCGCGGTAGCCAGGTACGAGTGCCAGCCACGGGTGCGCCACAGCGCCACCGACTCCTCCAGGTAGGGCACCGCCCCGGCCGGGTTGCCCGCGGCGAGTTCGAGTTCACCGAGCAGTTCGAGCGCCTCGGCCAGGTGGTGGGTCATCCGGTACTCGCGGCTGAGCGCGAGCGAGGCCTGCGCGGTCGGGACCGCCTCGGGGTCGCCGCACTGGAAGTGCAGGCGCGCCAGCGCGAGCAGGGTCAGCACCTCGGTGTAGTTGTCGCGGTAGCGGCGGGAAATGGCCAGCGACTCTTCGAGCATCCGCCTGCTCGTGCCGAACCGGCTCAGCTCGCGGTGCCCGATCCCGGCGAACTGCAGGGCGGTGGCCTCGCAGCGCGGATTGCCCAGTATCCGGGCGTGCTCCAGCGCGTTGTCCGCGTGGGCGATGGCGATGTCCACCCGCCGGTTCTGGAAGTGGGCCAGCGCGAGCGCCAGTTCGGCGCGGATCCGCCCGCCGAGGTGACCCGAGATCTCCGCGAGGCCGAGCGCGCGTTCGGCCATGGCGACGGCCTCGGTGTAGGCACCGGTGGCGGTGAACGACCACGCGCACATCACCGCCGCGTCCGACATCCCGCGTTGGTGCCCCAGTCCGGTGAACACCTCCAGCAGGCGCAGGGCCTCCGCGTGCAGCCGGGCCATCGCGTTGCCGTCCTGCCCGTCGGTGATCCACGTGGTCACGTCGAGCAGGCCGCGCAGCATCACCGCTTCCCCGAGCCGGTGCCCGGTGTCCCGGCAGACGGTCATCACCTCGGTGTCGAGCTTGGCCCAGTCCGCGTACATGCCCCGAAGGTCGAAGTACTTCTCCAGGCACCCGGCCAGGTCGAAGGCCAGTTCGGCGTCGCGGAGGCGGCACGCCTGACGGACCGCCGACAGCAACGCGGCGCGCTCGGCGTCGAACCAGCTGTCCGCCCATTCGTCGCGGAACCCGCGCAGGAGGCGCTCAGCCCGCGGACGCACCGCGTCACCGCTGATCGAGGCGTAACACGGGCCGGGGATCTTCGCGGCCATGCGCTCGGCGAGGGCGAGCCAACCGCCCAGACCACGGGAAACCACCCGCCGCCGCTCGTCCTCCGGTTCCTCGGCCTCGGCGCGTTCGGCGGCGAAAAGCCTTACCAGGTCGTGAAAGCGGTAGCGGTACTGACCGGCGGGGTCGGTGCCGGAAACGCTGAGCAGGTGCGCGTCGACCAGTGCCTCGGCGTGCTCGGTCGCCTCGCCCACCGGGCAGTCGAGCACGGTCGCGGCCAGCCACGCCGGGAAATCCGGTACCTCGAACAGGCCCAGCAGGCGGAACAACCGTCGCGAGCGCTCATCGAGCCCCTGGTAGCTCAAGGTCAGCGAGGCCCGCACGGCCAGATCACCGGTGGCCAGCCGATCCAGGCGCGCGTCGCGGAGTTGCGCGGCCAGATGGGCCAACCGCCACGCGGGCCGGGCAGCCAGCCGGGCGCCCGCGATCCGCACGCCGAGCGGGAGCGCGCCGCACAGGCTGACGATCTCCGCGGCGTCCTCGGCTTGTGAGCGCACGCGGTGTTCGCCGGCCACCCGCGCGAGCAGTCCCACCGACTCCTCCGCGGTGAACACGTCGAGGTCGATGCGCCGGGCGCCTTCGAGCGCGGTCAGCCTGGCTCGGCTGGTGATCACCACGGCACTGCCCGGCGTGGCCGGCAGCAGCGGCCGGACCTGCTCCTCCGAAGCCGCGTTGTCCAGCAGCACCAGCACTTTGCGCCCGGCCAGCAGGGTGCGGTACAGCTCCGCCCGTTCGGCGGGCTCGGCCGGGATCGCCCGGTCCGCCAGCCCGAACGCGCGCAGGAACCGGGCGAGCACGTCACCGGGTTTCAGCGGAGACGCCTCCGCCCCGCGCAGGTTCGCCCAGAGCTGCCCGTCCGGGTAGGCCTCCGCCGCCTGCCGCGCGGCGTGCAGCGCGAGCGCGGTCTTGCCGACCCCGCCCATCCCGGCGATCACCGTGACCCCGGCGCGTCCGGTCAACTGCTCCCGCAGGGCCGCCGATTCGCCGGGGCGGCCGGTGAAATCCGGGACCCCGGACGGGAGCAGCGCGGGCGGCGACCACGCGCGGACGCGCACCGCCGGTTCCGGTTCGCCGTCCTCGGGCGGTGCCGGGGTGGCGAGCGCGGGATCGGCACCCAGGATGCCGGTGTGCAGCCGGTTCAGCGCCTCACCGGGATCGACGCCCAGCTCCTCGGCGAGGCGGCGGCGGGCGCTTTCGTAGCAGGCCAGCGCGTCGGCGGTGCGGCCGCTGCGGTACAGGGCGAGCATCAGCTGCCCGGCCACGCGCTCGTTGAACGGTTGCGCGGCCAGCGCGGCACCGCAGGCCGTCACCACTTCGGCGGTGCGGCCGCCGCGCAGCCGGAGGTCGTTCAGTTCGAGTTCGGCGGCGAACCGCTCGCGGTGCAGTGCCTCTCGCAAGCCGTTGAACCACGGCGAATCCACGGTGGCGAACGGCTCTCCGCGCCACAGGTCCAGTGCCTGCTCGAACAGGGCCGTGGCCTGCCCGTCGTCGGCGGCACGAGCCCGCGCGGTCAGTGACCGGAACCGGTGGAGGTCGACCGCGCCCGGGTCCACGGCCAGCAGGTAGCCGCCGGGCCCGCGCTGGATGGTGACGGCTTGCGAGAGCAGCGAAAGCGCTCGGCGCAACCGGGAGACGTAGCTGTAGAGGGTCGCCTGCACCCCCTGCGGGGCCCGTTCGCCCCACACGCGGTCGACCAAACGGCCGACCGGCGCCAGTCGATCGGCGTCCACCAGCAGCACGGCCAGCACCTGGCGCTGCCGGGCGTGCCCGAGCGCGACCGGCCGACCGTGTTCGCGGGCCTCGATCGCCCCCAGCAAGGAGAACTCCGCCGCCATCAGAATTCCTCTCCGGCTTGGCGTTCAAGATATGCCCAAGGTTCCGCCAAGCGCCAGTGGCTAGGACGCCTTGGTTCCGATGGGGGAATCCGCCGCGCACCGGTCGGTCCACAGTGGACACTTACCGGGTTGGGCGGTGCTCCGAAAAGGACGCTCCACCGGATCGCCTAGACCCGGTCGCCGCGCCCAGCCGAAAGGATGAGGTCCGCGCCGGTGGGGTTGTCGTAGCGTGATCGACATGCCGGAACTGAGCGATCGGCGCCGCCTGCCGCAGCGGGCCGCCGTGGTGTCCATCGTGGTTGTCGCACTCGGGCTCGCCGTGGCCGAGGCGTTCAGCGCGGAGAGCGTGCCGACCGGCGTGGGCCTGGCGTTGTGCGCGGCGCTGCCCGTCTTCGTGCTGGCACTGACCACCGTGCGCCCGGCGGCCGTCGCCGGCGTGGCCGCGGTTTCGGTGGCGTTCACCGCGTACTGCTGGCTGGCGCGGGACTGGCCGGACAACACGTTCGGCGTGGTGGAGCTGGCCGGCCTGGCGTGGCTGCTGGTCCACGGCGTGGTGCAGTTCCCGCGACTGCGGGCGGCGGGCGCCTCCGCCGCGCTGGCGGTGGCGATCGTGCTGCTGCCGCTGCGGGTCGGCGAGGTGGAGAGCGAGTACCTGGGGCTGATGGCGGCCCTGCTGCTCCTCGGCGTGGCCTTCCTGGTGCTGCTGGGCCTGTACCTGCGCCTGCACGACCGGCGCCGGGCCGACGGCTTCGAGCTGGCCAAGCAGGCGCAGCGGCTGGCCTACGCCCGTGACCTGCACGACTTCGTCGCCCACCACGTGACCGGCATCGTGGCCCAGACCAAGGCGGTGCGCTACACCACCGCCGCGGGCATCACGCCCGACCCGGCCGACCTGGACGCGATGCTGGCCGGGATCGAGCTGGCCGGTTCGCGGGCGCTGGCCTCGATGCGGTCGATGGTGACCACCCTGCGCGACGACGAACCCGCGCCCCACCTCCCGTACCGCACGCTCGGCGAGGTGGTGGACGCCGCCGTCGGCGGGTTCTCCCCCACCGGTCCCGCCGTGACCACCGCGCTCGACACCGAACTCGCCACGCGGCCGCTGCCCGGTCCGGTGCTCGACGCCGCGCACCACGTGGTGCAGGAGTCGCTGACCAACGTGCTGCGCCACGCCGAGGACGCCGCCGGGGTGGAGGTGCGCGCCCGGCCGGGTGACGAGGGGTTGCTGGAACTCACCGTCACCGACGACGGCACGCCCGCGCCGCAGGGCACCGGCGGGCACGGGCTGGTCGGCCTGGAGGAACGGGTCGGTGCCGCGGGCGGCTCGCTCGTCGCCGGCCCGGCCGAGCGGGGGTGGCGGGTCACCGCCCTGCTGCCGGTGAAGGGATCATCGGCACCATGACCACCAGGGTGCTGCTCGCCGACGACCAGGAAATGATCCGCACGGCCTTCCGGATGATCCTGGCCGCCCAGCCGGACATCGAGGTCGTCGCCGCGGTCGCCGACGGCCGCGCCGCCGTGGACGAAGCCCGGCGCCTGCGCCCGGACGTGTGCCTGCTCGACATCCGCATGCCCGGGCTGGACGGGCTGGAAGCCACCCGGCTGCTGGCCGGGGCCGGGGTGCGGGACCCGCTGAACGTGCTCATCGCCACCACCTTCGACCTCGACGAGTACGTCTACCGGGCGTTGCGCAACGGCGCGTGCGGGTTCCTGCTCAAGGACATGTCACCCGCGCTGCTGGTCGAAGCGGTGCGCGCGGCCGCGACCGGCGCTTCGATGGTGTCCCCGTCGGTGACCGTGCGGTTGCTCTCGCACCTGGCGCCCCGGCGCACTCCCGACGCCGCGCCCGAGCCGGAACCGGTGGAGGCGCTGACCGAACGCGAGGAGGCCGTGGTGCGCCTGGTCGCCCGCGGCCACACCAACGACGAAGTCGCCGGCCGCCTGCACGTCAGCCAGGCGACGGTGAAAACGCACCTGTCCAACGTGCAGCGCAAGCTCGACGCCCGCAACCGGGTCGAAGTGGCCGCCTGGGCGTGGCGCACCGGCCTGTGCACCGCCGACTGAACCACGCGGGGTTCACCCCGGCGGGATCGGGAAGTTCGCGCGGAACAACGCATCCGGGTCGAGTTCGGCCTTGAGCGCGGCCAGCTTCCGGTAGTCCGCCGGGGCGAACGCGGACTCGACCTTCCCGGGATCGACGTCGTCGAAGAGGAAGTTCAGCGAGCGCCCGACCGCCTGCGCCGACCACGGTTCCAGCAGCGCATCGTGCCGGGCACGCACCGCGGGCACCTCCTCGGGGCTGGTCGGTGAAAGCACGCCGAGCAGGTACCCGGCGTCGCGGTGACCGACGGCGTTCGGGATCCCGGCGGGCCGCGACAGCGCGCCACCCAGGTGCCGCAGGCCCACCACGCACATCGCCGCAGTGCGGTCGGCCAGCGCGGGCAGTTTGGCCGGCTCGACGTCGGCCAGCAGGAGGTTGTCACCCCGGTAGGCGTGCGGCTGGTCCGGTTCGCCGAAGACCACTTCGGACCGGGCGAACGGGATCTCCCGCACCTCGTCGGCCAGCGGCCCCAGTGCGCGCAACGGTTCCAGCAGTTCGTCACCGTCCTTTCCGGACCCGAGGTGGGCGATCTGAACCTTGGCGACGTGGTGACCGGGGAAGGCGAGCACCGCCACCGCCGAGGTCATCTCCTCGGGCAGCCCGGCCGTCCACCGGTACCAGGTCTCCAGCAGCTCCGGCCTCACGTCGAAGGTGAGCGTGCCGCCGTGGAGACGCGCTACCGGCACCAGTTCGATCTCCATCCCGGTGACCACGCCGAAATTGCCGCCACCGCCGCGCAGGGCCCAGAACAGGTCCGGGTCGCTTTCGGCGGTCACCTCGCGGAGTTCACCGTCCGCGGTGACCAGGTCGATGCGGCGCACGTGGTCGGCGGCGAAGCCGTACCGCCGGGCCAGCACGCCGACCCCGCCGCCCAGCGTGTAGGACACCGCGCCGACGCCCGGCAGGCTGCCCGACAGCGGCGCCAGCCCGTACGGCGCCGCCGCGTCGATGACGTCCCGCCACCGCGCGCCCGCCTCGACCCAGGCCGTGCCCGCCGCGGCGTTCACCTCGACCGCCGCCATGCCCCCGGTGGTGATCAGCACGCCGGCGCCGTCGAGCGGCCGGGTGAGCCCGTGGCCGGTGGCCTGCACGGCGACCGGCTCGCCCTTGGCCACCGCCAGCCGCACCGCGTCGCGGATGTCTTCGCTGGTGGACGCGTCGACGACCACCGCGGGCCGGTGCGCCGCCAGCAGCTGGTAACCGGGCACTTCGTGGTTGTTCTCGATCATGGTCGCCAACGTAGGATCCGTTGCGGACACCAGAGGTCCGCAAGGCGACGGGCGGGAGAAATGACGCACCAGGACATGTCCACGCGGTTGCTCCGGTTGCTGTCGCTGCTCCAGAGCCGTCCCGAATGGCCGGGCGGCGACCTCGCGGCACGGCTCGGCGTGACCACCCGGACCGTGCGCCGGGACGTCGAACGCCTGCGGCAGCTCGACTACGTGGTGGAAGCGACCACCGGCACCGCGGGCGGCTACCGCCTGGGCGCCGGGCAGAAGATGCCGCTGCTGCAACTCGACGACGACGAGGCGATCGCCGTGGCCACCGGGCTGGTGACGCGGGCGGGCGGCAGCATCACCGACCTCGACAGCAGTTCGGTGCGGGCGCTGGCCAAGGTCAAGCGCATGCTCCCGGCGCGCCTGCGGCCACGACTGGCCGCCCTCGCCGAGGCGAGCTCACCGCACGCACCGCCCGGAGCCGATCCGCTCGTCCTCGCCGCCCTCGCTTCCTGGTGCGCGGACAGGGAAACGGTCACCTTCACCTACCGCAACCGCGCCGGACAGCCGAGCGAACGCCGGGTCGAGCCGCACAGCCTGGTCACCGTGGAACGCCGCTGGTACCTGCTCGGTTTCGACGTGCACCGCGAGGACTGGCGCGTCTTCCGCGCCGATCGGATCGGCGAGCCCGCGTCCACGCGCCACCGGTTCACCCCTCGCGAACTCCCCGCGAAGAGCGCGGCCGATTACGTAATGAATTCGCTGTCGACCGCGCTCTACCGCTACACCGCGCGAATGCGGGTGCCGTTGCCCGCGAAAACGGTCCGCGCCAAGCTCTTCTCCCCGCTCCCCGGCGGAATCCAGGACGACGGCCCGGAAAGCTGCACCGTTCTGCTGAGCACCGACAGCGCCGAGGTCATCACCCAGTACATCGCCGCCGTCGGTGCGCTGGCCCCGGGGTTCGAACTCGAAACCGGCCCCGAGATCCGCGAGCGCCTGCGGGTACTGGGACGGGCGCTCAGCGCGTCGCCCACTCCCCGCCGTTGACGTTGAGCACCTGGCCGGTGAGCTGCCGGGCGCCGCTGGAGGCCAGGAAGGCGACGGTTTCGGCGACGTCGTCGGGAGCACCGGCGCGCCGGGTCATCGCGGCGTCGATCAGCGACGACCGGCGTTCGTCGGTCAGCTTGTCGCGGAAGAACTCGGTGTCCGCGATGTAGCCGGGCGCGACCACGTTGGCGGTCAGCCCGCGCGGGCCGACCGTCCTGGCCAGGTCGATGTTCCAGGAGGCGATCGCGGCCTTCGCGGCGCCGTAGGAACCGGCGCCCTTGTCCGCGGCGATCGAGCCGATCGTGATGATCGACCCGCCGGGCCGCAGTTTCTCCAGGCAGGCGGTGGTCACCAGGACCGCGGTCACCACGTTCGCGTCGAGGTTCGCCCGCCAGTTCTCGGCGACCGCGGCGAGCGTGCCCGGCGCCGCGCGGTCGAAGTCGGTGTTGCCGCCGGCGTTGTTGACCAGCACGTCGAGTTCACCGAGCGTGGCGGCGAACCGCTCCACCTGCGCCGGGTCGGCCGCGTCGAAGCACGCGGCCCGCACGCCGAGTTCGGCGGCCGTGCGGTCCAGCACCTCCTGCCGCCGTCCGGTGATGACGACGTCGTCCCCGGCTTTCGCGAACCCGGCCGCGATCGCCCTGCCGATCCCGGTGCCGCCGCCGGTCACCACGATGGTCCTGCTCACGGGGTTCTCCCCTTCGGTCGGTTAACATGTTCAGGCCTAAACGTAGCAGAAGATTTAGATCTAAACGAGGAGTGGTGTGGCACTCGACCCGAACGACCCCGTCGACGCGATCGCGCTGGCCTGGACCGTGGAGCGGCCGGGCACCCAGGTGGACTCCATCGGCGTGGTCACCCGGATCTGGCACGCGGCGAAGCTGCTCGGCGAGGACCGCACGCGCACACTGGCCGCGGCGGGCGCCGACGCCGCGATCCTCGACCTGCTCTCGGTGCTGCGCCGCAGCGGGCCGCCGTACCGCCTGACCACCAGGGAACTCACCGAGCTGACGCTCGTCTCGGCGGGTGCGATCTCGCAGCGCGTGGCCCGCGCCGAACGCGACGGCCTGGTCACCCGCACCACGCGCGCCGACGGCTCCCGCAAGGTCGACGTCGCCCTCACCCCGGCGGGGCACGCCATGGTCGAGCGGCTGGTCGACCGCGTCCTCGGCCGCGAGGCGGAACTGGTGTCGGCGCTGTCCGCGGCGCAGCAGGCCCAGCTCGCGGAGCTCCTGCGCCAGTTGCTGGCCGGCCTCCACGCCGAACTCGGCGACCAGCGGCTCGGGCAGGTGGGTGACTAGGTGGCGCGGCGGTAGCGGGCGTCGAACAGGGTGAACAGGGCGAAGGCCGCCAGTCCCAGCGCGATGGCGACCAGCAGGATCGAGCCGTACGGCTGCCCGGCGAGGTGCTTCAGCGCCACGTCCAGCCCGGTCGCCTGTTCCGGCCTGCTCCGCAGTGCGGCGATCACCACCAGCACGCCCGCGACGCCGTACACCGTGCCCAGCGCGCTGTAGCCCACCTGCCCCAGCCGCAGCACGACCGTCCGCACGCCCCGGCTCGCCTTGCTCAGGTCGTGCTCCCGGCTGAACCGCTTGGTCAGGCCGTGACGTGCGATGAACGCCGCGGCGACGACGATCCCGACCCCGAGCGCCACCACCACCGGCTTGCCCCACGACTGGCTCAGCAGGTAACCGATCAGCCCGAGCTGCGCGCTGTCGGTCGACGACGCGGGCTTCCCGGCCGCGAGCTTGCCCGCGCTGTAGGCCAGATAGCCGAACAGGACCGCTTCACCGAGGTTCATCGCGCGGAGCCAGCGTTCCGCGCCGCCGCGCCAGCTGCCGGTGACCGCCGAGAACAGCTGCCACAGCGTGGTCACCGCCAGCCCGGCCGCGATCAGCCACAACAACGCCGAACCCCAGGCCCCGCCGGAAATCGACTGCAGCGCCCCGGTTTTGTCCGCCTTGCCGCCCGCACCGAGCGCGACCTGCACGGCCAGCCAGGCGACGAGCAGGTGCACCACGCCGTAGGCCACCAGGCCCAGCCGGGCGGCGAGCTGGAACGGCGCACTCCTGGCGACCTCATGGGCTTCTTTTTCCACGGGCGAACGCTACCCGCGCACCCCGTCCCTGACGAGGCTCAAACCGGTCACAGCTCGCCCGCGCGGTCGTAGAGCCCGCGCACCGCGTCACCGAAGGCGGAGGTGGACAGCTGCGTGGTCACCCCGTTCTCGTCGACGGTGCCCTTGCTCCCCATTGCCGGTATGCGCCATCGTGTAGAGCTGCGCATGGGAGATACCGAGGTAATCCTGGTGGGAGGTATCAAGCCCCTCACGGAAAAATCTGCCCGTGGGTCAGCGCCTGACCGCGGACGATGGAGTACGCCTGGGCGTCGGCCATCGCCGTCGGCTCGGCGAAGATGTTCCCCTGTCCGCCACCTGCGTCCGTGTAAGCCTTGCTGTAGACGTCGGCCTCGTACATCGGCTGGTCAACCGTCACTTACCCTTTCGGCAGTTCCGGCTCGACTACTTGGGCGGTCTTCGTCGCCTGCGCGCAGGCTTCGTCCGTTGGCCGGTTCGACCCCAGCGCCACGGTGATAATGAAGCGGGCATTGGCGCCCATGTCAACGGCGACCTGACAGTCCCCGACCTCGCCAAGGGGCTCCTTGACCTGGAATGCCCGCCGTCCGTTCACTTCTCCGCTGAACCTCTTCGACGGGTCCACCTTGAAGTCGTCTATGCCTTGCTTGTCATCCAGGCTCATACCCAAAGAAATTCCGGTCTTCTCGACCCGGCAACCGTTGTCGCTACCGATATCAGAGAATTTTCCCGGCGGGAAACCCTGTCCCGCAACGGCACCGTCAAGCACCTCACACACCTGAACGCCGGCGAAAATGTCACGCGGCGAAGGACTCGACCCGGTTGATTCCGCCGCCGGCGGCTCCGCCGGAACGGTGACCGAATTTCCCGGCCCCTCCACCGTGCAGGCAGCCAGAAAGGCCAGCGCCAACATCGGGATCACCAAGGTGCGCAAAGACAGCACAGGTCCACTCATTCTTTGTCGATCGCCTTGAAAGTCATGCTTATTCTTCGTCGCCTTCACAATAAGCCTGAGTGGCCGTCTGTATCGCTTCCCACAAAGTTATTAAGGCGCTTTCGCGCATACCCAAAGTTGGGTATGAGAGCAGCGTCGTCCCCATCCATCACCGATCTGTCGTGCTCGGCCACCTTGGCCACGTACGGACCGCTACCCAGCTCCGGGTACTCAGCGAGCTCCATGACGTCGCTCCGGAGACTGGGCCAGACCTCGTCGACGTAGTGAGTCACCGCGTTGACGAACTTCTGGCCCGCTTCGGGTTCCAGTGCGAAAACCGCCGCCTGCTGGGCCAGCGGTGGCCAGGTCCTTGATCCGCTGGGCGTCAGCACTGAACTGCTTGACCGACTCGTCGTCCAGGGGTCCACGGCGAACAGGCTGTCCAGGAAGCTGTTGCCCGCGTCGCCGGCGGCGGGAGGGGGTGGGGGCGGGGGCGGGGCGCCACCCTGCGCTTCCGCATCCGACTGCGTGTTGAAACCCGTACTTCCGGTCATGACCGCGCCTGCCCCTCCCTGAAGACCCGTCCCCCAGCGACCGCTTGTGTTCAGCCCAACACGCTAGCAGTCATACCCTGATGAAAGGAGCGGTTCACCGAACTCGCGAGCTGGTCACGCCGTAGATGGTGCCCAGTCCGGTGGCGTCGTCGAAGCCGGTCAGCCACGGGCCGCCGCTGGACCCGCCGGCCAGATCGCACGGCGAGATCCACTTGTCCACCACGGAATCCGGCGCGTACTCGGCCGTCACGTCGCACTGCTGGACTTTCTGGCCGTGCGCGAGCCGGGACACCGGGTAGCCCAGGATGTCCGTGGGCGCGGGGGATTCCGGCCGCTCGAAGGTGACCTCCTGCGTGCCCGTGGTGTCGGCGACGTGCTTGCCATCGACCGGGTCGAGGGCCAGCACGGCCACGTCGTCGGTTCCGCTCATCGGCCCCTGGTACGTGTCCGGCCAGGCGAACGCCCGTGCCGCGAACACCCCGTGCGGGCCGGAACCGTCCTCATAGGACGGTACGAAGACCACGTTGGTCACCTGGATCGGCTCGTCCTGCGGCGTCAGCCCGGCGTTGACGCAGTGCCCGGCGGTGAGCACGACGTCCTTGCTCGCGCTCGGCACCGCGGTCGCGGAACAGGATCCGTCCCCGCCCGGCACGAGCGTGAAGTACAGCTTGCCGAGCCCGGCGGGCACCGGGCCGGGACGCACCGTGCCGATGGTCTCGGCGGGCGCTTCGTTCTCCGGGTCGGTGGCGGCCAGGCGTTCCGGCGTCCAGTACGCCAGCGCCGCAGCGCGGTCCTCGGTCTCGATCTTGGTCACCACGTCCGCGCCGGTGGCGGCGGCCGCCGGCGCACTCGTCGCGACGAGCACACCGGCGGCCAGCGCGACCGCGCCCAGGGTCGGGTTCTTCACGCGCTTCAGCCGATGCCCTGCACGAAGGAACCCGGGTGGGTGGCCCCGTCCTGGCGCAGCACCGGCAGCCCCGGCCATTCGAGGAGCAGCGGCGCGTCCTGCCCCGGCGGTGTGGCCTCGATGGCCTTGGGCGTCCAGGAGCCGCCGCCGAGCACGGTCACCTCGGCGACCTCTTCCCCCTGACCCGGCACCAGAACCGCGAACCCGCCCGGCCGCGCCCCCGGCGCGAGGCGGTAGGTGTCACCGAAGACCGGGTCGGCCGGACCGGTCAGGTCGACCGCGGGCAGACCGTCCACACTGCACGTGCGGTCGGAGATGTTCTTGAGGCTCAACGTGATCCTGTGCTGTGCCCCGGCCGGAACCGGTTCGCCCGCACCGAGCTTGAGCTGGTCGACCGCGCACGCCGGCGCTTCGCCCTCCTCGGGCGGAACGGCGACGGCGGCCGACGCCCCGGTGATCCCCAGCGCGAGCACCCCCGCGGTGACAACGCTCCCGGCCAGCACGCGCTTGACAACTGCCTGAGACATGAAATCCCTTTCTCCGGCGTTCAGTCCACTGTGGTCACTCAGCAGTGCGAGTTTTGGCTCTGCTGGGCCGATCCACACTGGGTGGACGTGTGCCCGCGGCACCGCGTTGAGCAACGGTGAAATGGATCACACCGGATGAACCCGGCTCAGGCGAGGCTGACGCCGTGCCACGCGTCGGCACGCCGGTCGTTGAACGCGTGCGGCCTCGACTCCCAGCGCACGTCACGACAGCGGTCCCACCGGAGCCCGCCGCCCGCCGCGTCGAGCCAGACCATCACCAGTTCGCCGTCGCCGGAGCGGCCCAGTGCCGGCGCGCCGGAGCTCCGCCGGTCCCGCAGCACCACCTCGTCACCCAGGCGGTCGCCGCTCCCGGTCACCCAGCCGATGTGGTCGTCCTCGACCCGGCGCCAGGCGAGGTGCAGGCGCACGCCGTCGGAGGCGATCGCGGGCACCGCGCTCGTGCGCCAGTTCCCGAGCGGGCCCTCGACCGTCCAGGCGCCGTCGAACACCGCCCGGCAGACCCGCGAGTCGAAGGTGCGCCGCCAGACCATGTGCAGGCAGCCGTCGTGTTCGGCGAGCGAAACGTTTTCGTCAACGAAGTGCAGGCCGAGGTCGTGCGCCTCGGGTTCCCAGTGATCGCCGTGGAGTTCGGCCCAGCAGATGGTGTGCTGCTGGTGGCTCGGGGGCCGGAAATAACGCCGTTCCTCGCGGAAGGCGAGAAAGGTCCGGTCCCCGAGCCTGCCGAGCGCGGGAAAGGTCAGCGTGCGGAAACCGGTGGATTCCCGCGGCGACCAGACACCGCCGTCAAGGCGTGACCACCAGATGTTCCGCTCGACACCCTTCCAGGCCATGTAGGTGTTGTCGCCGCGGCCGGTGATCGCCACCACGCGGCCGGTGCGCCGGTCGTCGAGCACCTGCACCGCCGACCATTGTTCGCGGTCGGGGGCGGACCAGCGGATGAAATCGGTGGTGCCTTCGAACCACGCCATCGCGGGCATTCCCGACATTTTACCCCCTTTTGGCCGACCTTATCGCTCGCTCAGTCGTGTCGATCAACCCGAACGTTCTCGGTCGTCCCGAAAAAGGCGGTTCGCTGCCGCTCAGCGGAATCGAACCGGGGTGCCCGGCCGGCCGCGGCCGTTTTATTTCGCCGGTACCACGCCGATCTCGTCGGCCGTACCGGTGCTCACCGAGCTCGACTTGAGCACCGTTCCCGCCTTCATCCCGGCGTCGTTGTCCTCGACGAGCACGTCCCGCTCACCGATGAACTGGCCGGTCACCGGGTCGATGACGATGTCGTGGCGTGAATCGTCGTCCTCGATGCCGAGCGCCGTGCCGACCCGACCGTCCAAAGTGGCCGCGTTGTCCACCTGCTTGATGCCGGGCACGGTGGCCAGCACCCGATACAGCGCCGAACGCAGGTCGGCGGGAACGCGGCCGGTGCGCAGGAGGTCGCTCGCGTAGTCGAAGACCCGGACCTCGCCCCGGTCGTTGTCCGGCAGGTCCGCGCGGAGCAGCTCACCGAGCTTCGCCGGATCGCGTGGCAGGCCCGCCATCCATTCCGCGGTCGGGTGCTGCCAGGTGCCTTCGCACCCGGGTCCCCCGGTGGGGGTGCCGTATTCACCGCACGGCGCCCGCATGTCCTCCTCGGCCGTGGTGTTCTCCGGTGCGGCATCGCGTTCGTCACCGGAGAGGAATTCGCGGTTGCCGGTGTATTCCTTGCGGAGCAACCATTCCTGGCGTTCGTCGGCAGGCACCCACTCGCGGGTCACCGACTCCACGCGATAGGTGAGGTCCTTCTCCGGCGACCGGTTCACGTTCCAGGCGTGGGTCTCGACGTAGCGGAACTGACCGGGCGCGAGCGGCACGTCGGTACCCGGCGCCTGCGCGGCGCGGTCCAGGATCGCGGCGCTGGCCACGTCGATCTCCGCCTCATCCCCCGGCAGCAACTGGGTGCCGACCGCACCCGCGACCACCACGGCGGCGGCCGCCGCGGCGAGCCACATCGAGCGCTTCTTCTTCGGTGATTCGACAGTCCGGGCCTTCAGCACGGGAACCCCTTCCACATCGGCCGCGGCGGCGAGCACCTTCGCGCGGCCTCGAGCGAGTACGTCTTCGTCGGTGCGCACGTCCGCGCGCACCTGGCGCAGCAGGTCGTCGATTTCGGTGTCGTTCATCGTCCTCGGTCCTTTCTGGCCAGTTCGGCGCGCAACTGGCGGCGCGCCCGGTGGAGGCGGGAGCGGACGGTGCCGACCGGGATGGCCAGGGTTTCGGCCACCTCGTTCGCGTCCATTTCCGCCCAGGTGGTGAGCAGCAGCGCGTCGCGGTTGCCCGGGTCGATCCGGGCGAGCGCGCCGGCCAGCCGTCTGGTCTGTTCCTCGGCGTCGACCGAATCCGGCACCCGCGCGTCGGGCGACTCGGCGTTCTGGCGGGCTTCACCCACCATCCGGGCGGCCAGGCGCAGGGTGCGCGTCTGCTCGCGGACGTGGCCGCGGAGCAGGTTGGTGGCGATGCCGTAGAGCCAGGAGCGCGCCGTCCCCCGATCGGGGGCGTAGTTGTGCCTGGTCTGGAGCGCCACCAGAAAGGTCTCGGCGACGAGGTCGTCCGCGACCGCCCCGGCTCTTCTGGTCAGGTAGCGGTGCAGCCCTCTGGCGTGGCGGTCGTAGAGCAGGCCGAAGGTGCGGACTACGTCGGCGCCGCCCAGATCGGGCCGGTCCTCGTCCGGGACGCCCTGGCCCGCGGCGGCAGGTTCGGTCATTGGCCTCACGACGGTAATTGGGCCGTGGGACCGTCGCCATTCGCGTGACCTGCGTCACACTCTATCGTGGATTCAGAACGAGGAAAGGCCAGGCTGTCCCTGGCGGCTGCCGCCCCGGCAGCAGAAACCTGGCCGGTGCGCGCGAAACCGGCCCAGACGGCGCGGACCGCACGGCCTCGTCGGTCCACTTCGGACCAGGAGGCGTTCCCCAGCAACCGGGCGCCTTCCCAGGCCTGCCGCGTACCCAGGATCAGCGGCAGGTCCGTGATGTGCGCGGCCCCGAACGGACTTCCCGAAGGCCGCCACGTCATCCGGTACCGCACGGCCTGCCCGCCCGCGTCCCGGTGCCTGCGTGCGAAAGCCGCGGCGGGGGTGTCGTAGATCTTCCGGCTCAGCGGCGTGGTCAGCGACCGAGCGGCCGCGCCCAGCAGAGGAACCCGGAAAAGCCTTTCCACCAACGGGATCGCACCGGCGAACAAGGCGGCTTCCTCGGCCGTGCAGCCGATGAGCACGTCGATCCGGGGCGCGGCCTTCCGCCACGCTTCGTCCCGTGTGGACTCCGCGGGCACCGGCGGCAGGCCGTACTGCACCCCGAACGGCATGCCACCGGGCAGCCCGAAGCGCTTGGCCGCCTTCTCCGCCACGCGTTGCGCCGCCAGCACGTCGCTGACCGGCGCGTCCGGCGGCAGGTCGCCCACCGCCGCGAGCATCGCCGTGGTCATCGCGGCCCGGCCCGAGGTGATGCCCAGCGGCGCGCTCTGGATGATCGCCCGCCGGAACAGGCCTTCCGCCCCCTCGCTGATCATCAGGTGCGCGATCGCGTCACCACCGGCGGACTGGCCGAACAACGTCACCGATTCCGGGTCACCACCGAACGCGAGAATGTTGTCCCTGATCCAGCGCAACGCCGCGAGCTGGTCCAGCAACCCGAGGTTCGCGGGCACGCGCTCACCGTCGCCGAAGAAACCGAGCACGCCCAGCCGGTAGGTCACCGTCACGACCACCACCCGCTGCTCCCCCACCAGCGACCGCGGGTCGTACACGGTGAGGTCACCCGCCCCGGTGACGTACGAGCCGCCGTGGATCCACACCAGCACCGGCAGGCGTTCCCCCTCGGCGAGGTCCGCGGGCGCGGTGATCGACAGGCGCTGGCAGTCCTCACCGTCCCCGAGGTCGTCGTCGCCGATCAGGCGGATCAGCAGCTCGGATCGGTGTTGCGGTGGTGCGGGCGCCCGGTCGAAGGCCTGGAAGGGCTCGCTGAACGGCGGCACCGGCTCGGGCAGCTCGAACCGGTTCGCGGTCGCGTACGGCACCCCGAGCACGCGCACCACCCCGTCCTCGACCCGCCCGATGATCGGCCCCGACGCAGTCTCGAATGTCCGCTCCACCCCGCCATGATCACACGGACCCGGCCGCCAGCAGCCGGTCCGCCAGCACGCGGCAGCGCGCCGCGAGCTCCGGCGGTTCGAGCACCTCGAAGTCGTGCCCCAGCAGGACCACGTGCAGGAGCACGAAGTCGAGGCTGGCCGCGCCGCTGAGCACCTCGCAGCGCCCCTTCCCCCGAGGCCGCACCACCGCCGCCGAACCCGAGATCTGCGTGCGGACCGTGCTCGCGGGCGCGTGCACGAGGAAGCGCGCCTGCTGCGGGTACACCCGGACCGCGACGCTCTCCTGCACGAACGTCGCCGCGTCGGGCGCCTCGCGCGGGCTGAAGTGCCAGGTCCGCGCGATCACCTCGGTCATCCGGTCGACGCGGAAGCTGCGCCAGTCCACCCGATCGAGGTCGAAGGCGAGCAGGTACCACCGCCGGTCGGAGGCGACCAGCCGGTACGGCTCGACCCGCCGCACGCCGGACGCGTAACCGAAGCCCACTTCGACCTCGTCGCGGCACGCCCTGGCCAGCGTCATCAGCACCCCGGGGTCGACCGGCACGCGGCCCCCGTCGAACGACTCCACCGAACCGGACAGCGCCCGCACCTCGCGCCGAAGCCGCGCCGGCAGCACCCGGTCGAGCTTGGCCAGCGCCCGCAGCGCGGCGTCCCCGGCACTGGCGACCGCGCCACCCGCGCCGACCAGCAGCGAGACCGCGGTGGCGATCGCCTCCTCGTCGTCGAGCAGCAGCGGCGGCAGGTCCTGCCCGGCGCCGAGCTGGTAACCACCGCCGACGCCCTGGCTGGCGTGCACCGGGTACCCGAGCGCACGCAGCCGTTCGACGTCACGCCGGACCGTGCGCGGCGTGACCCCGAGTCGCCCCGCCAGTTCGGGCCCGGTCCACACCTGCCGTTGCTGGAGCAGGCCGAGCAGGGTGAGCACCCGCTCGGTCGTGCCCCGGTCGTCACCGTCCACAACGTTCACCTCACCACAGATAGCGGACCGATCCTGTCCGCTAGGCGTGTCAGAGTGTTCCCCATGAACGAGTTCGACTGGAACCGGACACTGCGCGAGCAGTGGGAATGGCACTGGCGGCACCAGATCCGCGCCCGCATCGAGGGCCTGACCGACGACGAGTACTTCTGGTCGCCGGTGCCCGGTGCCTGGAGCGTGCGGCCGCGCGGCACCTCGACCGCGCCCATCCAGGTGGGCGGCGGGGACTTCACCATCGACTACGCCTTCCCCCAGCCGGAGCCCGCGCCCTTCACCACCATCGCCTGGCGCCTCGCCCACGTCATCGTCGGCGTGCTCGCCGCGCGCAACGCCGCGCACTTCGGTGCCCCGGCGGCGGCCTACGAAACCTGGGACTATGCCGGGACCGCGGCCGGTGCGCTCGAGCAGCTCGACCAGCACCTCGACGTCTGGCTGACCGGGGTGCGCGGGCTGAGCGAGGCGGAGCTGCGGGCCCCGATCGGGGACAAGGAGCCGTATCCCGAGCTGGCCGTGGCCGACCTCGTGCAGCACATCCACCGCGAGCTGATCCACCACCTGTCCGAGGTCTGCCTGCTGCGCGACCTGTACCTGCACATGAACGGAGCCACCCGATGAGCCGCCACATCCAGCTGACCTTCGACGCGCACGACCCGCGGACGCTGTCCTGCTTCTGGCGCGACGCGCTGGGTTACGTGCACCCGGCCCCGCCGGGCGTCGAACTGCCTGAGGGCGCCGACCCGCTGGCCGCGTGGGACGAGTTCCTGGCCAAGATGAACGTGCCCGAGGACCAGCGCAATTCGAGTTCCGCGGTGGAGGACCCGGACGGCCAGGGGCCGCGGCTGTTTTTTCAGCAGGTGCCGGAGGACAAGGTGGCGAAGAACCGCCTGCACATCGACGTCCGCGCGGCGCCGGGGCTCCAGGGCGACGAGCGCATGGCGGCGCTGGAGGCCGAATGCGAACGGCTCGTCGCGCTCGGCGCGCACCGGCTGGAACGGCACGAACCCGCGCCCCCGCTGAGCTTCGGGTTCATCGTGATGACCGATCCCGAGGGCAACGAGTTCTGTTTGGACTAGCGGAACCGCGCGCGCAGCCGGAGGGCGGTGACGATCTCGATCACACCGACCACCAGCAGCCAGCACCCGGTCAGCACGGTGAGCACGGCGATCGAGTTCAGCGGGGAGACGATCAGGACGAGGCCGGCGAGTCCGCTGACCACCCCGAGGAAGGCCTGCCAGCCGCGGGCGGGCATGGCGATGTCCGCGGCGGCGGCCACCGTCTGGGTGATGCCGCGGAACAGCCAGCCGATGCCGATCCACAGGGCGAGCAGCACCAGGGATCGCAACGCGCTGGTGAAGCAGAAGACGCCGAGCACGACCGAGAGCGCACCGCTGAGGAAGGCGAGCACGCGCATCGGCGTCGCTACGTGCGTGCCGAACGCTGCCACCACTTGGAAGATGCCGCTGACCAGCAGGTAGGCGCCGAAGAACACGCCGGCCACGAGGAGGCTAGGCCCCGGCCAGACCAGGACGACCACGCCGAGCAGCAGGGCGATGACCCCGGCGGCGAGCACGGCCTGCCACGCCGCCCTCGCCAGTCCGGTGATCGGGCTCCGGCCCACCTCGGGTGCGTGATGGCTCATCGCCGCGGCTCCTCCCTGTTCACCTGGGGGTCACGCTAAGCCGCGGGGCGGTCGGGCGCGCGCGCGAACACCCGTCAGGGGGACGCGCTCTCGGGGTCGCCGCGCTCGGGAGGCCGGATCAAGGTATACGACCGGTCGTACGTAAATCTGGGTCCGGCCTAAGCTGCCGATATCTGGGTCCGGCCTAGGCTGCCGAGCGATGACCGGCCCGGTGAAAGATCCCCGCTCCACTTCGCGACGGCATTCGCCGGGCCAACTCCTGTCCGACCACGAGCTCCGGGCCCCCACCGAGATCACCATGCCGCGAAAGCCGAACCCAGGTATACGACCGGTCGTACGTATACCCGAACCCAGCCTCCGCACGAGCGCTACCCCCGTTCTTCGACCCGTTCCACCTTCCCCACCAGGAACACGTACGACAGGATCCCGGCCACCGTGATCACCGTCATGTAAGCGAATCCCGGTGTGAAGCTCTCATCGGTCACGATCAAGCCGATCACGATCGGCGTCGCGATCGAGGAGAGGTTCCCGATGAAGTTGAACATCCCGCCGGTCAGCCCGAACAACCGCCGCGGGGCCAGTGCGGACACCAGCGACCAGGTGATCGACGCCAGCCCGTTCCCGAAGAACGCCACCGAAAGGAACACGATCACCAGCGCCGTCGAATCGGTGAAGCTCGCGCCCACCATCAACGTGCTCAGCAGCAACCCGGCGATGATCGGCCCCTTGCGCGCCGCGCCGAGCGAGACCCCCCGCCGCAGCAGGAAGTCCGACAGCACACCGGAAACCAGCACGCCGACCAGCGCCGCGACGAACGGCAGCGAGGCCAGGAAACCGGACTTGATGTAGTCCATCTCCCGGTACTCGACCAAGTACGTCGGGAACCAGGTGAGGAAGAACCACAGCGTCGAGGTCAGGCAGAACTGGCCGAGGTAGATGCCCCACAGCTTCCGCCGCCCCAGCACCACCGCCAGATCGGCCCGGGTGATCCGCGCCCGTTCCGGCCGCTCGCGCGCCAGGTCCACCAGCCCGCCACCGGACCGGATCAGCTCCACCTCGGCCTCGTTCGCCCGCGAATCACGCGGTTCCCGGTACACGGCGTACCAGATCACCGCCCACAGGATGCCGACCAGGCCGGTGCTGACAAAAACCCAGTGCCACGAAAGCATCGTCTGCAACCAGGACAGCACCGGGGTCAGCAGCGCCAGCCCGATGAACTGGCCCGAGGTGTAGAACCCGATGGTGGTGGCACGCTCCCGCTCCGGGAACCACACCGTGGCGATCTTGCTGTTGATCGGGTACGCGGGCGCCTCGAACACGCCCACCATCAGCCGCAGCGCGATCAGCGCGACAAAACCGCCGATGATGCCCATGAAGAAGGTGGCCAGCGACCACAGCACCAGGCACACGGGGTAGAGCACGCGGGCGGGCACCCGGTCGACCAGCCAGCCGCCGGGGATCTGCAGCGCGGCGTAGGTCCAGCCGAAGGCCGACAGCAGCAACCCCTGCTGCGCCTTGGAAAGGTCCATCTCCCCGGCGATCGCGGGCATGGCGATCGACAGGTTGGAGCGGTCCAGGTAGTTGATCACCACGGTGACGAAGAGCATCACCGCGACCAGCACGCGGACCCGGGAGGCCTTTGTGGACAGTTTCGAACCGGCGGTCGTGGTCTGCGTCATCGGTCACCACTCCGCGAACGAGCCGTCGGAATGCCGCCACACGGGATTGCGCCAGCGATGCCCTTCCGCGGCGCGCTCGGCGACGTACTCCTCGTTGATCTCGATGCCGAGGCCGGGCCCGCGCGGGATGTCGACCTGACCGTCGCGGTAGGTGAACACCGCCGGATCCGCCAGGTAGTCGAGCAGGTCGTTGCTGGTGTTGTAGTGGATGCCCAGGCTCTGCTCCTGGATCGTCGCGTTGTAGCACCCCGCGTCGATCTGCAGGCAGGCCGCCAGCGCGATCGGGCCGAGCGGGCAGTGCAGCGCCAGTCCGACATCGTGCGCCTCGGCCATGTGCGCGATCTTGCGCGCCTCGGTGATGCCGCCGCAGTGCGACGGGTCGGGCTGGATGATGTCCACCGCACCGGAAGCCAGCACCGACTTGAAGTCCCACCGCGAATACAGCCGCTCGCCGAGCGCGATCGGGATCGGCGAGGCACGCAGCACGTCGGCGAAATCCTCGACGTGCTCGGAAAGTACCGGTTCCTCGACGAACATCAGCCGGTACGGTTCGAGTTCGCGGAGCAGCACCTTGGCCATCGGCTTGTGCACGCGGCCGTGGAAGTCCACGCCGATGCCGATGTCCGGGCCGACCGCCTGGCGCACGGCGTCCACATTGGCCACACAGCGGTCCACCTTGGCCCATGTGTCCAGATAGGACAGTTCCTCGGTGCCGTTCATCTTCACCGCGCTGAACCCGCGGTCCACCACCTCGCGCGCGGCACGGGCGGTTTCGGCGGGCCGGTCGCCGCCGATCCAGGAGTACACCTTGATCCGGTCGCGGACCCGGCCGCCGAGCAGGTCGTGCACCGGCACGCCGAGCGCCTTGCCCTTGATGTCCCACAGCGCCTGGTCGATCCCGGCCAGCGCGCTCATGTGGATGCCGCCGCCGCGGTAGAAACCACCGCGGTAGAGCACGGTCCACAGGTCCTCGATGCGCGCGGGGTCCTGGCCGATCAGGTAGTCGGAAAGCTCCTCCACCGTCGCGGCCACCGAGGCGGCGCGGCCCTCCAGGACCGGCTCACCCCAGCCGGTGATCCCCGCGTCGGTCTCGATCTTCAGGAAGCACCAGCGGGGCGGCACCTGATATGTCGTCATTGACGTGATCTTCATGATTTCCCTTTGCTACTGCGACTTCTCGTCCCAGATCCGGCGGAGTTCACGGGCACGGGCACCGACCGCGTCGGCGGTGTCGCCCGGCCGGTACAGGCAGGAGCCCAGCCCCGCGCCCGCCGCGCCCGCGGCGGCCCACGCGGCCAGGTTCGTCGCGTCGACCCCGCCGACCGGCAGCAGTCCGACGTCCTTCGGGAGCACGGCGCGCCAGGCGCCGGCCCCGCTGATCCCGACCGCGTCGGCCGGGAAGAGCTTGAGGTGGCGCGCGCCCGCGGCGATCGCGGTGAACGCCTCGGTGGGGGTGGCGACGCCCGGGTACGGCGTCATCCCCAGCTCGACCGCGGCGGTGATCACCGCGGCGTCGCAGTTGGGCGCCACGATGAGCCGGGCACCGGCTTCGTGGGCCCGCCCGACGTCTTCGGTGGTGAGCACGGTGCCCGCGCCGATCGCGCACCGGTCGCCGAGCGCGTCGGCGAGCAGGCGCACGCTGGTGAACGGGTCCGGCGAGTTGAGCGGGACCTCGATGGCGGTGATGCCCGCGTCGGCGAGGGCGTGGCCGATGCCCACCACCTCGCCGGGGGTGACCCCGCGCAGGATCGCGATCAGCTCGGTCATGATGACGTCCTTTCCGTGACGAGCCCGGCCGCGGTCGCGATGCGCCACAGGCCCCTGGCGGCGGTTTCCTCGGTCCGCGCCACGGCTTCGACCCCGTGGTGCGCGAGCGCGGCGGCGTACCGGCGGCACAGGTCGGCGGTGCCGCACACGACCACGCCGGTTTCCCCGGCGGGCAGCAGGTGCGCGACCTCGTCGGCGATGAGCACGCCGGAGAGGTAGTCGGGCAGGGAGGCCGGGGCCAGTTCGCCGTCGAGCAGGAGCGGGCGGGCGCCGAACAGTTCCGTGGACAACCCACGGGAGCGGCGTCCGGTGGCCAGCCCCCGCTCGAAGGCCTCGTCGTCGCGGACGGGTTCGGCGGCGGTGCGGGCGAAGATACCGTGCGAGGTGAGCAGGCCGTGGAGTTCGCCCGACATCGCGGTGGCGAAGCCGGTCACCGTGCCGTTCTCGACGCGGACCCACTTGCTGTGCGTTCCCGGGAGCACCACGGTGCGGTGCCCGGTGAGCACGTCGAGCATGCCGGCGAGCTGGGTTTCCTCGCCGCGGAGCACGTCGCCGGGGGTCTCCCCGGACGGGATCCGCACGCCGGGGACCAAGTGGAGCACGCCGTCGCGGTGCGGGACGCGGACCAGGTCGGGGAAGTCCAGAGTGGACGGCACCGTGCGGTAGCCGGTGTCGGTCCAGCCCTGTGCGCTGCCCACCATGCCGCAGGCGATGGCGGGCACGCCGGTCGTGAGCCAGTCGCCGCACGCCTGGTGGAAGGCCGTTTCGTAGGCGGCCGCGCGGGCGGTCCGGTCGCCGGGGTCGATGCCCTCGGTGACGGCCAGCAGCCCGCGCCCCGAGCGGCGTGCGTCCAGGATGCGGCCGCCGGCGTCGAGCAGCCAGGCGCGCTGGCCGGAGGTGCCCCAGTCGAGGGCGACCAGTGCGGGTTCGGGGTCGGTCACAGGTGGCACTGTGCGGGCGCGTTCCCCATAATGCGAACGCCGTCCCTATATGTAGGATGTCGGCGTGGTCGAGAACGCGCCGCCCGGCACCCAGACGCTCGCCCGCGGCCTCGCGGTGATCCGCGCGGTCGCCGGGGGCGCGACCGATCTGCGGGCACTCGTCGAACGCACCGGACTCGGGCGCAGCACCGCGCACCGGCTGGTCCAGCTGCTGGTCAGCGAGGGGTACCTGCGCAGCGGGCGCGAGGGCTACACGCTCGGGCCGACGCTGATCGAGCTGGGTTTCCAGGCGCTGCACGGGAATCCGCTGCCGGTGGTGGCCAGGCCGGTGCTGGAGGAGCTGTCCGCGCAGCTGAGCGACACCGTCCACCTGGCCGTGCGTGATGGCGATTCGGTGCTGTACCTGGACAAGCTCCCCGGGTCACGTGGTGCGGAGATGCGTTCGCGGATCGGGCACCGCATGCCGCTGACCCGGACCGGCGTCGGCATGGCCCTGCTGCTGGACTCGGCGGCGGAGTGGCGGGCGCTCTACCAGGCGGAGGCGCCGCTGGAGCCGGACCAGGTCCATCCGGGCGACCTGGACGCGTTCCTGGTGCGGATGCGGGAGTACGCCGAGAGCGGTGTGGCGCTCGACCTGGAGGACAACGAACCCGGCATCCGCTGCGTGGCGGCGCCCATCCGGGACGCCACCGGGGAGATCGCCGGGGCGATCAGCGTGTCGGCGACTCGGCCGTACATGCCGGCCGCGCGCCTTCGGGGCCTGTCCAAGGTCGTGGGGCGCGCGGCGCAGCAGATATCGGCGGGCCTGGGTCACCGCGGGCGCTGAGCTCCGGGTTTTCGCGGGCAGCGCCAGCCCGGTCAGCGCGGCGATCTGGTTCAGTCCGTCGAGGTCAGCTTCCTGCCATCGGGGGCGTCCGGTTGCTGACCGCGTGACCGCTGTTCCGGGACCCCCTCGCCGGAGATGCTTCTCATGTCAGCGAAAACGGCAGCCGACACGAGGAGGCGAAAACCATGCGGGACGCGGCGTTCACCCTGGCGGACAAGGACTTCTTCGCTCCGCTCGCGGCCGGGGACCCCGGCACGCGGTACGAGGTCGCCACCTCTCCCACGGGCTGGCACCGGAGTGAGTTCGATGTCTGGACCTCCTGGGCGCCCGACGGCAGCGAACTGCCGGACCACGGCTGGAAGGTGCACGTCTCGGCCTCCCTCGGCAACTCGGCTCGGGTGCTCGAGGTGGTCGCCGGGGTGTGCTTCCGGCTCGGGGTGGCGTTCAAGCACCTGAGCGGCCAGCGCTTCTTCCTCTGGATGCACGGCAAGCACTCCTCCCGCGCCCAGAGCGGCAAGTTCTGCGCCCTCTACCCGCCCACCCCCGAAGTAGCCCACGAGGTGCTCGCCGCGCTGGAGACCGCCCTCGCCGGCATCGACGGGCCCTACGTGCTCACCGACCGCCGCTTCGGTGACTCCCACTGCGTCTCCTACCGCTACGGCGCCTTCACCTCCCAGCCCCGCCTGGAAGCCGACGGCACCAGCACCCCGATGGTGCGCGGAATCGACGGCCGCCTGGTGCCCGACGAGCGGCGCCCCGAGTTCCACCTGCCCGACGGCCTCACCGATCCGTTCACCACCGCGCTCGACGAACTCGACGACGGCGAGGTCAGCTTCCACGGCTACACCTTCGAAGCCGTGCTCCAGCACAGCAACGCGGGCGGCGCCTACCGCGCCCGCACCGCCGACGGCCGTCAGGTCTTCGTCAAGGAAGCCCGCTCCCACAACGGTTACACGTGGAACGGCTCCGACGCGCGCCGACGGCTCGAAGCCGAGTACCTGACCCTGCGCACGGTGCACGCGGTCGCCCCGGGAAGCTGCCCGGAGCCCCTCGAATTCTTCACCCACTGGGAGCACAGCTACCTCGTGACCGAGCTGGTCCCCGGCACCACGCTGACCAAGTGGACGGTCGCCAACACACCGGTGATCCAGACCGGTCAGCCGCCGGAGCACTACGTCGCCTACTACCGACGCTGCCTCGAAGTCCTCAAAGGACTCTCGAAGGCGTTGAAGGCTCTCCACGACAACGGCTACGTCTTCGTGGACCTCAACCCGCGCAACGTGCTGATCGACGACGAAGACCACGTCCGGCTCATCGACTTCGAGTCCGCCCAGCCCGCCAACCGGCCGGTCAACGCACCCGCCACCCCGGGTTACTTCCCGCTCGAGGAAGTCGAAACCGCCGAACACTACGACCACTACGGGCTGAGCGCCGTCGCGCAGATGCTGGTGTTCCCGTTGCACCAGATCGCCGACCGCTCCCCCGACGCCCTGCACCACCTGTTCGCCGAGCTGACCGAGCACGGTCCCGTGCCGGACGAACTGCGCGACACCGTGCTCTGCTTCCAGCCGGAGCCACCCGGCGCGCTGCCCACGCCCGAGGAGGTGTCGCAGCGACCCGCGGAACACCTGGGGAAGCTGCGCGACGCCACCGCGGACGCTTTGGAAGCGCTGGCGGGGAAGGGAAAGGACACGCTCTTCCCGACCATTCCCGACGGCTACCTGAGCAACACGCGCTGCGTCGCCTACGGAACCGCCGGCGTGCTGCACGCCCTGCGCGTGGCCGGGCGCGAGCCCGATCCCCGCTGGGTGCGGTCCCTGCGCGACGAGTCACTGGCCGGTGCCAAGGAAATCGGCCCGGGACTGCTCTTCGGCAACGCCGGGATCGCCTGGGTGCTCGCCGACCTCGGCGAACGCGAAGCGGCCGACGAGCTGCTGGCGGCTGCCTCCACCCACACCCTGCTGCTCCGTTCGGCCACTCTGGGCGGCGGCGTGGCCGGGCTGGCGCTCGCTCGACTGCACCGGTACGCGACCGTCGGCGACGGTGCCGATCTGACCGCCGCCGGGCAGCTGCTCGAAACGCTGCCCGAGGACCTGGTCCCGATGCTGGGCAAGGACGACGCGTCCGGTCTGGTCCACGGTCGGCCCGGCGTCGCGCTGGCGCTGTACTACCTCTCGCGGTTCAGCGGAGACCGGCGGCCGTTGCGCCGCGGGCTGGCCCTGCTCCGCGAGGAACTGGCCCACCGGCAACCGCTGGAGGCCAACGGGCTCGGCTTCCGGGTCTCGGCCAAGGACCGCCGGAACATGCCGTACCTGTCCGCCGGCAGCGCCGGATTCGTCCACGTGCTCACCCGGTACCTGACCGTGGTGCGCGACGACGAACTCGAAGAGACGCTCGACGGCTGCCTCCGCTCGCTCGGCATCCGCTTCACCGTCTCGAGTGGACTGTTCCAGGGGCAGGCCGGGATGGGGCTCGCCCTGTCCGGGGCCGCCGAACTGCTCGACCGGCCGGAACTGGCCGATCGCGCGCTGGATTCGGCCCGCGCACTGGTGAAGTACGCCGTGCCCCACGCCACCGGCGTGCGCTGGGCGGGTTCACACGGGCAGCGGCTGTCCGCCGAGCTGTGGAGCGGTTCGGCCGGCGTGCTGCTGGCGCTGAACCAGGTGCTCGACCGGGTGCCCGACCCGCTGTTCACCCTCGACGCCCACCTCCCCACCGAAGACACCCGGCCGCGGGCCGCGCAAGCGGATCACTGCCGGTGAAGGAAAAGAAACCCACTGAGAAAGGAACCACCATGAACAACGTCCTGCGCCTCCAGCTCCAGGTCAACCCGGACGAGGTCGAGGCGGACGCCCCGATCAGCACCATCAGCGAGCACCACTGCGGTGGCGGCCAGGTCGAGATCTCGCCCGCCTGATCCGCACCAGCTCCCCAACCCCCACTGAGAAGGGAAACACGATGAACTCCGTGCTGCGCCTGCAGAACCAGGAAAACCCCGAAGAGGTCGAGGCCGACGCCCCGATCAGCACCTACAGCCTGACCCAGTGCGGCAACAGCCAGCTGGAGCCGTCGGTCGGCTGACCTGGGCAACCGGTGGAGTGGGGCCGGCCCGCGTCCGGCGGGCCGCCCCCTCCGCAAACCCCACGAACCCGAAAGGAAAGCCATGAACTCCGTGCTCCGCCTCCAGCTCCAGGCCGACCCCGAGGGCGTCGAGACCGACGCCCCGATCAGCACCTACAGCCTGTCCCAGTGCGGCAACGACAACGAGCTCAGCCCCGCCTGATCCGCCCGCACGCCGCACGTCCCGGAGGCGCCTCCCGCGCCTCCGGGGCGGCGCAGCGCTATCCCGAGAAAGGCAAGCCCATGACCGAAACGCTCGCACTCGCCGCGCTCGCGCCCGAGGACGACATCGGCGCCGACGCGCCGATCAGCGTGTTGTCCGTCGCCTACTGCGAGGACGCCTTCTTCGGCTGATCCGCCCCCGTCCGTGAAAGGTAGGGAAGCCATGTCCGTCACCACGGACCGCCCCACCGCCGAAGCCACCCCCGACGGCCCGGCCGACGGTGGCCGCCGCGATCTGCGGTTGTTCCTCGTCGGGCAGGTCGCCTCGGTGTTCGGCACCACGCTGACCAGCGCGGGGGTCTCCCTGATCGCGGTGGCCTGGCTGGGCGCCGGTGCCGGGGACATGTCACTGATCGTGGTCGCGGGCACGCTGCCCGCGCTGCTGTTCGGCCCGATCTGCGGGGTGCTGCTCGACCGGGTCCGCCGTCCGCGCCGCGCGCTGATCACCGCCGACCTCGTCGCCGCCGCAGCGGTCGCCTCCTGCGGTCTCGCCGCGGCCACCGGGGTGCTCACCGTTGCCTGGCTCGCCGGGCTCACCGTGGTGCTGAACTTCGTCGGCATCGTGGTGGAAAGCCTGTACTTCTCCCACCTGCACGCACTCGGCGTCGACGATCCCCGCACCGCGAGGGGAAAGCTCCAGTCGAGCGAGATGGTGTCCCGTTCGGTCGCGAACACCGTCGGCGCGCCGATCGCCGCCGCGCTCGGGGCCGCGCTGCTGTTCCTCGCCGACGTCTTCACCTACCTGATCAGCGCGTTCTGCCTGATGCTGCTGAAGGCGCCCGACACCCGCGCGCCGCGTGAGGACACCGGACGCCCCGGTGTGCTCCGCGAGTTCCGCGACGGCATCGACGTCGTCCGGCGGCATCCCCTGCTCAGCGCGTTCACCGCGTACCTGTTCCTGAGTGCGCTGGCCACCAGCGGAATCACCACCCAGCGCGCGGTTTTCCTGCTCGACGTGGTCGGCCTGCCGATCGCGCTCTACACGCTGCCCGCCGTGGTCGCGACCGCCGTCGGTGCCGCCGGCGCGCTGTTCGCGCCGCGACTGCTGGCCCGTGGAGTGCCACCGAGGACCGTGCTGCTGTGGGGTCTGCCCGCCGCGGCGGTGTCGATGGCCGCGCTGCCGCTCGCCGGTGGCGGCACCCCGCTGGTGCTGCTGGCCATGGTGATCAGCACCGCGCTGCCGCTGCTCTTCGGCGCCGCGGTCAACATCGCGCTGGTCGGCGTGATCAACGACGAGATCGGTGACCAGTACTTCGCCCGCATCACCACCCTGCTCGGCTCGGTGTCGACGCTGGCGGCCACCCTCGGCGCGCTGCTCGGCGGCTCGGTCGGGACCGCGCTGGGGGTGCGGTCCGGGATCTGGGTCTGCGTGGGCGTCGATCTGCTCGCCGCCGCGGTGCTGGTGCTGGTCGCGCGACGGCCGGTGCGCGAGGAGGTGCGGCCGTGAAACCCGAAAACCTGGTCGAGGACCTGCACGGGCACCGCGTCGCGGATCCGTTCCGCGCGCTGGAGGACGCGGACGACCCGCGCACGACGAGTTGGCTCGCCACGCAGCAGCACCGGACCGAGGAACTGCTGGCCGGGTTGCCCGGCCGGGAGGAGTTCTCCGGACTGCTCCGCGGTCTGGTCGCCGGCCCCACCGAGTCACCGGTGAAAACCCGGGGCGGACGCCGGTTCCGCGTGGGCCGCGCCGATGCCGCCGACCGCTGGCGCTTGCAGGTGAGCGACGAGCCCGACGCGCCGTGGCGCCCGGCCCTGCCGCCGGACCAGCTGGACAGCGGCACGGTGGTGCGCCGCTGGACGCCCTCACCCGGCGGACGGCTGCTGGCCGTGCAGGTGACCACCGGCGGCTCGGAGAAGGCCACTCCGCTGTCCGTTGTGGACATCGACGACGGGCGCGTGGTCGAGCGGAGCCCGCTCACCCGCTACAGCCCGATCGAATGGACCGCGGACGAGCGAGCGTACTACTACGTCCGCGGCCACCTCGACGGCCGCGGCACCGGCGTCTACCGCCACGAGGTGGGCGGGGATCCCGGAAGTGACCGGTGCCTGATCGGGGACGACGACCCGATGACCCGGTACCACCTGCGGCTGTGGCACGACCGCTGGCTGGTGGTCGGCGTGCGGCACGGCACTTCGCGGGGCACCCGGCTGTGGTGCGCCGATCTGTCGACCGGTCCGGCGCTGCGGCCCGTACCGCTGAGCGGTTCGTCGGCGTCGGGCGTGCTGATCGACTCCACCGGCCGCCTGCTGGCCACCTCGACCGAGGGCGCCGAGTTCGGCCGCCTGCTGGTCGCGCGCCCGGACGGCGCCGACGGCTGGGGCGGGTGGCGGGAACTGCTGCCCGAACAAGCGCCCGCCGTGCTCGCCACCGTGGACCTCGCGGGCAGGCCGGAAGCGGAACGGCTGATCGCACTGTACACAGTGGATGGATACAGCCGGATGACCGTGCACGAGGCGGGCAGCGGCGCGCTGGTGCGCGAGGCTCGGCTGCCGGGGCACGGCACGGTCTCGGCGATCAATCCCACCGACGACCCGGACGTGCTGGCACTGAGCTACACCGACTGGGCCACCGCCTTGTCGGTGTGGTTGCTCGACACCAGCACCGGTGAGGTGCGCCCGGCCGATCCCGGCGCCGACCGGCAACGGCGGCGCATCCACGTGCACCGCACCACCTACCGCTCGTTCGACGGCACCGAGGTGCCATTGACCATTCTGGACACCGACCGGACGGACCGCCCGCGCCCGACCGTGCTCACCTGCTACGGCGGTTTCGGCATCTCGTTCCGCCCCAGCTTCCAGCCGGACGGGCTGAGCTGGGTCCTCGCCGGGGGCGCGATGGCGATCGCGGCCGTGCGCGGCGGCGGTGAACGGGGACGCGGCTGGCACCACGACGGCGCGGGGACCCGCAAGCTCACCGCGATCCGCGATCTGGAGGCCGCGGCGGACTGGCTGGTCGACGAAGGCTGGACCGGGCCGTCGCGCCTGGCCCTGCTGGGCGGGAGCAACGGCGGCATGGTGGTGACCAGCGCCGCGGTGCGCCGGCCGACCGCGTACGCCGCACTGGCCGTCGCGGGCGCGCCGCTGGACATGGTGCGCTACGAGCGCTGGGGCCTCGGCCGCGCCTGGCGCGAGGAATACGGCTCGGCCGCCGATCCGGTGGCACTGGCGAGCCTGCTCTCGTATTCCCCCTACCACAACGTCGATCCGGACCGCGGGCCGTTCCCGGCGATCTTGTTCTCCGCCGGCTCCGAGGACAGCCGGGTGGATCCGGCGCACTCGCGGAAGATGGCCGCGCTCCTGCAGTCCACTGTGGAGGGCGGACCGGTACTGCTGCGGATGGTGGACGGTGGTGGTCACGTCGGCGGCGGCGCGGACGCCGACCGGCTGGCGGTGGACATGCTGGCGTTCCTGGCCGAGCACACCGGCCTGACTCCTTCGGCGGCGGACTAGCCGTGGGCGCGCAGGGTTTCCACCGCGTGGTCGGCCAGTGCCGAGCGGTCGGCCACCGAGGTCTTCACCAGCAGGCTGGCCACGTGCTTTTCCACCGTGCGCGGGGAAATGTGCAATCTCTCGGCCAGCGCCTTGTTGGCGAGGCGGTGCACCAGCAGCTGGTAGACCTCGAACTCGCGCAGGGTCACACCCAGCACGCGCAGGCTCTCGGGCACGCGTTCGGAACCCGCGCGCCGCTGACCGACCGGGGCGCCGGCGCGGCGCAGCAGCGTTCGGCAGGCACTGGCCACCGCGACTGTTTCGAAGCGGTGGAAGTACTCCTCGGCCTCGCGCAGCCAGGCCCCCGGCTCGCCCCAGCCGTCCGCGACCGCGGCTTCGGCAACCAGGCGCAACCCCAGCATTTTGGCGCCGCGGAAGGACTCCGCGGTGCGGGAAGCTTCCGCGCGCACCCTGGCGGCTTCCGCGCCGCGGCCCTCCCGGCCCAGCAGCACGGCTTCGGCGAGCAGCACGAACTGCCGGTTCCACCGCATCTGCCCGGCGGCGCTGTTCCTGACCCGCGCGTGCTCCGCCCGGCCCGCGCGGTCGGCGAGCACGTCCAGCAGCAACTGCAGGCCGTGCGGCCCGGCCAGGTAGAAGGTGCTCTGCCGCTCGGCCTGCGCCGTCGCGATCACGGCCAGTTCCGCTTCGGCGGCCGGGCGGTCCTCCTCCAGCAGGGCGCAGAACACCTTGGCCAGGCCCCGCGCGAGCGGCATCTCCGGCGAGGACTCCCCGCCCTGCCTGGCGAATTCGGCCAGCGCGGCGGTCATCGCCTGCCGGTCACCCCGGTGCCCGGCCAGCGCCGCCTTGGCCATCAGCACGTACCGGGTGACCGCGGTCAGCTGCATGCGCGCCGATTCGGCGAGGCAGGTGTCCAGTTGCTCGGTGGCACGCCGGAAATCCCCGCACAACACCGAATGCAGCCCAAGGATGGCGTCCGCGTTGTGCGCGAGGCTGATGCCGCCGGTGCGCAGCGACTCGGCCCTGGCCCGGTCCAGCGCGGTGGTGTCGCCCTCGGCGAGCCAGGCGTTGCCGGCCAGCCCGGTCAGCGCGTAGTTGCGCCAGGTGGCCAGCTCGTGCTTGGCGGCCAGGTCGAGCATCTGTTGGAAGCAGGCGTCCGACTCGCGCAGGTTGCGTTCCCGCACCGCGAGCCCGATGGCGTACCAGGCCTGGCAGGCGGTGGCCGGGCGGCCGATGCGCTCGGCGCCGTCCAGCGCGCGGCGTGCCAGCAGCTCACCGCGGTGCACTCGGCCCGGTTCGGTGCCGAACATGGTCAGGTAGGCGTCGACGGCGTCCACCGGAACCGTCTGCTCCTCGGTGGCGTCCAGCGGCAGCAGGGCGCGGGCGGCCCGCACTTGCGCGTCGCCGTCGGCCCAGCGCCCGGCCACCTGCGCGGCCCAGGCCAGGCGCACGCACACCTCGATCCGGCGCGCGTCGTCACCGAGCGCGGTGGTGGTGCGCAGGGTTTCGGCCAGCTCCCTGGCGCGGTCGAACTGCCCGCTCTCGGCCAGCGCGAAGAGCATGGTCTCCAGCAGATCACCGCGTTCGGCCGCGGTGCCGTGCTCGGTGAGCGACGGTTCCGCGCGCTCCAGCAGGGCGATCGCCGTGCCCGGCGCACCACCGTCCAGCGCGCGGCGCCCGGCCCGCAGGTACAGCTGCCCGGCGACGCGGTGCTCCCCCGCCTGCGCGCGCAGGCCCGCGGCCAGGTGGCACCACTCGCGCGGCAGATCGGGGTGCAGTTCGAGAACGGCGTCGGCGAGCGAACGGGCGATCTGCGCGCGATCGGCCGGGGTGAGCCGGGTGAGCAGGCCGTCGACCGCCAGCGGGTGCTGGAAGCCGTACCAGTCGGCGCCGCGCTCGTCCGGCGAGAGCAGTTGCGCGGCCACGGCCGCGCGCAGGTGGCTGAGCAGGGCGTGGTCGTCGAGACCGGTCACGCGCTGCACCACCGACAGCGGGAACCGCTGCCCCAGCACGGCCGCGACGGACAGCAGCTGCGCGCCACGCGGGCCCAGCCGGTCCACCCGCCTGCCGATGCTGTTGACCAGCGTCTGCGGCACCGCCCGGGTTTCCTCGGCGAGCCGCCAGCCGTCCCGGTCGCGCACCAGGGACCCGCCGGAGACCAGTTCGTGCAACAGTTCCTCGACCACCAGCGGATTTCCCGCGCTGTCGTCGAACAGCAGGCCGGAGACCGCTTCGGGCACCTCGGTGGGTTCGGCGTCGAGGCAGCCGCAGACCAGCTCGTGCACCTGCTTGGTGCCCAGGCGCTGCAACGAAAGCAGGTGCGCTTCGTCCCGGCGGGCGGCGGTTTCGGCGAGGTCGAGCGCATCGCTCGGCTCGCTGCGGACCGTGGCCAGCACCATGGTGGGCAGACCGGCGACGTTGCCGCAGAGGTATTCCAGCACCGCCAGGGTTTCCACGTCGGCGTCGTGCAGGTCGTCGAGGTAGAGCACGCAGCCACTGGCGGCACCGGCCAGCGCGGTCAGCCGGAGCACGCCCTCGGCCAGCACCACCAGCGATTCGCCGCCACGAGAGTTCTCGTCGGCCCAGTCGGGGACCAGGCGGCCGAGCACCGGCCGGTACGGGCCGAGCCGCGCGGGGAGGCCGGGATCCGCGGTGCGGACCAGGGACAGCAGCGCCTCGGTGAGCGGCCGGAACGGCACCGCGGGGCCGGTGGTGCTGCCCCGGCCCCGCAGCACCACCATGCCGGCGTCGAGCGCGCTGCCGATCGTGTCGGCGGCGAGCCTGGTCTTGCCGATACCCGGCTCGCCGGACAGGAAGAAGGAGCCGCCATTGCCCGCCCTGGTCTGCTCCAGTGCGATCGCCAACCGCGCGGACTCGGGATCCCTGCCGATCAGTCGGGGGGCTCTGGTCCGCATGATCAGACCCTAACCAGCCCACCGCCGCTACCGGTCAGACCGTCATCCGATCGCTACCGACGCGAGGGAAATTCACAGACTCCCGCCGCCGGGCGCGCTGACCGTGGTCACCTCGGCGGCGATGGAGGCCGCGGCGACCGCGCCGAGGGTGAGCCCGGCGAGAATGCTGGCGCGGACCCCGGCGGCCCCGCGACGAGCGGGCTCGGCGGGGGTGACCGGGTCGGTGCCCAGGTCGCCGCTGGTGCCGTGCGCGGTCGCGGTGTCCTCGGTGTTGGCCTGCTCGTCGTGCATCGTGGTGTCCTTTCTGGTTTCCGGTACTCGGTGGGTTCAGCGCAGCAGTAGTACGGAGGGGATCTCGGCGGGGAAGCCCAGCCGCAGCAGGCCGTAGCCGATGCCGGCGATGCCGGTCAGCAGGCCGGGGCTGGGAACCGCGTGCGGGGTGCCGCAGCGCGGCCCGTACAGCTCGATGGCGCCGAGCACGTGGGCGCTGTCCCTGGTCAGCGTGGCCGCGGCGCGTTCGTGCCCGGTGGCGGCGAGTTCGACCAGCACGTCCAGCACGCCGAGTTCGCCGTGGCACAGGGAGTGGTCGCCGGAGACGCGGCGATCGGCCGCGGCGGCGACGAAGGCGTCGGCGGCCGGGTCTCCGGGTGGACGGGACAGCGCGACACCCGCGGCGCCGGAGCACCAGCCGATGCCCGCCGCGGCGCCCGCGCGCGGCGTCGCCGACCTGGTCAGCGCGGTGCCCGCGGCACCCCAGAGGAAGCCGGCGCCTTCGGGCTCCGGACGGGACGCGAGCCGCTCGGTGAGTTCGGCGGCGACCTCGGCGGCCAGCGGCAGGCCGGTTCCGGTGTGCACGGCGTGCATCGCGAGCAGTGCGCCGTCGGTGCCGTCACCGATGCCGGCGCGCCCGGCTTCGTCGGCGAGCCGGGTGGCGGTGACCGCGAACGGCAGGCATTCGCGGAGCGCGGTGTCGTCGAGCAGCGCGCTCAGCCTGGCCACGGCGTAGGCGATGCCGCCGAGACCGAAGAACCCGCCCGAGCCGACCTCCCTGGCCAGTTCCGGATGGCGGACCAGCGCCGCGAGCAGCGCGGGCAGCCCGTGCACCGCCTTGCGTGCCAGTTCGGCGTACCGCGCGACCCCGGTCACGGCCCCGAGCTGGGCCAGGAACAACGCCGTGCCGCAGTAGCCCTCGGCGAGGCCCGCCCCCATCGGCAGCACCGACCAGTGCTTTCCGTCGACCAGTTCCAGGCCGAGCCAGTTGGCCCGGTCGCCGTCCTGCCGGGACCGCGCGACCAGCTCGTCGCCGATGCCGCGGGCCAGCGCCAGCAGGTGCGGCTGGTCCGGTACCACCCCGGCCACCGGGCTCCCGGCGGCCGGGGACGGCTGGTGCCCGGCCATCCGTTCGCGAGTGGCGAGGGTGGCTTCCACCAGCCATTCCTGCTCGCGCTGGTCCACCGCGCCGAGCTGGGCGAGCTTGTCGCGGACGGCGGCCAGCCCGCTGCGCCGCAGCAGGTCCGGCAGCACCTCGCCGGTGCCGGTGCGCACTTCGCGGCTGCCGACCCTGGCGGTGAACAACGGGATGTCCCCGGTGTACAGCTCGGCCAGTTCGTGGGCCGCGAGCTGGGGCAGGTGGTCGTGCCCGGTGTCGACGGCGAGTTCGGCGAAGGCGGCTTCGCGGGCGGCGCCGTCGGCGAGGTGACGGGGGTGGGTGGACTCGGCGAGCAGCAGCCCGTAGGCGCGGGTGTCCCGCACCACCAGCCGGACCTCCTCGCCGGCGAACCGCGCCAGCGGACCGTGCTCGGCGGACAGCTCCGTGGCCCGTTCGGCCAGCGCGTCGTACCCGGCGCGGAACCCGGCGAGCAGCGCTTCGCGGTGCTCCAGCGGATCCGCCGCCGCGCCCCGCAGCAGCGGGCGGTTGCGGGCACCGGTCACCGGGACCCGGCCGGGCGCCAAGCGCATCCGGTCGGTCCCCGCTTCCTGCCACACCGGCACGTCGATCGGGTAGTCCACTTCGGACTGCCCGCCGACGCCGGAGACGTCGAGCGAACCGTGCTCGCCCAGCAGCAGCCGGGGCAGCAGGGCGGTCCGCACCACCGAGGCGTTCAGCGCGGCCAGCGCCGGGTCGGGACCGGCGGTGGTCAGCGGCGTCCAGCCGGGGTGGAAGAGGGTCTCCACGTCCACCAGCACGGGCTGGTCCCCGGCGGCGACGAGGTTCTCGTAGTGCATGTCGGTCGCGTCCAGCACGTACAGCAGCGCGAGCAGCGCGCCCTGACGGCGGTGGAACCGGTCCACCTCGGCCGTGGTGGCGCACGGCGCGTGCTCGACGAACTCGGCCCAGCCGTATCCGTCGCGCGGCATCACCTGGACCCCGCGCGGGGCCAGCTCGGGCAGCACCGTGGCGAACCAGCCCAGCAGTTCGCCGAAGCGCGCCTGGAGGCCGAGCGGACGGGGCTTGTACACCAGGCGGGTGCCGTCGGCGAAGGTCAGCACGGCCACCGAGCGCCCGCCGGAGTGCAGGTCGCCCGCGCCCAGCTCCAGCCCGGTGAGGCAGCCGGGGTCGGCGTCGAACAGCCCGGCGACCAGCGCCTCGCGATCGGCGGTGAAGCGGCGGAGCAGTTCACCGACGGCCTCCGCGGTGCGCACGCAGGTCTCGCCGAGGAGCCTGGCCAGCACGGGGTAGCGGTCGAACAGTTCGGACAGCCGCCCGCCGGTGTGCCGGACGAACTCGGCGAACCGCTCGCGTGCACCGTCCCCCGGCCAGGGCGCTCCCCGGTGCAGGTCGGTGACCAGCGCGCGGGCGGCGATCCGGGCCAGCCTGCGGCCGAGCCAGCCACGCACGTCGGGCCACACCGCGGCCGCTTCCGCCCCCAGCCGCAGCCGGACCAGGTCGAGGAACGGCTCGAACGGGGCCACCAGGTGCTCCTCGGGCGCGGCGTCCGCCGGGACCTCCCGGTACGCCCCGCGGTCGGGAGCCACCGCGAGCACCTCAGCCACCAGCACCGCCCACTCGGGCCGCGCCGGTTCGGCGGCCCGCTCGCGGCTGGAGAGCGCGGTCGCCCACCAGGTGCTGGTGATCTCGGTCGGATTGCTCACCCGCCGAACGATGCCAGCGGGGGCCCGCCCGGCGCATGGGTAATCGCTACCCGCATTCCGCCGGCGGAAGATGGGGGCGCGCTACCCATGTGCCTGCCCGGGCAGCTCGGCCACAGTGGTGGCACGGAAGGAGGCGGGCATGCCACTGCGGGACCTGGGCTTCACCGAGGAGCAGGAACGGGCGTACCGGCTGCTGCTCGGCGACCCGTACCGCGCGGCCGCCCAGCTGGTGCCCGGCGCGGGGACCCCGCGGTCCCGGCGCGAGGTGCTGGACCGGCTGGTCGAGTTCGGGGTGGCGCGGCCGGACGAGGCCGCGCCGTCCGGGGTCAGCCCGCTCGATCCGGCGGTCGCGGTCGGTGAGCTGATCGAACGCACCGAGGACGAGCTGCACGCGCGGTTGCGGCGGGTCGGCGCGGTCCGGGCGGAGGTGCCGGGGCTCTCGGCCACCTACGCCGACCGCCGCCGCGACGCCGACGAGGCCGCGGCGGGCCCGGTCACCGGCGTCGAGCAGCTCGACGAGGTGCGGGCGGTCCGGGAACGGCTCGCCGAACTCTCCTTCTTCACCCGCGACTCGGTGTACGCCGTGCAACCGTCGGCGACCGGCGACGCGGCGGCGACGGCTGCCTCCCGGCCGCTGGAGCAGCGCAGCATGCGGCGTGGCCTGGACGTCCGGGTGATCTACCCGGCGTCCGTGCTGGCCGAACCGTCGGCGGTGACCGCGCTGCGCGCCGCGGCGGGTGAAGGCACGGCGATCCGGTTCAGCGACCAGCCGCTGGAACGGATGATCATCCTGGACGAGCAGGTCGCCGTGGTGCCGCAGGACCCCGGTGGCCGCGGGCGTGGCGCGCTGGTGGTGCGCCAGGCCGGGCTGCTCAGTGGTTTCCTGCGGTTGTTCCACGGGTTGTGGCGCGAGGCGGCGGAGTTGCCCGGCGAGTCCGCCACCACCGGACCGGACGAACAGGACCGCGAAGTGCTGCGGTTGCTGGCCGAAGGCATCACCGACGAGAACGCGGCGAAGACCATCGGGGTTTCCGTCCGGCACCTGCGGCGGCGGATCGCCAGGGTGATGCGGTTGCTGGACGCCGGCAGCCGGTTCGAAGCCGGCGCCGAGGCAGCTCGACGCGGCTGGTTGTGACCATTTTTCAGCAGTGGAGAAAGGACGTGCGAGATGAGCAAGAAGAAGCACCTGCGGTCCGGCGGCGACGAGGACTCGATCGGCGCCTTCGGCTGGGACTAATCCCACTCAACGGCAGTCACCGGCCGGTTGCTCCGGTTGGCGGAACCGAAGACAAGCGGGCAAGACCACGTGTCGGATCGGGCAGGACCGGGGCCGGCGACCGGACAAGGATCGCGTTTCAGGTTTACTGAATCCCAGAGCAACATGTTCTCATCTGTCCAGTTTCACTTCCGCGACAGCGAGTTCAAGGGCACCTATGCGCGATCCAAAAGATTGTATTGTGGTCGAAATCGATCCGTCGTACCGGATAGGCCGAATGGAAAACCGGTGCCCGGACTGGCTCAACTCGGTGGCCGCCGAACTCGGCGGCCGCGACGTGCGTGACCTGGTGCCGCCGGGCTTCCGGGCGCAGTTCGGCGAGCAACTCGCGGCGATATTCAGCCGCCAGACCTGCTGCACCCGAACACCGGTGATCACCCTGAAAATCGGCTCGACCTCGGTCAAGGCCTCGCTCTCCTGCACGCTCAAACCGTTCGGCGAGACCACGGTCGCGGTCGCCACGATAATGTTCTTCCGCCAGCAGAACCTCCCGCTCCGGGAAACCGCCCCGGCACGCATCAGCGAGACCAGCGCCCGCGTGCTGGAAGGCGTGGCGGCCGGCGTGCCCAGCAAGGCGCTGGCGCTGCGCCTGCACCTGAGCCAGGCGGGCATCGACTACCACGTGAACACCCTCCTGCGCCGCTTCGACGCGACGAACCGGACGGCACTGGTCGCCAGGGCCTACTCGACCGGCACCCTGACGCCCGGCATCTGGCCCCCGCGGCTGGCCACCCACTTCCAGCCCGCCGGAAAAGAACGGGCCGGCTGACCGGCGCTACCAGGAAGAACTCAACCACGACGGAGCGTGACCAATAGCACCCGCCCGGCCCGCTCCACTTCTTTCCGATTGCGCTCTTTCACCGATGATCAAGGGTTGTTCCGCGATCGCGCGATGGACTACGTTGGCGTCGACTTCCAGTCGAACACCCAAACGATCCCGCGCAATTATCGCGCCTCCCTAGGAGTTCCGAGTGATTCGAAGAGACAGCGCTTTCCGGCGTGCCGGTCGCGGCATCTACGCCGCCTTGGCCGCCGTCGTGATCCTCCTGGTCGGGTCGGCGGCCAGCGCCGAACCGCCCGCGGCCGAGCAGCCGGCTTCCTTGAACCTCCCCGGTTTCACCCACGGATCCGTGGCCGTGCAGGGCGGCACGCTGCACTACGTCCGCGGCGGTTCCGGCCCGCCGCTGGTGCTGCTGCACGGCTGGCCGCAGACCTGGTGGGAATGGGCCGACGTGATGCCCGCGCTCGCCGCGAACCACACCGTCATCGCGTTCGACCTGCCCGGCGCGGGCGAGTCGAGCATCCCGACCGGCGGCTACGACAAGGCGACCACCGCCAAGCGCATCCGCGAAGGCGTCCAGAAACTGGGCTACACCCAGGTTTCCCTGCTCGGCCACGACACCGGCGCGCTCGTCGCCTACCCGTACGCCCGCGACTTCCCGAACGAGGTCGTCCGCATGGCCGTGCTGGAGACGCCGCTGTCCGGCTTCGGCCTCGAAAACCTCTACGGGATCAGCTTCCACCTCGGCCTGAACCAGACCGCCGCGCCGGTGCCGGAGAAGCTCATCGACAACGACGACGTCTCGACCTACCTCGGCTGGCTCTTCAGCGGCGCGCGGTACCCCGAGCGCATCGACCAGGCCACCTTCTTCCAGGCCTACGCGAGCCCGGCCCGCCGGACCGCGGGCTACGAGTACTACCGGGCCTTCGCCGCCGACGGCGCGAACAACCAGGCCAACGCGCACAAGCGCCTGCAGATGCCGGTGCTGGCCATGGGCGCGGAGTTCGCCTTCGGCCCGCTGGTCGCCAACTCCTTCGGCCAGGTGGCCGACGACGTCCGCGGGGTCGTGGCACCGGACAGCGGGCACTGGATCGCCGAGGAGAACACGGCCTTCCTGAGCGCCTGCGCCAAGTTGTTCTTCGGGCCGCAGGGAGTTCCCGCGCCCAGCCCCGAACTGGCGAACTGCGTCGCCTGATCCTCCTCCGGTTCCCGCGCGGGTCTGCCCCGCGCGGGACCGGCGTTTACCCGATCAGGCGATCCTCTGCCCCGCGGCCGGCTCACTACCGTGACACATGAGCATTTCACCGGCCGCGGTGCACCGGACGATCGTCTTCGTGGATGTCGAGAAGTTCAGCGCTGTCGGCACATTGCTTGACCAGCTCGCGGTCCGCGCGGGTTTGCGGGCCGTCATGGCGAAGGCGTTCGGGACGGCGGGGATCCCCTGGTCCGCTTGCCACGTCGAAGATCGCGGTGATGGCTTGCTCATCGTGGGTCCCGGCGAGTCGAAAGCGCCGTACGTGGAGTCGCTGCCCGGCGCGGTGGCACGGGAACTGAGAACGCACAACACCCACAGCCCAGCGGAATCGAGATTCAGATTGCGCATGGTCGTGCACGCGGGCGAACTCAGTTTCGACAAAGCCGGCTGCACCGGGAACGCCGTCGTGCGCGCCGCCCGGCTGCTCGACGCGGCACCGGTGAAAGCCGCGCTCGCCGCCTCGTCCGGGGTGCTGGTGGTGGTCGTTTCCCAGTGGTTCTACGACGAAATCGTGTCCCAGAGCGCCGTGCTCGACACCGGCAGGTACCGCCGCGTCACGATTCGGGTGAAGGAAACCGAAACCACCGGCTGGGTCTGCCTGCCCGACAACCCCTACCCCGCGCTGAGGTCCACCGCACGGAAGGTTCCGGCGGCTGCACTCGGCGTCGTGGCGCTTCTGCTGGTCACGGGACTCGCCGGGGACGCGCGATTCGACACCACCGAAAGAATCATCGGCGGCGACTACCCCGCGGAAAGCGAGTTCGTCGCGAAGGTGATCAATCAGCGTTCGGGCAAATGCCTTTCCAGAAACGGCATCTACAGCCAGGACGACGAAAACGACGCCGAATACATCGGCGCCGGTGTCTACCAATGGGAGTGCGCCGAATCGGACGACGAGCCGGGGCACACGGTCGTGCTCGCACCGCAGCAGGCGGGGTGGGCGATCCGGAGCAGCATCAAACTCGACCTGTGCCTGGCGGCGGACGGCGCCCCCGGGCAGTCCCAGCGCTTCCAGGCCTGCAAACCGCACGACGGCAGGCAGCGCTGGCGGCTGCGTCAGGTGTTCGACCAGGTGCGCGACGTGGTGGCCATCGAGAACGAGAACACGAAGCAGTGCCTGGCCTTCACCGACCCCGATCCGAAATCGATCAGCCTCGTCCAGGCCGCCTGCCTGCCGGGCAAAGCCTTCGAATGGGAAGTCCGGCGCTATCCGGGAATCGGCGAGCAGGTCTGCGCCGAACGGCCCGCGCAACGGCTGCGAAACCACGAATCCGGCGATCACCTGGACGTGACGCTGTCGACGGCCCCACGATCCGCGCACGGCTGCACGAGCGTGGTCACCGATCCGTCCGGTCGTTGCCTCACGCTGGCGTCCGGGGTGCGGTGGCTGGCGTGCACCCGCCAGCCCGACCAGCAGTGGGTCATCGAGCCGATGGGCGAGGAAGGCGGCCGGCGCTGGAGCCGGTTCCACTCGGCCGCCGACCTCAGCAGGTGCCTGCAACCGGACGACACGACGTCGCTGACGGTCCGGCGCTGCGACTCCTCCTGGCAGCAGCAGTGGAGCCACCCTTCGACTTGAGTTTCTCAAGCGTGCATGACACGCTCAAGCGCGACACGAGACCGAGCCGAGGGGGCACCATGGCCGACACCACCGAGAGCGCGCGGCCCACCTGGGTCGACGACGACCTGTTCCCGTTCGAGAGCCGCTTCGTCGACGTCGACGGGCACACCGTGCACTACGTCGACGAGGGCTCGGGCCCCGCTCTGCTGTTCCTGCACGGCAATCCGACCTGGTCGTTCCTCTGGCGCGACGTGATCCGCGAGTTGCGCGACGACTTCCGGTGCATCGCACTCGACTACCCCGGCTTCGGCCTGTCGACGCCGAAACCCGGCTACCGCTACCTGCCCGAGGAGCACGCCGACGTGGTCACCGCGTTCGTCGACGCGCTCGACCTGGACGGAGCCACCCTGGTCGGCCAGGACTGGGGCGGCCCGATCGGCCTGGCCGCCGCCGCCCGGCGGCCGGGTGCCTTCACCCGCCTGGTGCTCGCCAACGCCTGGGCGTGGCCGGTGAACGGCGACCCCTACTTCGAAGCCTTCGCCCGCATCGCCGGCGGGTTGCCGATGCGCTTCCTGGCCCGGCGGCTCAACCTGATCGTCCACGCGTTCATCCCGATGGGCCACCGGCTGCGGAAGCCGACCGCCGCCGAGATGACCCACTACCGCCGGGCGCTGGACACCCCCGCCCGGCGCCAGGCCGCCGCCGTGCTCCCCGGCCGGATCACCGCCAGCCAGGCCTTCTTCACCGAGGTGGAGGCGGGCGCCACCGACCTGCGCCACCTACCGACCTTGATCGTCTGGGGCAACGCGCAGATCGGCTTCCGCCCGCGGGAACGCGAGCGCCTGGAGGAGACTTTCCCCGCGCACGAGACCGTGATCCTGGAGGGCGCCGGTCTCTACGTGGAATCCGACGCGACCGACGAGTTCGTCACCGCGATCCGCACCTGGACGGCGGCGCACCAGGCCGGGTAGTAGTTTCACTCGCGAGCGAGAGGAGCCGGCGGAGTGGCACGTCTTCATGTCGGCTGCGCGATGTGGACCCACAAGGCGTGGCCAGGGCGGTTCCTGCCGCAGTCGTTGCCCGCCAAGGAACGCCTGCGCGCCTATGCCGGCTGGTGCAACGCGGTCGAAGGCAACACCACCTTCTACGCGACCCCCGCCCGCGAGACCGTCGCGGCGTGGGCGGAGCAGACCGACCCCGGCTTCCGGTTCGTGGTCAAGGTGCCCAAGGCCGTCACGCACGAACGCCGGTTCGTCGCGGTCGAGACCGAGATGCGGGCGTTCCTGGACGCGATCGAACCGCTCGGCGAGCGGGCCGTGCTGTGGACCCAGTTGCCCGGCTCGTTCGGCCCCTCGGACGTCGAGGCGCTCGGCCGCTTCCTGCGCCGGCTGCCCGCCAACCGTCGGCGGGCGGTGGAGGTGCGTCACCCCGAGTTCTTCACCGACACCGGTTCGGCGTCGGCGCTGGAGGGCGCCCTCGCCACCGCGGACGCCGAGTGGGTCCCGTTCGACACCACCGTTTTCTTCCGGACCCCGCCGACCAGCGAGGCCGAACAGGAAGCCTGGGCGAAGAAACCCCGCCTGCCCCGGCGGACGCGGGCGCTGACCGACCAGCCGATCGTCCGCTACCTGGGCCGGGATTCGGCCGAGGAGACGGTCGAGGGGTGGCAGCCGTGGACCGAAGTGGTCGCCGCCTGGCTGCGCGAGGGTCGCGCACCGACGGTTTTTGTGCACACCCCCAACAACGATGACGCACCCGCACTCGCCCGCCACTTCCACGACGACGTGCGGGCGCTGGTGCCGGACCTCGAGCCCCTGCCCGAACCGGAGCCGGTAGAACCCGCGACCCTGTTCTGAACCACCGCCACGCGCTACGCCCCGGCGATGTCGTTGGCGGCGATGTAACCGAAGGTCATCGCGGGACCGATGGTGGAACCAGCACCGGCGTAGCCGCGGCCCATCACCGCGGCGCTGGCGTTGCCCGCGGCGTACAGGCCCGGGATGACCGTGCCGTCGGGACGCAGTACCCGCGCCCGCGCGTCCGTGCGCATCCCGCCCTTCGTGCCGAGATCACCGGGAACGATCTTGAACGCGTAGTACGGCGGCAGCCAGAGCGGCGCCAGGCACGAGTTCGGGTGCACGGCGGGATCGGTGTAGTAGTGGTCGTAGGCGCTCTTGCCCCGGGCGAACTCGGCGTCGGTCCCGTTGTGCGCGGACCCGTTGAACCGGGAGACGGTCTCCCGCAACGCCTTCGCCGGCACGCCGATCGCGGAGGCGAGGCCGTCGACGGTGGCCGAGCGGTGGACGGCTCCGGAGGCGTACCACGAGCCGGGCAGGGCGAAGGTCGGCAGAACGTCCTTGAACAGGTACTTGTTGCGGTAGTACTGGTCGACGATCAACCAGGCGGGGATGCACGGATCAGTCGGGTTGCGGTCGTACATGACGTGCACGACGTCACCGTAGGGCGCCGCCTCGTTGACGAACCGCTTCCCCGCCGCGTCGACGATCAGGCCGCCGGGCAGGGTGCGTTCGGCGAGGCAGAAGTAGGGGGCGTCGGGCAGCGGAATGGCCGGGCCCCACCAGGCGTCGTCCATCAGGTCCAGTGCCGCGCCTGCCCGCGCGCCCGCCCGGATGCCGTCACCGGTGTTCTCGCGAGCGCCGACTGTCCACTGTGTACCGGTCGGCTGCTGGTGGTACTGGTTGCGCATGGCGGCGTTGTGCTCGAACCCACCGGAACCGACGATGACGCCGCGCCGGGCCTTGATCACGCCGGTGGTACCGCCGCGCGACACCAGCGCACCGGTGACCCGGCCGCCCTCCACCACCAGGTCGACCAACGGGGTGGTCAACCACACCGGCACGTTCGCCGCCAGCAGCCCGGCCCGCAGGCCACCGGCGAGCGACTGCCCCATGGTCAGCGGCTTCTCCCCGCGCAGAGCCGCGGCGGTGCCCCGAGCCAGACATTCGGCGGCGACCGCCGCACCCTGGGCGTTGACCGCGGCCAGGGCGAGCCACTTGTAGTCGGCGCTGAACACGACGAGGCCGGGCGGGGTGGCGAGGTAGGGCGGGTTCAGGCGGGCGAGCTCGGCGCCGAGAACGTTGCCGTCCAACTGATCCGGCTCGATGGAACGGCCGTTCGCCAAGCCGCCGGGCAGTTCGGGGTAGTAGTCGCTGTACCCCTCCATCCAGCGGAAGCGCAGCGGACTGTTGGCCATGACGAAGGAGAGCATCGCCGGGCCGTTGTCGAGGAAGGCCTGCCGCCGGGCGGCGGGCACGCCGGGCCCGACCACGGCGGCGAGGTAGCTGGCCGCCTTCTGCGGCGTGTCAGGAACACCGGCGGCGAGCAGGACCTCGTTGCAGGGGATCCAGATCCCCGCCCCGGACCGGGCCGCCGAACCACCGAACGTGGCCGCCTTCTCGACCACCACACAGGAAAGTCCCCGACGGGCCGCGGTCAGCGCGGCCGTCATACCCGCGGCACCGGCACCGACCACGACGACGTCGTACTCACCGAGGAGCGGCTCCGCGGCGGCGGAGAGCGGGTCGACCCATCCTGAAGCCAGCGCGATCGTGGTACCGGCGGCGGTGCCACGCAGAACCTGCCGGCGGGACAGCTGCCCGCCGGGTCTGTCGGTGTCGGCCATGCCGGTAAATCTAGAACGTGTTATAGATCATTGGCAACAAGTTCATCCATATAGCACAAGGCCTTGGGCCGAATTGACCGGAATCTGTTCTATCCAAAGTATAGGCCGCTGCCACCTGCTCCTCAGCTCACGACGACAGGACTGACCTCCCGCCCCGCCGCCGCGGACAGCGTCAGCCGAGACTCGGCGACGTCGGGGCGCCGGAACCAGCGAGCCGGAAGACGCCAACGCAGGTGAGAGCAGCGACAACAGGGACTCATGGAGCTCGGGGGCTTGACGAAACGCGACCAGCACATCTCGACCGAGCCGTCGTGGAACCATCCGGCGACACCACCGTCACCCTCTCGAACGAAAGCGCGGGCACGGCGGCAACCCTCTGCGCTACCCACCGCACGACTCCCGGCATTTCTTCACCACCGACGCGGTCTCCACCGGCCTGCCGAATGGGCCGAGTTCGAACGACGCTTCCCCAAGCGAAAAGGGCGAATCGATTGAGGCAGGCAGGCGGCAGCGAGAGAAACCCGGGTGACGTCGGGGTCACGAGATGCCTAAGGTCGGCCCATGCCCGTCGGTTTCGCAAAGCTGGTCCGCCGTCCGATCAGCCCGGGGGACGCGGCCGCCTTGGCCGAGCTGCTCAACGCGATCGAGGTCATCGACGTCTTCGGCGAGTTCTACTCCGAGGAGGACGCCGCCGACCAGATCAACGCCCCCATGCTCGACCTCGAGCGCGGTACGGTCGGCGTCTTCGATGGGGACCGGATGGTCGGCTACTCCTCGGCGGCGCACAAGCTGCTCGTCGAGGACGTGCACCGGGTGACAGTGAGCGGCGGCGTGCATCCCGAGTACCGGCGCCGGAGACTCGGAGCCGAGCTGCTGGCTACCGGGATCGCGAGCGCGAAGGCGCTGCACGCGATCCATCACCCCGGCTTGCCGCTGGCCATCGACGCTCAGAACAACGCGGGCAATGACAGCGCACGCGCCTGCTACGAAGCCGCTGGTATGGCACCCGTGCGCTGGTACTCGCACATGCGGCAGCCACTCGGAGCCGCCGTTGTCGACCTGCCGTTGCCGGACGGTCTCGCTGCGGAGGGGTACTCGGGCGAGAACGACGCCGAGTTCTTCGCTGTCGGCAACGAGTCGGTGCTCGACCGATGGGGAGGAGTCCCGATGCCGCGGGAGCAGTGGCGGGCGTTTCTCGGCTGGCCGGCTTTTCGCCCGGACCTCAGCTTTCTGCTGCGCGATGTGGGCAGCGGCACGGCTGCCGGCATGGTGCTGACCTACTCCTGGGATGCGGACACCGCGGCGACTGGTGTCCGTGACGCGCACCTGATGAGGATCGGAACTCGCCGCGCATATCGCCAGCGAGGCGTGGCGAGCGCGCTGATCAGCCGTGCGCTGTGTTCGGCGCGAGACGCCGGCTTCGACCGGGCGAGCATCGAAGTCGACGCCGGCAGCCCGACAGGATCAAGCGGCCTCTACGAACGGGCCGGTTTTTCCGTAGCCCGCACCGAAGTCCGCTACACCCTCAATGCCTGAGCGCGATCCGGCTGAGAGAAGGCCTCCACCGGCTCCCCCTGCGCAAAAGCAACCCAGCCGGGCCTGTTGCCGCAGGGGCCGAACTGGTCGGCGCCAATGCTGGTGGAGTGTTCCTCGCGCCAACGGCCCCCGTCCGCAACCGGCGGGTGGCTGGACCCCAGCAACGTCATCCACCGGATTTAAGAAGCGTTCACCGGCTGTGGCTACGGCTGGGTCACCGGCCCTGGAAGCCATGGCGGACAGCGTCAGCTGATTCTGCACCCTCTGGGGGTACATGCAACAAAGCCCAGGCCATTGACCTGGGCGGATGCTCCCCCGATTGGACTCGAACCAATAACCTGCCGGTTAACAGCCGGCTGCTCTGCCAATTGAGCTACAGGGGATTGCTGGCCCGACCGGATCACTCCGGCCCGACGTGAAGAACTCTATCCCATGCCCGCCGCCGCCGTGCACCCACCCCCGGCGTCCCCGGCCCGGCGCGCCGAGGTGGGGGACAATGGAAGCTGAGCGAGCAGAGGGAGGCGTACGACAGATGAAGAAGTTCCTGCTGGGCGCGGCGGTGGGCTATGTGCTCGGCGCGCGGGCCGGCCGCAGCCGGTACGAGCAGATCGTCCGCACCTACCGCAAGCTGGCCGACCACCCCGCCGTGCAGGGCGCGGCGGGGATCGCCAGGGCCAAGGTGGGCGAGAAGCTGCCGTTCGGGGAACGCCCTGGCGGCAACGGGCAGCGCACCCGGGAAGCACAGCACCAGGGCTGAGCGACGCCTGGGCCAGGCACCGCGCGCAGAGCTGCTACCGCGCGCGGGCTTGGCTCACCCCATGCGCACACGGTCACCCCACGCACGCCCCGGCCCACGCCCGCGGCTCCGGGCCCGGCGCGTCTGGCGCACGCTCACCACGGCTGACCTACGCGCAGCCCACTTACATCAGGGCTGCCGTGCGTCACGGCTAGTTCACGTGGGCCACGGCGAAGACCCGCCGGAACGGGAACCAGGTGCTCCCGTCCGCATTCGGCGGATAGGCGTCCCGAAGCAGCGAGCCCAGTTCGTACCGGAAGCGCTCCCACTCGGCCGCGTCCAGCGCCGCCTTGATCGGGCGGAGCACGGTGCCGGTGATCCACTCCAATACCGGGTCCTCCCCGGTCAGACGCTGCACGTAGGTGGTCTCCCACACATCCACCGAGCAACCCCAAGCCGCCAGCAGAGCGGCGTACTCCTGCGGCTCGCTCACCGCGTCCTCATCGCGGACGTCCAGTGAGCGCGACCACCTCGAAGTCGCCACCAGCTTGCGAACCAGTTCGTGCGAGGGCGCGCGGAAGTTCCCGGGCACCTGCATCGCCAGCCACGCTCCTGGCGGCAGCGCGTCCACCCACCGGGTGAGCACCTCACGGTGCGTGGGCACCCACTGCAGCACGGCGTTGGTCACGATCACGTCGGTGTCCGCGGGCGGCACCCACGACGTCACGTCCCGCAACGACGCCGCGATCCCGTTGGCCCGTGCCGCCTCGACCATGTCCGGCGAGCTGTCGAACGCCTCCACCACCGCGTCCGGCCAGCGCGAGCTCAACGACGCGGTCAGGTTCCCCGGCCCGCACCCGGCGTCGACGACCCGGCGTGGCGACGTGGCGCCGACACGGGCCAGCAGGTCGTAGAACGGCCGCGCGCGTTCGTCCTGGTAGTCGAGGTACTTCGCCGGATCCCACATACAGTACGACTGTACTGCTAGGCCTCCGGATCCACCAGCTTCTTCGCCGCGTCCTCGGCGATGCTTGCCACCAGTGCCGCGTCCACGCCAGGGTCGGCTCGTACCTGGAGCACCGTGCCGTCGGTGCCCGGCACCTTCCGCCGCAGGAACCACGCCACGCCACCCGGCAGCTCCTGCCGGTGCCGCCCGCGGATCGAGCCGTCGACGCGCTGGCGCACCATCGGCGGCAGCTTCCCCGGCTCCTCGACCCCGTACCGGACCGGCACCCGGTCGGTCAGCAACACCGCGTCGCCCGCTTGCCCGGTCTCGTCGGCCTCGGTCACCGTCAGCGCGTTCTCGCCCCAGACCGCCTTGCTGATCAGGTGCCAGCCGATGCGGCGCGGCCCGTCCTCCGACGGCACCCACAGCCCCAACGAGGTGACCACCAGGTACCCGCCGCCGGTCACCGGGGCGGTGGCCAGCGCGTCCTCACCGGCGGCCAGCTCTCCCCCGAAGTCGTCCGGCAGGCGGTTGCCGAACAGCCGCTTGAACAACCCCATCAGTCGAGCCCGCCGACGGCCTGCTGCCGCAATGCCTTCCGGTACTCCTCCAGCGCCACCAGGTCCCCGAACAACGCGCGGTAGTCCTCGGGCGCCTCCACCGGGGACAACCGGGTCAGCTTCGACTTGATCTCCTGGATCTGCCTGCCGACCAGGTTCTCCTGGATCGCGGCGAGCACGCTGGAGACGTACCGCGCGTCGGCCTCGTCCTTGGCGTGCATGGGTTCCACCGCCAGCTCGCCGAGCACCCGGCGGACCATCCCCTGTGGACAGTGACGCGAGGTGGCTTCGAGCAGCGCGGGCCCCGCCATGCCACCGGCGGCCCCGCCCGCCTCGCGGATCGCCTTGCGGATGGCCAGGTACGCCGGGTGCGTGAACGCCTCGTCCGGCACCGCGTCGAACTCGGGGCCGGCCAGCGCGGGCTCCTGCAGCGCCGCCTTCAGCGACTCGCGCTGCACGGTCAGCCGCGGGTCGGTGGGGTTGGGCCGGGGCACGTCCTGCGGGTTCGACCCGGAGGCCGCCGCGGCGGGCCGGGCGGCGGGCGCCGCGCCCTTGCCACCGGCGACCGCGCGCACCCGCTTGACCACCGTCGCCTCGTCCGGCCAGCCGACCCACCAGGCCAGCTTGGTGGCGTAGCCGTCCCGCTTGGCGCGGTCCTTGATCTGCGCCACCATCGGCACCATCTTCTGCAGCGCGGCGACCTGCCCGTCCACCGACTCCAGGTCGTAGGACCTCAGCATGCTGCGGATGGCGAACTCGAACAGCGGGATCCGCCGCGCCACCAGGTCGCGCACCGCGGTGTCGCCCTTGGCCAGGCGCAGCTCGCACGGGTCCATGCCGTCCGGCGCCACCGCGATGTAGGTCTGCCCGGCGAAGGTCTGGTCGCCCTCGAACGCCTTGAGCGCGGCCTTCTGCCCGGCCTCGTCGCCGTCGAAGGTGAAGATCACCTCACCGCGGAAGGCGTCGTCGTCCATCAGCAGGCGCCGCAGCACCTTCATGTGGTCCTGGCCGAACGCGGTGCCGCAGGTGGCCACCGCGGTCGGCACCCCGGCGCCGTGCATGGCCATCACGTCGGTGTAGCCCTCGACGATCACCACCTGGTGGCGCCGCGAGATCTCCTTCTTCGCCATGTCCAGCCCGAAGAGCACCTCGGACTTCTTGTAGATCGGGCTCTCGCTGGAGTTGAGGTACTTGGCCTCGATGCGGTCGTCGTCGAACAGCCGCCGCGCGCCGAAGCCGACCACGTCGCCGCCGAGGTCCTTGATCGGCCACAGCAGCCGCCGGTGGAAGCGGTCGATCGGGCCCTGCCTGCCCTCGCGCACCAGCCCGGACTTGATCAGCTCGTTGAGCTCGAACCCGCGCTTGAGCAGGTACTTGGTCAGCTTGTCCCAGCCGCTCGGCGCGTACCCGCAGCCGAAGGTCTTGGCCGCCACCGGGTCGAAGCCGCGTTCGTTGAGGAAGTCGCGCGCCATCCGGCCGTCCTCGGAGAGCAGCTGCTCGCCGTAGAACTCGGCGGCCGCCTTGTGCGCCTCGACCATGCGGGAGCGGGTGCCGCGGTCGCGCTGGACGCTCCCGCCGCCGCCCTCGTAGGTCAGCCGGATCCCGACCCGGTCGGCGAGCCGCTCCACGGCCTCGACGAAGGTGAGCTTCTCCAGGTCGGTGAGGAACTTGATCACGTCGCCGCCGACGCCGCAGCCGAAGCAGTGGAAGGTGCCGTGCGTGGGGCGGACGTTGAACGACGGGGTCTTCTCGTCGTGGAACGGGCACAGCCCCTTCAGCGCGCCGCCACCGGCCCGGCGCAGCGCCACGTACTCGCCGACGACCTCATCGATCCGGTTGCGGTCACGCACTTCCGCGATGTCGCTTTCCCGGATCCGTCCCGCCACACTTCCACTCTAGGGCGTGTCCTCGATGCCCCGGTCGATGGGCTTCGCGATCCAGGTGGTTCCTGGCGGTGCCGGGCATTCGCCCTCGTACCGGGGTTGTACTCGGGCGGAGGCCCGGTGCCGCCAGGGGCCGCCTGGGCGCGAAGAGCGCGATCGGGGCACCGAGGACGCGCCCGGGTGCGGCACCTGATGGTGCAGACTCGAGGTATGGCCGTCACCGGGGATCTGCTGGCTGAGGAGTTCACCGCCCATCGCGCGCACCTGGTTTCGGTGGCCTACCGGCTGACCGGCTCGGTGTCCGACGCCGAGGACGCGGTGCAGGAGGCGTGGCTGCGGCTCGCCGGGCTCACCGAGGGCCAGCGCGAAGCCATCCGCGACCCGCGCGGCTGGCTGACCACCGTGGTCGGGCGGCTCGGGCTGGACCGGCTGCGTTCGGCGACCGCCCGCCGCGAGCGCTACGTCGGGCAGTGGCTGCCCGAGCCGATCGTGGCCGGGTTCGGGCCGCGGCCCAGCGAGGACCCGCTGGAGGTGGCCGTGCGCGACGACGGCGTGCGCATGGCGGCGATGGTGGTGCTCGACCGGCTCAGCCCCGAGCAGCGCGTCGCGTTCGTGCTGCACGACGCCTTCTCCGTGCCGTTCGCCGAGATCGCCGAGATCCTCGGCTGCTCACCGGCCGCCGCGCGCCAGCACGCCTCGCGCGGGCGCCGGGCGCTGGAGGAGGCCGATCCGCCGCCGCGGGCGTCGATGGCCGAGCAGCAGGCGGTGCTGGAGCGACTGGTGGCCGCGCTCAACTCGGGTGACGTGCGCGCGGTCGCCGAGGTGCTGCACCCCGACGTGGTGCTGATCGGCGACTCGGACGGCAAGGCCCGCACCACCCGCCAGATCATGGTCGGCGCGGACAAGATCACCCGGTTCTTCGTCGGGGTGTTCCGCAAGTACACCGACGCCGCGGTGGCCGGGGCGCGGCCGCTGCTGGTCAACGGCGACCTGGGGCTGTACCTGCCGCCCGCCCCCGGTGACGAGGACCACGTGCCGCTGGACGCGCACGTGTCCACCATGGTCATCCGCGACGGCAAGGTGGTGGCGATCTACGACCAGGCCAACCCGGAGAAGCTGAAGCACCTGCCCGCCTGAGTGGTTGCCGCCGGAAGCCCTTCGCGGGTAGCGGCGGTGCCCACCGGGTCACGAACCGGGCACGGAACCGATGGCGGGCGGTTTCGGCGGGTCGCCCGGCACCACCCGGCCGAGCGTGTCGGTCCAGTTCTCGCCCCACAGGCCGCTCTGCTCGATCTTGGTCAGCCACTCGTTGACGAACTTCTTGAACGCCTCGTCACCGTGCCGGATGCCGATGCCGTAGGCCTCCTCGGTGAACGGCTCGCTGACGATCTGGATCTTGTCGTTGAGCTGCGCGGTCCCGGCCAGCAGCGTCATGTCGTGCACGTAGGCCACCGCGGTACCGGCCTCCAGCGCCTGGATGCACTCGGTGGCCGCGCCGAAGGTGGTCAGCTGCACCCCCGGCGCGCTCTGCCGGATCGCGTCCACGCTGGTCGTGCCGGACACCGCGACCACCTTCTTCCCGGCCAGGTCGGCCGGGGTGGAGATCCTGTTCTCCGAGCTCAGCGTGGCGATCGCCTGCCCGGAGACCAGGTACGGCCCGGCGAAGCCGATCTTCTCCGCCCGCTGCGGGGTGATGGTGTAGGTGCTGATCACCGCGTCGACGGTGCCGGTCTGCAGCACCGACTCGCGGGTCTCCGAGATCGACCGGACCACCTTCACGTTCGGTTCGCCGATGATGTACTTGGCCAGCAGCTTGCCGAGCGTGGCGTCGAAACCGACGGTCTCGCCGGTGATCGGATTGCGCTGCGACATCAGCGGCAGGTCCAGCTCGCCGCCGACGAGCAGCTGCCCGCGTTCGCGGATCGCGGCGGCCGTCGGGCTGGCCGCGACCTCCTCGGCGGTGGCCACCGGCGCCCGGTCGAGCAGGCTCAACGGGCCCGCCGGAGCGGCCGGGCCACTCGGCGGGGCGGCGCTGCACCCGGTCAGCACCAGCAGTGCCGCCACCCCGTTCCGCAGCCAGGACCTCGTTGTCACGCCGCGTTCCCCCGCTCGTGGTCTACGAGCCCGGTACCGACCCGATCTGCGGCGGCGCCGGCGGCTGACCGGCGACGACGGTGCCCAGCGACTCCTTCCACAGCTCTTCCCAGATCCCGGACTGCACGATCTTGCCCAGCCAGTCGTTGACGAACTTCTTGAACTCGGTGTCCCCGCGCGGCAGGCCGATGCCGTAGGGCTCGCTGGTGAACGGCTCGCCGATGACGCGGATCTTGTCGTTGAGCCGGGCCGCCCCGGCCAGCACGGTGAGGTCGTGCACGTAGGCCACCGCCTGCCCGGCCTCCAGCGCCTGGATGCACTCGTTGGCGGTGCCGAAGGTGCGGATCTTCGCCTCCGGCGCCACCCGCTTGAGCGCGTCCACGCTGGTGGTGCCCGCGACCGCGACCACGTCCTTGCCGTTGAGGTCGGCCGGCCGGGTGATGGACCGCTCGCGGCTGAGCGTGGCGATCGACTGGCCGGACATCAGGTACGGCCCGGCGAAGGCCACCTTCTGCGCGCGCTGCGGGGTGATCGTGTAAATCCGGATCACCGCGTCGACCGTGCCGACCTGCAGCAGCGCTTCCCGCGTCTCCGGCGTCGCTTTCGCGATCTTGACCGAGGATTCGCCAATGATGTATTTGGCGAGCAGCTTCGCCAGCGAAGCGTCAAAACCTTCGGTTTCGCCGGTAATCGAATTCCGCTCGGAAAGCAGCGGCAGATCGAGTTCACTGCCGATGATCAACTGCCCGCGCGCGCGGATGGCCGCGGCGGTCGGGCTCGCCGCCAGCTCCGCGTCGGTGGCCACCGGCGCCCGGTCGAGCAGCCCGCCCGGGCCCGGCGCGGGGCTCGCACCAGGGGAACCAGCGGTGTTCGCCCCACCACACGCGGTCAGCGCGAGAAGTCCGGCGACCGCGGTGGCCGTCGCCAGCCACCGGCGCGCCGGGAACGCCCTCACCATGTTGCGCCACGCTCCATTCGTCATCTCGCGGCCGTGCCGGAGCCCAACTCCAATTGACACCGACAGCACTGACTGGCCCCCGAGACTTCCCAGCCGGAGCACTCAAAACCCGCTCTTGGCGCAACCATAACCAGGCGGAACCACTAATTGTTAGCCCGAATTTTGGTGAGTGATAAACCAACTCTGTTAATGAATTGAACGATCTTGTCTGCAACCTGCGAATGCCGGAGTCGGCCGGGCCGAACGGGCCAAGATCGGCTTGCGGGTGCCCCGGCGGCACCCGCAATCGATCTTGTCCAGTGATGTTTCCGTGACCTGCTCGGCGATTAATCGGAAACTGCTTAACCAGACACCCGGCCGCTCTGGGTGACCTGCGGCACGCGGCAGGCCTCGCCCGAGGTGAAGCCCTGCTCGGTGATGTCCAGCGCGTTGTTCATCCGGGCCCGCATGTTCTCCAGCCCGATCTGGTAGGTCAGCTCCAGCACGCCCTCGCGGCCGAACTCGGCCTCCAGTTCGGCGACCTGCTCGTCGGTCACCGTCACCGGCGTCGCGGTCATCGCGTCGGCGTAGGCCAGCGCGAGCCGCTCCTGGGGGCTGTACAGCGGCGAGTCGGCGTAGTCGTCGATCGCCTTGAGCCGGTCGATGTCGAGCCCCTCGTGCTTCTGCAGCATGGTGCCGAAGTCGATGCACCACGAGCAGCCCAGCCGGACCGCCGTGCGGTACACCGCCAGCTCGCGCACGTTGACCGGCAGTTCGGTGGCCACCTTCTCGGCGAGCATCTCGGTCACCAGGCCGGCCCGCAGCACGCGCCGGTTGTGCGCGTGGACCGCCAGCGGTTCCGGCAGCGCACCGTAGCGGCGGCGGGCGAACCGGGCGATCAGGCGCAGCACGAGGCCGCCGTCCTTGGGGTCCTTCGCGGGGATACGCGGCATGGTCGCTCTCCTTCGTTCGTCGTTCTCACGAGGGGGACGAGACGACTTCGCCGGTTGTGACAACCCGGGGCGAGCACGTGAGCGCCACCACCATGGCCAGTGCCGCGGCACCGAAGACCACGGTCAGCCCCGCCGCCTCGAAACCGCCGGTGACCAGCAGCGCGAGCCAGCCGAGCAGGGTGGTCCCGGCGACCCCGCCCGCCTGCCTGGCGAAGGTGAACACGCCCATCGTGGCGCCCATCTCGCCCGGTGCCGCCCGCCCCTGCGCGAGCACGGTGTAAGCCGAGACCACGAGCATGAAGCTGCCGCCGGTGAGCACCAGCCCGACCGTCAGCAGCACGACCCCGCCGAGTGGCACGGACACCGCGATCAGCGCGAGCCCCACGGCGCCGGTGAGACAGCCCCAGCGGCCCCAGGCGGTCATCCGCGGCCAACGACGGGCCAGTACCGCGAAACAGCTCGACACGAGCAGCGAGCCGCCCGTCATGGCCAGCAGGAGCAGCCCGGCCGCGCCGGGATCGCCGCGCACGCCGAGCGTGATCGCCAGCGAGACGAAGGTGAACGTGCCGTAGAGCGCGACCCCGGCGAGGGTGGTCGCCAGCACCGAGCGCACCACCACCGCGTCGGCGAAGATCGTGCGCGGGATCAGCGTCTGCGTCCTGGCGAAGGCGAACCCGGCGGCCACCGCGACCACCACCAGCACCGGTGTCCATAGTGGACTGCGAGCCAGCGCCGGCACGGTGCCCAGCGCGGTCGCCGCCGTCCCGGCGACCACCAGCAGGGCCGAGCCGCGCAGGTCGAGCCTGCCCGCCGGGCGGTCGGCGCGGCGGCCGGGAAGCCCGGCCAGACCCAGTGCCAGCGCCACGGCCGCCACCGGGAGGGTGAACCAGAACAGCCAGCGCCAGCCGAAGGTGTCGGCGACCAGGCCGCCCGCCGGCGGCCCGGCGAGCGAGGCGACCGCGCCGACGGCCACCTGCCAGCCCTGCCGCCGGATCAGCTCGGTCCGGTCGAACAACTCGCCCAGCGCCGCCATCGCCCCGACGATCAGCCCACCGGCCCCGGCGCCCTGCACCGCGCGCCCGGCGACCAGCGAGCCGATGTCGGTGGCGAGCGCGCACCACGCCGAACCCACCGCGAGCAAACCGACGGCGAGCACAAACGCCATCTTTCGCCCGTACAGGTCACCGAAGCGGCCGTGGATCGGCGTGGAGACGGTCGCGGTGAGCAACGAGGCGGCGGTGATCCCGGCGACCGCGGGACCGGCGTCCAACTCGGCGCCGATCATCGGCAGCGCCGTCACCACCACGGTCAAATCCAGCTGTGCCAGCAACATTCCCAGCAGGACCCCGGCGAAGGCGAGCGAGCGACTACCCTTGACCGCGTGCATATCGCACACATTAACGCGTGCAATACGCACGCATCAAGGGCATGGCAGGATGTCCGGCCATACCCGCATGGGTGATCTTGGTTCGACGAAAGGCTCGTGAGTTCCTAGGTGACCGAAAACGAGAAAGCCCGGCCCGCGCCGAACGGCGGCGGACCGGCGTTGTTCCGGTTGGTCAGGTTCTGGTCGCGCCGGTGGGCGCCCGAGGTGGTGGAGCGCCTCTACGAGGGTGCGCCCGAGACGTGGACGGTGCAGAACCTCTACGTGATCGACGCGATCCACAGCGCGGCGCAGGCGGATCCGGAGGTGACCGTGGCCGACGTGGCGCGGCAGCTCGGGCTGGACCGGTCGGTGGCCAGCCGGATGATCACCGACGCGGTGCGCGACGGCTTCGTGCTGCGGGAGACCTCCGGGCAGGACGCCCGCCGCGCCCGGTTGTCGCTGTCCCCCGCGGCGGAGAAGTTCCTCGAGGCCACGCACGAGTACCAGCGCGCGGCCTTCGCCGAACTGGTCGCGCACTGGCCGGCCGACGACCGGCGGCGCTTCGCCGGTTACCTGGGGAAACTCGCCTCGGAAGTACTCACGCGCTAGCCGGGTTCACCACCCTGGCCAGGAAGTAGACGGCCCCGGTGCCGGTGTGCCGCACCAGCAGCAGGAACGGCCGGTCCACCGCGACCGGTACCGGGTCGCCCAGTGGCATGGACACCATCCGGATCATCGCCGCGGTGGCCGCCGCGCCCTCCAGGCCGCTCTCGTCGAGGCGCAGCACCGCCTGGTGCAGCACGTCCGAGACGAGCAGCCGCGGGTCGGGGCTGAGCCCGGACAGGTCGGCGTCCGGGGTGAACAGCGTGCGCACGCCGAGCGCCTTGAGCACCGCGGTCAGATCGGTGCGCAGGTCCAGTTCGAGCTTCGGCAGCGCCAGGCTCACCTGGGTGAACGTCTTGGCGGACAGCAGTTCCGCGAGCTTCGGCGCGTCCAGCTCCGCCTCCGCGGCGGCCAGGTCGCCGTCGGGCAGCAGGACCACCGCCTCCACGTCGCCGACCGCGGGCAGGCCGACGACCTGCCAGCCGCCGGTGTGCGCGTAGGCGAGCTGCTCGGTCTGGTGCATGGTCGGCACCTCGACCTCGCCACCGGGGGCGTGGAAGGCGGCCGGGCGGGTGGCGCCCTCGCCGAACGGGTTCGTCCACGCGGTCTTCAGGTAGAGCGCGTTGACCACGGCCGCCACCGTGTCCGGGCCGACCGAGCCGGGGGTGAGCAACTCCGGGATCAGGTCGTGGGTGGTGGCGGCGATGTCGGCGTTGATCGTCCGGCGCGCGGCCTCGGGATCACCGACGAAGGGCGCGCTCGCCACCGAGCCGCCCGCCCAGTCCGCCAGTTCCGCGGTGAACTCGCTGCGGAGTTCCAGTTCGTCCCACGCCCAGAGCGTGTTCGCCACTTCGAGCACCGGGGTGTCCTGGTGGTCGGGGCCGTGCAGTTCGGCGGCGTCGCGCAGCAATTTGGCCTGGCCGCCCACCTCCCCGAGCAACCGCGTGAGCTCCTCGGCCGACTCGCCGCGGGCGGCTCTGGCCACCAGCGCCAGCGCGCTGGCCGCGGAGTACGGGGAGAAGCAGGTGTCGCGCGAACCGGCCTCGGCGTGCACGGCCAGGGCGAAGCGCAGGTGACTGGTTTCGGCTGGGTCGGCCATGCCACCGACCCTACCCGTGACGGCCCGTGTACCAGGAGTGCCAAGCGTAGGCCTGGGCGTCCGTGAGCGAGGCGACCTGGTCGACGACCACGCGCAGGCGGGCCGCGTCGTCGGCCGCGGCGGTCCAGGCCGGGCGGAAGATCGGGTCGAGCGGCTCGGGCGCGCGCCGGACCAGCACCTCGACCAGTTCGGCGAGCAGCTGGCGCTGGCCGTCCTGCATGGCCAGGCGACGCGGGTCGCTCATCACGTACCGCAGGGCCAGCGCCTTGAGCACGGCCACCTCGGCCCCCACCTGCTCCGGCACGGCCAGCGAGGCGGCGTACCGGGTCAGCGGGCCGTCGCCGTGGGCCGCCCTGGTGCCGGTGACCGCGGCCGAGGCGAACCGGCCGACCAGCTCGCTGGTCATCCGCTTGAGCGCCACCTGCGCGCCGAGCGAGGCGTCGTAGCGCTCGGCCAGCTCAGCCACCACCGGCAGTTCCAGCAGCCCGCGCGCGGCGCCCTCCAAAGTGGACACCGGGCAGGCGGAGAAGTGCTTGGCCGCCAACTCGGCCAGCGCGGCCCGTTCCTGGGCGTCGGCCAGCACGCGGAACGAGATGCGCTCGGCGAGCACGCCGTCCTCCACGTCGTGCACCGAGTAGGCCACGTCGTCGGCCCAGTCCATGATCTGGGCTTCGAGGCAGGTGCGGCCTTCCGGGGCGCCCTCGCGCATCCAGCGGAAGACGGCGAGGTCGTCGGCGTAGGCGCCGAACTTGGCCACGCCAGCCTTGCGCGGCCACGGGTACTTGGTGGCCGCGTCCAGGCAGGCCCTGGTCAGGTTCAGCCCGGCGGTCTCCGGCCCGTCGAGCACCTTCGGCTCCAGCCTGGCCAGGATGCGCAACGTCTGCGCGTTGCCCTCGAACCCGCCGCACGCCTGCGCGACCGCGTTCAGCGCGTGCTCGCCGTTGTGGCCGAACGGCGGGTGGCCGATGTCGTGGGCCAGCCCGGCGGTGTCCACCAGGTCCGGGTCGGCGCCAAGCTCCTCGGCGATGCCGCGGCCGATCTGGGCGACCTCCAGCGAGTGGGTCAGCCGGGTCCGCGGCACCCCGCTCACCTCGGTGCCTTCACCCGGGCCGACCACCTGCGTCTTCCCGGCCAGCCGGCGCAGCGCGGCGGAGTGCAGCACCCTCGCGCGGTCGCGGGCGAACGCGCTGCGGGCGTCGGCCCGCGCACCGTCGAGCACCGCGCCCTTGGGCGGCTCGGCGAGCCGCCGCTCGGCGTCGTGCGCCGTGTAGGAGTTCACCCACGCCAGCTTAACCGCCGCACCCTGAACCGTCGTCCGGTCGAAATAGGGGTTCCCCTAGGTACTTTCTCGGGTGCCGCCGGAAAGCAAACCAGGAGACGATTGTGATTCCAGTCACCACGAACACTGGAAGCACGGAGGCGGTGATGAGTTATGACAAGCGCCGAAAGAGCCGAAGTCGTCACTCCTGAGAGAACGCCGGCCATCACCCACCGGGCCCGCGCGATGCTGCGCGCGGTGCAGGCGGGCCGGGCGGAGCTGACCGCGAGCTGCGAGCCGGATCTCAGGGTGGACGGCCTCCACTGCAGTGACCAGGCGACTTCCCACGATCTGGCCAGGGCGGGGCTGATCAGGGCGGCGGGTCCGGCGTTGCCGGGCAGCTGGGTGCGCGCCGAACTGACCCCGGCCGGACTGGCCGCGCTGGCCCGTCCGCTGGAGGGCTACCCCACGCGGCGGCTCTCCGTGGTCCCGCCGCTACCGAATGAATCCGCGGCGTGAGAATTGTTTCCGCAAGGCGGGAGAATCACATGATCGGCGGTGCGGGAATACCGGTCGCTCAGCCGAGGCCGGTGCCGCCGATATCGTCGGCGGGGCGTTTCGAAAGCCGGTAGAACAGCAGCGCCCCGGTTTCCCGGAAGATGTACTTCGCCTGGGTTTCCCTGGTCTGCACGATCGGGCCGCGGTGGGTCGGCGAGGTCCACGCGTCCAGTCCGACGTCCTCGGCCATCGTCTCCGCGCGCAGCGAGTGCCACGGGTCGCTGACCAGTACGGCGCTGCTCAGCCCGCGCCGGTGCACCTCGTCGGAGACCGCGTGCAGCGTGCCCAGCGTGTCGCGCCCCTCACCGACCACGATGGTGCTCTCGCGGGGCACCCCGCGCTCGATCAGCCAGCGGGCGCCCGCCTCGGCCTCGGTGTAGCTGTCGCCCTCGGCGGAACCGCCCGAGGTGAGCACGTACTTGGCCACGCCGGTGTCGTAGAGCTGCTTGGCGTGCACCAGGCGCGCGCGGAACACCTCGGAGGGCTTGCCGTTGTACTGGGCGGCGCCGAGCACCACGATGACGTCGGCGGGTGAGCGGTCGTCGAGCCTGGCCACCTGCCACACCCGCACCGCCGTGCCCCCGACCACGAGCAGCGCGATCAGCACCGCGCCGACCACGGCACGGCGCACCCAGCGGGCAGCACTCACTCGTCCGGGAATACGCGCAGTCATAGTGGGGAAATCCTGACAGATTCACGCTCTGTAGCGACTACCCCCTACAGCCAGCCGCGGTCTTCCGCGATGCGGACGGCTTCCGCGCGCGTGCGCGCGCCGGTTTTCCCGATGGCGGCGGACAAGTGGTTGCGCACGGTCCCGTCGGACAGGTGCAGCCTGCCCGCCACGTCGGCCACCGTGGCGCCGTCGCCGGCGGCGCGGAGGACCTCGCGCTCACGCCCGGTGAGCGGGCTGGTGCCGGTGGCCAGCGACTCCGCGGCCAGCGCCGGGTCCACCACGCGGAGTCCACTGTGGACCCGGCGGACCGCGTCCACCAGCTGCTCCGGCGGGCTGTCCTTGACCACGAAGCCCGCCGCGCCGGCGGCCATCGCCCTGGTGAGGTAGCCCGGCCTGCCGAAGGTGGTGCACACGATGATGCGGCAGGCCGGCAGCGCCGCGTGCAGTTCGGCGGCGGCTTCGAGGCCGTCCTTGCCGGGCATCTGCACGTCCAGCAGTACCACGTCCACTTCGGACTCGCGGGCGAGCGGCAGCACCTCGTCCCCGGTGGCGGCCTGCGCGACCACCTCGATGTCCGGTTCCAGGCCGAGCATGGCCGCCAGTGCTCCTCGGACGAGGGCCTGGTCGTCGGCCACCAGCACCCGGATCACGCCGCGCGCCTCGGTCACGCTGCCTCCCCGGCGCTCGCGCGGACGCGGAAGCCGCCACCCGGGGCCGGGGCGGCGTGGATCGAGCCGCCCGCGGCGGTCAGGCGTTCACCGAGGCCGCGCAGGCCGTTGCCCTGGGCACCCGGCGGGTTCACCCCGTCGTCGGTGATCTCGATCCAGTCCGCCCCCAGCGACACCCGCACCACCCGCGCGCCCGAGTGCCGGATCACGTTCGTCACCGCCTCCCGCACCACGTAGCCGAACACACCCCGCAGCTCCGGCCGCACGTCATCGACCGCGGACGGCAGGTCCGCGCGGATCTCCGCCGCCCGCAGCGCCTCCCGCGCCCCCGCCAGTTCCGCGGGCAGCGACACCTCGCGGTACTCGGTCACCGTCGCCCGCACGTCGGCGAGCGTGCTCCTGGCCAGTCCCTCGATCGAGCGGATCTCCTCGATCGCCGACGCCTCGTCGTGCGCGGTCTCCAGCATGCGCCGCGCCAGCCCCGCCTTGACCGCGATCGTGGTGATGCTGTGCCCCAGCAGGTCGTGCAGGTCACGCGCCAGCCGCTCGCGTTCCGCGCCCACCGCCAGCGCGGCGATCTCCTCCTGCGCCGCGCGCAGCTGCCGCACCAGGCGCGAGAGCCTGCCCATGAAGAACATCGCGATGCTCACCGAGACCACCGTGACCAGGTCACCCAGCTCCGCCAGGAACCGCCCCTCCGCCAGCAGCCACCCGGTCAGCCCGAGCACCGCGACCCCGCCGGTGGCCAGCACGATCGGCGTCGGCAGCGCGAAGGCGATCAGCGAGATCGAATACACCATCAGGTACATCTGCTCGTCGCCGAACAACCCCAGCAGCGCGAACCCGACCGCCAGGTGCGCGGTGCACCAGGCGAGCCGCGTGCTCACCCGGCGCACCGGCAGCAGCACCGGCATCGCCAGGTACCCCGCGCAGTAGACGGCCACCAGCACGAAGGACAGCACGAGCACCGGCCACCGGTGCTCGTGCTCCAGCAGCCCGATGCTCGACGGGATGACGAACGGCAGCAGCAGCACCGAGGAGATGACCACCCAGCGCAGCGGGAACCGGCTCGGCCCCGGCACCCGCGGCCCGCCCCACCGGCCGTCCTGCCAGTCCACCATCTCGTTCCCCTCAGCCCCGGGCGCCGTCGCGGCGGTAGCGCCGGACCACTATCGCACCGAGCACCACGGTCCACCCGGCCAGCACGGCGACCGCGGTGCCCAGCCCGGCCGACAGCTCGCTGGTCACCGCGCCCCGGCCAACCTGGGTCAGCCAGTAACTCGGCAAGAGCTGCGAGACCCCGCGCAGCCATTCGGGCATGGTGTCGATCGGCACCCACAGCCCGCCGAGGAAGCCCATCGTCATGGTCACCAGCATGCCCAGCGGCTGCATCGACTCGGGCGTGCCGAACTGCCCGAGCAGCAGGCCCAGCAGCACGAACGGCACCGCGCCGAGCCAGCTGCCGAGCCCGGCCCGCAGCCAGCCCCCCGCGCTCAGGTGCACGTCCTGGGTGAGCACCGCGACCACCGGCACCAGCACCAGCGCGGGCAGCGCCACCAGCATCCCGGACAGCCCCTTGCCGCCGAGGTAACCGGTGCCGGACAACGGGGTCAGGCGCAGCTGGCGCTGCCAGCCACCGGCCCGTTCGAGCGCCAGCCTGCCCCCGCCCGCCATGGCCGCCGACAGCACGCCGAACGCCATCATGTTGACCATGAACACGCCGACCAGCTCGGCCCGGTGCGGGGCCTCCGCCGGCAGGAACAGGGTGGCCTGCAACAGGAACATGATCACCGGGAAGGCGATCGCGAAGAGCACGAACCGGGTGGAGCGGAAGGTGCGGCGGATCTCCAGCCGCAGGTAGGCCGGGCTCATCGGGCGCTCCCCTCGGCGGTCAGCGACAGGAACGCGCCTTCGAGCCCGACCGCGGACACCTCGATCTCGTGCGCCGCCGGGTACTCGCTCAGCAGGGCGCGCAGGGTGGCGTCGGAATCCCGGCTGGACAACGCGAGCTGCTCGCCGCGTTGCTCCACTTCGGACACTCCGGGCAGCGCACCGGCCGCGGCCGCGCTCAGCCCGGGCACCACCGCGCGGATCGTCCGGCCCCCGGCCAGCGCGCGCACCTGCGCCACCGACCCGTCCGCCACCACCCGGCCCGCGCGCATCAGCACCACCCGGTCGGCGAAGTCCTCGGCCTCTTCGAGGTAGTGCGTGGCGAAGAGCACGGTCCGCCCGGCGTCGGTGAACTCGTGCATCCCGCGCCAGAACTCCCGGCGCGTGCCGACGTCCATCGCCGCGGTGGGCTCGTCGAGCACCAGCAGGCTCGGATCGCTGACGAGCGCGATGGCGAACCGCGCGCGCTGCTGCTGCCCGCCGGACAGCTTGGTCCCGCGCCGCCCGGCCAGCTCGGTCACACCCGCGCGGCGCAGCGCCTCCCCCACCGGCAACGGCGCGCGGTGCAGCGACGCCACCATTTCCACCATCTCGCCGACGGTCGCGTCGTCGAGCAGCGCGCCGCCCTGCAGCATCGCGCCGACGACCCCGTCTGCCACCGCCTCGGCCGGGCTCAGCCCGAACACCGTGGCGGTGCCCGCGTCCGGGCGGGTCAGCCCGAGCAGCAGGTCGACGGTGGTGGACTTCCCGGCCCCGTTCGGCCCGAGCAGGGCGACGACCTCACCCGGCGCGATGGCCAGGTCGACGCCGTCGACCGCCCGGACTCCCCCGAAGTGCTTGCGCAGCCCGGAAAGCCGGACCGCGTGCGAATCTCTGGTCATGCCTCCAGCGTCGCGCCGGAGGCCGCCCGGTCCCCAGGCCGCCCGTCACGACCTGCCCATGACATCCGTCAGGGGTCAGCAGCCGATCAGCCGCGCGCCCAGGTAGGACTGGAGCTGGTCGATCGAGACCCGCTCCTGCGCCATCGAGTCGCGCTCGCGCACGGTCACCGCGTGGTCGTCGAGCGAGTCGAAGTCCACGGTGACGCAGAACGGCGTGCCGATCTCCTCCTGGCGGCGGTAGCGCTTGCCGATCGACCCGGCGTCGTCGAAGTCGACGTGCCAGTGCTTGCGCAGCGCGGCCGCCACGTCGCGGGCCTTCGGCGTGAGGTCGGCGTTGCGCGAGAGCGGCAGCACCGCGACCTTGTACGGCGCCAGCCGGTAGTCCAGCTTCAGCACCACGCGCTTGTCCACCCCGCCCTTGGCGTTGGGCACCTCGTCCTCGGTGTAGGCGTCGACCAGGAAGGCCATCATCGAGCGGCCGACACCGGCGGCGGGCTCGATCACGAACGGCCGGTAGCGCTGGCCGCTGGCCTGGTCGAAGTAGGACAGGTCCACGCCGGAGTGGTTCGAGTGCGTGGTCAGGTCGAAGTCGGTGCGGTTCGCGATGCCCTCGAGCTCACCCCACTCCTGGCCGCCGAAGCCGAAGCGGTACTCGATGTCGACCGTCCGCTTCGAGTAGTGCGACAGCTTTTCCTTGGGGTGCTCGTAGTGGCGCAGGTTCTCCGGCTTGATGCCGAGATCGGTGTACCACTCGGTGCGCGTGTCGATCCAGCGCTGGTGCCAGGACTCGTCCTCGCCCGGCTCGACGAAGAACTCCATCTCCATCTGCTCGAACTCGCGGGTGCGGAAGATGAAGTTGCCCGGGGTGATCTCGTTGCGGAAGGACTTGCCGATCTGGCCGATGCCGAACGGCGGCTTCTTCCGCGAGGTGGTCTGCACGTTGAGGAAGTTGACGAAGATGCCCTGCGCGGTCTCCGGGCGGAGGTAGTGCAGGCCCTCCTCGGACTCGACCGGGCCGAGGTAGGTCTTGAGCATCATGTTGAAGTCACGCGGCTCGGTGTACTGGCCGCGGTTGCCGCAGTTCGGGCAGGGCACCTCGGACAGGTCGTCCTCGCTGGCCTCCTTGCCGGTGCGGCCGGCGAACTCCTCCGCGAGCTGGTCGGCGCGGAAGCGCTTGTGGCAGGACAGGCACTCGACCAGCGGGTCGGTGAACACGCCGACGTGCCCGGAGGCCACCCACACCTGGCGCGGCAGGATCACCGAGGAGTCCAGGCCGACCACGTCGTCGCGGCCCTGCACCATGGACTTCCACCACTGGCGCTTGATGTTCTCCTTGATCTCCACGCCGAGCGGACCGTAGTCCCACGCCGACCGGGTACCCCCGTAGATCTCCCCGCACGGAAAGACGAAACCACGACGCTTGCAGAGACTGACTACGGTCTCGATGGTGTTGGCGGGCACTCCACGCTCCGTGACATGCGGGGACGGTTATCTGACTTGTCAGAGTATCCGCTGCACCACGAGCGCTCTGCGAGGGGTTTACCTTGGGTGAAAAGGCAAACGCGGATCACGGCCGGGAGACCAGCTCCGCGGTGACGATCCGGTTGTCCTCGTAGCCTTCCGTGCCGCCCACGTAGTCCCCGCCGCAGGTGACCAGGACCAGCCGGTGCGGGCCGTCCTGGCCGAACAACCGCTGCGCGTGGTCGGGCAGTTCGCTCTTGTGCAGCGTGACCACCTCGGTGATCCGGTACTTCCACTGCCCGCCACCGGTGTCGACCACGCTCACCTCCTGCCCGGGGTTGCTGCGCCACAGCTCGTCGAACGGGCCGTTCTGCCGCTTCCAGTTCACGTGGCCGGACAGCAGCGCCGCGCCCTGGCCGTCGCCGAGCTTCGCGCCCCACCAGGTGGCCTCGTCGAGGCCGTCCGGGATGGGCAGCACGCCGTCGGCGGTGACCTCCTTGCGGATCAGCTTCGCCGTGCCGCCTTCGGGCAGCCGTACCGTGCCGGGGCTCTGCGCGGGTTCGGCGACCTGCACCGCCGTCGGCGGCGCGGAGGTCTCCGCGGGCAGGTCGGGCGTCACCACCGGGGCGGGCGGCTGGGCCACCGGCACCGGGTCCGGGCCGCTCACCAGCACCCAGACCCCGACCCCGGTGACCACCACCGCGACGATCGCGAGCACCACCGCGATCAGCTTGCGGCGGCGGGGGACCTCGTCGACAGCGGGAGGCGTGGTCGGCGTCTCCACCAGGTCAGCTCTTCCGCTCGTCGACCGGCGCGGGACGGCGGCGCAGGGTGAGCACGGCACCCGCGCCCAGCAGCAGCCCGCCGCCGAGCAGCGTCAGGCCCAGCGGCGAGACCCCGCCGTCGACGTCCCGCGGCTCGATCGCACCCGCCGGGATCTTGGTCGGCACCTGCGGGGTGCTCGACTGCGGATCGGCGGGCTTGAAGTTCTCCGGGATGGAGCAGCTGACCCCACCGAACACGTACTGGCTCTTCACGTCCTCGAGGACTTTTTCGTCCTTGTCCTTGACGTGGGTGACGATCTCCACGAGCCACCCCGCGGCGGCGTTCAGCTCGCCGTCGCGCCACTGCTGCTGGCGGAGCAGGGCGTCGAACTCGGAGATCGGCCGCACGGTCAGGTCGGAGACGGTCTTGGCCGGGTCCTCGATCCCCTTCTTGGGATCGGTGTCCCGCGGGGCCCCGAACGGCAGGTCGGTCAGCTTCAGCTCGCCACCGGCGGCCGGGACCTCCTGCTCTTCGAGGTCACCTTCGGCGTTGCGCACCCAGAGCTTGTCCGCGGTGGTGGTGCCGGTGACCTTGTCGCTGCCCGCGCACTCGACGGTGGACTTGGCCTTGTCCAGCACCAGGACGGTGTTGTCGATCTCGGTCTTGCCGCCGATCGTGACGTCCTGCAGCGCGTAGTTGGTCTCCGCGGTGGCCGTGGGCACGTTGGTGTCCTTCAGCGTCGCCACCACGTTGTGGTCGCGGCTGGCGATGCCCTCCGGGTACGGGTTGTGGTCGGCGTTGTACTTGCCGAGGTGCACCAGGTAGTTGGCGCCGATGGCCTTCTTCTCGCCCTCGTCCTTCGGCAGCAGGTTGCGCTCCTGCGCCAGCCGGGACTCGCCCGCCTTGAGCGGTGACTTCTGCGTCTCGGTGACGACGGTGCCCGCACCCTCCCCTTCGCCCACCTTCGCCGCGGCGGCGTTGGCGTAGGCGACCGGGCCGGTCTTCTCATCCACCTGGGCCGATGCCACTCCGGGGACGGCCGCGAGGGCCAGTGCCGTCGTGCCGGCGGCCAGCTTCGTCACAAAACGCGTCATGGCTCCTCAGCTTCATAGGCGCTCTTGCCGTAACACACACGCGCGATCACTCGTTCGGGTTGCTCGCGCGACCCCAGACCCCGCGGCGCGGCCGCTGCTGCGGCCAACTTCGCACGGCAGTCCACAAGATAGGAAACTTACTCACGATTTCGACCGGATGTCACTCGAACGGCCTAGCGCCGAAGTGAAGCACTAGACTGGTAAAGACAACCCTTTTCGCCAACCGCTGGAGTGGACGATGCCGACGGTGAGCCCGGACGCCGCACCACCCGGTCTGCCGGAGGACGCCGAGCACGTGCACTCGCCGGCCAGGGCGCCGTCCCCGCACGCCCCGACCCCGTCGCCGGGCACCCTGGTCGAAGCCGGGGAACTGCTGCGCGCGCTGGCCGCGCCGGTGCGCATCTCGATCGTGCTGCAGCTGCGCGACGGCGACCGCTGCGTGCACGAGCTGGTCGACTCGCTCGAGGTGGCCCAGCCGCTGATCAGCCAGCACCTGCGGGTGCTCAAGGCGGCCGGCGTGGTGCACGGCGAGCGGCGGGGCCGCGAGGTGGTCTACCGGCTGGTCGACGACCACCTGGCGCATATCGTGGTGGACGCGGTGGCACACGTGCAGGAGGGCAAGCAGTAGTGAGCATCCCGACCCGAGGACCGGCCCCGCTGCCCGGACGCCGGTCCACCAAGCAGCGCGCGGCCGTGGTCGAGCTGCTGGACACGGTGGACGACTTCCGGTCGGCGCAGGAACTCCACGACGAGCTGCGCAAGCGCGGCGAGGGCATCGGCCTGACCACGGTGTACCGGACGCTGCAGTCGCTGTCCGAGGCGGGCGAGATCGACGTCCTGCGCACCGAATCCGGCGAGGCGATCTACCGGCGGTGCAGTTCGCACCACCATCACCACCTGGTCTGCCGCCGCTGCGGCTACACCGTCGAGGTGGAGGGCCCGGCGGTGGAGCGCTGGGCGGAGAAGATCGCCTCCGGCAACGGGTTCTCCGACATCTCGCACACGGTGGAGATCGTCGGCCTCTGCGCGGACTGCGCGAAGCGCTAGCCGGGCTTCAGCGCGTCCAGGATCAGCGTCAGGCCGAACTCGAACTCGCCCGCGTAGTCGTACCCGGGCTGCAGGACGTGCTCGGTCATCAGCTCCATGAGGTGCGGGTAGGCGTCGACGGGCATTTCGCGCTGGATGCCGGTGGCGACCTCGTCGAGTTCCTCGGTGTTGGTGAACGGCAAGGCCAGTTCCTGGAGCACGAAGCCGTACAGGTAGCTGTCGATCACCGAGAAGGCGTGCGCGGCCATCACGACCGAGAAACCGCCCGCCCGCAACGCCCCCAGGACGGCGTCGTGGTGGCGCAGCGTCGCCGGACCGGGCTGGCTTCGGGAGTCCATCAGGCCGACGGCCCACGGGTGACGCCGCAGCGCCGCCCGTGACGAGGTGGCGCGCTCGCGCATAGCCCGCTTCCAGTCACCGGTCGCCTCCGGCAGGTCGATCTCGCCGAACACCGCGTCGACCATGCCGTTGAGGATGTCGTCCCGGCCGCCGACGTGGTTGTAGAGCGACATCGCCTCGACGCCCAGCCGCCCGGCGATGGCCCGCATGGTCAGCCCGGCTTCCCCCTTCTCGTCGGCCAGCGCCATCGCGGCGGTGATCACCCGCTCCCGGCTGAGCGGTTGCCGTTTCACGCGCTGTGCCAAAACTGGTCCTCCTTGACGGGCTTACAACGTAAGTCTAGCGTTACTTACAACGTAAGTCCGGAAGGCGGGAGCGGGACGTGGACAAGGTCTGCATCATCGGCGCGTCGGGGAAGCTGGGGCGGTACATGGTCCGCCAGTCACTGGAGCGGGGGTACGAGGTCGTCGGCGTCTGCCGGGAGCGCAGCGTGGACAAGCTCGCCGAGTTCGAGGGCCGGATCACCGTGGTCCCCGGGCCGACGAACGACCGGGAGGTGATCCGGAAGGCGGTCGCCGGCTGCGACGGCGTGCTGACCGTGCTGGTCCCGTGGCGCGTGCAGCAGTACTCGTCGGGCACCGCGCAGGCCGTGCTCGACCACGCCGAACCCGGCGCGCGCCTGGTGTTCTCGTGCGGCTGGCACATCACCAAGGACGGCCAGGACCAGTACTCCTGGTTGTTCCGGACCGGGGTGAAGGTGGCCAGCGTGCTCGCGCGGTGGGCGCGCCTGGTGGAGATCGACGACCAGGTGGAGGCGTGCCGCCGGATCTTCGCCAGCGACCGGCGGTGGACCGTCGTGCGCGGCAGTGATCTGGAGGAGGGCGAGAGCCAGGGGCTGCCGGTGTGGAGCCGTCACGTCGGCGACCCGATCCTGGCCAGCAACCTGACCCGGCGGGTGGACTTCGCGTTGTTCATGGTCGAGGCGCTCACCGACGACACGCTGATCCACGAGGCACCCGCCATCGTCAGCCGCGTTTCGGAAAGCGCGCTAGCCGCCCAGCGCTGACCGCAGCTCCGCCGCCGCCGGATCGGTGATCACGTAGGTGCGGCCCTCGCGGGTGGTGAGGCGGACGGCGGGACCGCGGCTGAAGGCGAACGCGACCACGTCCCCGCGCCGCACCTTGTACCCGTACCCGCCGAACTCGCCCCAGGGGTCCACTTCGGACAGTTCGACCGAGGTGATCTCCGCGCGTGGCAAGGTTTTGGTGAACAACGGCACCACGGTCAGCCGCAGGTTCTCGGGGTCGACCTCGATCCGGCCGCGGAGGGCGAGCAGCACCCCGGCCACCCCGAGCAGCACCGCGGTGGCGATCGCGCAGGCGACCGGCTGGTCCCCGGCGAACCACCACATCGCCACGCACAGCAGCACGCACCCGGCGGCCACCCCGCGCAGGAACCAGGTCACCCCGCCGGGGAGCCGCACGGTCGTCCGGTACCGCACGGGCTCAGTACTCGTACGGGTCCTTCGGCGCGGGCACCGGCCGCACCGAGGCCAGGGTGAAGTCCGGGGTGTAGTTCGTCTCCCTGGTGGTGGTGCCGGGCACCACCACGCCGGTGACCTCGATCCAGGCGTCCGGTTTCAGCCCTTCGGTGCCGGGGCCGAGCAGGCGCACGGTGACCGGGTTGGCGTCGGCCGCGCAGCAGCCGATGACCAGCCGCGCCAGCAGCACGTCCGCGCCGTTGCGGGCGACGAACCCGGACAGCGAGACCGTGCGGCCGTTGAGCGAGCCGCTGGAATCCCAGCCCGCCCTGGTGACGAACTCCGACACCGGCAGCGGCACCACGGCCTGCTCCGGCAGGGCGGGGAAGAGTTGCGCGTCGCGCAAGGCCGAGGACTGCGGCGCGCGACCCTGCGTGCGGGTCACCGAATCCGAGCCGAGCGCGGGCGGGGCGACCAGGAAGACCGCGAGCACCGGCACCATCAGCAGCCACGCCGACCGCGCCGGGTGCTGGTGGCCGCCGTGGTCGTGGCCTTCTTCGGGTGCGGCGGTGCGGCGGGCGGCCAGCAGGTCCCGGCCGATCGCGACCACGCCGAGCAGCACCATGATCGCGCCACCGGCGATGATCCACGGCTGGTGCGCGGGTTTGACGTACCGCAGGTAGTCGCCGTTGAGGCTGATCTTGAGCAGCGCCCCGCCGAGCAGGATGAGCAGGATGTTCTGGGTTTCCCGGCGCATCACGAGCCTCCGAGCAGGAACGAGCCGGCGAGCACCGCGCAGGTGGTCGCGACGACGAAGGTGACCGGGGCGAACCGCAGCGCGAACGACCGGCCGAAGGTGCCCGCCTGCAGGGCGAACAGCTTGACGTCCACGGCCGGGCCGACGACCAGGAAGACCAGTTTCGGCAGCAGCGGCATCGCGGTCAGCGAGGCGGCGACGAACGCGTCGGCCTCACTGCACAGCGCGAGCACCACGGCCAGCACGGCCATCACCAGGATGCCGAGCACGATCTGCTCGCCCAGCACGCCGAACCACTCCGGCGGCACGAGCACGCCGAGCGAAGCCGAGATCAGCGCGCCCAGCACCAGGAAGCCACCGGCCTCGACCAGGTCGGTGCGGGCGATCTCGGCGAAGGTCTTCCAGCGGGAGCCCGGCTCGCTGTCGGGAAGGCGGCGCAGGGCGCGTTCGGCGATCCACTCGAGCTTGCCGAAGCGGGCCCACAGCCAGCCCATCACCATCGCGGTGGCCAGTGAGCCGAGGAACCGCGCGAGCACCATCATCGGCTCGCCGGGGAAGGCGACCGCGGTGGCCACCAGCACCACCGGGTTCACCGCGGGAGCGGCGAGCAGGAAGGTCAGCGCGGCGGCGGGTGCCACGCCCTGCCCCATCAACCGGCGCGCCACCGGCACCGACGCGCACTCGCAGCCCGGCAGCGCCACCCCGGCCAACCCGGCGACGCCGACCGCGGCGCTCTCGCGCTTCGGCAGCACCTTGCGCAGCACCCGGGCCGGGACGAAGGCGGCGATCGCGCCGCTGATCAGCACGCCGAGTACGAGGAACGGCAGCGCCTGCACGCAGACGGCGACAAAGACGGTGGAGCCGGTGCGCAACGCCGGGACGTCGAGGACCTGCTGGAGCCAGCCCTGGGCGAGAATCGCGATCAGCAGCACCGCGCAGAGCACCTCGATGGAGGTGATCCGCGGTTTCCTGCGCGTGGTGCCCTCCGCGCTGTCGGAAATGATTCCCACCTTCGAGACTATGCCAGACGCCGCGGGCGGGACGGGGATCGCCAGGTGCCGGAGAGCGCCGGGCGGGTGCGGTGAATGTGGCTTTCACAGCGGATTCGGCTGTGAAAGCCACATTCACGGCATGGCGCAGCGCGCGGTCAGGACTCCGGGATGCCCAGCAGATCGGTACGCAGTTGCGAGGCCGTCGAGACGACCAGCATCAGCAGCGTGCCCAGCGGCGACGGGTCCATCCCCTCCGCCGGGAAGGCGTAACGCAGGGTCACGTCCATCCCCCGTTCGGTGTGCACCACGCCGAGCGTGCCGAACAGGCCCTGCCCGGCGCGTTCGGCAGCGGACGCCGCGATCGACGGGTCGTCGGGCAGGTCCCACGCCACCACGCAGGTCAGGCTCAGCACGGTCAGCCCGTCGGCCAGGCGCGTGGCCTGCACCACGCACGGCACGTCGGCGTGCATGAAGGTGAGCGCGCCGTCGTCGTCGACGTGCACCTCGAGGTAGCGCTCGAGTGACTCGCGGGCGAGGGTCAGCAGGTTCGCGGTGTCCGCGGCTTCGGTGGTCATCAGGCTCCTCCGGCCGACGCCGCGTCCACCGCGGCACCGAATCGCCGGTCACGTTTGGCGTACTCGAGGCAGGCCGCCCACAGCCGGCGGCGGTCGAAGTCCGGGAACAGCGTGTCCTGGAAGACGAACTCGGCGTAGGCCGACTGCCACAGCATGAAGTTCGAGGTGCGCAGTTCCCCGGACGGGCGCAGGAACAGGTCCACGTCCGGCATCTCCGGCTGGTACAGGTACTTGGCGATGGTGCGCTCGTCGACCTTGTCCGGGTTGATCTTGCCCTCGGCGGCCAGCTGGGCGATCCGCCGCACCCCGTCGGCCAGTTCGGCGCGGCCGCCGTAGTTCACGCACATGGTCATGTTGAGCGTGGTGTTGTGCTTGGTCTTCTCCTCGGCCGCCTGCAGCTCGTTGATCACGCTGCGCCACAGCTTCGGCCGCCGCCCGGCCCAGCGGATGCGCACCCCGATCGAGCCGAGGTAGTCGACCTGGCGGCGGATGGTGTCGCGGTTGAAGCCCATCAGGAAGCGGACCTCGTCCGGGCTGCGCTTCCAGTTCTCGGTGGAGAACGCGTAGACCGAGAGCCACTTCACGCCGAGTTCCACCGCGCCGCTGGCGACGTCGATCATCACCGCTTCGCCGCGCTTGTGCCCCTCGATCCGGGGCAGCCCGCGCTGGTTGGCCCAGCGGCCGTTGCCGTCCATCACCAGTGCGACGTGCTGGGGCACCAGCTCGGCCGGGATCTCCGGCGGGCGCTCGCCCGAGGCATGCGGTTCGGGCGCCCGCAGGGGCACCTGCGACGCCGGTGTGGAGCGTCCCCTGAGCCGCACTGGTCCTCCAGATCGTCCGGTCGGGTGGTTCCCTCCGACCCTACTTCCCGGTGACCTCGGCATCGCGGGCACGTCTCTCCACCAGTGGCAGGGACCGCAGCTGGCGCTCCAGGTGCCACTGCAACTGGGCGGCGACCAGGCCGCTGGCGTCGCGGCGGGTGTTCTGGGTGGCGGCGTCCGCGGTCGGCCAGTCGCCGTGCAGCAGGGCACCGAGCAGCTGGAAGATCTCCGGCGCGGGGTGCACCGAACCGGCCATCCGGCAGCGGGGGCACATCGCGCCGCCGCCGGCCACGCTGAACGCGCGGTGGGGGCCGGGTTCACCGCAGCGCGCGCACTCGTCGATCGCCGGCGCCCAGCCGGCGAAGGCCATCGCGCGCAGCAGGAAGGCGTCGAGCACCAGTGAGCAGTCGCGTTCGCCGTCGGCCAGCGCCCGCAGGGCGCCGACGACGAGCAGGTAGAGCCGCAGCGCGGGCTCACCCTCTTCGACGGTGAGCCGGTCGGCGGTCTCGACGATGGCGCTGGCCGAGGTGTAGCGCTGGTAGTCGGCCACGATCGGCATGGCGAACGCGTCCAGGGTCTGCACCTGGGTCACCACGTCGAGGGTGCGCCCGGTGTGGAACTGCACGTCCACGTGGACGAAGGGTTCGAGACGGGCGCCGAACCGCGAGTTGGTGCGGCGGACACCCTTCGCGGCGGCACGGACCTTGCCGTGCCGCCGCGTCAGGAAGCTGACGATCCGGTCTGCCTCGCCGAGCTTGTACGTCCGCAGCACCACTCCGGTGTCGCGGTAGAGACGGCTCACCGCCCTATCGTCCCACTACCGCTCAGCAGGAGGTGGTGTAGTCGCAGTAGTCGGTGCTGTACGTGCTGTACGTGCTGTAGGTGTCGTACGCCGCGGTACCGGCGGCGATCGCCACGATGATCATGATGATACTGACCACGCAGCCGACGGCGCCGAGGATGGTGGAGACCAGGCACAGGGTCTTCGTGGTGCGCGAGGCCTGCTCGGCCATCGCGTAGTTGCCCTGCATCTTGTACTGGCCGACCTCGTTGGACTTCATGATCGCGAAGATCCCGAGGATGACGCCGCCGAGGAACAGGGACGCGATGGCCCAGCCCTTGTAGTCCTTGATCTCCTGGCCGCCGCCGGGCATTCCGGGCGGGCCGCCGAAACCGCCACCGGGGGCGCCGTAGGCGGGCTGCCCGTAGGGCGCGGGCATGCCGCCGGACGGCGGGCCGTAGCCGCCGGGCTGCTGGCCGTAACCCGGCTGCTGCTGGCCGTATGGATTGGTCATCGAGAAATCCCCCAAAGAGGCTGGAACGGTGAAAGGTGGAAAATCAGATGGCGGCGAGGCTGACGATGAAGATGATCAGGCCGAGCACGCAGCCGAGGCCGCCGAGAATGGTGGAGATCAGGCAGATCGTCTTCGTGGTCCGCGAAGCCTGTTCCGCCATCGCGTAGTTGCCCTGCATCTTGTACTGGCCGACCTCGTTCGACTTCATGATCGCGAAGATGCCCAGCAGGACGCCGCCGAGGAAGAGGGAAGCGATGGCCCAGCCCTTGTAGTCCGGGATGTCCTGCACCGGACCGCCCATGCCGGGGCCACCCATGCCGGGCCCGCCGCCGAAGGGCGACGGCTGGCCGTAGGGAGCGGGCTGACCGTAGGGGGGCGACGGCTGGCCGTACGGCGCGGGTGTCGCGCCCGACGGGGGGCCGTAGCCCGGCTGAGGCTGGCCGGGCTGCTGGCCGTACGGCTGCTGCTGACCGTAGGGATTGGTCATGGGGCTTCCCCCTCGCTCACTTCACATCGGCTGGAAACATAGCGTCACGGTCGCCCCCGAGGCAGGCCGGTGCGCGGGAGCGTACTCGGTCGGGTGACCAGGGCGGCGCGCAGGCACCGATCGATACCTGAACGCCGTGACGTCGCGATAGGACGGTAGGCGACCGGGGCCGGTTCCACCCGCGTTTCGGTCAATTTCCCTTCGGTGCCGTGACGACGATCGTCTTCACGATCTTGTCGGCGAAGGTCTGGTTCTTCTCGTCCCACAGCGGCCAGAGGAAACCGACGTAGCAGGCGGCGGAATCGGCGGCGTGACAAAGATCGCGCACGAACGCCGAGCCCGCGCCGATCGGCGCCCCGGTCTCCTCGCCGACGAGCTTGATCCCCATCATCCGGCGGCCGAGGGACTGGCCGGTCTTGCCCGCCTGGATCCACCGGTTGAGCACCAGCCAGACCATGCCGCCGAGCCAGCCGAGGCCCATGATGATCGCCCCGGCGGTGATCGAGCCGATCATCACCAGCCCGCCGATCGCCACCACGGCGAGGACGGGGGCCAGGTCGAGCAGGTACCCGCCGACGCGCTGGCCCCAGGAGGCGAGCTGCTGGTGGCCGGGCGGGCCGAAGGGAGCGGCCTGGCCGGGCGGCTGCGGGAAGGGACTCGCCCCGGCTGGGCCGGGTGAGAAGGACTGGGCTTGCTGGCCGGGCTGGCCGAACGGCTGCGATCCCTGGCCTGGCTGATCGGCCTGGCCCGGCTGGCCGAACTGGCCGGATTGGCCTGGCTGCCCGGGTTGGCCGAACGGCACCGCGGCCTGGCCCGGCTGCGGGCCCGTCGGCTGTGATCCGGTCGGTTGGGGGCCCGCCGGCTGCGGGCCCGTCGGCTGCAGGCCCGTCGGTTGCGGGCCGGTCGGTTGGCCGAAGGCTTGCGGTGCCTGGCCGCCCGGTGCCTGGCCGCCCTGGGGCGGCTGGCCGAACGGCGCCGAGGCCTGGCCCGGCTGCGGGGCGAACGGGTTCGGCGGAGCCTGTCCCGGCTGCGACACCTGTCCTGGCGGAACCTGGCCCGGCGGAACCTGGCCCGGCGCCTGGCCGGAGGACTGCGCGGCACCCTGCCCCGGGTGATTGATGCGCTGCGTCAAGCCCGGCTCATCGCCGAAGACGCGTTGCGTGGCGCCCGCGTCGGCCCCCGGGATGCGTTGGGTGAGACCGGCATCCTCCGCCGAAACCCGTTGCGTGGCACCCGAATCCCCCACCGGCGGGAAGATTCCTTCCGGCGACACCCGTTGCGTCAGGTCCTCACCGGCCGGCCGCGCGGGCTGCCCGCCCGCCCCCGGCGGCTGCAGGCGCGTGGTCAGCTCCGGCTCGTCCTGCGGCTTGTTCACTGCGTCCCCCTCGGAAGATCACCTGGTTCGGCGACGCAGCCTAGCTCACACGTACAAAGCGTTGAACGGCGCGAACGGAAGATTGCGGACGACGAACCAGACGGTGAACGCCACCCCGAACGCCAGCGGCGTCCACTTCCAGTGCAGCCAGCTGTTCAGCCACCGCCCGCGCCACCGGCCGATCGCCCACGCGACGATGCTCCACACCGACAACAGCACCACCACCAACGACAACGCGTTGTAGTGCAACGCCCCCAGCAGATCCCCGTGCAGCAGGCTGTACATCATCCGCAGCCCGCCGCAGCCGGGGCAGGCGATGCCCAGCAGCGAGTGCGTCGGGCACACCGGCAGGAAACCGCCGGGCGTGGTCGGGTCGCCGAGCAGCACCGCGACGCACCCCGCCGCCCCGGCCGCGACCACCGCCGCGGGCGGGCCCAGCGCCCGCGCCCGCTCGGCGAAGGTGCGCGCCGGGATCCCGTTGTAGATCCCGGTGTACTCGCCCGCCACCTGGCTCACACCACGGCCCCGATCCCGAACAGCCCGATCCCGAGGAACACCACGAAGATCAGGATGTAGAGCGCGAACAGGATGACCATGCTCAGCGCCGACCACATGGCCCACTTCTTCGCCTCGTCGGCCGCCTTGTGCGCGGCCTCGAAGTGCCCGGACAGCCACAACGTGTTGACCTGGTTGGACTTCACGATCGCCACCACCCCCAGCGGCAGGCAGCACATGATCGTGGTCAGGATCGCCCACACCAGGTGGTTCTCCGGCGGCGGCCCGTAGTTCGGCGGTCCGTAGTTCGGCGGCCCATACCCGTAACCGGGACCGTAACCACCCGGCGGTTGCTGAAACGGACCGGTCATCCGCCCCCTCCTCGCTCCTCGAAAACGCCTAGAAACCCAGCCGTCGCAGTTGCTTCGGGTCCCGCTGCCATTCCTTCGCCACCTTGATGTGCAGATCCAGGTAGACCTTGCTGCCGAGCAGCGCCTCGATCTGCCGCCGCGCCCGCGCCCCGACCTCCCGCAGCCGCTCCCCCTTGTGCCCCAGGATTATGCCCTTCTGGCTGGGGCGCTCCACATACAGGAACGCGTGAACGTCGATCAGATCGTTACGTCCCTCGCGCGGCAGCATCTCCTCGACGGTCACCGCGATCGAGTGCGGCAGCTCGTCGTGCACGCCTTCGAGCGCGGCCTCCCGGATCAGCTCGGCGACCAGCGTCTGCTCCGGCTCGTCGGTCAGATCGCCGTCCGGGTACAGCTGCGGCCCCTCCGGCAGGCGCGAAACCAGCAGATCGGCCAGCGTCCGCACCTGGAATCCGTCGACCGCGGACACCGGCACCAGCTCGGCGAACTCCATCACCTTCTGCAGCGCGAGCAGCTGCTCGGCCACCCGCTCCTTCGGCACCAGATCCGTCTTGGTCACCACGCCGATCACCGGCGTGCGGCGGGCGATCTTGGCCAGCTCCGCCGCGATGAACCGGTCACCGGGCCCCACCTTCTCGTCCGCGGGCACGCAGAACCCGACCACGTCCACCTCGGACCAGGTCGAGTGCACGATGTCGTTGAGCCGCTCGCCGAGCAGCGTGCGCGGCCGGTGCAGGCCCGGCGTGTCCACGATGACCAGCTGGGCGTCCTCGCGGTGCACCACGCCCCGGATCGCGTGCCGGGTGGTCTGCGGCTTGCTGGAGGTGATCGCGACCTTGCTGCCGACCAGCGCGTTGGTCAGCGTGGACTTGCCCGCGTTCGGGCGGCCGACGAAGCAGGCGAAACCGGAGCGGTGGGTGGTGGTGCTCATCCGCCCATCCTCCCTGACGCCTCACGCCGTCGACTCGGTGATCCCCCCGAGCAGCTCGTCCAGCTCGGCGGCGCCGGCGCCGTTGCCCAGCTCCAGGTGCAGCGCGCGGCCCTCGGTCCAGGCTTCGACGGCCTCGGCCACCCTCCCGGTTCCGTGCAGCGCCCGGCCGAGTTTCGCCAGCGCGCCCGGCAGCCGCGCGACCAGCCTGCGCTCGCGGTACTCGGCCACGTACCCGGTCAGCTCGGCCGCGGCGAGGTCGTACCGGCGCTGTTCGAGGTGCACCTCGGCGAGCAGTTCCATCGGCAGGAAGCTGCTCGAGTGGTGCCGGTAGGTCGCCGCCACCTCGACCGCCTGCTCGAGCGTGTCCTCGGCGGCGGACAGGTCGCCGGTGCGCAGGTGCAGGTCACCGAGGTGGGTCAGGGTCAGCGTGTGGAAGCCGGCGTGGTCGAGCCGCCGGAACCCGGCCGCGGCCGTCCGGTAGGCGTCCACCGCCTCGTCCCACTGGCGCCGGTCCTGGCGGAGGTTGCCCAGCCGCATCCACGCCTCGGCCTCCGCCCTGGCGAAGCCGATCGCCCCGGCCAGGCGGCGGACCTCCAGCACGCACCGCAGCGCCTGGTCGGCCTCCCCGCGCACGCGGTGGATGATCGACTCGTTGATCAGCGACAGGATCGTGGTGCGGTGCCTGCCCTGCTCACCGCTGAGCCGGCGGCTCTCCGCGTAGGCGGCCATCGACTCGTCGTAGGCGCCTTCGAGCCGCAGGCCCAGCCCGAGCAGGGAAAGGGCCTGCGCGCGGCCGGTGTCGTGGCCGAGTTCGGCGAACAACCGCTCGGCCTGGCGCGCGTACCGCAGGCAGTCCGCGCTGCCGCGGCCCCACGCGCGGTCCGCGAGCCCGCGCAGCAGCACCGCCTCGCCGAGCCGGTCGCCGTCGCACTTCTCCAGCGCGGCCAGGTGCGTGCGCTCCCAGTCCTGCCCGAGCACGCGGTATTCGAAGTACCCGACCAGCGCCTCGGCGATCTGCCAGGCCACCGGCATGCGCGCGCCGCCGGTGACGATCGCCTGGAGGTTGCGGGCCTCGACGTCGAACCAGCCCGCCGCGTTGCCGCCCAGGATCTCCGGTTCCTCGGCGGCCAGCCGTTCCCGGTCCGGGCAGTTCGAGATCCGTTCCAGGGTGCGGTTGTCCAGCAGGTCGTCGGCGGCTTCGGCGAGCGCGAGCCACGCCGTGCGCGCCCGTTCCAGCGCCGCCTCGATCTCCTCGGGTGACTCGCTCTCGGTCGCGCGTTCCCTGGCGAAGAGACGGGTCAGGTCGTGCAGGCGGTACCGGGTCTGCCCGCACACGTCCACGCCGACGTCCTCCACCAGGTGCACGTCGACCAGCGCGTCCAGGGTGGCTTCGGCACGGGACGGCGGCACGTCGAGCAGGGCCGCGCAGACCCAGGAGGCGAAGTCGGTGACGTCGAGCAGCCCGAGCAACCGCAGCGCGCGCTGCTCGGCGGGTCGCAACCCGGTGTAGCTGAGCGCCAGGCTCGCCCGGACCGCGAGATCACCGGCCACCAGTTCGTCGAGCCTGCCGCATTCGTCGGCGAGGCGGGCCGCGAGCTGCCCGATGCCCAGGCGCGACCGCGCGACCAGCTTCGCCGCGGCCACCCGGACCGCCAGCGGCAGGTACCCGCACAGCCGGGCGATCTCGGCGACCGCACCGGGTTCGGCCTCGATCCGCTCCTGGCCGACCACCCCGGCGAGAAAGGCCCACGCCTGCTCCGGGGTGAACACCTCGACGTCGAGCGCGCGCCCGCCCTCCAGCCCGCTGAGCCTGGCGCGGCTGGTGACCACCACCGCGCACCCCGCCGAACCGGGCAGCAGCGGCCGGACCTGGTCCTCGCCGGCCGCGTTGTCCAGCAGCACCAGCACCCGCCGCCCGGCGAGCTTGCTGCGGAACAACGCCGACCGGTCGGGCAGCTCGTCCGGGATGGCGCCACCGTCCACGCCGAGCGAGAGCAGGAAGTTGGCCAGCACGCGCGCCGGATCCCGCACCTCGTCCTGCGTACCGCACAGGTCGACGTAGAGCTGGCCGTCGGGGAACTGGTCGGCGACCAGGTGGGCCGCGCGCACGGCGAGCGTGGTCTTGCCGACCCCGCCCTGTCCCGCCAGCGTCACCACCGGCACCGCTTCACCGGCCGCGGTGAGCGTGCGCACGAGTTCGTCGAGTTCGGTGGTGCGGCCGGTGAAGTCGCCCACCGTCGGCGGCAGCTGCGCCGGGCCGTCGAAGGCCTCACGCGGCCGGACGCGCGGCTGCGGCTGGTGCCGCAGGGTTTCCCCGCGCAGCACGGCCTGTTCGAGCGCGCGCAGTTCGGCCATCGGCTCCAGCCCGAGTTCCCGGCTGAGCCGCCGGTGCAGCCTGCGGTAGGCGGCGAGCGCGTCGCGGGTGCGGCCGGTCCGGTGCAGCGCGATCATCAGCTGCGCCCAGAGCCGCTGTTCGAACGGGTGCTCGTGGGTGAGCGCGAGCAGCGCGGGCACCAGTTCGGCCGCGCGGTCCAGCCGGAGCACCGCGTCGTGGTAGTCGAGCAGCGCGCCCACCCGCTCGTGTTCGAGCGCGGGCGCGATCCGCTCGGAGATCAGCTCGGATTCGATCCCGGCCAGCGGCGCCCCGCGCCACAGGCACAGCGCGCGCTGGAACAGCTCCGCCGCGGCCGCGTCGTCGTGCCAGGCCAGCTCGCGCGCCTTGGCCACGGACGCGCGGAAGCGGTGCAGGTCGACCCGGTTCGGCGCGACGTCGATGAGGTACCCGTTGGCCCTGGCCAGCACCTGCACCGGGTGCCCGGTGAAGGACCGCCGCAGCCGCGAGACCACCACCTGCACGGCGTTGCGCACGGTGTCCGGCCACTGCTCGCCCCACAGCGCGTCGGCGATCCGTTCCAGCGGCACCACCTGCCCCGGTTCGAGCAGGAGCATGGCCAGCAGGCACCGCTGCCTGCCCGCGCTGATCGCGCCCGAGGGCATACCGGTGATCTCGAGTGGTCCCAAGATCCCGAAGTCCACACGGTCTCCCGAGGTCGGCGGGTGGTCAGGTCACCGCCTAGCGCAACACTTCCTGCACCGATCCGGAAGGGTCCGCGCGAAAAATAGGGGCATCCGGAGCAAGATCGCGGACCGCGTGGACGGACTGCTCCGGGAAGGCCGGTTCCGCGGAGACCAGTGCGGCCGCCTCCAGGCCCTCCGCGCCGCTGGACACCGCGGCGGCGATCGCGGCCTGCATCGCGGTCAGCTTGAACGAGGGCAGCTCGACGTTGGTCGCCGAGTAGGTGCGGCCGTCGGTGTCCCGGACGGCGGCCCCTTCGGCCGCGCCGGTCCGCGCCCTGGCCGAGCGGGCGAGAATGACGATCTTCTCGTCCTCGGCCCCGAGCTCCTCAGGCATGCTCCACGCTCCGATCCCGTTCGTCCTGCTCGTCCCGTTCCTCGCGCGGCACCCGCACCCGCCGCCCGGCGATCCGGTCGTCGTTCGCGCGCACCACCACGGTGGTGATCCGCATCCGGCCGCGCCGGTCCTTGCCGCCCTCGGCGTGCAGCCGCAGCCCGGCGATCTCGGCCTCCGCGCCCGGCAGCGGCACCCGGCCGAGGCGCTGTGCCAGCAGCCCGCCGACGGTCTCCACGTCGTGGTCGTCCAGTTCGATGCCGAACAGCTCGCCGAGGTCGTCCACGCCGAGCCTGGCCGAGACCCGGACCGAGGACTCGTCGAGCGCCTCGATCGGCGGCCGCTCGTCGGCGTCGGACTCGTCGGTGATCTCGCCGACGATCTCCTCGAGGATGTCCTCGATGGTGAGCAGGCCGGCCGTGCCGCCGTACTCGTCGATCGCGATGGCCAGGTGGTGGCGCGAGACCTGCATCTCCTTGAGGAGGTCGTCGAGCCGTTTCGAGTCCGGCACGAAGCTGGCCTGGCTCATCAGCTCGTGCACCTCGCGCGCGGCACCGCCGTCGGCCATCGACGCCCGGACCAGGTCCTTGATGTTGACCACGCCGACGATGTCGTCCACCGACTCGCCGATCACCGGCAGCCGGGTGAACCCGGAGCGCAGGGACAGCGCCAGCGCCTGGCGCACCGTCTTGCCCTGCTCGATCCAGACGATCTCGGTGCGCGGGACCATCACCTCGCGGGCCACCGTGTCGCCCAGCTCGAACACCGAGTGGATCATCTCGCGCTCGGAGTCCTCCACCACCCCGCGTTCCTGGGCGAGGTCGACCAGCTCGCGCAGCTCGACCTCGGAGGTGAACGGGCCCTCGCGGAAGCCCTTGCCCGGGGTGATCGCGTTGCCCAGCAGGATCAGCAGCCTGCTCAGCGGGCCGAGCACGGTGCCCAGCGCCCGCACCAGCCCGGCCACCACCAGGCCGACGCGGTACGGGTGCTGGCGGCCGATGGTGCGCGGGCCGACCCCGATCAGCACGTAGCTGACCACCACCATCACCACGCCCGCGACCACCACGGCCAGCGAGACCGGCTCGATCCAGCGCAGGAAGACCACGGTGACCAGCACCGTGGAGGTCAGCTCGCAGCCCAGCCGGAGCAGGAGCAGCAGGTTGATGTGGCGCCGCCGCTCGGCGATCACCGCGACCAGCTGGCGGGCCCCGGCGCGGCCGAGCCGCACCATGCCCTCGGCCCTGGCCTGCGACACCGTGCTGACCGCCGCGTCGGCCGCGGCGAACACCCCGCCCAGCAGGACCAGGGCGACGGCGATGATCAGCAGGGAGGTCGAGCTGGTCATCGGCTCAGCCGGCTTCGCCGGGTGGTTCGGCCACCCGGTCCAGTCCCGCGGTGCCGAGCAGCCGGTCGTCGGCGGAGCGCTGCGCGTCCTGCCTGCGGACCGCGGCGGTGGCCGCGCGGAACTCGTTCAGGATGCGCTTCTGCAGCCCGAACATCTCCTTCTCCTCGGCCGGTTCCGCGTGGTCGTAGCCGAGCAGGTGCAGCACGCCGTGCACGGTGAGCAGGTGCAGTTCCTCGGTCAGCGAGTGGCCGGCGGTGTGCGCCTGGTCCTTCGCGAACGCGGGGCAGAGCACGATGTCGCCGAGCAGCGCGGGCGAGGCGTCCGCGGCGTCGGGACGGCGGGTGGAGTCCAGCTCGTCCATCGGGAAGGCCATCACGTCGGTCGGACCGGGCAGGTCCATCCACCGCTCGTGCAGGTCCTCCATCACGTCGAGGGTGACCAGCAGCACCGACAGCTCGGCCAGCGGGCTGACCTCCATCTTGTCCAGCGCGAACCGGGCCGCCGAGACGATGGAGGCCTCGTCCACGCCGACCCCGGACTCGTTGGCGATCTCGATGCTCACCGGCGCTGGCCCTTCCAGCCGTTGGCGGTCTCGGTCGCGTCCTGCACGGCCTGCCACTTCTCGTAGGCGTCCACGATGTCGCCGACCAGGCGGTGGCGGACCACGTCCTGGCTGGTCAGCGTGGCGAAGTGCAGGTCGTCCACGCCCTCGAGGATCTCGCGCACCACGCGCAGGCCGCTGCGCTGCCCGCTGGGCAGGTCGACCTGGGTGACGTCCCCGGTGACCACGATCTTCGAGCCGAAGCCGAGGCGGGTGAGGAACATCTTCATCTGCTCGGGCGTGGTGTTCTGCGCCTCGTCCAGGATGATGAACGCGTCGTTGAGGGTGCGGCCGCGCATGTAGGCCAGCGGCGCGATCTCGATCGTGCCCGCCTGCATCAGGCGCGGGATCGACTCGGGGTCGACCATGTCGTGCAGCGCGTCGTAGAGCGGGCGCAGGTACGGGTCGATCTTCTCGTTGAGCGTGCCGGGCAGGTAACCCAGCCGCTCACCGGCCTCGACCGCCGGGCGGGTCAGCACGATCCGGGTGACCTGCTTGGCCTGCAGCGCCTGCACGGCCTTCGCCATCGCCAGGTAGGTCTTGCCGGTACCGGCCGGGCCGACGCCGAACACGATCGTGTGCTTGTCGATGGCGTCGACGTAGCGCTTCTGGTTCAGCGTCTTCGGCCGGATGGTGCGGCCCCGGCGGGACAGGATGTCCATGCTGAGCACGTCGGCGGGCGATTCGGCGCCGCCGGAGGAGAGCATGGACACCGTGCGCCGCACGGTCGCCGGGTCGACCTGCTGGCCGCGGCCGGCCAGGGTGACCAGCTCGGCGAACACGCGCTCGGCGAACGCCACGTCGGCCGGGGCGCCGGTGAGGGTGACCTCGTTGCCGCGAACGTGCACGTCGGCGGTGAGCAGTTCCTCGGCGACCCGCAGGTTCTCGTCCCGCGACCCGAGCAGGGTCAGCGCGGCGGCGTCGGGAATGGGGAATCGGGACTTCGCGTCCTGCGCGGTGGCCGCCTCGACCTGCTGGTCGTCTTCGCGCGGGACTTCGGATCGGGCGGCTCCACCCGGTGCGGTACCGGCCACTGGGCCTCGGGCCTGCTTTCTGCGCTTGCGCTGCTGGTCGTGAGTAGTTTGGTCACCCACGATGCTAGCGGTAGGCGGCCCGGTGGCGCAGGTGGTTACCCCGTGGCTAGCGCGGCGTGCCGAAGTGGCCGAGCTGTTCGCCGCCGAGCACGTGGGCGTGGACGTGGAAGACGGTCTGCCCGGCGTCACCCTCGGTGTTGAACACGACGCGGTAGCCGCTGTCGGTGATGCCCTCGAGCTCGGCCACCTTGGCCGCGGTGGCGACCACCTCGGCCAGCCCGGCGGCATCGGCGGCGGCGAACTCGGCGAGGTTGCGGTACCGCTTCTTCGGCACCACGAGCACGTGAACCCTGGCCTGGGGCTGGATGTCCCGGAAGGCGAGCGTGTTCTCGGTCTCGTGCACGATCTCGGCCGGGATCTCCCTGGCGATGATCTTCTCGAACAGCGTGTCCGCGTCACTCATGCTTGCGGAGCCTAGTGGAATGGGGCGGGTTCCCAACCCGGCGCCCGATTGTGACTACGGCGGAGTTGGGCATGTCAAGGCGGGAAAGATGCCTTGACAAGCCCAGCTCCGCCGTGTTTTTGGCTTAGGACCGGGATGGGGAAGGGGGAGTCTGGCTGGTACCCCGCTCCCAGCCCCGGCTTCCTGTCCCAGCGGTAAAAAGCGGCGTAGGCGCGGCGAGGCAATGCGAAGCGAGCCGCAGCCCGCCGAAGCAACCAAGGCGCGGCACCCAGAGCAAGCACAGCGGCGGCCGCGCGGGGGGTCCAGGGGGCTTGCCCCCTGGCGGGGGTCTGGGGGTTCGACCCCCAGGAAACACACGTTCCTTCGCCCGAGCGAAGGGCGCAGCCCGAGCAGGGCGAAGGAAAGAAGGAACGCCGCGGGGCGGTGGAACCTGGGGGTCGCTCCACCGCCGCCGCGGCTCCGCCGGACCGAGGGGGGAGGTGTCCGGCGGGGACTCCGGTGCACGGGCTCGAAGCCGCTGTGTCCGGAAACCGTGTGTGCTGTTCCGAATGACCAGAGTAACGGGTAGTGCTGTTGGTGCGCCAGATCGGAGCGTAAAATTACGCCGAGAAATTTCCCGGGTTTCGAATACCCCCGGTACCTCGATCCACCAGGTGGTCAGGGCCAGCGTGGCGTGAGCGCTCCAAGTGCGCCTAGTGCCACCGCCGCCGCGGTGGAGGTCCGCAGTACGGTCTGGCCTAGTCTGACCGGACGTGCACCCGCGTCCGAGAGGGCGGCCAGCTCGTCGGCGCCGATTCCGCCCTCCGGTCCAATCACCAGCAGGAGTCTTCCGGCTGCCGGAAGGGCCACGTCCGGCAGCCGGACGCCCGCTTCCGCTTCCAGCACCAGGGCGAGATCGACTTCGCCGGCCAGTGCGGCGAGCTGTTTCGTGGACATCGGCTCGGTCACCGGCGGCAGCCACGTGCGCCGGGCCTGTTTCGCGGCCGCGCGGGCCGTGGACCGCCAGCGCGCCAGTGCCTTGTCACCGCGCGGGCCGTCTTCCCACTTCGCCACGCTGCGGGCGGCGCGCCACGGCACGATCTCGTCGACCCCGGCTTCGGTGGCCAGTTCCACCGCCAGTTCCCCGCGATCGCCCTTGGCCAGTGCCTGCGCGACGACCACGCGCAACCCGGGCTCCGGCTCGAACCAGGATTCCTCGACGCGCAACGACAACAGCGCGTCGCGACCCCCCTGCACCGACTCGGTCACGCACCGCGCGGCGCCGCCGCGGCCGTCGGTGAGCACCAGGCGCTCACCGACGCGGAGGCGGCGCACGGTCGCGGCGTGCCGTGCCTCTTCCCCGTCGAGCACCGCGCGATCACCGGCGGGCAGCGCCTCGACCAGGAAAACCGGATCCACTACCGGCTCTTGGTCCGCAACTTCGAGAACAGCCCGCCGTGCTTGCCGTTGCCCGCCAGCGTCGGGGTGTCCTCGCCGCGCGACTGGGCCAGCTCGCGCAGCAACTCGCGCTGCGACTCGTCCAGCTTGGTCGGGACCACGACCTCGACGTGCACGTGCAGGTCACCACGGCCGTCCACGCGCCCGGAGGAGCGCAGCCTCGGCATGCCCTTGCCGGTCAGCACCAGCTCGGTGTTCGGCTGGGTACCCGGCTCGATCTCCAGCTCGTGCTCACCGTCGATCAGCGTCTCCATCGGCACCTTCGCGCCCAGCGCGGCGGTGGTCATCGGCACGCTCAGCTTGCAGTGCAGGTCGTTGCCCTGGCGGATGAACACCTCGTGCGGGGCCTCGTCGATCTCCACGTACAGGTCACCGGCCGGCCCGCCACCGGGGCCGACCTCGCCCTGGCCGGACAACCGGATCCGCATGCCGTCACCGACGCCCGGCGGCGCCTTCGCGGTCACCGTGCGGCGCGAGCGCACGCGCCCGTCGCCACCGCACTGGCGGCACGGGTCGGTGATGACCTCGCCGAACCCGCGGCACACCGGGCAGGCACGCGCGGTGACCACCTGGCCGAGGAACGACCGCTGCACGGACTGGATCTCGCCCTGCCCGCCGCAGGTGTCGCAGGTCTTCGTGGTGGCACCGGCCGCGGTACCCGCGCCGCGGCACAGGTCGCACAGGATCGCCGTGTCGACGGTGATCTCCTTGTCGACGCCGGTGGCGCACTCCTCCAGCGTCAGGCCGATGCGGATGAGCGCGTCCGAACCCGGCTGCACGCGGCTGCGCGGACCGCGACCGCGGCCCCCGCCACCGGCCGCGCCGCCGAAGAAGGCGTCCATGATGTCGCCGAGCCCGCCGAAACCGCCGAACGGGTCGCCGCCGCCACCAGCGCGGCCGGCACCGCCGTCCATCGGGTCGCCGCCGAGGTCGACGATCTTGCGCTTCTGCGGGTCGGACAGCACCTCGTAGGCCGTGGTCACCTCGCCGAAGCGGTGCTTGGCGTCCTCGGACGGGTTGACGTCCGGGTGGAGCTCGCGGGCGAGCTTGCGGTACGCGCGCTTGATCTCCTGATCGGTCGCGTTCTTCGCGACACCGAGCGTGCCGTAATAGTCCCTGGCCACCGTCTTGCCGTCCTCCTGCCGAAAAAACCCTTGCGCGGGCTCACTTGCCCGAGAGCATCTGCCCGACGTAGTTGGCCACCGCCCGCACCGCGGCGATGGTGGTCGGGTAGTCCATCCTCGTCGGCCCGACGATCCCCATGCCGCCGAGCAGCGTGTCCATGCCGTAACCGACCGACACGACCGAGGTGCTCCGCATCTGCTCGTCCTCATTTTCCTCGCCGATGCGCACCGTGACCGCACCGGGGTTGCGTGCCGCCGCGAGCAGCTTCAGCACGACGACCTGCTCCTCCAGTGCCTCCAGCACCTGGCGCAGCGAACCCGGGAAGTCCGCCACGTTGCGGGTCAGGTTCGCGGTGCCACCGAGCACCAGCCGTTCCTCGGGGTGCTCCACCAGCGACTCGACCAGCACGGTACACACCCGGGTGGTGGCGTCCCGCAGGTCGGAGGGGGCCTGCTCGGGCAGCTCGGCCACCCTGGCCGCCGCCTCGGTCAGCCTGCGCCCGGCCAGCGCGGCGTTCAGCGAGGTCCGGAGCCGGGCCACGGCCTCCTCGGTGATCACGTCCCCGATGTCCACCGTGCGCTGGTCGACGCGGCCGGTGTCGGTGATCAGCACCAGCATCAGCCGGGCCGCGGTCAGCGGCACCACCTCGAGGTGGCGCACGGTGGAGTTGGTCATCATCGGGTACTGGACCACGGCGACCTGCCTGGTCAGCTGCGCGAGCAGCCGGACGGACCGGCGGAGCACGTCCTCCATGTCCACCGCGCCGTCGAGGAACGAGGTGATCGCCCGGCGCTCGGCCGCGGACAGCGGCTTGATCTCGGAGAGCCGGTCGACGAAGAGCCGGTAGCCCTTGTCCGTGGGGATGCGCCCGGCGCTGGTGTGCGGCTGGGCGATGTAGCCCTCCTCCTCCAGCGCCGCCATGTCGTTGCGGACCGTGGCGCTGGACACACCGAGGTTGTGCCGGTCCACGATGGCCTTCGAACCCACCGGCTCCTGGTTCGCCACGTAGTCCGCGACGATGGCACGCAGCACCTCGAACCGGCGTTCATCCGCGTTCGCCACGTCCACCTCACCTGTCGGGCCGCCTGCTTCGGGTCAAGTTTACGGAAAGCAGGCGGCCCGCCGCTCAGGTGTTGCGCGGGAAGCCGAGGTTGACCCCGCCGTGCGAGGGGTCGGGCCAGCGCGAGGTGACCACCTTGGTGCGGGTGAAGAAGTGGAAGCCCTCCGGCCCGTAGGCGTGGCTGTCGCCGAACAGCGAGTCCTTCCAGCCGCCGAACGAGTAGTAGCCGACCGGCACCGGGATCGGCACGTTCACCCCGACCATGCCGACCTCGATCTCGTTCTGGAACCGCCGCGCGGCGCCGCCGTCGGTGGTGAAGATCGCCGTGCCGTTGCCGTACGGGTTGTCGTTGATCAGCTCGACCGCCGGTTCGTACCCCTCGGCGCGGACCACCGAGAGCACCGGCCCGAAGATCTCGTCCCGGTAGACCGACATCTCCGGCGACACCTTGTCGAACAGCGTCGGGCCGAGCCAGTACCCGCCGTCCTCACCGTCGACCTCGATGCCGCGCCCGTCCACCACCAGCTCGGCGCCCGCCGCGACGCCCGCCTCCACATAGGACTCCACCTTGGCGTGGTGCGCGGCGGTGACCAGCGGGCCCATCTCGGAGTCCGGCCTGCGGCCGTCGCCGACCCGCAGCTTCCGGATGCGCTCGGCGATCTTGGCGACCAGCTCGTCGCCGACCGGGTCCACCGCGACCACCACGGACACCGCCATGCAGCGCTCCCCCGCCGAGCCGAAGCCCGCCGAGACCGCCGCGTCGGCGGCCAGGTCGAGGTCGGCGTCGGGCAGCACCACCATGTGGTTCTTCGCGCCACCGAGCGCCTGCACGCGCTTGCCGTGCCGCGTCCCGGTTTCGTAGACGTAGCGCGCGATCGGCGTGGACCCGACGAACGAGATCGCCTTCACCACCGGGTTCTCCAGCAGCCCGTCGACCGCGACCTTGTCGCCGTGCAGCACGTTCAGCACCCCGGCCGGGAGCCCGGCCTCGGCGAACAGCTCGGCGATGAAGTTGGCCGCCGACGGGTCCTTCTCGCTCGGCTTGAGCACCACGGTGTTGCCGCAGGCGATCGCGTTCGGCACGAACCACAGCGGCACCATGGCCGGGAAGTTGAACGGCGAGATCACGCCGACCACCCCGAGCGGCTGCGCGATCGAGTACACGTCGACCCCGGTGGACGCGTTCTCGCTGAACCCGCCCTTGAGCAGCTGCGCGGCCCCGCAGGCGTATTCGACGTTCTCGATGGCCCGCGCGATCTCACCGGCGGCGTCCGACTCGACCTTGCCGTGCTCGCTGGTGACGATCTTCGCCAGCTCGTCCTTGCGCTCCGAGAGCAGCTGCCGGAAGGCGAACAGCACCCGGCTGCGGGCCGCCAGCGAGGTGTTCTTCCAGCCGGGGAAGGCGTTCTTGGCCGCGGTGACGGCTGCCTCCACCTCGGCCGGGCCGGCGAAGTCGACCTTGGCGGCCACCTGCCCGGTGGCCGGGTCGAACACGTCCCCGGCCCGCTCGGCCACCCCGGAGAAGGGCTTGCCGTCGATCCAGTGGCTGATCCTTGCCGTCACTTGCGTGCCTCCTGCGCCGCCGCGATCGAACCTTCGAGAATTTCCAGCGCCTCACCGGTTTCGGCGTCGGTGAGGGTCATCGGCGGGGCCAGCCGGATCACGTTGCCGTGCAGTCCGCCCTTGCCGACCAGCAGCCCGCGCTTCTTCGCCTCCTCCAGTACCACACCGGCGGCGGGCGGGCTCGCCGAGCGATCCGCCTCGACCATCTCCAGCCCGATCATCAGGCCCTTGCCGCGGACGTCGCCGAGTACGTCGTAGCGCTCCGCGATGTCCCGCAGCCCGCCGAAGAGCGTGTCGCCCTGCTTGGCCGCGTTGCCCTGGAGGTCGTTGTCCAGCAGGTAGTCCAAAGTGGCCTTCGCGCCCGCGGTGGAGACCGGGTTCCCGCCGAAGGTGGAGATCGAGTTCGCGGTCAGGCAGTCCATCACCTCACCGCGCGCGATCACCCCGCCGATGGCCAGTCCGTTCCCGAGGCCCTTGGCGAAGGTCATCATGTCCGGGGTGACGCCGTGCGCCTGCATGCCCCAGAAGTGCTCGCCGGTGCGGCCCCAGCCGGTCTGCACCTCGTCGGAGATGAGCAGGATGCCGTGCTCGTCGAGCACCTCCTTGAACGAGCCGAAGAACCCGTCCGGCGGCACGTTGAAGCCGCCGACGCCCTGGATCGGCTCGGCGATCATCGCGGCCACGTCCCCGGCGGTGCTGGTCTGCAGCACGTCACGCAGGTCCTCGGTGCAGGCGGCGATGAAGTCGGCGTCGGACAGCGAGGAGAACGGGCTGCGGTAGCGGTAGCCGCCGTGCACGTAGCTGACCTTGACCGGGGAGAGCGAGCTGGCCGACCAGCCGCGGTTGCCGGTGATGCCGACGGTGGCGAAGGCGCGCCCGTGGTAGGAGTTGCGCAGCGCCAGGATCTGGTTGCTGCGGCGGTACTGGGTGGCCAGCATCAGCGCGGTCTCGTTGGCCTCGGTGCCCGAGTTGGTGAAGAACACCTTCGCGCCCTCGATGCCGGACAGCTCGGCGATCTGCTCGGCCAGCTCGACCTGCTTGCGGATCAGGTACAGCGTCGAGGTGTGCAGCACGCCGGTGTCGAGCTGGCGGCGGATCGCGTCGGAGATCTCCGCGACGTCGTAGCCGATCGCGTTGGTCAGGATGCCCGCGAAGAAGTCGAGGTAGGTGTTCCCGTTCGCGTCGGTGACCCGGCGCCCCTGGGCCCGCACGATCTCGATCGGCTCGTCGTAGTAGAGCGCCAGCCAGTTCGGGAGGACGGCGCGATGCCGGGAGAGCAGCTCCGATTCGGTCATGCGACCGAGTGTGCGGACCGGCGCGCCGGGAACGCCACGAGCAACCTGTACGGACTCGGCCCCGCGCCCGTACAGTCTGCCCATGTACCCCACGGTCGCCGAGGTGCTCGCCCTGCCGGTGCTCCGGCACGGGCGGCCGCACGTGGTGGCCGGCGCGGCCGGGCTGGACCGCCGGGTGCGCTGGGTGCACGTGGCCGAGGTGATCGACATCGCGCACCTGCTCAAGGGCGGTGAGCTGGTGCTGACCACCGGCGTGGCGCTGCCCGACGACGAGGCGGAGCTGGCGAAGTACCTCGACTCGCTGGCCTCGGTCGGGGTGGCCGGGCTGGTGGTGGAGCTGGTCCGGCACTGGAGCGACGCGCTGCCCGCCGGGATGACCGAGGCCGCCGACCGCTGCGGCCTGCCGCTGGTCACGCTCTCGCGCGAAACCCGGTTCGTGGCGGTCACCGAGACGGTGAACGGGCTGATCGTGGACGCGCAGGTGGACGAGCTGCGCGAGGCCGAACGCGTGCACCAGACCTTCACCGCGCTGACCGTCTCCGGGGCCGAGCCCGACGTCGTGCTGCGCGAGGTCGCCCGGATCACCGACCAGCCGGTGGTGCTGGAGACCCTGTCGCACGAGGTGCTCGCCTACGACACCGCCGGCAGCGACCCCGCCGAGCTGCTGGCGGCCTGGCCGCGGCGGTCCGCGCAGGTCCAGCTCGGCGAGCGCACCGGCTACCACGCGGGCGCGGGCTGGCTGGTCACCGTGGTCGGCGCGCGCGGGCACGACTGGGGCCGCCTGGTCATCGTCTGCGCCGAACCGCCGCGCGACCGTCACGTGGTGGTCGCCGAACGCGCCGCGTCCGCGCTCGCGCTGCACCGGCTGGTCGCCAAGGACACCGACAGCCTGGAGCGGCAGGCCCACCGCGCGGTGCTCACCGAACTGCTCAGCACCCCGGTCCCGGCGGCCGAGCTGGTGGTGCGCGCCGCCGCGCTGGCCGTGCCGCTGACCGGCAGGCAGCTGATCGGCACGGCCATCCGGCCGGTGCTCACCGGCACCGAACCGGCGCTGAACCTGGCCACGGTGTTGCGGGAGCTGGCCGAGGCGGCCGCGGTGGCGACCCGGCGCGCCCGCGTTTCAGCCCTCGTCGCGGTGGTCGGTGACACCAGTGTCGGCGCCCTGCTTTCCCTTTCCCCGCAAGCGAAACCGGAGGCCGTGCTGAAGCGGCTGGCGGCCGAGGTGCACCAGGCACGCGGCGTGGCCCCGTCGATCGTGGCGGTCGGGACCACTGTGGACGGTGCCGCCGAGGCCCGCCGCAGCCTCACCGAAGCCGGGCACGTGGCCGACGCCGTGCCCGCCACGCCGGAGTCGGCCACCGGCTTCCACCGCCTCGAAGACGTGCGCCTGCGCGGGCTGCTGCACCTGCTCGCGAACGACGAGCGGGTGACCGCCTTCGCCTCGCGGGAACTGGGCGCGCTGCTGGCCAAGGACGCCACCACCGGCAACCGGCTGCTGCAGGCACTGCGGTTCTACTGCGCCCACGGGGGCAACAAATCCGCCGCCGCGGCGGCCGCGCACATGTCCAGGACCGCCTACTACCAGCAGCTGGCGCGGCTGGAACAGGTGTTGGGCGTGCCGCTGGAGGACCCGGAATCGATGCTCTCGCTGTACGTGGCACTACTGGCCCACGACATTCATACCACCCGACCGTGAGGGCGATTTTCACCCCGTCGAGTAGCTCAGTGATCAGCTGACGGCGCCGATGAACCGATCATGGCTATTTTTCCCTTCGAACCGCTCACCGCTTGCGCGCTGACCCTGGCCTGCATCGGGGGCCCGGCCCACCCCGCCGACGCTTCGATCGCCCTGTCCACCCTGGACGCGGGCGGCCGCTCCGGCGCCGTGGTGCTGCAGTGCGACCCGGCGGGCGGCACCCACCCCCACGCGAAGTCCGCCTGCGACGCGCTGACCGGCGCCGAGGGCGACCTCAGCCGCGTCACCCCCAAGGACGTGGCCTGCACGCTGGAGTACGCGCCGGTCGAAGCCCGCGCCTTCGGCACCTGGAAGGGCGAGCAGGTGGACTTCCGCACCACCTACCCGAACCGCTGCGCCGCCGACGCCCACTCCGGTGGCGTGTTCGGCTTCTGACCCGACCCGGCAGCCCATTGCTATGAGTGGGGCATTACTTGCGTTGATTGCAAGTAATGCCCCACTCATAGCATTGAGGCCCGGTTTCGGGGCTGTTGAGCTGCGGTTACGCCGGGTCCCCATGCACCATGAAGATCTATGCGCAATCGACACTGTGTTCCAGGACACAGGCATCGGTGAACACTCTGCCACTGCCACCCGGTCCCGCGCCGGTCGCAGGATTCCGCAATGACGCACACCCGATCGCAGGCCGGCGCCTCCCCGTCCGGTGACGAGATCGTGCACCCCGACGGCCGGATCGACCTGGCCGATCCCGGCGTGCTCACGGGCAGCCGCTTCCTCAACCCCGAACTGGCGCCGGTCCCGGTCGGCAAGCGCACCTGGACCACCTACAACTACTTCGCGCTGTGGATGGGGATGGCGCACAACATCCCCAGCTACGCGCTCGCCGCCTCGCTGATCGCGCTGGGCATGAGCTGGGTGCAGGCGTTATTCACCATCGTGCTGGGCAACATCATCGTGCTCGGCCCGATGCTGCTGAACAGCCACGCCGGCACCAAGTACGGCATCCCGTTCCCGGTCTTCGCCCGCGCCTTCTACGGCATCCGCGGCGCCAACTTCGCCGCGCTGCTGCGCGCGTTCATCGCCTGCGGCTGGTTCGGCATCCAGACCTGGGTCGGTGGTGAGGCCATCTACATCCTCACCGGCAAGCTGGTCGGCGACGGCTGGCGCAACGCGGCCGAGATCGCCGGGCAGCCGTGGACGCTGTGGTTGTCCTTCGCGGTTTTCTGGCTGGTGCAGATGCTGATCATCTGGCGCGGCATGGAAGCCGTGCGGCACTTCGAGAACTGGACCGCGCCGCTGGTCTCGGTCGGCTTCCTGATCCTGCTCGGCTACGTGCTGGTGAAGGCGGGCGGCTTCGGCCCGATCCTGTCCGACCCGGGCCGCCTCGGCTGGGGACCGGACTTCTGGAAGGTGTTCGCGCCGATGCTGATGGCGATGATCGCCTTCTGGTCGACGCTTTCGCTGAACATGCCGGACTTCACCCGCTTCGGCGGCAGCCAGCGCAAGCAGATGCGCGGGCAGATCCTCGGCCTGCCGACCACGATGACCTTCATCGCGATCGTGGCCATCCTGACCACCTCGGGCGGGAAGGTGCTCTACGGCGAGGAGATCTGGGACCCGGCGAAGCTGGCGGACCGGTTCTCCAGCCCGGTGCTGGTGGTGCTGGCGCTGATCGCGCTGGTGCTGGCCACCATTTCGGCGAACCTGGCGGCCAACGTGGTCAGCCCGGCCTACGACTTCTCGAACGCCTTCCCGAAGCGAATCACCTTCGCCGTCGGCGGGCTGATCACCGGCGTGATCGGCATCGGCATCCAGCCGTGGAAGCTGTACTCCGACCCGAGCATCTACATCTTCGCCTGGCTCGGTTTCTACGGCGGCGTGCTCGGCGCGGTGGCCGGGGTGCTGGTCGCCGGGTACTGGGTGGTCAACCGGACCGAACTGCACCTGGCCGACCTCTACCGCGAAGGCGGCCGGTACTGGTTCCGCGGCGGCTGGAACTGGCGGGCCGTCGTGGCCACGGTGGCCGGTGCGGTGGTCGCGGTCGGCGGGGCCTACACCGCCGCGGGCGAGCAGGGGCCCTTCCCCGCCGACGGCCTGATCCCGTTCCTCAAGCCGTTCTACGACTACAACTGGGTGGCCGGGCTGATCGTCGCCTTCGTGGTCCACCTCGCTCTCTCTTGGAAGAAGTCCACCAGCGGCAAGCACGCCGCCCCACAAGGAGGAGACCAGTGAGCGACCTGGTACGCGCCGGCCTGATCCAGCAGCGCTGGACGGGCGACAAGGAGTCGATGATCCGCAACGCGGTGGACGCCATCGGGAAGGCCGCGTCCCAGGGCGCGCAGGTGATCTGCCTGCAGGAGTTGTTCTACGGCCCGTACTTCTGCCAGGTCCAGGACGCCGACTACTACTCCTACACCGAGGGCATCCCGGACGGGCCGACCACCAAGCTGATGCAGGAGGTCGCCGAGCGCCACGGCGTGGTGCTGGTGGTGCCGATGTACGAGGCCGAGCAGCCGGGTGTCTACTACAACACCGCCGCGGTGATCGACGCCGACGGCACCTATCTCGGCAAGCACCGCAAGAACCACATCCCCCAGGTGAAGGGCTTCTGGGAGAAGTTCTACTTCCGGCCGGGCAACATGGGCTACCCGGTGTTCGACACCGCGGTCGGCCGGATCGGCGTGTACATCTGCTACGAGCGGCACTTCCCCGAAGGCTGGCGCGCGCTCGGCCTGGCCGGGGCGAAGATCGTGTTCAACCCGTCGGCGACCAGCCGCGGCCTCTCGGAGTACCTGTGGCGCCTGGAGCAGCCCGCCGCGGCCGTCGCCAACGAGTACTTCGTCGGCACGATCAACCGCGTCGGCGTGGAACCGCTGGGCGACAACGACTTCTACGGCCAGACCTACTTCGCCGACCCGCGCGGGCAGCTGATCGGTGAGGCCGCATCGGACACCGAGGAGGAGATCGTGGTGCGGGACCTGGACATGGGCCTGCTCAACGAGGTCCGCGACCTGTGGGCGTTCTACCGCGACCGCCGCCCCGACAGCTACGGACCGCTGACCGAAGCCTGAGGAGGAACGCACGATGCGCACCCTGATCAAGGGCGGCACGGTGATCAGCGCGACCGGCACCAGCGTGGCCGACGTGCTGGTGGAGGACGAGAAGATCGCCGCGGTGGCCGCGCCGGGCGTGTTCGGTGAAGCGGACGAGGTGATCGACGCGACCGGGAAGTACGTGCTGCCCGGCGGGATCGACGCCCACACGCACATGGAGATGCCCTTCGGCGGCACCTTCTCGCACGACACCTTCGGCACCGGCACCACCGCGGCGGCCTGGGGCGGCACCACCACGATCATCGACTTCGCGGTGCAGGCCAAGGGCACCACCCTGCAGTCCACACTGGACAAGTGGCACGAGAAGGCCGACGGCAACTGCGCCATCGACTACGGGTTCCACATGATCGTCTCCGACGTCAACGACACCACGCTCAAGGAGATGGAGTCGTGCATCGGGGACGGGGTGACCAGCTTCAAGATGTTCATGGCCTACCCCGGCGTCTTCTACTCCACCGACGGCGAGATCCTGCTGGCCATGCAGAAGGCCCGCGAAACCGGGTCGACGATCATGATGCACGCGGAGAACGGCATCGCGATCGACCAGCTGGCCGCGCAGGCCTTCGCCGCCGGGAAGACCGAGCCGGTGCAGCACGGGCTGACCCGGCCGCCGGAGCTGGAAGGCGAGGCGACCTCGCGGGCGATCCAGCTGGCCAAGGTGACCGGTTCCCCGCTCTACATCGTGCACCTCTCGGCCGCGCAGGCGCTGGCGGCCGTGGCGGAAGCACGCAACGACGGGCAGAACGTGTTCGCCGAGACGTGCCCGCAGTACCTCTACCTGTCCATCGAGGACATGGCGAAGCCGGGTTTCGAGGGCGCGAAGTACGTGGCCTCCCCGCCGTTGCGGGAGAAGAAGCACCAGGCGGACCTGTGGCGTGGGCTGCGCACCAACGACCTGTCCGTGGTCTCCACCGACCACTGCCCGTTCTGCTTCGAGGACCAGAAGGTGCTGGGCACCAGCGACTTCCGGGCCATCCCGAACGGCATGCCGGGCGTGGAGCACCGGATGGACCTGCTGCACCAGGGCGTGGTGGCCGGGGAGATCACCCTGGAGCGCTGGGTGGAGACCTGCGCGACCACGCCGGCGCGGATGTTCGGGCTGTACCCGCGCAAGGGCGTGATCGCCGCCGGTTCGGACGCCGACATCGTGATCTACGACCCGAAGGCCAAGCAGACGCTCTCGGCCGAGACGCACCACATGAACGTGGACTACTCGGCGTACGAGGGCTTCGAGCTGACCGGCCGGGTGGAAACCGTGCTGTCACGGGGATCGGTGGTCGTCTCGGCGGCCGGGTTCACCGGTTCCACCACGCACGGCCGGTTCCTCAAGCGCGACCTGAACCAGTACCTCAGCTGAGCCGATCGAGGGGTGTCCACTGTGGATTTCGGTGTTGTGCTCCAGACGGACCCGCCGGCGGGTGAGCTGGTGCGGCTGATGACCGCGGCCGAGGGCGAGGGCTTCCGCTACGGCTGGACCTTCGACTCGTGCGTGCTGTGGCAGGAGCCGTTCGTCATCTACTCGCAGATCCTCGCGGCCACCTCGTCGATGGTGGTCGGGCCGATGGTGACCAGTCCGGGCACGCGGGACTGGTCGGTGCTGGCGTCGTTGTTCGCCACGCTGAACGACATGTACGGCAACCGAACGGTGTGCGGCATCGGGCGCGGGGACTCCGCGCACCGGGTGGTCGGCCTCAAACCGTCCACCCTGGCCACCCTGCGGGACTGCATGCACGTCACCAAGGAACTGGCCGAGGGCCGGGAGGTGCTGCTGCGGGACAAGCCGGTGCGCATCCCGTGGGTCCGCGACGGGCGGCTGGAGATGTGGATGGCCGGGTACGGGCCGCGGGCGCTGAAGCTGGTCGGTGAGCACGCCGACGGGTTCATCCTGCAGTGCGCGGACCCGGCGATCGCGCGCTGGACCATCGGCTCGGTGCGGGAGGCGGCCAGGGCCGCCGGTCGTGATCCGGAGGGCATCACCATCTGCGTCGCGGCCCCGGCCTACGTCGGCGACAACCTGGTGCACCAGCGCGAGCAGCTGCGCTGGTTCGGCGGCATGGTGGGCAACCACGTGGCCGACCTGGTCGCCCGCTACGGCGAAGCCGGGGACGTGCCGCGTGAGCTGACCGAGTACATCAGGGAACGCGAGGGGTACGACTACTCGCACCACGGGAAGGCGGGGAACCCGTCCACCGAGTTCGTGCCGGACGAGATCGTCGACCGCTTCTGCCTGACCGGGCCGGCGGGCGCGCACGTGGAACGCCTGCAGGAACTGGCCGAGCTGGGCGTGGACCAGTTCTCGCTCTACCTGATGCACGACGAGCGGGAGCAGACGCTGGCCGCTTACGGCTCCCAGGTGATCGGCAAGCTGTCCAGCTGACCTACTGACCGACTTCGGGGTAGATCCTGAAGTACGAGACGTGCACGGGCTTGATGTGTTCGAAATGCCGCCGATCCACGGTGGCCACCTCGACGGTCTTCAACCGTTCCGCGGTGGCCACCACTGCCGCGTCCGCCAAGCCGAGCGGCCAATCGGAATACTGGCGCATCAACACCGCCATCCGGCGGAAGTCATCGTCCATCGGGTGATAGATCCGGAACTGCGGTGACCGCATGAGTTCCTCGATGTACGCTGCCTCGGCTTCGCCGCCGAGATGCTTCTCGATGAATTGGCACACTTCGGTGAGAACCAGGGATGGCACTAGCAGATCACGAGTAGCGGCCGTCTCCAGCCACGCGACGACGGCCCGGTGATGAGCGTCTTTTCTACTGATCATGGCAATGAGGGGACCGGTGTCAACCACGATCGGACGTGCCACGGAGGTTCTACGATCTCGTCGTGAGCTTCAGTCGTCGTCCTGGCCGCGCACGACGGACTTGACCCGCTCGGACGAGTCGGCCGGCAGCTCGAACATCCCCAGGAAGGACGGCGGCGAGTACGGTTCCGGAGTCGAAGGCTTCTCCTCGATCGCCGGACTCGGCTTACGGGCGCCAACGAACCGGCCAACGGCAGACCTTCGCACCGTCATGCCGGCAGGCTTGTGCAAACCACTCGCAGCAGAACGCACCCGGCCGGTGGCCCCGGCCGGTACGTCGCGGTTCAGCTGCCTGTTGTTCACATCGTCCATGCTACATGCCGGACCTCTCGCGAGCGCCCGCGTCAGGAAGCGGCCGCGGCGGCTTCCTTGGCGCGTTCCTCGGCCTTTTCCGCCTGCCAGCCGTCTTCGTCCTTGCCCCGGCGCCAGTAGCCCGAGATGGACAGCAGGTCCTTGCGGACGCCGCGCTCGTTGAGCAGGTGCCGCCGCAGTTCGCGGACGAAGTCGGCTTCGCCGTGCACGAAGGCCTGCACCACACCGTCGCCGAAGTCGAGGTCGCGGACCGACCGGACCAGGTCGCCCCCGGCGGAGCGGTGCAGCCAGGTGATCTCCGCGTCGGCCTTGGTCGCCAGCGGCAGTTCCTCGTCCGGCCCCCCGACCAGGATGAACGCCTGCACCCGCGCCCCCGAGGGCATCCGCTCCAGCGACGCGGAGATCGCCGGCAACGCGCTCTCGTCGCCGACGAGCAGGTGCCAGTCGGCCTCCTCACCGGGCGCGTAGGCGCCACCCGGCCCGGCGAAGAGCAGGTCGTCACCGGGCTGGACGTTGAGCGCCCACGGTCCGGCGAGCCCCTCGTCCCCATGCACCACGAAGTCGATGGCCAGCTCGCCGGCCTTCTCGTCGTAGTAACGCACGGTGTACGTCCGCGTACGCGGCCAGTGCTCGCGCGGCATCTCGGCGCGGATCTGCTGGAGGTCCATCGGCTCCGGATAGGTCACGCCGGGTACCGGGAAGGCCAGCTTCACGTAGGCGTCGGTGAAGCCGTTGTCCGTGAACTGCCCCAGGTTCTCGCCCCCGGCGACCACCCGCACCATGTGCGGGGTGAGCCGCTCGGTGCGCAGGACCCGCAGGCGGATCAGCGGCCGGGGCCGCCTCGCCGGACGCTCCGCCATGAGTACCCCTTAACTGTGTGTCACCGGAAATCACGTGCAAGCTAAGGCTAGCCTAACGGGAAGCTTCGCGCCTGCACAGATCAGCGCGGCTCCAGTCCCGCTCGAAGATCGTCCCGGGGCTGCGCGAGCAGGCCCGACCGCCGGAATGAGACCTACGTCACTTCCGCCAGCCGGGCCACGCAGTCCAGCTCGTCGCCGATCCGCGCCAGCAGCTCCGCCACCCCGGCCCGCGTCCGCTCGCCGAACCCGAGGAACAGGCGGTTCGCCAGCGCGACCGTCCACACCGGACTCCGCGCCACGGTGAACACCCGGTGGACCACCCGCGAACCACCAGCCACCGGCTCGACCAGGTACTCACCGCGGTACCACCAGCCGCCCTGCGCCCAAACCAGGTCGCCATCGACCCGCCACCCGGTCGCCCGGACGACCGCGCCGAGCACCCGCTCCGGCGGCGCCTCGACCACCCCGGCCACCTCGACCAGCAGCTTCACGCCGTGCGCCGGGTGTTCTGGAACGACGCGATGCGCCAGCCCGCCGGCTCCTCCACCAGCACGAAGGTGACCGTCGACGCCCGACTCGGGTCCTCGGGCTCGCCGTCGAGCGTGGTGCCGCCGCCGAGGACCACGATCGCCACGTCCGGGCGCACGAACCGGACGGCCGGCGGCGTGGTGCCGCAGGTCATCTTCGAGCCCTTGAGCGGGCCGTCGAAGAGGAAGCGGTGACTCTCCTCGATGGCCGCCCGGCCGCGGCTGTTCTGCCCCATGAAGTTCACGTAGTCCGCATCTTCGAGGAACAGCCGGGCGTACGCCGTCGCGTCACCCGCGTTCCACGCCTCGGTCAGCTCGTTCAGCGTGTCGAGCACGGTCATGGTCCCACTCCTTCGAACGGTGTTCGTTTGACGAACGCCATTCGTACTTACGAACACTGTTCGTGTCAAGTACAGTGTTCGTCATGAACGTTCCAGCCCCGCCGTGGCGGCGCTCCGGGCGCGCGGTGAAGCCGCCGCTGTCCGCGGAGCTGATCGTGCGCACCGCACTCGACCTGCTCGACGCCGAGGGCATCGACGCGGTGAGCATGCGGCGGGTGGCCCAGGCGCTGGACACCGGCGCGGCCTCGCTCTACGCCCACGTGTCCAACAAGGACGAACTGCACGAGCTGATGTTCGACCAGGTGCTGAGCGAGGTCGAACTGCCGGAGCCGGATCCCGCGCGGTGGGCCGAGCAACTCCGGGAAGTACTGCAGGGGCAGCTTTCCGCGATGCTGGCGCACCCCGGCATCGCCAAGGTCGCCTGGGCGACCCAGGTGCCGGTCGGCCCCAACGCCTTGCAGCACGGGGAAACCGTGCTCGCCCTGCTGCGTGCCGGCGGACTGTCCGAACGGGACGCCGCCTACGCCTCCGACGCGCTCACCTTGTACACCAAGGCTTTCGCCTACGAGGGCAGCGGCTGGGCCTCGGGCGAGTTCGACCAGGAGGAAGCCGCCGCCCGCGGGCGGCAGATGCACGAGTACCTCAGCTCGATGCCCGGCCGGTTCCCGAACATGCTCACCCTCGGGCCGTACTTCTCGGCGGAGACCTCGGCCGAGCGCTTCCGGTTCGGACTCGACATGCTGCTCGGCGGCCTTCGGCGCGGTTGACGCCGTCCCTCAGCAGCACCTATAGTCAACGGACTTGTTGATAAAGCGCTAGGTTGCCTTTGATGACGGTCGATGACGAGTGGCTGGACCGGGCGTTCGCCGCCCTCGGCGATCCCGTGCGCCGCGCGATGATCGCGCGGCTCTCACGCGGGGAAGCCACGGTGAACGAGCTGGCGGAGCCGTTCGCCATCACCAAGCAGGCCGTCTCGCGGCACATCCAGGTGCTGGAGACGGCGGGCCTGATCACCCGCACCCGGGACGGCCAGCGCCGCCCGTGCCACCTCGCGCCCGCCGCGCTCGAAGCGCTGACCGGGTGGATCGACACGTACCGGCTGGCCGCGGAAAGCCGCTACCGCAAGCTGGACGCCCTGCTCAACTCGCTCAAACCGGCAGCCGACGGCGATCCCGGTTCCGCGTAGAAGAGCACGAGGCGCTGCCCGTCGCTGTCCGGCAGGGGCAGGAGTTCGTCGGTCAGGGTGAGCGGGCCGACGGCGTGGCGGTACACGCGGGTGTGGTGGGCACAGCCGCGCACCGGGTGCGCGGCCCACAGCTCGTCGAATTCGGGGCTCGCGCGCCGCAGTTCCTCGATCAGCGCGGTCAGCACGGCGTCACCCGGCCGCCGGCCGGCGATGTGGCGCAGATCGGCGACGGTGTCGCGCGCCTTGTCCCCCGCTTCCCCGAACAACTCGCGCACCTGCGCGTCCAGGAAGAACAGCCGCGCCCAGTTCGGCCGGGACTCGAAATCGAGGTGCGGCGCCAGCAGGGCGTGGCCGAGGCGGTTCCACGCCAGCACGTCGGTGTGCCTGCCGAGGACCAGCGCCGGCACCGCCACCGCGTCCAGCAGGAGCCGGTGCCTCGGCAGCAACCGCTCCGGACCGGCGTCGACCGCCTTCGCGTTCGCCAGCGCGTGCAGGTGGGCGCGTTCGTCCTCGTCGAGGCGCAGCGCCTTCGCGAGCGCGTCGAGCACCGCTTCCGACACGTTCCCGCGCTGCCCCTGTTCGAGCCGCGTGTAGTAACCGGGACTGACCCCGGCCAACCGCGCCAGCTCCTCCCGCCGCAACCCCGGCACGCGCCGGAACTCGCCGTAGTCGGACAGGCCGACGTCGGCGGGCCGCAGCCGGCCGCGGCGGGCGCGGAGGAATTCACCGAGCATGCCCCCAGGATGCCTGCACCTGGCAGGGGCAGGCACGATCCCGTGCCGCCGCGCAGGATCGGAAGGGTGAACGTAGTAGTGATCGGAGCGACCGGAACCATCGGCACCGCGGTGACCGCGGCCCTGCGCGAGCGGGGGCACCACGTGGTGCCCGTGTCGCGGACCAGCGAGATCCAGCTCGACATCGCCCATCCCGACCGTCTCTTCTCGACGGTCCCGAACCTCGACGCGGTGGTCTGCTGCGCCGCGAGCGGCGCACTGGTGCCCATCGACGCGGGCACCGACGAGGAGTTCCTCACCGGCCTGGAAACCAAGCTGCTCGGCCAGGTGCGCCTGCTGCGGCGGGCCGTCGAGCACCTTCCCGACGGCGGTTCGATCACCCTGACCGCGGGCACCTTCGCGGCGCCGACGCCGGGCAGCGCGTTCGGCGCGCTCACCAACCAGGGCCTGGAGGCCTTCGTCCGGGTCGCCGCCGCCGAACTCCCGCGAGGCCTGCGAGCCAACGTGATCAGCCCGGGCTGGGTCGGTGACGACGCCACCCCGGCCGACGTCGTCGCCGCGGCCTACGTCCGTGCCGTCGAAGACCCCACGCTCAACGGCCAGACCCTCGGACGCCCGACGTGACGAACTGCGGAGCGGCCAGCAGGAACCGGCCTCGCTCGACCCGCTGCCGCTGCTCCGCGAGCCAGCTCTCCGCCCTCGACGGGCTGACCGCACCCGTTCCCACGGCCACCGAGGCCGCCGACTCCAGCATCGGCAGGCCCGAAGCGCCGGTCAGCACCGCGGTGTGCACCTCGACCGCCACGTCGGTGAAACCGCCGTCCAGCAACAGGTTCCGGAACCGCAGCGCACACCGGGGCGAGGGCATCGAGGCGACCTGGGCGGCCAGCACGGCCCGCTCGGTCTCCTCGTCGGTGCTGTCGAGGCCGAGCATCGTCCAGTCCGGTCCAATGAGGACGATCCGGCCGCCCGGCGCCAGTACCCGGGCGGCCTCGGCCAGCGCGGCCGCCGGATCGGCGACCGCGTGGTAGACGCGTTCCGCGCGGTAACCGGCGAAATGCCCGTCCGGAAAGGGGATCGACTCCGCGCTGCCGGTGGTGAAATCCCCGGCGGGGTGCCGTTCCTTGGCCACCACCAGCACTTCGGGGTTGACGTCCACTCCGGACACCAGCGCCCCGGCCGCGGTCAGTTCACCCACCGAGGTCCCGGTTCCACACCCCACATCCACCACCCGCTGGCCCGGTGCGATCCGCAGCAGTTCGTGCGAGCGGTGCCGGGCGGCCGCGGCCGCGGGCTCGCGTTCGAAACCATCCATCATGGCGACAAAGCGTTCGATCATCGGAAGTCCTCCGGTCGGGGTTGCCGTGCTCCCCCAGCCTGTGACTTCATGTCGACATGAAGTCAAGCGAGTACACCGTCGGCGAGCTGGCCGGCCGGTTCGGGCTGCTGACGAACGTGCTCCGGCACTGGGAGACCGAAGGCTTGCTCACGCCGGTGCGCACCGCGGGCGGGCAGCGCCGGTACCGGCGGGCCGACGTGGTCAAGGTGGTGCTCATCCTCCAGGGCAAGGAACTCGGCTTCAGCCTCGCCGAAATCCGGCGCGTGCTCACCACCGACGACCCGGCCGACCGGCGCGCGGCCCTGCGCGAACACCACGCCGCCCTGACCAGGCGGATCGAAGAGGCCGAAGCCGCCCGCGCCGCGTTGACCCACGCGATCGCCTGCACCAGCGAGGACTTCCTCGACTGCGGTCACTTCCGCAAGCAGCTCGCCGAGCGCATGCCGCCCGGTTGAGCGGATTGCTCCGAATGCGAGGAATCACCGCGCCGCGGTCCGGGTATCCGACGCGGTATCGGGGGATCGAAAGGAGGACTGCTGTGTTAGCCATCGTTGCCGCGGTCATCTTCGGCCTGGCGCTGATCCTCGACCTGACCGACGCCTCGATCGGGGAGGTCATCAACGGCGGGACCCTGCTCACCGCTGGCCTGCTGTGCATGGCACTGCACCTGGCCGGGGTCGGCGCGAACGTCCGCACCGGCGGCTGGCGGCGCAGCCGCCGCTGAGGTGTCCACCACGGGAGTACCCCGGCTGTCCACTCCGGCCGGACGCGCGCACCACCGCTGAACCGGCACCGTTTCGCCCTGAACGGAAAGGGGCGAAACGGTGCTGGAAAAAGCGGAACAGGCACGCGGGATCTTCGCGCTGCCCGCCGGGCGGACGGCCAAGCGGGTGGTCATCGGGTTGTGGTTGCTGCTGCTCGCGCTCGCCGTACCGGTGGGGCTGAACATCGGCTCGGTGCAGAGCGACGACGCCCGCGACCGGCTGCCCGCCGACGCGGAATCCACCAGGGTCACCGAACTCGTGGAGCGGATCCCCGGCGGCGAGGGCGATCAGGTGCTCGTCGTGCAGCAGCGCGACGGCGGCATCACCGAAGCGGACCGCACGTGGGCGACCGGGCGCCGCGACGCGCTCGGCGCGAGCGGCATGCCGCCGGTCACCTCCGACGACGGCCGGACGTTGCTGTACCAGGTCGAGCGCGAGAACCCCGGCGAGGACGAGGAACGCACGGCCGCCTTCGTCGAGGAGGTCCGCCTCGCCGTGGCGCAACCGCCGCCGGGGCTCACCGTGCAGGTGACCGGTCCCAGCGCGATCGGCGCCGACATCGACGCGGTGTTCGAGGGCATCGACGAAACACTGATGATGGTGACCACCGCGGTGGTGGCGCTGCTGTTGATCATCACCTACCGCAGCCCGTTCCTGTGGCTGCTGCCGCTCGCCGCGGTCGGCGGGTCGGCGGTGGTCGCCATGGCGGCGCTGTACGGGATCGCGTCGGCCGCCGGGATCACCGTTTCCACGCAGAGCTTCTCGATCATGATCGTGCTCGTTTTCGGCGCGGGCACCGACTACGCGATGCTGCTGGTCGCCCGGTACCGGGAGGAACTCCGCCGCGTGCACGACGTGCACCAGGCGATGGGCGCCGCGCTGCGGGGAGCCGGCCCGGCGGTGCTCGCGTCGGCGGGCACGGTCACGCTCGGCCTGCTCTGCCTGCTCGCCGCGCGGATGAACGACCTGTCCGGGCTCGGCCTGGCCGGTGCCGTCGGCATCGCCTGCACGCTGCTCACCATGCTCACCTTGTTCCCGGCGTTGCTGGTGCTCACCGGCAGGCGGGTGTTCTGGCCGAAGGTGCCGCGCTACGGCGCTCCGGCCACGGCGAACCGCGGGATCTGGGCCGGGGTCGCCCAGCACGCCGTCGGCAAACCGGTGCGCACCGCCGCGGCGGGCGCCGCCGTGCTCGGCGTGTTCGCCCTCGGCCTCACCCAGCTCGGCGGCGACCTCGGCGAGACCGGCCAGTTCACCGACACCCCGGAGTCGGTCGCCGGGTACGCCACGCTCGGGCAGGCGTTCCCCGAGCAGAGCGGCCGCCCGCTCACCGTGGTCACCGACAGCTCCCGAGCCGCCGACGTGACCGCGCGGGCCACGGCCGTGCCCGGGGTCGCCGACGCCGAACCGGCTCAGCAGGGCGACGGGCTGACCGTGATCGAGGTCCACCCGGCCGCCACGCCGGACAGCCAGGAGGAGTTCGACACGGTGAGCAGGCTGCGCGCGGCCGTCGGGCCGGACGCGCTCGTCGGCGGTCCGGCGGCGGAGGAACTGGACACGCGCGAGGCCACCACGTCGGACAACTGGCGCGTGCTGCCGTTGGTGCTCGCCGTGGTCCTGCTCGTGCTGGTCCTGCTGTTGCGCAAGGTGCTGGCCTCGCTCGTGGTGGTGGGCACGGTGCTGCTCTGCTTCGCCGCCGCGCTCGGCATCGGCGCGGTCGCCTTCGACCTGCTCTTCGGCTTCGCCGGAACGGCGGCGAACCTGCCCGCCTTGTGCTTCGTCTTCGGCGTCGCGCTGGGGGTGGACTATTCGATCTTCCTGGTGGCGCGCATCCGCGACGACGCGCCGCGGCTGGGCACGAAGGAGGCCACGCGCCGGGCGGTGACCTCGACCGGTGGGGTGATCGCGTCGGCGGGCCTGGTGCTCGCGGCCACCTTCGCGGTGCTGGCCTCGCTGCCGTTCGTGCCGATGGTCGAACTGGGCTTCGCGGTCGCCGCCGGGGTGCTGCTGCAGACGCTGGTGGTGCAACCGCTGCTGGTCGCGCCCCTGCTGGTGGCGCTGCCGGGGAAGATGGAGCGGTGACGAGGGAACCCGGGCGCCGCGTCGGTCTCGCCGACGCGGCGCTGACCGCCGCCTTGACCGCGGTCACCGTGCTGACCGCGTGGTTGCTGCCCGCGCACTGGTTCGAAGGGCGCGCGCTCAACCTCCTCGGCGCGGCACTCCTCGTGGCACAGGCGCTGCCGGTGCTCGTCCGCCGCCGCTGGCCGCTGCCCGCGTTGCTGGTGGGCTGCGCCGCGGCGGTGCCGTACCACGCGGTGGACTACCCGCACGAGGTCGCGCTGCCGCCGATCATGGTGCTGCTCTACACCGCGGTGGTCACCGGCACACGGAAGCGCACGATCGCCACCCTGCTGCCGATCTTCCTGGCCATCGCGCTGACCATCGGGCTGACCCAGGACGGCCCGCCGGGGGTGGAGATCGCCGCGCCGCTGGGCTGGCTGACCGTGGCGACGGTGTTCGGCGAGGCCGTCCGGCAACACCGCCAGTACATCGACGGCCTCCACGAGCGTGCCGCGCGCGGGGTGGCCGAGGAGCGGCTGCGGATCGCCCGCGACCTGCACGACGTGCTGGCGCACAACATCGTGGTGATCAACGCGCACGCCGGCGTGGCCGCGCACCTGCTCGACGAGGACCGCGAGAACCCGGCGCTGGCGCGGATCGCCGACCCGCTGCGGACCGTCGCCGAGGCCAGCAGCAAGGCGCTCGCGGAACTCCGCACCACGCTGGACGTGTTGCGCGGCAACGAAACCGACTCCGACCGCCAGCCGACGCCCGGTCTCGACCGGCTGCCGGAACTCGCCGACGCGACCCGGTCCGCCGGGGTCGCGGTCACCGTCGAGGAGCACGGCGAGCGCCGGGAACTGGGCCAGGCGGTGGAAATCACCCTGTACCGGATCACCCAGGAGGCGCTGACGAACGTGGTCAAGCACGCCGGGGCCACGCGGGCGACGGTCCGGCTCGACTACCAGGACGAGCGCGTGCGGCTGGAGATCACCGACGACGGCCGCGGCGGGAACGGCCGCCGGTCCGCCGGGTACGGCATCATCGGCATGACCGAACGCGCCACCGTGCTCGGCGGACGGCTCACCGCCGGTACCGGCGGCCACGGCGGCTTCACCGTCACCGCCGACCTGCCCGCGAAGGAGCGCCCGTGATCCGGGTCCTGCTGGCCGACGACCAGGCGCTGGTCCGCAGCGCGTTCGCCCTGCTGATCTCGTCGGCCGGGGACATGGACGTGGTGGGCGAGGCGGCCGACGGCGCGCAGGCGGTGGCGATGGCCCGGGCCGAGCGCGCCGACGTGGTGGTGATGGACATCCGCATGCCCGGCACCGACGGCATCGCGGCCACCGCGCGGATCGCCGAGGACCCCGACCTGGCCGGGGTGCGGGTGCTGATCCTGACCACCTTCGAGTCGGACGACAACGTGCTCGGCGCGCTGCGGGCCGGGGCCAGCGGGTTCCTGGTCAAGGACGCCAAACCGGCCGCGCTGCTGGACGCCATCCGGACCGTCGCCGACGGGGACGCGCTGCTGTCACCGGGTGCGACGCGGGCGCTGATCACCCGGGTGCTGGCCCACCCGGACCCGCCGGGCGACGTGCTGGCGGTGCTCACCGCGCGGGAGCGGCAGGTGCTGACGCTGATCGGGCGGGGGCTGAGCAACGCGGAACTGGCCGAGGAGCTGGTGATCAGCCCGCTGACCGCGAAGACCTACGTCAGCCGCCTGCTCACCAAGCTCGACGCGCGGGACCGGGCGCAGCTGGTGATCGCCGCCTACGAATCCGGCCTCATCCACCCACGCCGCTGACGCGATGCTGTGAATGTGGCTTTCACTGCGGATTCCGCAGTGAAAGCCACAGTGATGATGGTGTGTATGGACGGGGGCTGCCCCGGGGCTTGGCCCGGAAAGCCACTGACGCCCTGGCCGGGGTTGTCTTGCGAATGATCTGCCGGTTCCGGGGTGGTCTCCGTTCGTGCACGTCACCAGGCCAGGGGATGTGACTTGATAGGAGCCTGTGCCACCAGGACACCCATCACTGTGCTGTCCACCCCTGCTGGCCCGGTACGTGCCCTCCCTGACCACTGAACACCACGGGACGGCAGAGACCAGGATGACTGATCAGCACACCGGCGTCGACACTGCCCAGCACACCGCGGTGATCGCCGGGGTCGATACCCATAAAGACACCCACACCGCCGCCGCGCTCGATCCTGTCGGCCGGGTACTGGGCACGCACACCTTCCCGGCCACCACCGCCGGCTACACCGCGCTGGGCACCTGGCTGGCCGGGTTCGGCACGGTGTCCGCGGCCGGGGTGGAGGGCACCGGTTCCTACGGCGCGGGCCTGGCCCGCTACCTGGCCGGCGAGGGTGTCACGGTGGTGGAGGTCAACCAGCCCGACCGGCATGCCCGCCGCCGCAAGGGAAAGACCGACACCCAGGACGCGATCAACACCGCCCGCGCCGTCCTGGCCGGCCACGCTGAGGCCACCCCCAAAGCCGGCACCGGGCCCGCCGCCGCGATCACCGCCCTGCGCACCGCGCTGACCAGCGCGGTCAAATCCCGCACCGCCGCGCTCAACCAACTCCACGCCCTGATCGTCACCGCCCCCGCCCCGCTACGCGAATCCTTGTCCGGCCTGACCGGCACAGCCCTGACCAGGGCCTGCGCCCGGCTGCGCCCCGGCACCGACCTCACCAGCCCCGTCAACGCCACGAAAACCGCGCTCCGCCGCCTCGCCCGGCGCATCACCGACCTCACCACCGAGATCACCGACGCCAAAACCGACCTGAACACCCTGACCCGCCAGGTCCTGCCCGCCACCACCGCCGTGTTCGGCGTCGGCCCCGACACCGCCGCCCAGCTCCTGGCCACCGCCGGAGACAACCCCGACCGCATCACCACCGAAGCCCAGTTCGCCCACCTCTGCGGCACCGCCCCGATCGACGCCAGCAGCGGCCGCAACAACCGCCACCGCCTCAACCGCGGCGGCGACCGCCACGCCAACGCCGCCCTCCACCGAATAGTGATCGTCCGCCTGCGCCACTGCCCCCGCACCCGCGCCTACCTCGAACGACGCACCCGCGAAGGCCTCCCCAAACGACACATCATCCGCTGCCTCAAACGCTACGTCGCACGCGAAATCCACCGAACCATCACCACAGACATAGCCAACCTCACAACAACCCCTTGACCTCAATAGGAGCATCATTCACAGCACTCCGCCGCGTCCCTAGGGCACCAGGCGGCGCACGACGCCGTCGGCGAGCAGGCGGCCCTTGTCCGTCAGCACCGCCCGCCCCGCGTCCAAAGCGGACTCGACCAGCAGCCCCTCCCGAGCCGCCGCCCTGGCTTCGGACGCGCCCGCGCCGTCCAGGGCGTCCAGCGGCAGCCCCTCGGCGAGGCGCAGTTCCAGCATCACCCGTTCGACGTGCCGTTCGGACGGGGTGAGCACCTCCTGCCCACCCGCCGGTACGTGCCCCGCGGCCAGCAGGTCCGCGTACTTCGCCGGGTGCTTCACGTTCCACCAGCGCACCCCGCCGACGTGGCTGTGCGCCCCCGGCCCGGCGCCCCACCAGTCACCACCGCGCCAGTAGCCCAGGTTGTGGTGGCAGCGCGCGGCGTCCGACGACGCCCAGTTCGACACCTCGTACCAGCGCAGCCCTGCCGTGCCGAGCACCTCGTCGATCAGCTCGTAGTAGGCCGCGAGCACGTCGTCGTCCGGCATCGGCAGCTCGCCGCGGCGCACCCGCCTGGCCAGCGCGGTGCCCTCCTCGACGATCAGCGCGTACGCCGAGACGTGGTCCACCCCGGCCGTGAGCACCGCGTCCAGCGACGCGCGCAGGTCCTCGACCCGCTCCCCCGGCGTGCCGTAGATCAGGTCGAGGTTGACGTGCTCGAACCCGGCCGAGCGGGCCTCGATCGCGGCCAGGATCGGCCGCCCCGGCGTGTGCACCCGGTCCAGCACCTTCAGCACGTGCTGCGCGGCGGACTGCATGCCCAGCGACACGCGGTTGTAACCGGCGTCACGGATGTCGGCGAAGAACGCGGGCGAGGTCGACTCCGGGTTGGACTCGGTGGTCACCTCGGCGCCCTTGGCCAGGCCGAACGACGAGCGCACGGCGTCCAGCACGGCGGCGAGGCCGTCCCCGCCGAGCAGCGAGGGCGTGCCACCGCCGACGAACACCGTGTCCACCGCGGGGGCCCGGCCCAGCATCGCCGCGGCCAGGTCCAGTTCGCGGCGCAGCCCGTCCAGCCAGCTGGTGGGAGAGGAGGACGTGCCGAGCTCGCCGGCGGTATAAGTGTTGAAGTCGCAGTAGCCGCAGCGCGTGGCGCAGAACGGCACGTGCACGTAGACCCCGAACGGCCGGGTGCCCAGGCCCGCCAGCGCGGATTCGGGGAGGGCCAGCTCGACGGGCGGCGTGGGATCGGTGAGCAGTTGCACGCCTCCACTATCCCAAATCCGCCGCCGTGACCAGGGCCGGTGACCTCGCTCCCACCATTCGGGCAACGCTCGACCACATTGTGGACGCGTGGCACCCTGGGACCGTGACTTACGCCGGTGTCCTCCTCGTGGCCCGCCGCCACGTCGACCTCCGGCGTGTCGCCAGCGCCCTCTGCCGTGCGTAATCCCGCTCCGCCCGCCTGACCAAGCCATGTCGGCGCCGAGCCAAGCCGCGATCGCTCCCACCACGGCCAGACCAGGGCGTTCACGGTGCGCAGGCGCCAGAACCACTCCGGAGGACCGATGGCCTCGCCTGCTCGCCCGAGCACGTCCCGCCCCGCACGCGCCAAGCAGCGGCGCGGGGAGGGGCAGTGGGCGCTCGGCTACCGCGAACCGCTCAACCCGAACGAGCGCTCCAAGAAGGACGACAACCCGCTCAACGTCCGGGCCAGGATCGAGAACCTCTACGCGCACGGCGGCTTCGACTCGATCGACCCCGCCGACCTGCGCGGCCGGTTCCGCTGGTTCGGCCTCTACACCCAGCGCAAGCCGGGCATCGACGGCGGCCGCACGGCCACCCTGGAGCCCGAGGAGCTGGACGACCGCTACTTCATGCTGCGGGTCCGCCTCGACGGCGGCGCGCTGACGCTGGCCCAGCTGCGCGTGCTCGGCGAGATCTCGCAGCGCTACGCGCGCGACACCGCCGACATCACCGACCGGCAGAACATCCAGTACCACTGGATCCAGGTCGAGGACATGCCGGCGATCTGGCGGAAGCTGGAAGACGCCGGGATGACCACGATGGAGGCCTGCGGCGACAGCCCGCGCGTCATCCTCGGCTCCCCGGTGGCCGGCATCGCCGCCGAGGAGGTCATCGACGGCACGCCCGCGATCGACGAGATCAAGCGCCGGTTCATCGGTGACCCGCGTTACTCGAACCTGCCGCGCAAGTTCAAGACCGCGATCTCCGGCCAGGCCGACGTGGCGCACGAGATCCACGACGTGGCCTTCGTCGGGGTGCACCACCCCGAGCACGGCCCCGGCTTCGACCTGTGGGTCGGCGGCGGGCTGTCCACCAACCCGATGATCGGCCAGCGCCTGGGCGCCTGGGTGCCGCTCGACGAGGTGCCCGAGGTCTGGGAGGGCGTGATCAGCGTCTTCCGCGACTACGGCTACCGCCGCCTGCGCTCGCGGGCGCGGATCAAGTTCCTGGTCAAGGACTGGGGCGCGGAGAAGTTCCGCCAGGTGCTGCAGGACGAGTACCTCAAGCGCGAGCTGGTCGACGGCCCGGCGCCCGAGGTGCCCGACCGCCCGATCGACCACGTCGGCGTGCACCGGCAGGTCGACGGCAAGCGCTACGTCGGTTTCGCGCCGATCGCCGGCCGCGTCTCCGGCACCACGCTGCTGGCCGCCGCGGACGCGGTGGAGCGGGCCGGTTCCGACCGCGTCCGGCTCACCCCGCAGCAGAAGCTCGTGGTGCTCGACGTGCCCGAGGAGAAGGTCACCGAGCTCCAGGTCTCGCTGTCGAAGCTGGGCCTGGACAGCGAGCCGTCGCCGTGGCGGCGCGGCGTGATGGCCTGCACCGGGCTGGAGTTCTGCAAGCTGGCCATCGTCGAGACCAAGGCCCGCGCGCACGACCTGGTCGGCGACCTGGAGAAGCGGCTGTCCGACATCGGCCTGGACGAGGCGCTGAGCGTGCACCTCAACGGCTGCCCGAACTCGTGCGCCCGCATCCAGACCGCCGACATCGGGCTCAAGGGCCAGATCGTCACCGACAACGACGGCAACCAGGTCGAAGGCTTCCAGGTGCACCTCGGCGGCGGGCTCGGCCTGGACGCCGGATTCGGCCGGAAACTGCGCGGGCACAAGGTGACCAGCACCGAGCTGACCGATTACGTGGAACGCGTCGTGCGCAATTTCGCGGAAAAGCGCGAAACGGGCGAGCGGTTCGCGCAGTGGGTGGCCCGCGCCGAGGAAAGCGATCTGCAGTGACCGAGCGCGCGACACCGTTCCACTGCCCCTACTGCGGTGACGAAGATCTCCGGCCGGAAGAGAACGGGGCCTGGCTCTGTTCGAGTTGCCGACGGGTCTTCTCGGTGAAGTTCCTCGGATTGTCCCTTCCGGAGGTGGCGAAGAAATGACCGCGACAGCCGATTACCGCACCCTCGCCGAACGGGCTTCGGCCGAACTGGCCGAGGCCACCGCCGAAGAAGCGCTGGACTGGACCGTGCGCACCTTCGGCGACGACTTCATCGTGGCGTCCAACATGCAGGACGCCGTGCTGATCGAACTGGCCACCCAGGCCAAGTCCGATGTGGACATTCTCTTCCTGCAGACCGGTTACCACTTCGCCGAGACCATCGGCACCAGGGACGCGGTCGAGGCGGTCTACCCGCACGTGCGGGTGGTCAACGCGCAGGCCGAGCAGAGCGTGGCCGAGCAGGACGCCGAGTACGGCCCCCGGCTGCACGAGCGCGACCCCGGCCAGTGCTGCCACCTGCGCAAGGTGGTCCCGCTGCGCACCACGCTGGCGAAGTACTCGGCGTGGGTCACCGGCGTGCGCCGCGTCGACGCGCCGACCCGGGCGAACACCCCGATCGTCGGCTGGGACGAGCGCAACGGGCTGGTCAAGGTCAACCCGCTCGCGGCGTGGACCGACGACGAGTTCAACGACTACATCCGCGACCACGGCATCCTGCAGAACCCGTTGGTGGAGGCGGGTTACCCGTCGATCGGCTGCGCGCCCTGCACGGCGAAGGTGGCGCCCGGCGCCGACCCCCGCAGCGGCCGCTGGGCGGGCCAGGCCAAGACCGAGTGCGGCTTGCACGGCTGAAAGGGACCAAGGTGACGACGCTCGAGCCCGCTACCGACGCGGCACAGGACAACCTGGCCGCGCTGGAATCCGAAGCCATCCACATCTTCCGCGAGGTCGCCGGTGAGTTCGACCGGCCGGTGATCCTGTTCTCCGGTGGCAAGGACTCCACCCTGCTGCTGCACCTGGCGATCAAGGCGTTCTGGCCGGCGCCGGTGCCCTTCCCGTTGCTGCACGTGGACACCGGGCACAACTTCGACGAGGTGATCGCCTTCCGCGACGAGGTGGTCCGGCGGCACGGCCTGCGGCTGATCGTGGCGAACGTGCAGGACTGGATCGACGACGGCAGGCTGGCCGAGCGCCCGGACGGCACCCGGAACCCGCTGCAGACCCAGCCGCTGCTGGACACCATCGCCGAGCACAAGTTCGACGCGGTCTTCGGCGGCGGGCGGCGCGACGAGGAACGCGCCCGCGCCAAGGAACGGATCTTCAGCCTCCGCAACGCCTTCGGCCAGTGGGAGCCGCGACGGCAGCGCCCCGAGCTGTGGAACCTCTACAACGGCAGGCACCGCCCCGGTGAGCAGGTGCGCGTCTTCCCGCTGTCCAACTGGACCGAGGCGGACGTGTGGCACTACATCAACCGCGAGGGCGTCGAACTGCCGTCGATCTACTTCACGCACCAGCGCAAGGTCTACGAGCGCGACGGCATGCTGCTCACCGAGGGCCCGTGGGGTGGCCCGCGCGCCGGTGAGGACGTGCGTGAGCTGAGCGTGCGCTACCGGACCGTCGGCGACGGCTCGTGCACCGGCGCGATCGAGTCCACCGCGTCCACTGTGGACGAGGTGATCGCCGAGGTGCTGGCCAGCAGGCTGACCGAGCGCGGCGCCACCAGGGCCGACGACCGGCTGTCCGAGGCGGCGATGGAAGACCGCAAGCGAGAGGGTTACTTCTGATGTCGAGTCTGCTGAGGCTGGCCACCGCGGGCAGCGTGGACGACGGGAAGTCCACGCTGGTCGGGCGCCTGCTCTACGACACCAAGTCGGTGCTGGCCGACCAGCTCGACGCGGTGACCAGGGCCAGCGTCGACCGCGGACTGTCCACTCCGGACCTTTCGCTGCTGGTGGACGGGCTGCGCTCCGAGCGCGAGCAGGGCATCACCATCGACGTGGCCTACCGCTACTTCGCCACCCCGCGGCGCAGCTTCGTGCTCGCCGACACCCCGGGCCACGTGCAGTACACCCGGAACACGGTGACCGGCGCGTCCACCGCGCAGCTGGCCGTGCTGCTGGTCGACGCCCGCAACGGCGTGGTCGAGCAGACCCGCCGCCACGCCGCGGTGCTGGCCCTGCTCGGCGTGCCGCGCCTGGTGCTCGCGGTGAACAAGATCGACCTGGTGGACTACGACGAGGCCACCTTCGCGGTGATCGCCAACGAGTTCGCCGCGCACGCCACCTCGCTCGGGTACGCCGAGGGCGACGTGCTCTCCATCCCGGTTTCGGCGCTGCGGGGCGACAACGTGGCGGTCAAGTCCGAGCGCACCCCCTGGTACGCCGGGCCGACACTGCTCGAGCACCTGGAAGAGGTGCCGGTGGCGCCGGACCCGCACGACGCGGCGTTCCGCTTCCCGGTGCAGTACGTGATCCGGCCGCGCACCCCGGAGCACCCCGACTACCGGGGTTACGCCGGGCAGATCGCGGCGGGCAGCGTGCGCCCGGGTGACGAGATCGTGGTGCTGCCGCACGGGTTGCGCAGCCGCGTCGCGGCCATCGACACCGCGGACGGCCAGCTGGCGGAGGCGGGCGCGGGCACCTCGGTGACCCTGCTGCTGGAGGACGATCTGGACATCTCCCGGGGTGACCTGATCGCCATCGCGGACCGGCCGCCGCGGGTGACCGACGAGCTGACCGCGGCGCTGTGCTGGCTGTCGAACAAGCCGCTGTCGCCGGGCGCGCGGGTGCTGGTCAAGCACGGCGCGCGGACCGTGCAGGCGCTGGTCGACGAGATCGGCTCGCGCTTCGACGAGCAGACGCTGACCACTGTGGACAGTCCGGACTCGTTGTCGCTCAACGACATCGGCACGGTTTCCCTGCGCCTGGCGGAGGACCTGCCGGTGGACGACTACGCCGAGAGCCCGCGCACCGGTGCGTTCCTGGTGATCGACCCCAAGGACGGCGACACGCTCGCCGCCGGGCTGATCGGCGAGCGGTTCGCGTGAGGCCGCTGGTCGTCGTCGCGCACGGCAGCCGGGACCCGCGGTCCGCGGCCACCGTGCGCGCCCTCGTCGAGCGCGTGCGTGCGCTGGCCCCGGAGCTGACCGTGCGGGTCGCCTTCCTGGACCTGTCCGACCCGCCGGTGCCCGAGGTGCTGCTCCGGCTGCACCACGAGGGACACCGCGAGGTCGTGGTCGCGCCGCTGTTGCTGGGCAGCGCGTACCACGCGCGGGTCGACCTGCCCGCGCTCGTCCACGAGGTGACCAGCCGGATGCCGCGGCTGGACGTGCGGATCGCGGACGTGCTCGGGGTGGCTCCCGCACTGGAAGCCGTCGCGCTGGACCGGCTGCGCGAAACCGGCGCCGACCTGGCCGACCCGGAGCTGGGCGTCGTGCTGGCGGCCGTCGGTTCCTCGAACGCGGCCGCGAACGCCGCGGTCACCGCGCTGGCCGAGCGCTGGCACCAGCGGCACGGGCTGCTGGTCGCCCCGGCCTTCGCCAGCGCCACCAAGCCGGACGTGCCCGCCGCGATGGCGAAGCTGCGCGCGCACGGGGCGCGACGGCTCGCCGTGGCGTCGTGGTTCCTCGCACCGGGCCTGCTGCCGGACCGGATCGCCGGTCTCGCCGGCCCGGACGTGCCGATGGCCGCCCCGCTGGGCACCGACCGGCGGGTGGCCGAGCTGGTGCTCGCCCGGTACGCGGAAACGCGGTCTTCGCAGGTCATCCCGGCCTGATCGGCCGAGTTCGCTGCTCTTTACGGCTGGTTCCGTTCCCAGTTCCGGTCACCACCCGCTTATGGGAACGGTGGCTTCTTGACGCGCTATTTAACTTGCCGGTAACTATCTAAACGCTGCGCAGCTCCTCCCCGATCCCACACACCCCCAGAGGTGGAGACGATGAAGTCTGCCCTGCGCAAAACCCTGGCCACCGCCGCGCTGTCCGTCGTGCCGTTGTGCGCGATGGCCACCCCGGCCTCGGCGGCCTCCCACGACGTGGTCCTCGACTGCCAGGCCAACGCCCCGATCGTCGGGCCGCAGCAGGCCACGCTGAACCAGACCGCGGACGTGACCGCGCCGGCCACGGTGGCCCCCGGCGGCGCGCTGACCGTGGTGGTCGACCCGGCGCCGAACGAGGTGCCCGCCGACGTCAGCGGCTACAAGATCAAGCACATCAAGAACTTCGCGCTGGAGATCCCGATCCCGGCGAACTCCACCTTCGTGAACGCGACGCTGTCCGGTGGTTCCGGGCTCGGCTCGACCCCGCCCAAGATCGAGGTGGCGAACGGGGTGGGCACGCTCAGCTTCCCCGGCCCGCTCGCCGGTGGCGCGACGTTCGAACTGCCCACGATCACGGTGAACCTGACCGCCGGGCAGTCCGGCACGATCGAGACCAAGCTCGGCGGCACCAGCTACGCCGACCCGGGCCTGACCTTCGACACGGTGGTCACGCAGCTCTTCGACATCACCGCGCCGACGGCCTGCTTCCCGAACCCGAGCCCGGTGTTCACCACCACGACCATCGGCTGAGCCCGGTGCACGCGGCTGCCGGGATCTTCCGGCAGCCGTGTGCGAAGGTGGGGCCATGGCTGAAGAACTGGTGCACTACGCGGTGGCGGGCGGGACCGCGACGATCACCCTGGACTCCCCGCACAACCGCAACGCGCTGTCCGCGCAGCTGCGCTCGGAGCTGAGCGCGGGGCTGAGCAGGGCGCGCGAGGACGACGCGGTGCGCGTGATCGTGCTCGACCACACCGGGCCGGTGTTCTGCGCGGGGATGGACCTCAAGGAGGCCAAGGGCGCCGGGGCGGGCGACCAGGGCGTCAACGAGTTCCCGCGGATCCTCGAACAGCTGTGGACCAGCCCCAAGCCGGTGGTCGCCAAGCTGGCCGGTCCGGCCAGGGCGGGCGGGATCGGCATGGTGGCCGCGGCGGACATCGCGGTGGCGGTCAAGGAAGCGACCTTCGCCTTCAGCGAGGTGCGCATCGGCGTGGTGCCCGCGGTGATCTCGCTCACCGTGCTGCCGCGGCTGAACGCGCGGGCCGCGCACGAGCTGTTCCTCACCGGCGACAAGTTCGACGCCGAGCGGGCGGTTTCCATCGGCCTGCTGAACTCCGCTGTGGACGCGTCCGATTTGGACGCCGAGGTTTCGCGGTACGTCAAGGCTTTGGCCATGGGCGGCCCGCGGGCGCTGGCGGCCACCAAGGAACTGCTCAGCCGCCCGCGCCCGGCCACCCCGGCCGACGGGTTCGCCGAGATGACGGAGCTGTCGACGGGCTTCTTCGCCAGCGAAGAGGGCCAGGAGGGCATCACCGCGTTCGCCCAGAAGCGGCCGCCGTCCTGGGTTCCGGGGTCCTGAGGTCCCTGTACCGGTTCAGGACTCCGGCAGCTGCAGCGTCAGGTGCCGCGAGTCCGACCGGGCCCCGTTCGGGGCCAGTGCCCGCTGCGCGTCCGAGAGCACGCTCCGGATGGCCAGGTAGGCCTTCGGGTCCGCGGTCTTGAACGCCTCCGAACCCGCCCAGATCAGCACGTGCTCACCGGCGGGCAGCCAGGACAGGTCGGTCAGGCAGTCGTAGAGCGCGTCGAGGTTCCGGCCGAACCAGTCGGGGAACTCCAGCGCGGCGGCGATCGCGTCCATCGCCGCGTCCTTGGTCACCGGCGCGGGGCCGGGCAGTACATGGGCGTAGGCACCACGGGCGCGGGCGCGCTCCGCCAGTGCTCGCGCATCCGGTTGTTCCACGGCGCTCACCTGCTCGGGTCCACGATGACGAACGAAGCGTAATGGTCCCCGGTGTAGTACAGCTCGTGCGCCGCGCCGGTGACCAGCCGCCGCGCCCCGCGGTCCCCGCTCCCCGGCGTTTTCACCGTGTACTCCCGGTAGTAACCGGAGTCACGCGCGGGCAGCCGTTTCTCGCGGTTCTGGAATTCGACCCCGTCGTTGCGGGGGTACGGGAACGGGCCGTTCGAGCCGATCAGCTTCCACGTCTCGCCCGCTTCGGGCGGCAGCGCGGAAAGCGACTCCACCCGCAGGCCGGACTCGCTGCCCGGCACCGGGCCCGGGTCGTCCGCGACGAGGTCCTGGACCAGCCAGCCGCCGACCACCAGCACGATCAGGCCGATCAACGCGGCGGTGATCCGCCTCCGGTTGAACATGCCCCGAAGACTACGACCGGCCCGCCGGGTCCTCGCGCCGGGCCGAGGACAACCAGCGGGACAGCCGGTCCACCGTGCGGTCGATCAGCCAGGCCAGGCCGGCGCACAACGGCAGCAGCACGGCCATGACCAGGATGAACTGCACCGGGAACCAGAGCTGGGCCAGCCACAGCTCCGCCGAGTCCCACCAGTCCGACACTCCGTCCAGCACGTGTCGAACACTACTCCCCGATGGCTCCGGCGTGGTCCCGCCGGTAGGTTCGGCCCATGTTCGCCGTATACGCCAAGGCCCCGAACCCGGAAAACCCGCTGGACTCGCTGGTGGTCGGCGAGCGTCCCGAACCCGAGGTGCCCGAGGGCTGGGTGCGGGTGGCGGTGAAGGCCGCCAGCCTGAACATGCACGACCTCTGGACCCTGCGCGGCGTGGGCATCAAGCCCGAGCAGTTCCCGATGATCCTCGGCTGCGACGGCGCCGGCGTGCTCGACGACGGCACCGAGGTGGTGCTGCACTCGGTGGTGAACGCCCCCGGGTGGCAGGGCGACGACACGCTCGACCCGAAGCGCACCCTGCTCACCGAGAAGCACCAGGGCACCTTCGCCGACTACGTGATCGTGCCCGCGCGCAACGCCGTGCCGAAGCCGGCGGAGCTGTCCTTCACCGAGGCCGCCACGATGGGGACCGCCTGGCTGACCGCGTACCGCATGCTCTTCGTCAAGTCCGGCCTGCGCCCCGGCCAGACCATGCTGGTGCAGGGCGCCTCCGGTGGCGTGTCCACCGCGCTGGTCCAGCTCGGCCGCGCGGCCGGGTACCGGGTGTGGGTCACCGGCCGCACCGAGGAGAAGCGCGCGCTCGCCGAGCAGCTCGGCGCGCACCAGTCCTTCGAATCCGGAGCGCGACTGCCGGAGCGGGTGGATGCGGTGTTCGAGACCGTCGGCAAGGCCACCTGGTCACACTCGGTGAAGTCGCTGAAGCCCGGCGGCATCATCGTGGTCTCCGGGTCGACCAGCGGCCCGGACGCGCACGCGGAACTGCAGCGGGTGTTCTTCCTGCAACTGCGGATCGCCGGTTCGACCATGGGCACCCGCGACGAGCTCACCGATCTGCTGGACTACGTGCGGCTTTCCGGAATCCGGCCGCAGGTCGGCGCGGAACTGCCGTTCGCGGACGCGGTCACCGGCTTCCAGCAGATGCTCGACGGCGAGACCGCGGGGAAGACCGTTTTCGTCGCCTGATCGGCCCAGTGGTCGAGACCAGCCGCCCAGCGGTAGGGGAACCCCTGACATCGGACTGTGATCGCAGCAAAGCGAGCGAAAACCCCGATCCAGTGCTTACCCTGGAGTACATGACCGCACAGCAGCGGGAGGCACCACCGGCGACGGTGCCGGCCGACTCGGGGATCCGGGTCGCCCACCGCCGTTATGCCGGTGCGCGCACGCGCGTGCTGGAGGTCGGTCCCCAGCCCGACGCCGACACTCCGCGGCGCCGCTCGGCACGGCGGTCCGCCCGCCCGGCCACGCCGAGACTGGTGTTGCTGCACGGCTACTGCGACAGCGCCGACACCTGGCGCCCGGTACTCGAAGAGCTTGCGGCCGCGGGACATTCCGCGGTCGCGGTGGATCTACCGGGTTTCGGCGACGCCGACGCGCTGCGCCCCGGCGCGATGCTGCCGCAGCTGGACACCTTTCTCGCCGCGCTGGTCAAGGAGCAGTCGGTGCTCGGCCCGGTGGTGCTGGCCGGGAACTCGCTCGGCGGCACGATCAGCCTGCGGGCCGCGCAGAGCACCCGCCTGCCGGTGGCCGGCGTGGTGTCCATCGCCGCGCCCGGTTTTGTCGACTCGTGGCTGATCCGCACGGTGTCCCGGTTCCCGGTGCCGCTGCGGCTGTACTCCGCACTCCCGTTGCCGGTACCCGGTTTTGTCGTCCGCGCCATCGCCGAACAGGTGGTGCCGCGGCTGCTCTACGCCGACTCCGCGCTGGCCGACGCCACGCAGGTCCGCCGGTTCACCGACCTGTTCCCCGACTACCGGGCCACCACCGGCCGCCTCGAACAGGCCAGGCAGCTGGTGGAGGAGCTGGCCACGGCGTACCAGCTCGACACCGTGCGCGCTCCGCTGCTGGTGGTCGCCTGCGGCAAGGACAAGCTGGTCAGCGCCGCGTCGGGCAAGCAGCTGCACAGCCTGGTGCCGCACAGCAGGCTGCTGGTCCGCGACGACTGGGGCCACTGCCCGCAGCTGGACGACCCGCCCGCGATCGCCGAGCTGATCACCTACTTCGCCGCGAGCGCCACGCACACCAAGCAGCGCCGCGCGGTCGCGCCCCTCGCCGGCGAGGTCGGCACCGAGGCCAGCGCCTGACCGCGAAGGCTCGCGGTCTTTACCGCCCAGCTGCGAAAAACTCGCATATCCGGCGTATCGGACAGCGACACCGGACTGAATCGAGTCCCCTTCCCAGACTCGCCGCGCGAAGGTGCCTACCGCTTCCCCCACCGGGTACGGTGCCGCTTGGCCCGCGATCCGGGCCTTCGCGCAAGCACGACCACGGGAGCGGACCATGACCGTCGGCCAGAGCGGTTCCGGCAACGGAATCTTCCGGCGCAAGCCCATCGACCAGATCGAACCGGTGGCCGAGAGCGAGGGGCTGCAACGCACCCTCGGCCTGCGGCAGCTGACCGCGATCGGGGTCGGCGGCATCATCGGCGCGGGCATCTTCTCACTGGCCGGCGCGGTGGCGAACGAGACAGCGGGCCCGGCCGTGCTGATCTCCTTCCTGATCGCGGGCATCGCCAGCGCGGCCGCGGCGTTCTCCTACGCCGAGTTCGCCGGGCTCATCCCGCGGGCCGGTTCGGCCTACACCTACGGCTACGCGGTGCTCGGTGAGATCACCGGCTGGTTCATCGGCTGGGACCTGCTGCTGGAGTACACCGCGATCGTGGCGGTGGTGGCGATCGGCATCAGCGGCTACTTCAACGACCTGCTGGGCTTCCTGAACGTCTCCCTGCCGGAGTGGATGCTGGGTGCGCCCGGCACCGAACCCGACAGCGTGGCTTCGGGCACGTACAAGGTGAACCTGTTCGCCGTGCTGCTGTGCCTGCTGATCGCGTTCATCCTCAACCAGGGCATGAAGAACGCCGCCCGGTTCGAGACGCTGCTGGTCTACCTCAAGGTCGGCGTGGTGCTGCTGGTGATCGTGGTCGGCGCGTTCCACATCAACACCGACAACTACAACCCGTTCGCCCCGTTCGGCTGGGCGGGCGCGTTCACCGGCGCGGCCACGGTGTTCTTCGCGGTGTTCGGCTACGACGCGATGTCGACCGCGGCCGAGGAGTCGAAGGACTCCCAGAAGCACATGCCCAAGGCGATCCTGTACTCGCTGGCCATCTCGATGGTGCTCTACGTGCTGGCGTGCCTGGTGCTGACCGGCATGGTGAACTTCAAGGACATCGACAGCGAGGCCGCGTTCTCCAGCGCGTTCGCCGGGATCGGGCTGAAGTGGCTCGGCGCGATCATCGCCGCCGGCGCCATTCTCGGCATCCTGACCGTGTTGTTCACCTTCATGATGGGCGCGGCGCGCGTCGGCTTCTCGATGAGCCGGGACGGCCTGCTGCCCAAGTGGTTCGCCAAGACGCACCCGGTGAAGAAGGTGCCGAGCCGGATCACCTGGGTGCTGGGCGCGGCCTCGGCGCTGATCGCCGGGTTCCTGCCGATCGCCGAGGCGGCCGAGCTGACCAACATCGGCATCCTGCTGGCGTTCGTGGTGGTCTGCATCGCGGTGATCGTGCTGCGGTACAAGCGCCCCGACCTGCCGCGCGGGTTCAAGACCCCGGGCATGCCGGTGGTGCCGATCATCGGCGTGGTCTTCTCGCTCTGGCTGATCACCTTCCTGCAGCCGGAGACCTGGCTGCGCTTCGCCATCTGGTTCGCCGTCGGGCTGGCGATCTACTTCCTCTACAGCCGGCGCAACTCGGTGCTGGGCAAGGAGAACGCCGAGAAGTAGGTCAGTCCTTCCTGCGGAACATCCACCGCTGCGCCCGGCCGGCGGCGGCCCGCAGTTCGGCGTCCAGGGTTTCGATGATCTCGGCGGCCGGGGCGGACCTGCTCAGCGAGTAGGTCTGCCCCGACCACAGCGAAAGCGCCTCGGGATCGCCTGCCTTGGCCGCCGCCGCGCGGATCGGCTTGGTCAGGCCGTTGACCTCCGGGTAGGCCGCTGGGGCCGGGCCGGAGTGCTCCAGCAGGAAGCGGTTGACCAGCCCGCGCGCGGGACGTCCGCTGAACGCGCGGGTGATCGCGGTCCGGCGGCCGCCTTCGGCCAGCGCCTGCCGGTAGGTCTGGTTGGTACCCGCCTCGTCGGCCCGCAGGAAGGCCGTGCCGAGTTGGGCCGCCACCGCGCCCGCGGTGAGCACGGCGGCGACGTCCGCACCGTGCGCCAGGCCGCCGGTGGCGATCAGCGGCAAGTCCACTTCGGCCGCGGCGAGCCGCAGCGCGGTGAGCAGGCCATAGGTCTCGCCGCCCGCGGCCTCGGTTTCCTCGTCGGTGAACAGCGCGCGGTGTCCGCCTGCCTCGAAACCCTGAACGCACAAGGCATCCGCGCCGACCTCGGCGGCCAGCCGGGCCTCGGCGGGGGTGGTCACCGTGACCACCACCCGGCTGCCCACCGCGTGCAGCCGTTCGACGTCGGCGGCCGACGGCCTGCCGAAGGTGAACGAAACCAGCGGGATCCGCTCGGCCACCACGAGGTCCAGCTTCGCCGGGTAGTGGTCGTCGTTCCAGTCCGGCACACCCGGTTCGACGCCGTACCGCTGGGCCTCGGCGAGCAGGCGCAGCTGGTAGTTCGCGAGGTCGTGGCCACCGCGTGCGCCCGGCACGAACAGGTTGACGCCGAACGGATCGCCGGTCAGCTCCCGGGTGCGGGCGATCTGCGTGCCCAGCGCTTCGGCGGTGAGGTAACCACCGGCGAGAAAGCCGGACGCCCCGGCCCGGTTCGCGGCGGCGACCAGTTCCGGCGTCGACGGTCCACCCGCCATCGGCGCGACCAGCACGGGCACTCGGAGTTCGGCGATCATGCGTCCGAGCGTACCCAGTGCGCCGCCCAGAAGTCTTCGAGCAGGGTGACCGTTTCCGCCGGTGACTCCAGCATGATCATCGGCCCCGAGCCCGGTACCACGCGGAGCCGGGCGTCCATGGCCCGCGCGGTGTCCGCGGCCAGTTCCGCGGTGAAGCAGCCGTCCCGCTCGCCGCGGACCACCTGCACCGGGCAGCCGGACGGGCGGTACCGCGAGAAGTCCTCCACGCAGGTGGCTTCCAGCATCCTGGTCAGCACCGGGAACGGGATCGCCTCGGCCGCGCGCACGGTTTCGGCCACCACCTCGGGGCACACCCCCGGGCCGAAGTTCCAATGTGGACTATCCGGCGCGAAGTAGGTGGCCGGGCCGAGCTGCCACAGCGCGCGCAACGCGGGCCGCACGCGGTCGGGGGTGCCGGTGAGCCCGGTGCCGATCAGCGTCACCGATTCCGCCCGCGAGCCGGTGGCCGCCAGCCGCAACACGAGTCCGCCGCCGAAGCCCACGCCGACCAGGTGGCAGCGCGCCCAGCCGAGGTGGCCGAGCACCGCGTTCAGATCGGCCACGTGCCGCGCGGCACCGAACGAACCGTGCACTGTGGACTCACCGTGCCCGCGCAGGTCCACCGCCGCCACCGCCCGCCCCGGTCCGATGTGGTCGGTCACCCGCGCCCACAGCGCGGCCGAGCCGGTCACCCCGTGCACCAGCAACACCGGCACCCGGTCGTCACCGCCCGCCGCCGACGGATCCGCGGCCCCGTCCCGCACCGCCGCGCCCTCCCGCGACCGATCCGCCGCGTCCTCCCCCAACGGCTCCCGCGACCGATCCGCCGCATCTTCCCGTCCTGGCACCCGTGACCGCTCCGCCGTGTCTTCCCGGTCTTCCCGGTTTTCCCGCAGCAGCACCGCGATCGAGCCACCGGGCACCCGCACGGCCAGCCGCCGCAGGCCTGGTTCCACCATCGTCATCGTGGTTCTCCCCCACCGAAAAGCTCCGCCAGATGGGCGTCGAGCACAGCCAGTTGCGTCTCGGCGGGCAGCCGGTCCGGATCGGCCAGTCCGTGCAGGCCGAGGCCGTCCACCAGCGCCCACAACCGAATGGCCTCCACCTTCGCGTCCCGCCAGGCCGGGACCAGCCCGTTCCCCTGCGCCAGTTCGATCTCCTGCACCAGCGCCAGCCGCATCCGCTCGTACGCCTCGGCCTGCGCCACCCGCATCCGCTCGCTGTCCGGCGCCCGCCCGCAGAAAGCCAGGTAGACCTTCAACTCCTGGGTGTGCACCGGCCCGATCGCCAGGAACCCGGAGACCCAGTCGAACAGGCCCTGCCGGGTGCCCGCCGGTCCGCCGGTGGCGAAGGCGCGTTCGGTCAACTGCTCGCAGAGGTGCTCGAAGGCGAACAGCAGCAGGTCGTCCTTGCTGCGGAAGTAGTGCTGGACCAGGCCGACCGAGACCCCCGCCTCGGCAGCCACGTCGGCCACCCTGACCCGCTCCATCCCGGCCGCCGCGACCACCCGCATCGCGGCACCGGCCACCTGCCTGCGCCGCTGCTCGTGGTCGGCCACCCGTGGCACGTGCCGTCCCCTCCCGCCGATAACCGTATGGCCATATTGAAACACGACGCACCCGTTCGGCGGTAACACCGGCCCGATTTAGCCCGTATTGGTCTAGACCTCTATCCCGATCCGGTGGGAGAATCCGAGTACAGGAGGCCCATGGTGAAAACCGGTGGAAGATCCCGCGTGCGGACGCGGCTGGCCCGCGCGCTCGCCGCACTGACCATCGCCGGCGGCTCGTTCGCCGCGCTGCAGCCCGCCACGGCCGTCGCGGCCGAACCGCTGAACAGCCTGGTTCCCGTCCCGGTCTCGGTGCAGCCCGCCGCCGGTGTGACCCACACGCTGGCGGAGAGCACCAAGATCTACGCCGCCTCGGCCCCGGTCGGCGACTACCTGGCCGGCGTGCTGCGCAAGTCGACCGGCTACGCGCTGCCCGTGCAGTCCGCGCCGTCGACCCCGCCCGCCGACGGCATCTCGCTGCTGCTGTCCGGCGCGCCGAGCAGTGTCGGCGACCAGGGTTACCAGCTGACCGTGTCCGCGCAGAACGTGGTGCTGCGGGCGAACACCGCGGCCGGTTTGTTCAGCGGGGTGCAGACGCTGCGCCAGCTGTTCCCGGCCGCGATCGAGAGCCCCACCACGCAGCCCGGCCCGTGGACCCTGCCCGGTGCCACCATCACCGACCACCCGCGCTTCGCCTACCGCAGCGCGATGCTGGACGTGGCCAGGCACTTCCACCCGGTCGACGCGGTGAAGAAGTACATCGACCAGCTGGCCCAGTACAAGATCAACTACTTCCACCTGCACCTGGCCGACGACCAGGGCTGGCGGATCATGATCGACAGCTGGCCCAAGCTGGCCACCTACGGCGGCAGCACGCAGGTCGGCGGCGGTCCCGGCGGGTACTACACGAAGGCGCAGTACAGCGAGATCGTCGCCTACGCGGCTTCGCGGTTCATCACCGTGGTGCCCGAGATCGACATGCCCGGCCACACCAACGCGGCGCTGGCCTCCTACGCCGAACTGAACTGCAACGGCGTCGCGCCGCCGCTGCGGACCGACATCGAGGTCGGCTACAGCTCGCTGTGCATCTCGAAGGACATCACCTACCAGTTCGTGTCCGACGTGATCCGCGAGATCTCCGCGCTGACCCCGGGCCCGTACTTCCACATCGGCGGCGACGAGGCCCACGCGACCTCGGACGCGGACTACCAGACCTTCATGACCAAGGTGCTGCCGCTGGTGGCGCAGCACGGCAAGACCGTGCAGGGCTGGCACGACATCGCGAAGGTGCAGCTGCCCGGCAGCGCGGTGCCGCAGTTCTGGGGCACCACCACCGCCGACCAGGGCGTGGTGAACGCGGTGGCGCGCGGCAGCAAGGTGCTGATGTCCCCGGCGAACAAGGCGTACCTGGACATGAAGTACAACTCGTCCACGCCGATCGGGCTCAGCTGGGCCGGGTTCATCGAGGTGCAGACCGCCTACGAGTGGAACCCCGGTGCCTACCTCAACGGCGTGCCGGAATCCGCAGTGCTCGGCGTGGAGTCTCCGATGTGGACGGAGACGATCGTGACCAGCCAGCACATCGAGTACATGGCGTTCCCGCGGCTGGCCGCGCACGCCGAACTCGGCTGGTCGCCGTGGGCCACGCACAACTGGAACCAGTTCCGCACCCGCCTCGGCGCCCACGGCCCGCGCTGGACGGCGGCGGGCATCAACTTCTACAAGTCCTCGCAGATCCCGTGGGACACCGGCGGCAACCCGGGCGTGTGCAGCCAGCCCGCGTGGGACGCGGCGGCCGTGTACACCGGCGGGAACGTGGTGTCGCACAACGGCACCAAGTGGACCGCCAAGTGGTGGACGAAGGGTGAGGAGCCCGGCACCACCGGCGAATGGGGCGTCTGGCGCGACGACGGCCCCTGCTGACGCCGAGCCGTTCTGGTGCCGTGAAAGTCACATTCACGGCACCAGGGCGGCCTCCACCCACTCCGCCGCCCCGAACGCACGGGCGTCGTCCAGCGCCAGCACCTGCATCCCGGCGGGCAGTCCCGCGATCGGCATCGGCACGCTCAGCGCCGGGAACCCGGTCAGGTTCGCCAGCCGGTTGTGCCGCAGCAAGGGTTCGCGCACCGACTCGTCCCCGATCGGCGTGGCCCGCATCGGCACCGTCGGCAGCACCACAGCGTCCACTTCGGACAGCACCCGCTCCACCGCCGCGGTCAGCGGTTGAACCCGCTCCCGCGCCAGGACGTACCGCCACCCCGGCACTTCCGCCGCCGCCCGTAGCCGGTCTCGCACATCCGGCTGGTACTCCTCGGAAAGCAACTCCGCGTGCACCGCCGCGGCCTCCGGCCCTTGCAGCTCGACCGCGGTCCGGTTCAGCTCGTCCCAGTCGAAGCCCACCTGGGTCAGCCGCGCCCCCGCGGCTTCCAGCGCACGGAGGCTGTCGTCGAAGGCCGCCGCCACCTCGGGCGAAGCTTCCACGTCGACCACCCCGAGCCGAGGCCGAGAATCCAAGGCGGGCAACGAAATCCGTCCCAGCACCTCGACGGCATACCGCGCGTCCGCCACCGAACCGGTGAACACGCCGACGTGATCCAGCGACCGCGAGAGCGGGAACACCCCGTCCACCGGCAGCAGGCCACGACTCGGTTTCGCCCCGACCACGCCGCACAACGAGGCCGGGACCCGCACCGAGCCCGCCGTGTCCGTACCCAGCGCCAGCCCGGCGATCCCGGCGGCCACCGCCGCCGCCGAGCCCGAGCTCGAACCGCCCGTGATGCGCGAAGGGTCATGCGGATTCCGGCACGGCCCGGCCCGGTTGGCCGAGCCCGTGCAGCCGTAGGCGAACTCGTGGCTGTGCGTCAGCCCGAAGACCACCCCGCCCGCCGCCCGGACCCTGGCCACGACCTCTGCGTCCGCGGCCCCGACCCGGTCGGCGAACACCTCCGAGCCGCAGCGGAACGGCAGCCCCTCGACCTCGATGATCTCCTTGACCAGCACCGGGATCCCGGCGAGCGGACCGTCCGCGCGAACCGCCGCCGAGCGGTCGAGGTGCACGACCGCGTTCAGCGAACCCTGATCCGTCGCCCGCGCCAGTGCGCCGTCGAGCAGCTCGGCCGGATCCAACTCGCCGTCCCGGACCGCCCGCGCCACCGCCGCCAGGCGCACAGCGCTACTTCTTGCCCTTGCCCTTGTCCGAAGCGTCCTCAGTGGACAGTGCGGCGACGAAGGCCTCCTGCGGGACCTCCACCCGGCCGACCGTCTTCATCCGCTTCTTGCCTTCCTTCTGCTTCTCCAGCAGCTTCCGCTTCCGCGAGATGTCCCCGCCGTAGCACTTGGCCAGCACGTCCTTGCGGATCGCGCGAATGGTCTCGCGGGCGATGATCCGCGAGCCGATGGCCGCCTGGATCGGCACCTCGAACTGCTGGCGCGGGATCAGCTCGCGCAGCCGCGTGGCCATCCGGTTGCCGTAGGAGTACGCGGCGTCCTTGTGCACGATCGCGGAGAACGCGTCGACCGTCTCGCCCTGCAGCATGATGTCGACCTTGACCAGCTCGGACGCCTGCTCGCCGGCCTCCTCGTAGTCGAGCGAGGCGTAGCCGCGGGTGCGCGACTTCAGCGAGTCGAAGAAGTCGAAGATGATCTCCGCCAGCGGCAGGTTGTACCGCAGCTCCACGCGTTCCTCGGACAGGTAGTCCATGCCCAGCAGCTGGCCGCGCTTGCCCTGGCACAGCTCCATGATCGCGCCGATGAACTCCGACGGCGCGATCACCGTGACCTTGCTCAGCGGCTCGTGCACCTCGGCGATCTTCATCCCGGTCGGCCAGTCCGACGGGTTGGTCACCGTCACCTCGCTGCCGTCCTCCAGATAGACCTGGTAGACCACGTTCGGCGCGGTGGAGATCAGGTCGAGGCCGAACTCGCGCTCCAGCCGGTCGCGGGTGATCTCCAGGTGCAGCAGGCCGAGGAACCCGCAGCGGAAGCCGAAGCCCAGCGCCACCGAGGTCTCCGGCACGTAGGTCAGCGCGGCGTCGTTGAGCTGGAGCTTCTCCAGCGCCTCGCGCAGCACCGGGTAGTCCGAACCGTCCACCGGGTACAGCCCGGAGTAGACCATCGGCTTCGGCTCGCGGTACCCGGCCAGCGGCTCCTCGGCGCCCTTGCGCTCCGAGGTCACGGTGTCCCCGACCTTGGACTGGCGGACGTCCTTCACGCCGGTGATCAGGTAGCCCACCTCGCCGACGCCGAGCCCGGCGCTGGCCTTCGGCTCCGGCGAGATGATGCCGACCTCGAGCAGTTCGTGGGTGGCGCCGGTGGACATCATCTTGATCTTCTGGCGCGGGGTGATCTTGCCGTCGACCACGCGGATGTAGGTGACCACGCCGCGGTAGGTGTCGTAGACCGAGTCGAAGATCATCGCGCGCGGCGGGGCGTCGGCCTCGCCGACCGGCGGCGGCACCTGCCGGACCGCCTCGTCGAGCAGTTCGGTCACGCCCTGCCCGGTCTTCGCCGAGACCCGCAGCACGTCCGACGGCTCGCAGCCGATGATGTGCGCCAGCTCGGCGGCGTACTTGTCCGGCTCGGCGGCGGGCAGGTCGATCTTGTTCAGCACCGGGATGATGTGGAGGTTCTTCTCCAGCGCCAGGTACAGGTTGGCCAGCGTCTGCGCCTCGATCCCCTGCGCGGCGTCGACCAGCAGGATGGCGCCCTCACACGCCTCCAGCGCGCGCGAGACCTCGTAGGTGAAGTCCACGTGGCCGGGGGTGTCGATCAGGTGCAGCACGTGGTCCTGCCCGTCGACCTGCCACGGCAGGCGCACGTTCTGCGCCTTGATGGTGATCCCCCGCTCGCGCTCGATGTCCATCCGGTCGAGGTACTGCGCGCGCATCGCCCGCTCCTCGACCACCCCGGTGAGCTGCAGCATCCGGTCGGCCAGGGTGGACTTCCCGTGGTCGATGTGCGCGATGATGCAGAAGTTGCGGATCAACTCCGGCGGCGTGAAGGTGGTGTCGGCGAACGTCACAGTGACTGGTCCTCGGCGAAAGTCGGGATTCGGCAGCTCCATCGTCCCATGAAGGGTCACCGACCCGGTTGACCAGTGCTCATCTCCGGGCGATCCCCGATGCGACCGGCTGCGCTCCGTGTTGACATCGAAGGTATGAGTACTTCCCTCGAACAAGTGCTGGACCGGGCCTTCGGCCACCCGCGCGGGCTGCTCGGGCGCCTCGGCGGCTGGGTGATGGCGGCGGGCAACGCGGCCACCGAACGCCACGTGGTCGACGTGGCCCGGCTCACCCAGGGTGAGACCGTGCTGGTCGTCGGGCCGGGACCGGGCGTCGGCGTGCTCGCCGCGGCGGGCCGGGCCGGCCGGGTGATCGGCGTGGACCCGTCCGCCGAAATGCTGGAGTTGTGCGCCGAACGCTGTGAAGGCGCGGAGAACGTGGAACTGCACCTCGGCTCCGCCGCGGAGACCGGGTTGGACGACAACTCGGCCGACGTGGTGATCTCGGTGAACAACGTGCAGCTGTGGCCCGATCGCGCGGCCGCGCTCGCCGAACTGCGCCGGGTGCTCCGGCCCGGCGGCAAGCTCGTGCTGTCCGCCCACGAGAAGTGGCTTCCCGTGAGCAGGCACGAACTCGCCGCCGAAGTGACCGAAGCCGGTTTCACCGACCTGCAGACGTGGGTCTGGGACCCGCCGGGCCCGATGGCCGCGCGAGCGGCGCAGCTGCGGGCAATCAGCTCGGACTGAACTCGCTCCGCCGAGAGCGGGCTAGGAGCCCTTCGCGACGTTCTGCTTGGCTTCCTCGTAGTTCTCGTCCGCGTTCGCCTCTTCCTTGGCGGCCTCGTACAGGCCGACGCGGCCGAGGTTGCCGGGGCTCATGGTGTCGGCGAACCCGTCGCGGACCCGCTTGCCCATCAGCCCGTCCACGCTGTCGGCGGCGTGCTTGAGCCCGCCGGGCAGCTTGCTGGTGACCGCGTCCTTCCAGCCGTCCACCGCGCCTTCGACCTGGCGCAGGGACTTGCCGTTGCGCGCGGCGGTCTTGCCGAGGGTCTTGGCCGTGTCGCCGAACCGCTTGGCCAGCTTGCCCAGCGCCTGCACCGCGCCGCGGAGCTTGCTGAACTTGCTGAGGATGTTCGCCAGCTTCATCAGCAGCTTGGAGATCTTGCCCGCGATCTTGCCCGCGGTGGCCGCACCCCGCGCCACGGCCCAGCCGGTGAACGCGGCGATCGAGCCACCGAGCGTGCACCAGCTGGTGGCCAGCGCGGCCGCGGCCGCCAGCACGATCTCGGCGACCACCTCGGCGATGATGTCGCGGATGATGCCGCGCACGGTGGCGACCAGCTGCCCGGAGCCGCGCAGGCCCTCGGACACCGCGGCCGAAGCGGCGTCGAGCGACTTGATCTGCTCGACGATCTGCTGGCCGGTCTCGCGGTACTTGACCGAGGCCTGGCCCTCCCAGCCCGCGGTCTCGGTCTCGATCGCCTTGCCGTAGTCGTCGGCGATCTGGCCGACCTCCTTGCGGATCTGCTCACCCCAGACCGCGGCGATCTCGTTGATCTTGCCCGGGTCGCCGGCCAGGTCGTCGAGCGGTTCCTTGAGGAAGTCCAGGTGCTCGATCAGCCAGCCGATCCCGGCGCTGAGCAGGCCGCCCAGCGGGTTGGCGATCAGGCCGAGAGCGTCGAGGCCGAGCGCCAGCCCGTCCATCGCCCAGTCCTCGGGATTGTTGAAATCGTTCGCCGCCTGGTAGACGGTGTCGACGATCCCCGCGCCGTCGGTGGCCCCCATCAGTCCTCCTTGAACAGTTCGAGCAGCTCCTGGACTTCCTTCTCGAAGCGCTCGTAGGCGCCACCGGCCTCCTTGATGCCCTCGCTGAAGTCGGTGAGGCCCTCACCCAGTTCGTTCAGCGCGGTCGCGGTCTCGGAGATCTGGTCGCGCACGCCGCCGCTGAAGGCCTGGCCGATGATCCCGTAGGTCTCCATGCCGAGATCGACCCCGGCGCCCTTCGACCCGGCCCGGTTGAGCCGGTCACCCAGCTTGAGCACGGTGCCGGCGTGCGTGAGCAGTTCGTCGGGCTTCGCCTTGAACCCACCGTCGGGCATCAGACCCTCCTCATGATCGAGCCGCCGAAGTCTTCGTCGTCATCGTCCGGACCGGTGTCGCGGCGCGGCTGCTGCGGCGCCGGCGGCTGGTCCTCGGCCTGCGGCGCGGCCGGGTCCTCGGCGATCGCGGCGCCGACCTGGTCCTTCAGGAACTCCATCGCGTCGGACTCGCCGACCAGCGGCTGGAGCGCGGCCTGCGTCTGCGCGGCGGCGTCGGCGTGCGCGGCCTGGATGGTCTGCGTGATGGACGCGGCCAGCCGCTGGTGCCCGAGCTGGACCGAGGCGGGGCTGAGGGTGAGGCTCTCGAGTCTGCCTCCCGGCGCGAGGACCACGGTCACCGCGCCGTCGGGGCTGCTCGCCCGCGCACGCATGTTCTTGATCTGGTCCTGGGTTTCCTGCGCCTTGCGCTGGATGTCCCCGACGCGCCGGGTGTAGTCGGCGAGCCACTGCTCGCCACCGGCCATTCCCTCAGTTGCCACAGCTGTCCTTCCATTCAGCGGCTACGACGTAGCGGTACCGCCCCCGGTTCCACCCGATCCGGATCGCGGTCCGGCGTGCTCGGCGAGCAGGCGCGCGATCCGCTGGTGCGAGGTCTCGGCCGTAGCCAGCCAGAGCGCGCCCAGGCAGGCGAACAGCACGGCGTCCCGAGCCGAAGCCAGCCAGACCGGGAACGGCGCGGCCGTCCCGGTCGAGATGACGCGGATGGTGCCCCACGCGGCGACCGCCAGCAAGAGCAACCCGATGACCAGTCCGGCCGCACCGCGCTTGGGCCGTTCGGCCGCAACGGGCTTCTTCCGCTGGTCACGCGCCAGAAATTCGGCCCCGTACCGGCGCACCCGCGCGGCGTCGGTGCGCACGGACGAGAAGATCACCCAGACCAGCACGGCGAGGATGAGGCCGATGATCACCACGCCGGTCGCGGGCGGGTCCACCAGCAGCGTTTGTTCGATCTGCGGCCACGGCGAGGTGAAGCTGCCCTCGCCCCGGGGCGCGTCGTATCGCGGGATGGTGGCCAGCACGGTGTAGGCCACGGCGGCCACCAGCCAGGCCACGAGCAGCTGCAGCCGCGGGATCCGGATCGCCTTCCGCTCGGCCCGCGTGACCGGCCACTCCTTGGCCTCGGCCCGCTCCTCCGGGCGGAAGACCCGGTACACCGAGACCGCGGCGGCGAGCGCGAGCACCACGGCCAGGAAGCCGAACCCGATCACCGCCGGTAACCGCACGGCCGAGTACTTCGCCGTGTCGTTGCGGCCGAGCGTGGTGTCGGCGCGGCCGGATTCGGACGTGTCGAGGTAGACCGGCACGTCCCGCTCGCCCGGCTCGAGCTGGCCCGCCGGGAACTCGGCGTGCTCGGTTTCGCCGTCCGACCAGCGGACGTCGGCCTGGCAGGTGTAGCTGGTGCCGAAGCCGTGCGGCCCGATCGGACCGTGCTCGGCGCAGCCGGTGACGGTGGCCACGCCGAGCCGGTCGGCCACCGGATCACCGCCGTAGGTCACCCGCGCGACCGTGCTCCAGGCCAGCAGGCCGAGTACCAGCGCGAGACACCAGGCGAGCGCCTTGACCAGTCGGCGCGTGGGGTTCGTCACGCGCCGAAGGTAACTCAGCTCTTCGAGTGGTCCCGGACGTCGGTGCGCAGCGGGTGGCCCGCGGGCACCTCGACCAGCACGATCCGGGTGCCGTCGGGATCGGCGATCCAGGCCTCGTCCAGGCCCCACGGTTCGCGGCGGGCCTCGCGCACCGGCTCGACGCCCTTGGCCGCCAGTTCGGCCAGCGCGGCTTCCAGGTCGCGGACCTGCAGCCAGAAGGCGATGTCCGGGGTCGGCCCGGTCTCCCCGCGGCCGACGAGTTCCAGGAAGCCGCCGCCGAGGAAGAAGATGGTGCCGACCGGGATCTCGCGGTAGATCGCCAGGCCCAGGGTGTCCCGGTAGAAGGCCGTGGAGACCTCCAGGTCCTTCGGCATCAGCAGCACTCGGCTGTTCAGAACTTCCATGCCTACTTCCCTACCGGCGCGTTCACGCCACCGCAATGGCGGTGATCCCGGCCAGCACGACACAGGAACCGAGCACGCGGCGCAGCGGGTCGGCTTCACCCAGTACCAGCCACCCGGCCAGGCCGCCGAGCACGATGCTGAGCTCCCGCGCCGGTGCGACCAAGCTCACCGGCGCCATCCGCATGGCGAACAGCACCAGCAGGTAGGCCACCGGGGAGAACACGCCGACCAGCAGCACCTCGCGGCGGTACTCGCGCCACAGCCTGCCGGTGGCCGCGCCACGCAGGGCGTACGGCGCGAGCAGCGCGCTCTGCAGCACCGCGCCGAGGCTGAAGTAGACCAGCGGCGGCACGGCCAGGCTGGTCACCGAATGGGCGTCCCACAGCGTGTACCCGGCGATCGCGGCGCCGGTGAGCAGGCCGTAGAAGATGCCCGCGCGGCGTTGCTTCGGGTCGGTGCCCGCGCCTCCGCTGCCGATCACCAGCACACCGGCGACCACCAGGAAGGCGCCCAGCAGGCCGAGCCAGCCCGGCCGTTCGCCGAGGACCAGCACCGCGGCCAGCACCGACAGCAGCGGCCCGCTGCCCCTGGCCAGCGGGTAGACCACGGACAGGTCGCCGACCGCGTACCCGCGCTGCAGCACGATCCCGTAGGCGACGTGGAGCACCGCGGTCCCGGCCGCCGCCAGCAGCCAGGTCCACTGTGGACGTTCGTCGGCGAACAGCAGGGAGATCGCCGCCACCGGCGCGAAGACCACCGCGGTCACGGTGTAGTAGAGGAAGACGAACCGCGCCCCGCCGCCGGCGACCCGCTTCGCGGCGAGGTTCCACCCGGCGTGCACCACGGCCGCACCGAGCACGAGGAGCAGGGCCGTCACGTTCACCGGAGATCAACCTACGCCCGCCCGCGAGGCCGCTGAGCAGGATGTTAGGCTTTTCACTCGTTGCCGCGTGGCATTCCGCCATGGAGGAAACCCGCAGTCGCGGGGCCACTTGACAGACGCGGCGGCGACCACCCGAGGAAACCAGAGGGAGCGCCGGTATGGCCAACATCAAGTCGCAGATGAAGCGCATCAAGACCAACGAGAAGGCGCGTCAGCGCAACCAGGCGATCCGGTCCTCGGTGAAGACCGCGATCCGCAAGTTCCGCGAGGCCGCCGACTCCGGCGACAAGGCCAAGGCCACCGAGGCCCAGCAGGAGGCCGCCCGCAAGCTGGACAAGGCCGCCACCAAGGGCGTGCTGCACGCCAACCAGGCCGCGAACAAGAAGTCGGCGATGGCCAAGCGCGTCAACGCGCTCTGAGCCGCTTCCCGAAGGGCCCCCGGTGATCAACCGGGGGCTTTTTCGTGTGTTCGGCGTCTCGATAGGGCAGGCTATGGCGCGTGAGCGCCTATGACTACGACCTGATCGTGATCGGCTCCGGCCCCGGCGGGCAGAAGGCCGCGATCGCCGCGGCCAAGCTCGGCAAGCGCGTGGCGGTGGTCGACCGCCACGACATGGTCGGCGGGGTGTGCGTCAACACCGGCACCATTCCGTCGAAGACGCTGCGCGAGGCCGTGCACTACCTGACCGGGATGAGCCAGCGCGAGCTGTACGGGGCGAGTTACCGGGTCAAGCAGGACATCACCATCTCGGATCTGATGGCGCGCACGCAGCACGTGATCGGGCGTGAGGTCGAGGTGGTGCGCGCGCAGCTGCTGCGCAACGGGGTGCACCTGGTCAGCGGCCTCGGCCGGTTCACCGATCCGCACACGGTCGCGGTCGAAGGCGGTCCGCGCGGTGAGCGGACGGCGCTGACCGGCGAGTTCGTCGTGATCGGCACCGGCACGCGGCCGGCGCGACCCCCGGAGGTCGACTTCGACGAGGCGCGGGTGCTCGATTCGGACGAGATCCTGAGCCTCGACCGCATCCCGTCCTCGCTGGTCGTGGTGGGGGCCGGGGTGATCGGCATCGAGTACGCGTCGATGTTCGCCGCGCTCGGCTGCCGGGTGACCGTGGTCGAGCAGCGCGAGCGGATGCTGGAGTTCTGCGACCCGGAGATCGTCGAGTCGCTGAAGTTCCACCTGCGGGACCTGGCGGTGACCTTCCGGTTCGGCGAGAAGGTGGTCGACGTGGCGGTCGGCGAGCACGCCACGGTGACGTCGCTGGCCAGCGGAAAGCGCATCCCGGCCGAAGCGGTGATGTACTCGGCGGGGCGCCAGGGCATGACCGACGCGCTCGGCCTGGAGCACGCGGGCTTGACGGCCGACAAGCGCGGACGGCTCAGCGTGGACGGCCACTACCGCACCGAGGTGCCGCACATCTACGCCGTCGGTGACGTGATCGGTTTCCCCGCGCTGGCCGCGACCTCGATGGACCAGGGCAGGCTGGCCGCCTACCACGCATTTGGTGAGCCGGCGAACGAACTGGCCGCCCTCCAGCCGATCGGCATCTACACCATCCCGGAAATCTCCTACTGCGGCGCGACGGAGGCTGAGCTGACTTCGTCGTCGATCCCCTACGAAACCGGCACCGCCCGGTACCGCGAACTAGCCCGAGGCCAAATAGCCGGCGACTCGTACGGGATGCTGAAGCTGTTGGTGTCCACAGAGGACAGGAAGCTGCTCGGCGTCCACGTCTTCGGCACCGGCGCCACCGACCTGGTCCACATCGGCCAAGCCGTAATGGGCTGCGGCGGCACCGTCGACTACCTGGTGGACGCCGTCTTCAACTACCCGACCCTGTCGGAGGCCTACAAGGTCGCCGCCCTGGACGCCACGAACAAGATCCGCGCCCTGGCCCGCTTCACCACCACCTGAGCTTTGCCACCCCAGCCCAACACCCAGCGACGCTCGAAGCCCCGATCCAGCGCCAGCGACTGAAGCCACCCGGCCCGCGCCAAACCCGCCAGTACCCAGCTGGCGGCTCGTGCCGACCCCACATCCGTCACGGTGCCCCAGCTCCGTGCTGGTGCCACACCACCATGCCGGTGCCCCAGCTCCGTGCTGGTGCCGCACATCCGTGCCGGTGCCCCAGCTCCGTGCTAGTGCCGCACATCCGTGCCGGTGCCCCAGATTCGCGCGGGCACCTCAGCTCCATGTCGGCGCCCAGATCATGTCGGCGCGCCAGTTCGCGTCGGCACCCAGTTCGCGTCGGCGCGCCAGTTCGCGTCGGCGCCTCAGCCCCACGCCAGCGCCCCGCGTGTCAGCGCCTCAGCTCCGTGCCAACACGCCAGTTCCCGAACCAGTCCCCCGAAGCTGCTGACCTCAGCGCCGTTCCTTAGCCGCCGCGATCGCCAGCACCGCCCGCTCCAGGGCGTAGTCCGGATCCGCCGCCGCCCCCTTCACGTCCGCGTTGAGCTTCGCCACGACGCGCATCGCGTCCGCCAGCCCGTCCGGCCCCCACCCGCGCACCTGCCCCTGCGCCTTCCGGATCTTCCACGGCGGCATCCCCAGCTCCCCCGCCATCGCGTTCGGGTTCCCGCGCCCGGCCCCGGCCACCCTTGCGATCGTCCGTACCGCGTCCGCCAGCGCGTCGGCGACCAGCACGTGCGGCACACCGATCTGCATCGCCCAGCGCACCGACTCCAGCGCCGCCGCCCGATCCCCGGACACCGCCTTCTCCGCCACCGCGAACCCGGTCACGTCCGCCCGGCCCCGGTGGTACTGCCGAACGGCGTGCTCGTCGACCTTCCCACCGGAGTCGGCCACCAGCTGCGTCGCGGCCGACGAGAGCTCCCGCAGATCCGACCCCACCGAGTCGATCAGCGCCATCACCCCGGCGGCGTCGATCTTGCCGCCCGCCTGCCGGACCTCGTTGCGCACAAAGGCTTCCCGCTCGGCGGGCTTGGTGATCTTCGGGCATTCGACCACCTCCGCCCCGGCCTTGCGCAGGGCAGCAGGCAGCGCCTTGCCCGCCTTCGTCCGGCCGCCGCCGGTGTGCACGATCACGAGCACCACCCCATCGGCGGGGTCCTTGACGTAGGCCAGGATCGCGTCGCCGATCTCCTGCGAGGCGTCCTGCGCCCCATCGATCGCGATCACCCGGCCCTCGCTGAACAGTGACGGACTGACCAGCTCGGCCAGCACCGGGGCTGTGAGTTCGGACACCTTCATCCGGGTGAGGTCCGCCGCCGGATCGGCCCTACGGGCGGCCTCGAGAGCGGCTCGAATCGCCCGCTCGATGAGCAGTTCTTCCTCGCCGAGCACGAGGTGGAGCGCGGCTGCGTCGGTCACGGCACGATCCTGCCACGCCCGGCTACGGCTAGCCCGGCACGGTGAGGTCCTCGCGTGGGCACGGCGTGATGCCGTACGGTGTTGGCGAGGCGCCGCGCCCAGCGCGGCCCGACAACCGAATACCGCTCATCCAGAGGGGCAGAGGGATACGGCCCGAAGAAGCCCCGGCAACCGGCGTCAGCCTGTCATCTCGATTCCGCGAGGTAGCTGACGATCACGGTGCCAATTCCGGCCCACACCCGTGGGGCAGATGAGGAAGGACCTCGCGATGACTGCCACCCTCCGCACGACCAAGCGCACCCTGGACCTCGGCCCGGCCGTCGAGCTGGTGTCGAAGGAAGAGGGCCACCGCCAGCCGCTGGCGCCCGAGTTCGTCTCCGCCGAGGACTTCTCCCCGCTCGAGGTCGCCTACGACTTCGGCCGCGTGCGCCGCGAGGACATCGAGAAGGGCCCGCGCAACATCTGGCGCTACAAGAGCCTCCTTCCGGTGCCGTCGAACGTCGAGGAGATCCCGAACACCGAGCCCGGCTGTACCCGGCTGGTGCGTGCCGACCGGCTCGCGAAAGCCTTGGGGCTCAAGCGAGTCTGGGTCAAGGACGACACCGGCAACCCCACCCACTCGTTCAAGGACCGCGTGGTCGCGGTGGCACTGGCCGCCGCCCGCGAGTTCGGCTTCGAGGTGCTGGCCTGCCCCTCCACCGGCAACCTGGCCAACGCCGTGGCCGCGGCCGCGGCCCGCGCGGGCTGGGAATCCGTGGTGCTGATCCCGAAGACCCTGGAGCGGGCCAAGATCCTCACCACCGCGGTCTACGACGGCGCGCTCATCGCCGTCGACGGCAACTACGACGACGTCAACCGCCTGGCCACCCAGCTCGCCGCGGAGAACGAGAACTGGGCGTTCGTCAACGTCAACGTGCGGCCGTACTACTCCGAGGGCTCGAAGACGCTGGCCTTCGAGGTGGCCGAGCAGCTGGGCTGGCGCCGCCCGCAGCAGATTGTCGTGCCGATCGCCTCCGGTTCTCAGTTGACCAAGGTGGACAAGGGTTTCCGCGAGCTGGGTGAACTCGGTCTCGTCGAGCAGTCGCCGTACAAGATCTTCGGCGCCCAGGCCACCGGCTGCTCGCCGGTCTCGGCCGCCTTCCGCGCCGGGCACGACGTGGTGCAGCCGGTCAAGCCGGACACCATCGCCCGCTCGCTGGCCATCGGCAACCCGGCGGACGGCCCCTACGTGCTGGACGTGGTCAACCGCACCGGCGGCTCGATCGAGGACGTCAGCGACGAAGAGGTGGTCGAGGGCATCCGCCTCCTGGCGCGCACCGAAGGCATCTTCACCGAAACCGCCGGCGGCGTGACCGTGGCGACCGCGAAGAAGCTCGTCGAGGCCGGGAAGCTGAACCCGGACGAGGAAACCGTTCTCCTGATCACCGGTGACGGCCTCAAGACGCTCGATGCCGTCGAGGGCAAGATCGGCCCGCGCGCCACCGTGCCCGCCTCCGCCGACGCGGTTCGCGAAGCTCTCGCCAAATAATCTCCTTTCCTGAACACGAATGTGGCTTCCGGACGCTGGCCCGTCCGGGAGCCACATTTGTCTTTCGCGGTAGAACAACGGACTCGGCGCTGGGAAACAACGGCTCTTCGGCCATCAAACACCCGAACGCCGAATTCGTCCACGCCGCCCGCTGAGTTGTCCACAACCACCCACTTATCCACAGCCCCCGCCCCGCCCCCTGGCCTCCCCCGCCCCATCCCCATAGCGTCGAAGGCGTGTTCGAACGTCTTCAATCACTCGCCCATCCCGGAGCACCATCCTCCGAGGAACCGAAACCGGATCTCGCCGAACTGGCGGCCCGGGTCGAACGCGACCGCACGCGCAGGCTGGTCACGCGTTGGCTCCCCAAAGCCCGTGGCAGTCCGGTAAAACGCCGCACCGCGATCGTGTTCGCCATCGCCGGTGTGCTCTCGATCGTGCTCACGGCCCTGCTGCTGTTCGGCGGCGGGCCGGAGCCGGAGCGCGCCCCGCCATTGCCGATCGCCCGTGCGGCACCGGTTTCCAGCGCACCACCACCGAGCGCGTCCGCCGAGTTGGTGGTGAGCGTGATCGGCAAGGTCATCCGGCCGGGCCTGGTCACGCTTCCCGCCGGAGCGCGGGTCGCCGACGCGGTGCGTGCGGCCGGTGGCGCCTTACCCGGCACCGATCTTGCCACCGTGAACCTGGCTCGCCGTCTCAGCGACGGGGAGCAACTCGATGTGGGAGCACCACCACAGGCCCAAGGTCCGGCGCCGACTTCCCCCGGCGCCGGACCCGAGGTCAAGGTCGACCTCAACACCGCGAGCCTGGCTCAGCTCGACGATTTACCCGGTGTCGGAGAAGTGACCGCGCAACGCATTCTCGACTGGCGCAATCAACACGGCCGTTTCACCGCGGTCGAGCAACTCCGTGAAGTGGAAGGAATCGGCGAAACCCGGTTCACGCGCTTGCGTGATCAGGTGACCGTGCAATGACCCAGGCCGCCGATTCGGCGGTCACCCCGGAACCGGCCGGGCACGACATGCGGCTGGTACCGGCCGCGCTCACCGTGTGGCTCGGCACGCTCGGCGGCCTGCTGTTCGGCTGGTGGGTGGCTCTCGCGGTCGGCGCGGGTGTCGCAGCGATGGCGGTTGCCGGACTGGTCGTCGCCCGCCGCCGCGCAGCGGGCGACGAGCGGTTTCGAGCGCTTCTGTTGGCACTACTGGGTTTCGGCGCGCTGCTCGCGGTGGTGGTGACGCCACGGTTGCAGGCCGCGCAACAGGATCCGATCCGTCCGGCGGCGGATCGAGGAGTACACGCGGTGTTCCGGGTGACGGTCACCGAACGGCCCCGGCCGATCCGTTCGGCCGGCTACGCGGGAAGGGCAGGTGGTACGAGTGCGGTGCTGATCCCGGCTGAGGTCGCCGAAGCCACGGTCGACCGGCGGGCAGTGGTCTCCGACGGTCGAGTGGTGTTGCTGGCCGCGTTGGAAGGCTGGTCGGATCTGTTGCCAGGGCAGCAGGTGACGGCCTCGGGTTCCCTGGCCCCGGGGCGTCAGGCCGAGCTGACCGTGGCGGCCCTCCAAGTACGAGGGCCACCTCTAGCGGTCACCGAGGCGCCGTGGTGGCAGCGGGCAGCCGCATCAATGCGAGCAGGACTCCGGAAGGCATCCGGCGTGCTCAGCGAGGAACCCGCTGGGCTGGTGCCGGGGCTGGCGGTCGGTGACACCACCGGCATGTCACGTCGGGTGGAGGACGAGTTCCGTGATGCGGGCCTGTCACACCTGACGGCGGTCAGCGGGAACAATGCTCGTCCTACACATGCGGCTAGGACGAGCGAGTCCAGTGGGCACCATCGCCGGGAGGCAGACGGCCCGCCCGCTCCTGACCTCCGAGGAGCGCTCGCATGCGTGTGTGGATCTACCGGGTGGCCGTGGTGTCGGCCCTCGTCATCGTGCTGCCGTGGGTGCGCGGCATCGGCGCCCCGCTGATCGGGCTCGGCTGATGGCCGCGCGCGGGCTGTGCCCCGAGTGCAAGCACCAGCACGGGCTCACGAAGGACGGCACCCTTCGCCGCCACAACGACCCGAACGCCATGCCTCGGATCCAGAGGTGCGATGGCTCCGGGAACAGCCCGGTGTGCCCTGGCAACCTCCGCGACTGCCCGACGTGGCAGCACCACCCGGTGTGGCACGCCTGGAACTCCGGGGAGGACGCGTGATGCGCGCGAACACAACCCCGGGGCACCTCTCGACCTGGAGCGGCTTCCTCTTCGGCTCGGTGGTCAGCGTGGCCGCCAACGTCTTGGCGACCCGCATTCCGCCCGAGGGGGCAGACGCCGGCTGGAGCCCGACGCTCGCGGCGCAGATCGGCGCCGCCGTGTGGCCGCTCGCACTGCTGATCTCGGTCGAGGTGCTGTCGCGGGTGCCGTGGCCGGACCGCTGGACCTGGAAGGTGGCCATCTACCTCGGCGTGGGGGCGGTGGCCCTGTTCTCCGCCGTCATCTCCTACCAGCACATCCGGGACCTGCTCCTGCACTGGCACTACCCCACCTTGTCGGCCTCGGTCGGTCCCCTGGTGATTGACGGCCTGATGACGGCCGCCGGGATCGGGCTGCTGGCGGTCTCCCGGCACCGCCAGGAGATCGCCAACCACCAGGACCAGACCTCGGGAGCCACCACCGAGGACCAGGCGCCCACGATCCCGCCCGCCAGCCCGGTGGAGGACCCCGAGCCCGCGCCCGCCAAGCGCCCGAAGCCCGCCCCTGCCGCCAAGCGCCAGCCGCGCCCGGTGGCGGGTGACCTGGTGGAGCGCGCCCGGGAGCTGGTGCGCCAGGCCGAGGCGGCTGGCGAACAGGTGGGCCGTGGGCGTCTGGCGAAGGAGTTGGGGATCTCCGACCACCAGGCCCGCCAGGTCCTCGCCGAGGCGCGCAAGACCCCGCTGGCGCTGGTGAAGGGCGCCGACGGTGGGTAGGAAGCGGCACCTGACCATCGGCCGGTCCTGGTACGCCTTCGACGTGCCGTTCCTGCTGGGCGGCTTCCTCGTGCTGGCGGGCTGGTTGGCGCGCCTGGCGTGGCGCTGGCGGCGGGGTCTGGTGCCGGTCTGGGTGTTCATCCTGGCGGGCTTCACCAGCCTGGTGATCCACGCCTGGTGGCCCACCTGGTGGGCACTGCCTGGTGCGCTGGCGGTCCTGGTGATCGCCAGCCTGGTGGCCACCCTGGTGAACGAGCGCCTGGCGACCGCCCTGGTGTGGCTGGTGACCAAGCTGGTGCCTGGCGATGCCGACGCGGGCGAACGCGGAGTCCTGGACCGCCCGGTGGAGCGGGTGTACGCCTTCGGTCTCCTGGTGGTGGCTGGCGCGTGGATGTCGGCCACCAGCCTGTGGGGCTGGAACCAGGCGACCTGGTGGACCGGCCTGGCGTCGCTGGCGGTCTTCGGCGGCCCGTGGTCCTGGCATCGGCGCATCCGCTCCAAGGGACCTGCCAACCGGTTCACCCGGGCCTGGCCCAAGCGGGTGGCCGACGACGAGCACGGCATGCGCGGGCTGGTGGGCTCCAAGGTGGTGCGCTCGGAACGCCTCCAGAACTCCGGGGTGTTGCTGACCATCTCGCTCAAGCCCGCCGAGACCATCTACGAAGCGGCGGGCGCCGCCCGGCGCCTGGTCTCGCTGTTCAACCTGCGCACCGGCGCGGTCCAGATCACCGAGGACCCCACCAACGGCCGCCGGGTGAAGGTCCGCATCCTGCCCAAGGACCCGTGGAAGGCGAAGCTCCCGCACCCGGTGCTCGGGCTGGAGACCAGCCAGTCCCTGGCGCACCTGGGCTGCCGCCTGGATCTCGGCCTGCTCGACGACGGCACGCCCAACCTGGTGGACCTGCGGCACCTGCTGATCGTCGGCCAGACCGGCGGCGGCAAGAGCGTCCTGGTGGAGTCCATCCTGCTGTGGCTGTTCCAGGCCGGGGACGTGGCGGTGGTCGGCTCGGACATGGCGGCCGGGGCCACCCTCGGGCCGTGGGAGTCCCTGCTGGCCGCTCCCCTGGCCACCGACGAGGACGAGTCGATCACCCTGCTGGAGCGCCTGCTGGAGATCGTCTCCTACCGGGAGCGGAAGCTGGCGGCCGAGAAGGCCGAGGGCGGGCCGGACTCCTTCGCTCCCTCGCCGGAGATGCCGTGGTTGGTGGCGATCTTCGACGAGTTCCCCGACCTGGTGGAGGCGGGCGGCGAGCGGGTGAAGAAGCTGACCGGCCGCCTAGCGAAGCGCGCCCGCAAGGTGGGCGTCCGGCTGATCTTGGCCACGCAGAACCCCACCAAGTCCGACGTGGGCTCCACCGAGATGCGGGCGCAGTTCACCAAGATCTCCCTCGCCCTCGACGAGCAGCAGTCCAAGACGATGTGGGGCGGATCGCGGGACCTGGGCTGGCGCTCGGAGGGCCTGGGCACCGGCGTGTTCATCGTCAAGGACGCCGAGCACCAGGTCCCCAGGCAGACCAAGGGCTACTTCGCCTCGGTCGCCGAGCGCAACGCCTTCATCGCGCGCACCGAGCCGCACCCGCTCGACGAGGGCACCAAGGCCCTGCTGCTGGCCGAGGTCGCCGAGGTGGCGGAAGAACCCCAGGTCACGCCCAAAGTCGGGTTTTCCCACGATGGCGAAACGCCACGATGGCAGAACCCGACTCCGGCCGTGCCGCACCAGCGCACGCAGGACCGGCGCGGCCAGGTGCTCGCCCTGCTCGGCGACGAGCCGGTGAGCCCGGCCCAGATCCGCGCGCAGCTCGACATCGCGGAGTCCACGCTGCGCCGCGTGCTCGCCGAACTGGAGAAGGACGGCCTGGTCAAGCGCGAGGGCCGGGGTAAGTGGACTCGGCATCACGTTCACTCCGTGTGACTCCGCTCCACCGAGCGCTCAACGCTCACCCACGCCCATACGCGCAGGCGTACGCGAGGTTTGAGCGCTCGGCGAGCGTTCCGACGTTCTCTAAACAGTCACGTTGGGTGAGGTAACGGTGCGCACGGATCATCCGACTACCGAGCACGTACTGACGAGAGGACGCGTCCACGGTGAGTCCACACGAACCGCCCCAGTACCAGGAGCCGTGGTACATCGGTTGGGACCGCGAGATGAGCGAGAAGCGTGATCGCGAAGGGACCGAACACGAGATCGAGCGGCAGAGGCGAGAAGCCGAGCAGAAGAAGAAGGAAGCCGAGCAGGTCGAACGCGAGCGCGAAGCGCTCAGGCTGGCCGAGCAGGCGAACAAGACGGCTTCCCAAGCTCTCGAACTGTCGCGCAGGCAGACGACCCTCACACATACGGCCTTGTGGGTCGCCATCATCTCCGCTGCCCTCGCGGCCGTGGCCATCGTCGTCAGCGTGACCGTTGGGTAGCCTGGTGGTGCACCTCTTCGCAGGAGGTATCGCCCCCGGCCGACGGGCCGGGGGTATGCGAGGAGGTCACACCTGCGAAGGAGTGCCCTCATGGACTCTGACATCGGCCGTCGCATCCGTGAAATTCGTTCATGGCGACAGCTCACCCTCCGAGAGGCTGGTCCCCTTGCCGGTATCACCCACGGCTACCTGGGGAAGATCGAGCGCGGCGAAGAGCCCCTGAACAGTCGCCACGTGCTCGAAAACCTGTGCCGTGCGCTCGGCGTCGCGCCGACCGACATCACCGGCGCCCCTTATGCGCCAAGCGATCCCGTCGGGGCTGAAGCTCACGCCGCGCTGCGGGATGTCGAGGTGGCCCTGTCGAGCTATGACCTCGGTGTGGACCCTGGCGTCCAGGCACAGCCGTGGCCGCAACTGGCCGCCCGCATCGACCACCTCAACACCGTGCTGCGACCGGCAGCGGACTACGCGGAACAGGGCAAGGTCGTGCCGGATCTGCTGGAGCAACTGCACGCGGCGTACGTCCAGAAGCCGAAGCACAGGCGCGCGATCCTCATCGGTCTGCTGCACCTCTTCCACTCGGCCACGGTGATCACGAAGGGCCTCGGCTCGAAGGGCTACCCGGTCATGGCCGCCCGAGCGGCCGAGCACGTGGCCGGCGAGTTGGGCGAGAGTGACTGGATCGGCTTCGCGGCGTGGCTGCGCGGCCATGCCCTCGGCAGTACCGGACGCGCCGCGCAGTACGCGCTCAGCGTGCGTACGGTCGACGAGATCGCGGGCGGGCTCGACAGCCCGGACGTCCTTCAAGCTGCCGGAATGCTGCACCTGAACGCCGCCCTTGCCTCGGCGGCGAAGCGGGACGCGGACATGGCGAGCACGCACCTCGACGAGGCCGAAGCCCTCGCTGCCCGCCTGCCGGAAGGCTCTCCGGTGTTCGCGATGCTGCACTTCGGCGCCGACAACGTGCGCATGTGGCGGGTGTCCATCGGCGTCGAGATGGGCGAGCCGGGCCGCGCGGTCGAGCTGTCGCGCGGGGTTCGGCCGGATGCCGTACCCGCGAAAGCGAGGCAGGGGATGTACCTCGCGGACGTCGGCCGGGCACTGATCGCGGACCGCCGGACTCGTGACGAGGGCGTGGCGGCCTTGATCAAGGCCGAGGAGGTGGCGCCGCAGCGGATCAGGAACAACCTGTTCGCGCGTGAAGCCGTCGCCGGTCTGCTCCACAACGCCCGGCGGGATGCCGTCGGGCGAGAGCTGCGCGGCCTCGCCTGGCGGATGGGCGTTGCACCGACTGGGTGAAACCGGGTCTTGTGTCATTGGGTGACACAAGTTCGCTCTGAGTGCTCTTAACGTCACCTCCCGATCACAGGGAGGTGCGCGACGGTGAGCGCGAGAGTGCAGTTCGGCGAGGTCGAGGCGCTGCTGCGGCCCGCGTCCGGGGAGCTGCCGACGGTCGGTGAGCTGCCGGTGCCCCGCTGGGAAGAACCCGAGAGCGCCGCCGACGCGCTGCGCTGGTGGCGGTCGTGCCGTCGGTGCTCTGCCCCGCGCGCGTCGATCTTCGATGCGCTGATGCATCAGCGGCAGTGCAACTGCGACCCGAACTGGCCGACCGAGGACGAGGACAGCACCCCGTGAGCCGGGACTGGGATCTCGGCATCCGGGGCGGCAACACCGGCGCCGGTGACGCCAACTACAAGCCGTCCTCCGACTTGTCGTGGAATGAGTACATCGAGGGCTTGAAGCGCACGAACAGGGTGTTGCGGGACGAGCTGCTGGCCGCCGAGTCAAGCAGCACCTGGCGCGGGCCGCGCTCGACGACCTCGACCGAGCGGGCCGCGTGGGCGAGGCGGCAGAACGCGCGTGTTGCGGAGGAGAACCGGCAGGCCGCGCGCGCCGATTGGGAGAGCCGAGGCCCACGGTGACCTTCCAGCTGACCTTCCAGGTCGAACTCGGCCGGAACCTGCGCATCGCCCGCGCGCTGCTGAACCTCACCCGCGAGGACGTAGCCGCCCGGATGCTCGCCGAGGTCACCGTGCAGGCGATCGGGACCTGGGAGACCGGGATCCGGCAGATCCCGATAGACCGCCTGCTCGACTACTGCCGGGTCGTCGGTCAGCCGGTGGCGTCGGTGTGGCCGATGGAGGGCGGACGGGTGCAGGTGATCCACGCGCCGCGCCTGCGCAGCGTGAAAGACCTGAGACTACGGCCGCTCGCGGTGTGGGCCGAGGCGTACGGCAACGAGCTGATCCGGCTCACCCCCGACGCCATCGAAGCGGCGGCTGTCCTGTGCGATGTGGCGCCCGACTGGTTGCAACGGCGCCTCCTCAAGCTCCAGCGGTTTTGACCCCCAGACGGTCCGGTGGGCCTGCGCACCCCCTCGCGCGGGCGTTCCGGACTCGCGGACCGGCCGGTGTTCTGTCACCCCCCTCGACCGGGGCGCCGGTTGGGTCCGCACCAGCCCCCTGCCGGGTCGTTCATCCCCGGCAGCGGTCCCCGAGAACGCGCATGTTTCCCGCAGCGCGGCCGGGGACCGGCCGGGGGCGGCCTGCTTCAGCTCCAGGCCGCCCCCGGTGCGCCAGTTTTCCGATGGAGCAACAGGAAGGGAGCACCAGGTGGGCAGGTACCCATGGGCCAACGACCGGAGCCAGGGCAGCGCGGAGGAGGACGCGGACGACACGGCCGACGACGCCGAGGGCGAGTCCACAGACGACGCGCAGGACACATCCGGCGCGTAACCGGGGAGGCGGGCACCGCCCGAACCCGGACATGAAAAAGCCCCCGCACCGACCCGGCAAAACCGGCAGTGCGGGGGCTTTTTCGTTGCTGTGTCGTCTACTTCGCGTTCTCCACCCGGGCCACGGTCGCGCCACCGGCCAGTGCGCCGAGCACGGTGCACACCGCCAGCGCGGTGGCTTCGTCGATGTCCACGCCGAACAGGGCGAGCAGTCCGGCCACGGCGCCCGGGGTCAGGCTGGCCAGTCCGCCCAGCAGGGCCTTGGCGTACCGGCGGTACCACGGGGCGCTCACCGGAACGCCGCCACGGCCGCGTGCTGCGTGTCGTCGTCGAGCGTGTAGAAGACCTCGGCGGTGACGGCGTCGGACGGGACGCTGCCCTGCCAGGGGCGGGCGGGGTCGATCCAGAGTTCGCCCTGGGCCTTGCCCACCTCGTTCGCGCCGGTGTCCTTGGTCTCGCCGAACCACTTGACGTGGTGCAGCAGGAACCCCTCGAAGCCGCGCGAGATCACGAGCTTCTTGGCGCCTTCGCGAACCACCAGGGTCTTCGACTTCTCGATGCCCGGGTCCAGTTCCATGTCGTTCTCCTCGGTGTCGGGTGATGGGACGGGGCCGGGCGCGGTCTGCCCGCCGAGCAGCGCGGCGAACTCCTGTCTGGTGCCCTTGAAGGCGTTGCCGTCCAGCGGGCCGTAGTTCGCGACGCGGGCCGAGCTGGTGAACTGGAGCAGGGCGACCTCCAGGCCGCCGTAGCCGGTCCAGTAGGACGCCGGGATGGTGCTGTAGATCCCGGCCAGCGAGCCGGGCGTGTAGTTCGGGTAGCGGCTGGACCACAGCGGCGGCAGGCCCTTCAGCGAGGGCGAGCCGAGCTGCTGGTGGTACCAGCGAGGGAGGTAGAGCAGCGGCACCGGGTAGCCGGCCTCTCGCAGACGCGCCACGATCTCGCGGGTCAGGCCCACGCCGCCGGAGTCCTTCTCCACGTCGGGGATGACCGGCATCCCGGCGGGCACCGTGCGCTTCACGTTGTCCACCTGCGACTCGGCGGAGTGCGACCCCTGCTGATAGTGGTAGGCGCCGACGATCAGCCCGGCGGCCTTGGCGCGGCCGATGTTCCATGCGAACCGGGTGTCCTGGTGCGACTTGCCTTGCGTCGCCTTGGCGATGCAGAAGGCCACGCCCTGCGCGGCGGCCTCGCCCATCGCCGGGTTGGTGCCCTGGTGGTGGCTGATGTCGAGCCCGTACAACACCATCAGCGTGCGCCCTTCAGCTCGTCGAGTTCGGCCTGCTTGGCCTGCACGTCCTTGGTCAGCCGCTCGACCTGCCCCCGAAGCTCCTGGACCTCAGCCTCCGCGAGCATCAGCTTGTTGTTCAGCCGGTCCGCGCGTTCCTCGGCGACCTTCAGCGACTTGGCCAGCGGCTCGACCATCCCCTTGGCCGCCTCGGCGATCACCGTTACGGCGTCAGCGCGGGACTGCTCGGTCTCGGCCGCGATCTTCCGGCCGACGCGCCGGACGGACAGCAGGGAGCCGAGCGTGCCGCCGCCGAAGACGCTCAGCACGGCGACCAGAATCGTTACCCACCAGGGCATCACGCGCCCTCGCTTTCGTCCTTGAGCCGCTGCGCTGCGCCAGCAACGAGCGACAGTTCCCGGGCTTCCCGGCCGATCTGCCAGGCCCGTACCAGTGCCATGGCCGCCACCGCGCCCATGTAGCCGCCGAACTGGATTCCGCGTGCACCGGAGACGGCGAGCACCGCCAGGCCGTAGCCGAGCGTCCAGCTGGCCAACGAGATCAGGCCGATCCGTTCGATGAGCAGCCCGGCGATGTCGTGCCGCCACCACACGCCCGTCAGCGCAACGCCTGCGGCGACCGCCGTTCCGGCGTACATGATGTGGCCCAGCGGCTCGGGAAGCTGGCGCGCGGTGAAGGTGGCCGCCTGGTCGAAGAACACCGCCGAGACGATCGAGAGCACGCCGAGTGCGAGCAGTACCCCGACCTCGAACGGCGACCGCGAGCGGCGCAGCGTGAGGGTCATAATTCTGTCCTTTCGGGACGCTCAGACCGGATTGACCGTGACGATGGCGGCGCTGTAGGCCGACCCCAGCAAGTCAGTGCCGTTGCCACCTGGGCCGGTCTTGCCGCCGGTCAAGTGGACCGTGCGCCCGCCCGTGAGCGAACCGGTCGAGCCGATCACGGTCTTGTAGTAGTAGGTGGAGAGCGTGTCGGCGCCCGCGCGGTCCCACGTGGTGATCGGGCCGATCAGCGGTCCGGCGGCGGTGTTGTCGCGGAAGCTGACCTCGACCTTCACCGAGGGGCCGACGAGCAGGCCGATGCTGGCCCAGCAGGTGAGCTTGTAGGCCCAGCCCGGGTCCGGGATCGCCACGGAGAGGATGTTCTGCTGTACGGCCACGTTTCCGGTCCATCCTGCGGCGGTTCCCGTGTAGACGATGGGCTTCTTGCCCAGGGTGGGCAGGACCGCCTCCACCGCCTCGGCCAGAGCCTTGAGACCGGCGGGAACGTTGGGCGCGTCGGACAGCGCCGGGTACGGGAAACTGTAGGTCGGGGTGCTGGGCATCACGGCTCCTTTCTCAGTAGGGAATGACGGTGATGTGCCGACGGCTGAAGGTGATGTCACCGCTGCCGTAATGGCGGGTGTACTTGGCGGTGAACGTGTGCATTCCGGCGTTCAGCGGCACGATGCTCGAATCGAGCACAAACGTGGAGGACACCGACGCACCGATGGTGTTGTCGTAGTCGGGATCGAACGTGAAGTGGTGCAGGTGGATCGCACGGTAGAAATTGGCGGGAATCGTTGACGCTCCGCTGATCTCGAAGCTCATCATCCCGCCGGTGTCGCCGGACACTTCGATGTAGGCGCTCAGGATCACCAGCGCACGCTTGGCGTTGCTGATGTAGACGCTCGGCAGCACCGGCCCGGTCGTCTCGCCGGTGGCCAGGTCGCGCCACACGTTGTCGCCTCCAGCGCTCAAGGTGCCCGTGTTGGCGGCGAAGCCGGTGCGGGTGGCGAGCGTGGCCCCAGCGCCGGGGGCGGCGACACGGCCGAGGATGAAGTAGGTGGTCTGGAACCGCAGTAGCGCCACGGTGTCGCCGGGGGTGAACAGCACGCCGGAGCCCGAGGTGAGCACCTTCAGATTGGTGAAGGTCGAGCCCTGGACGTTCACGGTGTTGGCGCCGGACAGGTTGTCCCAGGTGAGCACGATGCCTTGGTGGAAGCCGAGTTCGGACGAGTGCTGCGGTGCCTGCTGTTGCGCCGCAACGAGGTCAGCGAGGATGTCCGCCTTCATGCGGGTGCTCCGATCAGCTTCTCCCGGGTGGTCGCGGTCATCGCTCCACCAGCGGTCAGCGGGATGGTCAGGGTTTCGAGCACGTGCAGCTCGGCGTTGTCGGTGTCGGCGTGGGTGACCTGCACCGGGTCCAGCGGCTCCAAGGCCGGGTTGGGCACCATCGAGAAGTCCACGTTGTACGGCAGGCCCGACGCGCGTTCGAGCATCGCCTTGGCCGCGCTGGTGCACTGTTCGGTGGTGGTCAGGAACGAGCTGCTGTAGAACCTCGGGACCTTCCCGAACGGGCCGTTCCAGTAGGTGGGGCTGAACGGGTTCTCGTCGACCGCGACGCCGCGCACCGGCGGCATCTCCCCGGCCTGCTCGCCCGTGGCCACCACGGCGTTGTAGACGCCGGTACGGGACAGCCTGCGGGACAACGAGGTAAGCACCCCGCGCTCGCCGTGGTTGACCAGGAACACCGGCTCGGCCGGGTCGGGCGCGGTCCGTACCTGAAGGCGTCCCCGGTAGTCGAAGTACATGACCTTGCCCAGGCTGTCGCAGATGTCCTGCAAGAAGTCGAAGCGCGACTTCTCCACGACGTGCGGGGCGTTGAAGAACGTGGTGGCGGCGGGAAAGTCGTAGTCGATCAGCACGCCGGGCAGCACCTCGCCCACGAGCAGATCGAAGACCGCGCCCACGCTCGCGCCGGTGCCGAACTGAAAGGGCGCGAGCACATCGGCCTCGACCACGGCGGACATCCGGTCCGCCCCGCTCAGCCGGATCTCCCCGCGCGGAGCGTCGGCCTGGTCCACCTCGGTCAGCCGGAAGTACCCCTGTCCCACGAACTCGCGGGTTCCGTCGCCGTAGTCGATGCCCCGTTCCACGTAGACCTCACGACCGTACGGGGTGAGCAGACCGCTCGGCGTGGCCGGGAAGTCGCCGAGCACCGTCAACGACGTGGTGCCCCGCACAGCGGCGGTGGAGTCCAGCTTCACGTCACCGGCCACCAGCGCCAGCTCGGTACCGACGGGGCTCACCCCGTTCTGGCCGGGGTCAACCGCCCGAACGCGGGCAATCATCTTGTGCGAGCCCCGCACGGTGCTGAGAAACCGCTGACTGACCGGGCGCATCAGGGCACCACCACATCGGACTCGGCCACGATGTCGAGCACATCGGAGTAGGTGGGCTCGGCGGCCGGGATGTCGGCGTAGGTGGTGAACAGGGTCAGCAGGTCGGCGTAGGTGACCGTGGTGGAGAAGACCGACGGGTCGGGGGCTGCGACCTCGGTCAGCGGCAAGGTGATGTGCCGCCGTTGCGCGCGCTGAGACCGGCGGGACTGCGTGACCGTGCCGATCACGGCGTACAAGCTCGGAATCGGGCAGCCCTCGCCGAGCGACTGGAACAGGAAGACCTCACCGGCGGAGAACCGCGTGTCCAGGTCCGCCGCAACAGCCGGCGTTTCGGTCGTGACGGTCAGGGCGAGCTTGCGACCGGAGTGCACGTCGGTCACGGCGACCGGCAGGGTGCGGCCCACCACGTCGAAGACGCCGGTGCGTGCGTCGCGGGTGATGTCCGAGTACCCGGTGACGGTCACCTGGACGTTGTTGTTGGGGCGCCGCAGGTTCTTCACCCAGAACCCGGTGTTGATCGGGGTGATGCTGGTGGTCTCCTGGCGGATCCATGGGGCCTGGCGCATCGCCCAGATCACCGAGCGGGACACGGCCGCGACTCCCCCGGTGATGGTCAGGGTCTGTGCGGCGATGCTGGCCAGGTTCGCGGCGGCGGATGCGCGCTGCCACGGGGTCGCCTGGTCCAGGCCGACGGCTGTCGAGTTGACCGCCGCGCTGGCGACGTCGAACAGGTTCAGCATCGACGCGGTGGTGACCTCGGCGAGCTTGTGCGCCACCATCGCCACGGCCGAGAACGGGTGAGGCACCGTGAGGGCCGGGACGGCGACGTTCTGGGCAGAAGCGTTGAGCTGCGTGTTGAGGGTGGTGTAGCCCGGCTCGGCGTTCTGGAACCCGCAGACGTAGGCGGACACGGTGTCCCCGGCCGCGCCGCCGGACGGCGTGACCGTCGGGTTCGTGGTGCCCGCAACCCAGCGCTTCTGGAAGACCCGCACGGTGCCGAACTCGATGGCCTTGGTCCAGCCCGCCGGAGTGGCTACGGTCTGCGCGGTGTTGCGGCAGGCCACCACGAGGTTGAGCAGCATTCCCTCGACCTGAAGCCCCGGGGCGATCGTAGGGGTCACCGCCGCGTTGTCGGCGTGCACGGCCGCACCGGTGCCGCCGTAGGAGATCTGCGCGCCGTCCACGTAGGACGCGCGGTACTCGTTGACCACGCCGGGCTCGTACTCGTAGTCGTCGACCACCCCGGCACCGCCGGACAGACCGACCGTCAGCCCACCACGAACCGGTGTCCAGGTGACGCCGTCGGTGGACCGCTCCACCACCACGTGATCCGCCACGGCCGGAGCGCTGGCCAGCTCGATGCGGACGCGCCCGAGGTCGCCGAGGTAGGTCGCGCTGATGCTCATCGGAAGCCTCCCGCTCCGGCGCGGATGCTGCGCGCCGCTTCCCGGGTGTTCTCCTCGATGCGCACGTCCACGATGTCGGTCAGCTCGGTGTCTCCGATGTAGACGTGGACGATCGGCGGGGCCGAGCTGGTGCCCATCGCTTCAGCGGTGGTGCCCGCGTTCGTGACGCGACCGGTGCGCCCCGGGGTGAACAGCTCCGGTCCCTGTTCGCCCACGAGGTAGGTGCGGCCGGAGCGGGCGGTGCCGCCCTTGGCCAGCATCGGGATCTGCGGGATGGCCGGGATACCGACCACGCCGGTGACGTTGTTGATGCCCCGGATCGCGCCGTTGACGAAGCCGATCACACCGTTGATGGCGGACTTCACCGCGCCCGCCACGCTGGAGAACGCGCCTTGCACCTTGCCTGCCAGCCCGGAGAAGAAGCCGGAGACGGCGTCGACGGCGGAGGACCAGGCGTTGCGGAACCAGTTCACGATGCCCGAGACGATGTTCTGGGCGCCCTGCCACACGTTGCCGAAGAAGTTGCCAACGGCCGAGACCGCGCCCTGAATCCAGGAGAACGCGCCCTGCCAGATGGACCGGAAGAAGTTCACCACGTCGGTGATCCGGTCCGAGCACCACTTCCAGACCGAGTCCCAGATGCCCCGGAAGAAGTCCAGGTTGGACACGATCAGCACGATGATCGCGATCAGGGCGACGATCGCGGCGATGACCAGACCGATGGGGTTCGCCGACATCGCCACGTTCAGCGCCCACTGCGCGATCGTGTAGGCCATCACGGCGGCCTTCCACAGGTTCACCGCGAGGGTGACGGCCTGGATTGCCAGGGCGATGCCGCCGATGGCGATCGCCAGCGGGCCGATCCACACCATGTTGGCCGCGAAGAACGTCGCCAGCCCCTGGAGGATCGGCGCCAGCAGGTTGATCGCGGGGATCAGCACGGCGGCCACTTGGCCGGCGAGTTGCCCGAAGGCTGCGGCCAGGGGCGGGACGACCGGGGCGATGGCCACCAGCGCGGCGGCGAGCACTCCGCTCACGGCGGTGCCGACCTGTTGCACCGCCGTGAAGAAGGCCGTCAGCGCCTGCTGTCCCTCGAACGAGGCGAGGAACTGCGCGACCGTGCCAATCAGCGTGCCGATTGTGCCGCCGAACCCGAGCCCGGCCGCCGAGGCTGCGGTGAAGACGGAGCTGATGATGGACCCGAGCTGACCGAGGAAGGTGAACAGCCCGGAGAAGGCATCGATCCCGCGCTGGATCCACGCGGTCAGCGAGCCGTCGGCGGCGGCCTGCTGGATGAAGGCGTTGAACCGTTCCCCGACTCCGCCGAGCCCGGCCGTGAGCTGGGCCAGCATCGGGGCGGCCACCGCGCCGATGGTGATGAACGCCTGGCCGACCGGTGCGAGGAAGGCGCCGATGTTCTGGATCACCTTCGAGAACTGGACGAAGATCGTGTTGAGCTGACTCGCCGCGTTGGTGTTGGCGAGCATGGCGGTGAACTTCGTGGCCACGCCGCCCATCGCGGTGGCGATGGACTTCAGCCCGGTGGTGAGCTGCGGCAGCACGGCCTTGAGGTTGTTCACCGCCGGGGTCAGCGACTGCTCGAAGCTGGAGGAGACCTGCGACTTGAGCGTGTCCAGCGTGGGCTTGAGCCCGTCGAACGCCTTCTTCGCTCCCTCGCCGCCGAGCTTGATCGCGGCCATCACGCCGACGAGGCCGAACATGACCGGCACAGCGAGCCCGGCCGCGCCCGACATCGCGCCGAGCGCGGCGACCACCGCCATGATCACGCCAACCCCGGACCCGAGCGTGCCGAGCATGCCGGCGAACTGGCCGAGGCGCGCGGCCGTGCCCATGATGCTGCCCGCGAAGGTCACCAGGCCCTGCTTGTTGCGGGCTACCTGCGCCTCCTGGGCCTTCAGCTCGGCGCGGAGCTTCGACGCGGCGGCGGTCACCTTGGACCACTCGCTGCGGTTGGCCTCGATCTTCTTCTCCAGCGCCTCCAGGTCGGCGCGGGTCTTGAGCACGGCCTTGGTCAGCCCGAAGGAGTTCCCGTCGAACTTGATGCGGACCGTGCGCTCACCGGAGGCCATCTCAGCCGCCCTCGCTGAACTTGCGGATCACCGCGTCGGCGGCCCGGTTCCAGGCGGCGGAGATCTCGGCGGCCGACTCCTCGACCACCGGGAAGAACCAGTAGGCGGAGTTGCCGCCGTGCGGTCGGTGGAACTGGGCGTAGGAGTTGGACCCGAACACCGAGCCGAAGAGCAACTTGTAGGCCGGAGCCTTGTTCCGGCCCAGGCGCCGGGTTCCCCCGGCGGAGATCACCGGGACCCGGTCCCGCTGCGCCTTCACCGTGCTGGCCACGAGCGGGGACTGCGGCGCCGGGTCGCCCATGCCGTCGGCCTTCGCGCGCGCGGCGAGCACCTGGGACAGGCGCAGGGAGGCGTCACGCAGTTCGTTGCTGGCGTCCTTGGGCAGCTTGGCCAGGGCGCGCAGCGTGGGGCGCAGGCCGTCCACGTTCACGCGGATGGTGAGCGAGTCCTTCGCCACCGTGCCCACCTCCCCGGGTCCAGTCGGTCATCCGCTGTACTGCGGGCCACCGGCCCCGGGCGCCCGTTTCCCCCGGGCGGCGGGTTTCTCGGCGTGGCCTTCCTGCTCCTTGAGCAGTGCCCACGCGGTGTTCAGGGTCTTCTCGTCTTGCTCGGCCCAGTAATCCATCGGGATGGACGTCGAGAGGGCCAGGGCGATGATCTGGCGACTCAGGGAGCCGCGTTCGTAGGGTCCACCTCGTCGTCCACTTCGAACTCCAGGTCGTACCTCTGCTCGAAGTCCTGCTGCGTACCCACGAAACCGACCGTGCGCTTGGCGGCGAAGAACGCAATCTTGTAGAAGTCGCCGATCTCCTGGTTGTCCACCAGGCCGCCGAAGCTCTTGTTCTTCGACGTGCGCTCCCAGTTCAGGATGTCCCGCGTGGTCGCGGTGACCTCCTCGACCTCGCCGCTGTCGTCCTTGAGCTTGAACGTGATCACAGCGCGAACACTCCCCTCGTGACACTCGTGGTGCCGGAGTAGTTGACGAACGCCTTGCCCACGTTGGCGTCGCCGGCGGGCTGGCCGAACGTGGTCTTGGCGAACGGGCCGATGAGGCGCCGCCCGGCGGCGGGAACCGAGACCTCCAGGTCCTCGACCGGCAGGCCGTCCACCTCGGCGGTGGACACCACGGTCACGGTGATCGGTGAGCCGCCACCGTTGGCGACTTCGAGGAAGACCCTGCCGGTGTCGATGATGTCGCCGTCCCCGTTGGGGGCGGTCAGCGCCGGGGCGAGTCCGGTTCGGACGATCGCCTGCGTGGCCGGAGACAAGCGCGCCATGTCAGGACACCCTCTCGAAGACGGGGAGGCCGACGCACTGGAACGTGACCTCGGTGAACTCGGTTTCCCGCACCTCGCCACCGGCGGGGCCGGGCTTGATGATCAACTCGCCGGTCCACTTCACGTGCTCGCCGGGGACGTTCGGGTGGTGGTTCAGCTCGAACTCGGCGGTCTCGCCGTTGTGCTCCCACAGGTAGGCCGAGATCCCGTTACTCCGCCAGTCGGAGAAGAACTTGATCTCCAGCGTGGGCTCCGGGTCGGTCTCCTCCACCGCTTCCCCGTCCGGGCAGAAACTGTAGAGCCGGTCACCGTCTTCGATGCCGGGGTCGAGGTTCCACGTGTTCACCTGGCACTCGAACGAGGTGCCGTCGATGGTGAACTCGATGACCTTCAACCGCTTCTGGTGAATGCCCATCGCTCAGGGCCTTTCTTGTGTCAGCGGGAAATCGACGTCGAACGTGTAGCAAGGCAATTCGGTGTTCGAGCCGACGTAAGTGCCCGGGTTCGCGCCCGAGATCGTGCCGTCGGTCTCGTTCTCGATCACCTCGGCCACAACGGGAATCAGGTCCCACAACTCGGTCAGCGCCCGATCGGAGAACCCGACGACCAGGAACACCGGGAACGTCGCCGAGGTGGGCAGGCCGGTCGAGTACGCCTGCCACGCCAGCCGGGGAGCGCCGAGCACCAAGCCGGGCGGGTCGATGGCCTCGCCCAGCTCGTGCAGTCGCACACCGTCCACCGTGGACAGCGCGGTAGTCAGCTCGTCGGCGGCGGCACGGATGGCGCTCATGCGAACACCGGCCCCTGGTGCCGCCCGATCCCGAGCAGGCGATCGATGTCCGCGTCGAACGAGGACACCCTGCCCGTTCCCATCTCGCCCATGTTCACCATGGCGTCCGGGGACTTCGCCCGTGCCACCCAGCGCGCGGCAAGCCGGATGGTGCCCAGCGCCAGATCGGCCGTCGGCGCGGGAAGCTCGCTGCCCGGGTGGTCGGTGTAGTTGAACCCTGGCCGCACACGCTCGACGAACGCCACCGCCGCGTCCAAGTTGGACCGGTACCGCTCGTCGTCGCGCGTGTCGGACTCGCCGACCTTCTGATCGGCCTTGTACTGCGCCAGCGTGGGCGGCCAGGTGCTCATCGTCAGCTCGCGGCGGTCACGGTCTGGATCGAGATGCTGCCCGGGTTGCGGACCAGCGTCCCGACGTAGCCCCACAGGCCCATCCGCACGAACGCCGGGCCACCGGCCTGCTCGTAGGTGAAGTCCTGCACACCGGACTCCGCCAGGAGCACCGCGTTGCGGCGCAGCACGGCGTACTTCTCGGCGTAGGCGGTCGGGACACCGGCGCTGGCCACCGCGTCCACACCCTCGATGTCACCGATGAGGCGGTTGTCCAGCGCGCCGTTGGCGTTCTGCGGACCGTAGCGCGAGACCGGCATGAGGGGCCGGTTGTTGTTGTCCTTGAGCTTGCGGAACGCGCCGAAGCGACGGAAGTTCATCACCGCGAGATCTGCCGGGCCACGCTGGTCACCGGCCACCGCAGTCTGGGCATCCACCACTGCGTCGATCGCGGCGGCGCTGGCCTTGAACGCGGCCTCGGTGGCAAAGGTGGTCCCTGCGGCGGTGCCGGAGGCGCCGAGGATGGCCGCACAGGTCAGCCCCTCGACCACGGCATCCCACGCCGAGCGCAGGTCACCGAAGATCAGGGCATCGACGGCAGGGGTGGACGCGTCCAGCAGTTGGCGGGACACGTCCTGCCACGCGGCCTTGAACACCGGCGTGAGGGTGTCGACGTCACTGGTGTAGCGGTCGGTGCCCCACCCGGCGTTGTTGGCGCCCTCGGCGCTCTGCGTGGTGATGTTGGCGTCCGTGCCGCCGGTCTGCTTCGACAGCACCAGCGGGCGCGGGTCCTGCCCGAGATCGATGTGACGAACCAGATCCGCCACGACGCGGTTCTGCCGCGCGAGCGTCTGATGCTCGTCGAGCAGCCATTTCGGCGGAACGATGCCCACTCCGCCCGAAGCCTGCGTAACCGCGCGCATGTGCTCGTCGAGACGCTTCTTGGCCTCGACGTCGCCGTGCTTGACGGCGCGGAAGTGGTCCCCGAAGAACGAGTGCTGGCCACCAGCGGCCACCGAACGGTAGTGGCCGGGGTCGCGGTCGCGGGTGGTGGTGCGGGACCTGCTCTGCTCACCGCCGAGGCTCAGCGGGACGTTCTTGTCCTCGTCGCTGTCCTCGTTCAGCGAGGCGGCGAGTTCGCCGACGCGGCGCGAGCGGGTTTCGACCTCGGTCAGCGACTCGATCTGATCGGTCAGGGCCTTGAGCTGGGTGGCCTGCTCGGTGACCGAGCGAAGCTCCTCTTCGGACAGGTCGCGGTTGCCCTCGGCGGCGCGCGTCTGCAAGCCCTCAATCGAGGACCGCAGCGCGTCATGCTGCTCACGCAACCGGACCAGGTACGGGTTCGGCATGACGCCGTCCTCCCGGTGTCGGAACGAATGGGTTCCGCCCGAGAGGCCGGGGTGTCAGCTTCGGTGAGGGGCTGAGGTGTCGGCGTCCGCGTCAGACTTCAGTGTAACCGATCATCGGACTACAGTGGTTAGTTCGCCTTCGAGCCGTGATGCGCCGCGAACAGCGCCCGCCCGGCCGGGGTGGCCTGCATGATGTTCGTGGCCAGTCCGTCGGCCATCGACGCCGGAATGCCCTCGGACAGCAACGCGTTGCGCAGCGTCGTCCAGGGGTGTACGGCATTGGCGTAGCGGGCCAGACCTTCCGGACCGGTCCAGTACGTCCACAGCGGCGACCCCGGCCCGTGCTTGAGATTGGAGCCGCCCGCCGAGCGGGTCAGCTCCTCGGCTTGCGCGGAGAGCACGGGCAGCCCGGCCACGATCTGCGCCAGCTCCGTGCGGCGGTCCACTATGGACTGGGCTCGCACCGACGCAACAGCCGCAGATTGTCCGTAGGCGCCCGCCATGACGATGGCGACTTCGGTCAGCGTCGCGGTGGCGCGCTCGATCACCCCGCCGGGCAGCGTTCGATTCTGCCCCTCCCGGAACCCGATGCTCAGCTCCGAGAGGGCGCCGTCCTTGACCAGTTCCAGCGTCTCGTCACCGACTTCGGTCCTGGACACCCGCCACTCCCCATACAGCCCGGCGGCGTCGTCGCGCAGTTCGGTTGCCACACCGATGAGCTTCCCGCCGTGCGGACCGTGGTCGCGCATGAACGGCACCCGGTGCGCGGCCCGAAGCTGGGCGTTGAACGCGCCCCGGGCAAACTGCTCGGTCAGCCGCGAGTCGATCGGCTGCGGGCGCCCGTACGGGACGGCGATCCCGCAGATGGTGCGGCCGTCCCCGGCAGACCGGACCTCCAGCTCCGGCATCCACTGCCGGGTCATCACTTCAGTCATGGCGGGCCACCTCTCGCAGGTCCAGGCGGGTCACGAAGTGCAGGTTGCACAAGCCGGTGCCGGACTCGAACTCCGAGCGCGGGCACTCCGGGGCGTCGGGTTCAAGGTCTCGGCCGACGCGGCACCGAGCCGGTTCCGGAGTGGAGTCCGGGGTCGGCTTCACGGCGGGCTTGCGGGGGCTGTTCTTGCGCGCGGTCATGAGGCGATCTCCTTGCTGGCCGGGGTGGTCTTGCTCTTCGACAGCGGTACGACGGCGCCCGGCGGCTGCTCAGGTGGCGACTGCTGCGGACGCGGGCGATGGTCGATGCCTTCGACTGGCGGGAGGTCGTCTTCCTTGGCGCGAGCCTCCGACGGAAGCAGGAACCCAGCGTCGATCCCGGTTTTGTAGGCGTTGTAGCGGGCGGTCGTGTCCGAGCGCAGCAGAACGCTGAGATCCGCCCGAACCTGCGTGCCACGCGGGAAGGCGAGGGACAGTGTCTGCTCGAACCGCGTCAGGTGGCCGCCGATGCTGAGCTTGAGCAGCTCGATGGCCTCGGTCTCGGAGGTCGAGTAGGTCATCGAGTCGCCGGATGACGCACCGAGGTATCGCGGCGGCAGGCCGAAGATGTTGGCCACCTCCAGCAAGCTGAACTTCCGCGCCTCGATGAGTTGCAGCTCCTCGGGATTCCACGCCAGCGCCTCGAATTCGGTGCCGGGACCGAGCGCGGCCACCGTGCGGTCCCGCTGCGAGGTCATCCACGCGAGCTTGGCCGCGCGCAGCTGGTCCTCGGTCACGTCCGGGCTCATCGCCTTCAGCACACCGGTCGGGACACCGTTGCCGTCGATGTTGCGTGCCTGCCGGGCCAACTCGCCGGCAAGGTCCAGCGCACCGGCGCCGTTGAGGTGAGCCTCCAGCACGCCGACACCGCGCAGCGCACCCGGTTCAGCCAGTGCCTTCACGTGGATCACCTCATGGGACGAGAAAGTGCGCGAGCCGATGGAGTACTCGATCGCCCCCTCGGGCAGCACGGCATATGTCTGGCCACCAGCTCGACGCACACCAACCCGGCAGGCGGGCACGGGCACCACAGCGGTCGGCACGCCGAGCGCATTTCGCTCGGCGATCACCCCGATGGCGTTGCCGTGCAACAGGTAGTCCACCGCCCAGGCCGCGAAGGTCACCATGCGGATCTCTTCGGGGTTCGGCTGCTCCAACAGCATCGGACGCGGGCTGATCTTCTCGGGAATCTCCCGGCCGTGTGTCGTGTAGGCGTCCCACGGCAGCCCGCCGATCAGGTCCGAGATCAGCGTCACCGCCCGACCCACACCAGGCACCCCGAGCGCACGCACCAGGCCGTAGTGGCCCCACCCCTGGTCGCCGACCAAGTCGGCGGCGGGCGCGATGCGCCACCCGTCCGAAACGATCATCCGCAGGTGTTGCGCTGCGGTGTCCGCCCGCATGAACGTCTTCCCGAGTCCCATTTACAGCCTCCCGGCTTCACGCAGCACGCCGAGCGCGACCAGCACCACACCGCCGAGCACCAGCGCGGCCACCGCGCCGTACACCGGTCCGGCCAGCAACGCCACCAACAGCACCAGACCTGCCAGGATCATGAGCACCCCGGCGATCTGTGCGGCCGGTGGCCACAGCGCCCACATCCGCTTCAGCGTTTCGTTCACGTCAGGCTCCATTCACACCACGCCGAACCAGGCGGCAGGCTTGTCCTCGGGCAGCGTGCGAGCAAGGTGCGTCGCACCGGCCACGGAGTACGTGGCGTCGCAATGCCCGGCACCGCGCCGGGTGAACCGCCAGGTGTCGCCCTGGCGAAGCTTCTCCGTGCCCGCCGCCTGCGCGTCCAGCAGGGGGTCACCGGACTGCGCAATGCCGCCGTTGGACACCAAGTCGGCAAAACCCATGCAAACAGCAGGCACGTCGGCCCGGATGCCCTCGATCACCACGTCCTTGGGCGGCCAGTCGCCACGCTCGTCCTCGGTGAGCACGGCGGCGTAAGCAGCGGCCGGGCCGGACGGGAACCAGCCGATCACACCGGGACCGACCCGGCGCACCCAGCCCCGCAGGTCCCGGCGCATCTCGCCCATGTCCGTCCAGGCGGCCACGATCTCGACCCGCACGCGGCCATCCGGGAGGACAGCGGCGGCGGCCAGCGTGGCGTGACGGCCGTCGATGGACACGTCGAAGCACAGCGCCACCTGCGAGCGTGGCTCCGGCATGGCGCCGGGGTCCAGGCAAGCGGCCCACTTCTCGCTGTCGATGGCCGGATCGAGCATCGGCACCCGCATGCACAAAATCTCGGTCTTGAATCCGGCCAGCTCCTCCCCGCCGGCTCCTTCCGCCCGCCGGGCGTCGCCGAGCAGTCCGGCGAGGTCGATCCGGCGGCCGAGGTTGGGATTCGCCTGCGCGAGCGCGTCCACGTCGGTGGCCCGGGAGCCGTCCGGGGCGGACCACTCGAACAGGCCGAGGCGTTCCTCCGAGGAGTCCACGGTGCCATCCGCGATCGCTTGCAAGGCGGCCTTGCGCAGCGAGTCCAGCACCACCGCGCGGTCATCGCCCTGGTTCGAGATCAGCCAGGCTTGTGCGTCCGCCACGGCGTTCATGGCGGGCATGGCCGCGTTGTAGGCCGACCAGTCGTGATGTTCACGCAGTTCGTCGGCGATCAACCGGTTGATGGTCAGCGACCGGCCGCCCTTCCGGTTGCTCGCGGCGATCTTGTACCTGCTCTTGTGGACGGTGCGGAGGAACTGCTCGCCGTTGGCCCGGCGAATCTGCTGTATCTCCTCGGCCAGTTCCGGAATGGACTCGGCCAGGTCGACGGCCTTTTCCCAACTCTCCTTGGCGTAGTCCAAATTGGTCGACATGCCCAGCACAAGGCGCACCTGCTCGACGTACAGCCAGAACAACGACAACGTCACCAGCAGGTCGGTCTTGCCGTTCTGCCGGGCAACGAGCATCAGCACGGTGCGGAAGCGCGGGCGGCCGTCCGGCAACAGCTCGCCACCGTGGATCACCGCGAACTCCTGCCACGGGTCCAGCGGCCGGGCCATCACGTCGCGGGCGAAGGTGCAGACGTCGTAGCCGTACGAGGTGTCCGAGGTCAGCTCACGAAGGGGCGGAGTCCAGATCCGGGGCTCCGTACGCCCGAGCAGCGCGGCGGGCGCGTAGCTCGTCGCGGGCGGTTCGAGCAGGGCTGTCACCGACCTCACCCCCCTTCGGCAAGATCGCCTTGCGGGCGGCGGGCGTGGCTCCCAGGCTCTCCAGCACCGCGAGCAGCTTTCCGGCGAGTTCTGCGGCTGTCCGCGCCGACTTCTCCGTATCGAGCCGTTCTGCGAGGTTCCGCGCCAGCGCGGCGGCGGCCTGGTCCTCGTCGGCGAGATCGAGCACGTCCAGCGTCACGCCCACCGCGTCCGCGACCGGCGTCGAGCGGGTGTCCTCGGGCTCCTGCTCCTCATTCATCGGGCACCACCTCGTGGTCCTGAGAGCCCAGGGAGAGAGAGGACACAGGGGACGGGATGTCCATCTACACCTCGGTCAGGAAAAAACGGCACCGAGGCCCTGAACAGGCCGTGCGTGTCGGTGCTCACCGACGGGTTCGAGCGCGCGCGGGTCACCATGCGGTCATCGCCTTGGGCTCGGGGTCGTGCCGGGTGGGGTCGCCGACCTGCTGGTTGCACTGGCGGTGCGCTGCTTGCAGGTAGCGCGGGTCATCGCCATACCGCTTGCCCCGGGTGTGGTGCACGCTGGCGCTACGCGGGTGTGGTGGGCGCAGGCCTGGGCTGATCACCTGGCCGCAGAGCTGGCAGGTCCACCGGTCGCGATTGAGCACGTGCAGGCGAGTCTTGCGCCAGCGGCGCGTCGATCCTCCTGCCCATGCCTTGCTCACCTGATACCCCCTGTGTCCGGTTAGTTCTGTCGTTGCCTCGATAGTAGACGCCTATCGAAGCAACGAGTATCGATCAGTTCTGACAATCAGAGATGTCGGGGAAGCGGGCGGGTAGGCAGCCGTCGACCAGGCACGCGGCCTGATTTGCGGCCTACGCGAGGTAGGGTCTCGTGATGGCTGTCACAGCGCTGATCATCTCGATCCTGGCCCTCATAGTTGCCGGGGTCTCGGCCTACGCCTCGGTGCGCTCGTCGAACGCTGCTCGCAGGTCGGCGGACAACTCGGCGATCAGCGCGAACGCTGCTGCCAACGCGGATCGGCGCGCGGAGGCTGAGGCCGACGCCAACCGTGTCCGGTGGCGCGCCCAGCATCAGCGAGGTTCCGCGTGGCTGCTGATCAACGAGGGCACCGAATCCGCTTACGGCGTCGAGTTTTCGAGTTCGCTGGCTCTGGCCGGAAACGAATCCCCCTACGCGAAGATCGTACGAGGGGATGCGAAGTCCTTCGTAGTGATGCGGATGGACCAAACCACCGGCGACACGATCGAGATCACCTGGCACATGACGTCGGACTGCTCCGACCCGCCGAGGGGCCAGATCGTCACGATTCCCCACTGAGGTCAACCTCGGCCTGCCGCTGCTCCGGGATGCACCCGTACAGCCTCTCGACCCACATCGGCACGGCGAGCAGAAGCGTGGTCACCAGGACGTCATCAGCCACGGTCGCGACCTCCTCTCGCGGTAACGAGGTCGCGTCGGGCGACGACTGCTTGATCGTGCGCACCGGAGCAGACCTGATCACCCTCTCGACCGAGACCCCGAAGTGGACCGACATCGGCAGTTTCGCCGTCGCGGCAGCAGCACTTCTCATCGCGTCCGTGGCCGCATGGGCGACCATCCGGACCAACCGGAACCAGTCGGAGCAGCTTCGACGCCTGGAGGCGACTCAGGCCAGCGAACTGGCATCAAAGTTCGGCGTATGGATTTCCAGCAAACCAGCAGAAGAATACGAGCCGGACAGCGGAGACCACGTTGGCTCGTCCACCCAATTCTACTTTGAGTTTCAAAATAGCGGGTTCCTGCCGATCTACAACCTCGTTGTCTACTGCGATCTACCCCACCTAATTCACCCCACTACCCGCCAGGAACGCCTCCGTTGGAGCTTCGCCACTATCGCTCCGACACCAACAAGGTCACAGCTTGACGATAACGACCGACTAAACAAGGCCATGGTCTACGAAGTAGTAGCTTTTCGAGAAAGGTACCGGTTCGCCAGCAAAGACGAATTGACCATCGAAATGAGAAACCTTCGCAGGCTGATCCAGGGTGACATCAAATCAGGAATGGAATACCTGTCCAGGCAGTCGCGGATAGGTCTGTTCTTCACCGACGGAAACGGCCTCCACTGGCACCGGAGCCACGACGGCACGCTGACTCAACTGGAGAAGGCCGGAGACCTCGCCACCACCCTCGCCCAGAAGTCCAAGCGCGAGAAGCGCCGCGATCGCAAGCGGACCAAGGAGACTCCCCAGGGCAAGCAGTAGCCCCCCGCCGACAGCCAGGTCTCAGCGCCTTGACTTGATCGTCACTGGTTCGTGCCCTCAGCAGGCGAACGGATCAACAGCGCAACACGACTCCCCGGACATGACACAGGTCTGGATCAACGGCCAGGGCGACTACTCGGAACTGCACCTGCGACCCGATGGCACCGCCCTCCGCGCGAACCCGGAGAACGGCGGGCAGATCAGGATCGACGGGGACCTGTCGCCCGAGGAGATCAAGCAGTTGATCGCCGACGAGGGCATGTCCCTGGACACCGACCGCAGCCAGGAGTGAGGGCGCATGTACATGCTGATCTACGACGGGCAGACCTACCGTGCACCCAGCTTCCACAGCGCTGAGATCCTGCGGACGCACGTGATCGAGAAGCTGAAGACCGGCCCGTTCTGGCTACCGGTGGAGCCGATCCAAGAGGGCGAGCGTTACTCCGCCACGCTTTTGATCTCGCAAGGAGCATCTCTCGCGATCGTGGAGACGTCGTAGTCGTGGACCCAGTAACGCTGCTGGTCTCCGCTGTGGTGTCCGCCGCCATCTCGTTCGGCACAGCGTCGGCCGTAGCCGGGAGACAGGAACGCGGCAAGCAGGCGTACGCCGCCCGGAAGCTCATCCAGAAGACGGTCTCCGACTACGTGCCCATGGCGTTCGACAAGGAACGCCAAGGGGTCAACTTCGGCATGAACGACGGTCCGACCGTGAACGTGGTGGACATGGCGGTCATCTCGCGGGTGATCGAGGCTTCGGAACCGCTCCCGTGGCTGCGCCGGAAAGCCATCCGTCTGCGGTGCCGCAAGATCTTCGGACGGTCGATGACCGAGGCCGCCGAACTCCACCCGATCACCGACCCATCCAAGGCGTTCGGGCAGCTCGTGTTCGTCGGCTACCAGGCCAACAAGAAAGGCAAGCCGCTCTACGACGAGAAGGCGCTGATACACCATCGGGAGACGGACAAGGAGATCGCTCGACTCCGGCGGCAGCTCCTACGACTTCGGCGTGGACGTTGACCAGGTCGGCGCGCTAGCCAACCCGGACACCACCGCGTCAGCCGGGTGGAGCGGCCCGACCAGCGCGCGCCACGGGTGCGTGAGGAGGCGGTAGTGCTCGGTCGTGAACTGCTTGCCGATGCGGTGCCGGGCGGCGAGCGCCTTGGCCGGCTCGATGGTCGCCCAGAGGGCACTCTGGTTCGCTTCCGCCAGCAGCGCGAGAACGGCCTCCCGTATGCCCTGGCAGCTCTTCACCGCCAGGGCGTTGCCCACGGACTCCATCGCATGGCCGAACCCGCTCTCGTCGCACAACCACAGGCTCTTGGAGGTGTCGCGCAGCACCGCGACCTCCTCGGCCGTCAGCTTCGCCGCACGGGCGGCCATGGCCTCCAGCTCCTTGGCCTGCGGCCCCAACGGGTTCACTCGTCCGCCTCCTCGCCGGTGATGCCCTCTGCCAGCTCGGCGCGCTGCTCGTCGGTGAGGTCATCGAGCGCGGCCCCCAGGCGCTCGCTGCGGGTCGATCCCGGGAAGATGGCACCCAGCCAGGTGATCCGCCGTTCCAACGCCTCCCGGGGGCTCTCCGGCCACACGCGGCCAAGCGGGTTGGCCTCGACCCGGTGCAGCAGCTCCTCCAGCTCCGGGTTCATCGCCGCACCCCCGTCCAGCCGATGACCCGCGTACGGCGGCGCTGGCGCCGGAGCACCCCGCGCAGCCAGATCATCAGGTAGACCCAGCCCGCGCCGAGTGCGCCGCCGAGCGCGGCGGCCCAGAAGGTTTCAGTCCACATCGGTCTTGTCTCCCTTGATCAGGCCGAGCAGTTCGGCCACGGTGTCTGGTGCCTCGGGGAACTCCAGCGGCGTGACGGTGACGGTCTCGATCAGCTCGCGGCCGTCCGGCAGTTGGTGGCGGGTGGTGTCGGACCAGGACTCAGGGGCGCTCATGCGACTGTCTCCGATTCGTCGTCGGCCGGAAGGTGTGCGGCGCCCCGGTTGAAGTGGGGGCGATAGGCCAGCGGCTTCGGCGCGGGCATCAGTGCGGCGACCTCGTCCGGGATGAGCTGGTCCACCTGGGCCAGGGTGCTCCGTTCGGTGAGCCATCCGAGCTGATCAGCCAGGCAGCAGAGCGGACGGCCGTCGGCGTGCACCCTGGCCACCTCCCCCGTGGCGGAGCACAACCGACCATCATCCGGCGCAGCCGGTGATGGAGTGGTCCCTGGGCGGTCCTGGGCGGTCACCTTGGCGGTCACCTGGGGGTCTAATGGTGGTAGGGGGTCTGCTCGGCGTCGTACGACGCCTTTCTGACCGTCGTGCGACGCGGAATCGACCGTCGCACGACGGTGATCAGACCGTCGCACGGCGCCGTTCGCACCGTCGTGCGACGGAGATCGGACCGTCGCAACGCTCCGTCCCTTTGCGACGGTGTTTGGACCGTCGCAATCCTCCTCGGGGAACGGGGTGTTGTACCGCTTGGAGTTGTGCCGCCGGTGCCGGGTCAGGGTCTTGTCCCGGGCGATCTGCTGGCGCTCGCGCTCGATCTTCTCCAGGGACTCCCACAACGCCTCGTCGTCCACCGCGAGCGCCCACGCCGTCTGGCCACCCTCCTCGGAGTTGAACCGCGCTTCGTAGTACGCCCGCGTGCCCCCGGCCATGCCCGCCCAGTCGGTCACCACGGCCTTGCCCCGCGCGACCTTGCGCTCCTCCAGCAGCTCGGCGATCTCCTCGGTCTCCATCCGCCTGATGAGCCCCAGTTCTTCCAGCAGCGAGAGCTTGCGGCGGACGAACACGCGGTCCGAGCCGATCGCCTCAGCCATCGACTGGATCGAGGGGAACGCGCCTCGGCCGTCATCGAGGTTGGCGAAGGTGGCCAGGACGTGCAGCAGCTCATGCGCCGCACGGTCACGTGCTCCGCGACGGTCGCGGATGGGCGGAAGTCGGTGCGCCCAGTGCAGAGCCGTCAGGTCCTCACTCTGGATCTCGTCGAAGTCAGCCACGGCGGGCACCTTCCCGCTGGGCACGCTCAGCCTCGGTACGCGCCCGCCGCCGGGTGGCCTCGCAGGAACGGCACCGGCGCTTGCGGCCACGATCTACGTAGCCCTCCTCGGCGTACCGGTGGCCGCTCGGACAGGCCGTGCGCCGCGAGGAAGCGTGCCGCCCCAGGCGGACCGTGTCCTGGGCGTTCTCCTTCGAGGACCCCCAGCAGAGGTTGACCAGCGCGTTGTGGGCCGGGTTCCCGTCGAGGTGCCGAGCTTCGAGCCCTTCCGGCCTCGGCCCCACGAACGCGGTCAGCACGAGCTTGTGCACGGTGACCGTGTGGTTCCGGCCGTCCTTGAAGAGCCCGACGCGCAAGTAGCCCTTGCGGTCCCGAGAGGGCCGGAGCAGGCCGGACCCGTTCTTGTGCCGGGGCAGATGCGAAAGCACGCGGCCCCAGTCGCTGACGCTGTATCGGCCCTCGAAGCCGGGGACCGACCGCCAGGTTTCAGGCAGAACTCGCCCATTGATAGAATTCATTTGGTTCCCTTTTCGGGTAGGTTTTCGATCGCCTCGGCGTTAGCGCGCCGGGGCGGTTTTCTTTTCGGGGGCCGGACGCAGAAGGCGCGCCAGGCGATCACGCTGTTCGGCCGTCAACGGGGGTGCGCAGGCGACGATGCGCCGGACTGCCTCCGCCCGGGTGACCTCAGGGGTGGTCACGAGGCCACCCGCTCGGGGACCTTGAACGTCCAGATGCTCGCCGCGCGGCCGGTCCGCTCGTCGCGGCGGAAATCCTGGAATGCCAAGCCTTCGGCCTGAAGCTGCCGACACAGGTTCCGGACAGTCATCGCGTTCACATCCAACTCGGCGGCCATCTCGGTGGCCAGCATCGGCCTGTTCGCCGCCAGACCGAGAAGGACCAGCCGCAGGGCGGCCCCGCTCAACTTCGTGCCGACAAGGACGTCCGCCAGCACCCGCACCGTGTTCTCCACGCTTCCTCCATTTCACGTGGAACGCGCTTTCGAATCCTCCGGTGCGGACGCGTTCGCTTGTCACAAAGATATGCGCGTGGCGACAATGACGCAAAGACCAGTAGCCGGGCAACCTACCTATTTAGGTAAGGAATGGAGCGCTCCGTATCGGAATTCCGACCCTTTAAATCGAATTCGCACACGAAGAAAGCCCCAGGTCAGGGGCAACCTGGGGCTTCTCGGTAACGGCTAGGTCTCAATCAGCTCGGCGCCACGGGAGCCTCGGTGCCATGCCACCAGAAGCCCAGCGCGTTCGGGTCCCGCCACCTTCCCCGGCCCGTGGGCCAGATGATCGGCGCGCCCAACGCGCGGATCACTTCGCGCTGCTGAGGGATCGTCAGCGCCTCCCACCGCGCCCTAGCCTGATCGCCGACGAGTTCGGCCACCAGCGGACTGTGCGCGGCGACGAGGGCCTGAACGCGGCGGTCGGCCTCCTCGATCTGCGGCAGCAGCTTCGCCTCGATCTTCGCGAGGGCGACCGGGGACACCTCGCCCTCGGCCGCCGCGTCCACGAAACCGGCCAGCCGTGCGCGTAGTCCGGCCGCCTTCTGCCGAAGTTCCTCGACCTCAGACTTGTCCTCCGGCTGCGCCAGGAGTTCGGCCGCGTCCGGGCGCTCCAGGCGGCCGATGACCACGTCGGTGACGAACTCGTCGACCAGCCACTTCGTGCGGGCAACGCAGAACTTGCGCGAGCAGGCGTAGCTCGGGGTCCCTCGGTTGTTGATCAGCCGAACCTTGGCCCCGCACATCCGCTCAGTGCCGTCCTCGTCGGTGATCACCTTGCCGCAGAGCCCGATACCCACGAGGAGGTGCTTGACGCCGCCGTCCACCCACGTCTTGCGACCGGGGTCCGACAACCTCGCCACCACCTGGGCGTGCTCGTCCTCGTCGAGGATCGGCGGCCACTCCGCTGGGCCATCAACGATCTTGCCGTGGTGTACCCGCTTGCCGACATAGGTCGGATTCATGACCGTGCGACGGACCGAGACTAGAGACCACGGCGCGCCCTCGGGGTGCTTCTTCGTCGGCTTGGTGAAGATGCCGCGCGCGTTCAGGTCGACGGCAATCGCGTTCAGCGGTTCCCCTGCGAGGACTCGGCGGGCCATCTCGCGGACGATCGGCCCATTGTCCGGGTCCTCGATCTGGCGGACCATTTTCCCGGTCGTCGGGTCGTACTCCCTGGCGTACCCAAAGGGCGCCTTGCCGTGGGGACGGCCGCTGGCGAGACCCGAGCGGGTGCTCCGCCGAATCCTCTTGGCGGTCAAGCCGCTCTCGCGCACCGCGAGCGCGGCCAGAAGATCCAAAAGGAAGGCATCCTCCTCGTTGGCAAGATCATAAACCCGGCCGCCGATACCGATTTTTACGTCGTTCTCTTCACAGGCGGCGAACAGGGCCGCGAACACCATGCGGTCGCGCGATGCCCGGGAAAGCTCCCAGATCAGAAGGATGTCGATTTCGCCCGCCTCGATCGAGGCCATCACCAGTTCCCAATCGGGGCGCTTCTTTTTCTTGGCGTACTTGCTGGCGCTAATGCCATCGTCGCGCCGCACGAAGATCATGGTCCATGTCGGCTCGCGCTCGACCCAGGCGTCGTTCTCCGCGAGCTGGTCGTCCACCGACCGCTCGTTCAAAGCACTGGCGCGGCCGTACGAGCCAGCTCGCACTACCGGCGGCAACAGAGCGCTTGACATAGAAACTGTGTAGCACGAACATTGTCCGGCACCAACGTGACGATCGTGTGTGGCGCGGTACTGCTCTTGTTCCGGCTTCTGCGGCTCGGGCCGGTGACATCGGCGATGGGAGCGGGCGTGGCGCTCGCGGGCTATCTGATCATCACCGGACCGGAACCCAGCGTGTTGCGGGCGGGAGTGATGGGAGCCGTCGGATTGCTCGCGTTGGCGTTGGGACGCCGCGGTAGCGCGCTTCCGGCGCTGGCGGCGGCCGTGGCGGGCCTGGTGCTGTACGACCCGGCGATGGCGGCCAGCTTCGGCTTCGCGCTGTCCGTGGTGGCGACGGCAGGGCTGGTGCTGCTCGCCCCGCGCTGGGCTGCGGCGCTCACCCGGCGAGGTGTGCCGGCTGGGTTGGCGGAATGGCTCGCGGTGCCGCTCGCGGCGTTCGTCGTGACCGTGCCGATCGTGGCGGGCATGGCGGGTGAGCTGAGTTTGGTGGCGGTGGCCGCGAACCTGCTGGCCGCACCGGTGGTCGCGCCCGCGACCATTCTCGGCGTGCTGGCGACCGTGCTCGGCACGGTGTGGCAGGCCGGGGCGGAGTTCCTGGTGCAGTTGGCCGGGCCGGAGGCGAGCTGGCTGATCCTGGTGGCCCGGGAGGCTTCGGCGGTACCGGGCGCGGTGCTGGACTGGCCGTCGGGCTGGTGGGGTGGGCTGCTGGCGGCAATGGTGGCCGGTTCGCTCGTGGTGGCGTTTCGGTTCGGCCGGGTACGGCTGATGATCGCGGCGCTGCTGGTGCTCGGCCTGCTGGTGACGGTACCGGTGCGGGTGATCGCGCCGCCTTGGCCGCCGCCGGGGTGGGCGGTGGTGGCCTGCGACGTCGGTCAGGGCGACGCCCTCGTGCTGGCCACGGCCGAACCGGGACGAGCTGTGGTGGTGGACACCGGCCCGGAGCCAGGGCCGGTGGATCGCTGCCTCGACCGGCTGGGCGTGGACCGGGTGCCGTTGCTGGTGCTGAGCCATCTGCACGCGGATCACGTCGGCGGGCTGGAGTCGGTGTTCGAAGGCCGGGCGGTGGGCGCGGTGGCGGTGGGCGCGGGCCGGGCGCCGCGGTGGGCCTGGGACAAGGTCACCGAGGTGGCCGGGGCGCATGGGGTGCCGGTGGTGGAGATGCCGGTCGGGCAACGGCTCGACTGGCCGGGGCTCGGCCTCGACGTGCTGGGGCCGCGGTACGTCACGACCCGCGCCACGGCGGAGAAGGACGGCACGCTGATCAACAACAGTTCGCTGGTGCTCAGGGGCCACACCAGCGCGGGACGGATATTGCTCACCGGGGACGTCGAACTGGCCGCACAAGCCGATTTGCTGGCGACGAAGGAGGACCTGCACGCCGAAATACTGAAGGTGCCGCACCACGGCTCGCGATACTCGCTGCCCGCCTTCCTGGCCGCGGTCGGCCCGCGAATCGCGATGATCAGTGTGGGCGCCGGTAACTCCTACGGCCACCCACACCCGTCCACAATAGACACCTTGACCACCGGAGGCGCCCTGCTGACTCGAACCGACACCGATGGCGACACGGCCATCCTGCTTCGGGATGACACCCTTGCGATCCTTCGCCGAGGCCGGTGACCTCATCTCGTCGACGGTCGCCAACGCTCGGTCGCCGCCTGATACGCGAGCGGCCGCCACTTCACGCGCCGAGATTCCCTATGGGCAGCCAGATTCCAGCTTCCGCTAGCGGGTTTGACTTCCGGCCAGGGCGGGTGGGCGCCTCGGGCGGGATCGGGGATCGACGCGGAAGCGTAGGGAGGAGTTGACATGTAGGCGATTGCCTACATAAGCTGCCTCGCATGTCCGACGAAGTGTTTGTGGCGTTGGCCAGTCCGGCCCGGCGGCGACTGTTGGAGCTGCTGGCGGACGGGCCCTGGACGGCGGGCGACCTGGCGGCGCAGTTCGACATGAGCCGGCCGTCGGTGGCGGAACACCTGAAGATCCTGCGCAACGCGGCGCTCGTCCGCGACGAACCGGTGGGGAGGCAGCGGTTCTACCACCTCGAGCCCGCACCACTGGAACAGGTCGGCGACTGGCTGCACCCGTTCGAGCGGTTCTGGCGCGAGCGTTTGCGCACCATGGCGGAACTCCTGGAAAACGAGGACGAATGACCTACTCCCGTACCGGCGTCATCCACGTCGATCAGTTCATGAACGCACCGGCCGCGAAGGTGTGGCGGGCGCTCACCGATCCCGAAGTGCACGCGAAGTGGTGGGCGCCCGGCGACATCAGCGACCAGCCCGGCCACGAGTTCCACCTGCGGATGCCGGGCTTCGGGGAGATCCCGTGCAAGATCATCGAAGCCGACCCGCCGCGGCGGCTCGTCTACACCTTCAACGGCGACTGGACGCTGACCTGGGACCTCGTCGAAGAGGGTCACGGCACCCGGCTCCTGCTCACGCACTCCGGGTTCGACCTCGACGACAAGCGGCAGCGCGACGCCTGCGAGCGCATGGGCCCCGGCTGGCGAGACGAGGTGCTGCCGCGATTGGCGAAACTCCTGCCGGACCTGGGCTGACCGCCGCGAGCCACCGGGCGGGCGCGGCAGGCGGCAGCCGACCACTGCGAGCAGCTCGTAGCCTGCGGTGACCACCACAAACAGCCGCACAGGGCGGTCACGAACCGCTGGATGGGCGGGAGGTGAGCACTGCGGACAGCCAGACACTGCCCGCGAACAGCGGGACGCCGACCATCGCGAGCGGAGCCGGAACGCCGTGGACGCGGCCTCACGGGCTGCTACCGGTGAGGCCGCGTCCAGGGCTGAGCCACCGGGCGGAACAAGAGCCTTCTCGTACCTAGTTCGCCCGTTCGGCGGCCAGTTGTCAAGGGCGCCATTCGCGGCGGTAGTCAGGATGGTCGGCGTAGGGCAGCGCGAGCAGGCGCAGCGTCCGGCACCAAGTCTGCCCCGGCTCCCCGCCGGGGACGTGGCAGATCTCGCACCAATAGTCCCCGCCGTACAGGGGGAAGCCGGCGACGCGGTCGGTCACCGTGGTCTCGTGGGCCTCGACGATCAACCGGGTCGCCTCGACCTCGCGGATCATCCGGTTGATCGATTCGAGCTCCACCGTGCCGAGGCCGCGGATGCGCATCTCGGTCTGGGTGGCGAGGTCGGCACGATCGAGCTGATCGCCCGCCTTGCCCTTCTGCACCGTCCGCATGATCAGGCTCTGGCGTTCGTTCACCCTCGCGGTCAGGAACGCCACCAGGTCGGTCAACGGGGATCGTCCTTTCTCGGGCCAGCCGAAACCCCGCGCGATCCCCGGATCAGGCCCGCGTACGGGGCCCACCGCGCTTAATTGCTCGTCGGAAGTATCTCACCGAGCGTTACGAATCAGACATAACAAGGAGGTCACTACCTGCTCGATGCTCACCGAGCGTGCACAGGCTGCGACGCTCAGGGGCGCTGGACCACGACCCCGAGCACGCCGGGGCCGGTGTGCGCGCCGATCACCGCGCCGAGTTCGGACACCACGCAGCCCGACGAGTGCGGCAGCTGGTCCTCCAGCCGGTTCGCCAGCTCGACCGCGCGCTCCGGCGAGGCCAGGTGGTGCACGGCGAGCTCCACCGGGTCGTCCCCGGCGGCGCGGACCGCCAAATCCACCATGCGCGCCATGGCGCGGTTCATCGTGCGCACCTTCTCCAGCGGCAGGATGCGGCCTTCGGCCATGTGCAGCACCGGTTTCACCGCCAGCGCGGTCCCCAGCAGCGCGGCGGCCGAGCCGATCCGGCCGCCGCGGCGGAGGTGTTCCAGGGTCTCCACCACGAACAGCGTCTCCGAGCGGCGAGCCGCCTCCACGGCGGCCTTCTCCACCTCGGCGGGTGAGGCGCCCGAGGCGGCGGCGGACGACGCGTGCAGCGCGGCGAAGCCGAGCCCCATCGCGGTGGTGCGCGAGTCGACGATGCGGACCTTGTCCGGGCCGACCTCCTGCGCGGCCAGCACCGCCGCCTCCCAGGTGCCCGACAGCTCACGGGACAGGTGCACCGAGACCACCGCCTCCGCGCCGTCGGCCAGTGCGGCGCGGAACTGCGTGGCGAACTCCGAGGGCGTCGGCCGGGAGGTGGTGACGATGCGGCGCTGGCCGAGTGCTTCGGCGAGCGCGGCGGGCCCCACATCGGTGCCGTCCAGTGCGGACACCCCGTCGATGAGCACGTGCAGGGGCACCACCCGGATCGCATGCCGGTCGGCGAAGCCCTCCGGCAGGTGGGCGGTCGAATCCGTGACTACGGCTACCGGCACCGCCCCAGCCTACGGTGCCTCGCGTGGTTCTTCGGTGAACAGCAACGGGGCGACTAGTTTTGCCATTTCGGCGCCCACCGCGGCGTGTCCCGCCCAGCCCCAGTGCATGCCGTCGGGATTGCCGTGGCCACCGAGCACGTGCGGGCCGACGACCTCGGCGAGGTCGAGCATCGGCACGTCGCGCCGCCGGGCCCAGTCGGCCATCGCCGCCGCCGCGCCGGGGCGGGCGGTGTGCACGCCGCCGTAGGACGCGGCGCGGTGCACCGACGGCAGCATGCCGACGATCGGCAGGTCCGGGCGCAGCGTCCGCAGCGCCTCGACCGACATGTCCAGGTACCGCACGGTCAACGCGGCGGGCAGCACGGCGGGCCGCCCGCGCAGGGCCACCGCCAGCCGCGGCTGGGCGGCGAGGTAGGCGCGCCGGGCGACCCGGCGCAGGCCGTCCGGGCGCAGGTAGCGCAGCCCGGTGCGCAGGTACGTCGGCAGCGGCGACGGCAGCGTGTCCATGCTGCCGATGGCGAGCAGCACCACGTCGGCCCGGTGCAGTTCGGCCCACACGCGCGGGTCGCCGGTCAGCGACCACCACAGGTCGCGCGCGTTCCAGCCGAAGCCGGCGACCAAGTCGGCGGTGCCGCCGAGCGCGTCGGCGGTGAGGTTCGGCCAGAGCCGGGGTTCGTCGGCCGCGTACTCGTGATCGGGGCCGTGGAAGCTCAGCGAGTCCCCGAAAACCAGCAGCCGCGGGCTCACCCGGTGATGCCCGCGTTGTACGCGATCAACCGCCACATCTCGTTGCGGCGCCCCAGCTCGACCCAGTGGCAGTTGGCGATGCCCCCGAGCGTGGGCCAGGTCTCGACCGGCAGGCCGAGCAGGCGCGCGGTCAGCGCGGTGATCAGCCCGCCGTGCGCGGCCAGCAGCACGGTGTGCCCGGCGTCGGCGGCCATCAGGTCCGCGACCACCTCGTACGCGCGATCGGCCACGTCCACGCGTGACTCACCGCCGGGCGGGGCCCAGGTGGCGTCGGTGCGCCAGAGGTCCCGCTCGCCGGGGTACTTGGCGTCGACCTCGGCGCCGGTCAGGCCCTGCCACTCGCCGAGGTGCGTCTCGCGCAGGCGCTTGTCGATGCGCAGCGGCACGCCGATGGCCTCGGTGAGCACGGTGGCGGTGTCGGTGGCGCGGTGGAGGTCGGAGGCGATCACCAGCTCCGGCGAGAAGCGGGCGAGCGCGGGCGCGGCGAACCGCGCCTGGTTCCAGCCCACCTGCGTCAGCGCGGAGTCGAGGTGCCCCTGCATGCGGCCGGCGGCATTGTAGTCGGTCTCACCGTGCCGCCACAGCACCAGCCGCTGCGTCACGGGCGCTCCTCGGCTGGTTCCTCCTCGTCGGCACCCACGGCCAGGCCGTCGACCTCGATGCGCGGGCAGTCCTTCCACAGCCGTTCGAGGCCGTAGAACGAGCGCTCCTCGTCGTGCTGGACGTGCACCACGACGTCGACGAAGTCGAGCAGCACCCAGCGGCCTTCGCGCGCGCCCTCGCGGCGGACCGGCTTGTGCCCGGCTTCGCGGAGCTTCTCCTCGACGTTGTCGACGATGGCGCCGACCTGCCGTTCGTTGGGGGCCGAGGCGATCACGAAGGCGTCGGTGATCACGAGCTGGTCGGAGACGTCCAGCACGACCACGTTCGACGCCTTCTTGTCCGCCGCCGCGTGTGCGGCGGTGACGGCCAGTTCCCGGGCTTCGGACGTGGCGGTCAACAGGGCTCCTTCGGGTAAACGGATGCGCCCGATGAGGGTACCCGGATCAATCACGGGAGCCGGTGACGGTGTCCGTCCAGGGGGTCAGTCGGCGAGCGCGTAGGCCAGCGGCTGCGCGGTGCCGACGACGACCGAGCACGCGCCGTCGTCGGCCACCCCGTCGGCGAGGACCTCGATCAGCTCGGCGACAGGCTGCCCAAGCGGACCGGGATATGTGCGGTAGCCGATGCGGGCCACGCAGCTGTCCGGATCGGCCGTGCTGGCTTCCAGCCAAGTCTCCCGGCCGCCGAAGACCAGCTTCTGCCCGGCGGACGGCGGCGCGTCACGGGTGAAGCGGATCTGGACGGTGTCCGGTCCGATCGGGCTGTCGTGGGCGCACGACCAGTCGCCGACGCCGTGGTCCAGTTCGACGGGATCGCGGCCGGGCGCGGCCTCGGCGAGCAGGCTGCAGGCGTTCTGCCAGGCGAGCGACGCGGGATCGGGCGCAACGGAGCGGCGGGGTAGGCGGCCGGAGGCGAGCACGGCCAGCGCGCCGTCCGTGGCGACGTCGGCGATCGCGCAGAACTCCACCGGGCCGCCGACGCCGTCCCGCCGGGTGACCGAGATGGCCACGGTGTACTCGTGCGTCGCTGGGAGGAGATGGCGCTCACACCCGGTCTCTTCGCCGGCGAATCGGGTGAGCTGGAATCCGCCTGGCCGGTCCTCGCCCGGGGCGCCGGTGATCGACAGCGGTTCCAGCTCCGCGGTCACGTCGACGCTCGCGCCGGAAGGCGTGCGGACCAGCAGGCCACATTGGCTGAACTCACCGCGATCCGGCTCCGGGACGACCTCGCCGAACTCGGCCAGCGCCGGTGGGATCAGCAGCGCGCAGAGGTCCGCCGAACGCGCGTCGAACGGCGGTGCGGCGGCGGGTGGTGGCGCGTCCTCGGGCAGGACGGTCACCAGCACGGCCGCCGCTGCGGCGACCACGACCGCGGAAGCGACCGCGATCCGCCAGCCACGACGGCGACCCGCCAACCGAAGCCGAGCGCGGCGACCGGCCGCAGCCCCGAGCCGACCGCGGAAGCCAACCGCGGATTCGAGCTGATCGCGGTGGCCAACCGCAGACCCGAGCGGGTCGCGGTGGCCAACTCCAGCCCGAAGGCGACCGACTGCAGCGCCGCGGCCGACCGCGGAGCGCATCGAGCGGCGGCGGCCGACCGCAGTCCGGAACGGACGGCGACGGCCGACTGCGGCGCGGATCGTTTTCTCGTCCGCGCCCGACGACACCAGTTCCAGCAGCGCCTTGGCCCGCGAGGCGTCGGGCCGGGCGGAGGGGTCGACGGCCAGCAGCGCGGTCAGCACCGGCGTGAGCGCACCGGCGTGTTCCGGCCGTCCCACCTCCCCGGCCGCCGAGCGGCGGAGGAGGACCAGCGGGTGTTCGGCGTCACCGAACGCCGAACGCCCTTCCACCGCGCGGAAAAGCAACACCCCCAAGGAAAACAGGTCCGAAGCCCGCGTCGGGTCGGCACCGTTGGCGACCTCCGGCGCGAGATAACCCGGGTACCGGGGACCAGCGAACCCTGGGTCATGGTGACTTCGTTCCACAGTGGACGGGAGATGCCGAAGTCGGTCAGCTTCACCGTGCCGTCGTCCGCGATGAGGGTGTTGCCCGGCGTGACATCGCGGTGGACCACGCCGGCGCGGTGCACGGCGTCCAGCGCGTCGGTGAGGTGGGCGCCGATGCGCGCGGCGTCGCGTGGCGGGAGCGGGCCGTCCTCCCGCAGCACCTCGGCGAGGTTGCGCGACGGCACGTACTCCATCACCAGCCAGCGGTCCCCGTGCTCGGTGACCGACTCGTACTGGGCGACCACGTTCGGGTGCCGCAGACCGGTCGCGAACTCCTGGTCGGCCCCGACCCGCTCCGGCAACCGGTACCGGCCCGCGACCAGCTCCCCCTCGCGCACGGGGCTCAGTCTTGCCGGTACAGCCCGCGTTTGTCGATGTACCGGACCACGCCGTCGGGCACCAGGTACCAGACCGGCTCACCGCGCTCGACGCGTTCGCGGCAGCCGGTGGAGGAGATCGCCATCGCGGTCACCTCGACCAGGCTCACCTTGCCGCTGGGCAGGTGGTGGTCGTTGAGGTGGTACCCGGGCCGGGTCACGCCGATGAAGTGGGCCAGGTCGAACAGCTCGTCGGCGTTGCGCCAGGTGAGGATCTGCTCGAGGGCGTCGGCGCCGGTGATGAAGTGCAGTTCGGTGTCCGGGTACTCGGCGCGGAGATCACGCAGCGTGTCCACGGTGTAGGTCTGCCCGCCGCGCTCGATGTCCACCCGGCTGACCGAGAACACCGGGTTGGAGGCGGTGGCGATCACCGTCATCAGGTACCGGTCCTCGGCGCGGGTGACCACCCGGTCCGACTTCTGCCACGGCTGGCCCGTCGGCACGAAGATGACCTCGTCGAGGGCGAAGCGCGACTGCACCTCGCTGGCCGCGACGAGGTGCCCGTGGTGGACGGGATCGAAGGTTCCGCCCATGACCCCGATTCGACGCCGTTCTGGCATGAACAAGCAGCGTACGTGGCGTCCCCGGACCGGAACGAAGAGGGCGCGGTGCGCGGGTCTGTCCGCACCGGACACCCGCGCACCGCGCACCGGCGGCCTGGGGGAACCGCCGGGTACCGGCGTCCCCGCGGAGCGGAGGCGGTACACCCATGACAGAGGCGGGCGCCGGAGCGGAATGACGGCCGGGGCGCCATCGGGCCAGTGACCTGCGTCACATACACTGCGCGCGAACCTGTCGGACCCATGGGGTAGAGGTGGTGGCGTGCACACCGACACCGCAGACACCACGGGGCTCCGCCAGCGCTCCGACGAACTGCTCCGCGCCCTCGCCGGGGACGCCGCCGTCCTGCGCGAGGACCAGTGGACCGCGATCGAGGCGCTGGTCGCCCACCGGCGGCGCGCGCTGGTCGTGCAGCGCACCGGCTGGGGCAAGTCGGCGGTGTACTTCCTGGCCACCGCGTTGCTGCGGGAGCAGGGCGCGGGCCCGACGGTGATCATCTCGCCGCTGCTGGCGCTGATGCGCAACCAGATCGCCGCGGCGGCGCGGGCCGGGATCCACGCGGCCACGATGAACTCCGCCAACCAGCAGGACTGGGACGAGGTGCAGGCCGACATCGCCGCCGGGCGCACCGACGTGCTGCTGGTCAGCCCCGAACGGCTGAACAACCCGGACTTCCGCGACAACGTGCTGCCGAAGCTGACCGCCACCGCCGGGCTGCTGGTGGTCGACGAGGCGCACTGCATCTCCGACTGGGGCCACGACTTCCGCCCCGACTACCGGCGCCTGCGCACCCTTCTGGGTGAACTCCCCGACGGCGTACCCGTGCTGGCGACCACGGCGACGGCGAACAACCGGGTGGTCACCGACGTGGCCGAGCAGCTGGGCGTCGGCGCGCACAGTTCCGGCGACGCGCTGGTGCTGCGCGGACCGCTCGACCGCGAGAGCCTGCACCTCCAGGTGGTCCGGGTGCCGACCGCCGAGGCCCGGCTGGCCTGGCTGGCCGAACGGCTCGGCGAGCTGCCCGGCTCCGGGATCATCTACACGCTCACCGTCGCCGGCGCCTACGACGTGGCCAGGCTGCTCAACGAGCACGGTTACCCGGTCACCGCCTACACCGGCAAGACCGAACCCGCCGACCGCCAGGCCGCCGAGGACGACCTGCTGGCCAACCGGGTCAAGGCGCTGGTCGCCACCTCCGCGCTGGGCATGGGCTTCGACAAGCCGGACCTCGGTTTTGTGGTGCACGTCGGCGCGCCGTCCTCGCCGATCGCCTACTACCAGCAGGTCGGCCGCGCCGGGCGTGGTGTGCACCGCGCCGAAGTGGTGCTGCTGCCCGGTCACGAGGACGTGGAGATCTGGCGCTACTTCGGCTCGCTGGCCTTCCCCGGCAAGCGGGTGGTCGACCAGCTGCTGGACGCGCTGGCCGTGGCCGACCGTCCACTGTCGACGGCCGCGCTGGAGCCGAAGGTGGAGCTTTCGCGCACCCGCCTGGAAATGGTGCTCAAGGTGCTCGATGTGGACGGTGCCGTGCGCCGGGTGCGCGGGGGCTGGGAGAGCACCGGGCAGCCGTGGGAGTACGACGCGCGGCGCTACGAACGGGTCAGCGAGGCGCGCAACGCCGAGCAGCAGGCCATGCTCGACTACCAGAACACCACCGGCTGCCGCATGCAGTTCCTGCTCACCCAGCTCGACGACCCGCACGCCGCACCGTGCGGCCGTTGCGACAACTGCACCGGCAACCACCTCTCGGCCGCGGTCTCCGAGTCCATTGTCGACAAAACGGCCCAGGATCTGCGCCGGCCGGGCGTCGAACTGGCCTCGCGGCGGCAGTGGCCGACCGGCATGGCCGGATTGGGCATTAAGGCCTCGGGCAAGATCGCCGCCGGCGAGCAGACCGAACCCGGCCGCGCGCTCGGCCGGTTGACCGACATCGGCTGGGGCAATCGTTTGCGCGAGCTGGTCGGAGACTCGGCGGCCGACGGTGCGGTGCCCGACGCGGTGTTCCAGGCGTGCGTGCAGGTGCTCGCCGCGTGGGACTGGGCCGAACGCCCGGTCGCGGTGGTCTCGCTGCCGTCGAGCACGCGCCCCACCCTGGTGCGCGACTTCGCCCAGCGGATCGCCGAGATCGGCAGGCTGGACTACCTCGGCTCGCTCGCCGCCGACGGCGAACGGCCGCGCCGGGCGAACAGCGCGCAACGCGTGGCCGACCTGTGGAACCGGCTGTCCCTGCCGCCGGAACTGGCCGAGGCCGTGGCGGAACTCAACGGCCCGGTGCTGCTGATCGACGACGTGGCCGACACCGGCTGGACGATGGCCATCGCCGCCCGGCTGCTGCGCCAGGCGGGGGCACCGGCGGTGCTGCCGTTCGCGCTCGCCAGCACTTCCTGAGCCGCGGACTGGAACGGGGATCTTCCAACTCACCCATTCGTGTGGCAGGGTCCCACGTCAACCGGACCGAGCACGGAGGATCAGCCATGGTCGAGTCGAGTCCTCAGGTACAGCACCGCCTGCCGGTCAAGAAGCTGTTCGCGGCCAGCGTCGGCAACGCGCTGGAGTGGTTCGACTGGACCATCTACGCGACCTTCAGCATCTACTTCGCCGCCGCCTTCTTCCCCGGCGAACTGTCCCAGGTGAACACCTTCGCCACCTACGCGCTGGCGTTCTTCTTCCGCCCGCTCGGCGGTTACCTGCTCGGCCGGTTCGCCGACCTCCGCGGCCGCAAACCGGCGATGATCCTGACCATCGTGCTGATGGCGGGCGGCTCGGTGATGATCGGCGTGCTGCCCACCTACGAGCAGGTGGGCTGGCTGGCGCCGATCCTGCTGCTGGTGGCGAGGATCGCGCAGGGCCTCTCGCTCGGCGGCGAGGTGTCGAACGCCTCGGCCTACCTCGGCGAGATCGCCCCGGCCCCGCGCCGTGGCCGGTACTCCTCGTTCTTCTACATCTCCACCGGCACCGCGGTGCTGATCGCGTCGGTGCTCGGGTACGTGCTCGCCGAAACGCTGACCAAGGAGGACCTCAACTCCTGGGGCTGGCGCATCCCGTTTCTGCTCGGTGGCGTGATGGGGCTGATCGGGCTGTGGCTGCGGCGCAGCCTGGCCGAGACCGAGCAGTTCGAGGAGAACAAGGGCACCGCGCGCCGGGTGGAGCGGCCGCTGCTGACCACGCTGCGCGAGCACCCGAAGTCGGTCGGCAGGCTGATCGGCTTCACCATGCTGTCCACGCTCTGCTACTACACCTTCTTCAGCGCGCTGACCCCGTTCGCGGTGAAGACGCGCAAGGCCGACGACACCGAGGTGTTCCTGGCGCTGTCGATCGCCACCGCGTTGTTCGTCGCGCTGCAGTACCCGATGGGCGTGCTGGCCGACCGGTACGGCCGCAAACCGCAGCTGATGGTGTGGTCGGCAGCCACCGCGATCCTGATCATCCCGTTGTCCTCGCTGGTGAAACCCGGGTTCGGCAACCTGCTGGTGGTGTTCTGCGTCGGGCTCGGCCTGTACACCGCGATGACCTCGATCGCGCCGGCGATCATGTCGGAGCTGTTCCCGACCGAGCTGCGCGCGCTGGGCATCGGTGCCTGGTACAACCTGACCGTCGCGGTCTTCGGCGGCACGGCACCGCTGCTGATCAGCTGGCTGGCCACGATCGGCCAGCCGAACCTGTTCTTCATCTACGTCGCCGTCGGCGCCGCGGTCGCCTTCCTGGTGATCCTGAAGCTGCCGGAGACGAAGGGCAGCGAACTGCGCTGACCGGGCACGTCACTCGCGCGCGGCCACCAGCGAGACCGGGGACGGCCGCGTCGCCAGCCACGTGGTCCACACGCTGGTCACGCCGACCGCGGCGAACGCACCGGCGGCGAGGAAACCCAGCAGCCGCCACGGCACCGCGACCACCGGCATGCCGACCAGCACCCCGGCCAGGGTGAGGCAGCCGAGGCCCAGCCCGATCGCGGTGACCATCCACGCCTCGACCAGCGCCATCCACACCACCTGCCGCCGGGTCAGCCCGGTGACCCGCGCGGCGGCGAACTCCACGCCGCGCTCGGCCCCGGCCATCACCACCGCGTTGACCACGGCGACCGCCGTGTACAACCCGGACAGGCCCATCAGCGCGGCGAGGAACGCGGTGTTGTCCTGGTTCTGCTTCTCCACGTCGGCCGCGATCCAGTCGTCCATTGTGGACACGGTGCCGACGTTCACCGGCGCGGCCCCGGGAGCCAGTCGCACCAACGAGACGGCGGGTGCCTCGGCGACGACCGAAGCGGGCACGGCATCCCTGGGCAGCAGGAAGGTCGCGCCCTCGGCGACGGTCTCCGGCATCACCGCCACCACTCGCAGTTGCCGCTCGCCGTCCGGGAAGACCGCGCGCATCGAATCCCCGATCCGGATGCCCTCCCCGACCAGCGCCGGACCCACCGCGACGGTGTCCCCGCGCAGTTCGGCCAAATCCCCCGCCTTCGGCCGGATCAGGTGGGCTTCCTGGTAGGCCGCCGGGTCGATCACGATCAGGCCGTCGTAGTAGTTCTCGGTGCGCGTCCAGCCCTCCTCCCGCAGGTCGGCCTGGATGCGGATGGGCACCGATACCTCCACCGAAACCCCGTCCACACCGGGGATCGAGGCGATCCGGTCGGCCTCCGCGCCGGTCGACTCGACCACCAGATCGCCCACCGTGGTGCGCCGCTGCTCCTGCTCGCTCAGTTCGGCCAGCGAGGCCATGGTCCCCGCCAGCCCGAGCACCAGCCCGGTGAGCACGATCAGCGGCGCGGCCGTGGAAGCGCTGCGGCGCACGCCGTCCCGCAGGTTCGCCTCGGCGATCTCCCCCACCACGGTCCGGCGCAGCAGCAAGCCGAGCAGCCGCCCGGCCAGCGGCACCACCAGCGGGCTCAGCACGCTCAGCCCGGCCGCGCCGACGATCGCCACCATCATCGACATCGCCAGCGCGCCGGCCAGTTCGACGCGCTGCGCCAGCACCACCAGCCCGGCGCAGAAGGCCACCATGGACAGTCCGGTGAACCAGCGGCCGATGGTCATCACCCGCTGCACGGAACCGCTGTCCCGCAACGCTTCCAGCGGCCGGACCGCGGCCGCGCGCCGGGCCGCGCTGAGCACGCCGAGCAGGGACACACCGATGCCGACGAACCCGGACACCCACAGCACGCGCGGTTCCCACGCCACCGAGAAGTCCGACGGCACCAGACCGAGCCCGCCCAGCAACCACGACTGCGGCCAGGTCGCCACCACCCCCAGCGGCACGCCGAGCGCGGTACCGGTCACCCCCAGCAGCAGCGCCTCGGCGAGCAGCAGCCGGTACAACTGCCCGCGCCCGCCCCCGACCAGCCGCAACAGCGCGAGTTCCTGCCGCCGCTGCGCCACGGTGAAGGCGAACGTGGAGCCGACGATGAAGAACCCCAGGAAACCGGACAGCAGCACGGTCATGCCCATCAACGTGGCCGCGCCCTCGAACCCGTCGCGGACCCGGTCCGCGGTGGCCGGGTCCAGCCCCTCCGGGATCCGCCCCCGTGCCGTCGACCCCATCACCAGCAGGGACGACTGCACCAGCGCCACCCCGAGCGCGACGGTGACCAGCGCACCCCCGAACAACCTGCGCTTCTCCCCGAACGTGCTCAGCGACAGCCGCAGCATCACGCCTCCAGGCTCGCGAGCCGGTCGGCCACCTGCCGCGCGGTCGGCCGCAGCAGCTGGTCGACGATCCGGCCGTCGGACAGGAACACCACCGCGTCGGCGGCGGCCGCGGCGACCGGGTCGTGCGTCACCATCACCACCGTCTGCCGCGCCCGGTCGACCATGTCGCGGAGCAGGTGCAGCACGCCACGCGCGGACTTCGAATCCAGTGCCCCGGTCGGCTCGTCGGCGAACAGCACGGCGGGCCGGGTCACCATGGCGCGCGCGATCGCCACCCGCTGCTGCTGCCCGCCGGACAGTTCACGCGGGCGGTGCCGGACACGGTCGCCGAGCCCGACCGAGGCCAGCACCTCGTGCACCTCCGCGCGCGAGACCTTGGCGCCGGACAACCGCAGCGGCAGCGCGACGTTCTGCTCGGCGGTCAGCGCGCCCAGCAGGTTGAAGCTCTGGAAGACAAAGCCGATCGCGCTGCGGCGGAGGCCGGTGAGCACGCTGTCGGGGGCGAGCGTGATGTCCCTGCCGAGCAGCACCACCCGCCCGCCGCTGACCCGGTCCAGCCCGGCCGCGCAGTGCAGCAGGGTGGACTTGCCCGAACCGGACGGCCCCATCACCGCGGTCCAGGTGCCGGGCGGGAAGCCGATGCTGACCCGGTCGAGCGCCCGCACCCGTGCCTGCCGCTCGCCGTACTCCCTGGTCACCTCCCACAGCTCGATCGCTGGCACCACGCGTATCCCGGCTTCCGCACTCACCCGCCCAGCAAAGCGGTACCGGCCGGGTGCGGGCACTACCTCCAGCGCCCGAACCGGGGTAGACCCAGCTCTACCGGCTAGGGTCGGGCTGGTGACCACAACCGCGCTGGAGGCCTTGGGGCGGCGGAGCTTCCTGCTCAGCCGGTGGCCGTGGCGCGCGGCGGCGTACCTGCTCGGTTCGCTGGTCACCGCCACCGTGACGGCGGGTGCGCTCAGCCTGCTCTGCCTGCCGTGGCTGGTCCTGGTGCTCGAGTCCGCTTCGGACGGACCCGGCACGGTGGCGGCGCTGCTCGCACTGGGCGCGCTCACCTTTGGCCTCGGCGGTCCGCTGCTCGCGTTGCCGCTGGCGGGATTGGAACGACGGCGCCTGCGGCTGGTGGACCCGCGCAAGGTCACCTCCGGCCACCGGCGGCCGTCGTCGCCGGGGCTCGACCTGTGGGTCCGCACGCGGTTCACCGAGGCTGCGACATGGCGCGAGCTGGGTTACGCGGTGCTGCTGGCCACGGTGGTGCTCGCGGCCTGCGTGGCGGTGCTGGTGTTCGCCGTGCTGGCGGTTTCCCTGCTGGCGAGCCCGTTCCTGATCGAGGGCGGGACGGTATCGGTCGGCTTCCTGACCATCAGCACGCTCGGCGAGTCGGTCTGGGGCGTGCTCGGCGGCCTCCTCCTGCTCGTCGCGTTGTGCTACCTGGGCACCCTCGTCGCCGGGCTGCACGGCGTGCTGGCCAGAACCCTGCTGCAGGGTGACCAGCTGATCGAGGTGTCGCGGTCGCGTGCCCGCCTGGTCGACGCGTTCGAGGCCGAACGCCGCCGCATCGAACGCGATCTGCACGACGGCGCGCAGCAGCGGCTGGTCGGCCTGACCCTGCGGCTCGGCCTCGCCCGGCTCGACCTGCCGCCGGACTCCCCCGCCGCCGCGCAGCTCGCCGAGGCGCACCACGAGGCCAAGCAGCTGATGGCCGAACTGCGCGAGTTCATCCACGGCATCCGGCCGCAGGTGCTCACCGAACGCGGTCTGCCCGCCGCACTCGGTGAACTGGCCGACCGCTCGGCCGTGCCGGTGACCGTCCACAGTGCACTGAAAAGCCGGCTGCCCGGCGCGCTGGAGGGCACCGCCTACTTCGTCGCGTCCGAGGCGCTGGCCAACGCGGCCAAGCACAGCGAGGCCACCGCGGTCGAGATCGACGTGCGGCTCGACCGCGATTCGCTGTTGCTGGAGATCACCGACAACGGGCGGGGCGGCGCCGATCCCGGCGGTGGCACCGGGTTGACCGGCTTGGCCGACCGCGTCGCCGTGCTCGACGGCAGAATGGTGTTGTCCAGTCCGGCCGGTGGGCCGACCGTGGTGCGTGTGGAGCTGCCGTGTCCTCAGTCCGAGTAGTGCTGGCCGAAGACGGCGTCCTGCTGCGCGAAGGCCTTTCCGGCTTGCTCGGCCGGTTCGGCTTCGAGGTGGTCGCCGCGGTCGGTGACGCCACCGAACTGGCCCGCGCGGTCGAGGAGCACCGGCCGGAGCTGGTGGTCACCGACATCCGGATGCCACCGGACTTCACCGACGAGGGCCTGCGGGCCGCGGTCGAGCTGCGCCGGAAGCACCCCGGGCTGGCGGTGCTCGCGCTCAGCCAGTACGTCGAACGCAGCGGCGCGGCCGAACTGCTGGACTCCGGTGACGGTCGCGGGGTCGGGTACCTGCTCAAGGACCGGGTGGTCGACGTCGAGGAGTTCGTCGCCGCGCTGCGGCAGGTGGTCGACGGCGGCACGGTGGTCGACCCGCAGGTGGTGCGGCAGCTGCTCGGCAGGCAGCGGGATCCGCTGAACCGGTTGTCCGGCCGGGAGACCGAGGTGCTCGCACTGGTCGCCGAGGGGCACTCCAACACCGAGATCGCGCGGCGGCTGGTGGTCTCCGAAGCCGCGATCGCAAAGCACGTTGGCAACATACTGAGCAAGCTCGACCTGCCGCCCGCCGAGGACACCAACCGGCGGGTACTCGCGGTACTCGCCTATTTACGCAGGTAAAGCACTTACGTGAGTGGACAAAACGGGGGACTTGGGGGAACGTCCGGGGTCGGTGTACGTCTGAGAAAGTACGACCCTTCGGCGAAAGGCAGCCGTGAACCACCCCAGTGACCCACCCACCGAGCGCGAGCTGAAGGCCGCGGCCGGCCTGCTCGAAGACGAGCTGGACCGGCTCATCGGCGAGTACACCCGCATCGCCGGCGAACAGCCCGCCGTCGGCGTGCAGCCGAGCCTGGCCGCCTACCTGGTGCGCAGCGCGGAACCACCCATCCTGGCGGCGTTGCTGGCCGCCGCGATCGCCCGGCTGGCTTGAGTCAGCGGCGCAGCGGGACCAGATCATCCGCGTGCACGACTTCACGCCGCTGCTCCGCGGGCAGGTCGTGGCTCGACCGGCCGATCAGCTCCGGCAGTTCCACCGCGTCGAAGGCGACCACTCCCCGGGCCACCACGCGCTGGGCCGCGTCGACCAGGTCCACCACGTCCCCGGCTTCGAAATCACCGTCGACACCGGTGATCCCGGCGGCCAGCAGCGACCGGCGCCGCCCCACGACCGCGGCCACCGCGCCGTCGTCGAGGTGCAGCCGTCCACGGGCGTCCGTGGCGTAACCGAGCCAGAACCGGCGTGCGGAGAGGCGGCTGTCCGCGGCGGCGAACGCCGTGCCGACCTTCGCCTCGGAGAGCGCGTCCGCGGCCTGGCCCGCACCCGCCAGCAGCACCGGGATCCCGGCCGCGGCGGCCGTTCGCGCGGCGGCCAGCTTCGAAACCATGCCGCCGGTACCCAGCCCGGAACTGGACATGCCCACCGAAATGCCGTCGACGTCGGCGTCGCCGGTCACCTCGTCGATCCGGCGGGTCGCGCCGGAGCGCGGATCCCCGTCGTACAGACCGTCCACATCGGACAGCAGCACCAGCGCGTCGGCGGCGACCAGGTGCGCCACCAGTGCGGCGAGCCGGTCGTTGTCGCCGAACTTGATTTCCTCGGTGGCCACCGTGTCGTTCTCGTTGACCACCGGGACCGCGCCCAGCGCCAGCAAGCGCGAAAAGGTGCGCTGCGCGTTGCGGTAGTGCGCGCGGCGCACCACGTCGTCGGAGGTGAGCAGCACCTGCCCGACGGTCAACGCGTACCGGCCGAAGGATTCGCCGTACGCGTGCGCGAGCGCGAGTTGCCCCACGCTCGCCGCGGCCTGCTGCGACGCGAGGTCGCGCGGGCGCTTCGCCAGCGACAACGGCGCCAGCCCGGCACCGATCGCACCCGACGAAACCAGCACGATCTGGCTGCCCGCGCCGATGCGGGCGGCGATCGCGTCGACCAGTGCGTCCAGCCTGCTCACGTCGAGCCCGTCACCGGCGGTGGTCAGCGCCGAGGAGCCGACCTTGACCACCAGCCGCTTCGCGCCCGCGACCGCCTGGCGCGTCTCACTCACCCCCGGACTCCTCGTCCGGGCCGTCACGCCGGATGCGCCGGGCTTCCTTGCGCTCGCTGGCGCTGACCCGGTCGGTGCCTTCCAGGCGCACGTCGGTGCCGCGGCCGGACAGGTGCACGGCCACGCCCGGGGTGGACGGCTGCCACTCGAACGAGATGTCGCCGATGGTGACCTGGCTGCCCGGCACCGCGCCCTTGCGGGCCAGCACGTCCTCGACACCGAGGCGGTTCAGCCGGTCGGCGAGGTAGCCGACGGCCTCGTCGTTGCCGAAGTTCGTCTGCCGGATCCACCGCTCCGGGCGGGTGCCGTGCACGATGAAGGCGCCCTCCTCCTCGGGATCGGGCTCGACGGTGAAGCCGCTGTCGTCCACCGCGAGTGGCTTGAGCACCACCTTCTCCGCCTCCGGCGGCGGCTGCTCGGCCCGGTAGCGCTCGACCACCGCGCCGAGCGCGTAGGTCAGCTCCCGCAGGCCCTTGCGCGCCACCGCGGAGATCTCGAAGACCTCCAGGCCGCGCTTCTCGAACTCGGGCCGCACCATGTCGGCGAGCTCGGCCGCGTCCGGCACGTCCACCTTGTTCAGCACCACCACCCGCGGCCGGTCGGCGAGATCGCCGCCGAGACTCGGGGTGTAGCGGGCCAGTTCCGCCTCCAGGGCGTCCACATCGGACACCGGATCGCGGCCGGGTTCGTAGGTGGCGCAGTCGACCACGTGCACCAGCACCGCGCAGCGCTCGATGTGCCGCAGGAAGTCCAGGCCGAGGCCCTTGCCCTGGCTGGCACCCGGGATCAGGCCCGGCACGTCGGCCATGGTGAACACGGTCTCGCCCGCGGTGACCACACCGAGGTTCGGCACCAGGGTGGTGAACGGGTAGTCGGCGATCTTCGGCTTGGCCGCCGAAAGCACCGAGATCAGCGAGGACTTGCCAGCCGAGGGGAAGCCGAGCAGGCCGACGTCGGCGACGGAACGCAGCTCCAGCACCAGATCCCGCGCTTCGCCCGGCTCACCGAGCAGCGCGAACCCCGGTGCCTTGCGTGCCTTGGACGCCAGCGCGGCGTTGCCGAGCCCGCCCCGGCCGCCCTGCGCGGCGACGAAGGTGGTGCCGGGGCCGATCAGGTCGGCGAGCACCTCGCCGTGTTCGGTCAGCACCACGGTGCCGTCCGGGACGCGCAACTCCAGGGTTTCCCCGGCCGCGCCCGAACGGTTGGCACCCTGCCCGATCTTGCCGTTGCCCGCCCGCGCGTGCGGGCGGAAGTGGAAGTCGAGCAGCGTGTGCACGTTCGGGTCGACGATCAGCAGCACATCACCGCCGTTGCCGCCGTTGCCGCCGTCGGGACCGCCGAGCGGCTTGAACTTCTCACGGTGCACCGAGGCGCAGCCGTTCCCACCGTTGCCGGCGGCCAGATGGATCACCGCGCGGTCGACGAACCGGGACGCCATTGCCTGCCCTCTCCAGAAAACTGCTGTCTACATGCGAACGGGCGGTGTGGTCCGCGTATTCCGCAGACCACACCGCCCGGTGGTTTCGCTCGGTCTACCGGCTCAGGCCTCGACCGGCACGATGTTGACCGTCTTGCGGCCACGCTTGGAACCGAACTCGACCGAGCCGGGCTCCAGCGCGAACAGGGTGTCGTCACCGCCGCGACCGACGTTCACGCCCGGGTGGAACTTGGTGCCGCGCTGGCGGATCAGGATCTCGCCCGCCTTCACGACCTGGCCACCGAACCGCTTGACGCCGAGGTACTGCGGGTTGGAGTCACGACCGTTGCGGGAGCTGGACGCGCCCTTCTTGTGTGCCATGGCTGCCTGAACCCCTTACTTGGTGATGCCGGTGACTTCGAGGCGGGTCAGCTTCTGCCGGTGACCCTGCCGCTTGTGGTAGCCGGTCTTGTTCTTGAACTTGTGGATGCGGATCTTGGGACCCTTGGTCTGCTCGACGACCTTGCCGGTGACCGAGACCTTCGCGAGCGCGTCGGCGTCCGTGGTGACCTCGCCGCCATCCACGTACAGCACGGCGGGGAAGGTGTGCTCGGTGCCCGGCTCGCCCTCGAGCTTCTCGACCTCGACGACGTCGCCGACGGCCACCTTGTACTGCTTGCCGCCGGTCTTGACGATCGCGTACGCCGACACGGATGTCTCCTGCTAACTCGACAATAGGGTGGGGGCTGTGCGCGCCGCCCGCGGGTTACCGCGTGCTGGTGGGCGCACAATGCTGGCCTGCCGCTACGGGCGGGCCGTCTTACAGGTTACGTGCCACCCCGGAAGCACTGACAACCGGGGTGGCCAACGTTGTTCACTAACCGTTCTCGTTGGCTCCGACCGGCGGTCCCGCCGGCCGGGAGGCCACCCGGCGGGCACGCCGCCGAGTCGTCTTGGCGGCTGGGGCGGGCACGGAGACGTCGGGGACGTCGGCCGCCTCAGCGGCCTCAGCGGTCTCAGTGACCTCGGAGGCCTCAGTGGTCTCGGAGGCCTGGGCGGTCTCGGAGGCCTCAGTGGTCGCGGAGGTCTCAGCGGTGGCTGGCGGCTCCGTGGCTGCTGGGGCCTCGGTGGAGTCGGCCGCCTGCGGTGTCTGAGCCGCCTCGGGTGCCTTGGCTGCCTCGGGTGCCTTCGGAGCCTCGGGTGCCTCGGGCGCCTGAGCTGTCTCGGACGCCTGCGGGGCCTCGGCGGCCTGGGACGCCTCCGGCTGGGCAGCCGGAGTGGCCTCAGGTGCCTCAGCCACCGGAGCGACCTCCGGCTGCGCGGTAGCCGCCTCGGCCGCTGGCTTGGCTTCGGTCTGGACCGAAGGCCCACCTGCCGGTCGCGAGGCCGAGCGGCGCTCGCGCCGACGCTCCCGCTTGGGCGCCGGAGCAGCCTCCGGGGCCGTAGTCTCCGAGGCGGTGGCTTCCGGGGCCTCTGCAGCAGCCGAGGTGGCTGCCGGGAGTTCCTGGGCCTCTTCGGCGGGCTCCGGCGCACGGCCGTTCAGCTCGGGCGCCTTGCTCTCCCCTGCCGACTTCGAGGCGTTCGCCATCGCCTGGACGGCGGAGACCACCGACTCGCGCTGCTCCGGGGTCGGCGCGTCGGCCTTCGGCTCGGGCTGGGGCTGCTCTTCGGCCTTGTTGCGACCGCGCGAGCGCCGCGACTGGCCGTGCTGGTGCCCGCCACCACCGCCGCCACCGCCGTTGCCGCCACCGGAGCCGTTCTTCGGCTGGTCGGTGGAGACCACCACACCCCGGCCCTTGCAGTGCTCGCACGTGGTCGAGAAGGCCTCCAGCAGCCCGGTCCCGACCTTCTTGCGGGTCATCTGCACGAGCCCCAGCGAGGTCACCTCGGCGACCTGGTGCCGCGTCCGGTCCCGGCCGAGGCACTCGGTCAGCCGCCGCAGCACCAGCTCGCGGTTGGACTCCAGCACCATGTCGATGAAGTCGATCACGATGATGCCGCCGATGTCCCGCAGCCGCAGCTGGCGCACGATCTCCTCGGCCGACTCCAGGTTGTTCCTGGTCACCGTCTCCTCGAGGTTGCCGCCGGAGCCGGTGAACTTGCCGGTGTTCACGTCGATCACGGTCATCGCCTCGGTGCGGTCGATGACCAGGTAGCCGCCCGAGGGCAGCCACACCTTGCGGTCGAGCGCCTTGGTGATCTGCTCGTCGATCCGGTAGTCGGCGAAGACGTCCCCGTTGCCGGTGTAGCGCTTGAGCCGGTCCGCCAGGTCGGGCGCGACGTGCCCGACGTAGCCCTGGATGGTGTCCCACGCCGTGCCGCCCTGGACCTCCAGCTTGGCGAAGTCCTCGGTGAACAGGTCGCGGACCACCTTGACCAGCAGGTCCGGCTCTTCGTAGAGCAGGGTCGGCGCGCCGGACTTCTTGCCCTTGCCCGCCTCGGCCTTCTCCTTGATCACGTCCCACTGCGCCTTGAGGCGGCGCACGTCGCGGTCCAGCTCCTCCTCGGCGATGCCCTCGGAGGCGGTCCGGATGATCACGCCGGCGTCCTCGGGCACGATGCGCTTGAGGATGTCCTTGAGGCGGCGGCGCTCGTTCTCCGGCAGCTTGCGCGAGATGCCGGTGGCACCCCCGGCCGGCACGTAGACCAGGAAGCGGCCGGGCAGCGAGATCTGCGTGGTCAGCCGGGCGCCCTTGTGCCCGACCGGGTCCTTGGTGACCTGCACCAGCACGCTGTCGCCGGTGGACAGCGCCTGCTCGATCTTGCGCGCCTTGCCCTCCAGGCCGGCGGCGTCCCAGTCCACCTCACCGGCGTACAGCACGGCGTTGCGGCCGCGGCCGATGTCGATGAACGCGGCCTCCATCGACGGCAGCACGTTCTGCACGCGGCCGAGGTAGACGTTGCCGACGATCGAGCCGCTGCCCGACGAGGTGACGAAGTGCTCGACCAGCACGCCGTCCTCGAGCACGCCGATCTGCGTGGCGTCACCCTTCTCGGCGACCACCATCGTGCGCTCGACCGCTTCGCGGCGGGCGAGGAACTCGGCCTCGGACAGGATCGGCGCGCGGCGGCGACCGGCCTCGCGGCCGTCACGACGGCGCTGGCGCTTGGCCTCCAGGCGGGTCGAGCCGCGCACGCTGCGCACCTCGTCGCGGGCCGGCTTGTCGGCTTCCTTGTCCTTGTCCTTGCCCTGGCGGACGTGGACCACGGTGTTGGGCGGGTCGTCGGAGCTGGCGGCGTTGTCGCCGTCCTCCTCGCCGCTGCCCTTGCGACGGCGGCGGCGACGGCGGCGCGAGCGGCTGCCGTCCTCGCCGTCGGCGTCGTCCGAGGACTCGTCGGTGTCCTCGCCCTTGCCCGCTTCGGCGGCCTTCTCGGCCGGGGCGTCCTTTTTGTCCTGGTCCTTCGAGTCCTTCTGGGACTTGGCCTCCGGCTCGTCGGCCTCGTTGTCGTCCCTGGCGTCGTCGCCGCCCTTGCCGCGGCCACGGCCACGGCGGCCACGACGGCGGCGACGGCGACCGGCGCCTTCATCGTCGTCATCGTGCGCGGACTGGTCGCCCTCGGCGGAGGTGTCCTCGTCCTCGGCTTCGGCCTGCTCGGGCTCGGGCTCCGGCTTGGGCGCGCGCTTGGCGGGCGCCGCGGCGGGCTCGGGAGGCAGGAACACCGGCGACGGCGCGGCGAAGAGCGGCACGTGCACGGCCGGCCGAGCGGGCTCGGGCTCCGGTTCGGGATCGGCCTTCCGCACGGCGCCGGCCTTCGGCGCGGAGTCAGGCTCCGGCGCGGGAGCTGCCTCGGCAGCCGGGGTCGGCGCTATGGCAGCGGGGGCCTCGACGGCGGGAGCCGGGGCTTCGGCGGCCCCGGGGTCCACGTCCTCGCTGGTGACGCCGAGTGCCTCGGCGACCTGCAGCGCGACCTCCTTCGGCACGCTCGACTGGGCACTGCGCGCGCTCACGCCCAGCTCGACGAGCTGCTTGAGCACTTCACGGCTGCTCGACCCGAGCAGCTTGGCCAGCGCGTGCACCCGGATCCGGGCGGGCAGGTCGGCCAGCGGGCCGTTCTCCGATGCGGTTGCAGGTGTGGCGGGATTCCCGCCGGTGTTCTCGGCGGGTGTGTCCGCGTTCGACATATATCTCCTCCGCCCCCGGGCGCGTCTGCCAGCCTCGAACGGCTGGAAGGACGCGGCCGCGCAGGGGCCCCTTCCTGTGCTGTTCCGCCGTGGTGGGCACCGACGGCGGGAATCCTTGCTGTCTCCGACGGCGCCGGAACCCGCCCGGCTGCCCGTCCTCGGCAGTCTGCTCGGCGACGCGCCGGCTGGGCTCGGGGGTCAACGCCCCCTGGTTCAGGTCGTCTAGCCGCCGGTGGAGGCGGCGACGACATGGCTCGTTCAGCAGGTCACCGGGCCACCACGCCGGGGCCTCCGCGCGACGCGCGGCGACTCCGGCCCAGCGGCCGCCCCGAGTATCCCACACACCGGGGCGGATACCGCGTACTCGGTACCGGCTCATCGGGTTACAGCTGCCTGACGAGCAGCGGGACCGGCGACACGCCAGGTAGTGTGAAAACCGCCACTACCACTTTTCCGCCAGCCACCCGGGCGAACTTCGGCGGACCGCTTGTCCAGGCCCCGGCCGGTGGCTACCGTGCGGGCTCGGGGGTCGGGGGACCCGCTCAGCCCACCGTTTCTTCGCCGAGATGGAGGTACCCGTGCGGCTGCGTGCGAGCACGGTCCTCGCGAGCGCGCTGCTGGTGCTGACCGGCCAGGGCCTGCTGCCGGTGCCCGCCGGCGCGGCCGAACCGGACTGCGCCCCCGGTGCCCGCACCCTGCGCTACGTCGTGCTGTTCGACCGGGGGACCACCGCCGAGCAGGCGGTGGCCGAGGTCGAGGGCGCCTGCGGGCGCGGCACGGCCTTCTACCCGCAGGTCGGCATCGGCGTGGCCACCTCGGCCGACCCGGGGTTCGCCGAGCGGCTCGGGCCCGGCCGCGCGTTCAGCGCGCAGGGCGAACGGGCGAAGAACGCGAAGAAGGCACCGCGGTCCACCGAGACCAGGGCCAAGGTGACAGCGACCGATCCGGACGCGGTCCCGCGTGCCGACCGCACCGCGGAGCAGTGGGACATGCGGGCCATCGGCGCCGACCGGGCGAACCGCGTCCAGCCCGGCAGCTCGCGGGTGGTGGTCGGCGTGCTCGACAGCGGCATCGACGCGGCGCACCCCGAACTGGCCGGCGCGGTGGCCGCCGACCAGTCGGCGAGTTGCCTGTCCGGCGCGCCGGACACCAGCGAACGGGCGTGGCGCCCGACCACTTCCACGCACGGCACGCACGTCGCGGGCACGATCGCCGCGGCGGACGACGGGCGCGGCACCACCGGCGTCGCGCCGGGGGTGCGGATCGCCTCGATCAAGGTGATCGACGACCGCGGGTACGTCGATCCGGAGGCCGCGGTGTGCGGGCTGATCTGGGCGGCCGACCACGGCATGGCCGTGACGAACAGCAGTTTCTTCGTGAACCCGTGGGCGCTTTCGTGCGTGGCCGGGGACCGGGTGCTGCAGGAGGCGCTGGCCCGCACGGTCGAGTACGCCGAGAGCCGGGGCACGCTGAACGTCGCGGCGGCGACGAACGAGGCGGTCAACCTGGTGCCGTCGCCCCGGAGCGGGAAGGCGGGCCGCGGTGGCTGCGAGGCGCTCCCGGCCGGGCTGCGGGACGTGGTGGCGGTGTCCTCGGTGAGCGCGACCGGGGTGAAGGCGGGGTACAGCTCGTACGGGCTGGGCGTGATCGACCTGACCGCGCCGGGCGGGGAGACGGGCGAATGCGTGCTGTCGACCGTGCCGGGTGGGTACGCGCCGCTGTGCGGCACCTCGATGGCGGCGCCGCACGTGACCGGGGTGGCCGCGCTGCTGGCGTCGGAGCACCCGGGCTGGGGCCCGGCCGCGCTGCGGCGGACGTTGCAGAAGCAGGCGACCCCGATGAGCTGCCCGGCCGACTACGACCTCACCGGCGACGGCACACAGGACGCCTTCTGCGCGGGGTACGGCGCTTTCAACGGCTTCTACGGGCACGGGCTGGTCAACGCCTACAGCGCCGTCACCCGCTGACGCACGCCCGTCCTGTCACGAATGTGGCTTTCGAGACGCCAGAGGTCTCGAAAGCCACATTCGTGACAGGGAAGCGAGGGGCTGGCGGCGCGGTTACGAAATCGTCGACCAGGTTCGGGGGGGCGCCAGGGCTGCCGCGTTCGGCCGCCGAAAAAGTGGGCGGGCAGCGCCGAGAGCCTGCCCCTGGCGGGAAGGCGTGAAGTGGGTGCCGCTCGGTCAGCTGAGCAGGAGTTTGTGCAGGCGCCTCGCCGCCAGCAGGATGCCGCAGGTGGTCATCACCAGCAGGTACGCCAGGTGCCCGAGCACCGACCAGTCCAGGAAGCCCGTCGCCAGGCCGCGCATGAGTTCGATGCCGTGGTACAGCGGGAAGCACTTGACCACCCACTGCAGCGCCTCCGGGTACACGCCCAGCGGGTAGAACGTGGTGGAGAACAGGAACATCGGCATCAGCACCAGCTGGATGTAGTCGAACTGGCTGGTGGACCGCAGGAACGTCGCGCACGCCATGCCCACCGCGGCGAAGGCGAACGAGACCAGCACCGCCGCGGGCAGCAGCAGCACCGCCCACGGCGAGGTGAGCAGGCCTATCGCCCCCATCACCGCGACGAACGCCGTCGAGTAGAGCGCGCCCCGCACCACGGCGAAGCCGATCTCCCCGAGCGCGATGTCCAGCGGCCCGATCGGCGTGGCCAGCATGGCGTCGTACAGCTTCCCGTACCGGAAGCGGAAGAACACGTTGTACGTCGAGTCGAAGACCGCGCCGTTCATCGCGGACGCGGCGAGCAGGCCCGGCGCCACGAACGCCACGTAGCTCATCGCCTGCCCACCCGGCCCGACCACCTCGCCGACCAGGCTGCCGAAGCCGATCTGGAACGCCAGCAGGTAGAACAGCGGCTCCAGCGCCCCCGAGACGAACACCAGCCAGTGCCGCGAATAGACCAGCGCCGACCGTTCGAGCAGGAACCGCGCCCGGCCCGCGTACATCGACGGCGGCAGCACCCGCAACAACAACCCGCGCGAGGGCGGAGCTTCCTGGACGACCACGGTCACACCACCAGCCGCTTGTAGAAGTAGTGCCGCGCACTGGCGAACCCGGCGCCGAACAACACGATCAGGAAGGCCGCGTGCCCGAGCCCCGGCAACAGGTCCAGCGTGCCGAGGGTGACCCCGCGCGCCAGCTCGGTGCCGTGCCACAGCGGGGAGATCCACGCCAGCCACCGCAGCGCCAGCGGGATCTCCGAGATCGGGAAGAAGGTGCCGGCGAACAGGGTCATCGGCATCACCACGAACCGGAACAACGTGGCGAACCGGGTCTCGTCGTAGGTGCTCGCCGCGAACGCGCAGACCGGCGCCGCGCAGGCGAGCCCGGTGGCCACGCCGACCACCACGACCAGCAACGCGCCCACATTGAGCCACGCCCCCAGCAGCAGCGCCATCAGCGCGTAGACCACCCCGGCCAGGGTCAGCCGGAGCGTGACCCACATCAGGTGCCCGCCGAGCACCTGGCCCGGCGAGATCGGCGTGGCGGTGGCCGCGAGGTAGTCCTTCTGCCACTTGAACCCGGACAGCACGGGATAGGTGGACTCCCCGACCGCCAGCATCATCGCCGCCGACACCAGCAGCGCGGGCGCCACGTAGTGCAGGTAGGACAGGCCGCCGGTGGCCGCGCCCGGCTGCACCTGCGAGCCGAAGCCCAGCCCCATCGCGGCCAGGAAGAACACCGGCTGCAACCCGGTGGAGTACAGGTTGGACCGCCAGTACCGGCGGTACCAGGTCCAGTAACCCTCGACCCGCAGCGCGGCACCCCGCCAGGCGCCGACGACGCGGCCGGTGGACACGACGGTGGCCATCAGTCCACCAGCGTCCGGCCGGTGAGCCGGAGGAAGACGTCCTCCAGCGTGCTGCGGCGGACCAGGCTGGACAGCGGCCGCACGCCCCGCGCGTGTGCCTGCTCCAGCGCCGCCTCCCCGGCCGCGGTGTAGAGCAGCAGCCGGTCCGGCAGCACCTCGATCCGCTCGGCCAGCGACTCGACCTCGGGCACCGCGGCCGCCTGCTCCCCCGGCGCGAACCGCAGCTCCAGGACCTCGCGGGTGGAGAAGCGGGCGATCAGTTCGGCGGGTGAGCCCTCGGCGGCGATGCGGCCGCCGTCCATCACCACGAGCCGGTCGCAGAGCTGCTCGGCTTCATCCATGTAGTGGGTGGTAATGATGAGCGTGACGCCCTCGGACTTCAGCCGGAACAGCCGGTCCCACAACAGGTGCCTGGCCTGCGGGTCGAGGCCGGTGGTCGGCTCGTCGAGCAGCAGCAGTTCGGGATCGTTCACCAGCGACCGGGCGATGGTCAGCCGCCGCTTCATGCCGCCGGAGAGCGCCTCGACCTCCCCCTCGGCCTTCTCGGTCAGCTGCGCGAACTCCATCAGCTCGACCGCCTTCTTCCGCACGTGCGCGCGGGAGAGGCCGAAGTACCGGCCGTAGACCTGGAGGTTCTGCCGGACGGTCAGCTCGGCGTCCAGGTTGTCCAGCTGCGGCACCACGCCGATCCGCGCGCGGATGCGCGGGCCCTCGGCGTCGGGGTCGAGGCCGAGCACCTTCAGCTCCCCGTCCGAGCGCGGCGACACGCTGGCGATCATCCGCATGGTGGAGGACTTGCCCGCGCCGTTCGGCCCGAGGAAACCGAACGCCTCCCCGCGCCGGACCTCGAGGTCGATCCCCCGGACGGCCTCGAACTCGCCGAAGCGCTTCACCAGCGCCTTGGCTTGGACCATCGGCCCGTCGAATGTGCTCTCTCCCACATCAGGCACTGTGCCACGCGGCACCGACAGTTTACGAGCGGTTATCGCAGGCGCTTGTTCATCACCACGTTGGTCTCGGTGTAGCCGGCGCCCGCGTAGAGCGAGCGCGCGGTGGTGTTGTCACCGAAGACGTGCAGGCGGATGGCGTCCAGCCCCACCGCCAGCACCTCGTCCTCCAGCGCGGCCATCATCGCCTTGCCGTAGCCCTTCCCGCGCTCGGCGGTGGCGACCTCGATGTTGTAGAGGTACGCCAGCCGCCCGCTGTGCTCGTCGCGCTCGGCGAACCACAGCGTGCCGACCACCCGGCCCTCGTCGCGCGCGGTGTAGACGTGGTTGACCGAGTTCGCCAGCCCGGCGGGCAGCAGCTTCTCGTGCTCCTCCACGGACCGCTGCTGAGCGCCTTCCGCCGGCCAGTTCCCGGCCTTCACCTTCGCCTCGGCGTAGGCCACGATCACGTGCTCACGGTAGGCCGCGAACTCCTCCTCGGTCATCGGCACGAGTTCGACGGCCACACCACTCCCCAGTTCACAGGGTCACCGAGATGGTCGCCGTGCGGCGCACCCCGTTGACCTCCAGCGTCAGTTCCGCCGTTCCCGGGCGGAGCCCGGTGAGCAGCCCGGTGGCCGGATCGAAGGTGGCGATCGCGTCACCGGCCGGGCCGCTGCCGACGTGGGTGCCGGTGCCGCCACTCCAGTCGGCGCTCACCGGGTACGCCACCGGAATGGCCCGTCCACCCTGGTTCACCGTACCGAAAACGGCTGCCTTGGTGCCGATCCCGAGCGACGCGGGCGCGGTCAGCGCGAGCGAGTCCACGTGCGGCCGGGTCTGGATGGTCACCTCGGAATCCAGCCGCAGCAGGGTCCAGCCGGTGAAACCGCCGTCACCGGGAGCCGCGGCGGGGGCCTTGCCCGCGTTGCCGTTGATCAGGAACGGCACACCGTCCACTCGGGACACGGTGAACACCCCCGCGTGCGAGGCGACGGCGGCGGCCGGTTTGCCGGAGCGCTCCTCGAACGCGGTCAGCCAGGTCCGCAGGAGGTCGGCCTCCTTGCCGTCGGCCAGCTGCGAGTTGCCGGTCGGGCTCGGATCGCGCGTCGGGTGGTGCATGGCCACCACGACCCCGCGCACCGCGCCGTCGGCTTCGGCGCCGTCGAGCGCTTCACGCAGCATCCGCACCTGGTCGAACCCACCGGCACGCAGGCTGCCGCGCGAGGAGTCCAACAGCACCATGCGGACCCCGTTCAGGTCGACGACCCGTTGGGGCGCCCCGAATTCGGCTTGGAACTCGGTCAGCCCCTTGCCGCCGTCGGCCTCGTGGTTGCCCGGCACGTAGTACCACGGCACTCGCCCGTCCAGTTCCTCGGTGATGATCTGGTGGGCCAGGTCGAAGTCGGCGGCCAGGCCGCGGTCGACGAAGTCGCCGTTGATCACCACCACGTCCGGTTTCGCCGCCACCGCCTCGCGCAGCGTGCGGCGGGCCTGCGCGACCAGCGGGCCGGTGGGCGCGTCCGCGGTGAACTGCGCGTCGCTGACCACGGCCACCTTGAGCCCGCCGTCGCCGAGCGAACCGTCGGTGAGCACCGCGGGATCGCGTTCGACCGGATCGCCGGGCACCTCGGCGGACGGCGCCACCTTCAGCGTCAGGTCGTCGAACACCAGCCGGCCCTCGTACTGCTGGTCCGGCACGTTCTCCACGGCGTAGAACCGGGTCAGGCGCTGACCGGACGGCAGCCCGGCGGGCAGACTGCCCTCGACGTAGCGCCAGCCGGTCCAGTCCACCGCCAGCGTGAGATCCACAATGGACGCGACGTTCGACGCGTCCCGGAGTTCGGCGCGCAGCCAGGCGCCCTTGCCGTCGCCGTTGACCCAGATGCCCACCTTCTGCGTCCCGGCGGGCAGCGAGTACGGCGTGCTCGCGTTGACGTAGGCGGCGCGGGTCGCGGTGGTGCCGGTGAGGCGGTAGTCCAGTGCCAGGCCGCGGCCACCGTCGCGGCCGGGAGCCTCGCTCAGCGCCGCGCCGACCACGGCGGGGTGGACCGAAGCGGTCCACCCGGCCGGTCCGTCCAGAGGCGACAGTGCCTGCGCCTCGCTGCCGACCGAGATGACGAAGTGGGTGACCAGCCCGGCGGCCTTCGCGGTCACCACGGTCGCCCCGGCGGGCACCAGCGCGGTCACCGCGAACCGGTCACCGCTGGGCTCGACCTTCACCACCGCCGGGTCGAACTCCAGCTGGACGTCGGCGGGTTCGAGCCAGGTGCCGTAACCGTCGGCGTCGTAGCCGTAGACCTGGAAAGAACCGGACACCCCGGTTCCGGACAGGGCGACCTGCTCGGTGCTGGTACCCAGCCGGACGGGCTCGCCGAGCACGGTCAGCTCGGTGCTGCCCCGCGTCCCCCGATAGCTGGCCTCCACCTCGACCGTGGCACGTTCCCCCGGTGTGGCAACAAAAACGCCGTCCCGCACCACACCCCGCGCACTGCGCCAGATCGGCTTCACCGGCACCGCGGCCCCGGACTCGTCGTGTGCGCCGGCGACCAGGCGGCGGGACAGGCCCGGCAGCACGCGGTCGGCGTTTTCGGTCTCCTTCTCGGGGTGCGGCGCGAACCCGGTCAGCTTGCCGCTGCCCGGCGCCGTCGCGAAGCCGAGGCCGTTCGGCACGGTCCGCTCACCGCCGTCGGACGGGGAGTTGCGCACCGAGGCGGCCACATCACCCTGCTCCCGCGCGAGCAACGTGGACGAACCACCGCCGTCGAGGTTGATCGCGTCGTCCGCGCCGAGCGACTGCATGTGCCGCGCCAGTTCGAGTTCGGTCATCCCCCGGCTGTCCGCCTGCCGTCCATCCACTGTGGACAACCACATCCGGCTGCCGTCGGCGGAGAAGCCGACCGCCGTGCGCGGGTGCATGACCGCCGCGTCCACCGGCTGGAGCTGACCGTCGGCGAGCAGCACCTTGTTGCCGCCGACCGCGACCGCGAGCTCCCCGGCGTCGCTGCGCGGGGCGTAGGCGACCGAAACCGGGTCGCCCACGGCCAGTCCGGCCAGCGCGTCCACCCCGGCGTCCCGGGCGAGCAGGAGCGTGCTGCCCGCCGCGATCGGGCCGTCGACGGGCTGCGGACGCAGCTGGCTGACCACACCGTCCCGCACCTCGACCTCGAGCACCTTGGCCGCGCCGGCCACCGAGGTCTTGCGGGAAGCGCTGCCCCACAACGGGGTGTAGACGCCGATGCCGTTCGACGGCAGCACCGCGCCGTTGAAGTTGGTGGCCGCCACCGGACCGCCGGGCAGCGTGATGGTGGCGTCGAGGAACACCGACGCCAGCCGCGCCTTGCCCTCGGCGGTGATCGCGGCGGTGAGGTTGTGCCCCTTCGCCGGCGCGGTGTGCAGCTGCCCGTCACCGATGCCGACCCCGAGCGGGGCACCGGTGGCGTTGATGTCGAAGAAGTCGCCGTTCACCCCGGCGACCGCGCCCGCGGCCGCGAGCTGCTCGGACAGCGGTGCGCGAGCGGCGACCGAACCCGGGTTCAGGTACGCCGGTCTCAGCGAACCGGTGGCGAGGTCCACCTCCAGCGTGTCGCCCCGGATCCAGCCGAGCGGGTCGAAGCGGTCGAACTCGGTGAGGCTGAGCCCCGGGGCCACCTCGCTGGTGGCCGAATCGGTGACCAGGCCGTCGTCGGGCACCGCGGCGGCGGCGCGGACGGCCGGTTCCCCGGCCGACGAGGCCGACGGCGCCGCTTCGACCGGCACCGGGCCGAGCGGCGCGGCCAGCGGATCGGCGGCGGCCACCACCGGAGGCATCGCCAGCAACCCGGCGAGCATCAGCACCGCACCAGAACGAGACTTGCCCACTTGCCGCTCCCCAGTCCGTCGTCAGGTCTGGACCTCAGCTCAGCGCATGGAAATCGCCAGTGGAAGACGGGCGGGTGAACGTCAGCCGAACCGCGCAACCGAACCGGACACCCTGGCCCTGATCCCGCGGAAGTGCGCCTCGACGGCGGTGTGCAACGCGCCTTCGTCCCGTGCGCGCAAGGCTTCGAGGATGTCCCGGTGCCAGCTCGCCACCAGCGCGGGCGTCTCCTCCGCACCCCGCGGCAGGTCGTCGTCGAGCGAGCGGAACACCCGCCAGAACACCCGCAGCAGTTCGAGCACCAGGTCGTTGCCGAGCGGGCGGTAGAGCGTCTCGTGGAAGAGCCAGTCGGCCTCGGGCGCGTACTCGCCGTCCCGCGCGCGGTCCTCCATGGTCTGGACCGCGGACTCCAGCACCCCGAGGTCGACCGCGTCCCCGGCGGCGAGCACCCGGCCGCTCAGCCCGGCTTCGAGCACCTCGCGGACCTCGAGCAGCTCGCGGATGGCGGTGAGGTCGCCGCGCACCGACAGCGCGCCGCGGAAGGCGAGCCCCGCCTCCAGCCCGGACAGCGAGACCCCGCCGACGTAGGTGCCGTACCCGTGCCGGATGTCCACGATGCCCTGGGCTTCGAGCGCCTTCATCGCCTCGCGCAACGGGTTGCGGCCGACGTCCAGCTCGCGCATCAGCTCCACTTCGGTGGGCAGCAGCGCGCCCGGTGGCAGGCCGCGCTCCACGATCAGCCGTTTGACCGACTCGCGCAGCGCCCGCTGGTTCGCCGACATTTGCCCTCCTCCCGCCGTCGCACTACCTTACCTCAGAGATAGGACATCCTATGTCTAATGGGGGTCGGGAATGGCGGTCGCACGCGCCCAGCGCCGGGCGTTCTTCGCCGCCTGGCTCGGTTACCTGCTCGACGGCTTCGACTTCATCCTGATCACCCTGGTGCTCACCGAGATCGCCGCCGAGTTCGGGCTGAGCCTGCCGCAGGCGGCCACGCTCGTCTCGGCGGCCTTCGTCTCGCGCTGGCTGGGCGGGCTGGTGCTCGGCGCGATCGCCGACCGGTACGGCCGCAAGCCGGCGATGATCCTGGCCATCCTGGCCTTCTCGGTGGGCAGCGGGCTCTGCGGGTTCGCCTGGGACTACTGGTCGCTGTTCGCCTTCCGCGCGGTGGTCGGCATCGGCATGGCCGGGGAGTACGGCTCCAGCGCCACCTACGTGCTGGAGACCTGGCCGAAGCACATGCGCAACCGCGCCACCGGCTTCCTGCTCTCGGCCTATCCGGTCGGCACCGTGCTGGCCGCGCTGAGCTACGAGCTGATCGTGCCCGCCGCGGGGTGGCGGTGGCTGTTCTACGCCGGGCTGGTACCCATCGCGCTGACCCTCTACCTGCGGCGATCGCTGCCCGAGGCACCCGAGTGGGCGGCCGACGGCGGTGGTTCGTCGGTGTTGTTCGCCCCGGGACGGCGGCTGGTGAACGCGCTGCTCGCGCTGGTGCTGACCACCGCGCTGGTGCTGGTCTTCAGCCGGACCGCCACCGGCTGGCCGCTGCTCGTGCTGGTCGTGCTCGGCCTGGTCGCGCTGACCGTGCAGCTGGCCGGGCGGCGGTGGCCGGTGGTGCTGGCCCTGATCGCCACGGTGTTCTGCGCGTTCCTGTACTCGTGGCCGATCCAGTCGCTGCTGCCGACGTACCTGAAGACCGGGCTCGGCTACCACCCCAGCGCCGTGGCGACCGCGCTGACCTGGGCGGGGCTGGGGTACGCGGCCGGTTCGTGCCTGGCCGGGATGCTCGGGGACCGGCTCGGGACGCGGCGGGCCTACGTGCTCGGGCTGTTCGCGTCGCTGGCGTTCGTGTTCCCGGTGTTCGCGCTGCCGGCGGGCAACGTGGTGCTGCTGTGGGTGCTGCTGTTCGGCATGCAGGCCACCAGCCAGGGCATCTCGGGGCTGCTGCCGAAGTACATCGCCGACCACTTCCCGACCCGCGTGCGGGCGGCCGGGCTGGGCTTCACCTACAACGTCGGCGCGCTGGGCGGGGCGGTGGCACCGCTGGCGGGCGCGGCGATCGCGGAACGGGCGGGCCTCGGGAACGCGCTCACCCTGCTGGCCGTGACGCTGACCCTCGTGGTGGCCGCGCTGGTCGGCTTCAACATCCCGGCCCGGCTCGAACGCTATGAGTGGGGCATTACTTGCAATCAACGCAAGTAATGCCCCATTCCTAGCATTGGGCTCAGTGGGGGAACCAGAGCTTCAGCTCGCGCTCGGCGGACTCGGCGGAGTCGGAGCCGTGCACCAGGTTGAACTGGACCTCCAGGGCGAAGTCGCCGCGGATGGTGCCCGGGGTGGCCTTCTCCACCGGGTCGGTGCCGCCGGCCAGCTGCCGGAACGCCGAGATCGCGCGGGTGCCCTCGACCGCGATGGCGACCAGCGGGCCGGAGGTGATGAAGTCGACCAGGTCGCCGAAGAACGGCTTCTCCTTGTGCTCGGCGTAGTGCTCCTCGGCCACCGAGCGCTCGACGGTGCGCAGCTCCAGCTGAGCCAGGGTCAGGCCCTTGCGCTCGATCCGGGAGATGACCTCGCCGACCAGGCCGCGCTTGACGCCGTCGGGCTTGACCAGAACAAGGGTGCGCTCACTCACGGGGGAATCTCCTTTAATTGCGTGTTACTTGACGCGAACTGTAGCGACCTGGTCAGCGCCGCTGCGGCCGCAGGGTCTTCGACCACAGCGAGACCCCGGCCGCGTCCCGCAGGTCGACGGTCAGCTCGCCGCTCGCACCGTCCACGTTGACCTCGCCGAAGTGCTGGAATCCGTCCAGCGGGGAGCTGTTCGCCGCGGGCGGCGCGTGCACGAAGACGGCCTCCGGCCCGAAGGTCGGGTCGAGCGCGTTCGGGCCGAACCCACCGGCGTTGAGCGGACCGGAGACGAACTCCCAGAACGGGTCGAAATCACCGACGGCCGCGCGGTCCGGCGAATAGTGGTGGGCCGCGGTGTAGTGCACGTCGGCGGTCAGCCAGACCACGTTGCGCACCCGCCGCCGCGAGATCTCGCGCAGCACCCAGGCCAGCTCGTGCTCACGGCCGCCGGGCGCGCCGGGCAGGCCGTTGGCCACGCCCTCGATCGCGGTCCCGTCGGGCACGGTGAGGCCGATCGGCATGTCGGCGGCGACGATCTTCCAGGTCGCCGCGCTGCGGTCGAGGCCGCGCACCAGCCACTCCGCCTGCTGCTGCCCGAGGATGTGCCCGACACCGTTCGGGTCGGCGGTGTTCGCGTCCTTGTAGGTGCGCATGTCGAGCACGAAGATCTCGACGTGCCTGCCGTAGCGGAAGCTGCGGTACACCCGGCCGTCCACGGCTTGGCGCGCGTCGATCGGCTGCCACTCGTGGAACGCCTGGAAGGCGCGCTCGGCCAGCACGTCGACCCGCTTCTCGGTGTACTGCGGCAGGTCCAGGATCTCGCCGGGGTACCAGTTGTTCACCACCTCGTGGTCGTCCCACTGGAAGTAGGCGGGTACCTCGGCGGCGAACGAGCGCAGCTTGTCGTCGAGCAGGTTGTAGGCGAACTGCCCGCGGTACTCGTCGAGCGTTTCGGCCACCTTCGACTTCTCCGGCGTGACCACGTTCCGCCAGGCCCTGCCGTCGGGCAGGGTGACGTGCTCCTGCAGCGGGCCGTCGGCGTAGACGGTGTCCCCGCTGTGCAGGAAGAAGTCCGGCCGCCGGTCGGCCATCGCCCGGTAGATCGGCATGCCGCCGCGGTCGGGGTTGATGCCCCAGCCCTGGCCCACCGTGTCGCCCGACCAGACGAAGCGCACGCTCTCGCGGCCGATCGGCGCGGTGGCGAAGCGCCCGGTCAGCGGCTCGCTGGCGGTGCGGCCGTCGAGGTCCTCGGCCCGCACGCGGTAGTGCAGGTCGGTGCCGGGCACCAGGCCCGCGACGCGCACCTTGCCGGTGCCGCCGGTCTCCGGGCTGAGCACCGGGCCGGTGATCCGGCGGGCGTTGCGGAACGACGGGTCGCGCGCGACCTCGACGAGCATCCGGGACGGGCGGTCCGCCCTGGTCCAGACGATCGCCGAATGCGAGGTGACGTCGCCGGACTGCACCCCGTGGGTGAGCACCGGGCGGCTCTTGCCGCGGGCGAAGGCGGGCGTGCCGAGCGAGCCGGCGGCCAGCACGCCGGCGCCGAGCACACCGGCGCGCAGCAGCGATCGCCGGTCGTGGTGGGTTTCGGTCATGGCGGTGTTCTATCCGTTTTTCCGGGCCGCGGGGCCAACTGGGCCTTTCCGACGGGTGAACGACGCCCTAGGTTGACAGAGGATCACCGAGCGCACACGGAAGGCGGTCTCATGGGGGGACGCGGCAGGTTGGGGCGGTTAACCGCAGTGGTGCTGATCGCTTCGGCGGTGCTCACCACGCCGGCGCTGGCGGACGCGCACGGCACGCGCGCGCTGATCCGGTACACCGAGAACGGCGTCCCGCACATCACCGCGAAGTCGTTCGACGGACTCGGCTACGGCTACGGGTACGCCGCCGCGAAGGACAACCTGTGTGAACTGGCCAACGGGTACCTGACCGTGGACGCGAAGCGGTCGAAGTACTTCGGCCCGGACGGCCAGGGCAACTCCGCGCTCAGCGGTGCCGACTCCAACCTGGCCAGCGACGTGCACTTCCAGCGGATCAACGATTCCGGCGTGGTGGAGGGCCTGCTGGGCCAGCCCCGCCGCGAGGTCAAGGAGATCATCGGCGGGTACGTCGACGGTTACAACAAGTACCTGAAGGAACACGGTACGAAGGACCCGGCGTGCCGCGACGCGGAGTGGGTCCGGCCGATCGCCGACCTCGACGTCTACCGCCACCTGTACGCGATCTCGGGCATCTCCGGGCAGGGCGAGCTGGTGAACGGCCTCGTCGGCGCGCAGCCCTCGGGCGGGGTGCTGCCCGAGGACGCCGCCGCGCGCATCAGCGCCGCGCTCGACGAAGAACCCACGATCGGCAGCAACGGGCTCGCGGTCGGCAAGGCGGGCACCGCGGCGGGCACGGACAGCGTGCTGCTCGGCAACCCGCACTTCCCGTGGCAGGGCGGACGCCGGTTCTGGCAGTCCCAGCTGACCATTCCCGGGCGGTTCAACGCTTCCGGCGGCAGCCTGCTCGGCGTGCCGCTGATCCAGATCGGGCACACGCGTGACGCCGCGTGGACGCACACCTTCTCCACCGCGCGCACGTTCGGCCTGTTCGAGGTCAAGCTGGCCCCCGGTGATCCACTGTCCTATGTGGTCGATGGACAGCCGGAGAAGATGAGCGCGCAGCGGGTTTCCGTGGAAGTGAAGCAGCCGGACGGCTCGCTCGCCACGGACACCAGGACGCTGTACTCGACCCGGTACGGGCCGGTCATCACCGGCATCGAAGACATCCCGCTGCCGTGGACGACCACCTCGGCCTACACGCTCCGGGACGGCAACGCGACCAACCTGCGCGCGCTCAACTCGTGGTTCGCCCTGAACCAGGCTCGGGACGTCGACGACATCTCGAAGGCGCTGAAGTCCACCCTCGGCGTGCCGTGGGTGAACACGATCGCCACCGACCGGCGCGGCCGGGCGCTCTACTCGGACGTCCAGGTGGTGCCGCACGTCACCGACGAGCTGGCGGACCGCTGCTCGACCCCGTTGGGGCGCCAGCTGTTCCAGGCCGCCCAGGTGTCCATCTTGGACGGTTCACAAGGGACGTGTGCCTGGGGCGCCGACGCGGACGCGGTGGAGCCGGGCCTGCTCGGCCCCGGCCGGCTCCCCCACCAGATCCGGGACGACTACGAGCTGAACGCGAACGACAGCCCGTGGCTGGCGAACACCGCCGCCCCGCTCACCGGCTACCCGTGGATCGTCGGCGACACCGGCACCACGCGCTCGCCGCGCACCAGGGAAGCGTTGATCAGCACCGAAGAACACCTCGGCGAGTTCACCACGGCGTCGATGAAGGAACTGCTCTTCGCCGACCGGAGCAGGCTCGCGCTGCTGGCCGCCGACGCCGCGGCCGAGCTGTGCGGCACCGGTCCCGGCTGCGACGCGCTCCGGTCGTGGGACCGCACCTACACCCTGGACAGCCGGGGCTCGCTGCTGTTCGAACGGTTCGCCGTGCGGCTCGCGCCCGGCCCGATCTGGAAGGTCCCGTTCGACCCGGCCGATCCGCTGAACACCCCGAACACGCTCGACACGCAGCACCCCATCGTGCGCGGGGCGTTCGACGCGGCGGTGGCCGAACTGACCGCGGCGGGCATCCCGCTGGACGGCAAGCTCGCGGACCACCAGTCGGTCACCCGCAACGGGAAGCGGATCCCGATGCACAGCGGGCCGGGGCAGCTGGGCATTCTCAACGCGATGGCGCCGGTATGGGACCCGAAGGCGGGCAACGTCGAGTTCGTTCACGGGTCGAGCTTCATCCAGGTGGTCGGGCTGAACGGCAAGGCCTGCCCGGACACCTCGACGCTGATGACCTACTCGCAGTCCGCCGATCCGACGTCCCCGCACTTCGCCGACCAGACCGAGCTGTACTCCCGCGGCGAATGGGTGCGGGGACGCTTCTGCGAGGCCGACATCCTCAGCTCACCCGCGCTGAAGATCGTCGCCCTGCGCTGAGGATCAGGCGGGCGGCCGGGTGCGGTAGGTCATCAGCGCGACGCCGCTGTCGAACACCCGGCTGTCGGCCAGGTGGAACCGGGTCGGCGAGAACTCGCCGGTGAACAGCGGAACGCCCGCCCGCGCGATGACCGGGTGGATCTTCACCAGCAGCTGGTCGATCTCCGGGAGCAGTTCCTCGGCGAGCCCGCCGCCACCGCACAGCCAGAGGCCGAGCCCGTCCTCCGCCTTCAGCTCGCGCACGCGCTCCAGCGCGTTCTCGCCGATCAGCTCGACGTCCGGGTGCGGTGCCTCGGTCATGCTGCGCGAGACGACGAACTGGCGCAGGTGCGAGTACGGGCTCGGCGCGCCCGTGGCCACCCCGGCCTCGTACGTGCCGCGGCCCATCAGCACCGTGTCGAACCGCTTGGGCGGCCCCGAAATCCCGGCCGGCTCACGCCACGCCGTCGGCACCGTCTCCGGGTACTCCGCGTTGATCTCCGGCACGTGGTCGCCTTCGAACACGTAGAAGTCGGCCACCCCACCGGGTCCGGCGATGAACCCGTCGATGGAACTGCCCACGTAGTAAGTGAGTTCTCGCACCCGGCCAGCTTAGTCAGCGGCTTCCTGCTGGCTGGGCAGGCGCCCCTCGGCCATCCGGCGCGCCACGTCCCGGCGCAGCCAGAGCAACCACAGCCACAGCCCCAGGAACACGAACCCGATCACGGCGATCGCGGGCAGCGCGAAGAAGAACAGGATCAGCGCGCCCTGCAGCACCAGGATCGCCGGCACCGCCCACGGCTTCGACAGGAACCCGCACAGCACGCCCATCACCACCGCGATGGCGATCACCGCCCAGCCGGTGCCGCTGGTCAGCCCGCCGCCGAGCTGGGCGACCACCGGCAGCGCCAGCGCCACCACGATCGCCTCCATGATCAGCGTGCCCGCCATCACCCCGCGGAAGGACTTCAGCGGATCCTTCGCCGGCGGTTTCGGCTGCTCGCTCATGCCGGCTCCTTCCCGAACAGGGTGCGGGCCTCACCCGCGGTGAACACCGAACCGGTGATCAGCACGCCACCACCGGCCAGCGGTTCCTCCGGGTCCTCGGACTCCTCGGCCAGCGCGACCGCGGTCTCCACCGCGCCGTCCAGCCGCGGCGCCGCGTACACGCGGTCCTCGCCGAACACCGACTTCGCCAGCTCGTCCAGCTCCTCCAGCGGCATCGCGCGCGGTGAGCTGTTCTGCGTGACGACGATGTCGGAGACCACCGGTTCGAGTGCTTCGAGAATGCCGTGCGCGTCCTTGTCGGACATCACCCCGACCACCGCGACCAGGCGGCGGAAGGCGAACTCGTCGGTGACCGTGGCGGCGAGCGCGCGGGCGCCGTGCGGGTTGTGCGCGGCGTCGAGCATGACCGCCGGCGCCGCCCGGACGCGCTCCAGCCTGCCCGGGTTCTGCACCTCGGCGAACGCCTCGCGCACGGCCTCGACCACCAGCTGGCGGTCCTTGCCCGCGCCGAAGAACGCCTCGACCGCGGCCAGTGCGAGCACCGCGTTGTCGGCCTGGTGCTTGCCGTGCAGCGGCAGGAAGATCTGGTCGTAGACCCCGCCGAGGCCCTGGAGCCTGAGCAGCTGGCCGCCGACCGCGATCTCGCGTTCGAGCACGGCGAACTCGCTGCCCGCGCGGGCCACCGAGGCGTCCACCTCGATGGCGCGCTCCAGCAGCACGCGCTGGACCTCGGGATCCTGCTCGGCGATCACCGCCACACTGCCGGGCTTGATCACCCCGGCCTTCTCCCTGGCGATGTCGCGGAGGTCGGTGCCCAGGTAGTCGGTGTGGTCGACGGAGATCGGCGCGATGGCCGCGACCTGCGCGTCGGCCACGTTGGTGGCGTCCCAGGTGCCGCCCATGCCGACCTCGAGCACCACGGCCTCGGCCGGGGCGTCGGCGAAGGCGGCGAAGGCCATCCCGGTGAGCACCTCGAACTTGCTCATCCGGATCTCGCTCGCGTTGTCCACCATGGTCACGAACGGCGCGATGTCGCGGTAGGTGTCGACGTACTTCGCGGCCGAGATCGGCGAGCCGTCGATGCTGATGCGCTCGGTGACCAGCTGCAGGTGGGGGCTGGTGTAGCGGCCGACGCGCACACCCATCCGGGTGAGCAGGGCGTCGATCATGCGGGCGGTGGAGCCCTTGCCGTTGGTCCCGGCCACGTGCAGCACCGGATAGGTCTTCTGCGGGTCGCCGAGCAGGTTGAGCAGCGTGTTCACCCGATCGAGCGAGGGCTCGATCTTGGTCTCCGGCCAGCGCTCGTTCAGCTCGGCCTCGACCGCGCGCAGCTCGTAGCGCGCCTCGGGGCCGTTCTCCTCGGGCAACTCGTCGGTGCCCTGGTCGTCGAGCTCGTGGGTCTCGTCGGTGGTGGCGAGGTCGGGCACCGGGCCGAGGGCCAGGTTGTCCCCGAGCTGGCCGACCCCGCCGACGCCCGCTCCCGAGCCACCGCCCGCCTCGAAGGCGTGGTCGGTGGCGTGAAACGTTCCGTCCGGGTTGTCCGGGTCGGTGTTGTCCGGGTCGTCGATCGCGCCCAGCTCGTCGATCCCGGCGAAGCTGTCGAGATCACCCAGCTCAGGCCGCTTCGGGGACTCTTCTTCGCCGTGCGGCACCCGTGCTCCCAACTTGTCCTGCTACGTGCGCCCACGAGTCTACGACCGGCGTTTCTGGCAGGTTGGGGGCGTGCCGTTCAACCACAACGACCACTACCACCCGTACCTGCTGCGCCAAGTGCCGCCGGGCGCCCGGCGCGCGCTGGACGTCGGCTGCGGTACCGGCCGCTTCGCCCGCCGCCTGGCCGCACGCGGTCTCGAAGTGGACGGGATCGACCCGGCCGCCGAGGTGGTCGACGTCGCCACCGCGCTCGGTGGCGAGGGGGTCACGTACCGCTGTGGCGACGTGACCACGGAGGAGCTGCCCGCCCGGGAGTACGACTTCATCTCGTGCCTGGCGTCACTGCACCACATGCCGTTCTCCACCGTGGCGCGCCTGCGGGACGCCCTCGCCCCGGGTGGGGTGCTGGCGGTACTCGGCTGCGCGAACCCGAGCGGGCCGCGGGACTGGCTGCCGTGGCTGGCGTCGGTCCCGGTGAACCTGGTGGCGCGGGCGGTGGTCGCCACCGGGGAACGCCTCAACGGTGGTCTCGACCCGCTGCCCACCGCCCCGATCCGGGACTGGTCGATCACCATGGCGGAGATCCGGCGGGAGTCGGCCGAGCTGCTGCCGGGCCGCACGGTCCGGGCCGTGCCGTTCTGGCGGTACGTCCTGCTCTACCGCCAGCCCTGACGTCAGCCACAGGTCAGATGGGTTGTTGCTTTCGGCTGTTCCGCCAGTCCGCGGCCTGTCGGTAGTACTGGTTCGACGGGGTCATGAAGGCCAGAACAGCGCCCGCCGCGAAGAGGGCCGTGCCGAGCAGGACGTAGGTCGCGGCCTGGCTCGTTCTCTCGTCGTCCAAGTGCTCGATGGCACCCGGCAGCCACGAGAGGGTCAGGAGTGCCAGAACGGCGACCGACGTCACCCGAGCCCAGTTGAAGCGGATCGCCAGCAAGGAGATCAACAACGCCACCGAAGGGAGACTGCCGCTCGAACCCACAGGGCCGTTGAGGTTCGCCTCGGTCATGCCGAACAGCATGGCGGCCAGTGGTAGCGCCACCAGTGCGGCGACCAGCACAGGTGGGCGCTTCGGGCGCTGAACCGGCTCCATCATGAGCTCAGTGTGTCGTCCTCGTCCGGGGACCGGTCCCTGGTGGCCGCTGCCTGCCAACCTCGAAGCGTCCACCGCCGAACACCGGAAAGGACCCGGTGCCGGGGCAGCTTCCCGCCCGGACACCGGGTCCTTCCGCAGTCTCACCAAACACCCACCTCAGGGGTGCCCGTGCTCCTCCATTTCCCCCGGCAGGCCCTGGGTCGGCAGGAACACGTGCACGTGCCCCAGCCCGCCCTTGATGCCCGCCAGGTCCAGCTGGTTGGCCGCCACCGACCAGGCCACCACCGCGTCCTTCCGCAACGACTCCCCGAGCGGAGCCGACACCGGATAGGCCGCCAGCGACCGGTCCAGCAGGGAAATCGCACCGGCGAACCCGGACCGGGCCAGGTTCACCTCGGTGCCACCGGACGGACGCTCAGCGAACCGCGCGGCAGCCCGATCCACCGCGGACTTCCACGACACCAGCTGCTCCGGCGTCGGCGCGGCCGTGGCCGAGACCATCTCCGTGACATCGGTACGAGCCTGCTCCGCCAAAGCAACCAGGTCGCGAGTCAGCGAAACGTCTCTGGCCGCGTACTGCTGCTCCAGTTCCTCGACCCGCGAAGGCGAGTCGAACCAGCCCGGCACCACCAGCGCGCCGAGCACACCGAGGACCAGCCCGAGCAGGACCCCGCCGGAACCCCACACCCCCGGAGAGGTGTGGGGCCGGCGCGGGGAGCGATCCGGCAATCGCCCCCGCGACTTGGGGTTCCCCATCAGGTGCGCAGCCCGTCGATCAGGGCCTGCGCGTCACGGACCAGCACCGAGCGGGCGGCCGGGTCGGTCACCTTCCGCTCCACCGTGTGCTTGAACAGCGACAGCACCGCCGCCGCACCCTGCGGGGAGTTCTTGTCCTGCAAGAACTTCGCCGTGGTCAGGGTGAGCTTCAGCTGCGCCGAGGTGAACTGGTCCACCTTGCCCGCCTCGGTGAACTGGTCCACCAGCGCCCGCACGTCGGCCAGCGAGGTGGTCACGGTGAAGCCGAACTTCTGCTCCACCACGTTGCCCGCCTTGTCCTTCGCGGTCACCACCAGCTCGTGCGCACCCAGGCTCAGCGCGTGCAGCGCCACCGGCGCCCCGCTCACCACCGGCTGCCCGTCGAGCCGGGCCACCGCACTGTCCAAACCGGACACCGGATCACCCGCCTCCCAGGTGAAGCCGAGCACCTCCGAGTCGCCGTAGCTGCCACCGGCCTGCACGCCGCCGACGGTCAGCGCGGGCGCGCCCGCGTCGATCTTCAGCACCGAGCTGCCCTCGGCCTCGACGTTGCCCTTCTTGTCGGTGGACCGGTACGCGATGACCTGCTCACCTTCACCGGGCACGGTGAACGGCGCGGTGTACGGGGTCCAGGCACCGCCGCCGATGCGGTACTCCGTGCCCGCCACCCCGGAACCGGTGCCGTCGTCGGCGGTCAGCGTGACCGTCGGCGCGGTGCGGTACCAGCCGTTGGCCCCGTCGGCCGCGGTGAACGCCGCGGTGGTCTTCGGCGCCTGCGCGTCGACCACCGCCACCCCGTCCCCGATGAACTTCATCGAGTCCAGGTCGAACGGGCCCACCCCGCCGCGGAACACCAGGAACATCTCCGTGGTGCCCTCGAACGCGGCCAGGTCCACCGGCGGCAGCTGGACGTAGTTGTCCCAGCCACCGGTGCTCGGCACCGGCACGTCGGCCAGCAGCGCGCCGTCGACCGCACCGGCCCGCACCTCGACCGAGCCGCCGGCACCGGCCGGTGCCGAGGCCCGCAGCGAGATCTGGTCGATCCCGGTGAAGTTGACCGGCTTGAACGAGATCCAGTCACCACCGTTGATGTCGCCGATGCGACGGCCGGACTCGGCACCCGCCTGCGAGACGATCCGGATGCCCGACGAGCCGGTGAAGAACTCCGCCTGCTTGTGCTTCGGCTGCAGGACCGCGGTGTCCCGGCCGTTCAGCGCCGGAACGCCGTCGGCGCCCTTGTCGGTGTAGCTGGCGTCGACCGAGTACAGGATGTTCGCGTCCGCGTGCCCATCGTCCACAATGGTCTGGAACTGACCCTCGCAGGCGTTGATCGGGTCGAGCGGGTGCCCGTGCGAGTCGTGCCCGAGGGCCGGCTGCACCACGACCGTGGAACAGTCGATGTCGACGTCCTCCGGATCGGTCACGTTCACGTCGAACGCCACCGTGTCCCCGAAGTCGAACATGCCGCCGTCCACCGGCCAGGCCACGTCCACCGTCGGCGCCGTGTTGCCCACCGTCACGGTGATGTTCGCAACGCCGGTCTTGCCGGTGGCGTCGGTGACGGTCAGCTGGGCGTTGTAGGCGCCCTTCGCCGCGTAGGTGTGCGTGGGGTTCGGCTCGGTCGAGGTGGCACCGTCACCGAAGCTCCACGAGTAGGTGACGTCGGTGCCCTCCGGGTCTGCCGAACCCGCGCTGGAGAAGGTGACCTCCAGCGGCGTCTGGCCCGAGGTCGGCGACGCGGTCGCCTTGGCCAGCGGGGAGCGGTTGCCCTGCGTGTGCTCGATCCGGTACAGCCCCGAGTCGGGGTTGTCGCGGCCGTAACCGCCACCCCACTCGAGCAGGTACATCGCGCCGTCCGGGCCGAAGCGCATGTCCATCGGCGCCAGCGTGGTCTGGCTCTGGTACCACGGGTCGATCTCCAGGATCTTGCCCTGGGCGTCGGACGAGAAGGTGTAGATCTTGTTGCGCGCCCACTCGTAGAAGAACGCCTTCCCGTCGTAGTACTGCGGGAACTTCGTCTCCGAGGCCAGGTTCGGGTCGAACCGGTAGACCGGGCCCGCCATCGGCGCCGAGCCGCCCTCGCCCAGCTCCGGGAAGTTGGGCGAGTGGCCGTAGCCGTACCAGACCTCGGCCACCTTCGACGGCGGCAGCTCGGTCAGGCCGGTGTTGTTCGGCGAGGTGTTGACCAGGTTGGCGCAGTCGAACTTCGGCCCCGAGGTGCTGGTCGCGAAGTCGAAGTCGTTGTACGGGATGTCGTTGCCGGTGCAGTACGGCCAGCCGTAGAAGCCCGGCTCCTTGATCACGTTCCACTCGACCTGCCCGTCCGGCCCGCGGTTCGGGTCGGCGGTGCGGGCGTCGGGACCGTAGTCGGCGGCGTAGATCGTGCCGTCGGTGTCCACGCTGAACCGGAACGAGTTCCGGAAGCCCATCGCGTAGATCTCCGGCAGCGTCTTCGCCGTGCCGGGGGCGAACATGTTGCCCTCGGGCACGGTGTAGCCGCCCTCGGCCTTCGGCGTCACGCGCAGGATCTTGCCGCGCAGGTCGTTCGTGTTCGCCGAGGTCTTCTGCGCGTCGAACAGGTCACGACCGGGGCGCTCGTCGATCGGCGAGTAACCGCTCGACTGGAACGGGTTGGTGTCGTCGCCGACGCCGATGTAGAGGTTCCCGTTCGGCCCGAAGGTCAGGTAACCACCGGTGTGACCCGGCTCCTCGCGCCGCGACGCGGGGATGTCGATCAGCTTGCTCTCCGAACCCGGCACGATCACGTCACCTTCGACGGTGAACCGCGAGACGCGGTTGATCTCCTCGGTGCCCGGGGGCGAGTAGTACAGGTAGAGCCAGCCGTTGTCGGCGAAGTTCGGGTCCAGCGTCAGCCCGACCAGGCCGTCCTCACCACCGGAGTAGACCGGCAGGTCGAGCGCGACGGTGTTGGCCCCGGTGGCCGGGTCGTGCAGCTTCACCTGGCCGAGGATCTCGGTGTAGAAGACCCGCCCGTCCGGCGCGATGTCCATCGCGGTCGGCGCCTTGGTGTTGGTGTCCAGCGGCTTCTTCTCGAACGCGGTGTCCACAGTGGCCGCGCAGTCGGCGGGCACCACCTTGGCCGCGGTCCGCACGCCGCCCAGCAGGTGCTGGACGAACTCCGGTTCGCTGTAGGCGCCGATCGGGTGCCCCATCGCGGTCGACCACACGCGCGAGGTGCCCACGTCGCGGCACCAGGAGATCGGGTGGTCCGACCCCATCGCGTCGCCGCCGGGGTTGTAGGTGGTCTCGTCCGCGGAGACCAGCACGTGGGCCTTGCCGCGGATGCTCTTGTCGAAGTTGTACCACTCCTCGGCGCGGTTCCAGCGCTCCGGCAGCCCGGCCGTGGACGGGTGGTTCTTGTCCACCACCTTCGCCGTGCCCTGCAGCACGCCCGGGGAGTGCGACGGCATGTGCGTGCCCGCGTTGACCAGGTCGTCCCACCACGGGAACTCGTTCTCGATCCCCATGTCCGTGGCGTTGTGCACGGCCGCGATACCGCCGCCGTTCTCGACGTACTTCTGGATGGCCGCGCGTTCGGCGTCGTTCTGCCACACCATGCCCGAGGTCTGGAACATGATCACCACGTCGTAGGTGGCGAGTGCGGCGTCGTTGAAGACGGTGGAGTCCTCGGTGTGGTCGATCTCGAAGTGGTTGTCCGTGGCGAGCTGCTCGAACATGGCCACGCCGGCGGGGATGGAGTCGTGCCGGTAACCCGCGGTCTTGGTGAACAGCAGGGCCCGGAACTCGGGGTCCTGCTCGTGCCCGGGGTGCGCCTGCACGGCGGCGGGCACCAGGCCCAGGCCGAGCAGCGCGGCCAGCAGGGTCCCGCCTACCTTCGGCAGTATTCTTCGTCGAATACTCATGGATTCCTCACGGTTCGGGGTGATGGGAGAGGAAAACGTGCTGCAGCAGCGTGCCGGCGCCGCGGTGGTCTAGCCCCCTTTCTGGATCTTCCGCAGGAACGCGAGGCCGTCGGCGGCCAGCGCGTCCTGGCTTTCCGCGAGCGGCCGCCAGATCGACGCCGCGGTGGCGATGCTCGCGTTGTGCGCGGTGAAGGACTCGATGCACAGCGGGCCGGTGTACCCGGCGTCCGCGAGCGCGGCCAGGATGCCCGGCCAGTCCAGGTGGTCGGTGCCCGGCGTGCCGCGGTCGTTCGCGCAGACCTGCACGTGGGCGATCCGGCCGGTGGCCGCCCGGATCGCGGCCGGGATGTCGGTCTCCTCGATGTTCTGGTGGTAGACGTCGATCGCCACGCCGCAGCCGTCGAGCTCGGAAAGCGCTTCCAGGGTCTGCGCGACCGTGTTCAGCAGGCTGGTTTCGTACCGGTTGAGCGGTTCGACGGCCACCTGGACCCCGACCGACCGAGCGTGCTCGATCACCGGGGAAAGGTTGTCCCGCAACTGCTCCAGGCAGGCGGCCCGCTCCGCTTCGGACATCTTCCAGGTGCGCCCGACCGAACTGTAGGCGGGCCCGGCGATGACCGGCGAGCCCACCTCCGCGGCGACGTCGGCGACCGCCTTCAAGTAGTCCTGTGTGGACTTGACCGTGGCGTCGTCGGCGGCGACCAGCTCCCGACCCGGTGGCATGACCAGCGCCACCGAGGCGGAGAGACCGAGGCCGGCCAGCAGCCGGGCCGCCGCACCGGGCTGCCAGTCGCCGAGGTTCTCGACGGGCAGCTCGATGCAGTCGAACCCGGCCGCGGCCACCTCGGGTGCCAGTTCGGCCAGCGTCCTGTCGTCCAGCGGGGACGCCCAGACCCAGGTGTTGACACCGATGGTGTGCATGAACGCTACTTCCACTTGTCCGGGAAGCCGGGCATCTCCTTGCACCCGCAGAGGCCGTAGTGCAGCGGCGGCATGCCCGCGGTCAGGTACTGGTCCAGGGTGGAGGTTTCGATCACCGGCTGGGGCAGGATCCACTCCTTGGGCACCTGCTCGCCCTTGAGCACCTTCAGTGCGGCGATCACCGGGGTGCGCCACTGGTAGGTCGGGTAGGTGGGGGCGAAGGCCTTGAGGTTCTCCTTCTTCCACTTCTCCAGGAACTGCTGCTGGTCCTCACCGGAGATCGCGGGTGCCTCGGCACCGGCGTCCTCGAAGGCCTCCAGCACCGGCACCGCGGCGGTGCCGTCGTCCATCCAGATGCCGTCGATCTTGCCCTCGCGCTGGAGGTAGTCCGAGACGATGCTCTTGGCCTTGGCGCTGTCGTTGCCGGTGAACTCGGCGCCGACCACCTGCACGCCGTTGGCGGCGAAGATCTTCTCGGCCGCGGCCCAGCGGTGTTCGAGCACGTCCACCCCGGGCAGCACGCGCAGGCCGAGCACCTTGCCGCCGGCCGGGATCGACTTCGACAGGAACTCCGCCGCGCTGGCACCGAAGGCGTAGCCGCCGATCGGGTGGATCGCGGTGACCGGGCACTCGGTGTTCACGCCGCGGTCGAAGGTGATCACCGGGATGCCGGTGGCGCAGGCCTGCTCCACCGCCGGGGTCAGCGTGGCGGTGGTGTTCGGCGAGACGATCAGCGCGTGGCAGCCCTGCGAGGTCAGCGACTGGATGTCACTGATCTGCTTGTCGTCCTTGGCTTCCGCGTCCAGCGTGGTGAACTTCGCGATCTCCGGGTGGAGCTCGGCCTCGGCCTGCATGGTCTTCCAGCCGACCTGGCGCCACGGGTTGTCCACCGAGGCGTTGGAGAAGCAGATGTTGTACGGACCGTCCTTCTTGTACTTGGCGGTGTCCGTCATCACCGGTTCGAGCGCCTGCTCCCACGGCTTGTCCGCGGGCCCCTGCGGAGTGGCGGACCGCAGGGCCAGCTGGCGGTCGTACTCGGCCTGGTCGAAGAACTCCGAGTTGGCCGGGGCGCCCGCGGCGGGCGAGGCGCCGGTGGTGCCACCGGTGTCGGCCGGCAGGTCGCTCGAACACGCGGACAGGGCGAGCACGCCCGCGGCCGCGAGGGCGAAGCTACTGCTGCGCAGCAGTTTCTTCTTTGACATTCTTTTTCTCCTGGTTCACCGCTTTGTGCCGGAAAAGGTTGCTGCCCGCCGAGGCGTAGGCCACGGCGGCGATGATGATCACGCCCTGCACCGCGGACTCCAGGCCACCGGAGACACCGAGCAGGTTGAGCAGGGAGAACAGGGACTCCAGGGTGAGCGCGCCGGCCATCGCCGCGACCACCGAACCGCGGCCGCCGCCGAGCACCACCCCGCCGAGCACCACCGCGGTGATCACGCGGAACTCCAGGCCGTCACCAACCTGCGCGGACACCCCGGCGAACCCGCCGAGCAGCAGCGCGGCCACCGCGGCGGACAGTCCGGAAAGGACGAACGCGAGAGTGCGCAGCCGCTCCACCCGGCCACCGCCGAGCCGGACCGCGGTCTCGTTGTCACCGACCGCGACCAGGGTCCGGCCGGTGCCACCGCGCATGAAGAACACCGCGGCCACCACGATCGCCGCGAGCAGCAGCACCGACCACGGCACCTGGCCCAGCAGCGGGACCTCGAAGCCGGCGCGGCCGACCGTGCGGAAGGCGTCCGAGAGCGCGCCCCTCGGCGCCCCGCCGGTCCACAGGAACACCGCGCCGTCGAGCACCAGCAGCATGCCCAGGGTGACGATGAACGAGGGCACCAGCAGTCGCGTGGTGATCAGCCCGTTGACCAGGCCGACCAGCGCGCCGAAGCCGAGCATGAACAGCAGCACCCACGCGGTGGCGGACTCGTCCCCGTCGATCAGCCGCGCGGCGATCACCACCTCGGCGGTGACCAGCGAGCCGACCGAGAGGTCGAAACCGCCGCTGACGATGACGAAGTACTGCCCGATGGCGAGGATCATCAGCGGCGCCGCGCGCTTGAGCAGCGCGAGGTAGCCGGCCGGTTCGCTGTACGCGGGACCGGCGAAAGCCAGTGCCACCAGCAAGATCGCGAGCACCACGAGGACCGGCAGCGTGCCCTCGGTGAGCTTGAGCCGTCGCGTCACTTGCCCCTCCTGGAGAGCTGGCGGCGGGCGTAGAGCGCCACGGCCACGATGAGCACCACACCGCGGACCACGTCCTTGAAGAACGGCGTGACCCCGAGGTCGTCGAAGATGGTGTCCAGGGTGGCCAGGATCAGCACACCGCCGATGGTCCCGGCGACGCCGCCGCGGCCACCGGCCAGCAGCGTGCCGCCGAGCACCACGGCCGCGATGGACTCCAGGTCGTACCCGGCGTCGGTGCCGACGTACGGCGCGCCCGAGCCGAGCCTGCTGGCCAGGAAGATCCCGGCGAGCCCGGCGGCGATCGAGCACAGCACGTGCGCCTTGACGATGGTGCGCTGCGTGCGGACCCCGGACAGCCGCGCCACTTCCTCGTCGCCGCCGACCGCGTAGATGTGGTACCCGCCGCGCGTGCGGCCGAGGTACCACCAGGCCAGCCCGGCCAGCGCGAGCATCAGCAGGGTGGAGATCGGGATCGGCCCGATCCGGTCGTACCCCAGGTGCTGGAACGCCCTGGGCACCTCACCGGCCGGGCCCTCGTAGCCGTTCTCCAGGTAGCCGCGGATGATCAGCGCGGTGCCCAGGGTGGCGATGAACGCGTTCACCTTGAGCCGGGTGATCACCAGGCCGTTGACCAGGCCGACCACCGCGGCCACGGCCAGCGTGAGCAGCACCGCGAAGACGATGTTGCCGGGGTCGCCCGCCATCGTCTCGGCGGCGATCAGCGAGCACAGCCCGATCAGGTAGGCCACCGACAGGTCCAGCTTGCCGGTCAGGATCACCAGCGTCTGGCCGATCGCCACCAGGCCGAGCGTGGTGCTGCGGGTCAGGATGTTCAGGATGCCGCCCTGGTCGAGCAGCATGCCGCCGTTCACCCCGACCAGCACGCTGCCGGCGATCAGCAGGATCACCAGTGCCAGGTAGACCGACACCACCGGCGTCAGCTTGGTCGTCCACTGTGGACGTTTGCGGTCCGGCGGCTTCGGGGCGGCGGGGCGTTCCGCGAGCGCGGTCATGCGGTACCCGCCAGTTCGTGTCCGGTGGCCAGTGACATCACGGCTTCCTCGGTAGGCCCGGCGGGCAGTTCCCCGGCCAGGCGGCCTTCGTGCATGACCAGCACGCGATCGCTCATCCCGATCAGCTCGGGCAGTTCGGAGGAGATCATCAGGATGGCGACCCCGCGGCCGGCCAGTTCCCGGAGCAGGTCGTAGACGGCGCGCTTGGCGCCGACGTCGATGCCGCGGGTGGGTTCGTCGACCACCAGCACCTTCGGCTCGACGGCCAGCCACTTGGCCAGCACCACCTTCTGCTGGTTGCCGCCGGAGAGGAAGCGCACTTCCTGGTCCTCGTTCCTGGCGACCACGGTGACCGACTTGAGCAGCGCGGGCAGGTCGAGCCTGCCCAGCTTCCGGCCGAAGGCGGACCGCCGGACCAGCAGCGCGTTGTCCTTGACCGACTGCCGCAGCGCCAGGCCCTCGCCCTTGCGGTCCTCGGTGACGTGCGCGATCCCGCGCCGCACCGATTCCCGCGGCGAGCGCAGGCGCGCGGCCTCACCGTCGATCTCGACCGTGCCGCTGGTGAACGGGTCGATCCCGCAGACCGCCCTGGCCACCGCCGAGCGCCCGGCGCCCTGGAGCCCGGCCAGTCCGACGATCTCACCCGCGCGCACCTCGAAGTCGATGCCGCCGAGCCGGTCGTTCCCGGCGCCGCGCACGGCGAGCCGGACCGCGCCGAGGTCGGCCGCGTCGGCCCGGTCCGGGAACAGCGCGTCGAGCGGGCGGCCGACCATGTGCCGCACGAGCTGGTCGCTGGTCAGGTCCGCGGTGTTGGCCGTCGTGACCAGCGCGCCGTCCTTGAGCACGGTGATGCGCTGGCTCAGGTCGAACACCTCGCGCATCCGGTGCGAGACGTAGAGCACCGCGATCCCGCGTTCGCGCAGGCGCCCGATCAGGCTGTACAGCAGTTCGACCTCGTGCCCGGCGAGCGCGGCGGTCGGCTCGTCCATGGCGATCACGCGGGCGTCGGTGGAGAGCACCTTCACGATCTCGACCACCTGCTGCAACGCCACCGGCAGGCGGCGGACGGCGGTGCGCGGTGAGATGTTCTTGACCCCGATGCCGTCGAGCAGCTCGGCGGTGTCCGCCTCCATCTTGCGGCGGTCGACCTGGCCGCGGCGGGTCGGCTCGCGGCCGAGGAACACGTTCTCCGCCACCGTGCGGTCGCCGAGCAGGTTGAACTCCTGGTGCACGATCGACACCCCGGCGGCCTGCGCGTCGCGCGGCGAGCCGAAGTGCACCTCGGTGCCGTCGACCTCGACCGTGCCCTCGTCCGGGCGGTGCACCCCGGCCAGCACCTTCATCAGGGTCGACTTGCCTGCCCCGTTCTCGCCGACGAGCGCGTGCACCTCGCCCTCGTGCAGTTCGAGGCCGACGTCCTTGAGCACGGGCACGCCGAAGAAGCGCTTGGTGATGCCGGTGAGCTTCACCTTGGGCGTCATGCCGGGACCTCCGTCCACTGCCCGCCCGCCGCGGCCGAGGTCAGCACGGCCTCGGTCAGCCGGGCCGCGCGGAGGCCGTCGGCGAAGGTGGGCAGGCCGTCAGGGACCGGCTCCCCGCGCACGGCCGCGTAGGTGTCGGCGATGAAGGCGTCGAAGCAGTCCTGGTAGCCCTGCGCGTGCCCGGCGGGCAGCCGCGAGTAGCGCAACGCTTGGGGGGACAAGGTTTCCGGGTCGCGGACCAGCAGCGTGCTGCCGTCGCGGCGGCCGACCCACAGCTGCTCGGGCAGTTCCTGGTCGAAGCCGAGGCTCGCGTCGGTCCCGGAAACCTCCAGGTGCAGCCGGTTCTTGCGGCCCGCGGCGACCTGGCAGACGACCCCGGTGCCGAGCACCCCGCTCGTGGTGCGCAGGTGCAGGGTCACCAGGTCCTCTGTGGACACCGCGGCGTCACCACGGCGCTCGCGGACGGTGGCGCTCTGCGCGGACAGCGCGAGGATGCGCTCCCCCAGCACGAACTCCAGGAAATCGCACCAGTGCGAGCCGATGTCGGCGAAGGCGCGGGAGAGGCCGCCGACCGCGGCGTTCACGCGCCAGTTGTCGTCTTCGGGGCGGGAGAGCCAGTCCTGCAGGTATCCACCGTGCACAACGGACACCGCGCCCGGCTCCCCCGCCGCGATCCGCGCCCGCATTTCCCGCGCCATCGGGTGAAAGCGGTACACGAACGGGACGGTGGCCACCCGGCCGCCGTCGAGCGCGGCGGCCGCCAGCCGCGCCGCGTCCCCGGCGGAGGTGGCCAGCGGCTTCTCGCAGATCACGTGGGCGCCGGCGGCGAGCGCGGCCTCGGCGGCGGCCGCGTGCACCGCGTTGGGGGTGCAGACGTGCACCACGTCCGGGGCCGCGTCGGTGAGCATCGCGTGCAGATCGGAATAGCCCTGAGCAGCGCCGACGGCCTCGGCGGCACCGGCCGCGCGCTCCGCGCTGGAGCCCACCGCGCCGACGATCTCGGCGCCCGCGCGACGCGCCGCCTCGGCGTGCACGCGGCCCATGAACCCGCTGCCCACCACGGCCACCCGGGGCCGGGGAACAGCGGAGGGGGTTATCGACGAGGCCTCTGCGGAGAGGTCGGTCACAGCCATGTTTCGGGACACTACGGAGAACTTACGTTCATGGCAAGCAGAAGTATGTCCCGAATGATCTCAATTTGAGTACCCGTGTCCAGATGTCCACCAGTTGGCAGACTTGACAGCGCTTCAGGCAACCGAACGCAGTCAGGTCACTACGCCGAAGTAGTGACTGCGGGTGATCGACGGGTCACCTAAGTTCACCGGGTGCCTGCACTCCTTTGGAGGCTCCCCGTCGCGAAACCCCGGACTAAGCAGATGAACGAGGTTCGGATTTCCGGCGCGAAGGGACACATCGGCGATGAGACGGCGACGAAGTACCGGCCTGATGGCCGCCATCACGGCCATCACGGCCACCACGGCCTTGGCCACGGCACCTGCGGCGGGCGCCACCACCGCGTTCCAGAACTACGTGGCGCTCGGCGATTCCTACACCGCCGGGCCGCTGATCCCGTGGCAGCGCGGGGATCCGGCGGGCTGCCTGCGCTCCAGCAACAACTACCCGGCGCTGCTGGCCGCCAAGCTCGGCGTCCGGTCCTATGTGGACGGCAGTTGCAGTGGCGCGGACACCTCGCACCTGACCGCCCCGCAGCGGCTGGCCCTGGGCTACCACCCACCGCAGTTCAACGCGCTGCGGCCGGAAACCGACCTGGTCACGGTCGGCATCGGGGGCAACGACTTCAACCTGTTCAGCCGGATCGTCGACACCTGCCCCGGCCTGCGGAAGCTGGACCCGAACGGGTCGCCGTGCCGGGAGCACTTCACCGTCGACGGTGTCGACACGCTGAAGGTGGCCATCGGCAAGATCGGCGGCAACCTCCAGCTCGCCCTCGAAACGGTGCGGTCCTACGCGCCGCGGGCGAAGGTGCTGGCCATCGGCTACCCGCGCATCGCGCCGGAGACCGGGTACTGCCCGTCGGTGCTGCCGTTCGCCGACGGCGACTACGCCTGGCTGAACAGCGTCGAACAGGCGCTCAACGGAGCCGTGGCCGGGGCCGCCACGGCCAGCGGAGCGTCCTATGTAGACACTTGGGGCCCGTCGCTCGGGCACGACGCCTGCGCCGAGGACGCAGCCTGGATCAACGGCAAGCGGCTGCGCCCGTACGCCGCGCCCTACCACCCGTTCGCCGCCGGGATGCACGGCATCTCCGGTGTCGTCTACGACCACCTTCGCCGAGGGGATTGACTTGCGGAAAGCACTCTTCGCCGGGATCGCGGTGGCACTGGCCGCCGCGGTGCCCGCGGTACCGGCCGGCGCCCTGCCCGCGTACCAGAACTACGTGGCGCTCGGTGACTCGTTCACCGCCGGGCCGCGGATCCCGGAGCAGCGCACCGATCCGGCGGGCTGCGGCCGGTCCTCGGCGAACTACAGCGCGCTGCTGGGCGACCTGCTGGTGACGCGGTCCACTGTGGACGCCAGTTGCAGCGGCGCGGACACCACCCACCTGACCCGGTCGCAGGAACTGGCCGAAGGGAGCAACCCACCGCAGCTGGACGCGCTCCGGCCGGAGACCGACCTGGTCACCGTCGGCCTCGGCGGGAACGACTACAACCTGTTCAAGCGTATCGTGGACACCTGCCCGGTGCTGCGGCCGCAGAACCCGACCGGCGCGCCGTGCCGGGCGTACTTCACCGTCAACGGCACGGATACGCTGCGCGGGATCATCACGCAGACCGAAGGCAACCTGACCGAGGGCCTGCTGCGCGTGCACGACCGCGCGCCGCGGGCCAAGGTGCTCGCGGTCGGGTACCCGCGCTTGGTGCCACCGTCCGGTTTCTGCGGTTCGACCCTGCCGTTCGCCGACGGGGACTACGCCTGGATCGCCGAGCTGGAGCAGGCGCTCGGCGACGCCATCGCCAACGCGGCGGCCGCGTCGGGTTCGTCCTATGTGGACGTCTACGGCGCGTCACTGGGCCACGACGCCTGCGCCCAGCCGGGTTCGGCGTGGGTCAACGGCGACCTCGACCGCGACGACGCCGCCCGCTACCAACCCGTACTGGCGGGGATGCAGGGCGTATCGGGGGTGATATTCGACCACTTGCGCAGGGGTTAGCTCACCCGTCTCAGCCGGGCGCCCCCGCTGAACCCGAGGGCGCCCGGCTGAGGTCGACCACGCAGAACGGGTTGCCGTCCGGGTCGGCCAGCACCACGAAGTCCGGGTCCGGCGGGTAGTCGTCCCAGTCGATCTTGGTGGCGCCGAGCTCGATCAACCTGGCCACCTCGGCCTCCTGCTCGGCCGTGGTGTCGACGACCAGATCCAGGTGGATCCGCGGCCGTCGCTCCACCGGCGACTCGCTGACCATCAACCCGATGATCCGCGCCCCGCTGGGATCCACCAGCGTCCGCCAGCGCTCGTTGGCCCACTCGGGACTGTCCGTCAGGTCCAGCGCCGAGGTCCAGAACCGGACCGCGCGCTCCAGGTCCACCACTCCGACAGCCGGGAAACCCAGTCTGAGCACTTCGCCTCCAGCACGAGTTGACTTCCAGGTAGGTCGAGGTATCAGGCTAGTCGCATGAGTCCGATCCTGCTGCACAACACCATGCGCATCACCGGTGACCTGGACGCCTACCGCGCGGCGGTGGCCGACGCGGTGTCCTTCGTCGAACGCGAGGGGCCCCAGCTGATGGTCGAGGTGTTCATCGACGAGGCCAACCGGCTGGCCCACAGCTTCCAGCTCTACCAGGATTCCGAAGCCATCCTCGCGCACTGGAAGCTGAGCGACCCGTACATCCAGGAGGTCATGAAGCACTGCGAGATCGACGAACTGGTCGTCTACGGCGAACCCTCCGCCGAAGTGCTCGAGGGCATCGGCGACGTGCGCGTGGTGCCCCAGTTCACCGGCTTCGTCCGCTGAAGCCGATGAACCGGGGCAGCTGCCTCACGCCGTGGGCAGGGCGGCCAGCCGGGCGTTGATGCGCTCGATGTCGCCGAGCGCGGTCTCCCGGCGCACCTTGATCTTGTCGACCACCGCGTCCGGCGCCTTGTCGAGGAAGGCCTGGTTGCCCAGCTTGCCCTCGGTCTGCTTCAGCTCCTTCTGCGCCAGCCCGAGGTCCTTCTCCAGCCGCTTGCGCTCGGCCACCACGTCGATCGCGCCGGACAGGTCCAGCGCCACCTCGGCGATGCCCTCGGAGAGCGAGACCTCCAGCGACACGCTGGCGGTGAACTCGTCCCCGGCCTCGGTCAGGCGAACCAGCGACCGGACCGCCGCGTCGTGCGCGGACAGGGCGTCGAAGCCGGCACCGGACACCCGCGCGGCCACCTTCTGGCCCGGCTTCAGGCCCTGTTCGGACCGGAACCGCCGCACCTCGGTGACCAGCTTCTGCACGTCGGCGATCCGCCGGTCGGCCACCTCGTCGGCATACCCCGCCGAAGCGGTCGGCCACGCGGCGATCACCAGCGACTCCCCGCCGGTCAGCGCCTTCCACAGCCGTTCGGTGACGAACGGCATGATCGGGTGCAGCAGCCGCAGCACCGAGTCGAGCACGTGCCCCAGCACCAGGCGAGTGTTCTCCGCGGCCGGGCCGGAGAACTGCACCTTCGCCAGCTCCACGTACCAGTCGCACAGCTCGTTCCAGACGAACTGGTAGAGCACGCCGGACAGCTTGGCGAACTGGAAGCCGTCGAACAGTTCGTCCACTTCGGACACGACGGCCTCGAGCCTGCCGAGGATCCAGCGGTCGGCCTCGGTCAGCTCCGCCGCGTCCGGCAGCGGCGCCGAGACGTTCGCGCCGTTCATCAGCGCGAACCTGGTGGCGTTCCACAGCTTCGTGCCGAAGCTGCGCGAACCGGCCGCCCACTCCTCGGCGATGGCCATGTCGTTGCCCGGGTTGGCGCCGCGGGCCAGGGTGAACCGGGTGGCGTCCGCGCCGAACTTGTCCAGCCAGTCCAGCGGGTCGATCACGTTGCCGCGCGACTTCGACATCTTCTTGCCCTGCGCGTCGCGGATCAGCCCGTGCAGGTACACGTGGTCGAACGGCTGCTTGCCGTCCATCGCGTACAGCCCGAACATCATCATCCGGACCACCCAGAAGAACAGGATGTCGTAACCGGTGGACAGCACGCTGGTCGGGTAGAACTTGCGCAGGTCCAGCGTCTCGTCCGGCCAGCCGAGGGTGGAGATCGGCCAGAGGCCCGAGGAGAACCACGTGTCCAGCACGTCGGTGTCCTGGGTCCAGCCCTCACCCGACGGCGGCTCCTCGTCGGGCCCGACGCAGACCACCTTGTCGTTGGGGCCGTACCAGACCGGGATCCGGTGCCCCCACCACAGCTGGCGCGAGATCGTCCAGTCGTGCATGTTGTCGACCCAGTCGAAGTAGCGCTTGGCCAGCTCCGGCGGGTGGATCTTGGTGCGGCCGTCGCGCACCGCCTCGGCGGCGGCCTTGGCCAGCGGCTCGACCTTGACCCACCACTGCAGCGACAGGCGCGGCTCGACCACCGTGCCGCACCGGGAGCAGTGGCCCACCGAGTGCAGGTACGGCCGCTTCTCCGCGACGATCCGGCCCTGCTCGCGCAGCGCCGCGACCACCGCGGGCCGCGCCTCGTACCGGTCGAGGCCCTCGAACGGACCGGGCACGGTGATCGCCGCGCGCTCGTCCATGATGGTCAGCATCGGCAGGTCGTGGCGGCGGCCGATCTCGAAGTCGTTCGGGTCGTGCGCCGGGGTCACCTTGACCGCGCCGGTGCCGAACTCCGGGTCGACGTGCTCGTCGGCCACGATCGGGATCATCCGCCCGGTCAGCGGCAGCTCGACCTCGGTGCCGATCAGGTGCCGGTAGCGCTCGTCGTCCGGGTGCACGGCGACCGCGGTGTCGCCGAGCATGGTCTCCGCCCGGGTGGTGGCCACCACGATGGCGTTGTCACCCTCGCCGTAGCGGATGGAGACCAGCTCGCCCTCGTCCTCGGAGTACTCCACCTCGATGTCGGACAGCGCGGTCTGGCAGCGCGGGCACCAGTTGATGATGCGCTCGGCGCGGTAGATCAGCCCGTCCTCGAACAGGCGCTTGAACACCGTCTGCACCGCGCGCGAGAGCCCGGCGTCCATGGTGAACCGCTCGCGGCTCCAGTCCACCCCGTCCCCGAGGCGGCGCATCTGGCCGAGGATCTTGCCGCCGTACTCCTCCTTCCACTCCCAGACGCGCTCGACGAACTTCTCGCGGCCCAGGTCGTGGCGGGACACCCCCTCGCCGGCCAGCTCGCGCTCCACCACGTTCTGCGTGGCGATGCCGGCGTGGTCCATGCCGGGCAGCCAGAGCACCTCGAAGCCCTGCATCCGGCGGCGGCGGGTGAGCGCGTCCATCACCGTGTGGTTGAGCGCGTGGCCCATGTGCAGGCTGCCGGTGACGTTCGGCGGCGGCAGCACGATGGTGAAGGGCGGCTTCTCCGAACTGGAGTCGGCCTTGAAGTAGCCGGCGTCTACCCAGCGCTGGTACATCGCGGCCTCTTCGTCGGCCGGGTTCCAAGCGTTGGGCAGGTCAGGCTGGTGCAAGGCGTTCTCGGTCACCTGTCAAGTCTACGAACCGGCCGAGGTCGCGAGCCTGCGGGGCAGGGCGCACGATGGAGGGGTGACGGACAAGGCACCACAGCAGGACATCGACGAGAGCAAGCTGGCCGTCGGCAAGCCCAAGAGCTGGGCGGCGGGCATTCCCGGCGTGCTGGTCTCGCTCAAGCGGGGCCAGGAGCAGATGGGCGCCGGGCGGACCGTCCGCGCGTTGCGCGTGCTCAACCAGCGTGAGGGCTTCGACTGCCCGGGATGCGCGTGGCCGGAGCCGCGCGAGGCCGACGGCGAGCACCGCAAGCTCGCGGAATTCTGCGAGAACGGCGCGAAGGCCGTGGCGGAGGAGGCCACCAAGCGCCGGGTCGGGCGGGAGTTCTTCGCCGAGCACTCGCTCGAGGAGCTGGACGGCCGCACCGAGTACTGGCTCGGGCAGCAGGGCAGGCTGACCGAGCCGATGGTGCTCCGCGAGGGCGGCACGCACTACGAGCCGATCAGCTGGGACGACGCGTTCGAGCTGGTCGCGAGCCACCTGCGCGGGCTGGCCAGCCCGGACGAAGCGCTGTTCTACACCTCCGGCCGCACCAGCAACGAGGCCGCTTTTGTGTACCAGCTGATGGTGCGCTCGTTCGGGACGAACAACCTGCCCGACTGCTCGAACATGTGCCACGAGTCCTCCGGCGCGGCGCTCTCGGCCACCACCGGCATCGGCAAGGGCTCGGTCAGCCTGGCCGACATCCACAAGTCCGACCTGATCGTGGTGGTCGGCCAGAACCCCGGGACCAACCACCCGCGCATGCTCTCCGCGCTGGAGGAGGCCAAGTCGCGCGGGGCGAAGGTGGTCGCGGTGAACCCGCTGCCCGAGGCCGGGCTGATGCGGTTCAAGAACCCGCAGAACGTGCGTGGCCTGGTCGGCAAGGGCAGCCCGCTGGCCGACGAGTTCGCGCAGATCCGCCTCGGCGGTGACCTGGCCTTCTTCCAGGCGATCGGGCACCTGCTGCTGGCCTGGGAGAAGGCCGCCCCCGGCACCGTGCTCGACCAGGAGTTCATCGACGGCTGGACCGAGGGCTTCGCGGCCTACGCGGACCGCGTCGGCGAGCTGGACTGGGACCGCATCGACGAGGCCACCGGGCTGCCGCGCGAGCAGATCGTCAAGATCGCCAGGATGATCGCCGAGTCCGAGCGGACCATCTACTGCTGGGCGATGGGCCTGACCCAGCACAAGCACGCGGTGCCGACGATCAAGGAGATCGCCAACGTCGCGCTGCTGCGGGGCATGATCGGCAAGCCGGGTGCCGGGCTGTGCCCGGTCCGCGGTCACTCGAACGTGCAGGGTGATCGCACCATGGGCATCTGGGAGAAGATGCCGGAGTCGTTCCTGTCCGCGCTGGAGCGCGAGTTCGGCATCCCGGTGCCGCGCAAGCACGGGTGGGACACGGTGGACTCGATCCGCGCCATGCGCGACGGCCGGGCGAAGGTGTTCTTCGGGGTGGGCGGCAACTTCGCCGGCGCCACCCCGGACACGGAGCTGACCGAGCGCGCGCTGCGCTCGTGCGAGCTGACCGTGCAGGTGTCCACGAAGCTGAACCGCTCGCACGTGGTGCACGGCCGGACCGCGCTGATCCTGCCGACGCTGGGCCGGACCGAGCGCGACGTGCAGGCGAGCGGTGAGCAGGTGGTCACCGTCGAGGACTCGATGTCGGCCGTGCACACCTCGCGTGGCCGGTTGGAGCCGGCGAGTGAGCACCTGCTGTCGGAGGTGGCCATCCTGTGCCGCCTGGCGAACACGCTGCTGGGTGCGGAGCACCCGGTGCCGTGGCTCGACTTCATCGGCGACTACGACCGCATCCGCGACCACATCGCGAACGTGGTTCCCGGGTGCCACGAGTACAACAAGCGGGTGCGCCAGCCTGACGGCTTCGTGCTGCCGCACGCCCCGCGCGACGCCAGGGAGTTCAACGGCACGCGCAACGGCAAGGCGAACTTCACCGCCAGCGAGCTGGAGTACCCGGTCGTGCCCGAAGGCAGGCTGTTGTTGCAGACGCTGCGCAGCCACGACCAGTACAACACCACGATCTACGGCCTGTCCGACCGCTACCGAGGCGTGGAAGACGGGCGGCGCGTGGTGTTCGTCAACCCCGAAGACCTGACTCGCCTGGGCGTGGCCGATGGCACGCTGGTCGACCTGGTCTCCGAATGGGCCGACAGCGAACGGCGGGCACCCAGCTTCCGGGTCGTCGCCTACCCGACCGCCCGCGGCTGCGCCGCAGCCTACTTCCCCGAGGCGAACGCCTTGGTAGCCCTGGACTCCGTCGCCGACGAATCCAACACCCCGGTCTCCAAGTCGATCGTGATCCGCCTGGACCCGGTGACCTCCGCCTAGGACACGAGGGGAACCGGGAGACAAAACCGAAGCCCAGCCACCCGACCACACAACAGCAAGCCGGGAGACCCACCGGACCACCTACCCACCCAGCCCTCCCCATCCCCGGTCCACAGCCAAAAACACGGCGAAGGCCTCGAAGTCAAGGCATCTTTCCCGCCTTGACTTCGAGGCCTTCGCCGTAGTCACACTAAAAAACCGGGGTGGCCCCCCAAAAAACCGTCACGTCGCCGTGGTAGTCACGATCGCCGGGATCATCACCGCCGTCATCACCGCCACCATCAACTCATCGATCGCCTTCCGCGTCGCCGTCGAGCCCCAATCCCCCTCCGCGATCTCCTTCGCCCGCTGATCGACCACCTTCCGATCAGCCCGCTCCGGCAGGTCCAGCACCTTGCTCGCCGCCTTGATCGCGGCGAGCACGGCGACCAGCGCGGCCGTCCGCTCGTCCGGCTCCTCACCATCCACCAGCACCGCGTTCAGCTTCGACCGCAACGATTCCTCGTGCGCCGAATCCTCGGCGGGCCACCGGGTCACCGGGAACAGCTTCAGCACCTTGCCCTCCTCCCGGCGCAGCACCCCGCGATCGGCCAGCCCTTCGAGCAGCCGTTCGGTGAGCTTCTGCCCGGACAACGGCGAGATCGCGTCCTTCGGCTTCCGGCCGTCGAACTTCTCCAGCTTGACCAGAGCGTCGGCGAGCACCGGGTGCGCGGGCGGCGTGCGGTCGAGCAACTCCAGGCGCCCCTTGCCGTCGACCCCGATCCGGTTCTCGATGCCCAGTTCGATCAGCAGCGCCCCGGCCAGCGCGTACGGCAGGTTCGTCACCATGCTGTCCGGCTTGCCGGTCTCGTCGTCGAACACGAGCAGTACCAGGTCTTCCGCGATGAGCATGCGCTCCACCCTAACCACCGGGCACCTCTCGCGCCGGTCCCGCGTTGAGCCGGTATGACGCAGACGATGGTGCACCGAGTGCAGCCGGGGGAACTGGACCGGGCCGCCGCGACCGTGGGCGAGGCCTTCCTCGACGAGGTGGTGAGCACGTGGGTGCTCCCGGACCCCGTGCAGCGCAAGCAGATCCTGCCGCAGCAACTGCACGGCACGGTGGTCAAGGCGATGGACCGCGGTGAGGTGCTCACCACCGCCGACTTCGGTGCCGTCTCGCTGTGGATCGACCGCGAGGCCGGGGAAACCGAGCACGAGCGGATCCCGGACGACCTCGAAGTCCCCGCCGAGTTCAGCGAAATCCTCAAGCGCGGCATGCTCGTCGACGAACTGACCGAGGCCCGGCACCCGACGCACACCGCGCACGTCTACCTGCAATGCATCGGCGTGCTGCCGAGCCATCGCGGCCGCGGCCTCGGCAGCGCACTGCTGCGCGACAAGCTGGCCCGCACCGACGCCGCCAAACTCCCGGTGTACCTGGAGGCCAGCTCGACCCGCAACCGCGCGCTGTACCTGCGTCACGGCTTCGAACTCAGCGGTGACCCGATCCGCTTCCCGGACGGACCCGAGATCTACCCGATGTGGCGGGAACCCTCACCGCAGGTGTGAGGCGCCGTTCAGGTCGAGCACGGCACCGGAGGCCCACGCCGCGTCGGCGGAAGCGAGGTAGACGACCGCCGCCGCCACCTCCTCCGGTGAGCCCACGCGGCCGAACGGGCTCTGCCCGCGCAACTGCTCGCCCTGCTCCCCGTCGAGCCGGTCCGCGACGCGGCTGGTCGCGGTGAAGCCCGGCGCCACCGACGCGACCGCGATGCCGTGTGGTGCCAGGGAAACCGCCAGCGACTGGCCGAACGCGTGCATCGCCGCCTTCGAAGCGCCGTAGGCCGGGTGGTCGGGTTCGCCGCGGTACGCCCCGCGCGAGCCGATGTTGACCACCCGGCCGGGCGCACCGCGCTCGATCATGTGCCGCGTCACGCAGTAGGTGAGATTGGCCGTGCCGAAGACGTTCACCCCGACCATGCGCTGCCAGGCGGCCTGCCAGTCCTCATAGGACACTGACGCCACGGCGTGCGCGTTCTCCGGACCGGTGGCCACGGCCGCGTTGTTCACCAGCACGTCGACGCCGCCGAGCTGCTCCTCGGCTTCGTCGGCGAGCCCCCGCGCGGCCACCGGATCGGCCAGGTCACCGGTCAGCAGCACGTGCCCGGAGCCGGACAGCTCGGCCAGCGTCTTCTCGGCGGCCGCCCGGTTCGATCCATAGTGGACGGCCACGCGGTCGCCCAGCGCGGCGAAGGCGGTCGCCACCGCCCGGCCGATCCCGCTCGACGAACCGGTGACCAGTACGCCTCGGCTCATCGGGTGGTCGCCCAGAACACGGCCTTGCCCACCTGCGCGTACAAGCCCTTGGGGTGCGCGCGGAACAGCGGCTCGGTGCCGAACAGCACCGTCTTCGCCCCGCTTTCGTCCACACCGGACACCACCGAGGCGGCACCGGCCGCCTGCGCCGGGCCCTGACCGGCCTCGTTCGGCAGCCAGTGGCCCGCGGCGAGCGGGTTCTGCTCCGCGTACCGCTGTTCGGCGGTCACGCCCGCGCCGAGCCCGGTGAACCACAGCGGCGAGTAGACGAACGAGCTTTCCGGTGCGCCGGAACCGATCGGCCCGGTCCCGTTGGTCACCGAGACCACGCCGTTGGCGTCCTCGCGCCCGGCCACCGCGGTCACCGGCAGCAGCCCGGCGTCGGTGTTGAACGCCGCCCCGGTCGCGCCGCGGGTGATCACACCACCACGCTGGAACAGCCGTTTGACCGAGTTCTTGGCCGCCGCGTTCAGCCCGCGGTAGTTCAGTCCGGAAGAGACGAACAACGCGTCCACCCGGCTCAGGTCGAACCCGTTGTTGAGCACCTGCGTGGAAACCGGGCGCACCTCGAAACCGAGTTCCCGCAGCACCAGCAGTTCGTCGGCGGCCACCGCGCCGGCGAGCACCGGCTTGCGCATCAGCGGGCCGCGGTCACCGGCGGGCGCCGCGGTGAAGCGCACGCCGAGGTTCTTCGCCACCTCCAGCACGGCGACGCGTTCCGAAGCGGGCACCACCACCGTGCCGTCGGCCTGCTGGTGCACCGGACGTCCCTGGCCCAGCAGGGTGTTCACCGCGAGCACGTCCTTGCCGTCGGCGACGGTGAGCGCCAGGTCCTGGCCGGGCGCCGCGTCCACCCCGCCGGTCGGCGCGGCGATGGTCACCGGCGTGGTGCGCACGTTCGGCGCCTCGGTCTTCGAGATGTCCACCGAAGCTCCCCAGAGCAGGCGGTGGCTCCAGCCCGAGATGTCGTACATCACCTCGACCTTGCCGGAGATGTCGGCCCCGGTCTCCAGCATCACGTTCGCCAGCGCGCGCTTGGGCTGGTGCATGTCCACGAGGTACGAACCGGCCGGGTAGCTCTTGCCCGCCAGCTGGAAGTCCGCCTCCGCGCGCTGCACGCGCACGTCGTTGGCGACCAGGTGGTCGACCAGCCGCGCCGCGGCGGGCGCCGAGCGCTGGCCCGCCCCGGCCGGGAGCACGTAGGCGCGCGGGAACTCCGTGGTGTAGCGGTCTTCCGGGCCGAAGCCGGGCACGAACCCGTCCGGCAGCTGGCGCTGCGGTTCACCGGCGGCACCGCGGCGGAAGATCTCGATCTGGTTGTCGATCAGCTCGGTGCGGTGGGTGTCCGCGTAGTCGATGGTGGTGCGGATGGTCGCCTCCACCACGTCGGTGTTGATCTTCGAGCGGCGCTGCAGTTCCTCGGCGGGCAGGTTGTAGGCGTCGTTGTTGACGCGCTGCGGGACCTCGATCGTGTAGGACACCGCGCCGTGGTACATCGAGTACTGCGCGGTGTAGATCGGTGCCCAGCCGTCCCAGACGCCCGGCTCGTAGTCGCGGAACGGGATCTCCGGCTTGGCCGCCTCGGGGTGGCCGAGCGCCTGCACCGCCTTCTCCATCGCCAGGCCGTTCTCGTAGCCGTGCTTGATGTAGAGGTCGAAGTCGTAGTTCTGGCCGTGCGGCGGGGTGGTCGGCTCGATCAGCGTGTTCTCCACGTACCCGTGCTCGTCGAGCATCATCACCGGCTGCTTGCCCATGACGATCTCGCGCATCGCCCGGGTCTCCGGCTGCGAGGCGGTGACGAAGTCGCGGTTCATGTCGAAGCCGCTCGCGTTCGCGCGGGTACCGGCCACGCGGCCGTCCGGGTTGGCGGTGAGGTTGAGGTAGATCCGGCTGCGCTTGAGCAGGTCCAGCGCGGCCTGGTCGTTCGTGGTGGCCAGGTACTCGATCACGCGCAGCGCGCCGTCGGTGCCTTCCCACTCGTTGCCGTGGATGTTGTTGTTGATCCACACCGGGGTCTTGTACCCGGCGCGCAGGGCGGTGTCGCGGGCCGCGCGGCCGGGATCGTTCTCGATCTTGTCGCGCCACATGTCCTGGATCTTGCTCTGCGCCGCGTTCTCCGGCGCGGTCAGCGTGACCAGGTACAGGTCGCGGCCGAGGCCGGACTGCCCGGCGACCTCCACCGAGATCCGGTTGCTGCGCCGCTGCAGGTCGTTCAGCTTCGGCGCCAGCGCGTGGTACGGCGAGAGGCCGAGCTTGATCGACTTGTCCGCCGGGTCGGCCGGGTAGGTGCGCAGGTCGGTCTGACGCGGGTAGCCGCCGCGATCGCCGCGCGGCTTGTTCTCCCCGGCCGTCGCCGCGCGCAACTGCGGCGGCGCGTCGGTCGCGGCGACCTGGTTGCGCTCGGGACCGTAGCCCGGCTCGCGGTGGGACTGGCCGGGTGGCGGTGCCGCGGGGGCGGCGAGCGCCGGAGCGGTGGTCACCGACAACCCGGCGACCACAGCCAGTACCAGCGCACGAGCGGAACGCGAAAACGACACGGGCCACCTCCACGAGCGGAAAGTGCGGTCAGTCTTTCGGCTCGCTAAGGAGTTGGCAAGGGTGCTTTGTCAGCCGCCGAAGAGTTGGGCGACTTTTCGGAAGAGCTCCACCACGCCGTAGAGGAACGGCAGGCCCACCCAGATCCAGGCGAAGATCATCAGCCCGGTGCGCTTCGAGTCCATCACGCCTCCTTGCCGGCGCCCGCCGGGGCGGCGACCGGTTCGTGGTACTTCTCACTGACCGGGCGCACCAGCTCGTTGGCCACGAAGCCGAGCACGAGCAGCCCCATCATGATGTAGAGCGAGGTCCCGTAGAGCGCCGGACCGTCCTTGCCCGCCGACTTCTGCCCGTCGGCGATGGCGTTCACGATCAGCGGCCCGAGCACCCCGGCGGTGGACCAGGCGGTCAGCAGCCTGCCGTGGATCGCGCCCACCTGATAGGTGCCGAACAGGTCCTTCAGGTACGCCGGCACGGTGGCGAACCCGCCGCCGTAGAACGACAGGATCACCATCGCGCAGAGCACGAACAGCAGCTTCGAGGTGTTCGTGGTCAGCGCGATCACCAGGTACATCAGCGCGCCCACACCGAGGTAGAGCCGGTAGATGTTGCGGCGGCCGACCAGGTCCGAAGTGGACGACCAGACGAACCGGCCGAGCATGTTGGTCAGCGACAGCAGCGCCACGAACCCGGCGGCCGCGGCGGCGCCGACCGGGACCGAGGTGCCCTCGAAGAAGTCGGTGATCATCGGCGCGGCCTTCTCCAGGATGCCGATGCCCGCGGTCACGTTGAAGCAGAGGATCACCCACAGCAGCCAGAACTGCGGGGTCCTGATCGCGTTCTTCGCCGACACGTTCGCGGTGGTGATCATCCGCCCGGCCGCGGCCTCCTTCGGCTGGTAACCGTCCGGCTTCCAGTCGTCGGCGGGCACGCGGACCAGCAGCACGCCCAGGGTCATGAACAACGCGTAGACCACACCGTGCACGGCGAAGGTGGTGGCGATGCCGCCGGTGTCGTCACCGAAGGTGCGCAGCATCTGCGTCGACCACGGCGAGGCGATCAGCGCGCCGCCGCCGAAGCCCATGATGGCGATGCCGGTGGCCATGCCCGGCCGGTCCGGGAACCACTTGATCAGGGTGGACACCGGCGAGATGTAGCCGATGCCGAGCCCGATGCCGCCGAGCCCGCCGTACCCGAGTACCACCAGCCAGTACTGCGAAGTGGCCACGCCGAGCGCGGAGATCAGGAAGCCGGAGGAGAAGCAGACCATCGAGACGAACATCGCCCAGCGCGGGCCGTTCTTCTCCACCAGCGTGCCGCCGAAGGCCGCGGACAGCCCGAGCATCACGATGCCCAGCTGGAACGGCAGCGCGCTTTGCGTGCCGGTCAGGTCGAGCGACTTCTCCAGCGGCGGCTTGAACACGCTCCACGCGTACGCTTGACCGATAGACAGGTGCACGGACAGCGCGGCGGGCGGGATGAGCCAGCGGCTCCAGCCGGGTGGGGCGATGGTGCGGGAGCGCTCGAGGAACCCGACGGCCATGAGGGGCCTCCCTAGACTTGATACTTAGCTGCCGCAATGTATTACCGATCAGCCCCGAGCGCACCACTGGGATTCCACCGAACGCGGGAGGCGGAAATGGGACGCGTGACCGTGCGTAAGCCCGTGCTGAAGTTGACCACCCGTGGTGAACGCACCCGGCCGGACGTGCTGGCCGCCGAGGAGCCACTGGAGATCCGGGTGGGCGGGCGCGCCCTGGCGGTGACAATGCGCACACCCGGCCACGACGTCGAACTGGCGCACGGCTTCCTGCTCTCCGAGGGCGTGCTCGGCAGCCGGGAGGACGTCCGCACCGCCCGCTACTGCGACAGCGTCGACGACCACGGGCGCAACACCTACAACGTGCTGGACCTGGCGCTGGCCGAGGGCGTGCCCGCCCCGGACACCGGCGTCGAGCGGAACTTCTACACCACCTCCTCCTGCGGGGTCTGCGGCAAGGCCGCGCTCGACGCGGTCAAGCTGAAGACCCGGTTCGCCCCGGGCGGCAGCGAGTTCGCGCTGACCGCCGACCTGCTGGCGAAGCTCCCCGACCAGCTGCGCGCGCGGCAGAAGGTGTTCGACGCCACCGGCGGCCTGCACGGCGCCGCGTTGTTCGACGCGAGCGGTGAGCTGCTGGTCGTGCGGGAGGACGTGGGCAGGCACAACGCGGTCGACAAGGTGCTCGGCTGGGCGCTGCTCGAAGGCCGGGTCCCGCTGCCGGGCGCCGGGCTGCTGGTGTCCGGGCGGGCCTCGTTCGAGCTGGTGCAGAAGGCCGCGATGGCCGGGCTGCCGATGCTCGCCGCGGTGTCCGCGCCCTCCTCGCTCGCCGTCGAACTGGCCGAGGAAAACGGCATCACGCTGGTGGGTTTCCTCCGCGGCGAGAGCATGAACATCTACACCCGCGACGAACGCGTCCTTCGTCACTGAAACTGGCGGATTTCGGGGCGAAACACTCTCGGCACCTGCGACGATGTGGAAGTCGAGGGTCGGCTCCGCACACGACGCACCCGCGTCCTGGCGCCCGGCTGGGGGCACGGAACGGCAGGACGGCGAGTGGACGGCGGGGAGGGCTCAACCGGGCGAGGGCCGGCTGAGCACGACGACGGCGAGCGGCGCGGGAGGCGCCGGTTCAGCCGCCGTTCGGTGCTGCTGGCCGGTGGCTCCGCGCTCGGAGTCGCCGGAGTGGCCGCCTCGGGCGCCACCGGCGTCCTGCCGTTCAGCGAAGCGATGCAGCGCGCGCTGGGCGTCGCCTCCTCCAACCCGGCCACCGAACTGGGCGTGACCAGGGTCGAACGGGTCTACTCGGCGGCCCGTGGCCGCGACGTGGACCTGGTGTTCATGCTGCCGTCGAAGAACCCGCAGCGCGGCCTGCCGATCTCGCTCTACCTGCACGGCCGCGGCGGCTCGGGGCGCCGGTCGGCGCCCGGCGGCCTGGTCAACCAGCTCAGCGGCGAGGTCGCCCGGCGAGCGGTCCCGGCCTACGGCTTCCTCGCCGTCGACGGCGGGCCCAACAACTACTGGCACGAGGTCGTGCCCGGTGACGACCCGATGCGGATGCTCCTGGAGGAGGTCCCGGTCTGGCTGGCCCAGCGCGGCCTCGGCGGGGCCGACGGGGTGCCGTTCGCCTGCGCGGGCACCTCGATGGGCGGGTTCGGCGCGCTGCTCTACGCCCGGCGGCGGGCGCAGCGGCGGCAACCACCGGCGGCGGTCGCGGCCGTCTCCCCCGCGCTGATCACCTCCTGGGCCGAGATGAGCAAGCGCAACGCCTTCCGCGACGCCGCCGACTGGGCCTCGATGGACCCGCTCAAGCACCTCGAGGACCTCCGCGGCATTCCCACCGGCGTCTGGTGCGGCACCGAGGACTCGTTCATCGGCGGAGTGCGCCAGTTCATCGCCGAAGCGAAGCCCAAGGTCGGCCACACCGCCCGCGGCAAGCACGGCGAGGCGTTCTTCCGCAGCGTGGTGCCGGGCCTGGTGAGCTTCCTCGGGAAGCACGCACCGGCCCGCCCGGCCTGACTCAGGAAACGGCCGCGCGGGCCTCGTCCTGGACCAGCCGGAAGTAGATCCGGGTCTGCGTGCCGTCCGGGCCGGTGTGCACGCGGACCAGGTCCGACAGGAAGTTGACCATCAGCAGGCCCCGCCCGTTCGGCTGGCTCGGGGTGGCCGGCCGCCGACCGGCCAGCGGGTCGGTGATGTGCCCGGCGTCGCGGATCTCGCAGATCACCGAGTCGTCCTCGCGCCACACCCGCAGCACGCCGGAACCGCGCCCGTGGCGCAGGCTGTTCGCGCACAGCTCCCCGACCACCAGCGTCAGGTCGAGCACGCGGTCCCCGCCGAGGCCGTACGCGGCGGCGCGCTCACCGGCGAACCGGCGCACCCCGCTCAGCCCGGTCCGGTCGAACGAGAGCACCCAGGGGATGTCCGCCGGCGCCGGGAACGGCTGGTTGTAGCGGTCGACCACCTGCTCCGGCGAGAACGACTTGCTCGCCCACGTGCCGTAGTGATCGCGCAGCTCGGGGTGCGTGCACGCGGCCTCGTCGAGGATCCACGGCTCCAGGCCCTCGGCGTCGTACGGGCACAGCACGGCACCCGCCCGGCCGGAGAAGGAGAGGTTGATCAGCGCCTCGTGCTGGGCGCACGCCGCGTACTCCACCGGCGTCCGGCCCGGCCAGATCGGCTCGCCGATCAACCGCACCGGGCCCTCGTGCCGATCGGCGAAGTCGCGCAGCACGCCGGGGATGATGCGCCCGGGGTTGCGGCCCGCCTCGGTCATGTCGATCAACCGCACACGCTGCCGCGCGCTCTCGTCGAGCGCCTCGCTGAGCCAGGTCAGGTGCTCGCCGGGCAGGGCGGCGGCCACCGGCTCCCCGGCGGCCAGGCCGTCGGTGACAAAGGGGACGGTACCGGCCAGGAACTCGTCACGGCCGCGGTAGAACAGGGCCGGATGACTGAACACATTCACAACGCTTCCACCAGAGAACGTCTCGGACGGCGATTGTCCAGCTTAGCCGGTGAATCCCCGGGCGCTACCGGTCTAATGCGTTGGCTACGAAACCCATCAGCCAGAAACCACCCAGAGTTCCACTCAGCAGCACCACCCACCAGCCCAGCAGCCGCGGCGGCGCCTCGGTCCGCCGCACCTGCCACAGGCCGAACGCGCCGAGCAGGTAGAGCGGCACCGGGGTGAGCGTCAGCAGCGACTGCCGGGTGGTGGTGGCGATCACGCACAACACCACGAGCAGCACCAGCACCCCGCCGAAGATGCGGTGGTTCAGCGGGTGGGCGAGCCTGCCGACGGTCACCAGCCGCTGCGGCAGGTCGCCGAACTGGGATCTTTCCGGGCTGGTCAGGCGGACTTCTCCCCGCGCTCGCTACGCTGCCGCCGCGACGGCTGGCGGGAGACGATGGTCGGGTTCACGTTCTCGCGGACGGTCTGCTCGGTGATCACGACCTTGGCCACGTCGTCGCGGCTGGGGATGTCGTACATCACCGGCTGGAGCACCTCCTCCATGATGGCGCGCAGGCCGCGGGCACCCGTGCCGCGCAGCATCGCCTGGTCGGCGATGGCCTCCAGCGCCGTCTTGGTGAACTCCAGCTCGACGTTGTCCATCTCGAAGAGCTTCTTGTACTGCTTGATCAGCGCGTTCCGCGGCGTGGTCAGGATCGAGACCAGGGACTCCTTGTCCAGGTTGGTCACGCTGGCCACCACCGGCAGACGGCCGATGAACTCGGGGATCAGCCCGAACTTGATCAGGTCCTCCGGCATGGTGTCGGAGAAGATGTCGCTGTTCTCGATCTCAGACTTGGTCCGGATCTCCGCGCCGAAGCCGAGGCCGCGCTTGCCGACCCGCTCGTTGATGATCTTCTCCAGCCCGGCGAACGCGCCGGCCACGATGAACAGCACGTTCGTCGTGTCGATCTGGATGAACTCCTGGTGCGGGTGCTTGCGGCCGCCCTGCGGCGGCACCGAGGCGGTGGTGCCCTCGAGGATCTTCAGCAGCGCCTGCTGCACGCCCTCGCCCGAGACGTCCCTGGTGATCGAGGGGTTCTCCGACTTGCGGGCGATCTTGTCGACCTCGTCGATGTAGATGATGCCGGTCTCGGCGCGCTTGACGTCGTAGTCGGCCGCCTGGATCAGCTTCAGCAGGATGTTCTCGACGTCCTCGCCCACGTAGCCTGCCTCGGTCAGCGCGGTGGCGTCGGCGATGGCGAACGGCACGTTCAGCAGCTTGGCCAGCGTCTGGGCCAGGTAGGTCTTGCCGCAGCCGGTCGGCCCGAGCATCAGGATGTTGGACTTGGCCAGCTCCACCGGCTCGTCCTTGGAGTCCTTCGGCCCGGTCTTGTCGTCGGACTGGATCCGCTTGTAGTGGTTGTAGACCGCTACCGCGAGCGTGCGCTTGGCCTCGTCCTGGCCGATGATGTAGCGCTCGAGGAAGTCGTGGATCTCGGCCGGCTTGGGCAGCTCGTCGAGCTTGACGTCGCCCGCTTCGGCCAGTTCCTCCTCGATGATCTCGTTGCAGAGATCGATGCACTCATCACAGATGTACACGCCGGGTCCGGCGATGAGCTTCTTCACCTGTTTCTGGCTCTTCCCGCAGAAAGAACACTTCAGCAGGTCTCCGCCGTCACCGATCCGTGCCATGACCGTGGACCTCGTCCCCTCCGGTGCGCTCGGGTGCACCTGACTTCTCTAGCCTGCCCGTCGCGACGGGACTCTGACGCGTATTCCACAGACGGTACCCGCCCGGCGCGTCCTACGGGAGGACCTGAGCGGTACTAGGCGCGCCGGAAGAGGCCATCGGCCGGAACACCGGTACGATCACGCGCTCGCGTGACCCCGGTGCCCCGGCCTGATCGCTCAGTTCTCCGCCGAGGCCTTGCGGTAGGGCAGCACCTCGTCGATGATGCCGTACTCCTTGGCCTGGTCGGCGGTGAGGATCTTGTCCCGCTCGACGTCGTCGCGGACCTCTTCCAGCGACTTGTTCGTGTGCTTGGCCAGCGTGGTCTCCATCAGGCGCCGCACGCGCTGGATCTCCGCGGCCTGGATCTCCAGGTCCGAGACCTGCCCGTAGGTGCCCTCGGTGGCGGGCTGGTGGATCAGCACGCGCGAGTTCGGCAGCGAGAACCGCTTGCCGGGGGTGCCCGCGGCCAGCAGCACCGCCGCGGCCGAGGCGGCCTGGCCGATGCACATGGTGACGATGTCCGGCCGGACGTACTGCATGGTGTCGTAGATCGCCATCAGCGCGGTGAACGAGCCACCGGGCGAGTTGATGTAGATGGTGATGTCGCGGTCCGGGTCCTCGTGCTCCAGGTGCAGCAGCTGGACCATCACGTCGTTGGCCGAGGCGTCGTCGACCTGCACGCCGAGCATGATCTGGCGCTCTTCGTACAGCTTGTTGTACGGGTTCGACTCCTTGATCCCGTAGCTGGTCCGCTCCACGTAGGAGGGCAGCACGTACCGGGACTGGGGAAGGTGCAAGTTGCTCATCTCGATCTCTCCTCTACCTTCCCGGTCAGCTGTTCGAAGCCGGCAGCGGGTTGTCCCGGGTGAGCACCTGGTCGACGAAGCCGTACTCCCTGGCTTCCTCGGCGGTGAACCAGCGGTCGCGGTCCGCGTCCTTGGTGATCTGCTCGAAGGTCTGCCCGGTCTGCTCCGCGGTGATCCTGGCCAGCTCCTGCTTCCACTTGCCGAACACCTCGGCCTGGATGGCGATGTCGGAGGCGGTGCCGCCGACACCCGCCGAGGGCTGGTGCATCAGGATGCGGGCGTGCTGCAGCGCGAAGCGCTTGCCGGGCGTGCCGGAGGAGAGCAGGAACTGCCCCATCGACGCGGCCAGGCCCATGGCGTAGGTCTGCACGTCGGGCTTGATCAGCTGCATGGTGTCGTAGATGGCGAAGCCCGCGGTCACCGAGCCGCCGGGCGAGTTGATGTAGAACCGGATGTCGGACTCGGCGTCCTCCGCCGACAGCAGCAGCAGCTGCGCGGTGATCCGGTTCGCGACCTCGTCGTTGACCTCGGAGCCGAGCACGACGATGCGCTCGGCGAGCAAACGCTCGAACACCGAGTCGGTCAGGTTGAGTCCCGCGGTGCTGGTCCGCCCCTCGGGCAAGTGGTGCGTCACGTGTGCCTGCCTTTTCGCCGGTTCAGATCTTGTAATCGACCCTAACGAACTCGGGCGGGTCGGAATGCCCGACACCGCCCAAGTTCGCTCAGAGCATTACTTCTGGGTTGCGGTCTCTTCCGCCGCCGGAGCCTCGGTGGTCTCAGCGCTCTCGCCGGCCTCCGCAGTCTCCTCCGCACCACCGAACAGATCGCTCAAGTCCAGCTCGGCCCCGTCCGCACCGGTGACCGTGGCCCCGCGCACGACGGTGGCCAGCGCCTTGCCGCGGCGGACGTCGGCGTAGATCGCGCCGAGCTGGCCGGACTGCTGGGCGCGCTGCACGTACTCGTCCGGGCTGACGCCGAAGCGCTGGGCCTGGTAGATGATGCGCTCGGTGAGCTCGCCGTCGTTGACGTCGACGCCCTCCTTCTCGGCGATGGTGTCCAGCAGCAGCTGCGTGCGGACGGCCTTCTCCGACTCCTCGCGCGCCTCGGTCTCGAACGCCTCGACCGTGGTGCCCTGCGCCTCCAGCGACTTCGCCCAGGCGGCCTCGTCGTGGTCGAACGGGTGGATCGCGTCGTGCTTGCGGCTCTCGATCTCGCCCTCGAGCACCTTCTCCGGGATCGGCACCTCGGTGGTCTCCAGCAGCGCCTCGAGCACCTTGTCGCGGGCCTGCACGCCCTGCTGCATGCGCTTCATCCTGGACAGGCGCTCGCGCAGGTCGGCCTTCAGCTCGTCGAGCGTGTCGAACTCGCTCGCCAGCTGGGCGAACTCGTCGTCGGCCTCGGGCAGCTCGCGCTGCTTGACCGACTGCACGACCACGCTGACCTCGGCGTCCTTGCCGGCGTGCTCACCGGCCACCAGCTGGGTGGTGAAGGTCTTGGTCTCACCGGCGCTCGCGCCGATGATCGCGTCGTCGATGCCGTCGACGAGCTGGCCGGAGCCGATCTCGTAGGACAGGCCGGTGGTGGAGGCGTCGGGCACCTCTTCACCGTCGACGGTGGCCGAGAGGTCGACCGAGACGAAGTCGCCGTTCTCCGCGGGGCGCTCGACGCCGGTGAGCGTGCCGAAGCGGGCGCGGAGCTGGTCCAGCTCGGCGTCGACCTCGGCGTCGTCCAGCTCGACGTCGTCCACGCTGACCGAGATGCCGCTGTAGTCGGGCAGTTCGATCTCGGGCCGGACGTCGACCTCGGCGGTGAACTCCAGCACGTCGCGGTCCTCGAGCTTGGTCACCTCGAAGTCGGGACGGCCCAGGGTGCGCACCTCACCGGCCTGCACGGCCTCCAGGTACTTGGCCGGGATGACCTCGTTGACGACCTCGTCGAGCACCGGCGCGCGGCCGATCCGGCTCTCCAGCACGCGGGCGGGCACCTTGCCCGGCCGGAAGCCGGGGATCCGAACCTGCTGCGCGATCTTCTTGTAGGCGCGGTCGAAGTTCGGCTTGAGTTCGTCGAACGGCACCTCGACATTGATCTTGACTCGCGTCGGGCTGAGCTGCTCGACGGTGCTCTTCAACTTCTTCTCCTCGAGCCGTGACGGTGTTGGGACAGGGGTGTTGCGCGATCCTTGGCGGATGGCCCCAGGTCACAGGTGGACCGGGACGCCCGAGTCTAGGCCAGCGCCCGGCCGCCGCTGTGGGCGGGCGGGACCTACCGCGTAACTCACTCTTGTCCGACATCACCCATTCGGGTCACAGTTAGCGGTGTCGTAACGCTGTTGTACCGCTGTGCGGGTGGCAAGGGGGTGGAGTGTGGGCGCTATGGGCACGGTGCGTGAGCTGCCCGCCCCCGGGGTCAGCCTGCCGTTGGTCGCCGGGCCGACGGTGGCGCTGTTCGCCGGCGGCGCCTCGGTCTGGGCGCTGGGCGCCTGGCTGGCGCTGGCCGGGCCCGCCCCGTTGTGGGTGACCATCGTGCTCCAGTCGGTGGCCACGGTGATGATGTTCACCGTCGCGCACGAGGCGATGCACCACGCGGCCGGGCGGCTGACCACGGTCAACGCCCTGCTCGGTCGCCTGGCCATGCCGTTCGTCGCCGCCTACGGCGCGTTCCCGCCGGTGCGCCACCTCCACCTGGAGCACCACCGCAGCCCGGGCGGCCGGGCCGACGTGGCCGGCTGGACCGCCCGCGCGCCCGGCTGGCAGCTGCCGCTGCGGTGGCTGACCGTCGACTTCTGGTTCATGCGCCACTACCTCGGCCGGATGCACCACCGCCCGGCGCGCGAGGTGCACGAGACCACCGCGGTGGCCACGCTGGCCTTCGGCGCGATGTCCACCGCGATCGCCGGCGGGTACGGCTGGGAGCTGCTGGTGCTGTACCTGGTGCCGCAGCGGATCGGGCTCGCGCTGGTGGTCGTGCTGTTCGACTGGTTCCCGCACCGGGGGCTTCCCGCGTGCCCCGGCCCCGACCGGCTGCGCGTGGCCTGGGTGCACGCGGGGCTGGAACGGCTGGCCGGTCCGCTCACCCTCGGCCAGAACTACCACCTGGTGCACCACCTGCACCCGGCGATCCCGTTCTACCGGTACCGGCGGGTGTGGCTGCGGAACGTGGAGGCCTACCTCGACCTCGGCGTGCCGGTGCGCGCGTGGAGCGGCCGGGAGCTGACCGCCGAGGAGTACCGGGCCTCGCGCTGGTTCCCGCCGCGGCCCGCCGCCGAGCCACCGGCCGAGCCGCCACCGCGGCGGCTGCGCGTGTTCCACTCGCTGCTGGTCACCGAGGTCGAACGGGTCGGCGCGGACGCGGCGGCGGTCCGGTTCGCCGTGCCGGACGAGCTCACCGGAACCTTCGACTACCTGGCCGGGCAGCACGTGACCGTGCGCGCGCTGGTCGACGGGGTGCCGTTGCGCCGCAGCTACGCGCTGTGCCCGGCGCCGCGCGGGGAGCTCCGGATCGCGGTGAAGCGGGTCGAGCGCGGGCCGTTCTCCACCGTGGTGACCAACACGCTGCGGCCGGGCGACCGGCTCGACGTGCTGCCGCCGGCCGGGGAGTTCACGCTCGAACCGGACCCGCGGCGGTCGCGGCACTACGTCGGGCTGGCCGCGGGCAGCGGGCTGCCGCCGATCCTGACCATGTTCGCCACCGCGCTGGAGACCGAGGCGCACAGCCGGGCCACGCTGCTCTACGTCAACCGGAATGGCTCGACGACCATGCTGGCCGACGAGGTTTCGGCACTGGCGAAGCGATTCGACGGCAGGCTGCGGGTGGTCCACTACCGCACCGACGAGCAGGACCCCGAACTGCGCAAGGGGCGCGACTTCCAGCCGGTCGACGCGATCAGCGAGGTGCTCGCGGTGACGCACGAGCAGTTCGTGCGGGGACGGCTGGACACCGCGCGGCTGTCCTCGCTGCTGGACGGGCGGCTGCACCCGGCCAAGGTGGACGAGTGGTTCGTCTGCGCCCCGCGGACGCTGGCCGAGCACACGCTGCGGGTGCTGGCCGAGCACGACGTGCCCGCGGAGTGCGTCCACCACGAACCGTTCGATGTGGACACCGAACCGGCACCGGCCGCCGAACTGCTCGGCCGCCGGGCCGACCCGCCCATCCGGCTCGCCTGAGCTTTTCGCGTGGATTTCTCTCACCGAATGGAAACAGGTGATTCAATACCGCGCCCGCATTCCGCGTTGTGAATGTCCAAGATAACCGGCCGGACACGAAAAAGCCCAGGTCAACTGGGCCATCCGGGTATATTACGACCGTTTCCACCGCGCCCGGCCCGAAACAGTCGTAACCTCACTCCGCCAAGTCGGCGCGCAATTGTTCTACGCCCCTGGCGATCATGCTCGTCCTGCCCAGGAAGGGGCACATCATGCTGGGTATCTCCGATCCGACGGTGGGCGGTGGCGACACCGGCACCAGCACCATCGACCGGCCGCCCGATGCCGAGCCGGAGGTGACGACCACCAACGGCCACGGCACCGCGGCGGCGGCCGAAACCCCCGCCCCGGCGGTCGAATTCGAGGAGGCCACCGCGGCGCCGCCGCTGCCGATCCGGCCCGTCCCGCCGATCATCGTGCGCAAGCGCCTGGTGCGCGGGCGCTACCGCAGCGCGAGCGGCAGCTGGCTGCTGACCCTGCGGGTGGACGTGGACGGGAACCGGCCGACCAAGCGGATCAGCGGCGATTTCTTCACCGTTTCCGGGTCGACCACCTCGTATTTCGGTTCGTTCACCGTGCATTCCCCGACGGTGACCACCACCGCTTCGCAGGTCAAGGTCGAAGGTCTGGGCACGTTCACCTGGGCCGCCGGTGCGCCGAAGCTCCGGCTCACCATCAACCGCGCCTCCCTGTTCGAAGCGCCGAAACCGGGCACGCTGGAATTCCTGACGGTTTCGAACAACCCGGGCGCGACCTACCACTGCCCGTTCGAATCCGGGTTCTTCCGCACCGTTTCCTACGAACAGGACTCGGTCGCGGGCACGGTGCCGTTCCTGGCCTACAACACCGGTTCGCTGCCGCAGCCCGCCGGCAGCCCGGCCCGCGTGCTGACCGTGCCCGGCGCGTTCGCCGAAGCCGGGCTCGAACTGCTGACCACCGGCGGCACGAACGTCATCCCGGTCTCCTCCGCCGGCGCGAACGCCAAGTGGAGCGACGCCGAACTGCACGCCGCCATGGTCAACCACTTCAGCGGGTTCACCAACGCCGCGCGGTGGCAGGTCTGGATGCTGGTGGCCACCGCCCACGACGGCGGGTACCGCGGCATCATGTTCGACTACGGCGACGCCTTCCAGCGCCAGGGCGCCGCGGTCTTCTACGACGCCATCGGCGGTGCCGACGCGGCCACCCAGCGCTCGCAGCTGCGCACCTACGTGCACGAGCTGGGCCACGCGTTCAACCTGCTGCACTCGTGGCAGAAGAACCTGGCGAACCCGCCCGCCCCGCTCGGCCCGAACGGCGGCCTCGCCGACCTGTCGTGGATGAACTACGACTGGAAGTACCAGGAATCGGCGGGCGGGCCCGGTGGCGCGGCGGCGTACTGGGCGGCGTTCCCGTTCCAGTTCACCGACAACGAGCTGGTCCACCTGCGCCACGGCTTCTACCGCGACGTGATCATGGGGGCGAACGCCTTCGGCACCGGCGCCGCCGAGGTCGACCCCGACCTGTTCGACGAGCCGCTGGTGGACCACTCGGGACTGGCGCTCGAACTGCGCTCGCCGAAACCCGGGTTCGCCTACGGGGAACCGGTCGTGGTCGAACTGAAGCTGGCGGGCACCGAGCTGCGCGGCCGGGCCACCCACGGGTACCTGCACCCGAACGACGACCTGGTCTCGATCGCCGTGCAGCAGCCGTCGGGCCGGACCGTGCTGTACCGCCCGATGTTGCGGCACTGCGTGGACGAGGACCGCACGGTCCAGGTCGGCGTCAACCAGGCGGCGCTGTACGAAAGCGCGTACATCGGCTTCGGCGCGGACGGGTTCCTGTTCGAGGCGCCGGGCACGTACCGGCTGCGTGCCACCTACATCGCCGGTGACGGCTCCCGGGTCATCTCGCCGGTGCTGCGGGTGCGCGTGCGCCCGCCGGCCACCCCCGCCGACGAAGCCGCGGCCGAACTGCTGCTCGGTGAGGAGCAGGGCCAGCTGCTCGCGCTGCTCGGGTCCGACGCGAGCCAGCTCGGCAAGGGCGTTTCCGCGATCGACACGCTGCTCGACCGCTTCCCCGACCACCCGCTGGCGGTGTACGGCCGGCTGGTCAAGGGGGTCAACCAGCAGCGCGACTTCAAGGAGCTGACCACCGACAAGACGCTCCGGATCCGCGAGGCGAACGGCACCGAGGCGGCCAGCCTGCTCGGCCAGGTCGCCGAAGCCTCGATCGCCGACTCCGGCGGCGTCGGCGGTGTCGATAATGTGACGCTGAACCTGGCCATGCGCACGCAGGCCAAGGCCGAGGCGAAGGCGGGCCACCCCGACCAGGCCCGCGACGTGCTGCGCCAGCTGGTCCGCACGTTCGAGAACAAGAACCTCAACCCGTTGGTACTGGAAGGAATCCGGCAGCAGGCGCGCGAGACGCTCGACGCGATCGAAGGAGCCGCGGAGGAGTAATCTCCCCGGTATGAAGCCAGGACAACCAGGCGGCGAGCACGGTTCGGGGCCGATCACCGCCTGGTTGTCCGTCCCGGACGGCGAGGTGGACCGCGGGGAGTGCGCGCTGGTCACCGCCGCCCAGGACTTCGGCCACCTGGTGCACTCCCGTCCGGCCGCCGTGGTGCGGCCGGTTTCTTCGGCCGACATCTCGGCCGCGATCACCTTCGCCGGCGAGCACGGCCTGCCGGTGTCCGCCCGGGGCGCCGGGCATTCGCCGTTCGGCCAGGAACAGGCCGAAGGCGGTCTCGTGCTGGACATGCGGAGCCTGCCGCCGGTGCGCGAGGTCTCCGGCACCGAGGTGACCGTCGACGCGGGCGCGCGCTGGCGGGAGGTTCTCGACCTGACACTGCCGCAGGGGCTGACCCCGCCGGTGCTCACTGACTATCTGGAGCTGACCGTCGGCGGCACGCTGGTGGTCGGCGGCATCGGCGGCGCCGCGCACCACCACGGCACGCAGACCGACAACGTGACCGAGTTGGAGGTCGTCACCGGTACCGGCGAGGTTCGTGTCTGCCGCCCCGGCGACGCGCTGTTCGACGCGGTCCGCGGCGGGCTCGGGCTGTGCGGCGTGATCACCCGCGTGAAACTGCGGCTGGTCCCCGCGCCCCCGACGGCCCGGCGCTGGAAGCTGTACTACCACTCGCTCGACGCCTTCCTGGCCGACCAGCGCATGGTGGTGCGCGACGGCCGGTTCGACTACGTGGAAGGCCAGCTCATCCTGGAGGACGGGGGCTGGACGCACATGCTCGAGGCGGTCACGTATTCGACCGCGTCGGTGGCGGATCTGAGCTTCGAGCGGATGGAGGTCGAAGACACTTCGTACTTCGATTTCCTGAACCGGATGGAAGAGGGCGAAGCGGCGCTGCGGGCGGAGGGGAGCTGGTTCCACCCGCACCCGTGGCTGAACGTGTTCCTGCCGGACGAGGTGGTGGGCTCGGTGGTCGCGGGCACGCTGGCGAAAACCCGGCGGGAGGACCTCGGCGGGACCGGGCTGGTGATGCTCTACCCGGTGCGGGCGAGTGCGTTGGACACGCCGCTGCTGCAGGTGCCCGCCGGTGAGCTGGTGTGGTTGTTCTCGTTGCTCCGCACGGGAAAGCCCGCCGACCCGGTGGAAAACGCGCGGCTGACGGAGTTGAACATCCAGCTGTACCGGCAGGCGAAGGCGCTGGGTGGCACGGTGTACCCGTCGAACGCCCTGCCGATGTCCCCCGCGGACTGGGCCGAACAGTTCGGCCCGGCGTGGGAAGCACTGGAAACCGCCCGGCACCACCACGACCCGAACCACGTTTTCGGCGCGGGACAAGGACTTCGCTGACTCAGCGGTCGCCGAGCATTTCGCGGAGGTGGGCCAGTAGTTCCGCCCGGTTCCCCGCGCCCAGCCGCTGGCGCATGCGGGCCATGTGGTGCTCGACCGTCTTCGCCGAGATGAACAGCCGGGCGCCGACCTCCTTGTAGGTCATGCCGCCCAGTACCAGCTCCGCCACCTGCAACTCCCGATCGCTCAACCGCGCCGAGCCCGGGGTGTCGTCGGCCGCGGCGCCCTCGGTGGCCGGGACCACCGGCGACGAGACCGCGCCCTGCAGCAACCGCGCGCAGTCGAGCAGCGCGACCATCGCCTTCCGGTCGGTGGTCCGGATCGCCGCCTGGCCGGCCAGCCGCGCGCCGTCCCACCACAGGCCGCTGCCGCGCAGGGCGTGCGCGGCGGCTTCGACCTCTTCGGCGTCGATGTCGCCGTCGAGCACCTTCAGCCAGCACGCCGCCGCGTCCGACACCGCGGTGAAGTACGCGCCGTGCCCGGAACAGGCGGCCAGCGCGGCGGCGTGGTCCTTCGCCTCGCCCGCGCGCTCGGCGATGATCGCCGCGTGGAGTTCGCTCCAGTGCAGGGAAGCCGCCCACAGCGGCGGTTCACCGAGTCCTCTGAGGACGGAGTGCGCCTGCGCCAGGTGCGGGGCCAGCCGGTCGCGTTCGCCCAGCCGCGCCGCGGCCATGGCGAACTCGCCGAAGGGCAGGAAGGAGAACAGGTCCACCGGGTGCCGGATCACCGCTTCGCAGGCCACGCCCCAGATCCGGCGCAACGCGGTCAGATCGCTGGTGCGCCGGGCGAGCCCGACCTCCAGGCCGACCGCGAACAGCCAGTCGCGCGGCTGCCGCACCTCCTCGGCCGCGTTGAGCCGTTCCGCGGCCAGCGTCGTGTCCCCGCGCACCATCGCGATCCACGCCAGCAGCAGCTGGTGCCGCGCCTGGAGCGTCACCCCGCCGGTGCGCGCGGCGATCGCGCGTTCCAGCAGCGGCTCGGCGATGGTCAGCTCACCGCTGTGCAGCGCCACCAGCGCGCCGAGCGCGGCCGGGCTGTCCGGCAGCAGCACCGCGCGGCCGACCGGTTCCAGCATCTCCGCCGAGCTGACCAAAGTGGACAGTGCGGCGGTCGGCGCGCCGCCGACCGACTCCACCACGCCGCGCGCCACCGAGGACAACGCGCCCGACAGCAGCGTCGGCGGCTCGTCACCGCCGCCCTCGGCCGCCTTTTCCAGCTCCCGCTCGGCTTCGGCACGACGGCCGGTGGCGATCAGGCTGATCGCCGCGAACGCCCGTGAACGCCGGGTGCCCGACCACTGCAGCAGTTCCGCGCTCCGGCCGAGCTGACCGCGGTGGGTCAGCGCGGTCGCCGCCACCCTGGCCCCGTCCGCGCGCCCGGTCGCCCCCGCCGCGGCGATGACCTCGTCGGCCAGCCGCAGCGCGCCATCCAGGTCCCCGGCCAGCGCGACCGCCTCGGCCCGCCGCGCGCCCAGTTCGGCCGCCGGGCGCCCGGCGGCGACCGCCGCCTCCAGCAACCGGGCCGCCAGCGCCGGATCCGACTCCAGCGCCTCCTCGGCCGCCGCCTCGAACGCCTTGGCCACGCTCGGCCCGGCGATCGGCTTGCCCAGCCACGGCCGCACCAGCCGCAACACCGGCGCCCCGCGTTCCAGCTGCAGTTCGACCAGGCGCTGCCGCACCGCGGCGTGCCGTTCGGCGGGCACCAGCGCGCGCAACGCCGCCAGCGTGATCGGCAGCAGCGTGCCGTCGGCCCCGAACAACCCGGTCGCCCGCGCGAGGTCGATCACCGCGCTGACGCCCTCCGGATCGCGCCCGAGCAGCCCGCCCAGCAGGTCGATGTCCGGCCCGGCCCCCGCCTCGACGGCGAGCAGGAAGCGCAGCACCCCCGGCTCGGTCCGGTCGAGTTCCTGGCGGATGCCGCCGAACGCGGCCAGCGGCAGTTCCCCGCGCTCCGCGGGCGGTACCGCGGCGAGCGCGGTCACCACCCGGTGCACGTGGCCCGGCACGCCGCCGGTCTGCACGCGGACGAACTCGGCCAGTTCGGTGGACACCCCGTACGCCGCCAGGTGTTCGGCGACCTGTGACTTCTCCAGCGGGCGCAACAGGATCTGCCCGCGCAACCGGCCCAGCACCGCGTTCAGCCCGGCCGGGCGCGGCCGCGGCCGCGCGGCCACCACCAGCCCGGTCCGCTCGTCCCCGGCCAACCGCGCGAGCACGGCCAGTTCCGCTTCGCCGTAGGTGTGCGCGTCGTCGGCGAGCACCAGGTCGACCGGTTCGTCCTCGGCGCGCGCCGGGTCGAACCGCGCCACGCTCAGCCCGGCGGCCGAGCACAGCGCGCGCAGGTGCTCCAGCAGGGCGGTCTTGCCGTGTTCCCCGGCCGCGACCACGGCCAGGCGCACCTGGGTGAGCCTGCGCTCGGCGATCGCGGCGCACAACTGCCGGGTCGGCTCGTCCAGCACCGGTTCGGCGCCCCGGGTCGACGCGGGTCGGGTCAACGGCTGTCCTCTCGCTCGGGTTCTCGCTCGGACCGCCTGCGCAGCGGGTTGGTGAACCGCTTCGGCGCCTCCAGCGGGGTGACCTCCACCGGCGGCCGCGGCGGTGGCGGGCCCAGTTCGTCGTCGTCCTCACCGGCCAGGAGCGGCGGTTCGAGCGTGCGCGGGATCAACGCGGTCGACTCCTCCACCTGCACCGCGCCCCGCGGCCGCGGGGACGGCTTGCGGCCCTCACCGGCCAGTCGCGGCCGGGCGACCAGCGCCGCGCCGCGGCAGACCGCCGCGGCCGGATCCGGGTCGACCAGCACCGGGCAGCCCAGTGCCGCTTCGGCGAGGAAGGTGACCAAGGGTATCCGCGCGCCTCCGCCGACCAGCAGGGCGGCAGCCAGTTCACCGTCCGGCACCGGCTCGACCAGCCGGTTCAGCTGCGCCACCGCGGCGGTCAGCACCGGCCTGGCCAGCTCCTCCAGCTCGGTCCTGGTGATGTGCACCTCGCCGGTGACGTCCGGCAGCGGCACGGTCAGCGAGGCCGACGGCGCCACGGACAGCCGTTCCTTGGCCAGCACGCTCGCGATCCGGAAGCCGGTCATCGGGCCGCGCAGGGCCGGGTCGGTGTGGTCGGGCACCTTCGCGCCGGACCGCGCGAGCACGTGCTCGGCGAGCAGTTCGTCAATCCGCGCGCTGCCGCGGCCCCCGCTGCTGCCGGTGTGCGCGAGCAGGTCGAACCCGCTCTGCGTGCGGCGGACCAGCGCCGACTCGACGTGCTCGCCGCCGATCCGGCAGATCGCGAGCACCGACCCGATCTCCAGGTCGTCCCCGGCTTCCCCGGCCGCGTGGTTCTCCGCCGCGGCGACGGGCTTCGGCAGCAGCAGCACCCCGGGCAGCCCGGCCGCTTCGAGCCCGGTCCGCAGTGCCGCGCGCCGGTGCGGGCCCCAGCCCGCCGGGTGCGCCACCACGATCCGGTCGGCTGGCCCGCCGAAGGACTCGGCGACCTGGTCGGCCACCCAGCCGGCGAGCGAGGCCGTGAGCACCTCGGCGGTGTAGAGGTGCTGACCGAGCACCAGCGGCACCGCGTCGCCCGTGCGCCCGAGGAAACCGCGGGCCGCGCTCTGCGGTTCGGCGAGCGCGCGCCGGGCCGCCTCCTGGCCGAACACCACCGACCCGTCCGGGGCCACGTGCAGCACCGACTCGACCCAGCGGGCATCCCCGTCGAGCGCCACCACCTGGGGTTCCCCCCAGGAAGCCCCCACCCGGCGGCACACCGCGGCGGTGGTGCGGGTGTGCCCGAGATCGATCCCCAGGACGTACGGCATAGGCGGGCGAATCCCTCGGCGAGCTTGCGCGGACAGTAGTTCTTCCTACCAAGAACACACCGTGTGCAGGGGTCCCCCATGCGAAAGAGTGAAACGCCCCCTAATCCCCTAACCGCCGTGCGGGCGTCCCACGTGCAGGTTAGGGCGGCGTGACCGGTGCCATCCCCGATGCGGCAACCCGCCCCCCTTACCTAGCGTTAGCCGGGCAGAACCCCCCGCCCGAGGAGTAACGAGTTGTCCCCCACCGGCCAGACCCTGCACGAGTTCGTGCTCAACCTGCTCACCGACGACGCCGCCCGGTCCGCCTTCGGCACCGACCCGGCCGCGGCCCTGTCCGGCGCGGGCCTGCAGGACATCACCGCTCAGGACGTCCAGGAGGTCGTCCCCCTGGTCCTCGACTACGCGCCCGGCGGGGTTTCGCCGGAGGCGCTCGAGTCGGGTCTGGCCGCCCTGCCCGCCGGTGACCTCGGCGCCGACGGCGCGATCCAGCAGCTGCAGGCGCTCGCACAGGTCGCCGGGAACGGCGCCGTTCCCGAACTGTCCGGACTGCCCGGCACGTCCGGCCTCTCCGGCCTGCCCGGCGACTCCGACCTGTCGGGGCTCCCCGGTGCCTCCGACCTCTCCGGCCTGACCGGCGCCTCGGACCTCTCCGGTCTGCCCGGTACCTCCGAGCTGCCCGGCCTCGACGACCTGACCGGTTCCTCCTTCGCCGAGGAGACCCCGCTCGGCTCCGTCGCCGGTGCCCACCAGGTCTCCACCGACGGCCTCGCCGCCACCGGCGCCTTCGCCGGTGAGCAGCTCAACAGCTCCGCCAGCGGCTCGGCGGGCACCGAAGGCGCCGCCGGTTCGCTCGCCGCCGAGACCGACGAGGCCGACCTCGCCGGCTCCGTCTCCGGCACCACGCAGGGCGCCGCGGCCGCCGGTGGGTTCGCCACCGAGCCGCTGTCCGCCGGGTTCGCCGGTGCGGGCGGCCTCGACGGCGTCAACGGCGCGTTCGCCGGTGACACCCCCGCCGGTGACTTCGGCGGCGACCTGTTCGCCACCACCGACGGCTTCGCCGGTTCGCTGAACATCGCCGGCCAGGAGTACTCGGTCGACAGCGACACGCTCGGCGACCTCGGCGGCAGCCACCTCGCCGGCCTCGGCGAACCCACCGCGCTCGACGCCGCAATGCCGCGCAGCGGTGAGGAAGCCGCTTCGGCCACCTCCGGCACGCTGGCCGGGTACGTCTCCACCGGCGGCGAGTGGCTGGCCGACGGCGTCGAGACCGGCGGCACCACGCTCGGCGGTTACCTGACCGGCGCGGCCCCGGCCGACCAGGTGGTCGTCGACGGCGCCGGCTCGCTGGCCGACCAGATCGCCACCGGCACCGGCCAGCTCGCCGGTCAGCTGGAGAACATGCCGATCGAGGTGCCGGACGCCGAGCTGCCCGCCGACCTCCCGGTGGACGCCCCGATCGACACCCCGGCGGAGCTGCCCACCGACCTCCCGGTCGACGTGCCGACCGACCTGCCCAGCCAGCTCCCGGTCGAGCTGCCGGAACTGCCCGAGCTGCCGGTGGCGAACCCGCTGCCCGGCGGCAGCACCGGCGGTGCCTCGGAAAGCCCGCTCGGCCAGCTGAACCCGGGTCACGGCCTGCCGGACGTGGGTGACATCACCGGCGGCTTGCTCGACTTCTAGACCACGGCGACTACCTCCCCTGTCGAGCCCGCGCCAGCTACACCCGCTCGGCGGTCGCCTCCCCGTGGCCCGGTCCGTTCACCTGAACGGGCCGGGCCACTTTTGCATTTCGATTCGGACACGGCACACTCCTTCGGGTGATGGCTCCGCCCTGGCTCCAGCTGATGGACGACACCATCCGGGCCTGCGCCGCGCACGGGACCCCGGATCTGCTCCGTCGCCTGCGTGAAAGACGCGCGCAGCTGATCGACCCGAAGCTGCGGATCCTGGTCATCGGCGAGACCGGGCAGGGCAAGAGCCAGCTGGTGAACGCGCTGGTCAACGCGCCGGTGTGCGCCACCGGCGACGATCTGACCACCACCGTGCCCGCGGTGGTCGAGTACGCCGAGGCGCCGACCGCGGCGGTGGTGCTCAACGCGGCCGAGCGCAACGACCGGATGATCGAGAGCGGGCCGTCGAACCAGCTGGTGCCCGCCGCGGTGGACTCGGTGACCGCCGACGCCAACCGCGAGGCCGCGCAGCCGGGCACCGAGATCGCCCGCGCGCACATCGGCCTGCCGCGCGCCCTGCTGGCCACCGGCCTGGTGCTGATCGACACCCCGCCCGCCGGGGACGCCGCCCGCACGGCGAACGCGCTTTCGGAGATCCTCCAGGCCGACGCGGTGCTGATGGCCACCGACGCGACGAGCGAGTTCTCGCCGAGCGAGCTGGAGCTGCTCGGCCAGGTGGCCAGGGTGTGCCCGACGGTGATGGTGGCGCTGACCAAGATCGACATCGTGCCCGGCTGGCGGGTGGTGGCCGAGCGCAACCGCGCGCGCCTGGCCAAGGCCGGGGTGAGCGCCACCGTGGTGCCGGTCTCGGCCGCATTGCGGCTGGCCGCGGCGAAGGCGGGCGACCGCGACCTCAACGCCGAATCCGGTTTCGAGGAGCTGATGCACCGGCTCAAGCACGAGTGGCTGGACCAGGTCGACGTGCTGCACACCCGGTCGGTGGCGGCGCTCGCCGGGATGACGGTGGACCAGCTGGTGCCGCCGCTGCACGAGGAGTTCGCCACCACCCAGCGCGGCGACGCGCCGGAGGTGGTCGCCCGCTGGCAGGCCGCCGGCCGCAAGCTGGAGCAGCTCCAGCAGGACTCCGCGCGCTGGCAGACGCTGCTCGGCGACGAGATCGCCGACCTGATCGCGGACCTCGAGTACGACCTGCGCGACCGCACCCGGCAGATCCTGCGCGACGTGGACGAGTACTTCGACGCCGCCGACCCCTCGCGCGACTGGGACACCTTCGAGGACTGGCTCCAGGACAACCTGGCCACCGTCGCCGAGACGAACTTCAACTGGCTGCTGGAGCGGTTCGACTGGATCGCGCACAAACTGGCCCGCCAGGTCGCGCCGGGTGACCAGGACCTGCTGCACGAGCTGCTGGTCGCGGACGCCCCGCCGGACCACGCGAGCGGGATGCGCAAGCCCCGCGTGGAGCGGTTCACCGTCGGCCAGAAGCTGTTCGTCGGCATGCGCGGGTCGTACACCGGCCTGCTGATGTTCGGCCTGGCGACCACGGTGGCCGGGATGCCGCTGATCAACCCGATCTCGCTGGGTGCCGGTGCCGCGTTCGGTGCGAAGAGCGTGTTCGAGGAACGCGGCAACCGGCTCAAGCGGCGGCAGGCCACCGCGAAGACCGCCGCGCAACGCCACGTCGACGACTTCTTCCTGGCCTACGGCAAGGAGAGCAAGGACGCCGCGCGGCTGTTGCAGCGCGCCCTGCGCGACCGGTTCACCGCCTACGCCCAGCAACAGCGCCAGGAGATCTCCGCCTCGGCCAAGGCGATCAAGCAGGTGATCGACACCGAGGCCGCGCGGCGCAAGCAGCGCGCGCAGGAGATCAGGACCGCGGTGAACGAGCTGGCCGCGATCCGCCAGCGGGTCAAGGCGATGGCGGCGGCGAAGATCGCGCCCAGTTCCCCGCGCGGGCTGATCGCGTGATCGCCGAGGCCGCCGGCGAACTGCTGCAGCGCGCGCTCTCGCTCTACCAGGACAGCGCCCGCGCGACCAGCTGGCTGGACCGGCACCTGGCGCGCTTCGCCGAACCGCTGCGGCTGGCCGTGGTCGGGCCGGCGGGCACCGGCAAGTCCAGCCTGCTCAACGCGCTGGCCGGGGACGAGGTGGCGCCGCTGAAGATCGGCGACCGCCAGGTGGTGACCTGGTACCAGGGCGGGTCGGCGCCGCGCGCGCTGGCCTACCCGCCGGGTGGGGCCGCGCCGTGGGAGATGGGTGCCGAGCGCACCGAGCGGCGGCTGCGCGTGGACCTGGCCCCGCTGGGCGGGCAGCAGGTGGACCGGCTGGTGGTCGACTGGCCCAGCCGCCAGCTCCGCGACCTGGTGCTGATGGACACGCCCGCGCTGGACCCCGAGGCGGGCCCGCAGGCGCTGGCCGGCGGGCTGACCGACGCCGACGCCGTGCTGTACCTGGTGCGGCGGCCGCACGGCCCCGAGTTGGGCGCCCTGCGCGCGCTGCACGGCCCGCCGAGCGGCTGGGCGCCGCCGGTGCACGCGATGGTGGTGCTGGCCAAGGCCGACGAACTGGGCGCGGGCCGGGTGGACGCGCTGATCTCCGCCCGCCAGGTCGCCCGCCGCTACCGCCGGACCGACGAGGTGCAGGACCTGTGCCAGGACGTGGTCGCGGTCGCCGGGCTGGTGGCGAGCGCGGGCCGCACGCTGAGCGAACCGGAGTTCGCCGCGCTTTCCGCGCTGGCCCAGGTGCCGCGGCCGGATCTGGAGAGCAGGCTGCTCTCGGCGGACCGGTTCATCCGCGCCGACGCGCCACTGCCGTTGAAGCCTGGTGCCCGCGAATGGCTGCTCGGCCGCTTCGGGCTGTTCGGCCTGCGGCTGGCGACCACGCTGATCCGCCGTGGCGCGAACACCGTGCCCGCGCTGGCCGGGCAGCTGGTGCAGCGCAGCGGGCTCGGTGAACTGCGGGACGCGGTCGCGCAGCAGTTCAGCGCGCGGGAGGACGTGCTGAAGGCACGCGCGGCCCTGCTCGGTCTGGAGGTGTTGCTGCGCCGCGAACCCCGGCCGGGCAGCGAGCAGCTGGCCGCCGAACTGGACCGGCTGGTCTCAGGAGCGCACGCGTTCAACGAGCTGCGCGTGCTCGCGGCCCTGCGCGGTGGCCGGACCGAGCTGCCCGAGGACCTGGCCGAGGACGCCATCCGGCTGACCGGGGGCCAGGGCGTCGGCCTGCTGGAACGCCTCGGCATCGAGGAGGAGGTCTCCCCGGCCGAGTTGCAGGAGGCCATCCAGGACGCGCTCTGGCACTGGCGCGAGCAGGCGGTCAACCCGGCGCTGAGCGGCGCCGCCCGGCGAGCCGCCGAAGTGGTCCTGCGCAGCTGCGAGGCGATGCTCGCGCGAGACCCGGCCTATGCCTAGTAGTCGAACTGGTCCACGTTGTCGTTGGTGATCAACAAGGGGTCGCCGAGCACGAGGGTCTTGTCGGCGGCGGTGTAGCGCACCGCGGGCAGCTCCGGGCTGACGTTGTTCATCGACTCGGGGACCTTGCCGTCGGCGGCCTGCTTCGCCGCCCACGCCGTCAGGTAGCCCAGGTTCTCCACGTCCCACAGCACCGACGCCGACGACGAGCCGTCGCGCAGGTACTCCTTCATCGTCTGCGGGGTGCCGACGCCCACGGTGAAGACCTGGCCGATGCGCCCGGCTTCGCGGACCGCCTTCGCCACGCCCGGCGCGGAGGTGGTGCACTCGCCGACCAGCCCGGTGAGCTGGGGGTGGGTGGTCATCAGCTCCTTGGCCTTGGCGGCCGCGGCGTTCTGGTCCTCGCCGACGTAGACGATGTCGACGATCTGCGCGTTGGGGTAGTTCTGCGCGGTGTACGCCTTCTGCACGGCGATCCAGGCGTTGAGGTTGGCCGCGGCCGGGCCGCAGGACACGATCGCGTACTGCCCGGTGCCCGCGGTCTTCTGCATCAGCGCGTCGGTCAGCGCCCGGCCGACGCTCTCCGCGCCCGCCTGGTTGACGAAGAGTTCGCGGCCGGAGTTGGGGGCGTCGGTGTCGGTGGTCAGCACCCGGATGCCCTTGGCCTTGGCCTCGGCCACCACCGGGGCGATGGAGTCGGGGTCGTTGGGGGCGACCACCACCACGTTCACCCCGCGGCCGATGAACTCGCGCACGATGGCGGCCTGCTCGGCGGCGTCCGCGGTGAGCGGGCCGCGGTAGGTCCAGTTCACGCCGAGCACCTGCGCGGCGCGCCTGCCGCCCTCGTTCATCGCGTCGAAGTAGGCGATGGACTGCACCTTGGGCACGAAGGCGACCTCGATGGGCCTGGCGGGCGGCTCGGGGGCCGGCTCGGCGCCACACGCGGCCAGGAGCAGGCAGGCCGCGATCACGGCGAGCCGTCTCGGCAGCCTCATCGGTGGATCCTTTCGTCGGGCGCACGCGCAGGACAGAACGAACGTCCACCACGTGGGTTGCGGGCGAGTAACCAAATCGCCGCGTTCTGATCAGGGTTGGCGATCGCCGATCCGGGCGTGCGCGAACACGGAGTGTACGCGGACGGGCTCACACCGCCGCGAACGGGCCGGGCTCCGGACGTGACCGGGCTCACCCCCGTCCGGAGTACCGGCTAGGGCCCCGGGCAGCACCGCGTGGCGCTGGTGCCCGGTCTCGGGGTCCGCGCGGCCACGGCTTCGATCTCCGCGAGCAGGCGCTCACGGGCCGCGCGGTCGATCAACCGCCCCCGGCTGACGACCGCGTCGATGCGCCTGGTGTTGGTGATGTCCGTGAGCGGATCATCTTCCAGCACAACAAGATCCGCGTATTTGCCGGGCGCGATCGTGCCGCTGACGCGCTCGCGCCCGGCGGCACGCGCGGCGTCCCCGGTGGCCGCCTGGATCGCCCGCATCGGGGTGACCCCGCCCTCGACCATCAGCGCGAGTTCGTCGTGCAGCCCGAATCCCGGGAAGTCGTAGGGGATCCCGATGCCGCAGTCCGTGCCCGCGGTGATCGGCACGCCCGCACCCGCGGCTTCGGCGAGCAGGCGCTGCGTCGCGGCGTAGAACTCGCGGCCCGCCTCGATCCGCGCCGGATCCCAAGGCCCGCCGAGGAAAGCGTCCCAGTCCTCGCGAACCCAGCCGGGCAGGTACTTCGTCCGTGGATCACCGTGGAACGACTCGGGCGGCAGCCACCACAGGCGCGCGCCGGTGAGCGTGGCGTCGAGCGCGACACCGTTGGCCGCCAGCGCGCCGAACACGTCGGCCGCGCGCACCGGGTCGTAGTACCGCAGCGCCTCCGGTTCCAGCGTCGTGCGCACCCCGGCCCACCAGGTCAGCGGGTCCGGCTGGAACTGGGTCTTCGCCAGCACCTCGCGCAGCCGCTCCTCCTCCGACGAGACGTCGAAGTAGAGCCCGAACAGGTGCTCCTGGGTGCTCATCGACAACGCCGCCGCGCTGTCGGACCGGGCCAGCTCGGGCACGTGCCCGGCGACCGGGATGCCGATCCGGCGGCCCTCGGCGGTGGCCGCCGCGAAGGCCTCCGCGCTCAGCAGCGAGTACACCTTCACCAGGTCGGCGCCGTCCTGTTTGGCCCGCCGGACCGCGGCGCTGGCTTCGGCGGGCGTGCTCACCCTGACCGGTTCGGGATCGAGGAACGACCGCGGCCCGTCGACCATGTTGGACGCGATCACCATGCGCGGCCCGACCAGCTCACCGCGTTCGATGCGGTCGCGGAGCTCCGGAAGGTGCGGCTGGCCCCACATCTCCCGCACCGAGGTGACGCCGTTGGCCACGTAGGCGGGCAGGACGAGCTGCTCGACGTTCGGCAGCGCGGCCGGCGCCGGGGTGTGGGCGTGCATGTCCCAGAGTCCCGGCAGCACGTACTTGCCCCGCAGGTCGAGCACCCGGACGCCGGCGGGCAGCGGCACGCGCGGCCGTCCCGCGGCGGCGATCCGGTCACCGGCGACCACGATCGTGGCCTCCGGCACCGGCGCGGCGCCGGTCCCGTCGATCAGCGTCGCGTTGACCAGTACCAGCACCTCGGCGGCCGCCGCCCGCTCCACCCCGGCCAGTCCCGGCACCCCGGCGGCGGTGAGCACCAGCCCGCTGCGGGACAACCACGACAGGAACGCTCTTCGGTTGCTTTCGGCCATTTCCAAACTCCCCAGTTTCGCCGTTCGCGGGCCCGAACCTACTCGCCCGCCTAGCATCGTGCGAATGCTGAGCGACGCGCGGATCGAAACCCGCCTCCCCACCCAGGACCTGGACCGGGCACGACGCTGGTATGCGGAGAAGCTCGGGCTGGAACCGGCCGAAGAGCGTGAGGGCGGCCTGCGTTACGAAGGCGCTTCCGGGGTGTTCTGCCTGTTCGCCTCGGCCGGTGCCGCCGACGGCTCGTTCACCCAGATGTCGTTCTCCGTCGACGACCTCGACGCCACGGTCGCGGCGTTGCGCGACCGCGGCGTCGTGTTCGAGGAGTACGAGGGCACCGTCGACGGGATCATGGAGATCGACGGGTACTACCCGAGCAGGGGCCGGGGCGAGCGGGCCGTGTGGTTCCGCGACAGCGAGGGCAACATGCTCGGGATCGGTGAGGTGGTGCCCTAGCGGGCCTGCAGCGCGTCCACCGCGACGGCCTGGGCGATCACCAGCCGCTGGTCGATCGCCGCGTCCTCGATGTCGATCCGGTAGTGGTCGCGCAGCCAGGTTTTCTTGTCCACGCTGAAAACCTGCCTGCCGTCGGCGGCGAAGTCGAAGTGGTAGCGGAACGGGAACGGGATGTTCTCGATGATCGGCAGCACGTTCCACAGCCGCCGCAGCACGGCGATGCCCCCGTTGCGCTCACGGCCGGTGACGGTCGGCCCGCCGGGCGGGTCGAGGTGCCAGGTGGAGTTGACCAGCGATTTGCCGAAGTCCTTGCGGAAGAGCCCGATCGAGCGGCCGGCGGCGTCGGTGACGTCGTAGCCGCTGCCGAGGTCGATCACCTTGCGGGCCTTGAACCTGGCCAGCACGGTGCTCTTGGTGGAGTCGGTGTAGATCGTCACCTCTTCCTTGAACTTCAGCCGTTTCTGCTCGACGAACGCGATCAACTGACCGGGCTCCCCACCCTGGTCGGCGAAGATCTGGTAGCGGTTCACCGCGAAGGTGACCTTCTGGTGCATGTGCAGCGTGGCTTGGGTCACAGGCGGCAGTCTCTCACCTGATCGAGTGACTGTCGAAACGGGGCGGGGTGGCCGCGCTCCCGGCGCGACCACCCCGCCTTCCCCCTCGGCCAAGCACTTCGTACACCGGTCAGTCTGCCGGGCACCCCCTGGAACAAACCTTGTGCGGATCTTGAATCCCGGAAAACCGCTGGCGGCGGCCGGAACAATGGTGCCAACCACCACGAAGGGAAGGGCCGCCGTGCACGAGGTATCGCCACTGCTGGACCAGGTCGCCACCACCATCACGGCCGCGATCGGCCGGGCGCGACCCGAGCTGGCCGGTGCCGACCCCGTGGTGAGCCGCTCCGAGCACGCCGATTTCCAGGCCAACGCCGCCCTCGCACTCGCGAAGCGGGTCGGCGCCGCACCTCGCGAACTCGCCGCTGAAGTGCGTGACGCGATGGTTGCTTCATTGATCGACGAAACCGCGCTTTCCGGGCCAGGCTTTCTGAACCTCACACTGTCCGATTCGTCGGTGTGGCACCAGATCTCCGCACGGCTGGCGAGCCCGCGGCTCGGCATCGGCACCCCGGAACTGGGCCGCCGGACGGTGGTCGACTATTCGGCGCCCAACATCGCCAAGGAAATGCACGTCGGGCACCTGCGCACGACGATCATCGGTGACTGCCTCGCCCGCCTGCTCGGCTTCCTCGGCGCGGAGGTGGTCCGCCAGAACCACCTCGGCGACTGGGGCACGCAGTTCGGCATGCTCATCCAGTACCTCGACGAGCACCCGTCCACCGAGTCCACATTGGACGACACCTATCGGGCCGCACGCGCGGAGTTCGAGTCGGACGAGGCGTTCGCGGACCGTTCGCGGGCGCGCGTTGTCGCGCTCCAATCAGGTGACGCCGACACAGTGGCCCGCTGGCGTGAGATCGTCGCCGTATCCGAGAAGGCGTTCCGCGTCATCTACGACCGGCTCGGCGTGCTCCTCACACCCGAAGACTCCGTCGGCGAGTCCTTCTACAACCCCCTGCTCGCCGAAACCGTGGAAGCGTTGCGCGAAGCCGGAATCGCGGTCGAAAGCGAAGGCGCGTTGGTCGTCTTCTCAACCGAGGTAACCGGCCCGGACGGCAACCCCGTCCCGCTCATGCTCCGCAAGCGCGACGGGGGCTACGGCTACGACACCACCGACCTGGCCACGATCCGCTACCGCATCCACGACCTCGCGGCGGACCGCCTGCTCTACGTCACGGATTCCCGGCAGGCACTGCACTTCCGGCTGATCTTCGAAGCCGCCCGCCGCGCGGGGTGGCTGACCGGCGGGATCGAGGCCGCGCACGTGCCGTACGGCACCGTTCTCGGCTCGGACGGGCGTCCGTTCAAGACCCGGGCGGGCGGCACCGTCCGGCTGATGGACCTGCTCGACGACGCCGTCGCCCGCGCACGCGCCGTCGTGGCGGAGAAGAACCCCGAACGCGCACCCGCCGAGTTGGACCGCATCGCCGAGCAGGCCGGGATCGGCGCCGTCAAGTACGCCGACCTGTCGACGTCGCGGCTCAGGGACTACACCTTCGACGTCGACCGCATGGTGGCCCTCACCGGCAACACCGGGGTCTACCTCCAGTACGCCCACGCCCGCATCAGGTCCATCCTGCGCAACGCGGGCGACACCGAGCCGGTGGTAGACGCGTCCGTCCCGCTCACTCCACCGGAACGGACGCTGGCCCTGGAGCTGGACGCCTACGCCAGCACCCTCGTCGACGTCGGCACCACGCTCGAACCACACCGCCTCTGCGGCTACCTCTACGCCCTGGCGCGCGCGTTCACCACGTTCTACGAAGCCTGTCCCGTGCTCAAGGCCGCCGAACCCACGCGCACCAACCGCCTCGCCCTGTGCCGGCTCACCGCCCGCACCCTCGAACACGGCCTGGGCCTACTGGGCATCGCCGCCCCGGAACGCCTCTGAATCAGCGATGCCGCCGAAGACGGTCACTCCGGCGATGCCGTCCCGGCGGACGTCGAGCACCGCGACGCCGAACGGCTGCCCGCGCAGGTACGCGAGGGCGCCCGGCTGGCCGTTGACGACCACGCGGTCCATCCGCCAGTCGCCAGGGCTCCCCACCGCCGCGGCGAACACCCCGGCGCAGTCCGCCTTGCCCGCGAACCACGTCCGGTCCGGCACCAGCTCCAGCGTCGCGTCCGCACGGAGCACGGTCGTCAAGGCGGTGACATCCGCCATCTCGAACGCGGTCACGTACGCGTCGAGCAGCCGCCGCGCCTGCGGGGAGCTGGGCTCGACGACGTCGTCAAGCCCGAGGTCGACGTCGGCCAACCTGGCGCGGGCACGTTGCAGGCTGCTCTTCACCGCCGCGACGGACGTGCCCATCATCTCGGCGACCTCGGCGGCCGGGAACGCCAGCACGTCCCGCAGCAGCAACACCGCCCGTTGGCTCGGCGGCAGCGTCTGCATCGCGGCGACCAGCGCCAGCCTCAGATCGGCGCGGTCGCCGGGGAACGGCTCGATCGACGCCTCCGCGGGCAGCACGCCCTGGTTTTCCGACGGCGCCCCGATGCCCGAGGGCAGCGCGCGCCGGCCGCGGTCCCTGGCGGCGTTCAGGCACACGTTCGTGACGATGCGGTGCAACCACGTCCGCACCGAGGAACGGTCCTCGAAGGCGTCCCAGGCGCGCCACCCGCGGAGAAAGGTCTCCTGGACCGCGTCCTCGGCCTCGTGCCACGACCCGAGCATCCGATAGCCGTGCGCCAGGAGCTCACCGCGCAGTGGCGCCGCCACCCGCTCGAAATCCGTCACCGGACCAGTGTCGACCGCAGCCACGCCCCCGCCTTACCGATCGCGTCGTCGGCCGCGGTGGTCCGGCCGGCGGTCATCTGGAAGGTGTGCACCTGGTCCGGGTACTCCTCCAACTGCACCTCGACGCCCGCGTCCCGCAGCCGCTGCGCCAGCCGCCTGCTATCGTCCAGCAGCGCTTCCTCGGCACCGGCCTGGAGGCAGGTCGGCGTGCAGTGGCGCCGCCAGCGGGTTGCGCGAGTCAGCCCCGGCCAGGTAACCCGCCGCGAGCCCGCGGACCATTTCCCTGGTGAAGTACGGGTCGCTGCCCGTGTCGTACGAAGCGCCTTCAGCGTCGAGATCGGTCCACGCCGACATCAGCAGCAACGAGGACGGCATCGGCAGCCCATCCTCCCGCGCGCGGATCGCGAGGCCGAGCGCCAGCAGCGCACCGCAGGAGTCAGCGACCACGCCGATCGGACCGGCGCCGGTGCCGAGCAGCCACCGGTAGGCGGCCGTCACGGTGTCGAGCTGACTGGGGAACACGTGCTCGGGCACGAGGCCGTACTCGACGGCGAACACGTTCACCCCGGCGGCGCGGGCGAGATGGCCGAACATCCGGCGGTGCGTGGACACCGATCCGCCTACGAATCCACCACCGTGGATCGCCAGGACCACCGGCCCGGCCGGGGCGTCGCGTGGCCGCAGCCACGCCCCGGCCTGGGCCTCGGCGGTTTCGACGGCCTCGGGTTCGGCGGTCAGCGTCTCCCAGGCCGGGTCCTGCGCTCCGCGTGCCCACGACTCCCACAACGCGCGGTTGGGGTCCTCCATCGTTTCGCTCATGACGGATAGACCCCGGCCGCACCGGAAAGGAATCGGTGGTCAGCGGTCGATGCGCTCCAGCTCGATCACCGGGATGAGCCGATCGGTCTTCTGCTGGTACTCGCCGAACTGGGGCTGCACGGCGACCTGCTTGGCGTACACCTCGTCCCGTTCGGTGCCGGTGAGCACCCGCGCGTTCACGGGGAAGCGCTCGGTGCCGTATTCGACTTCCACCTTCGGGTTGGCCACCAGGTTGTGGTACCAAGCGGGGTTCTCGGGGCTGCCGCCCTTGCTGGCGAAGATGTAGAGCCGGTCCCCGTCGACCAGGGGAACCAGCGGGGCGATGCGCGCGGTCCCGGTCTTGGCACCGATGTGGTGCACGAGGACCAGTGGCATGCCCTCGAAGATCCCGCCGGCCTTGCCCCCGGTCTCCCGGAACTCGGCGATGACCTTCCGGTTCATCTCGTCGAAGTCGATCGTGTCGGTCATGTCCCCGAGCCTAGGCGATCTTCGGTGCCCTGATCGATAGCTGGATCGGTCAGAAACATATCCGATTGTCGCACTAGCATCGGTGTCATGGACCTCTTGGCGGACGTGCTGGCGGTCGGCGGCGTGCGCGGCACGGCGGGTGCGCGCATCGAGGCCGGCGGCACCTGGGGGATGTCGTGGCAGGTCATGGGCGCCGCGGCGTTCTACGCCATCACCTCGGGCACGGCGTGGCTGAGCCTGCGCGAGCACGAACCCCGGCAGCTCATGCCCGGTGACGTCGTCCTGCTGCCGGGCGGGACCCCGCACGCGCTGAGCAGCGCTCCCGGCCTGCCGACCCCGTCGTGCCCGCGTTGTGACGAGGCCATGGCCCACGGCAGTGTGCTGCGACTGGGCGCGGACGAGGTGCAGACGCACATCCTCGGCGCCAGTTACGAATACGACCCCACGGTGTCGACGCAGGTCATGGCCACGCTGCCGCGGGTGCTGCACATCCGGGCCGACAACGGCGGCACCTGCCTCGACGACACCGTCCGGCTGCTGTCGAGGGAACTGGCGTACCCGCAGGTCGCGACGACGTTCGTGCTCAATCGGCTGGTCGACATCCTGCTGGTGCAGTTGCTCCGGGTCTGGCTGGCGCAACGCCCGGACGAATCGCGCGGGACGTGGCTCAGCGTGCTGACCGATCCGGTGATCAGCGTCGCGCTGGCCAAACTGCACCAGGAACCGGCACGGGCGTGGACCACCGAGTCCCTCGCCACCGAGCTGACGATCTCGCGCAGCACGCTGACCCGGCGGTTCCGCGCGGTGACCGGCGCCGCCCCCGCCGACTACCTGACGCGGTGGCGCATGGACCTGGCCGCGGTCCGGCTGCGCGACACGGACGACACCCTCGACGCCATCGCGCGCTCGGTCGGTTACACCTCGGTCTACGCGTTCAGCCGCGCCTTCCGCCGGTCGCGTTCCCAGGCCCCAGGCCAATTCCGCGCCGCGACGCGCGCTTCTTGAGGGCGGCCGCGGGGATTTCATCGGAGTTTCATCGCTCGCGGCTAGGCTCGCCGCGGTTTGCCGGAAAGTGGTCCGCGGAGGCGTGTGTGTGGGGTTGGCGGCGGATGTGGTGGGCCCGTACCGGGTGCTCGCCGAGCTGGGGCGCGGCGGAATGGGCCGGGTGCTGCTGGCTTCGGGGCCGGACGGGCGGCTGGTCGCGGTCAAGCAGGTGCTGTCGGGCATCGTGGAGGACGAGGGGTTCCGCGCGCGGTTCGCTCGCGAGGTTTCCGCGTCCCGCACCGTTTCGGGCGCCTACACCGCCGCGGTCGTGGACGCCGACCCGCACGCCGCGGTGCCGTGGCTGGCGTCGGTGTTCGTGGTGGGCCCTTCGCTGAAGGAAGCCCTGGAGGCGACGGGCCCCTTGCCGGAACAGGCCGCCCTGCGGCTCGCGGCCGGGCTGGCGACCGCGTTGGCGGGCATCCACGCGGCGGGCGTGGTGCACCGGGATCTCAAGCCCGCCAACGTTTTACTGGCCGAGGACGGGCCGCGCGTGGTCGATTTCGGCATCGCCCGCGCCGCCGACGCCGACGGTGGGCGCGGCGACCTGACGCGCACGGGATGGCTGGTGGGCTCGCCGGGATTCGCGTCGCCCGAGCAGGCCGAAGGCGGTGAACTGGGTCCGGCCAGCGACGTGTTCTCGTTGGGCATCGTGCTGGCCGTGGCGCGTTCGGGGGTGAGTCCGTTCGCCGGATCGTCGACCCTGCAGACGCTGAACAACGTGGTGTCCGGCGAACCCGACCTCGCCAAGGTGCCCGGACGGCTGCGCCCGATCGTCGCGGCGTGCCTGGCCAAGGACCCCGCCGCGCGGCCGACGCCGGCCCGGATCCTGGAGCTGGTCGGCTCGCTGGCGCCGTCGGTGCGGCCGTGGCCGGAGGCGGTGCACGGGATGATCACCGCGCAGCGCGAGCGGGTCACCGCGCTCGTCTCGCCGGGGGCCGAGACGGTGGTCCAGACGACCCAGCCACAGCCGGTCGCGTGGAACGCCCCTCCGGGCGGCCGGCCGCGCATGGCCGTCCCGCAGGGTGCCGGAGCCTCGTTTCCCCAGCGGCCCAGGGCGAACGCCCCCGCTGCGGCCATCGCCGGTTCCCTCGGCCTGGCCACGGCGGCCATGCAGGTCTGGTTCGCCATCGTCAACATCCAGCTCGGCGGCCCGCCCAGCGAGTGGATGGGCCTGACGTGGACCAACATCCTCGGCGGTTTCGCCGCGGCCCTGTGCCTGGCGGCCACCGCGGCGCTCATCTTCGCACGAATGCCCGCGGGCGCATGGACGTTGTGCGGTCTCAGCGCGTTGCTCTTCGTGGCAGTCTTCGTCTCCCCGCTACTGCGAGGCGAGACATTCGCGCACCAGCTCCATTTTGTCTTCAGCTTCCACAAGGCGAACGGCACCGCGGTCGGCCTGACCGTCATCGGCTGCCTCCTCACCACCACCACAGCGGCGGTCGCGGCCAGGCTGCGCTCACCCACTCAGTCACCGAGGGGATCATGATCCAGTGCTGCTGGACATCGCCACGAACGTCATAGCGAACATTCTGTTCTGGCTCGGCTTGGGCTTCGCCGTGGCGGCGATGGCGCGGATCGCGCAGCGGCGCTTCCGCGGTTTCTTCGGCCTGCACACGAATCAGCAGTTGGTCGTCTGCCTGTAGAACCTGTGGACCACGGCGACGAGTTCCCGCCCGCGCGGTTACGCCATTTCCCTGCACGAACTGCGGGCCGCCGAGGCGATCACCCGGTTGTTCGGCTCGGCGTCGTTCCGCCTCCCGGACCTGGTCCGCGGTCTGGTCGACGCGATCTACCTCGGGCGCCACCGCTACGACTTCCGCAACACCGTGAGCCCGGCACCCGGCGACGACCCCGAGCAGTTCCCCGAACTGAGCGGCAACCTCGTCGTGGTCGGCGCGGCGCCCCGCAACAGCATCCGCCGGATGTACCTGCGGGAGAACCTGGTGAGCCTGCGGATCTCCGTCGAAGAGCCGGACACCGACGAGCGGTACGCGCAGGTGCTCAGCGGCGCGGACCTCGGCCGGCGCATCACCTCGGATTCCCTGGACCTGGCGATCGTCGAGAAGGTCCACGACACCGCACGCGGCACGACCGTGGTGTTCTGCCTGGGCCGACGGGGAGACACGACCTGGGCGGCCACCGAATACCTCGCGCGCAACTGGCGTTCTCTGCAACGAGAATTCGGCGACGCTCCGTTCGCCCTCTGCCTGGGCTTCCGCGACCCGAACTACGAATACGACTACCACCCGCCGCGCCGCTTGCTGGCCATCCGGGGTTGACCCGGCTCAGAGCACGTTCGTGGTGGCGGCGACGCTCGCCGTGTTCCGGAGGATGCAGCCCGCGCGGTAGAAGAAGCGGTCGGGCGTGAAGGTGACCTGCCCCTTGTTCGGGAAGGTGACCTGCGCGCTCGCGCCGGTGAAGCGCATCACCTCGCCGGCGCGGATCGCCGGGTTGGACAGCCAGGGCGCCTGGACCAAGCCGGTCGCCGCGCCGCCGAGCTTGAACCCGCCCTGGCCGGTGTAGGTGCCGGCCGCGGTGTCCGAGTGCCAGGGCACCACGCCGGTGTACTCGATGCGCACGGTCGCGGTGTCACCCTGGGACACCGACGCCGGCGCGGTGATCGTGGTCAGGTAGGTCGCGGGGAAGGAGACGATCGAGCCGCCGTTGCAGACGTAGTCGACGGACACCGTCCCGGCGGCCGCGGGCGTGGCAGACAGGACCAGCGTCGCCGCGACCGCGGTCAGCAAGGCGAGGATTCTGCGCATGCCGCGATGATCCGCCGCCCGGCGCGGCCAAGACGTCTCCCGCGTTGCGGTCGACGACCACTGCTTGTCGGGATGACAGGATTTGAACCTGCGACCCTCCGCTCCCAAAGCGGATGCGCTACCAAGCTGCGCCACATCCCGTAGAACCAGGCCACCCCCGGGTGGCTTGCACCCAGCTTAGCGGCAACCGGTAAGCTGCCTGTGCACCCGGTCCTCCGGGAGCACGCGGGCGTAGCTCAATGGTAGAGCCCCAGTCTTCCAAACTGGCTACGCGGGTTCGATTCCCGTCGCCCGCTCCAGCGCATTACCGCAGGTCAGACACCACGAAGCGGCGGCCTCCCGACTCCAGGGAGACCGCCGCTTTCGTCGTCCGTGCCATTAGCGTGCCATTAGCTCCGACGCTGCTTCTGAACCCGCGCGTTCAGTTCCTCGGCGATCTGTCGATCACGCGCGCTGGTCGCGTGCTGGTAGATCAGCGCCGCCCGGACCGTGCTCTGCCCCATCCGCTGCATCAGCTCCCGCGTGGTGGCTCCGGCCTCGGCCGCCAGCTGGTTGCCGGTGTGCCGCAGGTCGTGGAAGTGGAAGCCCTTGGGCAGGCCAGCCACCACCACGATCGCCGTCCACTTCGTCTCCCGGTGGAAGTTGCCCCGGCGCAGGATGCCACCGGCCTTGCCGACGAACACCAGCCCACCCGGCCCAGCCTCGGCGTACGCGTCGAGGTGCTTGACCAGTTCGCCGGACAGGAACGCCGGAAGCGCCACGGTCCGGACACCAGCCGCGGATTTGGTCGGTCCGATGCTGATCTCCCCGTCCTGTGCCTGCGACGCCCGCCGAGCCACCCGGACCGTCATCGCCTTGACATTGAAGTCCCGCCGCTGGAGGGCGACCAGCTCACCCCAGCGCAGGCCGGAGAACGCCGCCAGCAGCACGAGGAACCGGTACCGCTCCGGCATGACACCCGCCAGGGCGTACACCTCATCGATCGAGGCGTGCGGGCGCTCCGGGGTCCGGTGCTGGTCGGCCCCCTTGATCCGGCACGGGTTGCGCTTGATCCGGCCGTCGTCCACCGCCGTGGTGAACATCGAGCGCACCAGCCGGTACGCCTTGGCCGTCCGATCCTCCGACCGCCCCGAGTCCAGCAAGTTCGAACGCCACCGGCGGATGATCTCCGGAGTCACCCGGTTCACGTGGTGCCGCCCGAGGAACGGTTCGACGTGGTTGCGCCAGATGCTCGCATGTTCCTCCCGAACCCGCCGCGACACCTTGCGCTCGCGAATCCACGCCGCTCCGTAGTCCGAAAAGGACACCTTCCCCAACTCAGGATCGAGCCAATCTCCGCTGATGATCTCCGACTCCACAACGGACAACCATTGCTCGGCATCCCGTTTCGTCGCAAAGGTCCTCGGCGCGGGGTGCACCAAGTTGTCCGGTCCGAGGTACCGCGCCTGGTACCGACCAGAAGGCAGCTTCCGCGTGCTTCCGAACCTCCGATGCCCCTTCTGGTTCGCCATCACGCCACGCTCCTCGTGATGGCCTCCACTCGGCCCGCCTGCACGAACGTCTCCAGATCACCGACCGCGATCCGAACGTGCGCACCGACCTTGTGGAACGCGATCCGCCGCTCCGCGATCAGCCGCCGGATGAACCGCACCGAGGTCCCGAGGTAGGTCGCCGCCTGCGTCACGTTCAGGTACTTGCTCTCCATCTCTCCCCCTCCGATCAGGCAGCCTGCGGAATTGCCGAAGTTTCTGGATCGCCCGGCGGTCCCTGCGCCGCGAGTAGCGCCCGGTCGTACTCGGCCCGCCAGGAGATGCGCTCCGAAATGGCGTGCATGAGCAGATGAGCCCGAGGTGGCACGTCACGGTCCGACGAGTCGACCTTGCGCCAGATCAGCCGCGAGGTGTCCTTTTCGGGCTTCTCGATCCCGACCCCGGCGAGCATGTCCCGGACGAAGGTCTTGCGGTCGGCGCGGTGATCGGCCAGCGACTTGCCCGACCACTTGCGCGAGACCAGCACCCGCCGTCCCGGCAACCCGAGCGTGGTCCGCCGATGCGCCCGCCCCTTGCAGTGGCCCGGAATCGTCTTCGAGGTCACGCCCTGCGGCTGGACACCGTAGAGCAGCCATACCGCGCACCGGGGCGAACACGGCGTGATCGACAGTTCCGCGTGCAGCCGGTCATGGTGATCCCGCTGCCTGGCCGTGCTGGCCTCCACGACCTCACCGGTGGACTTGGTGAGGTACTTGGTCAGATACCCGATGTGCCGCCCGGCTTCCTCCGAGCCGCCGAGGATGCCCTTGGAGTGCACCTGACGGCCGAACATCACCACGTGCGCCGGATGCTCGACCTCTTCCAGCGCCTCATCCCAGGTGGTCAGTGGCTCCAGGGTCTTCGGGTCCACGAACGCCTTGGCGTGGGGGTCCCACAGCGGCATCCGGTCGCCGTAGACGATTCGGTCGTGGTTGGGCCACCACACCTGGTGATACGTGGCCTCGGTGACCTGCCGTACGACCTCGTGCGGAATCGAACCGCGGATTGCCGCGTGCAGATGCGGCGCCGTGCGCTTCTGCGGCTCCACGGTCGCGAAGTACTGCGCGTCGAAGCCGACCACGCGGCGCAGGTTCTGCCACCACCGATCCACCAGCGCGGCAAAGTGCACCGCGTCCCGAGCTGCCCGCCGGTAGTCATAGGCGTCCGGATCGACCGGTGAGCCGTCCTCCCGCACCCGCCCGTAGGTGTCGCACGTGAGCGTGACGAACATCGAGGGCCGGTACTTCCCGGCGAACTCCCGGCCCACCGTCGTCTTGGCCACCCGCCGCCGAGGCAGGTTCGGCGCGTCCTGGCGCCGTTTGGTCGAGCGCTTCACGCCTGCCTTGGCCGGCGGGTCCAGCACCGGCAGCCGACCCCGCATCCCGAGTTGCCGAAGTTCCTGGTCTACCGAGCGAATCTCCTCTCGCAGCTCTTCGGCCTCCAGTTCGTTGTCCCGGTTGTGCTGGTACGCCTGGACCAGGTCAGCGCGGAACTCCATCAGTTCGGTCTGTTCCTTGCTCGGTGGCGCCGAGGTGAAGTCGGGTTCCTCGGTGAGGTGCCAGCCCTCGCGGCACTGGACCTGACGCAGCGCCTTAGCCTTGCGTGCACACGGCAGGCACACGCTCTCCACCGTCGACCCACACGGCACCGGCACATACTTCAGCTCGCCCGTGTCCGGGTCTCCGACCTCCATCGTGAACGGCCGCACGCACACGCCGTGCTTCTCCGCCGTGGCCTTGATGACCTCCGCCGACAACGGCAACGCCATCCGCTCCGCCCGGGTCATGCCGCAGCACCACCCTCGGCGTCCCGGCCCGGGAACGGCAGCACCTCAGCCCGCCGCACCGCCCGACCGGTGACGTACTCGACCAGCTCGTCCAAGTCGCCGTCGGTCACGTGGAAGGCCCGGGCCCGCAGCGGTTCCCGACGACCGTCCTCTTTGGCCCACGCCACGCCCGGGGTCTGCTCGGAGATCTCATGCGCCGCAGCACCGCGCGCCCGGACCCCGTCACCGAGCACCATGTCCACCTGCGTGTGTTCATCGAGGCGCATCGCGATGCGGGTGGAGAACAGGTGCCGGAAGGACACGATCTCCTTGCGCGGGTCCTGGAGCAGCCCCAGCACGCATACACCCGGGGCGCGGCCCTGGCTGGTGATGGTCTGCACCGCCCGCGACGCCCGCTCCCGCAGTTGCTTGTCCGACTGGTAGGCGATCACGTCCGCCAGCTCATCGACCACCAGCAACAGGAACGGGTCACCGGTCGCAGGAGTCCAGGAGCGCAGGCGTCCCCGGTAGCGGGTGGCGCGTTCCTTCACTGTGGCCGCGATCTCTTCCAGCAGCTCCACCGCGTCGGTTCCGTTGTCGAACACCACCCGGTCGAAGACCTCCGGGGCCTGGCCCAACTCCATGCCGCCCTTGGGGTCGATGCCCACCAGACGCACCGAACCAGCGCGGATCAGCGGAGCCAACGCCCACACCACCGACCACAACAGCGACCCCTTGCCCGCACCGGTCGCCCCGACCGTCAGCACGTGAGTCCCGAGCAGCCGCAACCGCCACGGCTTGCCCGTCTCCGTCCGGCCGACCGGGAGCCGCTTGAGGTCCACTTCGGCACCCAACGCAGGGACCAGGACCGGCTTGCTCAGCGGATCGTGGTGCAGGAAGTCCAGTTCCAGACGGCCCGGTTTGCGCACCCGCACCCGGCACCCCGTGGCGTTGAACGAGTGCGCCAGCCCTGAGGCCCGCAGCTCCCACTGCTCCGGCGCCTGCCCCTTGATCATCTTCACGCGGACCCGGTCGCGCCAGCCCTCCGAGCGCAGATGCCCGAGCTTGGGCCGGAACTCCTTGCCACGGCTGGTCTTGGCCAAGTCGGTCAGCCGCATCACCGTGCGCCACTGACAGGCATACACCGCGAACCGGCGATACTCCGTGCGCGGCTGCGGCAGCACCACTCGCCGGAACGAGTCCCGGTGCAGCCACCACCACAACACCAGCAGCAGCACCACACCGGCCGCCACAATCCCCAGACCCCAATGCCCGAGTTCGGCGTCCAGCACACCGGCCAGGACCGCCACCGCAACCAGCAGCGGGTACCGCACCACCACCCGGCCGAGCTGGAACAGCACCCAGCACACCAGCCACGCCAGGATCACCGGCGACAGCACCAGCTTGACCCCGTTGGGCAACATCGTCCACCACGGCAGGCGAGGACGAGCCACCTCCAACGGCGCCGGATCAACCCAATGCGAACGAAGGTTCCTGCTCATCACCGACCACCCCGGCTCTCGGCCTGGTGGCGGATTGTGACGCGCATCCGGGTGACCCCCACTGGCGCGCCGAAGTTGTTGTCGTCTAGCGTTTTCATTGTCGACTCCGCGAGGTGTTGACAGCGCAGGAGCGGCAAGGTTGGTAGCCAGGTTCCGCTTCTGCGCCTTACAGGACAAGGAAAACGCGCGAGGGCGTGCTTGTACGCCGCACGACCCGTCGCACGCTTTCGAACTATTCCTTTATGGACTGTCCTATTCGGTCACTTCACCGTCCTTTCCTGGCACTCCGGCCTGGTCGAGGTGATCGGCCAGTTCATCCGCTCCGTCGCGGAGCTGGCGAAGGAGGGAAACGAACCTGGGCCACTGGGAAGGGTCGGGCGGCGGCATGATCGCCAGGCTGTCGGGATCGAGGTAGATCACCAGGGCCGCCAGCTCCCGCGCTGAACCAATCTGCTGCATGCCCGCGACCGCTTCCGGCCCCGGATGCCATGTCGCGTTGAACGCCATGAGCTTCTTCCTGCTGTGAGCGGATGTGCCATTGCTGCGCTTGCGCGTCGAAGGCTTGGGCTGCGGTCTCAACGGCCGCCATGACCCACCAAGGCTGGTCGACCTCGGCTGCGAGAACCCGCCAGGCGTAGGCGACAGCGTTGGACATTCGCGCAATCTCCTCCGTGGCCTCGGCCGAACCCGCGCCGTTGAGGTCGCTGTATCGCTGGTAGACCTCTTCCCAGGCCCGGACAGCCTCATTCATCGCCATCTGCCGCCCCCTCCGAACGAGCCGCCACGACTTCCAGCCCCGCGCGAGCTTCCGCGAGCGCGGCCGTGAAGTGGTCCAATGCCTCACCATCGATGAGCAGGGCCACCGGGAACGCCTTGCCGAACCGGACCTCGACCCGGTTGGCGTAGGTCAGGGCGCGGGCACGAATCGGCAGGTCCGCACTCACGTGAATCTGCACCGTGTCGCGCATCGCAAGCCCTTACGCTGCTGCCTGCTGCTGCGATGCGGCCGACTTCCCGCCGCTGGCCTTCTGCGCCGTGCTGGCCGGAGCGCGCATCTCCTTCGCGCGAAGGCTGAACTGGACACGGCCGTTCTGCTCGTACGCCGTCGCGGTCAGCCCCTCGAACACCACGGGACGGAACGGCAGGCCGGGCAGCGTCTCCGGCGGCACCGGCTGGACGTCCGCCGAGATCTTGACGACCGCGCCCGTGTTCTTCCCCTTGGCCGACGGGTCGGTGATCTGCACGTTCCACACCAGCTTGCCGGACATCACGTCCTTGGCCGGGGTCTTGTGGCCGTTCTTGTCCCAGTCGAACGCCTGCTCCACACCGAGCACGTACGCGCCCTCCGGGAACACGTCATCGAAGGGCACCGAGAACCGGTATCCACCCGGGATCGCCATGGACTTGCCTCCTTGGGCTCGGTCACCGGGCCTGTCCCGGCAACGTGACACCCAATCTCCGCCAAAACGCCGGACGTGATCACCACGTGGCGGGACATCTTGGGACGTCCTTGGTACGGTCGAAGTCGTCCCTACTAGTCCCCGGAGGGGTGCAGATGGCGAACGAGCGGCTTCGAGACGCGCTCCTGCGCAACGGACTCGACCCGGAACAGGTGGCCAAGGCCGTCAACGTCGACCCGAAAACGGTCGAGCGCTGGATCACCAAGGGACGTACGCCCTACCCGAAATACCGGCACAAACTGGCGGCCCTGGCGCGCGAGTCGGAGAGCTACCTGTGGCCGCAGGCGGTAGCCGCGGAACGCAAGGCCGAGACCGCTGCGGCCGAGGTGGTCAGCGTGTTCCCGCACCGCAACGCCATTCCCGCGGACCTGTGGGACAGGCTCATCAAGGACGCCGGCCAGACCATCGAGATCCTGGTCCACGCCGCGTTGTTCCTGGTCGAGCGACCGCGCTTCGTGAAGGACCTGGCACAGAAGGCCGCCGACGGTGCCCGCATCCGGCTCGCGTTCGGCGACCCCGAGGGCGACAGCGTGGCCCTGCGCAGCGAGGAGGAGCAACTTGGTGAGGGCACGCTAGCCGCCCGCATCCGCAACGCCCTGGCCTTCTACCGGCCGCTGATCGGCGTGGATGGCATCGAGATGCGGTTCCACAACACCACGCTCTACAACTCGATCTTCCGCCTGGACGACGAAATGATCATCAACACCCACGTGTACGGCTTCCAAGGCGCCCACGCCCCCGCCCTGCACCTGCGCAGGCTCTCCGCCGGGGACCTGTTCGAGACCTACTCGGAAAGCTTCGAAGCAGCCTGGAACTCCGCCCGCCCCGCCACCTTCTAGGAGGCACCCATGACCCGGCGCGACTTCTACTACGACCCGAACGCCCCAGCCGCGAACAGCATCGCCGTCGCCGTCTCCGCCTTCATCCAGGACGACGAAGGCCGCATCCTCATGATCCGCCGCACCGACAACGACTTGTACTCCATCCCCGGAGGCCAGCTCGAACTAGGCGAAACCCTGACGGAGACCGCCGTACGCGAGGTCCGCGAGGAAACCGGCATCGAGTGCGAGGTCACCGGCCTCATCGGCATCTACTCCAACCCCAACCACGTCATAGCCTACGACGACGGCGAAGTACGACAGGAGTTCTCCATCTGCTTCCGCGCTTGCCCAGTAGGCGGCACCGTAAGTCCCAGTGACGAAAGCAAAGAAGTGCTCTGGGTTCTCAGCAGCGAAGCTGCTCAACTGAACATTCATCCCTCGATTCAAAAACGGATATCCAACGCCTTAACTGAAGACAGTTACCCATACTATGACTAGCAATCAGGAGCGAAGGCGCGCAAAGGTCCGATAAACAGCTATCGGAACAGCCGAAATACCAGGATACTGAGGAAGATCAGCTAAGCCCGATGCGCCGATATTCTCCAGAAGAGAAGACATCGACCTGGCAAACTTGACTCGCGAAAACTTATCCTCACCGCCCCCCAGAGATCCTCGGGATGCATTTATCAAGTTCTCGAGGGCAATCTCTTCGCGCGGCCTTGAGTAGTGGCCAACAGTGCCAACAATCGTCCACATTTGCTCAGAGGCACCGAATCGCGACCCGATGACGTCGGCTTCGGCATCGAAGTATCGCCTATTCGGCTGAAAGCGGGCCGCCAACGTGACCGAGTTGTCCAGATACCCCGAGCGCATCAACAGGCTCAAGCCAGGACGAAACACGCCGCGCAGGATTCGGACCATCGCCTTCAGTCGAGCAGGAGACATCTCGAAATCCGGCGAGAATTCCTCGATATAATCCTCCAGTTCGCCACGCTCCGGGATCGAGCGATAAAAAGTTGAACCAGCCTTGTGGAACTCAGTATTGTTTTTCGAGTTCAACGGCTGCGAATTAAGGTCGATAAACTTCTGAAAGCCGCCTGTCGCAGCCGAGAGTCCACTGAGCAAATTCGCGAAGTATTCGGAATTAAATAAGATTCCAGGAGCACTCAGGCGAAATATCGATCCCTCGTGACGAAGTTCAGTTATTCTTTCGAAATTTTGAATGCCGTCACGAAAGTGTTCACTGATATCAACCAACCATCCGTCTTCCAGTGCAGCTTCAAGCTCTGGAAAAAGGGAATCCAAGAGGGATCTTTGCACAAAGGTTTCTTCGCCTTTCTCCGTAGCCGTTGAGGCCGTCAGAACCTTGTTCCATCCAACCGAACCACGCCGTCTGCTCGTGTCTGTATCGCGAAGCTCCTCCGGAACACCAAAATCTAGCTGACCAGCGATAGACTTGACCTTGTCGATATCAAGATAGAGATAATCCCGCAGGTATTCGACTTCATCCTGATGCTGCATATATAGCTCCAACCGCTGCCGAATTTGGCTCTATGGGATCAAGGCGCGCCGCCGTCGGCGGCGCGCTGGTGCGGCCGGGCAGGCCGCCCGCGCGCGGCGGGCGCATCCATACCGACACACCGGGCTCCCGCTCCGCTTCGCCCGGTGGCCGGGCGGTGCGCCCGCCGAACGCGCGGGCGGAGCCCGGTAGCCGCCAGCGGCGCGCATCAGCATCAGCCCTCCCCATCGAGTCCTGGTCAGCGGAAGTCGATCAGTGGGCACGCTCTGTTACGGAGGTCACGGACGACGCTGCCATCCCGACGCCTGATCGTGACAACGGCCGGTCGCACCGCGTCAAGGCGGGAAAGCGTGCCTTGACCCGGCACCACCGGCCGCGTTCTGGGCTTGGTGTCGGGAAGCAGGGTGGGGTGTGGCGGGCGCCTGGAGTCGTGCCATTAACGTGCCATTAGGGGCGGTCAACCAAGGTCAACCGGGGCAGCTCAGGACCGGGGGCCTGCCAGCTCACCGAGGGCGAAAGCCCAGGTCAAGCAGTCTTCCAAACTGGCTACGCGGGTTCGATTCCCGTCGCCCGCTCCAGCAGGAAAACCGCAGGTCAGACACCACGAAGCGGCGGTCTCCCCAGTCAAAAGGGAGGCCGCCGCTTCGTCGTCCGTGCCATTGGTTGCCCGCTTCGGTGAGAGCGGGGTCAGTCCTTGACTTCCCGGGCCGTGGCCATTGCTCGTTCTGTTTCCCAGAAGGCGCGCATCGAGCGGATCAGGCCATCCTCGCCCACCCGGTACACGAAGACCCCGTCCGTGTCGACGCGGTAGTTGCCTGGCAGGTACGTGGTGATGGTGCCGACGTTCGCCACCTCGTCCCCCGCCGCGTGCGAGTCGCGGATGGTGAATTCGAAGCGTTCCACCTGGCCGATCGTCTTGTCCCAGAACGCCGAGATGCCCTCGCGGCCGTGGTGCCCCTTGCCCTCCTCGTCAAAGAACGACGGGCCCACCGGGTCTTCGACCGTGGCGTCCGCGGCGAACAGGTCCAGCCACTCCTCCTTCGCCCCGCGGACCACGGCGTTCATCGAGCGCCACGCCGCCAGGCGCGCGGGCGGCTGCTCGGCCTCGGTGTCCCAGCTGACCGTGATGCTCATGCTCCTCCTACCACCGCGATGACCTCGTCGCCGAACTTCCGGATCGAGTCCTTCTTCGCCCCCAGCTCGCCGTCGAAGCCGATGCCGTCGAACATCCACGGCATGGTGATCACGTCCGTCACGCCGATCTCCGCCTGCGCCCGGTAACCGTCGACACCGAAGCTGTCGATGCACACCGCCTGGTACTCGAACGGCACGTCCGCGCGACCGGCCTCCGCCAGCAACGAGCGCAACCGCGAGATCGTCGACCGCAGGTCGTCGAACTTCATCATCGCCGACGACCAGCCATCCGCGTACTTAGCCGCCCGCTTCAGCGCGACCTCGGTGTGCCCGCCCACGTAGAACGGCACCCGCTTCGGCGGCGTCGGGCTCATGCGCAGCTTGTCGAAGTCGAAGAACTCCCCGTGGTACTCGACCATCCCGCCGTCGAGGATCAGCCGCAGCACCTCGATCGCCTCGTTCACCCGCGCCCCGCGACGCGCGTACGGCGCACCGCACCACTCGAACTCCTCCGGCGACCAGCCGACCCCGAGCCCCAGCCCGAACCGCCCGCCGGTCAGCGCGGCCACCGAGTTCACCTGCCTGGCCAGCAGCACCGGGTTCCGCGACCCGAGCTTCAGCACCGAGGTGTAGAACTCGATCTCCGAGGTGACCGCCCCCATGGCCGCCGTCGCGACCAGCGGGTCGGCCCACGGCGTCTCCTCGTTCCAGAACCTGTTCCCGTCCGGGGTGTACGGGTAGTCGGCGGACACCTCCTCGGAGTAGAACAGCGAGTCCGGCAGCACGACTGAGGAAAAACCGCTCTGCTCAGCCGTGACCGCCAGCTCGGTGAGCTGGTCCAGCGGGCTCATGGCAACCGAGAGGGAGAACTTCACAGCGCAGAACTATAACGTGTTCTAGTCGCGCTGGCTATCCCACGTCACGGCGGCGGAAGACCACCGCGGCCACCCCGAGCGACACCACCACGTACGCCGCGAGCACCATCGCGGCGACCGGACCGCTGGTCGTCTCCACCACGCCCGGCGCCTCACGCACCCCGAACGCCACCGCCAGCGAACCCGAGTTCGCCCCGAGCAACCCCGTCCGCAGCGCGCCGACCAGCGGAAGCGACACAAACGGCGCCGAGAGCTGGTCGAGCACCACGGTCACCAGCAACCCGACGCCGATGCCCGCGGCCACGTTCCGCACCAGGATGCCGAGCGCGAACCCGGTGGCCGCCCACGCCGTGAGCACCAGCCAGATCGCGGCGAACACCAGCAGCACCGGACCCGGACCCGGCAGCGCGAACGACCGCCCGGAAGCCACCGCCACGCCCATGCTGCCGACCAGACTGGCCAGCAGCGTGGCCGCCGACAACGCCAGGCTCGCCACCAGCACGGTGACGAACTTCCCGCCCAGGAACGACATCCGCGACGGCCGGCGCAGCAGCAGCGTGCGCAGCGTGTCCCAGCGGTAGTCCGAAGTGGACAGGATGACGCCGAGGATCAACGCCATCGGACCGCCGAACGCGGGCAGGCCGCCCAGGATGTAGCGGTCGAGCCCGGCGGGCAGCAACGCGCCGAGCAGCGCCTCGGAGTCCGAAGAGGACAGTCCGCCGCGCATCAGGTACACCAGCAGGTAGCTGAACCCGAGGATCTGCACGAACCAGATCCCGCTGACGATGAACACCGCCGGGTGCCGCCGCAGCGCGAAGAGCTCGGCCCGGACCGCGAGCGTGCTCATGCCGTCCACGCCCAGTCGCCGTCACCGGTCAGCTCGAAGAACCGCTCCTCCAGCGAGCCGGTCAGCCCGGCCAGCGTGCCCTCGAAGACCAGCCGGCCGCCGTGGAGCACCCCGACCCGGTCGCAGACCTGCTCGACCTCACCGAGCAGATGGCTCGACAGCAGCACCGTGCCGCCCTCGTCCCGGATCGACCGGATCAGCTCGCGCAGCGCCGCCATGCCCGCCGGGTCGAGGCCATTCGCCGGTTCGTCCAGCACCACCAGTTCCGGCGAACCCAGCAGCGCCGAGGCCACCCCGAGCCGCTGCTTCATGCCCAGCGAGTACCCGCGGTACCGGTCGTCCGCCCGGCCGCTCAGCCCGACCCGGGCCAGCGCCTTGTCCACTTCGGACTCGTCGAGCCCGGCGTACCTGGTCAGCAGGCGGAGGTTGTCGCGACCGCTGAGGTGCGGGTAGAACGCCGCGCCCTCGATCAACGCGCCGACGCGGCGGAACACGGCCGGATCGCCCGGTGCGTGCCCGAGCACTCGCACCGTGCCCGACGCGGGCCGGACCAGGCCGAGCAGCACGCGCATCAGCGTGGTCTTCCCGGCCCCGTTGCGGCCGAGCAGCCCGTACACCTCACCGGCCTCGACGTGCAGGTCGATGCCGTCGAGCGCGGCCGTGCCGCCGTAGCGCTTCGTCACCGCGCCGACCTCGATCGGTTTCATCACTCGCTCCCGTTCAACAGCGACTTCAACGCCGCCGTGTAGTCCTCGAACGCCAGCCGCCCGCGCCGGGTGAGCGACACGTAGGTCACCGGGGTGCGGCGCTGGTGGGTCTTGGTGATCTCGACGTACTCCGCGTCCTCGAGCTTGCGCAGGTGCGTCGACAGGTTGCCGGCCGTCATGCCCAGCAGGTCCTGCAGGCGCGGGAAGGAGATCGCGTCGCCGTCCTCGAGCGCGGCGAGCGCGACCGTCACCCGCAACCTGGCCTGGGCGTGGATGACCGGGTCCAGCTCCACGCTCATCGGCCGCGCCGCCGCTCGATCAGCCACGACCCGCCGAACGCGAGGAAGCCGCCGAACGCCATCACCGCGGACTGGTAGTCCATTCCGGCCAGCACCGCGCCGACCGCGGTCACCAGGAACACCACCCCGGTGCCGTAGAACAGGGTGTCGCGGAACATCGCACCACCGGCCAGGCACAGCGCGCCCGCCAGGCCCATCGTGGTCCCCGCCCACAGCGGGCCGATGAACTCTTCGGGCAGCCCCTTGGCCATCAGCAGCAGGTTGACCGTGACCAGTGCGGCGTAGCTGAGCGTCCAGCTGAAGCCGTACATCGCACCGGCCCGCGAGGACGCCCCGCGGACGCCCTTGCCCGAGCGCATCCCGACGACCGCCGACACCACCACACCGGTGACGATCAGCACGGTCATCACCACGCCCGGCACCCAAAGCGGGAAAACCGGCCCAGGCCAGCCCTCCCCGGCGAGGTGCCAGGCGCCGAACGCCAGGAACCACAGCACGGCCCACATGCCGGGCAGGTGCTCGCTCCCCCCTTGCAGCCGCTTCGCCACCACCGCCGACTCGCGGTCGATCAGCTCCAGCGACTCGCGCGCCGACAACTGCGGCGAACTCTCCCCGGCCATCCTGGCCACGTCCCCTCAGCTTTGCGTTTCAAAGTACTTGGACTTTGTACCGCAAAGTTGTCGGCGGGAGCAAGTACGGGCTACTCAACCCGGCCCTCCGACCAGCCACGCGCGAGGATCTCGGCGGCGGTCTCGGCCGGGGTCTGCCGCGAGGAATCGAGCCAGAGGCCCACCTTCGGGGTGTTGCGGCGGAGTTCGTCGTCGAGCATCTCGGGGGTGTAGCCCACGTACGCGCTCTTGGCACGGCCCCGCTCGCGCTCGGCCACCACGACCGGATCGGGCGCGAGCACCACCACGATCAACGGGCGGCTGCGCACCAGGCCGATCACCTCCGGCAGGTGCTCGCCGAGGATCACGTCCTGGAGGACGACGTCGAACCCGGCGTCGAAGTACCCGTCGGCGCAGGCCGCGGCGAGGCGGTACCGCAACCGCAGCTGCGCGATCGCCTCCGGCGTGGGTTCGGCCGACATCTCGTGACGGCCGGTGACCACCATCTTGCGGAAGAGGTCACCCCGGAGGTGCACCGCGGCCGGCAGCGCTTCGGCGAGCTCCTGGGCCACCGTGGACTTCCCGGCGGCGGAGATGCCGGTGATCAGGTAAACGGCGTTCGACATGCGCGCGATGCTGCCAGCCTTGCCGATCGCCCGCAGCTGAATTTGTTGCCACCGCCCGATTTCGCCGACCAGAATCCCCCGCATGAGCAGAGCGGGCACATTCGCCGGGGACGCCGCGGACCACTACGCCGAATACCGCCGGGGATATCGGCCGTCCGAGATCGAATTCCTGGCCGGGGAGTTCGCTTTGCGCGAACGGTCGAAGGTGCTCGACCTCGGGTGCGGTACCGGGCAATTGACCGTACCGCTGGCCGCGCACGCGGGCTGCGTGATCGGCATGGACCCGTCCGCGGACATGCTCACCCACGCGCGGCGCAAGGCCAAGGAAGCCGGCGTCGGCAACACCGCGTGGCTGGTCGGTTACGACAGCGATCTCGGTGATCTCGAACCGTTGCTGGGCGAGGAAAGCCTGCGCCTGGTGACCATCGGCCAGGCGTTGCACTGGATGGCCGCGGAAACGGTGTTCACCACGCTGTGGCCGCTGCTCGAACCCGGCGGCGGGGTCGCCGTGATCGCCAACGGGACGCCGGTCTGGACGCAGGACGCGCCCTGGGTGGACGCGCTGCGGGACACCTCGTCGAAGTGGCTCGGCCCGCTGCGCTTCCCGGCCTGCGGGAGCAGCGAGGAGGAACGCACCGGGTACGCGGAACTGCTGGTCAGGACCGGGTACACCGAGGTCGGCGAGCACCGGGCCGACTACCGCGAAGTGTTCGGCATCGACGAGTTCATCGGGTCCTTCTACTCGGCGGCGCCCCGGGACCGGCTGGCCCCGGAGCAGTGGGAGCTGTTCGACGAAGATCTTCGCCAGGCACTGTCCGCCGCGCAACCGGACGGGCGGTTCACCGAGGAGGTGCCGGTGCGAATACTGACCAGCCGTAAACCGAAAGGGTGACCGAAAGCACCGTTCAACATGTGATCTGCGTCACACAGTTTTGCATGACAAAAGCCGGTGTTGTTCACTTCGAGCAGGGAATCCGCCTCGATATCTGGACGTGATCTGTAGCGACCATCACCTGAACCGGCAATCCGTTCATTTCGAAATCCAGGGCAGTTCGTGTTTATCGTCCCGTGATCGGCCGATTCGGCCGATGTCCCCGACACGCACGAAACACCACTGGAGGACGAATAGTGTCCACCGCATCGTTGCCGCGCCGCTCCCGTCGGTTCGGCACCGTGACCGCAGCTTTCGTCGCCGGCGCGGGAGCGCTCCTGTCCCTGCCCGGCACGGCGTCCGCCTCCCCGACCGCGGACGCCCCCGCTCCGGTCGAGGCCCCGGACCACCGCGGGGTCACCCACACCGAAGCGGAGCAGAAGAAGCCGGCCGGGCAGAGCCTGGTCGAGATCGCCGCAGAGCAGGAGGGGAAGCCCTACAGCTACGGCGCCACCGGCCCGGACAGCTTCGACTGCTCCGGCCTGACCAAGTTCGTGCACCAGCAGCTCGGCATCGAGCTGCCGCGCACCTCGCGCGACCAGCGGGCCGCACTGGCCACCGTGGACCGGTCCGCGATGCAGCCCGGCGACCTGATCTTCTTCGCCAACTCCGGCGGCAGCGTCTACCACGTGGGCATCTTCGCCGGCGACGGGCAGATGTGGGCGGCACCGGAGTCCGGTGACGTGGTCCGCCTGCAGAAGATCTGGACCGACTCGTACACCGTCGGCCGCGCCTGGTGAGCGGAGGCCCGGCTCACCACTCCCCCGGGTGAGCCGGGCCACCCCCTCGGGGGAACACCCGGTGGGCCGTCCTCGTTGTCCGGTTCAGGAGACCGACAACGCAGGGAGTCGCCATGGGCACCGCGATCGTGCTGATCGTTCTCGTCGTTCTGGTGGTCGGCGGCGGGGTCTACCTCGCCAGGAAGAACGCGGCGGCCAAGCAGCAGCGGCTCGAGGACGCCAAAGCGGACGCCCGCCGTCTGCTCGAACGCCTCGGCGGGCAGGTGCTCAACCTGACCGGTTCGGACACCGCCTCGCAGCAGGCGATGGCCGACGCGGCGGAGCGCTACAACGCCGCCGGCTCACAGATGGAGCAGGCGCAGACCGAGGAACAGGCCCGGCTGGTCAAGGAAACCGCCGTGGAGGGCCTCTACTACGTGCGCGCGGCGCGGCTCGCGATGGGCATGGACCCGGGTCCGGACCTGCCGCGCGACCCCGAGCGCGAGAACGCGGGCAAGGTCACCGAGTACCGCTCGGTGGACGTCGAGGGCCAGCACTACGAGGCCTCGCCCGAAGCGAGCGCGAACACCCCGCACTACTACCCCGGCGGGCGCGTGGCCGGGCGGCCGGTGCCGCAGGGCTGGTACAGCGAGCCCTGGTGGAAGCCGGCGCTGGTCGCGGGCGCGTGGGGGCTCGGCTCGATGCTGCTGTTCAGCGCGATGTTCTCCGGCATGGCCGGGATCGCCAGCGCCTCGGCGTGGGAGTCCGGCTACGACGCGGGCCAGGAGGACGCGGCGGCCGAGGCCGACGCCGGCGGCGGTGACGACATGGGCGGCGACGCCGGTGGCGACTTCGGCGGCGGAGATTTCGGCGGCGGCGACTTCGGCGGCGGCGGCGACTTCGGCGGCTTCTGACCGGCAGACGGCCTGAGACAGCTCAGACAGACGGCCCGCTCGCTTCGGCGAGCGGGCCGTTTCGCGCAGGCAGCTGGCCCGTGATTGCTATGAGTGGGGCATTACTTGCGGTGAATGCAAGTAATGCCCCACTCATAGCAATCGGTCAGGCCGGTTGGCAGGTCGGGCACCAGTAGAGCTTGCGCCCGGCCAGTTCCTGGAAGGCCACCGCGGTGCCGCACACCAGGCACGGCTGGCCCGCCCGGCGATACACGTAGACCTCCCCGCCGTGCCGGTCCTGCCGCGGGGCGCGGCCGGTGACCTCCGGCAGGTGCTCGTCGGCCACCGTGTCGATCCGGCCGGTGCGCACCCCGTCGCGCATCAGGACCACCAGGTCCGCCCACATGGCGTCCCACAGCGAACGGTCCAGCGTCTTCCCCGCCAGCATCGGGGCCACCCCGTGCCGGAACAGCACCTCGGCCCGGTAGACGTTCCCGACCCCGGCCAGCACCGACTGGTCCATCAGCAACGCGGCGATCGAGGTCCGCGAACTCGAGATGCGCTGCCACGCCAGTTCCGGCTTGGCGTCGCGGCGCAGCGGGTCCGGGCCGAGTCGCGCCTTGATCGCGTCGGCCTCGCCTTCGGTGAGCAGTTCGCACCGGGTCGGCCCGCGCAGGTCGGTCCAGTGGGTGCGCCCGACCAGGCGCATCCGCACCTGCCCGACCGGCTCGGCGGCGGGCAGCTTCGCCTCGCCGAAGGTGCCGTACAGCCCGAGGTGGACGTGCACCACCCCGGCCGGACCGTAGTCGTGGAACAGGTGCTTCCCGTACGCCTCAGCGGTTTTCAGCACCTGACCGTCCACAACGGACGCCTCGGCGGCGAACCGGCCCTGCGGGCTCGACACCTCCACCGGGGCACCGCCGTAGCGCCGCTTGTGCAGCCGCGCCAGGCGGTGCAGGGTGTGCCCCTCCGGCATCAGGGCAGCGCCGGCGGGGTTCCGGTGCGCTCGTAGTCCAGCAGCTGCCGCACCCGCCGCCCGTGCCGCTCGTCGGGCGACGGCTCGGTGGCGAGGAACGCCTCGACGATCTCGACGGCCTGCTCGGTGGTGTGCATCCGCGCGCCGACGCCGATCAGCTGGGCGTGGTTGTGCTCACGCGTCAGCTTCGCCGTCTCCACGCTCCACGCCAGCCCGGCACGCGCGCCGGCGACCTTGTTGGCGGCGATCTGCTCCCCGTTGCCGGAACCGCCGATCACGATGCCGAGGCTGCCTTCGTCGGCGACCACCCGGCGGGCGGCCTCCACGCAGAAAGCGGGGTAGTCGTCGGCCGGGTCGTACTCGGCCGGACCGACGTCGGTCACTTCGTGGCCCTGCTCGCGCAGGTGCTCGACCAGGTGGTTCTTCAGTTCGAAGCCCGCATGGTCGGCTCCAAGGTAAACACGCACGGCACCAGAGTCTGCCATCCGGCGCGGCACGGGGCGCGCCCGCCCGGCATGCTGTGACGATGAGCATCTTCGGGCAGCCGGGGCACGACATCCGGCTCGAATGGGGCGAAGAGGGGATCACCGCGCTGGGCGCGGAATGCGCGGTGCTGGTCGTCGTGGACGTGCTCTCGTTCTCCACCACGGTGGACATCGCGCTCAGCCGGGGCGCCCGCGTGCTGCCGGTCCGCTGGCGCGACGAACGCGGCATCGAGGCCGCGCGGGCGGCGGGCGCGATCCCGGCGGGCGAGTGGGAGTGGAGCCTGCGACCGGCTTCGGTGCTGACCATTCCGGCGGGCACGCTGCTCGCGCTGCCCTCGCCGAACGGCGCGACGCTGTGCGCGATGGCGGCGAACGCGGGCACCCAGGTGCTCACCGGCTGCCTGCGCAACGCGCGCGCGGTGGCCAGGATGGCGCGGGTGCTGGCGCAGGGCGGGCCGATCGGCGTGGTCCCGGCGGGCGAACGCTGGGGCGTGGACGTGCTCACCGACCTCGGGACCACCGGCACGCTGCGCCCGAGCGCGGAGGACCTGCTCGGCGCCGGCGCCATCGTCGACGCGCTGATCACCGCGGGCGCGCAGTGGCCGTCGGCGGAGGCGAGCCTGGCCGCGCGCGCCTACCGCGCTGCCGGTCCGGACGTCGGCGCGGTGGTCGCCAGTTCGTCGTCGGGCAAGGACCTGAGCCAGGCCGGGCACATGCGCGACGTCGATCTCGCGATCGCGGTGAACTCCTCCAAGATGGCTCCCTACCTGGACGAAGGCGTTTTCGTCGACGTGACTCCGAGAAGGTGACCGTGCGCTGGGAAGAACTCGCGGACGGCGTGTACGCGCGCCGCTACCCGGACTGGGACCTGACCGTCGGGCTGGTCGTCGGCGACGGCGCCTGCCTGGTGGTCGACACCAGGGCCGACGCGGCGCAGGGCGCGGAACTGGCGAACGCGGTGCGCGAGGTGACCCCGCACCCGTGGACCGTGGTGCTCACGCACGACCACTTCGACCACGCCTTCGGGGTCTCGGCGTTCCTGCCCTGCGCGGTCTGGGCCCACGAGAACTGCCGCCGCGAACTGGCCGCCCGCGGCAAGCCGGAACTCGCGCTGCCGGACCGGCTGCTCACCGACCGGGCGGTGCTGGACATCGGCGGCCGCCGGGTCGAGCTGGTCCACTTCGGACCCGCGCACAGCGACAACGACGTGGCGGTGCACGTGCCGGACGCGTCGCTGGTCTTCGCCGGTGACCTCGTCGAATTCGCGCCGCCGGGCTCGTTCTCCGCGGAGTCCTTCGGCACGGACACCACGCTGACCGGCTGGCCCGGCGCACTCGGCGGGCTGCTGGCGCTCGGCGCGGAGCTCATCGTGCCCGGCCACGGCGCCCCGGTCGACCGGGAATTCCTGTTGGCACAGCAGGACATCCTCGGCCGTCTGATCACTTTGGACGGTGAACTGCGCGCCGGGAAGATCGACGCCGCGGCGGCGATCGCCGGGTCGCCGGTGGCCGAGGACGTCACGCGGGCCGCGTTGCGCCTCGGCTGAGCGCGGACTACCCGGCCAGATCGCCGCGGTAGGTCTCCTTGAGCAGCGCCACGCACCCCGCGGCGACCACCGACACCCCGACGAGGTACAGCGAGATGGGCCACGACGACTTCGCCGCGTCGTAGAACTCGGTGGCCAGGATCGGCGACACCGCACCGCCGATGATGCCGCCCATGCTGTACGCCACCGAGGCGCCCGAATAGCGGTACCGCGTGGCGAACAACTCCGGCAGGAACGCGCCCATCGGCCCGAAGAACAAGCCCATGATCACCATGCCGCCGCTGAGCGCCACCGCGATCAGCACCGGGTTCGCGGTGTTCATCAGCCAGTACATCGGGAACGCCCACAGCACCGAAACCGCCGCCGCGCCCAGGCAGACGCGCTTGCGCCCCAGCCGGTCCGACAGCCTGGCCGACCCGAGCGTGGCCACCCCGAGGCACACCGCGGCGATCACCGTGCAGGTCAGCATCGCGCTGTAGCTCAGCTTGAGCACCGTCGTGCCGTAGGACAGGTTGAACGTCATCACCGTGTAGAACAGCGTGTGCGCCAGCACCATCGCGCCCGAAGCCAGCAGCAGCACCCACCCCTGGCGGCGGACCACCTCGAACAGCGGCACCCTGGCCCGTTCCGCGCGGTCCATCGCCCGCTGGAAGACCGGGGTCTCGGCGATGGTGGTCCGGATGTAGTACCCGACCACCACCAGCACCGCGCTGAGCAGGAACGGGATCCGCCAGCCCCAGGCGCGGAAGTCCTCGGTGGACAGCACCGAGGTGAGCAGCAGGAAGACCCCGCCGGAGAGGAAGAACCCGACCGCCGGGCCGAGCTGCGGGAAGCTGGAGTACAGCCCGCGCTTGCCCTCCGGCGCGTATTCGACCGACAACAGCACGGCGCCGCCCCACTCGCCGCCGAGGCCGATGCCCTGGAGGAACCGGAACACGGTCAGCAGGACCGGCGCGAGCACACCGAGCGTGGCGTACCCGGGCACCAGGCCGACCGCGACCGTGCTCAGCCCCATCAGCAGCAGCGAGACGATCAGCATCCGCTTGCGGCCGACCCGATCGCCGAAATGTCCGAAAAGGACGGCTCCGAGCGGCCGGGCGACGAAGCCGACGCCGAAGGTGGCCAGCGAAGCGATCGTGCCCGCCGTCGCGGAGAACTTCGGGAAGAAGACGTCCCCGAAGACGAGCACGGCCGCGGTGCCGTAGATGTAGAAGTCGTAGAACTCGATGGTGGTGCCGACGAACCCGGCGATCGCCACCCGTGACCGCGAAACCGGTGTGGATACGGCACCCATGCACGGGAGCCTACCCACCGGAGTCAACCGGTCACGCGTTCGGCTCAGTCGAAGTTCAGCGCGTCGGTACCGGTCCGGGTGCGCTTCAGCTCGAAGAAGTCCGGGTAGGAGGCGAGCGCGTACGCGCCGTCGAACACGCGCACCGCGTCGTCACCGCGCGGGATGGAGGTCAGCACCGGGCCGAAGAAGGCGACGCCGTTGATGTGGATCGTCGGCGTGCCGACGTCCGAGCCCACCGGGTCCATGCCCTCGTGGTGGCTCTTGCGCAGCGCTTCGTCGTACTGGGTGGAGTTCGCCGCCTCGGCCAGTTCCTCCGGCGCGCCGATCTCACGCAGCGCCTCGCGGATGACGTCGTCGCCGTAGCCGCGGCCCTGGTTGTGGATGCGGGTGCCGATCGCGGTGTAGTACTCGCGCAGCACCGCCTCGCCCTTGGCCTCGGCCACCGCGATCGCCACCCGGACCGGGCCCCAGCCCTGGTCCAGCATCGAGCGGTACCCCTCGGGCAGGTCGTCGCGGTTCTCGTTGAGCACCGACAGGCTCATCACGCGGAACTTCAGGTCGATGTCGCGGTGCTTCTCCACCTCGAGGATCCAGCGGGAGCTGATCCAGGCATACGGGCAGATCGGGTCGAAGTAGAAATCCACCTCGGCCGGTTGGGCTGCGGTCATCACGTCTCCCTGCTCGGTAGGGCACTCCTGTCCTCGGCAACAGCACGGGCACGGCTGTTGTTCCCCATCGTCAGCGAGGCAGCTCACATGATTGGATGCCTTGGTAAGCGAACCGATAACCGATATCAACGACCAGAGGTGCCTGTGCCCGCCCCGAACCTGACGCGCGACCAAGCCCAGCAGCGAGCCGGACTGCTCGAAGTCGAGTCCTACGACATCGAGCTCGACCTGACCGACGGCCGCGGCGGACCGGGCGAGAAGATCTTCGACTCGAAGACCACCGTCCGGTTCACCAGCTCCCGGCCCGGCGAGGGCTCCTGGGTCGACATCGTCGCCGAGCAGGTGCGCTCGGCCACGCTCAACGGCAACAAGCTCGCGATCGAGAACTACCGCGAAGAGGACGGCATCGCGCTGCCCGAGCTGGCCGCGTCGAACGAGCTCGTGGTCGAGGCCGACTGCCGCTACATGAACACCGGCGAGGGCCTGCACCGCTTCGTCGACCCGGTCGACGAGGGCGTCTACCTCTACACGCAGTTCGAGACCGCCGACGCCAAGCGCATGTTCGCCTGCTTCGACCAGCCGGACCTGAAGTCGGTCTACCGGCTCACCGTGGTCGCGCCGCGGGACTGGAAGATCATCTCGAACGCGCTGGTGGAGTCCACCGAGGACACCCCGGAGGGCGCGGTCCGCACGGTGTTCGCCACTGCCGAGCGCATGTCGACCTACCTGGTCGCGCTGATCGCCGGGCCGTACGCCGAATGGCGCGACACCTACACCGACGACCACGGCGAGATCCCGCTCGGCATCTACTGCCGCGCCTCGCTGGCCGAGCACCTCGACGCCGACCGGCTGTTCACCGAGACCAAGCAGGGCTTCGGCTTCTACCACGAGAAGTTCGGCACGCCGTACCCGTTCAGCAAGTACGACCAGCTCTTCGTGCCCGAGTTCAACGCGGGCGCGATGGAGAACGCCGGGGCGGTCACCTTCCTGGAGGACTACGTCTTCCGGTCGCGCGTCACCCGGTACGCCTACGAGCGCCGCGCCGAGACGCTGCTCCACGAGATGGCGCACATGTGGTTCGGCGACCTGGTCACCATGCGCTGGTGGGACGACCTCTGGCTGAACGAGTCCTTCGCCACCTTCGCCAGCGTCCTCGCCCTGACCGAAGCGACCGAGTACCGCAACGCCTGGACCAGCTTCGCCAACGTCGAGAAGGCCTGGGCGTACCAGCAGGACCAGCTCCCGTCCACGCATCCGATCGCGGCGGACATCGTCGACCTGCACGCGGTCGAGGTGAACTTCGACGGCATCACCTACGCCAAGGGCGCCAGCGTGCTCAAGCAGCTGGTCGCCTACGTCGGCCAGGACAACTTCCTCGCCGGCCTGCGGCTCTACTTCGGCAAGCACGCCTGGGGCAACGCCACCTTGGCCGACCTGCTCGCCGCGCTCGAAGAAGCCTCCGGCCGCGACCTGTCCTGGTGGAGCGCCGAATGGCTGGAGACCACCGGGCTCAACTCGCTCACGCCGCGGTTCGAGGTGGACGGCGACGGCAAGTTCAGCTCGTTCGACGTGGTCCAGTCCGGCGCCAAGCCGGGTGCCGGTGAGCTGCGCACGCACCGCATCGCGGTCGGTGTGTACGACGAGGACGACGCCGGCCGGATCACCCGCACCAAGCGGGTGGAGCTGGACGTGACCGGTGAGCGCACCGCCGTGGCCGACCTGGTCGGCGTGCCCGCGGGCAAGCTCGTGCTGGTCAACGACGACGACCTGACCTACTGCACGATGCGGCTGGACAGCGGTTCGCTGGTCACCCTGATCGACCGGATCGCCGACATCACCGACCCGCTGCCCCGCACGCTGTGCTGGTCGGCGGCGTGGGAGATGACCCGCGAGGCCGAGCTGAAGGCCCGCGACTTCGTCACCCTGGTCTCGCGCGGCGTGCACGCGGAGAGCGAGGTCGGCGTGGTGCAGCGGCTGCTGCTCCAGGCGCAGACCGCGCTCAACTCCTACGCCGAGCCCGAGTGGGCGATGTCACAGGGCTGGCCCACCTTCACCGGCAAGCTGCTGGAGCTGGCGAAGTCGGCGCAGCCGGGGTCGGACCACCAGCTGGCGTTCGTCAACTCGCTCGCCGGTGCCGTGCTCGACGACACCGTGCTCACCGAGCTGGCCGGCTGGCTCGACGGTTCCGCCCCGCTCGAGGGCCTCACCGTGGACACCGACCTGCGCTGGCGGCTGCTCCACGCGCTGGTCGCGCACGGCAAGGCGGGCGACGACGAGATCGACGCCGAGCTGGCGCGCGACAACACCGCCACCGGCCGCCGCCAGGCCGAGGGTTCGCGGGCGCTGCGCCCGACGCCCGAGGCCAAGGCGGACGCGTGGCAGCGCGCGGTCTTCGACGACGAGCTGCCCAATGCCGTGAGCAACGCGCTGATCGGCGGTTTCTCGCACCCCGGGCAGAAGGCCCTGCTCGGCGCCTACGTGGAGAAGTACTTCGCGCAGATCGACGAGGTGTGGCAGCGGCGCTCCAGCGAGCGCGCGCAGCCGACGGTGATGGGGCTCTTCCCGTCGTGGGCGGTGGAGGCCACCACCGTGGAAGCGGCCGACGCGTGGCTCGCCGGTGAGCACCCGGCTGCCCTGCGCCGGCTGGTCACGGAAGGTCGGGCGGGCATCGTGCGCGCACTGGCCGCCCGCGAGTTCGACCAGCAGGCCTGAGACAGCGAGAAGGGGCGTGACCGCGGTGGTCACGCCCCTTCTCGTTCGCGCTGGGTCAGTGCTTGGGCTCGGGGCCCGCCTGGTCGGTCAGCATGCGCAGGCCGCTGACCAGGCCGCCGACCAGGTCACCCTCCTTGAAGGAGGCGACCATGCTCATCACCGCGAGCTTGGCGCCGCGGTCCGGCAGGCGCTGGAAGGCCAGCTCACCGGTGACCACCTCGACCACGCGCTCCCCCGGCGAAACGGCGATCAGCACCGCACGGGTGGCGCCCTCGCCGGTGGAGGCGTGCAGCCGTTCGGCCGCGGCGCGGGTGTCCTCACCCAGTTCGCCCAGGTAGACGCTGAAGTCCAGGCCCGTTTCGCGGCTGGCCAGGGTCAGCGCCTCGTCGAGGCGGGCCAGCTGGACGGCGCTGAATGGGCCGTTCGGCCCAGCGGGCTCGTACATCTTGGCGGCCGTGATGCGCCCGGTCGGCAGCACCACGGTGCCGGTCGGCAGGTCGCGCTCGTCGACCTCGGCGGCGCTCGCGCCGCCGTGCGTCAGTTCACCAGCTCCCACGAGCCCCTCCTCGTGCCGTGACGGCGGTGGCGCCGCCTTCCTCGGTCCCCGCCGGTGCCTGGCGGCCTGCTCCCTCGGGGTTCGCGCTCCACCAGATCGGCGCGTAGTCCCAGGGCTGGCCGGGCCGGTACCTCGGCGCACCGGAGAATTTCGACCGCAGCGTCCACAGGCTGACCACCAGGTAGATGGCCAGCGGCGCGGCCGCGAAGACCAGAAGCGTCTCGACCAAGTTCACGCGCGCAGCGTAGCTGATGGCCCAGCCGAGCGTGCCGGGACGCCGCGGTTCGCCAACCATTCACCGGACGTCCCCCGCTTGCCCCGTCGGCAACCGGCCAACAGGGCGAAGCGGGGTAGCCGAAAGGTGGCAACTCAACGTACGTGCGGCGGTACTCACCGCTGTTGTCTTGTTCCGGCGGTGAAATCCTCGTACTTTTTTCACCTGTACGGGCCTTGCCGCCTCGCTTCCCGGCTTCAATTGTCACGGAACGGTCCCAGGAGGACACGTCATGCACAGCGCCCCCACCCCCGCCCAGGCGACGTACGACCGTTTTTCGTCACTCAACGAGATGACCCGAATGATCCTTGACTCGGACGGGCGTGGCACGAGGGTGACGCGGGGCACACGCGTCACTGCCGGTACGCGTGTCACTCGGGGCACGAGGGTGACCCGCGGTACCCGGGTCACCGCCGGCACGCGCGTCACCGCGGGCACGAGGGTCACCTGCGGCACGCGAGTCACCCGGGGCACGAGGGTCACCAGGGGCACGCGCGTCACCGCGACCGCCGCCACCCCCGGGACGCGAGTCACCGCGGCCGCCACCCCCGGCACCCGAGTCACCTGCGGCACCCGCGTCACGGCGGGCACCCGGGTCACCGCGGGCACGCGAGTCACCCGGGGCACGCGTGTGACGCGTGGCACCCGGGTCACCTGCGGGACCCGCGTCACCGCCTGAGGCGCGAAGCGGTCGAACGCCCCGGCTGCCCTAGGCGGCCGGGGCGCCGAGGTACTGGCGCCAGAGCGGGTCGGCGTCCGTGGTGTGGGCGAGCAGCCGCCAGTGCGGACCGTGCGGTGCCCGCGGGATCACCGGCAGCCGCCAGCCGATCTCGCTGAGCAGCGAGTCCGCCTTGCGGTGGTTGCACTTCGTGCAGCACGCCACGCAGTTCTGCCAGCTGTGCTCCCCGCCCTTGCTGCGCGGCACCACGTGGTCGATGGTCTCCGCGCGGCCACCGCAGTACACGCAGCGGTACCGGTCGCGGTGCATCAACCCGGCCCTGGTCAGCGGCACCTGCGCCCGGTAGGGGACCCGCACGTAGGTGCTCAGGCGGATCACCGAGGGCACCGGCACGGTCATCGTCGCCGCGTGCAGGATCAGCCCGGCCGGATCGCCGTGCACCACCTCGGCCTTGCCGCACAGCAGCAGCACCACCGCGCGCCGCAGCGGCAGCGCGGTCAGCGGTTCGAAGGTGGCGTTGAGCAGCAGCACCCGGCGGCGCCCGCCCAGCGGTGCGACCGGCCCCGAACCCCCCGGATCGCGCCCCTTGCGCTGGCCGTGTACGCGGGTCACACGCCCGCCACGGCTCGGCGGCCCACTGGGCTGGGGTCCGTTCGACCCGCCCGAGTGCGCACAGGACACGACCTCCGGCGCCTGCCCGGCCTTCTCCCGGCCCGGCGCGCCGAAGGGGATCGGTTGTCGGTCTGGCACTCGACCACCTCCACCGGTTCAGCCATAGTCGACCACAGATCACACCCAATGCGCACGTGTGTTATCCGACGTGTCATCGACCGGTACCGTGGTGGCCGGTTCCGGCGACCCCGAGCGCGTGCCTCGCCCGCCCTCCCCGGAACACTCGCCGGAGCACGTGAAATCCATGTGACGATGAGCGAAACCCACGGAAAAGGAGTACTTCTCAGCCGTGAACGCACTGCTCAGCCAGCAGCCCCCCGACGCACTGCCGCTCTGCACCCAGGAAGCGGGCAGCTGGTGCCGCTGGGTCTACGACGTCACCGGCAACGCGTGGCTGGCCGGATCCGCGGACTGGCTGCTCGAGAAGCCGGTGCGCATCCTGATGATCCTGATCATCGCGTTCGTCATCCGGCTCGTCGCCCGCAGGCTGATCGACAAGGTCACCACGCTGCCGGAGAACAACGGCAGCAGCGGCAAGCTGCCGACGATACTGCGGCCGCTGCGCGAACGCGCCCCGGAGATCCTCGGCCCGCTGGTCGCCGAACGACGGCGGCAGCGCGCCAAGACCATCGGCTCGGTACTCAAGTCGCTGACCACGTTCCTGGTCTACGGCCTGGCCTTCATCCTGGTGCTCGGCGAGCTCGGCATCAATCTCGGCCCGATCATCGCCTCGGCGGGCATCGTCGGGGTCGCGCTCGGGTTCGGTGCGCAGAACCTGGTCAAGGACTTCCTGTCCGGCATGTTCATGATGCTCGAGGACCAGTACGGCGTCGGCGACGTGGTCGACCTCGGTGAGGCCACCGGCACCGTCGAGGCGGTCGGCCTGCGGATCACCACGGTGCGCGACCTGAACGGCACCGTCTGGTACGTCCGCAACGGCGAGGTGCTCCGGGTCGGCAACTCCAGCCAGGGCCACGCGGTGGCCGTGGTCGACGTGCCGCTGAACTACAACGCCGACGTCGGCCGGGCGACCACGCTGCTGGCCGAGGTCGCCGAGGACGCGGTCAAGACCGAGCCGCTGGCCTCCGACGTGCTGGAGGCGCCCGAGGTGCTCGGGGTGGAGGCCGTCACCCCGGAGGGCATGCAGCTCCGGATGACGGTGAAGGTCCGCCCCGGCAGGCAGTGGGCCGCCCAGCGCGCGCTGCGCGCCAAGATCATGAGCGCGCTGGAGGACGCCGGGTTCGAACCGCCGCTCGGCCGGTTCTTCGGCGGCTCGGCGTCGAACAGCCAGCAGGCATGATGGAGTGGTGAACGTGACCCCGGAAACGCAGGACCCCCAGACGTTCTACGAGGCCGTCGGCGGTGAGCCGACGTTCCGGTTCATCGTCGCGCGGTTCTACCAGCAGGTCGCCGAGGACGAGATCCTCCGCCCGCTCTACCCGGAGGAGGACCTCGGCCCGGCCGAGGAGCGGTTCCGGCTGTTCCTGATGCAGTACTGGGGCGGTCCGCACACCTACTCCGACCAGCGCGGCCACCCCCGGCTGCGGATGCGGCACGCGCCGTTCAAGATCGGGCCGATCGAGCGCGACGCGTGGCTGCGCGCGATGCGGGTGGCGGTCGACGAGGCGAAGCTGCCGCAGCCTTACGCCGATCAGCTCTGGGCATACCTCGAAATGGCCGCACAGAGCATGATGAACAGCTGGATCTGAGGCCTCCCAAGAGAAAACCCGACGCTGCTGGACAAGCCCCGCCGTGGAGGTGGAAGGATTGCGCCTCGTGCGCAGAGCTGCCGACAGCAGAACCACCGCGGCTGGCGAGGTCCAGTGGTGGCGTGACAGCGTTTTCTACCAGGTCTACGTCCGGTCGTTCGCCGACTCCGACGGCGACGGGGTCGGTGACCTGGACGGGATCCGCAGCAGACTCGGGTACCTGGAGCTGCTGGGGGTCGACGCGCTGTGGCTGACCCCGTTCTACCGCTCGCCGATGGCCGACAACGGTTACGACATCTCGGATCCCCGTGCGGTCGACCCGTTGTTCGGCGATCTGGCCGCCTTCGACCGGTTGCTCGAAGCGGCCCACGCGCGCGGCATGAAGGTCACCATCGACCTGGTGCCCAACCACACCAGCGACCAGCACGAGTGGTTCACCGCCGCGCTGGCCTCGCTGCCGGGCAGTCCCGAGCGGGAGCGCTACATCTTCCGCGAAGGCCTCGGCATCACCGGTGAGCACCCGCCGAACAACTGGGTCAGCGCGTTCGGCGGCCCGGCGTGGACCAGGGTGCCGGACGGCCAGTGGTACCTGCACCTGTTCGCGCCGGAGCAGCCGGACCTCAACTGGGGCAATCCGGAGGTGCCCGCCGACCTCGAGCGGACGCTGCGGTTCTGGCTGGACCGCGGGGTCGACGGGTTCCGCATCGACGTGGCGCACGGCATGGCGAAACCGCCCGGCCTGCCCGACATGGACCTGCGGGCGGCCGCCGCGGACGCGCTGATCAGCGGGGACTACCGCGACATCCCCGACCGCCGCTTCGACAACGACGGCGTGCACGAGATCCACCAGATGATCCGCAAGGTGCTCGACGAGTACCCGGGCACGATGGCCGTCGGGGAGATCTGGGTGTCCGACGAGGAGCGCTTCGCCCGCTACCTCCGGCCGGACGAACTCCACCTCGGCTTCAACTTCCGCCTGGTGCTCACCCATTTCGACGCCGACGCGATGCGGGCGTCGATCGAACGCTCGCTGGCGATCGCCGGCAGTGCCGGGGTGGCCGCCACCTGGACGCTCTCCAACCACGACGTCTGGCGGCAGGTGAGCCGGTACGGCGGCGGCGAGCAGGGCGTGCGGCGGGCGCGCGCGATGGCGCTGGTGGAACTGGCCCTGCCGGGCGCGATCTACCTGTACAACGGCGAAGAACTCGGTCTGGCCAATGTGGACCTTCCGGCGGAGGCGCTGGTGGACCCGCGGGTGCGCACGGCGGGCCCGGACGGGGGCCGCGACGGCTGCCGCGTGCCGATCCCCTGGGAGGGCAAGGAACCGCCGTTCGGCTTCTCCACCGCGGACCGCGCCTGGCTGCCGATGCCGGACGACTGGGCCGAGCTGACCGTGGAGGCGCAACTGGAGGACGCCGACTCCACGCTCTCGCTCTACCGGCACGCGCTGGAACTGCGGCACCAGCATCCGGCCTTCGACGGCGACGAGGTCGAGTGGTACGGCGCCCCGGCGGGCTGCTTCGCCCTGCGGCGCAAGCCCGGCGGGCTCGTCTGCGCACTGAACACCTCGGCGGCACCGGTGGACCTGCCCCCGGGCGAGGTGCTGCTGTCCAGCAGCCCGCTGGTCGAGGGCAAGCTGCCGCCCGACGCCGCCGCCTGGCTCATCTAGCCTCCCCCGAATGCTATGAGTGGGGCATTACTTGCGTTGATTGCAAGTAATGCCCCACTCATAGCGTTGGGACGGGCCCGTCAGCGGCCGTAGCGCGGCTGCGTCTGGGGGTTGAACTGGTCGTACTTCACGGACTTCGCGGGCGCGGTGGCGCGGTCACGCACATCGAGCACATCGAGGCCCTTCTGGATGTCCGACGAGTAGATGTAGCCGTTGTAGTAGTACGCCGACCACGAGCCGCCGGTGATGCTCTCGGTGTTCGACAGCGGGCCGCGGTCCCACCAGGCGATCTCCTTGGGGTTCGCCGAGTCGGTGAAGTCCCACACCGAGATGCCGCCCTGGTACCAGGCCTGCACCATGATGTCGCGGCCCTTGACCGGGATCAGCGAACCGTTGTGCGCCACGCAGTTCTCCGTGTCGGCCTGGTAGCGCGAGATCTTGTAGTAGCTGCGGAACTCGAGCTTGCGGTCGTCGCCGGAGCCGGTGATGTCGTAGATGCCGTCGGCACCGCGGTTCGGGCCGAACTTCGCGTTGCAGATGGCCTGGCCACCGCCACCCAGCTCGTCGGTGAAGATGACCTTGGTGCCGTCGTTGTTGAACGTGGCCGAGTGCCAGAACGCGAAGTTCACGTTGTCCTGCACCCGCTCGATCACCCGCGGGTTCAGCCGGTCCTTGATGTCGATCAGCACGCCGTCACCCATGCAGGCGCCGCCGATCAGGTCCTTCTCCGGGTACGCGGTGAGGTCGTGGCAGCCGGTGGTGGCCGAGCGGCGCGTGCCGTCCGGGTTGTCGCCACCGGGGTTGCCGCCGTCCGGGAAGAGCACCGGGGTGGCGATCAGCGCCGCGTCCTCCGGGGCCTGGTTCGGCACCTTGACGATGGACACCTTGTCGTGCGGCGGCTGGCAGTCCGGCAGGTTCGAGGCCGGCGCGTACGAGGAGATGTAGAGCAGCGTGGAGTCGGTCTTCTCGTCCGGCACCAGCGTGTGGGTGTGCGAACCGCAGTCGGTCTCCACCGCGGAGACGTAGCGCGGCTTCGCCAGGTCGGAGATGTCGAAGACCTTGATGCCCTCCCACGCCGCCTTGTTCGAGGCGGGCAGCGGGGTGCTCTGGCAGGAATCGTCGCTGCGCGAGGAGTCGGTGGAGAGGAAGAGCAGGTCACCGACCACCGAGACGTCGTTCTGCGCACCGGGGCAGAGCACCTGGCTGACGATCTTCGGCTTCGACGGCTGCTTGATGTCGTAGATGACGAAGCCGTCGTAGTTGCCGACGATCGCGTGGTCCTTGGTGAAGGCGATGTCGGTGCCGAGCGCGTTCGTCGTGTTGAACGGCGCCTGCTTCGGGATGTTGGCGATCTGCCGGATGTTCGGGCTGTGCACGATCTGGTCGACCGGCGGGATCCCGCTCTGGGCGACCGCGCCCGGGACCCCGGCGACGCCGGAGAGCGCGAGGCCGACCGCACCGGCCGCCGCCACGAACACACGGGAAAGGCGGTGGGTCCGGAAAATCCTGTTCACCACACGAGCCCCCAATCTTTACTGGTCGCCGGAGATTATTACCTTTCGCGCAGATGGTCGATAGCTACTTAAGAGGGGTCCGACCTGCGAGAGGATTGACGAACCGGCGGCCGAGACGGTTCGCTGGCGCCCATGACACGAACAGTGACCGCCGCGATCGCCGCCGGGCTCGCCTGCGTGGTGCTGGCGGGGTGCTCGAACGAGCCGGTCCCGCCCCCGCAACCCTCGGCGGGGGTGCTCGTTCCCGGCAAACCCGGTGAGGCCGCCACCGAGGTCCCGCCCGGGGAAGCCGCGCAGCATCAGCAGAACGTGACGATCAGCGAAGCCGATGTGAACTACGTCACCAACATGATCCCGCACCACCGGCAGGCGCTCGTGATGACCGCGCTGGTGGCCGACCGCGCGAGCAACGAGCTGGTGCGCGGGGTGTCGAGCCGGATCGACGTGGCGCAGGGCGCCGAAATCGCGCAGATGTCCTCCTGGCTCACCGAGCACGGGAAGCCGGTGCCGCCCGAGGACACCGGCGGGCACGCGGGGCACGGTTCACACGGCGGTCACGACCACTCCACCATGCCGGGCATGGCCACCCCGGAGCAGCTGGACGCGTTGCGCGCGGCGAAGGGCACCGACTTCGACCGGTTGTTCCTGGAACTGATGATCCGCCACCACGAGGGCGCGCTGACCATGGCGGAGCAGCAGCTCGGCGGTGGGCTCAACGTCCGCGCGCAGGAGATGGCGCAGGAAGTGCTCACCGGGCAGACCGCCGAGATCGAGCGGATGCGCGCGATTCAGCTCCCGTAGCTCTCGCCGCCCGAGCCCGCCTCGAACCCGGCGTCGTAGCCGTCCTCGTAGTCGTCGTCGGACAGCGCGGCGCTGGCGATCCAGCCCACCGCCGCCCCGGCCTGCAGGTACGGCGCCGCCCGGCGCCACCGCGACGGCTTCTCGGTCGCCGGCTCCGGCCGTTCCTGGTCGGCGGGGCGCTCGGTCCGCCACGGGGTCTCCTCGGCGCGCACACCGTCGAGGAACTCCCTGGTGGGATCCGGTTCAGCAGCCTGGTCGCGCTCGGTCATGCCCCTACGATGACACCAGGGCCGTCCCGGATCCACCGGAACGGCCCTGGTAACACCTTCGTAAGAACTCCTAGTGCGCGCCGAACAGCAGCGGCAGCAGGGCGTGCCGCCGCCGCACGATCGCGCCGTACCGGGCGTCCATGCGCAGCCACGAGTCGGTCGCGGTCACCCGCACCACGTCGTCGCTGATCGACGAGTCCAGGAAGCCCATCCCGGACAACGCGAACAGGCAGCGCATCTGGACCTTGACCTCCAGCTCGCCCCCGCTCACGGTGAGCACCGCCTGGTCCATCAGCGAAGCGGGCGGGTTCCCGTGCGGCCCGGCGTTCTCCCTGGCCAGCGACACCCCGCGGTCGGCGAGATCGGCGACCACGCCGACCGGCAGGTCGTCCACCGGCTGCCACCGCCCGGCCGCGGGCAGCTCGGAGTGCCACAGCAGGTCCCGCGACGGGCCGGGGTCCATCCGCTCGCCACCGGCCACGGTCAGCGCGGCGAGCAGCTCGGACCCGGACACGGTCACGTCGGCCGGGCTGATCTCCCCGGCCACCGCCCTGGTCGCCAGCACGTCGAACGGGGTGGCGACCCACGCTTCGACGATGCCCGGTGCGCGGTTGCGCAGGCGCACCGCCACCTGGCCGTCGAGCCGGACCGCACGCGCGACGAACGAGCCGAGCGTTTCGCGGTCCGCCGGATCAGCGATCCGCAGTTCAGGCATCCGACTCCCCTAATCCGCGCCGCAGGAAATCCCGCTCGTCCTCGGTGAGCCGGCGCGGGCGCTCGGTACCCACATCGTAGGGCGCCAGCTTGGTCTGCGCGGTCACGGCCACCTTGTCCGCTTCGTCCGGCCCGGTGTGCACCCGGTAGGCGATGGTGAACGAGGAGTACCGCAGCTCGGTCATGGTCATCTCGACCAGCACGTCGTCGTTGCCGACCACCACCGGTGCCCGGTAGTCGACCTGCAGCGAGACCACCACGATGCCCTTCGCCAGCTCGGTCAGCCCGGCCGCGGCCGACTCGCCGAACAGCAGCGGCACCCTGGCCTCCTCCAGCAGGGTGACCATGTTGGCGTGGTTGACGTGGCCGTAGACGTCCATGTCCGACCAGCGCGGCCGGACCAGTGCGCGGTGTGCCATCAGCGGACCGTGCTCCGCATCTGCCGCGCGGCCACCGACAGCGTCGCCAGGTCGAGCCTGCCGGAGCGCTGGATCTCGTCCAGCGACACCCGCGCCCGCGCCAGGCGCGAGGCGTTGGTGTGCTCCCACTGCTCGATCTTCTGGTCGGCGGTGTCGTCGGAGTCGCTGTGCCGCAGCGCGTCCAGGGTGATCGCCCGCAGCGACGCGTACAGGTCGTCCCGCAGCGCCAGCCGCGCCAGCGCGTGCCAGCGGTTGCCCCGCTCCAGCGCGCTGATCGAGGTGAGCATCTTGTCCACGTTGAGGTGCTCGGACAGCGCGTAGTACAGCTCGGCGGTCTCGGCCGGGCTGCGCTCCACGTCGATGCCGACCTCCTGCTCGGCCAGTTCGGCGACCTCGGTGACGTCGAGCAGGCCGTAGGTGTGCAGCAGCACCGCCACCCGCCTGGCCACCGCCTCGGGGACCCCGTGCGAGGTCAGCCGCTCGACGTCCTCGCGGACCGACTCCGCCTCGCGGCCGCGCAGGAAGCCCTCGACCTGGGTGGCCAGCTGGGCCACGGTCTCGCCGAAGCGGTTGATCTCCGCGCCGACGGCCAGCGGCTGCGGCCGGTTGGTGAGGAACCAGCGCGCGGCCCGGTCGAGCAGGCGGCGCGTCTCCAGCATCATCTCGTCGGCGATCTCGGACGGCACGAGGTTGTCGAGCGCGTCGATCTCCCGCCACAGCGACGGCAGGTCGTACACCGAGGTGACCACGGCGTAGGCGCGCACGGCGTCGGTCGCGGTCGCGTTCATCTCCTCGTCGAGCCGGAACGCGTACGACAGGCCCGCCCCGTCGACCACCTCGTTGACCAGCAGCGTGGTGATGATCTGGCGGTGCAGCGGGTGGTGGGCGATGGCGTCGCCGAAGCGCTCCCGCAGCGGCTTCGGGAAGTAGTCCGGCAGGCGCCGGGCGAACACCTCGTTGTCCGGCAGCTCGCTGGCCAGCAACTGGTCCTTGAGGTCGAGCTTCACGTGCGCGAGCACGGTGGCCAGCTCGGGCGAGGTGAGGCCCTTCTCCTCCTTCTCGAGCCGCTTGAACTCGGCCGGGCTGGGCAGTGCCTCCAGCTTGCGGTCGAGCTTGCCGTCGGCCTCCAGGTCGGCGATCAGCCTGGCGTGCACCGAGACCATCGGCGCCCGGTGCGCCCGGCTGACGCCGAGCACCGCGTTCTGCCGGTAGTTGTCCGCGAGCACCAGCTCGCCGACCTCGTCGGTCATCTCCAGCAGCAGCTGGTTGCGCTGCTCGCGGTCCAGGTTGCCGGCCGCGACCTGCTGGTCGAGCAGGATCTTGATGTTCACCTCGTGGTCGGAGCAGTCCACCCCGGCCGAGTTGTCCAGCGCGTCGGTGTTGATCTTGCCGCCGGACCGGGCGAACTCGATCCGGCCGAGCTGGGTCAGCCCGAGGTTGCCGCCCTCGCCGACCACCTTGACCCGCAGGTCCTCGCCGTTGACGCGGAGCGCGTCGTTGGCCTTGTCCCCGGCGTCGGCGTGCGATTCGGTCTCGGCCTTGACGTAGGTGCCGATGCCGCCGTTCCACAGCAGGTCCACCGGGGCGAGCAGGATCGCGCGCATCAGGTCGGCCGGGGCCAGCTTCTGCACGTCGTCGGGCAGGCCGAGCACCTCGCGCACCTGCGGGGTGATCGGGATGGTCTTCGCGGCCCGCGAGTAGATGCCGCCACCGGCGCTGATCAGCGACCGGTCGTAGTCCTCCCACGAGGACCGCGGCAGGTCGAACAGGCGGCGGCGCTCGGCGTAGGAAGCCGCCGCGTCCGGGTTCGGGTCCAGGAAGATGTGCAGGTGGTTGAACGCGGCCACCAGCCGGATGTGCTCGGAGAGCAGCATGCCGTTGCCGAACACGTCCCCGGCCATGTCGCCGATGCCGACGACGGTGAACTCCTCGCTCTGGGTGTCCACGCCCAGCTCGCGGAAGTGGCGCTTGACGCTCTCCCACGCGCCCTTCGCGGTGATGCCCATGGCCTTGTGGTCGTAGCCGACCGAGCCACCGGAGGCGAAGGCGTCGCCGAGCCAGAAGCCGTAGCTGATGGCCACCTCGTTGGCGATGTCGGAGAACTTCGCGGTGCCCTTGTCCGCGGCGACCACGAGGTAGCTGTCGTCACCGTCGTAGCGCACCACGTCCGGCGCCGGCACGGTCCGGCCCTCGTTGAGGTTGTCGGTCAGGTCGAGCAGGCCGGAGATGAACATGCGGTAGCAGGCGATGCCCTCGTTGAGCTGGGCGTCGCGGTCGATGCCCGCGTCCCCGGTGGCGGCAGGCGGCCGCTTGACCACGAAGCCACCCTTCGCGCCGACCGGCACGATCACCGCGTTCTTCACCGCCTGCGCCTTGACCAGGCCCAGGATCTCGGTGCGGAAGTCCTCCCGGCGGTCGGACCAGCGCAACCCGCCGCGCGCGACCGAGCCGAAGCGCAGGTGCACGCCCTCGACGCGCGGGGAGTAGACGAAGACCTCGAACTTGGGCCTCGGCTCCGGCAGGTCGGGCACGCCCTGCGGGTCCAGCTTGAGCGCCAGGTACGGCCGCGGCACGCCGTCGGCCGACTTGACGTGGTAGTTCGTGCGCAGGGTCGCCCCGATGACCGCCATCAGGCGGCGCAGGATCCGGTCCTCGTCGAGGCTGACCACGTCGTCGATCAGGTTCGCGATCTCGGCGGCCTTCGCGGCCGCTTCCTGCTCGCGCTGCTCGGGCTCGATGCCCAGGTCGAACCGGGTCTCGAAGAGGCTGACCAGCGCGGTGGCGATGTCGGTGTGCGCGAGCACGGCGTTCTCGATGTACTCCTGGGAGTACGGGCTGCCCGCCTGGCGCAGGTACCGCGAGTAGGCGCGGAGCACGGCCGCCTGACGCCAGTTCAGCCCGGCGCGCAGGACGAGCGCGTTGAAGCCGTCGACCTCGCACTCGCCCTTCCAGGCCGCGGCGAAGGCGTCCTGGAACCGGATGCGCAGGTCCTCGACCTGCTCCTGGGTGATCTCGTCGAGGGCGCGCTGGTCCATGCGCAGGCCGAAGTCGTAGATCCACGAGCGTGAGCCGTCCTCGCGGTTCAGCTCGTACGGCCGTTCGTCGACCACCTCGACGCCCATGCGCTGCAGCAGCGGCAGCACGGTCGACAGGGTCACGCCCTGGCCGAGCAGGTACAGCTTGAACCGGCGCTCGCCCGGTTCGGCGTCGGCGGGCAGGTAGAACGACATGGCCAGGTCGTCCGGGCCGGACAGCGAGGCCAGCCGGTGGAGGTCGGCCAGCGCCTCTTCGGCGGTGTAGTCCTCCTTGTAGGCCTCGGGGAACACCGAGGCGAACCGCTGGCCCTGCTCGGTCGCCGACTCCTCGCCGGTGAAGCCCGCCTCGCCGTCGCGGGCGCGGCGCTCGGCCAGGATCGCCTCGACCATGAGGTCGTCCCAGCTGCGCACGGCGTCGTTGAGGCGTTCCTGGATGCGCAGGGTGTCCGGTTCGGTGCGCGCGCCCTGCTCGGTGTGCACGGTGAAGTGCACCTGGGCGAGCAGGGTCTCGCCGACGCGCGTGCTGAATTCGAGGTGCGTGCCGTCGAGCTCGTCGAGCAGCACCTCCTGCATCGCGACGCGCGAGCGGGTGCTGTAGCGGTCGCGCGGGAGGAACACCAGGCACGAGTAGAAGCGGCCGTACGGGTCGCGGCGCAGGAACACCCGCAGCCGGCGGCGGTCGGCGAGGGTGATCGCGCCGGTCGCGGTCGCGTAGAGCGAGTCGGCGTCGGCGGAGAACAGGTCCGCGCGCGGCCAGTTCTGCAGCACCTCGAGCATGCGCTGCCCGGAGTAGGACTCCATCGGGAACCCGGCGCGGTGGATCACCTCGCGCACGCGGCTGGCCACCACCGGGATGTCCAGCACGTTCTCGTGCAGGGCGGTGGTGGTGAACATGCCGAGGAAGCGGTGCTCGCCGGTGACGCGGCCCTTGGCGTCGAAGGTCTTGACGCCGACGTAGTAGGGGTAGATCGGGCGGTGCACGGTCGAGGGCGCGCTCGCCTGGGTGAGCACCAGCAGCGAGGGCTCCAGCGCGGCCGCCGCCGTATCCGGCCCGGCCGTCAGGCTTCTGGCGGCGAGGCTGTCCTGGCGCAGCACGCCCAGGCCCGAGGCCAGCACCGCGCGCAACGCGGGCTCGTCGCCCTCGACGGTGGTCGCCTCGACCAGTTCGTACTGGCGGTAGCCGAGGAAGGTGAAGTGCCCGTCGGCCAGCCAGCGCAGCAGCTCGGCGCCCTCACGCACCTCGGCGGCCGGCAGCGACGGCGGCTCGTTCTCCAGCCCGGCGGCCAGGGAGAGCGCGGCCTCGGCCATCTTCTCGGCGTCCTCGACGACCTCACGGACGTCCCCGAGGACGGAGGTCAGCCGGTTGTCCAGCTCGCGCGCCCGCTGCGGGTCGGTGATGCAGTCGATCTCCAGGTACATCCAGGATTCCGCGGCCGCGCCCTCCGGCGGTTCGGCCACGTCGGCGCCCGCGTGCACCTCGCGCAGCTCGCCGGTGAGCTCCCGGGTCACCACCACGATGGGGTGCACGATGCGCTGCACCTGGACGCCGGTGCGCGCCAGCTCGGCGGCCACGGAGTCGACCAGGTACGGCATGTCGTCGGTGACCAGCTGGACCACGGTGGCCTCGCGGGTCCACCCGTCCTCGGCGGTGGTCGGGTTGAGCAGGCGGACAACGGGGCGCCCCGGCACGCGCTCCTGCGCGAGCTGGAGGTGGGTCCGCACCGCGCCGACCAGGTCGGCCGCCGCGTCGTCGACGATCTCCTCGGCGGGGGTGTGGCGGAAGTAGAGCCTGATCAGGTCCTCGATGTCCGGCGCCAGCGCGGCGGCCGCGTCGACGAGTTCGTCCCGGATCTGCTCGGGGCTGGCCGAGCGCCGCTGGCTCGCGCGCTCGGAGCGGTCCAGCGTGGTGCTGGTGCCCGCTCCGGGCGGGTTCGAGGCCCCGCCAAAGCTGATCGAAGACGCCGTCGAACTCATTGCAGGCAACTCTCCCGTTCCCGACACCGCGCTGTGTCTCTCGCTCGCCCCAGTATGGGCATTACGTGGCAAGAAAATACTGCCTTCACCAGAACCCGGAACGACCGCCATCGGCCGGGAAACGACCGTTCCCCACCCAGGGCAGGCGGCTTCGATTCAGCCTTCGATTCAGTAAGCAGCAAGAACCACCCCCGGTGGCCGACACCACACCGGAAACTAGCCACCCACCTAGCTGCGGCGTCCCCCAACAACGCCTGCCACGGCCCCTCCCCGCGCCACGCCGCACCCACGCTCGGCGCCCCGCCGGGCCCACGCTCGGCGCCCCGCCGCGTCCCCGCTCGATGCCCCACCACACCCCAACTCAGCGCCGCCCGCACCCAACTCGGCGCCCCGGCGCCCCAATTCGACAGCCCGGCGCGCTCCCCGCACGGCACCTCGCCGCGCCCGACTCGACGGCCCGGCGCACCTCCGCATGACGCCCCGGCGCCCCCGGCAAGACCGCCCCCGCCACCTGCTGCGGCCAGCCCTCGCGGCACCCGACGCTGCCAGCCTTCGTGACGCCTGACGCTGGCGGCTTCCGCGGCGCCCAGCGCGGTCGCCCTCGATCAGGCTTCGCCGCCGGCTTGGCGGCGGCCGTGGTCGTATTCGCCTCGGCGCGAGCTTCCGTTCACCGGTTGCGCCGGTTCCCCGTCGGACTGCGTTCCCAGCCGCTTCACGAGCGCGGCGGCGCTGGACGTTCCGGCCCGGTGCTCGGCGAGTGCCAGCGCGAGCAGTTCGGCCAATCCGGCATCCGGCGGCGGATCCTCGGCCGGGATCACGAAGTCGGCAGGCGGCGCGGGCGGCGTGTAGTCCCCGCCCGAAAGGTCGTAGTTCGGCTTGCCGTACTCCGAGGTGTACTCGTCGACCGGCGCCAGCGACGGTGGCAGCCGCAGCTTCGGCAGCCAGCCCCCTTCTTGCGCGGGCTTCTCCGGCTCAGCCGCGGCGACCGGCTCGGTCCGAGGCGCCTCCGCCGCCGTTTCGGCAGGCGGCTGGTTGACGGCCTGCTCGGCGGGCGGCTGGTCGACCGGCTTGTCCCCAGCCCGTCGACGCCCACCGCCCGCACCGGACGCAGACACCCCGAGCCGGTCGAGCACCGACCGCGCTGCCACCGACCCGTGCTCGGAATCGTGGCGGGTGGTGATGTGCGGTTCCTCCCGGCGCGGCGCCGTCTCCGGCTGCGACATGGTGGTCATCGCGGGCAGCCGCTCTTCCGGCTCGGCCGCGGGCGCCGGCGCCAGCAACGGTTCCGGCGGCGGCAACATCCGCACCGGCTCCGCCTGAGGCGGCGCCTCCGCATACCGCACCGGCTCAGGCGCGACCTGCTGGTACCTCGGAGCATCCGCGGCGGGCTGAGGCACCGGCTCATACCGAACCGCCCCACCCGACGGCTCGTACCGGGGTGCCTCGGCAGGAGGCTGCTGGACCGCCTCGTAGCGGGGCGCCTCCGACGCAGCGGGCTGCGCATACCGAGGCGCCTCCGCCGCAGGCTGCGCGTACCCAGGCGTTTCCGCCGCAGGCGTCGCATACCCGGGCGTCTCCGCCGCAGGCGTCGGGTACCTGGACGCTTCTGCCGCAGGTTGCGCGTATCGGGGCGCCTCAGCGGCTGTTGTCGTGTACCGGGCAGCCTCGGCCGCCGGTTGTGCGTACCGAGGCACATCGGCGGCAGGCTGCGCATAAACCGGCGCCTCAGCCGCCGCGTACTGCCCGGCCTCCGCCGCAGGCGGCGCGTACTGAGCAGGCTGCGCGGCCGCAGGCGCTGCGTACTGGGCGGCTTCGGTGGGTTGCGCATACCGAGGCGTCTCGGCGGCAGGCTGCAGGTACTGCAGCGCGTCGCCCGCGCGCGGTGCGTACTGAGTTTCGTACTGAGCCGAGGACGCGTACTGAGCACCCTCCGCCGCGGGCTGCGCGTATTGAGCTGCGGGCTGCGCATACCGGGGCTGTTCAGCAGCAGGCTGAGCCACATAGCGAACCGGCTCAGCTGTCGGTTGCGCCCGAGCCGCGTCCGCCGCAGGCTGCGCGTACTGCGCCGCACTGGCGGCCGGTTGTGCGTAGCGAGGTGTTTCGGCTGCGGGCTGCGCGTACCGGGGTGCCTCAGCAGCGGGTTTCGCTTCCGCCGGCCGCTGCTCGTACCGCGCCGCGTCCACGCGCTGCGGCTCGTAGCGCGGCAGGTCGGTCTGCGTCAGCTCTTCCGGCGCGAACTGCGGCGCCTCAACCCGAACGGGCTGCTTCGCGGCGGCCTCTCGCTGCGGCTTCGGGCGAGCGACCTCACGCACCTGCGCCAACTGCGCGGGCGGAGGCGTCGAGTCGGTGATCCGCGGGATCACCGTGGTTTCCTGCCCACCGGACGTCCGCGGCGAGCGCGCGAGCACGTCGGTCAGGTCGACCGGCGCCTGCTCACCGCCACCGAACTCACCACTGAGCACCGCGCACGCCTGTCGCCGCACGCGCAGGTGTACCTGCTCAGCCGCCCGCGAACGCCGCAGGCATTCGAGCGCGTCGGCCGGCCTGCCCAGCCGCTCCTCGACGTGCGCCAACTCCAGCAGCAGCTTCGCGGTCAGCGAGTGCAACCCGTGCCGGTCCGCGTCGTAAACCGCCTCGCGCAGCAGCAAACCGGCGGCCTCGGGCGCGCCCGTGCTCAAGTGCACGCGCGTCGCCACGGCCAGCCGCAGCCAGCTCGCCGGACCGATCACTCCGGCCCGCGGCGGCGATTCGAGCACTGGCTCCGCCAGTTCGAGCGCCATCTCGATGTTGCCGCGGTCCAGCAGGGTGCACACCAGTTGCAACACCAGCCGAGCCCTGGCCAGCCCGCCATCCGCCTGCGGATCCCGCAACTGCTCGATGAACCCCAGCCCGGTGCGCGCCGCGTCGGCCGCCCCGGTCAGGTCGCCGTGCCTGCGACGGTGCGCGGACATGCCCACCCTCACCAGCGAACGCATCACCAGCCGCGAGTCGCCGTCGGAGTTCTCGTCGGACAGGCACAGCCGATCCGCTTCGAGCAGCACCCGGTCCAGTTCCTGCTTCCGGCCCAGCTGGGCCATGCAGCCCACCAGGTGGCACAACGCCGTGGCCCGCTCCCCGGGCGTCAGGTCGGGTTCGGCCAGCACCGGGCGCAGCAGAGCCAACCCGGTCAACGGCATCCCGACGCTGCGCGCGCACACCGCGAGGTCCGTCCGCAGCCGCGCCGAGAGCAGCGAGTACCCGAGGTGCTCGGCCGACCGCAGCGCCGCCACGGCCCGCGCCGTCACCGGGGCACGATCACCCAGCCGGACGCGCGCGTAGACCACCAGCGATTCCGCACGCAGCCACGCCTGGTCCGACCGGGCGGCCTCGGCGAGCGAAGCCGCCCGCTCGCCGAGCACCAGTGCGAGTTCGGGCGCGCGCAACCGCAGGTCCGAGGCCCGGTCGAGAAGTTGCTCGACCGGCCGGATCTGGTTGCTCGCTACCACGGCACTCTCCGGTCGGTTGATCGTGGCGGTCGGGCTCGCCTTGTGCGGACTTCAGGCCTATCACGAACCACTCAGTCGCGGGTCAGCTTCCGGTGGGTGACCCGGTGCGGACGAGCCGCCTCCGCGCCCAGCCGCTCGATCTTGTTCTTCTCGTAGCCCTCGAAGTTGCCCTCGAACCAGAACCACTTCGCCGGATTCTCGTCAGTGCCTTCCCAAGCCAGGATGTGCGTCGCGACGCGGTCGAGGAACCACCGGTCGTGCGAAATCACCACGGCGCAGCCGGGGAACTGCTCGAGCGCGTTCTCCAGCGAACCCAGCGTCTCCACGTCCAGGTCGTTGGTCGGCTCGTCCAGCAGGATCAGGTTCCCGCCCTGCTTCAGGGTCATCGCCAGGTTCAGCCGGTTGCGCTCGCCACCGGAGAGCACGCCGGCCGGCTTCTGCTGGTCAGGACCCTTGAAGCCGAACGCGCTGACGTAGGCCCGCGACGGCATTTCGGTCTGCCCGACGTGGATGTAGTCGAGCTTGTCGGACACCACCTCCCACACCGTCTTCTTCGGGTCGATCCCGGCCCGGTTCTGGTCCACATAGGACAGCTTGACCGTCTCGCCGATCTTGACGCTGCCCGAGTCCGCATCCTCCAGGCCGACGATCGTCTTGAACAGGGTCGTCTTACCGACACCGTTCGGCCCGATCACGCCGACGATGCCGTTGCGCGGCAGGTCGAACGACAGCCCGTCGATCAGCACCCGGTCGTCGAAGCCCTTGCTCAGGTTGTTGACCTCGACGACCACATTGCCCAGCCGGGGCCCCGGCGGGATCTGGATCTCCTCGAAGTCGAGCTTCCTCGTCTTCTCCGCTTCGGCCGCCATCTCCTCGTAGCGGTCGAGGCGGGACCGCGACTTGGTCTGCCGCGCCTTGGCGTTGGACCGGACCCAGTCGAGTTCGGTCTTCAGCCGCTTGGCCAGCTTCGCGTCCTTCTTGCCCTGCACCTCGAGCCGTTCGCGCTTCTTCTCGAGGTAGGTGGAGTAGTTGCCCTCGTAGCCGACCACGCGGCCCCGGTCGAGCTCCATGATCCACTCGGCGACGTTGTCCAGGAAGTACCGGTCGTGGGTGACCGCCAGGACGGCACCGGGGTAGCTGGCCAGGAACTGCTCCAGCCACAGCACGCTCTCCGCGTCCAGGTGGTTGGTGGGCTCGTCGAGCAGCAGCAGGTCCGGCTTCGACAGCAGCAGCTTGCACAGCGCCACCCGGCGGCGCTCACCACCGGAGAGGTGGGTGACCTTCTCGTCCGGCGGCGGGCAGCGCAGCGCGTCCATCGCCTGCTCGAGCTGAGAGTCCAACTCCCACGCGTCGGCGTGGTCGAGTTCCTCCTGCAGCTTGCCCATCTCGTCCATGAGCGCTTCGCTGTAGTCGGTGGCCATCAGCTCGGCGATCTCGTTGAAGCGGTCCAGCTTGACCTTGATGTCGCCGAGGCCCTCCTCGACGTTGCCCCGGACCGTCTTCTCCTCGTTCAGCGGCGGCTCCTGCTGCAGGATGCCCACCGAGGCACCCGGCTGCAGGAACGCCTCGCCGTTGCTCGGCTGGTCGAGTCCGGCCATGATCTTGAGAACAGTGGACTTACCGGCACCGTTCGGACCCACCACGCCGATCTTGGCGCCGGGGTAGAAGGCGGTGCTGACGTCGTCGAGAATGACCTTGTCCCCGACGGTCTTGCGCACCTTTTTCATGGTGTAGATGAACTCGGCCATGCAAGCGATCGTAGAGCCGTCGTACTGACGCCTCGACGCCGGTCACCTCGGGGCGTGCTCGGCTGACAACTCAGTCATGCCGCGCTCATCCCCTCTCCGGGGGAGAGTGCCCTGCTCACCTCCCCTTCTCCCGCTTCTTCCCACAACGGCACCGGCTGCTCCGGCCTGCCCCGGCGGCGGACCACGACATCGCACCGGCTCAGGTTCGGCCCGATCGCGTAGGCCTCAAGTTCGACTAGAGACCTGTTCTGCCCGTCCTGCTGGTAGTCCCGCGTGTACAGCTTCCCGGAGGCGATCACCGGGTCGCCCTTGACCAGGCTCTCCCCGACCGTCTCGGCGAGCCGCCGCCAGCAGGTGACCCGCACGGTCAACTGCCTGCCGTCGACCCATTCGTCGGTCTCCCGGTCCCGTCTTCGCTCGTTGCTGCGCACCCAGAAACTCACCACGTGGTGCCCACTGTCGCCCACCTTGCGGGTGCTCAGCTCGCTCAGCACCGTGCCCACCAGCGTCACCGGGGTTTCTCCGACAGCCATGGCTCCTCGCCCTCCCTCGTGCGGTTCGTCCGTGCTTCCAGGATGCGGGGAGAACGGGCGGCGTGGGCAGGAGGCGCGGGATCTGTGGACAAGCAGAGCCGTTGTGGACAACTAGTCGCGGGACGGGCGCTCTTCACCGCGTTCTGACAACTGCTTGAGCATCGCGTTGTACGCGACCAGATCCGCCTCACCGGTGGCATCGGACCGCCGGTCCGACCGCTTGGCCTCGCGCTCGTCCGCCCGCGCCCACTGGACCAGCAGCGCCACCAGCACCAGCAGCACCGGCACCTCGCCCGCCGCCCACGCGATCCCGCCGCCGAGCCGCTGGTCGGTGAGCAGATCGCCGGCCCACGGCAGCTTCAGCGCCTGGTAGAAGGACTCCCCGAGGACCGTCTGCGTGTTCATCAGGATCACCCCGAAGAACGCGTGGAACGGCATCGAAGCGAACATCATGCCGAGCTTGCCCAGCGGCGGCATCCGCCGCGGCGCCGGGTCCACGCCGATCACCGGCCAGTAGAAGACGTAACCCGACAGGATGAAATGGGCGTTCATCAGCAAGTGGGCCCAGTGGTAGTTGAGCGCGGCCCCGAACAGCCCGGAGAAATACAGCACGTAGAACGAGCCCACGAACAGGACCAGCGCCACCACCGGATGGGTGAGCGCCCGCGACACCGGCGAATGCACGAACGCCAGCAGCCATTCGCGCGGCCCCGGCGGACCGTCCTTGCCCGCCGGCGGCAGCGCGCGCAGCGCCAGCGTGACCGGCCCGCCGAGCACCAGCAGCACCGGGATCACCATGGACAGCAGCATGTGGCCGCCCATGTGCACGCTGAACATCGCCGGTGAGTACCGCCCGATCCCGGACGACGTCGCCACCAGCAGCACCGCGCACCCGGCCAGCCAGGCGACCGTCCGGCCGACCGGCCAGGCGTCGCCGCGCTGCCGCAGCCGGCGCACCCCCAGCAGGTAGACCACCGCGAGGGTGATCGCGAGCGTGCCGAAGACCAGGTCGAACCGCCAGTCCAGGAGCAGCCGGAGCACGGTCGGCGGGCCGCTGAGGTCGTAGCCGATGAGCAGTTCGGTGTTCGACGGCTGGCTCGTCACCTCCTGCGGTGGTGGCGTCCGCGCCAGCGCGGTGGCCAGGCCGATGGTGACGAACATGATCAGGATCTCGACCGAGGCGAGCCGCAGCAGCTGGCTGCCGCCCGCGCCGTCGACGAGACCGCGCACCCCGCGTTGCCGCTGCTGGTGCCCGAACACCCCGAGCACCAGCAGGCCGACGACCTTCGCCAGCACGAGCAGGCCGTAGTCGGTGGTCAGCAGTTCCGCCGGCGAGACCCGGATCAGGGCGTTGACCACGCCGGATACCGCCATCACGATCCAGCACACCAGCGCCAGCCGCGAGAAGCGCTGCGCGGCCAGTGACAGGTGCGTACCCCTCCGCCAGCCCAGCGCCAGCAACGCGACCAGGCCGCCGACCCACAGCGTGGCGGCGACGAGGTGGTACAGCAGGCTGTTGGTGGCCACGTCGTGCGCGCCGCCACTGGCCGAGTGGCCGGTGACCGCGACCGGCACCAGCCCGCCGACGGCCAGGAAGAACAGCGTCGCGGTCCAGCCCCACGAAAGCGCGAGTCGGCAGCCGAGGGCGAGCAGCAACGCGATCAGCGCGGTGAACACCCACGCCTTCGGCTGCTCGATCGCGTCGACCATCTGCAGCAGTGCCTGCGGGTCGAGCAGCTCGGTGACCGGGCGCCCGGCGGCGTCGGCGGCGGAGAAGTAGATGGAGGCCACCGCGGCGAAGAACCAGCACCAGGCGGCGATCCCCGCGGTTCGCAGGGCGGCGTAACCCTCCGGGCCGAGCACGCCCGACTTCTGCGGCGGCACCAGGAACGCGGCGAGCAGCAGTGAGCCGACGCAGAGCACGGACGCGGCTTCGGACAACACCCGGACCACGGTGATGCCGTACCGCGTCACCACTCCGGGGTCAGCCAGTCCGGTGATCACCGAACCGGCGCCGCCGGTGAGCGCGACCAGTCCGGTGCCGACGAGCACCGCGAGCAGCACCCCCACCGTGACCAGCGGGCCGACATTACCTCGTGAAACCTGGGACTTGCTGGTCGTGGTCACGGTGGATTCCTCGGGCACGACACGAGCGTAAGTGCAACGCTTCGCGGACAGCCATCCGCCATCTGCTCGCCCGCGGCCCGGCAAGATGGCGGAGTGCGGATCATCCTGCTGCGTCACGCCGAGTCACTGGGCAACGTCGACGAACTCGCCTACACGCGGATCCCCGACCACGCTCTGCCACTGACCGAAGCCGGTCAGGAGCAGGCGAGGCGGACCGGTCCGGTGATCGCCGAACTGGCTGGTGACGAGCCACTGGCCGTCTACGTGAGCCCCTACCGGAGGACCCGCGAAACCCTGCGGCTGCTGAACCTGCCCGCCGAACGGGTGATGCACGAACCCAGGTTGCGTGAACAGGATTGGGGCAACCTCCAGGAAGCCGACGGGCAGGCCGTGCAGAAGCGGCTGCGGCACGAGTTCGGGCACTTCTTCTACCGGCTGCCGTTCGGGGAGTCCGGCGCGGACGTGGACGACCGGGTCGCCGCGTTCCTCAGCGAACTGGAACTGCGGCGGCCCGATCCCCTGCATCCCCGTTCAGTGCTGGTGGTTTCGCACGGGCTGACCATCCGTCTGCTCTGCCGTCGGCTCTTCGGCTGGAGCATCGAGCTGTTCGAATCCCTGTCCAACCTGGGGACCTGCGAACACCGCGTGGTCGAGCTGGTGGACGGCCGCTGGAAGCTCGACCGGCCGTTCCAGCAGTGGCGCGACTCCCCGGACGGGGCCGTTCAGCAGTAGCTCCGCTCCCGTTCGCGCTTCCCGGCGCGCAACGCGGCCACGGTCGACGGTGCGATCAGCGACGCGACCAGCGCGACCACGACGAACGACGTGGACAGCGAGGTCAGCTGCGCGATACCGCCGATGACCGGCGGCCCGGCGAGGAAACCGGTGTACGCGACCGAGGTGACGAAGGCGATCTCGCGTTCGCCACCACCGCCGTCGGCGCGTTTGCCCGCCTCCCCCGCGAGGCCGAGCGCGACCGGGAACGACGCGGCGAGACCCGCTCCGGCCAGCGCGAACCCGGCGAAGCCGATGACCGGCGAGCTGACCAGCGCCGCGGCCACCAGGCCGATCGCGGCGAGCAGCGCACCGCCGGCGAGCACCTGGCGCGCCCCCAGCTTGGCCTGCAACACGCCGCCGGTCAGCCGCGCGATCGCCATGGCCAGCGAGAACCCGGCGTAGGCGAGCGCGGCCGGGCCCTCGGCGATGCCGTGCTCGGTGACCAGGAGCAGCGCTGACCAGTCCGAACTGGCGCCCTCGGCGATCGCCGAGCACAACGCGATGGCGGCGAGCAGCCACAGCACCGGGCGCTTGATCGGAGCGACCGCCGAGGTCCGCTTCTCGCGGGTTTCGTGGTGGGGTTTGACCCCCGGCAACGCCTTGACCACGGCGAACAGCACGATGATCGCGAAGGCGGCGGCCACCGCGAGCTGGCGCGCCGGCGTCCAGCCGTGCGACGCGGCGAGCCCGGCGAACAGGGCGCCGGCCAGGGCGCCGACGCTGAACCCGGCGTGGAACACCGGCATGAGCGGCTTGCCCACCTCGCGTTCGACGAACACCGCGGCCACGTTCATCCCCACGTCGAGCACGCCGATCGCGGCACCCAGCGCGAACAGCACGATGCCCAGCCAGAGGACCGACGTGGTCAGCCCGAGCGCGGCCAGCACCAGCGCCGCGGCGACCGTGGACAGCGCCATGACCAGGCGCGCGCCCAGCCATTCCACCAAGCGCCCGGTCACCGTGGCCGCGAGCAGCAGCCCGACGCTCGCCCCGAGCAGCGCGAGGCCCAGCGACCCGGGCACGGCGCCGACCTGCTCGGTCAGCGCGGGCACCCGGGGCGCCCACGAGCCGAGCGCGCAACCGTTCAAGGCGAACACGATGAACACCGCGGTACGTGCGCTGACCATCCCCACTCCTCCCCAGCTCAATCTGTTGTCCCAGAATGACTTAAGCGCTTCAGAAAGTCCAGCGGGCGCTCACCAGTAGCACACCCCCGCCATCCCCGGCAATGCCCAGTTCTTCCCCTGTGGATATCCCCGACCCGACCGGGTGACGATTCCCCAGTTGTCCACAGATCCCCATTTCCCTGCTGACAAAGCCCGCACCCACCGGCCATCGTGGAGCCATCACCAATTCACCCGAAAACCGGGAAAGCAGGGGGAAGAAAATGACCAAGACCATCAAGTCACTCCGTTCGCGACTGCCGAAGATCCTGTTGCTGGCGTCGGTCGGCGTATTCGGCATGGGCAGCCTCGCGCACGCCTCGTCGCCGATGCCGCAGGAGCCGGAGAAACCGCAGGTCACCTGCCAGAAGGGGGAGTTCTGCGTGTGGACGGAGGAGAACTACGGCGGCGACGTGGAGCGCATGGACCTGCGCACGGTGAATCCCGAGGAATGCGTTCCGCTGCTCGCCGATTTCACCGCCTATTCCTTTGTCAACCGGATGGATCGCATGGTGAGCGTGTACCAGGGCGAGGACTGTTCCACCGAGGGCGACTTCACCACCTATCCGGGCGGGGGCACCTACGTTCCGCAGGCGCCGTTCACCGTCCGCGCCATTCAGGTGTGGAACTGATCCCGCACCCAGCTCCCGCGGCACCCCCGCCCCAGGGGTTGCCCCGCCGCGGGTGAACCCCGGGCCGCCGACCCCGAACAGCGGCCCGGAGTGGCCCGCCGGCAGCGCGCCGTCTCGACTCCGTGATGCGCGCCGGCGGGACCCGACCGAGCCCCGGCGGAGGGAGGACCCGTTCGCGTCCCCCGCACGCGAACGAGCCGCCGGGGCCCGGCCAGGGTGATCTTGCTCTCGGCAGGGCGGGGCACGGTGCGTCGCCGATCGACCGTCGACCGTAGCCAACGGCGGAATATCGGCCGCCCACCCGCGTTCCCACCCCGTCGTGAATTCGGTTAATGTTTGCCAATAGGGAGCGCGTGCTCGAAAATTGCACGCGGATCAGCCAGCGCACCATCCCCCGCACGGACAGGAGATCGCGATGCCCCACCGCACCGGCCGCGACCTCCGAAGACAGCTCCGACCAGCGAGAACCTAGTTCTCGAGCACTCCAGGAGCCGACGGGCACCCACCCGCTCGCGTAGTTCGTGCGAACACCCTGAAACGATTCGACTGCATCGAACGATCGAGAGGGTGGCGGCGACTAAGCTACTGGCGTGCACGAGGCCAGCAGTGGCATCGACGCAGGCCCTCGTAGCTCAGCCGGATAGAGCAAGAGCCTTCTAATCTCTAGGTCGCAGGTTCGAGTCCTGCCGGGGGCACCACCGGAGGGGGAGCGATGCCGGGAACGGCATCCTCCCCACGTCACCTACTGCCGTGGACGGCAGCGCCTTCTCCACCCTCACCGCGGCCCGCCATCAGCGGGCCAGCCGACGACGACCTCGTCCGTCGTCCTGTCGTTGACCACGTTGCCTCAAACGGCGGCCAAGCACGCCCGCCGCCCATCACCCTCTGTAACCGTCAGGAGACTCCCATGGACCAGATGGAGCCATCGCCCGGCCGCCGGGCCCACAACCGCGCCGCGCGTCCGGCGTTCGACGAAGCCCGGCGCGCCGGTCTCGCCCAGCGGCGCCTGCGCAAGCTCAAGTACCTCACCAGCCACCCGCAGACCGTGGTGCACCTACCGCCGCTCCCGGCCGAAACCCCCGACTACCTGCCCGCCGCCTGATCCGCCGGGAAACGTGCCACAAGTCATATTCGCGCAATTGCTTTTTCTGCCCGTGCTCGCACAAGGAATGAAACCGGTGAATTCACGGTAAAGCGGACTCGGCCACCGGGGGTGGATAAAGCACCAGGCCGGGAACACTTTCTGGTGGTTCGCCGCGTGGCTTGCGGCCGTCCGTACCGCGCGCGTGCCATAGTGACGATATCCACGGTGAGAGAAAGGCGGTGCGCGGAAGTGCGTCTCCTGGGCCGCGATCCCCCGGCGCGGGCACACGGCAATCCGGAGACAGTTCCGCACGACCGAAGGACCGAATCTTGCTCAGCATTCCGAAGCGGCGCGCTTGGTCCGCGGCGGTGCTCGCCGCACTGACGCTGACCGCGTGCGCACCGGCCTCCACCGAACCAGCACCGCCGTCGCCCCAGGCCCCACCGGCGCCGACCGCACCGCCGGTGGCGACCAGTGCGGCCGCCACCCCGCTCGATCCGGCTGTCGAGCAGGAGTTCAACCGGCTGCAGACGCAGCATGACGCCCGGTTGGGCATCTACGCGGTGGACACCGGGTCGGGGAAGTCGGTCGCCTTCCGGGCCGATGAACGGTTCGCGTACGCGTCCACGTTCAAGGCACTGGCCGCCGCCGCGGTACTGGACACGACCACGCCGCAGCAGCTCGACGAGGTGGTCCGCTACACCGCCGAGGACATGCTCGCCAACTCGCCGATCACCGAACAGCACCTCGACACCGGGATGACCCTGCGCGACCTGTGCGACGCGGCGGTCCGCTTCAGCGACAACACCGCGGGCAACATCCTGCTGCGCCACGTCGGCGGACCGGCCGGGCTGGATGCCGCACTGACCGCGATCGGCGACGACGTCACCTCCGTCGACCGCTACGAACCCGACCTGAACTCGGCTATCCCCGGCGATGTGCGGGACACGAGCACCCCGCGCGCGATGGCAGGCAACCTGCGGCAGTACGTCCTCGGCGACGCGCTCGCCGAAGACGACCGCGCCGTACTCACCGACTGGCTGCGACGCAACACCACCGGCGCTACGGTCATCCGCGCCGGCGTGCCCGGCGACTGGGTTGTCGGCGACAAGACCGGCAGCGGCTACTACGGCGGGCGGAACGACATCGCCGTGCTCTGGCCGCCGAACCGCGCGCCGATCGTCATGGCCGTGATGACCAGCCGAGACGAACCGCGCGCCAAACGCGTCGACGCCCTACTCGCCGATGCAGCCCGCGTCGCCGTCACCGCCCTGAACTAATCGACTCCACCTACGCGCTACCTGCTCGCGGGACGCCCCACAGTCCGGACCAGAGCCGGGACCGGAACCGGGACCAGGACCAGGGTCGAGGCCGGTCCCAGACCGGCTTGACCGGACCGGGACCGGCACCGGCACCGGGACCGGGACCGGCTCGCGGCGAGCAGCCCCGCCCAGGCAAGTCGGCCCACGTCGAGGTCACCAACGACGACCCAGCCTTGCCGACGGCGGACGCTGACGACCCCACAGGCGCACCGCGACCACCCGAGCCCACCACCTCCCGCGATCGCCACGGCCGGTGTTCTCCGCCGCCCGAGGCCCCCACCACCCTCGATCGCCGCCGCTCGGGACCGCGGCTGCCCAGGACCACCACAGCCGGGGACCGCCGCAGCCGGGCGCTGCGCGCCGTTAGCACCCGCACGACATCAGCCGAGTGCTTGAGCGAGATCAGCATGCTCTGCCCTGGGGACGAGGGCGCCATCCGGCAGGGTGGGCGAGGTCGGCTCATTTATCGCCTTGCGGCTGCGCTTCGCTGGGAGCCGCGCTTCGCCGAGTCACGTCTTGCGGGGATGGTGCAGGCTGTGCGCCGATCAACCGCTCGGGGTCATCAGTGCGGGTTGGCAGGGCGGCCGCCAGTGTTCTGACCGGTATGGTTCGCCGGGGTTGAAGCGGAGGACTGCAGTGTTCGTTGAGGTCGTCTTCACGGGGTTGCCGATCGACCGCGACGAGGTCGAAGAGGCGTTGGAAGCCGCGTTCGCTTCCGATGGTGAGATCACGGGCGCGGGCAGCGGCATGGGGCGTTGCCATCTCGACCTTGAGATTGAAGCGAGTGTGGACCCGGGGACGGCATTGGATCGGCTCCGTGGCGTGCTGTCCCACCTCGGCATCGAGGAGCATGCGACGCTCAACGTCAGCGATTGATCACGCAGCTGCCGTGCGCCCGCCCCAGCGGATGCCCTTCTCGCCGCGGACACGGGCAGGTTCGTGTCGTGGTGCGGCCAGCACGTCGGGGTGGCGGGGCGTTGTTGGCGGGACGGGTTATCTGCGCGGGTTGGTGGCGTGGGCGCCCGAGGCAGGTTGGCAGCGCGGTTTGGCAACGTGGGTTGGCGGCGCGGGTTGGCTGCGTGGGGTGGCGGCGTGGGCGGGGATCGGCATCGGCCGTTGCGGTACGTCCGCGGTGGGGCGCAGTTGGGCTAGCGGTGGACCTGTCCGGTGTGAGCGGTTGGAGTGGCAGAAGCACGGCCGTCGTGGGTGGGTGGGGTGGTGCGGAACCAGGTGAAGACGTTGTTCCGGATGGGGTGGTGTCGGAGGCTGGTTTCGAGGGCCCTGGTTTGGGGTCGGAGGGGGCGGGCGCCTCGGTGGCCTAGGCAGCGGGCGACCTCGTCTTCCCAGCGTGCTTCGGTGTGGGGGTGGGTCGCGGTGAACCGCGGGTGGGCGGCTAGCCAGCCCCGGAGTGCCGGAGGGAACGCCAGGCAGACGAGGTGGACGGCTCGGGTCGGCGGGACGATGTGGTCGAGGCGGGTCAAGAACTGCAAGCAGGCGGCCGAGGGCACAGGGTGCGGGGACACAGCGCCCGGGGGCGCTGCGCCCGAGAGCATTGTGGTCAGGGGCGCAGCGCCCGAGGGCACTGCGGAAGCACCCGGCGGTCCCGGCAGATCGGAAGCACCGGGCAGGTCGGGAAGGTCGGCGGCACTGGTCGGGGACACAGCGGTTGGAGGCACAGCACCCGAGGATCCAGCGCACGGGGGCACAGCACCCGGAAGCACAGCACCCGTGGGGACTGTGGGTAGGGGTGCGGCGGTTGGTCGCCTGCTTGCTGCGTCTAGGTGGTCGAAGAGGGTTGCGGTGCCTGGGTTCATGGGGAGCACCGGCCGGTCCCGGTGAAGGGGGTGGGGGGCCAGTTCCAGGGCCAGCACTCGGGTGGGTGGGGCGAGGTATAGGCCGGCGAGGGCCGTGATTCGGGCGGGTAGGTCCGCGTGGTCGAGTGGGTGTCCGGGGGTCACGGCGGTGGGTTAGCTGTCGGTGCGTTGGTACCAGGTGTCGCCGACGACCATGTCTTGGATTCCCCTCGACTCGCAGTAGAGAACTAGGTCCGACATGCGGTTGATGAAGCCCTCGCCGTTGAAGTTGAGGGAGGTGTTGCACAGGACGCCCAGGCCCCGCTGAGCTGCGAACGAGGTCAGCAGCCGATGCATCTGCGGGTTCCCCGAGTCCCGGACCGTCTGGACCCTGGCCGAACCGTCCACATGAGTCACTGCGTGCACGCCGCTGGACTCGCGTACGCGACGAAAATAGAGCATGTACGGGTCTTCGAAATCCTCGTGGAAAACCTGGCCCAGGTCCTCTACGCGGCACACTGGGGCGATGGGGCGGTAGTCCTCACGTTTCTTAATCTCGTTCAGCCGATCCTTCGTTGCGGCGCTGAAGGGTTCGGCCAGCAGGGAGCGGTTGCACAGTGCGCGCGGGCCGATCTCCCAGCGGCCCTGGACCCAGGCCACGACCCGGCCGCCGGACAGTGCGCTGGAAAGGGCGTCACAATCCAAGGGGCGCGAGCTCCACCTCGACGGATCGGGCTGGGTGTCGGTGACGAAGTCCAGTCCGCTGTAGACGTTCCACTCGATGTGCGGGTCGCCGGTGAAGGTGGCGAGGGCGTCGATGGCGGTGCCCAGCGCGGAACCCGAGTCATTGGTGCACGGCGCGACAAAAACCGACGAGAAATGGCCGAGCTGCGCCCACATGCTGTTCCAGTCGCAATTGAGACCGCAGCCGCCGGAAATGTAGAGCGGGGTGCCCGCGGGCAGCTCCTCGCGCGCGACCTCGGCGAAGGTCTCGAAGAGGCGTTCGGTGAGCAGTGCGGCGGCCGTCTTGCACTCCGGCGATTCGACGCCCGCGTTGTACAGCACCGAGTCCCGGTACTCCGCCTTGGGCGCCGGGTACATCGAGTCCTGCTTGAGGATGCGTTCCACGACGTGGGTGATGTCGGGGTTCGCGTCGGCGGCGTTGCCGAAGGCGGCCAGTGCCATCAGCTTCCCCGCGTCGTTGAGCCGGGGTTTGCCGCCGGTCGTCGGGAAGGTCGGGTCGGCCAGGCCGAACAGGAACGAGTAGCGTGCGCCTGGGCCGGTCATCACCGGGATCTTGCGCACGATTCGGTTGCTCGCGTCGACGACATAGAAGGCACCGACGTCGCCTTCCCAGACCAGGACCGTCCGCAAAGGACTGTCATCATCCTTCGGCGCCATGCCCAGGGCCATGTAGATGTGGGAGCGCTCGTGCGTCGAGCTGAAGAACTTGACGTCCTTGCCGAAGAAGCGCCGGGTGGAGACGATGGGGTCCTGGATTCCCTCGTACCCCGCGCCCGTGTACGCGATGCGGCTCGACGCGAGGTCGCTCCAGCCGCCGAGGGCAACCACGTCCGGCACGGCGTCGAGCCGTTCGGCGAGGTCGAGGATCGTCGTCGGCAGGATCGGCGAGTACCGCGGCCGCGAGTCCTTCTCCGATTCGAGCGAGTACAGCAACCGGCGACCGCCGATCGCGGCGACGGCACCGTCGTGCCCCGGCTTGAACGCGACGATGAGCATTCGTTCCTCCAACGCGTGGCAGGGATCGGTTCCGTTCCCCGGCCCGGTTCGCGGGCCGGGGAACCGGCACGGCTTTACGAGGTGACCGCGTGCATCGTGACGTAGTTGGTCCCGATCCAGTCCCCGAACGTCGCCGTCTCCATGTCGAGGCTGACGTCGAGGCCGTAGCGCCGGGCGGCGGGCACCGAGAAGCTGAAGTCGGTGGACGGGCGCAGGAAGAACACGCTCGACGTGCGGTCGCTGCCCTTCAGCATGCTCGCGTCCGGCGAAACGACGTGGTGGTTCGGCGCGGGCACGGCGCCCTGCGTCACCAGCGGCGCGATCGCACCGCACAGCACCACCACGGCGTCCTCGATGTGCGGCAGGCTCACCATCTCACCGTCGACCTCGGCCTGCAGGCTGACAAAACCGTTGGCGCACGGGGTCTGGTGGATGAAGGTGATGATCGACAGGTCGTAGTGCGGCGCCATCCGCCGGGGCTCGTACTCGGCCGCGCGGTGTTCCGGGACCTCCGGGAAGTACCGCAGGCGCAGCACCGGGTCGCAGTCGAGCAGGGTGTCGAGGTCCTCGCCGTCGTAGGTGCCCGTGGCGGTCAGCACCAGCCGCGCGGTCTCCTGCGCGGAGCGGTACAGGGTGTCGAAGTAGTTCGTCCACACCGATTCGAACTTCTCCGACGGGAACAGGTTGCCGCCGATGCCCATCGAGTACGACATCGAGTAGTCGGTGTAGGTACCGGTGTTGGTGACCTGGGCGGTGCTTTCCGCCTCCAGCGCCGAATACCCACGCCGCATGGTCGGGATCTTCGTGGTGACGGCCTGCTTCTCCTCGGCCGTGCCGTGCGCGAAGAAGTCCATCGCGGTGTCGGTGGCCACCCGGTGGTCCTGTTCCGTGGCGCCGTAGCCGGTGAGGTAGAAGACGCCCTTCCGCGCCCACTCGCGGAACTCGTCGCCGCGGGTGCCTTCGCGCAGTTCGGCCATGGTGAAGACCGGTACCGTCTTGTCCGACATTTTCCCCTGCTCCTTAAAGGTTGTTCACTCGTGGAAGGCCAGCGCGCGCAGTTCCAGGGACGTGCGCAGGTGACCGGTCGACGGCCCGTTCTCGTCGAAGAAAGCCGTGTGCGGGCACAGCCCCGCCACGTCGCTCAGCTCACCGCCGGCCGCGTCCTCGCTGACCGACGCCAGACCGCGGCTCGCGCTGTCGTAGCACTTGAACACCAGCGCTTCGGCCGGGGAGAGCGAATCCCAGTAGTACCAACGGTGTCCGGGATTGTGCCGGACCGAGTAGTTCTCCCGGTCCTTGAGCCACTCCGGGAAGTCCAGCCGGGTCGGCACCAGGTCCGCGGCGAGGTCGAGCGACCGGAAGTCGCACACGGCCAGCGGGAAGTTGCGCACCGGTTCGAGCAGCGGCCGCCAGACGTTGATGATCTGGAACCGCCGGAACTCCCGGCCCGGTCCGGTGTGCCGGGCCGCCCTGGCCCGCGCGCTCTTCGGGCTCTGGTCGATGTGCACCCGCTGGTGCGGCGACTGCGCGGCCGGATCACCGGATTCGGCCGCGTCCTGCCGCCGGACCGTGGCGTCGAAGAACTCCACCCGGTCCGCACCCGTCAGCGACTTCAGCAGCTCACCCGTTTCGCGGCGGTAACCGTCCAGCGCGCCTTCGTCGCCGTCCAGCAACGCCCGCTGGTCCACCGCCGTCGGCACGTCGACCTTCTCGAACCCCGTTTCGTCGAGCGACGGCCGGAACCCGCCTTCGCGCAGGTCCTCGATGGTCGTCTCCATGCCCACCTTGCGGAAGTTGAACAACACCTCCGGCGGCCGGGTCACGGCGTCGATGCACCAGTCGTCGTCCCCGCCGGCCGGTGTCAGCGGGGCGGCGTAGTACAGGAGACTCGATACGGTCGGCACGGTTACCTCCCCCGCTCGCCTAGGCCGACGGCGCCACGCGGCGCAGCACCCCGCGGTCCAGCTGGGAACTGGCGTTGGCGTAGACCATGTCCATGCTCAGCACGTCGCGGAACGCGGCGAGGTACTCGGTCAGCAGCTTCGGGCAGTACCGGTGCCAGTACGGGATCATGTCCTCGATGATGAAGTAGTCGCCCTCCACCAGGAGGTGGTCGACCGACCACTTCATGATGTTGAAAGTGTTCGCGTGCGCGTCGTCGATGAACACCAGCGGGTGCGGCAGGTCGCGCAACTGCTCGAAGGTGGTCAGGTCGGCGCAGTCGGCTTCGCGCAGCGAAATGTTCTTCATCTCCGACTGGGGGATCTGGCAGCGGCTCAGGTCCCGGTCGATGCCGAGCACCTGGCAGTCCAGGCCCATCAGGTCGGCCATGTCGCGGAACCAGACCAGCGAACCACCGCTGTACACCCCGAGCTCGATGATCGTGCGCGGGCGCAGTTCGCACAGCAGGTCGTGGTAGGCGGCCTGGGTGTCCGGGTCCTTGAGCATGCGCAGGCCCCGCCACTGGTAGCGGGAGAAGTCGGGGTAACCGAGGTCGCGGGGGGCGTCGGCCCAGCGGTCGAGCGGCCAGTCGCGCGGGCGGTCGCTCAGCACCGGCGGGTGGTAGACCGGGTCCTCCCCCAGCCCCCGGAACTGGTTCAGGTCCAGGAAGGTGTCCGTCATGCGTGCTCCTAGTGGTTGCGATCGGCAGTGTGGTGGGGGTATTCGGTGGATCCAGGTTTCCGCTGGGCGTGCGGCCGGGAGACCCTCGTACCGGCGTTGTACTCGGGTCTTCCGGCCGTGCGTCCAGCGGGAAGCTGGGCCGCCGAGACCCCCGGCAGACTTCCGATCGTGACCACTCAGGTCTGCCCGTTCTTCACGATCAGCGAGTGCAGACCGTGGTTGAGGTAGTGGCCGTAGCGGACGGCTTCGTTGCGCTCGCCGTCCGGTGCGCCGTCGGGGTGGAAGGGTTCGAGCAGCGTGTGCTGCCCGGCGTGGAAGAAGAACGGCAGCGACAGGCGCTCCGCGTTGACGAACTTCACCCGGTGCAGCGGGGCCGGGAAGTAGTCGTGCGTCAGGTGCGCCAGGTACGTGCCGGCGTTGACCAGGAAGTTGTCCTCCGAGGTGGGCAGGTCCCGCCAGCCGTCCACGGTCTCGACCTGGAGGTTCTGCACCTGGGTCTGGTACAGCACGGTGATCATCGAGACGTCGAAGTGGTCCTCGAAGCTCAGCTTCGCGCCGTCCGGACCGGTTTTCACCGGCGGGTAGTCCTCCAGGTACGGGTACCGGATCAGCGAAACCGAGGAGAGCGTGTCCGCCTCCTTCAGCTCCGGCTCGAAGAAGTCCTCCGGCTTGCCCAGCGCCAGCGCGAACCCGCGCATCATCACCTTGGACAGCCGGTGCATGGTCCAGTAGTACTGCTCGCAGAACGGGCGGAACCGCGGGTGCTTCCGCTCGTCCGGCCAGATGTTCACCTCGTGCATCGGCGTGCCCGCCCTGATCTCCGGGTGCTCCGCGGAGAACGACGGGTTCAGGTAGCAGAAGGACTCCACCGCCTTCTTGCCCGGGATCGCCTTGTAGTACCCGTTGCGCACGTGGGGGTTGTCCGGGTTGTAGGCGTTGATCGCCAGTTCGTGCTTCTCCTCGTCGGACATGGTCCGGTGGAACTCGTTCACCACGTCCTGGAGCAGTTGCACGTCGACACCGTGGTTGGCGGCGTAGAAGAACCCCGAGCCGCGGCAGGCCTTGTTGATCTCCTGGCCGACGCGGACCTTCTCATCGGTGTTGTCCCCGAACAACGGCGAGACGTCGATGGTCGGCACCTCTGCTGTGGGCATTTTCATGAACTTCTCCCTAGGCTCGACGAAATCCGCTCGCACATGGCCTTGACCAGCTTCGTGTTGCGCACCCACGAGTGGTGCGTTTCCCCTTCCAGCACCTGGAGTTCGATCGCTTCGGCGGGCAGGAGGAGGTCGAGGTTGTTGTAGGGCGTGCCCTGGTAGAACTCGAACATCCGCGGCTGGTGCGGGCCCTGCACCACGTCGTTCAGCTCGCCCGCCTTGAACAGCACCAGGTTCCCGAGGCGGTCGGCGAGCCGCGCGAGGTCGGCCTCGTCCGGCAGGTAGTGGTAGTTGATCGGGTCGAGGATGTCCTCGACCTCGGGCAGGCCGATGCTCGCCGAGGCCTGCCGCATGCCGAAGTACGGATCGATCAGCAGCAGGTCGGCGATCCGCTCCCCCGCCCGCGCGAGCTGGCGCGAGATCTCCAGCGACAGCACGCCGCCGAAGCTCCAGCCGAGGAGGTGGTACGGCCCGGACGGCTGCAACCGCCGGATGTGCTCGACGTAGTAGCGGCCCAGTTCCTCGAACGAACCCATGGGAGAGTGCAGGTGCACGTTGTTGAACAACACGAGCCGGTGTTCCGGCAGCTCGCGCGCGATGTTGCTCAGGTAGCTCTCCGCGCCGCCTTCGCCCGGCGGCAGCACGAAGAGCGTCGGCGCGGCGTCCTCGTTCACCAGGATGTACGGGTCGAACAGGTCGGTGCCGGTGTCGCGAACGGGCTCGTTGCGGGCAACGGTCGCGGTGTGCGCGATCAGCCGTTCCAGCCACACCTTCAGCTCGCTGGCGAACAGCCGGGTGGCGGCCTCGCCGAGCAGGCTGTCGACCACGGCGACCAGGCGGCCACCGGTGCAGCTCATCGTCACGTCGATGCTGGACCGGTTCGCCGCGCGGTTGCCGTCCACCGTGTGGCTGCCCGACATCGCCGCGTCGAGCCGCCACGCCTCGGTCGGCTCGGGGCCGGCGTCGCCCAGCCTGCCGAGGTAGTTGAAGCTGACCGCCGGCAGCGGGGCCCGGCCGCCGAACAACGCGCCGTAGCCGATGCCGTGGTGCGGGATCCGCCGCCGGTTCTCCTTGGTGGCGCGCACACTGCGGCCGAGGTCGCCCGGATCCACCTCGACGGCGAACGGGTGCATGGTGGTGAACCAGCCGACCGTGTCCCGCACGTCCGGCGCGCCGTCGAACAGTTCGCGGCCGTGGCCTTCGACGGTGAGGTGGTTCACCGGCTGCCGGGTGATCGACCGCAGCGCGAACCCGGTCGCGGTCAGCAGCAGGTCGTTGACCTCGGTGTCGTAGGCCCACGGGCTGTCCGCGAGCAGGGTCCGGGTGTGCTCGGCGGTGAGCGCGAACTCCTCGCGCCGCCGGGTGCCGCCTTCGGTCTGCGCCAGCAGTTCCGGCGACTCCATGTCCCGCGTGGTGTCCGCCCAGAACCGGCGTTCGTCCTCGTGCGGGGTGTACTCGCGCACCGCCTGGGCCCACTGGCGGTAGCTGGCCGTCTTCGCGCCCAGTTCGCCGCCGTTGTACAGGATCTCCAGGTCCTGGGCGAGGATGTGCCAGCTGACCGTGTCGACCACGAGGTGGTGCACGGCGAACCAGACCCGCGCGGTGCCGTCCTCGAACCCGTGCAGGTAGGCCGCGCAGGCGGTCGGCCCGTCGGCCAGGTCGAACTCGCTCTGCCAGTCGACCAGCCGCTGTTGGAGGCCCCCGTCGCGCACGTCGAACTCGTGCACCGTGAGCGCCGGGGCGTTCTCGGCGTAGACCTGACCGCCGGATTCCGGGAAGCGCAGCCGGAAGGCGTCGTGGTGGTCGACGAGCCGGTCCACCGCGGCACGCAGCCGCGACGGGTCCAGCGGCGGCGTCTGGATCGCGAAGTGGTGGTTCCACCGGTGCGGCTCGGGCAGCGGCTTCGCGAAGAACCACTCCTGGATCGGCAGCATCGGGCACTCGCCGGTCAGGCGCCCTTGTTCGGGCTCTTCCCCACCGCCGGTGGCGGCCAGACCGGAGAGCACGTGGTCGGCGAACTGCCGCACGGTCGGGTAGTCGAAGACGTGCTTGACGCTGATCTTGTGCTCGACCTCCCGCTGCACCTGGCTCGCCAGGTGCAGTGCGCTGATGCTGTCCCCGCCCGAGCGGAAGAAGTCGTCGTCGATGCCAACCGAGCCACCTGGCAGCTGCGCGCTCCACAGCTGGCACAGCCGGGCTTCGACGCGGTCGCGTGGCGCCGCGTAGGCCGCGCGCTTCGGCGAGAAGTCCGCGCTGGGCAGGGCGTCGACGTCCAGCTTGCCGGTGATCGTCATCGGCAGCGGGCGATCGAGCCGGACCAGCAACGACGGCACCATGCTCGGCATCAACCGCGCGCGCAACTGGGCGAGGAGGTCGCTTTCGTCGACGGACGCGCCGGGCTCGGGCAGGTAGTAGCCGACCAGCCGTTTGCGCTCCGGCGCCTGCGGGTCCGCACCCGCGAGCACCGCGCTCTGACGCACTCCCGGGCACGCCGCCAGCACGGCCTCGACCTCGCCGGGTTCGATGCGCAGGCCGTTGATCTTCACCTGGGCGTCGTTGCGGCCGAGGTACTGGAGTTCGCCGTCCGGACCGCGCCGGACCACGTCACCGGTCCGGTAGATCATCGGGTACCGGCCGGCCTCGGCCGGGAACGGGTTCGGCAGGAACCGCTCCCGCGTCAGCTCGGGCCGGTGCAGGTAGCCCTCGGTCACGCACTCGCCCGCCACGTACAGCTCACCGACCGCGCCCGTGGGCAGCAGCTTCAACCCGTCGCCGAGCACGTACAGCCGCGTGTTGCCGAGCGGCGTGCCGAGCGTGTTCCGGTAGGGGTCGCCGGGCTCGAAGCGGTGCACGGTGTTGTACACGGTGGTTTCGGTGGTGCCGTAGGCGTTGAGGATCGGGCCGTCGAACTCGCCGCGGAGCTTGTCGAAGTGCTGCGGCTGGAAGGCTTCGCCCGCGACCAGCACCCGGCGCAGGTGCGTCAGCCGGGTCAGGTCGAAGCGCTGCACCTGGGTCGGTGTGCCGCTGAGGTAGCTCAGGCCTTCGCGGTTGGCCAGTTCGTAGAACGCCGGATCGTCGGCGGCCGAGGGCGGCGGCACGATCAGCTTGTGCCCGCCGAGCACGGAGAGCGCCAGCTGCTCGACGGAGAAGTCGAACACGTAGTTCGCCAGGAACAACACGGCTTCGCGGGTCTCGCCGGGCGAGCCGAAATAGCGCAACTGCGCGCGGAAGCTGTCGACCGAACCGTGTGAGACGAGCACCGCCTTGGGCTTGCCCGTGGTGCCGGAGGTGTAGATCGCGTACGCCAGCTCGGTGCTCGTGGTGTCGGTGACCGGGGTCGCCGGGGACTCCTGGTGCAGTTCGAGCTGTTCGAGATCCAGCACCCGCACCGAGGACAGCCCGCGCACCCGCGGACCGTGGGCCTCCCCGGCGAGCACCAGCTTCGCGCCGGTGTCCGACAGCATGAACGCGATCCGCTCGTCGGGATAGCTGGGATCGACCGGCAGGTACGCCGCGCCCGCCTTCCACACCGCGAGGATCGCGACGATGGTCTGCTCGGTCTGGTCCAGCACGAGGCCGACGAGGTCGTCCCCGCGCAGTTCGGCCCACGAACGCAGGTGGTGCGCGAGGCGGTTGGCCCGCTCGTTCAGCTCCCGGTAGGTCAACCGCGCGTCACCGTGGACCACGGCGATCTCGTCGGGCCACGCGGCGGCCATCTCCTCGAACACCGCGTGCAGCGTGCGGGTCTGCCCGGTGGCTGGTTCGGCGGGCACCGACAGCAGGGCGGCCTGGCCGTCCGAGTCGAGCGCGGTGAGTTCGGCGATCGGGGTTTGCGCCGCCGCCCCGGCGAATTCGGCCAGTACGTGCTTGAAGGTGGCGATGAACCCGCTGGCACTGGTGTCGTCGAACAACGCGGCGGCGTAGGTGAGGTTGCCCGCCAGCCCGGTCGCCGTTTCGGTCAGCGTCGCCGACAGGTCGAACTTCGTGGTGGTCCAGCCACCGGCGTCCGGCTTGTACTCGGTCAGCGCGCTGGTGTGGTCCGAGACGTTCTGCAGGGTGAAGTTGAGCTGCAGGATCGGGTGGCGGCTCGGGTCCTTCTCCACCGCGAGTTCCTTGACCAGCTGCTCGAACGGCAGCTCGCCGTGCACCTGCGCGGCCACCACGGCCTCACCGACCGAACGCACGTAGGCGGGCACGGTCGCCGCCGGGTCGATGCGGACCCGCAAGGCCAGCAGGTTCGCGAAGAAGCCGATCGTGCGGTCGAACTCGGGGCGGCCGCGGTTCGCCGACGGCGTGCCGATCACCAGGTCGTGCTGCCCGGTGTACAGGTTCAGCATCACGCACCACGCGCCGAGCAGCACGCTGTAGAGGCTCACCCTGGCCGTGCGGGCCAGCTCGCGCAGCGCTTCGGTGGTCCGCGCGTCCAGCTCGAACTCCAGCTCGCGGCCGCGGTAGTCGAAGCGCGGCGGACGCGGGTGGTCCAGCGGCAGGCCGATCGTCTCGAACCCGCCGAGCGCGCCCGTCCAGAACTCGGTCAGCGCGGACAGGCGCCTGCCGGTCAGGTACTGGCGCTGCCACACGGCGAAATCGCCGTAGGTACCGCGGAGCGGGCCGAGTTCGGCGCCGTCCAGCAGGGCCGCCAGTTCGCGGCGGAATAGGTCCCACGACCAGCCGTCGAAGCAGGTGTGGTGCACCACGACGCTGAGGTACAGCTCACCGTCGAACTCGACGAGCTCGGCGCGGATGGGCAGTTCCTCGTGCAGGCGGAACACGTGGGCGGCGTGCCGGACCAGCACCTCGTCCAACTCCGCACGACTGTCCACTGTAGAGAAAAGGACACGGAATTCGGCTGTGGGACTGGGGAACTGCCGTCGCACGCCTTGCTCGTCGGTCTTGAGCAGGGTGTGCAACGCCGGGTGGCGGCGGACGAGCGCGCCCAGCGCCGACGGGACCGCGTCGCGGTGTTCCACGGGCAGCCGGAGCACGAACGGGATGTTGTAGGCCGCCGTGCCGCCTTCGAAGTCGTCGATGAACAGCAGGCGTTCCTGCGCGAGCGACACCGGCGGGTTCTCGGCCGCGGCGGGCAGCGGGGTCCACGCCGAGTGGTCGAGCGAAGCCGCCTGGATGTGCTCGGCCTGCGCGGCGAGCGTCGTGTGCTGGAGCACGGTCGCGACGCCGAGGCCCTGGCCGAAGCCGGTGGTGATGGCCTGCGCCAGCGCCATCGCGCGAATGCTGTCCCCGCCGAGCGCGAAGAAGTCGTCGTGCACGCCGATGCGGTCCGGCGCGACCTCCAGCACCTGCGACCAGATACCGCACAGCTTCAGCTCGAACTCGCTGACCGGCGCCACGTACTCGGCGCCCTCACCGGCCCCGAAGTCCGTCTCCGGCAGCCGTCGCGCGTCCAGCTTCCCGCTCGGCGTCACCGGGATGTCGGTGATCCGCAGGACCCGCGCGGGCACCACGGACTCGGGCAGCTTCTTGCGCATCCACTGCTTCAGGTCCTGCTCGTCGAACTCCTGCTCACCGACGTAGAACCCGACCAGGTACTTCTGCCCCACCGCGTGCTCACGGGCGACCACCAGCGACCGGACCACGCCGGGGTAGGAGGACAGCGCCGCCTCCACCTCGCCGAGTTCCACGCGCTGACCGCGGATCTTGACCTGGAGGTCGGTGCGGCCGAGGTACTCCACCTCGCCGTTGGGCAGCCAGCGCACCAGGTCGCCGGTCTTGTAGAGGCGGCCGTTCTCGCCGAGCCGCGCCTCTTCCGGGGTCTGGAACGGGTTGTCCACGAACCGGTCGGCGGTCAGGTCCTCCCGGTTGAGGTAACCCCGGGTCACGCCGATGCCGCCGATGTACAGCTCGCCGATCCCGCCGACCGGTACCGGTTTCATCGCCTTGTTCAGCACGTGGCACTTGGTGTTGGCGACCGGGAAACCGATGCTCTTGTTCACCCGGTGCACGTCCGGCGGGTAGGGCCGTTTGTGGCTGGTGATCGAGATCTCCGTGGGCCCGTACCCGTTGATGATCAGGCCGGGAAAGGTACCGCGGATCTTGCTGAACACCGGTTCGGTGAAGTCCTCGCCGATCGCGTCGATCCGGGTCAGCGAGGTGGCACTCGAGTAGTCGTAGAGCGAGAGCACCGACGGCGTGCCGGACAGGTAGGTGACCTGCTCGTCGTTCATGTACCGGCAGAGGCGCTCCGGGTCGGTGCGCATGCTGTCGTCGAGCACCACCAGCTTCTGCCCGTTGAGCAGCGCGTCGGTCATCTGCTCGACGAAGTGGTCGAAGATGTAGTTCGAGAACGACAGCAGCGCCTCGTCCCGGTTCTCCTTGCCCAGGTTGAACAACTTCGCCAGGGACACCTGGAGGTTGACCACGCCGCGGTGTTCGACGAGCACGGCCTTCGGCTTGCCGGTGGTGCCCGAGGTGTAGATCGCGTAGGCGAGGTCGGTGCTGGTGGTTTCGGTGACCGGGTTGGTGGCGGGCTGGTCGTCGAGGTGCAGCAGTTCGATCTCCAGCACGTGCCGCGACGAGGCGTCCGGCAGCGCGCGGAGGCGTTCGCTGTGGATCTCGTTGGTCACCACCAGGCGGGCCGCCGTGTCCTCCAGCATGAACGCGATCCGGTCGTCCGGGTAACCGGAGTCGATCGGCACGTACGCGGCGCCGGTCTTCCAGGCGGCGATGATCGCGGTGATCATCAGCTCGCTCTTGTCCAGCACCAGCGCGACGAGGTCGTCCGGGCGCAGCTCGACCACCGAGCGGAGGTAGTGCGCCAGGCGGTTGGCCCGCTCGTTCAGTTCGCGGTAGGTGAGCCGGTTTTCGCGGTACACCACGGCGATCTCGTCCGGCCAGCGCGCGGCCATCTGCTCGAACACCGCGTGCAGCGTCTTGTCCGCGGGGAAGTCCTCGGCCGTCTCGTTCCACGAGTCGAACCGCGCGAGCATCGCCGGGGAGACCAGGTCCAGTTCCCGCACCGGCCGCGAGATGTCCTCGGCCACCTGGCGGAACAGCGTCCGCGCGACTTCGAGCAGGGTGTCGATGGTGTCCTCGTCGAACAACTCGCCCGCGTACCACAGGGTGACGGTCAGCTCGTCGCCCTCTTCCCGCGCCACCACGGCGATCGGGTAGTCGACCTTGTCGGCGTCGTAGGCCTTCTCGAAGCGCAGCAGTTCCTGGTGTTCGCGCTCCTCGGCTTCGTCCAGCAGGCGCGGGTAGTTCTCCAGCACCAGCAGCGTGTCGAACAGGCGGCGCTTCATCTCGCCGCTCTGCAGCCTGCCCAGTTCCACGATGCTCTTGGTGTTCATCGTGTTGACCGTGGCCTGGATGTCGCGGACCGCTTCGGCGACGCTGCGGCCCGCCTGCTCGTCGTGGTCGACGATCAGCGGCAGCGTGTTGATGTAGAGGCCGGCGGAGTGCTCGATGCCGTCGACGGGCAGGTTGCGGCCGGAGACGATGGTGCCGACCACGGTGGTGTTGCCGCCGCCGATGGCGTGGAGCACCTTGTGCCAGACGAACTGCAGCACCGAGTGCAGGGTCACCTGGTCGGCGGCGCACCCGGCCTGGAGCGCCTCGGTGAGGTCCGCACCGAGGCACAGCTTCCTGGTCCGGTGCTGCTGGACGTGGTCGTAGTCGGCCAGCGAGACGCGGTACCGGCTGCGCTCGTTGAGCAGGCCGGCGAAGTCACCGCGCTCGTCGATCCGGCCGAGCTGCTCGACCCAGTAGGCGGCGTGGTCGTTGCGGTGGCTTTCCCAGTACCGCTGGGCCGCCACGTACGCGTTGTCCACATCGGACTCGGCGGGCCGACCGGCGAGCAGGGCGAGATAACCCCGGTGCACCTCGTCGTGCAGCACCGGCAGGCTCCAGCCGTCCAGGATGATGTGGTGGCAGCTGAAGATCAGCGAGAACAGGTCGTCGCGCTGCTTGATCAGGTAGACGCGGAAGAGCCTGCCGCCGGCCAGTTCGTAGGGCTCGGTGCGGTCGCGTTCCTGGAGCTCCCGGATCTGCCCTTCCGCGTCGGCCGACGTGCTCAGGTCGACGAAGCGCCAGTCGAACGGCTTGTCGTCGTTGTCGACGATCTGGACCGGCTCGTCGCCCCATTCGAAGCGCAGGCGCAGCGCCGGGTACTTCTGCCGGGCGAGCTGCCAGGCGTCCTTCATCAGCTCCGGCCGGATGGGCGCGTGGTAGTGGTGCACCGACTGCACCACGTACGCGTCGTCGCCGCCGGCGGTCTTCAGGTGGTGGTAGAGCAGGCCCTGCTGGAGCCCGTTCGCGAGCATGCGGACCGGCTCGCTGCCGGTGGTCACCGCCTCGGTCACCACCGCCGATTCGGCGCCGAGTGCCTGCTGCTCCAGGTACCCGGCCAGCGCGCCCAGCGTGCGCAGCGCGAACACGTCCTCCACGCCGAGCGAGAGGGCGAACCGCTGCCGCACCCTGGCGATCAGCAGGATGCACGAGATGCTCTGGCCGCCGAGCCGGAAGAAGTCGTCACCGTCGCCGATCCGGGAAGCCGGGACACCGAGCACGTCGCTCCAGATCTCCCGCAGCCCGCCGAGAACGCCGTCCGCGGGCACGTGCTCGCGCTCGTCGACGCTGACGTCCGGCAGGGCGCGCCAGTCGACCTTTCCGTTGACGTTGACCGGGATGCTCGACATCGGCACCATGCGCGCCGGCACCATGATCCGGATGAGCCGCTGTTCGAGGAAGGCCAGCAGATCGGCCTCGGTGACTTCCGCCGAGTCCTCGGCGATGTAGTACCCGACGAGGTGACGGCCGCCGGTGGCGTTCTCCTTGGCCACCACCACGCACTTGCGCACGCCGGGGAACTCCGTCGCCTGCGCCTCGATCTCACCCGGCTCGACGCGGACACCGTTGAGCTTCAGCTGGAAGTCGCTGCGGCCCATGAACTCGACCTCGCCGTTCAGCAGCACCCGCGCGAGGTCGCCGGTCCGGTAGAGCCTGCCGTTGCGGCCGCGGGCCTTCTCCTCCTCGGTCTGGAACGGGTTCGCGGTGAAGCGCTCGGCGGTCAGGTCGTCGCGGTTGAGGTACCCGGGTGCGACCCCGCAGCCGCCGATGTACAGCTCGCCGATCGCGCCGATCGGCAACTGCTTGAGGCCCTGGCTGAGCACGTACCACTTGACGTTGCGCAGCGGCCTGCCAATGCTGCGGTCGCGGCGCTCGGTCACGCCCGGCGCGAACTCCTTGATCGCGGTGACGAACGCGGCCTCGGTGAAGGCGTACTCGTTCACGACGTGCCCGGTGAACCGTTCGCGCAGCTGTCGCAGCCCGGCCGCGGTCAGCTCTTCGCCGACCAGCAGCAATTTCCGCAGGCTCGGGCACCGCCGCAGGTCGAAGTGCTGGAGCACCGAACCGGTGGCGTTGAGGTAGGTGACGCCGTACCGCTCGATGTACTCGGGGAAGCGGTCGGGGTCGAGCCGGACGTCGTCGGGCACGATCACCAGCGTCTGCTCGTTGATCAACGCGATCAGCGTCTGGCGCAGGTGCGGTTCGAACACGTAGGAGGCGAAGAGCGCGACGCGTTCGGTGCCGGGGCGGCGCATGTCGTAGCGCTCGGAGAGGTCGGTGATGCTGTTGACCACGCTGTAGTGGTACTTCGGCACGCCCTTGGGCACCCCGGTGGTGCCCGAGGTGTAGGTGACGTACGCGCGGTTCCGGCTGCTGAGCCCCAGGCCGGGGTTCTCACTGGCGGACTCGGCGTGGTGCGCGGCCAGCACCGCTTCGACCTCGATGACGTGCACCGACGCGTGCTCGGCGCCGAGTACTTCGCGGAGGCGGTCGGCGTGACGGCGGTTCGTCACGATGCCGGACAGCCGGGTGTCGCCGACGATGAAGCGGATGCGCTCGGCGGGATAGGCCGGGTCGATCGGCACGTAGGCCGCGCCCGCCTTCCAGATGCCGAAGGTGGCGACCACGCCCAGTTCGCTCTTGTCCAGGTAGAGGCCGATCAGTTCCTCGGGCTGGACCCGCACCGGCGCGCCGAGCAGCCAGTGGGCGAACTGGTTCGCGCGCTCGTTGATCTCGCGGTAGGTCAGGGCGGTTTCCCCGCAGACCACCGCCTCGCGGTCCGGCGCGCGCCGCACCACGTCCTCGAAGATCTCGTCGAGGCGTCGGTCCTCGTCGAACTCGCCGTCGGTGCCGTTCCACTGGTGCAGCTGGAGTTCCTGCTCCGCCGAGACCAGGTCGAGGTCGGCGACGAGCTGCTCGGGACGGCCGATGAACTGACCGAGCACCTCGCGAACGACGTCGAGCACGCCCGCGATGATCTTGTCCTCGAACAGCTCGCCGGCGTACGAGAGCGTCCAGTGCAGGCAACCGGCCGCCGCGTCGTCCCGGACGATCGCCACCAGCGGGGACGGCGGCAGTTCGGGCAGCGTCAGGTGCCGGTCGGCGAGCACGAGCAGGGCGTCGAAAAGGCCGCGCTGCAACAACTCCGGTGCAGCGAGGTATCCGTCCTGCCGCCGGACCTCGTCGTCGATCTGCTCGGCCGCGGCAGCGCAGGTCAGCCCGGCCTGGTCGAGGTGGTCGACGATGACCGGGAGCACCCGGCCCTCCTGGAGGAAGGCGATCACCGTCTGGTGCCCGTGCCCGTAGGCGTGCAGCACGCTGTGCAGGGTGGCGAGCGCGAAGGCGGCGAGCGAACCGCGGTCGCCGAGGGCTTCCTTCAGCGCCGTGTAGTCCTGCCCGGAGAAAACCAGCTCCTGCTCCTGGGTGGCGCGGACGCCGGACCCGTCGTCACGGACGGCGACGCGGTGCCGCCACTCGTCCTTGAGCAACATCTCCAGGTCGCAGCGCTGACCGGCGATCGCGTCGATGCGCTCGCACCAGTCCGCGGCCGACTTCAGGTGTCGTGCTGACGTCATCGAGGAAGGTCCTTCTCGTCAGGAAAACGGCGGAAGAGGTCGGCGATCAGGCGTCAGCGAGCGCCACGCTGCTCGCCAGCGCTTCGAGCCCCAGGTCGATCTCGCTTTCGGTGATCGTCAGCGGCGGCCGGAAGCGCAGGCTGCGGGTACCGCACGGCAACGCGATCACCTGGTGCTCGGTGTACATCCGCCGCAGGACGAGGTCGCGCGCATCGGCGTCGGGCAGGTCGACCGCGCACATCAGGCCGCGACCACGCGCGTTGGTGATCTCGGCGTGCTGCCCGGCCAGCGCTTCGAGCCCGTCACGCAGGTACTTCCCGCGCTGCACCACGGCGTCCAGCAGCTGCGTGCGCTCGATGGTCTCCAGTACGCGGGTGGCGCGGACCATGTCGGCCAGATTCCCGCCCCAGGTCGAGCTGATCCGGGAGGACACCGCGAACACGTTGCCCGGCACCTCGCCGATCCGGCCGCCGCCCATCACTCCGCACACCTGAGTCTTCTTGCCGAACGCCACCAGGTCCGGACGGAGCCCCAGTTGCTGGTAGGCCCAGGCAGTACCGGTGAGCCCGCAGCCGCTCTGCACCTCGTCGAGCACGAAGAGGGCGTCGTGCCGGTGACACAGCTCCTGCATCGACTGGAGGAACTCGGCGCTGAAGTGGTTGTCGCCGCCCTCGCCCTGGATGGGTTCGGCGAGGAAGCAGGCGATCATGCCGTCGGCGGCGCGGAAGGCCGCCTCCGCGGCGGCGAGCGCTTCCCGCTCGGCCCTCCGGTTGGCCTCGGTGTGCTCGGCGAGGGGGTGCGCGAGCGCGGGGGCCGGGATGCGCGGCCAGTCGAACTTGGGGTAGCGCGCGGTTTTCGCCGGGTCGGTGTTGGTCAGCGACATGGTGTACCCGCTGCGGCCGTGGAAGGACCGCTCCAGGTGGAGCACCTGGAGCCGGTTGACCGCGTGCTCGTCCAGCCCGAGTTTCTGCGCCTTCCAGTCGAACGCCGCCTTCAGCGCGTTCTCCACCGCCAGCGCGCCACCGTCGACGAAGAACAGGTGCGGCAGCAGCGGATCACCCAGCACGCGGGCGAAGGTGGTGACGAACCTGGCGTACGGCACGGTGTAGAAGTCGGGGTTGGACGGCTTGTTCACCGCCGCCGCCGCGAGTTCGGCGACGAACGCGTGATCGTCCACTATGCAGGACGGGTTGATGCCGAGTGGCGCCGAGGCGAAGAATGAGAACAGGTCGAGGTAACGGGTGCCGGTGACGGCGTCGACGAGCCAGGAACCCGAACTCGCGGAGAGGTCGAGCACCAGGTCGTAGCCATCGGCGAGCACGTGTCGTGCGAGCGCCTGGTGCACGTCGCGGGCCGCCGGTGCGGCCGGCGGGCGTGCGGGAGGCATCTCCAGAACCATGCGGTCCCCCAACGTCTGCGTGTGGTGGGAAAAGGGCCGTTCGAGTTACCCCATCCGCCCGTTCGGCGGCAGCGGGGCATACGGATAGTGAAGTACGGATCAGCGAATTCGCTCAGCGCACAGTTGCTCCACCCAGTGCCATTTCTTGGTATTGCCGGATGACCGCGCCGGGAAATGATCAGCGCACATCAACACGTGGCAGCTTGCTCGCCACTCGACCGAGGCTAACAGCGCGCGCCGGACCGGAAACCGCCATTGGAGTGACACCCTTCGACGGGGTGCCACAACTCGGGGGGCCGTCAGACCTCCTCCGAGTGGAGCGCGCGAATCGGTTGCCCACAAGGGATTTCGCCAGGTCGCGCGCAGTGCGCACGACCGCTCACATCACCCGTGTCCGGTTTTTCTTTGCCAACCCGCGGAGCCGACTGGTAGCCTTTCGACATCGGCTGCGGGCTCCGCCTGACAGTTCGCCGCGGCACTGCGGCTCCTTGGGGAATGCTTTTATCCGTGCTCGGCGCGTGCGTTCGAAGAATGCGCGGCCGCGCATTTCCCCACCGCTGTCATTACCTATCGGGGAGAGCTGCGCATGGTCGCGAAAACCTGGGCGAACGCCCGTGACCAGCTGATGCGCGACCCGTCGGTGACCAACCTCAACACCGGCTCCTGCGGCCCGCTGCCGCGCCCGGTGTTCGACCGGGTCACCGCACTGCGTACGCGGTTGGCTTCCGCGCCGATGGACTTCCTTTCCCGGCAACTGCCCCCGCTGCTCTGGACCGCGCGCGAACGACTCGCCGAGTACACCGGCACGCGACCGCACCGGCTGGCTTTCGCCACCAACGTGACCGGCGCGATCAACCTCGTGGCCTCGTCCGTGCGCCTGGCGCCCGGTGCGGAAATCCTGCTCACCGACCAGGAGTACGCCCCCATGCGGTGGTGCTGGGAGCGGGCGGCCCGGCGGCAGGACGCGGTGGTCCGGACCTTTCGGCTCCCCGCCCAGCCGGCGGACCCGGCGGAGGTGGTCGAGGCCGCGGTGGCCGCGATGACCCCGCGCACCCGGCTGTTCTTCTTCAGCCACGTGGTGTCCTCGACCGGACTGGTGCTGCCCGCCGCGCGGTTGGCCGAGGAGGCCCGCCGCCGCGGTGTCCTGACCGTGGTCGACGGGGCGCAGGCGCCCGGCTTCACTGGTCTGGACCTGGACGGCCTGGCCTGCGACTACTACGCGGGCAGCGGGCACAAGTGGCTGCTGGCCCCGACCGGCGTCGGCTTCCTCCACTTCGGCGACGACCAGGCCGACGTGCTCCAGCCCGCGCAGGTGAGCTGGGGTTACCACGCGCCGGCGGGCTACGCACCCGACGAACGCACGGAATTCGGCAGCACCCCCCGGTTGCGCAACCTCGAATGCGAGGGCACGCGCGACCTGTGCCCGTGGCTGGCCGTACCCGCCGCGATCGACTTCCAGGCCGAACTCGGGCACGAGCGCGTCCGGGCCCGCATGCGCGAGCTGGCGGCGTTCACCCGTGAGCGCCTCAGCGGCTGGCACGGGCTGGAGCCGGTGACGCCCGAGCACCCGGAGCTGTCCGGCGCGATGACCGCGTTCGCGCTGCCGCCGGGAACCGGCCCCGAGGTGAGCCGCGAGCTGTGGCGGCGGTTCCGGATCGAAGTGCCGGTGACCGGCTCGCCCGACCGCCCGCTGCTGCGGGTGTCCACGCATTTCCACAACACCGAAACCGAAGTCGAGCGCCTGGCGGAGGCGCTGAAGGAGCTGAGCAGATGACCGACACGACCGTGCCCACCTTCGACCTGACCGAACTGCGCGCTGGCCTGCACGCCGAGGAGTTCCGCCGCGCGCTGAGCGAGAAGGGCGTGTTCTACCTCAGGGGCACCGGGCTCGGTGAGGCCGACCACGCCCCGGCGCGCGAGGTCGCGGTCGACTTCTTCGACCACGGCACCGAGGCCGAGAAGAAGGCCGTGATGACGCCGATCCCGACCATCCGCCGGGGCTACGCCGGGCTGGAGTCGGAGAGCACCGCGCAGATCACGAACACCGGCAAGTACACCGACTACTCGATGTCGTACTCGATGGGCACGGCGGACAACCTGTTCCCGACCCCGGAGTTCGCGCGGGCGTGGGAGGACTACTTCGCGCGGATGTACCAGGCGTCGCAGGAGGTCGCGCGGCAGGTGCTGACCGCGGCGGGTGCCGAGCCGGTCGAGGGCATGGACGCCTTCCTCGACTGCGAACCCCTGCTGCGCCTGCGGTACTTCCCGGAGGTGCCCGAGGACCGCGTCGCCGAGGAACAGCCGCTCCGGATGGCCCCGCACTACGACCTCTCGATCGTCACCCTGATCCACCAGACCCCGTGCGCGAACGGGTTCGTCAGCCTCCAGGTCGAAGTCGGCGGGTCCTATGTGGACATCCCGGCGCAGGAGGGCGCGGTGCTGGTGTTCTGCGGTGCGGTGGCCACCCTGGTGGCCGACGGCCGGATCAAGGCGCCCAAGCACCACGTGGCCGCGCCCGGTGCGGACAAGCGGGTCGGCAGCAGCCGCACCTCCAGCGTGTTCTTCCTGCGCCCCAACGGTGACTTCTCCTTCTCCGTGCCCAGGGCCAGGGAGTGCGGGTTCGACGTCAGCATTCCCGCCGAGACGGCCACCTTCAACGACTGGATCGGCGGCAACTACATCAACATCCGGAAGACCGCCGCCGCGCGGTGACCACCGTCCGGAGCCGGGCCACCGCCGGCACCGCGCTGGCGCTGGCCTGCATCGCGCACTTCCTGGTGGTCTTCGACACCTCGGTGATCACCGTGGCGCTGCCGTCGATGCGGGCGGAACTCGGCTTCGCGCCGGCGAGCCTGCAGTGGGTGGTCAACAGCTACACGCTGGCCTTCGCCGGACTGCTGCTGCTCGGCGGCAGGCTCGCGGACATCCACGGCCACCGGCGGGTGTTCCTCGCCGGGCTCGCCGTGTTCACCGCGGCGAGCCTGGTCGGCGGGCTGGCCACCTCCCCCGCGATGCTGATCGCGGCGCGGGCCGCGCAGGGCGCGGGGGCGGCGGTGCTCGCGCCGCTGGCGGTGACCATGCTGACCACCTCGTTCCCCGAAGGTCCCCGCCGGACCCGGGCGCTGACCATCTCCACCGCGGTGGCGCTGGTCGGCGGGGCCTCGGGCAACCTGCTCGGCGGGGTGTTCACCGAGTTCCTGTCGTGGCGGTCGGTGCTGCTGGTCAACGTGCCGATCGGCATCCCGGTGCTGTACTTCGCCGCGCGCGTGCTCGCCCGGCCCGCCGACACCCCGTGGGGCCGGGTCCGGCTGGACCTGCCGGGCGCGGTGCTGGCCACGGCCGGGCTGACGCTGCTCACCTTCGGCGTCTCGCAGACCCACGAGCACCAGTGGGATCACCCGTCCGTGGCGCTGCCGCTGGCGGGCGGGCTGCTCGCGCTCCTCGGGTTCGTGGTGGTGGAGGCGAAGTTCGCCGCCTCGCCGCTGATCCCGCCGCGGTTGTTCGGCCTGCCCGGGATCGGCTGGGGCAACCTGGCCATGCTGCTGGCCGGGGCGAGCCAGGTGCCGGTGTGGTTCTTCCTGACCCTGACCATGCAGAACGTGCTGGGCTACAGCGCCGCGCAGGCGGGGCTCGGCTTCGTGCCGCACGCGGTGGTGATGCTGGTGGTCGGCCTGCGGCTGGTGCCGTGGCTGATGCGGCGGGTGCAGGCCAGGGTGCTCATCGCGGCGGGCGCGGTGATCGGCGCGGTCGGGTTCTGGTGGCAGAGCCGGATCACCCCGGACAGCGCCTACCTCGACGGGGTGCTCGGCCCGGCCGTGCTGATCTCGATCGGCGGCGGGCTGGTGGGCACGCCGCTGGCCAGGACGGTCACCTCCGGCGTCGAACCGCTCGACGCGGGCGCGGCCTCCGGGCTGATGAACACCACCCGCCAGTTCGGCGGCGCGTTCGGGCTGGCGGTGTTGCTGACAGTGACCGCCAGCGGCACCTCGGGCAGTGCCGCGACGCTGGCGCAGCACTACGGCGACGCGTTCACCGGCATCGCGCTGATCATGCTCGCGATCGCCGCGCTCACCCCGGTTCTGCCCGCCACGCGTGACATCCAGCACGTCGCCGGTCGTTGATCAGCGTCGCTACCATCGATGCGGTGGCCACCCCCGGAGACAGACGAACCCTGATCAGCACGCTGACCGCGCTGGTGCTCGCCATCGCCGCGGTGGTCACGCTCGGTGCCACCGGCAGCGTCACCTTCGGGGAGGATCCCGTGCCCGGCCGCGCCGAAGCCATCCTCGCCGAGGTCCCCGGGCCGGAGACGGGGCCGGTCTGCCCGCTGGACAAGCGGTACGTCGACGAGCAGCCCGCGGGCCTGCGCCCCGACGTGCAGGCCGCGTTCGACCGGTTGCGCCAGGCCGCGCAGGCGAAGGGCGTGCAGTTGTGCGTGCAGGACAGCAAGCGCAGCCTGGCCCAGCAGCAGCGGGAGTTCGACCAGGCCGTGGAGAAGTTCGGCAACGCGGAACTGGCCGGGCGGTACGTGCTGCCGCCGGAGAAGTCCATGCACGTCCAGGGCATCGCGGTGGACATCCAGCCGCTGGCCTCGGCGGGCTGGGTGGAGCGCAACGGGGCCGCGCTGGGCTGGTGCCGCCGGTACGAGAACGAGGAATGGCACTTCGAGTACAGCGCCGACTACGCTGCCACCGGGTGCCCCGCCATGCTCCCCAGCGCCACTGGCACCTAGGGCGTGTTTTATCGGTCTGTTCGCAGTCTTCGCGCCCAGGCGGCCCCTGGCGGCACCGGGCCTTCGGCCGAGTACGGCCAGTACGAGGCCGAACGCCCGGCACCGCCAGGAACCACCTGGATCACGAAGCCCATCGAACAGACCGATAAAACACGCCCTGGCCACCAGCGGCGATAGCCACGCGTGGCGGCGGCGATAACCGTTCGCACACGCGGGAAAAGGTTGCCCGCGAGCGGTGTGGACCTACTCACAGCAAGGAAATTCGCGTCCACGCGCCCCCGTCCGGTTGGATGACCCCCTGCCCCGCCCGCGAGCCGAGAAAGATGACCTGTTGGCGACCCAGACCCCTTTCCGCACCGACATCCAGGCGCTGCGGGCGATCGCGGTGCTCGCGGTGGTGTTCAACCACCTCTGGCCGACGGGGCTGACCGGCGGGTACGTCGGCGTGGACGTCTTCTTCGTGATCTCCGGCTTCCTGATCACCTCCCACCTCGGCCGCGAGGTGGGCCGCACCGGCCGCATCCGGCTCGGGAAGTTCTACGCGCGCCGCGCGCGGCGGCTGCTGCCCGCGGCCCTGCTGGTGCTCTTCTTCAGCCTGCTGGCCGCCTACTTCGTGCTCCCGTTCCCGCGCTGGGAAACGAACGCGCAGGAGATCCTGGCCAGCGCCTTCTACGTGCAGAACTGGTTGCTGGCGGCCAATTCCGTCGACTACTCGGCGTTGTCCGCCTCGGCGAGCCTGGCCCAGCACTACTGGTCGCTGTCGGTGGAGGAGCAGTTCTACCTCTGCTGGCCGCTGCTGTTGCTGCTGCTGTTCCGCGTGCGCGGGTGGCGCGCGATGACCACCGGGATCGCCATCGCCGGGGCCGCCTCGCTGGCCTACTGCGTCTACCTCACCGCCACCTCGAAGGAGGCGGCCTACTTCGTCACCCCGGTCCGCGTCTGGGAGTTCGCGATCGGCGCGCTGCTCGCCTTGTGCGCGCTGAAGATCCCGCTGCTGAAGCGGGAACGCGCGCTCGCCTCGGCCGCGGGGTTCGCGCTGATCCTCGGTTCGGCGGTGTTCTTCGACCACGCCAGCCCGTTCCCCGGCTGGCTGGCGCTGCTGCCCACGGTCGGCACCGGACTGGTCATCCTGGGCGGTACGCGGCCCGGGGACCAGTGGCACACCAGGGTCACCGCCGCACGTCCGGTGCAGTTCCTCGGTGGCATCAGCTATTCGCTCTATTTGTGGCACTGGCCGTTGATCGTGCTCGCGCCGTTCGTGCTCGGTTCGGCGCGCCTGTCGCTGTGGCAGCAGTTGGGCCTGCTGGCGGTGTCCGTGCTGCTGGCCTGGCTGACCAAGCGCTTCGTGGAGGACCGCGGCCTGAGCTGGCAGCCGCTGGCACGCAGCGCGCGGGCCACCTTCACCGCGGTGGTCGCCGGCATGGCGGTGATCGCGCTGGCTTCGACCAGCCTCACCTGGGCCTACGACGACGAGGTCGCGGAGAGCGAACTGGCCGCGAAGCGCGACACGGTGAAGGTCTGCCACGGCGCGGCCGCCCTCGCACCGGACAGCGGGTGCGAAGCGCCGTTCGGCCCGGCCAAGGTGCCCTACCTCGGCCCGTCGAGCGAGTACCACCAGCGCCCGCCCGAATGCGGTGAGTGGCTCGACACGCACCTGGCCGGCGACACGAAGACCGTCAGCGTCTGCGACTTCAGCGGCGGCACGCCCCGGCCGAAGGTCGCCTGGCTGGTCGGCGACTCGCACGCGCAGCAGTGGCAGGCCCCGCTGTTCGAACTGGCCCGCGAGCACGGCTGGGTGGTCAAGCTCGGGCTGCTCGGCGCCTGCCCGATGGCCGACATCTCCTACCGCGGCTTCCGGGGCAACCCCCGCGACTCCGACGAGGTGCCGGAGTGCACGCACTGGTCGCGCGACCTGGCCTCGTCGATCGCCGCCGAACGCCCCGCGTACGTGTTCACCTCGTTCTACGCCAGGCAGGAAACCGCCGACGACGGCAGCGGCCGGTCACAGCTGGCGCAGTACCGCGAAGGCCTCGGCACCTACTGGAGCGCGTGGACCGGGGCGGGTGCCAAGGTGTACGTGCTCGCCGACCCGCCGCTCAACGGGGACGTCCGCCAGCCCGACTGCGTCAGCATCAACGCGCACAACCCGGCGGCCTGCGGGGTCGACCGCAAGCGCGCGCAACCGCTGGACCCGCTCACCGAGGCCGCGCGCACCAGCCGGGACCCCGGCGTGGGCCTGATCGACCTGACCGACTACTTCTGCGACGCCAAGCAGTGCCACGGCGTGATCGGCAACGTGGTCGTCTACTACGACGCCGACCACCTGAACCGGGAGTACGCGACTTCGCTCAAGCCGATGATCGCCGCGGAACTCGGCATCACCGAGGGCTGACCCCGGCTTGCCTGTGCCGTGGGCGTCAGGTTTTAGCGTAGCGAGGGCACCCCGCCCCGTTCGAGGAGATGATCATGAGCCTGGTCCACGGCACCCATGACCCGCGGTTCGCCGCCGCCCGCGCGGTTTTCGAGGAGAACCTCGGTTCCGGCGAGGAACTGGGCGCGTCGCTGGTGGTCGACCTCGACGGCGAGCGCGTCGTCGACCTCTGGGGCGGCTTCCGCGACCAGGCGCGCAGCTCCCCGTGGGACGAGCACACCATCACGAACGTCTGGTCCTCCACCAAAACCGTGACCAGCCTGGCCGCGCTGGTGCTCGCCGACCGCGGTCAGCTGGACCCCTACGCGCCGGTCTCCCGCTACTGGCCCGAGTTCGCCGCGAACGGCAAGGAGAACGTCGAGGTCCGGCACCTGCTCTCGCACACCTCCGGGGTGTCCGGCCTGGAGCAGCCCGCCACCGTCGAGGACCTCTACGACGTCGCCGGGGCGGCCGCCCGGATGGCCGCGCAGGCGCCGTGGTGGGAGCCCGGCACGGCCTCGGGTTACCACGCGTCGAACTTCGGGCACCTGATCGGCGAGGTGGTCCGCCGGGTCAGCGGGAAGCCGCTGAAGCAGTTCGTCGCCGATGAGCTCGCCGGACCGCTGGAGGCCGATTTCCGGCTGGGCGCCGAGGAAAAGGACTGGCACCGGATCGCCGACGTGGTGCCGCCACCGGCCTTGGCACTGGACTTCGCCGCGCTCGGCCCGGACAACATCATGGTGAAAACCCTGACCGGACCGGCGATCGACGCGAGCGTCGCCAACACCGCGGCCTGGCGGAAGGCCGATCTCGGCGCGGTCAACGGCCACGGCAACGCGCGTTCGCTGGCGCGCCTGCTCTCGGTGATCCCCCGCGGCGGCACGGTCGACGGCGTGCGGTTGCTCGGCCGGGACACCATCGAGCTGATCTTCGACGAGCAGGCCAACGGGGTGGACCTCGGCCTCGGCATCCCGTTGCGCTGGGGCATCGGCTTCGGGCTGCCGCGACTGGACGTGCTGCCGTGGATCCCGGACGGCCGCATCTGCTTCTGGGGCGGCTGGGGCGGCTCGATGGTGATCATGGACCTGGAGCGCCGGATGACGCTGACCTACATGATGAACCGGATGGCCCCGGGCATCATCGGCTCGGACCGCAGCGCGGCCTACGCCAAGGCGGTCTACGACGCGCTGAGCTGACGGGCGCACTGGCGGCAGGCACGGGCCGAAGCCGCCACCACCCCGTGGGAAACCACGCTGAGCACCGCGGCGGGCAGCACCAGCGGCCAGGCTCGGTGCTCAGATGCCGCGAACACGAGCACCACGGTGGCCAGCGGCATCGCCACGCTCGCGGTGGTCCCGGTCCACGCGGCCACCAGCGGCAGGAGCGGCGGCATCGGCAGCCGCCGCGCGAGCGCGCCGGTGGTGGCCAGGGTGATCCCGGCCGCCAGCACGGCGACCACCGCGACCGCGGCCAGCACCTGCGCGGCCTCGGGCAGTTCCCGACCGCTCCACACCGCCAGCCAGCAGACGATCAGCACCGGCACGGTCAGCGCCACCACCCGCGAGGTGGCCCTGGTCTGCCCGATGGTCAGCTCGCGCTGGCAACTGGGCACCAGTTCCTCGACCGTGCCGAACTCGCGCACCGCGGCTTCGACGGCCTGCCGGTGCGGCACCCCGGCCGCGGTGTGCTCGGTGATCGCGTCGGCCAACCCGTCGCGGATCTCCCCGACCATCCTGGCCTTGGCGCGCGCGGGCCCGTGCAACGCGTCCGCCAGCGCGACGGCGTACTCCTCGACGGGGTCTTCACTCATGACGGGTTGAGCACCGAGCCGATCGCGGTGGTGAACTCGGCCCAGCCGGTGCGTTCGTCGGCCAGTGCGCGCCTGCCCGCGTCGGTCAGCTCGTAGCACCGGCGCTTGCGCTCGCCGACCGACTGCCAGCCGCTGCGCAGCAGGCCGATCCGCTCGAGCCGGTTCAGCGCCGGGTAGATGGTGCCGGTGCGCAGTTCCAGCGCGCCGGCGCTGCGCTGCTGCACCGCGGCGATGATCGCGTACCCGTGCAGCGGCCCCGGTTCGAGCACCGCGAGCAGCAACCCGTCCAGGTGCCCGCGCACCGCGTCCGCCCTCATGAGTAGACAGCCTACCCATAAATGCAGTAGGAAGGGTACATATTGGCTGCCTACATGTAGCGAGGTTACTCCCTTGACCAAGTTCCTGCTGTCCGTGCACGTGCTCGCGGCGATCCTGGTGGTCGGGCCGATCGCCGTGGCCGCGTCCCTGTTCCCCCGCTACGCGCGCGCCGAGGGCGGCGGGGGCGCGCTGCTGCACCGGATCTGCCGCGGGTACACCGTGGTCGGCATCGCGGTCCCGGTGTTCGGCGTGGCCACCGGCGCCGCGCTCGGCGTGCTCACCGATGTCTGGCTGCTGGTCTCGGTGGTGCTCACCGCGGCCGCGGCCGGGATACTGGTGGCGGCCATCCTGCCCGGTCAGCGCAAGCTGCTCGACCTGCCGGAACAGGCCGAGCCGGGCCGCTTGGCGACCCGGCTCAGCATGCTCACCGGTGTGTTCAACCTGCTGTGGGCGGTGGTCGTGGTGCTGATGATCGTCCGGCCCGGTTCGACCACCGGCGCCTGAGGCTCAGGGGATGTAGACGCCGAAGTCGGCGTTGGCGGTGGCGAAGTCCTGGAAGCCCATCCGCGGTCCGGCCGCCCGGGTCACCGTGCCCGCCGCCTGCACCCCGCCGTTGACCTTCAGGTAGACCGAGCCACCGCTGTCCCCGCCGCGGGCGCCCGGCTGGCCCTGCTGCTGTTCGACCTCCACCAGGTCCTCGGCGTCCTGCCAGAAGAACAGCACCTTCAGGTCGCACACCGGGTTCCCGGTCTGCTCGGCGCTGGTCACCCCGCTCTGGCAGAGCAGCTGGCCGACGAAGACGTGCGTCCAGCCGAGCACCTGCTCGGTGGTGTTGCTGTTGCCGCCGCCGACGTACATCCGGTTGCTCGCCTGGGAAGTCGGGATGAGCGCGATGTCGTGGTCGTTGTGGCCCTGGCCGACGTTGCCGATGAACTCGCCGACGCCGTCGGCGATCCGGTGCCCGTTCTGGCCGCAGTGCTCGGCGGTCAGCACGAACTGGTTGCCCGCGCCGTTGCGCACGCCGAACCCGGCGGTGCAGATGGTGCTGGCGGTCTGGTTCCAGGTGCGCGCGCCGCCCTTCCACGGCGGGGCGTCGTCACCGCGGGACACCGGCGCCAGCGGTTCCTCGTGCAGTACGCGCACCGGGACATCGGCGACCTCGTCCAGTGCGCTGAACGTGTTCATCACGCCGGGTTTCGCGGCAAGCACCAGTCCGCTGCCGTCGCCGGGGCTCTTCACGCCGTACGCGCCGGACTCCGGATTCTGCCGCAGCCAAAGGTTCACGCGATCCGCGGCGGCGTCGAGCTCGGCTTCGGTGTAGGCCGCCTCACCGACGCGAACCGGCGCATGCGCACTCGCCGCGCGCACGGCTTCCTCGACCGCGGGCGTGGTCGCGCCTTTCCACCACAGCACCACATCCGAGGTTTCGAGCACGATGCCCGCGTAACCGCCGCCTGCTTCGGCCAACCGGGCGCGCAGCACCTCCGCCGCGCGGACGAGCGGCTGCTGGTCGAGCACGCGCTGCTCACCGGCGGTCAGCGTCCGCTCGGGCAGCGCCTGCGCAGAGGGCAACGCCTGGGCCGCGGGCAAGGCCGAAACCGCCGCGAGCGCGGCGACGCCGATGGCCAGCAAGCCGGTTCTGAATTTGTTGGACAGCACGGTTCACTCCTTGGGGACCGGGAGGGGAACGAGCTGCGCCGACGCGGGAACAGATTGTCACGAATCCCGCGCGAACCGCGGAAAAGCACCGGCTTCCGACAAAACCGGCCAGACGAAAGTCGGATGAATCCCCACCCTAACCCCAGATGAGCGCTGCCGTTTCGACGATGCGTTCAAGCTTCGCCTTCTGCTCGTCGAGGGTCAGGTCGTTGCCCTCCTCGGTCGAGGAGAAACCACACTGCGGCGACAGGCAGAGCTGGTCGATATCGACGTACTTCGCCGCGGCCTCCACCCTGGCGCGCAGGGAATCGACGCTCTCCAGCTCACCGCGCTTGGTGGTGACCAGGCCGAGCACGACCTGCTTTCCCTTGGGCACGAACCGAAGCGGCTCGAACCCGCCCGAGCGCTCGTCGTCGAACTCCAGGAAGTAGCCGTCCACGTTCAGCTCGTTGAACAACGCGTCGGCGACGAAGTCGTAACCACCGGCCGCGACCCACGACGAGCGGAAGTTGCCGCGGCACAGGTGCGTGGTCACGCGCAGCCCCTCGGGCCGGTCGCGCAGGGCGGCGTTCATCGTGGCGATGTTGCGCACGTGCTGCTTGTCCGGGTCACCGCCGATGCTGGCGATCATCGCGCGCTGCTCGGGGTCGTTCAGGTAGGCGAGGCTGGTGTCGTCCAACTGGAGGTACGTGCAGCCGAGCCCGGCCAGGCCGGCGATCTGCTGGCGGTAGGCGGTGGCCAGGTCCTCGTAGAACTCCTCCAGGTCCGGGTACACCGTCTGGTCCACCGCGGCCCGTCCGCCGCGGTAGTAGACCATGCTCGGCGACGGAATGGTCTGCTTCGCCGTGACCGCGTCGTCCACAATGGACTCCAGGTAGGTGAAGTCGTCGGCGAAGACGACCTCGTCCAGCCCGATCTTCTGGTTCACCCGGAAGGCCGACGGGCTGAACTCGAGATCGCCCTGCTCGTTGTGGAAGGTGACGTGCAGTTGCTCGTCGCTCTTGCCGATGCCGCGCAGCCGGTAGATGAAGTCCATGTGCCACGAACCGCGGCGGAACTCCCCGTCGGTGGCCGACCGCAGCCCGGCGGCGCGTTGCAACTCGACCACCTCGCGGATCGCGTCGTCCTCGGTGGCCCGCAGTTCGACCGCGCCGATCTCCCCGGTCGCGGCTCTCGCGCGGGCGGTCCGGAGTGCGGGCGGGCGCAGCAGGCTGCCCACGTGATCGGCACGGAACGGCGGAGTCTCGCGCGGAGTCATCCCCTCATCGTCGGGGAGGTGCCCGGTCCGATCAACCCTTTGCCGAGAAGTGCTCCTTGTGCTCGGCCGCCCACTGCCGGAACGTGCGCGGCGGGTGCCCGGTGAACCGCTCGACCGTGTTGTTCACCGGCGCCGGCATGGCGCCCGCCCGCTCGGCGACGGTGATCAAGTGGTCCAGGATCGCCTCGGGCATCCATGGTTCACGACGGTCGTGCGCCTGCTGCCTGGTCAGCGCCTCGACCGCGATCGGACGGCCCAGTTCCTCGGCCAGCACCGCGACGATTTCCGCCTGGCTCAGCGATTCCGGCCCGGTGAGCGTGAGCGAGTGCCCGTGGTAGCGATCGGTGGTGAGCAGTTCGGCCACCACCTCGGCGATGTCGTCCTCGTGGATCGGGGTGAACTGCCCTTCCGGATGGGCGATGCCGACGCGGTCGCCGGTGCGGATCTGCTCACCCCAGTCCCGGCGCGCGTCGCTGGCCAGCCAGCCGGGGTAGATCACCGTGTGCCGCAGGCCCGACTCCCGCACCGCCCGTTCCGCGGCGAGGTGGCCGCGGCGGATTGGGTTGTCCGGCGCGCCTTCGAAAACGTCCGGAGAGGACAGCAGCACCACGTACCGAACCCCGGCTTTCTCCGCCGCCGCAAGGAATTCCGTCGGCGCGGTCCGGGTCGGGTACAGGAAGATCGCGTCGACCCCGGCCAGCGCGGCCTCGGCGTTGTGCGGTTCAAGCAGGTCCAGCCGCACGGGCTCGACACCATCGGGCAGCACCAGCCCGGTGAGGTCGCGGGCCGACGCGCGCACCGGGTGGCGACGTCTGGCCAGTTCGGCGACCAGCCTGCTGCCGATGTTGCCGCGCGCGCCGGTGACAAGAACGGTCATCCTGGACTCCCTTTGCTTTGCCAGCAAATCATCTTTGCTTACAAAGCTATATCACGACCCCGTCCAGCACGGCCAGCGCTTCGGCGAGATCCGGCTGACCGGCGCTGCCCCGCCGCAGGCAGGCGATCAGCCGCCGGACCGGTCGCGGGTTCCCGGTCAGCGGCACCCTGGTCACCGCGTGCTCGGCGGGGATCGGCACGATCCTGGGCAGCAGGCAGACCCCGAGCCCGTCGGCCACCAGCCGCGAGATGGCGAACCACTCCTTCACCTGGTGCGCGATCGCGGGCGTGAACCCCGCCGCCGCGCAGGCCGAGAGCAACAGGTCGTACGTGTCGTTCTCGCGGGGTTTGACGATCCAGCGCTCGGCGGCGGCGTCGGCGAGCGTGACCGCGCGACGCCCGGCGAGCGGATGGCCGGTGGGCACCAGCAGATCCTGCGGGTCCTCGTGCAGCACCCGTTGCTCGAAGCGGGGATCGTCGACCGGCGGGCTCGCCGGGGTCGGCAGGACCACCGCGAGATCCGCCTGTTCGGCGAGCAGGAGGCGGAAGCACTCCTCACTCTCTTCCTCGATCAACTCGATGCGGCGTCGCGGATCGCGGGCGTGCATGGCCGCCGCGACAGGCGAAAGCAACGCGGCGACGGCCGAGGAAACCCCGCAGAAGCGCAGGGTCCGGCGGGACCCGCCGAGATCCGCGCGAGCGCGTTCCCAGTGTTCCTGCAACGCGTCGGCGTGCTCCAGGAGCGCGTGCGCGGCGGCGGTCAGGCGCACGCGGCGACCGTCGCGGACGAGCAGTTCGACGCCGAGTTCGTCGGCCAGCGCGCGGAGTTGCTGCGACACCGCCGAGGGCGTCACGTAGAGGGCTTCGGCCGCCGCGGTGACCGTGCCCCGATCGGCCAGCACCCGCAGCACCTGTACCCGTCGAAGGTCCATCATGTAGCCGACGCTAAATGAAAACGCGCCGAAATCATCGATGGACCTGAACGGTCCGGCGGGCTGATGCTGGCGGCATGGTTCCCGCCCCGCTTCTCGTGCTCACCGCGGCGATCTGCACGCAGACCGGTCAGGCCTTCGGCAAGCAGCTCTCCGGGGACATCGGCGCGGGCGGAGTTGTCGCGCTGCGCCTGGGTTTCGCGGCGGTCCTGCTCCTGCTGTGGTTCCGCCCGAAGCTGCCCGACCGGCGGCAACTGCCGTGGATCCTCGGGCTCGGCACCGCGATCGCGGGCATGAACCTGGTCTACCCGGCGATGCGGTACCTGCCGGTCGGGGTGGCGAGCACGCTGCAGTTGCTCGGGCCGCTGGCGGTCGGCCTGCTCGGCTCGCGACGGCCCGCCGACCTCGGCGCCGCCGTGGTGGCCGGCGCCGGGGTCTGGCTGTTGAACGATCCCGCCGGGGGTCCGCTGCACTGGCCGGGCCTGGTGCTCGCGCTGCTGTCCGCGGTGGCGATGGGTTCCTACCTGCTGCTGAGCCGAAAGGTCGCCCTGCTCACCGGCGACGCCTCCGGACTGGCGTGGGGCGTCGCCTTCGCGGCCGTGCTGGGCGTGCCCACCGGACTGCTCGCGCAGCCGGTGGACTGGGCGCCGGGAGTACTGCTGGCGGGCGCCGCCGTCGCGACGATCACCGCGGTACTCCCGTACACCCTCGAACAGTCCGCGCTCCGGCGGATCAGCGCCGGGACCGTGGGCCTGCTGCTCAGCCTGGAACCGGCGGTCGCCGCGGTCGCCGGGCTGCTCGTGCTGGACGAGCGGCTCTCGGCGCTCCGCTGGCTCGGCCTCGGCTGCATCAGCGTCGTGACCGCGTGGACCGCTATTTCGACGCGGCGAGCGCGAGCTCCGGCTCGGCCGCGCGCGAGCGCTTGACCACCCCGGAAACCGCGACCAGCAGGCCGAGCACGGCGATCCCGGTGACCACGGCCAGCGCGGGCGTGAGCCCGTCGAGCACGTGGACGCCCTCGCCGCCGTTCGCGGTGAGGACCGCGGTCACCACGGCCAGCCCGATCGCGCCACCCACCTGGACCGAGGTGTTGAGCAGGCCGCCTGCCAGGCCCTGCTCGTCGTCGCTGATGCCCGCGGTGGCCTGGATGTTCAGCGAGGAGAAGGCGAGCGTGAAGCCGATGCCGAGCAGGATCATGCTGGGCAGCACCGCCCCGGCGTAGCTCGAGTCCTTGTCGATCCCCAGGAACAACGCGTAACCGACGACGTGCGCGGCGACCCCGGCGAGGATCGTGCGCGGGGTGCCGACCCGGTCGATCAGCGGCTCGATCTTCGGCGAACCGAAGGCGACGATCAGCGCCGCGGGCAGGAAGCCGAGCGCGGTCTGCAGCGCGGACCAGCCCAGCACCGACTGCAGGTACAGCATCACCACGAACTGGAACCCGATGTAGGCGCCGAAGAACAGCGCTCCCCCGAGGTTCGCGCGGGCCAGCGGGCCGGAGCGCAGGATGCCGAGGCGCAGCAGCGGGTGCTTCGAGCGCTTCTCGATGAACACGAAGGCGACCAGCAGGGCGATGGCGAGCGCGAACGAGATCAGCGTGCGCGGCGACGCCCAGCCGATCTCGGGTGCCTCGACCACGGCGAAGACCAGCAGCAGCGAACCGGCCGCGCCGGTAATCGCACCGGGGAAGTCGTAACCGCGGCCGGTTTCCGGGCGGTACTGCGGGATCAGCTTGATCGCGGCGACCAGCGCGGCGAGCGCGATCGGCACCGGCAGCAGGAAGGTCCAGCGCCAGCCGACCTCGGTGAGCAGGCCGGAGAAGACGAGTCCGGCGGAGTACCCGCTCGCGCCGAACACGGCGAAGATGCTGATCGCCTTGTTGCGGGCGGGGCCCTCGTGGAAGGTCGTGGTGATGATGGAGAGCGCGGCCGGGGCGGTGAACGCGGCCGCGAGGCCCTTGACGAACCGGCTCGCGATGAGCAGCGGGCCGCTGTCGACGAGCCCGCCGAACAGCGAGGCGACGGCGAACACGGCGACCGCGACCAGGAAGACGCGGCGGCGGCCGAGCAGGTCGGCGGTGCGGCCGCCGAGCAGGAGCAGGCCGCCGTAACCGAGGACGTAGCCGCTGACGACCCATTGCAGGGCGCTGGTGGAGAGGCCGAGTTCGGCCTGGATGGACGGCAGGGCGACGCCGACCATCGACACGTCGAGCGCATCGAGGCCGACGACGGTGGAGACGGTCAGGAGCACGCCCCACAGGCGTGCGTCCCACCGGGTTGAAGACGTGGACAAGCTCATGGGTCAGGACAGTACATGCACGCGCATCTAATGCCAATGCATTTAATGTCGTTGCATCAGATTCGTGTGCATGCTATCTTCGCCGGGTGAGCGATGTGGCCGAGCAGACACTGGTGCGGGAGTGGCACGAGCTGTTCGCGCGGCACGCGGCGGTGTTCAACGCGCTCGAATGCCAACTGCAGGAGCTCCACGGCATCGGGATCAACGAGTTCGAGGCACTGGAGCGGCTCGCCACCTGCGACCGCAAGTGCCGCGGCGCGGATCTCACCGACGCGGTGCACCTGAGCCAGAGCGCCACCTCGCGCTTGGTCGCCCGCCTGGAACGCGAGGGCCTCGTCGAACGCGCCATCTGCGACGCCGACCGGCGCGGCATCTTCATCACCCTGACCGACGCCGGGCGCCGGCGCTACGCGGAAGCCAAGCCCACGCACCGCGCGATCCTTTCCCGCACCCTGCACGCCTGACCCCCGCCTTTCGAGGCGTAGGCCGCTGCAGTGAATGTGGCTTTCACTGCGAATTCCGCTGTGAAAGCCACATTCACCGCACCCGCAAGGGATCCGTCAGAACTGCGGCACGCCGGTGACCGTTCGGCCGTTCAGCGGTTGCACGGCACGCGCGTTCCCATCGACGAACAGGCTCTGGAACCGGTCGATCGTCGCCTGGCTGACGGTCAGTTCCGCGGTCAGGAACCACTGCACGTCCTCGCTGAACGGCGCCGTGGTGAGCGAGCCGTCGTAGCGCAGCGTGCTCCGGTTCGCCGGAAGCAGCGAGTTCAGGTCGATGTCGTGCACCTCCTCCGGCTCACCGCACTCCGGCGCCAGCTTCGCCAGCACGGTGTCCACAGTGGACTTGTGCCCGGCCCGCAGCGGCACGCCGATGACCAGCAGCCGTCCCGCCGCGCTGCGGTGGACGAAGTGCATCTCCAGCGGATCGGCGTGCCCGCCGAAGCGGTGCTCCGACGGGGTGTGGAAGTGGAACTGCTCCAGTTCGTACCGCACCCCGGCCACCGTGACGTGCCCGGCGCCGGGCGTCACGTTGGCCTCCTCCGTCTCCTCGTGGTGGCGCGTCGTGCACCCCGCGGACTCGGCGGTGTCCTTCCGGACGTATTCCAGTTCGACGTCCGAATGCCCGTACGAGACATTCAGCTTCGGCTGGCTGGGATCGATCTTGATCGCGCCCGGGGTCACGTTGATCGGGCTCTGCCTCGGCAGTTGCGACTGGGCGACGGTACCGCCCGCGGTCAGCGTCGCCACCACGAGGGCGAGGGGAACAAGGACAGCGGTGAGGCGTCTACGTGTCACGCTCGGAAACCTTTCGAGGACCCGAATGAAACTGATGATCCATTCGGACAAATCGGTTCACTCGGCTGGAGGAACTCGATTGCGAGGTAACACATCCTTCTCCCGTTTCGCCCGCTCTCACAAGTACCCGGTAACCGGGCATTTGCGAACAAGCAGGTCAATTCGGCGCACCTTTCCCGCGAATGGAAGGTGATCTGCGCAACACCGCTTCGAATCGCGCAGCAAGCAGAACAGCCGTACTGTCCGATTTGTGGCTGTTATTCCTGTCCTCGCGTCGCTGCTGCTGACCCTGCCCACCCCGCTCACCCCCGAAAAGCCGGTCGAAGCGCGATGCGACGGCGTCACCGTCGCCGTCGCACTGCCCGGCGAACTCGTGGTCCGCTGCGCAACCGGTGCCACCGACGCCCGGCAGGCGCTCGACCGCACCGGCCTCGCCGTGCACGCGGGCCGCGGCGAAGGCCCCTACGGCGACGCCGGGTACGTCTGCCGCATCAACGAAGTCCCCTCCGCGATCGACGACGACTGCGCCGGGCACGCCGACGGCGACCCGTACTGGAAGGTGTGGCGCGTCGGCCTCGACCCGGTGGCCTGGCGCGCTTCCCAGACCGGCGACGGCCCGGCCGGGGTGCCGGTCTGCCCCGGCGCCCTGGTCGGCTTCAGCTTCGGCGGCGAGATGCCGGTCTCGCCGGAAGCCGTGCTGGACGACCCCGGCTGGCTGCCCCCACGCTGCTAGAACGACCGCGGCTGCCCCGCTACTAGAAACGCCCCCGGCTGCCTGTCCCGCGCTGCTAGACCGCCCCGGCTGGCTGTCCCCGCGCTGCTAAACCGCCCCGGCCGGCTGTCCCCGCGCTGCTAAACCGCCCCGGCCGGCTGCCCCCGCTGCTAGAACGACCCCGGCTGGCCGCCCCCGGCGCTGCTAGAACGACCCCGGCCAGCCGCCCCCGCGCTACTGGTTCGGGTCGAACGTCCGGAAACCGCGCCGCAGGTAGTTCGGCATGGCGTTCGGGTGGTCCTTCGTCGACGTGTGCAGCCACACCCGCCGCGCGCCCGGCACCGCCCACGCCTCTCGGACCACCAGCGTCAGCGCGTACCCGCCCAGCCCGCGGCCGACGAACTCCGGGACCAGGCCGAAGGTGCTGATCTCCACGTCCCCGCCGTCCCGCGCCACGTAGTCGGTGGCGCCCGCGGCCTCCCCGCCGAACCGGACGACCCGGTACTCGCGGTCCTCCTTGTCCAGCCACTCCGCCCAGCCCGCGTCGGTCCGGGTGGCGCTGCTCCAGCCGTGCGGCGTGCCGATGCGCGCGTGCAGCTCCCTGATCAACGGCGACGTGTGCCCGACCGGGTCCAGCACCAGCCCGTCGACCGGTTCCGCCGGCCGCAGTTCGCCGGGCGCGGTCATCTCGAGATAGGTGATGATCTCGTCCATTCCGGCAGACTAGGACCTCGCTCAAGCACTTTTTCCACGGTCACCCAGACCGCCAGCACCAGCGCCGCCAGCATCACCATCGCCAGCACCCGGAAGTCCACAATGGCCGGGCTGTCCGGGGCCAGGTAGGGCAGGTACGAGAACAGCGAGGCGAACTGCGTCAGGATCGGCAGTGGCCACAGCAGCCGGGGCAGGGAGAACGCGGCGACCACGGTCAGCACGTCGGCGAGGTAGAAGTACCGCTCGTGCATCGCGGGCAGGAAGTACGGCACCAGCAACGCCGAAACCGTTGCCAGCAACACGATCCGGGTGGTGGTCAGCTCGGTCGCCCTGGCCAGCAGCGCGACCGTGCCACCGAGCAGCAGCGCCCCGGTCAGGGCCACTCCCGCCGCCTTGAGCACGTCGGTCCCGCTCACCTCGCTCAGGAACTGGTACGCGTTCGGCGCGTTGAGCGTGAGCTGGCCGTAGGTCTCGGTCTGCGTCGCGTAGATCGTCAGCAGCGCCACCGGATCGGCGCCGATCAGCAACGCGGGCAGGTCGAGCACCAGGTAGACCGCGGGCACCAGCAGCAAAGCGCGCCACGGCACGTGCTTGGCCAGCACCAGCAGCAGCAACACCGGGAACAGGAACACCGCCTGGAGCTTGAACGCCAGCGCCAGCCCGAAGAAGGCACAGGCCAGGTACGGCCGGTGGCGCAGGGCGAAGTAGAGACCGCCGAGCGCGAACGCCGAGTAGATCGAGTCGGCCTGCGCCCACATCGAACTGTTCAGCACCACGGTCGGCAGGAACACCACCACCGCGCCGGCCGCCACCGGCCACCAGCGCCCGGGGTACCGCAGGTCGACGATCCGGTAGGCGAAGCAGGCCAGCACGAAGTCGAACACCACCGAGATCAGCTTGATCCCGACCAGCGGCGGCACCGGCAGGTAGCTCAGCACCACCAGCAGGTACAGGTAGGGCGCGTTGTAGTTGGCGAACTCGTGCCGCAGCGCGGCCCAGCCGCCGTTCTGCTCGATGAACTCGTACCAGCGGAGCAGGAACGCGTTGTAGTCCCCGGACCGGTAGTCGAAGAAAAGCGTGCGCACGGCGAACGCGGCGAACACCAGGAGCACAAGGGCGGCGAGCTTCTTGGCCATAACGTGAGTGAAGCGGCACGGGCTGTGAACGGGCTGTGCGCCACATGTGCGCCGGCTCAGCGAAAGTTCAGCGGAAGAGGTGCTCGATCCGGCTGGAGATGGCGGACACCAGCGGCGCGAACCTGGCCCGCCCGCCGAGCAGGGACTGCACCTTCGACCAGCGGCTCAGCGTCAGTTCGGGGTGCACGGTGCCGGGCAGGCCGCGCTGCAGCGCGCGCATGTCCTCGGCGAGCAGCGCGAGGTTGTCGTCGAGGACCTCCCGTTTGGGCACGTCCTCGCGGCCGGTCTGGGCCCGCAGCCGATCGAGCAGCACGAGCAGTTCGGTCGCGGCATCCGCGGTGGTCCCGGCCTCGATGCTGATCACCCCGCTCTCGCGCCGACGCCGAGCACAAACGGTACCGCGCGCGAAAAGTCGAGGGAACAGGCGGCGAGAAATCACTGTCACCACAGCCGAACGGTTACTCACCGCCACCACTGCGGTCCTAAGCGGACTGTCCGGTGTGGCGCGGTCGGGCGGCTGTCCTCTTCGGACGCCGCGGGGCGGTGGAACCCGGGGGAACGGACGGGTCGGGGGTCAGTCCGTTCCACCGGGGGCTGAGCGGGCGGTGGCGAACCAGGCGCCGCGGTCGGAGTCGGCCTCCGGCCACGGTGGCCTGCCTCCGCCGTCGCACCGGCATTCGTGGAACAAGCAGGTCCAGGCGTCGGGATAACGCGTGCCGCACCAACGGCAGGTACGGAAAACCCGGCTGACGAACGCGGCGGGGCTTTCGCCGTCCGCCCGCCTTGGCTCCGGTCTTTCGCCAGGCACCAGCACCTCCCGTGATCGCGCAATCACGCTAGGCGCGTCCGGGGCCGGTTTGTGCACCAGGAGTGCACAGCCGCCGTGGTCTACCCGGTTGGGGCAACACCCATGCGCCAGGCGAGTCCGCGCAGCTCCCGGCCACCGGCTTCGCGGCGGGCGCTGCCGAGCAGGTCCGCGACGGCCTCACGAGCGAAAACGTTGTTCCTGACCTTCTGCGGGGCCAGTTCCTCCGCCTTCAGCAGGGCGGAAAGCCCTTGTTCGCGGGTCTTCCGCTCAGTGAGCAGGCCGCGGCCCAAATCCATCCAGAAGGCGGACTGGCGGGAGCGGGAAACCCCACCGGGTCGCACTACGCGTGCCAGTTCGGCCACGCCGGCGCCCAGGCCGAGCTCCAGCCCGATGGTCACCTGCCAGATGCCGACGTTGGTCCGGCCGAAGTTGGTGTCCATCCACGGGCTCACGTCCGGCTCCAGCGCGTCGGCCAGCGCGGCCGCTTCGGCCAGGTGCGTCCGCGCCTGGTCGGCCTGCCCGCGGGTGGCCGAGGCCAGTGCGGCGGTCAGGTGCGCCAGCCCGGCCGTTTCGGCGCGGGCGCCGGACATCTCGGCCACCCGGACGGCCAGTTCGTACTGCCGCGCGCGGTTGGCCCCGGACAGCAGCTGCGCGCGCTGGTAGGCGGCGTAGGTGGTCCACACCGGATCGTCGAGTTCCTCGGCCGCCTGGCGCATCCGCTCCACGGCCAGCGCGGGCAGCCCGGCGAAGCCGAGGTCGTGCACCAGGTAGGCGGCGGCCTTGTAGGTGCCGATCAGCCCGACCAGCGCCTCGCGGCGGTACGCCGGATCGGCCGACGCGGTCAGCAGCTCGCGGATCAGCTGCGGGATGAGCACCACCTGCGCGGCGAAGTCGGCGTCGGGCCGCAGGACCTTGTTCAGCCGCACCACGTCCGCCGAGAGCTGCGCCCACGGCCGTTCCGGCTGCTCCGGCACCTCGCCGACCCACCAGCCGGTCAGCGCCTCCTCCACCGCGGGCACCCCGGCGCGGATGTCGTCGTCCAGCGGATCCCTTGCCGCGTAGGGCTTTCCGGTCAGCTCGGCGGGTGAGACGCGGAGCGTGCGGGCGAGCGCTTCGAGCACCCGCCTGCTGTTCACCGGCTTCTCACCGCGCTCGATCTGGCCGAGGTAGGTGAAGGAGTAGCCCGACAGCTGGGCCACCGCCCGCAGGCTGAGCTGCCGCCACCCGCGGATCTCCCGGAGCCGCCGCCCCAGTTCCGTCGCGGGTTCCATCGCCGAACGCCACCTCTCACCTAGACGCGCCAACTCGTCCAGGGTATCGAGCCCTGGATCAGGTGAACACCGCGACTACGTCACTACGCGTGGTGATCCGGTTCCGCTCGATCGCGTAAATTACGAGCCGCGCGCTCAAGTCTGCTCCAGGCGCGTCTTCAGCGCGTCCAACCGGCCGTCCCAGTCGCTGGCCAGCGCGGCCAGGAACTGCTGGGCCACCCGCATCGGCGCCGAGCGCAGCCGGTACCGCACCCGGCGCCGCTCCCCCGGCTCCGCGGTCACCAGACCGGCCTCGGCCAGCAGGTTCAGGTGCTTGGCGATGGCCTGCCTGCTGATCGGCAGGCGACCGGCCAGTTCGGTCGCGGTGGCCGGCCCACCCGCGGCCAGCGCACCGAGAATGGCGCGCCGGCTCGGGTCGGCCAGTGCGGTGAAGACCTGTTCGGCGACCGCCTCTTGCTCAGGCTGCATCGAGGTATTCGATCAGCTCGCCCAGTTCGGCCGCCCACCCCTTGACGTTTCCGCCGAAGGCCTTCTCGTGGTCGTCGGCCGAGAGCTGGCCGAACCCGCTCTCGACCACGGTCAACCGCGTGCCCGCGTCGACCGGTTCGAGGGTGAACTCGACGTAGGTGCGACGCGGGTCACCCTCGGGCAGCCCGTAGATGTGCCAGGTGAAACCGAACACGGACGGTTCCTCGACGCGCTCCACCCGCAGGTCGGCCGCGTCGCCGGTGTCCCACTTCAGCTGCGCCGATCCGCCGGGCCGCAGGTCGATGGTGGCCTGGTTGCCGAACCAGGTGCCGAGCCCTTCGGCGGTGGTCAGCGCGGCCCACACCTTGGCGGGCGGCTGGGCCAGCTCGACGGTCCGCTCGATGCGGTCGGGGAATGCCATGGGAACCTCCACTAGGTAGCAACCAACTGGTTGCGACTCTATGGCAACCAATCGGTTGCGTCAAGACTGGGCATCGCCCCAGGTCGGCGCGGTTAGCCTCGGGCCCATGGCGCGCGTGGTGGTCCTGGCCAGTGGCAGCGACGGGGACGTGCTGCCCTACCTCGGCCTGGGCAGGCAGCTCGCCGAAGCCGGGCACCCGGTGACGGTCGCGGCGGTGGCGCGGTTCGGCGAGGCGATCACCGGCGCCGGGCTGGGATTCCACCGGCTGTCCTCGACCGATCCCCGGAAGGTCACCGCGAGCAGCCGGAAGTCACCGATGCGGCTGATGGTGGACGGCCTGCGCGAGCAGGTGCCGGAGATGATCGACGCCGCCGGGCACGCCGACGTGCTGCTCTGCCCGATGTCCACGTTGATCTTCGGCAACAGCCTCGCCGAAGCCAACGGCATCCCGTGCCTCGCGCTGCCGTTGCAGCCCGCCGCGCCGACCCGCGAGATGTCCCCCGCCCTGTTCGGCGGCCGCGATCTGGGACCGTGGCTCAACCGCGGGACGGGCGAACTCTTTGTCCACCTGGGACCCCGGATGTTCGCGAAACCGCTGGCCGAACTGCGCACGCGCCTCGGGCTCGACGGCAAGTTCACCCCGGACCCGCACCAGCGCATGCTGCACGGCGTCAGCCCGATCGTGGTGCCGCGCCCGCGCGATTGGCGCCCGGAACAGGAGATGGTCGGCTTCTGGTGGCCGCATTCCACCGCGGAACCACCCGCCGAGCTGGTCGCCTTCCTCGACAACGGCCCGCCACCGGTCTACTTCAGCTTCGGCAGCGTGGTCGCCGGCAAGGCCGGACGCGGACAACAAGCGCTCACCGACGCGATCCGGCGCAGCGGACTGCGGGCGATCGTGCACACCGGCTGGGGCGACCTGGCCGCCTCCGGCGAGAACGTGCTCGCGGTCGGTCACGTGCCCCACGAATGGCTCCTGCCGCGCGTCGCCGCCGTGGTGCACCACGCCAGTGCGGGCACCACCGCCGCGGTGCTGCGCGCGGGCGTGCCGTCGGTGCCCGTGCCGTTTTCGAACGACCAGCCGTTCTGGGCGAAGCGCCTGGCCGAGCTGGGCACCGCGCCGGGCGTGCTCCCGGCGCGCAAGCTCACCGGGGACGCGCTCGCGGCGAAGATCGCCGAGGCGCCGACCTACACTCGACGAGCCGCCGGGATCGCGGCGGAACTGCGGGACGAGGACGGAGCCGCGCGCGTGATCGAGGTCGTGGAACAGGTCACCGAAGGGGTCACCACCGGATGACCACGCGCACCGCACGCGGCTGGAAGCGCGCCGCTCGCAACCGCTCCGCCGGTGGGGCGGGCATGTACGTCCCGCAGCGGCGCAAGCTCCTCGCGGACCTGACCGGCACGGTGCTGGAGATCGGCCCCGGCGCGGGCGCGAACACCGCGCACTTCGGCCGCGACGTCCGCTGGCTCGGCCTCGAACCCAATCCCTACCTGCACGAACGCCTGCGCGAGAAGGCGAGGGGGCAGGTCATCGGCGGAGCGGCGGAGGCCATTCCGCTGGCCGACCACAGCGTGGACGCGGTGGTCGGCACCATCGTGCTGTGCTCGGTCGACGACCAGCGCCGGGTACTCGCCGAGATCGTGCGTGTGCTGCGGCCGGGTGGCCGTTACGTGTTCCTGGAGCACGTCGCCGCGCCCGAGGGCACCTGGTCGCGCTGGGCGCAGAAGACCGTGGCGCCGGCGTCGCGCTGGCTCGACGGCGGCTGCGATCCGGCGCGCGAGACCGGCCGCGCCATCGACGCGGCCGGGTTCGACCGGGTGGAGACCGAGGAGTTCCTGCTCCACGGCCCGTTCGGGGTGAAGATCCCCCACCTGACCGGCTGGGCCAGCACGGCCAGGTGAGGGCTCGCCCTCACCTCCCGAACTTCGACCGGACGTCGGCGACGATCAGGTCGTGGTCGATGCTCAGCGCGACCATCGCGCCCAGCGCGGCGCTGGTCACCGCGTGGATCCACGGTGACGGCCAGTTCGGCAGCCGCGCGGCTTCCCCGGCGGCGTAGACCCGGTCGACCGAGGTGTGCCCGTGCTCGTCGATCCGCACCGAACCGTCGTCCATCAGTTCGCAGCCGAGCGCTTCGGCGAGTTCACCGTGCGCGTCGAGCGGGGTCTTGATGAACATCGCGTCGCGCGCGATCGTCTCGCCCCCGATCCGCACGCCGGTGAGGCGGCCGTCGGCGCCGATGACCTGCTCGACCGGTTCCGTCCGCACGTCCACCTCGCATACCTTGAGCGCGGCGGCCGCCTCCTCGTCGAAGTCCGGCGCGCCGCCGGTGAACAGCACCACGTCGGAGCTGTACCGGGTGAGCTGCACGGCCAGGTGCGCGGCGGAGGTTTCCGCCCCCAGCACGGCCAGCTTCTGCCCGCGCACCTCGAACCCGTGGCAGTACGGGCAGCCGTAGACGCCCTGGCCCCACAGCTCGGCCACGCCGTCGACCTCGGGCAACCTGTCGCGGCGGCCCACGGTCAGCAGCACGCTGTGGGCCTGTTCGGTGGTGCCGTCGGCGAGCACCACCGACGCGCCCTCCTCGCCCGCGGACACCGAGGCGACCGCGACGTCCCGCACGGTCACCGTCTCGTACTTGGCCAGGTCGTCCCTGGCGATCTGGCGGAATTCCGCCGGGTCGATCCCGTCCCGGCTGAGGAAGCCGTTCATCGCGTGCGCCCTGGCGTTGCGGGGTTCGCCCGAGTCCACCAGCAGCACCCGCCGCAGCGCGCGGCCCAGGATCAGCGCCGCGTTCAGGCCGGACGGCCCGGCGCCTACCACGATCACGTCGTACATCGAAAAACTCTCCTTAGTCCGGGATCCGGGTGCCGAGTTCGCGGGCGATCCGGCCGACGCCGGGGGAACTCAGCACGGTCTGGTGGTTGCCGGGCACGCCGATGATCTCCAGCCTGCCCTTGACGGTGTTCTCCCAGCCGTACGCGGGCTGGGTTACCGGGGTGTCCGAGGCGCGGAACAGCACCACGTCCCCGGCATACCTGGCCGCCCGGTGGGAAACCAGCGCGGCGATGTGTCGCTTGTGGACGTCGCGCATGCGCAGCAGCCGCGACGCGTCCAAACCGGACGGAAGCGCGTTCACCGCCGCCGCCTGCGCCATGGCCGCCTCGATGGCGGCATCCGGTTCGAGCGAGCGCAGGTGGTCCAGGTCCAGTGGCACACCGGCGAAGAACTCGGCGATCACGTCGACGTCGTCCACGTCGCCGTCGACCAGTTCCGGCGCCACCGAGTCGATCATCGCGACCAGTTCGACGCGTTCGCCCTCGTCCTCCAGCCTGGCCGCCATTTCCAGCGCGACCACCCCGCCGAGCGACCAGCCCGCCAGGTGGTACGGCCCGTGCGGGCGGACCGCGCGCACCTCGGCGAGGTACCGGTCGGCCATCACGGCGATGCTGTCGTCGGCCTCCTGCCCCTCCTCCAGGCCGAGCGGGGCCAGTCCGTAGAACGGCCGGTCGCGGCCGAGGCGGCGGGCCAGTTCGCCGTAGCAGAGCACACTTCCGCCGGCCGGGTGCACGCAGAACACCGGTGTGCCCTCGCCCGCGGTGATCTCCACCAGCGGCCGCCACGCCGCCCCGCCACCGCTGATCAGCCCGGCCTCCTGCTCGACCGTGCGGGCGGCGAGCTGGTCGGCGAGCGTGATCTGCACGTCGAAGGCGCGCTTCACCTCGGTGGACAGCCGGATCGCGACCAGCGAATCGCCGCCCAGCTCGAAGAAGTCGTCCAGCACGCCGACGCGTTCGACGTCGAGCACCTTCTCCCAGATGCGCGCCAGCCGCAGCTCCACCGCGTCACGCGGGGCCGCATAAGGCCGTTCCGACAGGTGCGCGCCGCGGGTGGCCCGGAGCGCCTTGCGGTCGACCTTGCCGGAACTGGTCATCGGCATGGCGTCGAGCACGGTCAGCGTGGCGGGCACCAGGTGCGACGGCAGTTTCGCCGCCAACTCCTCCAGGAGCCTGCCGCGCAGTTCGGCGCCGAGTTCCTGGCGCACGGGCATGTTCGCCGGCTCCAGGAGTTCCGCGGTGGCGGGCGGGCGGAAGTCGGCGCGTGGCTGGCCCGCCTTGCGCAGGATCACGTCGAACGCGCCGTCGGCGTACCCGGCGGCCCAGCTGATCTCCACCTCGTACCCGCAGGAACGCGCGAGCGCCCGCAGTTTCTCGGGATCGACGGCGTCACCGTCGACCCCGCCGACCACCTCGGACACGGTCGCGTCCCCGGTGGCGCCGAGCAACCGCTGCCAGCGCTCGTGGTGCCGCCGCACCCGCGCGTTCGGCACCCGGGACAGCGCGATCAGTTCCCTGGCCCCACCGCGGAGCAGGGCGCCGACGGCTTCCCAGGTCAGTTCCCCGCGTGTCCAGTCGAGCCACCGCGCGTCCACCTGCACGTGGGGTTTGGCCGCCTTCTCCAGCACCACGTCGTACCGGAACCGGCTCAGTTCGTTGTCGTAGGCGCCTTCCTTCGGGCTGATCTCGATCCGCCCCAGCTCCGGCACCTTCTCCCGCAGCCTGGTGAAGAAGCCGGGGTCGACCAGAAGCTCGTTCTCCACCCGCGCCAGGTGCCGGACCCGCTGCACCACGTCCGCCGCGAGCACGTCCCCCGGTGCCTGCGCGACCTGGACCGACGCGTGCAGGGTTTCCAGCAGCAGCAGGTTGCGCACGTCGCCGAGGAACATCGAACCGCCCGGCACCAGCGCGTCCATCGCGCCCCGGACCACCTCGACCAGGTAGGCCACGTCCGGGAAGTACTGGGTGACCGAGTTGAGCACCACCACGTCCACGCTGTCCGGCCGGATCCCGGCGAAGTCGACCGCTTCGCGCTGCTCCAGCACCACGTGCTCGTCGCCGTGCTCGGCGAGCCTGCCGCGCACGTACTCGATGGCCGTGGCCGACATGTCGGTGCCGTGGTAGCTGGTCACCTTCGGCGCGATGCGGGTGAGCAGGATCCCCGTGCCGCAGCCGATCTCCAGCACCCGCTTCGGCTGCAGGCCGAGGATGCGGTCCACCGTGCGGTCGCGCCATTCGAGCATTTCGCCGGTCGGGATCGGCTGCCCGGTGTAGCTGGACAGCCAGCCCGCGGTGTTGAAGTCGGCGTCGACCTCGATCACCGGTTCGGTGTAGATCTGCTCGTACAGCGACTGCCACTGGTCCACGTGCCGCCGCAGCCACGGCGCCGAGGACAGCGACTGGTCGGTGACCGCGGTGAAGTCCGGCTCTACGAAGGCGGCGAGCACGCCGTCGTCGGCCACCACGACCGCGTGCTTGACCATGTCGTCGTCCTGCAGCACGGTCTCGATCTCACCCGGTTCGACGCGCTGGCCGCGGATCTTGACCTGGTCGTCGTTGCGGCCGAGGAACTCGATCTCCCCGTCGGCCCGCCAGCGTGCGAGGTCGCCGGTGCGGTAGAGCCTGCCGTCGGAGAACGGGTCCTTGACGAACTTCTCCCGGGTCAGCTTCGGCCGGCCGAGATAGCCCCTGGCCAGCCCGATCCCGCCCAGGCACAGCTCACCCGGCACGCCGATCGGGGTCTGCTGCCCGGCCTGGTCGAGGATGCGGCAGGTGGTGTTCGCGATCGGACGGCCGATCGGCACCACCGGATCGCCCGCGTGCTCCGGCAGGCACTGCCAGTAGGTCACGTCGATCGAGGCTTCGGTGGGGCCGAACAGGTTGTGCAGTTCGGCGTCCAGCAGCGAGAAGAACCGGTCCCGCAGATCCGCGGTCAGCGCCTCCCCGCTGCAGAACACCCGCTTGACCGAAGGAAGTTCCGAAACCCCCTCCGCGGCAAGGAAGTAACGCAGCATCGAAGGGACGAAGTGGAGGGTCGTGACACCTTCGTCCCGGATCAACCCGGTGAGGTAGTCCGGATCGCGGTGGCCTTCCGGCTTCGCCAGCACCATGCGCGCCCCGGTCATCAGCGGCCAGAAGAACTCCCACACCGACACGTCGAAGGTGAACGGGGTCTTCTGCAGCACCACGTCCGCCTCGCCGATCGGGTACTCCGCCTGCATCCAGCGCAGCCGGTTCCACACCCCGCGGTGTTCGAGCATCACGCCCTTGGGCTTGCCGGTGGACCCCGAGGTGTAGATGACGTACGCCAGGTCGTCGGGCTTGCCGGCGCTCGGATCGGTGTCGGGACCGTCGAACTCGGCGGTGTCCAGCGCCAAAACCGGGCCGGGGATCCGGTCACGCAGTTCGTCCTGGGTGAGCACCAGTTTCGCGCGGGTGTCGCGGATCAGGAACTCCAGGCGCTCGGCTGGGTAGTCCGGGTCCAACGGCACGTACGCGGCACCTGCCTTGAGCACACCGAGCAGCGCCACCACGAGTTCGACGGACCGCCGCATCGCGACGCCGACCACCTTGTGGCCGGTCAACTGGTGCGCCAGCTGGTTGGCCCGGTGATCGAGTTCGGCGTAGGTGAGTTCCTCCTGTCCACATCGGACCGCGATCGCGTCCGGTGTGGCCGCGGCCTGCCGCGCGATCACCCGGTGCAGGCACTCGGGTTCGCCGTAGTCGACCGCGGTGTCCGCCCACCGCTCGAACAGTTCCGCCTCCGGCGCGGTGAGCAGGCCGATCTCGCCGACCGCGCGGTCCTCGTCGCCCGCCAGTTCCTCCAGCAGGCCGCGCAGGTGCCCGAGCAGCCGTTCCGCGGCACCGGGCTCGATCCGGGTCTGGTCGAACCAGACCTTCAGCGTGGTCTCCTCGCCGGGGATGATCACCACGGTCAGCGGGTAGTTGGTCTGCTCCATGCTGTGCAGCTCGGCCACCCGCAGGCGGCTGACCCGCTCCAGCACGGAGAAGTCGGCCGGGTAGTTCTCGAAGACCAGGATGCTCTCGAACAGCGGCACCCCGGCCGGAATCTCGCTCCACTCCTGCACCTTGGTCAGCGGGCTGAACTCGAACTGCCGCTGGTCGATCTGCGCCTGCTGCAGTTCGCTCAGCCAGGTCCCGAGCCGCTGCCCGCTGGGGCAGGCCACCCGCGCGGGCAGGGTGTTGATGAACAACCCGGCGATGTTCTCGGCCCCGGCCAGGTCGACCGGACGACCCGAGGAGGTCACGCCGAACACCACGTCCTCGGTGCCCGAGTACCGCGACAGCAGCAGCGACCACGCGGCCTGGAACAGCGTGTTCACCGTCAGCCTGCGGCGACGCGCCACTTCTTCGAGCTTGGCGCCCAGCTCGACCGGCAGCACGATCTCGCGCCGGTCGTAGTCCTCGTCGCGACGGTCCCCTTCGGACGGACGGTCCACGCCGAGCGCCGTCGGTTCCGGCACCCCGGTGAGCAGACCGCGCCAGTACCGTTCCGCGGCATCGAGATCCTGCTGCCGCAACCATTCGATGTAGTCGTGGTACTGGCGAACGTCGTGCAGTTCGGGCTCGCGGCCGTCGCACAACGGCACGTAGATCTCGAACAGCTCGCGCAGGACCCCGGCCGAACTCCAGCCGTCCAGGATCAGGTGGTGGAAGTTCCAGACCACCTGCCACGCCTCGTCGGCCAGCCGGAACAACCCGACGCGCACCAGCGGCGCCCGGTTCAGCTCGAACCCGTCCTCGCGTTGCCGGGCCAGCAACGCGGACAGCCGATCGGCCTGCGCGGCCTCGTCCAGGTCGCGCCAGTCCTCTTCGGACCACGGCAGCTCGATCGAGTCGAAGACCACCATCAGCGGCCGGTCGAGCCCTTCCCACTCCACCGCCGACCGCAGCGCCTCGTGCCGGTCGACCAGGCGCTGCCACGACTCGCGGAAGGCCGCCGGGTCGAGTTCGCCTTCGAGCCGGACGCTGAACTGTTCGAAGTAGACACCCGAGCCGGGCGCGGACAGGGTGTGGAACAGCAGGCCCTGCTGCATGGTGGTGGCCGGGTAGAGGTCACCGACCAGGCCGTGGGTGGCGGTGATCGCCGCCAGCTCGGCGGTACCGACCCCGGCGAGCGGGAAGTCGCCGGGCAGGTACGCCCGCGCCGCCACTTCACCGGCCGAGGCGGTCAGCGCGTCGAGGTGGCCCCGGATCTCCGCCAGGAGGATGTCCACTGTGGACGGCTCGTACCGCGAACCCGGGTAGGTCAGTTCGACGGTCAGCGCGCCTTCGCGGATGCCCGCGTTGATCTCGACCGGGTGGTGCCGGGTGTTCTCCGCCGCGTGCGCGCCCTCCGAGTCGTCCAGCGCCAGTGCGAACTCGCCACCGGCCACCCCGTCGAGCTGGCCGAGGAAGTTGAACAGCACCTCCGAGCTTTCCCGGAAGTGCGACAGGCCGTAACCGATGCCGTTGTTCGGCGCCTCCCGCAGCGCGTGCTTGACCGCACGCACCGCGTCGACCTCCGGTGCCGCGCCGACCGGCAGGTGCACGGGGCGCATCACGGTGAACCAGCCGACCGTGCGGGAGAGGTCGATGTCGTCGTACAGCGGTTCGCGGCCGTGGCCCTCCACGTCGACGGTGATCCCGGCGTCGCCGGTCCAGTCGGTCAGCCCCTGTGCGCACGCGGTGAGCACCAGCTCGTCCACCCGCGCCTTCATCCGGCGGGCGGTCTCGGCCAGCCGTGCCGTCGCCTCGGCGGGCAGTGAGATCCGCCGGGTCACCGCGGTTCCCTGCGTGTCCGGGCCGTCGAAATCGGCGGGGAGCGGCGTGATCGAATCGACCACCCCGCGCCAGTAGTCCTCCTCCACGGTCACGTCGTACGAGGCGAGCCGCTCGGTCCACTGCGCGAACGCGGTGGTCTTCGGCGGGAACTCGCCCTGATCGAGGTAAGCGCGCTCGAAGTCCTCGACGAGGAACCGCCAGCTGACCGCGTCGACCACCAGGTGGTGACAGGCGAGCACCAGCTTGCTGCCGTCGACGGCGGCCTTCAGCAACGGGCCGCGTTCGAGGTCGAGCCCGGTGTGCGCGGCGCGGACCGGGTCCTCGCTGACCACCACCGGCACGGTGATCTCGTCGAGCCCGACCTGGTGTGCGCCGTCCGGGGTGAACCGCGAGCGGAGCACGTCGTGATGCGCGACAACGCGTTCCAGGGCCTGGCGGACGCGGTCCGGTTCGAAGGCCTCCGGTGCGACCAGCGTGATGCCCTGGTTCCACTGGTCGCGCACCGGCAGGTCCAGGTCGAAGAACCAGCGCTGCACCGGCCCCAGCGCGACCGGGCCGGTCACCGGTTCCTGCGGGGCGAGCACCGCCGGCCCGTGCCCGGCGACCTCCACCAGCCGCGCCACGGTCTGCTCGCGGAACACCTGCGCGGGCGTCAGGTGGATCCCGGCCTGCGCGGCCCGCGAGACCATCTGGATCGACAGGATCGAGTCGCCGCCGAGCGCGAAGAAGTTGTCCAGCACGCCGACGCGTTCGACGCCGAGCACCTCGGCCCAGATCGCGGCCAGCTCCTGCTCCAGCGACGAGCGTGCCGGGATGAACTCCTCACCGCCCTGCCACACCGGGTCCGGCAGCGCGCCGCGGTCCAGCTTTCCGTTGGCGGACAACGGCAACGCCTCCAGCACGGTGACCCCGGCTGGCACCATGTACTCGGGCAGCCGCTGCCGCACCCAGTCGCGGAGCTCGTCGGCGTCCACCGCGGGCACCACGTACGCGGCGAGCTGCTGCTGCCCCTCGACCTGGTGCACGGTGACCGCGGCTTCGCGCACGGCGGGATGAGTCAGGATGACCGACTCGATCTCGCCCGGTTCGACGCGCTGGCCGCGGATCTTGACCTGGTCGTCGTTGCGGCCGAGGAACTCGATCACCCCGTCCGCGCGCCAGCGCGCGAGGTCGCCGGTGCGGTAGAGCCTGCCGTCGGAGTACGGGTCGTCGATGAACTTCTCGCCGGTCAGCTCGGGGCGACCGAGGTAACCCCGTGCGACGGCGATGCCGCCCAGGCACAGCTCGCCCGGCACGCCGACCGGCACCTGCTGCCCGGCCTGGTCCAGGATCCGGCAGTGCACGTTGGCGATCGGCCGTCCGATCGGCACCAGCGGATCGCCGTGGTGCTCCGGCAGGCACTGCCAGTGGGTGACCTCGATGGACGCCTCGGTCGGGCCGAACAGGTTGTGCAGTTCGGCGTCCAGCAGGGAGAAGAACCGGTCGCGCAGGTCCGCGGTCAGCGCCTCCCCGCTGCAGAACACCCGCTCCACCGTGGGAAGCTCCGAAACCCCTTCCGCGGCAAGGAAGTACCGCAGCATCGACGGGACGAAGTGGAGCACGGTGACGCCCTCGTCGCGGACCAGCCGGACCAGGTAGTCCGGATCCTTGTGGCCTTCGGGCTTCGCCAGCACCAGCCGCGCCCCGACCATCAGCGGCCAGAAGAACTCCCACACCGAAACGTCGAAGGTATACGGGGTCTTCTGCAGCACCACCGCCGAGGCGTCCAGATCGTAGTGGTGCTGCCCCCAGCGCAGCCGGTTCCACACGCCGGCGTGCTCGACCATCACGCCCTTGGGATTGCCGGTGGATCCCGAGGTGTACATGACGTAGGCGAGATCGGTCGCGCTGACCGGGCGCTCGGGAGCGGCCATCGAGCCGTGCCACTCGCGGTCCATGCTCAGCACGGGCACGCCGTCCGGCAGCCCGGACCGCAGGTGGTCCTGGGTCAGCACGAGCACCGCGTCGGTGTCGCGGAGCATGAACTCCAGGCGGTCCACCGGGTGGTCGGGGTCGAGCGGCAGGTACGCGCCACCCGCCTTGAGCACCCCGAGCATCGCCACCACCAGCTCGGCCGACCGGTGCAGGCACAGGCCCACCACCCGGTCCGCGGTCACGCCCCGCTCGATCAGGTGGTGCGCGAGCTGGTTCGACCGCCGGTCGAGTTCGGCGTAGGTCAGTTCGTCGCCCTCGCACCGGACCGCGATGGCGTCCGGCGTCTTCGCGGCCTGGCGCACGACGAGTTCGTGCAGGCACTCGGGTGAGCCGAAGTCCACCCCGGTGTCGGCCCAGGCGTCGAGTTGCTCGCGCTCCGGCCCGGTGAGCAGGCCGAGCTCGTCGACGCGGCGGGCCGGATCCCCGATCAGTTCCTCGATCAGCGTGCGGAGGTGCCCGAGCAGGCGTTCGGCCACGTCGGCGTCGATCCGCGTCTCGTCGAACCACACCTTGAGCTTGGTCCGTGCGCCGAGTTCGATGAGCAGGGTCAGCGGGTAGTTCGTCTGCTCGATGCCGAACAACTCGGTGACGCGGAGATCGCGCACGTCGTCGAGCACCGAGAAGTCCGTCGGGTAGTTCTCGAACACCAGGATGCTGTCGAACAGCGTGGCGCCCGAGGGCACCTCGCTCCAGTCCTGCACCTTGGCCAGCGGGCTGAATTCGAACTGCCGCCGCTCGGTTTCCTCGCGCTGGAACTCCGGCAGCCAGTCGGCGACCGTGCCGTCACGCGGGATCCGCACGCGCGCGGGCAGGGTGTTGATGAACATGCCGGCGATCTCCTCGACGCCGGGCAGTTCCACCGGCCGTCCCGACGAGGTCACGCCGAACACCACGTCGTCGCTGCCGGAATACCGCGACAACAGCAGGGACCACGCGGCCTGGAAGATCGTGTTGACGGTCAGCCTGCGCTCCCTCGCGACCTCCTCCAGCCGGGTCGCCAGGTCCTGGGGCAGCACCAGTTCGCGGCGGTCGTAGTCCTCGTCACCGCGGAACCCGTCGGCCGTGCGGTCGATGCCGAGCACCGTCGGCTCGGCGACCCCGTCGAGCAGGTCACGCCAGAACCGTTCCGCCGCACCGAGATCCTGCTGCTGCAACCAGCCGATGTAGTCGCGGTACTGCCGCACCGGCGGCAGCTGGGGCTCCTCCCCCGCGCCCAACGCCACGTAGTTCAGGAACAGCTCGCGCAGCACGGCCGCCGAGCTCCAGCCGTCGAGCAGGAGGTGGTGGTAGTTCCAGACCACCTGCCACGCGTCGTCGGCCAGCCGGTACAGGCCGACCCGCAGCAGTGGCGCGCTACCGAGGTCGAAGCCCTCGATCCGGTCCGCCGCCAGGGTTTCCGAGAGCCGGGCGGACTGCTCGTCCGGGGTCAGCCCGCGCCAGTCCTCTTCGGACCACGGCAGCTCGATCCGGTCGAACACCACCAGCACCGGGGTGTCCAGGCCCTCCCACTGCACGGCCGCGCGGAGCACGTCGTGCCGGTGCACCAACCGGTCCCACGCGCCGCGGAAGGCCGTCGTGTCGAGTTCGCCCTCCAGCCGCACGCTGAACTGCTCGAAGTACACCCCGGACTCGGGCGCCGACAGGGTGTGGAAGAGCAGGCCCTGCTGGACCGGGGAAAGCGGGTAGATGTCCTTGATGGTCCTAGGCACCGGCGTTTCCTTCCATCTTGGCCACGAGGTCGTCGAGCGCCTGCTGGCTGAGCCCGGCGAGCGGGAAGTCGCTGGTGTGCGCGGCCGCTTCGGCGTGCCCGGCGAGCACCTCCAGCCGCCGCCGGATGCCGTCGAGCAGGTCGGCGGCGGTGGTGTCGCTGTGGCGTTCGGTCGAGTAGGTCAGGTCGAGCACCAGCTCGGTGTGGTGGATGCCCGCGTTGATCTCCAGCGTGTGGTGGCGGGTGTTCTCCGGTGCCTGCGCGGCGCTCGCCCAGGCCGGGTTGTCCAGTTGCAGGCGGAACACCGAGTCGCCGGTGGCGGACTCGTCGACCTGCCCGAGGTAGTTGAACAGCACCGGCGCGTCCGGCAGGCCGAGCTGTTCGCGCAGCAGGCCGTAGCCGAGGCCGTTGTCCGGTGCCTCGCGCAGCGCCTGCTTGACCACGCGGACGGCCTCGGCCGCCTCGGCCCCGCCGACCGGCAGGTGCACCGGGCGGATCACGGTGAACCAGCCCGCGGTCCTGGTCAGGTCCACGTCGTCGAACAGCGGTTCGCGGCCGTGGCCCTCGACGTCGATGGTGATGCCCGCGCGATCGCTCCAGTCGGCGAGGCCCTGCGCGCAGGCGGTGAGCACGAGTTCGTCGGTGCGCGCCTTGGTCCGGCGGGCGTTCTCGACGAGTTCGGCGGTGACGTCCGCTGGCAGGGTGAGGCGGCGGGTGATGGCGCTGGCCTGCACGTCCTGGCCCGCGCGGTCCACCGGCAGCGGGGTGATCGTGCTCGCCACCTGACGCCAGTAGTCGGCCTGGCCGCTGACGTCGTGGTCATACAGGCGTGAGGTCCATTCCGCGAACGAGGTGGTCTTCGGCGGGAAGTCGCCTTCGTCGAGATAAGCGCGCTCGAAGTCCTCGACGATGAACCGCCAGGACACCGCGTCGACCACCAGGTGGTGGCAGGCGAGGACGAGCCGTTGGGCGTCGTCGAGGTCGACGACCACGGCACGCAGCAGCGGCCCGTTCTCCAGGTCCAGGCCCGAATGCGCGGCGCGAACGGCGTCGACCATCACCACGTCGGCGTCGCGGCCGGAGCCGTCGATCAGCTCGACCGGTACCTCGTCGGTTTCGAGCTGTTCCTGAGCGCGGTCGACGAACCGCGACCTCAGCACGTCGTGGTGCGCGACCACCTTGCCGAGCGCCTCGGCGACCAGGTCCGGATCGAGCTCGATGCTCGACTCCAGCACCACGCCCTGGTTCCAGTGGTCCGGGTTCTCCAGTTCGAGGCCGAAGAACCAGCGCTGCACCGGCCCCAGCTCGACGGGTCCGACCACGGGTCCCTGCTCGGCGACCACCACCGGCCCCTGACCAGCCACTTCGACCAGCCGGGCCACGGTCTGCTCCCGGAACACCTGCGCGGGCGTCAGGTGAATGCCGTGCTGGGCAGCCCGGGAGACCATCTGGATCGACAGGATCGAGTCGCCGCCGAGCGCGAAGAAGTTGTCCAGCACCCCGACTTCGTCCAGGCCGAGCACGTCGGCCCAGATCTCGGCGAGCACGCGTTCCTGGTCGGACCGGGCCTCGACGAACTCGTCAGCCGCCTGCCACACCGGCTCCGGCAACGCCGACCGGTCCACCTTGCCGTTGGACGACAACGGGAGCCTTTCGAGCACGGTGATCCCGGCCGGGACCATGTACTCGGGCAGCCGGTCGCGCACCCAGCCCCGCAGTTCGGCGGGATCGGCTTCAGTGACCACATAGGACGCCAGCCGCTTTCCGGTGCCTTCGCCGTGGACGACGGTGACCGCGTCGGAAACGGCTTCATGGGCCGTCAGCGCCGAGTCGATCTCGCCCAGCTCCACGCGGAAGCCGCGGATCTTGACCTGGTGGTCGACGCGCCCAAGGAACTCGATCACTCCATCACTACGCCACCGCCCGAGGTCACCGGTGCGGTAGAGCAACGCCCGCGGGTCGTCGGAGAACGGGTCGGACAGGAAGCTTGCGTTCGTCCGCTCCTCGTCACCCCAATACCCGCGCGCCACCCCGATGCCGCCGATGCACAACTCACCGGCCACGCCCACCGGGCACAACTGCTGTGCCTCGTTCAGGACGTAAAAGCGCTGGTTGGACAACGGACGACCGTACGGAATGCTCGTCCACGACGGGTCGACTTCCGTGATGGGGTACGAGATCGACCAGATCGACGCCTCCGTCGCCCCACCACCGCTGAAGATCTTCATCCCCGGGTTCAGCGCCCACACCTTCTCGGGCAACGACACCGGAATCCAGTCCCCCGAGAGCAGCCCCACTCGGAGGGACGCAAGGCTGGTGGCGTCCGCCTCCGGCGCCTCCACCAGCAGCTGCAACAACATCGGGACCGAGTCCCAGACAGTCACGTCATGCCGGTCCACCAGCTCAACCCAATGCGACGGGTCCTTCACGCCTTCGGGCGCCGGGAGCACCAACGCCGCCCCCACCGCCAGCGGACCGAAAATGTCGTACACCGACAAGTCAAAACTCAACGACGCCAGCCCCAGCACCCGATCCTCCGGCATCACCTCGAAGCGCCGATTGATGTCTACGACCGTGTTGTGCACCCCGAGGTGATCGATCATCACACCCTTCGGCACTCCAGTGGAACCCGATGTGAAGATCACGTACGCCAGATCCGTCGGAGTCTGCACCACGTCCGGCATCCGCGAGGAGAACCCGGTCAGCTGATCCCGATCCAGGTCGAGCCGCGTGCCGACCGGGGGAAGGTCCACATCGGACGCGGTGAGCACGTGCTTCACCCCGCCGAGCTCGATCAGCTCGGCGAGCCGCGCCTGCGGCAGGGCCGGGTCCAGCGGCAGGTAGGCCGCGCCCGAGGCCACCACGCCCAGCACCGCGGCGACCTGGTTCACCCCCTTCGGCAGGCAGATACCCACCAGCTCGTTCGGCAGGGCACCCTGTTCGCGCAACCACCAGCCGATTCGCGACGCCCGAGCCAGCAGCTCCCGGTAGGTCAGCTCACCGTCGTGCGCGATGACCGCGGTCGCCTCCGGATACCGCGCCCCAGCCGCCCACACGCCCTCGTGCACACAGGCAGGCGCACCGAAATCCTCGTCGGTGTCGTTCCACTCGTGGACCAGCCGGTTCCGTTCGGCTTCGGTCAGCAGCGGCACCTCACCGACCGGCCGCTCCGGCGCCGCGACGACCCCGTCCAGCAGCACGCGGAAGTGTTCCAGGAACCGGTCGACCGTGCTCTCGTCGAACAGATCCGTGTTGTAGTCCACCGAAACCAGGAACCCGTCGTCCGACTCGGCGACCATCCAGGTCAGGTCGAACATCGACCACCGGCGTTGCACGGTGGCGGGCTCGACCACCAGCGAGTGCAGCTCGATCGCCTCGCCCTCGCCCACCTGGAGCCGGTTCCCGGCACCGACGGCCAATGGCGCCAGCCCTTCGGTGTCGAACGCCTGCGTCCGCTGCATCACGAACATCGTCTGGTACAGCGGCGAATACGAGGAGTCGCGCTCGGGGGCGAGCCGCTCGACCATCTCCGCCATCGGGAAGTCCTCGTGCTCGAACGCCCCGAGGACCACCTCGTTGACCTGCCTGAGCGTGTCCTCAAAGGACATATCCGGGGTGAAGTCGGTGAGCATCGGCAACGGGTTGATGAAGTACCCGACCACGTTGTCGATCTCCGGCTGCCCGCGCCCCGCCGTCGGTGAGCCGACCACGATCCGATTCTGCCCGGTCTCGCGGTGCAGGAACAGCTGGTACGCCGACAGCAGCACCACGAACGGCGTCACCCCGAGCCGGGCACCCAGTTCCTTCAGCCCTTCGGAGATCTCCTGGCCGACGTTGAACACGCGGTTCGCGCCGCGGAACGACTGCACGGCTGGGCGCGGGCGGTCGGCGGGCAGGGCGAGCACCGGCAGATCACCGTCGAGCCGCTCACGCCAGTACTCCCACAGCCGCTCGCCGTCGGCGCCGGACAGCAGTTCCCGCTGCCAGTCCACGAAGTCGGCGTACTCGACGGCCGGCGGCGGCATGGATGCCTCGCCCCGGTATTCGAGCGCCAGTTCCTCCAGCAGCACCACGCACGACCAGAGGTCGACCACGATGTGGTGCGCGCAGATCAGCAGGACCGACTCGCCGTCACGCTCGAACACGCGGAGCCGGACCGGCGCGCCATCGTCCAAAGCGAACGGACGGTCGGCCTCGTCGGCGACCAGGCCTTCCAGGTCGGCCACCGCACGGGCGTCCACCACGTCGAAGTCGGCCACCGCACCGGGATCGATCCGGAAGAAAGGCCCTTGATCGTCCTCGCCGAACACCGCGCCGAGCAGGCTGTGCCGGGAAACCACCGTCTGCCAGGCAGACCGCAGCAGCTCGTTGTCCAACGGGGACAGCACCCGCATCGCGGTCGCGACGTGGTAGGCCCCCGATTCGTCGGCGAATCGATAAATTGACCAGAGCGCTTCCTGTCCCCTGGACAGCCGCGAGACCGCACCACGTTCACGCCGTTGAATCGACGTGCGCTTCTCCCCGACCATTTCCGCCAGCCGGGCCACGGTCTGCTCGCGGAACACCTGCGCCGGTGTCAGGTGGATCCCGGCCTGAGCCGCCCGCGACACCATCTGGATCGACAGGATCGAGTCGCCACCGAGGGCGAAGAAATTGTCGTGGATGCCCACACGCTCGACACCCAGCACCTCGGCCCACACTCCGGCCAGCGCCTTCTCGGTGGCGGACCGCGCCTCGACGTACTCGCCGTCGGACTGCCACTCCGGTTCCGGCAGCGCGGACCGGTCCACCTTGCCGTTCGACGACAACGGAAGCCTGTCCAGCACGGTGACCCCAGCCGGGACCATGTACTCGGGCAACCGCTCGCGCACCCATTCCTGCAATGCCGTGACATCCGCGTTCTCAGCGACCACGTAGGACGCAAGCCGCCGGTTCGTGCCTTCCTGGTGCACCACCGTCACCGACTCGGCCACCGCCGGATGCGCCGACAACACCGAGTCGATCTCCCCCAGCTCCACCCGGAAGCCGCGGATCTTCACCTGGTGATCCACGCGCCCGAGGAACTCGATCACCCCATCACTGCGCCACCGCCCCAGGTCACCAGTCCGGTACAGCAATGCCCGCGGATCATCGGAGAACGGGTCAGGCAAGAAGCTCGCGTTCGTCCGCTCCTCATCACCCCAATACCCGCGCGCCACCCCGATACCGCCAATGCACAACTCACCGGCCACGCCCACCGGACACAACTGCTGCGCCTCGTTCAGGACGTAAAAGCGCTGGTTGGACAACGGACGACCATACGGAATGCTCGTCCACGACGGGTCCACCTCGGTGATCGGATACGAGATCGACCAGATCGACGCCTCCGTCGCCCCACCACCACTGAAGATCTTCATCCCCGGGTTCAAAGCCCACACCTTCTCGGGCAACGACACCGGAATCCAGTCACCCGAAAGCAACCCGACTCGCAGCGAGGCCAGCTTCTCGGCCGAAGCCTCCGGCGCCTCCACCAGCAGCTGCAACAACATCGGCACCGAGTCCCACACCGTCACCCGATACCGCTCGATCAACTCCACCCAGTGCGAAGGATCCTTCACCCCGTCCGGCGCCGGAAGCACCAACGCCGCCCCCACCGCCAGCGGACCGAAAATGTCGTACACCGATAGGTCGAAGCTCAACGACGCGAGCCCCAGCACCCGGTCGTCCGGCGTCACCTCGAAGCGCCGATTGATGTCGACCACGGTGTTGTGCACCCCGAGGTGATCGATCATCACGCCCTTCGGCACCCCGGTGGACCCCGACGTGAAGATCACGTACGCCAGATCCGTCGGGGCCTGCACCACGTCCGGCATTTCCGCCGAATAGGTCGCCAGCTTTTCGACATCCAGATCCAGTCGGGTCACACCGCCCGGAAGCTCGATACCCGAGCCCGTCAGCACCCGCGTGACCCCACCGAGTTCGATCAGTTCCGCGAGCCGCGCCTGCGGTAGCCCTGGATCCAGCGGCAGATAAGCCGCCCCCGAAGCCACCACGCCCAAGACCGCCGCGATCTGCTCCACGCCCTTCGGCAGGCACACGCCGACCAACTCGTTCGGCCGCGCACCCTGCTCCCGCAACCACCAGCCGATCCGCGACGCCCGCGCCAGCAACTCCCCGTACGTCAGCACCCCGTCGTGCGCGATGACCGCCGGCGCGTCCGGGAACCGCGCCCCAGCCGCCCACACACCCTCGTGCACACAGGCAGGCGCACCGAAGTCCTCGTCGGTGTCGTTCCACTGGCGCACCAGCATCTCGCGCTCGGCCGCACTGAGCAGCGGCACCTCGCCGACCGGCCGCTGTGGCGCGGAGATGACCCCGTCCAGCAGCACCTCGAAGTGGCCGAGCAGCCGCTCCACGGTGTCGGCGGCGAGCCGGTCGGGATCGTGCCGCGTGCGCAGGGTGAGCCGTTCCAGCGGTTCCACCACCAGCGCCAGCAGGTAGTTCGTCTGCTCGTAGGAGCGGTAGTCCGAGACGCGCAGAGATTCGTCCACTTGGAACACGGACTCGTCGAGCAGGTAATTCTCCACCACGAAGATGTGGTCGAACAATGGGGTCCCGCCCGCGATGTCGCTCCACTCGTGTGCCTTGGTCAGCGGGGTGTTCTCGTACCGGCGGCGCTCGGTCTCCACCCGCTGGAGGTCGCGCAGCCAGTCGGCGACCCGCTGTTCGGCGGGCACGCCCACGCGTGCGGGGAGCGTGTTGATAAACAAACCGATCATCCGCTCCACTTCGGACACTTCCGCCGGACGCCCGGCGGAGGTGACGCCGAAGACCAGGTCCCGCTGGCCGGAGTACCGCGACAGCAGCAGCGACCAGGCGCCCATCAGCACGGTGTTCAGCGTGAGCCCGTGCGCACGGGCGAATTCGCGGGTGCGGTCCGACAGTTCCTTCGGCAGTTCCACAGTGGACTCGGCTGCTTCCGGACGACGCGCCGTCGCGGCGATGACCTGCTCGATGCCCAGCCGCGTCGGCTCGGTGAACCCGGCGAGGTGCGTGCGCCAGTACTCCTCGGCCGTGCCGAGGTCCTGCGCGGCCAGCCATTCGACGTAGTCGCGGTACGGCGGTGCCGTCACCGCGGACGGTTCCTCCCCGGCCACCAGCGCGCGGTACACGGCGAAGAAGTCCTCCAGCACCAGCGCCGCGCTCCACCCGTCCAGCACGACGTGGTGGTGCGACCAGACGAGGTCCCAGGACCGGTCGTCGGCGCGGATCAGCCGCAGGCGCATCAGCGGCGCGTCGGACAGCGAGAACCCGGCGGTCCGGTCCTCGCGCAGCAGTGCGTCGAGGTCGTCGCGTTCCTCGATGACGATCGGCGCGGCGACCTTGGTGTGCACCACCTGGTACGGCGTCGTGAGGTCCTGCCAGGCCAGCGCGGTGCGCAACGCGGGATGCCGTTGCACGGTCCGTTCCCACGCGTCGCACAAAGTGGACACTCGCAGCTCACCGGACAGCCGGAGCCGGATCTGTTCGATGTAGACACCCGAGTCGGGTGCGGACAGCGTGTGGAACAGCAAACCCTGCTGCATCGGCGTCGCCGGGTACAGGTCGTCGATCGAGGTGGTCGCGATCCGCGCGAGTTCCGCCTCGGTGACCTGGGTGAGTGGGAAGTCCTCCGGGATGAAAGCGGCCTGCGTCGAGTCGGTCAGCGCGGTGAGCTGCCGCTGCACGCTGTCGAGCAGGCCGTCGATGGTGGTGCCCTCGTGCCGGGCCGAGGAGTAGGTGAAATCGATCAGCAACTGGTCGTGGTGCAGCCCGGCGTTGATCTCGAAGGTGTGGTGGCGGCGGTTCTCCGGCGCGTACCCGGCGTCGTTGGCGGCCGGGTCGTAGCGCAGGGCGAACACCGCGCCGGCCTGGTCGATCTGGCCGAGGTAGTTGAACAGTACCGGCGCGTCCCGGCCGAGCTGGGCACGCAGAAGTCCGTACCCGATGCCCTGGTCCGGCGCCTCGCGCAGCGACCGCTTCACCGCCCGCAGGGCCCCGATCTCGTCGGTGCCGCCGACCGGCAGGTGGACCGGTCGGATCGCGGTGAACCAGCCCGCCGTCCGGGAAAGGTCGACGTCGTCGGACAACGCCTCGCGCCCGTGGGCCTCGACGTCGACGGTCACGCCGTCGCGGCCGGTCCACTCGGCGAGCGCCCGTGCCCAGGCGGTCAGCACGAGTTCGTCCGGCCGGGCCTTCATCCGGCGGCCGGCGTCCACCAGGGACGCGGCCGGGAGCAAGACCCGCCGGGTGACGGCGGTGGCGTGCGTGTCGTCGCCGCTCAGGTCGGCGGGCAGCGGGGTGATCGTGTCCACGAGCTCGCGCCAGTACTCGACCTGATCGCTCGCGTCGTAGTCCGCGAGCCGCGAGGACCACTCCGCGTACGAGGTGGTCTTCGCGGGCATCTCGCCTTCACCGAGGTAAGCGCGTTCGAAGTCCTCCAGGACGAAGCGCCAGCTCACCGCGTCGATCACCAGGTGGTGACAGGCGATCGTGACGGTGTTGCCGGTGATCGCCGCCTGCAGCAACGGTCCGTGTTCGATGTCCAGTCCGCGGTTCGGGTCCCCGTCGACCACCGGCGCGGTGGCCTCGGCCAACTGCTCCTGGCGCCACTGCCCGTCTTCACGGGCGAAGCGGGAGCGCAGCACGTCGTGGCGGTCGAGCACGGTTTCGAGTGCCTTGGCCACGCGCTCGGCGTCCAGTTCGCCGTCGGCTTCGAGCACCACGGTCTGGTTCCAGTGGTCGCGGTTCGTCAGGTCGAGGCCGAAGAACCAGCGCTGCACCGGCCCCAGCTCCACCGGTCCGACCACCGGTCCCTGATCGGCGACCACCACCGGACCCTGACCAGCCACTTCCACCAGCCGAGCCACGGTCTGCTCGCGGAACACCTGCGCCGGAGTCAGCTGGATCCCGTGCTGGGCCGCTCGCGAGACCATCTGGATCGACAGGATCGAGTCGCCACCGAGCGCGAAGAAGTTGTCCCGCACGCCGACGCGTTCGACTCCCAGCACCTCGGCCCAGATCCGGGCCAGCACGCGTTCCTGCTCCGACCGCGCCTCGACGAACTCGTCGGCCGCCTGCCACACCGGCTCGGGCAACGCCGACCGGTCCACCTTGCCGTTCGACGACAACGGCAGCCGGTCGAGCCGGGTCACGCCCGCCGGGACCATGTACTCGGGCAGCCGCGAGTGCACCCAGTCGCGCAGCTCAGCCGGGTCGGCTTCGGTGACCACATAGGACGCGAGCCGCCGGTTCACCCCGTCCTGGTGCACCACCGTCACCGACTCGGCCACCGCCGGATGCGCCGAGAGCACCGAATCGATCTCACCCAGTTCCACCCGGAACCCGCGGATCTTGACCTGGTGATCCACCCGGCCCAGGAACTCGATCACGCCGTCTTTGCGCCACCGCCCCAGGTCGCCGGTCCGGTAGAGCAACGCGCGCGGGTCGTCGGAGAACGGGTCAGGCAGGAAGCTCGCGTTCGTCCGCTCCTCATCGCGCCAGTACCCGCGGGCCACCCCGATGCCGCCGATGCACAGCTCACCGGCCACGCCGACCGGGCACGGTTCCTGCGCGCTGTTGAGGATGTAGAAGCGCTGGTTGGACAGCGGACGGCCGTACGGGATGCTCGTCCAGCCCGGGTCGACCTCGGTGATCGGGTGGGTGATCGACCAGATCGACGCCTCCGTGGCGCCACCCCCGCTGAAGAGCTTCATCTCCGGGTTCAGCGCCCACACCTTCTCGGGCAGCGTCACCGGGATCCAGTCACCCGAGAGCAGGCCGATTCGCAGGGAGGCAAGCGTTTGCGCGCTCGCTTCCGGGGCTTCGACCAGCAGTTGCAGCAACATCGGCACGGAGTCCCAGACGGTGACGCCGTGGCGGTCGATCAGCTCGACCCAGTGCGACGGGTCCTTCACGCCCTCGGGCGCGGGAAGCACCAGCGCCGCGCCGACCGCCAGCGGGCCGAAGATGTCGTACACCGATAGGTCGAAGCTCAGCGACGCCAGTCCCAGCACCCGGTCGTCCGGCGTGACGTCGAAGCGCTGGTTGATGTCGACCACGGTGTTGAGCACGCCGAGGTGGTCGATCATCACGCCCTTCGGCACACCCGTGGACCCCGACGTGAAGATCACGTACGCCAGGTCGGTCGGGGCCTGCACCACGTCCGGCAGGCCCGCCGGGTAGCTCGCCAGGTTCGCCGCGTCCAGGTCGAGCCGCGTCACCCCGTCCGGCAGCTCGATGCCCGAACGCGTCAGCACCTGCTTGACGGCACCGAGGTCGACCAGTTCGGCGAGCCGCGCCTGCGGCAGGCCCGGGTCCAGCGGCAGGTACGCCGCGCCTGAGGCCACCACGCCGAGCACCGCGGCCACCTGGTCGGTGCACTTCTCCAGGCACACGCCCACCAGCTCGTTCGGCCGCGCGCCCTGCTCCCGCAACCACCAGCCGATCCGCGACGCCCGCGCCAGCAGCTCCCGGTAGGTCACCGAGCCGTCGTGCGCGATGACGGCGGTGGCGTCCGGGAAGCACGCCCCGGCCGCCCACACACCCTCGTGCACGCGTCCGGCCGCGGCGGCGCCGAAGTCCACGGCCGTGTCGTTCCACTGCCGCACCATCAGGTCGTGCTCGGCGGCGGCGAGCAACGGCACCTTGGCGACCGCCCGCTCTGGCGCACCGGCCACACCGTCGAGCAGCACGCGGAAGTGCTCCAGGAACCGGTCGACCGTGCTCTCGTCGAACAGATCCGTGTTGTAATCCACCGATACCAGGAACCCGTCGTCCGATTCCGCGACCATCCAGGTCAGGTCGAACATGGACCAGTTGCGCGGCACGGTCACCGGCTCGACCACCAGCGAGTGCAGCTCGATCGCCTCGACTTGGAGGCGGCTGCCCGCCCCGACCGCCAGCGGCGCGAGTCCCTCCTGGTCGAACGCCTGGGAGCGCTGCATCACGAACATCGTCTGGTACAGCGGGGAATACGACGAATCCCGTTCGGGCGCGAGCCGTTCGACCATCTCCGCCATCGGGAAGTCCTCGTGCTCGAACGCCCCCAGCACCACCTCGTGCACCTGCCTCAGCGTGTCCTCAAAGGACATCTGGTCGGTGAAGTCCGCGATCAGCGGAACCGGGTTCACGAAGTAACCGACGGTCCGTTCCAGCTCACTCCGGCCACGCCCGGAGATCGGCGAGCCGACCACCACCCGCTCCTGCCCGGTCTCGCGGTGGAGCAGCAGCTGGTAGGCTGACAACAGGACCACGAACGGTGTCACTCCACAACGGACACCGAGTTCCTTCAACCTTTCGGTCAACTCGCGGCCGATGCCGAACACCCGGCTGGCACCGCGGAACGACTGCACCGCCGGCCGCGGCCGGTCACCGGGCAGGGCGAGCACGGGCAGTTCACCGGAAAGCCGTTCGCGCCAGTAGTTCCAAAGCCGGTCACCCTCGGGGCTCGCCACCAGTTCCCGCTGCCAGTCCACGAAGTCGGCGTACTCGACGGCCGGAACCGACGCCTCGGTCCCGCCGCCGTACGCCAGCGCCAGGTCCTCCAGCAACACCACGCAGGACCACATGTCGACCACGATGTGGTGCGCGCAGAGCAACAGCACGGACTCGCCGTCCGGGCGCTGGTAGACGCGCAGCCGGACGGGAACGCTGTCCTCCAGCACAAAGGGCAGGTCGGCTTCGTCGGCGAGCAGGCGCTCGAAGTCGTTGACCGCCCGGGCGTCGACGCAGTCGAAGTCGGTCGCCGAACCGAGGCGGTAGAACGGTCCCTGGTCGTCTTCGCCGAAGGTCGCGCCCAGCAGGCCGTGACGGGCAACCACCGTCTGCCAGGCGTTCTCCAGCTTGTCCAAGTCCAGCGGGGAAAGCACGCGCAACGCGGTCGCCACGTGGTAAGCCCCAGACTCGGCCGCGAACCGGTGGATGGACCAGAGCGCTTCCTGCCCTCGGGACAGGCGCGAGATTTCACCACGCTCGCGGCGGGTGATCCGGTTCGCGTGGTGTCCCGAGAACCGCTGGACCACGTCCTCGGTCAGCGTTTCCACACTGCGGCCGTCGAAGAGCAGGGTCAGCGGGATATCGATTTCCCAATGGCGCTGAAGGAGTGCCTTCAACTCCATTCCCATGAACGAGTCGATGCCGTAGGAACGCAGTTTCCGGTTCGTGTCCAGTTCGTCGGCGTCGATCCGCATCACCTGGGCCAGCCACCGGTGCAGTGCCGTGTGAATGGTGTCCCGCTGTTCGTCGCCTTCCAGTGCGCGGATCTCTTCGCCGGACGGCGGTTCCAGCCGAGGCGGGCGCAGTTCTCCCGTACCGAACACCCGCAACTGCACACCGGTCAGTTCCGCGACCACGTAACCGTCGGCGTCGAGCAGGCCGATGTGGAAGGTGGCCGCACCGGGCAGGTTCTCGCCGGTGTCGGTGCGCACGACGTGCGTCCAGGCGACCGTGGCGCCTTCGCGGTGGATCTCGAACCGGTCGATTCCACCGAGGTACCAACCACTCCCCGTCCAAGGAGTGAGAAGTGCGAACGCGGGTTGCAGCGCCGCTTCCAGCATGACAGGGTGTAAACGGTAAAGTTCGGATTCCGCCTCGGAAACGGGGGAACGCACAGCGCCCAGAATTTCCTGATTTCCCCGCCACGCCGATTCCACGCAGCCGAGTGCGGCACCGCAGGAAATGCCGAGCGCGGTCAGATCGGCGTAGAACTCGTCCCGCGAAACCGGCTGTCCGCAGCGGCGCCGGATGTCGTCGAGCGGAATGGGGTCGGCGGTCTTCTCGGCACTGCTGCCGGGGGCGAACAGCGCTTCCACGTGCACCGTCCGCGCCCAGTCCGCGCGGTGGATGCGCACGCCGTATGCGCCGGTCGAGTTCTGGTAGAGGTCGGCCACCAGCTCGACGGTGTCGTTTTCGGTGTGCACCACCGGTTCCGGCAGGCGGACGCCCACCATCGCCTCGCCCTGCTCGGCGATCGCCGCGGTCGCGCCCGCGATCTCCAGCACCACGGCCGACGGCACGACCGGAACGCCCGCCAGCTCCAGATCCCGCAGGTAGGGCACGGACTCCAGGTCCAGCTCGGTTTCGATCCGGTCAAGGGAACGCATCAGGTCCCAACCCCATTTCTGTAGCCCTCGCGTGCAGGTTCAGCGCCGGCGCAGCAGCGGGTGCGCCTTGGCCGGTTTAGCCGGTGCCCGGCGGTGCAGCCCGATCGGCCACCGCTCGTGGTGCTCGAACGGGGTCGCGGGCAGGTGCGCCACCGGCCGCTCGGTACCGATCGCCGTCCAGTCCACTTCGGAGCCTCGGCAGTGCAGGCTGCCGAGGAGTCGCGGTAATCCGTCGCCGGTGAAGTCGTCGCAGAAGCGGATGGTGAAGTCGCGCTCGGGTGCTTGACCGCCCAGGTACAGCGGGGTGTCGGGGTCGCCGAACTCGCCGTCGAACTCGTAGGGATTGCTCGCGCCCGCGACGCAGGCGGCGGCGATCTCACCCGAACCGTCCCCCAGAACCAGGTCCGGGTAGACACCCCACTCCGCCAGCAACGTCGCCAACGCGTACTGCGGCACAAAGCCGGGCGCGTCGATCGTGCCATCGAGGTCTTCGACGATCAGCGCGAGTGCGGGAATCCGCTGGCACAGGGCTTCGAACCAGTCACCGTCCGCCTTGTCGTCGGCGAACTCGAAGGCGATCACCGGCTTGCCGACAACGAACGCCTCCGCCTCGGCGAGGCTTCGGGCCAGTTCCTCGTGCGTGGTGCCGACCGCGAAGAGCCGGTGGTCGTAGTGCGTCCGGGCGACCCGAGCGGTGTGGGCGATGTCGGCCAGCGGCACGTCCTGGCGGTCCCGCAGGAAACCGGTGTAACGGCTGACGAGTTCGGTCAGCGATTCCGCCGAACGAGCCGACAGGACCAGCACCTCCGGGCCCTCACCGGATTTCGCCGGGACGCTGGGCGCCTCGCCCACCACCAGGTGCACGTTGTTGCCGCCGTAGCCGAACGAATTGATACCCGCCAGCCGCGGACCGTCCCAAGTGCACGGTTCCGCCGGGATCTCCACCCCGGCACCGAGCCGGATCTGCGGGCTCAACCGCTCGACCGCCACCGGCGGGATCCAGCCGTGCCGCAGCACCAGAATGGTCTTGATCAACGAGACCACGCCCGAAGCCGCTTCCAGGTGCCCGATGCCCGCCTTGACCGAACCCAGTCGCAACGGCGTCTCGCGGTCACCGCCGAACACGCGGGACAGCGAGCCGACCTCGACGGCGTCACCGATGGCCGTGCCGGTGGTGTGCGTTTCGACGTACCCGACCGCGCTGGGCTCGACCCCGGCGTTGCGCAACGCGAGCCGGACCACTTCCTCCTGACCGGCCGCACTCGGCGCGCCAAGCCCGTTGCCGCGCCCGGAACCCGCCATCGCGGACCCCTTGAGCACCGCGTGCGCCGGACCCGGTTCGTCGGCACGGCGCAACACCACCAGTGCACAGCCTTCGCTCCGCACAAAACCGTCGGCCGACTCGTCGAAGACCTTGCTGCCGCCGGTCGGTGAGAGCAGCCGGGCGTGCGAGTTCGCGATGTCCACCTCGGGCGAGAGGCACAGGTTCACCCCGCCCGCGATGGCCAGATCGCATTCACCGTCGCGCAGGCTGCGCATCGCCTGGTGCACCGCGACCAGCGAGCCGGAGCACGCGGTGTCCACCACCACGCTCGGGCCGCGCAGGTCGAGCGTGTACGACAGCCGGTTCGCCAGCAGGCTCAGCCCACCGCCGACCAGGGAGTAGATGTCCACTTCGGACATTTCCTGCAACAGCATTCGGGCGAAGTCGCTGTTCCCGGCGCCGATGAACACCCCGGTCCGGCTGCCCGCCAGGTCGGCGGGGATCAGCGCCGCGTCCTCCAGCGCCTCCCAGGCGACCTCCAGCACCAACCGCTGCTGCGGGTCCAGTCGTTCGACTTCACGTGGGGTGATCCCGAACAGTTCGGTGTCGAAGCGGTCCACATCGGACAGCAGGCCACCCCAGCGTGAACAGGTCTTGCCGCGCAGACCGGGTTGCGGATCGTAGGTCGCCTCCACGTCCCAGCGCGCGGACGGCACCTCGCCGACCTCGCTGCGCCCCTCGGTGATCAGCCGCCAGAACTCGTCCGGTCCGGAAGCCCCGGGGAGGCGGCAGGCCATTCCGGCCACCGCGACCGGCGCGGTCACCGGTCGTCCCCGGTCCCCTCGCCCGCCGCTCGTTGTTCGACCAGGTGCCGGGCGAGGTCGCGAATGGACGGGTATTCGTAGAGCGCCGCGGCGGGCACGGGTACGCCGAGCAGCACCGAGAGATTGCCGGTGAACTCGGCACCCCGTACCGAATCCAGGCCCTGGGTGCTGAACGGCTGGGCGCGGTCGATCAGCGCGACGTCGGAACCGATCACCCGGCCGACGTTCTCCGCGAGCAGGATCTCCATCGCCTCGGCGGTGCCGGACCAGCCGTCCTCGAGTTCGACCGGGCCGGCCGCGCGCTCACCGGTGGCGGCCCGCCACTCGTGCAGGGTCTCCAGGCTGCCCGCGAGGAACCGCGCCCGGCAGGCACGGCGCTGGATCTTGCCGCTGGTGGTCTTGGGCAGCGCGGTCGGCTTGGTCAGGACCACCACGTCGACGGTGATCTCCAGTTCCTCCAGCACGCGCCGGCGAACCGCTTCGACGATCGCCTCGAAGTCGCTCTCGCGGCGGGTGCGCACCTCCTGCACCACCACGAGCCGCTCGGCACCACCGGCGGTGACCGAGAACGCGGCCGTGCCGCTGGCGCGGTTGCGCGGGTGGCACGGGCCGACCAGGTGCTCGATGTCCGACGGCGCGTAGTTGCGGCCGCGGATGATGATCAGGTCCTTGTACCGGCCCGCCACGTACAGTTCGCCGTCCTGCACCAGGCCCATGTCGCCGGTGCGCAGGTAGTGCGCGTCACCGCCGGCCAGGGTCGCGCGGAAGGTCCGCTCGGTCTCCTCCTCGCGGTTCCAGTACCCGGCGGGGATGCTCGGCCCGGTCACCCAGATCTCGCCGAGGGTGCCGTCGCCGGTTCGCTCGCGGGTTTCCGGGTCGACGATGACCAGCTCGTGGTCGTCCAGCGGCACCCCGCAGCCGACCAGGCGCTTGCCCTGCTCCTCGGTGTCCCAGGTGCGTTCGATGATCACCGGCCGGCTGCCGGACAGCGGCACCGCGGCGGCGAGGGTGACCTCGGCCAGTCCGTAGCACGGACGGAAGGTTTCAGGCTGGAAACCCCGTGGCGCGAACCGTTCGGTGAAGCGCTCGATGGTCTCCGCCCGCACCGGCTCGGCTCCGTTGCAGGCGTGGCGCCAGCTCGACAGGTCCAAACCGGACAGTTCGTCGTCGGTGACCCGGTCGGCGCAGAGCTCGTAGGCGAAGTCCGGTGCAGCCACCATCTCACCGCGGTACCGGCTGATCGCCTCCAGCCAGCGCGCGGGCCGGGTGACGAAGTCCCGCGGGGTCATCAGCACGGCGTGGTAGGCCATCACCGCGGGCATCAGGATGAACGCGATCAAGCCCATGTCGTGGAACGGCGGCAGCCAGGACACCGCGGTGCTGGTGCCGGTCAGCTCGAACCGGCGGTACATGTGGCCGACGTGCCGGACGATGTCGCGGTGCCGCACCATCACGCCCTTGGGCGCGCCGGTGGAGCCCGAGGTGTACTGCAGGAAGGCGAGGTCGTCGCCGCCGATCTCCGGCGGGGTCCACGAGCCGGTCAGCTCATCGTCCACAGTGTCCACGTCGAGGACCGGGAAGTGGCTGTCTTCCACGGTTTCGGCGAACCGCTCGGCTACGGTGGCGGCCATCCCACCCGCGGTCAGCACCGCACCGGCGCCGGAGTCCACCGCGATCGCGGCCAGTTCCCGCGACTTGCCGTGCTGCCGCGGCGGGTAGCAGGGCACCGCGGTCGCCCCGGCGTAGAGGCAGCCGAAGAACGCCGCCACGTAGTCCGGGCCGGGATTGATCGCCAGCAGCACGCGGCCACCGGCCAGGCCGTCGGCCTGCAACCGGGCGGCCACCCGGCGGGCCGCAGCGTCGAGACCGGCGAAATCGTAGCGCGCGCTTTCGGTCTCACCGTTTTCGAGAAAGGTGAAGGCGAGCTTTCCCGGGGTGGTGGCCGCCGCCAGCCGGACGGCTTCGACGACGGTTTCCGTTCTGCTTCCGACGGTGGAAAACGGCATGGCGCGGCCCCTGTCCCCAGTTCTGTGCGGTTCGTTCGCGGTGCTACGAGCGCGGTTCGCCCAGTGGCAGCACGACCCGGCGGTAGCTGCCGTTGATCAGGTAGGCGGCGCCGACGTAGAGCCCCAGCAGCGCCGCGACCAGCGCGAAGACCCCGCCCACCAGGTCGACCGGCGGTGCCACCGCGTACTGGCCGATGGTGATGAACAAGTACATCAGCGTGGTCAGCGAAAGCAGCCCGAACACCGCGCGGTTCACCCGCCGCGCGGCGATGGTGGTGAACAGCGCCACCAATCCCCACGCCAGGGTGAAACTACCGGTGGCGGCAGTAACAGAATTACCAAAGTTCGCCACCAGTTGCGGCAGGAACAGCCAGGTGTAGAGCGAATAGCTCAGCCAGAACGCGGCGAACGAGGTGAAGGTGACGGCGGCGAAGAAATTACGCTGTGAATACGCCCAGATACCGGCGATGAACTGCGCCACCCCACCGAAGAAGATCGCCGTCGGGAACACCGCGACGATGAAGTTGAACGAGACCAGCCCCGCGTGGAACACCGCCAGGATGAACAGGGTGGTCGAGAAGCAGAGGTAGCCCAGCGCCAGATACGCCGAACTCGCCCGGCTCGACGGCGCTTCGGGAGTCCAGCCCGCCGCTTCGCCCGCCACCGACCCGGCCACCGGCGCGGCCGCCGCCGACTCGCTCGCCACCGGCACGGCCGCCGCCGATTCGGTCCCCGGTGCGGCCGTCGATGCGGCCTTCGCTGACTCGGTCACCGGCTCGGCCGGTGCGGGCTCGGAACGCACTGTGGTCATCGGATTCGCCTTCCGCCGGAGGACGGCGCCGCCGGCGGGCCTGGACCGGATCTTCCCCCAATGCGGCGTTCCTCGTGTCGATGCGGCCGATGCTAGGGCGCCGGACGAGGGCACCGAGAGAGACGAAGGCGCGCCCCATTCGGCTCAACCCGTCACCTCGCCGGGGCGCCCCGATCGGGGCGCCCCATCCGGGCCCGCGCTGTGCCACAGCACGGTGAGCATCCGGTGCAGGTTCGCCCGGTCGTCCTCCCCGAGCGGGGCGAGGAGGTCCTCGGCGAGCTGGTGCTGGGCGTCGAAGAGCCGCGACATCCTGGCCCGGCTGTCCGCGGTGAGCCGCAGCAGGGTGGCGCGGCGGTCCTCCGGGTCGGGCTCCCTGGTGATCAGCCCGTCGCGTTCGAGGGCGTCGACCATGCTGGTCACCGAACGTGGGCTAACCCCTAGATCACTGGCGAGCCTGCCCATCCGCGCGGGCTCCATCTCACTGACGGTGACCAGCAGGCGGGCGCGGGCCTCGGACAGCCCGATGGTGGCGCCGAGCAGGCGATCGGACTGCAGGCACAACCGGCGCGAGGTGTCGAACAGGATCGCGACGATGTCCCTGGCCGGGATCTGGTCACTCTCGGTGCCGGGTTGACGGCCGGAAGCGGGGGCGGACATACTCCCGATATTAGTGTACTTCCTCACTATCTACTAGTTCACAATGAACTTGGCCACGAAGGGAACGCCATGTCCGACCAGACCCCCGCGCTGGTGGTCGACGGCCTGTACAAGCGCTACGGCGACGTCGAGGCGGTCAACGGGCTGAGCTTCTCCGCCCGCCGCGGTACCGTGCTCGGCCTGCTCGGGCCGAACGGCGCGGGCAAGACCACCACCGTGCAGATCATCTCCACGCTGCTCCCGTTCGACCGCGGCACGGTCACCGTGCTGGGCAAGGACGTGGTGCGCGACGCCAGGGCGCTGCGCTCCGAGATCGGCCTCACCGGCCAGTACACCGCGCTCGACGAGTACCTCACCGGCTACGAGAACCTCGAGATGATCGGCCAGCTCTACCACCTCAGCGGGGCCGACGCGCGCCGCCGGGCGAACGAGCTGCTCGCCCGCTTCGAACTGGTCGAAGCCGGGAAGCGCCTGGTCAAGACCTACTCCGGCGGCATGCGGCGGCGGCTGGACCTGGCCGCCAGCCTGATCGTCAACCCGGCGCTGCTGATCCTCGACGAGCCGACCACCGGACTCGACCCGCACAGCAGGCAGACCGTCTGGCAGATGGTCCGCGAACTGGTCGCCGGCGGCACCTCGCTGCTGCTGACCACCCAGTACCTGGAGGAAGCCGAGGAACTGGCCGACGACATCGTGGTGATCGACGGCGGCACGGTGGTCGCGCAGGGCACCCCGGATTCGCTGAAGACCCAGGTCGGCGGCGCCCGGCTGGAGGTGCACCTGGCCGCCGACGCCAAGGCGACCGTCGCGCTCGAAGCGCTCGAACGGTTCAGCACCGCCTCCGCCGAGATGAACCCCGAGACCGGCGTGATCACCGTGCCCGCGATCAAGGAGCCGCGCCTGCTGGCGAAGGTGATCCGCGAGCTCGACGACCTGGAGATCGGCGTCGAGGACGTGCGCCTGCGCGAACCGACGCTCGACGAGGTCTTCCTGACCCTGACCGGCAAGAACGCCGTGCCCGCCGAACCCCAGCAAGCCTGACCGAGGAGCCACCGTGACCACGGCCGAATCCCTCGCCCCCGTCCGCCCGCTCCAGCGCGGCCGGCTGCAGTGGGCGATCACCGACACCCTGGTGCTGACCAAGCGCAGCCTGCGCCACATCCCCCGCATCCCCGACCAGCTGATCTTCGCCACGGTCAACCCGATCATCTTCGTGCTGCTGTTCCGGTACGTCTTCGGCGGCGCGATCGGCACGCCCGGCATGACCTACCCGGACTTCCTGATGGCCGGGATCTTCGTGCAGACGGTGGCCTTCGGCGCGGTCAACTCCGGCGTCGGGCTGGCCGAGGACATGAGCCGCGGGCTGGTCAACCGGTTCCGCTCGCTGCCGATGGCGCCCTCCGCGGTGCTCACCGGCCGCATCCTCGCCGACGTGGTGCGCAACTCGCTGATCATCGTCACCGGCGTGCTGATCGGCCTGGTGGTCGGCTTCCGGCCGACCGCGGGCGTCGGCGGCTGGGTGGCCGCGATCGCGCTGCTCCTGCTGGTCAGCCTCACCTTCTCCTGGGTGTCCTCGACCATCGGGCTGATGGTGCGCAACGCCGAGGGCGCGCAGTCGGCGAACTACATCTGGCTGCTGCCGCTGACCTTCGCCAGCAGCGCCTTCGTGCCGACCGAGTCGATGCCGGCCGGGCTGCGGGTCTTCGCCGACTACCAGCCGATCACCGTGATCGTCGACGCGGTCCGCGGTTTCCTGCTGGACGAGCCGCTCGGCTGGCGCGGCTGGGGTGCCTTCGCCTGGTGCGTGGTGCTCGTGGCGATCTGCGCGCCGATCGCGGTGCGCAAGTTCCAGCGCCGCGCGATGAGCTGACCCCCTTTTCCGCCCTTTTCGCCCACGCCTGCACACCGTTCTAGAACCAAGCGTCAGCGTTCGATTACGGCTTTAGCACACCCCCATACCGAAGAACAGAGGTAATTTCTCATAACTTCGGGGGTACGAATGTCATTGATCCTGCATTGGGGGCAGGCGTTGTGAATGGGTGAATCCGATGAATCAGGAGAGCTCGAAGAGCATTTCGGTCATCGCTGGGGCTGGCGTGGACATCCGCATTCTCCTCGTGGGGCAGAACGAGGTGGTGCGGCGAGGGATCGAGGCGATGTTGCGGTCCATCGCCAACGTCCGTGATGTGCTGAGCTGCACCGGCTTCGACGAAGCGAGCAGGCTGATCGGGGCGCACCGGCCCGACGTGGTGGTGGCCGGGCTCGGGCCCGACCCCGGCCTGCCACCGCTGCTGGAGCGGGCGCGCCACGCGCACACCAAGATCCTGCTGCTGATGCGCGATCCCGGCGAAGCGGAACTGTCGGCCATCGCGCAGCTGCCCGGCGACGGTTACCTCGTCGAAGAAGAACTGACCGTGCCGGTGCTCGAGGACACCCTGCACCGGCTGCTGGTGGACCAGGTGCCGATGCCCTCGGCGATGGCCCGCGAACTGCTGCACCGGGCCGGCCGCGCGGAAGCACCCGCGCCACCGCCGCGCCGCGAGTACCGCTCCCGGCTGACCCGCCGGGAGCAGGAGGCGCTTTCGCTGCTCGTGGAAGGCATGAGCAACAAGCAGATCGCCCGCGGGCTGGCCATCTCCGACCACGCGGTCAAGCGCGTGATGGCCAGCATGCTGGTGAAGCTGAACTGCGCCAACCGGACCCAGGCGGTGGCACTGGCGCTCAAGGGCGGCCTGGCCGGCGCCGGGACCAGGTGAGGTGGGGGATGGACTTCAGCCTGCTCTACTTCGCCAACCGCGAGGTGACCGATCCGCCGAAGGAGTACGACCTGCTGCTCGATTCGGCGCGCTTCGCCGACGAGCACGGGTTCACCGCGTTGTGGTTGCCGGAGCGGCACTTCCACCCGTTCGGCGGCGCGTACCCGAATCCGGCGCTGGCCGCCACGGCGCTGGCCGTGTCGACCAGCCGGGTCCGGTTGCGCGCCGGGAGCGTGGTGCTGCCGCTGCACGACCCGCTGACCGTGGTCGAGGACTGGTCCTTCGTGGACAACCTCTCCCGCGGCCGGGTCGACCTGGCGCTGGCCACCGGCTGGAACGCGAACGACTTCGCGCTCGCGCCGGAGCGGTACGCCGGGCGGCGCGAGTACGTCTTCGAGCACCTGGACGTGCTGCGTGACCTGTGGTCGGGCAAGCCGATGACCCGGGTCAACGGTGAGGGCGCGGAGGTGGAGATCACCACCTACCCGCGGGCGGTGCAGCCGGAGCTGAACCTGTGGCTGACCTGCTCGTCGAATCCGGCCAACTTCGCCGAGGCGGGGTCGCGCGGGCTCAACGTGCTGACCGCGTTGCTGTTCCAGGAGGTCGACGACCTGGTACCGCGGATCGAGGCCTACCGCGAAGCACGAGCCGCGGCGGGCTTCGACCCGGACACCGGCACGGTGACGGTCATGCTGCACACCTTCGTCGGCGAAACCGACGACGACGTGCGCGCGGTGATCCGCGAGCCGTTCCTCGGCTACCTCGAGTCCTCTGTGGACCTTTGGCGCAGCAAGTGGCCGGAACTCAACGACGCCAGGCAGGGCAACCTGCTCGACCACGCCTTCGAACGGTACTTCCGGTCGTCGGCGTTGTTCGGTTCGGTCGCCCGGTGCGCGGACTTCGTGCGGAACCTGCACGAGGTGGGCGTGGACGAGGTGGCCTGCCTGATCGACTTCGGCGTGCCGGACCAGCAGGTGCTGGCGTCGCTGGACCACCTGGACCAGGTGCGGCGGGCGGTCACCGCGCCGGGAGGGCTGCCATGTCGGTGACCACCGCGTACGTCAGCGATCTGCCGCTGGAGTGGACCTCGCCGGTGCTCACCGCGCGGGAGTCCGGTCCCGAGTTGGCGCTGTGGGACCTCGACCTGGTCCTGCTGCCGTCGCGGCGGCTGGACCGGGAGGCGCACCGGGTCGCGTTCGCGCGCGTGACCGGCAAGCGCCCGGTGCACGAACCGCCGATGCTGGACCAGACGGATCCGCTGTTCGCGGTGGACCTGTTGTGCCAGAACGGTTTCGCCCGCATCGGCGCCCGCCGGTTGCTGCCGGAGTACCTGCCCGCGCTGGCCACCGCCTACCGCGCACTGGCCAAGCGGCGCCCGTGGCTCCTGCCGCGCCCGTGCCCCGACGCCTTCGCCCGGCTGCGCCGGAGCACACCGCTGCCGGGTGCCTTCATCACCACGAAACTGCGACCGAGCGCGATCCTCACCCTGGCCGCGACGGGCTTGGACCGCTACCTGGACCCGGCCGCCGGCGCCTACGGCTCGGACCACGTGAACCGGGCGAAACTGGCGGAAATCGCCCGGGCGCGGGCAGAACGCGCCTACGGCCTGGCTTAGGTGTCACGAAGGTGGCTTCCGAGAGGCGGAAGCCACCTTCGTGACACCGGCTAGGCGAAGGTTTTGGTGAGGGTGTCGACCAGGATGGCCGGGTCGGCGCTGAACGCGACGTGCGCGTTCGGCGAGCCGCTAGCGTTCGGGCGGGTGTCGATGACCGTGCGGCCCACCGTGAGCGGGCCGGCGACATCGACGTCGACGTGCACGTGCCGCGTGGTGACGATGTCCGGCCGCACCAGGTACGCCGTGCAAACCGCGTCGTGCACCGGGGCGGCGTCGGCCGCCGAGACCCCGCCGCCGGCGCGGTAGGCGTCGATGCGCCGGGTGATCAGGTCGGCCGCCGCGGCTCCGGCCGGCGTACCCAGGCCCGCCAGCGCCTCGCAGTCACGGCGGGTGACCAGTGCCTGGTGTGTGGCGTCCAGCGGGACCAGCGTCAACCGCTCGAAGCCCGCGGAGAACACCATGGCCGCGGCCTCCGGATCGGCCCACACGTTGAACTCCGCCGACGCGGTCACGTTCCCGTACGCGTGCGCCCCGCCCATGATCACCAGTTCGTCCACCGCGTCCACCACGGACGGGTCGATGGCCAGCACGGTGGCGATGTTGCTCAGCGGCCCGACCGGCACCAGCGTCAGCCGCGAGGTCGCCGACCGCAGCGTCTCCAGCAGGTACTCCACCGCCGTGACGTCCTGCGCCTTCGACCGCGCCTCGGGCAGCGGCAGCGACGTGCCGTGCATGTCGCGGTCGGTGTCGCGCTCGTAGTGCTTCCGCCCCGGGAAGCCGCGGCGCGCGATCGGGTGCGCCAGCCCGGGGTGGACCGGGATGTCCGCCCGCCCGATCACGTCGAGCACCCGCAGCGTGTTGTCCGTGGTGTGCGCGAGCCCCACGTTGCCGTTCACCGTGGTGATCCCGACCAGCTCCAGGTCCGGGTGCAGCGCCGCGTGCATGATCGCCACGGCGTCGTCGGTACCGGTGTCGACGTCCAGGATGAGCCTACGTGCCAACGAAACCCCGTTCCAGCTTCGGCCGGACCGCGCGCTCGACCAGCACCGGGATGAAGCTCAGCACCCTGGCGCCGGCGAACCGGCCGACCTCCTGCTCCACGCACCGGTGGACGGTGCGCGGCGGGACGTCCGCGTAGTCCCGCGCCAGCCGTTCCTCCAGGGCGCGCAGCTGCTCCGACAACTGTTCTCCGTGCAGATCATCCATGGTGGTCACCCGAAGTGGTTACCCCGGTCACTGAACTGAGCATGAACGACAAGTGAACGAACGAGGTGAGGTTTCACGCCTCGCCGAACGGGAACGCCGGGAGCATGCGATTCGGGTACACGTTGATGACCGAGCAGGCCGGGCCCAAGGACCTCGTGCGCTTCGCCGGCGAGGCCGAGCGGGCCGGATTCGACTTCGAGGTGATGAGCGACCACTACTCGCCGTGGCTCGACGAGCAGGGACACGCGCCCTACGCCTGGAGCGTGCTGGGCGCGGTCACCCAGTCGACCGAACGCGTCGAGCTGATGACCTACGTGACCTGCCCGATCCTGCGCTACCACCCGGCCGTGGTGGCGCAGAAGGCGGCGACCACGCAGCTGCTCGCCGACGGCCGGTTCACCCTCGGCCTCGGGGCGGGCGAGAACCTCAACGAGCACGTCGTCGGGCAGGGCTGGCCCCCGGCCAACGTCCGCCACGAGATGCTCGGCGAAGCGCTCGACATCATCAACGGCCTCTTCGACGGTGGTTACTTCAACTACGCGGGCAAGCACTACCGCGTCGACTCGGCCAAGCTGTGGGACCTCCCCGAGACCAGGCCGCAGATCGGCGTGGCGGTGTCCGGTGAGCAGTCGATCGCCGCGTTCGCGCCCAAGTCGGACACGCTGATCGCGGTCGAGCCGAAGGCCGAGCTGTGCCGGTCGTGGGACGAGCACGCGGGCCGGACCGCGCGCAAGGTCGGCCAGCTCCCGATCAGCTGGGACCCCGACCGCGGTGCCGCGATCGAACGCGCCCACGAGCAGTTCCGCTGGTTCGGCGGTGGCTGGAAGGTCAACGCCGAGCTGCCGGGGACCTCGGCCTTCGCCGGTGCCACCCAGTTCGTCACCCAGGACGACGTGGCCGCGTCGATCCCCTGCGGGCCGGACGCCGAGCCCGTCGTGGAAGCGGTCAGGGGCTTCGCCGACGCCGGGTTCACCGACGTGGCGCTGGTGCAGATCGGCGGTGACCACCAGGACGGCTTCTTCGGCTTCGCCGAGCGCGAGCTGCTGCCCGCCCTGCGCGAAAAGCTGGGTTGAGCACACGGGATAATGGGGGCTCCCCGTCCAACCTGGTGAGCCCGAAAGGAATCCGGTGGAAACGCTCGAGTTCCAGGCCGAATCGCGCCAGCTGCTGCAGTTGATGGTCCACTCGCTGTATTCGAACAAGGACATCTTCCTGCGGGAGCTGATCTCCAACGCCTCCGACGCGCTCGACAAGCTGAAGCTCGAGGCGTACCGCAACAAGGACCTGGACGCGGACACGTCCGACCTGCACATCCAGCTGGAGGCCGACGCCGAGGCGCGCACGCTGACCGTGCGCGACAACGGCATCGGCATGTCCCGCGACGACGTGGTCGACCTGATCGGCACGATCGCCAAGTCGGGTACCGCGGAACTGCTGCGCAAGCTCAAGGAAGCCAAGGACTCCACCGCGTCGGCGGACCTGATCGGCCAGTTCGGCGTCGGCTTCTACTCCAGCTTCATGGTCGCCGACAAGGTCACCCTGGTGACACGGAAGGCCGGCGAGAGCCAGGGCACCCGCTGGGAGTCCACCGGTGAGGGCACCTACACCATCGACGAGGTCGAGGACGCCCCCGCGGGCACGGCGGTCACCCTGCACCTCAAGCCCGAGGACAGCGACGACCACCTCTACGACTACACCGCCGACTGGAAGCTCAAGGAGATCGTCCAGCGGTACTCGGACTTCATCACCTGGCCGGTGCGCCTCGGCAAGGACAGCACCGACGCCGTCAACTCGATGAAGGCGCTCTGGGCCCGGTCGAAGGACGACGCCACCGAGCAGGAGTACCACGAGTTCTACAAGCACATCAGCCACGACTGGACCGACCCGCTGGAGACCATCCAGCTGCGGGCCGAGGGCACCTTCGAGTACCAGGCGCTGCTGTTCCTCCCGTCGCACGCGCCGCTCGACCTGTACATGCGCGACAGCAAGCGCGGGGTGCAGCTCTACGTCAAGCGCGTGTTCATCATGGACGACTGCGAAGCGCTGATGCCGGAGTACCTGCGGTTCGTCAAGGGCGTGGTGGACGCGCAGGACCTCTCGCTCAACGTCTCGCGCGAGATCCTCCAGCAGGACCGCCAGATCCAGCTGATGCGCCGCCGCCTGGTGAAGAAGGTGCTCAGCACGGTCAAGGCGATGCAGAGCACCGAGCCGGAGAAGTACGCGACCTTCTGGAAGGAGTTCGGCCCGGCCGTCAAGGAGGGCCTGGTCAACGACGCCGACAACCGCGAGACGCTGCTGGAGATCTCGTCGTTCGCCTCCACGCACGACGCCGAGAAGCCGACCACGCTGCGCGAGTACGTGGAGCGGATGAAGGACGGCCAGGAGCACATCTACTACCTGACCGGCGCCAGCCGCTCGCTGATCGAGCACTCGCCGCACATGGAAGCGTTCCAGGCCAAGGGGTACGAGGTGCTGGTGCTGACCGACGCGGTCGACGAGATGTGGGTCGAGTCGGTCACCGGGTTCGAGGGCAAGAACTTCCAGTCCATCGCCAAGGGCCAGGTCGACCTCGACTCCGACGAGGAGAAGAAGGAGTCCGACGAGCAGCAGAAGGACTTCGCCGGACTGCTCGGCTGGATGGGTGAGGCGCTGTCGGAGCAGGTCAAGGAGGTCCGGCTGTCCTCGCGGCTGACCACCTCGCCCGCCTGCATCGTCGGTGACGCGAACGACGTCTCCCCGACGCTGGAGAAGATGTACCGGGCGATGGGCCAGGAAATGCCGCAGATCAAGCGGATCCTGGAGCTGAACCCGGACCACGAACTGGTCAGCGGGTTGCGCAAGGCGCACGAGGAGCGCAAGGACGACCCGGCGCTGGCCGAAACCGCCGAGATCCTCTACGGCATGGCCCTGCTGGCCGAAGGCGGCGAGCTGAGCGACCCGCCGCGCTTCATGCGCCTGCTGGCCGGCCGCCTGGCCGCCGCCATGTGAGACCCCGAACGCGGTGAATGTGGCTTTCACAGCGCCTGACGCTGTGAAAGCCACATTCACCGCACGGGTGCAGAGGCGCCCCCTACATCCGCAGGTAGCCCTGGTCCACCAGTTGCTGCCCCATGCCCCGGTACGCCGAAAGCTCCGGAGGAGCGACGGTGGCGAGGCCGTCGACGTAGCGGTTGTACATGCAGAACGCCGCAGCGATCAGCACGGTGTCGTGGATTTCCACATCGGTGGCGCCCTCGGCGCGAGCCGCCGCGACCAGCTCCGGGGTCACCGCCTTGCCGGTCTCCCGCACCGCGAGCGCGACCCGCAGCAATGCCTTCACCTTCGCCGAGACCGGCGCTGCGTCGACGTCACCCCAGGCGGCCGCGACCACTTCGAGGTCCTCGTCGAGCGCCGCCGCGGCGGCCGCGCCGTGGCTGGACGAGCAGAACGTGCAGTCGTTGCCCTTCGACACCACCGACGCGATCAGCTCGCGCTCGCCGACGGACAGGCTGTTCGGCCCGCGCAGCAGGGTTTCGGCCAGCAGGCCGAGCGGCTGCGCCGTTTCGGGCCGGTAGGCGAACAACGCGCGGATGCCGGGCAGCTGGGGATCGAGTTCGATGTGCGGCAACGGTCCTCCTGGGTGCTGGCGGAACTCGAAGCCCAGCCTAGCCAGGCTCAGCGCACCTTCTCGCCGTAGACGTGCTCGACCGACAGTTTCAGCAGCACCCGGTGGTCCGACACCATGACCGAGCGGTACTCGTCCCAGTCGGGGTGCTCGCCGGCGGCCTTGCGGTAGTAGTCCACCAGCGCCTCGACCTCGGGACCGTGCGGATCGGTGCCGGGGCCGACCAGCGTGGCCGTGCCGTCGGCGGTCGCCCACGACCAGCCGTCGGCGCTGGTCACCTCCAGCGAGGCCCGCGGGTCCCGGCGCAGGTTCTTCGTCTTGGCCCGCCCGTCGGTCAGCGAGACGTAGATGGTCTCGGCTTCGCGGTCGTAGTACGTGGTCACCGGCGAGAGCTGCGGGCGCCCGTCGGCCCGGATCGTCGCGAGCACCCCCAGGTTGCTCGCGGCGAGCAGGTCGCGCGGGTTGAACGGCGTGGTCATGCCACCTCCGAAGGCTTGCGGAACTGTTCGATCACCGCAGCGTATCCGTCCCCGCCCCGGCCGGCGGCGATCGCGCGCTCGCCCAGCGCCTTGACGAACTCCGGCAGTTCGGTGCTGACGCCGAGCGCTTCGCTCTCGTGCACCAGGTGGTCCATCGCGCCGAAGTGGGTGTCGATGGTGGAGTCGAACGCCGGGTAGGCGCCGTTGTCGATCTGCTCGGCGTAGGCCGGGAGCCAGTCGACCACGGTGGGGGCGAGCCGTTTCGCCAGTTCGGCGAAGGACGACGCGGACATGCCCGCGGCGCCGAGCAGTGCGGCGCCCTGCAGGAAACCGTTGAGGATGCTCCACATCAGCCCGAGCACGGCCACGTCGTTCAGGGAGGACAGGCCGTGGTCGGCGCCGAGGTAGGTGGTCGTGCCGAGCGCCCGCAGCACCGGTTCGTACTGGTCGAACACCTCCCGGGGACCGCTGTGGAGCAGCACGGCCTCCGCCGAGCCGATGGCGGCGGGCACGGCCAGGATCGCGCCGTCGAGATAGGTGGCACCGCGCTCGACCGCCCAGGCCGCGGTCTCGCGGGCCCCGGCCGAAGTGCCCGAGGTCAGGTTCACCAGCACGCGCCCGTCGAGCTGGTCGCCGACCGGGTCGAGCAGCGCGCGCAGGGCGTCGTAGTCGGATACGCAGGCGACCACGAGCGGGCCGGCGGCCAGCGCGTCGCGGATCGAGGGGGCCAGGGTCGCGCCTTCGGCGACCAGTTCGTCCGCCTTGGCGGCGGTGCGGTTCCAGACGGTGGTGGTGTGGCCTTCGCGCACGAAGGCGCCGGCGAGTGCCCGGCCCATCAGGCCGAGGCCGAGCACGGTCACCGAATGCGTGGGGTTCTTCGTCATGGCGCTATGGTGAACCTTCACACCGGTATGAAGGTCAAGGAGGAACCGCCGTGCTGATCGGGGAGCTGAGCCGGCGCACCGGCGTCGGGGCGCACCAGCTGCGGTACTACGAGTCCCAGGGCCTGCTCGAACCGGACCGCGGCAGCACCAGCGGCTACCGCGAATACGGCGAGGACGCCGTGCTCACCGTTCTCCAGATCCGGAAGCTGCTCGACGCCGGGCTGTCCACCCAGGCCATCGCCTACCTCCAGCCGTGCCTGTCCGGCGCCGGTCCCGACCTGGTGCCGTGCCAGGAGACGCTGGACCTGCTGAACGGGCGGTTGCAGGGCCTGGACGAGCAGATCGACACGCTCAACCGCACTCGCCAGGCCCTGCGGGACTACATCGAAACCACCGAAGCCCGGATGCCGGAGTACTACTGCCCGGACGAGGCCGGGCAGGTGACGTCGGCGGCCGGGAGCCGCCCGGAGAGCAGGTAGCCGGTCACCGCGTCGTCGCCGCAGGCGTTGCCGTTGGCGCGGTAGGCGCCGTGCCCGCCCGAGTCCACCACGACCATGCGCGCCCGGTCACCCAGCGCCCGGCGCATCTCCCGCGCCCCGGCCAGCGGGGTGGACGGGTCGCGCGTGTTCTGCACCATCAGCACGTTCGACGGGCCGTTGTCGGTGATCTTCACCGGCTTCACCGGCTCGTACGGCCAGAACGAACACGGCGTGATGTTCACCGGCATGCCCGCGGTCAGCGGGAACCGCTCCCGGCTCTCCGCGACGGCGCGTTCGTGCCCCTTGATCGACTTCGGCCATTCGACGTCGTTGCACACCGTCGTGATGGCCATCGCGCTGACGTTCTGCAGCACGTCCTCCGGCGGCTGCGGTTGCGGCGGGATCTCCCCGCCATCCCTGGCCGCGATCATCAGCTTGGCGATCGCCGGGAAGCCCGCGTCGGTGTAGAGGTTGCGCAGCAGGGCTTCCCGCAGTCCGTTGCCGGTCAACCCGGGCAGCGGAGCGCGGTCGAGACGGGCGGCGAGGTCGAGGAACAACGGCCGGACGGCCGCCGGATCGTCGGCCAGGCGCAGTTCGTTGCCGGGTTCGGTGGCCCAGCGGGCGAAGTCGGGGAACCGGTCTTCGACGCCGATCTGGTAGTTCGCCAGCCAGCCGCGGGCCACCCGGCGCGGGTCGCCCGTGCTGTCCAGCACCACCCGGTCGGTGTGCCGCGGGAACATCGTCGCGTAGACCGCGCCGACGTAGGTCCCGTACGAAAGGCCCCAGTACGAAAGCTTCCGCTCCCCCAGCGCCTGCCGCAGCCGGTCGAGGTCGCGCACCTCGTTGGGCGTGTTGATGTGCCGCAGCACCGGGCCGCCGTTGTCCGCACAGGCCTTCGCGACCCGCTTGCCCTGCGCCACGTTCTCCCCGATGCCGCCGTCGGCGTCCGGCCACGGCATGGTTTTCCCGTTGTCCTGCGGGGAAAGCGCACAGCTGATCGGTGTGCTCTTGCCGACCCCGCGCGGATCGAAGCCCACCAGGTCGAACCGGTCGCGCACCTCGGCCGGGATGTCCAATGTGGAGGGACGATTCAACCCTGTGCTGCCGGGACCGCCGGGGATCAGCAACAGCACCCCGTGCCGCGCCTCCGGCCGCCTCGCCGGGATCCGCGACACGCGGACGTCGATCCGTTCGCCGTGCGGTGCCCGGTAGTCCAGCGGCACCCGCAGGGTCGCGCACTCCTGCGCGCTACCGGCGACCGGACAGGGTTCCCACCGCAGGCGCTCCGGTGGCGCGGCCGCGGCCGGGGACACCAGACCCACCAGGCACAAAGCGCTGAGCAAGACCATTTTCATACCGCTCAGCCTGGTCCCGGGCACCCGCCCGGCCCACCGGGCCAACCGGAGGATTCACGGTAGGGCGGGCCCCACCGGCATTTGCCGCAGCACCTCGAACACCACGTCCTCGGGCACGTCCCGCACCAGTTCGGCGCCGTCCGGGCCGTCCAGCGCGAACGCCAGCCCGGTGGTGGCCTTCTTGTCCATGCCCATCAACCGGACCAGTTCCGCCAGGTCGAGCCCCGGTGGCAACTCCGACGGGCAGCCGTAGGACAGCACCACGTCGAGGTGTTCGTCCACCCTGGCCTGGTCGATCCGGCCGAGCGCCCCGGCGAGCCGGCCGGCGAACACCGTGCCGATCGCCACGGCTTCCCCATGGCGGAGCCGGAAATCGGTGGCCCGTTCCAGCGCGTGCCCGAGGGTGTGGCCGTAGTTGAGGATGTGCCGCAGCCCGGAGTCCCGTTCGTCCCGCGCCACGATCTCGGCCTTGCGGCGGACGCTCGCGGCGATCTGCTCGGCCAGCGGCAGCTCCCGCAACTCCCCCGCGCCGATGAAGTGCGCACGGGCGATCTCGCCGTAGCCGTTGATCCACTCGCGTCGCGGCAGGGTCTCCAGGAAGTCCGTGTCGCAGAGGACCGCGGCGGGCTGCCAGTACGCGCCGACCAGGTTCTTGCCCTCGGGCAGGTTCACCGCGGTCTTGCCGCCGACGCTGGCATCCACCTGCGCCAGCAGGGAGGTCGGCAGGTGCACCACCGGGATCCCGCGGTGGTACAGCGAAGCCGCCAGCCCCACGACGTCGGTCAGCGTGCCACCACCGCACGAGACCAGCGCGTCCGAGCGGGTCAGGCCGAACCCGGCGAAGCGGCGGCACAGCTCCTCCACCGTCGCCAGGTTCTTGTCCTGTTCGCCCTCCTGCCCGGTGAGCACGATCGACTCGACCCCGGGATCGGGCAGCAGCTCGGCCGGCCTGGCCGACACGACGGCGACTCGCCGAACCCCCAGTCCGGCGAGTACGCCGCCGAGCCGGTGCCGGACCCCGGCGCCCACGTGCACCGGGTACGAGCGGTCGCCGAGGTCGACGTCGATCCGCTCGCTCATCAGGCGCTCGCCACAGCCGCGGCCGGGCACAGGGCGAGCAGTTCCTCGGGCCGTTCCAGCACCACGTCCGGGTCCGCGGCCAGCAGCTCGGCCGTGTTGCCCTCGCAGCCCCAGACCGCGGCGATGGCGGTCACCCCGGCGGCCTGCCCGCTCTGGATGTCGGTGACCGCGTCGCCGATCATCATCGACCGGTCCGCGGGCACGCCGAGCACGTCCATCGCGTGCCGCACGATGTCCGGTGCCGGTTTCGGGCGGGCGATCTCGTCCGAGCCGATCACCACGTCGAACAGCTCGATCAGGCCGAGGGTTTCCAGCAGCGACCGGGCGCGCGGCCCGCTCTTCCCGGTGGCCACGGCGATCCGGTGCCCGCGCTCCCGCAGTTCCGCGATCGTCTCGGGCACCCCGTCGTGCACCTCGACCTCACCGGCGAGGCGGTAGCTCTCGCGGACGAACGGCTCCTCCATCGCCAGCGGCAGGCCCATGATCCGCATGATGTCCGGGAAGTACCGGCCGAGGTGCTTGTTGTACTCCTCGAACGGCGGGTGCCCCTCGCCGACGACCTCGGCGTAGGCCAGGTCGAAGGCCTGGCGCATCACCGCGAAGCTGTCCACGATGACCCCGTCGAGGTCGAAGACGACGCCGAGGGGGCCGCCGGTCGCCGGGCGGTTGAGTTCGATCGTCACGCGGTCCTCCGCCGGTTCACGGAGCCGTAGACCCCTTCGATCACCCGCACGGTCTTGCGGGCGTCCTCGATCGCCCTGCCCTGCGACGCGGGATCCGCGAGCAGGCCGGGCAGTTCGTTGAGCTGCCGGTCGTACTCCGAGCCGATCGGCTCCTCCGGGACCGGCAGCGCCACGGTTTCGCCGTCGCAGGTCAGGCTCAGCACGGCCGCGCCCTCGCGGTTCGGGCTGAAGCCGAAGGTGCAGCGCAGCCGGGCGGTGCCCTCGCTGCCGTGCACGGTCACCGTGGTCACGTCGCGTTGTTCGTGCGAGGCCCAGCTCGCGCGGACCAGCACTGACGTGCCGTTGTCGGTGACCAGGAACGCGTTCGCGGTGTCCTCGACGTCGCCGTGCGCCCCGGTGCCCGCGTCGTGGCGCCAGACCGCGCCCCGCGAACTGTCGTTCACGAAGTCGGCCGAGACCGAACCGATGACCTGGTCGATCTCCGCGTCGCCGAGCAGCGGCCCGGCCACGTCGAGCAGGTGCCAGCCGAGGTCGACCAGCGCGCCGCCACCGGAGTAGCGGCGGTCGGTGAACCAGCCGTCGCCCGAAGGCACGCCACGGGCGCGGATCCAGGTCAGTTCGAGGTGCCGGATGTGGCCGAGTTCCTTGCGGAGGTCGTGCAGGGCCAGCACGTCCGCGCGGAAGTTCGCGGCACTGCCCGCCAGCAGGGTGGCGCGGCCGGCGCGCTCGGCGGCGGCCAGCGAGTCGACCTCCGCCGAGGACAGGCACACCGGCTTCTCCAGGAACACCGAGATCCCGTCGAGCAGCAGACCCTTGGCCACGTCGTGGTGCAGGTGGTTCGGCACCGCCACCACGGCCAGGTCCACCGAGAGCCCCTTCAATTCGTCCACACTGGACAGGAGCTTGAGGTTTCCTGCCTCGCGGCCGACCGTGCTGCGGATGACCGCCTCGGGATCGACCGCGGCGACCACGTCGAAGGCGGGGTGGGCCTGGAGGCGGGGCAGCCAGATCGACCGCCCCGCCCAGCCGAGGCCGACCACCGCGACCCGGTAGGTCTTCATCGCCGCGCCAGCACTTCGGCGACGATCGCGGCGGTGTCGTGCATCTGCTGCTCGGTGCCCAGCAGGGTCCGGTGGTGCAGCCACACGCAGTCGCGGTACAGCTCCTCGGTGACCGGGCAGCGCGCGGCGATCTCGTCGACCGTCTCCGCGGGCGCGCCCTTCTCCCAGAAGCCGTCGACGCGGTAGATCGCGCGGAAGGCGGCGAACGCGGGCACCCCGCGCTCGATCAGCGCGTCGACGAGCTCGTTGCGCTGTTCCTCGGTGATGCCCGGGAGCCGGATCATCGCCATGTAGTGCGGATTGCGGTCGCAGCGCTCGTCGCGGGACTGCGCGACCACACCGGGGATCTCGTCGAGCAGGCCGCCCAGCAGGCGCCAGCGCTCCTCGCGGGTGTCGATCTGGCTGTCCAGGCGGGCCAGCTGCGAACGCAGCACGGCGGCGCTGAACTCGTTCATCCGGAAGTTCGAGCCGGAGGTCTGGTGCAGGTAGCGGCGGTCGGTGCGCGGGCGGCCGCAGCTGTGCCGGAGGAACGCGTGCTCGAAGGACTCCGAGTCGGGGAAGGTCACCGCGCCGCCCTCACCGGCGGTCATCAGCTTGCCGTTCTGGAAGCTGAACGCGGCGATCGAACCGAGTTCGCCGACGCGCTGGCCCTGCCAGCGGGCGCCGTGCGCGTGCGCGGCGTCCTGGATGATCGCCACCCCGGCGTCGTTCGCGATCTTGGCCAGACCGTCCATGTCGGACATGTGGCCGGCCATGTGCACCGGCATGATCGCCTTGGTGCGGGTGGTGATCAGGTCGGCGGCGGCGCCGGCGTCGATGCAGTAGGTGTACGGGTCGACGTCCACCGGGATCGCCGTGCCGCCGAGGCGCTGCACCGCCTGCGAGGAGGAGATGAAAGTGAACGCGGGCACCAGCACCTCGGTGTCCGGGCCGACGCCGAGCACTTCGAGCGCCAGTTCGAGGGCGTGCGTGCCGTTGGTGACCGCGAGCGCGTGCGGGGCGCCGTGGTAGTCGGCGAACTCCTGCTCGAAGGAGTCGACCTCCTTGCCGCCCATGCGCCACCAGCCGTCCTGCTGGAGCGCGCGGAGGAGGCCGTCGCGCTCGCCGTCGTCGAACTGCGGCCAGGCCGGGTAGTCAGGAGCGGGGGTCGGACGAGAATTCATCGGGCTACTCCGGTTCGGTCGGCTTTCGGGTGGAGTCGAATTCCGCGGTTGATCCGAGCGTAAGGCGGGGTTTTGCCACCCCCAACCCCGACGACCCCCCTAGCCCGTTCCACCCGCAATTCCGCCGGGATATTCACCAGGACCGCGAATTCCTAGTGTTTTCCCCAGTGCTGGTTCGCCGCGAGCAGGACGGCACCGTGCAAAGAGGACAAGCCACCCAGCGCGGCGGGCTGGATGGGCACCACCGGTTGTCCCGGCCGGGCCAGGGTTTTCGCCTGTGCGGCCACCTCGGCGGCGAACCCGGGCAACGCGGCGGCGAACCCGCCACCGATCAGCACTCGGCTCGGGTGCGCCAGTTCCGCGACACCGACCGCCGCGGTCGCCAGCGCGGCGCAGGTCTCCTGCACTGCGGCCAGCGCCCAGCCCTTCGCGTCCTGGTAGGCCTGGGTGAACTCGTCGAATTCCGGTTCGTGGCCGAGGATTCCGGCGGCCCGGCGAAGCGTGGCCGGGCCGGACGCGAGCGCCTGAAGGCAGCCGGACCGGCCGCAGGTGCAGGGCGGGCCGTTGCGGTCGACGATGAGGTGCCCCAGTTCGCACGACCCGCGCGCGAGGCCGGGCCACGGCCGTCCACCGGAGACGATGCCGCCGCCGATCCCCGTGCCCACTCCGAAGTAGACGAGGTCGGCACATCCCGCCGCGTCGGCTTCGGCGACCGCGGCGAGGTCACCGTCGTCGGCGAAACTCACTGGAACACTAGGGAAAACCTCACCGAAGAGGGTGTAGAGGTTCGCGCCGGTCCAGCCGGGCCGGTTGGACCAGGCGAGCACCGTCCCGGTGTGGTCCAGGGTGGCGGGCATGGCCACGCCGACGGCTTCGGGTTCGCCGAGTTCTTCCACCGCGGCGGCCACTCTCGCCAGGTCGTCGCGAATATCGCGGAATGGTCCCCAGCGCATTTCGCCGCTTCTCCCGCCGATCCGGAAAGCGACCTTGGTCCCGCCGATGTCGATGCCGAGCTGAGTGATCTTGTCCTCCTCGCCGGACTGAGCGATTTCGGGCCCATCGCGTGTTAGGACTGCGAGTATGGACGAACTGTTGCTGATGAACGGCCCAAATCTGGGCATTCTCGGAAAACGTGAGGTCGAGGTCTACGGCTCCAGCACGCTCGCCGACATCGAGGCACTGGTCGCCGCCGAGGTCGCCGGGCGCGGGTGGCGCGTCACCTCGGTCCAGAACGACTGCGAGGGCGAGCTGATCCGGACGCTCCAGGACAGCTACGACACGGTCGGCGCGATCATCAACCCGGGTGCGCTGATGATCGCGGGCTGGTCCCTGCGGGACGCGCTGGCGAACTACCCGCGCCCGTGGATCGAGGTGCACCTGTCGAACGTGTGGGCCCGCGAGCAGTTCCGGCACGAATCCGTGCTGGCCCCGCTGGCCAGCGGCGTCATCGTCGGCCTCGGCGCGGACGGTTACCGCCTCGCCGCACAGGCCCTGCTGCACCAGATCCCCGCCTGAGTGCAGTGAATGTGGCTTTCACTGCGCCTGACGCTGTGAAAGCCACATTCACTGCATGGCGGGCGCCGGTCAGGACCGGCCCAGTTCCTCGTCCAGCAGGGCGAACACCTCGTCGTCCGAAGCGGAGTCGAAGTCCAGTTCGGTCTCCTCCGCCTTCGCCCCGGAGCGCAGTGAGGCCCACCGCGTCCGCAGCACCTCGAGGCGGCCGGCCACCTGCTTGAACGTCTGGTCGTCGACCTCCGCGCGCCCGATCGCCTGCTCCAGCTTCGCCAGTTCCGACAGCAGCGACGCACCGGCATCCACAGTGGACTCCGGCACCAGCTGGCCCCGCAGCAGCGCCACCAGCTCGTTCGGCGTCGGGTAGTCGAACACCAGCGTCGCGGGCAGTTTCAAGCCGGTCGCCCCGGTCAGCCGGTTCCGCAGTTCGACCGCGGTCAGCGAGTCGAAGCCCAGCTCCTTGAACTGCCGGTCCGGCTCCACCTCGCCACCGTCGGCGTACCCGAGCACCGCGGCCACCTGCTCCCGCACCAGCGTCATCAGCGCCTCCTCGCGCTCCACGTCGCTCAGGCCAGCGAGCCGCCGCAGCAGCGTGTCGGCCGTCTCGACCCCGGCCGCCGACCGCTGCGTCCGCGTCCGGATCAGCCCCCGCAGCAGCGGCGGCACCTCCGGCTGCGTCCGCAGCACCGAAAGGTCCAGCCGCACCGGCAGCAACACCGGCTCGGCCGCGGTCAGCGAGGCGTCGAACAGCGCCAGCCCCTGCTCCACGGTCACCGCGGGCATCCCCGACCGCGCGATCCGGTCGGCGTCCACACCGGACAGCATGCCCGCCCCGGACCACGCGCCCCAGCCCAGCGACAACGCCGGGAGCCCGAGGTCGCGCCGGTGCGCGGCCAGTGCGTCCAGCCAGGCGTTCGCCGCCGCGTAGTTGCCCTGGCCCGCGTTGCCGAACACCCCGGCGGCGGACGAGAACACCACGAACGCCGACAGCTCGCCGCCGAGCGAGTGCAGGTTCCACACCGCGTCGACCTTCGGCCGCAGCACCGCGCTCAACCGCTCCGGCGTCAGCGACCCGATCGTGCCGTCGTCGAGCACACCCGCGGTGTGCACGACCGCCCGCACCGAATGCCGTGCGAACAACGAGGAAACGGCTTCCCGGTCCGTCACGTCACAGGCCTCGACCGCGACCGAGGCCCCCAGCGCGGAAAGCTCGGCCGCCAACTCGGCCGCCCCTTCCGCGGCCGGGCCACGACGGCTGACCAGCAACAGGTCCGTGACTCCCCGATCGGTGACCAAGTGCCGGGCCAGTTCCGCGCCCAGCCCGCCGGTGCCACCGGTGATCAGCACCTGACCGTCCCACTCGAACGGCTCGGCCGCGGGCTTCGCCACCCGCGCGATCCGCGGTGCCAGCGCGAGCCCGTCGCGGATGGCCAGCTGCGGTTCCTCCACGGTCAGCGCCTGCGGCAGCACCGCCACCGCGAGCCCACCGGCGTCGAGGTCGATCAACCCGAACCGGCCGGGGTTCTCCGACTGCGCCGAGCGCACCAGGCCCCAGATCGCGGCGGTGGCCAGGTCCGGCGAGTCGCCCTCCTCGGCGGCCACCGCACCCCGCGTGACGAAGACCAGCCGCGAATCGGCGAACCGCTCCTCGGCGATCCACTCCCGCAGCAGCCCCAGCACCCGCGCGCCCACCTCGTGCGCCGAGGCCACCACGTCCTCGGTCCCGGTGATCGGCGCGACCACCGTACCCGGCACCTCACCATCCACAATAGACGCGAGATCGGCGTAGGGCTCCCCGGCGGCCAGGCTTTCCGCGAGGCCGAGTTCGTCCGGCCCGACCACCGCGGTGGCCACCATGCCCGGCTCCATCGCGGCGGGCACCCAGTCCAGCTTGAACAGCGAGTCGCGGGCCACGTCGTCGAGCTGGTCGGTGGACACCCCGCGCACCACCAGCGACGCGATCGAAGCGACCGGCTGACCGGAGGTGTCCGCCGCGGCGATCGCCATCGTGTCGCCCGCGGTCCGGATGCGGACCCGCAGCGTGCGCGCGCCGGTCGCGTGCAGGGAGACGCCCGCCCAGGAGAACGGCAGGCCGCCCTCGCCGGAACCCGCCAGCAGCGACGCGTGCAGCGTCGAGTCCAGCAGCGCCGGGTGCAGGCCGAAGCCGTCGACCGGCACGTCCTCGTCCAGCTCGACCTCGGCGAACAGATCCTCGCCGTCCTTCCAGACCGCGCGCAGGCCCTGGAACACCGGCCCGTAGCCGAACCCGATCTCGGCGAACTTCTCATAGCACCCCGACACCGAGACCGCTTCCGCACCGGCAGGCGGCCACGCGGTGGCGTCGAACTCGGCGCGCTCCACGCCCTCGGCCAGCGAGCCCGTTGCGTGCTCGGTCCACGGCAGGTCGACCGCGTCCTCGGGCCGCGAGTACACCGAGACCGGGCGGCTGCCCGACTCGTCCGGCGCCCCCACCGCCACCTGGACCTGCACGGCTCCGGACTCCGGCAGCACCAGCGGCGCGGCCAGGGTCAGCTCCTCGATGCGGTCGCAGCCCAGCTCGTCACCGGCTCGCAGCGCCAGCTCGACGAACGCGGTGCCCGGCAGCATCGGCCGCCCCATCACCGCGTGGTCGGCCAGCCACGGGTGCGAACCCAGCGAAAGCCTGCTGGTGAACAACACGCCCTGCCCGGCGGCCAGTTCGACGGCCGCGCCCAGCAGCGGGTGCTCCATCGAGACCAGCCCGAGCCCGGAGGCGTCCCCGCCCCGGCTGACCGAACCCGACGGCCAGAACCGCTGGTGCTGGAAGGCGTAGGTCGGCAACTCCACCTGTCGTGCTCCCGTTCCGGCGAAAACTCCCCGCCAGTCGACGTCCACCCCGCTCACGTGCAACCGGGCCAGCGCGGTCAGCGCGGCCTGTTCCTCGTCGCGGCCCTTGCGCAGCAACGGAACGAGCACGGCGTCCTCGGGCGCGGACTCGGCGGCCATCGCCGAGAGCACCCCGTCCGGTCCCAGCTCCAGGAACGCCGTGACGCCGTCGGCCACCAGCGTTTCCACGTTCTCGGCGAACCGGACCGCGTCCCGCACGTGCCGCACCCAGTACTCCGGCGAGGTCACGTCCCCGCTGGTCACCACCGGGATCTCCGGCTGGGCGAAGGACAGCTCGGCGACCACCGCGCGGAACTCGTCCAGCATCGGGTCCATCAGCGGCGAGTGGAACGCGTGCGACACCGGCAGCCGGCTGGTCTTGCGGCCGTCGGCCTGGAACTTCGCCGCGATCTCGGCGACCGGCTCCTCGGCGCCGGCGATCACCAGCGAGGTCGGGCCGTTGATCGCCGCGATCGACACCTGGTCGGTGAGCAGCGGCGTGACCTCGTCCTCGGTCGCCTGGACCGCCACCATCGCGCCGCCGGTGGGCAGCGCCTGCATCAGCCGGGCCCGGGCGGAGATCAGCTTGGCCGCGTCCGCGAGCGAAAGCACCCCGGCCACGTGGGCCGCCGCGACCTCACCGATCGAATGCCCGGCCACGTAGTCAGGCTTGACGCCCAACGACTCCGCCAGCCGAAACAAGGCCACTTCGAGGGCGAACAACGCCGGTTGCGCGTTCCCCGTCTGGTTCAGCGCTTCCTGGTCGTCGCCCCACATGACCTCGCGAACGTCCAGGTTCGCCAGCACCTCGTCCAGCGCGGAAGCGAACACCGGGTACCGGTCGTACAGCTCCCGGCCCATCCCGATGCGCTGCGATCCCTGACCGGAGAACACCACGGCCAGCGTGCGGTCGTCGGCCACCCCGCGGGCCGCTTCGACCACACCGTCCTCAGTGGACAGCAGGACCGCGCGGTGCTCGAAGGTGGACCGCTGGGTGATCAGCGAAAGGCCGACGTCGACGGCCATCCGGCCGTCGGCGAACTCGCTGATCCGCTCGACCTGCCCGTCCAGCGCGCCCGCCGTCCTGGCCGACACCGGCAGCGGGACGACCTCCGGCTCGATCTCCGGGACCTCCAGCGCCTCGGTGGTCCGCGGCGGTTGCTCCAGGATCACGTGCGCGTTGGTCCCGCTGATGCCGAACGACGACACCGCCGACCGGCGCGCCCGGCCCACCTCGGGCCATTCGGTGACGTCGGTGAGCAGCTCGACCGAACCGGCCTCCCAGTCCACGTGGGACGAAGGCGTGCCGACGTGCAGCGTCTTCGGCAGCGTGCCCTGCCGCATCGCCATGACCATCTTGATCACCCCGGCGACCCCGGCCGCCGCCTGCGTGTGGCCCAGGTTCGACTTGACGGACCCGAGCAGCAGCGGGTGCTCGCGGTCCTGCCCGTACGTGGCGAGCAGCGCCTGCGCCTCGATCGGGTCGCCCAGGGAGGTGCCCGTGCCGTGTGCCTCCACCGCGTCCACATCGGACGTTCCAAGACCCGCGCTGGCCAGCGCCTGCCGGATCACCCGCTGCTGCGACGGCCCGTTCGGCGCAGTCAGGCCATTCGACGCACCATCCTGGTTCACCGCGGAACCACGGACCACCGCCAGCACCTGGTGCCCATTGCGGCGAGCATCCGAAAGCCGTTCCAGCACAACCAGGCCGACACCTTCCGACCAGCCGACACCGTCCGCGTCGTCGGAGAACGCCTTGCACCGGCCGTCCGGCGAAAGGCCGCGCTGCCGCGAGAACTCCACCAGCGCCGACGGCGTCGACATCACCGTGACACCACCGGCCAGCGCCAGCGAGCATTCCCCGGCCCGCAACGCCTGCATCGCCCAGTGCATCGCGACCAGCGAAGACGAGCACGCGGTGTCGATGGTGACCGCCGGGCCCTCGAAGCCGAACGTGTAGGCGACCCGGCCGGACGCCACGCTCGGCGAGGAACCGGTGCCCTGGTGGCCTTCCATGTCGCCGCCGCCCATTCCGGCGCCGTAGTCGTTGTACATCACGCCGGCGAACACGCCGGTCGCGCTGCCGTGGAGCGAGGTCGGGTCGATCCCGGCCTGCTCGACCGCCTCCCACGCGGTTTCCAGCAGGAGGCGCTGCTGCGCGTCGGTGGCCAGCGCCTCGCGCGGGCTCATCCCGAAGAACGCCGGGTCGAACTCACCCGCGTTGTGCAGGAACCCGCCGGAGCGCGAGTACGAGGTGCCCGGGTGGTCCGGGTCCGGGTTGTACAGCCGGTCGAGGTCCCAGCCGCGGTCGGTCGGGAACCCGCTGATCGCGTCGGTGCCGTCGAGCGCGAGCTGCCACAGGTCCTCCGGCGAGGAGACCCCGCCGGGGTAGCGGCAGGCCATGCCGACGATGACGATCGGGTCGTCGGTGACCACCTTGGTGGCCTGCTCCGGGACCACCACCTCCGCGCCGAGAAGCTCGTCACGCAGGTAACCGGCGAGCGCGCCGGTGTTCGGGTAGTCGAAGACCAGCGTCGCGGGCAGCCGGAGCCCGGTCACCGCACCGAGGCGGTTGCGCAGTTCGACCGCGGTCAGCGAGTCGAAGCCCAGCTCCTTGAACTGGCGGGTCGCCTCGATCTTGGTGCCCTCGGCGTGCCCGAGCACCGCCGCGACCTCACCCCGGACCAGCTCCATCAAGGTTTCCATACGACCGGTCGTATTCATTTCCGACAGGCGCTGGACCAGCGAAGCGGCCGTCTGCGCACCGGCGGCCGACCGCCGCGACCGCGTCCGGATCAGCCCGCGCAGCAGCGGCGGGATCTCCGGCTGCGCCCGCAGCACCGGCAGGTCGAGGCGGACCGGCATGACCATCGCGGCCTCACCGGACAGCGCCGCGTCGAACAGCGCGACCCCGGTTTCGGCGTCGATGGCGGGCATGCCGGTGCGGGCCATCCGCTCGGCGTCGGAGGCGACCAGCATGCCGGTGCCCGCCCAGGCACCCCACGCCAGCGACAACCCCGGCAGCCCGGCGGCCCGCCGCTGCTCGGCCAGTGCGTCCAGGAACGCGTTGGCGGCGGCGTAGTTGCTCTGCCCCGGCGTGCCGAACACCCCGGCGGCCGAGGAGAACACCACGAACGCCGACAGTTCGCGGTCCCTGGTCAGCTCGTGCAGGTGCCAGGCGGCGTCCACCTTCGGGCGGAACACCAGGTCCAGCCGCTCGGGCGTCATCGAGCCGAGCACACCGTCGTCGAGCAGGCCGGCCGTGTGCACCACCGCGGTCACCGGATGCGCGTCGAGCAGCGCGGCGACGGCGTCCCGGTCGGCGACGTCGCAGGCCACCAGGTCGACGTTCGCGCCCCGCGCTTCGAGATCGGCGACCAGCTCGGCCGCGCCCTCGGCGTCGCGTCCGCGACGGCTGACCAGCACCAGGTCCGCGACCCCGTGCTCGGACACCAGGTGCCGCGCGAGCACTCCGCCGAGCCCGCCGGTACCACCGGTGATCATCACGCGGCTGCCGTCGGCCCAGTCGAGGCGCTGTTCAGGCGCCACCACCCTGGCGACCCGCGGCGCGAACAACCGGTCCCCGCGGATCGCGAGCTGCGGTTCCTCGGCGGCCAGCGCGCGGGTCAGCAGGTCACCACCGCCGTCCGCCGGCACCCGGGCCGGCAGTTCGCCATCGCTGTCCACCAGCGAGAACCGGTCCGGGTTCTCCGCCTGGGCCACCCGCACCAGGCCCCAGACCGCGGCGGTGGCCGCGTCGGGCATCTCACCCTCGGCCGCGGCGACCGCGCCTTCGGTGACGATCGCCAGCTTGGCGTCGGCGAACCGGTCGTCCGCGAGCCAGTCCTGGAGCAGGCCGAGCACCCGCCCGGTCACCTCGCGCACCGCTTCCGGCGCTTCCCCGGCAACGGCGCCGACGCGGGCGACCACCACCTCGGGAACGTCCACAATGGAGGCGAGCGACCCGGTCAGCTCGGCGGTCAGCGGCCCCTCCTCGGGCACCGCGACCGAGGTCCAGTCGACGGTGAACAACGAGTCGGCCGTGTTGTCCGTGCTCACCGCTTCAGCAGCCTTCAGCGCCAGTGCCTCCACCGACACCACCGCACCACCGGACGGGTCGACGGCCGCGATCGAGAGGCCGTCGGCCTTGCGGGTCAGCCGGACCCGCAGCGCCGACGCGCCGGTGGCGTGCAGCGACACCCCTTCCCAGGAGAAGGGCAGGCCGCCTTCGCCGGAACCGGCCAGCAGCAACGCGTGCAGGGTGGCGTCCAGCAGTGCCGGGTGCAGACCGAACCCGCCGGCCTCGACGGGCAGTTCCACCTCGGCGAACGTGTCGTCGCCGCGCTGCCAGACCGCCCGCAGGCCCTGGAACACCGGGCCGTAGGTGAAGCCGGTCTCGGCGAACGCGTCGTAGCAGCCCTCGACCTCGACGGGTTCGGCGTCGGCGGGCGGCCATTCGGTGGTGTCGAAGGCGACCTGCCGCTCACCCTCGGCCAGCACACCGGTGGCGTGCTGCACCCACGGCTGGTCGACCGCGCCTTCCGGCCGCGAGTACACGGCCACCGACCGGCGTCCCGACTCGTCGGGCGCGCCCACCGCGACCTGCGTCTGCACGGCACCGCGGTCCGGCAGCACCAGCGGCGCGGCCAGGGTCAGCTCGTCGATCCGGTCGCAGCCCACCTCGTCCCCGGCCCGCAGCGCCAGCTCGACGAACGCCGTGCCGGGCAACAGGATCTGGCCCATCACCGCGTGGTCGGCGAGCCACGGGTGCGAGCCGAGGGCGAGACGGCTGGTGAACAGCAGGCCCTCGCCCTCGGCCAGGGTGACCGCCGCACCGAGCAGCGGATGCTTGACCGACTCCAGGCCCAGGCCGGAGGCGTCGCCGGGCCGGGCGACCACCGGCGGCCAGTACGACTGGCGGCGGAAGGCGTAGGTCGGCAGGTCCACCCGCTGCGCGCCGGTCCCGGTGAAGAGCGCCTTCCAGTCCACCCGGACGCCGTTGACGTGCAGGCGGGCCAGCGCGGTGACCGCGTTCAGCTCCTCGTCGCGGTCCTTGCGCAGGACCGGCACGGCGATCGAGTCGGGCGCGACCTCGGCGGCCATCGCCGAAAGCACCCCGTCCGGGCCGACTTCGACGAAGTGCGCGTCACCGGCGGCCGCGAGGTTGTCGGCGAACCGCACGGTGTCACGCACGTGGTTCACCCAGTAGTCCACTGTGGTCACGTCGCCGGTGGTGCGCATCGGGAGACGCGGCTCGTTGAGCGTGATGCCGTCGATGGCGGCGCGGAACTCGTCGAGCATCGGGTCCATCAGCGGCGAGTGGAACGCGTGGGACACCTTCAGCCTGCTGGTCTTTTCGAAGCTTGAGGCGATCTCCAGCACCGCGGCTTCCTCACCCGCGATCACCACGCTGGACGGCCCGTTCACCGCCGCGATCGAGACCCCTTCGGTGAGCGGGATCTCCGCCTCCGTGGCCTTGATCGCCACCATCGCGCCACCGGTCGGCAGCGCCTGCATCAACCGCGCCCGCGCCGACACCAGCGTGCACGCGTCTTCCAGCGACATCACCCCGGCGACGTGCGCGGCGGCGATCTCACCGATGGAGTGGCCGACCAGCTGGTCCGCCCGGACGCCCCACGACTCCAGCAGGCGGAACAACGCCACTTCCAGCGCGAACAACGCGGGCTGCGCGTTCCCGGTCTGGTTCAGGGCCTCCTGGTCGTCACCCCACATCACCTCGCGGACGTCGAGCTGCCGGAGCACCTCGTCCAGAGCCTGAGCGAACACCGGGAACCGCTTGTACAGCCCACGGCCCATGCCGATCCGCTGGCTGCCCTGACCGCTGAACAACAGCACCGTCGGCCGGTTCACCGCCGTGCCGCACGCCACCTCGTCGATACCGTCCTCAGTGGACAGAAGGATCGCGCGGTGCTCGAAGGTGGACCGCGTGGTCGCCAGCGAGTAGCCGATGTCCACCGGCGTGCGGCCGTCGGCGAACTCCGCGATCCGCTCGACCTGGGCGTCCAGCGCCTCGGCCGACTTCGCCGACACCGGCAGCGGCACCACCTCGGGGTCCACCAGCGGCGCCTCGATGGTGCGTGCGGGCTGCGGCGGCTGCTCCAGGATCACGTGGGCGTTGGTCCCGCTCACGCCGAACGAGGAAATGCCCACCCGGCGCGGCTTCTCGTCCTGCGGCCATTCGGTGGCCTCGGTGAGCAGCTCGACCGAACCGGCCTCCCAGTCCACGTGCGACGACGGCGTGCCCGCGTGCAGCGTCTTCGGGAGCAGGCCCTGGCGCAGGGCCATCACCATCTTGATCACCCCGGCCGCGCCGGCGGCGGCCTGCGTGTGCCCGAAGTTCGACTTGATCGAACCGAGCAGCAGCGGCCGCTCGCGATCCTGGCCGTAGGTGGCCAGAAGGGCCTGCGCCTCGATCGGGTCGCCGAGGGTGGTGCCGGTGCCGTGGGCTTCCACCGCGTCGATGTCGTGTGTGGACAGTCCGGCCGAAGCCAGCGCCTGCCGGATCACGCGTTGCTGCGACGGCCCGTTCGGCGCGGTCAGCCCGTTCGACGCACCATCCTGGTTGACCGCCGAACCGCGGACCACGGCGAGGATCGGGTGCCCGTTGCGCTTGGCGTCGGACAGCCGCTCGACCACCAGCAGACCGGCGCCTTCCGACCAGCCCACCCCGTCGGCGTCATCGGAGAACGCCTTGCACCGGCCGTCCTCGGAAAGCCCGCGCTGCCGAGAAAACTCCACAAGCGCCGACGGCGTCGACATGACCGTGACCCCACCGGCTAGCGCCAGCGAGCACTCCCCGGCCCGCAGGGCCTGGGCGGCCAGGTGCAGCGCGACCAGCGAAGACGAGCACGCCGTGTCGACGGTGACCGCGGGGCCCTCGAAGCCGAAGGTGTAGGACAGGCGCCCGGAAACCACGCTCGGCGAGGTGCCGGTGCCCTGGTGCCCTTCGAAGTCACCGCCGTGCAGGATCGACGAGTAGTCGTTGTACATCACCCCGGCGAACACACCGGTCTGGCTGCCCTTGAGCGAAACCGGGTCGATGCCCGCCCGCTCGATCGCCTCCCACGACGTCTCCAGCAGCAGGCGCTGCTGCGAGTCGGTCGCCATCGCCTCGCGCGGGCTCATCCCGAAGAACTCGGGGTCGAACTCACCCGCGTTGTGCAGGAACCCGCCGGAACGCGTGTACGCGGTGCCGGGGTGGTCGGGGTCCGGGTGGTACAGCGCGTCCAGGTCCCAGCCGCGGTTCGAGGGGAATTCGGTGATCGCGTCGGTGCCGTCGAGCACCAGCTGCCACAGCTCCTCCGGCGTGGTGACCCCGCCGGGGAAGCGGCAGGCCATGCCGACGATGACGATCGGGTCGTCGGTGACCGCCCGGGTGACCTGCTCCGGGACGACGACCTCGGCGTCGAACAGCTCGTCGCGGAGGTACTCGGCCAGCACCACCGGGGTCGGGTAGTCGTAGACCATGGTCGACGGGAGGCGCAGGCCGGTCGCGCCACCGAGGCGGTTGCGCAGTTCGACCGCGGTCAGCGAGTCGAACCCGAGGGACTGGAAGGTCTGCTCGCGGTCGACCGCCTCGGCCCCGGCGTGCCCGAGCACCGCCGCGACCTCGGCCCGGACGAGCTCCACCAGGGTTTCCGTACGACCGGTCGTATTCATTCCGGACAGGCGCTGGATCAGCGAGTCGGCCGTCTGCGAACCGGAGGCCGACCGGCGCGAACGCGTGCGGATGAGCCCGCGCAGCACCGACGGGATCCGGCCGAGCGACCGCAGCGTGGCCAGGTCCAGCCGCAGCGGCACGACCACCGGGTCCCCTGTGGACAGTGCGGCGTCGAAGAGCGCCACCCCGTCCTCGACGGTCAGCGGTGGCATTCCCGTACGCGCCATGCGTTCCGCGTCCGACGCGACCAGCATGCCGGTGCCCGCCCAGGCACCCCACGGCAGCGAGACCGCGGGCAGGCCCTCGGCCCGCCGCCGCTCGGCCAGCGCGTCCAGGAAGGTGTTGGCCGCCGCGTAGTTGCCCTGCCCGGCGTTGCCGAAGATCCCGGCGACCGAGGAGAACAGCACGAACGCGCTCAGCTCGCGGTCACGGGTCAGCTCGTGCAGATTGAGCGCCGCGTCCACCTTGGGCCGGAACACGAAGTCCATGCGCTCGGCGGACAGCGAGCCGATCACCCCGTCGTCCAGCACCCCGGCGGTGTGGATGACCGAGTCGACCGGGTGCTCGTCGAAGACCGCGGCGAGCGCGTCCCGGTCGGCCACGTCGCAGGCGACCAGCCGGACTTCGGCGCCGCGTTCGGCGAGGTCCTCGACCAGGTCGTCGGCGCCCTCGGCGTCGTGCCCGCGGCGGCTGACCAGCAGCAGGTTCCGCACGCCGTGCTCGGACACCAGGTGCCGGGCGAGCACGCCGCCCAGGCCGCCGGTGCCACCGGTGATCATCACCAGGCCGTCGGGGTTCCACGCGAAGCGCTCCTCGGGCGCGGGAACGCGGGCCACCCGCGGGGCCAGCACCGCACCGGCACGTACCGCGACCTGCGGTTCGTCGGAACCGAGCGCCTGGGTGGCCGCCGAAACGGTGTCGTTGACGTCCAGGTCGATCAGGCCGAAGCGACCGGGGTTCTCCGACTGGGCCACGCGGACCAGGCCCCACACCGCGGCCGTGGCCACGTCCGGCACGTCCCCGTCGACGGCGGCGACCGCACCACGGGTGATGAAGATCAGCCGTGCGTCGGCGAACCGTTCGCCAGCGAGCCACTCCTGGAGCAGCCCGAGCACCCGGCCGGTGACCGCACGCGCGTCGTCGCCGGTGACCGGCACCAGCACGACCTCGGGCACCTCGGCCAGGTCGGCGAGTTCGCCGGTCAATTCCACTGTGGACGGAGTCTCGCCGGACGCGGACACGGGGGTCCAGGTCAGCTTGAACAGCGAGTCGCGTTCGAGGCTCCGCTCGGCGAGCTGGTCGGTGGACACGGCGCGCACGATCAGCGATTCGATCGACGCGACCGGCTGCCCGGCGGTGTCGGCCGCCGCGATCGAGACGGCCTCGCCGTCCCGCCTGAGCCACACGCGCAGTTTCGACGCGCCGCTCGCGTGCAGCGAGACGCCCTCCCAGGAGAAGGGCAACCCGGCGCCGCCGTCGCCGGAGGCCGCGAGCAGGGAGGCGTGCAGCGTCGAGTCCAGCAGCGCGGGGTGCAGGCCGAAGGCGGCGGGCTCCACGTCCTCGGGCAGTGCCACCTCGGCGAACAGCTCGTCACCGCGCTGCCACACCGCTTCGAGGCCCTGGAACACCGGGCCGTATTCGAATCCGGCCTCGGCGAACCTGTCGTAGCAACCGGCCACGTCGAGCGCTTCCGCGTCGGCGGGCGGCCAGGCGGTCGCGTCGAACCGGGCGGTGTACTCGCCCACCGCCAGCACGCCGCTCGCGTGCTGCGTCCACGGCAGGTCGACGGCGTCCTCGGGGCGGCTGTGGATGCTGAGGGTGCAGCGGTCGTGCTCGTCCGGCACGCCGACGCGGAGCTGCACCTGCACGGCCCCGTCGTCGGGCAGGACCAGGGGCGCGGCCAGGGTCAGTTCTTCGACGCGGTCGCAGCCCAGCTCGTCCCCGGCCCGCACGGCGAGTTCGACGAACGCCGTGCCCGGCAACAGGGTCCGGCCCATCACCACGTGATCGGCCAGCCACGGGTGCGACTTCAGCGACAGGCGGCTGGTGAACAACGCGCCGTCGTCGTCGGCGAGTTGGACCGAGGCGCCGAGCAGCGGGTGCGCCACGGAGACCAGGCCGAGCCCGGTCGCGTCACCCGGCTTGATGACCACCTTCGGCCAGAACCGTTCGCGCTGGAACGCGTAGGTCGGCAGGTCGACGTTGCGCGCTCCGGTCCCCGCGAAGAACCGGTCCCAGTCGACGCGCGTGCCGTTGACGTGCAGCCGGGCCAGCGCGATGAGGAAGGCGGCTTCCTCGCCACGGTCCTTGCGCAGCACCGGAATGGCCGTCTCGGCCACCTCGGCGGCCATCGCCGACAACGTGCCGTCCGGTCCCAACTCCAGATACGCGTGGTCGGCATCCAGGTGGTCCACGAACCGGACGGTCTCGCGCACATGCCGCACCCAGTACTCGGGCGAGGTCACTTCACCCGGCATCGGAATGCTCGGCTCGTTGAAGGTCAATCCCTCAATCGCCGCACGGAACTCGTCCAGCATCGGATCCATCAACGGCGAATGGAATGCGTGCGAGACCTTCAGCCTGCTGGTTTTCTCAAAGCCCGCGGCGATCTCCAGCACCGCCGCTTCCTCACCCGCGATGACCACGGAGTTAGGCCCGTTCACCGCGGCGATCGAGACCCCTTCGGTGAGCGGGACCTCGGCCTCCGTGGCCTTGATCGCCACCATGGCTCCGCCGGTCGGCAATGCCTGCATCAACCGCGCCCGCGCACCGATCAACGTGCACGCGTCTTCCAGGCTGAGCACCCCAGCCACGTGCGCCGCCGCGACCTCACCAATCGAATGCCCAGCCAACGACTCCGGCCGCACACCCCACGACTCCACCAGCCGATACAACGCCACTTCCAGCGCGAACAACGCAGGCTGCGCGTGCCCCGTCTGGTTCAGCGCCTCCTGATCTTCACCCCACATCACCTCACGAACATCAAGGTGCGCGAAGACTTCATCCAGCGCGCGGGCGAACACCGGGAACCGCTCATACAACTCACGGCCCATCCCGACCCGCTGCGAACCCTGGCCCGCGAAAACGATCCTCAGTGGACGCTCGACCGCCGATCCCCGTGCCACCTCGGCCCCATCGAGCAGCACCGCACGCTGCTCGAAGACGGCTCGTCCCAGCAGCGAGTACCCGACGTCCAACGGCGACTCGTCGACCGCCCGGACGCGCTCGATCTGCGCGTCCAACGCAGCTTCCGTGCGCGCGGACAGCAGCCACGGCACCAGCGCGGGCCCGTTCTGGCGCTCCGGCACCACCACCGGCGGCGCCTGCTCCAGGATCACGTGCGCGTTGGTCCCGCTGAAACCGAACGACGACACCGCCGCCCGACGGGCGCGCTCGCTCCGCGGCCAGTCGGTGGCCCCGGTCAGCAGCTCGACCGAACCGGCTTCCCAGTCCACATGGGACGAAGGCGTGCCCGCGTGCAGGGTCGGCGGCAACACGCCGTGCTGCATCGCCAGCACCATCTTGATCACACCCGCGACACCGGCGGCGGCCTGCGTGTGCCCCATGTTCGACTTGATCGAGCCGACCAGCAGCGGCCGCTCGCGGTCCTGCCCGTACGTGGCGAGCAGCGCCTGCGCCTCGATCGGGTCACCCAGCGTCGTCCCGGTCCCGTGTGCCTCGACCGCGTCCACATCGGATGTTCCCAGACCCGCGCTGGCCAGCGCCTGCCGGATCACCCGCTGCTGCGACGGCCCGTTCGGCGCCGTCAGCCCATTCGATGCACCATCCTGGTTCACCGCACTGCCACGAACCACCGCCAGCACCTGGTGCCCATTGCGCCGAGCGTCCGAAAGCCGCTCCAGCACCACCAGACCGACACCCTCCGACCAGCCGACACCATCGGCGTCATCCGAGAACGCCTTGCACCGGCCGTCGACCGCGAGACCGCGCTGCCGCGAGAACCCGATGAACGCGCTCGGCGTGGACATCACCGTGACACCACCGGCCAGCGCCAGCGAGCACTCACCGTTGCGCAGCGCCTGCATCGCCCAGTGCATCGCCACCAGCGACGACGAACACGCCGTGTCGATGGTGACCGCCGGGCCCTCGAAGCCGAAGGTGTAGGAGACGCGGCCGGAGACCACACTCGAAGAAGCCCCGGTGCCCTGGTAGCCCTCGTTGTCGCCGCCACTGTCCAAAATGGAGACGTAGTCGTTGTACATCACGCCGGTGAACACACCGGTTTGGCTGCCGCGCAGCGTGTTCGGGTCGATGCCCGCGCGCTCCAGTGCCTCCCAGGAGCTTTCGAGCAGCAACCGCTGCTGCGAGTCGGTCGCCAGCGCCTCGCGCGGGCTCATCCCGAAGAACGCCGGGTCGAACTCGGCCGCGTCGTGCAGGAAGCCGCCTTCACGCGTGTACGAGGTGCCGGGGTTGTCCGGGTCCGGGTTGAAGAGGTTATCCAGGTCCCAGCCGCGGTCCGTGGGGAACTCGGTGATCGCGTCGGTGCCCTCGGACACCAGGCGCCACAGTTCCTCCGGGGACCCGACCCCACCGGGGAAGCGGCAGCTCATGCCGACGATCACGATCGGGTCGGTGCTGTGAATGTGGCTTTCACTGCGCTCGTTGGTGCGGTGAATGTGGCTTTCACTGCCGCCGAACAACTCGTCGGCCAGGTGGGCGGCGAGCACGGCAGCGGTCGGGTAGTCGAAGATCAGCGTGGCGGGCAGGCGGAGCCCGGTCACCGACCCGAGGCGGTTGCGCAGTTCGACCGCGGTCAGCGAGTCGAAGCCCAGCTCCTTGAACGGCCGGGACGGGTCGACCGCGGCGCTGTCGGCGTGGCCCAGCACAGCCGCGACCGCACCCCGCACCAGCTCCAGCAAGGTTTCCGTACGACCGGTCGTATTCATTCCGGACAGGCGCTCGATCAGCGAAGCCGCCGTCGGCGAACCGGCCACCGACCGGCGGGACCGCGTCCGGATCAGGCCGCGCAGCAACGGCGGAACCTCCGCCTGCGCCCGCAGCACCGGCAGGTCGAGGCGCACCGGCAGGACCACCGCGGACTCGCAGGCCAGTGCCGCGTCGAACAGGGCGACGCCGAGTTCCGGGTCCACCGGCGGCATGCCGGACCGCGCGAGCCGGTCGCCGTCCGCGCCGGCCAGCATGCCCGTCTCCGCCCAGGCGCCCCAGGCGAGCGACACCCCGGGCAGGCCTTCGGCCCGACGGCGTTCGGCGAGCGCGTCCAGGAAGGCGTTGGCCGCCGCGTAGTTCGCCTGCCCGGCCGCGCCGAACACCCCGGCGGCCGAGGAGAACACCACGAACGCGGAAAGGTCGCCGGTCAGTTCGTGCAGGTTCCAGGCCGCGTCGACCTTGGGCCGGAGCACGGTGTCGAGCCGGTCCGCGTCGAGCGAGCCGACCGTGCCGTCGTCGAGCACCCCGGCGGCGTGGACGACAGCCTTCACGTCGTGCTGTGCCAACAGTTCGGCCAACGCCGCCCGATCCGCCACGTCACAGGCCGCGACCTGCACGTTGGCGTCCAGATCGGACACGTCCGCCTCACCGCGACGGCTGACCAGCAGCAGGTTCCGCACGCCGTGCGCGTCGACCAGGTGACGGGCGATCGCCCGGCCGAGACCCCCGGTACCGCCGGTGATCAACACCAGCTCGTCCGGGTCCCACGTGACCGACTCCTGTGGCGAGATCCGGCCGATCCGCGGCACGAACACCTGTCCGCCGCGGACCGCGACTCGCGGCTCGTCCACGCCGAGCGCTTCCGGCGACGCCTCACCTTCGACGATACCGAACCGGCCGGGGTGCTCGGACTGCGCCGAACGCACCAGCCCGGCAACGGCGGCCGTCGCCAGGTCGGCGGGGTCGCGGAGCACGAAGATCAAGCGCGAGTCGGCGAACCGCTCGTCGGCCAGCCATTCCTGTACCAGGGCGAGCGCCTCGGCCGTCGCGGTGTGGGTTCCGCCGACCGCGTCACCGCGCGACTCCACCGGCACCAGCACCAGCTCCGGGACGTCCACAATGGACGACAGCGAACCGTCGACGGTGATCGAGGTCCGGTCGCTCGCGGTGGCGGTGACCGGGGTCCACTCCACCGCGAACAACGCGTCGCGCTCGGCGCGGTGCTGGTCGAGCTGATCCGTTTCGATGGCCCTGACCAGCAGGGATTCGATGGAGGCGACCGGTTCGCCCTCGGTGTCGGCCACCGCGATGGCCACCGCGTCGCTCCCGGCCGGGGTCAGGCGCACACGGATCGCGGTGGCGCCGGTGGCGTGCAGCGACACGCCCTCCCAGGAGAACGGCAACCCGCCCTGGCTCAGCGGGCCGAACCCGGCCGCGTGCAGGGTGGCGTCGAGCAGGGCCGGGTGCAGCCCGAACCCGTCGCGGTCGGCTTCCTCGGGGAGCGCGACCTCGGCGTAGGTGTGCTCGCCGTGCCGCCAGACCGCCTGGAGGCCCTGGAACACCGGGCCGTAGTCGAAGCCGTTCTCGGCGAACTGCTGGTAGCAGCCGTCGATGTCGACCGGCTCGGCGCCGGGCGGCGGCCAGGTCGTGGCGTCGAATGCGGCGCGCTGTTCGCCGGTGGTCAACACACCGGTGGCGTGCGGGGTCCACGGCAGGTCGACGGCGTCCTCCGGCCTGCTGTGCACGGCCAGCGTGCGACGGCCGTGCTCGTCGGCGGCCCCGACGCGCAGCCGCAGTTGGAGCGCACCCTGTTCGGGAAGTACCAGCGGAGCGGCCAACGTCAGCTCGTCGACCCGGTCACAGCCGAACTCGTCTCCGGCCCGCAGCGCCAGCTCGACGAACGCCGTGCCGGGCAGCAGGACGCGGCCCAAGATCGTGTGGTCCTCGAGCCACGGGTGCGACCACAGGGAAAGCCTGCTGGTGAACACCACGTCGCCCTCGGCGAGCTCGACGGCGGCGCCGAGCAGCGGGTGGTCCACCGAACCGAGCCCGGCGCCGCGCACGTCACCCGGCCCACCAAGCGCCCGCGACGGCCAGAAGCGCTGGTGCTCGAAGGCGTAGGTCGGCAGCTCCACCCGCCGCGCGCCGGTCCCGTCAAAGAACCTGGTCCAGTCGACGCGCGTGCCGTTGACGTGCAGCTGCGCCAGCGCGGTCACGATGGCGGCTTCCTCGCCCCGGTCCTTGCGCAGCACCGGAATGGCCGTCTCGGCCACCTCCGCCGCCATCGCCGACAACGTGCCGTCCGGCCCCAGTTCCAGGTACGTGTGGCCGGCATCCAGGTTGTCCACAAACCGCACGGTCTCCCGCACATGCCGCACCCAATACTCCGGCGAGGTCACCTCACCCGGCATCGGAATGCCCGGCTCATGGAAGGTCAACCCCTCAATCGCCGCACGGAATTCATCCAGCATCGGATCCATCAACGGCGAATGGAACGCATGCGAGACCTTCAGCCTGCTGGTTTTCTCAAAGCCCGCAGCGATTTCCAGCACGGCAGCCTCATCGCCAGCGATCACCACACTGGAGGGGCCGTTCACCGCCGCGATCGACACACCCTCGACCAGCGGAATCTCGGCTTCAGTGGCCTTGACCGCCACCATCGCCCCACCCGTCGGGAGAGCCTGCATCAACCGCGCCCGCGCGGAAATCAACGTGCACGCATCCTCAAGGCTGAGCACCCCGGCCACATGCGCCGCCGCGACCTCACCAATCGAATGCCCCGCCAACGACTCCGGCCGAACACCCCACGACTCCACCAACCGGAACAACGCCACCTCAAGGGCGAACAACGCAGGCTGCGCATTCCCCGTCTGGTTCAACGCCTCCTGATCCTCGCCCCACATCACCTCACGAACATCAAGGTGCGCGAAGACCTCGTCCAAGGCCTGAGCGAACACGGGATACCGGTCATACAGCTCCCGGCCCATTCCGATCCGCTGCGAGCCCTGACCGGCGAAAACGATCCTCAGTGGACGTTCGACCGCCGAGCCGCGCGCCACCTCGGCCCCGTCGACCAGCACCGCCCGGTGCTCGAACGTCGACCGTGTGGACACCAGCGAGAAGCCCACATCCACCGACGCCTCAAGCGCGCGAACCCGCTCGACCTGGGCGTCCAGCGCGGCAGCCGTCTTCGCCGAGACCGGCAGCGGCACCACCGCGGGCTCGACCGTCGGCTCCGCCAGCTCCCGCACCAACTGCGGCGGCTGCTCCAGGATCACGTGCGCGTTGGTCCCGCTGATGCCGAACGACGAAACCCCGGCCCGGCGCACGCGGCCCGCTTCCGGCCACTCCACCGGCGAGGTCAGCAGCTCGACCGATCCGGCCTCCCAGTCCACATGGGACGAAGGCGCGTCGACGTGCAGGGTCGGCGGCAACACCCCGTGCCGCATGGCCATGACCATCTTGATCACGCCCGCGACACCCGCCGCGGCCTGCGTGTGCCCGAAGTTCGACTTGATCGACCCCAGCAGCAACGGCCGCTCGCGGTCCTGCCCGTACGTGGCCAGCAGGGCTTGCGCCTCGATCGGGTCGCCGAGGGTCGTGCCCGTGCCGTGGGCTTCCACCGCGTCGATGTCCGTTGTGGACAGACCGGCCGTGGCCAGAGCCTGCCGGATCACCCGCTGCTGCGACGGCCCGTTCGGCGCGGTGAGCCCGTTCGAAGCGCCGTCCTGGTTCACCGCGGAACCGCGGACCACGGCGAGGATCGGATGCCCGTTGCGGCGAGCGTCGGACAGCCGTTCCAGCACCAGGACGCCGACGCCCTCGGAGAACCCGGCCCCATCGGCCGAATCGGAGAACGCCTTGCACCGGCCGTCCGCGGAAAGCCCGCGCTGGCGCGAAAGTTCGACCAGGGTGCCCGGGGTGGCCATCACGGTGACCCCACCGGCCAGCGCCAGCGAGCACTCACCGCCACGCAGCGCCTGCGCGGCCAGGTGCATGGCCACCAGCGAAGACGAGCACGCCGTGTCGACGGTGACCGCCGGGCCCTCGAAGCCGAAGGTGTAGGACAGGCGCCCGGAAACCACGCTCGGAGAGGCGCCGGTGCCTTGGTAGCCCTCGAAACCGTCGCCGTCGATGATCGACGAGTAGTCGTTGTACATCACGCCGGCGAACACGCCGGTCTCGCTGCCCTTGAGCGTGGCGGGGTCGATGCCCGCGCGCTCGATCGCCTCCCAGGACGTCTCCAGGAGCAGGCGCTGCTGCGCGTCGGTGGCCAGCGCTTCGCGCGGGCTCATCCCGAAGAACGCCGGGTCGAACTGGGCCGCGTCGTGCAGGAAGCCGCCTTCACGCGTGTACGAGGTGCCGGGGTGGTCCGGGTCGGGGTTGAAGAGCCGGTCGAGGTCCCAGCCGCGGTCGGCCGGGAACCCGGTGATCGCGTCGGTGCCGTCGAGCACCAGGTTCCACAGCTCGTCCGGGGTGGCCACTCCGCCGGGGAAGCGGCAACCCATGCCCACGATGACGATCGGGTCGTCGGTGACCGCCCTGGTGACCTGCCGCGGGATCGCGGCGGCCGCGTCGAACAACTCGTCGTGCAGGTAGCCGGCGAGCGCGGCGGTGGTCGGGTAGTCGAAGATCAGCGTCGACGGCAGGCGCAGGCCGGTCGCCGAGGTCAGCCGGTTGCGCAGTTCGACCGCGGTCAGCGAATCGAAGCCCATGCCCTGGAACGCCTGCTCGGCGTCGACCGACTCCGGCCCGGCGTGCCCGAGCACCATCGCGACCTGACCGCGGACGAGGTCGAGCAAGGTTTCCGTACGACCGGTCGTATTCATTGCCGAGAGGCGCTCGACCAGCGAGGCCGCCGTCTGTGAACCGGCCACCGACCGGCGCGAACGCGTCCGGATCAGCCCGCGCAGCAACGGCCGGATCTCGCCCTGCGCCCGCAGCACCGGCAGGTCCAGGCGCATCGGCAGCACCGCGGCCTCACCCGAACCGAGCGCGAGGTCGAACAGCCGCAAACCTTCTTCGTCCGACAGCGGCGGCATTCCCCCGCGGCCGAGCCGTTCCACGTCCGTTCCCGCGAGCATGCCGCTCTCCGCCCAGGCACCCCAGGCGAGGGAAACCGCGGGCAGTCCTTCGGCACGGCGGTGCTCGGCGAGCGCGTCCAGGAAGGCGTTGGCGGCGGCATAGTTGCCCTGGCCTGGCGTGCCGAACACTCCGGCACCGGACGAGAAGAGCACGAACGCGTCCAGGTCGCCGGTGAGTTCGTGCAGGTTCCAGGCCGCGTCGATCTTGGGCCGGAGCACGGTGTCGAGCCGGTCGGCGTCGAGCGACTCGAGCACGCCGTCGTCGAGCACGCCCGCCGTGTGGATCACCGCGGACACGTCGTGCTCGGCCAGCAACGCCGCCAGCGCGTCCCGATCGGCCACGTCACAGGCGGCGACCTGCACGTTCGCGTCGATGTCGGACACGTCGGCCTCGCCACGGCGGCTGACCAGCAACAGGTTCCGCACCCCGTGCTCGTCGACCAGGTGCCGGGCGACGGCCAGGCCCAGGCCACCCGTGCCGCCGGTGATCAGCACCAGGCCGTCCGGGTTCCAGGTCGCCCGCTCGCGGGTGGTCACGCGCGTGAGCCGCGCTGCCTTCGCCACGCCGTCGCGGACGATGACCTGCGGTTCGTCGACCCCGAGCCCGGGTGCCGGGTCGCCGTCGGTGTCCACCAGGCCGAACCGGCCCGGGTGCTCGGACTGGGCCGAGCGCACCAGACCGTGCACGGCGGAGGCGGCCAGATCGGTGCTCCGGGTGACAAAAACGAGCCGCCCGGTCCGCTCCTCGGCAAGCCACTGCTGCATCGCGGTAAGCACCTCGGCGGTCGCCGCGTGCGCGGCCGCCACCACCTCACCGGTCGACTCGACGTGGTACAGCTGGTAGTCGTCCACAGTGGACGAGGTCACCGGCACCCAGTCGACGCGGAACAGCGAGTCGCGGTCGGCGTCCGGTTCCTCGACGGAAACCGTTCGCACCACCAGGGATTCTATCGAGGCGACCGGCGCACCGGCGGTATCGGCCACCGCGATGGAGACGGCGTCCTCACCGGTCGCGGTGATGCGCACGCGGATGGTGGTGGCGCCGGTGGCGTGCAGCGACACACCTTCCCAGGCGAACGGCAGACCGCCACGGCTGATCACCCCGAAATCGGCGAACCCGACCGCGTGCAGTCCGGCGTCCAGCAAGGCCGGGTGCAACCCGAAGTTGGCGTTCTCGGCACCGTCCGGAAGGGACACTTCGGCGAACAGTTCATCCCCCGCGCGCCAGACTCCGCGCAGGCCCTGGAACGTCGGGCCGTAGTCGAATCCGTCGGCGGCGAACCGGTCGTAGGCGCCGGTGACGTCGACGGCCTCGGCGCCGGCGGGCGGCCAGGCGGTGGCGTCGAAGTCGGCCCGGCGCTCGCCGCTGCCGAGCACACCGGTCGCGTGCTGGGCCCACGGCGCGTCCACGTCGGTGCGCGAGTGGACGGCGACGGTCCGGCGGCCGGTCCCGTCAGCCTCGCCCACCCGGACCTGCAACTGCACGGACCCCAGTTCGGGTAGCACCAGTGGTGCGGCCAGGGTCAGCTCGTCGATGCGGTCGCAGCCGACCTCGTCCCCGGCACGCAGGGCGAGTTCGACGTAGGCGGTGCCGGGCAGCAGCACCCGGCCGAGCACGGTGTGGTCGGCCAGCCACGGGTGCGTCCGCAGCGAAAGGCGGCTGGTGAACACGCTTTCGCCGTCCGCGAGTTCGACGGCCGCGCCGAGCAGCGGGTGCTCCACCGAGACCAGGCCGAGCCCGGTGGCGTCACCGGGCCGGACCACCACCGGCGGCCAGTACCACTGGTTCTGGAAGGCGTAGGTGGGCAGGTCGATGCGCTGGGCGCCGGTGCCGTCGAAGAACTTCGCCCAGTCCACGCGCGTGCCGTTGACGTGCAGGTGGGCCAGCGCGGTGACAAAGGCGGCTTCCTCGCCGCGGTCCTTGCGCAGCGCCGGAACCGCGACTTCAGCCACCTCGGCGGCCATCGCCGACAACGTGCTGTCCGGCCCCAGTTCCAGGTATGCGTGGTCGGCGTCGAGGTGGTCCACGAATCGGACGGTCTCGCGCACGTGCCGCACCCAGTAGTCGGGTGAGGTCACGTCGCCGGACATCGGAATGCTCGGCTCGTGGAAGGTCAGGCCCTCGATCGCCGCCGCGAACTCGTCCAGCATCGGGTCCATCAGCGGCGAGTGGAACGCGTGCGAGACCTTCAGGCGCGAGGTCTTCTCGAAGCCCGACGCGATCTCCAGCACCGCGGTCTCATCGCCCGCGATGACCACCGAAGAAGGCCCGTTCACCGCCGCGATCGACACGCCCTCGACCAGCGGAATCTCGGACTCGGCGGCCTTGATCGCCACCATCGCCCCACCGGTCGGCAACGCCTGCATCAACCGCGCCCGCGCACTGATCAACGTGCACGCGTCTTCCAGAGACAGCACCCCGGCCACGTGCGCCGCCGCGATCTCACCGATCGAATGCCCGGCCAGCGACTGCGGCCGAATCCCCAGCGACTCGACCAGCCGGAACAACGCCACTTCGAAGGCGAACAGGGCGGGCTGCGCGTTCCCGGTCTGGTTCAGCGCCTCCTGATCCTCGCCCCACATCACCTCACGAACATCGAGGTGCTCGAACACCTCATCCAGGGCCCGGGCGAACACCGGGAACCGGTCGTACAACTCCCGGCCCATCCCGATCCGCTGCGAGCCCTGGCCCGCGAAAACGATCCTCAGTGGACGCTCGACCGCCGAACCCCGCGCCACCTCGGCCCCATCGACCAGCACCGCGCGGTGGTCGAAGGTGGTCCGGCCGGTCAGCGAGAAGCCGACGTCCAGCGCCGGTGCGTCGACCGCGCGGACGCGCTCGATCTGGCCGTCCAGCGCGGCGGCCGTCTTCGCCGACACCAGCAGCGGCACCACCCGCGGCTCCACCACCGGCTCGATCACCCGCGGCGCCACGGCGTTCACCTGCTCCAGCACCACGTGCGCGTTGGTGCCGCTGACCCCGAACGAGGACACCGCGGCCCGGCGCGGACGCCCCGACTCGGGCCATTCGGCGGGTGAGGTGAGCAGGTCGACCGAACCCGTCTCCCAGTCCACATGGGACGAAGGCGCGTCGACGTGCAGTGTCTGCGGCAGCTTGCCGTGCCGCATGGCCATGACCATCTTGATCACGCCCGCGACCCCGGCGGCGGCCTGCGTGTGCCCGATGTTCGACTTGATCGAGCCCAGCATGAGCGGGGTTTCCCGGTCACGGCCGTAGGTCGCCAGCAGGGCCTGCGCCTCGATCGGATCGCCGAGGGTCGTGCCCGTGCCGTGTGCCTCCACCGCATCAACGTCCGAAGTGGACAGACCAGCGGAAGCCAGCGCCTGCCGGATGACGCGCTGCTGCGAAGGGCCGTTCGGCGCCGTGAGGCCGTTGGACGCCCCGTCCTGGTTGATCGCCGAGCCGCGCACGGTCGCCAGCACGGTGTGCCCGTTGCGGCGAGCGTCGGACAGGCGCTCCAGCACCAGCAGGCCGACGCCCTCCGACCAGCCCACGCCGTCGGCGGCGTCGGCGAACGACTTGCACCGGCCGTCCTGCGCGAGCCCGCGCTGACGGGAGAAGGCGATGAACGAGCCCGGCGTCGCCATCACGGTCACACCACCGGCCAGCGCGAGCGTGCATTCACCGGCGCGCAACGCCTGCGCGGCCAGGTGCAGGGCGACCAAAGAGGACGAACACGCCGTGTCGACGGTGACCGCCGGGCCCTCCAGCCCGAGCGAATAGGCGACGCGGCCGGACAGCACGCTGCCCGCGGTTCCGGTGCCCTGGTAGCCCTCGAAGGCTTCATCGTCGATGAGCGTGCTGTAGTCGCTGGACATCACCCCGGCGAACACACCGGTCTGGCTGCCCTTGAGCGTGGCCGGGTCGATCCCGGCGCGCTCGATCGCCTCCCACGCGGTGGTGAGCAGGAGCCGCTGCTGGGCGTCGGTCGCCATCGCCTCGCGGGGGCTCATCTCGAAGAACTCGGGGTCGAACTCGCCCGCGCCGCGCAGGAAACCGCCGTTGCGCGTGTAGGAGGTGCCGAAGTGGTCGGGGTCCGAGTTGTACAGCGTGTCGAGGTCCCAGCCGCGATCGGCGGGGAACTCGGAGATCGCGTCGGTGCCGCCGAGCACCAGTTCCCACAGGTCCTCCGGCGAGTCCACCCCGCCGGGGTAGTGACACCCCATCCCGACGATCACGATCGGGTCATCGCCGTGAATGTGGCTTTCACGGCGCGCCACAGTGCTGTGAAGGTGGCTTTCACGGCCTTCGAACAGCTCGTCGGCCAGGTAGGTGGCCAGTGCCGCGGTGTTCGGGTAGTCGAAGATGAGCGTGGACGGCAGGCGCAGGCCGGTCGCCGTGCCCAGGCGGTTGCGCAGTTCGACGGCGGTCAGCGAGTCGAAGCCCAGGTTCTGAAAGGCCTGCGCCGGGTCCACCGACTCCGCGCCGAGGTGTCCCAGCACGGCGGCCACCTGACCGCGGACCAGATCGACCAGCGCTTCCGAGCGCGCGGCCTCGTCCAACCCGGAAAGCCGCTGCACCAGGGAAACCGCGGTCTCCGAGCCGGCGGTCGCCCGTCGCGCACGCGCGCGGATCAGCCCGCGCAGCAGCGGCGGGATCTCCGCCTGCGCCCGCAGCACCGGCAGGTCGAGGCGTACCGGCAACACGGCCGCGTCCGGTCCGGCGAGCGCGCGGTCGAACAGTTCGACGCCCTGCTCGATCGACAGCGGCGGCATGCCGGAGCCGGTGATCTTCTTCAGTTCCGCGTCGGACAGTCCGCCGGTGAGCCCGATCGACGGGTCCCAGGCACCCCACGCCAGCGACACCGCGGGCAGTCCCGAAGCCCGCCGATGAGCCGCGAGTGCGTCGAGGAAAGCGTTTGCGGCCGCGTAATTGCCCTGGCCGGGCGTGCCGAAGGTGCCCGCAGCCGAGGAGTAGAGCACAAACGCGTCCAGGTCGCCGGTCAGCTCGTGCAGGTTCCACGCCGCGTCGACCTTCGGCCGCAACACCGAGTCCAGCCGCTCCGCGTCCAGAGACCCGATCACGCCGTCATCGAGCACGCCCGCCGTGTGGACCACGGCCTTGACATCGTGCTCGGCCAGCAACGCGGCCAGCGCATCCCGATCAGCCACATCACACGCCACGACCCGCACGTCCGCGTCGATATCCGACACGTCCGCCTCACCACGGCGGCTGACCAGCAACAGGTTCCGCACCCCGTGCTCGTTCACCAGGTGCCGGGCGATCACGCCGCCGAGCCCGCCGGTACCGCCGGTGATCAACACCAGGCCGTCCGGGTCCCAGGTCGCCCGCTCACCGGCCTCCGCCCGCGCCACACGCGGCGCGAGCACCTTGCCGTCACGCACGGCGACCTGCGCTTCTTCGGTGGCAAGCGCTTGCGCCACCGAGGCGCCGGGTTCGAGTTCCACCAGCCCGAACCGGCCGGGGTTCTCCGACTGCGCCGACCGCACCAGGCCCCACACCGCCGACGCCACCAGGTCGGCGCCGGTGGCAAAAACCAGCCGGGACTCGGCGAACCGCTCGTCGCGCAGCCACTCCTGCAGCACGCCCAGCACCCGCGCGGTCACCTCGTGCACGGAGGCCACCACGTCGTCCCGCGCGGCCTCGACCGGGTACACGACCACCGGCGGTACATCCACAATGGACGCCAGGTCGGTGTGCTCGGCGAACTCCGGCTCGGCACCGGCCCGCACCGGCACCCAGTCGAGCCGGAACAGCGAACTGGTGACCGGCGCCTCGATCGCGGTGGCCGACCGGGCCAGCAGCCCTTCGACCGAGGCGACCGGGCCACCGGCGGTGTCCGCGACCTCGATCGCCACGGACTCCCCCGCGCCACGCGAAAGACGGACCCGCAACGCGGTCGCCCCGGTGGCGTGCAGCGACACGCCTTCCCACGAGAACGGCAGGCCGCCCCGGCTCACCTCACCGAGGTCGGCGAACCCGGCGGCGTGCAGGCTCGCGTCGAGCAGTGCCGGGTGCAGCACGAACCGGCCGGCGTCCTGCTCGGCCGACTCCGGCAGCGCGACCTCGGCGAAGAGCACGTCCTCGCCCTGCTTCCACGCGGCCTTGAGGCCCTGGAACGTGGGGCCGTGGTGGAAGCCCAGTTCGGCGAATCGCTCGTAGTGCCCGGTGAGGTCGAGCGGTTCCGCGTCGGCGGGCGGCCAGGCGGTGAAGTCGAAGGCGGGCAGCTGCGCGCCTTCGGCCAGGAAACCGGTGGCGTGCGTGGTCCACGGCAGCTCGTCGGCACGCGAGTACACCGCGATCGACCGGCGGCCGCCCTCGTCGGGCGCGCCGAGGTGCAACTGGAGCTGAAGCGCGCCTTCCTCGGGAATGACCAGCGGCGCGGCCAGGGTCAGCTCGTCGATCCGGTCCAGGCCGAGGTCTTCACCGGCTCGCAGCGCCAGTTCGACGAAGGCCGTGCCGGGCAGCAACACCCGGCCCTGCACGTTGTGGTCGGCCAGCCACGGGTGCGTGCGCAGCGACAACCGGCTGGTGAACAGCAGGCCTTCCCCGGCGGCCAGGTCGACGGTCGCGCCGAGCACCGGGTGCTCGACCGCGCCCAGCCCGGCGGCCCGCACGTCACCCGAAGTGCGGGCGGCCGACGCCCAGTACCGCTGCCGCTGGAAGGCGTACGTCGGCAGGTCGATCTTGCGGGCACCGGTACCGGCGAACCACGGCGCCCAGTCGACGGTGACCCCGTTGACGTGCAGTTTCGCCAGCGCGGCCACCGCGGCCGACTCCTCCGGGCGGTCCTTGCGCAGCAACGGCACGGCCACCGCTTCGACGCTTTCCTGCGTCATCGCGGACAGCACGCCGTCCGGGCCCAGCTCCAGGAACGCGGTCACGTCCTGGTCGGCGAGGCGTCGCACGGTGTCGGCGAACCGCACGGTGTCGCGCACGTGGTTCACCCAGTAGTCCACTGTGGTCACATCGCCGGAGGTGACCAGCTGGAGGCGCGGCTCGGCGAAGGTCAGGCCCGCGATGGCGGCACGGAAGTCGTCCAGCATCGGGTCCATCAGCGGCGAGTGGAACGCGTGCGACACCTTGAGCCGCGAGGTCTTCTCGAAGCCCGACGCGATCTCCAGCACCGCGGCTTCCTCACCCGCGATCACCACACTGGAAGGCCCGTTCACCGCGGCGATCGAAACACCCTCGGTCAGGGTGATCTCGTCCTCGGCCGCCTTGATCGCGACCATGGCCCCGCCGGTCGGCAATGCCTGCATCAGGCGCGCCCGCGCGGACACCAGCGTGCACGCGTCTTCCAGGCTGAAAACCCCGGCCACGTGCGCGGCGGCGATCTCCCCGATCGAATGCCCGGCCAGGTAGTCGGGCTTGATGCCCCACGACTCGACCAGCCGGAACAGCGCCACCTCGATGGCGAACAGCGCCGGCTGCGCGTTCCCCGTCTGGTTCAGCGCCTCCTGGTCGTCGCCCCACATCACGTCGCGGACATCGAGGTGTGCGAAGACCTCGTCCAAAGCACTGGCGAACACCGGGAACCGCGCGTAGAGCTCCCGGCCCATGCCGATCCGCTGGCTGCCCTGGCCGGAGAAGAGGAACGCGGTCAGCCGGTCGGTCGCGACGCCCCGGTCGATCTCGGTGAACCCGTCCACCAGCACCGCGCGGTGCTCGAACGCCGAGCGGGTGGTGGCCAGCGAAAGCCCGATGTCCAGCGGCGACCCGGAGACGGTCCGGAGCCGGTCGAGCTGCGCCTCCAGCGCTTCGGCAGTGCGCCCGGCAACCAGCCACGGCACCACCGACGGTTCGATCTCGGCGGGCTCAGCCACCACTTCGGCGGCCGGTGCCTGTTCGAGGATGACGTGCGCGTTCGTCCCGCTCACCCCGAACGAGGACACGCCGGCCCGGCGCGGGTGGCCGGTCTCCGGCCAGTCCCGGCGCTCGGTCAGCAGCTCGACCGAACCGGCGTCCCACTCCACATTGGACGAAGGCGCGTCGATGTGCAGGCTCTTCGGCAGCACCGCGTGCTGGAGCGCCATGACCATCTTGATGATGCCCGCGACGCCGCCCGCCGCCTGCGGGTGACCGAGGTTCGACTTGATCGAGCCGAGCAGCAGCGGCGTCTCGCGATCCTGGCCGTAGGTGGCCAGTACGGCTTGCGCCTCGATCGGGTCGCCCAGCACGGTGCCCGTGCCGTGTGCTTCGACAACGTCCACATCGGACGTCTTCAGCCCGGCGTTCGCCAGCGCCGCGCGGATCACCCGCTGCTGCGACGGCCCGTTCGGCGCGGTCAACCCGTTCGACGCACCGTCCTGGTTGACCGCGGAACCCCGCACCACGGCCAGGATCTTGTGGCCCTTGCGCTGAGCGTCCGACACACGTTCCAGCGCGAGCACGCCGACACCTTCGGACCAGCCCGTGCCGTCGGCGGCTTCGGCGAACGACTTGCACCGGCCGTCACCGGCGAGCCCGCCCTGCTGGGTGAAAGCGGCGAAACCGGTCGGCGTGGACATCACCATCACGCCACCGGCCAGCGCCAGATCGCACTCGCCCTGCCGCAGGGCCTGCACGGCCAGGTGCAGCGAGACCAGCGACGACGAGCACGCGGTGTCCACGGTGACCGCCGGGCCTTCGAGCCCCGAGGTGTAGGACACCCGGCCGGAGATCACGCTGGCCACCGAAGCGGTGGTGGTGAACGCGTCGCCCTCGCCGGACTTCGCGGTCAGGCTGCCGTAGTCCTGGCCGGTGGTCCCGAGGAACACGCCGGTCTGGCTGCCGCGCAACGAAAGCGGGTCGATGCCGGCGCGTTCCAGCGACTCCCACGCGGTTTCCAGCACCAGCCGCTGCTGCGGGTCCATCGCCACCGCTTCGCGCGGGGAGATGCCGAAGAAGCCGGCGTCGAAATCGGCCACATCGGACAGGAAGCCGCCTTCGAACGTCGCGCTGCGCAACGCTTCGACGTCCCAGCCGCGGTCGAGCGGGAAGCCGCCGATGGCGTCACGACCCTCGGCGACCAGGTCCCACAGCTCCTCCGGGCTGGTCACGCCGCCCGGGTACCGGCACCCGATGCCGACGATGGCGATCGGCTCCACGGCGGACGTCACCAGCTGCTGGTTCTGCTTGCGGAGACGCTCGATCTCCTTCAAGGACGACCGCAGCGCCTCGACGTACTGGTTGGAGTCGGTCATCAACCCGTCCTTTGTCGCTAATTCTGAGCAGTGCCGTCGGTCGCCAGCCTCAGCAGGCTTTCGGCGTCCATGTCGTCGAGCGAGACGTCGCCACCGGCCGCGTCGCCGTCGGTGGCCGGTTCCGGTTCGCCGTCCTCACCCGCCAGTTGCAGGACCAGGTCGAGCAGCCCGGCCTTGCGCAGCCTGCTGATCGGGATCGAGGCCAGGGTTTCGCGGATCCGGGTGTCCGGGTCGTCGGCCGCGGGCTCGTCGTCGCCGAACAGCTCGGCCTTGAGGAACTTCGCGATCGCCGCCGGGGTCGGGTGGTCGAACACCAGCGCCGCGGCCAGCGGCAGCCCGGTGGCCGCCTTGAGCCGGTTGCGCAGTTCCACCCCGGTCACCGAGTCGAAGCCGACCTCGCGGAAGGCCTGGTTGGCGGGCAGGGCGTCGGTGTTGTCGTAGCCGAGCGTGCCCGCCGCCTCGGTGCGGACCAGCTCGAGCAGGGCCCGGCCGCGTTCGGCGTCCGGCATCGCGGTCAGGCGCTGCTTGAACTCCGACTCGCCGGACTCGGCCGTCGCGGTTTCCGGCTCGGCCAGCGCCTCGACCACCTCGGGGAGTTCCGAGAGCAGCGGGCTCGGGCGGTTCGCGGTGAAGCTCGGCGCGAACCGGGTCCAGTCCGTGTTGGTCACGGTGAGCGCGGTCTGGCCGTCTTCGAGCGCCTGGCGCATGGCGGTGATCGCCAGCTCCGGCGCCATGGTGAGCAGGCCGCGGCGGGTCAGGTGCTCCCACATCGACGGGTTGTCGTGCACCATGCCCGCTTCGGCCCAGGCACCCCAGGCGAGCGCGGTCGCCACCTGGCCCCGGCCACGCCGGTACAACGCCAGCGCGTCCAGGAAGGCGTTGCCCGCCGCGTACCCCGGTTGGCCGCCGCTGCCCCAGTTGGCGGCACCGGAGGAGAACAGCACGAACGCGTCGAGGTCGAGGCCTTCGGTCAGCTCGTGCAGGTGCCACGCCGCGGTCATCTTGGCCTGCAGCAGCGCGTCGAGCTGGTCCATGGTGAGCGCTTCGATCGCCGCGTCACCGACGCCGACCCCGGCCGCGTGCACCACCGCGGTCAGGTCCGGGATCTCCGCGAGCAACGCCGCCACACTGTCACGATCGGACACATCGCAGGCCGCGATGGTGACCCGCGTACCCGCGGCTTCGAGCTCTTCGCGCAGTTCCACGGCTCCCGGCGCGTCCAACCCGCGACGGCTGGTGAGCACCAGGTGTTCGGCACCGCTCTCGGCCGCCCAGCGGGCGACGTACCCGCCGAGACCGCCGGTACCGCCGGTGATCAGCACCGTGCCGCGCACCCGCCACGGCTCGGCCGGCCGCTCGGCGACCGGCGCCGCGTGCACCAGCCGGCGGCCGAACGCCCCGGCCGAACGCACCGCGACCTGGTCCTCCCCGGTTCCGGCGAGCACCCCGGCGAGGCGTTCCACGGTCCTGTCGTCGAACTCGACCGGCAGATCGACCAGCCCGCCCCAGCGGCGGGGCAGTTCGAGCGCGGCCACCCGGCCCATGCCCCAGAGCGCGGCCTGTTCCGGGTTGCGCACCTGGTCGGCCTGGCCGACCGAGACCGCTCCCCTGGTCACGCACCACAGCGGGGCCTCGATGCCGGTGTCGCCGAGCGCCTGGGTGATCAGCAGCGTCATCGCGAGGCCGACCGGCACGTTGCCGACCGCCGGTGCCTCCGCGATGCCCGCCAGCGACACCACCCCGGCGAACTCGTTGTGCGCGACCTCGGCGAGTTCCTTGGCCAGCGCGGTCCGGTGGGTGTCACCGACCTCCATCAGCACCGCGTCGTCACCGAGCACGGCCAGCACCTCGGTCACCCACGGGTCGTCCGCGTACCCGGCGGGCACGAGGGCGAGCCAGGTGCCGGTGAGCCCGGTGGTCGCGGTGATCGGGGTCCACGACTCGCGGTAGCGCCACGAATCCACAGTGGACTGCGTGCGCTGGCGGCTACGCCATCCGGCCAGCGCGGGCACCACCAGTGCGGCGGTGTCGGTGTCCAGCGCGAGCGCTTCGGCGAAGTCGCCGTCCTCGACCAGGTCCCAGAACGCCGCGTCCACCGGGTCGGCGGTGGCGACCGCCTTCGGCTTCGCCGCTTCCGGCCAGTACCGCTGGCGCTGGAAGGCGTAGGTCGGCAGATCGACCCGGCGTGCGCCCGTCCCGGCGAAGAACACCGTCCAGTCCACCGGGACACCGGCGACGTACGCCTCGGCGAGCGAAGTGGCGAACCGCTTCGCCCCGCCTTCGTCGCGACGCAGGGAGCCGACCGCGGCGACCGGGATCTCCAGGTCCTCGGCGGTGGCCTGCACCGCCATGGTGAGCACCGGGTGCGCGCTGGTCTCGACGAACGCGCGGAACCCGTCGTCGAGCATCGCCTTGACCGCTCCGGCGAAGTTCACCGGCTGGCGGGCGTTGTGGAACCAGTACTCCGGCCCCAGTTCGCTGCTTTCGACCAGACCACCGGTCACCGTCGAGTAGAACGGCACGTTCGCCTCGCGCGGGGTGATCTCGGCGAACAGGTCCAGGATCGCGTCACGGAGCGGGTCGACCTGCGCGCAGTGCGAGGCCACAGTGGACGGAACCACCCGCGCCCGGATGTCCTCGGCCACACAAGCCGCCACGAACTCGTCGAGCAGGTCCAGCGGCCCGGCGACGGTGAGTGCCTTGGGACCGTTGATCCCGGCGATCGTCAGGCCTTCCGGCAGGCGCTCGCGGAGCTGGTCCTCGGTGAGCGCCACCGAGGCCACCGCCCCGTTGCCCACCAGTTCGTCGGCGAACAACTGGCTGCGCAGCACCACGATCTTCGCCGCGTCCTCCAAGCTGAGCGCCCCCGCGATGTAGGCCGCCGGGATCTCCCCCTGTGACGACCCGACCACTGCCGCGGGCTCCACGCCCGAGGCGCGCCACAACTGCGCCAGCGACACCATCACCGCGAACAGCAACGGCTGCAGCACCTCGATACGCTCCAGCGGCGCAGCGCCCTCACGAAGCTTCTCGATCACCGACCAGTCGACCAGCGTGCCGATCACCCGATCGCACTCGGCCATCCACTCGGCGAACACCGGAGACGAGTCGAGCAGTTCCAGTGCCATCCCGGCCCACTGCGCACCCTGCCCCGGGAACACGAACACCGGCGCGGACGCACCTTCGATCACACCACCGCGAACGACATCCTCGCCGAGCAAGACCGCCCGAGCGTCGAAAGTCGTGCGCGAGGTGAGCAGCGAGGCGCCGACGTCGATGGGGTCCGCTTCGAGCGCCCTGATCCGGTCGAGCTGGGCTTCGGCGGCGGCCTCGGTCTTGCCCGAGAGGACCCACGGCACCACCCCGTCGATCGGCGAGCGCGTGCCCTTGATCGGCAGCACGGCCGGTTCCTCCGCCGGTGCCTGCTCCAGGATGATGTGCGCGTTCGTCCCGCTGATGCCGAAGGACGACACCCCGGCCCGACGTTCGCGGCCCACCTCGGGCCACGGCTTCGTGTCGGTCAGCACGCTCACCGCACCGGACGTCCAGTCCACATGCGACGAAGGCTCGTCGGCGTGCAGCGTCTTCGGGAGCACGCCGTGCCGCAGCGCCATGACCATCTTGATGATGCCCGCGACCCCGGCGGCGGCCTGCGTGTGGCCCAGGTTCGACTTCACCGAACCCAGCCACAGCGGGTGCTCGCGCTCCTGGCCGTAGGTGGCCAGCAGTGCCTGCGCTTCGATCGGGTCACCCAGTGCGGTCCCGGTGCCGTGCGCCTCCACCGCGTCGACGTCCGTTGTGGACAGTCCGGCGGAAGCCAGCGCCTGCCGGATCACCCGCTGCTGCGACGGCCCGTTCGGCGCAGTCAGCCCGTTCGAAGCGCCGTCCTGGTTCACCGCGGAACCGCGAACCACGGCCAGGATGTTGTGCCCCTTGCGCTTCGCGTCGGACAACCGCTCGACCACGATCAGGCCGACGCCCTCGGACCAGCCGGTGCCGTCGGCGTCGTCGGAGAACGCCTTGCAGCGGCCGTCGGCGGCGAGCGCCCCTTGCTTGGACAGCTCGGAGAAGACCAGCGGCGTGGACATCACCGTCGCGCCACCGGCCAGCGCCAGATCGCATTCGCCCTGCCGCAGCGACTGGACCGCGAGGTGCAGCGCCACCAGCGAAGCCGAGCACGCGGTGTCGACGGTGACCGCCGGGCCCTCGAAGCCGAAGGTGTAGGACAGGCGGCCAGAGATCACGCTGGCCGCGAGGCCGGTCGCGCCGTGCCCACCGGTCTCCTGCCCGGTGTTGGCGATCAACGTGGCGTAGTCCTGGCCGTTCGTGCCGACAAAAACGCCGGTCTGGCTGCCGCGCAGCTCCGCCGGGTCGAGGCCGGCGCGTTCGAGCGCCTCCCACGAACCTTCGAGCAGCAGGCGCTGCTGCGGGTCCATGGCCAGCGCCTCCCGCGGCGAGATGCCGAAGAAGGCCGGGTCGAACTCGGCCGGGTTCGGCAGGAAGCCGCCGTGGCGGGTGATGCTCGGGTTGTCGCCGCCGAACACCTCCTCCAGGTCCCAGCCGCGGTCGGCCGGGAAGGTGGTCACCCCGTCGCGGCCGTCGACCAGCAGCTCCCACAGCTCCTCCGGCGACCGCACGTCCCCGGGGAACCAGCAGGACATCCCCACGATCGCGATCGGCTCGGCGTGGTCCCGAGTGCCGTGAAGGTGGCTTTCACTGCGTGTCCCGGTGCCGTGAACGTGGCTTTCACGGCCTACCAGCTCACCCACCAGGTGCTCCGCCAGCACGCGCGGGGTCGGGTAGTCGAAGACCAGGCTCGCGGGCAGCGCCAGCCCCGTCGCCTCGTTCAGCTGGTTGCGCAGCTCGACCGCGGTCAGCGAGTCGAACCCGAGGTCGCGGAAGGCGTTGTCCACGCCCACCGCGTTCGCGCTCGCGTAGGCCAGCACCGAGGCGACCCGCGCGCGGACCACGTCCAGCACCGCGTCGACCTGCTCGGCCTCGGGCAGGTCCAGCAGCTTCCGGTGCAGCTCGTTCGCGACGGTCTCGGTGGTGCGACGGACAGCCTCGGCCTCGTCCAGCAGACGCCGCGCGCCGGGAAGGTCCCCGAGCGAAGGCGTCGCCCGCATGCCGAGCAGCCAGCCGAGCGCCGGGCGCAGGTCGGCCACCACCATCGCGGCGGCTCCCTCGGCCACGACCTGCCGCAGCGCGGTGATCGCCAGTTCCGGGTCCATCACCGGCGAGTCCTCGCGGTGCGCCCACTCCGAGTCGACCGCCATGCCCGCCCCGGCCCAGGCACCCCAGGCGATCGAGGAGGCCGCGAGCCCGAGCGACCGGCGCCGCTGCGCCAGTGCGTCGAGCACCGCGTTCGCCGCGGCGTAGTTGCCCTGCCCCGGGTTGCCGACGGTGCCGGCGACCGAGGAGAACAACACGAACGCGGTCAGGTCCAGCTCGCGGGTCAGTTCGTCGAGCACGATCGCGGCGTCGACCTTCGCGCCGTAGACCGTGGCGAACCGCTCCGGCGTGAGCCCTTCGAGCACGCCGTCGTCGAGCACGCCCGCGGTGTGCACCACGCCGGTCAGCGGCTGCTCGGCGGGAATCCCGGCGAGCACCTGCGCCACGCTCTCGCGATCGGTGACGTCGCAGGCGGTGATGGTGACGTCGGCCCCGAGGCCGGTCAGCTCGTCCCACAGTTCCACCGCCCCCGGCGCGTCCGGACCACGACGGCTGACCAGCACCAGCCGCTGCGCACCACGCGCGGCCAGGTCCCGTGCCACCCGTGCGCCGAGCGCCCCGGTGCCGCCGGTGATCAGCACGGTCCCGGTCGGCTCCCACTCGCCGGCCCCACCCGGCGCCGCGACCACACGACGGCCGTAGAGCCCGCGCGAACGCACCGCGACCTGGTCCTCGCCCGCCTGGCCGGAGAGCACATCGGCGAACCGCCGCGCGACCTGCTCGTCGATCACCTCGGGCAGGTCGACCAGCCCGCCCCACTGGCGGGGCAGTTCCAGCGCGGCCACCCGGCCGAGGCCCCAGACCCCGGCCTGCCACGGCTCGGTGACCTGCTCGCTGTCGTCGACCGCGACCGCGCCACGGGTGACGGCCCAGACCGGCGCCAGGATCCCGGCGTCGCCCAGTGCCTGCACCAACGAGGCCGTCGCGGTGACACCACCGAGGTCGGCATCCAGCGCGAGCAGGGAGATCACGCCCGCGAAACCGCCTTCGAAGTCACCGGGCAGGCGCGCGGCAATCTCCTCGCGGCCGATCCCGGCGACCTCGACGCGCAGCATGTTCGAACCCAGCACCGCGGTCAGCCACTCACCGTCGCCGTACCCGGTGGGCACCACGACGAGCCAGGTCCCGGAAAGCGCGCCGGAGGCCGCGCCGGGCAGGGCGCGCCAGGTTTCCCGATACCGCCAGGAGTCCACAGTGGACTTCACGCGCCTGCGGTTCCGCCACGAGGACAACGCGGGCAGCAGGGCGTCCAGCGGTTCTTCGCCGACGCCCAGTTCGGTGGCCAGGCTCTCCAGGTCCTCGCGTTCGACCGCGGCCCAGAACTCGGCGTCCACCGTGTCCCCGGCTTCGACCTCGGTCTCGACCGGTTCCGGCCAGTAGCGCTCGTGCTGGAAGGCGTAGGTCGGCAGGTCCACCCGGCGCGCGCCGGTGCCGGTGAACAGCGCCCGCCAGTTCAGCTCGACCCCGCTGACGTGCAGTTTCGCCAGTGCGGTCACCGCGGCCAGCTCCTCGCCGCGGTCCTTGCGCAACACCGGCACGGTCACCGATTCCGGCGTGGTCTCGGCCGCCATCGCGGACAGCACGCCGTCGGGGCCCAGTTCCAGGAAGGTGTCGACGCGCTCACCGGTCAGCGTGCGCACGCCGTCGGCGAACCGCACGGTCTCGCGGACGTGCCGCACCCAGTACTCGGGGTCGGCGAGCTGGGCAGGCGTGGCGATCTCGCCGCTCAGGTTGGACACCACGGGGATTCGGGGCACGTCGAACCGCAGGCCCGTCACCACGGTCCTGAAGTCGGCGAGCATCGAGTCCATCAAGGGTGAGTGGAACGCATGGCTGACCGGCAAACGCCTAGACTTCCGCCCGCGCTCGGCGAAACTCGCCGTGATCTCGGCAGTGACCTGCGCCTTTCCGGAGATCACCAGTGAGCCGGGGCCGTTGATCGCGGCGATCGCCACGTCCTCGGTCAGCAGTGGTGCGACCTCCTCCTCGGTGGCCTGGATTGCCACCATCGCGCCGTCCGCGGGGAGCGCCTGCATCAGGCGGGCCCGCGCCTCGACGAGCCGGCACGCGTTCTCGAGGTCGAGCACCCCGGCCACGTGGGCGGCGGCGATTTCACCGATCGAATGCCCCGCCAGGTAGTCGGGCTTGACGCCCCACGACTCGATCAGCCGGAACAGCGCGACCTCGATGGCGAACAACGCGGGCTGCGCGTTGCCGGTCTGGTTCAGCGCCTCCTGGTCCTCGCCCCACATGACCTCGCGGACGTCGAGGTGTTCGAGCACCTCGTCCAGTGCCGCGGCGAACACCGGGAACCGCAGGTACAGCTCGCGGCCCATGCCGATCCGCTGGCTGCCCTGGCCGGAGAACAGCACCGCCAGCGACCGCTCGCCCGCGACTCCGCGCGCGATCTCGGTGGTCCCGTCGACGAGCACCGCGCGGTGCTCGAAGTCCGACCGCGCGACGACGGTCGAATAGCCGATGTCCAGCGGTGACGTCTCCGGGGTCACGAAGGCTTCGAGGCGCGCGAACTGAGCGCCCAGCGCCTCGGCGGACCGGCCGGACACCAGCCACGGCACCACCGACGACTCCACATCCGCCTGCTGGATCACCGGCTCGACCTCGGGCGCCTGCTCCAGGACCAGGTGGGCGTTCGTCCCGCTCACGCCGAACGACGACACCCCGGCGCGGCGCGGGCGGCCGGTCTCGGGCCACTCGGTGCGCTCGGTGAGCAGTTCCACCGAGCCGGCGCCCCATTCCACATTGGACGAAGGGGCGTCGATGTGCAGTGTCTTCGGCAGCACGCCGTGCCGCAGGGCCATCACCATCTTGATCACCCCGGCGACCCCACCGGCGGACTGCGGGTGCCCCAGGTTCGACTTGATCGAGCCGAGCAGCAGCGGCCGGTCGCGGTCCTGGCCGTAGGTGGCGAGCACCGCCTGCGCTTCGATCGGGTCGCCGAGCACCGTGCCGGTGCCGTGCGCCTCCACCGCGTCCACGTCCGAAGTGGACAGACCGGCGGCAGCCAGCGCGGCGCGGATCACCCGCTGCTGCGACGGCCCGTTCGGCGCGGTCAGCCCGTTCGACGCGCCGTCCTGGTTGACCGCACTGCCGCGCACCACGGCGAGCACGGTGTGCCCGTTGCGCTGCGCGTCGGACAGCCGTTCCAACGCGACCACGCCGACGCCCTCGGACCAGCCGGTTCCGTTGGCGGCCTCGGCGAACGACTTGCACCGGCCGTCGGCGGCGAGACCGCCCTGCGAGCTGAACGCGTTGAACGCGCTCGGTGTCGACATGACCGCGACTCCACCGGCCAGCGCCAGGTCGCATTCGCCCTGCCGCAGCGCCTGGGACGCCAGGTGGATGGAGACCAGCGACGAGGAGCAGGCCGTGTCGACGGTGACCGCGGGACCTTCCAGCCCGGCGGTGTAGGAGACGCGGCCGGAAATCACGCTGGCCACCGAGGAGGTGGTGGCGTAGACGTCCTTGTCGCCGTTGTTGCCCGGCAGGTTCGGGTAGTCCTGGCCGGTGGTGCCCATGAACACGCCGGTCTGGCTGCCGCGCAGGGACATCGGGTCGATGCCCGCCCGCTCGATGGCCTCCCAGGTGGTTTCGAGGACCAGGCGCTGCTGCGGGTCCATCGCCACGGCCTCACGCGGTGAGATGCCGAAGAAGCCCGCGTCGAACCCGGCGACGTCGGTGAGGAAACCGCCTTCACGGGTGGCGCTGTTGATCGCGTCGAGCGCCCAGCCGCGGTCGGCCGGGAACCCGGCGATCGCGTCGGTGCCGCTGTCGACCAGCTGCCACAGCTCCTCCGGCGTGGTGACTCCACCGGGGTAGCGGCACGCCATGCCCACGATCACGATCGGGTCGGTGCCGTGAATGTGGCTTTCACGGCGCTCGCCGGTGCCGTCAATGTGGCTTTCCCGGCTTCCGAACAGCTCCGTCAGCAGGTGCTCGGTCAGCGCGCGAGGCGTCGGGTAGTCGAAGACCAGCGCCGCCGGCAGCGCCAGGCCGGTGGCCGCCTTGAGCTGGTTGCGCAGCTGGACCGCGGTCACCGAGTCGAAGCCGACCTCGCGGAAGGCCTTGCCGGCGGGCAGGTCCTCGGCCGCGTCGAAGCCGAGTGTCGCGGCGGCCTCGGTGCGGACCAGGTCGAGCAGTACGCGGGTGCGTTCCGACTCGGCCAGCCCGGCGAGCCGCTGCTTGAGCGCCGACTCCTCCTCCGGCGCGTCCTCGGCGAGCGCCTGCCGGGCCGCCGGGATCTCCGAGAGCAACCGGCTCGGGCGCTGGCTGGTGAAGCTCGGCGCGAACCGCTCCCAGTCGGTGTTGGTGACGGTGATCAGCGTGCGGTCCTCCTCGATGGCCCGCTGCAGGGCGCTGATCGCCAGCTCCGGCTCCATCGACAGCAACCCGCGCCGCACCAGGTGCTCGGCCATGTCCTCGTGCGTGGCCATGCCCGCCTCGGCCCACGCGCCCCAGGCGATCGAGGTCGCGGTGAGCCCGTGCGCGCGGCGGTACTGGGCCAGCGCGTTGAGGAAGGTGTTGCCCGCCGCGTAACCCGGCTGGCCACCACTGCCCCACATCGCCGCCCCCGAGGAGAACAGCACGAACGCGTCCAGGTCGCCGGTCAGCTCGTGCAGGTTCCACGCGGCGGCCAGCTTCGACCGCATCAACGCGTCCAGCTGGTCCACGGTCAGCGATTCGGCCGGGGCATCCCCGACGCCGACACCGGCCGTGTGCACCACGGCGGTCACCGGGTGTTCCGCGAGCAGCGCGGCCAGTGCGTCCCGATCGGCCGCGTCGCAGGCGGCCACGGTGACGCGGGCGCCCCTGCCTTCGAGCTCGTCCCGCAGTTCCGGCGCGCCCGGTGCGTCGAGGCCGCGACGGCTGGTGAGCAGCACGTGCTCGGCACCGGTTTCGACGGCCCAGCGCGCGACATACCCGCCGAGCCCACCGGTTCCGCCGGTGATCAGGACCGTGCCGTTCGGCTGCCAGCGGCGCACCTGCTCGGCCGGGGCCGCGTGCACCAGCCGACGTCCGTAGACACCTTCGGCGCGAATCGCCACCTGGTCCTCATCCCCGGACAGCACGGCAGCCAGGCGACCGTCGATCTCGCCGATGACGTCGACCAGACCGCCCCAGCGGCGAGGCTGTTCGAGTGCGACCGCCCGGCCGAGGCCCCAGAGCGCGGACTGGTCGGGTTCGGTGACTTCGGCGGGTTCAGCGACCGCGACGGCTCCGCGGGTGACATTCCACAGTGGAGCTTCGATACCGGCGTCGCCCAAGGCCTGCACGAGGGTCAGCGAACGAGCCAGCCCGGCGGGCACGGCACCGATGCGCGGCGCTTCGGTGGTCCCGAGCAGGGAGAGCACCCCGGCGACTTCGAGACCACGCAGCCGGTCGGCCAGCTCCGCCCGATCGACCGCGCCGACTTCCAGCGTGATGGTCTCCACGCCCAGCTCGGGCGCCTCGCCACCCTCCGGAACGACGACCAGCCAGGTCCCGGACAGCTCACCGGACGCCTTGATCGGCGCCCACGACTCGTCGTACCGCCAGGAATCCACTGTGGACTTCGCCCGGCGGCGGCTGCGCCACCCGGCCAGTGCGGGCACGACCCGTGCCGCGGTGTCGGTGTCCAGGTCCAGTTCGGTGGCGAAGTCGCCTTCGTCGACCAGTTCCCAGAACTCGGCGTCCACCGGGTCCACCGTGGTCACCGGCGTGCTCGGCTCCGGCCAGAACTGCTTGTGCTGGAAGGCGTAGGTCGGCAAGTCGACTCGCCGTGCCCGTGTTCCGGCGAAGAACTGCCGCCAGTCCACCCGCACCCCGGCGACGTAGGCCTCGGCGAGCGAGGTCATGAACCGCGCGGGACCCCCCTCGTCGCGACGCAGCGAGCCCACCGCGACGGTCGGCACGTCCAGCGACTCCGCCGTCTGCTGCGCCGCCATGGTCAGCACGGGATGCGCGCTCGGCTCGATGAACACCCTGAAGCCGTCGTCGAGCAGGTTCTTGACCGCACCGGCGAAGTTCACCGGCTGGCGCGCGTTGTGGAACCAGTACTCCGGCCCGAGTTCACCGCTCTCGATCAGCCCGCCGGTCACCGTCGAGTAGATCGGGATGCGGGCCTCCAGCGGAGTGATCTCGGCGAACATGTCGAGAATCGCGTCCCGGAGCGGATCGACCTGCGCGCAGTGCGAGGCCACAGTGGACGGAACCACCCGCGCCCGGATGTCCTCGGCCACGCAGGCCGCCACGAACTCGTTCAACGGCTCGACCGGCCCGGCCACGGTGACCGCGTTCGGCCCGTTCACCCCGGCAATGGTCAGTTCGCCGGTCAGGCGCGCCCGCGTCTGCTCCTCGGTCAGCGCGACCGAGGCCACCGCGCCATTGCCCACCAGTTCATCGGCGAACAACTGGCTGCGCAGCACCACGATCTTCGCCGCGTCCTCAAGGCTCAAGGCACCGGCGATGTAGGCGGCGGGGATCTCGCCCTGCGAAGACCCGACGACTGCCGCAGGCTCCACGCCCGAGGCGCGCCACAACTGCGCCAACGACACCATCACCGCGAACAACAGAGGCTGCAACACCTCGATCCGCTCCAGCGGCGCAGCGCCCTCACGAAGCTTCTCGATCACCGACCAGTCGACCAACGAGCCGACCACCCGGTCACATTCCGCCATCCACTCCGCGAACACCGGAGACGAGTCGAGCAACTCCAACGCCATCCCGGCCCACTGCGCCCCCTGACCCGGGAACACGAACACCGGCGCCGACGCACCCTCGGCAACCACACCGCGAACCACGTCGTCACCCAGCAACACCGCACGCGCGTCGAAGCTCGCCCGGGTGGTCAGCAGGGAGGCGCCGACATCGACCGGATCGGCGTCCACCGCGCGGACCCGCTCCAGCTGCGTGTCCAGGGCGTTGGCCGACTTCGCCGACAGCACCCACGGCACCTGGCCGTCGATCGGCGCCGGACCGGCGGGCAGGTCGAGCAGCGGCGCGTCCGACTTGGGCGCCTGCTCCAGGATCACGTGCGCGTTCGTCCCGCTGATGCCGAACGAGGACACGCCCGCCCGGCGCACCCGGTCGACCTCCGGCCAGTCGGTGGCGTGCCGCAGCACCTCGACCGAACCGGCTTCCCAGTCCACGTGGGACGAGGGTGTGTCGACGTGCAGCGTCTTCGGCAACAGCCCGTGCCGCAGCGCCATCACCATCTTGATCACCCCGGCGACGCCGGCCGCGGCCTGGGTGTGCCCGAGGTTCGACTTCACCGAACCGACGTACAGCGGCCGGTCGCGGTCCTGCCCGTAGGTCGCCAGCAGGGCTTGCGCCTCGATCGGGTCACCCAGCGTGGTGCCGGTGCCGTGTGCCTCGACCACATCGACGTCCTGAGTGGACAGTCCAGCGGAAGCCAGCGCGGCCCGGATCACCCGCTGCTGCGAAGGTCCGTTCGGTGCGGTCAGGCCGTTCGAAGCACCGTCCTGGTTGATCGCGGAACCCCGCATCACGGCGAGGATCGTGTGCCCGTTGCGCTTCGCGTCGGACAACCGCTCCAGCACCAGAAGCCCGACGCCCTCGGAGAAACCGGCGCCGTCCGCGGAGTCGGAGAACGCCTTGCACCGGCCGTCCACCGCGAGGCCGCGCTGACGCGACAGCTCCACGAAGGTGCTCGGCGTCGACATCACCGTGACCCCACCGGCCAGTGCGAGATCGCATTCACCCTGGCGCAGCGACTGGGCGGCCAGGTGCATGGTGACCAGCGACGACGAGCACGCGGTGTCGACGGTGACCGCCGGGCCCTCGAAGCCGAAGGTGTAGGAGACGCGGCCGGAGGCGACGCTCAGCGAACCGCCCGTGGCCTGGAAACCTTCGGAGGTCTCGGCGTCCAGGATCGTCGCGTAGTCGCTGTACATCACACCGGCGAACACACCGGTCTGGCTGCCGCGCAGGGACGCCGGGTCGATTCCCGCGCGCTCCAGCGCTTCCCACGAACCTTCCAGCAGCAGGCGCTGCTGGGCGTCGGTGGCCAGCGCCTCGCGCGGGCTCATGCCGAAGAACACCGGGTCGAATTCGCCCGCGTCGTGCAGGAAGCCGCCGAGGCGCGTGTACGAGGTCCCGGAAACCTCGGGATCCGGGTTGTACAGCGCGTCAAGGTCCCAGCCGCGGTTGCTCGGGAACCCGGTGATCGCGTCCGCGCCCTCGGCCACCAACCGCCACAGTTCCTCCGGCGACCCGACCTCGCCGGGGAACCGGCAGGACATCCCGACGATGACGATCGGGTCGTCGCTGTGAAGGTGGCTTTCACGGCGCGTCTTGGTGCCGTGAAGGTGGCTTTCACTGCTCTCGAACAGCTCGTCGCGCAGGTAGGCGGCCAGTACCGCGGGCGTCGGGTAGTCGAAGACGAGGGTCGCGGGCAGCTTCAGCCCGGTGGCCGACGTGAGCCGGTTGCGCAGCTGCACCGCGGTCAGCGAGTCGAAGCCCATGCTCTGGAAGGCGAGCTGCGGGTCGACCGCCTCGACGCCCGAGTAACCCAGCACCACCGCGACCTGACCGCGGACCAGGTCCGCGAGCGCCGTGGTCCGCTCGTCGTCGCCCAGCGAGGCGAGCCGCTGGACCAGGGTCATCGCGGTCTCCGCCCCGGCGACCGTGCGCCGCGAGCGGCTGCGGATCAGGCCGCGCAGCAGTGGCCGGACCTCACCCTGCGCCCGCAGCGCGGGCAGGTCGAGCCGGATCGGCACCAGGGCCGGTTCGGTGGCGGCCATCGCGTCGTCGAACAGCGCGAGGCCCTGTTCGACGGTCATCGGCGGCATCCCCGCCCGGCCGAGGCGTTCGCCGGCGTCCTTGTCGGCCAGCATCCCGGTCTGGTCCCAGGCGCCCCACGCCAGCGAGACGGCGGGCAGGCCCTGAGCCCGGCGGTGCTCGGCGAGGGCGTTCAGGAAGGCGTTCGCCGCGGCGTAGTTGCCCTGCCCGGCGGTGCCGAACACCCCGGCGGCCGAGGAGAACAGCACGAACGCGTCCAGGTCGCCGGTCAGCTCGTGCAGGTTCCACGCCGCGTCGACCTTCGGCCGCAACACCGTGTCCAGCCGCTCCGCGTCCAGGGACCCGATCACCCCGTCGTCGAGCACACCCGCCGTGTGGATCACGGCCTTGATGTCGTGCTCGGCCAGCAACGCGGCCAGCGCCTCCCGGTCGGCCACGTCACAGGCTACGACCCGCACGTCCGCGTCGATATCCGACACGTCCGCCTCACCGCGACGGCTGACCAGCAGCAGCTCCCGCACCCCGTGCTCGTCGACCAGGTGGCGGGCGACAGCCAGGCCGAGACCACCCGTGCCACCGGTGATCAGCACCCGGCCGGACCAGCTGAACTCCGCTTCCGGCCGCGTGCGCGCCAGGCGCGGCACCAGTATCTCGCCGTCGCTGATCCGCACGTGCGGCTCGTCCACGGCGAACGCTTCCGGCGGCACGTCCCCGTCGGCCTCGATCAAGCCGAAGCGGCCGGGGTTCTCCGCCTGCGCGACCCGCACCAGGCCGCCGACCGCCGCCGCGGCGAGACCACCGCGCGTCACGATCACCAGCCGGGCGTCACGCTGCCAGCCCTGGAGCACACCGAGGACTTCGGCGGTCGCCGCGTGGGTGGCCTCGACCACATCACCGGTGGTCTCGACCTCGTACACCTCGTACTCGTCCACAGTGGACGACACCGTGGCGGGCACCCAGTCGACGCGGAACAGCGGCTCGCGCTGCGCGACCGGCTCGGCGACCACGCGCGTGACCAGCGACCGCACCGACGCGACCGGCGCCCCGGCCGGATCGGCCACCGCGATCGCGAAACCCTCACCGGTCGGCGTGAACCGGACGCGCACCGCGGAAGCGGCGGTCGCGTGCAGCGAAACGCCCTCCCACGAGAACGGCAGTCCGCCACCACCGCCGTCGGTCACGCCGACCAGCAGCGGTGCGTGCAGGCTCGCGTCCAGCAAGGCCGGGTGCAGGCCGAACCCGTCCGGCGAAACGCCTTCGGGCAGCGCGACTTCCGCGAAGATCTCGTCACCGACGCGCCAGGCCGCGCGCAGGCCCTGGAACACCGGGCCGTACTCGAAGCCCAGTTCGGCGAAGCGCTGGTAACAGCCGTCCACGTCGATCGGTTCGGCGCCGGCGGGCGGCCAGGCGGTGTCGAATTCGACGGTCACCGCGCCGGTCGCGAGCACACCGGTGGCGTGCTCGGTCCACGGTTCGTCCACAGCGTCCTCGGGACGGCTGTGGATGGTGACCGGCCGGTTCCCGGCGTCGTCCGCCGCGCCGACGCGGACCTGGAGGCGCACGGCCTGCTCGGTCAGCACCAGCGGGGCGGCCAGCGTCAGTTCCTCGATCCGGTCGCAGCCGACCTCGTCACCCGCGCGCACGGCGAGTTCGACGAACGCCGTGCCCGGCAGCAACGCCTGGCCGTTGACCGCGTGGTCGGCCAGCCACGGGTGTGACCGCAGCGAGAGGCGGCTGGTGAGCACGTCCTCGCCCTCGGCCAGTTCGACGGCGGCGCCGAGCAGCGGGTGCTCGACCGAGCCCAGTCCGGCGGCGCGGACGTCGCCCGCCCGGCCGGAGGCGCTGGGCCAGAAGCGCTCGTGCTGGAAGGCGTAGGTGGGCAGGTCGACCTGCCGCGCGCCCTCGGGGAAGAACGCGGTCCAGTCCACCGGGACGCCCTGCACGTGGGCTTCGGCGACCGAGGTGGTGAACCGCAGCCAGTCGCCGTCGTCGCGCCGGAGCGTGCCGAGCACGATCCCGGCGACACCGGCGGCTTCCAGCGTCTGCTCCACGCCCACGGTGAGCACCGGGTGCGCGCTCGGCTCGACGAACACGCGGTAGCCGTCGTCGAGCAGCTTGCGGGTGGCGCGTTCGAACTCGACGGTCTGGCGGAGGTTGGTCACCCAGTAGCCCGCGTCGAGGCGGGCGGTGTCGATCGGCTCGCCGGAAACCGTGGAGTAGAACGGGATCTCGCCGGTGCGCGGGGTGATCGGCGCCAGGTCGGCCAGCACGCGCTCGCGAATGGTCTCGACCTGCGGGGTGTGCGAGGCGTAGTCCACCGAGATGCGGCGGGCGCGGATGCCGTCGGCTTCGCAGGCGGCCTTCAGCTCGACGAGCGCGGCCCCTTCCCCGGCGACCACGGTGGCGCCGGGACCGTTGACCGCGGCGACCGAGATGCGCTGGCCCCACAGCTTCAGGCGCGGCCGCAGTTCGTCCACCGGCTGGGCCACCGACATCATGCCGCCGTGCCCGGCGAGGGATTCCGCCACCGCCTGGCTGCGCAACGCGACCACGCGGGCGGCGTCGTCCAGGCTGAGCGCCCCGGCGACCACGGCCGCCGCGATCTCGCCCTGCGAGTGCCCGACCACCGCGTCGGCGGTGACGCCCGCGGAACGCCACAGCTCGGCCAGCGAGACCATCACGGCCCACAGCACCGGCTGCACCACGTCGACGCGATCGAGGTTCCCGCCGCCGCGAAGCACGTCGAGCAGGTTCCAGTCGACGAAGGGCTCCAGCGCCACCGCGCATTCGGCGATGCGCTCGGCGAACACCGGAGACGTCGCCAGCAGGTCTTGTCCCATGCCGAGCCACTGCGAGCCCTGGCCGGGGAAGACGAACACGGTCTTGCCGACGGCACCGGCCACACCGGTGACGACGCCACCGGCGGGCTCGTCGAGCGACCGCAGCAGTGCGCGGTGGTCGTCACCGAGGATCACCGTGCGGTGCTCGAAGGCCGTGCGGGTGGTCGCCAGCGAGTAGCCGACGTCGACCGGGTCGGCGTCCGTTGTGGACAGTCGAGCGGCCTGGTCACGCAGGGCGGCCGCCGACTTGGCCGAGAGCACCCACGGCACCACACCGGCCACCGGCTCGGCCGGTTCGCCCGGCTGCGGCTCGGGTGCCTGTTCCAGGATCACGTGGGCGTTCGTGCCGCTGACGCCGAACGACGACACCGCGGCGCGGCGCAGCCGGTCGACCTCGGGCCAGTCCGTCTGCTCGGTGAGCAGTTCGACGGAACCGGCCTCCCAGTCCACATGCGACGACGGGGTGCCGGCGTGCAGGGTCCGCGGCAACGTGCCGTGACGCAGCGCCAGCACCATCTTGATCACCCCGGCGACCCCGGCCGCGGCCTGGGTGTGCCCGAGGTTCGACTTCACCGAGCCGAGCAGCAGCGGCCGCTCGCGGTCCTGCCCATACGTGGCGAGCAGCGCCTGCGCCTCGATCGGGTCACCCAGCGTGGTGCCGGTGCCGTGCCCTTCGACCGCGTCGACGTCCTGAGTGGACAGACCGGCGGAGGCCAGCGCCTGCCGGATCACCCGCTGCTGCGAAGGTCCGTTCGGCGCGGTCAGGCCGTTCGAAGCGCCGTCCTGGTTGACCGCGGAGCCCTTGACGACGGCGAGGATGTTGTGGCCGTTGCGCTGGGCGTCCGACAGGCGTTCCAGCACCACCAGGCCGACGCCCTCGGACCAGCCGACACCGTCCGCGTCGTCCGAATATGCCTTGCACCGGCCGTCTTCGGCGAGACCACGCTGCCGGGAGAAGGCGATGAAGGTGTTCGGAGTGGACATCACCGTGACGCCACCGGCGAGCGCCAGGGAACATTCGCCGTTGCGCAGCGCCTGCATGGCCCAGTGCATCGCCACCAGCGACGACGAGCACGCCGTGTCGACGGTGACCGCCGGGCCTTCGAGCCCGAGCGTGTAGGCGACCCTGCCGGACGCCACGCTCGGCGAAGTGCTGGTCGCCTGGTAGTTCTCGAAGTCGTCCCCGTTGAGCAGGGACGCGTAGTCGCTGTACATGACGCCGGTGAAGACGCCGGTCGAGCTGCCCTTGAGCGAGACCGGGTCGATGCCCGCGCGTTCCAGCGCTTCCCAGGAACCTTCCAGCAACAGGCGCTGCTGGGAGTCGGTCGCCATGGCCTCGCGCGGGCTCATGCCGAAGAAGGCCGGGTCGAACTGGGCCGCGTCGTGGAGGAAGCCGCCTTCGCGCGTGTAGGAGGTGCCGGGCCGCTCGGGGTCCGGGTCGTAGAGGGAGTCGAGGTCCCAGCCGCGATCGCTGGGGAACTCGGTGATCGCGTCGGCGCCGTCGGACACCAGGCGCCAGAGATCCTCCGGGGACCCGACCCCACCGGGGAAGCGGCAACTCATGCCGACGATCACGATCGGGTCAGTGCTGTGAATGTGGCTTTCACTGCGCTCGTTGGTGCGGTGAATGTGGCTTTCACTGCCGCCGAACAGCTCGTCGGCCAGGTGGGTGGCCAGGGCGGTGGGGGTCGGGTAGTCGAAGACCAGGGTGGCCGGGAGGCGCAGGCCGGTCGTGGCGCCGAGGCGGTTGCGCAGTTCGACGGCGGTCAGCGAGTCGAAGCCCAGCTCGGTGAACTGCTTGCCGGGGTCGATCTCGGTGCTGTCCACATGACCCAGCACGGCCGCGACTTCGGCCCGTACGAGCTCGCTCAAACTTTCCGTACGACCGGTCGTATTCATTCCCGACAGGCGCTCGACCAGCGAAGCCACCGTCGGCGAACCCGCCACCGAGCGACGGGTCCGCGTCCGGATCAGGCCGCGCAGCAGCGGCGGGATCTCGTCGCGCGTCCGCAGCACCGGCAGGTCGAGGCGCACTGGAAGAACCAGCGACGCCCCACCGGCCAGCGCAACCTCCGACGATCCGCCGGCCAGCGCGGCGTCCGATGACCCGCCCGCCAGCGCGGCGTCGAAGAGGCGCAGCCCCTGCTCGGCGGGCAACGGCGGCATACCGGACCGCTCCAGTCGCCGGGTGTCCGCTTCGGACAGTGCGCCCGCCATCCCGGTTTCCCAAGCACCCCAGGCCATCGAGATGCCGGGTAGGCCTTGGCCGTGCCGGTGGGCCATCAGCGCGTCGGCGAACGCGTTGGCCGCGGCGTAGTTGCCCTGCCCCGCACCGCCGAACACCCCGGCGATGGAGGAGAACACCACAAAGGCATCCACATCGGCCAGTTCGTGCAGGTTCCAGAGCGCGTCCACCTTGGGCCGCAGGACCGCGTCGACGCGCTCCGGGGTCAGCGAGCCGATCACCCCGTCGTCGAGCACCCCGGCGGCGTGGATCACGGCCTTGACGTCATGCCGCGACAGCAACGCGGCCAGCGTCTCCCGGTCGGCCACATCGCAGGCTTCGACCTGCACGTTCGCGTCGATGTCCGACACGTCCGCGCGGCCACTGCGGCTGACCAGCAGCAGGTCGCGCACGCCGTGCTCGGCAACCAGGTGCCGTGCGATCTCCAGGCCCAGGCCGCCGGTACCACCGGTGATCAACACCTGACCGGACCAGGTGAACCCGGTTCCTGGCTGGGTGCGCGCCAAGCGCGGCACGAGGATCTCGCCGTCGCGGATGGCAACTCGCGGTTCGTCGACCGCAAGCGCTTGCGGCAGGAGTTCGGTGTCGTCGGCTTCGATCAGCCCGAACCGGCCCGGGTGCTCGGCCTGCGCCGAACGCACCAGCCCGCCGATCGCGGCTCCGGCGAGATCACCGGGCTTGGTCAGGAACACCAGGCGCGATCCGGTGAACCGCTCATCACCGAGCCATTCCTGGACCAGGGCGAGCACCCGCTTGGTCAGCTCGTGCACCGAGGCCACCACGTCGGTGCCACCCTCGACCGGGACGACCAGCGACGCCGGTACCTCCACAATGGACTCCAGCGAGCCCTCCAGCGTGACCACCGGCGTCGGTGCGGGTGCGGTGACCGCACGCCACTCCAGCCCGAACAGGTCGGCCACCTCGGCGCTCCGGTTGGCCGAGATCGGCCGGGTGACCAGCGATTCGATCGAGGCCACCGGGTCGCCGGCGGGGTCGGCGAGCGCGATCGAGACCGTGTCGCCGTCCTGCACCAGCCGGACGCGCACGGTTTTCGCGCCGGTGGCGTGCAAGGACAGGCCGGTCCACGAGAACGGCATGCCGGGCGTGCCGTCCCCGGCGGCCAGCACGGCGTGCAGGCTCGCGTCCAAAAGCGCCGGGTGGATGCCGAAGCCGTCCGGTGCAATGTCCTCGGGTAGTGAGACCTCAGCGTAGATGGCGTCGTCGGTCCGCCAGGCGGCTTGCAGGCCTTGGAAGGCGGGACCGTAGGCGAAGCCCTGCTCGGCGAACCGGTCGTAGTCCACGTCGACCGGCTGCGCGTCGGCGGGCGGCCAGGTGGTGGCGTCGAAGTCGGCGCGGGTTTCGCCGGTCGACAGCGTGCCGCTCGCGTGCCGGGTCCACGGGAGGTCGGCGGACGGGCGCGAGTAGATCGCGAACGCGCCCGCGTCGTCGACCGAGACCTGCACCTGGACCGCGCCCTGCTCCAGGACGAGCGGTTCGGCGAGGGTCAGTTCCTCGACGCGGTCGTGGCCGAGCTCGTCCCCGGCACGCAACGCCAGTTCGGCGAACGCGGCGCCGGGCAGGATGGTCCGGCCGTTGACCACGTGGTCGGCGAGCCAGGGGTGCGTGCTGGTGGAAAGGCGGCTGGTGAACAGCGCACCGTCGTGTTCGGCCAGGTCGACCGCGGCGCCGAGCAACGGGTGCTCCACCGCGGTCAGCCCCAGGCCGGAGGCGTCGCCGGTGCGAACGGTCGTCGGCCAGAACCTCCGCCGCTGGAAGGCGTAAGTCGGCAGGTCGACGCGGTGCGCTCCGGGGTAGAAGGGCTTCCAGTCGACCGTTACGCCGTTCACGTGGAGGCGGGCGAGGGCGGTCAGCGCGGAGGTTTCCTCCGGCTGGTCCTTGCGCAGGATCGGCACGGCCAGGGCTTGCTCGGCGACCATCGCCGCGAGCACGCCACCCGGGCCCAGCTCCAGGAAGTGCGCGTCCCCGATGGCGGTGACGTTGTCGTGGAAGCGGACGGTGTCGCGGACGTGGTTGACCCAGTAGTCCACTGTGGTCACATCACCGGTCGTGGATATCGGGATGTGGGGTTCATGGAAGGTCAGGTGCTCGATGGCCGCGCGGAAGTCCTCCAGCATCGGCTCCATGAGCGGTGAGTGGAAGGCGTGGCTCACCTTGAGGCGACTGGTTTTCTCGAAGCCAGCGGCGATCTGGTGGACGGCGGCTTCTTCGCCTGCGATGACCACACTTGAGGGACCGTTCACCGCTGCGATGGAGACACCATCGGTGAGAGCGATCTCGTCTTCGGTGGCCTGGATCGCCACCATGGCGCCACCGGTCGGCAAGGCCTGCATCAAGCGAGCCCGCGCGGAGATCAAGGTGCAAGCGTCTTCGAGACTGAGGACACCGGCCACGTGAGCAGCAGCCACCTCACCAATGGAATGACCCGCCAGGTGATCCGGCTTCAGCCCCCAGGACTCAGCCAGGCGATAGAGGGCAACCTCAAGCGCGAACAGAGCAGGCTGCGCATTACCGGTCTGGTTCAACGCCTCTTGATCGTCGCCCCACATGACCTCGCGAACATCGAGGTGAGCCAGGATCTCGTCCAAGGCAGCGGCGAAGACCGGGAAACGCGCGTACAGCTCACGGCCCATGCCGATCCGCTGGCTGCCCTGGCCCGAGAACAGCACCGCCAAGGGACGTTCGGTGGCGGTACCGCGAGCGATCTCGACACCATCCAGCAGCACTGCCCGGTGCTCGAAAGTCGAGCGTAAGGCCAGTGAGTAGCCGATGTCCGCCGGGGAGTCGGGCAGGGCGTTGATGCGCTCGGCCTGCTCATCCAAAGCGGCCTCGGTTCGGGCCGACAGGACCAGCGGCACGGGGTGCTCGACGGGCGTCGACTCCACCGGCGTCGTGGTCGCCTGCTCCAGAATTACGTGCGCGTTCGTGCCGCTGACGCCGAAGGACGAGACCCCCGCCCGGCGCATCCGGCCGACCTCGGGCCAATCCACCTGCGAAGTCAGCAACTCGACCGAGCCCGATTCCCAGTCCACATGGGACGAAGGCGTCTCGGCGTGCAGGGTGCGCGGCAGCACACCGTGCCGCAGCGCCATCACCATCTTCATCACGCCCGCGACACCGGCGGCCGCCTGCGTGTGCCCCAGGTTCGACTTGATCGAGCCCAGCAACAACGGGCGTTCCCGATCCTGGCCATACGTGGCGAGCAACGCCTGCGCCTCGATCGGGTCACCCAGCGTGGTCCCCGTACCGTGACCTTCCACGGCATCGACGTCCTGTGTGGACAGACCGGCCGATGCCAGCGCCTGCCGGATTACCCGCTGTTGCGAAGGTCCGTTCGGGGCGGTCAGGCCGTTGGAAGCACCGTCCTGGTTCACCGCCGAACCACGCACGACCGCCAGCACCTGGTGACCGTTGCGCTGAGCATCCGAAAGACGTTCCAGCACAACCAGACCGACGCCCTCCGACCAGCCGACACCGTCCGCGTCATCGGAGTACGCCTTGCACCGGCCGTCTTCGGAAAGGCCGCGCTGCCGCGAGAACGAGACGAACGTGCTCGGCGTGGACATCACCGTCACACCACCGGCCAGCGCCAGCGAGCACTCACCCGCCCGCAACGCCTGCATCGCCCAGTGCATCGCCACCAGCGACGACGAACACGCCGTGTCGACGGTGACCGCCGGGCCTTCGAGCCCGAGCGTGTAGGCGACCCGGCCGGACGCCACGCTCGGCGAGGTGCTGGTGCCTTCGTAGCCCTCGTCACCTTCGACGAGTGAGCCGTAGTCGTTGTACATGACCCCGGCGAACACACCGGTTTGGCTGCCGCGCAAGGAAACCGGGTCGATCCCGGCACGCTCGATCGCTTCCCACGACGTCTCCAGCAGGAGGCGCTGCTGCGAATCCGTGGCCAGGGCCTCGCGCGGGCTCATCCCGAAGAACGCCGGGTCGAACTCGGCCGCGTTGTGCAGGAAACCGCCGCGCCGGGTGTAGGAGGTGCCGGGGTGGTCGGGGTCCGGGTGGTACAGCGAATCGAGGTCCCACCCGCGGTCGGCCGGGAAGCCCGACACCGCGTCGGTTCCGTCCACCGCGAGGCGCCACAGGTCCTCCGGCGAGCCGACGCCACCCGGGAAACGGCAGGCCATGCCGACGATGACGATCGGGTCGTCGGTGACCGGCGGCAGCGTCCGCAGCGGCACACTCATCTCGGCGTCGGTGCCGAGCAGCTCGTCACGCAGGTGGTCGGCCAGCGCGGCGGCGGTCGGGTAGTCGAAGATCAGCGTCGCGGGCAGCCGGAGGCCGCTCGCCGCGCCGAGGCGGTTGCGCAGCTCGATCGCGGTCAGCGAGTCGAAGCCGAGGTCCTTGAACTGGCGCGTCGCCTCGATCTTGGCGCCTTCGGCGTGGCCCAGCACCGCCGCGACCTCACCGCGTACCAGCTCCAGCAAGGTTTCCGTACGACCGGTCGTATTCATTGTCGAGAGGCGCTCGACCAGCGAAGCGGCTGTCTGCGAACCGGCGGCCGACCGCCGCGAACGCGTCCGGATCAAGCCCCTCAGCAATGGCCGCACGTCCCCGCCCGCCCGCAGCGCGGCGAGGTCCAGCTGGACCGGGAGCACGAGCGGTTCCCCGGCCAGCGCGGCGTCGAAAAGTTCGACGCCCTCCTCCGGCGTCACCGCGCGCATGCCCGCGCGGGCCATCCGCTCCGCGTCCGAACCGGCCATCATGCCGGTGTCGGCCCACGCGCCCCAGGCCAGCGAAACCGCGGGCAGTCCGGAAGCCCGGCGGTGGGCGGCGAGACCGTCGAGGAAGGAGTTCGCGGTGGCGTAGTTGCCCTGCCCGGCCGTGCCGAACACCCCGGCGACCGACGAGAACAGCACGAACGCGTCCACGTCGCCGGTCAGCTCGTGCAGGTTCCACGCGCCGTCGACCTTGGGGCGGAGCACCTTGTCGAGGCTGTCCGGGGTGAGCGAGTCGAGCAGACCGTCGTCGAGCACGCCGGCGGTGTGGATGACCGCCCGAACGTCGTGCTGCATCAGAAGCGCGGCGAGTTGGTCGCGGTCGGCGACATCGCAGGCGGCGACCTGGACGTTCGCGTCGATGTCCGACACGTCGGCCACACCACTGCGGCTGACCAGCAGCAGGTCGCGCACGCCGTGCTCGGCAACCAGGTGCCGCGCGATCTCCAGGCCCAGACCGCCGGTGCCACCGGTGATCAGCACCTGGCCGGTCCAGGTGATCGGCTCCGCGGCGGTCGTGCGGACGAGCCGCGGCACCAGGACCTCACCGTCGCGGATGGCGACGTGGGGTTCGTCGACCGCAAGCGCTTGCGGCAGGAGTTCGGTGTCGTCCGCTTCGACCAGGACGAAGCGGCCGGGGTGCTCGGCCTGCGCAGAACGCACCAGCCCGCCGACCGCGGCACCGGCCGGGTCGTCGCCGGTGACCACGACCAGGCGTTCGGGCCGCTCGTCCGCCAGCCACGTCCGCAGCTCTTCCAGCACGCGAGCGGTGGCCGTGTGGGTGGCCGTCACCACGTCACCGCTCGTATCCACCGGGAACACCACGGCGTCGAAGTCGGCCTCGGCCGGGGCCGTGACCGGCTGCCAGTCGAGGGTGAACAACGCGCCGGACCGGATCGCGGTGGTGCGCTCCAGCGGCCGGGTGGCGAGCGCGCCGATGGTGGCGACCAGCTGGCCGGACGGATCGGCCACGGCCACCTCACCCGCGCCGGTCAGGCGCACCCGCACCGAGGTCGCGCCGGTCGCGTGCAGGGAAACGCCCTGCCAGGAGAACGGCACCCGGGTGTCACCGTCGGCGAACGCCGCCACGTGCAGGCAGGCGTCCAGCAGCGCCGGGTGCAGGCCGAACTCGCCGACCTCGACACCCGCGGGCAAGGACACTTCGGCGAACAGGTCGTCTCCGCTGCGCCACGCGGCCCGCAGGCCCTGGAACACCGGGCCGTAGTCGATGCCGAGTTCGGCGAAGCGCTCGTAACAACCGTCCACATCGAACAGTTCGGCGCCGGCGGGCGGCCAGACGGAGGCGTCGAAGGTGGACCGTTCCGCGGTCGTGGCCAGCACGCCGGTGGCGTGTTCGAGCCACGGCGAGCCGTCCTCGGCGCGGCTGCGGATCGTCACGGTCTGGCCGGTGACGCGGACCTGCAACTGCACGGCACCCTGCTCGGGCAGGACCAGTGGCGCGGCGAGGGTCAGCTCGTCGAGGCGATCGCAACCCGCCTCGTCCGCGGCACGCAGGGCCAGTTCGACGAACGCGGTGCCCGGCAACAGGACCTGACCGTTGACGCGGTGGTCGGTGAGCCAGGAGTGGGTCCAGCGGGACAGCCTGCTGGTGAAGAGGAACTCGTTCTCGCCCAGTTCGACGGAAGCGCCGAGCAGCGGGTGGTCGGCGGTGGGCCAGAAGCGCTGGTGCTGGAAGGCGTAGGTCGGCAGGTCGACGCGGTGGGCGCCGGGGTAGAAGGGTTTCCAGTCGACCGTTACGCCGTTCACGTGGAGGCGGGCGAGGGCGGTCAGTGCGGAGGTTTCTTCCGGCTGGTCCTTGCGCAGGATCGGCACGGCAAGGGCTTGTTCGGCGACCATCGCCGCGAGTACGCCGCCCGGTCCCAGTTCGAGGTAGTGGGCGTCTCCGATGGCGGCGATGTTGTCGTGGAAGCGGACGGTGTCGCGGACGTGGTTGACCCAGTAGTCCACTGTGGTCACATCACCGGTCGTGGATATCGGGATGTGGGGTTCATGGAAGGTCAGGTGCTCGATGGCCGCGCGGAAGTCCTCCAGCATCGGCTCCATGAGCGGTGAGTGGAAGGCGTGGCTCACCTTGAGGCGACTGGTTTTCTCGAAGCCAGCGGCGATCTGGTGGACGGCGGCTTCTTCGCCTGCGATGACCACGCTCGAGGGACCGTTCACCGCTGCGATGGAGACACCATCGGTGAGAGCGATCTCGTCTTCGGTGGCCTGGATCGCCACCATGGCGCCACCGGTCGGCAAGGCCTGCATCAAGCGAGCCCGCGCGGAGATCAAGGTGCAAGCGTCTTCGAGACTGAGGACACCGGCCACGTGAGCAGCAGCCACCTCACCAATGGAATGACCCGCCAGGTGATCTGGCTTCAGGCCCCAGGACTCGGCCAGGCGGTAAAGGGCGACTTCGAGGGCGAAGAGGGCGGGTTGGGCGCTGCCGGTCTGGTTCAGGGCTTCCTGGTCGTCGCCCCACATGATGTCGCGGACATCGAGGTGGGCCAGGATCTCGTCCAATGCGGCGGCGAAGACGGGGAAGCGGGCGTATAGGTCGCGGCCCATGCCGATTCGCTGGCTGCCCTGGCCCGAGAACAGCACCGCCAGCGGACGTTCGGCGGCGGTGCCTCGGGCGATCTCGACACCATCCAGCAGCACTGCCCGGTGCTCGAAGGTCGAGCGCAGGGCGAGCGAGAAGCCGATGTCCGCCGGGGAATCCGGTAGGGCGTTGATGCGGGCGATCTGGTCTTCCAGTGCCGCCTCGGACTTGGCCGACACGACCAACGGTGCCGGGTGCTCGACCGGCGTCGGCTCCACCGGTGTGGTGGTGGCCTGCTCCAGGATCACGTGCGCGTTGGTGCCGCTGACGCCGAAGGACGAGACCCCTGCCCGGCGCATCCGGCCGACCTCGGGCCAAGCCACCGGCGAGGTGAGCAGTTCGACCGAGCCCGATTCCCAGTCCACGTGGGACGAAGGGGCGTCGACGTGCAGGGTTTCCGGCAGCACACCGTGCCGCATGGCCATGACCATCTTGATCACCCCGGCGACACCCGCCGCCGCCTGGGTGTGGCCGAAGTTCGACTTGATCGAGCCCAGCAACAACGGGCGCTCGCGGTCCTGCCCGTACGTGGCGAGCAACGCCTGCGCCTCGATCGGGTCGCCCAGGGTCGTGCCGGTGCCGTGGGCCTCGACCGCGTCCACATCGGACGTTCCCAGCCCCGCGCTGGCCAGCGCCTGCCGGATCACCCGCTGCTGCGACGGACCATTCGGGGCGGTCAAACCGTTGGAAGCACCGTCCTGGTTCACCGCCGAACCACGCACCACCGCCAACACCTGATGCCCGTTGCGCTGCGCGTCCGAAAGGCGTTCCAGGACCAGCAGGCCGACGCCCTCCGAGAATCCGGCACCGTCGGCGGCATCCGCGAAGGCCTTGCACCGGCCGTCCTCGGAAAGGCCGCGCTGCCGCGAGAACGTCACATAGGTGCTCGGCGTGGACATCACCGTCACACCACCGGCCAGCGCCAGATCGCATTCCCCGCCACGCAGTGCCTGCGCGGCCAGGTGCAACGCGACCAGCGACGACGAGCACGCCGTGTCGACGGTGACCGCCGGGCCCTCGAAGCCGAAGGTGTAGGACAGGCGCCCGGACGCGACGCTCAGCTGGGCGCCCGTGCCCTGGTAGCCCTCATCGTCCTCGATCAGGGTGCCGTAGTCGTTGTACATGACCCCGGCGAACACACCGGTCTGACTGCCCCGCAAGGAAACCGGGTCGATCCCGGCGCGCTCCATCGCCTCCCAGGAGGTCTCCAGCAGGAGGCGCTGCTGGGCGTCGGTCGCCACGGCCTCGCGCGGGCTCATGCCGAAGAACTCGGGGTCGAACTCGGCGGCGTCGTGCAGGAAACCGCCGGTGCGCGCGTACGAGGTGCCGGGATGGTCGGGGTCCGGGTGGTACAGCGAGTCGAGGTCCCAGCCGCGGTCGGCGGGGAAGCCGCTGATCGCGTCGGTGCCGTTGACCACCAGGTCCCACAGCTCCTCGGGCGAGGTGACGCCACCGGGGAAGCGGCAGCTCATCCCCACGATCACGATCGGGTCGTCGCCGTGAATGTGGCTTTCACGGCGCGATCCGGTGCGGTGAATGTGGCTTTCACTGCCGCCGAACAGCTCGTCGCGCAGGTGGGCGGCCAGGACCGTGGGCGTCGGGTAGTCGAAGACCATGGTGGCCGGGAGGCGCAGGCCGGTGGCGGCGCCGAGGCGGTTGCGCAGTTCGACGGCGGTCAGCGAGTCGAAGCCGAGGTGCTGGAACGTCTGCACCGGGTCGACCGCCGCCGCGCCCGCGTAACCGAGCACCACGGCGACCTCGCCCCGCACCACCTCCAGCAAGGTTTCCGTACGACCGGTCGTATTCATTGCCGACAGGCGCTCGACCAGCGAGTCCGCCGCCTGCGCCCCCGCGACCGACCGCCGCGAACGGGTCCGGACCAAGCCGCGCAGCAGCGTCGGGACGTCACCCCGGCCGCGCAGGACCGGAAGGTCCACGTTCATCGGCAGGATCACCGGCTCACCGGCGGCCAGTGCCGCGTCGAACAACGCGACGCCCTGTTCCGCCGACAGCGGCGGCATCCCGTCCTGGGCGAGTCGCCGCAGGTCGGCGTCGGTGACGCTGCCGGTCAGGCCGATCGTGCGGTCCCACGCGCCCCACACCAGCGAGACGCCGGGCAGGCCGGCGGCGTGCCGCTCACGGATCAGCGCGTCGAGCGCGGCGTTCGCCGCCGCGTAGTTGCCCTGACCAGCTCCGCCGAACACCCCGGCGCCCGCCGAGAAGACCACGAAAGCCGACAGATCGCCGGTGAGTTCGTGCAGGTTCCGCGCGCCGTCGACCTTCGGCCGGAGCACGGTGTCCAGGCGCTCCGGGGTCAGCGAGGCGATCACGCCGTCGTCGAGCACCCCGGCCGCGTGGATCACGGCCTTGACGTCGTACCGCGCCACCAAGGCGGCCACCGCCTCGCGGTCGGCCACATCGCAGGCCTCGACCCGCACGTTCGCGTCGATGTCCGACACGTCGGCCGCACCACTGCGGCTGACCAGCAACAGGTTCCGCACCCCGTGCTCGGCAACGAGGTGCCGCGCGAACACACCGCCGAGACCACCGGTACCGCCGGTGATCAGGACCAGGTCGTCCGGGTTCCAGGTGAACCGCGAAGCCGGAGCGGGCACCCGCGCGACGCGCGGTACCAGGATCTCGCCGCCGCGGATGGCGAGCTGCGGTTCCCCGGTGGCGACGGCCGCCGGGACCAGGGCGAGGTCTTCGGCCTCGATCAGGATGAACCGGCCCGGGTTCTCCGACTGCGCCGACCGGACCAGGCCCCAGACTGCGTTCTCACTCCGGGTGACCAGAGCCAACTTCGAATCGGTGAACCGGTCGTCGGCCAGCCAGCGCTGGAGCAGGTCCAGGGCACGTTTCGCGTCGGTCTCCGGCAGCACCACGACTTCCGGAACGTCCTCAATGGACTCCAGTGTCTCGTGCACGGCCAGCACCGGCTCCGAAGCAGCCGCGGGCGCGGGGACCCAGTCGACCCGGAACAAGCCGTCACGGGCGGGATCGCCGAACTGGTCGGTGGAAACCTCCCGGAGCACCAGGGAGTCGATCGAGGCGACCGGCCCCCCGGCCGCGTCCGCGACTTCGACCGAGAAGCCTTTGCCCTCGGCCCGCAGGCGCACTCGCGCGGTGGCCGCACCGACTGCGTGCAGCGAAACGCCCTCCCACGCGAACGGCAGCGCGCCACCGCTCAGCACGCCCAGGTCCGCCAACCCGGCGGCGTGCAGCGCGGCGTCCAGCAAAGCCGGGTGCAGGCCGAATCCTTCGGCGGGAACGCCTTCGGGCAGGGCGACCTCGGCGAACACCTCATCGCCGTGCTGCCAGGCGGCACGCAGGCCCTGGAACACCGGGCCGTAGGCGAAACCGTTCTCGGCGAAACGTTCGTAGCAGCCGTCCACGTCGAGCGCTTCGGCACCGGCGGGCGGCCAAGTGACACTGTCGAATGTGGACGGTCGGGTACCGGTGCCCAGGAAGCCGGTGGCGTGCTCGGTCCACGGCAGGTCGACCGCGTCCTCGGGGCGGCTGTGCACCGCGATGGCCCGCCGTCCCTGGTCGTCGGGCAGGCCGATGCGCAGTTGGAGCTGCACCGCGCCCTGTTCCGGCAGAACCAGCGGCGCTGCGAGCGTGAGTTCGTCGACGCGGTCGCAGCCCAGCTCGTCCCCGGCCCGCACGGCCAGTTCGACAAAGGCCGTCCCGGGCAGCAACGCCTTGCCGTGCACCAGGTGTTCGGCGAGCCACGGGTGCGACCGCAGCGAAAGGCGGCTGGTGAAGACGTTCTCGCCCTCGGCCAGCTCGACCGCGGCACCCAGCAGCGGATGCTCGACCGCACCCAGCCCGGCGGCGCGCACGTCGCCCGCCCCGTTGGCGGCCGACGGCCAGTAGCGCTGCCGCTGGAAGGCGTAGGTCGGCAGGTCGACGCGCTGGGCGCCGCCGAAGAACACCGGCCAGTTCACGGCCACCCCGGCGACGTGCGCTTCGGCGACCGAGGTCAGGAACCGCAGTGCACCACCGTCGTCCCGGCGCAGTGAGCCGAGCACGGTGCCGGTCGACCCGGCGGCTTCGAGCGTCTGCTCGACACCGACGGTGAGCACCGGGTGCGCGCTCGGCTCGATGAACACGTCGAAGCCGTCGTCGATCAGCCTTCGCGTGGCGCGCTCGAATTCGACGGTCTGGCGGAGGTTCGTGTACCAGTACTCGGCGTCCAGCGCGGCCGTGTCGATCGGCTCGCCGGTCACCGTGGAGTAGAAGGGAATGTCACTGCTGCGAGGCGTGATCGGCGCGAGGTCGGCGAGCACGCGCTCGCGGATTGCCTCCACCTGCACGGAATGCGAGGCGTAGTCCACCGTGATCCGCCGAGCGCGAACGCCGTCGGCTTCGCAGGCGGCGAGCAACTCGTCGAGCGCGGTCACCTCACCGGAGACCACGGTCGCACCCGGACCGTTGATCGCGGCGATCGACAACCGGTCGCCCCACCGCCCGAGGTCGACCTCCGCGGCCGGAAGGGCCACGGAGACCATTCCGCCGTGCCCCGCCAGGGATTCGGCCACCGCGATGCTGCGCAACGCGACCACACGGGCCGCGTCGTCCAAGCTCAGCGCCCCGGACACCGCGGCGGCGGCGATCTCGCCCTGGGAGTGCCCGATGACCGCTTCCGGCTCCACCCCCACCGAGCGCCACAGCTCGGCGAGCGACACCATGACCGCCCACAACACCGGCTGCACCACGTCCACGCGGTCCAGGTCACCGTCGCCGCGCAGCACGTCGAGCAGCGACCAGTCCACAAAGGAGGAGAGCGCGGCGGCGCATTCCTCGATCCGCCGGGCGAACACCGGCGAGGCGTCCAGCAGCTCGCGGCCCATGCCGACCCACTGCGAACCCTGACCGGGGAACACGAACGCGGACCGGCCGACGGCGCCGGCCACCCCGGTGACCACTCCGGTCGCGGCTTCCCCACCGGCGAAGGCATCCAGCGCGTCACGATCGAGCACCACGGCACGGTGGTCGAGTGCCGCGCGAGTCGTGGCCAGTGAGAAGCCGATGTCCTCGAGGGACCCTTCAGCGTCGCGGATGCGCGCGGCCTGCGCGGTCAGCGCGGCCTCGGTCCGGGCCGAGAGCAACCACGGAACCACGCCCTTCAGGGGCGCTTCGCCCGCAGGCTCTTCTTCCTCGATGACCGGCGGCGGCGCTTGCTCAAGGATGATGTGCGCGTTCGTTCCACTGACACCGAACGAGGAAACGCCCGCCCGGCGCTCCTGACGCGGCCACGGGCTCTGCTCGGTCAGCAGCTCGACCGCCCCCGAGGACCAGTCGATGTGCGACGAAGGCCGCTCGGCGTGCAGCGTCTTCGGCAACGCGTCGTTGCGCATCGCCAGCACCATCTTGATCACGCCGGCCACCCCGGCGGCGGCCTGCGCGTGCCCCAGGTTCGACTTGATCGAACCGAGCTTCAGCGGGTGCTCACGATCCTGGCCGTACGCGGCCATCAGCGCGTGCGCCTCGATCGGGTCACCCAGCGCGGTCCCGGTGCCGTGTGCCTCGACGGCGTCCACATCGGACGGGTTGAGCCCGGCGTTCGCCAGTGCCGCCCGGATCACCCGCTGCTGCGACGGGCCGTTCGGCGCGGTGAGCCCGTTGGACGCACCGTCCTGGTTGACCGCGGTGCCGCGGATGACGGCGAGAATGGTGCGCCCGTTGCGCTGCGCGTCGGACAGCCGCTCGAGCACCAGCTGCCCGGCCCCTTCCGACCAGCCCATGCCGTCGGCGTTGTCGGAGAACGCCTTGCTCCGGCCGTCGGCGGCGAGCGCGCCCTGCTTGGTGAACTCGGTGAACGCGCCCGGCGTGGACATCACCGCCACCCCACCGGCCAGTGCGAGCGAGCATTCGCCCGACCGCAGGGCCTGGACCGCGAGGTGCAGCGCGACCAGCGACGAGGAGCACGCGGTGTCCACGGAAACCGCCGGTCCCTCGAAGCCGAAGGTGTAGGACACCCGGCCGGAGATGACGCTCGCGATGACGCCGGTGGTGGCCTCTCCGGCCAGCAGGGTGGCGTAGTCCTGGCCGTTCGTGCCGGTGAACACGCCGGTCTGGCTGCCGCGCAACGACTCCGGGTCGATGCCCGCGCGCTCCAGCGCCTCCCACGAGGTCTCCAGCAGCAGCCGCTGCTGCGGGTCCATGCCCAGCGCCTCGCGTGGCGAGATGCCGAAGAAGCCCGCGTCGAAGTCGGCCGTGTCGTGCACGAACCCGCCTTCGGTGGCGTTGCTGGCCCCGGTGCGGAACAGGGTGTCGAGGTCCCAGCCGCGGTCGCCGGGGAACTCCCCGATCACGTCGCGGCCCTCGGCGAGCAGTTCCCACAGCTGCTCGGGCGAGCGCACCTCACCCGGGTAGCGGCAGGCCATGCCGACGATGGCGATGGGCTCGGTGTGCTTGCGCTCCAGCTCCTGGACCCGCTCGCGGGCCCGGCGCAGGTCGACAGTGACTCGCCTCAGGTATTCGACAACCTTGTCCTGCTGCTCATCCTGCTGCACTGGTCCATCCTCTTTCTGCTGACTAGCCAGGAGGCATCACGAGAGGTCGGAGAGTTCCCCGTCGATGATGTCGAGTAGCCGGTCCACCGGGACCGAGTTGATGTCCTCTTCGGACGAACGCGTGGCGGCGGGCTTGCGCAGCCGCTGCAGGATCGCTTCCAGGCGTTCGCCGATGACCTGCGTGTCGGCGGTCTCCGCCCACAGCGCCGCTTCGAACCGGTCGAGTTCGCTCGCCGCCGACCCGCGCGGTGGCTCGGTCACCAGGTTCTCGCCGAGGTAGGCGGCCACGGCCCGCGGGGTCGGGTAGTCGAACACCAGCGCCGCGGGCAGCGACAGGCCGGACTTCACCCGGAGCCGCTCGCGCATCTCCACCGCGGTCACCGAGTCGAACCCCTGCTCGCGGAACACCCTGTCCGCCGGAATCGCTTGTGGACGGTCGTGGCCCAGCACCGCGGCCGCCTCGCCCCGCACCAGGTCGAGCAGGAGCCGGGCGCGATCGGCTTCGGACAGGTCCGCGAGCCGTTGCCGCAACTCCGGTTCCGCGCCGGTCTCCGGTTCGGCGGCCAGTGCCGCGGCCACCTCGGGCAGGTCGGCCAGCAGCGGGCTCGGCCGGGTCGCGGTGAAGCTGGGCGCGAACCGCTTCCAGTCCGTGTTCGTCACGGTGAGCAGGGTTTCGCCGTCCTCCAGCGCCTGCTGCAACGCGGCGATGGCCAGCCGCGGTTCCATCGGCAGCACGCCGACGCGGCGCATGTGCTCGGACAGTTCCGGGTTGTCGGCGCCGAGTCCGGCGTCGGCCCAGGAACCCCAGGCGATCGACGTCGCCGGCAGGCCCTGGCCGCGGCGGTGCGCCGCCAGCGCGTCCAGGTAGGCGTTGCCCGCCGCGTATCCGGGCTGACCACCGCTGCCCCAGCTCCCCGCGCCCGAGGAGAACAACACGAGGGCGTCCAGGTCACCGGTCAGCTCGTGCAGGTTCCACGCGGCGGTCAGCTTCGAACGCAGCATTCCGTCCAGTTGGGCCGCGGTCACCGAGCCGATCGGCGCGTCCCCGACTCCGACCCCGGCGGCGTGCACCACCGCGTTCACGTCGAGATCGGCCAGCACCTCGCGCAGTGCGTCGCGGTCGGCCGCGTCGCAGGCCACGACGGTCACCCGCGTGCCCTCGGCTTCCAGTTCGGCCGTCAGCTCGGCGGCGCCGGGCGCGTCCGGACCGCGGCGGCTGGTCAACACCACGTGCTCGGCTCCGCTCGCGACGGCCCACCGGGCGACGTGCCCGCCGAGCCCGCCCGTGCCGCCGGTGATCAGGACCGTGCCGCGCAACCGCCAGTCCTCCGGCCGCGCGCCGGTGGCCGGGGCGTGCACCAGCCGACGGCCGAACACCCCACCGGCCCGGACGGCGACCTGGTCCTCGTCGCCGGTCAGCACCGCCGCGAACCGCTTCCCGGCCTGCTCGTCGAACTGCTCGGGCAGGTCGACGAGCCCGCCCCAGCGGCGCGGCAGCTCCAGCGCGGCCGACCGGCCGAGGCCCCACAGCGCGCCCTGCTCGGGGCGGGTCACCTCAGCCGGGTTCCCGACCGCCACCGCACCACGCGTGACCAGCCAGACCGGCGCCTCGATCCCGGCATCGCCCAGGGCCTGCACCACTTCGACGGAGTAGAGCAGCCCGGCCGGGACGGCACCGTGCGACGGCGCTTCGCTCAGCCCGGCCAGCGAAACCACCCCGGCGAACTCGTGCCCGGCGAGGTCCTCGAACTTCGCGGTCATGGCCTTGCGGTCGGACACCTCGACGCGCACCACGTCGGGGCCGAGCGCGGCGAGCACCGCGGTGGACCACTCGTCCTCGCGGTCCACGACCGCCAGCCACGACCGCCCGGCCGGAGCGGCGGGCTCGGGCAGCCGCGCCCACGACTCGCGGTAGCGCCAGGAGTCCACAACGGACTGGGCGCGCCGCCGGTTCCGCCAGGTCGCCAGCGCGGGCACCATGGTGGCGGCGATCTTGGGGTCGACCTCCAGCGTCGCGGCCACGGTGGCCAGGTCACCGTCGTCGACCAGGCTCCAGAACGCGGCGTCCACCGGGTCCGAGCCGGTCGCGGTGGCCGGGGCGGCCAGCTCGGGCCAGAACCGCTGCCGCTGGAAGGCGTAGGTCGGCAGGTCCACCCGGCGCGCCCCGGTGCCGGTGAAGACCGGCCGCCAGCTCACCGGCACCCCGCTGACGTGCAGTTTCGCCAACGCGGTGAGCGCGCTGACCTCCTCCGGGCGGTCCTTGCGCAGCAGGGGGACCAGCGTCGCGTCGGGCGCCGAGTCCGCGGCCATGCCGGAGAGCACCCCGTCCGGGCCCAGTTCGAGGAAGACGTCCGCGCCCGCGTCGGCCAGCGCGCGCACGCCGTCGGCGAAGCGCACGGTGCCGCGCACGTGCTGGACCCAGTAGTCCGGCGAGCACAGCTCGGCGCCGGTGGCGACGGCCCCGGTCAGGTTCGACACCACCGGCACCCGCGGCGCGGTGAACGACAGCCCCGACACCACCGCCCGGAAGTCATCCAGCATCGAGTTCATCAAGGGTGAGTGGAACGCATGGCTGACCGGCAAACGCCTAGACTTCCGCCCCTGCTCGGCGAAAGACCCGGCAATACCGGCCGCGACCTGCGCGTTTCCGGAGATCACCAGTGACCGCGGGCCGTTGATCGCGGCGATCGAGACCTCGTCGGTGAGCAGCGGCGCGACTTCGTCCTCGGTGGCCTCGATGGCGATCATCGCTCCGCCGGCGGGCAGGGCCTGCATCAGCTTCGCGCGTGCTTCGACGAGCTTGCCCGCGTCGTCCAGGGTGAGCACCCCGGCCACGTGCGCGGCGGCGATCTCGCCGATGGAGTGCCCGGCCAGGTAGTCGGGCCGGACCCCCCACGACTCGATCAGCCGGAACAGCGCGACCTCGATGGCGAACAACGCGGGCTGCGTGGCGCCGGTCTGGTTCAAGGCCTCCTCGTCGGTGCCCCACATGACGTCGCGGACGTCGAGGTGTTCGAGCACCTCGTCCAGCGCCCGGGCGAACACCGGGAAGCGCTGGTACAGCTCGCGGCCCATGCCGATCCGCTGGCTGCCCTGACCGGAGAACAGGACCGCCACCGAACGGTCGGCGGCCTCACCGCGCGCGACCTCCAGGCCGTCGATGAGCACCGCGCGGTGCTCGAAGACCGACCGCGAGACCACCGTGGAGAAGCCGATGTCCAGCGGGTCGCCGTCGAGTGCGCGCAGCCGGTCGGCCTGGGCGTCGAGCGCGGTGGCCGAGCGGGCGGAGACCAGCCACGGCACCACCGACGGCGTGACCTCGGCGGGCTCGACCACCCGCGGTTGCGGTGGCGCCTGCTCGACGATCACGTGCGCGTTGGTCCCGCTGATGCCGAACGACGACACCCCGGCCCTGGCCGGGCGGTCGTGCGAAGGCCAGTCCCGCTGCTCGGTGACCAGTTCGACGGCACCAGCCGACCAGTCCACATAGGACGAGGGCTGGTCCACGTGCAGGGTCTTCGGCAGCACGCCATGCCGCAGCGCCTGCACCATCTTGATCACCCCGGCCACGCCGGCGGCGGCCTGCGTGTGCCCGAGGTTCGACTTGACCGAGCCCAGCAGCAGCGGCTGTTCGCGATCCTGGCCGTAGGTCGCCAGCAGCGCCTGCGCCTCGATCGGGTCGCCCAGCGTGGTCCCGGTGCCGTGGGCTTCCATCGCGTCCACATCGGACGGCTTCAGCCCGGCGTTCGCCAGCGCCTGGAGTATGACGCGTTGCTGCGACGGCCCGTTCGGCGCGGTCAGCCCGTTCGACGCGCCGTCCTGGTTCACCGCGCTCCCCCGCAGCACGGCGAGAACGGTGTGCCCGTTGCGCTTGGCGTCGGAAAGGCGTTCCAGGACGACAAACCCGACGCCCTCGGACCAGCCGGTGCCATCGGCCGCGTCGGCGAAGGACTTGCACCGCCCGTCTGGCGCCAGCCCGCCTTGCAGCGAGAACTCCACGAACGTCTGCGGGGTAGACATCACCGCGACCCCACCGGCCAGCGCCAGGTCGCATTCGCCCTCGCGCAGCGACTGCCCGGCCCAGTGCATCGCGACCAGCGACGAGGAGCACGCGGTGTCCACGGTGACCGCCGGGCCTTCGAGCCCCAGCGCGTAGGACACCCGGCCGGACACCACGCTGCCCGCGTTGCCGATGCCCCAGTACGCCTCGGACCCCTCCGGCGGATCGGCCAGCCCCCAGCCGTAGTCGTGGTACATCACCCCGGCGAACATCCCGGTCTTGCTGCCGCGCAGGGAAAGCGGGTCGATCCCGGCCCGTTCGACCGCCTCCCACGAGGTTTCCAGCACCAGCCGCTGCTGCGGGTCCATCGCCAGCGCTTCACGTGGGGAGATGCCGAAGAACCCGGCGTCGAAGTCCGGTGCGTCGTAGAGGAAACCGCCCTGCTGGCAGTAGGTGGCGCCGGATTCGGAGCCGAACAGCCTGGCCAGGTCCCAGCCGCGGTCGGCGGGGAAGTCCGAGACCACCTCGGCGCCCTCGGTGACCAGCCGCCACAGGTCCTCCGGCGACCGCACCCCACCGGGATACCGGCAGGCCATGCCGACGATGGCGATCGGCTCATCCGGCGCGCCGGTCTCGACGACGATCTTGGGCGCCTGCTCGCCGAGCAGCACGGCCCGCAGGTGCCGGGCCAGCGCCACCGGGGTCGGGTAGTCGAAGGCCACCGTCGCGGTCAGGCCCAGTCCGGTCGCGGCGGCCAGGCGGTTGCGCAGTTCCACCGCGCTGACCGAGGTGAACCCCAGTTCGCGGAAGGTCTTCCCGGCACCGGCGCGCTCCCCACCGGTGATACCGGGGATGGTCGCCACCTCCGCGCGGATCAGGTCGACCAGGAAGGTTTCCCGTTCGTCCGCCGACATCGCGGCGACGCGTTCCTTCAGCGAGGCCGAATCGGTGGTGGGCGCGGTGTCGACCAGACCGCGCAGCAGGGCGGGCACGGTCCGCGACGCGGTCTGCTCGTTGACCCGCATCACCACCGCGTGCGGCAGGTCCATCGCGGTGACCGCGTCGAACATGGCCAGGCATTCCTGAGTGGACAGTTCGGCCGCCTGCGCGGCGGTGCCCAGCGCCACGCACACCGCGGGCATCCGGCGGGCGCGGCGGTACTGCGCGAGCGCGGTCAGGAAGGCGGTGGCGGCGGCCTGGTCACCGCGTCCGGCGGCGCCGAGCGCACCGGCGACCGAACCCAGCAGCACGAACGCCGACAGCTCGCCGGTCAGCTCGTGCAGGTTGACCGCACCATCCACAATGGAGCGGAAAGCCAGGCGCCGGTCGCCGGGCGGGGCGGACGGGCTCTCCACCTCGCCGTCGCAGTGCAGCACAGCGGTGACCGGCCGCTTCAGCCCGCCGAGCACCCGGCCGAGCGCTTCGCGGTCACCGAGGTCGCAGGTCGCCGTGGTGACGCGGGCGCCGAGCTTGCCCAGTTCGGCTTCCAGCTCGTCGTCACCCGGGTTGATCAACAGGAGGTTCCTGGCACCGTGCGCGCTGACCAGGTGCCGGGTCAGCGCCACGCCCATCGGGCCGGTGGCGCCGGTGACCACCACCGTCCTCTTCGGATCGAGGTGCATCGGCTGCCCGTCGGTGTTCGCGGTGACGCGCATCAGCCGCGGGCGGAACGCGATCCCGCCGCGGATGGCCAGCTGCGGCTCGTCGGATCCCACCGCGAACGGCAGCACCGGCGGCGAGTGCTCGTCGAGGTCCACCAGGACGAACCGGTTCGGGTACTCCGCCTGCACCGACCGCAGCAGGCCCCACAGCGAGGCGTGCACCAGGTCGGTGACGTCCTCGCCGGCGCCGGTGGCCAGCGCGCCCCTGGTCACCACGACCAGGCGGCAGCCGGCGAGCCAGTCGTCGTGCGCCCACGACCACAGCAGGTCCGACAGTTCGCGCATCGCCTCGTGCGCGGCATCGGTCCCGGCACCACCGGTCGGGCAGCACAGCACGGCGACCTCCGGCACCGGCTCACCCAGCGACGCGGCCACGTGCAACGCGGCGGCGTCGGCGTGTTCCCGCACCGACATCCCGGCCGAAACCAGGCCCTGGGTCAGTCCGAAGTGGTCCGGGCCGAGCACCGCCCAGTCGGTCGGCGGTGGCGCGGTGCTGGGGCGGACCGAAGGCAACGGCACCCAGTCGGTCCGCAACAGGGACTCGTGCCTGCCGCCGCTGGCCGCGCGCAGCCGGGCCGGGCGGTCGAGCAGCACGTGCCGGGTGATCTTGCCCGACGGCGTGCGCGGCACCTCGTCGATCTCGTACAGCTCCTCGGGCACCTTGAAGTTCGACAACTGCTCGCGGCAGGTGTCGAACAACAGCTCGGGGTCGAGGCCGGGACCGGGCACGACAAAGGCGATCGGCACCTCGCCGAGCACGTCGTGCGGGCGGCCGACCACCGCCACGTCGGCCACGCCCGGCACCTTGCGGAGCACTTCCTCCACTTCGCCGGGGTGGATGTTCTCGCCGTTGCGGATGATCAGTTCCTTGATCCGCCCGGTGATGGTCAGGTAGCCGGCCTCGTCGGCGCGGGCCAGGTCACCGGTGCGGTACCAGCCGTTCGACATCGCCTCGGCGGTCGCCTCCGGCTGGTTGTGGTAACCGACCATCAGGTTCGGCCCGCGGAACCACAGCTCGCCCTCGTCGCCCGAGGCCACGTCCAGTCCGGTGTCCGGATCGACCAGGCGCACCGCCACGCCGGGGATCGGCAGCCCGCACGAACCGTCCACCCTGGTCCCGCTGATCCCGTTGACCACGAAGGAACCGCAGGCCTCGGTGCTGCCGTAGCAGTCGAGCAGCGGGACGCCGAACGCCCGCTCGAAGGAGTGCCGCAGCGCCGCCGGGCAGACCGTGCCGCCGGTCAGGCAGGCCCGCAGGTGGTGCGCGCGGACCTCGGTACCGGCCGAGGCCTCGAGCAGGTAGTGGTAGAGCGCCGGGACCCCGGCGAGGAAGGTGTACTCGTCCTCGCCGAGCGCGCGCAGCACGTCCTCGGCGGCGAACCCGTCCATCAGGTGCGCGGTGGCGCCGACCGCGGTCACCCCGAGCACGGTGAAGATGTGCGCGAGGCTGTGGTGCAGCGGCAGCGGCCACAGCACCAGGTCCTCTTCGGACAGTCCGATGATCGGCGCGTAGCAGGCGGCCACCGACCACAGGCAGCTGCGCTGGGTGGACAGCACGCCCTTGGGTTTGCCGGTGGTGCCGGAGGTGTAGAGCATCCAGGCGACGTCGTCGAGTTCCTGGTCGTCGCGCGCGGGCAGGTCCGGCGGGGTGGCCATCAGGTCCGCGTAGGACACCACGGCCGGGTGCTCCGGCACCGGCTCGTCCCCGGTGAGCACCACGCGCAGGTACGGCCGCCCGGCCAGCAGCGCGAGCACCTGCGCCAGGTGGGCGGGATCGGTGATGACCACGCTGGCCCCGCTGTCGTCGACCACGTGCTCCAGCTCGGCGGCCGCCGAATGCGGGTTGAACGGCACGCCGACCCCGCTGGCCCTGGCGATGGACAGGTAGCTCTCGATCACCTCGACCGAGTTGCCCAGGTAGATCAGCGCCCGGTCGCCTGGCTGCAACCGCAGTCCCGCCAGGTGCCCGGCCAGCCTGCCGGTGCGCCGGTACAGCTCCGCGTAGGTGACCGCCCGCCGGTGGTCGCGGAAGGCCACCTTGGCCGGCATTCGCTCAGCGTGCGCGGCCAGCAGTTCGGGCAGGGGCCGGATCAGCTCTGTACGCAACATCAGCGGAACTCCCGGGATCGGCGGTGCAGTTCACCGGCGCGATGCTGCCCGTCGCACAACGGCAATTTCCCTGCATCACCCCCCTGTGACCCCCCTATCTTCGTCCCGGTGCAGTCATTTCCCTAGTGTGTGCGCGAGCGTGCCGATCGCGGCTCGGACTGCTGGTAGCGTCCGGTTTTGTGCACATTTTCCACCGTTGACCCCGCTCGCCAGCCAACGCAGGAGATGTTGCCGAATGCAGCCCACCATGCGCCGGGCCGAACCCGGCCCGCTCCCCGCGGCCGAGCAGCCGGACTGGCGGCACCACCGCGACTTCGAGCGCACGCAACGGCGGCTTTCGGCAGCCGGCCCGCTGGTCACCGAGGCGGAACTGCTGGAGGTGCGCGGCGCGCTGGCCGCGGTCGCCGACGGTTCGGCACGCGTGCTGCAGGCGGGTGACTGCGCCGAGAGCTTCGGTGACGCCAGTCTTTCCCGCACCGCCGCGAAGGTCACCGTCCTCACCGAACTCGGCGATCTGTTCGCCAAGAAGGTTTCCCAGCCGGTGGTCCGCTTCGGACGGATGGCCGGGCAGTACGCGAAACCACGCTCGAACGCGTTCGAAACGGTCAACGGCGTGGAAGTGCCGGTCTTCCGCGGGCACCTGGTCAACTCGTTCGAACCGGACTTCGCGGGCAGGCAGCACGACCCGCGCCGCATGCTGTGGGCGTACCAGGCCAGCGCGGACGTGCTCGGTGCGTTGCGCACGCACTGGGAACCCGGGCGCAGCGGCCCGTGGACCAGCCACGAGGCGCTGGTGCTCGACTACGAACGCCCGCTGGTCCGCGCCGGGCTCGGCGGTGACTACCTCTCGTCGACGCACTTCCCGTGGATCGGCGAACGCACCCGGCAGCTCGACCACGCCCACGTCCACCTGCTCGCGTCGGCGGTGAACCCGGTCGGCTGCAAGGTCGGACCCGGTACCGATCCGGAAACCGCGCTGCGCCTGTGCGAACTGCTCGACCCCGACCGCACGCCCGGCAGGCTGACGCTGATCGTGCGGATGGGCCGCGCGATCGAAGCGGCGCTGCCGCCGGTGGTGCGCGCGGTGCGGGCGGCAGGGCACCCGGTGGTCTGGCTGAGCGATCCGATGCACGGCAACACCGTCCGCGCGGAAACTGGGCAGAAGACCAGGTACCTGGCGGACATCATCGACGAGGCCGCCGCTTTCACGCGGATCGTCGAGGGGCTGGGCGCGCACCCCGGCGGACTGCACCTGGAAGTGGCGGCCGCCGACGTGACCGAATGCGTGGGCGGGCCGGTGGCGGGCGAACGACAGCTCGCCGACCGCTACGAGTCGCTGTGCGACCCGAGGCTCAACCCGGAACAGGCCTTCGAACTGATCGACACCGTTTTCTAGAGCGGATGGGACATGCCAGAGACTGAACGCTACGACGCCGACGTGGTGATCGTCGGCAACGGACCGGCCGGCCAGACCCTGTCCATGCTGCTCGCCCAGCGCGGGTGGCGGGTGATCGTGCTGGAGCGCTGGCCGGAGCCGTACCCGTTCCCGCGCGTCAAGGGGTTCGACGGCGAGACCGCGCGGAACTTCGCCGCCGCGGGCATCGGGGACGCGCTGCCGGAGATCTACGAGCGGCTCGGCGAGTACGAGTTCCTGAACTCCGCCGGGCAGCGACTGATGCGCTTCGACGTGCCGTTCGAAACCGGCCGTGACGGCTGGCCACCCGCCGTGGTCATCCACCACCCCACGCTGGAGGCGGCGCTCTCGGAGCAGGCCGCGAAGCTGCCGACGCTGAAGGTGCTCACCGGGCACACCGCGATCGGGCTGGCCGACCACGGCTCGTACGTCGAGGTCGAGGCGCCGGGTCCGCACGAGGGCTACGACCGGATCACCGCGTCGTGGGTGATCGGCTGCGACGGGGCGAACAGCTTCGTGCGCGAGCACATCGGCTCGACCAACACCGATCTCGGCTTCAAGCAGGACTGGCTGCTGTGCGACGTGCTGTTCCACGAGCCGCGCGAGTTCCACCCGAACGACCGGCAGATCTGCGACCCGCTGCGGCCGACCACCATGGTGGCCAGCGGGCGCGGGCACCGGCGGTGGGAGTTCCGGCGGCTGCCGGGCGAGACGGTCGAGCGGATGAACCGGCCGGAGAACGTGTGGCGGCTGCTCAAGCGGTTCGACGCGACGCCGGAGAACGCGACGCTGTGCCGTCACACCATGTACACCTTCCAGGCGCGGATCGCGGACAAGTGGCGGGAGGGCCGGGTGCTGATCGCCGGGGACGCGGCGCACCTGATGCCGCCGTTCGCCGGGCAGGGCATGTGCTCGGGCGTGCGGGACGCGGCGAACCTGGCCTGGAAGCTGGACCTGGTGCTGCGCGGGGTGTCCGACGCGGCCCTGCTCGACGAGTACCCGGCCGAGCGCGACCCGCAGGTGCGGCACGCGATCAACGTCTCGGTGGAGATGGGGAAGATCATCTCGGAACTGGACACGGTGGCGGCTGCCGCGCGGGACACGCACCTGCTCGGCATGCAGGCGGCGCCGTCCGCGGACGGTTCGTCGTCGGAGGATTCTTCTTCGTTCTATTCGCTGGAAACCGGTGTGGTGCGGCGGAATTCCGCTGGGGAGCCGCTGGCGCCCGCGGGTGAGCTGAGCCCGCAGGGGCGGGTCACGCGGGGTTCGTCGACGGGGTTGTTCGACGACGTGGTGGGCCGGGGTTTCGTGCTGATCTCGACGTTCGACCCGTACTCGGTGCTGGACGGCGCGGACCTGGAATTCCTGGACGAGATCGGGGCGCACGTGGTGCGGGTGGTGCCGTCGGCGGCGGCCGAGCCGTTCGAGGTGGAGGACACGGATGACGTGTACCTGCCTTGGCTGGCTTCGTCGAAGGTGGTCGGAGCCTTGGTACGGCCGGACTTCTACCTCTACGGGGCGGCGGCGGACCGGGCGGACCTCTCGACCATGGTGCAGGAGCTGCGCTCGCACCTGACCGCGCGGGCCGGGGTACCGGCCTAGTGGTGTGAATGTGGCTTTCACTGCGGATTTCGCAGTGAAAGCCACATTCACACCACTTCAGGCGGTGCCCGCCAGATCAGGCGGTGCCCGCCAGGTCGGTGAGCAGGTCGGCGGGCAGGTCTTTCCGGTACTTCACGTTCAGCTTCCGGTAGACCCGTGTCAGGTGCTGTTCGATCGTGCTCGGCGTGATGAACAGCTTGTTCGCGATCTCCCGGTTCGTGTACCCCACGGCGGCCAGCGCGGCCACCCGCCGCTCGGCGTCGGTCAGGGCGTCGATGCCGTTCGCCGCGGGGGTCTTCCGCCGCGCCACCTCCGGCTTCGAGCGGCTCGGCAGCAGTTCCTCGCACAGTTCCGCGGCATCGCAGGCGTTGGCCACGTGCCACGCCCGGCGCGCGATCGTCCACGCCCGCCGGTGTTCCCGCAGTGCCTGGTGCGTCCGGCTCAGGTCGGCCAGCGCCAGCGCCAGCTCGTACTGGTCCCCGTGTTCCTCCAAAATGGACACGGCGTCGGCGAGCAGCTGCGGCCGGGTGTGCGGCTGGCTCGTCGCGGCCAGCAGGCGCAACGCCGTGCCCCGCGTCCGCGAGCCGCCGGGGCCCAGTTTCGCCAGTTGCTCGTTGATCAGCCGTCGCGCCTCGTCGCGGTTGCCGTGCCGCAGCCACGCCTCGGCCGCGCTGGTCCGCCACGGCACCAGGCCCGGCATGTCCAGGCCCCAGCTCGTCATCAGCTCACCACAGGCCAGGAAATCCGCCAGCGCCGCGTAGTGCCGCGAAGTGGCCAGGTAGTGGGTCCCGCGCGCGGCCAGGTAGTGCAGCCCGTGCCGGCTCTGGAACATCGCCTCCGGCACCGACTGCTCCAGCCGCTTCGCCGCCTCGGTGTGCCTGCCCATCCGCGTCAGCGCGGTGATCAACGCGCCCAGCGGCAACCCCGCGCCGACGCCCCAGCCGGTCGGCGGCAGCAGGTCGAGCGCGGTCTGCGCCTGCTCGACGGCCACCGGCAACTCCCCGCGCCGCACCGCGATCTCCGCCCGCGCGGCCGCGTACAACGCCTGGCTGACCGGGGTCGCGGCTTCGGGCAACAGTCGTTCGCAGGCCGTTTGCGCGACCTCCAGCCGGTCGGCGTAGACGAGCGCCAGCAGCGCCGTCAGCGCCGTCTCCGGTCCCCACGAGACGCCGTCGCTCGGCCGCGCCGCCTCCAGCACCTGCTCCGCGTCGGTGACCACCTGCTCGCCCGGCCCGTGCGTCAGCACCCCGGCCAGCGCGGCGGTGGCCTTCAGCGCGGGCCCGGTGGTCAGGTCCAGCGACCGCCTGGCCGCGTCCGGCGGCACCTGACCCCGCGACGCCAGCGCCGGGTGCGAGCAGGCCAGCCACAGCTCCATCGCCCTCGCGTCTTCACCCGGATTCGTGCGCGCCACCGGGCGGGCCAGCTTCTCCACCGCTTCCAGCGCGCGCTTGGCCTCGGTGAACTGCCCGTCCCACAGCAACTGCCGCACCAGCGCCAGCACGTCCGGCTCGGCGAGCCGGTCCACCGAGGTGACCAGCGGCGGCAACCGGCGGGCGGCGGCCGAGGGGTTGACCCGCCACTCGGCCCTGGCGAGCCGGGCGGCGATGGCCGCGCGCTCCGCCAGTCCCGGGCAGACGCGGTGGGCCAGGTCGAGCAACCGCACGGCGTCGGTGATCCGCTCGTCCCGCAGCGCCTGCTCGGCGGCCTCCACCAGCACGGGCACGGTCCACGGGCTGTGCGCGTCCTCGGCGTCGAGCAGGAAGGGCGCCACCTCACCGGCGGGCGCGCCCTGGTCGTGCCGCAGGCGCGCGGCGGCGAGGCTGCGCGACCGGCGATCGGCCGCGGACATGTCACCGAGCACCGCCGCCCGCGCTTCCGGGTGCCGGAACTGACCGTGTTCCAGCAGCTCGGCGGCGTTGAGCAGGTCGATCGACGCGGTCACGGCCGCCTCGCCCAGCCCGCCGAGGTCCGCGATCATCGCCGGACTCGCCGCGTCCCCGAGCACGGCCAGCGACCGGGCCACGGCCAGCACCTCCGGCTCGCAGCGGTGCAGGCTGCTCAGCAGGCCCTGGCGGAAGCACCGGCCGGGCACCACCTCACCCGGCTGCTCGGGCAGGTCGGCCAGCACCGCGCGCACCAGCAGCGGGCTGCCCCCGGTGATCGGGTACAGCTTCGGCGCGAGCCGCCGCGCCCGCCGCCCGCCGAGCTGCTCGGCGGCCAGCGCGGCCACCCCGTCCTCGGACAACGGCCGCAGCTCCAGGTGTTCGGCGCCCTGGCGCGCGAGTTCCTCGTGCAGCGGCGAATAGCCGGCGCGCGGACTGTCCACTTCGGTCAGCACGAGGAGGATGTCCGCGGTGTGCAGCCGTCTCAGCAGGTAGCACAGCCAGTGCACCGATTCGGCGTCGGCGTGCTGCACGTCGTCGACGGTGACCAGTACCGGGCCCTGCTCCAGCAGGACGCGGCACAGCGAATGCCGCACGCGCGCGGCCTCCCGCGCGTCGGTCTCGCCCGCGCCGATCTCCAGGATCCGCTTCAGCCGGTCCGCGGTGGACGCCGGCAGGTCGAGGCCGTGGAACAGCTGGTGCACCACACCGAACGGCAGCGCGCGTTCCGCCCGTGAGCACGAAGCCGCACACCGCCGGTACCCGGTGACGGCCTCACCCAGCGCGGTCAGCAACTCGGTCTTACCGGTGGCGACCGGGCCGGTGAGGCGCACCACGCGGCCGCCGCCCGCCTCGAGCAGCCCGGTCAGGCGGTGCCACTGGGCGGCGCGCTCGACCAGCCCCGCTGGCTGTTCCGCGCCCGGCTCCGGCATGCTCGCGCACTCCTCGTTCCGACCCACTCCACCACCTGCACTGAATCACGTATTTCCCCTGCACACCCCGGGTACTAGGGGTTTTCCTCGAGTTGCCGTGAGCCCCGGGACAACGGTTCCGGCGGTGCGTCATGCTCCGGTCCATGGCGCCCGAGAGTCCGAGCCGCCCCATCCTGTTCGTCAGCTATTCCGAGAGCGGATTGCTGAACCCGATGCTCGTGCTGGCCGAAGAGCTGTCCCGGCGCGGCGTCGCCGGGCTCTGGTTCGCCACCGACGAGAACCGCCGCGATGCGGTCGAGCAGCTCAACGCGGGTTCCCCGGTCGAGTTCTTCTCACTGGGCGACCCGATCCCCGAACTGTCCTCCACCACCTGGGACGACGAGACCTACCGGCGGGTCACGCAGAAGTCTAAGTTCAAGGCCCGCCGCGCGGTCATCGAGCAGACCGACAAACCCCGGCTGCGGATGGCCAAGTACCGCAGGCTGGAAGAGGCCGTGGAGAAGATCGACCCGGCCCTGCTGGTGATCGAGAGCATGTGCCGGTTCGGCATCGAACTGGCCATCACCAGGAAGATCCCGTACGTGCTGAGCGTGCCGTTCGTGCCGAGCAACCTGCTCACCTCGTACGTGCCGATCGGCAAGTCGTACACCCCCAAGGGTTTCCCCGTGCCCCATTCCGGGTTGCCGTTCCGGGGCACCCTGGCGCAGCGCGTGAGCAACCGGCTGTTCGGCTGGCGCACGCTGACCATGGCGATGTCCAAGGAGATGCGCGCGCGGCAGGCCGAGGACGCCCAGGTCCGCGCGGAACTCGGCGTGGCACCGGAGGCGTTCGGCCAATTCGTCCGGGTGGAGCAGGCGGAACTGGTGCTGTGCAACACCATTCCCGAGCTGGACTACCCGTTCGAACTGCCGGAGAAGGTGCGCACGGTCGGCGCGCTGGTGCCGCCGTTGCCCGAATCGGACGACACCGAACTGGCGGACTGGCTGTCCGACCGGGATTCGGTGGTCTACATGGGATTCGGCACCATCACCCGGCTCACCGCCGAGCAGGTCGGCGCGCTGGTCGAAGTGGCGCGGCGGCTCGACGGGCAGCACGACGTGCTCTGGAAGCTCCCGGCCGAGCAGAAGAAGTGGCTGCCACCCGCCGACCAGCTGCCCGGCAACCTGCGGATCGAGAGCTGGGTCCCGTCTCAGCTCGACGTGCTCGCGCACCCCAGCGTGAAGCTGTTCTTCTCGCACGGCGGCGGCAACGCCTACAACGAGAGCGTCTACTTCGGGAAACCACAGGTGATGCGGCCGCTGTGGGTGGACTGCTTCGACCAGGCGGTGCGCGGGGAGTCGTTCGGCATCAGCCTGACCCTGGACCGGCCGCACGGCATGGACGTCGACGACGTGCTGGACAAGGTGACCAGGGTGCTCGGCAACAGCGCGTTCCGCACCCGCGCCGAGCGGCTTTCGCGCCTCCAGCACCAGGCGGGCGGCCGCGAGAAGGCCGCCGACCTGATCCTCGGCCTCCCGGCGATGGCGAAGGACTGAGCGGAGAAATGGGCTACAAGTACCCGGTTTCCCAGCCCTGGCTGGAAGGTCGTGAGCTGGAGTACGTGACCAAGGCGGTCACCGGCAACTGGATCTCCTCGCAGGGCCCGTACGTCCGGCAGTTCGAGGAGGCCTTCGCCGCCTACAACGGCATCGAGCGCGGCGTGGCCTGCTCGTCCGGCACCACCGCGCTGACGCTCGCGCTGCGCGCGCTCGGCGTCGGCCCCGGCGACGAGGTGCTGGTCCCCGAGTTCACCATGATCGCCACCGCGTGGGCGGTCACCTACCTGGGCGCCACCCCGGTCTTCGTCGACTGCGGCGACGACCTGAACATGGACCCGGGGCTGATCGAGGCCAAGATCACCCCGCGCACCAAGGTGATCATGCCGGTGCACATCTACGGCAGGCGCTGCGACATGGACGCGATCATGGAGCTCGCGTTCGAGTACAACCTGCGCGTGGTCGAGGACACCGCCGAGGCGCACGGGGTGCGGCCGGTCGGCGACATCGCCTGCTACTCGCTGTTCGCCAACAAGATCATCACCTCCGGTGAGGGCGGCATCTGCCTGACCGACGACCACCGGCTGGCCGACCAGATCGCGCACCTGCGGGGCATGGCGTTCAACAAGGAGCACAACTTCCTGCACAAGAAGCTCGCCTACAACTTCCGCATCACCAATCTCCAGGCCGCCGTCGCGCTGGCGCAGGTGGAGCGGCTGGACGAGATCCTCGAACGGCGCGCGGCGATCGACAAGCACTACACCGCCGGCCTCGAAGGCATCGACGGCATCACGCTGATGCCGCCGCGGGACGTGCTGTGGATGTACGACCTGCTGGCCGACCGGCGGGACGAGCTGATGGCGCACCTGGCCGCCGAGGGCATCGAGACGCGGTACTTCTTCAAGCCGATGAGCCGCCAGCCCGGCTACCTCGCCGAGGGCTGGGAACGGCTGAACGCGAACCGCTTCGCCGAGACCGGCCTGTACCTGCCGACCTACACCCAGCTGACCGAACCGGACCAGGACTTCATCATCGGGAAGATCCGCGCGTTCTACGGGGAAGAGTGATCATGTCGAGTGTCGAACAGCCGATGGTCCCGTTCATGCTGCGGCGGCCGGGCCAGCCGTTCCCCCCGAACGAGTACGCGCAGTTCCGGCAGCTGGACGGGCTGGTCAAGGCGTCGCTGCCGACCGGGGGCTCGGTCTGGCTGGTGACCAGGCACGAGGACGTGCGCAAGGTGCTGACCGAGCCGAAGATCAGCTCCAACCCGTCGAAGGAGGGCTTCCCCCGGCCCGGCCGGACCGGGGGCGCGCCCTCGGCGCACGAGGTGCCCGGGTGGTTCGTCTCGCTCGACCCGCCGGAGCACACCCGGTTCCGCAAGGCGCTGATCCCGGAGTTCACCGTGCGCCGCATCAAGGAGATGCGCGAGGCGGTGGAGACCATTGTGGACGGTGTGCTGGACCGCATGCTGGCCAAGGGGAACTCGGCGGACCTGGTGGCGGACTTCGCGCTGCCGGTGCCATCGTTGGTGATCTCCTCACTGCTCGGCGTGCCCAAGGTGGACCGCGACTTCTTCGAGTCGAAGACGCAGATCCTGGTGACCATCAGCTCCAGCGACGCCGAGCGCGACGACGCCAGCCAGCAGATCCTGCGTTACCTCAACCGGCTGATCTCGCTGCGGCAGAAGCGGCCGGGCGAGGACCTGATCAGCAGGCTGGTCTCGGCGGGCACGCTCGACCCGTCGGAGATCTCCGGGGTGGCGATGCTGCTGCTGATCGCCGGGCACGAGACCACCGCGAACAACATCGCGCTGGGCGCGATGACGCTGATCGACAATCCACAGTGGATCGGTGACGAGCGGGTGGTCGAGGAGCTGCTGCGGTACTACTCGGTGGCCGACATGGTGGCGCTGCGGGTGGCCGTGGAGGACGTGGAGATCGGCGGTCAGCTGATCAAGGCCGGTGAGGGCATCGTGCCGCTGGTCGCCGGCGCCAACCACGACGCCGCGATGTTCGAGCGGCCGGGTGAGTTCGACCCCGGCCGGTCCGCGCAGCACCACGTCGCCTTCGGTTACGGCGTTCACCAGTGCCTCGGGCAGAACCTGGTGCGGGTCGAGATGGATGTGGCCTACCGCAAGCTGTTCGAGCGCGTGCCGACGCTCAAGGTGGCCGAGGCTCCCGAAGGCCTGCCCTACAAATACGACGGTGTGCTGTTCGGGCTGCACGCCCTGCCCGTTTGCTGGTAGGAGACTGGGGAATGACAACTTCGCAGGACGAGCTGCCGTCGCTGGCGACGGAGCGGGAAGGCCTGCTGCGGCTGCGGCCGAGCACGCTGCTGCGGGATCTGCAGGAGCAGGCGCCGATCTGCCGGGTGCGCACGCCCGCCGGGGACGAGGCGTGGTTGGTCACGCGCTACGCCGAGGTCAAGCAGTTGCTGATGGACGAGCGCATCGGGCGCTCGCACCTGGATCCGGGGTCCGCGCCGAAGTACGTGGACAACCCGTTGCTGGACATGCTGATCATCCCGGACCACGAGGCCGCGCGGGACGCGCACAAGCAGACGCGGGCGTGGCTGGCGCCGAACTTCACCGCGCGCCGCGTGCTCAACCTGAAGCCGCGGGTGGAGGCCATCGCGGCGTCCACTTTGGATTCCTTTGTGGAGTCCGGTCCGCCGACCGATCTGCACGGCGGGTTCTCGTTCCCGTTCGCGCTGCTGGTGCTGTGCGAGCTGATCGGCGTGCCGCTGGACGAGCGGGACCGGATCCTGGAGCCGTTGCAGCAGATGGGCGGGGTGGACGACCGGGAGGACGCCGAGGGCGGGATGGGCGCGATCTTCGCGTACGCCGCGGAACTGGGCGCGCGCAAGCGGGCGGAACCCGGTGAGGACGTCATCTCGCGCATGGTGCAGAACGGCGCGACGGACGAGCAGGTGGGGCCGATCGCGGCGAACCTGCTGTTCGCCGGGTTGGAGAGCGTCGCCTCGCACATCGATCTCGGGGTGGCCCTGCTGTCGACGAACCCGGGGCAGCTGGAAGCGGCACTGGCCAACCTGCCCACCGCCGTGGAGGAAGTGCTGCGCGCGGCGAAGGCGGGCGGGTCGGCGCTGCCGCGGTACGCCGCGGAGGACATCGAGATCGGCGGGGTCACCATCCGCGCCGGTGACCTGGTGCTGATCGACTTCACCCTGGCGAACTTCGACACGCAGGCCTTCGACGAGCCGTCGACGTTCGACGTGACGCGCTCGCCGAACGCGCACCTGACGTTCGCGCACGGGATCTGGCACTGCATCGGGGCGCCGCTGGCGCGGGTGCAGTTGCAGGTGGCCTTCTCGGCGCTCTTCACTCGGCTCCCCTCGCTACGCCTGGCCGTCCCGATCGCCGACCTCCAAATGCGCGGCGGCGGCCTGGCAGACGGCCTGGGAGGCCTGCCGGTCACCTGGTGATCGCAGTGAATGTGGCTTTCACAGCGGATTCGGCAGTGAAAGCCACATTCACTGCACCGCCCAAGCGGCGAACGCGACGGGAGCCGGGCACAATACGAGAGCCGGACACGAAACGGGAGCCGCGGGCACAAAACGGGGACCCGGGCGCGAAACGGGACCACCTGCCCACCCATCCCCTCCCCATCCCCGGTCCACAGCCCAAAACACGGCGAAGGCCTCGATGTCAAGGCATCTTTCCCGCCTTGACATCGAGGCCTTCGCCGTAGTCACACTGAAATACCGGGGTGGCCCCGGCCCCGGCCCACCCCTCAGCGCACCGTGGTCAGCCAGTCTTCGATCACCTCGGCGGTCAGGTGGGACGACTCCTTCACCATCGCCATGTGGTCCGCTTCGATCATCCGCACCTCGGTCGTCGGGATCGGGACCTCGGTCATCGCCGTCTCCAGCTCGGTGCCGTCGACCTCGACCGCGCACCGGATCAGCAGGGTGGGCGCCTCCGGGTGCAGGCCGATGTCGGTCATCTTCATGAACCAGTGCGCCATCGCCGACAACCGCGCGCTGTTCATCTTCACCGCCGGCGAGTCCATCGTGTTGAAGTAGTTGTTCGACACCGCGTCGAAGTTGATGCCCTCGTTGCTGTCGTACCGCAGGCTCAGCGTGTCCAGCAGGATCACCGCCTCCGGGCTGATCCCCCACGTCTGCTCCAGCACCGCCGCCGCGAAGTAGGCCAGGGTTCCCCCGGTCGAGTGGCCGACCAGCACGAACGGCTCACCGTCGCTCGCCTCCAGCACGCTCTCCGCGACCACCCGCGCCGCCGCCTCCGTGGTCGCGGGCAGGCTCTCGCCCGGCGCGAAACCGACCAGGGGCAACGCCGACACGTGCCGCTTGCCCCGCAGGTGCGCGGCGATCCGCGCGTACATGTGCACCCCGGCACTCGCCCCCGGCGCGCTGACGCAGATCAGCCTCGGGTTCGACGGGCCCTCGGCCAGCGTCACCGCACCCGGCAGTTCCTCCAGCTCAGCCGGCGTGTCGAAGGTCGGCCGCAACTGCGCCACGTACTTCAGCATCCGCAGCCCTTCCACCGCCTTGCCCTCGTTCACCGCCTTCATGAACAGGCCCTGCACGGTGTCGTTCGGGTCCACCAGCTGCTGCGCGCCACCGGCCCCAGCCGCAGGCGAAGCCGCCGCGGGCAGTTCGCCCAGCAGCCACTCCGCCAGCTTCGACGGCGTCTTGTTGTCGAACACCACCGAACTCGGCAGCTTCATGCCCAGCAGCTCCGACAGCTGGTTCCGCAGCTCCACCGCGATCAGCGAGTCGAAGCCCAGTTCGAGGAAGTCCCGCTCCGGGTCGACCTCACCGGCATCGCTGTGCCCCAGCAGCACCGCCGAGGTCTGCACCACCAGCTCCTGCAACGCGTCCTGCTGCCCGGCCGGGTCCATGCCGCGCAGCCGGTCCAGCACGGTCACCGACGCCTTCTCCGTGGTGGCCACGACGGGATCGCCGAGCAGACCGCGGAACAACGGCGCCGCGCCGCCCTGGGACCGCTGGCCCTCCTCGTTGAAGTGCATCGGCACGACCACCGCGTCCTCACGCGAGATCGCCGCCTCGAACAGCGCCATGCCCTGGTCCGGCGTCAGCGGCGGCATGCCGGAGCGCATGATCCGCTCCATCGCGGCCTGGCTCAGCCCGCTGGTCATCCCGCTTTCCTGCGCCCACGGCCCCCACGCCAGCGACGTCGCCACCAGCCCGAGCCCGCGCCGGTGCTCGGCCAGCGCGTCCAGGAAGGCGTTGGCCGCGGCGTAGTTGCCCTGCCCGACCGCGCCGGTCACCGAGGACACCGACGAGTACAGCGCGAACACCGGCAGGTCCATCGACCGCGTCGCGACGTGCAGGTTCCACGCCGCGTCCACCTTCGGCCGCAGCACCGCGTCGAGCCGCTCCTGGGTCAGCGAACCGACCAGGCCGTCGTCGAGCACACCCGCCGCGTGGATCACCGCGGTCAGCGGGTGCTCGGCGGGAATCGACTCCAGCGTCTCCGCCAAGGCCGCCGCGTCGGCGACATCGCAGGCCGCCACCGTCACCGAGGCACCCAGCTCCGACAGCGACGCCTGGAGCTCGGCCGCGCCCGGCGCCTGCGGGCCACCCCGCGAAGCCAGCACCAGGTGCCGGACCCCGCGCTCGGCCACCAGGTACCGCGCGAGCACCTTGCCCAGTCCGCCGGTGCCGCCGGTCAGCAGCACCGTGCCCTCGGGGTCCAGTTCGCGCCGCGGCAGGTTCTCCACGTCCAGCCTGGCCAGCCGCGCCACGCGCACGCTTCCCTTGCGCAGCACCACCTGCGGTTCGTCCGAGGACAACAGCGCGGGCAGCACCGCGGGCGAGGTCTCGGTGTCGTCGAGGTCCACCAGCAGGAAGCGCCCGGGGTTCTCCGACTGGGCCGAGCGCACCAGGCCGCACACCGCGGCGGCGCCCACGTCGGTCACCTTCTCCCCCGGCAACGCGACCGCGCCGCTGGTGACGAAGACCAGCTTCGAGTTCGCGAACCGCTGGTCCTCCAGGCTTTCCTTGATCAGGTTCAGCACGCGCCCGGTCAGCTCGTGCACCGACGCGGGCCCGTCGGTGTCCACCCGGCCGGCCACCGACACCAGGAACACGTCCGGCGCCAGGCCGCCGTCGACCAGCGTGCCGGTCAGCGTCTCGCCGTAGGCCGTGATCGTCTCGCCGGCGCCGTACATCTTGTGCGCCATGTCGAACTCGTCCGCACCGATGACGGCCCACCGCGCGCCACCCGCCGGGGTCAGTTCGGCCGTGCCCGGAGCCCAGTCCAAATGGAACAGCGAAGGGTGGCCGCTGGGCAACTGCGGCGCACCGGTTTCCGGGCGCGCGCCGCCGGTCGGCCAGAAGCGCTGGTTCTGGAAGGCGTAGGTGGGCAGGTCGACGCGCTGGGCGCCCATGCCGGTGAAGTACGCGGGCCAGTCCAGCCGGACGCCGCTCACGTGCAGCTTGGCCAGCGCGGTCAGCAGCGACTTCTCCTCGGGCCGGTCCTTGCGCAACGACGGGACGACGGCGACCTTGCGCGGCGCGTCCTCCAAGCTTTCCTGCGACAGCGCGGAAAGCACCCCGTCCGGGCCCAGTTCCAGGAACGCGCCGACCCCATTGGACACCAACGAGCCCACGGCGTCCGCGAACCGCACGGCGTCGCGGACGTGCCGCACCCAGTACTCCGGCGAGGTCACGTCCCCGCTGGTCACCACCGGGATCTCCGGTTCGGCGAAGGACAATCCCGCCACCACCCCGCGGAACTCGTCCAGCATCGGGTCCATCAGCGGCGAGTGGAAGGCGTGCGACACCGACAGGCGGTTCGTCTTGCGGCCCTCACCCTCGAACTTCGACGCGATGGCGGCCACGGCGTCGTCCTCGCCCGCGATCACCACCGAGGACGGACCGTTGACCGCGGCGAGCGAGACGGTGTCGCCCAGCAGCGGCGTGACCTCCTCTTCGGTGGCCTTGATCGCCACCATCGCGCCACCGGTCGGGAGAGCCTGCATCAACCGCGCCCGCGCGGAAACCAGCGTGCACGCGTCTTCCAGCGACAGCACCCCGGCCACGTGCGCCGCGGCGATCTCACCGATCGAGTGCCCGGCCAGGTAGTCCGGCTTGGCACCCCACGACTCGACCAGCCGGTACAGCGCCACTTCGAGCGCGAACAACGCGGGCTGCGCGTTCCCGGTCTGGTTCAGCGCTTCGGCGTCGTCGCCCCACATCACGTCACGGACGTCGAGGTGCGCGAACACTTCGTCCAAAGCGGACGCGAAGACCGGGAACCGCGCGTACAGCTCCCGGCCCATGCCGATCCGCTGCGAGCCCTGCCCGGTGAACAACACGGCCAGCGACCGGTGTGAAGCCGTGCCGCGAGCGAGTTCCTCGGCACCGGCCAGCACGGCCCGGTGCTCGAACTGCGAACGCGTGGTGGCCAGCGAGTAGCCGACGTCGACCGGGGAAAGGCCCGAAAGTTCCTTCACCCGCGAGATCTGGGCGTCCAGAGCGGCCTCGGACTTGCCGGAAACCAGCAGCGGCACCAGTTCCGTGCGCACGCTCGCCGGTTCGGTGGTCACCTCGGCCGGCGGGGCCTGCTCCAGGATCACGTGGGCGTTCGTACCGCTGACGCCGAACGACGACACCCCCGCGCGGCGGGCCCGTCCGGCGTCCGGCCACGGGGTCGGCTCGGTCAGCAGCTGAACCTTGCCCACCGACCAGTCCACATGGGACGAGGGTTCGGTGACGTGCAGGGTCTGCGGCAGCTGGTCGTGGTTCAGCGCCATGATCGTCTTGATCACGCCCGCGACCCCGGCGGCGGCCTGGGTGTGCCCGAGGTTCGACTTGACCGCGCCCAGCAGCAACGGGCGTTCGCGGTCCTGGCCGTAGGTGGCCAGCAGTGCCTGCGCCTCGATCGGGTCGCCGAGCGTGGTGCCCGTGCCGTGTGCCTCCACCGCGTCCACATCGGACGAAGACAGCCCGGCACTGGCCAAGGCGGCCCGGATCACCTCGCGCTGCGAAGGCCCGTTCGGCGCGGAAAGGCCGTTGGAGGCACCGTCCTGGTTGACCGCCGAACCCCGCACCACCGCGAGCACGGGGTGCCCGTTGCGCTGCGCGTCCGACAGCTTCTCCAGCACCAGCACGCCGATGCCCTCGGACCAGCCGGTTCCGTCGGCGCTGTCCGAGAACGCCTTGCAGCGTCCGTCCGGCGCGAGCCCGCCCTGCCGGGTGAAACCGGCGAAGTTCGACGAGGTGGTCATCACCGTGACACCGCTGGCCAGGGCCAGCGAACATTCCCCGCTGCGCAGGGCGTGCCCGGCCAGGTGCATCGCGACCAGTGAGGACGAGCACGCGGTGTCGACGGTGACCGCCGGGCCCTCCAGCCCGAAGGTGTAGGACAGGCGCCCGGAGATCACGCTGGCCGAGGTGCCCATGCCCGCGTGGCCCTCGACGTCCTCCTGCGACGCGATCAGCACGTGCCCGTAGTCCTGGCCGTTCGTCCCGGCGAACACACCGGTCCGGCTGCCGCGCAGGGAAAGCGGGTCGATCCCGGCCCGCTCGATCGCCTCCCACGACACCTCCAGCAGCAACCGCTGCTGCGGGTCCATCGCCAGCGCCTCACGCGGGGAGATGCCGAAGAACCCGGGGTCGAACTCGGCGGCGTCGTAGAGGAAACCGCCCTGCAGCGTGGCGCTCTGGCCCTGGCCGTCGCCGGCGAGCACGCTGAGGTCCCAGCCGCGGTCGGTCGGGAAACCGCCGATCGCGTCGGTGCCGCCGGACAGCAGCGCCCACAGGTCCTCCGGCGAGGCCACCCCGCCGGGGAACCGGCACGCCATGCCGACCACCGCGATCGGTTCGTGCCTGCCCGCCTCCGCCTCCTCCAGGCGGCGCCGGGTCTCGTGCAGATCGGCGGTGACCCACTTCAGGTATTCAACGAGCTTCTCTTCGTCGGGCATCGTCGGAAAACCTCTCCCTGTCAGCGATCAGCCGAGCCGCGGCCCAGTTCGTTGTCGATGAAGGCCAGCACCTCGTCGGTGCTCGCCGCGTGGATCCGCTCCGCCACCGGGGCCGCCTCTTCGGCCTTGCCCACGCCACCGACCTGCGCGAGCAGGTTCCGCAGCCGCGCGGCCACCCCGGCCCTGGCCAGTTCACCCGCGTCGCTGGCGGACAGCGCGCTCTCCAGCCGGTCCAGCTCGGCGAGCAGCGACGGGCCCTCGTCCGGCGCGGTGCCGAGCAGTTCGGCGACCAGGAACTCGGCGAGCGCCGTGGGCGTCGGGTAGTCGAAGACCAGCGTGGCGGGCAGCACCGCACCGGTCGCCGCGGCGAGGCTGTTGCGCAGCTCCACCGCGGTCAGCGAGTCGAACCCGAGCTGGCGGAACTCGCGGTCCGGCTCGATCGCGTCGGCCGACGCGTGCCCGAGCACCACCGCGGCGTGCGTGCGCACCAGGTCCATCACGAACCGCACGCGCTCGTTCTCGCGCATCCCGGTCAGGCGCTGGGCCAGTCCGGCACCGCCACCCGCGCGGCCACCGGCGGTCCGGCGGCCGGTGCGCACCAGCCCGCGCAGGATCGGCGCGATCGGCGCGTCGGACCGGGCGTTGCCGGTCCGCACCCGCAGCGGCACCAGCACGGCGTCGTCGCGGGCGGTCGCCGCGTCGAACAGGGCCAGGCCCTGCGCCAGCGACAGCGGCGGGGTGACCGACCGCTCCATGCGCTCGACCGCACCCGCGTCCAGGCCGCTGGTCATGCCGCCGTCCTGGGTCCACGGGCCCCACGCCAGCGAAGTGGCGGGCAGGCCGAGCGCGTGGCGGTGGCGGGCCAGCGAGTCGAGGAACACGTTCGCCGCGGCGTAGTTGCCCTGCCCGGCGCTGCCGAGCACCCCGGAAACCGAGGAGTACAGGACAAACGCGGCCAGTCCGCGGTCCTGGGTGGCCTCGTGCAGGTTCCACGCGCCGTCGACCTTCGGCCGCATCACCGTGTCCAGTCGGTCCGGGGTGAGCGAGCCGACCACACCGTCGTCGAGCACACCGGCCGTGTGGATCACCGCGGTCAGGTCACCGGAGATGCCCGCGAGCAGGGCGTCGACCGAGGCGCGGTCGGCCACGTCGCAGGCCACCACGTCGACCTCGGCACCGTGCGCGGTCAGCTCGGCCCGCAGTTCGAGCGCGCCGGGTGCGTCCTGGCCACGCCGTGAGGTGAGCACGAGGTGCTTCACCCCGCGTTCGCCGACCAGGTGCCGGGCCAGTTCCGCGCCGAGGCCGCCGGTACCACCGGTGACCAGCACGGTTCCGTCGGCGTTCCACTCCGGCGCCGGGGCGCCTTCGGCCGCCCGCGCCAGCCTGCCCACCTTCGGCACCCCGTCGCGCACGACCACCTGCGACTCACCGGAGGTCAGCAGCGCGGGCAACATCGGCAGGAGGTCGAGCGAGTGGTCTTCGCCGTCCACGTCCACCAGCAGGAAGCTGCCGGGGTTCTCGGACTGGGCGGTCCGCACCAGACCCCAGATCGGTGCGGCGGTCAGGTCGCCACCACCGCGGGTCACGAAGAGCACGCGGGAACGGGCGAACCGGCTGTCCGCCAGGTACTCCTGCACGATGCCGAGCACGCGGCCGGTGGCCTCGCGGACCAGCTGCGGCACATCACCCTCGGCCCCACCGGTCACCGGCACCAGGATCAAATCCGGTACCCCGTCCGATTCGGCAATGGTGTCCACAAGGGACTGCGCCGCCGCCGAGACGTCGAACCCGGCGGACTTGACCGCCGCGCCGACGCCCAGTTCGTCGGCCCCGACCACGGCCCAGCGGCTGCCCTCGGGCACCGGCCCCAGTTCGGCGGGCACCGGCACCCAATCCACGGTCAGCAGCGCGTCCTGCTGCGGATCGGTCTCCCGCACCGCCACCAGCGGCCGCATGACCAGCGATTCGACCGAGCACACGGGAGCGCCTTCACCGTCGGCCGCGGTCAGCGAGACCGAATCGCGGCCGGTCCGCTTGAGCTTGACCCGCAGCACCGTGGCACCCGAGGCGTGCAGCGACAACCCGGTCCAGGCCGCGGGCGAGAGCCCGGCGTCCAGACCGTCCACATCGGCCAGATCGACGGCCTGGGTGGCGATGGCCAGCAGGGCCGGGTGCAGCCCGAAGTAGGCCGCGTCCGCCAGGTCCTCGGGCAGTTCGACCTCGGCGTACACCTCATCGCCGGAGATCCACGCTTCCGTCAGGCCGCGGAAGGTCGCACCGAACTCCGAGTCGTCGTACCAGTCGCCCAGATCCACGGATTCGGCACCGGCCGGGGGCCATTCGGCCGGGAACTCCGCGATCTGCTCGCCGGTGCTCAGCACCCCGGTGGCGTGCGTGGTCCAGGTGTCGAGCGAGTCGCTGGGCCGCGAGTAGATCTCGATGGCCCGGCGGCCGTCCTCGTCGGCACCGCGGACCCAGACCTGCAACGCGACCGCGTCGCGTTCGCCGAGCACCAGCGGCGCGGTCACGGTCAGTTCCTCGACCCGATCGCAGCCGACCTGGTCGGCGGCCCGGATGGCGACCTCGGCGAAGCCGGTCTCCGGGAAGGTCGCCACGCCGTTCACCACGTGCTCGGAGATCCACGGCAACGCGGCGGGCGCGATCCGGCTGGTGAACACCAGCCCGTCGGAGCCTGCCACCGGCATCGCCGCGCCGAGCAGCGGGTGCTCGGCGGCGACCAGGCCGATGTCACCGACATCGCCGCGGCGCGCCCCGGCGGTGACCGGCCAGAAGTCCTCGTGCTGGAAGGCGTAGGCGGGCAGGTCGGTCCGGCGGGCACCGGTGCCGGCGAACACCGGCCGCCAGTCCACGCCGACCCCGCTGACGTGCAGCTTGGCCAGCGCGGTCAGCGCGGCGGTCTCCTCGTCGCGGTCCTTGCGGCACACCGGCACCAGCACCGCGTCGGGCGCGGATTCGGCGGCCATCGCGGTGAGCACCCCGTCCGGCCCCAGCTCCAGGAACGCCGTGACACCCGCGCCGGTCATCGTCGTGACGGCGTCGGCGAACCGCACGGTGTCCCGCACGTGCCGGACCCAGTACTCGGGCGACGTGACGTCTCCGCTGGTCACGACCGGGAGCCGTGGCTCGGCGAAGGTCAGCCCCGCCACCACGGCACGGAAGTCGTCCAGCATCGGGTTCATCAAAGGTGAGTGGAACGCATGGCTGACCGGCAAACGCCTAGACTTGGCGAACTTCGAGGCCACCGCCTCGGCCGCCGCCTCGTCCCCGGCGATCACCAGCGACCGCGGCCCGTTGACCGCCGCGACCGACACGCCCTCGGGAAGCGCCAGTTCGTCTTCCGCGGTTTGGAGCGCGATCATCGCGCCGCCCGTGGGCAGCGCCTGCATGAGGCTCGCGCGGGCGTTGACCAATTTGCACGCGTCCTCCAGGGAGAACACCCCGGCCACGTGCGCGGCGGCGACCTCACCGATGGAGTGCCCGGCCAGGTGGTCCGGCTTGATGCCCCACGACTCGATCAGCCGGAACAACGCCACCTCGACGGCGAAGAGCGCGGGCTGCGCGAATCCGGTCTGGTTCAGCGCTTCCTGGTCCTCGCCCCACATCACGTCGCGCACCCGCGGGTCGAGCTTCGCCAGAATCGCGTCGAGGGCGTCGGCGAACACCTCGAACCGGGCGTGCAGTGCCCGCCCCATGCCGATCCGCTGCGAACCCTGACCGGAGAACAGCACACCCAGTGAGCGCCCGGTGGCCGAACCACGGGCCACCTCGTTGATTCCGTCCTCAGTGGACAGGAGCACCGCGCGGTGGTCGAGGTTCGCCCGGCCGGTCACCAGCGAGTAGCCGGTGTCCAGCGGATTCCCCTCGGCGGCCCGGATCCGGTCGATCTGCTCGTCCAGCGCGGCCCGGCTGCGAGCCGACACCGGCAGCGGAACCGCCTTCGGTTCGATCCGCGCCTGCTCGATCACCGGCGCCTGCGGTGGCGCCTGCTCCAGGATCACGTGCGCGTTCGTGCCGCTGATGCCGAACGACGAGACCCCGGCGCGGTACGGCCGGTCGACCTCGGGCCATTCCCGCGGCGCGGTCAGCAGCGACACCGCGCCCGAGGTCCAGTCCACATGGGACGAGGGACGGGTGACGTGCATGGTGCGCGGCAGCACGCCGTGCTGCATGGCGAGCACCATCTTGATCACACCCGCCACACCGGCGGCGGCCTGCGTGTGCCCGAGGTTCGACTTCACCGAACCCAGCCACAGCGGCTCGTTCCGGTTGCGGCCGTAGGTCGCCAGCAGCGCCTGCGCCTCGATCGGGTCACCCAGCGCGGTCCCGGTGCCGTGCGCCTCGACGGCGTCCACATCGGACGGCTGCAGTCCGGCACTGGTCAGCGCCTGCCGGATGACCCGCTGCTGCGAGGGCCCGTTCGGCGCGGTCAGCCCGTTCGACGCACCGTCCTGGTTGATCGCGGAACCCCGCACCACGGCGAGGATCTTGTGCCCGTTGCGTTCCGCGTCCGACAGCCGCTCGACCACCAGCACACCGACGCCCTCGGACCAGCCCGTGCCGTCCGCGCCGTCGGCGAACGCCTTCGACCGGCCGTCCTGCGCGAGGCCGCCCTGCCGGTCGAAGCCGCCGAAGCTGGACGGCGTGGTCATCACCGTGACCCCGCTCGCCAGCGCCAGCGAGCACTCTCCACTTCGGAGCGCCTGGGCGGCGAAGTGCAGTGCCACCAAGGAAGACGAGCACGCGGTGTCGACAGTGACCGCCGGGCCCTCGAAGCCGAAGGTGTAGGACAGGCGGCCGGAGATCACGCTGGCCGAGGTCCCGGTACCGGCGTGGCCCTCCATGTCGTCCTGCGACCGCATCACCAGGTGCTGGTAGTCCTGCCCGTTGGTGCCGACGTAGACGCCGGTCCGGCTGCCGCGCAACGAGGTCGGGTCGATGCCGGCCCGCTCGATCGCCTCCCACGTGCTTTCCAGGAGCAACCGCTGCTGCGGGTCCATCGCGACCGCTTCGCGCGGGGAGATCCCGAAGAACGAGGCGTCGAACCCGGCCACGCCGGGCAGGAAGCCACCACGCCCGGTCGCCCCGCTCGACGGGCCGTCACCGCTGAGCCAGTCGGTCTCCCAACCGCGGTCATCCGGGAACTCGCTGATCGCGTCGCCACCCTCGACCAGCAGCTGCCACAGGTCCTCCGGCGTGTTCACACCACCGGGGAACTTGCAGCTCAGGCCGACGATGACCACCGGCTCGTCGGTCACCTCGGCAACCGCGGTGGGTTCGTCGAGCAGCGAGCCCTCACCGAGCAGTTCGGCGAGCAGGTACTCGGCGAGCACCTGCGGCGTCGGGTAGTCGAAGACCAGGCTCGCGGGCAGCGTCAGCCCGGTCAGCGCGGCGATCTGGTTGCGCAGCTCGACCGCGGTGAGCGAGTCGAACCCGAGGTCGCGGAACGCCTTGTCGACGCTGACCGCGTCCTTGCCCGAGTGCCCGAGCACCTCGGCGGCCCGCGTGCGCACCAGGTCCAGCACCGGCTCGACCCGCTGCTCGCCGCTCAGCGCGCGGAGGCTGCGCTGCAGTTCGGACGCGGCGGAGGCGGCCTCGCGGCGCTCGTTCTCGACCTCGTCCAGCACGCGCCGGGCCTCGGGCAGTTCGGACAGCAGCGGGGCCGGCCGCATGCTCAGCAGGCCGTGCAGGAGCTGCGGCTGGCGCAGGTCCGCGACCACCGTGGTGGCCGAGCCTTCGGCGGCGAGCTGCCACAGCGCGGTGATCGCCAGTTCGGGGTCGAGCGTGGCGGAGCCGGCCCGCGCCTGCTCGGCCATACCGCCACCGGCCCAGGCACCCCAGGCGATCGAGGTGGCGGGCAGGCCGCGGTCGCGGCGCTGCTGGGCCAGTGCGTCGAGTACCGCGTTGGCCGCGGCGTAGTTGCCCTGGCCCGGGTTGCCGACCGCGCCGGCGACCGAGGAGAACAACACGAACGCGGCGAGGTCCCGCTCTCGCGTGAGTTCGTCGAGGACGTGAGCCGAATCGACCTTGGCCGCGAACACCGCCTCGAACCGTTCCGGCGTCAGGCTTTCCAGCACACCGTCGTCGAGCACACCGGCCGTGTGCACCACGGCGGTCAGGTCCGGGATCTCGTCGAGCAGTGCGGCCACGGCGTCGCGGTCCGCCACGTCGCAGGCCGCGATGGTGACGTCGGCACCGAGTCCGGTGAGCTCCTCGCGCAGTTCGGCGGCGCCCGGCGCGTCGGGACCACGGCGGCTGACCAGCACGAACCCGCCGATACCGCGACGGGCCAGGTCACGCGCGACCCGGGCACCCAGCGCCCCGGTGCCACCGGTGATCAGCGCGGTGCCGGTCGGCTCCCAGACCGCACGGTCGCCGGTCGCGGCGAGCAGCCGTCGGCCGAACACCCCGTGCGGCCGCACGGCGACCTGGTCCTCGGTGCTGCCGAACACCGCGGGCAGGCGCCGCAGCACGCGGTCGTCCAGCTTCTCCGGCAGGTCGATCAGGCCACCCCAGCGCTGCGGCTGCTCCAGCGCGGCGACCCGGCCGAGGCCCCAGACGGCGGCCTGGCCGGCGTCCAGCACCGGATCGGTGCGGCCGATCGAGACCGCTCCCCGGGTGACCGCCCAGACCGGCGAGAGCACCCCGGCGTCCCCGAGCGCCTGGAACAGGGTCGTCGTGCCGGTGACCCCGGCCAGGGACAGCACGCGGTCGGCGGTGACGCCGGACAGTTGCCCGGCCAGCGAAGCGCGGTCGGTGATCTCGACGCGCGTGACCTCGGCACCGAGCGAGCCGATCAGCGCGCCGGTCCAGACCTCGTCCGCTTCCGCGGGAACGGCGACCAGCCAGCTCCCGGACGCGTCGTCGGTGAGGCTGAGCTGCTGCCACTCCTCGCGGAACAGCCAGGAATCCACAGTGGACTGCGCGTGCCTGCGGGTGCGCCACGCCGACAGCGCGGGCACCACGGCCGAGACGGTGTGGTCGTCCAGTTCCAGCGTTTCGGCCAGCGTGGCCAGGTCCTCGCGTTCGACCGCGGCCCAGAACGCCTGGTCCACCGGGTCCTGCCCGGCACCGAACTGGGTGCCGAACCCACCGCCCTCGACCCAGAAGTGCTCGTGCTGGAAGGCGTAGGTCGGCAGTTCGACCTGCTGCGCGCCGGTGCCGTCGAAGAAGGCCGTCCAGTCGATCCGCACCCCCGCGACGTGCAGCCGGGCCAGCGCGGTGACCAGCGACTTCTCCTCGTCGCGATCCTTGCGGAGGCTGGGCACCGCGAGTTCGGCGACCTCGGCGGCCATCGCCGAGAGCGTGCTGTCCGGGCCGAGTTCAAGGTAGGCGGCGTCGGGGGTGAGGTGGTCGGCGAAGCGCACGGTGTCGCGCACGTGCCGGACCCAGTAGTCCACCGACGTGACCCCACCGGGCAGCGGAATGCTCGGCTCGTGGAAGGTCAGGCCCTCGATGGCCGCGCGGAAGTCATCCAGCATCGGGTCCATCAGCGGCGAGTGGAACGCGTGCGACACCTTCAACCGCGAGGTCTTCTCGAAACCAGCCGCGATCTCCAGCACCGCGGCTTCCTCACCCGCGATCACCACACTGGAAGGCCCGTTCACCGCGGCGATCGAAACACCCTCGGTCAAGGTGATCTCGTCCTCGGCCGCCTTGATGGCCACCATGGCGCCGCCGGTCGGCAATGCCTGCATCAGCCGGGCGCGCGCGGACACCAGCGTGCACGCGTCCTCCAGCGACAGCACCCCGGCCACGTGGGCCGCCGCGATCTCACCGATCGAATGCCCGGCGAGCGCGTCCGGCTTGATGCCCCACGACTCGGCCAGACGGAACAACGCCACTTCCAGCGCGAACAACGCGGGCTGCGCGTTGCCGGTCTGGTTCAGGGCGTCCTGGTCGTCGCCCCACATCACCTCGCGGATGTCGAGGTGCGCGAACACCTCGTCCAGCGCCGCCCGGAACACCGGGTACCGCTCGTACAGCTCCCGGCCCATGCCGATCCGCTGCGACCCCTGTCCGGCGAACAGGAACGTGAGCTTGCGGGTGCTCGCGGTGCCCCGCGCGACCTCCGTGCCGTCGACCAGCACCGCCCGGTGTTCGAACCGGGACCGGCCGTTGGCCAGCGAGTACCCGATGTCGAGGGAGGCGCCGTCGAGTGCCTTGACCCGAGCGACCTGGGCGTCCAGCGCGGCCTCGGACTTCGCCGAGACCAGCCACGGCACCACGGCCGGGGTGAAGGTCGGTTCCGGCTTCTCGGCGACCTCGGTTTCGGGCGCCTGCTCCAGGATGATGTGCGCGTTCGTCCCGCTGATGCCGAACGACGAAATGCCACCGCGCAGGGGCCGGTCGGCGGGCTCCCACTCACGCGGCGCGGTCAGCAGCGAGACCTTGCCGGTGTTCCAGTCCACGTGGGTGGACGGCTGGTCGACGTGCAGCGTGCGCGGCAGGACCCGGTTCTGCAGCGACAGCACCATCTTGATCACGCCGGCGACCCCGGCGGCGGCCTGCGTGTGCCCCAGGTTCGACTTGATCGAACCCAGCCACAGCGGCTCTTCCCGGTTGCGGCCGTAGGTAGCGAGCAGCGCCTGCGCCTCGATCGGGTCACCAAGCGCGGTCCCGGTGCCGTGCGCCTCCACCGCGTCGACGTCCGAAGTGGACAGACCAGCGGAAGCCAGGGCCTGCCGGATCACCCGCTGCTGCGACGGTCCGTTCGGCGCGGTCAAGCCGTTGGACGCGCCGTCCTGGTTGATCGCGGAACCCCGCACCACGGCGAGGATCTTGTGGCCGTTCCGCTGGGCGTCCGACAGGCGCTCCAGCACCAGCACGCCGACGCCCTCGGACCAGCCCGTGCCGTCCGCGCTGTCCGCGAACGCCTTGCACCGGCCGTCCTGCGCGAGCCCGCCCTGCCGCGAGAACTCCATGAACATGCCCGGCGTGGCCATCACCGTCACGCCACCGGCGAGCGCCAGCGAGCACTCTCCACTTCGGAGCGCCTGCGACGCGAAGTGCAGCGCCACCAGCGAAGACGAGCACGCGGTGTCGACGGTGACCGCCGGGCCCTCCAGCCCGAAGGTGTAGGACAGGCGCCCGGAGATCACACTGGCCGACGTGCCCGTTCCGGCGTGGCCCTCCATGCTCTCCTGCGCGCCCATGACCAGCTGCGAGTAGTCCTGGCCGCTCGTGCCGACGTACACGCCGGTCCGGCTGCCGCGCAGCGAAGCCGGGTCGATGCCCGCCCGCTCGATCGCCTCCCACGAGGTCTCCAGGAGCAACCGCTGCTGCGGGTCCATCGCGACCGCCTCGCGCGGCGAGATCCCGAAGAAGCCGGGGTCGAACCCGGCCACCCCGGGCAGGAACCCGCCCTGGCCGGTGACACTGCTGCCCGGGCCACCACCGGCGAGCCACTCCAGGTTCCAGCCGCGGTCCTCGGGGAAGCCGCTGATCGCGTCCCGGCCGTCGACCAGCAGGTCCCACAGCTCTTCCGGCGAGTTGACGCCACCGGGGAAGCGGCAGCTCAGGCCGACGATCACGATCGGCTCGTCGGCCACCCTCGCCACGGTCGGCAGGTCGTCCACCGGCTCGTCGTCACCGAACAGCTCGGTGTTCAGGAACTCCGCGAGCACCTGCGGGGTCGGGTAGTCGAAGACCAGCGTGGCGGGCAGGCTCATCCCGGTCGCCTGGCCCAGCCGGTTGCGCAGTTCGACCGCGGTCAGGGAGTCGAAGCCCAGCTGGCGGAAGTCGCGTTCGGTGTCCACCGCGTCGGTCGAGTCGTGGCCGAGCACGGCCGCCGCTTCGGTGCGCACGAGGTCGACGAGGGCCCGCACGCGCTCGTCGCGGCTCAGGGCCTCCAGCTTCCGCAGCGCGCCGCTGCTCCGGCCGCCGCTCGCCGCCTTGCGACGGCCGGTGGTCATCAGGCCGCGCAGCATCGGCGGCACCGACATCGGCGCGGCAGTCGAACTGGTGATGATGCTCGCGGGCACCACCAGCGGTTCGTCCACCGTGATCGCCGCGTCGAACAGCGACAGCCCCAGTTCCACCGACAACGCCGGGGTTCCGGCACGGGCCATGCGCTCCAGCGCGGCGGCGTCCATGTCGCTCGCCATCCCGGCGCCCGCCCAGGCGCCCCAGGCCAGCGAGGACGCGGGCAGCCCGGCGGCCCGGCGCTGCGTGGCGAGTGCGTCGAGGTAGCTGTTCGCCGCCGCGTAGTTGCCCTGCCCGGCCGCACCCATCACGCCGGAAATCGAGGAGTAGAGCACAAAGTCGGCGAGGTCGAGGTCGCGGGTCAGCTCGTGCAGGTGCCAGGCGGCGTCCACCTTCGGCCGCAGCACCTTGCTGATCCGGTCCGGCGTCAGCGACCCGACCACACCGTCGTCGAGCACGCCGGCGGTGTGCACCACGGCGGTCAGCGGGTGCTCGGCGGGCACGCCCGCGAGCAGTGCGGCGACCGAGTCGCGGTCGCTCGCGTCGCAGGCCACCACGTCGACGTCGGCGCCGTGCGCGATCAGCTCGGCCTGCAGTTCGACCGCGCCGGGTGCGTCCGGGCCGCGACGGCTGGTCAGCAGCAGGTGCCGGACGCCGCGGGTGCCGACCAGGTGACGCGCCAGCTCGGCGCCGAGCCCGCCGGTGCCACCGGTGATCAGCACCGTGCCCTCGGCGTCCCACTGGCCGGGCACGGTCAGCACGATCTTGCCGATGTGCTGGGCGCGGCTCATGAACCGGAACGCGTCCTTCGCCCGGCGCACGTCCCAGGTGCGGATCGGCAGCGGCCGGAGGACCCCGGCGGCGAACAGTTCCTTCAGCTCGCCGTGCATCTGCTGGATCCGGTCCAGCTCCACCCAGCCGAGGTCGAAGGCCTGGTAGGCGATACCGGGCAGGCTCGCCGGGTCACGCAGGTCGGTCTTGCCCATCTCCAGGAACCGGCCGCCCTCGCCGAGCAACCGCAGCGACGCGTCGATCAGTTCCCCGGCCAGCGCGTTGAGCACCACGTCGACCTGCGGGAACTTGGCCTCGAAGTCGGCGTTGCGCGAGGAGGCGATGTGGTCGTCGTCCAGGCCGAACCCGCGCAGGGTGTCCCACTTGCCCTCGCTGGCGGTCGCGTAGACCTCGGCGCCGAAGTGCTGGGCGAGCTGGATGGCGGCCATGCCGACGCCACCGGCCCCGGCGTGCACCAGCACCTTCTCCCCCGGCTGGACCGAGGCGAGGTCGTGCAGCGCGTAGTGCGCGGTGAGGAACACCAGCGGGTACGCGGCGCCCTCCTCGAACGACCAGTTCTCCGGCAGCTTGGTCAGGAAGCGCTCGTCGACCACGCCCTCCGGGCCGAACCCGCCGAACAGCATGCCCATCACCCGGTCGCCGGGCTTCAGCCCGACCACGTCCGGCCCGGTCTGGACCACCACGCCGGCGGCCTCGTTGCCGAACACGCCCGCCTCACCGGGGTACATGCCCAGCGCGTTGAGCACGTCGCGGAAGTTCAGGCCGGCCGCGCGGATCGCCACGCGCACCTGGCGTTCGGTCAGCGGTTCCAGCAGGTCGGGACAGGGTGCCAGGACCAGCTCGTCCAGGCTGCCCTTTTTCGCGGTGGCGAGCCGCCACGGCGTGCCCTCCGGCGGCACCAGCGCGGGGCTCGCCGAAAGCCGGGCCAGCCGTCCCAAGTGGACGGTGCCCGCCCGTAGAGCGACCTGGGTTTCGCCGAGTTCGAGCAGTTCGGTCAGGTTGTTCAGCACGGCCGTGGATTCGGCCGTTCCGTCGAGGTCGGCGAGCAGGAAGCGGCCGGGGTTCTCCGCCTGCGCCGAGCGCACCAGGCCCCACACCGCGGCGGCAGCCAGGTCCCGCACGGCTTCACCGCCGACGGCGGTCGCCCCGCGGGTCACCAGGACCAGCGGTTTCCCGGCCTCGTCGGCCAGGGTGTCGCGGATCAGTTCCTGCGCGCGGGCGGTGAGTTCGTGCACGGCCTCGGTACCGTCCGCGCCCTCGAACTGGGCCAGGATCGCGTCGGCTTCCTCGGCGTCGGCGGTCGGCGTGAGGCCGAACAGGTTCTCGCCGTGGAGCGCCCACTTCGCGGCGGGCCGGTCGGTGGCGAGTTCGGCGGCCGACCAGTCGACCACGAACAGGGAGTCGTTGACCCGGCCCTGCGGCTTCGGTGCCTCGTCGACCGAAGAAGCCCGCAGCGAAAGGGACTCCACCGAAAGCACCGGCGCGCCTTCGACGTCGACCGCGGTCACGGACATCGAGTCGCCACCGGTGCGGGCCAGCCGGACCCGCAGCACCGACGCGCCCACCGCGTGCAGCGAGGCACCGTGCCAGGCGAACGGCAACCCGCGGCTTTCCTCGTCCAGGAAGACGATCGCGTGCAGTGCCGCGTCCAGCAGCGCCGGGTGCAGCCCGAACGCGGCCGCGTCCTCGACCTGCTCGGGCAGCTCGACCTCGGCGTAGACCTCGTTCTCGGCGCGCCAGACCGCCTTCAGGCCCTGGAACACCGGGCCGTAGCTCAGACCGCCCTCCTCGGCGAGCCGGGCGTAGTGCCCCTCCAGCTCGACGGCCTCGGCCCCGGCGGGCGGCCATTCGCCGATGCCCTCCGGCACGGCTTCGCTGGTGCTCAGGGTTCCGCCGACGTGCTGGGTCCATTCGCGACCGGTGCCGTCGGCCGGTTGCGCGTACACCCCGACCTCGCGGCGGCCGTGGTCGTCGGGCTCGCCGACGCGCACCTGCACCGCGACCCCGGACCGGTCGTCGAAGGCCAGCGGCACCATCAGCGCCAGCCCCTCGACGCGGTCGCAGCCGACCAGGTCACCGGCGCGGATGACCAGGTCGAGGAAACCGGTGCCGGGGAACACCACCCGGCCGCCGACCCGGTGGTCGGCCAGCCACGGGTGGGTGGTCAGCGCGAGCCGGCCGGTCAGCACGATCTCGTCCGAACCGGCGACCGCCATCGCGGCGGTCAGCAGCGGGTGCTTGGTGGAGAACAGGCCGAGCCCGGACACGTCCCCGGCCCGCGCCCCGGTGGCCATCGACGGCCAGCACTTCTCGTGCTGGAAGGCGTAGGTCGGCAGATCGATCCGCCGGGCCCCGGTGCCGGCGAACCAGCCCCTCCAGTCCACCGGAACGCCGTGGACGTGCAGTTTCGCCAGCGCGGTCAGCGCGGCGGCCTCCTCCGGCCGGTCCTTGCGCAGCACCGGCACCACCACCGCGTCCGGCGCGGTCTCGGCGACCATCGCGGACAGCACACCCTCGGGACCCAGTTCCAGGAACACCCCGGCGCGCTCGGTGACCAAAGTGGACACCGCGTCGGCGAACCGCACGGCCTCGCGGACGTGCCGCACCCAGTACTCCGGCGAGGTCACGTCACCGGAGGTGATCACCGGGAGCTGCGGCTCGGCGAAGGTCAGACCCTCGATGGCCGCGCGGAAGTCATCCAGCATCGGGTCCATCAGCGGTGAGTGGAACGCGTGCGACACCTTGAGCCGCGAGGTCTTCTCGAAGCCCGACGCGATCTCCAGCACCGCGGCTTCCTCACCCGCGATCACCACACTGGAAGGCCCGTTCACCGCGGCGATCGAGACGCCCTCGGTCAGCAGCGGCGCGACCTGTGCCTCCGTGGCGCGGATCGCCACCATCGCGCCGCCAGCGGGCAATGCCTGCATCAGGTTCGACCGGGCGGTGACCAGCGTGCAGGCGTCCTCCAGGCTGAAGACCCCGGCCACGTGCGCGGCGGCGATCTCGCCGATCGAGTGGCCTGCCAGGAACCGCGGCTTCACGCCCCACGACTCGACCAGCCGGAACAACGCGACTTCGATGGCGAACAACGCGGGTTGCGTGTAGCCCGTCTCGTTCAGCCGCTCGGCCGAACCGCCCCACATGACCTCGCGCACGCTCGGGTCCAGCCCGGCGAGCACGGTGTCCAGCGCCTCGGCGAACACCGGGTAGCGGGCGTGCAGTTCACGGCCCATGCCGAGCCGCTGCGAGCCCTGACCGGAGAACAACACGGCCAGCGGACGGTCGACCGCGCTCCCCCTGGCCACCTCGGTCACGCCGTCCTTTGTGGACAGGAGAACCGCGCGGTGTTCGAGTTCGGTGCGCGTGGTCACCAGCGAGTACGCGGTGTCCAGCGCGGAGTGGTCTTCCAGGAACGTCCGGATCCGGGCCAGCTGACCGTCGACCGCCTCCGGTGTCTTCGCCGAGACCGGCAGCGCCACGACCTCCGGCTCGTCCCGTTCGGCGGGCGCGGCCTCGATCACCGGCGTGTGCTCGAAGATCACGTGTGCGTTGGTACCGCTCAGGCTGAACGAGGACACCCCGGCGCGGCGGGCGCGACCCGCCTCCGGCCATTCGGTGGCCTCGGTGACCAGCTGCACCGCGCCGGTCGTCCAGTCCACATGGGACGTCGGCTCGGCCACGTGCAGCGTCTTGGGCACCACGCCGTGACGCAGCGCCAGCACGGTCTTGATCACCCCGGCGACCCCGGCGGCGGCCTGCGTGTGGCCCAGGTTCGACTTCACCGAGCCGAGCAGCAGCGGGCGCTCGCGGTCTTGGCCGTAGGTGGCCAGCAGCGCCTGAGCTTCGATCGGGTCGCCCAGCTTGGTCCCGGTGCCGTGCGCCTCGACAACGTCCACATCGGACGCCGCCAGCCCGGCACCGGCCAGCGCGGCCCGGATCACCCGGCGTTGCGACGGTCCGTTCGGCGCGGTCAGGCCGTTCGACGCGCCGTCCTGGTTGACCGCGCTGCCGCGCAGCGTGGCGAGCACCTGGTGCCCGTTGCGCTGGGCGTCGGACAGGCGCTCCATCACCAGCACGCCGACGCCTTCGGACCAGCTGGTGCCGCTGGCGTCGTCGGAGAAGGCGCGGCACCGGCCGTCCGGCGCGAGCCCGCCCTGCGCGGTGAACCCGGCGAAGCTCATCGGCGTGCTCATCACCGCGACCCCGCCGACCAGCGCCAGCGAGCTTTCCCCGGTGCGCAGCGACTGCGCGGCCAGGTGCAGCGCGGTCAGCGACGAGGAGCACGCGGTGTCGATGGTCAGCGACGGGCCGACGAAGCCGAAGCTGTAGGACACCCGGCCGGAGATGACCGCGGCGGCCAGGCCGGTGCTGGCGTGGCCTTCGAGGTCCTCGTTGGCCCGCAGCACCACGTTGGTGTAGTCCTGCCCGCCGGTGCCCATGAACACGCCGGTCTGCGAGCCGCGCAGGTCGGCCGCGTCGATCCCGGCGCGTTCGATGGCCTCCCAGGAGACCTCCAGCACCAGGCGCTGCTGGGGGTCCATCGCCTTGGCCTCCCGCGGCGAGATGCCGAAGAAGCCGGTGTCGAACCCGGCCATGTCGGCCAGGAAGCCGCCCTTGGCGCCTTCGGTGCCGCCGGTCGGGTCGGACTCCCAGCCGCGGTCCGGCGGGAAGTCGGTGATCGCGTCACCGCCGTCGAGCAGGAACTGCCACAGGTCCTCGGGCGAGTCGATGCCACCGGGGAACCGGCAGCTCATCCCGACGATCACCACCGGGTCGTCGCCGGTGCCCGCCGCCCGCGGTGCGATCTCGGTCAGCTCCTCCGCGGCGCCGACCAGCTCGTCGAGCAGGTATTCGGCCAGCACGCGCGGGGTCGGGTAGTCGAAGACCAGGGTGGCGGGCAGGGTCATGCCGGTCGCCGAGCCGAGGCGGTTGCGGAGTTCGACGGCGGTCAGCGAGTCGAAGCCGAGCTGCCGGAACTCGCGGTCCACGCCGATCGCCTCGGGCGAGCTGTGCCCGAGCACGGCCGCCGCCTCGGTGCGCATCAGCTCGGTCAGGTGCCGGATCCGCTCGTCCTCCGGCAGGCCGAGCAGGTGCTGGGCCAGGCCTTCGCCACCGCTGGTGCCGCTGGCCGCGGTGCGGCGGCCCGCCCGCATCAGGCCACGCAGCAACGCGGGCACGTGCCCCTGCGCCGGACCGCCCTGCCCGGCACCGCCGTTGAGCGCCACCAGAAGCGCCTCGTCGCAACCGATCGCCGCGTCGAACAGCGCCAGGCCCTGCTCGACCGACAGCGGGTTCGTCGATTCGCTCATCCGCCGCAGGTCGGTGTCGCTGACCGTGGCGGTCATGCCGATCTCCGGCGTCCACGCGCCCCACGCCACCGAGGTCGCCGCGAGGCCCTCGCTGCGGCGGCGGTGGGCCAGCGCGTCCAGCCACACGTTCGCGGCCGAGTAGTTCGCCTGCCCGGCGCTGCCCATCACCCCGGAAACCGAGGAATAGAGCACAAAACCGGCGAGGTCGCGGTCGCGGGTCAGCTCGTGCAGGTGCCAGGCGGCGTCCACCTTCGGCCGCAGCACGGTGTCCAGGCGCTCCGGCGTCATCGAACCGACGATGCCGTCGTCGAGCACCCCGGCGGTGTGCACGACCGCGGTCAGGTTCGGGATCGTGGCGAGCAGGCTCTCCAGTGCGTCGCGGTCGGCGACATCGCACGCGGCGATGGTGACGCTGGCGCCGTCCGAAACCAGCTCGTCGCGCAGTTCGGCCGCGCCGGCCGCGTTCTCCCCGCTCCGGCTGACCAGCACCAGGTTCTTCATGCCGCGCTTCGTGACCAGGTGACGCGCGAGCACCCCGCCGAGGCCACCGGTGCCGCCGGTGATCAGCACCGTGCCCTCGGGGTCCCAGCCGGTCGGCACGGTGAGCACGATCTTGCCGATGTGCTGGGCGCGGCTCATGAACCGGAACGCGTCCCGCGAGCGGCGCACGTCCCAGGTGACGATCGGCAGCGGCCGGATCGCCCCGGCGGCGAAGAGGTCCTTCAGCTCGGCCAGCATGGCGCCGATCCGGTCCGGGTCCACCCAGCCGAGGTCGAAGGCCTGGTAGCTGACCTCGGTCAGGCTCGCCGGGTCGCGCAGGTCGGTCTTGCCCATCTCCAGGAACCGGCCGCCGGGCACGAGCAGGCGCAGCGAAGCGTCGATGAACTCCCCGGCCAGCGCGTTGAGCACCACGTCGACCTGCGGGAACTTCGCTTCGAAGTCGAGCGAGCGGGAGGAGGCGATGTGGTCGTCGTCGAGGCCGAGGCCGCGCAGGGTGTCCCACTTGCCCTCGCTGGCGGTGGCGAAGACCTCCGCGCCGAGGTGCTGCGCCAGTTGGACCGCCGCCATGCCGACACCGCCGGCCCCGGCGTGCACCAGCACCTTCTCCCCCGGCCGCACCGAGGCGAGGTCGACCAGCGCGTAGTAGGCGGTGAGGAAGACCAGCGGGATCGAGGCACCGGTCTCGAAGGAGAACTCGCCGGGCAGCTTGGTCAGCAGGCGCTCGTCGACCACGCCCAGCGGGCCCATGCCGCCGAACAGCATGCCCATCACGCGGTCGCCGGGCTCCAGCTCGGTCACCTCGGGCCCGGTTTCGACCACCACGCCCGCCGCCTCGGAACCGAAGAGGCCCGCGTCACCGGGGTACATGCCCAGCGCGTTCAGCACGTCACGGAAGTTCAGCCCGGCCGCGCGGACGGCGATCCGGACCTGGCGGCCCTCCACCGGCTCCAGCAGCTGCGGGACCGGCGCGAGGGTGAGGCCGTCGAGGCTGCCCTTGCGGCCGCTGTCCAGCCGCCACGGCACGCCGACCGGCGGCACCAGCGCGGTCCCGGAGGCGAGCCGCGCCAGCCGTCCGACGTGCAGTTCCCCTTCGCGCGCGGCGAGCTGCGTTTCACCGTTGGCGCGCAACGCGGGCAGGGTGCCGAGAACGTCGGTTTCGGTCTGGTCGAGGTCGAGCAGCAGCAGGCGGCCCGGGTTCTCCGACTGGGCCGAGCGCACCAGGCCCCAGACCGCGGCGGCGGGCAGGTCGTGCACGTTCTCGTCACCGGCGGCGACCGCGCCCCGGGTGACCACGACCAGGCACGAGTCGCCGAACCGCTGGTCGGCGAGCCAATCCTGAACGGTGCCGAGCACGCGCGCGGTCAGCTCGTGGACGTCGGCCGCGCTTTCGCCATCGCTCGCCACCGGCCAGAACACGATGCCCGGTACGCCACCGGACAGTTCGGCGAGTTCGTCGAGTGAGTCCACCCGCGACCCACCCGTCGCGGCGACGGCGGCACCCAAGGCGGCTTCACCGGTACCGAGCATCGCCCACCGAGTGTCCTCAGTGGACTTGGCGCCGGGCTGGGTGACCCAGTCAAGGCGGAACAGGGAGTCCTGCTCGCTCTGCGCGCGGGCGGTCGATTCCGCGGTGGCCGAGCGCAGGGCCAGCGATTCCACGGACAGCACCGGCTCGCCCTGGACGTCGACGGCGGTCACCGAGATCGCGTCGTCGGCCGTGGCGGCCAGGCGCACCCGCAGGGTCGAAGCGCCGGAGGCGTGCTGCGAGACGCCGCTCCACGAAAACGGCAGCAGGCCGCTGTCCTCGCGGTCGGGATGCACGAAGAGACTCGCGTGCAGGGCGGAATCGAGCAGCGCCGGGTGCACGCCGAACTCGCCGGCGTCCTCGACACTGTCCGGCAGCGCCACCTCGGCGAAGATCTCGCCGTCGCCCTGCCAGACGGCCCGGACGCCCTGGAACACCGGGCCGTAGGTCAGGCCGGTCTCGGCGAAGCGCTCGTAGAAGCCGTCCAGATCGAGGGCGGTCGCCCCAGCGGGCGGCCACTCGGTGGCGGTGAACGGGGCGACGGCGGCGCCATCGCTGAGCGTGCCGCTGGCGTGCTGCACCCAGGAGTCGGCACCGCCGTGCTGCGAGTGCACGCTCACCGGACGGCGGCCGGCCGCGTCCGGCGAACCGACCCACACCTGCACGGTCACCGAGGACTTCTCGGCGAGCACGAGCGGCACCACCAGGGTCAGCTCGTGCACGCGGTCGCAGCCGACCTGATCGGCGGCACGCAGGGCGAGTTCGAGGAAACCCGTGCCGGGGAACAACACCGCGCCACCGACCGCGTGATCGGCCAGCCACGGGTGGCTTTCCAGGGACAGCCTGCCGGTCATCACCAGCTCACCGGACCCGGCCACGGTGGTCGCCGCGCCGAGCAGCGGGTGCTCCGCGGAATCCAGGCCCAGTCCGGAAATGTCGCCCGACCGCACGGACACCGAGGGCCAGTACTTCTCGTGCTGGAAGGCATAGGTGGGCAGCGGGACCCGGCGCGCGCCGGTGCCGTCGAGCACCGCGGTCCAGTCCACCGCCACGCCGTGGACGTGCAGTTTGCCCAGCGCACCGAGGATCGCGGCTTCCTCACCGCGGTCCTTGCGCAGCGCCGGGGCCACCGGCAGGTCCGCGCTCTGCTGCGCGAGACCGGACAGCGCGCCGTCCGGGCCGAGTTCCAGCAGCACTCCGGCACCGGCGGCGGCCAGCGCGCGCACACCGTCGGCGAACCGGACGGCCTCGCGCACGTGCCGCACCCAGTAGTCCGCCGAGCGCAGTTCGTTCTCGGTGGCCAGCTCACCGGTCAGGTTGGACACCACCGGAATCGACGGCTCGGCGTACGCGATGCCCTCGGCGAACCGGCGGAACTCGTCCAACATCGGGTCCATCAACGGCGAGTGGAACGCGTGCGACACCTTGAGCCGCGTGGTCTTCTCGAAGCCCGACGCGATCTCCAGCACCGCGGCCTCGTCACCGGCGATCACCACGGAACCGGGGGCGTTGATCGCGGCGATCGACACGCCTTCGGTGAGCGTGATCTCGTCCTCGGTGGCCTTGATCGCCACCATCGCGCCACCGGCCGGGAGCGCCTGCATCAACCGCGCGCGAGCGGCGACCAGGCCGGCGGCGTCCTCCAGCGAGAACACCCCGGCCACGTAGGCGGCCGCGATCTCGCCGATGGAGTGCCCGGCGACGAAGTCCGGGGCCAGGCCCCAGGATTCGGCCAGCCGGAACAGCGCCACCTCGATGGCGAACAACGCGGGCTGCGTCCAGCCGGTCTGGTTCAGGAGTTCGGCGTCCTCACCCCAGACGACCTCGCGCAGCGAGCCGTCGAGGTGCCGGTCGAGCTCGCCCAGCACTTCGTCGAAGGCGGTCGCGAAAACCGGGAAGCGGCCGTACAGCTCGCGGCCCATGCCGATCCGCTGCGCGCCCTGGCCGGAGAACAACACGCCCAGCTTGGCGCGGCCGTTGACCTCGCCGGTCACCACACCGCGCGCGGTCCCGTTCTCCACCCACGCCGACAGCGACTCGCACAGTTCCTCGCGGCTGCCGCCGACCACGGCGAGCCGGTGTTCGAAGCTGGTCCGGGTGGTGGCCAGCGAAAGCGCCAGATCGACCGGCCGCTGATCGTCCACAACGGACAGCAACCGGGAGACCTGGTCGCGAAGCGCCGACGGGGTGCGCCCGGCCAGCACCCACGGCACCACCGCCGGTTCAGGGACCTCCGGCGGCGCCTCGACGGTGATCGGCGGTGCCTGCTCGATGATCGCGTGCGCGTTGGTCCCGCTGACGCCGAACGACGAAACGGCCGCGCGGTACGCCCGGCCCGTCTCCGGCCACGGCGTGGCTTCGGTGAGCAGCCGGACGGCGCCGGTGGTCCAGTCGACGTGCGTGGACGGCTTGCTCACGTGCAGGGTCCGCGGCACCAGGTCGTGCCGCATGGCCATGACCATCTTGATCACGCCCGCCACCCCGGCCGCGGCCTGCGTGTGCCCGAGGTTCGACTTGATCGACCCGAGCAGCAGCGGGTGTTCCCGGTTCTGGCCGTACGTGGCGAGCAGGCTCCGCGCCTCGATCGGGTCGCCCAGCGGGGTCCCGGTGCCGTGCGCCTCGACAACGTCCACATCGGACGGTGCGAGCCCGCAGCGGTCCAGCGCCTGCCGGATCACCCGCTGCTGCGCGCGGCCGTTGGGCGCGGTGAAGCCGTTGGACTCGCCGTCGGAGTTGACCGCCGAACCGCGCACCACGGCCAGCACCTCGTGCCCGTTGCGCTGCGCGTCGGACAGCCGCTCCAGCAGCAGGAGGCCGACGCCCTCGGACCAGCCGGTGCCGTCGGCGTCGTCGGAGAAGGCCTTGCACCGGCCGTCGCGGGCGAGCCCGCCCTGGCGGCTGAACTCCACCAGCGAACCGGGCGTGGCCATGATGTTCACGCCACCCGCGAGCGCCAGCGAGCACTCCCCGTTGCGCAGCGCGTGCGCGGCCAGGTGCAGCGCCACCAGCGAGGACGAGCACGCGGTGTCGACGGTGACGGTCGGGCCTTCGAGCCCGAGTTCGTAGGAGACGCGGCCGGAGATCGCGCTCGCCGCGATACCGGTGCCGATGTCCCCGGTGGCGTCGGCCACCGAACGGACCATCAGGTGCGAGTAGTCCTGCCCGTTGGTGCCGACGAAAACGCCGGTCCGGGTGCCGCGCAGCTTCGACGGGTCGATCCCGGCGCGCTCGATCGCCTCCCAGGTGGTCTCCAGCAGCAGGCGCTGCTGGGGATCCATGGTGACGGCTTCGCGGGGTGAGATGCCGAAGAAGCCGGGGTCGAAGTCGGCCACCCCGGACAGGAACCCGCCCTGCAGGCTCATGCTGGTGCCGCGGTCGTCGGTCTCGGCCGACGCCAGCGACTCGGTGTCCCAGCCGCGCCCGGCCGGGAAGCCGGAGATGGCGTCACCGCCCGAGGCGACCAGGTCCCACAACGCCTCCGGCGAGGAGATGCCACCGGGGAACCGGCAGCTCATGGCCACGATCGCGATCGGCTCCGAAGCGGCGGCCACCAGTTCGCGATTCTGCCGGCGCAGCCGCTCGGCGTCCTTCATCGCGACCCGGAGCGCTTCGACAACCTTCTCGTTGGGCGCGTTCATGGTCAGACTCACTTCCAGGAAAGGTCGGACTCGTCGTCGTAGCCGTCGTGACCGCTGTGGCCGTTGTCCTGGCCGCTGAGCGCGGCCTGCACCAGGTCGTCCACCGTCATCGTGTCGATGGAGGCGCTTTCGCCGTTCTGCTCGGCTCCGCCCCCGGGCCGGGCCAGCCGCAACAGCTGGTCGAGCATGCCGTGCTCGCGCAACTTCGCCAGTGGCACCGAAGCGAGCAGTTCGCGGACTTCCGCCTCTTCGGAATCGCCGGCGGCCCCCTCGGGCACCAGCTGGTCGAGCAGGTGCTCGGCCAGTGCCTTCGGGTTCGGGTGGTCGAACACCAGGGTGGAGGCCAGGCTCAGCCCGGTCGCCGCGTTGAGCTGGTTGCGCAGCTCCACCACCGCGAGCGAGTCGAAACCGAGGTCGCGGAACGGGCGGTCCTCGCGCACCGCGTCGAGATCGGCCTGGCCCAGCACCTCGGCCGCCCTGGTCCGCACCAGTTCCAGCACCACCTCGTACCGGCGGGCCGGGGCCAGCTTCAGCACCTGCTCGGCCAGTGCCGGTTCGGCGGGCGCGGTCTCGGTGACCTGGCCCGGCGCGGGCGCCAGCTCGCGCATCAGCGGGCTGGGGCGGAACCCGCCCGAGGCGAACCGGCTCTGGTCGACCGCGGCCACCACCGCGGTCGGCTCGCTCTCCGCGGCCAGCTGCCGCAGCACCTGGCAGGCCAGCTCGGGTTCCATCATCGCCACCCCGGCCCGGCGCGCGGTTTCCACCGCCTGGTCGGTCCCGGCCATGCCGCCGCCACCCCAGGCACCCCAGGCGATCGAGGTCGCCGCGTGGCCGTCGGCCCGGCGGCGCTCGGCCAGTGCGTCGAGCACCGCGTTCGCCGCGGCGTAGTTGGCCTGACCGGGGTTGCCGATCGCCGAGGACGCCGAGGAGAACAGCACGAACGCGGTCAGGTCCTTGTCCCGCGTCAGCTCGTCGAGCAGGAGCGCCGAGTCCACCTTGGTCCGGAAGACCTCCTGGAACCGGTCCGGGGTGAGCCGGTCGAGCACCCCGTCGTCGAGCACCCCGGCCGCGTGCACCACGCCGGTCAGGTCCTCGATGCCGTTCAACAATCCGCTCACCGCGTCGCGGTCGGCGACATCGCAGGCGGCGACGGTCACCGCCGCGCCCAGCCCGGCCAGCTCGGTCCGCAGTTCCTCGGCCCCCGGCGCCTCCGGCCCGCGGCGGCTGACCAGCACCAGGTGCCGCGCCCCGGCTTCGGCGAGCGTGCGGGCCACGTGCCCGCCCAGCGCGCCGGTGCCACCGGTGATCAGCACGGTGCCGCTCGGATCCCACTCGCGCGCCGGGGTCGGCGCGGGAGCCGGGAGCAACCGCCGTCCGAAGATGCCGCTGGTCCGCACGGCCACCTGGTCCTCGTCGTCCAGTCCGGAAAGGACGGAGGTGATCCCGCGCGCCACCCGGTCGTCGAGCTGGGCCGGGAGGTCGAGCAACCCGCCCCAGCGCTCCGGGTACTCCATCGCGGCCACCCGGCCGAGGCCCCAGACCGCGGCCTGCTCCGGGTTGACCGGCGCTTCGGACCGGCCCACCGAGATCGCCCCGCTGGTCAGGCACCACAGCGGCGCGGTGATGCCCGCGTCACCCAGCGCCTGCACCAGCGTCGCGGTCAGCAGCACGCCCTCGGGGGCGCCGCCACCGGTCGATTCGGCCAGTGCCAGCAGGGAAAGCACACCGGTGAACGTGGTGCCGCCGTGTGCCTTCAGCGCTTCGGCGACCTGCTCGCGATCCGTCGAACCGACCTCCACGCGGACGAACTCGGCATCGAGCGCGTCCAGGATCTCGCCGCGTCCCGCCGGGACGACCGCGAGCCAGGTGCCCTCGAGCCGGTCGGTCTTCTTGCCGCCCAGCGGCTTCCAGCCGATGCGGTGCCGCCAGCTGTCCACAACGGACTGGTCCGCGCGCTGGCGCCGCCAGTCGAGCAGCGCCGGGAGCACCTTCGACAGCGAATCGCTGTCCACGTCCAGCACCGACTCCAGCGAAGCGAAGTCCTGCTGTGCCACGGCTTCCCAGAGCCCCTGGTCGGAAACGCCATCCGTCTCCGCCTTCGGGGCGGCGGGCACGGCGTCCGGCCAGTACCGCTGCCGCTGGAAGGCGTAGGTCGGCAGGTCCAGCCTGGCCGCGCCGACCCCGGCGAAGAACTCGCGCCAGCCGACCCGCACACCGCGGGTGTGCACCCGGGCCAGCGCGGAGACCAGGCTGTTCTCCTCGCCGCGGTCCTTGCGCAGCACCGGGACCACCAGCGCCTGCGGTGAGATCGACTCACGGGCCATCGCCGACAGCGCCGCGTCCGGGCCGAGCTCCACGTAGGTGGCCACGCCCCGGCCGTCCAGGCTCCGCATCGCGTCGCCGAAGCGGACCGCGTCCCGCACGTGCCGCACCCAGTACTCGGGTGAGGTCACGTCGCCCTCGGTGGCGATCGGGATGCGTGGCGCCGCGTAGGTCAGGCCTTCGGCGACCGTGCGGAACTCGTCGAGCATCGGGTCCATGTGCGCCGAGTGGAAGGCGTGCGACACCTTGAGGCGCTTGGCCTTCCACGGTTCGGCCACCTTGTCGACCAGCTCCGCGTCCCCGGCGACGACCACCGAGTTCGGCCCGTTGACCGCGGCGATCGACACCCCGTCGACCAGGTAGGGCAGGACGTCCTCCTCGCTCGCCTGGAGGGCCGCCATCGCCCCGCCGGCGGGCAGTGCCTGCATCAGCCGGGCCCGGGCGGAGACCAGCGCGCACGCGTCGTCGAGGGTGAGCACCCCGGCCACGTGGGCCGCGGACAGCTCCCCGATCGAATGCCCGGCGAGGAAGTCCGGCTTGATGCCCCACGACTCCAGCAGCCGGTACAACGCCACCTCGACGGCGAACAACGCGAGCTGCGCGTGGCCGGTCTGGTTCAGCGCCTCCTGATCGTCGCCCCACATGACCTCGCGGACGTCGAGGCGTTCCAGCACCTCGTCGAGCGCGGTGGCGAAGACCGGGAAGCGGTTGTACAGCTCCCGGCCCATGCCGATCCGCTGCGCGCCCTGCCCGGTGAACAGGAACGCGAGCTTGCCCGCGCGGGCCGCTTCGTCACGCACCACGTGCGGTGCGACGGCGTCCTCGGCCAGCGCGACCAGGCCGTCGACCAGTTCGCTCGGCTGGCCGGCGAGCACCACCGCGCGGTGTTCGAAGGCGGCTCGGGTGGTCGCCGCGGACAGCGCGATCCCGGCCAGGTCGTCGTTCTCGCGGGCCAGGTCGAGCAGCCGGGTCGCCTGCGCCCGCAGCGCGGCCGGGGTGCGGCCGGAGACCAGCACCGGCATCACCTCGGGCTTGCGCTCGGGCGCCACGGCCTCGGTGGGCGGCGGGGTCTCGGCCTGCTCCAGGATCAGGTGCGCGTTGGTCCCGCTGGCCCCGAACGAGGACACCCCGGCCCGGCGCGGGCGGCCCACCTCGGGCCACGGCGTGGTTTCGGTGAGCAGCCGGACCGCGCCCGCGCTCCAGTCGACCTGGGTGGTCGGCCGGTCCACGTGCAGGGTCCGCGGCAGCTGGCCGTGACGCATGGCCAGCACCATCTTGATCACGCCGGCCACCCCGGCCGCCGACTGCGTGTGGCCGATGTTGGACTTGATCGTGCCGAGCAGCAGCGGCTGCTCCCGATCCCGGCCGTAGGTGGCCAGCAGCGCCTGCGCCTCGATCGGGTCGCCCAGCTTGGTGCCGGTGCCGTGTGCCTCGACGGCGTCCACATCGGACGTTCCGAGGCCCGCGCTGGCCAGCGCCGCCCGGATCACCCGCTGCTGGGACGGGCCGCTCGGCGCGGTCAGGCCGTTGGAGGCGCCGTCGGAGTTGATCGCGCTGCCCTTGACCACCGCGAGCACCTCGTGCCCGTTGCGGCGGGCGTCGGACAACCGCTCGACCACCAGCATGCCCACGCCCTCGGACCAGCCCGTGCCGTCCGCGGTGTCGGCGAACGCCTTGCACCGGCCGTCCTCCGACAGCGCGCCCTGAGCGCTGAACTCGACGAAGCCCACCGGGGTGGACATCACCGTCACACCGCCGGCCAGCGCGATCGAGCACTCGCCGTTGCGCAGAGCCTGCGCGGCGAGGTGCAGCGAGACCAGCGAGGACGAGCACGCCGTGTCGACCGAGACCGTCGGGCCCTGGAAGCCGAACGTGTAGGCGAGGCGGCCGGAGAGCAGGCTCGCCGACTGCGCGGTCTGCCACTCGTGCCCGGCGGTCTCGGCGGGCAGGCGGTACTCACCGCTGCCACCGCCGATGAACACCCCGGCGTCGGTGCCGCGGAGCGTGCCGGGATCGATCCCGGCGCGTTCCATCGCCTCCCACGCCGATTCGAGCAGCACGCGCTGCTGCGGGTCCATCACCAGCGCCTCACGCGGGGAGATGGCGAAGAAGTCGGGGTCGAAGTCGGCCACGTCGTAGAGGAAGCCGCCCTGGCGGGTGATGCTCTGCTTGTCCCCGAACAGCTTGTCGAAGTCCCAGCCGCGATCGGCGGGCATCTCACCGACGGCGTCCACCCCACCGGTCACCAACTGCCACAGGTCCTCCGGCGACCGCACCCCACCGGGGAAGCGGCACGCCATGCCCACGATCGCGATCGGGTCGTTGTCGACGGCTCCGGTGCTGCGAATGTGGCTTTCACCGCGCCCAGCCTCGCTGTGAATGTGGCTTTCACTGCCGAGGAGCTCGTCGAGGAGGTAGGTGGCCAGTTCGGCGGGCGTCGGGTAGTCGAAGACCAGGGTGGCGGGCAGGCTCAGGCCGGTTTCGGTGTTGAGCTGGTTCCGCAGGTCCACCGAGGTCAGCGAGTCGAAGCCCAGATCACGGAACGGCGAGCCGTCCTCGATCGCGTCGGTGGTCGAGTGCCCGAGCACCACGGCGATCTTCTCCCGGACCACGGCCAGCAGCGCGTCGGCCCGGTCCTCCGCGGGCAACGACAGCAGCCGCTCCCGCAGCGCCGAGGAGTCCACATCGGACTCTTCAGTGACCGATGCCTCCGGCAGGTCGGCGAGCAGCGCACCCGGCAGCGAAGGCGCGAAGGGCTCCCACCGCACGTCCGCCACGGTCACCGAGGTGTCCCCGGCCGCCACCGCCCGGCCCAGCGCGGCGAACGCCAGTTCCCCGTCCATCCCGGGCAGCCCGCTCAACCGCAGGTGCCGCCCCAGCTGGCTTTCCGGCGTCTCCGCGAACGGACCCCAGGCCAGGTGCAGTGCCGTCGCCCCGCGGGCACGCCGGGCGCGGACCACCGCCTCGGCGTACGCGTCCACCGCGGCCTGCGCACCCCGGCCGCGCACACCCCAGACCCCGGCGATCGAGCCGAGCACCACAAAGGCGTCCAGTGGCCGGTCGCCGACCAGTTCGTCCAGCTCACGCACGCTGTCGAGGTCTTCGGCCCCGGCGTGGACCACGGCGGTGAAGTGGTCGGCGAAGTCGGCGGCGGTCCCGGTCACCACGGTGGCGCCACCGCGAGCCAGCCAGGTCGCCAGCTCCTCGTTGCCGCCGATCAGCAGGACCGTGCCTTCCGGTGTCCAGGACCCGGTGGCCCCGGGTGCCCGGACCAGGCGCCTGCCGAAGATCCCGTGCTCCCGGACGGCGACCTGGTTCTCGGTCCCGGCGAGCACGGCGGCGAGCCCGGCCGCGGTGGTCAGGTCGATCAGACCACCCCAGCGGTCCGGCTGTTCCAGCGCGGAAACCCGGCCCTGACCCCAGATCGCGGCCTGCCCGAAGTTCCCGGCGACCTCGTCACCGACCGCGACCGCACCCCGCGTCACGCACCACAGCGGCGCGGTGATGCCCGCTTCGCCGAGCACCTGCAGTTGTTCCGCGGGCCAGGCGTGGTCGGGCACCTCGGTGCCCTCGGTCGCCAGCAGCGACACCACCCCGTCGAACGCGGAGTCGTTGACCTCCAGCAGCAACCCGGCGAGTTCGGCGCGGCTGCGCACGTCCAGGCAGACGGTGTTGTCGCCCAGTGATTCCACCACGTCGGAGGTCCACGCGTCCTCGGCCGTCTCCGCCGGGAGCAGCACCAGCCAGCGGCCGTCGAGCTCGTCTCCGGCGCTGATCGGCGTCCACACCGTCTGATACCGCCAGCTGTCCACAACGGACTGCTCGCGGCGACGGCGACGCCAGGACGACAGGGCCGGGACCACCGCGGTCACCGTCTCGTCGTCCAGTTCCAGGGTGGACGCCACCGAATCGACGTCCGCGCGGTCGATCGCCGCCCAGAACTCCGCGTCGGCCGGATCAGCCTCCGGCGGGCCCATCGAGATGGTGCCCTCCGGCCAGTACCGCTCACGCTGGAAGGCGTAGGTCGGCAGCTCGACCCGGGACGCGCCGGTGCCGGTGAAGTAGTTCGCCCACTCCACCTCGACGCCGTTGGCGTGCAGCGTGCCCAGCGCGGCGGTGAGCGCGAGTTCCTCGTCGCGGTCCTTGCGCAGCAACGGGACCACGAGCGCGTCCTCGGTGACCATCGCGGCCAGCACGCCGTCCGGGCCCAGTTCGACCATCGTGGTGACCCCGGCCTCGGCCAGCGTGCGCACGTTGTCCGCGAACCGGACGGTGTCGCGCACGTGGTTCACCCAGTAGTCCACTGTGGTCACGTCGCCGGTGGTGACCACCGGGATCCGCGGCTCGTGGAAGGTCAGGCCTTCGATGGCGGCCCGGAAGTCGTCCAGCATCGGGTCCATCAGCGGCGAGTGGAAGGCGTGCGACACCTTCAACCGCGAGGTCTTCTCGAAGCCCTCCGCGATGGCCAGCACTTCGGCCTCGTCACCGGCGATGACCACGCTGGACGGCCCGTTGACCGCGGCGATCGAGACACCCTCGGTGAGCGTGATCTCGTCCTCGGTCGCCTTGATCGCGACCATGGCGCCGCCGGTAGGCAGGGCCTGCATCAGGCGAGCGCGGGCGGCGACCAGCGTGCACGCGTCCTCCAGGCTGAACACCCCGGCCACGTGCGCGGCGGCGATCTCCCCGATGGAGTGCCCGGCGAGCCGGTCGGCCCGCAGCCCCAGGTGCGAAGCCAGCCGGTACAGCGCCACCTCGACGGCGAACAGCGCGGGCTGCGCCCAGCCGGTCTGCTGGAGCAGTTCGCTGTCGTCGCCCCAGACCACCTCGCGCAGCGGGCGGTCCAGTTCGACGTCGAGGTGCGCGGCCACCGCGTCGAAGGCGTCCGCGAAGACCTCGAACCGGTCGTACAGCTCGCGGCCCATGCCGATCCGCTGCGAACCCTGACCGGTGAACAGGAACGCGGTCTGCCCGTCGCCCCGGCGCACCGACGCCCGGGCGCCCTCGGTCACCTCACCGCCGGTCACCAGCAGCACCGCGCGGTGCGCGAAGGCGGAGCGGGTGGTGGCGAGCGAGTACCCGATGTCCACTGTGGATTCTTCGGGGTGGTGCTCAGCGAAGGCACGCAGGCGCTCGGTCTGCGCGGCGAGCGCGTCCTTCGTCCGGCCGGAGACCAGCCACGGCACCACGGTCGGCGTCACCACCGCCGGGACGACCTCGGCTTCGATCGCCGGGGCCTGCTCCAGCACCACGTGCGCGTTGGTCCCGCTGACCCCGAACGCCGAGACCCCGGCGCGGCGCGGGCGGTCGGTCACCGGCCACGGCCGTGCCTCGTCGAGCAGCGAGACCGCGCCCGCGCTCCAGTCCACATGGGACGAAGGCGCGTCCACGTGCAGCGTCTTCGGCAGCACACCGTGACGCATGGACATGACCATCTTGATCACACCGGCCACGCCGGCTGCCGCCTGCGCGTGGCCGATGTTCGACTTGATCGAGCCGAGCCACAACGGTTCCTCGCGGTCGGCGCCGAAGGTGCCGAGCAGTGCCTGCGCCTCGATCGGGTCGCCCAGCGTGGTGCCGGTGCCGTGGGCCTCCACCGCGTCGATCTCGGCGGTGCCCACCCCGGCGTCGGCCAGCGCCTGCCGGATCACCCGCTGCTGGGACGGGCCGTTGGGCGCGGTCAGGCCGTTGGAGGCACCGTCGGAGTTGACCGCGGAACCCTTGAGCACGCCCCACACCTGGTGGCCGTTGGCGAGGGCGTCGGACAGCCGTTCCAGCACCAGCATGCCGGCGCCTTCGGCCCAGGCCGTGCCGTCGGCGGCCTCGGCGAACGCCTTGCAGCGGCCGTCGGCGGCGAGCCCGCCCTGGGTGGTGAACTCGATGAACGAGTCCGGGCTGGCCATCACCGAGACACCACCGGCCAGCGCCAGGCCGCACTCCCCGGCACGCAGCGCGCGGGTGGCCCAGTGCATCGCGACCAGCGAGGACGAGCACGCGGTGTCGACGGTGACCGCCGGGCCCTCCAGCCCGAGGTTGTAGGCCAGGCGGCCGGACATCACGCTCGCGGTGTTGCCGGTCGCGACGTACCCCTGCACGTCGGCCGACGCGCGCCGGAGCACGCTCGGATAGTCCTGACCGTTGGTGCCGACAAAAACGCCGGTCTGGCTGCCGCGCAGCTTCGACGGGTCGATGCCGGCGCGTTCGAGGGCTTCCCACGCGGTCTCCAGCACGAGCCGCTGCTGCGGGTCCATCGCCAGTGCCTCGCGGGGGCTGATGCCGAAGAAGGTGGCGTCGAAATCGGCCACCCCGCTGAGGAATCCGGCTTCGCGGGTGGCCGAGGCGCCCTGGGCGAGCATGCCGAGGTCCCAGCCGCGGTCCTCGGGGAACGCCGAGACCCCGTCACGCCCTTCGGCGAGCAGCTCCCACAGTTCCTCGGGCGAGGTGACGCCACCGGGGAAGCGGCAGCCGATCCCGACGATGGCGATCGGGTCATCCGCGACCGCCGAGGTGCTGTGAATGTGGCTTTCACTGCCGATTCCGCTGTGAATGTGGCTTTCACTGCGCCCGGCCTCGCCCTGAAGGTGGCTTTCCCGGCCCAGCAATTCGCCCAGGAGGTGTTCGGCGAGGGCTCGGGGGGTCGGGTAGTCGTAGATCAGGGAGGCGGGCAGGGTGAGGCCGGTCGCGGCAGCCAGGCCGTTGCGCAGTTCCAGCGTGGTCAGCGAGTCGAAGCCCAGATCGCTGAACGCCCGGTCCGGCTCGACCTCGCTCGCGTCGGCGTGCCCGAGCACCGCGGCGACCTGCGTCCGCAGCATCTCCAGCACCTTGCGCGACCGCTCCGCCGGGGCCAGCTCCGCGAGCTCGTGCCCGGCCGGCTGCTCGGCGGGCCCGGCAGGCCCGACCTCCCGCATCCGCCGGACCTCCGGCAGGTCCGCGGCGAACGGCGCCGGGCGCAGCGCGGTCAGCGCCGGGTAGTAGCGCGTCCAGTCGATGTCGGCGACCACCAGCGTGGTCTGGTCGTGCTCGATCGCCTGCTTCAGCGCGGAGATCGCCAGCTCGGGCGCCATCGGGCTGAGCCCGCCGCGCCGCAGCCGGTGCGCCACCGCGTCGGCCGAATCGGCGACCATGCCGCCCTCGGCCCACGGGCCCCAGGCGATCGACGTCGCGGGCAGGCCCAGGCCGCGGCGGTGCTCGGCGAGCGCGTCGAGGTAGGCGTTCGCGGCGGCGTAGTTGCCCTGGCCCGCCGCGCCGATCACGCCGGCGGTCGAGGCGTAGAGCACGAACGCCGACAGCTCGCCGGTCAGCTCGTGCAGGTTCTTCGCGGCGATCGCCTTCGACCGCATGACCGCGTCGAACGACTCGGGTGTGAGCGCGTCGACGAGCCCGTCCTCGACCACCCCGGCGGTGTGGACCACCGCGTCGACCGGGTGTTCGGCGAGCACGGCGGCCAGCGCGTCCCGGTCGGCGACGTCACACGCCTTGATCGTGACGCGCTCGTCGGCGAGGTCGGCCGCACCGGGTGCGTCCGGGCCGCGACGGCTCAGCAGGAGCAGGTGCTCGGCGCCGTTGTCCAGCAGCCACCGCGCGATGTGCCTGCCGAGACCACCCGTGCCACCGGTGACCAGCACCGTGCCGCTCGGCTCGAAGCTGGCGCGCGGTTCGGGACCGGCGGGCCGGTGCACGAGCCGCCGGGCGTAGACCCCGGACGGCCGCACGGCGACCTGGTCCTCGTCACCGGCGAGCACACCGGGCAGCCGCCGCAGCGTGGCGCGGTCCAGTCGCCCGGGCAGGTCGATCAAGCCACCCCAGCGATCGGGGTGTTCCAGCGCGACCACCCGGCCCAGGCCCCAGATCGCGGCCTGCTCCGGTTCGGTCAGCGCCTCCGACCGGCCCACCGACACCGCACCGGAGGTCACGCACCACAGCGGCGCGTCGATCCCGGTGTCGCCCAGTGCCTGTACCACCGCGGTGGTGGCGGTCAGGTCCACAAGGGACAGCACGCCACCGAGCCGGGTACCCGCGACACCCAGGTCGCGGAGGCGCTCGGCCAGCGCGGTCCGGTCGTCGCCGGTGACCTCGACCAGCGTGGACTCCACGCCGAGGCCGTCGGCGATCTCGGCCGCCCGCTCACCGTCCCGCGCGAGCACGAGCCACGGCCCGGTCAGCGGCTTGGTGCCCGCGTCGACCGGCTTCCAGGTGACCGCGTAGCACCAGCCATCCACAGTGGACAGCTCCTGCCGCTTGCGCCGCCAGGTCGACAGCGCGGGCACCATCGCGGTGACCGTGTCGCCGTCGAGGTCCAGTGCCTGCGCGAGCGAGGCGACGTCGGCCCGCTCGACGGCGGACCAGAACTCGGCGTCCACCGGGTCCGCGGTGTCCGCCGGCGCCTCGGCGGCGCTGAGCTCCGGCCAGTACCGCTGGTGCTGGAACGGGTACGTCGGCAGTTCGACCGGACGGCCGCCGGTCTTGGCGAAGAACCCGGCCCAGTCGACCCGCACGCCGTGGACGTGCAGACCGGCCAGCGTGCCGAGCAGCGCGGTCACCTCGGCCCGGTCGCGGCGCAGCGCGGGCAGGAGCAGCGCGTCCTCACCCAGGCTCTCGCGGGCCATCCCGGACAGGACGCCGTCCGGCCCGAGTTCGAGGAAGTTGCGCACGCCCTCGCCGGCCAGCCACGAAATGCTGTCGGCGAACCTGACCGTGTCGCGCACGTGGTTCACCCAGTAGTCCACCGAGGTGACGTCGCCGGTGGTGGCGATGGGGATCCGCGGTGCCTCGAAGGTGACCTCCGCGATGGCGGCGCGGAAGTCGTCGAGCATGGCGTCCATGCGCGGCGAGTGGAATGCGTGCGAAACGGTGAGCCGCTTGGTCTTGCGCCCTTCGAACTGCGCCACCACCGCGGCGACGGCGTCCTCGTCGCCCGAGACCACGAGGGAGTTCGGCCCGTTGACGGCGGCGATCGAGACACCCTCGGTCAGGGTGACCTCGTCCTCGGTCGCCTCGATGGCCACCATGGCGCCACCGGCGGGGAGCGCCTGCATCAACCGGCCGCGCGCGGCGACCAGCTTCGCGGCGTCCTCCAGGGAAAACACCCCGGCGACGTGGGCCGCGGCGAGCTCGCCGATCGAGTGCCCGGCCAGGTAGTCCGGCTTGACGCCCCACGACTCGACCAGCCGGAACAACGCCACTTCCAGCGCGAACAACGCGGGCTGGGTGTACCCCGTCCCGTCGAGGGCCTCGGGGTCCGCCCACATCACCTCGCGCAGCGGCCGGTCCAGCTCGGTGTCGAAGTGCGCGAGCACGGCGTCCAGCGCGTCGGCGAACACCTCGAACCGGTCGTACAGCTCACGGCCCATCCCGGCCCGCTGGCTGCCCTGCCCGGTGAACAGGAAGGCGAGCCTGCCGCGTGCGGCGGTCCCGCGCACCAGCCCGGCGCCCGGCTGCCCGTCGCGCAACGCGGTCAGGCCCCGCACCAGTTCCGCGGTGTCCTCGGCCACCACGGCGGCGCGGTACTCGAAGGTGGACCGCGTGGTCGCCAGCGCGGCGGCCACGTCGGTCAGGTGCTGCTCTTCCACAGTGGACAGCAGACGCCCGGCCATCGCGCGGAGGGCGTCCTCGCTGCGGGCCGAAACCAGCACCGGCATCGGGCCCGACTCGGTGATCGCGGCGGGTGCCTCGACCGGTTCGGCCTGTTCGAGGATCGTGTGCACGTTCGTCCCGCTGAGGCCGAACGAGGACACCCCGGCCCGGCGCGGGCGGCCGGTCTCCGGCCACGGCGTCGACTCGGTGAGCAGCTGGATCGCGCCCGAACCCCAGTCCACGTGGGACGAGGGCTGGTCCACGTGCAGGGTCTTCGGCAGCACCCCGTGCCGCAGCGCCAGCACCATCTTGATCACGCTGGCCACACCCGAGGCCATCTGCGTGTGGCCGATGTTCGACTTGACCGAGCCGAGCAGCAACTGCCGGTCGGCGGCCTGCCCGTAGGTGGCCAGCAGCGCCTGCGCCTCGATCGGGTCGCCCAGCGCGGTCCCGGTGCCGTGCCCGTCCACCGCGTCCACTTCGGACGGTTCGAGCCCGGCGTTGGCCAGTGCCTGCAGGATCACCCGCTGCTGCGAAGGTCCGTTGGGCGCGGTCAGGCCGTTCGACGCGCCGTCCTGGTTCATCGCGCTGCCGCGGACCACGGCGAGCACCTCGTGCCCGTTGCGCCGCGCGTCGGACAGCCGCTCCAGCAGCACCAGGCCGACGCCCTCGGCCAGCGTCATGCCGTCGGCCGCGTCGGAGTAGGCCTTGCAGCGGCCGTCCTGCGCGAGCGCGCGCTGGCGGCTGAAGCCGACGAACGCACCCGGCGTCGCCATCACGCTGACCCCACCGGCGAGCGCCAGCGAGCTCTCCCCGCCACGCAGCGACTGGCAGGCCAGGTGCATCGCGACCAGCGACGAGGAGCACGCGGTGTCGATGGTGACCGCCGGGCCCTCCAGCCCGAACAGGTAGGACACCCGGCCGGACAGCACGCTCGACAGCGTGCCGGTGATCATGTGGCCCTCGGAGGCGCCGGCCGCGTCCGTGCCGCCGGTCGAGTAGTCCTGGTAGCTGGCACCGATGAACGCACCGGTCAGGCTGCCGCGCAGGGAGGCAGGGTCGATCCCGGCGCGCTCGAACGCCTCCCACGCGGTCTCCAGCAGCAGGCGCTGCTGCGGGTCCATCGCCAGCGCCTCGCGCGGGCTGATGCCGAAGAAACCGGGGTCGAAGTTCGCCACGTCGTGCAGGAAGCCGCCCTGCACCGAGTAGGTGCCGCCGGGGCGGTCGGGGTCCGGGTCGAACAACGCGTCGGCGTCCCAGCCGCGGTCGGCCGGGAACCCGGAGATGGCGTCGACCCCGCCGAGCACCAGCTCCCACAGGTCCTCGGGCGAGCTGACCCCGCCCGGGTAGCGGCAGGCCATGCCGACGATGGCGATCGGCTCGTCGTCGACGGCGGAGGTCACCACCGGCGCGATGGCCCGGCCCGGCCCGCCCTCGATCTCGCCGAGCAGGAACTCCACCAGCGCGAGCGGGTTCGGGTGGTCGAAGACCATCGTGGTCGGCAGGGTCAGCCCGGTCGCCGCGGCGAGCCGGTTGCGCAGGTCGACCGCGGTGATCGAGTCGAAGCCGATCTCGCGGAAGGCGCGGTGCTCGGACAGCTCGTCGGCCGAGGAGTGGCCGAGCACGGTGGCGACCTGCGTGCGGACCAGGTCGAGCAGCACGCGCTCCTGTTCGGCGGCGGGCAGCGTGCGCAGGCGGTCGGCGAACCCGCCGTCGTCCTTCGGCGCCGCGTTCGCCGCCTCCTCGGCCAGCTGCCGGACCTCGGGGATCTCGTCGAACAGCGTGGTCGGCCGGGTCGCGGTGAACACCGGGTGGTAGCGGTTCCAGTCGACGTCGGCGATCGCCACGTCGGTGTCGTTCTCGTCGAGCGCGCGGCCCAGCGCGGACAGCGCCAGGCGGGCCTTCATGAACACCAGGCCGCTGCGGCGGATCTGCTCCGGGTCGACGCGGCCGAGGCCGAGGTCGTCGGCCCAGATGCCCCAGGACACCGCGGTCGCGGGCAGGCCGCGGCCACGCCGGTTCTCGGCCAGCGCGTTGAGGTAGGCGTTGGCCGCGACGTAGGCACCGTGCTGACCGCTGCCCCACATGCCGGAGATGGACGAGAACAGCACGAACGAGTCGAGTTCCTCGTCGAGCAGCGCGTCCAGGTGCTCGGCACCGCGGACCTTGGCGTCGACCACCTGGCCGAAAGCGTCCGAAGTGGACTCGGCGAGGCTGTGCAGGCCGATCACCGCGGCGGTGTGGATGACGTTGCGGATCTGGTGGCCGTCGGCACGCAGGCCGTCGAGCAGGGCGGCCACGGCGTCGCGATCGGTGATGTCGCACGAGACCGCCGTCGCGTCGGAACCCAGTTCGCGCAGTGCGGCAATGAGTTCCGGCGCGCCGGGCGCGTCGATGCCGCGGCGGCTGATCAGCACGATCCGCTCCGCGCCCTGGTGGGCCAGCCAGTGGGCCACGTGCGGGCCGAGCGTGCCGGTGCCGCCGGTGATCAGCGTGGTGCCGCGCGGCCGCCACTCGCGGGCGCGGTCCGGTCGGGCCGGAGCGCGGACGATCCGGCGGGCGAGCGTGCCGGACGCGCGGATGGCGAACTGGTCCTCACCGGCCGGGTCGGCCAGCGCGGCGGCCAGCCGCTGCCCGGCGCGCGAGTCGAGCTGCTCGGGCAGGTCGATCATGCCGCCCCAGCGCTGCGGGTGCTCCAGCGCCACGGTCCAGCCGACGCCCATCACCTGCGCCTGCACCGGATGGGTCAGCTTGTCGGACCGTCCGGTGGAAACCGCACCACGGGTGAGGAACCACAGCGGAACGTCCGTCTGCTGCACCAGCTTCACGCTCAGGTCGAGGCCACGCGCCAGCGCGGGCTCGGTTTCGCTGGGCTCCTCGGCCATCGCGAGCAGCGACACCACCCCGGTGACGCCCTCGGTGTCCAACGGCGACCCGTCGAAGACCACGCGGCGCACCTCGGCGCCGTTCTCGGTCAGGGCGGTGAAGACGTCGTCGTCCTCGATGCCATCGGCGGTGACGAGCAACCAGGTGCCGGAAAGCGAAGCCTGGTTACCGCTCAACGGCTTCCAGCTGACCCGGTACCGCCAGGAGTCCGCGGTGGACTGCTCGCGGTGCTGCTGGCGCCACGAGTTCAGCGCGGGCAGCACGGCCGCCAGCGACTCCTCGTCGACGTGCAGGCTGGAGGTGAGCGTGGCCAGGTCGGCGCGTTCCACGGCGGCCCAGAAGGCGGTGTCCACCGGGTCGGTGCCGGTCGGCTGCTCGGGCATCCGCGGCCCGCCCACCCAGTACCGCTCGTGCTGGAAGGCGTAGGTCGGCAGGGGCACCCGGCGCGCGCCGGTGCCCTCGAAGGCAGCCGCCCAGTCGACCGCGACCCCGCGCACGAACACCTCGGCGAGCGAGGTCCACACCCGGTCCAGGCCACCGAGGTCGCGGCGGAGCGTGCCCGCGACCACGCCGCGCTCCCCGGCGTCGGCGAGGGTGTCCTCCACCCCGACCGTCAGCACCGGGTGCGAGCTGACCTCGATGAACGCCCGATGCCCGGCGGCGACCAGATCGCGGACGGCACCGGCAAGGTGCACGGTCTGGCGCAGGTTGCGGTACCAGTAGTCGGCGGTCAGTTCGGCGCCATCGACCCACTCGCCGGTGACCGTCGACAGGAACGGGATCCGCGGCCGCTGCGGGTCGAGCCCGTGCAGGTCACGCAGGATCTCGTCGCGGATGTCCTCGACGTGCGCGGAGTGCGAGGCGTAGTCCACCACGATCCGGCGCACACGCACGCCTTCCGCGGCGAGCGTCTCCAGGAGTTCGTCCAGTGCCTCGGGATCACCGGAGACGGCAACCGTGCGCGGGCCGTTCTCGGCGGCCAGCGACAGCCTGCCGTCCCAGGCGGCGAGCCGTTCGGTGACCTCGTCGGCGGGCAGCGCGATCGACGCGATGCCACCACGCCCGGCCAGTTCCCTGGCGATCGCCTGGCTGCGCAGGGCGACCACCTTCGCGGCGTCCTCCAGCGACAACGCGCCGGACACGCAGGCGGCGGCGATCTCACCCTGCGAGTGCCCGACCACCGCGTCCGGGACCACGCCGTAGGAACGCCACACCTCGGCGAGCGAGACCATCACCGCGAACGACGCGGGCTGCACCACGTCGACCCGCTCCATCGACGGCGCGCCCTCGACGCCACGCAGGACGTCGAGCAGCGACCAGTCGAGGTGCGGCGCCAGCGCGGCGGCGCATTCGGCGATCCGCGCGGCGAACACCGGCGACTCGTCGATGAGCTGCGCGCCCATGCCGGCCCACTGCGCGCCCTGGCCGGGGAAGACGAAGGTGGTGCGGGCGTCCAGGTCGGCCAGCCCGCGCACCTCGGCGGACCCGATCAGCACCGTGCGGTGCTCGAACTTCGAGCGCGTGGTGGCCAGCGAGAACCCGACGTCGACCGGGCGCTCGCCCTCGACCGCGGGCAGCAGGTTGGCGATCTGCGCGGTCAGCGCGGCCTCGCTGCGGGCCGAAAGCACCCACGGCACCGCCGGCGCCTGCTCGATCACCATCGGCGCGGGCTCCACCGAAACCGGCGGCGCCTCTTCGAGAATGGTGTGCGCGTTCGTGCCGCTGATGCCGAACGACGAGATCGCGCAGCGGCGCGGACGGCCGTTCCGCACCCACGACACCGGCTCGTTCAGCAGCGACAGCGCCCCCGAGCTCCAGTCCACATGCGACGAAGGCGCGTCCGCGTGCAGGGTTTGCGGCAGCATGCCGTTGCGCAGCGCCATCACCATCTTGATCACGCTGGCCACCCCGGCGGCCGACTGCGCGTGCCCGATGTTCGACTTGACCGAGCCCAGCCGCAGCGGCCGCTCCGGGTCGCGTTCGACGCCGTAGGTGGCCAGCAGCGCCTGCGCCTCGATCGGGTCCCCGAGCGCGGTGCCGGTGCCGTGCGCGTCGAGCGCGTCCACATCGGACGGTTTGACGCCCGCGTTCGCCAGCGCCTGCTGGATCACCCGCTGCTGCGACGGCCCGTTCGGCGCGGACAGCCCGTTCGAGGCGCCGTCCTGGTTGACCGCGGAACCCCGCACCACGGCGAGGATCGGGTGCCCGTTCCGCTCGGCGTCGGACAGCTTCTCCACCAGCAGCATGCCGATGCCCTCGGACAGGGTCATGCCGTCGGCGGAGTCGGAGAAGGCCTTGCACCGGCCGTCTTGGGCGAGCGCTCGCTGACGGCTGAACGCGATGAGCGGCTTGGGGTTCGGCATCACCGTGGCGCCGGCGGCCAGCGCCAGCGTGCTCTCCCCGCTGCGCAGCGACTGGCAGGCCAGGTGCAGCGCGACCAGCGAGGACGAGCACGCGGTGTCGACGGTGACGGCGGGGCCTTCGAGGCCGAAGACGTAGGAAACCCGGCCGGACAGCACGCTCGGGCTGCTGCCGGTCACCGCATAACCCTCGGAACCACCGCCGTCCATGGCGCCGTACTCGGAGTAGCTCGACCCGATGAACGCGCCGGTCCGGGTGCCGCGCAGCGAAGCCGGGTCGATCCCGGCGCGCTCGATTGCCTCCCAGGTGGTCTCCAGCAGCAGGCGCTGCTGCGGGTCCATGCCGACCGCTTCCCTCGGGGAGATGCCGAAGAACGCCGGGTCGAAGTCGCCCGCGGTGTGCAGGTAACCGCCCGCGGTCGAGTACGTGGTGCCCGGGTGGTCGGGGTCCGGGTCGTACAGCATGGCCATGTCGAAGCCGCGGTCGCCGGGGAACTCGGTGATCGCGTCGGTGCCCTCGGCGATCAGCTGCCAGAACTCCTCCGGCGTGTTCGCGCCACCGGGGAAGCGGCACGCCATGCCGATGATGGCGATCGGCTCGTCCGTGGTGCCGCCGTGGTTCGCCTGGTACACCACGGCTTCCGCGGCCGAACCGAGCAGTTCGGCGTGCAGGTGGTCGGCGAGCACCTTCGGCGTCGGGTAGTCGAAGACCAGCGTCGCGGGCAACGTCAGCCCGGTCGCGCCACCGAGCCGCTGACGCAGCTCGACCGCGGTCAGCGAGTCGAACCCGATCTCCTGGAAGGCCTTCTGCTCACCGACGTCCTCGGCGGAGCTGTGCCCGAGCACGGCCGCGGCTTCGGCACGCACCAGGGCGACCAGACGGCGGCGCTGCTCGGCCTCGGTCAGCTCGCGCAGTTCGCCGGCGAAGGTGGACGACTCGCCCGCCTGCTTCTGCTCGGCCTCGGCCAGCGCCTTGACCTCGGGCAACTCGCTGAGCAGGGCGCTCGGGCGGCGCGAGGTGAACAGCGGCTGGTAGCGGTTCCAGTCGACGTCGGCCACGGTCACCGTCACGTCGTGCTGCACGACCGCGCGGTGCAGTTCGGCGATCGCGGGCCCGGCGTCGAGGAAGGCGAGCCCCTGGCGCAGCAGGCTGCCCGACATCTCCTCGTGGGTGGCCATGCCGACCTCGGCCCACGGCCCCCAGGCGATCGAGGTCGCGGTCAGGCCCCGAGCACGGCGGTGCTCGGCCAGCGCGTCGAGATAGGCGTTCGCGGCGGCGTAGGCGCTCTGCCCTCCGCTGCCCCACACCCCGGCGATGGACCCGAACAGCACGAACAGGTCCAGTTCGCGGTCACCGACCAGCTCGGCGAGGTTCCGCGCGCCGAGCACCTTCGCGGACATCACGTCGGCGAACTCCGGCAGCCCGGTCAGCTCCAGCGGCGAGGACTGCCCGACCCCGGCGGTGTGCACCACGCCGGTCAACGGCAGGGCGGGCGGGATGCCGTCGAGCACCGCGGCCAGCGCGTCGCGGTCGGCGACGTCGCAGGCGACGATCTCCGCGCGCGCGCCCAGTTCGGTCAGCTCGGCACGCAGTTCGGCCGCGCCCGGCGCGTCCTCGCCCCGGCGGTTGGTCAGGATCAGGTTCTCCGCACCGCGACCGGCGAGCCAGCGCGCGACGGCGGCACCGAGGCCGCCGGTACCGCCGGTGACCAGCACGGTCCCGCCCGCGGTGAACTCGTCGGCGGCGGGCAGCGCGTCCACCGGCCGGTGTGCCAGGCGGCGGCCGAGCACCCCGGTGGTGCGGATCGCGGCCTGGTCCTCGTCGCCGGTGAGCACGCCGATCAGGCGTCGCAGCACGTTCGAGTCGGTTTCGGCGGGCAGATCGATCAGACCGCCCCAGCGCTGCGGGTACTCCAGTGCGGCGACGCGGCCGAAGCCCCAGACCGCGGCCTGCGGCAGCGACTCGACCTCGTCACCCTGACCGGTGCTCACCGCACCGCGGGTCAACGTCCACAGTGGAGCGTCCAGGGTGCGCAACACCGAGATGGTCAGCGCCAGACCGGTGGACAGCACGGGATGCGGTGCGTACGGCTGGTCGTCCAGCGCGAGCAGCGAGACCACCCCGGCGACCTCGCCGAGCCCGTCGAGGCGTTCGGTGATCGGGCCCTGCTCGGCGCATTCGGCATCGAGTTCGATCTGGCGCGCCTCGGCGCCGTGCGCAGCCAGCAGTTCGCGTACCTGTCCGGCCAGTTCGGCGTCCTGCTCACCGGTGAGCACCAGCCACTGCCCGCTGAGCACCGGTGTGACGCCGGTCCGCAGCGGGCTCCACTTGATCCGGTAGCGCCACGAGTCCAGCACGGACTTCTGCTGGTTGCTCTGCCGCCACGACGACAGCGCGGGCAGCAGTGTGTCCAAAGAGGACTGCTGCTGCTCGCCGAGGTGGAGCAGCGCGGCCAGCTCGTCGGCGTCACCGCGTTCGATCGCCGCCCAGAGGCGTTCGTCGCTGGGGTCGGCCGAGAACGCGGGCATCTCCGGCGCCTGCGGCCAGAAGTGCGAGTGCTGGAAGGCGTAGGTCGGCAGGTCCACCCGCCGCACCCCGCGGCCGTCGAAGAAGCTCGGCCAGCCGACCTGCACGCCGTGCAGGTGCAGCCGGGTCAGCGCGGTCACGCAGGTGGCTTCCTCACCACGACCGGCGCGCTGGATGGCGACCACGTTCCCGGCGTCCTCACCGAGCACCTCGCCGATCATCGGCGCGAGCGCGGCGTCCGGGCCCAGTTCCAGGAACGTCCGCACCCCGGAGTCGTGCAGCGTGCGCACGCCGTCGGCGAACCGGACGGCCTCGCGGACGTGCCGCACCCAGTAGTCGGGCGAGGACATCGCGTCGGTGTCGAAGTGCCCGGTCAGGTTGGACACCACCGGGATCTTGGGCGCGGCGAAGGCCAGCTCGGCCACCACCTGCCCGAACTCCGCCAGCATGGCGTCCATGCGCGGCGAGTGGAACGCGTGCGAAACGCTCAGGCGCTTGGTCTTGCGCCCCTCGAACTGCGCGACGATCGACTCGACGGCCTCCTCGTCGCCCGAAATGACCACGGAGTTCGGGCCGTTGATCGCCGCGATCGACGCACCCTCGACGAGCGTGATCTCGTCCTCGGCCGCCTGGATCGCCACCATCGCACCACCGGTCGGCAGCGCCTGCATCAGCTTCCCGCGCGCGGTGACCAGCTTCGCGGCGTCGGCGAGGGTGAGCACCTCGGACACGTGCGCCGCGGTGATCTCGCCGATCGAGTGCCCGCCCAGGAAGTGGACCTTCACGCCCCACGAGCGAACGAGGCGGAACAGCGCCACCTCGACGGCGAAGATGGCGGGCTGGGCCCAGCCGGTCTGGTCGAGCAGGCCGGTCTCGTCATCCCACATGACCTCGCGCAGCGGGCGCTCCAGATGCGCGTCGAGCGCGTCGGCCACCTCGTCGAAGGCCTCGGCGAACACCGGGAACCGCAGGTACAGCTCGCGACCCATCCCGGCGCGCTGGCTGCCCTGCCCGGTGAACAGCATCGCGATCTTGCCCGAACCCGACTCACCGGTGAGCACCCCGGCGTCCGGGCTGTCGGCGGCCAGTGCGGCGAGCGAGCGCAGCAGGGCTTCGCGGTCCTCGCCGACCACGGCGGCGCGGTGTTCGAAGGCTGACCGGGCGGTCGCCAGCGAGTACGCCAGGTCCGCCGGCTCCAGCTCCGGCTTGTCGTCCACATAGGACAGCAGTCGGGCGGCCTGCGCCCGTACCGCGTCCCGGGTCTTGCCCGACAGCAGCCACGGCACCACACCGTCCAGGGACGGCCGCTCCTCGACGACCACCGGCGCGGGCTGCTCCAGGATCACGTGCGCGTTGGTACCGCTGATGCCGAACGAGGAGATGCCCGCGCGCCACGGGCGGCCGACGTCGGCCAGCTCCTTCGCCTCGGTGAGCAGTTCGACGTCACCGGCCGTCCAGTCCACGTGGGACGACGGCTCGTCGATGTGCAGCGTCTTCGGCAGGACGCCGTACTTCAGCGCCAGCACCATCTTGATCACCCCGGCCGCACCGGCGGCGGCCTGCGTGTGGCCCAGGTTCGACTTGATCGAACCGAGCAGCAGCGGGCGGTCGCGGTGCTTGCCGTAGGTGGCCAGCAGCGCCTGCGCCTCGATCGGGTCACCGAGCGAGGTCCCGGTGCCGTGTGCTTCGACGGCGTCCACATCGGACGTGGTGAGCCCGGCGCTGGCCAGCGCCTGCTGGATCACGCGCTGCTGCGACGGCCCGTTCGGCGCCATCAGCCCGTTGGACGCGCCGTCCTGGTTGATCGCCGAGCCCTTGACCACCGCGAGCACCTCGTGCCCGTTGCGGCGGGCGTCCGAGAGCCGCTCCAGCACCAGCACACCGACGCCCTCGGACCAGCCGACGCCGTCGGCCGAGTCGGCGAACGCCTTGCACCGGCCGTCCGGGGAAAGCCCGCGCTGGCGGGAGAACTCGATCAGCGCGATCGGCGTGGACATCACCGTGACACCACCGGCCAGCGCGAGCGAGCACTCGCCGTTGCGCAGCGCCTGCGCCGCCAGGTGCAGGGTGACCAGCGACGACGAGCAGGCCGTGTCCACGGTGACCGCGGGGCCTTCCAGCCCGAGCGTGTAGGAAACGCGGCCGGAGACGATGCTCGGCGAAGTACCGCTGCCCTGGTAACCCTCGGACGCGCCACCGCCCATCGCGCCGCCGTAGTCGTTGTACATCACCCCGGCGAACACGCCGGTCTGGCTGCCGCGCAGGGAAACCGGGTCGATCCCGGCCCGTTCGATCGCCTCCCACGACACCTCCAGCAGCAGGCGCTGCTGGGAGTCGGTGGCGACCGCCTCACGCGGGCTCATGCCGAAGAACCCGGCGTCGAACTCCCCCGCGTCGTGCAGGAAGCCGCCGGACCGGGTGTAGGAGGTGCCCGGGTGGTCGGGGTCCGGGTGGTACAGCTTCTCCAGGTCCCAGCCGCGATCGGTGGGGAAGCCGGAGATCGCGTCCTCGCCGTCGAGCATCAGCTGCCACAGCTGCTCCGGGCTGGCCACGCCACCCGGGTAGCGGCAGCCCATGCCGACGATCACGATCGGGTCGTCGCCGGTCAGCGTGGCCGGGCGCGCCTGCTCCGGGATCACCGCGTCGGCCTCGAACAGCTCCCCGGCCAGGTAGCCGGCCAGCACGTTCGGCGTCGGGTAGTCGAAGACCATGGTGGCGGGCAGGCGCAGGCCGGTGACCGCGGTCAGCCGGTTGCGCAGTTCGACCGCGGTCAGCGAGTCGAAGCCGAGGTCCTTGAACTGGCGGTCGGGCTCGATCTCCGCGCCGTCGGCGTGGCCGAGCACCGCGGCCACCTGGTCGCGGATGAGCTCGAGCAGCACGTCGCGGCGTTCGTCCTCGCTGAGCCCGGACAGCCGGCGCACCAGCGTGTCGGCGGCCTCGGAGCTGGCCACCGCGGACCGGCGCGAGCGCGTGCGGATGAGCCCGCGGAACAGCGGCGGGATCTCCGGCTGCGCCCGCAGCACGGACAGGTCGAGGCGCAGCGCCAGCACGGCCGCGTCCTCGGCGGTGAGCGCGGCGTCGAAGAGCGCGACACCCTGGTCGACGGTCAGCGCGGGCATGCCGGAGCGCGCCATGCGCTCGGCGTCCGCGCCGGACAGCATGCCGGTCTGGTCCCAGGCGCCCCAGCCGATCGAGGCCGCGGGGTGTCCTTCGGCGCGGCGGCGGGCGGCGAGTGCGTCCAGGAAGGCGTTGGCGGCGGCGTAGTTGCCCTGCCCCGGATTGCCGAACACCCCGGCGGCCGAGGAGAACACCACGAAGGCCGACAGGTCGCCGGTCAGTTCGTGCAGGTGCCAGGTGGCGTCGGCCTTGGGCCGGAGCACGGTGTCGAGCCGCTCGGGGGTGAGCGAGCCGATGGTGCCGTCGTCGAGCACACCCGCGGTGTGCACCACGGCCTTGATCTCGTGCTGGGACACCAGTTCGGCGACCTGGTCGCGGTCGGTCACGTCGCAGGCGACGACCCGGGCTTCCGCGCCCAGCTCGGCGAGTTCGGCGACGAGTTCGCCGACGCCCTCGGCGTCCGGGCCGCGGCGGCTGACCAGCAGCAGGTCGCGTACGCCGTGCTCACCGGCGAGGTGCTTGGCGATGACCCTGCCCAGACCACCGGTACCGCCGGTGATCAACACTTGACCGGCCCAGGCGAACTCGCGCTGCTGCGGCAGCGCCCGGGCGAGCCGGGCGGCGTAGACCTTGTTCTTCCGGATGGCCAGCTGCGGCTCGTCGACGCCGATCGCCTTGGTCAGCGGCGATTCACCGTCCACGTCGATCAGCCCGAAGCGCCCGGGGTTCTCCGACTGCGCGGACCGCACCAGGCCCCAGACCGTCGCGGCGGCCACGTCGGGCAGGTCGCCCTCGGCGGCGGCCACCGCGTCCCGCGTCACGAAGACCAGGCGGGAGTCGGCGAAACGCTCCTCGGCCAGCCATTCCTGCACCACACCGAGCACGTGCGCGCTGACCGCGTGCGCGGCCTCGACGGTGTCCCCGCTGGTTTCGACGTGGTACAGCACCCAGTCCGGCACGTCCACAATGGACGCGAGATCGGAAGTCTCGGCGGAGGTCGGTTCGGTGGTGGCGTGCTGCGCGGCCACCCAGTCGAGCCGGAACAGCGAGTCGCGGCCGACGGTCACGTTCAGCTGTTCCGTGGCGACCGCGCGCAGGACGAGCGTCTCGACCGAGGCGACCGGTTCACCGGCGGCATCGGCCACGGCGATCGACATGGCGTCGTCGGCGACCGGCGAAAGCTTGACCCGGACGGTGGAGGCACCGGTCGCGTGCAGCGACACGCCTTCCCACGAGAACGGCAGCCCGCCCTGGCTTTCCGGGCCGAACTCGACGAACCGCGAGGCGTGCAGCACGGCGTCCAGCAGCGCCGGGTGGAGCTCGAAGGCCTCGTTGTCGACGTCCTCGGGCAGCGCGACCTCGGCGTACACGTCCTCGCCGAGCTGCCACGCGGCACGCAGGCCCTGGAACGAGGGCCCGTAGGCGAACCCGTCGGCGGCCAGGCCGTCGTACAGTCCGGTCAGGTCGATCGGCTGGGCGTCCTTCGGCGGGAACTCCTTGGCGTCGAAGGGAACCTGCTTCGACTCGGCGGTCAGCACACCGGTGGCGTTCGGGGTCCACGGCTGCTCGTCGTCGGTGTCGAGGCGCGAGTAGATGTCGACGGTCCGGCGGCCGGCCTGGTCGGGGCGGCCGACCCAGATCTGCACCTGGACGCCGCCCTGCTCGGGCAGCACCAGCGGACCGGTGAGAGTCAGCTCCTCGACGCGGTCGCAGCCGACCTCGTCCCCGGCGCGGATGGCCAGCTCCAGGAACGCCGTACCGGGCAAGAGAACCCGGCCGGACACCGCGTGGTCGGCCAGCCACGCGTGCGTGTGCAGGGAAAGGCGGCCGGTCAGCAGGGCGCCGTCGGAGTCCGCGAGCGAGACCGCCGCGGCCAGCAGCGGGTGCCGAGCGGCACCGAGCCCGGACGAACGCGGGTCACCGCCGAAGCCGAACCCACCGCCCTTCGGCCAGTAGCGCTTGGTCTGGAAGGCATACGTCGGCAGCGGGACGCGCACCGCGCCGGTGCGGTCGAAGTACGCGCTCCACCGGACCGGGATCCCCTGGACGTGCAGGGTGGCCAGCGCGGCGGTGCCGGTCTCGACTTCCTCGCGGCCGGACCGCAGCACCGGAACGGCCGTGGCGTCGTCCACGATCTCCTGGACCATCGCGGACAGCACACCGTCCGGGCCCAGCTCCAGGAACGTGCCGACACCGTGGCCGCGCAACCAGGCCACGCCGTCGGCGAACCGCACGGCCTGCCGGACGTGGTCCACCCAGTAGTCCGGGGACGTGACCTGCTCGACGCGGGCCAGTTCGCCGGTCAGGTTCGACACGAACGGGATGAGCGGAGCCTGCAGGTCGAGTTCCGCAACCACCGCGCGGAAATCGTCGAGCATGGCGTCCATGCGCGGCGAGTGGAAGGCGTGCGAAACGCTCAGGCGCTTGGTCTTGCGCCCCTCGAACTGCGCGACGATCGACTCGACGGCCTCCTCGTCGCCGGAAACCACCACGGAATTCGGACCGTTGATCGCCGCGATCGACGCACCCTCGACGGGTGTGATCTCGTCTTCCGTCGCTTGGATGGCCACCATCGCGCCACCGGTCGGCAGCGCCTGCATCAGCTTTCCGCGCGCGTTGACCAGCTTCGCGGCGTCCTCAAGGGACAGCACACCCGCGACGTGGGCCGCCGCGATCTCACCGATCGAGTGCCCGGCGAGGAAGTCCGGTTTCAGGCCCCACGACTCGGCCAGCCGGTACAGCGCCACCTCGATGGCGAACAACGCGGGCTGGGCGTTGCCGGTCCGGTTCAGGGCGTCAGGGTCGTCGCCCCACATGACGTCGCGGACGTCGAGGTGTTCGAGCACCTCGTCCAGCGCCGCCGCGAACACCGGGAAGCGGCCGTACAGCTCGCGGCCCATGCCCAGGCGTTGCGCGCCCTGACCGGTGAACAGGAAGGCCAGCTTCGACCGGCTGTGCGTGGTCCCGGTGAGCGTGCCCGGCGCGGCTTCACCGGCCGCGAGCGCGGTCAGTCCGGCACGCAGGTTCGCCGACGGCACCACCGCGCGGTGTTCGAAGCTCGCGCGGGTGGTCGCCAGTGAGTAGGCGAGGTCCAGCACCGGCGGCTCGTCGTCCAAAATGGACAGGATGCGCGCGGCCTGCGCCTTCAGCGCCTCGGCGTTCCGGCCGGAGACGAGCACCGGCACCGAGCCCGCCTCGACCGGCTCCGGCGCCTCGCCGTCGACGACCAGTTCCGGGGCCTGCTCGATGATGGTGTGCGCGTTGGTCCCGCTGATGCCGAACGAGGACACCGCCGCGCGCTTCGGTTCCCCGGTCTCCGGCCACGGCGTGTTCTCGGTGATCAGTTCGACCGCGCCGGCCGTCCAGTCCACATGGGACGTCGGCTGGTCGATGCCGAGCGACTTCGGCAGCACGCCGTGCCGCATGGACATGATCATCTTGATCACGCCGGCCACCCCGGCGGCGGCCTGGGTGTGGCTGATGTTGGACTTGATCGACCCCAGCAGCAGCGGCCGCTCGCGGTTCTGGCCGTAGGTGTTCAGCAGCGCCTGCGCCTCGACCGGGTCGCCGAGCGTGGTGGCCGTGCCGTGTGCCTCGACCACGTCGATCTGGTCCTCGGACAGCCGCGAGTTGATCAGCGCCTGCTGGATCACCCGCTGCTGAGACGGTCCGTTCGGCGCGGTCAGCCCGTTCGACGCGCCATCCTGGTTGACCGCGGATCCCCGCAGCACGGCCAGGACCTCGTGCCCGTTGCGCTGCGCGTCCGACAGCCGCTCCAGCACCAGCACCCCGGCGCCCTCGGCCCAGCCGGTGCCGTCGGCCGACTCGGCGAACGACCGGCACAGCCCGTCCGGCGAGAGCCCGCCCTGCCTGCTGAACTCGACGATGGTGGTCGGGCTGGACATGATCGTGGCGCCACCGGCCAGCGCCAGCTCGCATTCGCCGTTGCGCAGCGACTGCGTGGCCAGGTGCATGGCGACCAGCGAGGACGAGCACGCGGTGTCCACGGTGACCGCCGGGCCGACGAAGCCGAAGGTGTAGGAGATCCGGCCGGACAGCACGCTGTTGGAGTTGCCGAGCAGCTGGAAGCCTTCGCCGCCCTCACCCGGGCCGACCTGGTAGTCCTGCGCCATCGCGCCGACAAAAACCGCGGTCTGCGTGCCCTTGATCGAGGTCGGGTCGATGCCTGCCCGCTCCAGCGCCTCCCAGGTGACCTCCAGCAGCACGCGCTGCTGCGGGTCCATCGACAGCGCCTCGCGCGGTGAGATCCGGAAGAAGTCCGCGTCGAACTCCGGGGCGTCGTGGAGGAAGCCGCCGGAGCGGGTGTTCGACATCGCCAGCATCTCGGGGTTCCAGCCGCGGTCGGCCGGGAACTCGGTGATGCCGTGCTCGCCGGCGATCACCATGTCCCACAGCTGCTCCGGCGTGCGCACGTCACCGGGGTAGCGGCAGCCGATGCCGACGATGGCGATCGGCTCCTGCGAAGCGGCTTCGACCTCGTTCAGCCGCTGGCGCGTCCGCCGGAGGTCCGCGCTCGCGCGCCTGAGGTAGTCCCGGAGCTTCTGTTCGTTGTCCATCTCAACTCAACCCATCTCGACAACCGGACGGCCGGGCAGGAACACGGGTCACGGCAGGCTCGGCGCCGCCGGGGGTCCGGGGGTTGTCCCCCGGGGCAGCACTGTCGGCCGCCGGGGGCTCCGGGCGAAGGCAACTCGAACCTGGTCGCGCGCTGAGACCACCATGTACGCAGTCTCGCGGCGGAACGGCTGGGAAATCCCTACAGATGGCAGCTCACCAGTTGGCGGCGTGCAGCAGATCGGCGTACTCGTGCTCCCGCGACGCCTGGGCGAGGTCGGAGTCGACCATCATCCGCATCAGCTCGGCGAAGTCCACCGACGGCTCCCAGCCGAGCGCGGCCTTGACCCGGGTGGTGTCGGCGCAGAGGATCTCCACCTCGGCCGGGCGCACCAGCGCCGGGTTGATCACCACGTGGTCGCGCCAGTCCAGGCCGACGTGGTCGAAGGCGATCCGCACGGCGTCGCGCACCGAGTGCATCTCCCCGGTGCCGACCACGTAGTCGCCCGGCTCCTCCTGCTGCAGCATCAGGTGCATCGCGCGCACGTAGTCACCGGCGAAACCCCAGTCGCGCACCGCGTCCAGGTTGCCCAGCTCGAGCTTCTCCTGCAGGCCCAGCTTGATCTTCGCGACCGCCAGGGTGATCTTGCGGGTGACGAACTCGGCCCCGCGGCGCGGGGACTCGTGGTTGAACAGCATGCCGGAAACCGCGTACATGCCGAAGGATTCGCGGTAGTTCTTGGTGATGAAGTGCCCGTAGGCCTTCGCCACGCCGTACGGGCTGCGCGGGTGGAAGCTGGTGGTCTCGCGCTGCGGCGTCTCGGCCGCCTTGCCGAACATCTCCGAGGAGGAGGCCTGGTAGAAGCGGATCTGCTTGCCCACGTCCACCCGCTGCGAGCTGTTCAGCCCGCTCACCATCCGGATCGCCTCCAGCACGCGCAGCACGCCCATGCCGTTGATCTCGGTGACCAGTTCCGCCTGCTGCCAGGACATCGGCACGAACGAGATGGCGCCGAGGTTGTACACCTCGTCCGGCTGCACCTTGTCCACCGCGGAGACCAGGCTGCCCTGGTCCATCAGGTCACCGTCGACAAAGGACAGATCGGCGACCAGCCTGCTGACCCGGGACTTGCGCGGGTTGGCCTGGCCGCGGATCAGCCCCCACACCTGGTACCCCTGGCTCAGCAGGTACTCGGCCAGGTAGGAACCGTCCTGCCCGGTGATCCCGGTGATCAAAGCTCGCCTGGACATCGTCATCCCTCTCCACTACGCCAGCACTTCGGGTCGACTCCGCCCACCGTCACTTCGACTCCGGCCGCGCTTGCACGGTAGGCGCGCGGGCACTAGGGAATGTTCGAGTCTTGCCTCCCCAGCCGCCGCTACCCTGCCCCGCGCGCCACCGGCGGCGGACCGGCGAGCGGCGAACACTAGTGATTTCCCCGCGGCCGCCCCGGCGGGCAAGACTAGGTATTTTGTGGGTTTGTTTGGGTTCGACTGTGGTTCCGCCCGGCCGACCCGGAGAGTGCTGTGCTGTCCAGAGTCCTGCCCCGCCTGCGGCCCTACCGCCGCCGGATCGCCGCCCTGCTGGTGCTGCAGTTGTGCCAGACGGTGGCCACCCTGCTCCTGCCCACGTTCAACGCGCTGATCATCGACTACGGCGTGGTCCGCGGCGACGTGGGCTACATCTGGACCACCGGGGTGATGATGGCCGTCATCGCGGTGGCGCAGATCGCCACCGCCATCGCCGCCGCGCTGCTCGGCGCGAAGATCGCCGCCGCGGTCGGCCGCGACCTGCGCTCGGCGGTGTTCCGCCGGGTGCTCGACTTCTCCGCCCGCGAGGTGGGCGGGTTCGGCACGCCCTCGCTGATCACCCGCACGGTCAACGACGTGCAGCAGGTGCAGAACCTGGTGCTCACCACCTTCGACGTGGCGGTGATCGCGCCGATCATGTGCGTGGGCGGGCTGGTGCTGGCGTTCAACCAGGACCTGCCGCTGGGCTTCGTGATGATCGGGCTGATCGTCGCGGTCGGCGTGGCCATCGTGGTGATGCTGGCCAGGATGGGCCCGGTCTACACCGCGATGCAGCGCTGCATCGACCTGATCAACCGGCTGCTGCGCGAGCGGATCACCGGGGTGCGCGTGGTCCGCGCGTTCGTCCGCGACCGCCGCGAGCACCAGCGCTTCGGCGGGGCGAACGACGAGATGTACCGGCATTCGCTGCGCGTGGGACGCCTGATGGCGGCGATCCCGGCGGTGGTGATCATCGTGCTGAACGTGTTCACCGTCGGCCTGGTGTGGCTGGCGGGCTGGCGCATCGACGGCGGCACGCTGCAGCTCGGGGAGATGACCGCGCTGCTCGGTTACCTCGGCCTGATCGTGATGTCGGTGGTGATGCTGACCATGGTGTTCACCAGCGCCCCCCGCGCGATCGTCTCGTCGGGACGCATCCAGGAGGTGCTCGACACCGAGGTGAGCGTGACCCCGGCGGCGCACCCGGTGCCCGCCCACGGGCGCGGCAGGCTCGAACTGCGTGCCGCCGAATTCGGTTACCCCGGCGCGGAACAGCCGGTGCTGCGCGGGATCGACCTGATCGCCGAGCCCGGTGAGAAGGTGGCCATCGTCGGCGGTACCGGCAGCGGCAAGACCACCCTGCTGAACCTCGCGTTGCGCCTGTTCGACGTGACCAGCGGATCGGTGCTGGTCAACGGCGTCGACGTCCGCGAGCAGGACGCCGACGCGCTCACCCGGACCGTCGGTCTCGTGCCGCAGCGAGCGTTCCTGTTCTCCGGCACGGTGGCCAGCAACCTGCGCTACGGCCGTCCCGACGCCACCGACGACGAACTCTGGCACGCGCTGGAAGTGGTGCAGGCCAGGGACTTCGTGTCCGAAATGGAGGGTGGGCTGGACGCGATGATCACGCAGGGCGGTACGAACGTCTCCGGCGGGCAGCGCCAACGGCTCGCCATCGCGAGAACCCTGTTGCGCCGCCCCGACATCTACCTGCTCGACGACTGCTTCTCGGCGCTGGACCACCGGACCGAGGCGGCGCTGCGGGAGAACCTGGAACCCGAACTCGCGGAGGCGACCGTGTTGCTGGTGACCCAGCGCGCCAGCAGTGTGGCGCGCTCCGACCGGGTCGTGGTGCTGGACAAGGGAGTGGTCTCCGCGTGACCGCCCGTCGCCTGCTCGGGCTGCTGCGGCCGCACCGGGCGCTCATCACCGCGGTGGTCGTGCTCGGCCTGGCCTGGATCGGGCTGAACCTGCTCGGCCCGAAGCTGCTCGGTTACGCCACGGACCTCATCTTCGCCGGGCTGGTCAGCACCGGCTATCCGGCCGGATCGTCCAAAGAGGACGTGATCGCCCAGCTGCGCGCGGACGGCCGCGACACGCTGGCCAACGTGTTCAGCACCACCGACCTGGTGCCCGGTCAGGGCGTCGACTTCGCCGCGCTCGGCGTGGTGCTGCTGGTCCTGCTCGGGGTCTACCTGGTGGCCGCCGGGTTCATGCTCTGGCGCGGGCGGCTGGTGGCGGCCATCGTGCAGCGCGTCGTGCGGGACCTGCGCGCCCAGGTCGACGCGAAGCTGAGCCGCCTGCCGATGAGCCACTTCGACCGCAACCCCGGCGGGGACGTGCTCAGCCGCGCCACCAACGACGTGGACAACCTCCAGCAGAGCTTCCAGCTCACCCTCGGGCAGCTGATCAACTCGGTGTTCACCATTCTCGGCGTGCTCGCGGTGATGCTGGTGATCTCGCCGGCGCTGGCGTTGATCGTATTGCTCAGCGTGCCGCTGGCGGCGGCCATCGCCTGGGTGATCAGCAAGCGCGCGCAACCGCGGTTCGCCGAGCAGTGGGGCACCACCGGTTCGCTCAACGCGCACATCGAGCAGATCTACACCGGGCACTCGCTGGTCAAGGGCTTCGGCAGGCGGGAACTGGCCGAGCGGGAGTTCGACGAGCACAACGAGGCGCTCTACCGCGCGGGTTCGCGGGCGCAGTTCATCACCGGCATGATCGAACCCGCCGCGCGCTTCGTCACCGACCTGAACTACGTGCTGGTGGCGGTGGTCGGCGCGCTGCGGGTGGCCAGCGGCTCGCTGTCCATCGGCGACGTGCAGGCGTTCGTCCAGTACGCGCAGATGTTCAGCAGGCCGATCGTGGACCTGGCGAACTTCTCCGGTCAGCTGCAGTCGGGGCTGGCCTCGGCCAAGCGGATCTTCGAACTGCTCGACGCCGAGGAGCAGCGCCCCGAGGTCCCGGAGCCGGTGCGCCCGGGCCCGACCCGCGGCCGGGTGGTCTTCGACCGGGTCAGTTTCCGTTATCTGCCGGGGAAACCGTTGATCGAGGACCTGTCGCTGACCGCCGAGCCCGGGCAGGTGGTGGCGATCGTCGGCCCGACCGGCGCGGGCAAGACCACACTGGGCAACCTGCTGATGCGGTTCTACGAGCTGGACGGCGGCCGCATCCTGCTCGACGGCGAGGACATCGCGCGGATGGACCGTGAGGACCTGCGGTCCCGGATCGGGCTGGTGTCGCAGGACGCGTGGCTGTTCCACGGCACGATCGCGGAGAACATCGCCTACGGCCGCCCGGACGCCACCCGTGCGGAGATCGTCGCGGCGGCCGAGGCGACCTGCGTGGACCGGTTCGTGCACACCCTGCCGGACGGCTACGACACCGTGCTCGACGACGAGACGTCCACCGTCAGCGCCGGTGAGAAGCAGCTGATCACGCTGGCCAGGGCGTTCCTGATCCGGCCGTCGCTGCTGGTGCTCGACGAGGCGACCAGTTCGATCGACACGAAGACCGAGGAACTGGTGCAGCGGGCGACGAGTTCGCTGCGAGCGGGCCGGACCTGCTTCGTCATCGCGCACCGGCTGTCCACAGTGCGCACCGCGGACCTGATCGTGGTGATGGAGAACGGCCGCCTGATCGAGCGCGGCACGCACGCCGAACTGCTCGACGCCGACGGCACCTACGCCCGCCTGCACGCCGCTTCGTCGGCCACACCGGTCGACTTGATCTCTTAGCAAATGACCTAGCGGTCCCCGAGGCACACTGGTGAAGCCTGGGGAACGATGCTGTGGAGGTTCCGAAGGATGACGGTTTCGCTCAACCCACGTCGTCCCGGATCCGCTCCGCCCGCCCCGGGCTTTTTCGTGTCCTTTGCAGACGTTCTTCGCAGACCCCCTGCCGCGCGCTGATTGTCGCGCGACAACGCGTCCTGACCTGCACGAGGAGCGAACAGGGGAGCGGTAGGGGTTATGCACAGCGTATCGGTTTCATTACAGTCACTCACGTGGCGAAGTTGGTTAATCACGCCCCACGTCCGGTTCGAGTGGAAGAAGTAGGGCCAGCCGCATGAACGAAGCTCTCGCAGCCAAGCAGACCTGCCCGTTCCCGATGGCGCGCGACGCCGACCACGTGCTGGACCTGCCGCTGGACTACCGCCGGCTGCGCCGGGAGGAACCGATCGTCCGCGTCACCCTGCCCTCGGGTGAGGTCGCCTGGCTGGTCAGCCGCTACGCCGAGGTCAAGCTGGTGCTCTCCGACGAGCGGTTCAGCTCCAAGGTGGCCGCGCCCGGCTTCCCCAAGGGCTTCTACTTCCCGGTCGACCCGCAGCCGGGCGCCTTCGTCGCGGTCGACCCGCCGGAGCACACCCGGTACCGCCGGATGATCATGGGGCAGTTCACCAAGAAGCGCGCCGAATCGCTGCGCCCGGAGATCCAGCAGATCGTCGACGAGCACATCGACAAGCTGCTGGCCGGGCCGAAACCGGTCAACCTGGTCACCACCTTCGCCCGGCCCATCCCGCTGATGGTGGTCTGCGACCTGCTCGGCGTGCCCTACGGCGACCGGCTCGCCTTCGGCCGCTGGATCAACACGCTGGTCGAGGCGAACCCGAGCCCGGCCGCGCGCAACGCCTCGGCGGCGGCGCTGTTCGGCTACATGAACAAACTGGTCGCGGACAAGGAGCGCAAGCCGACCGACGACGTGCTCGGCAGGCTGGCGAGCGAGCAGATCCGCAAGGGCGAGCTGAACCGCAACGAGGCCGTGGTCATCGGCATGATGCTGTTGTCGGCGGGGTACGACACCACGGCCAGTTCGCTGTCGCTGAGCGTGCTCGCGCTGCTGCAGAACCCGGACCAGATGAAGCTGCTGCGCGAGGACCCGGACATCACCGTCAGCGCCGTCGAAGAGCTGCTGCGCCACCAGAACGTCATGCAGCACGGGGTCGCGCGCGTGGCGGTCGAGGACGTGGAGCTGGCCGGGCAGACCGTGCGGGCGGGCGAGGGCGTGATCGCGCTGACCTCGTCGGCGGACCGCGACGACGAGAACTACCCCGACGCGGACCGGCTCGACCTGACCCGCGGCGGCAGCAACCCGTTCGCCTTCGGTTTCGGCATCCACAGCTGCATCGCGAAGTTCCTGGCGCGCGTCGAGATGCAGATCGCGCTGGGCACGCTGGTCCGGCGCATCCCGAACCTCCAACTGGCCGCGAAGCCGGAGGAGCTGGAGTTCCGCAACCCGTCGGCGATGGTCTACAGCGTGAACGAACTGCCAGTCACCTGGTGATCACCGCGTGAGCAATTCGCGCCTTTTGCCGCATTCCGCCGGGCAAAAACGTGACCGCGCGCACAGGCGCAGCTAAACCGGTCGCATTCTGTCGGTGACCGCCCATAGCATCGGCGACCGTAATCCCCAGTCCGCGAGGGGGCCTCATACGGCGGGGGTTACCCGACTTCGGTTCACCGCGCGGTGAACCGCTCACGCCCGAACGGACTTTAATGACAACGACAAACCCGGGTCAAGACACGGCCCCGGACAACGACAGACTCGACAGCGCCGTGCTCAAGGTCGCGGCCGTCGTGGTGCTCGGCTCGATCATGGCGATCCTGGACACCACGGTGGTCAACGTCGCGCTGCAGGCGCTGACCCTGGAGTTCAAGACCTCGCTGGACACCATCCAGTGGATCGCCACCGGTTACATGCTGGCGCTGGCCACGGTCATCCCGGTCACCGGCTGGGCCTCCGACCGGTTCGGCACGAAACGGCTGTACCTGCTGGCGATCACCCTGTTCCTGATCGGCTCGATGCTGGCCGGGCTGGCCTGGAACATCGAGTCGCTGATCGCCTTCCGGGTGGTGCAGGGTCTCGGCGGCGGCATGCTGATGCCGGCCGGCATGACCATCCTGACCAGGACCGCGGGCCCGCACCGGGTCGGCCGGGTGATGGCGGTGCTCGGCGTGCCGATGCTGCTCGGCCCGATCGGCGGCCCGATCCTGGGCGGCTGGCTGGTCGACTCGGTGAGCTGGCGGTGGATCTTCTACATCAACGTGCCGATCGGGATCATCGCGCTGCTGCTGGCGTGGCGGTTCCTGCCCTCGGACAAGCCGGAGCCCGCGGAGAAGTTCGACTTCCCCGGCATGCTGATGCTGTCGCCGGGGCTGGCCGCGCTGATCTACGGCGTCTCCGACATCCCGGCCGCGGGCGGGGTCACCGCGGTCAGCGTGTGGCTGCCCGGGCTCGGCGGGATCGCGCTGATCGCCGGGTTCATCGTGCGGGCGCTGCGGGTGCCGAACCCGCTGGTGGACCTGACGTTGTTCCGGAACCGCACGTTCACCGTGGCGATGGTGACGAACACGTTCTTCTGCATCGCCTTCTTCGGCAGCATGCTGTTGCTGCCGACGTACTTCCTGCTGGTGCGCGGGGAATCGGCGCTGCAGGCGGGGTTGTTGCTGGCGCCGCAGGGCATCGGCGCGATGCTGACCATGCCGGTGGCCGGGCGGCTCGCGGACAAGATCGGCGCGGGCAAGGTGGTGCTGCCCGGGATGGCGCTGATCGTGGGCAGCATGGTGATGTTCACCGTGGTCGGCGCGACCACGCCGTACTGGCAGCTGCTCACCGCGTTGTTCGTGATGGGGATGGGCATGGGCGCCACGATGATGCCGATCATGACCGCGGCGCTGCAGACGCTGACGCCGAAGAAGGTCGCCCGCGCCTCCTCGGCGGCGAACATCGTGCAGCAGACCGCGGGCGCCATCGGCTCGGCGGTGATGTCGATCATCCTGGCGGGCCTGCTCGCCGGAAAGTTCGGCGTGCCGACGAACGAAGGTCAGCTGGCGGCCACCGGGGCCCTGATGAACCCGGCGACCCACGACCAGGCCGCCGTGCTGGCCGCGGACTCGTTCGCCTCGACCTTCGTGTGGGCACTGGTACTACTGGCGATCTGCTTCGTGCCGGCGCTGTTCCTGCCGAGGAAGCCCCCGGTCGCCCCGACCGCGGACCCGGGCGAACCACAACAACCCGCTCCGGTGATCCTGACGCACTGACCCGTCTTTTGGGGCGGCGCCTTCTTCGAGAGGCGTCGCCCTTTTTGCTTTCCTCCCACGCCTTCACCCGGGCGGCGCTTCCTCGGTAGGCGCCGCCCTCTTCCGCTTCCCCCACACCTCCACCCGGGCCGCGCCTCCTCGAGAGACGCCCCCTCTTTCGCCTCCCCCACACTCCCACCCGAACCGCGCCTCCTCGAGAGACGCCCCCTCTTTCGCCTCCCCCACACTCCCACCCGAACCGCGCCTCCTCAGGAGGCACCGCCCTCTTCCGCTTCCCCCGCACTCCCACCCGGGCGGCGCTTCCGGAGCCCATCCCTTGCTTCTCCGAAGGGAGCCCGTGCTCGCTGCGGCCATTCCTCCGCCACCCGGTCCGAGCAACGACTAAGAACCCCGCGGCAGTCACCCTCCACCGCCGCCTCCGAGCGATGGTCGATCAGGCCATGCCGCCGCTGGCAGCCCGAGAGCCACGTCTGCCGCGGGCAGCCACCCGGGAGAGAGTCAGTGCGCGCGTGCGTGGCTTTCTTCCACCGAAGAGCCGCGCTGGTGTTCGTCGATGATGGACCAGAAGCGGGGGCAGTGGATCGGGTCCGTGGCTGGGCATTTCCGGCCGTGTTCTAGGGCGGTGCGGGCCACTTCGATCCGCCGCTGCTGCTCGGCCAGCTCAGCCAGCTTGCGGTCGATCAGCTCCTGCCGCTCTGCCGCCAACTCCTGCCGCTCCCCCGCCGGCCCCTGCCGCTCCCCCGCCAGGAACTGCCCGATCTCCGCCAGGGAAAAGCCGATCTCGCGCAGGAAGACGACCAGACCGATATCCCTGACCGCCGACGGGGTGTAGCGCCGCCGGCCCGACGCCCGCGCCTGCGGCCGCACCAGGCCGAGTTCGTCGTAGTACCGCAGCGCGCTGGTCGGCACACCGGTCCGCTCGGACAGTTCGCCAATGGACAACATTGACTTCAAGGGTACTTGAACTGCTTGGCTCACCCCATGAAACTCACCGACCGAACCCTGACCCGCCTCCTGCTCTGGTGGGGGCCTCGCGGCCGGCTGGCGCAGTTCCACCGGCCGACCGGCCCCACGGGCCACCTCGTCGGCTGGATCATGGGCCGCCGGTCGTCGAATGTGGTGCGCAACCGCTGGGCGGTGCGGCTGCTGGACATCCAGCCGACCGAGCACGTCCTCGAACTCGGCTGCGGGCCGGGCGTCGCCGTCGCCGCCATGGCGGCTCGCGCGTCCCGGGTCGTCGGAGTCGACCACTCGCCGGTGATGATCCGCCAAGCCCGCCGCCGCAACCGGGCCGCCGTCCGCACCGGCCGGGTACGGCTGATCACCGCCTCCATCGAAAACCTGCCGACCGGTGACGGCCCGTTCGACGCCGCGCTGGCCGTCAACACCGTCGGCATGTGGCCCGACCCCACCGCCCGGCTGCGCGAAATCGCCCGGCTGCTGAAGCCCGGCGGGCGCATCGCCCTGGTGTCCCAGCCCCGCCACCCCGGTGCCACCGCGGCCGAAGCCGCCGAAGAACTGGCGGGACTGCTCACCCGAGCCGGCTTCGCGCACCTCCGGACCGAGATGCTCGACCTCGACCCACCCGTGGCGTGCGTCCTCGGGCGGTGAGACCGCTACTCGGCGAACTGCTGTCGTTGCCATTCATAGATTCCCGGCAGCCAATCCCGCCCGAACGTGGCCTCCGGGCCGATGCGCGGATCGGCGCACTCCCGGCCCTCCCCCAGCGCCCGCACATAAGCCCGATCGAGGTCGATTCGCGCCCGGATGTCGTGGCCGACCGAACCGTGGCCGGGGATCACGATATCGACCTCGTCCGCCACGGATTCCAGCAACTGCAACCCGGCGAGGTAGTCCCCGAGCGGGTCCGCGGTGCCGAGATTGGGGAACGGCACCAGGATGTCGGAGAGCATGTCACCGGCCACCAGAACCCGCGACTCCTCGATCACCAAAGCCGCGTGCCCCTGGGCATGTCCCTCGTGCTCCAGAATCCGTACCCGCGGCCCATCCCAGGGGATTTCCGTGGCGCCGGCGGGCAAACCGGTGATGAGCCCGAACAAGTCCAACGGCACGTCGTCGGCGATTTCCGGGGGCAATCCTTCGGAAACCCGAGCTTTCCAGTCCGCGTCCGACAACACCTCCCGCATGAAGGCCGCGCACCGGGCCGTGCCGTAACGGGGTGCGTCACCGAGTTCGGGGTGCCAGAGCACGTGATCCCAATCGGGGTGGGTCGCGAAGCCCGCCACCACGGTCTGGTCCAAGTCATTCACCAGATCGGCCATTTCGCCGCCGGTGATCCCGGGGTCGACCAGCAGCACCCCGCTGGAACCCCGCACCACCACGGTGTTGTTCTGGAGCAACTCGCTCTGGTGGACCAGCACCCCGTCCGCTACTTGTCTCAGCATCGGCCAGACGGTAGCCGTATCCGCTCTGCAGTAGGGAGTTCACTCGTTGGGGAGGCGGCCGTCGCTCGTCTGGCCGTTGCCCCGTTCTCGCGGCGGCTGCCAGCGTCGATATGCACCAGCGCACTGCGCCGAACGGCCCGGACGAGAGAGAGCAGAGGTACCCGCATGCAGGCCTTCACCCTGCCCGAGTTCTACATGCCGTACCCGGCCAGGTTGAACCCCCACCTCGAGCGCACCCGCGCGCACAGCATGCAGTGGGCCAAGGACCGGGGCATGCTCGACGCCCCCACCCCCGGCGGCGGCCTGGTCTGGGACGAACCCGCCCTCGCCAAGATGGACTACGCGCTCATGTGCGCCTACACCCATCCCGACTGCGACGGCACCATGCTCGACCTCATCACCGACTGGTACGTCTGGGTCTTCTTCTTCGACGACCACTTCCTCGAGGAGTTCAAGTACTCCCGCGACCTCGACGGCGCCAAGGCCCACCTCGACCACCTCGAACTCTTCATGACCGACGACCCACCCGAACCGGTGAACCCGGCCGAGGCCGGGCTCGCCGACCTGTGGGCCCGCACCATCCCGGCCATGTCCGACGACTGGCGCCGCCGGTTCGTCACCAGCACGCACAACCTGATGGTCGAGTCCATGTGGGAGCTCGACAACATCAACCGCGGGCGCATCGCGAACCCGATCGAGTACATGCAGATGCGCCGCCGCGTCGGCGGGGCGCCCTGGTCGGCGAACCTCGTCGAGTGCGTCGCCGCCGAGGTGCCGGGCGCGCTCGCCGCCACCCGGCCGCTGGAGGTACTGCGCGACACCTTCTCCGACGCCGTCCACCTGCGCAACGACCTGTTCTCCTACCAGCGCGAGGTCCAGGAGGAGGGCGAGAACTCCAACGCCGTCCTGGTCTTCGAGAAGTTCTTCGGCTGCTCCACCCAGGAAGCCGCGGAACTGGTCAACGAACTGCTCACCTCCCGCCTCCAGCAGTTCGAGAACACCGCGCTGACCGAGGTGCCCGGCCTCCTCGCTGCCTCCGGGGCCGCACCGCGGGACGCGGTCGCCGTCGCCGCCTACGTCAAGGGGTTGCAGGACTGGCAGGCCGGCGGGCACGAGTGGCATGCGCGGTCCAGCCGCTACATGAACGAAGGTGCCACCGGTGACCCGCTCGGCGGGCCGACCGGACTCGGCACCTCGGCGAGCAAGCTCGTCTTCGAGCCCGGCGCGCGCACCTGGGTCCGCCAGCACTCACACGTACCGCGGCAGGCGGTCGGGCCGTTGCCGGTGCCCGAGCTGTACATGCCGTTCCCCGTGCACACCAGCCCTCACCTGCCCGGCGCCCGCGACCACACCGCCGAATGGGCCGAGGAGATGGGCATGTTCGAGGCGGTGCCCGGGCTCGACGGCATCCCGCTGTGGGACGAGCGCCGGATGCGCGGCATCGACCTGGCGCACTGCGCCGCGATGATCCACCCCGACGCCACCCCCGAGCAGCTCGACCTGTCCTCGGACTGGCTCACCTGGGGCACCTACGGCGACGACCTCTACCCGCTGCTCGACCCCGCCGCCGCACGGGCCCTCACCGCGCGGCTGTGCCTGTTCATGCCCGAACCCGGCGACCCCGTGCCCGAACCGGAGAACGCCTTCGAACGCGGCCTCGCCGACCTCTGGCCGCGCACCGCCCGCCCGCTGCCGGACGCGCGGCGGCACGAGTTCAGGCGAGCCGTCGAGGAGATGGCCGCGAGCTGGGTGTGGGAGGTGGACAACCAGGCGCAGAACCGGATCCCGGACCCGATCGACTACGTGGAGATGCGGCGCCAGACCTTCGGCTCGGACATGACCGTGGCACTGGCGAAGCTGAACCGGCCCACGCCGATACCGCCCGAGGTCCACCACCACCGCACCCTGCACGAACTGGAAACCGCCGCGCAGGACTACGCCTGCTTCGCCAACGACCTGTACTCGTACCAGAAGGAGATCGAGTTCGAGGGCGAGGTGCACAACCTCGTGCTGGTGATGGAGAACTTCCTCGGCGTCGACCGGTTCATCGCCGCCGAGTTCGTGGTGAAGCTGATGAAGGCACGCATGGAGGAGTTCGAGCACATCGTCGCGCACGAGCTGGCGGTCATGTGCGACGAGCTGGACCTCTCCGACGAGGTGCGCCGCGCGCTGGTCGGGCACGCCGAGCACCTGAAGGACTGGATGTCCGGGATCCTCGAATGGCACCGCCAGTGCGTGCGCTACACCGAGCCGGAACTGAAGCGCGTGCGGGGGATCATGACCCCGCCGGTCGACTTCTCGTTCCCGCCCACCGGCCTGGGCACCTCCGCCGCCCGGATCCGGGACGCGGTGGCGAGCAGGTGAGCCGCCGGGCCGCGCCAGGCGATCAGGGGCGTTTGGCGCGGCTCGGGGCCACACGGGGTGGTTCGCCGGGCTGCTTCGGGTAGACCGGCGGCCACGGCGCGTCCATCAGCCCGCCGGCCAGGTCCCGGCGGGACCACTCCAGCAGCGGCTCCAGCGACTGCGGCCGCTCGTTCATCCCCGCCCACGGGTCGCCGCCCCGGCCGGGCACGGTGGCGATGGTCAGCTCGTCCGGCACGACGGTGTCCAGTTCGTCCCAGCGGATCGGCGTGGACACCTGCGCGCCGGCACGCGGTCGCACGCACCACGCGCCGAAGACCGTCTTGTGCGGCGCGTTCTGGTTGAAGTCGACGAAAACCCGGGGGCCGCGTTCTTCCTTCCACCACTTCGCGGTGATCCGCTGGGGGTGCCGCCGCTCCAGTTCGCGGGCGAGCGCGACCGCCCCGGCACGCACCTGGTAGCCGTCCCACTTCGGCTCCAGCCGGACGTAGATGTGCAGCCCGCGTGAGCCCGAGGTCTTCAGGTGCGCCTCGATGCCCAGTTCGGCCAGCAGCTCCCTGGTCAGCCCGGCCGCCTCCCGCAGCTGCTCGAACCCGACGCCGGGCGAGGGGTCCAGGTCGATGCGGAGTTCGTCGGTCACCTCGGGGGTTTCCGCGTGGTACGGCCACACGTGGAACCCGAGGCAGCCGAGGTTGACCGCCCACAGGATGTGCGCCAGGTCGGCGGCGACGAGCGCGTCGCTGGTGGTCCCGTTCGGGGTGGACACCACCGTGGTCCGCAGCCACGGCGGCACCGACTTCGGCACGCGCTTCTGGAACCACGACTTGCCGCTCGCCCCGGCCGGGTACCGCTCCAGCAGCAGCGGCCGCCCCTGGATGGTGGCCAGCAGCGGGGCCGCCACGGCCTGGTAGTACCGCACCAGGTCGAGCTTGGTCTCGGCGCGTTCGGTGAAGAACACCTTGTCCGGCGAGGTGATCGGCACCTCGACGCCGTCGGTCTCGATCACCACCGCCTCGCTCATCCGGCGGTCCCGAACAACGCGGTCAGCTCGGCGGGCGCGACCTCTTCGAGCTGGGCGTAGGTGCACGACTTCGGGTCGCGGTCGGGCCGGAACCGGGCCAGCCTGCCGCCGTGCCGGAAGCGGCCCGCCATCACGTGCTCGTACCGGACCTCGGCCACCCATTCGGTGCGCAGCGGCTCCCACGACAGGTCCTTCTTGCCGGTCCACCGGCTCACACCGCCGGGCATCCGGCCGCCCAGGTGCGCTTGAGCCTCGGCCCTGTCGCGCCACGGGTGCTCGGCGAGCGCGTTCTCGCGCAACGGCGCCAGCTCGTCGACCAGTTCCCGGCGCCGGGCGGCGGTGAAACTGCTGGCCACGCCGACGTGGTGCAGCCTGCCGTCGTCGTCGTAGAGGCCGAGCAGCAGTGAGCCGACGCTCTCGCCGTCCTTGTGCCAGCGGAACCCGGCGACCACACAGTCGGCGGTGCGTTCGTGCTTGACCTTCCACATCACGCGCTTGTCCTGCTCGTACGGCAGGTCGCCCGGTTTGGCCATCACCCCGTCGAAACCGGCGCCCTCGAACCGGGTGAACCAGTCCTCGGCGACCGCGGGATCGTCGGTGACCGGGGTGAGCACGATCTGCGAAAGCGCGTCGGAGAGCAGCCCGGCCAGGAGGCGGCGGCGTTCGGCGAACGGCTCCTCGGTCAGGTCGCGGTCGCCGAGCGCGAGCAGGTCGAAGGCGACGAAGCTGGCCGGCGTCTCCACCGCCAGCTTCTGCACCCGCGACGCGGCCGGGTGCAGCCGGTTCTGCAGGGTGTCGAAGTCCAGCCCGTAGCCGGTGACCACGACGATCTCACCGTCCACCACGCACCGCGGTGGCAGTGCGGCCCGCAGCAGGTCGACCAGTTCCGGGAAGTACCGGGTGAGCGGGCGGTCGTTGCGCGAGCCCAGCTCCACCTCGTCGCCGTCGCGGAAGACGATGCAGCGGAAGCCGTCCCACTTCGGCTCGTACAGCACTCCTGGTCCACGCGGCACGTCGCGGACGGATTTGGCCAGCATCGGCTTGACCGGCGGCATCACGGGCAGATCCACGACCAGATCGTAGGTCGTGATCAGCGCAAACGCACTCAGGAAACTTCCGTCAGCCGCGCCAGCGCACCGACCAGCGGAGCCAGCTCCGGCAGTTCCTCGGCTTCGGCGAGCGCCTGCGAAAGCGTGCGGTCGTGCGTCGGACGGGCGTCGGCCAGCAACGCCTGTCCGGCCGCGGTCACCTCGGTGTAGATGCCGCGGCGGTCGGTCGGGCACAGGTAGCGCTGGAGCAGGCCGCGGTCCTCCAGCCTGCTCACCAGCCGGGTGGTGGCCGACTGGCTCAGCACCACCGCGTTCGACAGCTGGGTCATCCGCAGGTGGAAGCCGTCCTGGCGGGCCAGCACGTCGAGCACGGTGTACTCGCTCACCGACAGCTGGTGCTCGCGCTGCAACGAGCGCTCCAGCTGGTCCTCGATGCGCGCGTGCAGCGCGGCCAAGGTGCGCCAGCCCTGGGCGCGGGCTTCTACGGCGTCATCGGGCAGTGACACGGTTCACCACTCCTCCGGGGAGCATCCCCGATCGTTGCCTGCTAGCGTATCCGTCGTTGGCAATTACCGGCGTCTGCAACTATTGCTCGCGCTGGTATCTGCTCCCCACAGGATACCCATCGGCGTAAGGATCGGACTGTTATGCCCGTCGCCCTGTTCGCGCTGGCGATCAGCGCCTTCGGCATCGGCACCACCGAGTTCGTGATCATGGGCCTGCTGCCCGAGGTGGCCGCCGACTTCGGCGTCTCCATCCCGGCGGCGGGCCTGCTGATCTCCGGGTACGCGCTCGGCGTGGTGGTCGGCGCGCCCCTGCTCACCGCGCTCGGTTCGCGGATCCCGCGCAAGACCGTGCTGGTCGGGCTGATGGTGCTGTTCATCGCGGGCAACCTGGTCTCGGCCGTGGCCACCAGCTACGGCCTGCTGATGACCGGCCGGATCGTGGCCGCGCTGTCGCACGGCGCCTTCTTCGGCGTCGGCTCGGTGGTGGCCGCCTCGCTGGTCGCGCCGTCACGGCAGGCCAGCGCGATCGCGATGATGTTCACCGGGCTGACCGTGGCGAACGTGCTCGGCGTGCCCGCCGGGACCGCGCTCGGCCAGCAGCTCGGCTGGCGCTCCACGTTCTGGGCGGTCAGCGCGCTGGGCGTGGTCGGCCTGGTCGGCATCCTCGCCCTGGTGCCGCGTCAGGACCGCGTCGAGGGCGGTGGCCTGCGCAGCGAGCTCGCGGTGTTCCGCAAACCGCAGGTGTGGCTGGCGCTGGCGATGACCGCGCTCGGCTTCGCCGGGGTGTTCGCCTCGTTCACCTACATCGCGCCGATGATGACCGAGGTGGCCGGCTTCTCCTCCGGCGCGGTCACCTGGCTGCTGGTGCTGTTCGGCGCCGGGCTGGTCGCGGGCAACCTGCTCGGCGGGCGCGCGGCGGACCGGGCGCTGATGCCCAGCCTGTACGTCATCCTCGGCGCGCTCGCGCTGGTGCTGCTGGCGTTCGTGTTCACCGCGCACGCCCAGCTGCCCGCGGCGATCACCATCGCGGTGTTCGGCGCGGCGGGGTTCGCCACCGTGCCGCCGTTGCAGGCACGGGTGATGGCGCAGGCCAAGGAGGCGCCCGCGCTGGCGTCGGCGGCGAACATCGCCGCGTTCAACCTCGGCAACGCCGGTGGGGCCTGGCTGGGCGGCCTGGCCATCGACGGTGGCCTCGGCTACACCGCGCCCAACTGGATCGGCGCCCTGCTGGCCGCCTCCGGGCTGCTGGTCGCGCTGTTCTCGGGGATGCTGGACCGGAAGCGGTCCCCGCTCGTCACCGTCCACTGAGGAATGCACACGGAAGGAAAGGAAGTTCCATGACCGGCATACCCACCGTGACCCTGAACAACGGCGTAGTGATGCCGCAGCTCGGGTACGGGGTGTTCCAGGTACCCGACGCGGAGACCGCGGCGGCGGTGACCTCCGCGCTCGAAGCCGGGTACCGCAGCATCGACACGGCCACCGTGTACGGCAACGAGCGCGGTGTCGGCCAGGCGCTGGCCGATTCCGGGATCGCGCGGGAAGACCTGTTCGTCACCACCAAGCTGTGGAACTCCGACCAGGGTTACGACCAGGCGCTGCGGGCGTTCGACGCCAGCGCGGAGCGGCTCGGCCTCGACTACCTCGACCTGTACCTGATCCACTGGCCGACGCCCGAGCGCGGGCTGTACACCGAGACCTGGCGGGCGCTGGAGAAGCTGCACGCCGACGGCCGCGTCCGCGCGATCGGCGTGTCCAACTTCCAGCCGTCCCACCTGGACGAACTGGCCCGCACCAGCTCCGTGGTGCCCGCGGTCAACCAGGTCGAGGTGCACCCGTACCTCCAGCAGGCCGAGGTCCGCGAGTACGACGAGAAGCACGGCATCGCCACCGAGGCGTGGAGCCCGCTGGCCAAGGGCGGCGACCTGCTCGCCGACCCGGTGGTGCGGGAGCTGGCCTCGAAGCACGACCGCACCCCCGCGCAGGTGGTGCTGCGCTGGCACCTCCAGCTGGGCAACGTGGTCATCCCCAAGTCGGTGACCCCGGCGCGCATCCGCGAGAACCTGGCGGTGTTCGACTTCGCGCTGGCCGACGAGGACCTGTCGGCGTTGGCCTCGCTGGACCGCGGTGAGCGCACCGGGCCGGACCCCGACACGTTCAACGTGGCGTGATCGGCGTGCGACTGGATCTGAGCGGGAAGACCGCGCTGGTCACCGGTTCCAGCCAGGGCATCGGGCTGGCCATCGCGACCGGGCTCGCCCGAGCGGGCGCGCGGGTCGCGGTGAACGGCCGCAAGCAGTCCACTGTGGACGAAGCGGTGGCGCGGGTGCGCGAGGCGGGCGGCGACGCGGTGGCGGCGGTCGCGGACGTGGCTTCCGCGGACGGTGCCGCGGAACTGGTCTCGCGGCTGCCCGAAGTGGACGTCCTGGTCAACAACCTCGGCATCTTCGGCACCGAGGCACCGCTGGAGATCAGCGACGACGAATGGCGCCGCTACTTCGAGGTGAACGTGCTGTCCGCGGTCCGGCTCACCCGCGCCTACCTGCCCGGCATGACCGGGCGCGGGTGGGGCCGCGTGCTGAACATCGCCAGCGACTCGGCGGTGGTGATCCCGGCCGAGATGATCCACTACGGCGTGTCGAAGACGGCGCTGCTCGGGGTCTCGCGCGGGTTCGCGAAGGAGGCGGCGGGCACCGGCGTAACGGTGAACTCGGTGATCGCCGGGCCGACGCACACCGGTGGCGTGGAGGACTTCGTCTACCAGCTGGTGGACCGCGCGCTGCCGTGGGACGAGGCGCAGCGCGAGTTCATGCGGCTGCACCGGCCGCAGTCCCTGCTGCAGCGGCTGATCGAGCCGGAGGAGATCGCGAACATGGTGGTCTACCTCAGCTCACCGCTGGCCTCGGCGACCACCGGCGCCGCCGTCCGCGTCGACGGCGGCTACGTCGATTCGATCGTCCCCTGACCCGTGCCGCGGCCTATGCCGTGAATGTGGCTTTCACAGCGGATTCCGCTGTGAAAGCCACATTCACGGCACTTCGGCCTACGCGATCTTGCGGCCGAGGCCGCCGTCGACCGGGAGCTTGACCGCGGTGGTGAAGGTGGCGTCGAAGGCCAGGAACAACGCGGCCGCCGCCACCTCCTCCGGGGTGCCGTGCCGCTTCATCGGCGTGACCAGGTCGCCCGCCTTCGAGAACGCCGCGCGTTCCTCGGCGCTCGCCCCGGTCAGGCCCATGCTCGGGGTGTCGATGAAGCCCGGCGCCACCGCGTTCACCCGGATCCGCCGCGGCAGCAGTTCCGCGGCCAGCACCTGCGCGAACGACCACAGCGCCGCCTTCGACCCGGCGTAGGGCCCCATGCCCGGCGTTCCGCCCTCGTCGGCGATCGAGGTGGTGAACACGATCGCGCCGTCCTCGCGCAGCAACGGGAGCAGGCGCCGCACGGTGAAGAACGCGCCCTTGGTGTTCACGTCGAACGTCCGGTCGTAGATCTCTTCGGTCGTTTCGGCGAACGGCAGCGTGTAGGCGACCCCGGCGTTGACGAACAACGCGTCCACGCCGCCGAACCGGTCCGCGACGACCCCGCCGAGCGCGTCGATGTCGGCCATGCTCGCCGCGTCCGAGCGCAGCACGAACGCGCGCGGGCCCAGTTCGTCGCGGGCCTGCTCGACCTTGCGCTCGTCGCGGCCGGTGACCAGCACCTGGCCTTCCCGCGCCAGCACCGCCTTCGCGATGGCGAGCCCGATCCCGTGAGTCCCGCCCGTAACCACCGCCCTCACGACTGCAGCAGCCGGATAACGCCGACACCGTCCTCGTCGCCGTGGCCCTGCGCCACGCGCTCCTGGAACAACCGCATCACCGGCTCCAGCAGGTCCGGCCGCACCCCCTGCTCCTTGCTCGCCTCGATCAGGTTCGGGAACGCCTGCGCCTGCATGGCCAGGTTCGACACCACGTCCTTGGTGAAGTCGTCGCGGTCGATCCGGTCGGCGGCCTCGCGGACGAACCCGGACATCGCCTGGATCCACGGCACCAGCAACGCCGAGAAGTCGGTGGCCGGGATACCCGCCGAGCCGATCAGCGCGTAGGCGTGCATCACCCCCGCGTGCATGCCGTACATCCCGCTCAGCAACGCCAGGTCGTACAGCGCGGCCAGGCCGGTGTCCTCGCCGACGTACTGCACGCCGCCGAAGGTTTCGAACAGCGCGCGCCGCGCCTCGACCTCGCGCTCCGGTCCGGCGTAGAGCACGAACGACGCCTCGGTGCCGATGCCCGGCGGCACCGCCATGATGCCGCCGTCGACGTACTCCGCACCCAGCGCGGTGACGCGTTCCGCCAGCTCACGGGCCTGCCGCGGGGTGCCGTTGGTCAGGTTGACCACGGTCCGCCCGCGCAGCCGGTCGCCGGCCGCGTCGAGCAGTTCGCCGACCGCGTTGTTGTCGACCACGCACAGGATCACCACCGGGCTCGCCTCGAACGCCTCGGCCAGCCCGGCCGCCTCGTGCGCACCCGCCGCGGTCAGCTCGCCCGCCTTGCCCGGTGTGCGGTTCCACACCGTGGCCGTGAAGCCGTTCCGCAGCGCCGCGGCGGCGAGCGCCCGGCCCATGTCACCCAGCCCGGCGAAGGTCACCTGGGTGGTGGAGTTCTCCGTCATCGTGCCTCTTCCTCGTTTCGGTTCCCCCTGAACGAGTTCCACCGTGCGCGCCGGGGCTTTCGGTCCGGTCCGGATCCGCTTTCGGCAGGCTGTCGGTGGTCCCGATCCGCTTTCGGCAAGCTGTCGGTGGTCCCGGCTAGGGTGGCTCCCGTGCGTTTCGGTGTGCTCGGTCCGCTTGAGGTGTGGACGGCGGATCAGCGGCCGGTGAAGGTCCCGGAGGCGAAGGTCCGCGCCCTCCTCGCGGATCTGCTCGCCCATCGCGGGCGCCCGGTTTCGGTGGACCGCCTGGTCGACGACCTGTGGGGCGCCGAGCCACCGGCGAATCCGACCGGCGCGCTGCAGACCAAGGTTTCGCAGCTGCGGCGTGCCCTGGAGCAGGGCGAGCCGGGCGGGCGTGAGCTGGTGGTCTCCGGGCCGTCGGGCTACACGCTGCGAGCCGAGGCGGCCGATGTCGACCACAGCCGGTTCGAGCACCTGGTGGACCAGGCCCGCCAGGCCGCCGATCCACGTACCCGGGCGGCTCAGCTGGCGGAGGCGCTGGCGCTCTGGCGAGGTGCCGCCTTCGCCGACTTCGCCGACGCCGACTTCCTCGCGCCGACGGTCCACCGGCTCGACGAACAGCGGCTCGTGGCGCTGGAGGAGCAGGCCGAAGCCCGGCTCGACCTCGGCGAGCACAGCGAACTGGCCGGGGAGCTGACCGATCTGGTCGCGCGCAACCCGTTGCGGGAGCGGCTGCGCCGCGCGCACCTGCTGGCGCTGTACCGCGCGGGCCGCCAGAGCGAGGCACTGGCCGGGTACGCCGAGTTGCGCGAGCGGCTCGCCGACGAGCTGGGCCTCGACCCGAGCCCGGAACTGGCCGAGCTGTACCAGTCGATGTTGCGGCAGGATCCCGCGCTCACCCCGTCGGCCCGGCGCACGACGAACCTGCCCGCGCCGGTGACCGAGCTGATCGGCCGCGAGGACGAGGTGGGCGAGGTCCGGCAGTTGCTCGCGGCGAACAGGCTGGTCACGCTCACCGGTCCGGGCGGGGTCGGCAAGACCAGGCTGGCCATCGAGGCCGCGGCGCGGCTCGTCGGTGACTTCGCCGACGGCGTGTGGCTGGTCGAGCTGGCCGGGCACTGGACGCACGGCGCGCCGGAGGCCGCGTGCTCGGTCGCCGAGGTCGCGGCCAGCATGCTCAACCTGCGCGAGGACACCAAGGCCGGCGCGCTGCCGCTGCCATCGGACCAGCTCGCCGAGGCCCTGCGCGACCAGCACCTGCTGCTGGTCCTGGACAACTGCGAGCACCTGGTCGAACCGGTCGCCGAGCTGGTGGAACTGCTGCTGCGGAGCGCACCCGGCCTGCGGGTGCTGACCACCAGCCAGGAACCACTGGGCCTGGCCGGTGAGTTCGTCCACGGGGTGCGGCCGCTCGAACTGACCAGCGCGGTCGAACTGTTCCGCACCCGCGCGGCCGCGGCGGCACCGGGGTTCACCCTGTCCGAGCAGAACAGCGAAGCGGTGGCGGAGATCTGCCGCCGGCTCGACGGCGTTCCGCTCGCGCTCGAACTGGCGGCCAGCCGCATCCGCGTGCTCGGCGCGCGGGAGCTGCTGTCCCGGTTGGACGATCGGTTCCGCTTGCTGGTCACCGGGCACCGCGGGGCACCGGCGCGGCAGCAGACGCTGCGCGCGATGATCGGCTGGAGCTGGGAACTGCTCACCGAGGCCGAGCGGATCGTGCTGCGGCGGCTCGCCCTGCACGCCGAGGGCTGCGAGCTGGAAGCCGCCGAGGTGGTCTGCGCCGGGGAGGGCGTGAAACCGGTCGAGGTGCTGGATCTGCTGGCGCGGCTGGTGGATCGGTCGCTGGTGGCCGTGGCGGAGGTCGGTGGCCGCACGCGGTACCGGCTGCTGGAGTCGGTGGCGGCGTACTGCGTCGAGCGGTTGCGCGAGGCCGGTGAGTACGACCGGGTCCGGCGGCGGCACCACCGGTTCTACCTCGATCTGGCGGAACGGGCCGAGGAGCGCCTCTGCCGGTCCGACCAGCGCGACTGGCTCGACCGGCTCGACACCGAAAGCGCCAACTTCCGCGCGGCGCTGGAGGGCGCGGAGGCCGATGGTGACGCCGAGCTGGCGATCCGCCTGGTCAACGCGCTGGGCTGGTACTGGTTCCTGCGCGGCCGGTTGCGCGAGGGCCACCGGTCGGTCGTACTCGCGCTGGGCATCGACGCCCCCGCGCCGGAGGTCGCGTGGGCGCGCGCGATGGCCTGGCGGGCGGCGCTCAAGATTCTCATCGGCGAGGGCGCCGGCCTGCACAAGGAGGCCGAGGAGGTGCTGGCGCTGTACGAGCGCGTCGACGATCCGCTCGGCCGCGCGCGGGCCGAGTGGTTCCTGAGCTTCGCGCTGATCGGCGCGGGTGATCTGTCCGTCGGCGCGGCCAGGGTCGACCGCGCGCTGGCCGGGTTCCGTGCGCTGGGCGACCGCTGGGGCGAGGCGGCGGCGCTCGCCCTGCAGGCGATGCAGGCGCGCCCCCGCGGCGGGCTGGCGCGAGCCGCCCGCGATTCCGAACGCGCGATCGAGCTGTTCCGGGAGGTCGGCGACCGGTGGGGCGAGGTGAAGTCGACCGACACGCTCAGCTCGCTGGCCGAGGTCGCCGGTGACTACGAACGCGCGGAAAGCCTGCACCGCAACGCTTTGCGGCTCGCCGAGGAGCTGGGCCTGTGGAACGAGGTGTCGTACACGCTGTCCGGCATCGGGCGGATCGCGCTGCTCAAGGGCGAGTTCGCCAAGGCCGACGAGTACCACGAACGCGCGCGGAAGCTGTCCGCGCAGCATTCGCACAAGCGTGGTGAGCAGTTCGCCGAGATCGGGCTGGGGCTCTCCGCGCGGCGACAGGGTCAGCCCGAGCGCGCCGAGGCGCACCTGGAGAAGTGGCTCGAGTGGTGCCGCCAGGTGGACGGGGATCTCGGCACGGCGTTGATCCTGGCCGAGCTGGGGTTCGCGGCCGAGCAGCGCGGGGAGGTCGCGCTCGCGCTGGACCGGCAGCGCGAGGGGTACGCCGCCGCGGAGGCCACCGGTGATCCGCGCTCGATCGCGCTGGCGCTGGAGGGGCTGGCGAGCGCGCACGCGGCGGGCGGGGACCACGCCGCCGCCGCGCGCCTGCTCGGTGCGGCCACCGCGACCAGGGAGTCGGTGGGCACGCCGCTGCCCGAGGCCGAGCGCGGCGATGTGGACAGAACGGCCGCCGCGGCCCGTGCCGGGCTCGGTGAAGCGGAGTTCACCGAGCTGTTCCGCCAGGGCGGCACCCAGCCTGCTGAGTCCTTTGTGGACATTCAAGGGTGACAACGGTGGTGCCGGGAACGGGTCGGGTGTCAGGATGGCTGGATGATGCCGTCCGGGGTGTGCACAGCGGAAGAAGGCCTCACCATCGCCGTCGCCTGGCACGGTGAGGTGGTGGAACTGGCGGTGACCGGGGAGCTGGACACCACCACCGCCGCCATGCTGGCGGAGGCGATCGCGCAGGCCGTCGCGGATGGACCGGCGGCACTGGTGGTGAACCTGAGCGGGGTGGAATTCCTGGCCAGCGCGGGGATTTCGGTACTCATCGAAGCGAACGCCACGCTGCGGATCCCGTTCGCACTAGTCGCCGCCACCCATCAGGTGCGGCGGCCACTCGCAGTCACCGGCCTGGACCGGATCCTGCCGCTGTACCCGACCGCCACGGCCGCCCTCGCCTGCGCCTGACCGGAGGCTTTTGGTTCGACCACCGGCCCGTGGCTTCCGCCGGGGTTCGAGCCGTGACCCGCTTCGCCGCCCCCGGCGCCTGTCCCGGCCCGCTTCGCCCCGCCCGGCGCCTGCCCCGGCTCGAATCGCGGCGCCCGGCCCTGCCCCGGCTCGAATCGCGGCGCCCGGCGCCTGCCCGCTTCGCCGCGCCCGGCGTCTGCCCCGGCTCGAATCGCGGCGGAGGTCGTCTGGCGAGCCGCAGTCAGCGTGTCTCCGCGGTCAGCTCGTCCGCGGCGGAGCGCAGGGCCGTCACCACCGCCCGGATGGCCGGTCGTCGCGCGGCGCTGGTGCGCCAGAGGACGTGGACCTGCCGCGCGGGCCTCGGCCGGATCTCCACCAAGCGCACCCCGGCGGGCAGGTGGTCCCGGCCCAGCAGCGGCAGCACGGCCACCCCCAACCCCGCGGCGACCAAGGCCAGCTGCGTCGAGTGCTCCGAAGCGGTGTGCACCACCCGCGGTTCCCCCAGGCTCCGGGTGAGCCAGTCGTGGCAAAGCTGGCCGCTGGTCCAGGTGATCCACTCCTCCGCCACCAGATCGGCCAGCGTCACCGAGGTCCGCGCGGCGAGCGCGTGTTCGACGGGCACCGCCAGGTCCAGCGGATCGTCGAGCAGGTTCTCCCGCGACAAACCCTCCGGCAGTTCCAGCGGCGCCTCCGCCCAGTCCTGCACCACCGCCACGTCCACGTCCCCACGGCACAACCCGGCGATCGCCTCCGGTGGCTCCTGCTCGTCCAGTCGCAGGTCCAGCGCCGGGTGCTCGGCACGCAACCCCCGCAACGCGCCCGGCAACAACCCCCGCGCGGCGGTGGCGAACGCCGCGACAGACAGCCGCCCCGCGACCGCGCCCCGGTGTCGCGCGAGGTCGGCCTCCACCTGTTCGACCTGTGCCAGCAGGCGATCCCCGTGCGCCGCCAGCAGCGCGGCCGCATCGGTGAGCCGGATGCCGCGGCCGTTGCGCTCCACCAGCCGCTGCCCGACCTCCCGCTCCAGCCGCGCCAACTGCTGCGAGACCGCCGAGGTGGTGACGTGCAGCTGGGCCGCCGCGCCGCTGACCGAGCCGGTGGTCGACACCGCCCGCAGCACCCGCAGCCGTTCGAGGTTCAACACTTAAGCGATGCTACGCGATAACCCCCATCAAGACTCGCTTGTCTAAACAGCCACGCCCGCCCAGGGTGGAGCACATGACCATGAGCATCACCCTCGGCGGCGACCTGCCGGTGCACCGGCTCGGCTTCGGCGCCATGCGACTGCGCGGCCGGGACGCGGCCGAGCGTGCCGAATCGATCCGGCTCGCCCGCCGCGCGGTGGAACTGGGCGTCGGCTTCATCGATACCGCGGACGCCTACGACCTCGGCGGAAACGAGGAACTGCTGGCCGAGGCGCTGCACCCCTATCCGGCCGGACTGGTGGTGGCCACCAAGGGCGGCCAATGCCATCCCGGCGACGACTGGATTCCGCTCGGCCGGCCCGAATACCTCCGGCAGCAGGCCGAACTGAGCCTGCGGCGGTTGCGAATTCCGCAAATTGAACTTTACCAGTTGCACCGGATCGATCCGGCCGTTCCGCTGGCCGACCAGATCGGCGCATTGACCCGCCTGCGCGAGGAGGGGAAAATACGGCACATCGGCTTGTCCGAGGTGAGCGTGGCGCAACTGGCGGAAGCCGAATCGATCACGCCGATCGCGAGCGTGCAGAACCTGTACAACCTCGAACAACGAAGGTCTGAACCAGTGCTCGAGTACTGCGAACGCCGTGGTATCGCGTTCATCCCGTGGCTGCCGATCAAGCCGAGCACCACCGCGGGCGGCGCCGTCGCCGCGGTGGCGGCCGCCCACGGCGCCACCCCGGCGCAGGTGGCACTGGCCTGGTTGCTGCGGCGCTCCCCGGTGGTGTTGCCCATTCCGGGCACTTCGTCACGCCGCCATCTGGAGGAAAATCTGGCCGCGCGCACCCTTTCACTGTCCGATCAGGACTGCGCACGGCTGGAATCGGCCACCGGGAATCACGACTGAGGAAGCCGAATACCGCAGTTGTACACCGATCGTCTATCGTGCCAAGAGGATGGCGGACCAGGGGGTGCGCCGAATCGTCCTGGGAGCGGAAGACGTGGCACAAAAAGTTTCCGTGGTGATGTCCGACGACATCGACGGGTCGCCGGCCGACGAAACCGTTCATTTCGGCCTCGACGGGATCGATTACGTGATCGACCTGTCCGCCGAGAACGCCGACGAACTGCGGGACGCGCTGTTCCGGTTCGTCGAGGTCGCGCGCCGGGTGAGCGGCCGGAAGAAGCGCGGCTCACCGCCGATGCCCAATGCCGGGCCGGTGGTCGGCACCACCGAACGGCGGGCCAGGGCGCAGGCGATCCGGGCCTGGGCACGGGAGAACGGATTCGAGATCTCCGAACGGGGCCGGGTTTCCCTGGAGGTCGAATCCGCCTTCCTCGAAGCCACGGAGAAGTAGGGGAAAGGCCGCCCGCGGGCGGCCTTTCCCTTTTCAGCCGACGAACTCCGAGTTCCGCAGGTCCGCCCGCGAGTGGAGATCCAGTTTCCGCAGCACGTTCGCCACGTGCTGTTCCACCGTCCGGCGGGACAGGAACAGCACTTCGGCGATCTCGCGGTTCGTCGAGCCACCCGCCACCAAGCGCGCCACGTCCCGTTCCCTCGGCGAAAGCTCGTTCCCGTACCCCCGCCTGCCGCGCCGGGACGGTGCCACCACCCCGCTCGCGCGCAGCAGGTGACGGCAGCGCGCCGCGTCCCTGGTCGCGCCGAGCGCGGTGAACTCCTCGGCCAGCGCGGCCAGTTCCCCGTCGGGGGCGGGCGACAGCTCCAGCAGCCGCACCCCGACCAGCGCCGCGTAGTACGGCGCGGGCAGCGCGGCGTACCCGGACCGCGCCTCGGTGAGGAATTCGACGGCCCGCGCCTCGTCGCCCCGCCGCGCCTCGACCACCCCGCGGGCCTCGGCCAGTGCCGCGTCGGCCATCGGGGTGTCCAGGCCGTCGATGGCGGCGGCGAACTCGGTGATCAACGCGGCCGCCGCGTCCACCCGGTCCGCTTCGCAGTAGGCGATCGTGGCCGGGGGCACCAGCTCCCCCGCCCACGACCAGACTCCCTTGCGCCGCAACAACCGCAACCCGTCGTCGGCGGCCGAAGCGGCGCCGGCCACGTCCTCTTTGGCCAGCAGCGCCCGGATCATGCCACCGTAGGCGGCCAGCGCCACCGGGGTCACCGCGTTCTCCGCGCGCCCGATCCCGGAGTCGCCGAAGTACCGGGCCGCGCGGTCCCACTCGCCCTTCGCCACCGCCAGCGAGCCGAGCACCAGCGACAGCTCGTCGGCGACCGGCCGCAGCTCGCGGTACTCCTCGGCCAGCCGCCGCGCCCGGTCGCTGACCGAGTCCCAGTCGCCGGTCAGCCAGTTCAGGTGCATCTGCGTGGCGCTGGCGATGCTGACCAGGTACGAGGCCCCGCACTCGTGCGCCAGCCGGATCCCGGTGCGCAACTGGCTCTCCGCCCGGCGCAGGTGCCCGGTCCACGCGCACGCGTCACCGATGTTGCAGTGCGCCCTGGCCAGTTGCTGCTGCTCGGCGCGGGCCTCGGTGTGCGAGGGCAGCCTGGCCAGCAGTTCCCAGGCGCCGGGATCACCGATGTGCAGCCGCGACGGCCCGTTGCTGGCGATCAGCGTGAGCAGCACCGCCGGATCGGTCACGTCCGCGATCAGGCCGTCCACTTTGGACATCCAGCGCAGGTGCTCGGCCACCGGGGTGGTGCCGATGAACGGCTGGGCCAGCGCGGACATCCCGCGCAGCGCCAGCGGATCGCGTTCGCCCAGCTCGTGGATGGCCGTCTCGATCTCGGTGCGGCCGGACTCCTGCCCGCCCTCCTGGCGGATCAGCAGCAGGCCGAGGTTGAGCCGCACCTGGCCGCGGCTGCCCTCGGCCAGCCGGTGGTCGGTGAGCAGGCCCTCCAGCACCTCGATCACCTGGTGCTGCTGGGCCACGCCGAGCACGGCGACCCGGCTGAGCTTGACCGCCAGCCGGTCCACGTCGGCGTCGGCCAGCACGCCGTCGGTGAGCAGTTCGGTGAGCAGGCCGGTGGCCGTGGACGGGTCGCCGACCTCGGCGGCCCGGTCGGCGGCGGCCTCGCCGTGACGCAGCCAGCCGGCCTGGTCGCCACCGCGGCGGCTGTGTTCGGCGAGCCGGACGAGCGGGGGCGGCTCGGCCGTGGCCAGCGCTTCGGCCGCGCGCTGGTGCAGCAGCTGGCGGTCCGGCCCGGCGAGCGTGCGATAGACGGCCTGCTGGGCGAGCGTGTGCCGGAAGCCGTAGCGGCAGTGGTTGCTCTCCCGCAGCACCTGGGTGTCGAGCAGCCGCGTCAGCGCCTCGTCGGCACGGCCGGGCAGCAGCCCGGCGACCTCGGCGAGCATCTCGCGGGGCGCGGGCATGCCGAGCACGGCGGCGGCGTGCGCCAGCCGCCGCGCGGGGATCGGCAGGCCGGACAACCGTTCCAGCATCGCCTCGCGCAGCAGCGCGGGCACTTCGGCGTTGTCCAGCAGGCGTTTCGCGGTGGCGCCGTCGGAGTACACGGCGCCCTCCGCGCCTCGCAGCGTGCGCAGCGTTTCCTCGACGACAAACGGGATCCCGGCCGTCCGCTCGTGCAGCAGGGCGGCGAAGTCCGGGGAAACCTCGCTCTCGCCGAGGATCGCGGTGGTCAGGCGGCGCACGCCCTCGGCGTCGAACGGGTTCAGCTCGACGACCTCGCTCGCGGTGCCGGGGGCCGGGCGGAAGGCGCGGCCGAGGGTGATGCCGCCCGGCAGTTCCTCGCGCCGGTAGGTCAGCAGGAGGCTCAGCCCGGGCGGCAGGTCGGCGGTGAGGAAGCGCAGCAGCTGGCGTGAACCGTCGTCGGACCAGTGGAGGTCTTCGACCACCAGCACCGCGGGCCCGAGCACCTCCAGCAGTTCGCGGACCGCGCGGAACATCCGATGTCGTTCGGACCGCGAATCGGCGGCCTCCGGTGGTTCCGGCAGGAAGGCGGCCAGTTCGGGCAGGTACGGCCGCAGCACGCCGGTGACCGGGCTCAGCTCCGCGGTGGCCAGCTGCGCCCCCGCCTCGCGCAGCGCTTCGAGCACCACGCCGTACGGGAACGGCTCGCGCATCGGCTGGCAGTACCCGACGAGCGGCCGTCGCGCGGCCACCTCGGGCAGCCGCAGCAACTCGGTGAGCAGGCGCGTCTTGCCGATGCCCGCCTCACCCTCGAGCAGCACGACGGCAGGCGGCCGCGTCACCGCGGCGGCCAGCGCGCGCAGTTCGGCCGACCGGCCGACCAGCACGGGCGAGCTGGATTCCGGCACCGCGTTCCGCGACATCACCACTCCAGTGAGGACCATCCGGACCGCTATGTCCGGATCTCAGGAAGCTTAGTGGTTACCACCGGAAATACACCGTGGGTATTCGGCGGTCCCAGGTTTCCGCTGGGCGTGCCGCGCCGAGGCCCTCGTACCGGAGCCGTACTCGGGCCTTGGCGCGGTGCGTCCAGCGGGAAGCTGGGCCGTCGAGACCCATGGCGTATCTCCGGTGGTGACCACCTGGCCGGACGGGCATTAGATACGTACCGGTACGGAACACCGCCTCGCTTGTTCGCGCTGATCAGCCGCCTGAGGCTGATCAATGCCACCGCCACCGGGGTGGCCGAGCGGATTGGAGTGGGTGAATGCGTGCACAACACCGGGCCTGGTCACGGGCCCTGGTCACCGGCGCGGCGGCGCTGCTGGCCGCGGGGCTGTCCGCCACCGCGGCCCAGGCCCAGGAGGGGCCGGTCCGGGGGGCCGGCCAGCCGGGCGCGATCGCGGACAGTTACATCGTGGTGCTCAAGGACGGCGCGAGCGCTTCGCTCGCGAACCGCTACGGCGCCCAGGTGAAGCAGACCTACCAGAAGGTGCTCAACGGGTTCTCCGCCCGGATGGACGCGAAGCAGGCCCGGCGGCTCGCGGCCGATCCCGCGGTGGCCTACGTGCAGCAGGACGGCGTGGCCACCGCCGCCGGCACCCAGGACAACCCGACCTGGGGGCTGGACCGGATCGATCAAGCCGCGTTGCCGCTGGACAAGAAGTACACCTATCCCGACCACGCCGGCGCGGGCGTGACGGCCTACGTGCTGGACACCGGCGCCCGGCTGAGCCACGCCGAGTTCGAGGGCCGCGCCAAGAACGGGTACGACTTCATCGACAACGACGCCGTGGCCAACGACTGCAACGGCCACGGCACGCACGTCGCGGGCACCATCGGCGGCAAGACCTACGGTGTGGCCAAGAAGGTGAACCTGGTCGCCGTGCGGGTGCTGGACTGCCAGGGCAACGGCGAGTGGTCGCAGGTCATCGGCGGCATCGACTGGGTGGCCCAGAACGCGACCAAGCCCGCGGTGGCGAACATGAGCCTCGGCGGCGGCGCGAACAGCGCGGTCGACGACGCGGTCAAGAAGGCCATCGGCGCCGGGATCACCTTCGCCGTGGCCTCGGGCAACTCCAACACCAACGCCTGCAACACCAGCCCGGCCCGCACGCCGGAGGCGATCACGGTCAACGCCACCGACAGCTCGGACAACCGCTCGTCGTTCTCGAACTACGGCTCCTGCACCGACCTCTTCGCGCCCGGTACCTCGGTCACCTCCTCCTGGTACACCGGCGACACCGCGACGAACACGATCAGCGGCACCTCGATGGCGACCCCGCACGTGGCGGGCGCGGCCGCGCTGCACCTGGCGGCGAACACCTCGGCGACCCCGGCGCAGGTCCGGGACGCGCTGGTGCGGGGTGCCACGCACAACGCGGTGAAGAACCCCGGGTCCGGCTCGCCGAACGAGCTGCTCCGCGTCGGCGCGACCACCCAGCCGCCGACCTGCGCCGGGGCGACGAACACCGACGACGTGGCCATCCCGGACGCCGGGGCCGCGGTCACCAGCTCGGTGGAGGTCAAGTCCTGCGAGGGCAACGCTCCGGCGGGCACCAAGGTCGCCGTCTCGATCCGCCATCCGTACACCGGTGACCTGGTGATCGACCTGGTCGGCCCGAGCGGCAAGGCCTACAACCTCAAGCAGGCGGGCGGCGCCAGCACGATCAACCTGAACTCCACGTACGCGGTCAACGCCTCGGCCGAGCCGAAGGCGGGCACGTGGACGCTGCGGGTGCGGGACGTCTACGCCTACGACACCGGTTCCATCGACTCCTTCGGGGTGAGCTTCTGATGCGCACACTGCTCGGGATACTCGGCTCGGCAGCGCTCTTGGCCGTGCTGCCGGGAACGGCGGCCGCTTCGTCCCCGGAAGGGACAGTGGTCCAGGCCAGCGAACCGGTCTCCGGTGGGTACGTGGTCTCACTGCGGGACACCGTCGCGGCGTCCACTGTGGACTCCACCGCGACCACGCTGACCAGCCGCTACGGCGGTGAACTCAAGTCGACGTTCAGCGTTTCGATGCGGGGCTTCGCCCTGCGCGGCCTGAGCGAGGCGCAGGCGAGGCGGCTGGCGGCCGACCCGGCCGTCAAGGCGGTCTACCAGGACGGCACCGCCCGCGTGGCAGACACCGCCGGCACGCAGCCCAACGCCACCTACGGCATCGACCGGATCGACCAGCGCAACCTGCCGCTGGACAAGAACTACACCTACAACAACACCGCCGCCGACGTCACGGCCTACGTGCTCGACAGCGGGATCCGCTACAGCCACACCGAATTCGAGGGCCGCGCGAAGTCCGGTTACGACTTCGTGGACACCGATCCGGACGCGAACGACTGCCACGGCCACGGCACGCACGTCTCCGGCACCATCGGCGGCAAGACCTGGGGCGTGGCGAAGAAGGTCAAGCTGGTCGGGGTGAAGGTGCTCGGCTGCGGTGGTTCGGCGCCGGACTCCGATTCGCTCGAAGGCATCGAGTGGGTGGCGAAGAACGCGGCCAAGCCCGCGGTCGCCAACATGAGCATGACCTTCGACACCGCGGGCATCGGTGACGAGGCCATGGCGGGCATGCTCCAGGCCGGGGTGGCCACGGTGGTCGCGGCGGGCAACGACAACGGCGGCAACGCGTGCAGCCGTGGCCCGGCGAAGATCCCCGAGGTGCTGACCGTGGCCTCGACCGACGCGAGCGACAACCGGTCGTCGTTCTCCAACATCGGCACCTGCGTGGACCTGTTCGCGCCGGGCAGCAACATCACCTCGGCGAGCCACCTCAACGACACCGCCAGCACCGGCATGTCGGGCACCTCGATGGCCAGCCCGCACGGCGCCGGCGCGGCCGCGATGTACTTGCAGGCCAACAAGTCGGCGACCCCGGCGCAGGTCAACTCGGCGCTGAACTCGAACGCCACCGAGGGCGTGGTGAAGAACGCGGGCTCCGGTTCGCCGAACCGCCTGCTCTACACCGGTTTCATCGGCGGTGGCCAGCAGCCCGCGAACGACTTCTCGCTGTCGGTGACGCCGGGTTCGGTCACCGTCGACGAGCCGGGCGGCTCCGCCTCGGTGGACGTGGGCACCCAGCTGGTCAAGGGCACCGCCGAGTCGGTGGCGCTCTCGGCCACCGGGCTGCCTTCCGGTGCCACGGCCACCTTCGCACCGACCTCGGTCACCGCCGGGGAAGGCGCCAAGCTGACCATCGCCACCGGATCGTCCACACCGGACGGTACCTACCGGATCACGGTCACCGGCAAGGCCGCTTCGGCGAGCCGGACCGCCGACGTCACGCTCGTGGTCGGCGCCCCGGCCGGTGACCTCACCGTGACGGCGTCGCCGTCCTCGGGCACCGGCGGCTTCGGTACCCAGGTGAGCACCACCATCAAGGCCACCGGCGGGAGCGGGAACCTGACGCTCTCGGCGGCGACCCCGCAGGGCGTGTTCGCCTTCTTCAACCCGGCCACTATCGCGAGCGGCGGCAGTTCCACGCTGACTTTCTTCGTGCTCAACGCCCCGGCGGGTACGTACCCGATCACCGTCACCGCCACGAGCGCGGACGGCTCCACCGGCTCCACGGTCTACACCCTGACCACCCGGTAGCGGTATCCACAAAGGACAGTGGCTCTCCCCGGGACGGGGAGAGCCACTGTCGTTATCGCACGGTGAGCGTGTAGGTGGTGCTGCCCGTGGTGCCGTCGGCGGTGGTCCCGGTGACCGTCACCGGATACGTGCCCGCCGGGGCGTCGAGCACGAACAGCGTCAGCGTGGAGCTGCCGCCATTGGGCACGGTCGCCGGGTTGAAGAAGGCGAACACGCCCCGCGGCGCGGCGGCCGACAGCGTCATGTTCCCGGTGCCGCCCGCCGCGGTGATCGTGGTGCTCACCTGAGCGCCGAAGCCACCGGTGCCGGACGACGGTGACGCGGTCAGCTTCAGATCATCGGCCGGCGGGGTGCCCACGGTCAGCCCGAGCGTCGCCGACTGCCCGCCACCGGAAATGCCCACCTGGTAAGAACCTTCCGGAGTGGACGGTGCGGTTTCGATGGTCACCTTGCCCGACTGCCCGGCCGCGACCGTGGCCGGCTGGAACACCGCCTTCGCCCCGGCGGGCAGGCCGGTCGCGGTCAGTTCCACGGCGGCCGTCGAATTGTTCGTCACCGTCGCGGAAACGTGCCCGCCCGGCTCGACCGAGACACTGCCGGGATTCACCGCGAGCCCGGCGTTGTTCTCGCCGACCTGCTGCTTCACCCAGTCGCCCATGTCGTTGTTCAACCGGCCCCACACGCCGTACCAGCGGAAGTCGCTGCGGCTCCAGGAAGCCACGCCGACCACCTTGCCGTCCACGATCAGCGGGCCGCCGCTGTCCCCGGGCAGGATGGTCGGGTTGCCGTCGGGGAAACCGGCGCAGATCATGGTGGCTTCCTTGAACCCGGCCCCCACCCCGGCGCACGCCGAGGGCTGCCGGATCGGGAACTCCGCCTTGTCCACGGTCACGTCACGCGAATCGTCGTTGTGGTCCTTCTTGCCGTACCCCACACCGACGCCGGTCTTGCCGGGCGCGTTGAGCCCGGTGTCCGCCGAGGTGGCGAAGGCGGCGTACTTCCCGCCCGGCACCGGGATGTCCTGTTTGGTGGTGACCACCGCGACGTCGTAACCCTGGTCGAAGTTGACGTACTTCGGGTGCTTGTCGTACGTGAGCACCTCGATCGGCGTGCCCCCACCGGTTTCCAGGTCGTCGAGCCCGTACAGGTAGCTCTTCTCGCCCGCCGCGTCCTTGCAGTGCGCGGCGGTGAGGATCTTGCGCGGCGCGACCACCGCACCGGTGCACGACTGGCCGACCGGCCGGGTGCCGCCTTCGCGCAAACCCGCGATGATGAACGGGAATTCGGCGACGGAGCTGTCCTGTCCGTTGTAGATCGCGGTGTGCGGGCCGGACGGGATGCGAGCTTCGTCGGTGGGGGCGACGGCCGCCGCCCCTTCGCCGGCGGCCGGGGAGGCCGCCAGCAGCGGGGTGACCACGGTCGCCAGCGCGAGCCCGAGCAAGCCGGCGCGGCGTTTTCTGGATTCCACGGTGGTTCCTTTCGGTGGTGGACCGGAAGTTTCACCTTCCGATCACCACCGGGACCGAACAACCGAGGACGGAATCCGTATCGCTACGGAACTTTTCCACTCAGGACAGGGTCATTTCGCGCAGCCGCTCGTTCGCCTCGCGCAGTTCCGGGGTGAGCGCCTCGCCGAAGTCCTCGGCCTCGACCACCTGCCGCAACTCCAGCACCGCCTGGCCTTCACTGGGCGCCGGGCACCGCCGCGCCCAGGCGATCGCCTCCTCCCGCGACTTCACCTGGATCAGCCAGAAACCGGCGACCAGTTCACGCGGCTGTGGGAAGGGACCGTGCTCCACCACGGTTTCGTCGGCGGTGAGGGTGACCCGGGTACCGCGCGCGCTCGAGTGCAGGCCTTCGCCGCCGAGCAGCACGCCCGCCTTCACCAGCTGCTCGTTGTAGCTGTACATCGCGGCCAGTTCGGCCTCACCGGCGGCTTCCCCGGCCTCGGTCCGCTCGTCCGACTTCATCAGGATCATGAACCGCATGGTGTCGACCTCCGTGTTCGGCGTTGCTCCTGACGAGTCGTCGAACCGGGGTGGCCGGGATCGACCGGGGCGTGTTGACAAGTTTTTCTTTCGGTGGGACGGTGGCCGGATGCCCCGCGAGTTCGAGATCAACCGCCAGGTCACCCTCCCGGCCACGCCCGAGCAGGTGTGGGCGGCGATCACCGCGGGCACGCCGGGCTGGATGTTCCCGACCGAGTCCGACGAAAGCGCCGAGGGCTACCGGCTGCTCGACGACCACCGGGTGCTCGACTGGTCGCCGCCGGAGCGGTACGCCCTGCGCGCCGAGCAACCGGACGGCTCGTTCAACGCCCTCGAATGGGTCATCGAAGGGCGCGGTGGCAGTACCGTGCTGCGCTTCGTGCACAGCGGCATGCTCGCCGACGCGGACTGGGACAGCGAATACGACGGCGCCAGCAAGCACACCGACTTCTACCTGCACACGCTCGGGCAGTACGTCGGCCACTTCCCCGGCCGCGCCGCCACCTACGTCGCCGCCGACGCGCCCGAGGCGTCGATGGCGCCGGACGGGTTCACCCGATTGCTGCACGCGCTGGGCGTGCGCGAGACCGGGGACAAGGTGGAAGTGGCGCTGGCCGGTGAACCGCGGACGGCCGTGGTCGACCACCTCAACGAGTGGTTCCTCGGGCTGCGCACCGAAGACGCGCTGTACCGCGTGTTCGGCCGCAACACCTGGGGCGGGCCGGTCGGCGTGAGCCTGCACCTGTTCTCCCGTGACGCCAACGCGGACAGCAGCGGCAAAGCGTTGCGAGCCTGGCTGGACACCGTCTACCGGTAGAACGAAGCGTGTGCGGCGCCACAGATCCACTGCCGTCACACGTTCGTGGTTGCCGCGTCCCACTTCCGACGCACACGTCGGGAAGGGGACAGATGACCACCGCGCACGCCACCCCCGAGGACTACGCGCTCTCGCGCGCGCTGCCCACGCCGCCCGAGGGCATCGAGCCCACGCTGAGCCGGGCGTCGGCACTGGTGGACGGCCTGCTGCTGACCGCGACCTACACGCCGCCGCGCCCCGGTGGCCCGATCGTCCGCCGTGCGTTGCGGGAAGCCACCTGTGCCACCGTCGCCTGGTGGGCCCACCACGAAGGCCCGGCCCCGCGGCGCTACGACACGATGGCGCAGGTCCGGTCGAGCGGTTCGCAGGTGGCCAGGGTCGGCCCGGAGGCCGTCCGCATCCTCACCGCGGCGGGGCTGCTGGGGGATCCGCCGGTGCGGCACTGGGGTGCGGCCTGGCGGTGACCTCACCGAAGTCGCAGTACATGATGTGCAGCCCGACGCGCCCCTGTTCCGGGTGCTCGAACGCGCCGGGCACGGTGCCGACGATCTCGAACCCGAGCCGCCGGTAGATCTCCACCGCGGAGGTGTTCGACGCGGCGACGGCGTTGAACTGCATGCCGGCGAAACCGCGTTCCTTCGCCCAGGCGAGGACGTACCGGCAGAGTTCGGTCCCGATGCCCTTGCCGCGCACCTCGGCGTCGACCATCAGGCTCGCCGTGGCCACGTGCGCGCCCGGGCCCGCACGGTTGGGGCCCACCTTCGCGGTCCCGAGCACCCGGCCGTCCTCCACCGAGACGACGGTCTGCCCCGGCGGGCTCTCGATCCACGAGTCGTGGGCTTCGCCCTCGCTCATGTCCGGCTCGTAGGTGTACGTGTCCGCCTTTCGCACGACTTCCCGCACGATCGGCCAGACCTGCGGCCAGTCGGCTTCGGCGAACTCACGGATCTGCACGGTGTTCCCCTATTCAGCGGCGTAGATGTCCCGGTAGCAGCGGAGCGCGCGGGCTTCGAGCCCGGCTTCGCCGTCGAACCGGTGCGGGCTGAGCATGCCGTCGGGTTCGTCGTCGATCAACTGATTTGCCAGCACGGCCGCCGCGCCCGCGGCATGCGTCACCCAGATCGCGACGGCGGCCCAAAGCCCGGTTTCGAGGCGCCCCAGGAGCGGGAGGTGGTCGGGCGTGATCGAGAAGATGGCGTTGTGGCGTTCCGCCGGCTCGAACCTGGTCGGCATGAGTTCGCTCGCCTTGGCGATGGCGTCGTCGAAGAGCGCGCCCGGCCACGGCAGTTCGGCGCGGTCCGGCAGGTCGTGCACCGGGATCGGTTCGTGGTCGTAGGTCCCGAAGCCGTCGCGTTCGCCGTGGTCGCGGGCGTAGACGTGATGCTGGGGCCAGCGCACGAACGGCGTCGGCGGCTGAGGCGCGCGCTTCGGGCCGTAGCCGTAGGGATGCGCGACGGGGATCAGGGGCAGGCCCAGTTCCGCGCCCCAGATGCCGGTCGCGAGCACCACGTCGTCGGCGGGCCAGACCTCGCCGCGCGCGGGCACGCCGGTGACCTTCCCGTTGCGGCGTTCGAAGCCGGTCACCTTGGCTTCGGGCACAAAGGCAGCGCCCGACCGGTCGCGCTGGGCGGCGGTGATCTCACCCGCTCGCGCGGTGCCGTCGTCGGGGAAGTGCAGGGCCAGCGTGACCTTCGCCGGGTCGACCAGCCGAGGTGCGAGAAGGGCGGCTTTCGCAGGCTCGAGCAGGTGTGCCCGCAGCCCGGCGTCGAGCGCCACTTCGGTATTACAACCGAACGTTCAGTCAGTAGGCGAGGCTCGTGCTCGGTTCGCGGTGGCGCTGGGCGGCGGTCACAATGGGCTCGGCGGGGGCTCCGGACGGGTTTCCGGGTGGAGCAATGAAGCGTCGTGATGGGCGGACTGTGCACAACAAATCGTTGGCTGAGACGTGAAACACACAATGATCGCCTGTTTCGAGGCGCAGAAGCGACCGATAGCGTGTGGCCGATGAGCCAGCGATCCGATCAGTCCAGCGCGGGGTTGCGCACCGCGCTGGTGCGCCGCAAACCCGTGGACGTCCTGCTCGCCGAAGGCGGCCACGGCGAGGGCGGCACACTCCGGCGCACCCTCGGGCTGAGCCAGCTCACCATGCTGAGCATCGGCGCGACGCTGGGCAGCGGGATCTTCGTCATCCTCGGCGAGGCCGTGCCGGTGGCGGGGCCGGCGGTGGTGCTGTCGTTCGTGCTGGCCGGGATCACCGCGTTGTTCTCCGCGCTGTCCTACGCCGAACTGGCCGGGATGATCCCGCTGTCCGGTTCATCCTACACCTACGCCTACGCCACCCTCGGCGAACTGGTCGCCTGGGTCTGCGGTTGGTGCCTGGTGCTGGAGTACGGCGTCTCGGTGGCGTCGGTCGCGGTCGGCTGGGGGCAGTACATCAACGAACTGCTCGACCTCACCCTCGGCGTGACCATTCCCGCCGCGCTGAGCAGCCCGCCCGGCGACGGCGGCGTGGTCAACCTGCCCGCGATCGTGATCGTGCTGCTGGCGATGGTGCTGCTGCTGGCGGGCGCGAAGGAGAGCGCGCGGGCGAACGCCGTCATGGTGGTGGTCAAGGTGGCCACCCTGCTGCTGTTCTGCTTCATCGCGTTCAGCGCGGTGGAGGCCGGGAACTTCAGCCCGTTCCTGCCGCTCGGGCTGGCCGGGATGAGCGCGGGCGCGGCGAAGTTGTTCTTCTCCTACATCGGTTTCGACGCCGCGTCGACGGCGGGCGAGGAGGCGAAGAACCCGCAGCGGGATCTGCCGCGCGCGATCCTGCTGTCGCTCGGCATCGTCACCCTGCTCTACTGCCTGGTCGCGCTCGCCGCGGTCGGCGCGCTGAACTGGACCGGATTCGAAGGCTCCGAAGCCGCGCTGTCGCACGTGGTGACCACCGTGCTGGGCAACAAGCTCTGGGCCGCGCTACTGGCGGCCGGGGCGCTGGTGGCCATCTCCAGCGTGGTGCTCACGGTCCTGTATGGACAGACGCGCATCCTGTTCGCCATGTCGCGGGATGGACTGGTCCCGAATGCACTGTCCAAGGTGGACGCGAAGACCGGGAGCCCGCGGATCAACACGCTGGTGGTGTCCGGTTTTGTCGCCGCACTGGCCGCGTTCATCCCGCTCGGCAACCTGGCGGACGCGACCAGCATCGGCACGTTGTTCGCGTTCGGCCTGGTCAACGTGGCCGTGCTGGTGCTGCGCCGCCGTCGGCCGGAGATGCCGCGCACCTTCCGCGTGCCGCTCGCGCCGGTCACGCCGCTGCTGGGCGTGCTCTGCTGCGCGTACATGATGTTCAGCCTCGACGTCGCCACCTGGCTCACCTTCGCCGGCTGGATGCTGTTCGGCCTGGTGCTGTACTTCGCCTACGGGATCCGCCGCTCGAAACTGGCGCGCTCATGATCGTCGCGGTGTTCCAGGGACCGGCCGGCGGCGTGGACTTCCTGCCCGCGCTGGCCGAAGCGGCTCGCACGAGTGGCGCGGATCTGCTGATCTGCCCGGAAATGGCGACCACCGGCTACAACATCGGTGAGGCCGCCGAGGATCTCGCCGAGCAGGCCGACGGCCCGACCGCCCGCCGCATCGCGGACCTCTGCCGCGAGCACCGGGTCGCGATCGCCTACGGCTACCCGGAACGCGACCTCGGCACCGTCCACAACAGCGTCCAGCTGATCGACGCGAACGGCCGCGCGCTGGCGAACTACCGGAAGACGCACCTGTTCGGCGACCTCGACAAGGCGCACTTCTCCCCCGGTGACCGGACCGTGGTGCAGGCCCGGCTCGGTGAGCTGACCGTCGGCCTGCTCATCTGCTACGACGTCGAGTTCCCGGAAATGGTGCGGGCGCACGCGTTGGCCGGGACCGAACTCCTCGTGGTGCCGACCGCGCTGATGCGGCCCTACGAGCTCGTCGCCGACGTGGTGGTGCCCGCCCGTGCCTACGAGAGCCAGGTGTTCCTGGCCTACGCCAACCGGTGCGACGTCGAAGGCGAGCTGGCCTACTGCGGCCGCAGCGTGGTGATGGCGCCGGACGGAACCGAACTCGCACGGGCCGGCGCCGGGGAGGAACTGCTGCTGGCCACGGTCGATCCGGCGCGGCTGGCCGCGTCACGCCGGGAGAACACGCACTTGGCCGATCGACGGCCGGAGTTGTACGACAGGAAGGACCAGGCATGACCTCCGCCGTGCCCACCGCGATCCACACCCCGGAACCGCCGGGTGGGCCGATCACCATGTTCGGCCCGGATTTCCCGTTCGCCTACGACGACTACCTGGCGCACCCGGCCGGGCTCGGTTCCGTGCCGCCCGAGCACCACGGCCGCGAGGTGGCGGTGGTCGGCGGCGGCTTGTCCGGCCTGGTCACCGCCTACGAGCTGATGAAGCTCGGGCTGCGGCCGGTGGTCTACGAAGCCGACCAGCTCGGCGGGCGGCTGCGCACGGTCGGGTTCGACGGCTGTCCGTCCGATGTGGTCGCCGAGATGGGCGCGATGCGCTTCCCGCCGTCGTCGACCTCGCTGTTCCACTACATCGACAAGGTCGGGCTGAGCACGAAGGAGTTCCCGAACCCGCTGGCGCCGGGGACCCCGAGCACGGTGGTGGACCTCAAGGGCCGGTCGCACTACGCCACTTCGCCCGCCGACCTGCCGGACGTCTTCGGCGAGGTGTCGTCGGCCTGGCACGCCACCCTCGACCGCCACGCCGCGTTCGGCGAGATGCAGGACGCGATCCGCCGCCGCGATGTCAAGCGCATCAAGGACATCTGGAACGAGCTGGTCCAGAAGCTGGACAACCAGACGTTCTACGGCTTCCTCTGCGACTCCCCCGCCTTCGCCTCGTTCCGCCACCGCGAGATCTTCGGGCAGGTCGGTTTCGGCACCGGTGGCTGGGACACCGACTTCCCGAACTCGATACTGGAGATCCTCCGGGTGGTCTACACCGGTGCCGACGACGAGCACCGGAGCATCATCGGCGGCAGCCAGCAACTCCCGCTGCGGTTGTGGGACCGCGTCCCGGCGCGGATGGCGCACTGGCCCGTCGGGACCAGCCTGCGTTCGCTGCACGGCGGCGCGCCGCGTCCCGGCGTCGCGCGGCTGCACCGGACCGCGCCCAACAACATCACCGTGACGGACACGCGGGGCGGCATCCGCACCTTCCCGGCGGCGGTGTTCACCGCGCAGAGCTGGATGCTGCTGGCGAAGATCGCGTGTGACGAGTCGCTGTTCCCGATCGACCACTGGACCGCGATCGAGCGGACGCACTACATGGAGTCCTCGAAGGTGTTCGTGCCGGTGGACCGGCCGTTCTGGCTCGACCCCGATCCGGTCACCGGCCGCGACACGATGAGCATGACGCTGACCGACCGGATGACCCGCGGTACCTACCTGCTCGACTCCGGGCCGGACTCGCCCGCGGTGATCTGCCTGTCCTACACCTGGGCCGACGACTCGCTGAAGTGGTTGCCGCTCAGCGCCACCGAACGGGTGGAGGTGATGCTGCAGTCGCTGCGCGAGATCTATCCGGGGGTGGACGTGCGGCGGCACGTCATCGGCGATCCGGTGACCGTGTCGTGGGAGGCCGAACCGCACTTCATGGGCGCGTTCAAGGCGAACCTGCCCGGGCACTACCGGTACCAGGAACGGTTGTTCACCCATTTCATGCAGGACCGGTTGCCGGCGCGCTACCGCGGCCTGTTCCTGGCGGGCGACGACGTGTCGTGGACGGCGGGCTGGGCCGAGGGCGCGGTGCAGACCGCGTTGAACGCCGTGTGGGGCGTGCTGCACCACTTCGGCGGGCGCACCGATCCGGACAACCCCGGACCCGGCGACGTTTTCGACGAAATCGCGCCGGTAGTGCTGCCGGACTGAATTCCCGGGCGTTACCCGGCGGTAGCCGGGTTGTGCCCCGGGTGGGGAGCGGGGGTTCGTGCGAAAATGCCGGACATGAGCACCGAGCCCGCACCGAAGTGGCGAAGACTGGAACCGGACGCCAGGAAGGAACAGATCTTCGACTGCGCGGCGGAGCTGTTCGGCCAGCGGCCGTACGCCGAAGTGTCCACTTCGGACATCGCAGCCGAGGCGGGCGTGGCCAGGGGCTTGATCAACCACTACTTCGGCACCAAGCGGGAGCTGTACCTGGCGGTGATCCGGCGGGCGCTGACGGTGCCGCACTTCGCCGTGGAGATCCTGCCGGAGGGCACGCTGGAGCACCGGGTCGACGCGGCGGTGTCGTGGTTCCTGGACATGGTCGGGCGGCAGGAGAACCTGTGGCTGGCCGCGATAGCGCCGGAGGGCATCGGGCGCGACCTCGCGGTCGAGCAGATCCTGGAGGAGGCGGACCGGGAGTCCGCGGATCGTGTCCTGGAAGCGGTCGGCATCACCGCCGCCGACCCGCACCACAGCGAACTGAACGCGCTGGTGCGGGCGTACGGCGGCATGGTGAAGGCGGCCGGCCGGGAGTGGCTGGTGCGGGGCGCGCTGACGCGGGAGCAGGTGCACACGCTGCTCAGCAAGAGCCTGCTCACCCTGGTGAACAACGTCTTCGACGAGATCCGCACGAGCTAGCCCGAGCCGGTCGCGCCGGTCGCGCCTGGCGCGCCTGGCGCGCCTGTGTGCTGTGATGTGGGGTGGTCTCAATCGGTTGTTGCAAGTAGCGGCAGCTGATAGGAGATCTCTCATGCCAGGACCCCGGTTGACGTGCGAGGAACGAGTGATGATCCAGAACGGTCTGGATCAAGGACTTACCCAGGACGCGATCGCGAAAGTCCTGGGTAAGTCCCCCTCGACGATCTCACGAGAAGTACGCCGCGGCGGTGGACCGCGGTGTTCCAGGCCCGGCACCACGATCACCGGCCGGCCTCGCCGCTACCGGGCCGACCGAGCCCAGCGCCTGGCCATCGAACGCGGCCGCCGCCCGAAACCCCACCTGCTGACAGGCGAACTGGCGGCGGTGGTGACCGGTCTGCTGGAAGCGGACTGGTCACCCCAGCAGATCTCGCAGATGCTGCCGACGTTGTTCCCCGATGATGAGGCTATGCGGGTGAGTCACGAGACGATCTATCAGTCGTTGTTCGTCCAAGGCCGTGGTGAGCTGCGGCGGGAACTGGCCGCTCACCTGCGCAGCGGCCGCACCGGCCGCCGATCCCGCGCGGCCACCGGGGCGCGCCGCGCGGGCCGTATCGCCGGCATGGTCCCGATCAGCCAGCGTCCCGCCACCGCCACCGACCGGGCCGTTCCCGGGCACTGGGAAGGCGACCTGCTCCTGGGCGGTACCGGCAAGGGCGCGGTGATCACCCTGGTCGAGCGGACCTCGAGGTTCGTGCTGCTGGCACCACTACCGGACAGTCACAAAGCCCTCGACGTCCGCACACTGCTCACCGGCATGATCACCGCCCTGCCCGACACGCTCACCCAATCGCTGACCTGGGACCAGGGCAACGAGATGGCCCAGCACGCCCAGTTCACCCTCGACACCGGCCTGCAGGTCTACTTCTGCGACCCACACAGCCCCTGGCAACGCGGCACCAACGAAAACACCAACGGCCTGCTCCGCCAATACTGGCCCAAAGGCTCAGACCTACGCCACCTCACCCAAACCCACTGCGACACCATCGCCCAGCGCCTGAACACCCGCCCACGCAAAACCCTCAACTGGCACACTCCAGCACAAACACTCGACAAAGCCCTACTTGCAACAACCAGTTGAGACCGCCTGGCTTTCACAGCGGAATCCGCAGTGAAAGCCACATTCACAGCATCGGCGGCTTAGGCGGGTGAGCGGCGGGAGCGCGAGGTGCCCGGCGGCGGGGTGGCCGGGGCGTTGTGCGCGGTGCGCGGCACCGGCATCACCTCGGCCAGGCGGTACCGCGCCCACGAGCCGTTCGGGCCGTCGCCGGTTTCGCGGCCGTCGCGCGGCAGGCCCGGCCTGGGCTCGCTGCGGAGGATGAGTTCCATTTCGAAGCGGGCGTCCGGGTCGTCGAGGCTGGCGCCGAAGGTGGCCTGCAGCTGCCGCATCCGGTACCGCACGGTCTGCGGGTGGACCTTCAGCCGCTCGGCGATCTCCAGCACGTTGCCCTGCGCGTCCAGCCAGGCGCGCAAGGTCTCGGTGAGCCTGCCGCGCTGCTTGTCCGTCATGCCCCGCAGCGGCGCGAAGTGCCGTTCGCGGAGCTGCGCGATCAGGCCGTCGTCCGAGTGCAGCAGGACGGTGGCCAGGTGTTCCTCGGCCCGGATCAACCGGCGAGCCGGGAGCAGGCCCTCGCCGGTCAGTGTCAGCGCACGACGCGCCCACCGCAGTGAATCCGCCGCCGCTTCGAGCGGAACCGCCGGACCGGCCGAGAGCCGGTAGCCGGGCAGTGCGTTCTGGATCGCCGACAGCCGGGCGTCGACCGGCTCACCGGGCACCAGGAGCAGCGGCTCGGGCGCGTCCAGTTCGGCGAGCACGTCCTCGTCCAGCGCCGGCATCCGTCTCGACACCCCGCCCGGCGTGCGGACCGCCACCGCGAACACCTTCGCGGGCAGCACCCAGCCGGTGAGCTGCGCCAGTTCGGCGATCGCCTCGCGCGGCGGCTGCGGGCGTTCCAGGATCAGCTGCAGCAGCCTGCGCCGCCAGGTCTCCAGCGCGCCCGCCGAGCAGGCCTTGGCCTCCAGGTACCCGTCCAGCGCGATCGAGGCCAGCTCGTCCATGAACGCGAACATCGCGTCGGCCAGTTCCGACATCACCGCCGAGGACAGCCCCGCGCGCCGCCCGACCAGCATGATCCGGCGCCAGGCCACCCTGGCCCCGACCCGGTAGGCGGCCTGCAGCGTGTCCAGGCTGCGGCCCTCGCGCATCTCCAGCTGGCCGAGCTTGCGGTGGACGTCGAGCAGTTCCTCCTTAATCGAGCCGGGATCGGCGATCTGGTCGACGAACAACGACATAGCGCAGTCCACCCCGGCGCGGATGGACCGGCCGTACGGGCCGTCGAGCGGGCGGCCGTACTCCGGGATGACGGTCCGGATCTCCTCGACGATCTGGCCGCCGAGCGTCGGCAGCTCCGGGCGAAGGATCTCGGCCAGCCGCCGGGGAAGTACCGGGCGGGTTTCCACCGAGTTCAGCCCGCGCTCGACCGTCATCGCAGCTCCTTTGCTCCGCTCGTTCCCCACCGCGCGCCCCCGCCGGGGCGTCGACGCACTGCGGGGTGACGTCGAGCACATCGGAAAAGTAACCCCAAACGTGTCACCTCCCGCAGAAGAAACCGATTTCTTGTCACCCGGGTGACAAAATCACCGCGCCCCGCTGTCACCGACTGACAATTACCGCCAGGTCAGCGCGCTCGCGGGCCGCTTTCACACCACCACCCGGCCGAACTGACGTCGCGGTCCGTGAAACTTGGGCCAAAGATCGTCTGGCGTACGGCCGAACGGGTGCAATCGACTATGTTGGGCGAATGGCGGACGCGCTCTCCTCGGCGAAGGCCGTGCACGCGATGCTGAACGGGCAGTCCGAGGACACCCGTGACCGGCCCGTGCAGCCCAACGGCCACCGGATCCCGCTGCCCGACCTCGAACCGCCGCGCGCGGACCTGGTCGGCACGCTGGTGCAACGCCGGTCCGCGGCCAAGTTCGCCGACCGGCCGCTCGACATGGCCGCGCTGAGCGCGTTGCTGCGCTTCGCGCTCGGCGTGCAGCGGTTCGTGCAGGCGCAGGGGGTGGACAAGCACCCGCTCGGCATGGCGCCCAGCGCCGGTGGGCTGCTCTGCCTGCGTGCCTACCTGCTGGTCCGCCAGGCCGACGGGGTGCCGCCCGGGATCTACCGGTACGAGTCGGTCTCGCACCAGCTGATCGAGATCGGCGGCGGTGACCCGACCGAGCGGCTGACCGAGGTCTTCCTGCAGCCGGAGTTCGCCGCGAACGCGCCGGTGAGCATCGCGCTGACCGCGCGGCTGGACGTGGCCTTCAGCCAGTACCCGCTGCGGCACTACCGGACGCTGCACGTGGACGCCGGGGTGGCGGTGCAGAACCTCTACACCGTGGGGACCGCGCTGGGGCTGGCCTGCTGCGCGATCTCGGCGTTCGACGACCGCGCCCTCGGCGCCCTGCTGTGCCTGCCCGACTCGGAGATCGCCACGATGTTGTTCAGCGTGGGTCAGAAGGCCTGACCAGCACGTCGCGGATCGCCTCCAGGACGGGGACGAGCTTGCGCAGTTCGTCCCGGTCGTCGGTGACGCATTCGGTGACCGCCGCGCCGACCACCTCGAACTCCCCGAGTGCACGGATCGCGGCGACCAGTTCGGGCACGCTCAGCCCGTCCGGTTCGGGGTAGTTGAGCCCGGCGAACTCGGCCGGGTCGAGCACGTCGAGGTCGAGGTGCAGGTAGACGCGGTCGGCGCCGCTGTCGCGCAGGCGTTCGGGGAGTTCGGCGGGCGTGGCGGTGGTGGCCAGCCCGCTGTCGATGGCCTCCTGCTCGGCGGGGTCGATCGAGCGGGTGCCGACCAGGACCGCGCGGCCCGGCTCGAGCGCGGGCGAGGCGGCGAACTCCGGGTCGCCCTCGCCGAACAGCGAGCGCAACACCATGCCGTGGTAGGCGCCGGAGGGGGAGGTCTCGGCGGTGTTGAGGTCGGGATGGGCGTCGAAGTAGGCGACGCCGAGGCCCGCGCCGTGGCGGAAGCGGGCCACGCCGATCGGGGCCAGTTCGACCGCGCAGTCGCCACCGATGGTGAGCACCTTCGCCGCGGGCGCCTCCAACGCGGCGAGCTGGGCGGCGCGGTTGCGCACCAGGGCGGCGCGGTCGGCGATGCCGTCCACTTTGGCCGGATCACGGGTGGGGTCGAGGGTGATCTCGGTGGCGAGCACACCGAGCACCTCGGCGGCCAGCGCCCCGAGCGCCCGCGCCCCACCGGCAAGCTGGGCGGCGCGCGGAGTCAGCGCGCCCTGGGTCTGGGGAACAACGTGAATGCGCACGCCGCCAAGGTAACCGGGAGGACAGGGTGGGGGCGCGGCATTTCCGGCCGACTCGGTGCCCTGCCGCCCGGGATCAGCTCGGCGGGAGGCAGCCATCCTCGGCGGCTACGGCCAAGGTGACCGGCGCCATTCCAGCCACTTCGTGCCAGCTGGGCGAAGCGCGGTGATTCCGGCTCAGCCGTGGCAAGTCAGCCGCGGCGGATCAGCGGTGGCCGGTCAGCGAGGGGCGGCGATCCTCGTCGGGGCGGTTCGGCCTCGTAGGGTCGTCTCGTCGATCTGGTGCCACCGCGACGCCTCCGCCCCCGCCGCCGACTCGACGGCGGCCATCGAGGCGACCACCCGCCCCGGCACCGACTTCGCCAGTTCCGTCAGCCGCGCCGCTTCGTTCACCGGGTCGCCGATCACCGTGTACTCGAACCGGCTCTCGTGGCCGATGTTGCCCGCGACCGCCTGCCCCGCCGCCACGCCGATGCCCGCCTGGCACTCGGGCACCTCCGCCACCAGCCGCTCGGCCATCTCGCGCGCGGCCGCCAGTGCCTGCCCCGGCGAGTCCGGCTGGTCCGCCGGCGCCCCGAACACCGCCAGCGCCGCGTCCCCCTCGAACTTGTTCACGAAACCGCCGTGCGCGTGGACCGCCGAGACCACCACCGCGAAGAACCGGTTCAACAGCTCGACCACCTCACCGGGCGGCCGCGTCGCGGCGAGCGTGGTCGAGCCGATCACGTCGACGAACAGCACCGCCACCTCCCGCACCTCACCGCCCAGCCCGGCCTGCCGCTCCAGCGCCTCGGCGGCGACCTCGTGCCCGACGTGCCTGCCGAACAGGTCACGGATGCGCTCGCGCTCCCGCAGCCCGCCGACCATGCGGTTGAACCCCGACTGCAACTGCCCCAGCTCGGTGCCGTCGAACACGGCGACCTCGGTGTCCAGCTCGCCCTTCTCCACCCTGGACAACGCCGCGCGCACGGTCCGCACCGGCGCCGCCGTGGCCCGCGCGGTCAACGTGACCAGCAGGAACCCGAACACCAGGATGACCGCACCGAGCACCAGGATCGCCACCGACAGCTGGGCGCTCGTCACGTCCTCGCGGATCAGCGCGAACATCGCCACCAGCATCAGCCCGAACACCGGCAACCCGGTCCCGAGCAACCACGCCAGCAGCATCCGCACGGTGATCCCGGCGGTCACCCGCCGCCGCATCGGCGGGCCGGCGGCGAGCACCCGCGCGGCCACCGGCCGCAGCGAGAACTCGCTCAGCAGGTACGAGTTCGCGCAGACCACGATGCCGCCGAACGCCACGGTGAAGCCGACCTTGAACGCCGCGCCGGGCAGTTCGAGCGCGGTCACCGTGGTGAACAGCAGCAGCGCCCCGAGCCAGAAGACCGCCTGCACGCGCGCCAGCCGGATCGGCACGCGCAGGGCCGCGCGCCGCTCGCGCTGACTGGGCGCCCGGCCCTCGAACACCCAGCTCAGCGTGCGCACCGCCCGCCTGCGACCCCAGACCACCCCGGCCAGCAAGGAGAACCCCACGTACACCGGCAGCACCACGGCCTGCCAGAACACCAGGTCGGCGGAGAACACGCTGGGCCCGGGGATGACCAGGACCACCAGCGCGATCACCACCACCGCGCCGATCACGTTCGCCAGCACGATGGAGGTGATCAGCAGCAGGTTCAGGCGCACCCGCAGGACGGTGTCCCGCTGATCGGCCGAGCCCAGCAGCCAGGAGCCCAGCGGGCGCGCCGTGGTCGTCACCGCGTCATTCCAGCACGACGAGCAGGTCGCCGCCCTCCACCTGTTGCACCGAAGTGATCGCCAGCCTGCCGACCTTGCCACCGCTGGGCGCGGTGATCGCGGCCTCCATCTTCATCGCCTCGATGGTCGCCACGGTCGCACCGGCGGCCACCTCGTCGCCCTCGCTCACCGACAGCGTGACCACCCCGGCGAACGGCGCGGCGACGTGCTTGGGGTTGCCCTTCTCGGCCTTCTCGGTGGCCGGGATGTCCGAGGCGATCGACGCGTCGCGGACCTGGATCGGCCGGATCTGCCCGTTCAGGCTGGACATCACCGTGCGCATGCCGCGCTCGTCGGCCTCGCCGATGGCCTCCAGCTCGATCAGCAGCCGCACGCCCGGTTCCAGGTCGACCTGGTACTCCTCGCCCGGCCGCAGGCCGTAGAAGAAGTCCTTGCTCGGCAGCACGCTGGTGTCGCCGTAGGCCGCGCGGTGGTTCTCGAACTCCTTGGTGGGCCCGGGGAACAGCAGCCGGTTGAGCGTGCGGCGCGGTTCCTTCGCCAGGTCCTCACGGTCCTCTTCGGACAGTTCGGCCACCGGCTTGGCGTCCGCGCGGCCCTCCAGTGCCTTGGTGCGGAAGGGTTCCGGCCAGCCACCGGGCGGGTCGCCCAGCTCACCACGCAGGAAGCCGATCACCGAGTCCGGGATGTCGAACTTGCTCGGGTCCGCCTCGAAGTCGGCCGGCTCGACCCCGGCGCCGACCAGGTGCAGCGCCAGGTCGCCGACCACCTTCGAGGACGGGGTGACCTTGACCAGGTGCCCGAGGATCTTGTCCGCCGCGGCGTACATCACCTCGATGTCCTCGAACCGGTCGCCCAGCCCCAGCGCGACCGCCTGGGTGCGCAGGTTGGACAGCTGACCGCCGGGGATCTCGTGGTGATACACCCGGCCGGTGGGCGAGGCGAGCCCGGCCTCGAACGGCGCGTAGATCTTGCGCACGCTCTCCCAGTACGGCTCCAGCTCCCCGATCGCGCCGAGGTCCAGTCCGGTCGGGCGCGCCGAGTAGTCGGTCGCGGCGACCAAAGCGGACAGTGACGGCTGCGAGGTGGTGCCCGCCATCGACGCCACCGCACCGTCCACCGCGTCGGCACCGGCGTTGATCGCGGCCAGGTAGGTGGCCAGCTGACCGCCGGGGGTGTCGTGCGTGTGGATGTGCACCGGCAGGTCGAACTCCTTGCGCAGCGCGGTGACCAGCTTGACCGCGGCCGGTGCCCGCAGCAGCCCGGCCATGTCCTTGATAGCCAGGATGTGCGCCCCCGCGCCGACGATCTGCTCCGCCAGCTTGAGGTAGTAGTCCAATGTGTACAGCTTCTCCGCCGGGTCGGAGAGGTCCGAGGTGTAGCAGAGCGCGACCTCCGCCACCGACGGGGTTTCGCGCACCGCCTCGATCGCCGGCCGCATCTGCTCGACGTCGTTGAGCGCGTCGAAGATGCGGAAGATGTCGATGCCGGTGGCCGAAGCCTCCTGCACGAAGGCGTTGGTCACCTCGGTCGGGTAGGGCGTGTAGCCGACCGTGTTCCGCCCGCGCAGCAGCATCTGCAGGCAGATGTTCGGCACGGCCTCGCGCAGCGCGGCCAGCCGCTCCCACGGGTCCTCGGCGAGGAACCGCAGCGCGACGTCGTAGGTGGCGCCGCCCCAGCACTCCAGTGAAAGCAGTTCCGGCAGCGTGCGCGCCACCACCGGGGCCACCGCCAGCAGGTCCTTCGTCCGCACGCGGGTGGCCAGCAGCGACTGGTGCGCGTCGCGGAAGGTGGTGTCGGTGACGCCGATGTTCGGCGATTCCCGCAGCCAGCGGGCGAACCCGGCCGGGCCCAGCTCGACCAGCTTCTGCTTCGACCCCGGTGCCGGGTCGTGCTCGGGCAGCGCGGGCAGCTTCTGCGACGGGTTGATCGACCGCGGCCGCTCGCCGTTCGGCTTGTTCACCGTGACGTCGGCCAGGTAGGTGAGCAGGCGCGTCCCGCGGTCGGCGGAGTGCCGCGCGGTCAGCAGGTGCGGGCGCTCGTCGATGAACGAGGTGGTCACGCGGCCCTGCTGGAAGTCCTCGTCGTCGAGCACCGCCTGGAGGAACGGGATGTTCGTGGCGACCCCGCGGATGCGGAACTCGGCCACCGCGCGCCGGGCCCGGCCGACCGCGGTCTTGAAGTCGCGGCCGCGGCAGCTCAGCTTCACCAGCAGCGAGTCGAAGTGCGCGCTGATCTCGGTCCCGGCGAAGGCGGTGCCGCCGTCGAGCCGGATGCCCGAGCCGCCGGGCGAGCGGTAGGCGCTGATCATGCCGGTGTCCGGGCGGAACCCGTTGGCCGGGTCCTCGGTGGTGATCCGGCACTGCAGCGCGGCACCGCGCAGGTAGATCTTGTCCTGCGAGAGGCCGAGGTCGGCCAGCGTCTCGCCGGCCGCGATGCGCAGCTGCGACTGCACCAGGTCGACGTCGGTGACCTCCTCGGTCACCGTGTGCTCGACCTGGATGCGCGGGTTCATCTCGATGAACACGTGCTTGCCCTCGCGGTCGAGCAGGAACTCGACGGTACCGGCGTTGCGGTAGCCGATCTTCTTGGCGAAGTTGACCGCGTCCGCGCAGATCCGGTCCCGCAGTTCGGACGGCAGGTTCGGCGCCGGGGCCAGCTCGACCACCTTCTGGTGCCGCCGCTGCACCGAGCAGTCGCGCTCGTAGAGGTGCACCACGTTGCCCTGGCCGTCGGCGAGGATCTGCACCTCGATGTGCCGCGGCTCGACGACCGCCTTCTCCAGGAACACGGTCGGGTCGCCGAAGGCCGACTCGGCCTCCCTGGCCGCCGCCTCGATCGACTCGCGCAGCGTGGCCGGGTCCTCGACGCGGCGCATCCCGCGGCCACCACCACCGGCGACGGCCTTGACGAACACCGGGAAGCCCAGCTCGTCGGCCGCCGCGACCAGGGTGTCGATGTCCGAGGACGGCTCGGAGGAGCCCAGCACGGGCACCCCGGCCTCGCGCGCGGCGGCCACCGCGCGCGCCTTGTTGCCGGTCAGCTCGAGGATGTCCGCGCTCGGCCCGACGAAGGTGATGCCCGCTTCCTCGCAGGCCCGCGCCAGGTCCGGGTTCTCCGACAAGAAGCCGTACCCGGGGTAGACCGCGTCGGCACCGGCCTTCTTGGCGGCGCGCACGATCTCCTCGACGGAGAGATAGGCGCGCACGGGGTGACCCGGCTCGCCGATCTCATGCGCTTCGTCGGCCTTGAGCCGGTGCAGCGAGTTGCGGTCCTCGTGCGGGAAGACGGCGACGGTACCGGCGCCGAGTTCGTAGCCGGCCCGGAACGCCCGGATCGCGATCTCCCCGCGGTTGGCGACGAGCACCTTGCGGAACATGCCCCGGTCCTTCCTGTTAACGGATCGGTAGGTCGGTCCAGGCACGTTACCGTGTTAGTCCCGCACACCGGGAGTTGAAGTCCAGGTGATGGACATCATTCACCGTTCGGGTTGCGCGGCCGCCGACGGCGTGAGCGTGTACAGCAGGCGATTCGGGGTGCCCGCCGGGACGCCGCTCAGCTTGTCCTTCGTGGCCGCGTCGACCACCGCCTGCGCCGCCTGCGGGGCGGTCGCGTCCGGGTGCAGCGCCCGGTACAGCGCGGCGGCCCCGGTCACGTGGGCGGCGGCGGTGGACGTGCCCGAAAGCACTCGAACGCCACCGTCGGCGGTCGGCGACGGAATCGATACACCGGGTGCGTAGAGGTCCACCGAAGCGCCGTGGTTCGACGAGCTCGCCGCGCGGTCCTGCTGGTCCGACGACGCCACGGTGAGCGCCTCGGCCACGCGCGCGGGTGAGAAGTTGCCCGCGTTGCTGGCCGAACCACCGGCGGGCACGGCCACCGGCACCACCGCGGCCAGCGCGCGCACGGCGTTGTCGATGGTGGTGTTCGGCGCGCCACCCACGCCGAGCACGGCCACCGCGGGCTGCACCGCGTTCTTGGTCACCCAGTCGATCCCGGCCACCACGTTCGAGACCGTGCCGCTGCCGTTGTTGTCCAGCACCCGCACCGGAACGATCTTCACGTCCTTGGCCACGCCGTACTTCTCGCCGCCGATGATCGCGGCCAGGTGCGTGCCGTGGCCGTTGCCGTCGGCGGGGTTGGTGTCGCCGTCGATGAAGTCCTTGCCCGCCAGCACCTGCCCGGCGAGATCGGGGAGCGGGTTCACCCCGGTGTCGATCACGTACGCGGTCACCGTCTCGGCCCGCGTCTCGAACTGGTACCGCTGGTCGAAGCCGGCCCGCTGGTCGATCCGGTCCAGGCCCCAGCTCGGCGGGTTCAGCTGCTCGCCCGGCCCCGCCTGCGCCGGTGCGGCGAGGGCGAACACGGCGACGAGAACGGTGGCGGACACGGTTGCGGCACGTGCTCGGCGAAGGGTCATGAAATCCTTTTACGCGGACTTGACACCGAAGGCCACCTACCAACGGCTGGTCAGTAGAGCACGTGCTTGCCACCGTCGACGATGACCGCTTCACCGGTCACCAGGTCCATCATCAGCACCCCCAGCACCGCCTGCGCCACGTGCTCGGGCCCGGAGATCTCACGGAGTGGCACGATTTCCCGTTCCGCCCTGGCGCGTTCCTCGAAGGCTTCGGCGCCGTGCAGGCCGGTTTGCCAGCGGGTGGCGACGGTGCCGGGCGCGATCGCGTTCACCCGGACGTGCGGGGCCAGGCTCACCGCGAGGTTGCGGGTCAACTGCAACAGCGCGGCCTTGCTGACGCCGTAGGCCACCGAAGAACCACCCGCCCGGTATCCCGCGATCGAGGCGACGTTGACCACCGCGCCCCTGGCTTCGGTCAGCGCGGGGGCGAAGGCGCGCACGCAGTGGAACGGGCCGAGGAGGTTCACGTCGAGCACCTGGTGCCACACCTGGTCGGTGAGCGAGTCCAGGTCGGGGTGCGGGGCGCGGAAGGTGGTGCCCGCGTTGTTGACCAGCACGTCGACCCGGCCGAACCGGTCGAGCACGCGGCCGGCGAGCGAGCGCACCTGCGCGTCGTCGGCGACGTCGGCCTGCTCGGCCACCGCCTCGCAGCCCCGCGCGGCCAGGTCCGCCACGGTCTGTTCGGCCTCGTCCGCCGAGCGCGAGTAGTTGACCACCACGCCCCGCGTCCCGGCGTCGGCCAGCGCCAGTGCCGTCGCCCGGCCGATCCCGGTGCCGCCACCGGTCACCACGGCCACCGTTCCGTTGAGCCGCACGCCCTAGTTCCTTTCGCCCACCGCCCGGCGCACGGTCTTCCGCACACCGTCCGACCGCAGCCCGTCCAGCGCGTCCGCGATCAGGTCACGGAAGATCCTCGACTCCCGCAGGTCCTCGGGGCAACCCCGCCAGGCGCCGAGCAGGCGGGCGACGTCCGGCGCGGCGGCCAGCGCCCGGCTGTCCTCGTCGAGTTCGGGCGCGCGGCGCAGGAAACTGATCCAGCCGGCGATGCCGAGGCAGATCAGGCGCGGCTCGCGACCGGCGGCCAGCAGTTCGCGCGCGGGTTCGAGCAGGCGCTGCGGCAGTTTGCGCGCGCCCTGCCCGGCGATCTGCTTGAGCCGGTGGTCGATCCGGGGTGTGGCGAGGCGCCGCACGATCCGCTCCGCCTCTTCGACGGCCTCGTTTCCCAGGCTGGGCCCGGTTTCCCCGCGCACGAGCGCGTGGACGTAGCCGGCGAAGTCCTCCTCGTGCACCAGTTCCGCGGTGGTCTCCAGCTCGGCGAGCAGGCCGAGGTAGGCGATCGCGGAGTGGGTTCCGTTGACCAGCCTCAGTTTCCGCGCCTGCGCGGCGGAGATGTCCGGCACGAAGCGGGCGCCGACCCGGTCCCACGCCGGGCGGGGGCCGTCGAACTCCTCGATCACCCACTGCCGGTAGCCCTCCCCGGCCACCGCCGCGCGATCGCTGAGCCCCAGCCGGGTTTCCACCTCGCGCAGGCAGTCCTCGGTGGGCGCGGGCACGATCTGATCGACCACAGTGGACGGAAAGGCGACGTGCCCGTCGATCCAGTCGGCCAGCGCCGGATCGCCAGCCAGTGCGCAGAAATCCCTGACCAATCCCGCCACGAGCTTGCCGTTGTCGAGCAGGTTGTCACAGGAGAGCACGGTGATCGGCGCGTCCTCGCCGCGGGAACGGCGTGCCCGCAAGCCATCCGCGAGCTGCCCGATCACCGTGCGCGGCGCGCGGCCGGCCAGATCCGCGGCCAGCTCCGGATCGTCGCGCCGGAGCCGGTTCGTCGCCGGGTCGTGGCGGTAACCGGCCTCGGTCACGGTGATGGTGACGATCCGGCATTCGCTCGACGCCAGGGCGGAGCGCACTTCGTCCGGGCGCTGGTAGAGCACCTCGCGGACGGCACCGACCATGCGGAAGCGCTCGTTGGCACCGCGTTCGACCACTGTGTACAGACCGTTCTGCGGGTTCAGCCCGTCCGCCGCGCCGGGGCCGCGGTAGCTGACGCCGCGGATCGCCCAGTCACCCGGTTCGACGAGCAGCGCCTGCTCGGTCAGCACCGCCTGGTGCGCGCGGTGGAAGGCACCGGTGCCCAGGTGCAGGATGCCCGCGCCGATGTCCTCGCCCTGCACGCTGTCGAGCAGTTCCGGCCGGCGCTCGCCCAGTGTCCTCCGGCTCAGCCGCGGCACGGCCATCGTGTCACCTATCCGTTCCATCCCGACGAAAGTGCCCAGAGCCGGGCCAGCTCCGGCCCCGGGATCGGCACCCCTTCCGCGACGCGGCGACGGCGGATCAGCTCCTCCGGCTCACCGGGCGCTGGGGAAAGGCTCTCACAGAACGATTCCGCCTGTTCCCGGAAAGTTCCCGGGTCGAGGAAGGCGGCGATGTCCACCGCCATCAGCACGGTGCCGGAATCGCCGTCGTAGCCGGGAAAACCGCGCAGGCCGTGCCCGGAGAGCAAACCACCCACCAGGGTGGCGAAAATTTCGGCGCCGGGCACCGCGGCCTCGTCGAAGACCAGCGGCTGCCTGCCGGTGGCGCGCGGCAGCGCCCACGCCAGCGGGGTGCGCTCGCTGTTGCCGAAGGCGAAGGCGACGAGGCCGGTGTCGGCCAGCGCTCCGACGTATTCGCCGAGCCTGCCCACGTCGTTGCCGTCGCGAATGGCCGCCACCCCGCTGCCGTGGTCGACGGTGAGCAAGCTCAGCTCCCGGACCGCGAAGCCGGCGGCGAGCTGCCCGAAGGCGCGTCGCCCGTGCACCACGACCGCGCCGGGCCGGATGGTTTCCGCCTTCGGGCGGGCCTCCGGATCGATCTCGCCCGCGTGGATCTGCGGGACGTAGCGCAGCAGCCGCCGCACGCCCAGTGCGTCGTGGCCGAGCAGGTTGGACCGGACCAGCGAACCGGCCACGATCGCCGCGTGCCCGGGCGGGGTGCCCGCCACTTCCAGTACGTCCGCGGCCAGCGCGTGCAGTTCACCGGCCGGGAGCACCTGCTCCGGGTTGTCCATACCACCCCGTTCCTCGGCGGTGAACAGCGGGGCTGGCGATTTTGCCAGGTCGGCGGCCGCTTCGGAAGCGGACCATTCCACCGACTGGTCTGTCCTTTGTAGACGGTTCAGCGGGCGCCGGCGATCCGTTCGTGGATCCAGCGCCGGAGGTGGCTGCCGTCCGACGGCACGAAGTGGCGGCGCTTCGAGCCGTCGGAGAGCTTCTCCCCGATGATCACGAAGCGGCCGCCCTCGGTGTCGAACAACTGCACGCCGCCGAGCGCGTCGAGGCGGCCGTCGCGGCCGCGCACCCACAGGTCGAACACCCCGAACCGGCCGATCGGCCAGCTGAAGAAGGCCTGCACCGCGCGGTGTTCGGGCGGTTCGGCCTCCCCGTAGGCGTCGATCAGGTCGCGCGGGTCGATCTCGTCCTCGTCGACCGGTTTGGGGCGCTTGGCCTGCTCGGTCACCGCGATCGGGCGGAGGTTGACCGGGTTCAGCCGGGGCAGGTAGCGCAGCAGGCCGGTGACCAGGTCGTCGGCGTGGCAGGCCTCGAAGGAGATCTGGTCGCCGACCTGGCCGCTGAGCACGCCGGCCAGGTGTTCGGAGACGGCCCGGTAGCGGATGTCGCGCTGGCCCTCCTGCTGGGTGAGGCGGCCGGTGATCAGCACCTCGGGCCGGTACCAGACGCGGAGCAGGTTCTCCACGTCCGGGTCCAGCTTGTCGCCCTTGGCCAGGCGGGCCTCGCGCAGGGTGTGCCAGGCCTCCTCGCGGACGCGCTGCCGTTCGCCGGTGGTCGAGCCGGCGTGGGGCACCTCGAACGGCGGCGGGACCAGCGCGGTGCCGAAGCGCTCACCGAGCACGTCGATCACCTTCGTGGGCAGCCAGAATTCCATCGGCACGGCGGGTTCTCGGACCTCTCGGATCAGGAGCCGATGACCGGCGGCACCGGCTTGGCGCCGTCGAGGCCCTCGGCGGGCTTGGCGTCGAACAACTCGTCGGGGTCCTCGCCCTGCAGGTAGTCGGGGCGCTTCTTGTCCTTGTCCTCTTCCTTGCCCCGGCCGGCGCCCGCGGGCGCGCCGCCCATCCCGGCGCCCGGCTTGCCGCCCGCGGTGGAGGCCGCGGCGGCGGCCCCGCCGCGCATGGTGCCTTCCTTGGGCGGGGGGCCGCCCGAGCCGGAGGACTTGCCCGCCCCGGCGGCCTGCTCGGCGCCCTTGGGGACGCCGCCGGCGGGGGTGCCCCCGAGGCGTCCCGCCGCGCCGGCCGGGCCCTTGGGTGGGCTGTAGGTGCCCCCGCCGGAGACGCGGGCCCCGGCGCTGGGGTTGCCGAACTTCATGCCGGTGGTGGGCTTGGGGGCGCGGTTCTTGTCGGCGCCGAGGTTGCCGAGGTTGCCGCCGCCGACCTGCCCCGCGATGGCGGGCGGGGTCCCCTTGAACCCGCCTCCTGCCGGCGCGTTGCTGGTGACCGGCGCGGGCCCGCCGGGGGTGTACCCGGGCGCGGAGCCAGGGCCGGAGCCGACGTAGCCACCGCCGGGCATCCCACCAGGCATCCCGCCGGTCGGCCCGCCCGGCGCGCTGGTCACCGGCCCAGCTCCGGTCCCGGCGACCGGCGTGCTGGGCTGGCCACCCCCGAGCGTCGGCGGCGCAGCGAACGAGGGCTGGGTGGAGCCGGTCTCGTAGAGGGTGTTGTCCATGGTGTGCATGACCTGGGCGGCCTGCTGGTGGGCGGCCTGGGAGGCTTCTTGTTTGGCGCTCATCTCCTCGAGCGCCTTGACGCCTTGCATGTTGGCGTCGAAGCCGCCGCTCTGGAAGGCCTGCTGGGCCTTGGCCATCTCTTCGGCCTGATTGAAGGGAACGGGCTCGGGCATCGAGTTCTGCGCGTTCATCGCCGCGGCAGACTGCTGTGAATATCTGTTCGAGGCCAGGTCGGCGCCTTGAGCCGTGCCGTCCAACCACTGACCAGTGCTCTTGACGAACCCATGAGCCTTCGCCGCGGCAGGCCCCTGCCAGTTGGCCTCTTCCGCGTTGCTGGCAGCGGCCGCATCCGCAGCCACGGAATTCAACAGGCCAGCCAGGTCACGAAAGATCTTGCCCTGCTCATCAACCGCCGCTGGATCATTTTCGGTGTGCACCATGTTGTAGAGCTCATCGTGAGATGTTCCGAGGTACTCCTGATCGGAGGTGTCGAGGCCCGGCCGGAAGTCCTGCCCTTCCATGAGTACCTGTCCACGGGTGACGGAGTAGGCACTGGCTACGGCCTCTGCCTCACTTCGCGCCGAGAACTCGGCGAAGATGTTTCCTTCGCCACCACCAGCTTGCCTGTACGTCCGATCGTAGACCTCAGACTCATATGTGGCACCGTCGTACTCGCCAGCCATGACCAGATCCTCTACTTGACCTTGGGCAACTGGGGCTCGACGGCCACCGAAACCCTGGAGATGAATTCACAAGCTTCGTCGGTCGTCCCCCGCGACAGCGCGGTGTTCACCATGACCCTGGCTTTTGCCGCCACTTCCAGGTAAACCGTGCAGTCACCACTCGTGCTCGGCAATGATTCCTTGTCCAGCAGGGAGCGCCGCCCGTTCACATCACCACCGAACAGCTTCGACGGGTCTGATTTCACATCGTCGATGCCCTGTTGGTCGTCGAGAACGATGCCCACTGTCCCGTAGCGAGGCTTGTCAGTAATACAGCCCCGCTCCCCACCCGCAGTCTCCTTGCGGGCAGGCGGAAAGCCTTCATTCACGAGTGCCTTGTCAAGAATCTGACACTCCTCCACATCAGCGAATACGTCGGCTTCACCGGAAGGCGTCGGTGCCCCGGAAGGCGGATCTTGGTTCGCTGTCGGCGTGGCATTTCCCGTCTCCGTCGGCGTGCACGCGCCGACAAGGACAAGCGCGGCCGCAGCCGTCAGCAACAAGACCGTACGACGTACTGTGAAGTTCATTCTGAGTCGATCCCCCGGAACTTTTGATCAAACTCGGCATCTTTTTCTTGGTACTTCGATCTAGCGATCTCAATAGCATCACGAAAGTTCTGGAAACCGAGCTTGAGCTCTTCCAGGTTCGGGAGCAACGAAGCGTCGTCACCGTCGGCAACCTTGAGGTCGTGGTCACCGACGCGTTGGGCATATGGACTCATCCCCAGCTTCGGACGCTGCAAGAGCTCATGGAAACGTGCCTGAATGTTGCCGAACCCATCCAAGTATCGATCACACATGTCGAGATAGCGCTGGCCGCCCTCTTCGTTGATGGCGAAGCCACCGTTTCCCGGCCCTGCATCAGCCCAATCTTTGAGCTGTTGGGTGTCCGCCGTGAACTGCTTCACCGACTCCTCGTCGAAGGGATCCACCGCGAACAGGTTGTCGAGGAAGCTGTTGCCGGCGTCGCCGGCGGCGGGGGGTGGGGGCGGGGCGCCACCTTGCTTCTCCGCTTGCGACTGGGTGTCGAAGTTCGCACCACTGGTCATGACCGCGCCTGCCCCTCCCTGAAGACCGTCCCCCGGCGACCGCTTGTGTTCAGCCCAACACGCTAGCAGTCATACCCTGGTGAAGGGAGCGGTTCACCGAACTCACGAGGCCTCCGCGCAGTGGAAAAAGCCTGTTCAGCGAGGGGTCACCCGGTCGGGCGTCAGCCACGTCACTGTACCGGCCCCTTCCGCAGCCCCGAATGGATGCGCGGCTGCATCCCCGCCGCGCGCGCCAGCGACGCGGCTTCCAGGCGGCTGTGCACCTTCAGCTTGCTGAAAATGTTGTGCGTGTGCGTCCGCACCGTGTTGACCGACAGGAACAGCTCCGCCGCGATCTGGCTCCCGCGCTTCCCCTCCACTATCCCCAGCAGCACATCCCGCTCCCGCGCGGACAGCACGTCCAGCGGCCCGTTCGAATCCCGCACCCGCTGCACATCCGCCCGCAACTCCGCCAGGACGAACCCCAGCAGGTCCGGCGAGAAGTACGCCTTCCCGGCACACACCCCGTGCAGCACCGCGACCAGGTGCTCCGTCGAACTGTCCTTGCCGACCCACGCCGTCGCGCCCCAGCGCGCCGCGACCACCGCCTGCACCGGGTCGTGCGACCCCGTCAGCACCACGATCCTGGCGTCGGGGGCGGCCGCGCCCAGGCGGCCGAGGAGGTTCGCGGTGGCCGGCCCCACCGGCTGGATGTCGACGGTGATCACGTGCGGCCGGGACCGGGCCACCGCATCGACCAGGCCCGGGTCGGTGGTCGAGCTCCGCCCGACCACCAGCAGGCCCCCCACGGCGGACAACTTCGCCGCCAGCGCCTCCGCCAGCAACTCCTGATCATCGACAAGAAACGCACGCACCGGATTCACCCGAACACCCTGCGACACCACAGCGTGCTTGTCCTCATCCAGTTGCACGAGAATCACGGACTAGTCTGCCTGGCCGGACCCCGATTCCAGGCCCGACGCGGGGATCTTTAAGCTGGACCGGTAAGCGGTTGAGCAAGCAGCCGCAGCGAGACGCTGCGTGCCGTGCTCCCGCACGTCACCTCGTCAGCCAGCACGCCTGCCGACCGAGGGGAGAACACTCCATGCACCGCCGACGTTTCCCCGCACGCTGAGCGGGGCGGGCAACGCGAGGTGACCACCGAAGACCGAGGCGCCGACGAACTGCGGCGCCGGGTGAAAGAACTCCAGGCGGAACTCGACGGGCTCCGCCGCGCCCTGCGCAGCCGCGCCACCATCGAACAGGCGATGGGCGTGCTCGTGGTGGCGCACCGCTGCACCCCGCAACAGGCCTTCCGCCTGCTGATCCGGTTGTCGCAGCAGCACAACGTGAAACTGCACCGGGTGGCGGACCTGCTCGTCCAGCTCGCCGCGAAGGCGGAGACCCACCAGCTCGAGTCACTGCTCAAGCAGGCCGCGGACGAAGGCACGGAAGAGGCGGGATCCTTGACCGGCGACTTCGAAACCGCCCTCGTGGAGGTGGCCCGTAAACTCGCCGGCGGTTCCCCGGAGGCCGTTTCGGAGCTGCACAAGCTCCTGCTGGACCGAGGCTGGATCCCGCCCTACACCGTGCTGGCGGCGGCGCTGGAGTGACTACCGCGTGGCCCGATCAGGCCACCGGCAACTGCCGCCGCCGCGCGATCGCCTCCCGCCGTTCGCTCTCGTCGAGCCCGCCCCACACGCCGAACGGTTCCTCCACCGTCAGCGCGTGGTGCCTGCACTCCACGATCACCGGGCAGCTCTGACAGATCTGCTTCGCCCTGGCCACCCGATCGGCACGGGCGAACCCGCGCTCCCCGTCCGGGTGGAAGAACATCGAACTGTCGAAGTTCCGGCAATTCCCCTTGCGCTGCCACTCCCAAGTCTCCGCGACGGGCTCGGGGAGCCGAGACGTGTCCGCCATGAAGATCACCTCCGCCATCAAGCTGGGTCGCTGACGGCGTGTTACCCACTTCCCCCGATTGCTACACCTCCGCCCGCGAGCCCGCGTCCGGACGGAGCAACCCCGCCTCGGTCAGCTCGGCCCACAGCCCGGCGGGCACCGGCCGCCGCGCCCTGGCCAGGTTGGCGCTGACCTGGGCCGGGGACTGCGCGCCGAGCAGCACCGAGGTCACCGCGGGGTGCCCGGCGGGCAGCGCGATCGCCGCCTGCGGCAGTTCCACGCCGTGGCGCGCGCAGACCCGGGCGATCCGCTCCGCCCTGGCCACCAGCTCCGGCGGGGCCTCGGCGTAGTCGTACATCGTGCCCGGCGACGGCGTGGCGAGAATGCCGCCGTTGAACACCCCGGCCGCGACCACCGCCACCCCGCGGTCCGCGCACAACGGCAGCAGCTCGTCCAGCGCGGGCTGGTCGAGCAGGGTGTACCGGCCGGCCACCAGCACCACGTCGAGGTCCGCGCGCCGGACGAACTCCGCGGGCATCGCGGCCTGGTTCATGCCGACCCCGACCGCGCCGATCACGCCCTGGTCCCGCAGCTCGGCCAGCGCGGGCACCGCCCCGTCCAGCGCGGCCGCGAAGTGCGCGTCCGGGTCGTGGACGTAGACGACGTCCACCCGATCGAGGCCCAGCCGGGTCAGGCTCGCCTCCAGCGACCGCCGCACGCCGTCCCGGCTGAAGTCCCAGACCCGGCGGTACGCGGCGGGCACGTCGAAGCCCTGGTCGTCGCGGCGCCCGGCGCCGGCGGGATCGGGCACGAGCAGCCTGCCGACCTTGGTGGACACCACGAACTCGGACCGGGGCAGCCCGGCCAGCGCGGCGCCGAGCCGCCGTTCCGACAGCCCGAGGCCGTAGTGCGGCGCGGTGTCGAAGTAGCGGACGCCCTCCACCCAGGCCCGCTCGACGGTCGCGGCGGCGGCCGAGTCGGTGATCGCGGTGTAGAGATTGCCGAGCTGCGCGCAGCCGAGCCCCCACCTGCCGAACTTCACGGCAGCTCCCACACCAGGCCGAGGCCCGAGTCGTTGCCCGAGTAGTCGTCCTCGACGGCGAGCAGCTCGGCCATCCGCGCCTGCCACGCCACGTTCGCCGGGTGCTCGCGCAGCGCGTGCCGCATCGCGGCGTAGTCGTCGGTCTCCACCACGTGGAAGAGGTCGAGGCCGTGGCGCCAGATCCGCCACGAGCGCACCCCGGCGGCCCGCAGCGCCGCGTTCAGCTCGGGCGGGATCGCCGCGTGCACGCGGTCGTACTCCGCTTCCATGCCCGGCTTCAACCGGGTGTGCAGCGCGACGCGCTGGGGGTGGGGTACCGCCATCGGCCGCCTCCTTTCGTGGTTATCTGGGCAGCGAAACATCCGAGGTTTGCACGGATCGAGGGGCGCGCCATGCCGGTCACCGACGAAGCCATCGACAAGATCAAGGGCATGATCATCTCCGGCGAGCTGGCCCCCGGCGACCGGCTGCCGAAGGAGGCGGAGCTGGCCCAGCGCCTCGGCCTGTCCCGTAGTTCGCTGCGCGAGGCGGTCAAGGCGCTGTGCCTGATCCGCGTGCTCGACGTCCGCCAGGGCGACGGCACGTACGTGACCAGCCTCGAACCGAACCTGCTGCTGGACGCGATGACCTTCGTGGTCGACTTCCACCGCGACGACACCGTGCTCGACTTCCTCGCCGTGCGCCGGATCCTCGAGCCCGCGGCGACCGCGCTGGCCGCGCAGCACATGGCCGAGGCCGACATCACCGAGTTGCGCAGGCTGCTCGACGAACTGGAGGACGCGCCGACGGTGGAAGCGCTGGTGGCCAACGACCTCGCCTTCCACCGCAAGATCGCCGACGGGTCCGGCAACCCGGTGCTGTGCTCCCTGCTGGACAGCCTGTCCGGGCCGACCACCCGCGCCCGGATCTGGCGCGGCCTCACCCAGGAGGGCGCGGTCGCGAAGACCAGGGAGCAGCACACCGCCATCTACGAGGCCATCGCCGCCCGCGAGCCGGAACTCGCGCGCTCGTGGGCCACCGTGCACGTGGCCGGGGTGGAGCAGTGGCTGCGCAACGCGCTGGGCACCGCGGAGCACCCCGCCTGAGCGGGTTGGGCGGCCCGCACCGGCTGGAGCACCACCGCCGGGCAGCCTGCCCCATCCGCCCGCACCGGCCGAAGCGCCGCCGCCGGGCGGGCGGCGCCCGGCCCGCTCACGTCTGCGGTTTCCCACCGGTGAACCGCGCGATCATCAGCGCGATCAGGATGATGCCGCCGTAGAGCGCCTGGATCCAAAACGAGGGCACCTGCGCCAGCGTCAGCAGGTTCTCCACCACCGCCAGCAGCAGCACCCCGGTCAGCGCGCCGAACATGGTGCCGCGCCCGCCGTCCAGGGAGATCCCGCCGATCACCGCGGCGGCGAACACGGTGAAGATCATGCCGTCGCCCTGGTTGGCGTTGATCGCGCCGACGTACCCGGTCATCACCAGCCCGCCGAGCGAAGCGAGCGCGCCGGCCACCACGAAGACCAGCCACGAGATCCGGTCGACCCGGATGCCCGCCGCCCGCGCGGCGTCGCGGTTGCCGCCGATCGCGTACAGGGCGCGGCCGACCCGGTGGTACCGCAGCACGAACCCGGTGATCGCGTAGGCCGCCGCGGCCAACCACACCGACGCGGGCAGGCCGAGGAAGGTCTCCGTGGCCAGCGCGAAGAACGCGTCCGGCATCTCGAACAGCGTCTTGCCCTCGGTCAGCCCGACCAGCACGCCCCGCAGCACGATCAGCATCGCCAGCGTCACGATGAACGCGTTGAGCTGCAACTTCACGATCAGGAACCCGTTGAAGGCGCCGATCGCCGCGCCGACCAGCACGATCACCAGCAGCCCGACCGGGGTGGGCAGCTCGGTGCCGAACCCGGCCGCCACCGCCGGGATGACCAGCATGGCGCCGAGCACCGGCGCGATGCCGACGGTCGATTCCAGCGACAGGTCGAACTTGCCGGAGATCAGCACGAGGGACTCGCCGAGCACCACCAGCGCCAGCGCGGCCGACGCGCCGAGAATGCTGATCAGGTTGTCCGCGGTGAGGAACCGGTCGTTGACCAGCCCGCCGACCACCAGCAGCACGCCGAACGCGGGCAGCAGGGCCAGTTCGCGCAGCCGGGGCAGCTGCCGCCGCCGGGACGCCGCCACGGGCGCGGCCTGCTGCCGGGTCGCCGTCTCAGTCATCGCGTTGCACCCCTTCGATGTCGGCCACCAGTTCGCCGTCGGACCAGCCCGCCTGGTGCTCGGCGACCAGCCGCCCGGCCCGCAGCACCAGCACCCGGTCGCTCGGCCGCAGGTCGTCGAGCTCGTCGCTGACGATCAGCACCGCCTTGCCGTCGGCGCGCACCCGGTCGACCACCGCGAGCAGCGCCTCCTTCGACTTCACGTCCACCCCGGCGGTCGGGTTGATCAGCACCAGCACCGCCGGATCGGTGGCCATCGCCCTGGCCAGCACCACCTTCTGCTGGTTGCCACCGGACAGGTCGGCCACCGGCTGGTCCGGCCCGGCCGCCACCACCCTGTAGTCCACAATGGACTTCTCGGTGGCGGTCCGGCGCACGGCGGGTGGTGCGGTGCCCGCGCGGCCGAGCCGGTCGAGCACGGTCATCGTGGCGTTGTCCGCGACGGACAACCCGAGCACCAGCCCCTGGTGGTGCCGATCCCTTGGCACACAACCGATCCCGGCGGCGAGCGCGGCGGCGACGTCCCCGGCAGGCAGCGGTTTTCCGGCCACCCGCACCGAACCGGCGGCCGGGGCACGCAGGCCGTAGACGGTCTCGGCGACCTGGTGCTTGCCGCTGGCGTTGCTCCCGGCCAGGCCGAGCACCTCCCCGCGGCGCAGGCCGAAGGACACGTCCTCGAACGAGTCCCCGGACAGGCCGTCGACCTCCAGCGCGAGCGCGGTTCCCTCGGGCAACGGGTCGCGGGCGGCACCGTCGGCGACCGAGAGGCCGCCCTCCTCACCGGTCATCGCGTCGATCAGCTCGGCGCGGCTGAGCCGGTCGACCGGGGCGGTGAGCACGTGCCGCGCGTCGCGCAGCACGGTCACCGCCTGGCAGACCTCGTGCACCTCCTGCAGGTGGTGCGAGATGTACAGGAAGGTCACCCCGCCGTCCTGCAACTCGCGCATGCGCACGAACAACCGGTCGATCGCCTGGCTGTCCAGTTGCGCGGTCGGCTCGTCGAGCACGATGAACCGGGCGCCGTAGGACAAGGCACGGGCGATCTCCACCAGCTGGCGGTCCTCCACCGAAAGTTCGCCCGCCGTCAGGTCCGGGTCGACCGAGACCCGCCACGACTCCAGCAGTTCCGCCGCCTGCCGCCGCAGTTTCGCCCAGCTGATCACGAACCGGCCGGTGGGCTGGCGGTTGAGGAACAGGTTCTCCGCCACGGTCAGGTGCGGGATGACCGTGGAGTGCTGGTACACGCAGGCGACCCGCGCCCGCCACGCCTCGCGGTCGGCCACCGGCGGCGCCGGTTCGCCACCGAACCCCACCGCGCCGGTGTCCGGTTTGGACAGTCCGGTGAGGATGGAGACCAGGGTGGACTTGCCCGCCCCGTTGCGGCCGACCAGCGCGTGCGACTCGCCCGGCCGCACGGTCAGGCTGACGTCGTGCAGCGCGACCGTCGGCCCGTACCGCTTGCCGACGCCCAGCACGCTCGCGACCGGTGCGCTCACAGCTGGTTGCCCCACAGGCCCTGGTCGTCCACGTTGTCCTTGGTCACCACGGGCGCGGGCAGCTGGTCCTCCAGGATGCCGGGCCGGGTCTCCACGATGGTGCTGCCGTGGTCGGTCGGGCCCGGTTTGAACACCTCACCGGCCATCGCCCGCTTGATGTAGTGCAGGCCGTACCTGGCGTAGTCGTCGGCGGGCTGGGAGACCGTGGCGTCCAGCTCGCCCTTGCGGATCGCTTCCAGCTCCTGCGGGATGCCGTCGTTGCTGACCAGCACCACGTGCTTCGGGTCGCCCACCGGGAAGAAGAGGTTCTTGCGCTGCAACGCCTGCACGGTCGGCGCCAGGTAGGTCCCGCCCGCCTGCATGTACACCGCCTTGACGTCGGGGTTCGAGGTGAGCACACCCTCCAGGCCGGACGCCGCCTTGTCCGCCTTCCACTCCGCCGGGACCTCGAGCACCTGCAGCGCCGGGAACTTGGTCTTCACGCAGTCGCGGAAGGCTTCCGACCGCTCGCGCCCGTTCACCGAGGCGAGATCACCCATGATCTGGACGACCTTGCCCTGGCTGACCTTGCCGCCGATGTGCTCGCACGCCTTGACGCCGTAGGCCTTGTTGTCCGCGCGGACCACGATGGCCACCTTGCCGCCCTCGGGCGCCACGTCCACCGCGACCACCGGCACACCCTTGCGCTCGGCCTGCTCCAGCCCGGCGACCACGGCCGCGGAGTCGAGCGGGGTCACCACCAGCCCCTTGACGCCCTGGTTGAGCAGGTTGTTCAGGTCGGTGATCAGCTTGGTCGGGTCGCTGTTGGCGTTGACCGTCGGCAGCGCTTCGACGCCCTCGCTGGTGGCCATCTGCGGCACGTAGTTGTTGTAGGCCTGCCAGAACGGGGAGGTCAGCAGCGGCACCGTGGCGCCGACCGGGCCGCCCTGCCCGCCGCCGCCCGCCGCCGGCGCGGCACTGTCCTTTGTGGAGCCGCAGGCGGTCGCGGTGAGCAAGAGCACCGCGACCGCCGCCCTGATCAGGTTCTTCGACACCGCATCCTCCTTGATGGGCAGGCGAACGAAAGTCAGTTGACCGGCCCGCGGGGCCGGAGTCCGTACATGCCGCCGTCCACGGCCAGCGCCGTGCCGGTGGTCGAGGCCGCCGCCGGGCCGGCCAGGTAGGCGATGGCGTGCGCGACCTCGTCGGCGGTGACCAGCCTGCCCATCGGCTGGCGCGCGGCGAGCGCGGCGCGTTCGGCCGCCGGATCCGCCGCCGCGTCCAGCAGCCTGCCCACCCAGGGGGTGTCGGCCGTGCCGGGGCACACGCAGTTGACCCGGATCCGGTCCGGCAGGTGGTCGGTGGCCATCGCCAGGGTCAGCGCCAGCACCGCGCCCTTGCTCGCCGAGTACAGCGCGCGGTTGGGCAGGCCCTGCCAGGCGGCGATCGAGCAGGTGTTGACGATGGCCGCGGCGTCGGACCGGCGCAGGTGCGGCAGCGCGGCGCGGCTCACCCTGGCCATGCCGACCACGTTGACGTCGAGCACCCGGTGCCATTCCTCGTCTTCGTTGGCCGCGACGTCGCCCTGCGCGCCGATCCCGGCGTTGTTGACCAGCACGTCGATGCCGCCGTAGCGCTCGGCGACCGCCTCGATCGCGGACCGCACCTGCGCGTCATCGCTGACGTCGCACCGGAAACCGTCGCTGCCGGGGTTCAGGTCGAGCACGGCGACCTTCGCCCCGCGCGAAGCCAGCAGGGCGGCGGCCGCCGCGCCGATGCCCGACGCGCCACCGGTCACCACGGCGACGCGCCCGTCGAACTCAGTCATCGGTTCTCCGTCCATTCGGGACCGTCCGGGAAGCGGAATCGCCGCAGGGTGGCGTCGTGCATCCGGGCCGAGAAGCCCGGCTCCACCGGCGCCAGGTAGCGACCCGCACGCACCCGGGCCGGATCGGTGAAGTGCTCGTGGAGGTGGTCGACCCATTCGATGGACCGGTCGGTCTCGGTGCCCGACACCGCCACGAAGTCGAACATGGCCAGGTGCCGGACCAGCTCGCACAGCCCGACCCCGCCGGCGTGCGGGCAGACCGGCACGCCGAACTTGGCCGCCAGCAACAGGATCGCCACGTTCTCGTTGACCCCGCCGACCCGGCTGGCGTCCAGCTGCAGCACCGAGATCGCGCCGGCCTGCAGCAGTTGCTTGAACACCACGCGGTTCTGCACGTGCTCACCGGTGGCCACCCGGATCGGCGCGATGCGCTCGGCGATCGCCTGGTGCCCGAGGATGTCGTCCGGGGAGGTGGGTTCCTCGATCCAGTACGGGTCGAACGGGGCCAGCGCGCCCATCCAGCGGACCGCGGCGTCGACGTCCCACCGCTGGTTGGCGTCCACCGCGATGCGGACTCCGTCGCCGACCGCCTCCCTGGCCAGCTTCATCCGCCGGATGTCGTCCTCGAGATCACCGCCGACCTTCAGCTTGATCATGTCGAAGCCGTCGTCCACCGCCTGCCTGGCCAGCCGGACGAGCTTCGCGTCGGAGTAACCGAGCCAGCCCGGTGAGGTGGTGTAGGCGCGGTACCCGTTGGCCAGCAGGTGTTCCGTGCGCTGCGCCCGGCCCGGTTCGGCGGCCCGCAGGAGGTCCAGCGCCTCCTGCTCGGTGAGCGCGTCGGTGAGGTACCGGTAGTCGACGAGCCCGGCGATCTCCTCCGGGCTCATCTCCGCCAGGAACCTCCACAGTGGACAGCCCGCGCGCCGGGAAGCCAGGTCCCACGCGGCGTTGACCACCGCGCCGAGCGCCATGTGCGCCACGCCCTTCTCCGGGCCGAGCCACCGCAGCTGCGAATCCCCGACCAGCGCGGCGGACAGCGCGGCCAGCTCGCTCGCGGTCTCGGGCACCGCCTTGCCGACCACGTGCCCTTCGAGCGACTGGATCGCCGCCGCCTGCACGTCGTTGCCGCGGCCGATGGTGAAGGTCAGGCCGTAGCCGTCGGGGCCGCCGTCGGTGTGCAGCACCACGTAGGCCGCCGAATAGTCCGGATCCGGGTTCATCGCGTCCGAGCCGTCCAGCTCCCGCGAGGTCGGGAACCGCACGTCCAGCACTTCCATCCCGGTGATGCGCGCCATCAGGCCTGCTCCACGCGCTGTCGCTGGGTGCCGAGCCCGGCGATCTCCAGTTCCACCACGTCCCCGGCCCGCAGGTACGGCTTGGGTTCGGGCCGGCCGAGCGCGACACCCTCCGGCGTGCCGGTGTTGATCAGGTCGCCGGGCCGCAGCACCATGAACTGGCTGAGGTAGTGCACCACTTCGGCCACCGTGAAGATCATGTCCTTGGTGGTGGACTGCTGGCGCACCACGCCGTTGACGGTCAGCGAGAGCGCGAGGTCCTGCGGGTCGCCGACGTCCTCGGCGGGCACCAGCCACGGTCCGAGCGGGTTGAAGTTCTCGCACGACTTGCCCTTGTCCCAGGTGCCCCCGCGCTCGAACTGGTAGGCGCGTTCCGTTACGTCGTGGGAAATCACGTACCCGGCCACGTGCGCGAGGGCGTCGTCCGGGCGGTCCAGGTAGCGGGCGGTCTTCCCGATCACCACGCCCAGTTCGACCTCCCAGTCGGTGGCCGTGGACCCGCGCGGGACGAGCACGGGGTCGTGTGGTCCGACCACCACGTCGGGTGCCTTCATGAACAGGACCGGTTCGTCCGGGATCGGCGCGCCGGTCTCCTCGGCGTGGCGCCGGTAGTTCAGCCCGACGCAGACCACCTTGCCGGGCCGCGCGATCGGCGGGCCGACGCGCTGACCGGACTCGCTCGCCGAAGGCAGCTCACCCGCTTCGACCGCGGCACGGGCCCGGGAAAGGCCGTCCGCCGCCAGGAAGGCGCCGTCGATGTCGGCGGTGAGCGGGCTGAGGTCGTACAGAACTCCTCCGGCCGAGCGGACAAAGGGCCGTTCGGCACCGGGATCACCGAGGCGCAGCAGCTGCACAGGTCTTCCTTCCTCGAGCAGACATCCGATGTATACCGCACCACGATGGGTCAGATCTAGAGGAGGAGCAGACAAAGCCGCAGATTGATCCGATCAGTTTCCCGACTGCCTGGACGACACCTCAACTCCAGCACGCGGCGGCGAGCGCGGACAAGCCCGCGTTCCGGCAAACCGGTGGCCGGTTCGGGACGAACCGGCTATTTTCGGCCATTCAACCGACTGGGGGTAAAGAAGATGAAGAACACGCTGCGCAGAACGGGTCTCGCCGTGGCGGCCGTGGCCGCGCTGTTCGCCACCGCACCGGTGGCGTCGGCCGGGCAGGCGCCGCCGGTCTACGCGCCGATGAGCCCGTCGAACTGGGATTCCACCCATCCCAACGAGTTGTCCTGCCAGCAGGCCGGGCAGCAGCTCCAGTTCAGCAAGCCGGGACTGACCTTCCGCTGCTTCTGGATGGGCGACCCGCCGCGCTGGGAGCTGTGGGTCAACTACCCGAGGTGATCGCTCAGACGCTGCGCTTGGCCACCGCGCTGACGATGCGCTGGTAGGCCGAGCCCAGCACCCTGGGCATGGCGTCGAGCAGGTAGGCGTCCGGACCGACCAGGATCTTCGCCTGCTCGCGCCCCACCCCGCGGAGAATGGTGCGCGCGGCCGATTCCGGGGTGGTGCCCGCCATGCGGTCGAACCGCTTCGCGGCCGCATCGGCGTCGCCGTCCGGGACCCCGCGCGCGTCACGGGCGATGTTCGTCTTGATGCCGCCGGGGTGCACGCAGCTGACGCCGACGGGGTGCCCGGCGATGCGCATTTCCTGGCGCAGCGCCTCGGTCACCCCGCGCACGGCGAACTTCGTCGCGTTGTACGCCGACTGGGTCGGCACCGCGATCAGGCCGAAGACGCTGGAGATGTTGACCAGGTAGCCGTCGCCGGAGTCGATCAGGTGCGGCAGGAACGCCTTGCTGCCGTGGACCACGCCCCAGAAGTTGATCCCGACGATCCAGTCGAGGTCCTCCCAGCTCATCGAGGCGAAGTCCGCCATCAGCGCCACGCCGGCGTTGTTCACCACCAGGTTCACCCGGTCGAAGTCGGCGCGCACCGCGTCGGCGTGCGCCAGCACGGCTTGGCGGTCGGCCACGTCGAGCACGTAGGACCGCGCTTCGGCACCGGCTTTCTCGCACAGCGCCACCGTGTCCGCCACCCGCGCGCTGTCCACATCGGACAGTGCGAGCCGGGCACCGCGGGCGGCCAGGTTCAGCGCGAGCGCCCGGCCGATGCCCGAGCCCGCACCGGTGATCACCGCGACCTTGCCCGCGAACTGGCGCATGCCGTGCTCCTTTTACGGGATACTGCCGGTACCTGTTACCTGAAGTACTATCCAAGGCATGCCGGAGGGTGTCAACCGGGTCGACGGCCGGTCGGAGCGCTGGCGAGCCCATCGGGTGGCTCGCCGGGCGGAGTTCGTCGACGCGGCGTTCGCGGCGCTGGCCGAGCACGGCCCGCGCGCGGGCATGGCCGAGATCGCCGCGGCCGCCGGAGTGTCGAAACCCCGGCTGTACCGGCACTTCGCGGACAAGGCCGACCTGTTCGGCGCGATCGTGGACCGCACCTCGCGCATGCTCTGGGAACGGCTGGAGCCCGCGCTGACCGAACCGGCGCCGATCCACCAGCGCGTCCGCCAGGCGCTGGCGGCCTACCTGGGCCTGGTCGACGAGCACCCGCAGGTGTTCCGCTTCCTCGGCGCGCGGCGGCGGCTCGAACTCGGCGACGGCGCCGATCCGGTGGCCGAGGACAAGAAGGTGCTCGCGGCGGTGATCGCGACGATCTTCACCGACGAACTGCGGGCGCGGAAGGCGGACAGCGGTGGCGCCGAGGTGTGGGCGCACGGCATCGTCGGGGCGGTCGAGGCCGCCACCGAGTGGTGGTTGGACCGCCGCACGATGAGCCGCGAAAGCCTGACCGAGTACCTGACCGCACTGCTGTGGAGCGCGGTCGACGGCGCACTGCGTACCGAGGGCATCGTGCTCGACCCCGACCAGCCGGTCGCGGTCAGCGAACGGACCCTGCGACTGCTGTCCGAACACGACTGAAAGGGACCCGATGGAGCGCCGGCACGACGTGACCCTGTTCGGCGCCACCGGTTTCACCGGGGCGCTGACCGCCGAGTACCTGGCCCGCCACGCGCCGGAGGGCTTCCGCCTCGCGCTGGCGGGGCGCAACCGCGCGAAGCTGGAGGCCGTGCGCGGCAAGCTGGCCGCGATCCACCCGCGCTGGGCGGAGATGCCGTTGCTGCACGCCGAAATCGGCGACGCCGCGTCGCTCGCCGAGGTGGCCGCGACCAGCCGCGTGGTCGCCACCACGGTCGGCCCGTACCTGACCTACGGCGAACCGCTGGTCGCCGCCTGCGCCGAGCACGGCACGGCCTACGCCGACCTGACCGGCGAACCGGAGTTCGTCGACCGCATGTACCTGCGGTACGACGGCCTCGCGCGGGAAACCGGGGCGCGGCTGGTGCACGCGTGCGGGTTCGACTCGATCCCCTACGACCTCGGCGCGCTCTACACCGTGCAGAAGCTGCCGCGGGACGCGGAAATCGAACTGAAGGGGTACGTCCGCGCCGGGGCGACGTTCTCCGGCGGCACCTTCGCCTCCGCGATCACCGTGTTCTCCCGGTTGTTCGAAATGACGCAGATCGCCAAGCAGCGGGCGCGGGCCGAGGAGCGGCCGACCGGCAGGCGCGCCCGCACGGTCGTCGGAACCCCGCACCGCGACGCGGAAAGCGGCCGGTGGGCGGTGCCGATGACCACCATCGACCCGCAGATCGTCGCGCGGTCGGCGGCCGAGCTGGACGAGTACGGGCCGGACTTCACCTACCGGCAGTTCATGTCGGTCAAGCGGCTGCCGACCGTGGTCGCCGGGGCCGTGGGCCTGGGCGCGGTGTTCGCGCTGGCGCAGCTGCCGCCCGCGCGGAAGGCGCTGATCAAGCTCGTCGGCCCCGGTGGCGGGCCGGACGAGGAGAAGCGGGCGCGGTCGTGGTTCAAGGTGCGCTTCCACGGCAGCGGCGGCGGGCGCCGGGTGGTCACCGAAGTGGCCGGCGGTGACCCCGGGTACGACGAGACGGCCAAGATGCTCGGTGAGTCCGCGATGTGCCTGGCGCTGGACGACCTGCCCGCGGTGTCCGGCCAGCTCACCACCGCCGTGGCAATGGGCGACGCACTGGTGAAACGCCTGGTCGACGCGGGAATCGTGTTCCGGGTGGTGCGGAACTGACCCGGACTGTCGGGGTAACCGCTTAGGCTGACCGGCATGCCCCGACTCACCCGCGCGGAAAGCCAGGCCCGCACCCGCGAGCAGCTGATCGCCGGCGCGAAAGACCTGTTCCTGCGCGAGGGGTACACCGCGACGTCACTGGAGAAGGTGGCCGACGAGGCCGGGTACTCCAAGGGCGCGGTCTACTCGAACTTCCGCAACAAGGACGAGCTGTGCCTGGCCGTGCTCGACGCGATCCACGCCGAGCAGGCCGAACAGCTCTCCGCCTCGCTCGACGGCGTCACCGAGCTGGACGCGATGTTCGACGCCTTCCAGCGCTGGGCCGAGCGCAGCATCGGCGATCAGGCGTGGACCGCGCTGGAGGTGGAGTTCGCCACCAACGTGCGCCGGGATCCGCGCCTGCGCGACGAGCTGGCGATCCGCGACAAGGCCATCCGCGACACCATCACCGGGGTGCTGGCCAAGCACACCGAGGAGTACGGCATCGAGCTGCCGATGCCCGCCGAGGACTGCGCGACCGCGCTGCTCAGCCTGGGCATCGGCCTCGGGGTGCAGCGCGCGATCGACCCGAGCATCCCGGTCGGCGTGCTGACCGAGGTGATGCGGATGTTCGCCGGCAGGTCCTAGGCCCGGCAGGTCACGCCCGCGGTCTCCGCCTAACCCCGCGGTTGCCGCCACGCCAGCAGGTCGTCCGCAGTGCGCGTGTTGATCACCTGGTCGATGCCGACCCCGCACTCCAGTGCGCGTGCGCACCCGTGCGCCTTCCACGCCAGCTGCCCCGGCGCGTGCGCATCGCTGTCGACGGCGAACTCGCAGCCGATCTCCACCGCCTGCTTGAGCAGCCGTTTCGGCGGGTCCAGCCGGTCCACGCGCGAGTTGATCTCCACCGCGACCCCGTTGTCCCGGCAGGCTTCGAACACCTTGACCGCGTCGAACTCCGACTCCGGCCGGTTGCGCCCGGCGACCTTCCGGCCGGTGCAGTGCCCCAGCACGTTGACCCGCGGGTTCGACACCGCCGCCAGCATCCGCGCGGTCATCTCCTTGCGCGCCATCCGCAGCTCGGAGTGCACGCTGGCGACCACGATGTCCAGCTCCCACAGCAGGTCCTCGTCCTGGTCGAGCGCGCCGTCGAGCAGGATGTCCACCTCGATCCCGGTGAGGATCCGGAACGGGGCCAGTTCCTTGTTCAGCTCGGCCACCACCACCAGTTGCTGGGCCAGCCGCTCCGCGGACAGCCCGTTCGCCACGGTCAGTCGCGGGGAGTGATCGGTCAGCACCATCCACTCGTGGCCGAGCGCCCTGGCCGCCTCGGCCATCTCGGCGATCGGGCTGCCGCCGTCCGACCAGTCCGAATGGGTGTGACAGTCACCACGCAACGCGGGCAGCAGGTCACCGCCGTCCGGCAGTTCCGGGGCCTCCTCCGCCTCCACCTTGCGCAGGTACTCGGGCACGTTCCCGGCCAGCACGTCCTCGATCACCGAAGCGGTCGCGGCCCCGATGCCCTTGAGCGCGGTCAGCCTGCCGGTGCGGGCCAGTTCGGCCAGCCGTTCCGGGGTGAGCTTGTCCACCACCGAAGCCGCGTTGCGGAAGGCGCGGACCCGGTAGGTCGGCTCCCCGCGCTTCTCCAGTTCGTAGGCGATGTCTCGCAGTGCCCGGGAGGGTTCCATGCGGTGATTCTGCCGGACCCGCGCCCGTTGCCGGAGCGAGCACGCCCCTCCCACACAAGGGTGAGGCGAAGTCACCATGGTGGAGCCACGTATCTTGTGGTGGACGCCCATGTTTCCGACGGCGCCATCGCGAACAGGAGCGAAGTCTTGCCGCAAGACAGTCAGTGGCCCGGTTCCCGGTCCGAGGAGACCGACGTGTTCCCCGCGGTCTCCGGCAAGCTCGTCGACCCCGAGCAGACCGACGCGTTCGGCACGCAGACCGCGTTCGTGCACCAGGTCGAACCGGAGGACGACGGTTCCGAGCGCAAGCGCAAGCTCAAGCGCGGCGGGCTGATCGCCGGTGCCGTGCTCGGCGCGTTCGTCGTGCTCTACGGCGCCGACCTGCTGATCAACTCCGGGGACGTGCCGCGCGGGGTGACCGTGGCCGGGGTCGACGTCGGCGGCATGAGCCGGGAAAACGCCGAGCAGGAGCTGCGCGGCCAGCTGGAGCCGCGGCTGAACCAGCCGGTCCGGGTCCGCGCCGGCGACGTCGAGCACACCCTCGACCCGCGCGAGACCGGGCTGATCCTGGACTGGCCTGCCACCCTGGACCGCGCCGGCGAGCAGCCGCTGAACCCGTTCGCCCGCATCGCCTCGTTCTTCACCACCCGCGAGACCGGCCTGGCCACCAACGCCGACCAGGCCACGCTGACCCCGGCGATGGAGAACCTGCGCGCCCAGGTCGACCGCGGTCCGGTCGAGGGCACGATCACCTTCGACGGCGCGACGCCGGTCCCGGTGGACCCGAAGCAGGGCCAGGCGCTGGACGTGCCCGCCGCCTCGCAGCTGCTGCTCTCGCAGTGGGCGTCCGGCCAGGTGCTGGAGCTGCCGGTCGGGCTGACCCCGGTGAAGTCCTCGCCGGAGAGCGTGCGGGCGGCGCTGGAGCAGTTCGCCAAGCCCGCGGTGTCGGCGCCGGTGACGGTCAAGGGCGAGGGCAAGGACGCGAAGGTCGCGCCGGACGCCATCGGCAAGACGATCACCTTCGAGGTGGCCGAGGACGGCGCACTGGTCCCGAAGATCGACAACGGCAAGTTCGCCGAAGCCGCGCTGCCGCAGCTCGCCTCCACCGAGAAGGAGGGGCGCGACGCGGAGATCGTCTTCGAGGGCGGCAAGCCCGCGGTGCACCCGTCCGAGGACGGCAAGAAGATCAACTGGGAGCCGACCCTGGTGCCGCTGCCCGAGGTGCTCAAGCAGCCGGAGGTCCGCGAGGTCAAGGCGGTCTACGAGAACAAGCCGGCCAAGGTGACCACCGAGGAGGCGAACAAGCTCGGCATCACCGAGGTGATCGGCGAGTTCACCACGAAGGGTTTCGCGCAGGACTCGGGCGTGAACATCCGCGTGGTCGCGGAGAAGGTCAACGGCGCCATCGTCAAGCCGGGTGACACCTTCAGCCTCAACGGGTTCACCGGCCCGCGCACGAAGGCGCAGGGTTACGTCGAGGCGGGCGTGATCTCCGACGGCGCGCCCGGCCGCGAGGTCGGCGGTGGCATCTCGCAGTTCGCCACCACGCTCTACAACGCCTATTACTTCGCGGGCATGAAGGACGCGGGGCACAAGGAGCACAGCTACTACATCAGCCGGTACCCGCCGGCGCGCGAGGCGACCGTGTTCCAGAACCACAGCGGTGGCAGCGTGATCGACCTGAAGTTCACCAACGACAGCGAGACCGGCGTGGCCATCCAGACCATCTGGAACTCGTCGTCGATCACGGTGAAGCTGTGGGGTACCAAGCGGTACAACGTGGAGTCGGTGCCGGGTGAGCGGCACAACTTCACCGAGCCGCAGGAGAAGCAGGGCCCGGCGGAGAACTGCCAGCCGAGCGCCGGTGCGCAGGGCTTCACCGTGAGCGACACGCGTGTCCTGCGGGACGCCGCCTCGGGCCGCGAGGTCAAGCGGGAGCCGAGGAACGTCAAGTACAACCCGCAGCCGAAGATCGTCTGCCCGGGAGCCTGACCCGAGCCAATGCTATGAGTGGGGCATTACTTGCGGTCAATGCAAGTAATGCCCCACTCATAGCATTCGGGGTCCTCAGAACTGGGCGGTCCAGTGGGCGGTTCGGTCCAGGTAGGCGGTTTCCGCGGCGGCGCCGGTCTGGCCGTAGGCGCCGTCGTAGGTCTGGTAGCCGTGGCCTGACGGGGGCGCCGAGCTGGCTGGTTCCAGGGTCGAACCCTCGTGCCACTCGTTGAACGACGTGATCGACACCCAGTCCGGCTCACCCCCGTTCGCCGGGTCGAGAACCGTCGACCACTGCGTGTCGTAGGTCTTGCCGTTGTCGCGGGCCAGAGTCGGCGTGGTGTTCCCGGGTACGGCCCGGTCGTCGACGTAGCCGGGGCCGATCGACGGCGCCCACACCAGGCCGTTCGCCCGGGCGTAGTCGGCGATTCCCCGCCACCCCACCGGGTTCATCGTGGCGAGCACGTCGTAGGTGTAGATGCCGCCGAAGTGCGTCACCCGGCTCAGGTCGGTGGTCTGCGCGAGCACGATGTTGTTCGCCCGCAACGGTCCGATCGGCGACCAGTCGGCCACCGAGAGGCTGTCGAACACGTAGAACGCGGGCCGGTTGCCGTGGGCGGCGTCGCGGTAGAAGGCCGGGCTCGACCCGTAGCGCTGGTTGATGTACGCGATGTCGTCCACAGTGGACTGCGCGGTCCGGCCGCCGTACGGTTCCAGGTGCCAGGCCACCTTCAGCCCGTACTTCGCCGCGGCCGCCAGCACACCTTCCACCAGACCGTCCTCATAGGACCCACGACCCCACCAGCTGTAGACGAGCGTGCCCACGCCGGCGCGCTGGATCCACGCCATGTGCTGGTCCACCGCGCCGGCGAAGTCACCGGAGTCGTACGGGCCCAGCGACGGGTAGAAGTCCGCGCCGATGTCCTGCGGCGGCTGGTGCCCGCCCTGCGGCCAGTGCCGGTAGGACCCGTGACCCTCCGGGTTGCCGTACCACGGGTAATAGAAGATGTGCGTCTTCTCCGACAGCGCAACGGGTTCCGCTGCGGCGGGCGTGGTGAGCACGGCCAGCGCCATGATCACCGCGAGCAGGATCCTCATCGGGAACCGCCCTCCAGGCGCAACCACACCGCCGTGTCCGCGGGCAGGGCCCCGTCCACCAGCGGCGAACTGGACAACAGCACTTCCCGGTGTTCCGGCAGGGGAACCGGCTCCTCGGCGAAGTTCAGCAAGCAGGCGAACGAACCCCGCTGGAACGCGAGCACACCCGGCGCCTGGTCGAGCCACCGCAGTTCACCCTCCGCGAGTTTCCGCAACCGCAAACCCGATCGATACAACGAGAGCACCGAACCGGGGTCGATCGCCTGCGCTTCGGCGGTGTACGAAGCCCATTCCGACGGTTGCGGCAGCCAGGGCTCCTTCTCCGCGTCCTCCCCGCTGAACCCGAACGGCGGCCGCGCACCGGACCACGGCATCGGCACCCGGCACCCGTCGCGGCCGGGATCGGCGTGGTCACTGCGCTCCCACACCGGGTCCTGTCGCAGCTCGCCGGGAATGTCCTCGATCTCCCACAAACCCAGTTCCTCGCCCTGGTACAGGTAGATCCCGCCGGGCAGCGACATCGCCAGCAACGCCGCCGCCCGCGCCCGCCGGGTGCCGAGTTCGCGGTCCACCGGCGTGCCGTGCAGCCGGTCGGCGAAGCTGAACCCGGTGTCCCCGGCACGCCCGTACCGGGTGACCGGGCGGGTCACGTCGTGGTTCGACAGCACCCACGACGGCGGGGCGCCGACCTCCTCGTGCGACTCCAGCGTCCGGTCGATCACCTCGCGGAACCGGCCGGCGTCCCACGGGCAGACCAGGAAGTCGAAGTTGAACGCGGCGTGCATCTCGTCGTCGCGCAGGTAACGCGCCGACCGCCGCAGGTCCGGCAGCCACATCTCCCCCACCAGCAGGCGCTCGGCCGGGTAGCTCCGCGCGATCCGCCGCCAGGCGCGGTAGATCTCGTGCACGCCCTCCTGGTCGGAGAACGGGGTCTCGTCGCCGGGCTCGACGTCCGGCAGGTCCGGGTCCTTGACCAGGCCGTCGGCCACGTCGATGCGGAAGCCGTCGACACCGCGGTCGAACCAGAACCGCAGGATGTCCTCGAACTCGGCGCGCACCTCCCGGCTCTCCCAGTTCAGGTCCGGCTGCCGCGAGCTGTACAGGTGCAGGTACCACTGGCCGGGCGAGCCGTCCGGCTCGACCACCCGCGTCCAGGCCGAGCCGCCGAAGCGCGAGCGCCAGTTGTTGGGCGGCTCGGCGCCGTCGGGGCCGCGGCCGTCGCGGAACCAGAACCGCTGCCGCTCCGGCGAACCCGGCCCGGCCTCGAGCGCGGCGGTGAACCACCGGTGGGTGTCCGAGCAGTGGTTCGGCACGATGTCGATGATCACCTTGAGGCCGAGCGCGCGGGCCTCGTCGAGCACGCGCTCGGCGTCGGCGAGCGTGCCGAAGGTCGGCTCGATGTCGCGGAAGTCGGCGACGTCGTACCCGCCGTCGTCCATCGGGGACGGGTACCACGGGGTGAACCAGATGGCGTCCACGCCGAGGTCCGCGAGGTAGCCCAGCCGGGCCCGCACCCCGGCGAGGTCGCCGATGCCGTCACCGTCCCCGTCGGCGAAGCTCCGCAGGTAGACCTGGTAGATCGCCGCCTGACGCCACCACTGGGGGGATTCGCTCACTGCAGCACCTTTCTGGTGTCGGGTGCGGGGTCAGCCCTTGAGGCTGCCCGCGGTCAGTCCGGCGAGGATCTGCTTCTGGAAGACCAGGAACAGCCCCACCATCGGCAGGCTGGCCAGCACCAGCCCGGCGACCAGCAGGTCGAGCCGGAGATCCGGGGCGACCCGCTGCAACAGCACGGACAACGTCTGCGTGCCGGGGTCCTGCAACACCAGCAGCGGCCAGATGAAGTCCTTCCACGCCGCGACCACGGCGAAGATCGAGACCACCGCGAGCACCGGGCGCGAGATCGGCAGCACGATGCGGAGCAGGATGCGCACCGGCCCGGCGCCGTCGATGGTGGCGGCCTCGATCAGCTCGTCCGGGATCTGGTCGAAGAACCGCTTGAGCAGGTAGATGTTGAACGCGCTGGCGGCGGCGGGCAGCCAGATCGCGGCCGGGGTGCTGAGCAGGTTGACCCCGAGCAGCGGCACGTCGGACACGGTCAGGTAGGTCGGCACCAGCAACGCCGACGCGGGCAGCATCAGCGTGGCCAGCATCAGCCCGAGCACCGCGCCACCGAGCACCGGGCGCAGTTTCGACAGCGCGAACGCGGCCGGTACCGCGACGGCGAGCTGCAGCAGCCAGGCCCCGCCCGCCACCACGATCGTGTTCAGGAAGTACCGGCCCAGGTCCAGCTCGTCCCAAGCCTGCGCGAAGGTCTCCGGGTGCCACTGCTCGGGCACCACGGTCGGTGGCACGCGCGCGAGTTCGTCCGGCGTTTTCATCGCCCCGGTCACCGCCCAGTACAGCGGGAACAGGAAGGCCAGCGTGAACGCGATCAGCACCAGCGAGAAGACCACCCAGTAGACGACCTTGCCGCGGGTGCTGCGCAGCTGCGACGGGGAGACCAGCGTGCGCGGTCCGGGTGCGCCCTTCATTCCGCGCTCCTCTTCGTGATCCGGACGTACGCAGCCGAGAACACCCCGAGCGCGATGAACAGCAGCAGGCTCAGCGCGCTCGCCGAGCCGAAGTCGTTGTAGACGAACGCGTACCGGTAGAGCAGCAGGAGCACGGTGACGGTGGAGTCGTCCGGGCCGCCGCCGGTCATCACGAACGGCTCGGTGAACACCTGCATGGTCGCCACCACCTGCATCAGCAGCAGCACCAGCAGCACGAACCGGGTCTGCGGCACGGTGACGTGCCACAGCCGCCGCCAGATCCCGGCGCCGTCCAGTTCGGCGGCCTCGTACAGATCACCGGGAATGGTCTGCAGCGCGGCCAGGTAGATCAGCGTGGTGCTGCCCATGTTCGCCCAGGTCGAGACCAGGACCAGGGACAGCATCGCGGTGTCGCCGGAGTCGAGCCAGGCCGAGCCGGGCAGCCCGACCGCGCGCAGCCCTTCGTTGAACAGGCCGGGACCCGGGTCGTAGAACCACTTCCACAGCAGCGCGGTGACCACCGGTGGCAGCATCACCGGCAGGTACACCACCAGCCGGAAGTACGCCCGCGCGTGCCGCAGTTCGTTGAGCAGCACCGCGGTGAGGAACGGGATGGCGAAGCCGAAGACCAGCGCCAGCCCGGTGAACAGCAGGGTGTTGCGCCAGGCCACGCCGAACAGCGGGTCGGCGAAGAGCAGCTCGAAGTTCTCCAGGCCGACCCACTCCGGGGCGTCGACGAAGTTCACCTGCTGGAAGCTGAGCACCACGCCGCGCACGATGGGGAACCAGGAGAACAGGGCGAAGACGACCAGCGCGGCGCTGAGCAGGCCGTAAGCCGTGACGTTCTCGGCGAGCCTGCGGCGCCGCCTGGCCGTCGTGCTCACCTGATCTGGGCCAGGGTGGCGTTGACCTTCGACTCCGCGGCGCTGAGCAGGGCCGCCGGATCCGCCGCCGGATCGGTCAGCACCGCCTGCATCACCGTGTCGAGGGTGGCGTAGACCTGCTGGGCGCTCGGCGGTTCGAGGTGGCCCTTGATGGTGGTGCTCGCGTTGAGGTAGGCGGCGTAGTTCTGCGCGGGCACGTTCGCGTACTTCGCCTTGACCGCTTCCTGCTGGTCACGCAGGGCACCGGTCCAGATGTCCGGGTTCGGCAGGGCGGGCAGGCCGACCGGCTGCTGACCGTCGGCGTAGCGCTTGGTGAAGGAGTCGAACCGGTCCGGGTTGAGGTACTTCCACTGGATCCAGGTGAGCCCGGCCTTGATCTTCTCCGGCGACGCCTTCGGGTTGACCATGTAGCCCTCGCCGCCGATCAGCGTGCCCCTGCCCTCGGGCACCGGGGCCAGGCCGTAGTCCTCGTACTTGCCGTTGAACTGCTTGACCAGCGTCGGGATGTTGTCCGGCGCGGCCAGGTACATGCCGAGCTGGCCGGCGCCCATCATGCGCTGCGCGTCGGCGTCCTGCAGGAGCTGCTTGCTGCCCATCGAGTCGTCGGTCCAGCGCATCTGCTTGAGGTGGTCGAGCGCGGTGCGGCCGAGGTCGTTGTTGAAGTCGGCCTTCCAGCCGTCGCCCTCCTTGCGGGCGATCTGGCCGCCGAGGGAGTTGAGCCAGGCGGTCAGGTGCCAGCCGCCCTGGTTGCCCTTGCTGAAGTCCGCGTAGCCGACCACGCCGTCACCGAGCGCGGCGATCTTGTCGGCGGCGGCGCGGACCTCGGCCCAGGTGCGGGGCGGGTTGTCCGGGTCGAGCCCGGCCCTGGTGAACAGCGGGCGGCTGTAGACCAGGCCCATCGAGTAGTTCGCGGTCGGCAGGCCGTAGAGCTTGCCGCCCTCGCCGCGGAAGACGTCCAGCAGCTGCGGCTGGAGCTGGTCGACGTGCGGCAGGTCCTTGACCGCGTCGGTGATGTCGGCGGCCTGGCGGCGGGCGATGATCTGCGCGGGGTCGGTGAAGTAGACGTAGTAGACGTCCTCCAGCTGCCCGCCGGCCAGCTTCGCGGAGAAGGACTCGACCTCCATGAAGCCCTCGTGCGGTTCGAGGTCGATGTCCGGGTGGGCGGCCTCGAACTCGGCCACGTCCTGGTCGAAGATCATCCGCTCGAAGGCCTGCGTCTGCGGCGGCTGGCCGTTGATCGAGACCTTGAGCCTGCCGTCGCCCGAGCGCTCCTCCCCCGAACCGCCCGAGCAGGCGGGCACGGTGGCCACCAGCCCGATCGCGGCCAGGGAAACCAGGACTCTGCGGGAGCGCGGACTCTTCATGGACGCCTCTTCTCGGCCGGCCTCTTGTGACGGCAGTCACTCTAAAGTGTGAAGCCGTGTTCCGCAAGAAGCTGACAGAGTTTTGGAATTATGAGACAGCCTTACGCCGGGTGATCAGTGCGGCACCCTCCCGGTCGAGCTGCGGACCACCAGTTCGGGCGCGAACAGCAGTTCCTCGGCGGGTACCTGGCCGCCGTTGATCTTCTTGACCAGCAGCTCGACCACCGCGCGGCCCATCGCCTCGATCGGCTGGCGGATCGTGGTCAGCGGCGGGTCGACGCACTGCATCAGCGCGGAGTCGTCGTAGCCGACCACGGAGATGTCGTCGGGCACGGCCAGCCCGTGGCGCCGGGCCGCGCGGATGGCGCCGAGGGCGAGCGGGTCGCTGGCGCAGAGGATGGCGGTGACCCCGCGGTTGAGCAGCCGGACGGCGCCGGCGTGGCCGCCTTCCAGCGAGAACATGCCGTGCGCGACGGCCTCGGGGTCGACGTCGAGGCCCGCGGCGTCCAGGCAGGCGTGGAAGGCCTCGAGCTTGCGGCGGGAGGGCATGTGGTCGGCCGGGCCGAGCAGCAGGCCGATGCGCTCGTGGCCGAGCGAGAGCATGTGGCCGATGGCTTGCTCGACCGCCATCGCGTCGTCGCAGGAGACCTGCGGCATGCCGAGCTCGCCGACGGCGGCGTTGAGCAGGATGGTGGGCAGGCCGCGTTCGACGAGCCGGTGGTAGTGGGTGTGCACGGCGTCGGCCTGGGCGTACTGGCCGCCCGCGAAGGCGACGCCGGAGACCTGCTGCTGGAGGAGGAGGTCGACGTAGTCGGCCTCGGAGACGCCGCCGGCGGTGCGGGTGCAGAGGACCGGGGTGAAGCCCTGCTGGGCGAGCGCATTGCCCATCACCTCGGCGAGGGCGGGGAAGATGGGGTTCTGCAGTTCGGGGAGGACCAGCCCGACCAGGCGGGCTCGTTCGCCGCGCAGCTGGGTCGGGCGTTCGTACCCGAGCACGTCGAGCGCGGTGAGCACGGCGGTCCTCGTGCTCTCGGCGACCCCCGGCCTGCCGTTGAGGACCCGGCTCACCGTGGCCTCGCTGACCCCCACCTGCTTCGCGACTTCCGCGATCCGACGTTTCATGCCCGCAATTATGGGACAGGTGGTTGCAAGTATCCGCACACAGCTGATGAACAGGTCCGCATCAGGGGCGCCACAGGAAGCAGCGCCATGCTCGGAGGCGGCGGGAGGACCCGCCGACCACCACGGGAGCCACGATGACCGAAAAGAACCAGCCCGCGGGCGCCGACCAGCCAGGCGCTGCCCAGACAGGGGCCGACCAGGCCGGCGCTGACCAGCCAGGCGCTGTCCAGCCGGGGGCGGAGCAGCCCACAGTCGAGCAGCCGAGCCCGCCTCCCCAGCCCGGGGCGGAGTCCGCCGCGCGGTCAGGCGCCGGAGCCCCGCCACCCGCCGCGCCTCAGCCCGGCGCCGAGCAACCGACCGCGGCTCAGACCGCCGCCATGCAGCAGCCGGGACCCGCGCAGTCCGGAGGCGAGCAGCAGACCTCTGCTCACCAAGCCGGACCCGCCACCGCGCATCAAGGTCCGCCGCCGGGGTGGGCGCCGACCAAGGCACCGCCCGGCAAGTTCGGCCGGTTCGTCCGGCACCGCGCGACCGGGCTGGTCGCGGTCGGCCTGGCCGGCGTACTGGTCGGCGGCGGCGTGGTCGGCATGATCGCCGCGTTCAGCCACGACGGTCCCCGCGACGGCAGGCCCGGCATCGCCCGCGAGTTCGGCGACGGCCCCGGCCGCCACCGCGCCGGCCCGCCCGACAGCTACTTTCCCCGCGAGGACCGCGGCCCCTACCGCGACGAACGCCCCGGCGGCTGACCCGACCGAGCCGACCGGTCAAGCCACGCCCGAGCCAGGCCGGACCGGCCAAGCCACGCCGCCAGGCCAAGCAGCGCCATCCGGCCGAGCCAGGCCACCCGACCGCCGCCGGGCCAAGCAGCGCCATCCGGCCGAGCCAGGCGACCGGACCGGCCAAGCCCCGCCACCCGGCCGGGCCGCGCAAACAGAGCCGACCCTACGGGTGGATCCGCGTCAGCCGCCGCTCCAAGCCGTCGATGGCGATCTGGACCGAATATTCGTAGAACTCGGTGAAGTGCGCGGCCAGCCGCTCCGGGTCCTTCACGCGCTCGTAGACGTTCCGCCCGAGCGCCGCCAGGCCCGGCAGGTCCTCCCGGTCGCGCGCTTCGGCGTAGACCTCGGGGCTGTCCGGCTTGATCAGCGGCTGCGCCAGGTGGTCGTCCTCCTTGGACACCAGCGCGGCGGCCGTGCCGAGCAGGAGGTTGTACGCGGTCACGCTCTCCTCGCCGAACCCGTCGCGCTGCAGCACCCGCACCCCGCGGTCGATCAGCGGCTTGATCGACGGGATCAGCGGCCCGTACAGCGAGAACCGCCTGGCCACGCCCGGATAACGCCGCAGCACCACCCGCAGGTCCGCGAGCAGCTGCCAGTAGAAGTCCCGCCAGTGCAGGTTCGCGTCGGGCAGCGGGATCTCCTCGCCCACCCGCTCGATCACCGCACGCACCACGGACTCCCGGTCCCCGACGTGGTGGTAGATGACGGCGGGGTAGGCCTCCACCGCCGAGGCCAGCTGCCGCAGGGTCCAGCTGTCGAGGCCGCGTTCCACGGTCAACCGCAGCGCCGCGTCGACGATCCGCTCCGCGGTCACCGCGGGCAGGCCGGCCGCGAACCGGGACCGGGGCCGCTGCTGGCCCGGCAGCGGCGAAGGACTCTCTGGGGCTCCAGCCATTCCAGGAAGCTTAATGCTCATTGGATGACCATGCTTGACAGAGTGCCAAATGTTGTTGTTTTGCCTGTTCAGCGAGACATTCGGTGATCATCTTCCGATGCCTGTCCAATCACGATCGCCCGGTAATCGTCAAGTGGATCATGCCGGATTGGGCGAGTATCAACAAGCTGTTTCGGTCTGCGGTTGCTCGCTCACCGCCCGCAACGGCGCGGCGCCCTCCGGATCGCTCTCCCCCCGGGTGAGAACGTGCCGGATCGCGGACGCCGCGTCGTCGACCGGTCGCACACCCGCGTCAGCGCGATGTGCACCAATATCGACGCCGCGTCCGCCACCACGGTTCCCCTCAGTTGAAACCGAGTTGATCAGCCCGCACCCAGGTGGCGTGGAAACCCAGCGGAACCCGTTGCGGCAGCAGCACTCGCGCCACCGGCCCGGCGGCCAGATCACCCGCGTCGAAGATGTCCAATTCGGACACTCCCTCGCGTTCGTCCTGCACGAAGGTGACCAGGTAGCCGTCGCCCTCCACGGTGGCGCCGTCGCGCGGGGCGAACGGCGCCTCACTACCCCAGCGCCCCGGCCCGAACCGGTGCTCCGCCTTCACCCCGGTCGCGTTGTCGTAGCGGACCAGGCCGTCGAACAGCAGCGTCGACTCCGGCGAAATGCTCACGTGGTAGGCGAACCGGCTCAGCCTGCCCACCTTGCGCGAGTCCACGCTGGGGAACTCCGTGTTCGCGTCGTCCATCGGCGATTCGCTGACCGCGCCGGTGCGCAGGTTGAACCGGTAGCGGTGCAACTGCGCGTCGAGGCGCAGGTAGGACAGCATCTTCGCCAGCGGGGTGCGCGCGTCGGCGCGCGGCTGCGGCCTGCTCACCCGGCAGACGTCGAGCACGATCTCCTCGCCCGCCTCCCACGAGTTCACCACGTGGTAGATGTAGCAGGGCGAAGCCTCGAACCAGCGCACCTGATCACCGGTGCCGTACCGCGGCAGAACGCCGAACCGCGCGGGCAGCGACCGGTCGAAGACGAGCTTGTGCCGACCGTGCCGCGCCGCCTCGGCGTCCTGCAGGAGCGGCAGATCCATCAGCACCGCGTAGTTCGCGGTGATCGCCATGTCGTGCGGCAGCCGCGGCCCCGGCAGCGCGACCTCCGTGGTGTGCACCACCCGCCCGTCCGCGCTGACCACGCCGTAACGCAGGTACGGCGGCGTCGGGCCGTAGTCGAACCAGAACAGCTCGCCGGTGCGCTCGTCGACCTTGGGGTGGGCCATCATGTCGCCCACCAGCGTGCCCAGGAAGTCTTCCGCGCCAAGGGTTTCCAGCGACAGCGGGTCGATGCCGTACGGGCTGCCGCACAGGTACCAGGTGGTCAGCACCTTGCCGCGGTGGAAGATCACGTCGGTGTTGGCCGCGTCCTTGAGGCCGAGCCCGTGGTGGTTGCCGAACGGGTTGCCCTTCGGGCTCTCCATCACCCCCGTCCACAGCGCGCGGCCCGCCTCGGACTCGGCGGCGAAGGCCTTGGTGCGGATCCACCGGTTGCGGTAGCGGGCCCGGCCGTTCTCCAGGTGCACCGCGTGCACCATGCCGTCCCCGTCGAACCAGTGGTAGCGGCCTTCCGGGCGGTACCGCGGGTTCGGGCCGTTGCGCAGGTAGACCCCGTTGAGGTCGGGCGGGATGCGGCCGATCACCTGCAGGTCGCCGCTGTCGATCTCGGTGGTCACCGGCGCGTAGACGCCGAGCAGGTAGGGATTGGGCTCGTCGGTACCGGCCACGATCACCGGCTGGTCGTGGCTGCTGGTCAAGGCGGCCTCCCAGGCTGGACGGCGAACTTCAACCCTACGTTTTCCCGGGCGGGCGGACCACCCGCTCAGCCGGTCCGGCCGAGTGAACGGGCGTACGCCGCCGGGGTCACGCCCTTCCAGCGCTTGAAGGCGTAGATGAAGCTGGATGCCTCGGCGTAGCCCAGCCGCACCGCCACCGCCTCCACCGAGAGCGCGCCGGTGGCCAGCAGTTCCTCCGCCAGCGCCTCGCGGACCTCGTCGACCAGCGCGCGGTAGCTGGTGCCCGCCTCGGTCAGCCGGCGCCGCAGCGTGCGGGGGCTCATCGTGAGGTCGCGGGCGATGGCGTCCATGCCGGTGTCGGCGCCGCCGAGGCGGATCAGCCGTTCCCTGACCTGGTGCGAGATCCCGGTGCGGGCGCGGCGCCGGGTGACCAGTTCGCGGCACTGCGCCTCGCAGATGGCCACGGTGTGCTCGTTCGCCTGCGGCAGCGGCTGGTCCAGGTACGCGGCGTCGAGCGCGAGCAGGTTGACCTGGCCACCGAACGACGGGCGCACCCCGAAGGCCGCCACATAGGCGTCCACAGTAGACGGTTGGGGGAAGCGGAAGCCGAGGCGCCGCAGGGTGATCGGCGGCAGCAGGTCGCCGAGCACGGTGTAGATGGCGGACAGGTCCCGCAGCACCAGGAACCGGGCGACGTCGGCCGGGACCAGTTCGTCGTGCAGCACCAGCCGGATCTCGCCGCCGTCGACGGCCACGTGCGGGATGCAGAAGGTGAAGCTCAGGTCCAGGTACCGCAGCGCGAAGGCCATCGTGTCGGCCAGGGTCGGGCTGCTGATGCAGGCGAAGCCGAAGATGCCGAAGGTGGTCACGTGGTAGCGGCCGCCGAGCGCGATCGCCGCGGCGTCCGGGTCCTGGCCCGGCGCCAGGCCGTTGAGCAGGTTGCGCACCACGGTCAGCTCCTGGCGCGCGTCGATCTGCAGCTCCGGGTCGCGGACCTGGCCAGGGGTGAGCGAGGTGCCCGAGAGCACCCCGTGGATCCCGTGCTCGGCGGCGAACACCGACATCAGCAGGACGCTCGCGGTGCTCCGCGGAAAGTCCCAGTCGCGCACCGCCGGCGCGGCGAACTCCACCATGGCCGGAATTATCGATCGATGGCGTGGCCGCGCGCCACCCCGGTCGTGGCCGAAAATCTCGATCGACTGACCGTTCGTGCACTTCACCGGGCCGCCACCGGGACGTAACTTCGTCACCCATGAGCACAGCGTCCGTTCTCATCGCCGGCAGCGGGTTCGGCGGCATCGCACTGGCCATCGAGCTGAAGCGGGCCGGCCTGCACGAGTTCACCGTGCTGGAGCGCGCGGACGAGATCGGCGGTGTGTGGCGCGAGAACACCTACCCCGGCGCCGCCTGCGACATCCCGTCGCCGCTCTACTCGTTCTCCTTCGCGCCCAACCCCGACTGGCCGCGGCGCTATTCGGGGCAGGCCGAGATCCACGCCTACCTCAAGCGCGTCGCAGCGGAGTACGGCGTCGACCGCCACATCCGCTTCGGCACCGAGGTGACCAGCGCGTCCTTCGACAACGGGCGCTGGACCGTGGAGACGAGCACCGGCGAGACCTTCGAGGCGACCGTCTTCGTGCCCGCCACCGGCCAGCTGTCCGAGCCCGCCCTGCCGAATATTCGAGGTCTCGGCAGCTTCGACGGCCCCGCCTTCCACTCCGCCCGCTGGAACCACGACGTCGACCTGAGCGGCAAGCGGGTCGCGGTGATCGGCACCGGGGCCAGCGCCATCCAGTTCGTGCCGGAGATCCGGCGGGACGCCCGGCAGGTGACGGTGTTCCAGCGGACCCCGCCCTACATCATGGCCAAGAACGACACGGTCTACCGCCGCTGGCACCGCTTCCTGTTCCGGCACCTGCCGTTCACCCAGTTGCTGGGCAGGCTGCGGATCTGGCTGCTCGCCGAGTACGCCACCTTCGCGATGACCGGGCACGGCCTGCTGACCAAACCGTTCGAGCTGCGCACCGAGCAGCTGCGGCGGCGCCACATCAAGGACCCCGGCCTGCGCGCGCGGATCACGCCGAGCTACCCGATGGGCTGCAAGCGGATCCTGTTCACCAACGACTACCTGCCCGCACTGGCCTCGCCCAACGTCGACGTCGAGACCGGCACGATCGCCGAGATCACCCCGCGCGGCGTGCGCACCGAGGACGGCGTGGAGCACGAAGCCGACGTGCTGATCTACGGCACCGGCTTCGCCGCGCTGGACTTCCTCGGCCCGCTCAAGATCCGCGGCCTCGGCGGGCGCGACCTGGCCGAGGTGTGGGCCAAGGGCGCCCGCGCGCACCTGGGCATGACCGTGCCCGGGTTCCCGAACCTGTTCTGGATGTACGGCCCGAACACCAATCTCGGCGCCGGCTCGATCATCTACATGCTGGAGCGGCAGGCGCGGTACATCCGCCAGGCCGTCGAGCACCTGTCGCGGCCGTCGGTGTCCTACCTGGACGTCCGGCCGGAGGTGGAGCAGGAGTACGACGAGGAGATCCAGTCGCGGCTGGCGGGCAGCGTGTGGACCGGCTGCTCCAGCTGGTACCGCCAGGCCGACGGCCGGGTCTCCACCAACTGGCCCGGCCTGGTCTCGGAGTACCACCTCCGCACCCGGCGGCTGCGCCTTTCCGAGTTCAGGACGGTGGGTGACTGATGTCCGACTTCGACTACTACGACGTGCTGGTGATCGGCTCCGGCTTCGGCGGGAGCGTCTCGGCGCTGCGGCTGACCGAGAAGGGTTACCGCGTCGGGGTGCTGGAGGCCGGGCGCCGGTTCGCCGACGACGAGTTCGCGAAGACCTCGTGGCGGCTGCGGAAGTACCTGTGGGCCCCGCGGCTCGGCTGCTTCGGCATCCAGCGGCTCACCCTGCTGAAGAACACGTTCGTGATGAGCGGCGCCGGGGTCGGCGGTGGGTCGCTGGTCTACGCGAACACGCTGTACGAGCCCCCGGACAAGTTCTACGCCGACCCGCAGTGGGCGCACATCACCGACTGGAAGAGCGAGCTGGCCCCGCACTACGACCAGGCCAAGCGCATGCTCGGGGTGACGGACAACCCGGCGACCACGCCCGCCGACCGGGTGCTGCGCGAGGTCGCCGCGGACATGGGCATCGAGCACACCTACCGGCCGACGCCGGTCGGCGTGTTCTTCGGCGAGCGTGCCGGCGAGGAGGTGCCCGACCCGTTCTTCGGCGGTGCGGGACCGTCCCGGCGCGGGTGCAGCCACTGCGGCGAGTGCATGACCGGGTGCCGCCACGGCGCGAAGAACACCCTGGTCAAGAACTACCTGTACCTCGCGGAGCAGGCCGGCGCGCAGGTGCACGAGCGGAGCACGGTGGTCGACGTGCGGCCGATGCCCGGTGGCGGGTACGCGGTGAAGACCGTGCGGACCGGCGGGTTCGCCCGGCGGACCTTCTACGCCGATCAGGTGATCTTCTCCGCAGCCGCGCTCGGCACCCAGCGGCTCCTGCACAAGCTGCGCGACCGGCGCGCGCTGCCCCGGATCTCCGCTCGGCTCGGTTATTTGGCCCGCACGAACTCCGAGGCCGTGCTCGCCGCGCAATCGTTGCGCAACGACACCGACTTCACCCGTGGGGTGGCGATCACCTCGTCGATTCACCCGGACGAGGACACGCACGTCGAGCCGGTGCGTTACGGCAAGGGCAGCAACGCCATGGGCCTGCTCGCCACCGTGCTGGTGGACGCCGAGCCCGGGAAGCGGCGCTGGGTGCTCGGCCTGCGCGAGCTGTTCCGGCAGCGGCGGAACCTGCTCCGCCTGCACAACCCCCGCCGGTGGTCGGAGCGGATGATCGGGTTGCTGGTGATGCAGAACCTGGACAACTCGGTGACCACCTACACCCGGCGCGGGCTGCTGGGCAGGCGGCGGATGACCACCCGCCAGGGGGACGGGCTGCCCAGCCCGGAGTGGATCCCGGTGGGCAACGAGGTCACCCGGCGGGTGGCCGACAAGATCGGCGGGCTGCCGCAGGGGTCGGTCACCGAGCTGGCGAACATCCCGATCACCGGGCACTTCATCGGCGGCTGCGCGATCGGCGATTCGAGCGACACCGGGGTGGTCGACCCGTACCAGCGGCTCTACGGGCACCCCGGCCTGCACGTGGTGGACGGCTCGACGATCTCGGCGAACCTCGGGGTGAACCCGTCGCTGACCATCACCGCGCAGTCGGAGCGCGCGATGTCGTTCTGGCCGAACAAGGGCGAGGAGGATCCTCGGCCGCCGCTCGGCGCGGCCTACCGGCGGCTGAGCGCGGTACCGCCGGTGCGCCCGGTCGTGCCGCCGAGCGCGCCCGCGGCGCTGCGCCTGCCGATCCGGCCGGTGTGGCCGTCCGATCAGGGGATCTCGAAGTAGCGGGTGTTCTGGAAGGACTCCTGCAGCCACTGGCCGTGCCGCCGGACGAGGAGGTTGGTGTTGGTGGAGTGCGAATCGGGGCGGCAGTCGGGCACGTCGCCCTGCGTCAGGCACGAGGAGCGGATGACCACCACGGTGTTGCGGTCGAGGTACCGGACCTTCTCGCTCAGCCGCTTGATCCGGCTGCCGTCGATGTAGTTGTCGAAGTAGTACTGCATCCCGCGCGCGATGCCCTCGCGGCTGTGGAGGTGCTCGCCGTTGAAGGTGACTACGTCGCCTTGCTCGGTATACGTGGCTGCGAAGGCAGCGCCATCTTCTTCGGCCCAGGCCTTGGCCTGGCGCTCATGCAGCTTGTCGAAGGCAGCCTGATCACCGGGCTTGTAGTCGGCTGACTGGCTGCCGCGTATGAGGCCCGCCTCCTGCGCGTCCGCCCCGCGACCCGCCTCCCGCTCGCCGGGCACGAGACCCGCCGACTGCCCGCCGAGTGCGTGGCCCGCCGACTGCGCCCCGGCTGGCGGGTAGCCGCCGGGCTGGCTGCCAGCCGTCTGGAGGCCATCAACCTGGAGGCCGGTCGACTGGTCGCCGCCACTCTGATGACCGGCGAACTGGTGACCGCCACCCCAATGACCGGCGAACTGGAGACCGGCGGTCTGGTGGCCCGTGGACTGCTGTCCGGCGGGCTGATGTTCCTCGCCCGCCGAGGTCGGGACGGCCGTGATCAGCAGCACGCCCACCGCGGCCACCGCCCAGCCGATTCGTCGCTTCCCCATGATCCCTCCAGCTGCTTTCATAGATAGTGTCGCTACATGTCGCGACACTACCTATATGCCCAGTGGGGTGCAAACCGGTGAAATCCGCTCGCCAACCAGGCGAGCGACTGACAGGCTGGCCGGTGACACACGACGTTGTTCGGAGGTTTCACATGTCTGACACGCAACCCACGCCGGAAACCGGCGAGGAGGACGACGTCAAGCGCAAGTTCCGCGAGGCACTCGAGCGGAAGCAGGCCCAGACCAAGGCCCGGGCCGCCCACGAGGACCGGGGCTCCAAGGTGCACAACGCCCACGGCCCCGCGGGCGGCAAGCGCGAGTTCCGGCGCAAGAGCGGCTAGATCGCTGCTCTTGTTTTGGAGCACTGCTCTCATTTGAGAGCAGTGCTCACTTCTTAGAGCACCTGTTTCGCTCACCCCTTCTAAGGCGTGAACACCTCGCGGTGGTCGACCACCCGGAACGCACTCCCCGGACTGGCCACGGCCACCGCGTCGCGCAGTTTGGTGAGCCCGCCCCAGTCCTTGGCGGGCTCGTCCAGCGGGAAGTCGAAGTCGTCCCAATGGGTCGGCACCACGTACGGCGGAAACCCGAGCGTGCGCAGCAGCCTCGGCACGTACTCCGCCACCCGATCCCCGCCGGCGGGCAGGAGCAGCACGTCCGGCCGCAGCCCGGCCAGCTCCCCCTCCACGTAGTTGGAACCGCCGAAGTTCATCACCGCGAACCCCGACGCGCTCTCCACCTGGTAGGCCAGCGTGCCCCCTTCGAGCAGGTCGCTGATCACCCGCGGCCGGTCCCGCCGGGACAGCGGGCGCGTACCCGCGAACGCGACCTTCGCCCGGTCGCCGCTCGCCGAGTGCAGTGAGCGGAGCACGCGAATCGAATAACCGTCGAAGGTGTGGAACTCGCCGCCGGTCGCGATCGCGAGCTGCTCCTCGGGGGCGCCGAGGGCGAGCAGCAGGCTCAGATGCGTCTCGGTCCCGATCACCGTCGCGCCGGTTTTCTTGGCGAGGTACGGCACGTCGCTGATGTGGTCGTAGTGGCCGTGGGTGACCAGGATGTGGTCGGCATGCAGCTCACCGGAGTCCACCAGCCGGTCGATGAGCCCCCGATCGACCTCGATGCGCGTGTTCGGGTCCGCGCCCTCCTTGGTGTACGTGCCGGTCTTGAACCGGGTCAGCCACGGGTCGATCAGCACCACCTTGCCACCGGGCAGGCGCAGCTCCCAGCTGTTGTTGCCCCACCAGCGCAGGGTCACGTCAGCCTTCGCGCGCGGGCTGGGGTTCGCCACTGCCGGAATGCCGGGCAGGCTCGCCGCCACCGCGGCCGAGACCCCGAGGAAACCGCGTCTGCCGAATCTGGTCCGTCCATCACTCATGATCGACAGCCGAGCACGCGAGCCCGGGCGCTGTCCAAGATCGCGACACGCGAACCGCGATATGCGATTCGATATCGTCGCAGCGTGGACCCCCTGCGCGCGTTGCGCTACTTCGTCGTGGTCGCCGAAGAACTTCACTTCGGCCGCGCCGCCGACCGGCTCGGCATCGCCCAGCCGCCGCTGAGCCAGCGTATCCAGCGGCTCGAACGCGACCTCGGCGCGAAGCTGTTCGACCGCGACAGCAGGCACGTCGACCTGACCGAAGCGGGGCAGATCCTGCTCGCCGAAGCACGCGACCTGATCGCGCGCTGGGATCGCGCGGTCGCGCTCGTCGGCAAGGCCGGGGGCGGTGAACTCGACGCCCTGCGGGCCGGCGTGCCACCGGAGATGCCGGGCCGGGCGCTCGCCGGGATCCTGACCGCGTTCGCCCACGACCGGCCCGGCGTCCGCGTCGAACTGCAGGAGCTGACCACCACCGAGCAACTGCGCCTACTCGCCGAGGGCGAGCTCGACACGGGACTGCTGCACCTGCCGGTGGACGTGACCGGGCTGGAGCTGGGCCCCGCGCTCGAGACCCCGCTCGGCGTGGTGCTCCCCCGGGACTCGCCGCTGGCCGCCCGTGCGGAACTCGATCCGTCCGCCCTGGCCGGGCAGGGCCTCGTGCTCTTCCCGCGCGCGTCGGCGCCCGGGTACTACGACGCGCTCCTGCGCGCGTGCTGGGAAGACGGCTTCCGGCCGACCGCGGTGCACCACGCGCGAACGCCGGAGTTCGTCCTCGGCATGGTCCTGGCCGGGCACGGGGTGGCGCTGGCCGAAGGCACCGTCGCACAGAAGGAAACCCGGGTGGTGTGGCGGCCCCTCACTCCAGCACCCCTGCGGCGGCTGTGCTTCGCCTGGCCGTCCGGCAACGCGCACCCCGAAGCTAAGGCCTTCGCGTCGGTGGCACTCGCCGCGCTGAACACGCCCGCCACCAGCCCGCTCGGCACTACGGCCTTGCCCACCACCCGAACCTTCCCCCGCTCCCCAGCTTTGCCTCGCTTTCCAGCTCCAGCAGCCACCCCCAGCGCCCCCGCTCTGCCTGACAGCGCGATCCCACCCGACCTACCGAGCCTGCCCCCTAGATCGGCCTCGCCCGGTATCCCAGCACTGCCTGCTCGCTCGGCCTCGCCTGGTGACTCCGACTCGCCCAGCACGCTGGCCCTGCCCGATACCTCACCCAGCGACCCTGACCGTTCCCACGACCCAGCGGCGCCGCGCCCCTGGAACGTGGTCTACGGCACCGACTGATCCCCGCGCAGTTCGCCCACCGCTGCGGCCGCTGCAGCGCCAATGGCCGCCTCGACGGCTGGCTCCCGTTGCACCAGCGACCCCGATCGGGTGAAGACCGCGACCGCGAACCGTGCACCGTCCGGGTACTCGACCACGCCGATCTCGTTCCGGATGCACGGCAGCGTGCCCGTCTTGCCCCACACCCGCGCCTCCGCCGGGAACGCGCCACCGAGCCGGCTCCAGAAGACCTGCTGCCCCATCCACTGCCGGACCTGGGCCGCGGCCTCGCCCCGGTCGGCCCACAGATGCTCCAGCAACGCGGTCATTTCGCGAGGCGTGCTCGCGTTCGTCCAGCCCGGGTCGAGGGCGCGCATCGCCAGCACCCGGTCCGCGGAGAAGCTCCGGAACAGCTCCGCGAACCGCTCCGGCCCGCCCGCGTCCTCGATCATCGACGCCACGATGTCCCGCGGCGCACCGGCGATCCGCGTGTGCGTCAGCCCCAGCTCGCGCACCAGCGAGCGCACGTTGTCGAGCCCGACCCGGTCGCACAGCACGTCGGCCGCGGTGTTGTCGCTGACGGTCATCGCGAAGTAGGCCGCGTCGCGCAGGCTCAGCTCCACATCGTCCGCGCACCCCGCGGTGCCGGACCCGCCGAGCCGGTCGCGGGCCCCGATGCACACGCGGTCACGCGGGTCGAGCTGCCCGGCCGCTACCTGGCGGGCGAACTCCAGCACGAGCGGCACCTTCACCACCGAGGCCAGCACCACCGGCTCGTCGGCGCGCCAACCGCATTCGTCCCCGGTGCCAAGACGGCGGGCGTGCAGCCATCCGCGCACGCCCGCCGCCTCGAAGTGGTTCTCGATCACCCCAGATGTATAGCCCGGAGCCCGCCGATCTCGGTCATGCGGCGCTCCGCCAGGCGGTCGGCCGCGGTGGCCGCGGGCACGCCCTCGGCCTCGGCCAGCCGGAACACCGACTTCGTGGTGTCGAAGATCTGCGCGGTCTTGCGCTTGGCCCTGGCGAAGTCGAACCCGTGCAGCTCGTCGCTGACCTGGATCACGCCACCGGCGTTGACCAGGTAGTCCGGGGCGAACAGGATGCCGCGGTCGTCGAGCAACTTGTCGATGCCGGGGTGCGCGAGCTGGTTGTTCGCCGCCCCGCAGACGATCTTGGCCCGCAGTTCGGGGACCGTCTCGTCGTTCAGCGCGCCGCCCAGCGCGCACGGCGCGAACACGTCGAGCTCGGCGCGGATCAGCTCGTCGGCGCTGCCGACCACCTCGACCTCGGGGTGCTTGGTCTTGGTGCGTTCGATCGCGGCGGCCGAGACGTCGCTGATCACCACCCGCGCGCCGGCCTCGATCAGGTGCCCGACCAGCAGGTAACCCACCTTGCCGACGCCGGCCACGCCGACCCGGCGCCCGGCCAGTTCGGGGCTGCCCCACAGGTGCTCGGCCGAGGCCCGCATGCCCTGGAAGACACCGAACGCGGTGAGCACCGAGGAGTCACCGGCACCGCCGTCCTCGGGCGAGCGGCCGGTGACGAACCGGCTCTCGCGGGCGACGACGTCCATGTCCTGCACGTAGGTGCCCACGTCGCAGGCGGTGATGTAGCGGCCGTTGAGCGACTGCACGAAGCGGCCGTACGCCCGCAGCAGCGCCTCGGACTTCATGGTGGCCGGGTCGCCGATGATGACGGCCTTGCCGCCGCCGAGGTCGAGCCCGGCGAGCGCGTTCTTGTAGGCCATGCCCTTCGACAACGCGAGCACGTCGTCGAGCGCTTCGGCTTCGGAGGGATAGGGGTAGAACCGGGTTCCACCGAGGCCAGGGCCCAGTGCGGTGGAGTAGATGCCGATGATGGCCTTGAGACCGCTGGCCTTGTCGTGGCAGAAAACGACCTGTTCATGACCGGTATCCCGGCCGAATACACCGTCCGTCACGGTGGTGACTCCTTCGTTGGCACCGGCACGTGGCTTGTGGCACGCGCGGGGTTCGGTTGCAACCGGGATCACGCCCGCCGGGAAGGTCGTTCCCGCGGCCGGAGGGTCCCAACGAGAACCGTAGAGGGGGAAGATCCCCGTCGCCAAGGGGGTGTTTCACCAGAGTTCAAGCGCGCTCGACCAGGTATCGGCGCAGCACCGGGCCCACCCATTCGATGACCGTCTCGCGGTCCATGTCCACCACCGGCGGCAGTGCCAGCACGTACCGGCAGAGCGCGAGGCCGAGCACCTGACTGGCGATGAGCCCGGCCCTGGCGGCGAACTGGTTGTCGGGCGGCCCCAGCAGGATGACCACCGGGAGCAGCTGGGAGGCGAAGATCTGCTGCATCCGCTCGGCGGCGGGCGGGTTGGTGGCGGCCGAGCGGAGCAGCAGCTTCAGCGTGTCGTCGTGCTCCCAGCGGTCGAGGAAGTGGGCCACCAGCTCCTTGCCCACCTCCGCGCGCGGCACCTCGGTCAGGTTCGGCAGCTGAAGGTCGAATTCGGCGGCCGCGGCGAACAGGCGCTCCTTGTTGCCGTAGTACCGCATCACCATCGACGGGTCGATCCGCGCGTCCGCGGCGATCGCCCGGATGGTCGCGCGCTCGTAGCCGTCCGTGGCGAAGCGCTCCCGCGCCGCCGCCAGGATCGCCTGCCTCGTCCGGTCGGACCGGCGTGCCGTTTCTGCCATGCCAACAACCGTAGGCCAACACGTGTTGACATGCCAGCACCGGCGGGTCTAACTTTGCCAACAGGCGTTGGCCAACAGATGTTGACTTCTTCGAGAGAGGCGGCCGAGATGATTCCCGAGCAGACCGAGGTGCTGGTGGTGGGTGCCGGACCGATCGGACTGGCCGTGGCGGTGAGCCTGGCCCAGCAGGGGGTCGAGGTGACGGTGCTCGACCAGCAGGCGGAGGGCGCGAACACCTCGCGCGCCGCGGTGGTCCACCCGCGCACGATGGAGGCGCTGGACCGGCTCGGCGTCGCGGACCGGCTGGCCGGGCTGTCGCTGCGCGCCGGCCGGTTCACCATCCGCGACCGCGACCGCGTGCTGGTGCCGCTGGAGTTCGACCAGGTTCCGAGCCCGTACCGGACGCTGTTCATGGTTCCGCAGCCGACCACCGAGCGCGTGCTGCTCGAACGGTTCACCGAGCTGGGCGGCAAGGTGCTGCGCCCGCACCGGCTCACCGCGCTCGACCAGAACGCGGACGGCGTGGTCGCGACCGTGGACGGGCAGCACCGGATCACCGCGCGGTACGTGGTCGGTGCCGACGGCATGCGGAGCGCGGTGCGGACGTTCAGCGGCATCGGCTTCGGCAAGGACAGCGCCGGCGAGACGTTCACCCTCGCGGACGTGCGGCTGCGGGACGGCGGCCTGCCCGGTGAGGAGGTCGTGCTGTTCTTCTCGGGTGCGGGCATGGTGGTCTCGGCCCCGCTGCCCGACGGTTCGTTCCGCATCGTGGCCGAGGTCGAGGACCCGCCCGAGGAGCCCGACCTCGCCTTCGTGCAGGACCTGCTCGACCGCCGGGGTCCCGCGGCCGGGACCGCGCGGATCGCCGAGGTCGTCTGGGGGTCGCGGTTCCGGGTGCACCACCGGGTGGCCGATCGGTACCGCGAAGGCCGGGTCCTCCTGGCCGGGGACGCCGCCCACGTGCACAGCCCGGCCGGTGGTCAGGGCATGAACCTCGGCCTGCGGGACGCGGTCGCGCTGGGCGAGGCACTGGGCGCGGTGGTCAAGGGCGGGCCGGACAGCCTGCTCGACGAGTACGCCGCGACCCAGCGTCCGAAGGCGGAGGAGGTGGTCAAGTTCGCCGGGCGGCTGACTCGGCTAGCGACCGCGAGCCCGCTGGCGCGGCCGGTGCGGAACGCGGTGCTGTCGGTGCTGGCGAAGGTGCCCGCTTTCCGGGTGATGCTGACCAAGCGGCTCGCCGGAGTGGCGGACCGGTGACGCGCTCCGATGGCAGGATCTCCGGCATGACCGGTGAACTGTTCGTGCGTCGTGGTGGTTCCGGGGATCGAACGCTTCTGCTGCTGCACGGGCTGGGCGGGACCGGCGAGGTGTGGCAGGGCCTGACCGACCGGCTTCCCGGCGAGTGGAACTGGGTGGTGCCGGACCTGCCCGGGCACGGGCGTTCGGCCTCGGTGCCCTCCTACACCTTCGGCGGGCTCGCCGCCGAGATCGCGAAGTCGATCAGCGGCGAGGTGACCGTCGTGGGGCATTCGCTCGGCGGGGTGCTCGCGCTGACGCTGGCGAGTGGCTGGTTCGGCTCGCGGGTCCCGGCGGTCTGCGGGCTCGGCATCAAGGTCCGCTGGAGCGAGGAGGACCTGGCGAAGGCGGCCGCGGTGGCGGCGAAGCCCGCGCGCGTGTTCGCCACCCGGGAGGAGGCGGCGGACCGCTGGCTCAAGGTGTCCGGGCTGGTCGGGCTCGTGCCGCTGGAGGCGGTGAGCGCGGGCGTGGTCCCGGACGGCGACGGCTGGCGGGTGGCCCTCGACCAGGGCGCGTTCGGGGTGGGCGCGCCGGACATGCGTGGCCTGCTCGCCGCGGCCGGCGGCAAGGTGGTGCTGGCCGCGGGCGAGCACGACCCGATGTGCCCGGCGGAGCACCTGCGCGAGCTCGTGCCGGACCCGGTGGTGCTGCCCCGGCTCGGGCACAACGCCCACGTCGAGGACCCCGCCGCGCTGCTCCCGCTGCTGGACCGCCTGCGCTGAGGTCTACTGGACCGCTTGCGCTGAGGTCGCGAGCACAGCAGCCCGCTCAATGACCGCCGGCGGGTGTTCAGTTGGTGGCGACGGCGTCGTCGAGGGAGACGCGAGCTTCCCAGTCGATGTGGTGCTTGGTGAGCCAGTCGGCGTTGTTGCGCGGCCCCTTCTTGAGCACGCGCGGCAGGACCGCGTCCCGCACCATGCGCTTGAGCGGGCCCGGCACCGCGGTGCCGCCCATGCGAGCGCTGGTCGCCACCACGCGTTCCACCCGCTCGCGGCGAAGTCCCTCGTAGGCGCGGAAGGCGTCGCCGATCTGCGCCACGTCCCGCAGGCAACGTGCCAGTGTGACCCCGTCCTCGGCGGCCATTGACGCGCCCTGCCCGGCGTTCGGCGCGGCCACGTGCGCGGCGTCGCCGAGGATGACCATCGAGCCCGCGTGCCAGACCGGGGTGGACGGGATGTGGTACGCGTTGCTCGCCGTCACGTCGGCTCCGGTGGCGCGCACGATGTCCGACGCGGGCGTGTTGTCCTTGGCGAACAGCTCCAGCGCCCTGGCCTTCCACTCCTCGGCATCGATACCGGCGAGGTCGGCCTTGCTCAACTCCGCACCGGGCGCGTTGGTGAACCACCAGGTCTCGCCGTTCGGCGCGGTGACGTAACCGAAGAAGGCGCGCTTGCCGTAGACCATCCGGTAGGTGCCGTCCGGGGCCGGCGAAGGCGCGTTCTCGGCGTATCCGCAGATGGTGGTGTTGCCGAGGTGCCGAGGCCGGGGCGCGGTCTCGTCGATCAGGGCGCGGGTGACCGAGTGGATGCCGTCGGCGCCGATCAGTAGGTCGCCCTTGGCCTGGTCCCCGTCGGCGAAGGTGGCGACCACCCCGCCGTCGGAGGTGTTGCGCGCGCCGGTGAGCCGCTTGCCGTGCTCGATCCGGATGCCGCGCGCGGCCAGTTCGTCCTGGAGCACGCGGTACAGCGTGGCGCGCTTGAGGGTGCGCGGCCCGAGCACGCCCTCGCGCCGCAGCGGCACCTCACCGAGGTACTTGCCGGTCCCGCTGAGGAACTCCACCTTCGACGCCGGGAACGACTGGTCGGCCACCTGCTCGTGCACGCCGATCGCGCGCAGGGCGTCCTGGCCGTTGCTCATCAGCGTGAGGAAGGCACCGACGTCGTCGGCGCCGGTCGGGTAGGCCTCGTAGACCACCGAGTCGATACCCGCCTTGCGCAGGGCCATCGCGGTCACCGGACCGGCGATGCCCCCGCCGATGATCAGGGCGTGGGTCATCGGCTCGCCTGCAATGCACGGGAGAGGGCAACCAGTTCGCGGACGTCGGCGTCCAGCCCCTCGGCCGCGGGCATCGCCACCGGCACCGCCTGCTTGGGCACCGGGTCCCCGGTGGACCGGGTGCGCAGCGCCTCCTTCAGCTTGCCCGCGAGGTTCTCGTGCGTCACCGGCTGCTCCCGCAGATCAGCCAGGTAGGGGCTGATGCGCACCAGCCCGTCCCGGCACTCGATCACCCGACGGTAGTACCGGCGGTGCACACCCGTCACGCTGAGCACGTCGCGCCACCGGCTGGACGGCACGCGGCTGAGCGCGTCCTCGGGGAACTCCTGGTGCAGCACGGTCCAGAGCGGGCCGAGCCGCCGGTACATCCGGCGGTGGTGCAGCCACACCGCGGCCGCGGCCAGCTTCCGCGCGGCGGCCGGGTAGATGAAGCCGATCAGGAAGATCACGATGCCGGGCAGCAGGAAGAACATGGCCCCGATCGAGCCGATCGAGGTCTGCGCCGAGCCGTCGGCACCCGGCGCGGCGGCCATGCCCAGCCAGCGCAGGATCACCGCCGGGATGAACAGGCAGTCCGCGACCACGATCATCGACATGCCGATGCCCGCCAGTCGCAGGCCGCGCCGCACACTGCGTTCGGCGCCCTTCGCGGACTTGAACGCCCAGCGCGCGGCGAGGCCGAACCCGAGCCCCATGTAGGCGTCGGCGGTGACGAAGAACAACGCCACCCCGGTCACCCTGTGGTCGTTCGTGGCCACGCCGGCCGGGGTGATCGCCGCGGCCACGATCAGCACGACCTCGGCGACGGCCAGCGGGATCAGGTACCGCGTCGTCTTGCGCAGCGCCTCCCGCTGGTCCAGTGCGGAGAAGAGGAAGAACGAGATCAGGCAGTTTACCGCGACCAGCAGGATACCGTGCTGGATCAGCCGCGACACCATCGGCGGCAGGCCGAGGAAGACCTGGTTCTCACCGGCGATCAGGCCGAACGGGTACGCCACGGCCAGGCAGCCGACCGCGATCGTCACACACCACAGCGGGGCCGAGCGCGGCGAGCGGACCAGCCGGATCAGCAGCCACGTCAGCGCGGCGACGGCGACGACGCCGTAGGCGATGAGTCCGGCGCTCACAGCCACCCCAACCGGTCGGAGAGCGCGGCCTCCATCCGGCGGGTGGACGGCGCGTTCGCGCCCGGCGCGACCCGGTCGAGCACCGAGGCCCATTCGAGGATGATCGTGGCGACGGTCTCCGCCTCGCGCTCGTGCTCGGTGTCGTAGGAGGTGCGGCGCAGGGCGCGGCGCACCGCGTCGGACTCCAGATCGGGGTACCGCTCGCGCAGCGCGTTCGGCTCCACGTCGGGGTACAGCTCGGCGAGCAGCGCGTCGTCGCCCTCGTCGCTGTGGTGCCCGGCCAGGATGTGGCCGAGTTCGTGCAGGATGATGTGGCCCTGGTGGGCCTTGCTGGTTTCCTGCTGGTAGAGGATGTAGTCGGCGGACCGGGTGGTGATCCAGACGCCGAACGGACCGGGCACCGGGATGGCGTGCGCGATCAGCCGGATCGGCTTGCCCCGGCGCTCACCCACCTTGCGGCACAGCTCGGTCACGTCCAGCGGCGGGCGGATGTCCAGTTCGTTCAGCAGCTGCCTGCACTGCCGGCGTAACGCTCGCTCGCGCACCGGATCACTCCTCCGTATCGGCTCGGGCGGCCTGCTCCTCGCGGTAGACGACGTTGAGCAGCTCCATCACCAGGCGGCGGCGTTCGGGCGAGAGCTCCCCCGCCCGCATGGCCATCAGCTGCGCGTCGCTGCTGCCCGCGATTTCGTTGAGGCGCGCCTGCTCGGACTTCAGCTCCGCCAGTTGCCTGTCGACCCTATCGGTGACGGCGTCGTCGAAGAAGTAGCTGGCGGGCACGCCGAAGAAGCCGGCCAGGGCCTGGAGGTGCTTGAAGGTCGGGTTGTCCTTCTTGCCCTTGCGCAGCTGCCAGATGTAGCTCTGCGAGATCTTGACGTCGCCGTCGCCCTGGTCCGAGATGGTCGCCGCGACGTGCTCGTTGCTGTATTCCTGCCCGTTGCGCGGTGTCTGGTTGGCGAACAAGTGGTTGAGCTTGTCCGCCAGGCTCCGGCTACCCCGATCCACCGTGTCCACCTCTCCACATTTCGACTGAGGAAGAAGTCCATCTCGTCGGTTTTCTTCGCTTCAGTTGAAACCACGGTCCGCGCCCATTAGTCTCCAGAGCGTGACCGGATTGACTGATGCGAAAGAGGGTAGCAGCCGGACACTGTATGTGAGTACAAGCGGACGCGACCGATCCGCTGCCACCGTGCCCGGCGCCGTGCGCACCGCCGATCGTGGCCTCTGCTGCGAGCGATGCGGTGAACCGCTGGGCTACCGCGCGATGGACCGGCTCACCGGCCTGCCGGGCCGTTGGGAGTGGGACCACCAGGCCGGACACGCCCTGGAGGAGCTGGCCCACCGACCGGGGGTGATGCTCCTGGTCGACCTGGACCGGTTCCAGGCCATCAACGACGCGCATGGTCATCTCGCCGGGGACACGGTGCTGACTTCGGTGGCCCTCGCGCTGCGGAACACCGTGCGCGACGGCGACGTCCTCGGCCGGTTCGGCGGGCACGACGGGGACGAGTTCCTCGTGTTCCTGCCCGCGACCCGGCTCGAACAGGGCCTCTCGATCGCGCGGGACATGCGTACCAGGATAAGGACCATCGTGGTCACCGTGCGATCCGCGATCGGCCATACGGTGGTCATCGAGGAGCTGACCGGCTCGATCGGCGTCGGCGTGCACCACCCCGGACTGGGCACCGGCCTGCGCGAACTCGTCGGCGAGGCCAGTGCCGCCCTGCAGACGGCCAAGCGCTCAGGTCGCGATCGGATCTCGTTGCCGCCGGTCGTCTGACTAATCCCCGCAGACCTCGCCGAGTGCGGCCATGGCGGCGTCGAGCTGGCTGTCGGCGTGGTAGGGCGCAGGTCCGAAGCGGAGGTACTCGCCGCGGCTGTCGGTCCGGACCCCGCGCTTCTCCAGTTCGGTGCACAGCTCCCCGGCCCGCGGACTCCGCAGCGCGAGGAACCCGCCGAACGCCTCCCGGGGCAGCTGCTCGCGAGTGATCAGTGAAGGCGGCAGGTCCAGCGCGTCGAACTGATCCGCCAGGCGGGTGTTCTGCCGCAGCGAGATCTCCCGCAGCCGCTCGGCGGTCAGGCCCTGGTCGGTGAAGAAGGTGGCCACCCTGGCTGCCCGGTAGTGGCTGGTCGGGTCGTAGGTGGCGCCCGCGAACCGGTCGCCCCCGGCCGCGTAGGCGACCGCGCCGGGCCGCCGCGCGTCGGCGATCGCGCCGAACTCGGCGAACCACCCCGTCACGACCGGGCGCAGGTCGGCCGCGTGCGGCGGGACGCGCAGGAAGCAGTTGCCCTCGCCGAACTGGAGGTACTTGTACCCGCCGCCGACGATCCAGGCCTCTTCGAGCCCGTCCATCGAGAACGGCACCACGCCGAGTGCGTGGTAGGCGTCGACCACGAGCTCGGCACCACGCGAGGCGCACCGCTCGGCCAGCGATTGCACATCGCATACGATGCGCGACGTCTCGAACAGCACCTTCGAGACGAAGACCGCGCACGTCCGGTCGTCGACCTCGTCGGCGAGGCGTTCGGCGAGCGACTCCACTGGCGAGGCGGCCACGCGCACCACCTCCACCCCGGCCTCGGCCAGCCTCGCGAGCTGGCGGCGCAGCGTGTGGAACTCGCCGTCGGTGGTCACCACGCAAGGTCGCGAGCGCAGGTCGAGCGCGGACAGCAGCCGGATCACCAGCTCGTGCGTGTTCGCTCCGAGCGCCAGCTCAGCCGCCGGGTCGCCCAGCCAGCCCCGGAACGCGGCGCGGACCTCGTCCGCCTTCGCGAACGCCCGGTCCCACTTCGCGTCGACCTCGAGTGCGGCGTCCTCGAAGGCTTGGACCTGGCCTTCCAGCGCGACATCCGGCCAGGCCTGGTGCGAATGCGCCGAGAGCAGCAGCCGGTCGGCCACCCGGAACCGGCGGTAGTGCGCGGCGAGCGGGTTCACAGCCGGCTCCGCACGGCCCACAGGTCCGGGAACATCGGCCGGAACAGGGTCTCCCGCAGGTAGCGCGCCCCCGAGGAGCCGCCCGTGCCGGTCTTGTCGCCGATGGTCCGCTCGACCATCTTCACGTGCCGGTACCGCCACTCCTGCACCCCCTCGTCCAGGTCGACCAGGTGCTCGGCGAGTGTCGACGGGCCGCCGTCGTCCTTGTACACCTTCAGCAGCACGTCCTGCAGTTCCGGCGACGGCTCCAGCGGCTTGGTGAAGTCCCGGCCCGACGGCACGTCGTACCCGCACTTCGCCAGGTAGCTGACGAACGAGTCGAAGACCGACGGCCGCGCCATCGCCTCGGTGACCCGGTCCCGCGCTTCGCCGGCCGGGTGGTGCGCCACCGCGCGGTCGTCCCGGCGGCCGAGCACCGACTCCAGCTCGCGGAACTGCGCCGACTGGAACCCGCTCGACGCGTCCAGCCGCGCCCGGAAGCCGGTGAACTGGCTCGGCGTCATCGTCTCCAGCACGTCGATCTGCGCGACGATCACCTTGAAGATGGTCAGCACCCGGCGCAGCGAGCGCACCGCGTGCGCGGTCGCACCCGCCTCCAGTTGCCGCTGCAGTTCGGCCAGCTCGTGCAGGATCTGCTTGAACCACAGCTCGTAGACCTGGTGGATGACGATGAACAGCAGTTCGTCGTGCTCCTCGGAGCGCGGGCGCTGCGCGTTGAGGACCTCGTCCAGCGCCAGGTACGAGGTGTAGGTCAGGGCCGCGTTGTTCGCGGTCGGCTCGGTCATGGGGTGGTCACCTCGTCGAAGTGTCGTTGCGCGGCGGGCGCCAAGGCCGCCTGCAGGTCATGGAACAACGCCACTGCCCGGGCGCGCGCGGCCGGTGCCGGCACAATCTCCCCCGGCAGCTCCGGATCCCTGGCCGGGAACTCCCGGAAGATGTGGAGCAGCCGCGTGCGCAGGGCGAACGCGGCCGCGTCGTCGAGGGCGGCACGCGCCCGCTCGTCGGCGTAGGCGTCGAACTCGGCGACGAAGGCGCCGTACCGGGCGGCCAGGTCGTCGAGGTCCCAGGCACGCGCCGCGAACACGCCGATGTCGAGCCCGGTCGACGGCTTGCCGAGCATGAGCCCGGCGTGCGCGGTCACCTCCAGCTCGCGCAGCAGATCCAGCACCTCCTGCTCCCGATCGTGCGGCGCCAGCCAGGTGCCGTCCTGCACCGAGCCGAACCCGAGGAAGCGCAGCCGCCGCACCAGGCGCTCGCGCGCGACCCGGCGGTCGTCCGGAATCTGGTGCCAGAGCACGGTCCAGTCGCCGGCACGCGTGGTCGTGCGCCCAAGGGAGAAGATCCGCCGGTCGCCGTCCTCCAGCACGGACAGCGTGCGCCGGGTCAGCCGGTAGTAGACGCGCCTGCCGTCCTTGTGCCGTTCGAGCAGGTCGCGGCGGACCACCCGGGTCAGCGCGATCCGGGCCGCGCCCTCGGAGAAGCCGAGTTCGGCGAGCAGCGCGACCAGCCCGCCCGACCAGACCTGGCGGGTGCGCCGCGGTTCGGCATACCCGCCGAGCAGGGTCATCACCAGCTCCTGGGGAGCGGGCTCGAAGGCAGCGGGGTCCACCCGTCCGACTCTATACACCCCACCCGGCTCCCGTGTAGGTTGATTTCGATGAAGGTCGGAATCGGACTGCCGAACACCACCCCGGACGCGACCGGCCGGCTGCTGGCCGAGTGGGCGCGGCGGGCCGACGACGGCCCGTTCTCCACCGTCGCCGTGCTGGACCGGCTGGTCTACGACAGCGTCGAGCCGTTCACCGCGCTCGCCGCGGCGGCCGCGGTCACCGAGCGGGTGCGGCTGGCCACCAACATCGCCATCGGCCCGCTGCGCAGCGCCGCGATGCTGGCCAAGCAGGCGGACTCGGTAGCGCGCCTCAGCGACGGCCGGTTCACCCTCGGGCTCGGCGTCGGAGCGCGGCGCGACGACTACACCGCCGCCGAGGCCGACCACCGCACCCGCGGCGAACGCCTGTCCGCGCAGCTCGCGCACCTGCGAGCGGAGAACACCGACCTCGAACTGCTGGTCGGCGGCAGCAGCGGCGCGGCGTTCGCCAGGATGGCGCGCTACGCCGACGGGTTCGCCCACGGCGGCGGCCCGCCCCGCGCCTTCGCCTCCGCGGCGACCCGGGCCCGCGCCGCGTGGCACGACCTCGGCCGTCCCGGCACGCCGAAGCTCTGGGGCCAGGGTTACTTCGCACTCGGTGACCCCGACCGCGGCTCCGCCTACCTGCGCGACTACTACGCCTTCACCGGCCCGTTCGCCGAGACGATCGCCGCGGCCAACCTGACCAGCGCCCGCGCGATCAAGGACTTCGTGCGCGGGTACGCGGCCGAGGGCTGCGACGAGCTCATCCTCTTCCCGACCGTCGCCGACCTGGACGAGGTCGAGCGCCTGGCCGAGGTGCTGGCATGAAGGTCTGCGTACTGGGTGCGGGGCCGGCGGGGCTGTACCTGTCGATCCTGCTCAAGCGCGCCGACCCCACGCACGAGATCGAGATCTTCGAGCGCAACGCGCCCGGCGCGACCTTCGGCTGGGGCGTGGTCTTCTCGGAGGAGACGCTCGGCGAACTGCGCGACGCCGACTACGCCACCTTCCTGCGGATCACCGACACCTTCGCGCGCTGGGACGCGATCGACATCCGCTACCGAGGCGAGGTCCTGCGCTCGCGAGGACACGGGTTCTCCGCGATCGCCCGCAAGAAACTGCTCGCCATCCTGCAGGAACGCTGTCGCGAACTGGGCGTGGTGCTGCGGTTCGAGACCAACATCGAGGACCCGGCCGACCTGCCGGAGGCCGATCTGGTGGTCGCCGCCGACGGGGTGAACAGCGTGCTGCGGCGGTCGCGCGACTTCGGCACGCGCTCGACCCCGCAGGGCTGCAAGTACATCTGGTACGGCACGGACCTGGTGCTCGACGCCTTCCGGTTCAGCTTCGCCGAGACCGAGCACGGCCTGATCCAGACCCACTCCTACCCCTTCGACGAGCACACGAGCACGGTCATCGTCGAGTGCCCCGAGCCGACCTGGCGGGCCGCCGGGCTGGACCGGATGAGCGACGAGGAGAGCATCGCCTTCTGCGAGGACCTGTTCGCCCGCGACCTCGACGGGCACAGCCTGCTGTCGAACAAATCGGCCTGGCTCAGCTTCCCGCGCATCCGAAACCGCCGGTGGAGTGACGGCAACGTGGTCCTGCTCGGCGACTCCGCGCACACCGCGCACTTCTCCATCGGCTCCGGCACGAAGCTCGCCATGGAGGACGCGGTCTCGCTGGCCAACGCGTTCGTGCGGCACGGCCACCACGACCGCGCCGCGATCCGGGCCGCGCTGGTGCACTACGAACTGGAGCGGCGCCCGATGGTGGACCGGTTCCAGCAGGCCGCGGCCGACAGCGCCGGCTACTTCGAGCGCGTCCGGCACCACACCGGCCTGCCGCCGCGGCAGTTCGCGGTCAACCTGCTCACCCGCAGCGGGCGGATCAGCCACGCGAACCTGGCCCTGCGTGATGCGGAGTTCGTCCGGCGGGCGGACCTCGACTTCGCGGGCGAACCCGACCGGCTGTTCGCCCCGCCGCCGTTCCTCACCCCCCTGCAACTAGGCAAGGCCCTGATCCCGAACCGGCTGGTGGTGACCGGCGACCCGCGTGGTGCCGGGCTCGTGCGCACGGCACCGATCGCGGTGTCCGAGGACGGCCGGATCACGCCGGAGACCCAGGTCGGCGTGGCTTCGTCGCCGGTCGGTGCGGTGCACGAGGCGGGCGCGCTGGCGATGGCGTGCCTGACGCACGCCGGTCGCCGGGGCGCGACCCGGCCCGCGCGGTACGGGGTCGACGTGCCATTGCCGCCGGACGAGGCCTGGCCGCTGCTGTCCGCCTCGGCAGTGCCGTACGGGCCGCTGAGCCAGGTACCGAAGGCCGCCGACGAGGCGGACCTGAACCGGATTCGCGACCAGTTCGCTTCGGCGGCAGCCGAGGCGGCGACCGCGGGGTTCGACCTGCTCGAACTGGACTTCGCCCAGGGCAGGCTGCTCGCGAGCTTCCTGTCGCCGCTGACCAATCCCGCCGAGGACCGGCTGCGCTTCCCACTCGAGGTCCTCAGCGCGTGCCGCGAAGCATGGCCGGACGAGCGCCCGCTGGTGGTCCGGCTGACCGTCACCGACTGGGCTCCGCGAGGCGCGACCATCGAGGATGGTGTGGCGTACGCCCGCGCCTTCGCGGAGGCGGGCGCGTCGATGATCCACGTCGAAGCGGGGCAGACCGTGGCCGAGACCCGGCCGGTCTACCGGCGGGGCTTCCTCACCACGCTCAGCGACCGAATTCGTGCCGAGGCAGCCGTGCCAACGCTTGTTGGCGGCCACCTCACCAGCACCGATGAGGTCAACACCGTGCTCGCCGCCGGGCGCGCGGATCTCTGCCTGCTCACCGTGGAGGCCTGAGATGTACTTCGCCGAGCTGACCTCCCCCGAAGTCGACGCCCTGCGGGCCGGCCCGCGCAAGCCGGTGCTGCTCCTGCCGGTCGGCGCAGTGGAACCGCACGGCCCGCACGCGCCACTCGGCACCGACCCGCTGATCTCGCAGGGCATGTGCGAGCGCGCGGCCCGCCGCCTCCACGACGATCCGGAGGTGCGCGTGCTGATCCTGCCCGCGCTCCCCTACGGCGTGACGCAGTTCGCGCGCGGGTTCGCTGGCGGGGTGCACATCGCCGCAGAGACTCTGTTCGCGCTGGTCAGCGACGTGTGCCGGGCGCTGGCCGGGCAGGGCCTGCGCCGCGTGGTGATCGTGAACAACCACTTCGAACCCGAGCACGTGGCGACGCTGCGCCGCGCCGCCGAGTCGACCGGTGCCGCGTATCTCGACCTGGTGCGGCGGCGAAACGCGGAACGGCTCACCGACGAGTTCCGCAGCGGTTCGTGCCACGCCGGGCAGTACGAGACCTCGCTGGTGCTCGCCGACCGCCCGGACCTGGTCGACACCACGGCCATGCGCGCACTGCCCGCGGTACCCGTCGACCTGCCCTCGGCGATGCGTGCCGGGCAGTCCGATTTCCGGGACATGGGAATGAGCGCGGCCTACTGCGGCGCCCCGGCCGAAGCGACCGCCGAAGAAGGCGCGGAAACCTTCGAAACCCTGACCACCATGCTCGTCGAAACCATTCGCGCGACCGCGACGGGGGCGTGCTGATGTACTCGAACATCACCTCGTACTTCCTGGACCGCAACGAAGGTTCGCGCACGGCGTTGATCACGCCGGAACGAACGGTCACCTACGCCGAACTCATCGCACTGAGCAATCGTGCCGGAAACGCGCTGCACCAACTCGGGGTCCGCAGTGGACAAAGAGTGCTGCTGGCGTTGAACGACGGCGTCGACTTCGTCGCCGTGTGGTACGGCGCGCAGAAGATCGGCGCGGTCACCGCCGAGGTCTACACCTTCCTGCAGCCGAAGGACTACGAGTACTTCCTGAACTACACCGAGGCGCTCGCGGTGATCGCCGACGCCACCACGCTGGGTCCGCTGCGCGAGGCGGGCGCGCGGAACCTCGTGGTCGCCGGGGTCGACGAGAGCGAACTGCGGCCGGGCGAGCATTCGTTGAGCGCGCTGCTGGCCGAGGCCGCCGACCAGCTCGATCCGGTCGAAGGCCCGGACGACGAGGTGGCGATCTGGAAGTTCACCACCGGCAGCACCGGCGCGCCCAAGGCGTGCACCCACACCCGCCGCAGCCCGATCCGCAGTTTCGAGCTGTACGCCAAGGAAATCCTCGGCATCAACGCCGATGACAAGGTGCTCGGCGTGCCGAAGCTGTTCTTCGGGTACGCCCGCGACCTGGTCGCGATGTTCCCGTTCGGGGTCGGCGGCTCCGGCATCGCGTTCCCGGAGCGCACCACGCCCGAGCTGCTGTTCCACCTGATCGCCGAGCACCGGCCGACGATCCTGGTCAACGTGCCGACGATGATGAGCGCGATGCTGGCCCACCCGGCCGCCGCCGAGCAGGATCTCAGCTGCCTGCGGTTGTGCACGTCGGCCGGCGAAGCATTGCCAGCCGAGGTGCACCGGAAATGGGATGAGACCTTCGGCGTCGAGGTCGTCGACGGAATCGGTTCCTCCGAGGCGTACCACATCTTTTTGTCGAACAGACCGGGCGCGGCCAAACGCGGCAGTCTGGGCCGGGAAGTACCCGGCTATTCGGCACGTGTCATCGACGAATCGGGGGCGGTGCTGCCGGATGGGGAAATCGGCACCCTCGAAGTGACCGGCCCGACGATCGCCGGGGAATACTGGGGAGACGCCGAGAAATCGGCACGCACCTTCGACGGCGAAACCCTGCGCTCCGGCGACCTGTTCAGCCGCGACGCCGAGGGCTTCTTCACCCACCACGGCCGCGCCGACGACCTCCTCAAGATCGGCGGCATCTTCGTCGCGCCGAGCGAAATCGAGAACTGCCTGCTGGGCCACGCGGACGTGGTCGAATGCGCGGCACTCGGTTACGAACAGGACGGGCTCGCCCGGGTACGCGCGTTCGTGGTGCGGAGCGGGACCGTCACCGAGGACGAGCTACGTGAGTACGCGCGTGCGCGCCTGGCCGGGCACAAGTACCCGCGGGAGATCGTGTTCGTGGACACCCTGCCGCGCACGGCCAACGGCAAGCTCGACCGCCGCGCGCTGCGAACGGAGGACCGATGAGCAGACTCGTGGTGGTCACCGGCGGCACGCGCGGCATCGGCGCCGCCATCGCCGCGCGGTTCACCGACGCCGGCGACCAGGTCGTCGCGCCGGGTCGCGCCGACTGCGACGTGACCGACGAAGCCGCAGTGACCGCCTTCTTCGACGACCTCGGCCCGGTCGACGTGCTGGTCAACAACGCCGGCATCTCGACGAGCGCGCCGCTGGCCCGCACTTCGCTGGCGGACTGGCGAGCACAGCACGAGGTCAACGCGACCGGCGCGTTTCTCTGCACGCGGGCTGTGCTGCCGAGCATGCGCGAGCGCGACTCCGGCCGGATTGTCACCGTGGCCTCGACCGCCGGGCACGTGGGTTACCGCTACACCGCCGGGTACACCGCGTCCAAGCACGCCGCGGTGGGCCTGACCAGGGCGGTCGCCGCCGAGGTCGCGGGCACCGGGGTCACCTCGAACGCGGTCTGCCCGGCTTTCGTGCGCACTGATATGACGCGTACCTCGATCGAGCGAATCAGTGGCTCGACCGGGCGTGACGCGGTGCAGGCCGAAGCGGCGCTGGCCGCCGCGTCCCCAGTCGGGCGCCTGCTCGAACCCGAGGAGGTGGCCCACGCGGTCGCCTTCCTCGCCGCACCCGAGGCCGCCGCGGTCAACGGGCAGACCATCGTTCTCGACGGAGGTGGGATCCAGCTATGAGCCCGTTCCGCGCTTCGCCCGGCTTCACCGGGCAGTGGGCGCATTTCGACTTCGAGGTGGCCGACGGCGTGGCCACCATCACGCTGAACCGGCCGGAGAAGCTCAACGCGCTGACCTTCGACGTCTACGCCGACCTGCGCGACCTGCTCGCCGAACTGCCGCACCGCGGTGACGCGAAGGTGCTGGTGATCGCCGGTCAGGGACGCGGCTTCTGCTCGGGTGGAGACGTCGAGGAGATCATCGGCGAGCTGCAGAAGTTCGACACCGCGCAGCTGCTGGAGTTCACCCGGATGACTGGCGCGGTGGTGAAGGCGCTGCGCGAGTGCCCACTCCCCGTGATCGCCTCGATCAACGGGATCGCCGCGGGCGCCGGTTCGGTGATCGCGCTGGCCAGCGACTTCCGGCTGATGGCGCGCTCGGCGGCGTTCGCCTTCCTGTTCACCAAGGTCGGACTGGCCGGGGCGGACATGGGCTCGGCCTACCTGCTGCCGCGCGTGGTCGGGCTCGGGCGCGCGACCGAGTTGCTGATGCTCGGTGACAAGCTCCGCGCTGAGAAGGCCGAACAGATCGGCCTCGCGTCGCGGGTGGTCGACGACGAGGAGCTGCCGACCGCGACCGCCGAGCTGGCCAGACGCCTGGCCGACGGTCCCGCACTGGCGTACTCGACCACGAAGGTGCTGCTCACCAGGGAACTGGACATGGACCTCGGCAGCTCGATCGAGCTGGAGGCGATGACCCAGGCGTTGCTGATGACCAGCAAGGACCACGGCGAGTTCTACCGCGCGTGGACGGCGGGAAGGAGTCCGCAGTGGACGGGTCGGTGAGCACGCACCGGATTGTGGTGGCGCCGGAACTGGCGGAGCCGGTCGGCTTCGCGCACGCGGTCGTGGCCACGCCCGGGCGCACGGTGTACCTCGGTGGGCAGACCGCGCAAGGTCGCGACGGCGAGATCGTCGGCGACACGATCGTGGAGCAGTTCGACGTGGCCGCCGGGAACGTCGCCGCGGCGTTGCGCGCGGCTGGCGGTCAGCCCTCCGACCTGGTGTCCCTGCTGTTCTACGTGACCGACGTGCCCGCCTACCGGGCGGCGTTGAAGGAACTGGCGCCGCTGTACCGCAAGCACTTCGGGCGGCACTATCCGGCGATCGCGCTACTCGGCGTGGCCGAGCTGTTCGACCCGGCGGCGAAGCTCGAACTGGTCGGCACGGCGGTGATCGCCGATGGGTGACCTGCTCACCCGCGCCGAACAGGTCGGCGAGGAACTGCGCACGCTGGCTCGCGAGGACGGCCGGATCAACCGGCCCCTCGTGCGCGCGCTGGCCGAGCACGGCCTGCTGGACCTGGTGTTCGTGCGCGATCGTGCGGGCTACCGGCCGGTGACCGCGATGGTGCTGTGCCTGCTGCGCGAGGGTTTGGCTCGGCACTGCACCGAGGCGGAGACCGCGTTCGCGGTGCAGGGGCTGGGGTCGTACCCGATCCTGTCGACGGGCAGGCCAGAGGTGGTCGACGAGTGGATTCCGCGGGTTGCCGCTGGTGAGGCCGTCGCCGCGTTCGCGCTGACCGAGCCGGGCGCCGGGTCCGACGTCGCCTCGCTGTCACTGCGCGCGACCCCGGACGGCAACGGCTACCGCCTCAACGGCGAGAAGGTCTACATCTCCAACGCACCGGACGCCGACATCTATTCGGTGTTCGCGCGAACCGGCGACGCGGGGGCGCGCGGCATCACGGCCTTCTGCGTGCCGGGCTCGTCCCCCGGGCTGAGCGGGGAGTCGATCCCGCTGGTGTCGCCGCACCCGATCGGGCGACTCGTCTTCGACAACGTCTTCGTGCCGCGGACCCACGTGCTCGGGGAAGTGGGTCGAGGCATGCGCGTGGCGATGGGCACGCTGAACCTGTTCCGGCCCAGTGTCGGCGCCTTCGCGGTGGGCATGGGCCAGGCCGCACTCGACGCGGCTGTGGCCTATGCCGGTGCCAGGGAGGCCTTCGGGAAGCGACTGCACGACTTCCAGGCGGTGTCCCACTCGCTGGCTGAGGTCGCGACCAGACTCAAGGCCGCCCGCCTCCTGGTGCACGACGCGGCCGCCGCCTACGACGAGGGCCGGTCCGAGGTCGCGTCGGCGGCCGCGATGGCGAAGCTGTTCGCCACCGAGACCGCGCAGCACGCGGTCGACACCGCGATCCAGGTCCACGGCGCCCGCGCCCTCGAGCGCGGGCACCTGCTCGAACACCTCTACCGCGAGGTGCGCGCACCCCGCATCTACGAGGGCGCTTCCGAGGTGCAGCGCGAGATCATCGCGCGCGGGTTGTTCCCAGTGCGGCGGTGACGTCCAGCTCGACGAGCTGATCGGGGTAGCCGAGCACGGTCACCCCGGTCAGGGTGCTCGCGGTGCTGAAGGCCTCGGCCAGGGCGGAGGCGTTGAGCCGGTCCCAGACCGCGGACAGCTCGTCGGCCGAGGTCGTGGCCACGTAGATCACGGTGCGGACCACGTCGGCCGGGGACGCGCCGGCGGACTCGAGTGCGGTGAGCGTGTTCGCCACGACCTGGTCGACCTGCGCGAGAAGGCCGCCCTCGACGGTGGCGCCCTCGGCGTCGAGCGGGCACTGCCCGGCGAGGAAAACGAGCTGCGCGGGTTCGGTGATGGTCACGTGGTGGTAGCCGGGCGGGACGTGCAGGGCAGGGGGATTTGTCCGGAGGATGCTCACCTGCCCGTTCTTACCCGAGGGAGTCGATCACCGCCAACGTGATTTCCTGGGTGCTCGCCTTGCCCCCGAGGTCGCGGGGCAGCAGGCCGGCCGCGGTGGTCGCCTCGATCGCGCGGTCCAGGCGCGCCGCTTCGTCGGGCAGGCCGAGGTGGTCGAGCATCAGCGCCGCGCTGCCGATGGCGCCGATCGGGTTCGCGATCCCCTGGCCCGCGATGTCCGGGGCCGAGCCGTGCACCGGCTCGAACATGCTCGGGAAGCGGCGCTCCGGGTTCAGGTTCGCGCTGGTCGCCAGGCCGAGGCTGCCGGCGAGCGCGCTGCCGAGGTCGGACAGGATGTCGGCGTGCAGGTTGGAGGCGACCACCACCGACAGGTCCTCCGGCCGCAGCACGAACCGCGCGGCCATGGCGTCGACCAGGCAGCTCTCGCTCTCGACAGTCGAATATTCGGCTGCGACGCGGCGGAACACGTCGTCCCACAGCACCATGCCGAACTGCTGCGCGTTGCTCTTCGTCACGCTGGTCACGTGCTTGCGCTCGCGGGTGGCGGCCAGCTCGAAGGCGAACCGGATGATCCGCTCGCAGCCCACCTCGGTGAACAACGAGGACTGGATCGCGACCTCGTTGCCGGGTCCGCGCGCGGCGAGGTTGCGCCCGCCGAGCCCGGCGTACTCGCCTTCACTGTTCTCCCGGACCACGACCCAGTCCAGCGGCACCTCGTCGGCCTTGCGCAGCGGGCTGGTCACCCCCGGCAGGAAGCGCACCGGCCGCACGTTCGCCCACTGGTCGAAGCCCTGGCAGACGGCCAGGCGCAGGCCCCACAGGCTGATGTGGTCGGGTACCGACGGCCAGCCGACCGCGCCGAAGTACACCGCGTCGAAGTCCTTGAGCTGGTCGAGCCCGTCCTCGGCCATCATCCGGCCGGTGCGGTGGTAGTAGTCGCAGCCCCAGTCGAATTCCGCCCAGTCGAAGGTGAAGTCCCGACCGGAGGCGAGCGCGTCCAGCACCTCACGACCGGCGGCGACCACCTCGCGGCCGACACCGTCGGCGGGGATGGCGGCGATGCGGAAGGTCTTCATGCCGCCATCAAACAAGCGCGCGGCCGCCACCGTCCAAGACCGATCGATGATCCACTTGGTAGGGCTGGCCTATCTATCCGCGCTCCTCGTCGAGTGCCGTCGCGACGAAGTCGTGCGCTCCCGGGGTGAGGCGGCCCCGCCGGTGGACCAGCGAGATCCGCAGACTCGACGGCGGGTCGAGGTCGAGCACCCGCGCCCCGGCCCGGCGCGCGATCCACGCCCACGACTGCGTCATCACCGCCACGCCGACGCCGTTGAGCACCAGCGGCAGGATCGCCTCGCGGTGCGCGGTCTCCACCACGATCCGCAGGTCGACGCCCGCGGCCTGGATCTCGTCGACCACGTGGCGCATGCGGTTGCCCAGCGGCGCGGCGATCACCTTCGCCCCGGCCAGCTCCTCCCGGCGCACGCAGCCGTCACTGCCCAGCTCCGAACCCGGCGGCGCGACCAGCACGAACGGCTGCTGCTCCACCCGGTGCACGCGGACGCCCGGCATCGCCACGTCGTCGGCGGCACCGAGCAGGCCGACCTCCGCCTTGCCGCCGCGCACCGCGTCGACCACCGACTGCGGGGTGAAGCAGGCCTGGATCACCACCAGCACGCCGGGGTGCCGCTGGTGGAACCGGGTGATCATGGCGCTGAGCGGCTCGACCGACTGCGACGGCATCGACGCCACCTCCACCCGCCCGGTCCGCAGGCCGGCCACCGAGCGCACGGTCGACCTGGTGGTGTCCAGGTCGCGGAGCACCTGGCGGGCGGGTTCGATCAGCGCGTGCCCGGCTTCGGTGAGCACCGCCCGCCTGCCGATCCGGTGGAACAGCTCCACCCCGAGGTCGCGCTCGAGGGTGCGGATCGCCTGCGAGAGCGAGGGCTGGGCCAGGTGCAGCCGTTCGGCGGCGCGGTTGAAGCCCTGTTCGTCGACGATCGCGAGGAAATAGCGCAACTGCCGTGCGTCCATCCGGCCTCCTGCCGCTCAGGGCCCTCATCCTGATAGGTCCTGCCTACCACCCTGGTAGCGAAGTGGTCTTGGACACACCCCGGCGGCCGCCCTTCAATATCCGGCATGGCAACGAAGCCGTCGGTCACCGACGTCGAAGACGTCCTGCTCAGGGCCAATCGTGAGAGCCTCGGCTCGGAACGCCTCTCCGCCGGTGAGGAGCGTTTCGAACGACGGCGGAAGACCACCGGGCTGTGGCTGGCACCGCTGGTCACCGTGGTCTTCCTGCTCCTGCCGCTGGATCTGGCGGGCAACCAGCAGACCCTCGCCGGGATCCTGCTCGGCGTGGTCGTGCTCTGGGTGTGCGAGCCGCTCCCCCTGCCGGTCTCGGGGTTCATCGGCATCGCCGCCACCGTGCTGCTGGGCGTGGCACCGGTGGACGACGTGCTGGAACCGTTCGGCTCGTCGACCATCTTCACCTTCATCGGCGCGTTCGTGATCGCGCAGGCGATGCTGAAGCACGGCGTGGCCAGGCGGTTCGCCTTCCGGGTGCTGTCGCTGCCCGGGGTCGGCAGCTCGACCACGCGGATCATCCTCGCCTTCGGCGCGATCACCTGCCTGCTCTCGGCGTTCGTCTCGAACACCGCGACGGTGGCCATGCTGCTGCCGACCGCGCTGGGCATCCTGACCGTGATCGCGAAGCTGATGCAGGACCGCGGCGTGGTGGCGAGCGACTTCGACCCGCGACGGCTGCGCGTGGGCACGGCCCTGATGCTGATGCTCGCCTACGGAGCCAGCGTCGGCGGCCTGCTCACCCCGGTCGGCTCGCCGCCGAACCTGATCGGGCGCGCCCAGATCGAGGAGGCCACCGGCATCCGGATCTCCTTCCTCCAGTGGGTCATCTCCGCGCTGCCGCTCTGCCTGCTGATGTTCGTCGTGCTCGGGGTCGTGCTCCTGCTGCTGAACCGGCCGGAGATCCGCCGCATCGAGGGCGTGCGCGAGTACGTCGCCGAGGAGCGGGCGAAGATGGGGCCGCTGTCGCGTTCGGAGAAGAACACGCTGGTCGCCTTCGCGTTCACGGTGACGCTGTGGATCGTGCCGGCGATCGTCGGCCTGGCCGCGGGCAACGACTCGGCGTTGTCGAAGACCGTCAGCGACCGCCTCGACGAGGGAGTGGTCGCGGTCCTGGGCGCGTCGCTGCTGTTCCTGCTTCCCGTGGAGTGGAAGCGCCGGAGGTTCACGCTGACCTGGTCGGACGCCGCGCGCATCGACTGGGGCACGATCATGCTGTTCGGCGCGGGCATCATCTTCGGTTCGCTGCTCGCCGCGACCGGGCTGGCGAAGACCATCGGTGAGTCCACGTCGAGCACGCTGGGCCTGGCCAGTTCACTGCCGATCACGCTGTTCGCGGTGCTGCTGGCGATCCTGATCTCGGAGGCGACGAGCAACACCGCGGCCGCCTCGGTGGTGGTGCCGATCATCATCCCGATCGCGGCGGCCGCCGGGATCGATCCGCTGATGCCCGCGCTGGCCGCGACCTTCGGCGCCTCGTTCGGCTTCATGCTGCCGGTCGCGACCCCGCAGAACGCGATCGTCTACGGGTCGGGCACGGTGCCGATCACGCGGATGATCCGGTCCGGCATCACCTTCGACGTCTGCGGCGCGATCCTGATCGTGGCCGCGCTGCCGCTGACAGCCGCCCTCGCCGGGCTCACCTGAGTTAGCCTCGGCCCATGGGGCCTGTTGACCAACGCACCATCGACTGGAACGACGGCGCGGTGGTCATCGTCGACCAGTGCGCGCTGCCCGGTGCGCACCGGAAGCTGCGACTCGAGACCGTCACCGAGCTGATCGACGCGATCCAGCGGCTGGCGATCCGGGGCGCGCCGGCGCTGGGTGCGGCCGGTGCGCTCGGGGTCGCGCTCGCGGCTCGGCGTCACGAGCACGCTTCCGACGTCGAGCGCGAGGCCGAGCGGCTGGCCCAGGCGCGGCCGACGGCGGTCAACCTGGCGTGGGGTGTGCGGCGGGCGCTGGCGAAGTTGCCCTCGGGAGCAAGCGCCGTGCTCGACGAGGCGCTTTCACTGCTCGACGAGGACGAGAAGCTGTGCCGCCAAGCGTCCGGGCACGCTGCCGAGCTGATCCTGCGCGAATGCGCCCGGCGGCCGCTGCGCCTGCTCACCCACTGCAACGCGGGCCGGCTCGCGACCGTCAGCTGGGGCACCGCGCTCGGCGTGGTCTGGCACCTCCACGCGGCAGGTCAGGTCGAGTACGTGCTGGTCGACGAGACGCGGCCCTTGCTTCAGGGTGCGCGGCTGACCGCGTGGGAACTGGCCGAGGTCGGGGTGCCGTACCGCGTGCTGCCGGACGTCGCGGCGGCGTCGGCGATCGCGCGCGGCCTGGTCGACTGCGTGGTCGTCGGCGCGGACCGCATCGCGGCGAACGGCGACGTGGCCAACAAGGTCGGCACCTACGGTCTCGCGCTGGCCGCCGCCCGCCACCGGATCCCGTTCGTGGTGGTGGCGCCGTCGTCGACGGTGGACGCGGCGACCCCGAGTGGCGAGCTGATCGAGATCGAGGAGCGCGCCGCCGACGAGGTGACCACCTGGGGCGGGGTCCGGACCGCGCCGGCCGGCGCCCCGGTGTTCAACCCGGCCTTCGACGTGACCCCGGCCGAACTGGTCACCGCGGTGGTCACCGAGCACGGTCCCGGATGACCTCCATCGCCCGGTACAGCTCCTCGAACCCGGTGGTCAGCGGCGAGAGCCCGAGCCGGATGCCGTCGGGTGCGCGGAAGTCGATGAGCACCCCGGCCTCGATGAGCGCGGCCGACAGCTCGCGCGCGTCGGCACGCCGGATCGTCACGTGACCACCGCGGATCGCCGGGTCGCGAGGTGAGCCGAGTGCGAAGCCGAGGGGCGCGAGCATCTCGTCGAAGAGTTCGACGGCGAACTCGGTGAGCGCCATCGCCTTGTCCCTGATCCGCGGCATGCCGGCCTCGGCGATCAGCTCGACCCCGGCCTCCACGCCCGCCAGCCCGACCACCGGCGGCGTGCCCGAGAGCAGGCGCCGAACCCCGTCCGCCGGTTCGTAGCCGGGCCCCATCTCGAACAGGTCCTTCCGGCCGAACCAGCCCCAGATCGGCTGGCGCACCTGTTCGGCCAGGTCGCGGCGCACGTACGCGAACGCCGGGGAGCCCGGTCCGCCGCAGAGGAACTTGTAGGTGCAGCCGACCGCGAAGTCCACCTCGTCGGCATCGAGGGTCAACGGGATCGAGCCCGCGCTGTGGCAGAGGTCCCAGACGACCAGCGCCCCGGCGTCGTGGGCGAGGCGGGTGATCGCGGGCAGGTCGGCGATCTGGGCCGACCAGTAGTCGACCTGGCTCAGCGTCACGACCGCGGTTTCCGGCCCGATCGCCTCGGCGAGCTGGTCCACCGTCGGCCCGCTCTCGAGTGGAGCTTCCACCCAGCGGATGCGGCAGCCGAGTTCCTCGGCGATGCCCTCGACCAGGTAGCGATCGGTCGGGAAGTTGTGCCGGTCGGTCACGATCTCGTGCCGGCCGGGCCGCAGGGCCAGTGCCGCACGCAGCAGCTTGTACAGCCACACCGAGGTCGACTCGCCGAGCACCACCTGACCGGGCGCGGCGCCCAGCACCACCTCGCCGAGCCGGTCGCCGAGGCGGGTGGGCAGGTCCGTCCAGCCGTCCGACCAGCCGCGGATCAGGCGGCCGCCCCAGTCCTCGCGGACCAGCGCCTCGAGCCGGTCGAGCGCCGCGCGCGGCGGCCTGCCCAGCGAGTTGCCGTCGAGGTAGGCCACCAGTTTCTCGTCGGCGGGCAGGAAGCGGTCCCGGAAGGGGTAGAGCGGGTCGGCCTGGTCGAGTTCGCGCGCGTGCTGCAGGGTCACCGGCCCACCATAATTCCGTCGCCGGGGCTGCCGCCGTAGTCTACCGTCCGCGCATGCCGATCTTTCCCGGGGCCGCGACCGAGGCGCAGTTCGAAGCGCTCACCGAAGAGCAGTTGCGGCCCGGGGTGACCGCCTTGCTGGCCGAGCTGGACATGGCCGACCAGCGGGTCGAGCGTTTCGAGGACGGGTCGCTGCCGGTCTACGCGGTCGGCGACGAGCTGGTGCTCAAGCTGTTCCCGCCGGTGCACCTGGACGAGGTCGCCACCGAAGCCGGGGTGCTGCGCGCCCTCGACGGCAAGCTCCCGATCCCGACTCCGCACCTCGCCCGGACCGGCGAGGTCGACGGCTGGGGGTACGTGCTGATGAGCCGCCTCACCGGCGAGTCGCTCAGCAGCGTGTGGGGACAGCTCACCGGCGAGGACAAGGACGCGCTGGCCCAGCGGCTAGGCGAGGCGCTCGCCGCGCTGCACCGGACTCCGGCTCCGGACCTGGGCCCGGCCGACTGGTCCGATTTCATCGCGACCCAGCGCGCGAACGCCGTCGAGCGCCAGCGGTCGGCCGGACTGGCAGAGGAGTGGCTGGAGCAGATCCCGGCCTTCCTCGCCGAGGTCGAACTCGGCACTCCGGAGCCGGTGCTCCTGCACACCGAGTTCATGCGGGACCACCTCCTGGTCCAGCGTGGGCCCGGGGGGTGGGCGCTGAGCGGAATATTCGATTTCGAACCCGCCATGCGAGGCGCGCCGGAGTACGACCTGGTCGGGGTGGGGGTGTTCGTCGCGGGTGGTGACCTGGCGTTCTTCCGCCGGTTGCTGCTGGCCTACGGCTACACCCCCGAGCAGCTGGACACCGACTTCGCGCGCCGGTGCCTGGCGTACACGCTGCTGCACGTCTACAGCAACCTGCCCTGGTACCTGAAGGTCATGCCGGAGCCGGCACGTCCGACGCTGGACGCACTGGCCCAGCGCTGGTTCGGCGCCTGACCAGGCACGACCTGGCCTCCCGACCTGACCTCCCGACCTGACCGCGCAACCTAGCCTCCCGCCCCGGCCGCAGCCTCCAAGGCTGCCCCACCGGCGGCTCCGGCCGCAGCCCCGGACTCAGACTCCGACGCTGACCCAAGGGCGGCTTCGGCCGCGCGGTGTCAAGCACGCTCCTCCGGCAACGCCCGCCGCAGGACTTCGGCCAGGTGCACGGCTTCCCGGCCCGACTCCTGCGCGATCTGCGTCCGGCAGCTGAAGCCGTCCGAGATGACCAGCGTGCCGGCGTCCGTCTCCCGCAGGGCGGGCAGCAGCCGGTCCTCGGCGCACGCCACCGAGACCTCGTAGTGCCCGCGTTCGAACCCGAAGTTCCCGGCCAGCCCGCAGCACCCCGAGTCCAGGGTCGAGTTCCGCACCCCCGCCCCGGCGAGCACGCGCTCGTCGGCGTCGAAGCCGAGCACCGCGTGCTGGTGGCAGTGCACCTGGCTGACCGCGGGCACGTCCAGTGAGCGGAACTCCAGCGAGGAGTCCGCCACCAGCTCGGCGAGTGTCCGCGTCCGCGAGCTCAGGACCGCGGCGAGCGGGTCGTCCGGCAGCAGCGCCTGGAGGTCACCACGGAACAGCGCAGTGCAGCTCGGCTCCGCCCCGGCCACCAGGTACCCGGCGTCGAGATAGGGCTTGAGTACCGACAGCGTGCGCCGCAGCACCTTCCGGGCCACGCCCAGCTGCCCGGTCGACACCCAGGTCAGGCCGCAGCAGACCTCCTTGCTCGGGACCACGACCCGGTACCCGGCCGCGGTGAGGACCTCGGCCGCGGCTTCGAGCACGTGCGGGGTGAAGTAGTTGTTGAACGAGTCCGGCCAGAGCACCACACCACGCCCTGCCCCGGACCTCACCGGCGTCCTGGTGAACGGACGCGCGAACGTCGGCAGGTCGCGTTCCGGCGCGATGCCGCCGAGTCGCTTCAGCAACCGAGCCAGCCGCGGGCGCTTCACCACCGAGTTCGCCAGCCGGGGCGCGAGTCCGGCGAAGCGCAGCCAGAGCGGCAGCCAGCCCATCGAGTAGTGCGCTGCCGGGCGCAGCCGCCGACGGTAGTGCTGGTAGTAGAACTCCGCCTTGTAGGTCGCCATGTCGACATCCACTGGGCAGTCCGACAGGCACCCCTTGCACGAAAGGCACAGGTCCAGCGCCTCCCGCACCTCCTCGGACCGCCAGCCGTCCCGGATCACCTCGCCGTTGATCATCTCCGCGAGCAGGCGAGCGCGACCTCGCGTCGAATGCTTCTCGTCGAGGGTCGCGCGGTAGCTCGGGCACATCACCCCGCCGCCCTCGGTGTTGCGGCACTTCGCCACCCCGACGCACCGGCGCACCGCCTGCCCGAAGCTCCCGCGGTCCTCCGGATACCCGAGGAAGGTCACCGAGTCGATCGACGGCGGCGCCGTCCGCACCCGGATGTCGGCGTCGAGCGCGCGGGGTTCGACGAGCACCCCCGGGTTCATCCGGCCGCCCGGATCGAATATTCCCTTGAACCGACCGAACAGCGCGATCATCTCGGGGCTGTACATCCGCGACAGCAGTTCCGAGCGGGCCTGCCCGTCCCCGTGCTCACCGGAGAGCGAGCCGCCGTGCGCGGCGACCAGGTCCGCCGCCTCCTCCAGGAACTTCCGGAAGCCCGCGAGGCCCGGCCTGGACAGCATGTCGAAGTCCAGCCGCATGTGCAGGCAGCCCTCGCCGTAGTGCCCGTACACCACGCTCTTGCGACCGTGCTCGGCCATCAACTGCTTGAACTCGCGCAGGTAGGCGCCAAGGCGTTCCGGCGGAACCGCAGCGTCCTCCCAACCGGGCCACGCCTCCGAACCGTCCGCCAGCCGCGTCGCCAGTCCGGCGCCCTCCTCCCGGATGCGCCACAACTGCCGCTGCGCCTTCGGTTCGGTGAGCACCACGTGCCCGGTGAGCTGCGCGGCAAGGTCCCTGGTCAGCGCCCGCGCACGAGCCAGCGCCTGCTGCTGCGTGTCCGCGCCTAGTTCGACGTACAGCCACGCCCCGCCGCGCGGCAAATCCGTGCCCCGCGAGGAATCCAGCAGCGACACGAGTTCCGCGTCCACTCCTTCGACGGTGAGCGGCGACCACGGCAGGATCGACGGCACCGCGTCGGCCGCCGCGATGTCCGACTCGAAGCCGAGCACGGCGAGCACGCGTTCCCTGGGCAACTCGGCCAGTGCCAACTCCGCGCCGAGCACCGTCACGCAGGTGCCCTCGCTGCCGACGAGCGCCTTCGCCAGGTTCGTTCCGTTCTCCGGCAGGAGGTGCTCCAGCCCGTACCCGGAAACCCGGCGGGACCACGGCGAAAGCTCGGTGCGCAGCAGGGAAAGGTGGTCGCGCACCAGCGTCCGCAGCTCCGGTGGCACGCCGACGTCCGGGCCCACGGTCAGCCGCGTGCCGTCGTAGAGGAGGACGTCCATGCTCCGCACGGCATCGACGGTCCGCCCCCAAGCCACCGAGTGCGACCCGCAGGCGTTGTTGCCGATCATGCCGCCGAGCGTGCACCGGCTGTGCGTGGACGGGTCCGGGCCGAACCGGAGTCGGTGCGGCGCGGCCGCCGCCTGCAACCGGTCGAGCACCACGCCCGGTTCCGCCCTCACTGTCCGGTTTTCCGGATCGATCTCCCCGAACCGGTTGCAGTAGCGGGAAAAGTCCAACACCACGCCCGGTCCGCACGAGTTGCCCGCGATGCTCGTCCCGCCCCCGCGCGCGACGATCGGCGCGCCGGCCGTCCGGCAGGCAGCGACGACTTCCTCGGTCTCCTCCGCCGACCGCGGCCACACCACCCCGACCGGTTCGTGCCGGTAGTTCGACGCATCCGTGCTGTACAACGCGAGAGTCGCCGCGTCGACGGCCACCCTCGAACCCAATTCCGCCCGCAACGCCGTCCGCAGCTCCCGCATCACCCCATTGAAGACAAGATCAGCGGGAGCCGCGACCGGCAAGGTCGGGCTGAACAAGTTGGCGACTCCCAATAGGACGGACACGCTTCGGGGTGAACCCGTTCGCTTCGTCGTCCGTGTCCGAAATTGTCGGTGCCGCGAGGTTCACTGTCATTGCGGGGAAGGAGTCTCGAGATGCCACTCGAAGAGCTCAGCCATCGGGACCGCGCGATCCTGCGCGCGGTCGGCCGGGGCCGTGCCGAGACCACCTGCAGCAGCGAGCCGGATCTGTTCGTCGACGGCATCGCCTGCTGCCACCAGAACACCGTTCGGGAGCTGGCCCATCGGGGCCTGTTCACCGCGGCCGCGACGGGCGCGCCGGGCCGCCGAGTGCCCGCGAAGCTGACTGCCGCGGGTTACCGGGCGATTGGCTTCCGGGTGATTTCCGGGTCGGCCGCACCCGGACCGGGCTCGGCCGCCGCCTGACGCCGGAACGATCAAGTTGCCGCCGCAAGTGGCATTTGCGCAGGTCAGCGCCCTGTCCACGGTCCAGGGCGCGGTTAACGCGGGCTTAACCGGGCCGTCAACCGTCGCGTGGCATTTCCCACGCCGTGACCGCGACGTGTCCCGATAATGGAAATTTCACACTACTGTCATAAGACCCGGCGAACCCGGGAGTAGGTAGCGCACGCCGAGCAGACCACCACCACGCGGATCTCGGCCGCCGCGCTTACCCACGTGTGCCCAGCGCACACCGACGACGTGCACAGTGCCGTGCACAGGCCACCCAGTGCCGTGTGGTCCCGTCGATCAGCGTGCCCAGGATTTTTCCGGGCTTACGCGTCTTCGCTCTCGACTGACCATCGCAGTCCGGGGTCCGCCCGTTAGCCGAGTCCGCCAGACCGGCCCGATCGGGTGACAGCCCGGTACTGCCTACGCCCGAGGAGGCGGCCAGCCGTGACCCGCCATGATCAGCACCAGCGCAGGCCAGCCGGCCTGTACGACCCGCAGTACGAGCACGACGCCTGCGGGGTCGCCTTTGTCGCGGATCTCACCGGGAGACGAGACCACCAGATCGTTCGCAAGGCACTGGTCGCACTGCGGAACCTCGAACACCGCGGCGCCCGCGGCGCCGAACCGGAAACCGGTGACGGCGCGGGCCTGCTGATCCAGGTCCCGGACGAGTTCTTCCGCGCGGTCACCGACTTCGACCTGCCCGAGCCGGGCGAATACGCCGTCGGCACCGCGTTCCTGCCGGTCGACGAAACGGCCCGCGGCCGCGCGATGAGCGCGATCGAACGGATCGCCGCCGAAGAGGGCACCCAGGTGCTCGGCTGGCGCGAACTCCCGGTCCGCACCGAGCACACCGGACCGACCGCGGCCGCCACCATGCCGCACTTCAGCCAGCTCTTCCTCGGCCCGCGCTCCCCCGAGCAGACCGGGCTCGCCATGGAGCGCGCCGCGTTCTGCGTGCGCAAGCGCGCCGAACACGAACTGGCCGAGGACGAGGTCTACTTCCCGAGCCTGTCGGCCCGAACCATCGTCTACAAGGGAATGCTCACCGAGGCGCAGGTGGAGAGCTTCTTCCCCGACCTCACCGACGAGCGCGTTACCAGTGCCATCGGACTGGTGCACTCCCGCTTCTCCACCAACACCTTCCCGTCGTGGCCGCTGGCGCACCCCTACCGGTACGTCGCGCACAACGGCGAGATCAACACGTTGCGCGGCAACCGCAACTGGATGGACGCCAGGGAGTCGATGCTCGCCAGCGAGCTGATCCCCGGCGACCTGGAGCGGCTCTACCCGGTGATCACCCGTGGTGCCAGCGACTCCGCCTCCTTCGACGAGGTGCTGGAGCTGCTCCACCTCGGCGGGCGGCCGCTGCCGCACGCGGTGCTGATGATGATCCCGGAAGCCTGGGAGAACCACGAGGAGATGGACCCGGCCCGCCGGGCGTTCTACGAGTTCCACTCCACGCTGATGGAGCCGTGGGACGGGCCGGCGCTGGTCGCCTTCACCGACGGCACCCAGATCGGCGCCGTGCTCGACCGCAACGGCCTGCGGCCCGCGCGCTACTGGGTCACCGAGGACGGCCTGGTCGTGCTGGCCAGTGAGGTCGGCGTGCTGGACATCGACCAGGCGTCGATCGTCCGGAAGGGACGGCTGGAGCCGGGCCGGATGTTCCTGGTGGACACCGTCGAAGGCCGCATCGTCGAGGACGACGAGATCAAGGGCGGGCTCGCCGCCGAGCACCCGTACCAGGAGTGGGTCGAGCAGGGCCTGCTCCAGCTGGAGGACCTGCCGGAGCGGGAGCGCGAGGTACCCCCGCACGCCGCGCTGGTCCGGCGGCAGCAGGCGTTCGGTTACTCCGAAGAGGAGCTCGACGTCCTGCTCGAGCCGATGGCCCGCACCGGCGCGGAGCCGATCGGCTCGATGGGGAACGACTCGCCGCTCGCCCCGCTGTCCAGCGGTTCGCGGCAGCTGTTCGACTACTTCACCCAGCTGTTCGCCCAGGTGACCAACCCGCCGCTGGACGCGATCCGCGAGGAGCTGGTCACCGCGCTCGGTGCGCAGCTCGGCGCCGAGCCGAACCTGCTCACCGCCGACGCCGGGTCGTGCCGTCGCATCGTGCTGCCGTTCCCGGTGCTCGACAACGACGAGCTCGCCAAGCTGGTGCACATCAACGACGACGGCGACCTGCCGGAGTTCAGCGCGGTCACCGTGTTCGGCAAGTACGAAGTGGACGGTGGCGCCGAGGCGCTCACCCGGCGGCTGGACGAGATCAGGGCGGAGGTGTCGCAGGCGATCGCCGACGGCGCCCGGCTGATCGTGCTGTCCGACCGCGGCGTCGACGAGAAGCACGCGCCGATCCCGTCGCTGCTGCTCACCGGCGCGGTGCACCACCACCTGGTCCGCGAGAAGACCAGGACGCAGGTCGGCCTGCTCGTCGAGGCCGGGGACGCCCGCGAGGTGCACCACATCGCGCTGCTCATCGGCTACGGCGCGGCCGCGGTCAACCCGTACCTCGCGATGGCGACGGTGGAGGAGCTCGCCTCGGCCGGGAAAATCGACGGCGTCGACGCGAAGCAGGCCACCCGGAACCTGATCAAGGCGCTGGGCAAGGGCGTGCGCAAGACGATGTCGAAGATGGGTGTGTCCACCGTGGCCTCCTACACCGGCGCGCAGATCTTCGAGGCGATCGGACTGGGTGAGGAGGTCATCAGCACCTGCTTCACCGGCACCACCTCGCGGCTCGGCGGCATCGGGTTCGAGACCATCGCGCAGGAGGTCGCGCTGCGGCACCGGCGGGCGTTCCCGGTCGACGGGGTGCGCCCGAGCCACCGCGAGCTGGAGACCGGCGCCGACTACCAGTGGCGCCGCGAGGGTGAACCGCACCTGTTCAACCCGCAGACGGTGTTCAAGCTGCAGCACTCCACCAGGTCCGGCAAGTACGAGATCTTCAAGGAGTACACCAAGCAGGTCGACGACCAGGCGGAGCGGCTGCTGACGCTGCGCGGGCTCTTCGGTTTCAAGGAGGGCACGCGGGCGCCGGTCCCGATCGAAGAGGTCGAGCCGGTGTCCGAGATCGTCAAGCGGTTCGCCACCGGCGCCATCTCCTACGGCTCGATCTCGAAGGAGATGCACCAGACGCTGGCGATCGCGATGAACCGGCTGGGCGGCAAGTCCAACACCGGTGAAGGCGGCGAGGACGCCGACCGGTTGTACGACCCGGAGCGCCGCTCGGCGGTCAAGCAGGTCGCGAGCGGCCGGTTCGGCGTGACGAGCGAGTACCTGGTCAACGCCGACGACATCCAGATCAAGATGGCGCAGGGCGCGAAGCCCGGCGAGGGCGGGCAGCTGCCCGGCGCGAAGGTGTACCCGTGGATCGCGAAGACGCGGTTCTCCACGCCGGGGGTCGGCCTGATCTCGCCGCCGCCGCACCACGACATCTACTCCATCGAGGATCTGGCGCAACTGATCCACGACCTGAAGAACGCCAACCCGAACGCCCGCATCCACGTGAAGCTGGTGTCCGAGGTGGGCGTCGGCACGGTGGCGGCCGGGGTGTCCAAGGCGCACGCCGACGTGGTGCTCATCTCCGGGCACGACGGCGGTACCGGTGCTTCGCCGCTGTCGTCGATCAAGCACGCGGGTGGCCCGTGGGAGCTGGGGCTCGCCGAAACGCAGCAGACGCTGCTGGCGAACCGGCTGCGGGACCGGATCGTGGTGCAGACCGACGGTCAGCTCAAGACCGGCCGGGACGTGATCATCGCCGCGCTGCTGGGTGCGGAGGAGTTCGGCTTCGCGACCGCGCCGCTGGTGGTCTCCGGCTGCATCATGATGCGGGTGTGCCACCTGGACACCTGCCCGGTCGGGGTGGCCACGCAGAACCCGGTGCTGCGCGAGAAGTTCAGCGGCAAGGCGGAGTACGTGGTGAACTTCTTCGAGTTCATCGCGCAGGAGGTGCGGGAGTACCTGTCGCAGCTGGGGTTCCGGTCGATCGCCGAGGCGGTCGGGCACGCCGAGCTGCTCGACACCCGCAAGGCGGTGGAGCACTGGAAGGCCTCGGGGCTGGACCTGTCGCCGATCTTCCACGTGCCGGAGCTGGAGCCGCGTGCGTCCCGGCACCAGGTCGTGGCGCAGGACCACGGGCTGGACAAGGCGCTCGACAACACGCTGATCCAGCTGGCCGAGGGCGCCCTTTCGTCGGGTGACAAGGTGCGGCTGGAGCTGCCGGTGCGCAACGTGAACCGGACCGTGGGCACCATGCTGGGTTCGGAGCTGACCAAGCGCTGGGGCGGTGAGGGCCTGCCGGACGGCACGATCGACGTGACCTTCACCGGCACCGCGGGCCAGTCGTTCGGCGCCTTCGTGCCGAAGGGCATCACGCTGCGCCTGATCGGCGACGGCAACGACTACGTGGCGAAGGGCCTGTCCGGTGGGCGGATCGTGGTCCGCCCGCCGCGCGAGGCGCAGTACGCCGCCGAGGACCACATCATCGCCGGCAACGTGATCGGCTACGGCGCGACCAGCGGGGAGATCTTCATCCGCGGCCGGGTCGGGGAGCGGTTCTGCGTGCGGAACTCCGGTGCGCTGGCCGTCGTGGAAGGCGTCGGCGACCACGGGTGCGAGTACATGACGGGCGGCCGGGTGGTCGTGCTGGGCACGGTCGGGCGCAACTTCGCGGCCGGCATGTCCGGGGGCATCGCCTACCTGCTCGACGTGGACACGAAGCGGCTCAACACCGAGATGGTGGAGCTCGAGCCCCTCGACGACGAGGACACCGAACTGCTCCGCGACGCGGTCGAACGGCACTACGACGAGACCGAGTCGGCCATCGCCCGCGAGCTGCTGGCCGACTGGGACGCCGCGGTGACCAGGTTCGGCAAGGTGATGCCGAAGGACTACAAGCGAGTGCTGCTCGCGCAGGCCGCCGCCGAACGCGAAGGCCGCGACGTGAACGAGGCGATCATGGAGGCCGCACATGGCTGACCCCAAGGGCTTTCTGACCACCGAACGCGAACTGCCGCAGCGGCGGCCGGTGGACCTGCGCCTGCTCGACTGGCGGGAGGTCTACGAGGACTTCGCGACCAGCAAGCTGGAGAAGCAGGCGGGCCGCTGTATGGACTGCGGCATCCCGTTCTGCCACCAGGGCTGTCCGCTGGGGAACCTGATCCCGGAGTGGAACACGCTGGTGTGGAAGGAGGACTGGCGCGCGGCGGCCGAACGGCTGCACGCGACCAACAACTTCCCGGAGTTCACCGGCACCCTGTGCCCGGCTCCGTGCGAGACGGCCTGCGTGCTCGGGATCAATGACGACCCGGTCACCATCAAGCGGGTGGAGATCTCCATCATCGACCGCGCCTTCGAGGAAGGGTGGGTCACCCCGCAGATCCCGGAGAACCGGACCGGGAAGAAGGTGGCCGTGGTCGGCTCGGGGCCGTCCGGCCTCGCCGCCGCGCAGCAGCTCACCCGCGCGGGCCACACCGTCGTGGTCTACGAGCGAGCCGATGCCATCGGGGGCCTTCTCCGGTACGGCATCCCCGAGTTCAAAATGGAGAAGCACCGCCTGGACCGGCGCCTGGACCAGATGCGCGCCGAAGGCACCGAATTCCGCACCGGCGTGAACGTCGGCGTGGACCTGTCGGTCGAGGACCTGCGAGCCGACCACGACGCCGTGGTCCTCGCCGGTGGCGCGACAGCCTGGCGGGACCTCCCCATCCCGGGCCGCGACCTCGACGGCGTGCACCAGGCGATGGAGTACCTGCCCCCGGCGAACCGCGTCGCCGCCGGCACGCTCGACACCCCGACGATCAACGCGCACGGCAAGCACGTCGTGGTAATCGGCGGCGGCGACACCGGCGCGGACTGCGTCGGCACCGCACACCGCCAGGGCGCGCTCTCGGTGACCCAGCTGGAGATCATGCCGCGCCCGCCGGAGTCCCGCTCCGACGCCCACCCGTGGCCGACCTACCCGATGATCTACCGCGTCTCCTCGGCCCACGAAGAGGGCGGCGAGCGCCTCTACTCGGTCAACACCCAGCAGTTCGTCGACGACGGCTCAGGCCGAGTACGCGCACTGAGCCTCGTCGAAGTCCGCTCGGAGAACGGAAAGTTCGTCCCCGTCGAGGGCACCGAACGAGAACTGTGCGCCGAACTCGTCCTGCTCGCCATGGGCTTCGTCGGCCCAGAACGCCCCGGCCTCCTGGAAAACCTCGGCGTCGATCTGGACCAGCGCGGCAACGTCGCCCGCAACGCGAAGTTCCGCACCAGCCTCGACGACGTCTTCGTCGCCGGCGACATGGGCCGCGGCCAGTCGCTCATCGTCTGGGCAATCGCCGAAGGCCGCTCCGCCGCCGCCGCGGTGGACGCCCAGCTCACCGGCCGGGAAATCCTCCCAACCCCGATCGCGCCCACCGACCGGCCGATCGCCTGAGTCGGCGGAGGAGGCCCGGTGCCAGCGTCGTCGCCGGACCTCCTCCGCTTCCCCATCCTCTCCGCCTGTTCCCTACCTTCCCCGCCTGCCTCAGCAGCCTCGCAATCCCGCTCCTAATCCCAGCGACTGGTCCCCGCTGCCCCAGCCCTGGCCCTCAGCCTCGCCCAGGCGGCACCGCTCAGCCTCGCCCAATGAACGGCATGTTCGTCGCAGCGATGGTCATGAACTGCACATTCGTGTTCAGCGGCAAGTTCGCCATATAGAGCACCGCACTAGCGACGTGAGCCGGATCGAACGTCGGCTCGGCCATCACCGTTCCGTTGGCCTGTGGAACCCCGTCCGCGAACGCCGCAGCAAGGTCCGTGGCGGCGTTCCCGATGTCGATCTGGCCACACGCGATGTCATGAGCACGCCCGTCCAGCGAGATCTGCTTGGTCAAACCCGTGATCGCATGCTTCGTCGCCGTGTAAGCAGCCCGCTGCGGTCGCGGCGAGTGCGCGGAGATCGAGCCGTTGTTGATGATCCGCCCTCCCCGCGGTCGCTGCTCCTTCATCAGCCGCACGGCGTGGTGTGCACAAAGGAACGAACCGGTCAGGTTGACACCGACCGTGCTCGCCCAGTCCTCCGGCGAGATCTCGTCGACGTCCCCGGCCGGCCCCGACGTCCCGGCGTTGTTGAACAGCAGGTCCACCCGTCCCCACTTGTTCCGGACGGCATCGAACAGCGCGGCCACGGAGTCCGCCGACGCCACGTCGGTGGGGATCACCTCGGCCCCGTCGAACCCGGCCGCCGTCTCGGCCAGCGGCTCCGGCCGCCGTCCGGCGAGTGCGACCTGGTACCCGTCCTCCAGCAGCGCGAGCGCCACCACCTTGCCGAGGCCGGAACCCGCACCGGTCACCACCGCGACCTTCTCCGTCGAAACCATTCCGCCGTCTCCTTCCCGGGCCGATCAACATGCCCCCGAGAATCTACGCGGTGGCCCGATCGGGGATGCGGTGGGCGAGGTTGTACTGCGGTGTCTGTGCGGGGTCGAGCCAGCGCGGTGCGTAGAAGGCTGGCCGCTGGTTGATCATGCGAATGTGCCACTCGGTGTGGTGGATGACGCGATGATGGTGACTGCACAGCAGGACCAGGTTGTCGAGGTCGGTTTGACCGCTGTGCGTCCAGTAGACGACGTGGTGTGGCTCGGTCCACTTAGGAGTACGTGTGCAGCCCGGGAAGGTACATCCGCGGTCTCGGGCCGCCAAGGCTCTTCGCTGGGCTTTGGTGGCTGTGCGACTCATCCTGCCGAGCACCAGGTCCTCCCCGTCACCGCGGAAGATCATCGGCGTGACGGAGGCACCACCGCAGCAGATCCGACGAGCGGTGTTCATCGAGACATAGGCCGACTCGTTGAGCAACACCGGCTGGTTCGTCTTCATCTCGTCCAGGTTGATATTCAACGTCAGGACCGCCGACTCGCCGCCTTGCACCGGCAGGTCGTCACTTCGCGCCGCGAGTTCCAAGATTTCGACCAGAGCATCGCCTTGCCGTTCTGCCGTGGAGCGCGGATCGAAGGCGCCGGTCGCCGGATCCTTCGGCCTCGGCTTGGCCAGCACGCCGAGAAGCCCCTGCAGGGTCTGCGCACCGACACGATCGAGCGCACCTCGCAACTGCCAGTGTCCGCTTCCGTCCTGCCAGATTTTCAACGCGCACTGTGGGCGAACTTGTTCACGATCGTCGTCCTCAGGCGACTTGCTGCTCTGTTCGACATAGTCCACGATTCGCTGGCCAACCCGGCGCACCTCGTGCGGTCGCGCCTGCCGCGCCAAGTCGATCAAGGTTCTCTCGTGAACCGTCAGGTCTTCGACGGAAACCTTGTCCGACAAGGCATTGACCACCTTGCAGATCTCAGTCACGTGTTCACGGTTGATGGTCCCCTTGGTCAATGCCTCACCAACCGCTGCGAGCACGGGCGGATCTGGACCACGTTGTCGGTACAGCAGGTCGGCTGCACGTTCTCGGGCCAGAGCCTCACCCTTGGTGACGTGGTCAGTCTCGGTCTGGAAGTGCGTGAAACTGCTGAAGCCGTGCTTCAGCCCCCTGTCCCGCATCTCAGCGATGCCACGAAGCAGCTCCGCGTACGCCATGTCGAACTTGCGCACGGCATCGACATGGCTAGCGGTGAGTTCTTGGTCGGAAAGTTTCCGTGATTGCTCGGACACGCAACAACGGTAAGCAGCAACAGGGTCAGATGTCGATTACCTGGCCGAAATAGGCTGTCGAACGGAGCAGTTCTCGGCGAAAATCGCAATAAATACACCGTTCGCATAGTTGGAAATCGACAACATCGGGTCGTTCAGGTATGAAGATCCCAGAGAGACGTAGCCAGGTCACCCGGACTGCACGACGCGGCGCGACCGCGTGCCGGCAGCGACCGGTTGATCTTGGTAGAGCGTCTGAAGCAGTCGCTGACGGGTTGGCCGGACGCGTGGAAGCAAGGAGCTCGTGCAGATGGTGTAACGGCTTCGGTCGGTAGGACGAATCATGGATAGCGGCGGCCCGCCCTGGGCTCGCCCTGGCGAGAGGGTGCCACGATGCGCCGAACCCGACGACTGCTCGCTGTCGTGCTCCTTGGCGGAGTCGTGACGTTGGCAGGCGCAACGACGGCCGGAGCAGTTGCTCCCGAAGTCCAGCTCTCCACGTCGACTTCCATCGCGCACCCCGGCGAGACGGTGACCGTCACGGAAACGATTACGAACGTCAACGGGTTCACGGTGCTTCACCCGGCGGCCCGGCTGTTCAGCACGCCTCAGAATCTGACCTCGTACACCACGCTGGTCAGCTGCTCCGGGGTCGCGTGCTCCACTGTGGACGGGCCTGATGGCCCGGTCGGTTACCAGGGCACGCTGCCCGAGGCCCTTTCGGCGGGTGAAGCCGCACAGGTGACCTTTACGTTGAAGATCACGGCGAACGCGCCTGACTTCACACATACCCTGCAGGGGCAGTTCTTCGGCAGTAATTACGCCACCGAGCGTGTTGCCGGCCCGACCTTGACCGTGGACGCGAGGGCGGACCGCGCGATCAAGCTCACCGGCACCCCGAGGCCGGGCCTGCTGGGTGGACGAATCGACTTCACCGTGAGTGTCACGAACAACGGACCGGATCCGGCCACGAGCACCGCGGTCACCACTAGCCTTCCGGCCGGGTTGAAGGCGACAGCCGGAGCTGGCTGCACTCCGTCAGCTGGCACGGTGGCTTGCACAGTCGGCGAGCTGGCGAACGGGGCGAAGGGCACGGCCGCCTTCTCTGTGCCTTATGGCCTGCTGACCATTGGCCTGCCCTTCACCTTCACCGCGAACCGGTCCGGCGCAGTGCCCGAGGACCTCAATTCGGCGAACGACAAGTCGTCGGTGACCTGCACGGTGCTCACTCCGCTGCTGGCGAACTGCGGCTAGCAGGTCGCCTAACTGCGACCGCGCCAACGAACGGCGAGGAGCCACGCGAGGTAGCCACCGCCGAGGATGCCGGTGGCGATCCCAACTGGCAGTTGCTGGGACGGGAACAGTCGCTGGATCGCTAGGTCGCTGGCGATCAGCAGGAAAGCACCCATCAGCGCAGACGACAGGAGGTTCGGTCCAGGAGCGCGGGTCAGCTTGCGGGCGAGCTGCGGTCCGGCGAGGGCGAGGAAGGTGATCGGGCCGGCGGCGGCGGTCGCTACCGCGCACAGCGTCACGCTGACGCCGAACAGGACCAGCCTGCTCTGCTCCACGGGCACGCCGAGGCCCTTGGCCGCGTCGTCGCCCATCTCCAGCATGGAGAGGCGCCGACCGTAGTAAGCGGCGATGGGCAACAGGATGGCGACGGCGATGGCGACCGGTTGGACGTGTTCCCAGCCACGGCCGTTCAGGCCGCCGACCTGCCAGGCTTGTGCGGAAACGGCGTCCTGCAGGCTCGCCCTGGTGATCAGGTACGAGTTGGCCGACAGAAGCATCGCGCTCACGCCGACGCCGATGAGCACCATGCGCAGGCCGTGCATGCCTCGTTTGAACGCCAGCAGGTAGACCACGATCGCGGTGACCATGCCGCCGACCAGCGCGCCCAAGGCGGTTTCCAGCATGCCGCCCGCGGTGGTGATGATGACGATGAGCGCGCCGGTGGCGGAGCCGTGGGTGAAGCCGATGATGTCGGGGCTGCCGAGCGCGTTGCCGGAGAGGCTCTGCAAGATCGCGCCACTTACCGCGAGTGCGGCGCCGACCAGGAGGGCGGCGAGGAGGCGCGGCAGGCGCAGCGTGGTGACGATGAAGTCGGCGCCGGGTGGGCCCTGGCCGAAGAGCGTGGCGACCACTTCCGGCACGGAAAGCTTGTAGTCGCCGGTGGTCAGGCTGACCACCGAGACAGCGGCCACGGCGACGGCCAGCACCAGGCAAACGAGGACCGCACGGGCCGGGACGCGCAGCGACACCCGGCCGCCGGGAGCGCGCAGAATCCGGTTGGCGCCGGTCGTCTTGAGCGTGTTCACAGTCGCGCCGGCTTCCGGCGGCGGCACAGTGCGATGAACACCGGCGCACCCACGATCGCGGTCATGATTCCGACCTGCACCTCTTCCGTGTCATCGAAGGTCCGGCCGAGCACGTCGGCGCCGAGCAGGAGGATGGCCGCGAGCACCATCGAATAGGGCAAGCCCCAGCGGTGGTCCGGGCCCACGATCAAGCGCGCGGCGTGGGGCACGGCCAGGCCGACGAAGCCGATCGGGCCGATCGCCGCGGTGGCGCCGCCGCACAGCAGGGTCACCGCGATCGCGCCGGCCACACGGGTCGCGGTGACGTTCGCGCCGAGCGCGCTGGCTGCCTGGTCGCCGAGCGCGAGGGCGTTGAGCGGGCGCGCCAGGATCAGCGCGATGAGCACGCCGAGGGCGATGAAGGGCAGCACCTGCAACAGGGTGTCGGTGCCGCGGCCGACCAGCGAGCCGACGTTCCAGAACCGGAACTTGTTGAACACCTCGACGTTGAGCAGCACCACCGCGCTGATGAAGGCGAACAGCATCGCGGTCACCGCGGCGCCGGCGAGGACCAAGCGGTCAGGAGAGGAACCACTGCGACCCGCCGAGCCGAGCACGTAGACGACCACCGAGGCCACCGCGGCGCCGGCGAAGGCGAACCACACGTAGCCGAAGATCGAGGTCACGCCGAGGAAGGCAATACCGATCACGATCGCGGCGGCCGCGCCGAGGTTGACCCCGAACAGGCCGGGATCGGCCAGTGGGTTCCGGGTCAGCGCCTGCATCAGCGAACCGGACAGGCCGATCGCCGCGCCCATGACGATCCCGAGCAGCGTGCGCGGGATGCGCAGCTCGTGGATGATCACGGCCTCGCTGGAACCGTCATTGTTCCACAGCACGTGCCAGGCGGTGGCGAGCGGGATGTCCTTGGTTCCGATCGCGATGCTGAGCACGAACACGAAGGCGAGCACGCCGAGGGCGAGCACGATCCCGGCCAGGCGGAGCAGGTTCGTGCGCGCTCCGGCCGGCTTGATCTGCTCGGTTTGCTCGGCAGGCGGTGCGACTACCAACCCGGCCTCCAGCCTCCGATGAGCGAATCCACGGCAGCTTATAGGGTAGCCTTACCTAGCTATTCCTCAGGTGACTCAGGGAGGCGACGTTGACCGGCCGAGACGTGCTCCGACGCGCGATCGGCGGGCACAAGGGACGCCTCACCGCGGCTTCCGTGCTCGCTGCCGCGCACCAGGGCTGTGAAGCGCTGGTGCCCGTTTTGATCGGCGTGGTGGTCGACCAGGCGATCGCGCCCGGTTCGGCAGCCGAGCTGGTGACCTGGCTGATCGTGCTGCTGGTGCTGTTCGCCGCGTTGTCGAACACCTACCGCCACGCGCTGCGGCTCGCCGAACGCGCTGCCGAGTACACCGGGCACCGCATCCGCCTGGAGTTGAGCGAGCGGATCCTGCATCCGCGCGGCGGTGCCGAGGCGGGACACCTGCCCGGGGCGCTGGTCAACATCGCGACCGAGGACGCGCGGCGCGTCGGCTCGGTGAACGGGGTGCTGCCGTTCGGCATCGCGGCCGCCACCGGGATCGTGGTCAGCGCCGTGTTCCTGCTGCTCATCAGCGTGCCGCTCGGACTGCTAGTGCTGCTGGGCGTACCGCCGCTGCTCTGGCTCGGGCACGTGATCGGCAAGCCGCTCGAGCGGCGCAGCGGTGTCGAGCAGGAGCGGGCCGCGCACGCGTCGGGCATCGCCGCGGATCTGGTCGCCGGGCTGCGCGTGCTCAAGGGCATCGGCGCCGAGCCCGCGGCGATCGACCGGTATCGCCGCACCAGCCAGGACTCGCTGGGCGCGACCCTGCGGGCGGCCCGGGCGCAGGCTTGGCACAGCGGCGCCGTGCTCACGCTGACCGGCATCTTCATCGCCCTGGTCGCGCTGGTCGGCGGGAACCTTGCGATCAGCGGCTCGATCAGCATCGGCGACCTGGTCGCCGCCGTCGGGCTCGCGCAGTACCTGCTCGCGCCGCTGAGCGTGCTCGGCTGGGCGAACGCCGAACTCGCGCAGGGGCGGGCGTCGGCGGCACGGGTGGCCGAGGTGCTGGCCGCGCCGCAGACGGTCGAAGGCGGCACGGGGACGGTTCCGGCGGAGGTCGCCGGGGAGATTCGGCTGTCCGGGGTGCGGCATGGCGCGCTCAAGGGCGTGGACCTGGAGGTCGCGGCCGGGGAGTTGGTCGGGGTCGTGGCCGGCGACCCGGCGGCCGCGACGAGCTTGCTGGCCTGCCTTGGCCGCGACGTCGATCCGGCCGAAGGCACCGTCCTCCTCGACGGGACTCCCCTGTCGTCGATGGACCCGCACGAGGTTCGCGCCGCGATCCTGGTTGCCGCGCATGATGCCGACCTCTTCGAAGGCAGCCTCCTGGACAACGTGGGCTCCGAAGAGGTGCTGGCCGCGGCCGCCGCGGACGAGGTCGCCAGTGCGCTGCCCGATGGCGTGCACACCGCGATCACCGAACGCGGGCAATCGCTTTCCGGCGGGCAGCGGCAGCGGGTCGCGTTGGCTCGCGCTCTAGCCGTGGAGGCGCCCGTGCTGGTGGTGCACGACCCGACAACAGCCGTGGACACGGTCACCGAGGCACGCATCGCCGCCGGGCTGGCGCAGTTCCGGCGTGCGCGCACCACCGTGCTGGTCACCACGAGCCCGGCCCTGCTGGCCGAGACGGATCGGGTGGCGTTGATCGAGGATGGCGCGGTGAGCGCGGTCGGACGACATGTCGACCTGGTCCGTGACCTCCCCGCCTACCGTGCGGCGGTGCTCTCGTGAGCGCGGAACGTCCTCTGCTGCCGATCGCGTCCGGCGCGCGTACGTGGACTGTCGTCGCCGGCCTGCTGGGTGCCCAACGCGGGCGCGCGCTGGGCACGTTCGCCATGCTCTTCGCGGCCACGGCGATCGGGCTGACGATCGCCCCGCTGCTCGGTTCGATCGTCGACCTGGTCGCGAACAAGGAGGCCGCCGACGCGCTGGTGGTGCCGGTGGTCGCGCTGGTCGTGGTCGCGCTGGCCCAGGGGCTCGCGATGGCGCTCGGGATCTCGATGGTGGCTCGTCTCGGCGAGACCATGCTCGCCTCGCTGCGGGAGAGCTTCGTCGCGCGGGCGTTGAACCTGCCGTTGTCCGAAGTCGAGCGCGCGGGTTCCGGCGACCTCACCTCGCGGGTGACCAGCGACGTCTCGGTGATCGCACGCGCCGTTCGTGAGGCACTGCCGGAGCTGTCCCGCGCGACGCTGACCATCGTGCTCACCCTCGGCGCACTCGCACTGCTGGACTGGCGGTTCCTGCTCGCGGCGCTGCTGGCGGCGCCCGTCCAGGTGTTCGCCGTGCGCCGGTACACGCGCCAGGCGATTCCGCTGTACGCCGCTCAGCGGGTGGCCGCGGGTGCCCAGCACCAGCAGTTGCTCGACACGGTCGGTGGTGCGCGGACGGTCCGGGCGTTCCGGCTGGCCGACAGCCACGTCGAGCGGATGCGCAAGCGGTCCGATGCCGCGGTCACCCTGTCGTTGCGCGGCATCCGGCTGATGACGACCTTCTTCGCCCGGCTGAACTACGCCGAGTTCATCGGACTGTCGGCGATGCTGATCGCCGGGTTCCTGCTGGTGCGCGGCGGTGGCGTCACGATCGGCACGGCGACGGCGGCGGCGCTGTACTTCCACGGGCTGTTCGGGCCCATCACAACCGCGTTGGCGCTGGTGGACGACGCGCAGGCGGCCACGGCGAGCCTCGCGCGCCTGATCGGCGTCGCCGACCTGCCGTCCACCCCGGAGCCCGAGCGGTCGCCTGCTCCGGTCGACGCTTCGGTGAAGACCGCCGAGGTGGGGCACTCGTACGTGCCCGGTCACGACGTGCTGCACGAGGTCAGCGTGCACATCGGCACCGGGGAGCGCGTCGCGCTCGTGGGTGCCAGTGGTGCCGGCAAGACCACGCTGGCGAAGCTGATCGCCGGGATCCATCCGCCTTCGAGCGGGTCGATCTCGCTGGGCGGGGTGCCACTGGCCGAGCTAGGGCCGGCCGCGACGCGGCGCACGGTGGCGCTGATCAGCCAGGAAGTGCACGTGTTCGCCGGTCCGCTGGCCGACGACCTCCGGTTGGCGAAGCCGACGGCGACCGATGAGGAGCTGCACTCGGCACTGGCCGAGGTCGGCGCGCTGGACTGGGCGACCGCGCTCCCGGACGGGCTCGCCACCGTGGTCGGCGACGGCGGGCACCGTCTCACGGTCGCGCAGGCGCAGCAGCTGGCGCTGGCACGGCTGATCCTCACTGATCCGCCGATCGTCATCCTCGACGAGGCGACCGCCGAGGCGGGCAGTGCGGGGGCGCGGGTCCTGGAAGCGTCGGCCGCGGCCGCGTTGCGAGGACGCACCGGGCTGGTGGTTGCCCACCGGCTGAGCCAGGCGGCGGCTGCTGACCGGATCGTGGTGCTCGACGATGGCCGCGTGGCCGAGACGGGCACGCATGACGAGTTGGTCGCCGCAGGTGGGCGGTACGCGCGGCTGTGGGCGGCGTGGTCCGGTCAGCGACAGTAACCAAGCTGTGCTGCGAGGGGAGCCACTCGGGACTTGACGTACATATTTGGTTAGGCAAACCTGAGTTGCCTTTGCTCGACTCGACCCTAAGGACCTGACGATGGATCGATCCCCGACCCGCCGCCTCCGGCGTTTCGCCGGGTTGCTGACCTCGGCGCTGGTGGCCAGCGCCGCACTGGCCGGCTGCGGCAGCGAGGAAGCGCCCGCGGCGCCCACCGCTCCGGGTGCCGTCCCGGTCGAACCCGCCGCTTTCCCGGTGACGATCGACCACAAGTACGGGTCCACCGAGATCAAGGCGGAGCCGAAGCGGATCGTCACGGTCGGGTACACCGACCAGGACGCGCTGCTCGCGGTCGGCGTGGTGCCGGTCGCCACCAGCGAGTTCGTCGGCGAGTTCCCCGGCGCGATCGGGCCCTGGGCGACGCAGAAGCTGAACGGCGCGCCGCTGCCCGAGGTGATGAAGGGCACCGCGGACCCGCAGTTCGAGAAGATCGCCTCGCTGCGTCCCGACCTTATCCTCGGCCTCTACTCCGGGTTGACCCAGGAGCACTACGACAAGCTGGCGCAGATCGCGCCGACGGTCGCGCAGCCCAAGGAGTTCAAGGACTACGGCGTGCCGTGGCAGGAGAGCACCCGCCGGATCACCAAGGCCGTGGGCCGGGGCGGCGCCGGTGAGCAGATCATCTCCGAGGTGGACGCGAAGCTGGCCGCGGTCAAGCAGGAGCACCCGGAGTTCGCGGGCAAGAGCGCGCTGATGGCGACCACCTACCAGGGCTACTTCATCTACGGCAGTGAGGACCCGCGCTCGCGGGTGCTGGCGTCGCTCGGCTTCGTCCTGCCGCCGAACCTCGACCAGGTCATCGGCGACAAGTTCGGCGCGAACATCAGTCCGGAGCGCACCGACCTGCTCAACGTGGACGCGCTCTCGTGGATCGTCGCCGGGGTGGACGAGGGGCGCGCGACCCTGGACAAGGACACGCTCTACTCGGGCATGCGGGTGGCGCAGGAGAAGCGTGAGGTGCTGATCGACGAGGGCAGCCCGTACGGCGCCGGGATCTCGTTCGTGTCGCCGCTGTCGGTGCCGTGGGTGGTCGAACGGCTGGTGCCGCAGCTGAGCGCGGCGGTGGACGGCAACCCGGCCACCGAGGTCAAGCCCGTAACCTCCTGAGCCGGACCGGGCCCGAACGCATCGAGCGGGGCACTGCTTGCGATTCAGCGCAAGTGGTGCCCCGCTCGGTTTATGCCCGGGTCAGCCCGGCATCGGCAGGTCAAGCTGCTCAGGTCAGCGCAGGGGAAGCCGGACGCAGGTCAGGTCCGGCCGGTCAGCGTAGGGACGCCGGGCGCAGGTCGGTCCAGTTGGTCTCGACGTAGTCCAGGCACTCCTGACGCGGGGCCGGCCCGAAGGCGACCGTCCAGCCGGCCGGTACCTCGGCGAACTCCGGCCACAGGCTGTGCTGCTGCTCCTCGTTGACCAGCACCGAGAACGTGCCGTCGGGGTTGTCGAAGGGATTGCTCATCGGTTGTTCTCCTTAACGGGGGTTTCCGGGGAGGCCGTGGCCTTGGCCAGCACTTCGAGCAACGACGCGGCGAACTGTGCCGCGGTGTCGGCTTCGAAGAGGTCTGTGGCGTAGCTCAGGTAGCAGGGCACCTCGCCGGGGGCTTCGAAGAAGCTGAGCGTCAGGTCGGCGTTGGTGGTCCCGAGGCGGATCGACTCGTAGCGCGCGTTCTGCCCACTCAGCTCCAGCGCGGCGACGGTCTCATGGTGCACGAGCATGACCTGCGGACCCCGCCAGCCCGGCACCTCGGCCAGCACGTCGGCGAGGGCGGCGTCCTGGTGCTCGAAGGCGCTCAAGTCGGTTTCGCGCACTCGCGAGAGCAGCTCGGTGAAGCTGGGTTCGCCGCTGGTGTCGGTGCGGAGCACCACGGTGTTGAAGAAGCAGCCGACCAGGTCCGCGAGGCGGTCGTCCTCGCGGCCGGCGACCAGTGCGCCGATGGGCAGGTCGGTACCGGCGCCGAGCTTCGTCAGCACGGTGGCGAGCGCGGCCTGCAAGACCATGAACATGCTCGTGCCGGTCTGCTGGGCGAGTGCGTCGACCGCGGCGTGCAGGTCCGGCTCGATGGCGAACTCGACGAAGTCGCCACCGCGGCTCGGCTCGGCGGGGCGCGGCCGGTCCGATGGCAGGGCCAGCTCGGTGGGCAGGCCGCGCAGCACCTGTCGCCAGTAGCCGAGGTGCTTGCCCTCCTGCTCGTGTGCCCAGCGGCCGTAGTCCGCGTAGCCGACCGGCAGGGGCGCGAACTCCGGAGCGCGGCCTGCCATGCGTGCGGCGTAGGCGGTGTCGAGGTCACGCAGCAACGGCACGACCGACCACTCGTCGACGCCGACGTAGTAAGCGGTGAACAGCAGCGCCTGCTCGCCGGACTCGAGCGGGACGAGGCGGAAGCGAGCCGGTGGCTCGGCGGTCAGGTCGCCGCCTTCGAGCACGAGGGCCTCGAGGTCGCCGTGCGCGGTCTCGAGGATGCGGCCCGGGTCGCGGAGTCGCTGCCAGACCTCGCCCTCGACCTCCTCGAAGACAGTCGACAGCGGCTCGTGCCGGGCGAAGACGTCGCGCAGTGCCGCGTCGAGGGCGGCCTCGTCGAAGCCTGGTGAGCGCATGGCGAGCGCGATGTCGTAACCCGGTCGCGGGCCCGCGGCCTGGTACTCGGCCCAGCGTTGGCGCTGGACCGGGGCCAGGGGCACGCGCTCGGGTCGGGGTTGTGCGTGCAGGTTCGTACCCGAGCTCGCCCCCGCACCTGCGGTCGCGAGCAGGTCAGCGAGGCCGGCGACGGTGGGTGCGTCGAAGACGTCGCGGATGCGCAGTTGCGAGCCGAGCTCCGTGCGGATGCGTGCAATCAGGCGCATGGAGGCCATGGAGTGGCCGCCCAAGGCGAAGAAGTTGTCGTGGAGGCCGACCCGCGGCAGGCCGAGTACCTCGGCGACCAGGGTGGCCACCGCTTCCTGGTCCGCGGTGACGGGCTGGTCGTCGCCGGCCAGGACCGAGAAGTCCGGGGCGGGCAGCGCGCGGCGGTCCAGCTTGCCGTTCGGGGTGAGCGGCAGCGGGCCGTCGAGCTCGATCAGCAGCGACGGGATCATGTACTCCGGCAGCAGGTCGGCCAGGTGGGCGCGCAGGTCGCGCTGGTCGACAGCCGTGGTCGGCACCAGGTAGCCGACCAGCCTGGCGACGTCGCCGGTCCGGTCGACGGTCACCGTGGCCTGGCCGATCGACGGGTGCCGGGACAGCGCGGCGGCGACCTCGCCGGGTTCGATGCGGAAGCCGCGGATCTTCACCTGGTCGTCGACGCGGCCGAGGAAGTCGATGTTGCCGTCCGCACGCCAGCGCGCGCGGTCCCCGGTGCGGTACATCCGCGAACCCGGCTCGCCGAACGGGCAGGCGACGAACCGCTCCGCCGACAGCGCTGGCCTGCCGAGGTAGCCGCGGGCGAGACCGCGGCCGGCGATGTACAACTCGCCGACCACGCCGGGTGGTACCGGGCGCAGGTACTCGTCGAGCACGTAGGCCGTGGTGTTCGGGTCGGGCACGCCGATGGGCACCGCGCCGGCGTGGCCGTGCTCGGCGCGCCAAAGGGTCGAGTTGACCGTGGCCTCGGTGAGGCCGTAGGCGACGAGCAGGTTGAGCCGGTGGGCCCAGCGCTCGATCACGTCCGGGGGCACGACTTCGGTACCGACCAGGATCGTCGAGCCGTCCGGCAGGTCGCAGTCCGGTGGTAGGGCCGAGACCAGGGAGGGCGGCAGGATCATGTGCGTGATCCGGCGTTCGCGCAGGAAGTCGGTGAGGGCGGGACCGGCGACACGCACCTCGTCGGGGGCGATGACCAGGCGGCCGCCCACGCACAGGGCCATGGTCAGCTCGAAGGCGGCGACGTCGAAGCCGACCGAGGCGAACTGGAGCACGCGGCTGTCCGCGGTCAGCTGCATGCGGTCGATGGCGGTCGCCGCGAGGCTGGCGATGCCCTCGTGCGGGACGATCACGCCCTTGGGGCGGCCGGTGGAGCCTGAGGTGTAGATGACGTAGCACGCTGAGTCGAGCTTGGCTGGGCCCGCGCCCAGAGCCGGGACCGCTGGACTCGATGCCGAGGCCGGGCTTGGTGCCAGGTGCTGGTCCGGGCTCGAGTGTGAGGTCTGGGCCGGGGGCGACTGCAGAGTCTGGGCTGGGGGCGAGGTTGGGAGCAGGGGCGCGGTGTCCAGGTCTAGGCGCTGCACGCCCTCGACTTCGGGGACGGGGTCGGATTTGGTGGCGACCACGAGACGCGCGCCCGAGTCGGTGAGCATGTAGGCGATTCGGTCGGCCGGGTGCGCGAGGTCCAGCGGCAGGTAAGCGGCACCCAGCTTGAGTACCGCCAATACCGTCGCCACCATCTCGATCGACTTCGGCACCGCGATGCCGACCACGTTCTCCGGTCCGACGCCGTGCGAAGCGAGCAAGTGCGCGACCCGGTCCGCCTGCTCGTCGAGTTGCCGGTAGGTCACCGAACGCGCGCGGTCCACCACGGCGACCGCGTCCGGCGCGGTCCAGACCCGGCCGGTGAACAGTTCGGTCAGTGTCTCGGCGGGCACGTCCCGGTCGGTGGCGTTGAACGCGTGCAGCACCTGCTCCCGCTCAGCGGCAGTCAGCACCTCCAGCGAGCCGACCGGTCGGCGAGGTTCGCTGCCGACCTGGTCCAGGAGGCGGACCAGCCGGTCGGCCAGGGCCGAGGCCGTGCTCACGTCGAAACGCTCGGCCGAGTAGTTCAGCTGCAGGGTCAGCTCCCCCGCCTCCGGCCGGTCGATCACCACAAAACCGAGGTCGAACTGTGAGACGCCGGTGTCGGCGTCCAGCCATTCCGTGGGCAGGCCCAGCACGTCGGGGTCGCCGCCGGGGCGGTGGTGGTAGGCCACCATCACCTGGAACAGCGGGTTGCGCCCGGTCACGCGCTCCGGGTTCACCACCTCGACGACCCGCTCGAACGGCAGGTCCTGGTGCTCGAACGCGGCGAACGACACCTCCCGCACCCTCGACAGCACCTCGTCGAACGCCGGGTCGCCGCTGAGGTCGGTCCGCAGGACGAGCGTGTTCACGAAGAAGCCGACCAGGTCCTCCAGCGCGGCGTCGGTGCGGCCGGCGATCGGGGCGCCGAGCGGAATGTCGGTGCCCGCACCGAGCCGGTGCAGCAGGGTGGCAACCGCGGCGTGCGCCAGCATGAACATGCTCGCCCCCGACTCGGCGGCCAGCTCCCGCAGCGGGCGCGCGATCCGGTCCGGCACCTCGACGCGGACCTTGCCCCCGCGCCCGGTGGGCCGGGGCGGGCGCGGCCGGTCCGCGGGCAGGGCGATCTCCTCGGGGAGGTCGCGCAGCGCCTCAGCCCAGAACTCCGCCTGCCGCTCACCGGAAGGCCCGCTCAGGAGCGCGCGCTGCCAGAGCGCGTAGTCCGCGTACTGCACCGGCATCGGCGCCCACTCCGGGGCGGCGCCGTCGAGCCGCGCGCGGTAGGCGGTGGCCAGGTCGGTGAGGAACGGCCGGTCCGACCATTCGTCGGTGGCGATGTGGTGCAGCAGGATCGCCACCACGTGGTCGTCGGCACCGAGGCGCAGCACGTCGGCCCGGATCGGCACCTGGGTGCCGAGGTCGAACGGGCGCCGGACCAGCTCGTCCAGGTCCGGCAACTCGGTCACGTCGCGCACCACGAACTCCGGCGCGGGATCGTCCAGGACCAGCTGGTGCGGCTCGCCGTCCCGCTCGGGGAACACCGTGCGCAGCACCTCGTGCCGTCGCAGGACGTCACCGAGCGCGAGCCGGAGGGCGTCCACGTCGAGCGCGCCGGTCAGCCGGAACACCAGCGGGAAGTGGTACCCCGCACCGCCGCCCATGCGGTCGAGCAGCCAGAGCCGCTGCTGAGCCGAGGACAACGGCACCAGTGCCGGGCGCTCGGCGGACTCGATCGCCGGCCGGGCCGGGGTGGCGCCGGTGCGCAGGGCCAGGTCGGCGGGGGTCGGCGCCTCGAACAGGTCGCGGATCGCCAGCTCCGCCCCGAGGTCGGTGCGGGCCCGGCTGATCAGCCGCGTGGCCAGCAGCGAGTGCCCGCCGAGGTCGAAGAAATTGTGCTCGACACCAACCGAAGGCAGGCCGAGGACCTCGGCGAAGAGCCGGCACAGCACCTCCTCGGCGTGCGTCTCCGGTGCTCGCGACTCGGTGAGCCGAACGGCGAGGTCCGCCTCCGGGAGGGCCTTGATGTCGAGCTTGCCGTTGTCGGTGAGCGGAAGTTCGTCGAGGACGACCAGCGCCGACGGCACCATGTAGTCGGGCAGGCTCTGCTTCAGATCGGTACGCAGCATGGAGGCGAGTTCCTCGGCACCGCGTGCCGAAGAAGGGGCGCTGCTTCCGGCCTGAACCTCACCGGTCGGCCGCGCCGGGACCACGTAGCCGACCAGGCGCTTGAGCCCGGGCGCCGACGGGTCCGGCCGCGCGATCACCGCCGCGCGCGCCACCTCGTCGAAACCCGCGAGCACGGATTCGATCTCCCCCAGTTCGACGCGGTAACCCCGGACCTTGACCTGGTCGTCGGTGCGGCCCAGGAAGTCGATGATGCCGTCCGGCCGCCGCCGGACCAGGTCCCCGGTCCGGTACATCCGCCCACCTGTCGCCCGGCCGCCGGCCGGCCCGAACGGATCGGCGACGAACCGGTCCGCGGTCAGCGCCGGGCGTCCGAGGTAACCACGCGCGAGCCCGGCCCCGCTGATGTACAGCTCCCCGGCCACCCCGTCCGGCACCGGCCGCAGCCACGGGTCGAGGATGTACGCGTCGGTGTTCCAGATCGGCCCGCCGACCGTCGGCGTGCGGCTTTCGGTGGTGCCACCGCCGAGCGTGTTGATCGTGTACTCGGTCGGGCCGTACAGGTTGTACCCGTAGGTGTCCTCGGTTTCGAGCAGCCGCGACCACACCTGCTCGGACACGGCCTCGCCGCCCAGCAGCACCAGCACCGGCCGGTGCCTGCCGTCGCCCCGCTCCAGCAGCCCCTGCTCGAACAGGAGGTGCGCGTAGGTGGGCGTGACGTTGACGACGTCGATGCGGTGGGTGTCGCAATAGGACACCAAAGCCTCAGCGTCGCGGCGCAGTTCCTCGTCGCAGATGTGCACTTCGTGGCCCTCGACGAGCCAGAGCAGTTCTTCCCACGACATGTCGAAGCCGAACGAGACGGTGTGCGCGATCCGCAGCCGTCGTCCGCCCGCGCTGGCCACCGCCGGGCCGAAGATGGCCTCCTGGTGGTTCAGTTGCATGTTGGTCAGCCCGCGGTACGGGGTGACCACGCCCTTCGGCCTGCCGGTCGAACCCGAGGTGTAGATGACGTACGCGGGGTGTTCCATGCGGTCGGCTCGATCCCGTTCGAACCCTGGACGCTCCACATCGGATAGTGAATTTCCGTCGTATGTGGACAGGTCTACTTCGTCGAGCACCAGCCAATCCCGGGCCTCGCCGGTGGCCAGTCGCGTGGCTCGCACCCCGGAAGTGGTGACCACGCACCACGGCGAGGCGTCCTCCAGCATCAAGGCGAGCCGGTCGGCCGGGTAGTCCAGTTCCAGCGGCAGGTAGGCGGCACCGGTGCGCAACACCGCGAACAGGGCCACCACCATGTCGATCGACCGAGGCAGCCCGAGCGCCACCACGCGCTCCGGACCGGCACCGTGCGCGAGCAGCAACCGCGCCATCCGGTTGATCCTGGTGTCCAGTTCGGCGTAGGTCAGGATCTCGTCACCGAAGACCAGCGCGGTCGCGTCCGGTGTGCGTGAAGCTTGCGACTCCAGGAAGTCGGCCACGGTGTCGCGGGGCAGCTCATGTCGTTTACCGGACCAGGTCGCCTCGAGTTCGCGCCGTTGTTCCGCCGTGGGCGCCCCCAAGGTGCCCACGCGCGCGGACAGGTCGCCGATCATTTCCCTGACCAGCCCGGCAAACCGGTCAAGCAGCGCGGTCGCGGTCGTCGCTTCGAGCACATCGTCGCGATAGGACAGTGTCACCCGCAGCCGCTCGCCCGGCGTGAGGATCAGCGTGAGCGGGTAGTGGGTGGCGTCGAAGTTGGCCAGCGCGGTCACCCCGTGCCGGGAACGCAGTTCGCCGAAGCGTTCCTCGCCATCGGCGTTGCGCAGCGCGAAAAGGGTGTCGAAGAGCTGACGGTGCCCCGATTCCGACTGCACGACGCCCAGGCTCATGAACTCATACGGGTTGAGCGCCATCCGCTCGTCCTGGAGTCGCCGCAGCAGGTCGGCTACCCGCTCGGCGGGATCCAGCGTGACGCGCACCGGCACGGTGTTCAGGAACATGCCGACGATCGACTCGATGTCGGGCACCTCGGTCGGCCGACCGGCAACGGCCGCACCAAAAACTACGTCCTCCCGACCCAGGATTCCCGCGAGCACCATGGCCCATGCGGCGTTCAGCACGCTGTTGACCGTCACGCCGTGCAGGCGCGACTGTTCGCGCAGCCGTTCGGTTTCGTCGGAGGTGAACAACGCGTCCAGGTTCGTCGGCGTCACCGGTTCACCCGGGCGGTCCGCCGGGCCGATCAGCGTCGGCTCGTCGAGCCCGGCCATGGCTTTCCGCCAGGCGGCGGTGGCTTCCTCGATGTCCTGTTTCGACAGCCAGGACAGATAGTCGCGATAGGACCCAGAGGCGGGCAACGCGACGTCCGGTGAGTCGTACAACCCCAGCAGTTGCTCGATGAACAACCACGCCGACCAGCCGTCCCACAACAGCAGGTGACGGTGCAGCACCACGCGGTCACGATCCCCGCCAAGCCGGATCAGCAACACGCGGAACAGCGGCGGGGCGCTGAGGTCGAATCGCTTGCCGCGGTCCTCGGCCATCAACGCGGCCAGGCGTTCGGCTTCTTCGTCCTCGGACAGTCCGGAAAGGTCCACTTCGGACACCGGAGGCTCGGCGCCGGCGAGCACGAACTGCACCGGGCCGGACAGTCCTTCGCTGGTGAACCCGGCACGTAGACTGGCGTGCCGCGCCAGCAGCGTCGCGCACGCGGACCGCAAGCGGTCGAGGTCCAGGCGCCGGTCGAAGTCGATCGCTTCCTGCACGGTGTAGACGTCGATGCCGGAGCTGTCGTAGGCCGAATGGAAGAACAAGCCTTCCTGCAGCGGGGACAACGGCCAGACTTCGGCCACCGGACCAGGGCTGGTCCGTCGAACCCGCTCCATCTCGACGTCGCTCAGCGAAAGCAGCTCGACATCCTGGTCCACAGTGGACCCCTGGGCAACGGTGGCGTGCGCAGCCAGCGCGGCCGGGGTGCGTCGCGTGAACACGTCGCTCGGGCTGAGCACCAGACCGGCCGCGCGTGCCCGGCTGGAGACGCTGATCGACGAGATGCTGTCGCCGCCGAGCAGGAAGAAGTCGTCGTCGGCGCCGACTTCGGTCAAGCCGAGCACGTCCGCGAACACCTCGGTGAGCAAACGTTCGCGAGCCGTCTCCGGAGCCCTCTTGCTGGTGCTGCGCTGTTCCGGCGCGGGAAGTGCGGCGGTGTCGAGCTTCCCGCTCGGCGTCAGCGGCAGTTCGTCGAGCACCACGAAGGCGCTTGGGATCATCGGCGCGGGCAGCACTTCCGCCAGTTCGGCGGGCAACGCCGCCGGGTCCGCCGAGCCCACGAGGTAGGCGACCAGCCTGCCGTCCCTGGCGATCACGGCCGCCCTGGTGACGCCCGGCTGAGCGGCCAGCGCCGCCTCGATCTCGCCGAGTTCGACCCGGTTGCCGCGGATCTTCACCTGCCGGTCGGTGCGGCCCAGGTAATCGAGCACGCCGTTGTCCCGCCGCGAAACCAGGTCGCCGGTGCGGTACATCCGCGCACCCGGCTCACCGAACGGATCCGCGACGAACCGGTCCGCCGTCAGCCCAGGGCGCGCGTGGTAACCCCGCGCCAGCTGGACCCCGGCGAGGTACAACTCCCCCGGGACACCGTCGGGCACCGGTCGCAGCGCCGAGTCGAGCACGTACAGCCGGGTGTTCCACACCGGACGTCCGATGGGGACGGTCGTATCCGATGCGCCGTCGAACGGCTGGTAGGTGACGTCGACGGCGGCTTCGGTCGGTCCGTACAGGTTGTGCAGCGGCACGCCGGTCAGCGCGTCCCAGCGGAACGCGGCGGCACCGGGCAGTGCCTCACCGCTGGCGAACACACGGCGCAGGCTCGCCGCCCAGCTCGGATCGGCGGTCACCTCGTCGGCAGCGAGGAAAGCCCCCAGCATCGACGGCACGAAGTGCATGGTGGTGACGCCCTGCGCGCGGACCAGTTCCGCGAGGTACGCCGGGTCGCGGTGGCCGTCCGGCTTGGCGAACACCACGGCGGCGCCTTCGCACAGCGGCCAGAAGAACTCCCACACCGACACGTCGAAGCTCGACGGGGTTTTCTGCAGCACCCGGTCTTCGCTGGTCAGACCGTATTCGTACTGCATCCACGTGAGCCGGTTGACGATGGCGCGGTGGGTGACGAGCACGCCCTTGGGGCGGCCGGTGGAGCCGGAGGTGTAGATCAAGTACGCGGGGCTGTCCGGGCCGCCCTCGCCCGGCGCGGCCTCCGGGACGTCGTCCCGAACCGACTCGATCTGGTCCCCCGGCCTGACAACCAGGCGGGCGCCGGAATCTTCGAGCATGAACGTGATGCGGTCAGCCGGGTAGTCCGGGTCGACGGGCAGGTAGGCAGCACCGGACTTCAGCACACCGAGCAACGCGACCATCAACTCGGCGGATCGCGGGACGGCGACCGCCACGACCTGCTCAGGACCGGCGCCGCGGGCGCGCAGCCGGTCCGCCAGCGACTCCGCGCGCCGGTCAAGCTCCGCATAGGACAGTTCAGCGTCCTCGGCGATGACGGCGATGGCGTCCGGCGTCCGCGCAACCTGTTGCGCAAACGCTTGCACCAGCGTTTTCTCGGGCACCTCGTGGTCCGTCGCGTGACGCGCGTCGATGCGTGCGCGTTCGTCTTCGGAGAGCAGCGAGACCTTGGCGACGGGCTGGTCCGGATCGGCGGCGATGGCCTCCAGCACGCGGACGAACCGGGCCGCAAGCGTTTGCGCCTGCTCGGGAGCGAGGCGTGCGGCGTCGTACTTCAGGCTGAACTCGAGCCGCTGTCCCGGTGCGACGATGAGCGCGACCGGGTAGTGCACCGCGTCGACGATCTCCACATCGGACACTCGCAGCGCACCACCGACGTCGCCGGCCTGCGGGTAGTTCTCGACGACCACGAGCGTGTCGAACAGTTCGCCCTGCGCCCCGGTCATCCGCTGCAGCTCGGACAGGCCGAGGTGCTGGTGGTCGAGCAGGGCCGCCTGCTCCTGTTGCAGCCTGGTGACCGTTTCGGCGAGGGTGTCCCCCGGCGCGTATCGGAAGCGCAGCGGCACGGTGTTGATGAACAGGCCCACCGCGGCTTCGATGCCCTCGACTTCGGCGCCGCGGCCCGAAACCGTGCTGCCGAACACCAGGTCGTCGCGGCCGGTGAGCTGCCCGAGCAGCAGACCCCACGCGCCGTGCAGCACGGTGCCCACGGTGAGGCCGCGCTCGCGGGTCTTGCCCACCAGGCGGCTGGTGGTGCGTTCGCCGAGCTGGAGGTGCACCTTGCCCGGCTGCCGACGGCCGCGTGCGCTGGGAACCAGCCGCGTCGGTTCGTCCACTCCGGACAATGCGCGGCGCCAGGCGTCGCGGGCGGCTTCGTGGTCGCGGCTCGCGAGCGCGGCGAGGTAGGCGCGCCGGGAACTGGTCGGCGGCAGCTCGGCGGGCGTCGCGTACCGCGCGAGCAGCTCGCGCACCATCACCACCACGGACCAGCCGTCCGCGACGATGTGGTGGAAGGTGATCGCGAGCCGGGTGCGTTCACCGCGGACCAGCGTCGCGCGCAGGAGCGGCGGGCGTTCGAGGTCGAACGGTGTCGTCCGGTCCACTTCCAGTTCGGCGTCGGAATCCACTTCACGCCAAGGAAGTTCGGCGTGCCCGGTGACGATCTGCACCACCTGGCCGTCTTGCCGCTGCCGGAAACCGGAGCGCAGGGAGCCGTGGCGATCGAGCAGATCCTGCGTGGCGCGGCGCAGCGCGTCGGGGTCGACGGGGCCGTCGAGGTCGAAGATCTCCTGGATGGTGTAGACGTCGCCGGCTTCCGGATCGAACCGCGCGTGGAAGAAGAAGCCTTCCTGCAACGGAGTCACCGGCAGGACTTCCTCGACTTCACCGAACCCGGCCAGTTCGTCCTGTTCCAGCTCGATCGGCGCGATCTCCGGTTCCGGAACGGCTTCGCCGGTCTTCGCGACCGCGACGCCCGCGAGCTTTTCGACCGTGCGGTGACTGAAAACCTGCCGCGGCGAGATCTCCAGGCCGAGTCGAGCGGCGCCGAGCACCAGCCGGATCGAGGTGATGCTATCGCCACCGAGCATGAAGAAGTCGTCCTCGATGCCCACGGTTTCCAGGCCGAGCACGTCGGCGTACAGCTCGCACAGCAGGTGCTCGCGCGGGGTGCGCGGGGCACGGCCGGTGCTCAGAGCGCCGAAGTCGGGCATCGGGAGCGCGGCGCGGTCGAGCTTGCCGTTGGTCATGATCGGCAGGCTTTCCAGTGCCACGAACGCCGAAGGCACCATGTACGCGGGGAGCCGATCCTCGACGTAACTGCGCAGGGCCTTCATCAGCACGCCCGCGTCGCGGAAGGTCGCGGGGGTGTTGGCGTAGGCGGCCAGCTCGCGGAACTCGGTGCTGGCCGGGCGATAGACGTCGACGGGCGGGGTGCCGGGCGCGGTCAGCACGGCGTCGAACTCGCCGTTCAGAGCATCGCCGGTCCAGGTCAGCGCGATCTCATAGCCAACTTCCGCCGCCAGCGCGGCCACGGCCTCGGGATCGACGCCGGTAGCCGGGTCGTCACCGCCGTCGACCGCTTGCAGGGCGGTAAGATCCGGCACGAGGCGGGCGTTCGGGACACCGGTGACCCGCAGGCTTTCCGGCTTCTCGGCGGTCAGTCGATCGCGCAGCCCGTCGAGTCCCGGCCAGGTTAGTTCCATTGTGGACTCTGACGACTTGGCCGGTTCCTTGCTCAGCACGACGTCGTACCGGTGCCGACTCAGTTCGTTGTCGTAGGTCGCGCGCTTGAGGCGCACGTCAGCGGTGACGCCGAGTTCAGCGGCCAACGCTGGGAAGAAGTCGGGGTCGAGGAGGAGTTCGCCTTCCCAGGCAACGGCCGCGTCAACCGCGACACGGGAAGCGTTCTCGCCGTGGCGCTCGACCTCCACTGCCGCCCGCAGAGCCCGCAAGGTGCGCAAGTTCCTCATGTCGCCGAGGAACACGGATCCACCGGGCGCGAGCAGACCGGTTGCCTGGCGCACCACATCAGCCAGGTAGGAGGCACTCGGGAAGTACTGCGCCACCGAGTTGATCACCACGGTGTCGAAGAAATCCGAAGGCAGACCGGAGAAGTCATGGGCGGGCTGGGCTCGGAGTTCGACCTTCTCCGCGAGCTCGCTGTTGATGCGCTGCCTGAGCACGGAAATGACCTCTTCGGACAGATCCAGGCCCCAGTACTTTTCGCAGTCTGGCGCGACCTGCGACAGGATCAGTCCACTTCCGACACCGATCTCTAGGACGCGCTTCGGCTGAAGTTCGCGGATGCGGTCCACTGTGGCCGCACGCCAGGACCGCATGTCCTCCAGCGGCAGGGCTTCACCGTCGTAGGTGCTGTTCCAGCCACTGAACCCCTCGTCGTCCGCGACCGAGTACAGCAGTTCGTGCAGGCCCTTCCACTGGCTCACCTGCGCCAGCTCGGTTTCCTCGTTCTGCTCGGTCGTTTCCGGTACGACGTAAGCAACGAGGCGGCGGTCGCCGGGCTTCACCTCACGCGGCACCACGGCCACGCGGCCGACGGATTCGTGTTCGGCCAACACGGATTCGATCTCGCCGGGTTCGATGCGGTGCCCACGGATCTTGACCTGGTGGTCGGCGCGGCCGAGGAAGTCGATGTTGCCGTCGGCCCGCCAACGGGCCCGGTCGCCCGTGCGGTACATGCGGTCGCCGGGGTCACCGAACAAATCGGCGACGAATCGCTCGGCAGTGAGCCCCGGGCGCCCGGCGTAACCACGCGCGAGCCCGCGTCCGGCAACGTAAAGCTCGCCCTCGGCGCCGACCGGCACCGGGCGCAGGTGGTCGTCGAGGATGTAGCAACGGGTGTTCGGGTCCGGCCTGCCGATCGGTACGGGGCCGGTCCAGTCCGGCTCGGCGAGCCAGAGGGTGGAGTTCACCGTGGCTTCGGTGAGGCCGTACGCGGCGACTACGCGCAGGCGGCGCGACCAGCGCGCGATCAGTTCGGGCGGCACGGTTTCGGTCCCGACGACGAGCACCGCGCCTTCGGGCAGCTCGCAGTCCGACGGCAGCGCGGCCACCAGCGACGGCGGCAGGATCATGTGCGTGGCGCCGTTTTCCGCGATGTATTCGGTCAGCTCGGGACCGGGGACGCGGCGGTGCGACGGCACCAGGACCACCCGGCCGCCCACGCACAGCGACATCACCAGGTCCCAGACCGTCACGTCGAAACCGACGGACGCGAACTGCACCACGCGGCTTTCCGGCCCGATGCCGAGGCGGTCGGTCGCCGTGGCGATCAGGCTGCCGATGCCGTCGTGGGAGAGCACCACGCCTTTGGGCAGACCAGTGGACCCAGAGGTATAGATGACGTAGGCGGCCCCGTTCAGCTCATGTGGACTGTCCACATCGGTATCCGAAAGCGCTTCCAGGCCCAACGCTGGATCGTCGAGCAGGATCCGCTCGGTGCCACTCGGCAGCTCTCCGGCGAGATCCACTGTGGACAGCACGTGCCCGGCGCCGGAGTCGGCGAGCATGTAGGCGAGGCGGTCTTCCGGGTGGTCCAGGTCGAGCGGCAGGTATGCCGCACCGGCCTTCATCACCCCGAGCAACGCCACCACCAGCAACGGGGTGCGCGGCAGCGCGACGCCGACCACGTCCTCCGCGCCGACGCCGCGCTGCTGGAGCAGGCGGGCCAGGCGGTTCGCCGCGGAGTTCAGCTCCTGGTAGGTGAGGCGTTCGCCCTCGCACACCAGCGCGATCGCGTCCGGCGCGCGTCGCACCTGCGCCTCGAAAGCGACCGGCCAGGTCAGCTCGGGCACCTCGCGGTCGTCACGACCGAACTCGGCAATGAGCCGGGTCAGCTCCGCATCGGACCGACCCGGCTCGGTGAACTGCCCGGTCACCTGGTTCCGGCCCCGGTACCCGCGTATTCCGGCTCAGGCGCGGCCGTGCGGCGCGCCAGCAGCGAGCCCAGGATCTCCCCGACGCGCACGGCGGTGTTGGACAGCAGCGAGGAGGTGATGCCGTGCGAATGCTCGGTGCCACCCTGCAGGTAGATGCCGCCGCGCACCTCGTCGGCGGTCCGCAGCCGGTAGTCGCGCTCGATCAGCAGCCTGCCGTCGTGGTCGCGGCGGCAGAATCCGGCCAGGTCACCGAGCAGCGGCGTCGGGTCGGCGGGGCGGTACCCGGTGGAGTAGACGACCACGTCGGCGTCGAGCACGGTCTGCTCGCCGGTGGTCAGGGTGGCGATGGTGGCGCGCACGCCGTCCGGGGTCTCGGTCACCTCGACCGGGCGGGACACGTTGAACATGCGCAACCGCTCCACGCCCAGCACCTTCTCCTGGTAGACGCGGCGGTACAGCTCGTCGATCAGGTCGAGGTCGACGGCGGAGTAGTTGGTGTTGGCGTGGTAGCCGACGAGGCGCTGCTTGAAGGCTTCCGGTGAGTCGTAGAAGTGGTCGACCGCTTCCGGGTCGAATATTCGATTCGCGAAGGAGCTGTCGTCGGCCGGGCTGTAGCCGTAGCGCGCGAACACCGAGCACACCTCGGCCCGCGGGAAGCGCTCGTGCAGGAAGGCGGTGACCTCGGCGGCGCTCTGCCCGGCGCCGACCACCACGAACCGCGACGGGTCGGCGGCTTCGAGCTTCTCCACCCGGTAGAGGAGCTCGTGGTTGTGCCAGATCCGTTCGCTGGTCACCACGCCCTCGGGCAGGTTGGGGCGGAGACCGGTGCCGATGGCCAGGTTGCGGGCGCGGAACACGGACTCGTCGCCGGCCTGTGTGCGGACGCGCACATCGAAGTACTCGACCGCGTCACCGTCGGTGACCGGCTCGATGGCGACGACGTCGCTGTCGTAGGCGACCAGGTCGTCCACCTTGGCCGCGCACCACTCGAAGTAGTCGTGGAACTCGATCCGCAGCGGGAACAGGTTCTTGTGGTTGATGAAGTCGACCAGCCTGCCCTTGGCGTGCAGGTAGTTGAGGAAGCTGAACTCGCTGGTCGGGTTGCGCATGGTGGCCAGGTCCTTCAGGAAGGAGACCTGCATGGTCGCGTCGTCGATCAGCATGCCGCGGTGCCAGCCGAACCGGGGCTGGCGCTCGAGGAACTGCGCCGTCACCGGCTCGCCGGGGCCCGCGTTGTACTCGGCGAGGGCGATCGCGAGGGCGAGGTTCGACGGACCGAAGCCGACCCCGACGAGGTCGTAGACCGGGATCTGCGGTGCGGCGTGCGTCGTTCCCGTATCTGGCATACCTGTCCCATTTCCAGCGGCTGGTGGCCGCGACCTCGGCGTAATACAGCGCTTACCTAGGGGACCCTAACCTAACTTAGGCGAGGCTCTACTAGTACGTTCGTGGGTGATGTACCTCTCCGCTCGACACGGTTGCACTCTTTAGGCAAGGCTTGCTTAACTGCCCCGGTTTGCGCCGCAGCCGACCTGAGGAGCCCCATGCGTGTAGCGATGTTCGGGTACCAGACCTGGGGGCATCGCACCCTCGAAGCCCTGCTGTCCGGCGGGCACGAGGTGGTGCTGGTGGTGACGCACCCGAAGAGCGAGCACGCGTACGAGAAGATCTGGTCGGACTCGGTGGCCGACCTGGCCGAGGCCAACGGCATCCCGACGATCCTGCGGAACCGGCCAGACGATGAGGTCGTGCGCAGGCTGACCGAGGCGGCGCCGGACCTGATCGTGGCGAACAACTGGCGCACGTGGTTGCCGCCGGAGATCTTCGACCTGCCGCGGCACGGCACGCTCAACGTGCACGACTCGCTGCTGCCCGCCTACGCCGGTTTCTCACCGCTGATCTGGGCGCTGATCAACGGCGAGCCGGAGGTCGGCGTGACCGCGCACATGATGGACGCGGATCTGGACGCCGGCGAGATCGTGCTGCAACGGGCGATCCCGGTGGGGCCGAAGGACACCACGACCGATCTGTTCCACCGCACGGTGGACCTGATCGGCCCGATCGTGACCGAGGCGCTCACGCAGATCGAGCAGGGCACGGTGCAGCCGGTCAAGCAGGACCGGTCGAAGGCGAGCTTCTTCCACAAACGGGCCATTGAGGACAGCCGGATCGACTGGACCTGGCCCGCCGCCGACATCGAGCGGCTGGTGCGCGCGCAGTCGGATCCGTATCCGAACGCGTTCACCTACCACCGCGGTGCGCGGCTGCGAATCGTTCAGGCCTCCGTTTCGGCGGGTCGGTACGGGGGGACGCCGGGTCGCATCTTCATCCCGGAAGGGGACGGCGTGGTGATCGTCGCCGGCGCCGATGCGCGGAGCGGGCGGAACCACGGGCTGCTGATCGAACGGGTGCGCACCGAAAACGACCAGGAACTCGCGGCCGGCGACTACTTCCGGACCATGGGTGGTTATCTGACGGGACAACCCTGACGATACCCCGGCGCGGCGGGGGCTCCCTCGAGTTGTCCACAGGGGACGGGTTGTCCCCAGGGTGCCGCTGAGCAGGCCTTTTGGACGGGGGCGGCGGGTAGGATGGTGATAGGGGCCGCCCCCTGGGAGGGTGGGGGCCTGTCGTGAGGGCTTGGGCTTTGCTGCTTTGCAGTGGGGTGGGTGGCGCTCGGCTGTTTTGGGGGCGGGTCGATCGGCTTTTGTTGAGAGCTGGGGCGGCTGGTTGGTTGAGGTCTGGGCTGGCTGGTGCCTGGATGGGGCCCGGCCACATTGAACTGGCGGGTCTTGGCTGGCCTTGCCCCCGGGAAGCTTGACTGGCTTTGCCTGGAAGGGCTCGGCTGGCTCGACGGGATTGACTTGAGCCGGGGGACGGGCGCCTTGAGCCTGAGGCGGGGCGCCAAGGGGCGGCGGGTCGCTCGGTCGGCGAAGCTTGACTGACTTGGTCGGAAACTGACTGGTTCGGGTTGAAAGTTGACTGGCTCAGGGGAGCTGGCTCGCCCGGGTGGAAGTTGACTGACTCGGGGTGAAACCGGCTCGCTCGGGTGGAAGGTGGCTGGCTCGGGGGTGAACCGGTTCGCCGGGTGGAAGGTGGCTGGCTTGAGGTAGAGCCCGTTTGGGATTTGCGGCCTGGGCAGAGGGAGTGGGCTTCGCGTGGTGGATGGGGCGCGCGACTTCGGGGGGCGACGGTTGTCGATTGTGGACTTGGTGGGGCTCGCCGCGGGGACGATCGGTGGGTAGCGAGTCTGCGCGGTGAGGCGAGGACTCTTGACCGAAGGCTCCGTGGAAACTCGGCGGGAGTGATTGTGTGCGAGTAAGTGCGATTTGTGTGCGTGAGTGCGGGACTTAGGTTCTCGGCGCTGGGGCTTGGTGTTCGGACGTGAGGCTCCGGGTCCGCTCGGCCGGGTGTGCGCCAGCGAGCGCAGCCAAGCAAGCGGGTGGGTATGCGCGCGGATGGATGAAGCCGTAGCCAAAAGCGACCGACTAGTACGTGGACGGCGTAAAAAGCAACCTCCGGGCAACTGGCGGCGGACACCAACCCCGCCCCCGCAAGAGAATGTTTCGGATTGCATGTTGCATATCCGCTACCCCATTGTTGGGATTACTCGACCGGGGCTGTTGCGATGGCCGCGCCCCCCACACGGCGGTATGCTCCCCCGCGTTCTCGCGCACGGGAACAGGGCATACCGGTGCATGGGGTTGAGGTGGTCTGGGTGACTTCAGGGAAGATCCTGCGGTTCGACGAAGTGCGGGGATACGGCTTCATCGCACCCGACGAGGGTGGCGAGGACGTATTCATGCACGCCAATGACCTCCGCGACGAAAAGCACCTCTTCCAACCCGGAATGACGGTCACCTTCGACGTCGAGGACGGGGGGCGCGGGCTCAAGGCCTCCAACGTCCACCTCGCCGATCGGGAGGCCGCGGCCGCCGCGGCGCGACACGGGGACCAGTCCGCCCGCGCCCCGCGCGTGGTCGAGGACGGACTGGCCGACCTCCTCTCGCAAACCGAGTTCCGCCAGGAGCTCACCGAAGCCATGCTGGAGACCGCGCCCACGCTCACCGGCTCGCAGATCGTGCTGCTCCGCCGCAAGATCGTGCAGCTCGCCCAGGCGCACAACTGGGTGGAACGCTAAACCCGCTGCAGGCCCTTCGTCCCGGCCTGCACCACGTAGCTGCGGTCCGTGGTGATCAACGCCTTCGCCGGGTCCAGCTCCAGCGCGCTCGACACCCGCATGAAGTCGGCGCGCATCTGCGCCGGGGTGGTGGTCACCCGCACGTAACCCCGCTCCCCCAGGCAGTACTTGACGTGCGGGTTGTGCGACAGCCAGGTCGAGCTCGGCGGTGACGAGCCCACGCTGTTGCTCGTCACCGAGGTGGTCACCAACTCCGACCCGACGATCGGGTCGCTGTGGTCGTAGTAGTCCTGCCGCAGGTCCGCTGCCCAGTGCCGGTGCACGTCGCCGGTCAGCACGATCGGGTTCGGCACCTTGCGGTCCACCCAACCCTTCGTGATCCGGTCGCGCGAGGCCGCGTAGCCGTTCCACGAATCGGGTGATTCGCAGGTGTCCTTCTTGCCGTCGCCGTCACGCTGCGCGAAGAAGACCTGCTGCCCCAGGAAGTCCCACGTCGCCGGGTGCGTCTCGAACGACTTCAGCAGCCACTGCTCCTGCGCGCTCCCGGTCAGCGTGCGGCTCGGGTCGCGCATCGTGGTGCAGCCCTGCGCGGTGGTCGCCTGCACACTCCGGTACTGCCGCGTGTCCATCAGGTGGAAGCGCGCCAGGTTCCCCCAAACGTACTGCCGGTACAGCTGGATCGACGCCCCGTTCGGCTTCGCCGTCGAGCGGATCGGCATGTTCTCGTAGAACGCCTGGAACGCCGCGGCCTTGCGCGCGGTGGCGGCGGGCGCGGTGCTGGAGTTCCAGTTGTTGACCACCTCGTGGTCGTCGAAGACCACCATCCACGGCGCCGCCGCGTGCGCGGCCTGCAGGTACTGGTCGGTCTTGTGCTGCGCGTGCCGCGCCCGGTAGTGGGCGAGCGTGGTGGTCTCCGCGGTCAGCGCCATCGCCCGCACCCGCGGCACGGCGGCGTTGGTCGACGGCTTCTCGTACATGTAGTCACCGAGGAAGAGCACCAGGTCCGGGTTGTCGGCGGCGATGCCGCGGTGCGCGTGGTACCAGCCCTCCTCCCAATGCTGGCACGACGCCATGCAGTACTTCAGCTGGTTGACCGCCGCCCCCGCGGCCGGTGCGGTCCGGGTCCGGCCCACCGGCGAGATGAAGCCCTCCGACTTGAACCGGTAGAAGTAGGCGCGCGCCGGGTCGAGGCCCTTCGGCTCGACGTGCACGCTGTGCCCCAGTGCGCGGCTCGTGGCCACGGTGCCCTTCTGCACGACCGAGCCGAACGCCTGGTCGGTGGCGATCTCCCAGTCCACGTTGTACGTCGCGTCCGGCATGCCGCCGTAACCGTCCTGGTTCAGCGGGGCCGGCGCGAGTCTCGTCCACAGCACCACGCTGTCCGGCAGCGGATCACCCGAGGCCACGCCCAGCTGGAACGGGTCGTGGATGGCCGGGGCGGCGATCCGGGTCCGGGTGCTCGCCCACGAGGGCACCGACGCGGCGGTGGCGAACGACCCGGCGGCCGCGAGCCCGCCGAGCAGCACCAGCCGCCGATTCACCTGGGTCATGGCAGAGTCCTCCTGCGGTAGGGAGTTCGGGGAGAGAGAAAAGCGGGCCTCAGGCAGCGAAGTCGGTGATGCCGTTGCTGCAGGCCTCGAGCACGGGGCTGGTGGCGGAGTAGTTCGCGACGCAGACCTTGTAGTGGACCCAGCCACCGGACGGAACGTTCACCACCTTGTCGACCTGGGTGCCGTTGCCACCGGAGTTCCAGACGTAGAGGGGGCCGACGCCGCCCTTGAGCCAGTACGCGACGACCGCCGACTTGCCGTCGGCGTCGCGGTCCCAGACCGAGAAGCGCGCGTCCGACGAGCGGAAGAGGCCTTCGGCCGCGCACACGCCGGTGGAGCACTCGGCGCTGCCGCTGCCGACCCCGCAGTCCGGCGTGACCCGGCCGTCCGAGCCGGTTTTGACGTAGGTGTCGGAGATGTAGCCACCCAGCGCGGGGATGTAGTCCCACAGGGTGGAAGTGCCGAGCGGGCCGGTGACCGACTGCCCGGTGGTCTGGCAGTCGATGCTCACCGAGGCGCCGTTGGCCACGGTCCGGACCACGCTGGCGGCGGTGGTGGGGGCCCGGCGGACGTTCAGCGGATCACCCGCGGTCTGCACCGTTCCGGTCGCGGCCGCCTGCGCCGGAACCATGCTGACCAGCGACAACGCCGCGGTGGCGAGGAGCACGGCCGCCGTTCTCGCGGCCGATCTGCGGATCGAGGAGTGCTTCATCGGCCCAGCGTGCGAGGGTGTTGTACACGATTCGTACAAACCGTGCGCGCGCTACTCCGCACGCCGGTGCAAATACCCACAAATGGCACTAGTCAACAGATCACAGACCCCCATACGATCCGGTTTGTTCTACTCCAGGCGGGCGGTGCTGTGACTGCGATCTCGTTTCGCGTACTGGGGCCGCTCGAGGTCACGGTGTCCGGCCGGGTGCTGCCGTTGGGCGGGCCCAAGCCGCGATTGCTGCTGGCCACGCTGCTGCTGCAGCCGAACGTGGCGGTCTCCGCGGACGCGCTGATCGACGTGCTCTGGCCGGAGAAGGCCCCGCGCTCGGCGGCCGCGAACATCCGCACCTACGTGCACGCGTTGCGACGGCGCCTCGCCGAGGGGTCACCCGACGTCGCGGAACGCATCCAGAGCCGGTCCGCCGGGTACATCCTCACCGCCGACGAGAGCGAGCTCGACGCGACGAGGTTCCAGGAGCTGGCCGCCCGGGCCCAGAAGCTGCCACCCGAGCAGGCGCTGGAGCTGCTGACCGAGGCCGACGCCCTGTGGCGCGGCGAGGTGCTGGAGGACCTGCCGCACAGCCACACCTGGGGATCCACCGTGGCCAGGCTCGACGAGCTGCGGCTGTCCACCCAGGAGCAGCGGCTCAAGACCCGCGTCGAGCTGGGCCAGCACACCGACGCCATCGTCGAACTGCGTGGGCTGCTCGCCGACCACCCGCTGCGCGAGGAGCTGTGGGAACAGCTGATCATCGCGCTCGACGCCGACGGCCGCAACGCCGAGGCGTTCCAGGCCTACGCCCAGGTCGAGCAGGTGCTGCTGGACGAGCTCGACACCGAACCCGGGCCCCGGCTGCAGGGCCTGCACACCCGGCTGCTCACGGCGAACCGCCCCGGCGGCGCGAGACCCCGGCCCGCGGTGCCGAGTCCGTTCCCGATCTGCCAGCTGCCGCTGGACCTGCCCGACTTCACCGGGCGCACCGAGGTGATCGACGACCTGGTCAGGCTGCTCCGGCAACAGCGGGCCAGCGGCGCCCCGACCGTGGTCGTGCTCTCGGGTGCGCCGGGGGTCGGCAAGTCGAGCATCGCGGTGCGCGTGGCCCACGAGGTCCGCGCCGAATTCCCCGACGGGCAGCTGCACCTGGACCTCGGCGGCACCTCACCGTCGCCACGGGCGCCGATGGACGTGCTGCCGGAGATCCTGCGGGCGCTGGGCGTGCCGGACTCGGCGATGCCGCGCACGCTGGCGGAACGCTCGGCACTGCTGCGGTCGCGGTTGTCCCGGCGGCGGATGTGCCTGGTGCTCGACGACGCGGGCGGGGCCGCGCAGATCCGGCCCCTGCTGCCGGGTGCGGGGGCGTGCGCGGTGCTGGTCACCAGCCGCGTCCGGCTGCCCGACCTCGAGGGCGCGCGGCCCGTCGACATCGACGTGCTGCCCGACGAGGACGCGTTGCGCCTGCTCGCCGGCATCATCGGCCGCGAACGCGTGCTGGCCGAGCCGGACAGCGCCGCCGCGATCCTCAAGGCGTGCGGCTACCTGCCGCTGGCCATCCGGATCGTCGGCGCGAAGCTGACCCACCGGCCGTCGTGGACCCTGCGCATGCTCGCCGACCGGCTGCGCAACGAACGCCGCAGGCTGGACGAGCTGCGCGTGGGCGACCTCGCCGTGCACGCGAGCGTGACCCTGAGCTACGACATGCTGCCGCGGGGCGCGGCGCAGGCGTTCCGCGGGCTCGGCCTGCTCGGCCCGGTGCTGTTCCCGAGCTGGGCGGTGGCCGCCGTGCTCGACCGCGAAGAGGCCGACGAGGTGCTCGACGTGCTGGTCGACGCGCACCTGGTGGAGCTGGTCAGCTCCGACGCCAACGGCCAGCCGCACTACCGGCTGCACGACCTGCTCCGGGTCTACGCGGCCAGGCAGGGCGAGATCGACGACAGCGAGGCGGACCGGCGCGGGGTGATCCGCCGGGTGCTCGAGGGCTACCTCGCGCTGGCGACCAGCGCGGTCGCGCTGATGCCGCTGCACGTGTTCGGGCTGTACGCGGTCGACGGGCCGGAGGGCTGGCGCGTGCCGGACGCCGAAGCGGTGCTCGGCGACCCGCTCGCCTGGTTCGACGCCGAGCGCCGGACCGGGGTGGCGGCGGTGGCGCTGGCCGCCGAGTGGGGACTGGACGACCTGGCCTGGCGGCTGACCGCGGCCTTCACCCCGTACCTGGACATACGCGGGCACCAGGCCGACTGGCAGCACACGCACGCCATCGCGCTGGCCGCCGCCCGCCGCACCGGCGACCTGCGCGGGCAGGCCATCGTGCACCGCAACCTCGGGCAGATCCACCTGTACCAGGACAGCTACCGCGACGCGGTGGCCGGCTTCGAGGAGTCGCACCGGCTCTTCCGGCAGGTCCCCGACGACCGCGGCGCGGCCATCGCGCTGGCCGGGCTGGGCAGCGCGCTGCGCATCAGCGGGCACCGCGAGCAGGCGCTCGACCGCAGCGTCGACGCGCTGCGCCTGTTCCGGCGCGCCGGCGACCCGCACGGCGAGGCGGTGGCGAAGATCGCCATCGGCGCGTGCTGGCTGGTGGTCGACGCCTTCGACGAGGCCGAGCGCTGGTTCGGCGAGGCCTACGACCTGTCCGCGTTGATCGGCGACCGGCACCGCGAGGCACACGCGCTCAAGCGCATCGCCATGCTGCACCAGCGTCGTGGCAACCTCACCGAGGCCCGCGAGCAGGTGAACCGGGCGATCGCCATCTTCGAGGAACTCGGCGACGACCACTGCGTCGGCTACGCGAACCAGAACCTCGGCGAGCTCTGCCTGGAAAGCGGCGACCTGGCCTACGCGCAACTGCTGCTGGTGAACTCGTTCAGCGTGCACCGCCGCAACGGCGACCGGCGGTCCGAGGCCGAGGTCACCGATCTGCTCGGCCGCCTGCACCAGGCGCTCGGCCAGCCGGAGCGCTCCCGCGGGTACTACGAGCGCTCGCTGTCGATCTGGCGGGAGCTGTCCGCCGAAAACGAGGCCGCCGCCGTCGCCGAGCGGATGAACGGGCTGCCCGGCGGGGCGTCGCTGCCCGCGCGGCGCAAGCGCAGGCACATCGCCTCGGCCTGATTTTTCTTTGTATCGATCGTGTACACCACTTCCCCAGACTTCGGCTGACCGAATTCCCCACCTGGTGGAAGGGAGGCCGGCATGGTCCGGACCTCGAAGATCGGCGGCCGCAGACGCGGGGCGCGAGCCGCGGTGGCGCTGGCCGCCCCGATCGCGCTGCTGCTTTCGGCGGCCCCGGTGAACGCGGCCCCGCTCGCCGCCGACCAGTGGACCGTCCCACTGTCCTCTGTGGACGACAACGATCTGAACGTGCGGTACGGCGGCGGCGCGCTCGCGCTGGCCGACCCCGCCTGGAAGCGCACGCCGGACCAGCCGATCAGCGAGGGGTACCTGGTCGTCGGGGAGCGCGCGCTGAGCAAGCCCGCCAATCGCATCACCGCCGAACTGGCGGCGAACGTGCCCGCCGGTGCCGCGGTCGACGTGGACGTGCGCGGCCACCTCGGCGGCGAGAACTGGACCGAGTGGACCCCCGCCGCGGCCGAACCGGCCGTGCTCAGCGACGCGGTGACCACCGTCCAGGTCCGCATCGGCCTCTACACCAAGGATTCCGCCGCGGCGCCGTCGGTTTCGAGCGTGAAGCTCACCGCGGACGAGGGCCCGCAGGCCCGCGCGGAGGCGGCCGCGGCCCGCACCTACAAGGTCTACGCCACCCGTGAGGGCCTGGTCGGCGGCACCACGGCCAACGGGCACGTGATCAAGTCGCGCGACCACTTCGTCGCGCTGCCGTCCCGCCGGGGACTGGCGCCGAAGAACACCGGCGACTACACCGTGCGCGTGTGCAAGACCGACAACAGCCGCTGCGAGTACGCGCCGGTGTGGGACGTCGGCCCGTGGAACACCAAGGACGACTACTGGAACCCGTCGGCGACGCGCCAGATGTGGAAGGACCTCCCGCAGGGCAAGCCCGAAGCGCAGGCCGCCTACCAGGACAACTACAACGGCGGCAAGGACGAGTTCGGCCGCAAGGTGGGCAACCCGGCAGGCATCGACCTCGCCGACGGCACCTTCTGGGACGGCCTCAAGCTCACCGACAACTCGTGGGTCAACGTCTCGTACCTGTGGACCGGCTCCGGCCCGAGCGGCACGGTGAACACCGCGGGCGATCCGATGAACGTGCGCGCCAGCGCCAGCACCACGGCCGCGATCAAGGGCCTCGCGGCGAACAAGGCCAAGGTGCTCATCGAGTGCTACGTCGAGGGCGAGACGGTCACCGGGACCTACGGCACCAGCAACATCTGGAACCGCATCGGCACCGGTCACTACATCTCCGACACCTACGTCTACACCGGCTCCGACAACCCCGTCGCGCCGAAGTGCGCCTGAGCTGAAGCCGTGAGTGCGCGGGACGCCCGCGCACTCACGGCTGTTTTCAGTGCGTCGGCCGCTCGGCGGGACCGTCCGCGGTGGTCGCCGGTTCCGGCGTCTTCGGCCAGACCGCGGCGCACCGGGCCCCGAAGCCCGGCGTCTTCAACGACACCAGGTACTTCTCCACCTGCTCGCGGACGCAGGTGCTGCGGTTGTACTGCCCGTGCCCGATGCCCTCGTACTCCAGCAGCGCGGCGTTCCGCAGCTGCCGCGCCACCTCGTAGTTCCACGCCCGCGGAGTGGCCACGTCGTACTTCGCCTTGGTGATCAGGATCTTCGGCGCGTCGCGCACCTCGAGGCGGTGCTGCGGGTTGCGCACCTCCGACGGCCAGCCGAGGCAGCTGGTCACGTCGCTCCAGAACGGTGAGATGCGCGTGTGGGGCGCGGCCCGGTTCGCGCGTTCGGCGTACCGGCGCAGCTCGTCGACCCCGCTGACCTCCCACTTCCAGTCCTGGCACCAGATCGCCTGGTACGAGTTCTGCCCGGTCTCGGCCTTCGGCTCACCGGCCGGGGCGGGCGCGGCGGTGCCGTCGGCGAGTTCGGCCAGCCTGGTGGCGAGCGGGAACCACTGCTTCTCCGGCGAGTACATGCCGTTCATCAGTTCACCGCGCAACGCCTCGGCGGTCACCGGCAGCTGCCCGGCCTCTGCCTTCGCGTGGACCTCGGTCCACACCTTGCGCACGCTGCGGCCCTTCAGCGCGCAGCCCTCGGTCCTGGCGCACCAGTCGGCGAAGGCGAGGAACGAGCCTTCGAGGTCGGAACTGGCGGTCTCGATGTACTTCGAGCCCGAGGTGATGCTGTGGTCCATAGTGGAATCGATGGTCATCGCGCGCACGCGGCCGCCGAACAGCTCGGCGTACTGCTGGCCGACCTGCGTGCCGTAGGAAGCGCCGTAGAAGCTGAGCTTCTCCTCGCCGAGCGCGGCGCGGATGGCGTCGATGTCGCGGACCACGCTCTCGGTGTCGACGTGGTCGAAGATCGCGCCGGTCAGCTCGCGGCAGTCCTCACCGAGGCGGCGGTTGTAGTCGAGCAGTTGCTGGTACTCCGCCTCGGTTTCCGGGAATTCGGCCGGGCGCTGGTCGAGCAGCGCCTGCGTGCACCGGACCTCGCTGCTGCGCTTGACCCCGCGCTGGTCGAAGGTGACGATGTCGAACCGGTCGCGCAGCACGCTGTCCTCGGGAATGCCGGGGTTCAGCGTGTAGCGGTCGATGCCGGACGAGCCGGGCCCGCCCGGCGCGACGAACAGCACGCCGATGCGCTTGGCCTGGTCGCGGGCGGGCAGCCGGCCGATGGCCAGCTGGAAACTGCCGTCCGCCGGATCCGCCCAGTCGATCGGCACCTCGATGGTGGCGCACTCGCCGGTCAGCGCACCGGTGCAGGTCTCCCATTCGACCGGCTGCGCCGCACCGGCCACGCCCGCCACCGGCAGGAGCGACAACACGGCCGCGAGCACGCCGAACTTGACTGAACTACGCAAAGTTCCTCCCAGACGGCGCGTTCCGTGCGCGCCGTGAACGTCTGGGGGAACCCTATCGTTGCCTCACCTGGTCGCATCAAGCGGCAAACGCAGCCGCAGTCCCGAATCCGGACCGGATCCCGTTGCCAGCGCGGAGATTTCCGCGGCGGTCAGCGATCGGCCGTACAACCGGATCTCGTCGAGCGAGCCCTGCAACCGGTACTGCCCGTCCAGCCGCTGGCCCAGGTGGATCGCGAACGGCCGTCCCGGGCTCACCGAACCGGTCAGTCCCGACGCCGAACCCGCGAGTTTTCCGTCCACGTACAGCGAAGCCGTGCCGCCGGAGCGGGTCAGCGCGAAGTGGTGCCACTTCTGGTCGTTGAGCGCGCCGGGCGCGTCCACGGTGATGCTCCCGGTCGGGCCGTTCTCCAGGTGCGCGCGGAGGCGGTTGCTGCCGGGTTCCGCTCGCAACCAGACCTGGGAGAAGCCCTCGCCCTGGTTGTACGCCCACAGCAGGGACTGGCTCGCCGTCGAAGCGCCGTAGTTGAACCAGCCGGACCAGGTGAAGTCGCCGCCACCGGTGGCCAGCGCTTCGGCGAACGGCAGTTGAACGTAGTCGTCCTTGCCGTCCAAGGTGAGCGCCTTGCCGAGGCGGCCGGTGCCGAAGGCGGGGCCGCCGCGCAGGTAGGCGTGGTTGGCGCCGGCGGCGTCGGGGGTCACCGGCAGGCCCGCCGTGCTGCCGTCGGGCAGGCCGAGCGAGGCCTCCGACAGCACCGCCCAGCGGATGGAGGCGTTGGCGTTCATCTCGGGTCCGGCTTCGAACAGCAGGCCGGTGTTGCGTCCGTCGAGCTGGACCATGTCGGAGTAGGCCGCGTCCTGCCCCCACACCAGCACGCCCGGTGTCTGCCAGTTCGCGCCCTCGTCGTAGGAGGAACGGACCCGCAGCTCCTTGCGTCGGTCGCATGTGGACGGTGCGGCGAAGAGGACGCGGTTGTAGAGCGAACCGTCGTCGGTCGCGCGCAACCGCTGGGTCGAGCCCTGCACCGGCGGGGTGATGAGGTCGGGCTCGAAGGCGAACTTCTTCGAGAAGCTGCCGCCGCCGTCGAAGCTGATCGCGAACGCGCGGTTGTCCTTGCCCTGGTTGGCGCACCGGTCGCCGGAGCTGTTCCAGTCGTTGCGCGCGGCGGCGTAGACCCGCCCGTCGGCCAGCTCGATCGGGCTGATCTCCTGCGGTTTCAGCCCGGCGGCCGGCGTGTCCACCGCCCCTCGCTTCCACGTGGCGCCCTGGTCGTCGCTGTAGATCAGGGCGCCGGAATGCGCGGAACCGATGGAGTAGTTCAGCCCGGCGACCAGCCGGCCCTCGTGCTCCCCCCGGGCGAGCACGATGCCGTGCGAAGGTCCCGTCGCCAGCCACGGCGGCGGTGCGCTGAACCCCAGTTCCTGGGTGATCTCACGCGGAACGGACCAGTTGTGCCCGTTGTCGTCGCTGATCGACACCCGCGGCTTGCGGCCGCAGTCGGGTGCCTTGACGCATTCGTAGGTGGACAGCAGCACGATCCGGCCGGTGCCCGGGACCGCGATCGGCACCGGGTTGCCCTTGGTGTCACCGAAACCCTCGATGACCACCTTCAGCGGGCCCCACGACTTGCCGCCGTCGGTGGAGCGCTTGTAGACCAGATCGATGTCCCCGGCGTCGGCGCAGAACTTCGCGCCGCCGTTGCGGCCTTCGGCGAACGCGAGCAGGTCGCCGTTGCCCGCCCGCACCACCGCCGGGATCCGGAAGCAGTCGTAACCCTCGGACCGCTCCTGGTAGACCGGGGTGCTGGCGACCTCGGCGACCGCCGAAGCCGTGTTCGCCGGGGTGGCCACCAGCGACCCCATGATCAACGCCGGCAACAGGGTCAGCTCGGTGAGCAGACCCGGCCGGTTCTTCTTCGCCCCCAGTGGCTTCATGACCGACTCATGCCCCGCAGTGCTCGAACGGGCTCTCGTAGGACGTACCCCCGGCCGAACCGCCCCACTTCACGCACTTCGCCGGTGCGGACGCGGAGACCGGTCCGGCGTAGTACTCGAAGCTGCCGCTGTCGGTCTTGCGCGCTTCACCCTCGACCTCGAGGAACGCCGAGGTGGCGCTGGCGGTGCCGACGCTGGTCTTCTTGATCGTGGTGACGCAGTTCGAGGAGCCGTTGTAGAGCAGGTAGGCGGTGCCCGCGGTACCGAGTTCCTGCTGGTCGATGACGTTGTAGCCGGAGCCGCAGACCTCGGCGGGCTCGTACGGGTTCGGGTTGCCGCCGCCGCTGCAGGTGTTCTTCGAGGTCAGCGTCTGGTTCGGGTAACCGAAGACGACGCCGTTGAAGTAGGCCTTCTTGATGTTCGACGGGTAGGTGGTGTCCGTGGTGCGGACCTCGTAGTGCAGGTGGGGGCTGATGTTGTTGCCCGGCTTGCTGGTGTTGCCCAGGGTGCCGATCTTCTGGCCCTGCGCCACCTGCGCGCCGACGCTGACCGAGCGGGACTGCAGGTGCGCGTAGTAGGTGGACCAGCCGCCGCCGTGGTCGATCTTGATCAGGTTGCCGTAGCCGTTGGCGGAGCCCTGGTGCGCGGAGGTGACCACCTTGCCCGCGGCGGCGGCCACGATGGTGTCGCCGAGGTCGGCGCCGGGGGTGCTGCCGCGGTTGAAGTCGATTTCGTAGGCGCGGTGGGCGCTGGAGTTGTCGTTGTCGCCGTTCCAGGCCTGGTTGCACGGGAAGGGCAGCTGGAAGTTCGGCTGCGGCCCGGCGGCCGCGGCGGGGGAGGCGGTGGCGACCACGCCGGCCAGTCCCATCAGCAGTCCGAAACCGGCGGCGAGCACGCGTCTGGCTCTCATCGAGGGTCCCTTCTCCTCGCACCGGGTGCGCCCCGGCGCCACGAGAAGCATCGATAACCCGCGCATAAATTGCGTACAAGCGACTGACCAGGGAAAATGCCGCGCCCAAGGTTCCTCTAAGCCCGGCTGGCTACCTTCGGCTCGCCGGGAAGGAGGGCGTGCGGTGAGCACGAAGGGGTTGTCCGGGGCGCCGCGGCGGGTGATCTTCGGCCCGGTGCGCGACGGCGGCCGGGTGGACGTGGTGGCCAGGCGGATCAGCCGGGCGATCGGCCTCGGCCTGATCACGGACGGCGAGCAGCTGCCGAGCGAGTCGGTGCTGGCGGAGTCGTTGAAGGTATCGACGGTGACCTTGCGCGAGGCGTTGTCGTCGTTGCGTGATCAAGGGTTGCTGGAGACGCGGCGCGGACGTGGTGGCGGGAGCTTCGTGCGGACGCCGCTGGAGCCGTCGGCCGCGCGGGTGCGCGACCTGCTGGGTGGGTTGTGCCCGCACGAGCTGCGGGAGATCGGCGACCACCACACCGCGGTCTCGGGCACGGCGGCGAAGCTGGCCGCCGAACGCGCCGGGGCCGAGCAGTGCTCCGGACTCGGCACGCTGGTCGGACACCTGGCGCGGGCGAAAACCATCGGCGAGCGGCGACGGGCCGATGCGCGGTTCCACGTCGGCATCGCGGCGGCGGCGCAGTCCCAGCGGCTGACGCGGGACGAGATCACGCTGCAGGGCGAGGTCGGGGAGCTGCTGTGGCTGCCCGCGTGCGGGGAGAGCCCGGACCTCGGGTCGGCGGTGGAGCAGCACAGCGGCATCCTGATCGCCATCGAAGGCGGGCACGGGGAACTGGCCCGGTCCCGGGCGGAGGCACACGTGGAGCGGGGCATCACCCGCCTCATCGAGCTCCGGCGCCGGCTCAGCTAGCTGCTCCTCGCCTGGTCGACCAGCGGCCGCGTTTCAACCAACCTCGCCCGGGCGCACGCCAGCCTCGCCCCGAGCGCCCGTCTCGGTAAGCCTTACCCGAGCGCACGTCTCGGCGAGTCTCGCCCCGAGCGCGCGCCTCGGGCATGTCTGCGGGGCGGCAGGCCGAAGCGCGCGGGCTAGCGCGGCAGCCGACGCCAGATCGCGCGCGGCAGGTGCCGCATCACGAAGAAGACCGGCCTCAGCACCCCCGGCACCCACACCTCGCCGCGGCCCTTGCGCAGTGCCTTGACCGTGGCGTCCGCGACCTGGTCCGGCGTGCTGGAGAACGGCGCCGGGTCCATGCCCTCGGTCATCCGGCCGACCACAAAGCCGGGCCGCACCAGGAGCAGCCGGACGCCGCTGCCGGTCAGGGCGTCGGCCAGGCCGCTGGCGAAGCCGTCGAGGCCGGCCTTGGCCGAGCCGTACACGTAGTTCGCGCGCCGCACCCGCACGCCGGCGACCGAGGAGAACACCACCAGGCTGCCCCCGCGTTGCGCGCGCAGGAGGTTCGCCAGCTCGGTCAGCACCGAGACGTGGGCGACGTAGTCGGTGTGCACCACCGACAGCGCGTGCTCGGCCTGTGCCTCCGCCCGGCGCTGGTCCCCGAGGATGCCGAACGCGGTGACCACCACGCCCAGCTCACCGTGCCGCTCCACGATGCCGTCGAGCACCTCGCGGTGCCGGGCCACGTCGTCGGCGTCGAACTCGACGCGGTCGACCGTGGTCGCGCCCGCCGCCCGCAGCACGGCCTCCTGCTCGTCGAGGTCCCCGCTGCGCCGCGCGGCCAGCACCACCGTGCGCGCCCCGTCCGCGACCAGGCGTTCGGCCACCGCGATCCCGATCTCACTGCGGCCCCCGAGGACCACCACCGTTCCGCTCACGCCGAGCAGTCTGCCCGCCGTCCCCACGAATCCGGCCACGGCCCCCGCCACCACGGCCACCTGGCAGGCGAGACCGCCGCCGAACGTCGAATATTCCGTCGAGCAGAACGTGGAGAGGGTGGAAATGCGCACTTATGTGCTGGTGCCCGGGTCCGGCGGCAACGGCACGATCTGGGCCTCGGTGCAGCGCGAACTGGCGTTGCGCGGGCAGCGGTCGTACGCGGTGGACCTGCCGGGGCACGGATCGGACGCGCGGTATTCGCGGGCCTACCAGGCACCGCAGGACCTGATGGCGTGGGCGGCCGAGCCGTCGAGCATGACCGGCGTCGAACTCGCCGAGAACGTGGCGCACGTGGTGGAGATCGTGCGCCGGGTCGCCGAGCACGGCCCGGTGGTGCTCGTCGGCGTGAGCCTCGGCGGGGTGACCATCAGCGGCGTCGCCGACCAGGTGCCCGAGCTGCTCGAGCGGATCGTGTACCTCTCGGCGTGGATCTGCACCAGCCTGCCGAGCCCGGTCGCCTACCTCGCGGAGCCGGAAGCCGCGCGCAGCCTGGTCGGCGGCCTGGGCGGGTTCGCCGTCGGCGCGCCCGAGGGCGTGGGCCGCGCGAACTACCGCACCTCGGACCCGGACCTGCTCGACGCGCTCAAGGCCGCGACCATGGCCGAAGCCACCGACGAGCAGTTCCTGGCCGCGGTCAACCACCTCGAACCGGACGAGTCGCTCGCGGTGATGACCGCCGACGCACGCGTGCACCCGGACCGCTGGGGCCGGGTGCCGCGCACCTACATCCGGCTGCTCGCCGACCGCTCACTGCCGGTCGAGTTGCAGGACCGCCTCATCGCCGAGGCGGACGCGGCCACCCCGGACAACCCGTTCACCGTGCACGACCTCGACACCAGCCACATGGGCTTCGTCCTGCGCGCCGGCGAGGTGGCCGACCTGCTCCTATGAGGTCTCCGGGCGCGGCGGCCCCTGCTGGTCGGCGAGGAACTGCTCGAACGCCGAGCCCAGCTCGTCCGCGGTCGGCATGTGCTCGACGGTCTCGGCCAGCAGGCTGTCCTTCTCGGCCTCCGCGTCGGCGAAGGTGTCGTACTGCCGCTCCAGCGCGCGCACCACGTCGGCCACCTCCTCCGACTCCTCGACCTGGCGGTCGATCTCGGCGTCGGTGGAGCGGGCCGACTCGCGCATGGAGTCGGCGGGCAGGGCCAGGCCCGTGGCGTCGGCGACGGCTTCGAGCAGGGTGAGCCCGGCCGCGGCGTAGGAGGCCTGCGCGAGGTAGTGCGGCACGTGCGCGGCGAAGCCCATCGCGTCGTGACCGTGTTCACCGAGGCGCAGCTCCAGCAGCCCGGCGATGCTGCCGGGCACCTTGAGCCGGTCCGACAGCGGCTGGTACCCGCCGACCAGCTCCGGCCGGGTCGCGTGCGCGGTCAGCCCGAGCGGCCGGGTGTGCGGCACGCCCATCGGGATGCCGTGGAACCCGACTGTGAGCCGGACGCTCCAGCGCTGCACCAGGCGGCGCACGGCGGCCGCGAACAGCTCCCACTCGCGGTCCGGTTCCGGCCCGGTGAGCAACAGGAACGGCGTGCCGTCGTGGTCGTGCAGCAGGTTCACCACCAGCTCGGGCGCCCGGTATTCCGCCCAGTGGTCGGTGACGTAGATCATCGGCGGGCGGCGCGCGCGGTAGTCGATCAGGCGGTCCACGTCGAACCGCGCGACCACCCGGTGCGCGAACTCGGCCAGCAGCTGCTCGGCCACCAGCCCACCGGCGGATCCGGCGTCGACGAACCCGTCGAAGTGGTGCAGGAGCACGGCCCCGGCCAGGTCCGGGACATCGGAGTCCACCTCGTACAGCTCATCCGGGTCCAACGCCACTACCGCCTCCTGCACTCGTCTGCCGCCCGTTCCGGCTACAACGCCCAACGGCGGCGAGTTCATCCCACCCGGGCTCCAACCGCACCCGGTGGCGCCAAGCCTGCCAGGTCGCCCGCACCCCCCGAACCGACCCCTACGCGGGTCGCGGCCCTCGGCTAGGGGGTTGTCCGCGCCGATCACGCCTGCCACGTTGAAGCCGAGGCCGGCGACCGGCCGTTCCGGTCACAGTATCCCCCCAGTCCACCGAATTCGCGGGCGGAGAAACCACCGATGTCCCTGACTGCAACCACCACGGAAACCGCTGCCGCCGACCACCGCCTGCCGGCCGTGCGCCTGGCGAAACTGCTGGACGAGGACTCGATCACCCCGTTGCAGGAAGCGGACGACAGCGGGGTGTTCTCGGTGCGCGGGCGCATCGACGGGGCCACCGTGATCGTCTACTGCACCGACGCCACCAGGATGGGCGGCTCGCTCGGCGCGGCTGGTTCGGACCACATCATCGCCGCGATCGAGACCGCGGTGCGCGAGCGGCGGCCGGTGCTCGGGCTGTGGCACTCCGGTGGCGCGAAGCTGGCCGACGGCGTCGAGTCGATGGACGGGGTCGGGCGCATGTTCGCCGCGATGACCAGGGCCTCGGGCAAGGTGCCGCAGCTGTCCGTGGTGCTCGGGCCCGCCGCGGGCGCCGCCGCCTACGGTCCCGCGCTGACCGACGTGATCGTGATGGCCGAAACCGGACGCGTGTTCGTCACCGGCCCGGACGTGGTCCGCAGCGTGACCGGCGAGCAGATCGACATGGCCGGGCTCGGCGGCACGGAGGCACACGGGAAGCGGTCCGGCGTGGTGCACGTGACCGTGGAAACCGAGGAGGACGCCTACGCGCGCGCCCGCCAGCTCACCGGCTTCTTCACCAAGCCCGGGCTGTTCGACCTGGCCAAGGTTCAGGAGGAACGCGACCTCGCCGCCTTCCTGCCGGAGTCCCCGCGGCGGGCCTACCCGGTGCACCCGCTGGTCCGCGGCCTGCTCGACGACCACGACTTCGTCGAGTTGCAGGCGAAGTGGGCGCCGAACGTGGTGATCGGGTTCGGGCGCCTCGGCGGGCGGTCGGTCGGGGTCATCGCGAACAACCCGCTGCGCAAGGGCGGCTGCCTCGATTCGCTGTCCGCGGAGAAGGCTTCACGTTTCGTGCGGCTGTGCGACGCGCTAGGGATTCCCCTAATCGTGCTCGTCGACGTGCCGGGCTATCTGCCGGGCGTCGGGCAGGAGTGGGACGGCGTGGTGCGCCGCGGCGCGAAGCTGCTGCACGCCTTCGCCGAGGCCGTCGTCCCGCGGGTCACGCTCATCACGCGCAAGTCCTACGGCGGCGCTTACATCGCGATGAACTCGCGCTCTCTCGGGGCCACGGCGGTGTTCGCCTGGCCCGATGCCGAGGTCGCGGTGATGGGCGCGGAGGCGGCGGTGGGCATCCTGCACCGCAAGAAGCTGGCCGCCGCGCCCGAGCACGAACGGGAGGAGCTGCGGGCCTCGCTGGTCGCCGAACAACAGCGGATCGCCGGGGGCGTGGGGCGGGCGATGGCGATCGGGGTGGTGGACGAAGTCATCGATCCGTCGAATACTCGTGCCAGGCTCGTCCGGGCACTGGCCGCCGCGCCCGCCGGACGGGGACACCACGGGAACATCCCGCTCTAGCAGCGACTGAAGGGACGGAGCATGACCGCGAGTACCGCCGAGGACTGGGTACGCCGGTTCCACCCCGCGCCCGCCGCCCCGCACCGGCTGCTCTGCCTGCCGCACGCGGGCGGCTCGGCCAGCTACTTCTTCCCGGTCTCGCGCTCGCTCTCGCCGGGCATCGAGGTGCTCGCGGTGCAGTACCCGGGCAGGCAAGACCGGCGCGCGGAACCGCTGATCGACTCGATCGAGGTGCTCGCCGACCAGGTGACCGAAGCGATCGACGGGTACACCGACAAGCCGCTGGCCATCTTCGGCCACAGCATGGGGGCCACCCTCGGCTTCGAGGTGGCCAGGCGGCTGGAGAAGCGCGGTGTCGTGCCGGCCGGGCTGTTCGCCTCCGGCCGCCGCGCGCCGTCGCGGCACCGGGACGAGAAGTTCCACGAGGGCACGGACGACGAACTGCTCGCCAACGTGCGCAGCCTGGCCGGGACCGAGCAGGCCCTGCTCGGCGACGACGAGATCGTGCGGATGGTGCTGCCCTCGATCCGCGCCGACTACCGCGCCGCCGAGACCTACCGCTACGCGGAAGGCCCGGACCTGAGCTGCCCGATCACCGCCATGGTCGGCGACGACGACCCGAAGGCCACGGTGGACGAGGCGCGCTCGTGGGCGGACCACACCAGCGGCGCGTTCGAGCTGAAGGTGTTCCCCGGCGGGCACTTCTTCCTCAACGAGCACAACGCGGCCCTCCTGGACATCATCGCCGCGCACCTGCGCTCACCCAGCCGGCTCTGACCGGCCGTTGGACGAGTTGCCGGGCTGGCTGCCCGGCTGGTGCCTGGAGCACCTCGGCGGCGAGCCCGCCGAGGTGCTGTTCCGGCGGGAAAGCACCTCGGTGGTGTTCGGGCTCCGGTTGACCGACGGCACGGAAGTCGTGGTCAAGTCACGTCCGGAAGACGGCCGCGCCGAGTCCTGCGTCACGGCGCAGGCCCGGCTGGCCGAGCGCGGGTTCCCGTGCGCACTGCCGCTCACGCCCGTGGTGGGCGTCGGCTCGCTGGCCGTGCACGCCGAGGAGTTCCGTCCCGGCGGCGAGATGTTGCGCGGGGAGTCGACGGAAATCGCCGCGCGGTATGCCGAGGTGTTCGCCCGGCTGATGGACGAGCTCGCCACCGTGACCGTCGAGCCACCTTTGCCGAATCCGCGGTGGTCGCGGTGGGACCACACCGATCCCGGTCTCTGGCCGTCGCTCGATTTCCTCGATGCGCTGGATCAGAGCCGCGTACCCGCGTACGTCACCGAAACCGCGGTCCGCGTGCGCAAGCGGCTGCTGGCCGCGGATCTGCCGTGCGTGCTGGGCCACGCGGACTTCGAAGCGCACAACCTCGGGTGGCACGGCGTCGAGGTGTGGGCGGTCCACGACTGGGACAGCCTGGCGTGGCAACCGGAAGCGGCGTTGGCGGGAGCGGCGAGCGGCGCGTTCATGAGCGGCGGGCCACCGCTGCTGGCGCCGATCGAGGGTTCCGAGGTGTTCCTGGCGGCGTACCAGGACTTCCGCGGGCGCGCGTTCGCGGTGGCGGAACTGGAGGTCGCGTGGGCGGCCAGCCTGTGGGCGGCCGCGCACAACGCGCGGTGGGAGGCGCTGCACGGCACCGCGCCGTTGTCGCTCGACACCCTGCGCGCACAGGCTTCCGAACGCCTCCGCCGCGCGAACGCCGTGCTGTAGCTGCGGTTTAGGGCAGCTTTGGGTGAGCGTTCAACCATGGGGGCATGAACGATGTCGAGGAGCTCAAGCAGTTCGCCCTCGTGCACGCCAGGACGCAGGGCGTTCCGCCCGAGCTGACCGATGCGGTGCTCGGCCGGATCACCACCGACAACGGGGGCGACCCCGGTTCGTGGACGGGTGAGTGGTCCAGGGTCGCCGAGGAGTTCGAGGCTCGGCAGCAACTCGTCGACGCGAGCCGCCTCTACACCATGGCGCGCTTCCCCTTCGTCGACGGGCCGGCGCGGCAGTACGCGCTCGACAAGGCCGTCGACACCTTCGCCAGGTCGGGTTCCGGCCTGGAACCGTTCCAAGTGGACACTCCAGCCGGGGTGATCCGCTGCTGGCGCGGTGGTACCGGCCCGCTCGTGCTGGTTTCCGGCGGGATCGTCAGCATCAAGGAGCAGTGGGCCGGCCTGCTGGGCCAGCTGATCGGCGCCGGGCTCTCCGGGGTGGTCACCGAACTTCCCCAGGCGGGTGGGAATTCGCTGCCGTACGACGCGGAGAGCTGGCGGATGATCCCCGCGATCCTCGACGCGCTCGGCGCCGATTCCGCGTACGCGATGATGATGAGCTTCAGCGGCCACCTCGCGTTGCGCGCCGCGTCGCAGGACCGGCGGATCAAGGGCGTGCTCACCGTCGGCGCGCCGGTGAGCGGCTTCTTCACCGACGCCGCCTGGCAGCAGGGGCTACCGCGGGTCACCGTCGACACGATCGTGCATCTGACCGGTGAGAAACCCGGTGGGCTCGCTGACTGGGCGTTGCGCCCCGGCGAACTCCGCGCGATCGACGTCCCGGTCGCCTACGTGGCCAGCAAGCGCGACGAAATCATTCCCCCGCAGGACATCGAGCTGCTCGCCGCGAACGTGCGGCAGTTCAGCCTGCTGGAGCACGACGACGTGCACGGCTCCCCCGCCCACACCGCGCGGACGGGGGCGTGGCTCACCCAGTCCCTCCAGGCGATGACCGCCAAATGACCGAAAGGGCGTCCGTGAACGAGATCGCGATCGTCGGACTTTCCTGCCGCCTGCCGCAGGCCCCCGATCCCCGGCGCTTCTGGGCGCTGCTGCGGGACGGGGTGGACGCGATCACCACCATGCCCGGTGACCGCTGGGACAGCGACACCCCGGTGCCGCCGGGCGCCGAACGCGGCGGTTTCCTGGACGGGGTGGCCGATTTCGACGCGGCGTTCTTCAGCATCTCGCCGCGGGAAGCGGCGATCATGGACCCCCAGCAACGGCTCGTGCTGGAGCTGGCGTGGGAAGCGCTGGAGGACGCCGGCCTCGTGCCGTCCACCCTGCGCGGCGCGGACGCCGGGGTGTTCGTCGGTTCCATCGGCAGCGACTACGGCACGCTCATGCAGCGCGCGGGCCTGATCAACCAGCACACCATCACCGGCACGAACCGCGGCATCATCGCGAACCGCGTGTCGTACGCGCTCGGCCTGCGCGGGCCGTCGGTCGCGGTCGACGCCGCGCAGTCGTCCTCGCTGGTCGCGGTGCACCTGGCCTGCGAAAGCCTGCGCAACGGGGAGTCGTCGATCGCGCTCGCCGGTGGGGTGAACCTGAACCTGGCACCGGAAAGCACGCTGACCGCGGCCCGGTTCGGCGGGCTTTCGCCGAGCGGCCGGGCGTACACCTTCGACGCCCGCGCGGACGGGTACGTGCGCGGTGAGGGCGGCGGGCTCGTGGTGCTCAAGCCGCTGGCGCGGGCCCTCGCCGACGGCGACCCGGTCTACGCGGTCATTCGTGGCGGAGCGGTCAACAACGACGGCGCCACCGACGGCCTCACCGTACCGAACGCGGTGGCGCAGGAAGCATTGCTGCGCAAGGTTTATTCGGATGCGCGCGTGCTGCCGTCCTACGTCGAACTGCATGGCACGGGCACGCGCGTCGGTGACCCGATCGAGGCGCGGGCGCTGACCGCGGCCTTCGGATCGCATCGGCTGCGGGTCGGCTCGGCCAAGACGAACGTCGGGCACCTGGAGGGCGCGGCGGGCATCGTCGGGCTGCTGAAGGTCGCGCTGAGCATCCACCACCGCGCGCTGCCGCCGAGCCTCAACTTCGCCACGCCGAACCCGGACATCGACTTCGAACACCTTGCGGTGCAACAGGAATTTGAGGAGTGGACGGGTCCGCGGGTGGCCGGGGTGAGCTCGTTCGGCATGGGCGGCACGAACTGCCACCTGGTGCTCACCGCCGCGCCGGACCGGCCCGCGCGGGTTTCCACGGCTCCCGGTGTGGTGCCGATGTTGCTGTCGGCGAAGTCGTTGCCGGGATTGCGGGCGCAGGCGGATCGGCTCGCTTCTTTCGTCACCGATGAGCCCCTGGGGGATCTCGGGTTTTCTCTGGCCAATACTCGGGCTCAGCATGAGCATCGGGCGGTGGTGCTCGCTTCATCCGTCGAGGAATTGCGCGAGAATCTGGCGACGCTACGGCCTGGCGTGGCTGCCGCGGCGAAGGTCGCGTTCCTTTTCCCGGGTCAAGGCAGCCAGCGCGCGGGCGCCGGACGCGAACTGTATGAGCGTTATCCGGTCTTCGCCGCTGCTGTCGATGAGATCTGCGCGCACTTCGATCATCATCTCGATCTTTCGCTGCGCGAGATCATGTTTTCCGATGCCGAAGCGCTCGGGCAAACGCGGTACACGCAGCCCGCGTTGTTCACCCTCGGGGTCGCCCTGTTCCGGCTCGCCGAGTCCTGGGGCCTGCGGCCGGACCTGTTGCTGGGCCATTCGATCGGCGAACTCGCCGCCGCACACGTCGCCGGGGTCCTCACCTTGCCGGGTGCATGCTCGCTGGTCGCCGCACGCGGCAGGCTGATGCAGTCCGTGACGGCCCAGGGTGCGATGGTTTCGTTCAAGGGCACCGAAGCCGAGATCCGTCCACTTTTGACTGACGGCGTGGACATCGCGGCGATCAACGGTCCCGATTCCGTGGTGTTGTCGGGCGACCACGGCACCGTTCTGGCCCTGGCGCGGGCTTGGAAGGCCGAGGGGCGCAAAGCCAAGCAACTGCGGGTGAGCCACGCCTTCCACTCGCCGCACATGGAATCGATCCTGGCCGAATTCCGCGAACTCGCGTCGGCGGTCAATTTCGCGCCCGCCGGTGTGCCGATCGTCTCGAACCTCACCGGTGAAATCGCCACCACCGAGCAATTGTGCTCCCCCGATTACTGGGCGTCGCACATCCGGCACGCCGTGCGATTCGCCGACGGCGTCCGCTTCCTGGCCGACGCCGGGGTGACCAATTTTGTCGAACTGGGCCCGGATCCCGTGCTCGCCGGAATGGCGCGCGACACCGTTTCCGAAGTAACGATGGCGTCCATGTTGCGCGAGGGCCGCAGCGAGGAGCGCACCTTTCTGAACGCACTCGCTTCGGCGCACAACTCGGGTGCCCCGGTGGATTGGTCCCAGGCATTTGGCGACGCGCAGCGGATCAGCCTGCCCACCTACGCCTTCCAGCGGGAACGCCACTGGTTCGGGGAAACCACGCGCCTGAAGGCCGAGACGCCGTCGTCGCCCCTCGACGGGCTGAGCGAAACCGAGCAAGAAGCCGCGCTGCTCGACCTCGTCCGCACGTCGGTCGCCGCGGTGCTCGGGCACAGCTCCGCGGACGCCGTCGACACCGGTCACACCTTCAAGGACCTCGGCTTCGACTCGCTGACCGCCGTCGAACTGCGCGACCAGCTCAGCAGCGCCACCGGTTTGAACCTGCCCGGCGCGCTGATCTACCACCACCCGACCGCGACCGCGCTCGCCCGCTACCTGCGTGCCGAACTGCTGGACGCGCCGTCGACCACGGTGGCCACCGCCGGGGTGGCGTCCGACGAGCCGATCGCCATCGTCGCGATGGGCTGCCGTTTTCCCGGTGGTGTGACCACGCCGGACGAGCTGTGGCGGCTGGTCGCCGACGGCGTGGACGCGATCAGCGAGTTCCCGGACAACCGCGGCTGGGACCTCGACGGCCTCTACGATCCGGATCCCGACCAGCCCGGCCGCTCCTACACCCGGCACGGCGGTTTCCTGCACGACGCGGACGCCTTCGACCCGGCGTTCTTCGGCATCAACGCCCGTGAGGCCGCCGCAATGGATCCGCAGCAGCGGCTGCTGCTGGAGACCTCGTGGGAGGCGATCGAGCGCGCGGGCATCGACCCGGCTTCCCTGCACGGCAGCGGCACCGGTGTATTCGTCGGCGCGATGGCGCAGGACTACGGGCCGCGCCTGCACGAGGGTTCCGAGGGCGGGGGTTACCTGCTCACCGGCAACACGACCAGCGTGGCGTCCGGCCGCATCGCCTACACGTTCGGCTTCGGTGGGCCGGCGGTCACCGTGGACACGGCGTGCTCGTCTTCGCTGGTCGCGCTGCACCTGGCCGCGCAGTCGCTGCGGCACGGCGAATGCGCGCTGGCGCTGGCCGGTGGCGCGACGGTGATGGCGTCGCCAGGCATGTTCGTCGAGTTCAGCAGGCAGCGCGGGCTGTCCGCCGACGGCCGGTGCAAGGCGTTCGCCGCGGGCGCGGACGGCACGGGCTGGGCCGAGGGCGCCGGCATGGTGCTGCTCGAACGCCTGTCGGATGCCCAGCGCAACGGGCACCCGGTGCTGGCGGTGATCCGGGGTTCGGCGATCAACCAGGACGGTGCGTCCAACGGGCTCACCGCACCCAACGGGCCGTCGCAGGAGCGCGTCATCCGGGCGGCGCTGGCCATGGCCGGGCTCGAACCCGCCGAGGTCGACGCCGTGGAGGCCCACGGCACGGGCACCTCGCTCGGCGACCCGATCGAGGCGGACGCCCTGCTCGCGACGTACGGGCGGGACCGCTCGGAGCCGCTGCTGCTGGGGTCGTTCAAGTCGAACATCGGGCACACGCAGGCGGCGGCCGGGGTCGGCGGTGTGATCAAGATGGTGATGGCGATGCGGCACGGTGTGCTGCCGAAGACGCTGCACGTCGACGCGCCTTCGCCGCATGTCGACTGGTCGGCTGGTGCGGTCGAACTACTGACCTCTGCGGTCGAGTGGAAACGGAACCGGCCGCTGCGGGCGGGAGTGTCTTCATTCGGAATCAGCGGCACGAACGCGCACGTCGTGCTGGAACAGGCCCCGGTGGCCGAGACCACGTCAGCCGCAGAGACCACGCCGATCATGGGAGCCACGCCGGTCGTGGAAGCCGCGCCAGCCGCGGAGACCACGCCGGTGACGGAAGCCTCGCCGGTGGTGAAGGCCGCACCAGCTGGCGGGATGACCACGACCATCCCGTGGCTGCTGTCGGCCAAAACCGAGGGCGCGCTGCGGGCCCAGGCCGCGCGCCTGCTCGCCCACCGCGAATCCCAGCTGCCCGGCGGCCTCACCGTCGGCGGCGCCGAGGCCGACGCTGATACGCAGGGCGCACCCCTGAACCACTCCGTCGGCACACCTGCCGAAATCGGCTTCGCACTGGTGACCACACGCCCGACGTTCGAGCACCGAGCCGTCATCCTCGGCAACTCCGAGGACGAGCTGCGCGCGAACCTGTCCGCCCTGGCGAACGGCACGGACTCCGCCTCCACCATCCTGGCCAGTTCACGTACGACCGGTCGTATAGTTTTCGTCTTCCCTGGTCAGGGCTCTCAATGGGCGGGCATGGGACTCGACCTGCTCGACACCTCGCCCGTCTTCCGCGAGCAACTGCTCGCCTGCGCCGACGCGCTCGCCCCGCACACCGACTGGTCCCTGCTCGACGCCCTGCGCGGCGAAGGCCTCGACCGCGTCGACGTCGTGCAGCCCGCGCTGTGGGCGGTGATGATCTCGCTCGCCGCGCTGTGGCGCTCGCTCGGCGCGCACCCCGACGCGGTGATCGGCCACTCGCAGGGCGAGATCGCCGCCGCCTATGTCGCCGGGGCGCTTTCGCTGGAGGACTCCGCCCGCATCGTCGCGCTCCGGAGCAAGGCGATCGTCGCGCTGGCAGGCACCGGCGGCATGGTCTCCGTGCCGTTGCCCGCGGCCGACACCGAAGAGCTGCTCACCCGCTGGCCCGGCCGCATCCACATCGCCGCGGTCAACGGTCCCGCCTCGACGGTGGTCGCCGGCGAGCCCGCCGCGCTCGGCGAACTGCTCGCCGACGAGCAGGTGCGCGCCCGCCGCATCCCGGTGGACTACGCGTCGCACACCCCGCACGTGGAGGCCATCCGCGACGAGCTGCTCGACGTGCTCGCCGGGATCACCCCGCGCGCCGCCGACATCGCCTTCTACTCGACGGTCACCGGCGACGCGATCGACACCACCGAGCTCGACACCGCGTATTGGTATCGCAACCTGCGGCAGCCGGTGCTGTTCGAGCAGGCCACTCGCGCGCTCGCCGCTGCCGGGCACCGGGTGTTCGTCGAGACGAGCGCGCACCCGGTGCTCGCCAACGGCCTCGGCGAAACGCTCGACGAGGCGGGCGTGGTCACCGGCACCCTGCGCCGCGACGACGGTGCCTGGGACCGCGTGCTCAAGTCGGCAGCGCGCCTCCACACCACGGGCACGCGGATCGACTGGGGTTCGCTGTTCGCGCCGGGCACGCGTGCGGTCGAGCTGCCGACCTACGCGTTCCAGCGGCAGCGGTACTGGCTGGACGTCCCGGCCGCGACCGGCGACCCGGCCGCTTCCGGCCTGGACCCCGCCGAGCACCCGCTGCTCGGCGCCGCGGTCGCGCTCGCCGAGGAGAACCGCCTCGTGCTGACCGGCAGGTTGTCGCTGCGCACGCACCCGTGGCTGGCCGACCACGCCGTGCGGGGCACGGTCATGCTGCCGGGCACGGCGTTCGTCGAACTCGCCATCCAAGCCGGTGACCAGGCCGGATACCCCTCGCTGCGGGACCTCACCCTCCACGCGCCCCTGCTTTTGCCCGCAGAAGACGGTGTGCGGATCCAGGTCGTGGTCGACGGGGAAGAGGTGCGGATCCACTCCCGCACCGGCGAGGCGTGGACCCTGCACGCGACCGGCGTGCTCGGCAGTGGGGAGGGCGAGCTCGTGCCGTTGAGCACGGAGTGGCCGCCCGCCGGCGCCTCGCCGGTCGACCTCGACGGCATCTACGACCAGCTCGCCGAACGCGGTTACGACTACGGCCCGGCTTTCCGCGGCCTGCGGTCGGCTTGGCGGCTCGGCACCGAGGTCTACGCCGAGGTCCGGCTGCCCGATGCCGGGGACGCGGCGGACTTCGCCCTGCACCCGGCGCTGCTCGACGCCGCACTGCACGCGGTGGTCGGGCTGGTACCGCTGACCAGGGGTGACGGCGAGATCCCGCTGCCGTTCTCCTGGGACGGCGTCCGACTCGGCGCGGCGGGTGCCGCCGCGCTGCGTGTCCGCGTCGCCCCCCACGGCGCGGACAGGGTGGCACTCGCACTGGCGGACTCCTCGGGATTGCCAGTGGCGTCGGTTGATTCCCTGCTGCTGCGGCCGATGTCAGCCGAGCTGCTCGCCAGCGCGAGTGCCACCCCTCTCGACTCGCTGTACGAGGTGACCTGGACCGAGGTCACGGGCGCGACCAGCGCCCCAGCCGCCGTCCTGACCTTCGGCGGAGACGACGTGCACGCGGTCACGGCCGCGGCTCTGGAGGCGGTCCAGGCGCACCTTCGCAAGGAGGATGGTGGGCCACTCGTGGTCGTGACCAGGGGCGCGATCGCTACGCACGCCGGGGAAGACGTCCCCGACCTGGGCGGGGCCGCGGTCTGGGGCTTGGTGCGTTCGGCGCAGACCGAGCACCCGGGGCGCTTCATCCTGGTGGACACCGACGGTTCGGCGCCGGTGGTGGTGACCGGGGAGCCGCAGGTGGCCGTGCGCGAGGGCCGGGCCTTCGCCCCCCACCTCACCCGAACGAAAGCAGTCGTTGGGACCGCCCAACCCGCCTCCCTTGCTCCGATCGCCTCGCCCAGCGAGGCTTCCCGCGCTGATGCAGAGGCCGACCGCAGCTCAGCAAGCGCAGCCGCACCGCCGACGAGCGCGGCCCTCGAACCAACGAGCACAGCCTCCAGCCTGGCGAGGACAACCTCCAACCCAGCGGGCGCAACCTCCAACCAGGCGAGCACCGCCTTCGCCCCAGCGGGCCCGGCCTCCAACCCGGCGAGCGCAGCCTCAAACCCAGGTGACGGAGCCTTCGACCCAGCGGGCACGGTGCTGATCACCGGCGGCACCGGCGTGCTCGGCGCCCTGGTCGCCCGTCATCTGGTGGAGCGGCACGGGGTGCGCCACCTGGTGCTGACCAGTCGCCGCGGCCACGCGCCCGAGTTGCGCGACGAACTCCGCGCCGCCGGTGCCGAAGTGACCATCGCGGCCTGTGACGCCTCGGATCGCGACGCGCTCGAGTCCCTCCTCGACGGCATCCCCGACCTCACCGCGGTCTTCCACGCCGCCGGGGTGCTGGAGGACTCTGTGATCACTGCTCTCGATTCGGAGCGGCTGTCCTCTGTGCTGCGTCCCAAGGTGGACGCCGCGCTGCACCTGCACGAACTCACCCGCGACCGCGACCTCGCCGCCTTCGTGCTGTTCTCCTCCGTCACGGCCACCATCGGCAGCGCGGGCCAGGCGAACTACGCCGCCGCCAACGCCTTCCTCGACGGCCTCGCACACCACCGCCACGCCCAGGGCCTCCCCGCGACCAGCCTCGCGTGGGGCCTGTGGGCTGAGAGCAGCGGCCTCACCAGCTCCATGAGCGCCGGCGACCGCGCCAGGATGGCCCGCACCGGCATCGCTCCCCTGCCCACCGAACAGGGCCTCGCCCTCCTCGACGCCGCACTCGCCGACGACCGTCCCGTCCTCGTCCCGGCGAAGCTCGACCTGAGCGCGCCCACGCTCCCGCCCCTGTTCCACGCCCTCCGCCGCCCCTCGCGACGCCGTGTCGAGGATCAGCCCCACACCGGCGACACCTGGACCCAGCGCATGCTCGCGCTTTCGCCCGCAGAACGCGGCCGCGCGGTGACCGAGCTGGTCCGCGCGCAGGTCGCCGTCGTGCTCGGGCTCGACGCGAACGCCACCATCGAGCACACCCGGGCGTTCAAGGAGCTGGGTTTCGACTCGCTCACCGCCGTCGAACTGCGCAACCGGCTCAACACCGCGACCGGCCTCCGGCTGCCGACCACGATGGTCTTCGACCACCCGAGCCCAGCAGCCCTCACCGAGTTCCTGCACACCGAATTGGGCAGCGAAACCACCGAAACCGCGAGCATGCCAACGCTTGTTGGCACCGACGAGCCGATCGCCATCGTCGCCATGGCGTGCCGTTATCCCGGTGGCGTGCGCACCCCCGAGGACCTGTGGCGGCTGGTCGAGGCGGGCACCGACGCGATCGCCGAGTTCCCCGCCGACCGCGGCTGGGACCTCGAGCACCTCTACCACCCCGACCCCGAGCACGCCGGCACCTCGTACGCCAAGCACGGCGGCTTCCTCTACGAAGCCGCGCACTTCGACGCCGAGTTCTTCGGCATCAGCCCCCGCGAGGCGACCGCGACCGACCCCCAGCAGCGACTTCTGCTCGAGACCGCGTGGGAGGCGTTCGAGCGCGCCGGTGTCTCCCCCGACGAGCTCCGCGGCAGCGACACCGGCGTGTTCGCGGGCGTGATGTACGACGACTACGGCACCCGGCTCGGCACCGCGCCCGACGGCTACGAGGGCCACCTGCTCACCGGCAACACCACGAGCGTCGCCTCCGGTCGGATCGCCTACACCTTCGGGCTGGAGGGACCGGCCGTCACCATCGACACCGCGTGCTCCTCCTCGCTGGTGGCCATGCACCTCGCGAGCCAGGCCCTGCGCCAGGGCGAATGCTCGCTGGCGTTGGCGGGCGGCGTCACCGTGATGGCGACGCCGAACGTGTTCGTCGAGTTCAGCCGCCAGCGCGGGCTGTCCGCCGACGGCCGGTGCAAGCCGTTCGCCGCGGCCGCCGACGGCACCGGCTGGTCGGAGGGTGTGGGCCTGGTCCTGCTCGAACGGCTCTCCGACGCCCGGCGCAACGGCCGCCGGATCCTCGGTGTGCTCCGGGGCTCGGCCATCAACCAGGACGGCGCGTCGAACGGGCTGACCTCGCCGAACGGGCCGTCGCAGCAGCGCGTGATCCGGCAGGCGCTGGCCAACGCGGGACTGCGGCCGTCCGAGGTGGACGCCGTCGAAGCGCACGGCACCGGCACCACCCTGGGCGACCCGATCGAGGCGCAGGCCCTGCTCTCCACCTACGGCGGCGAGCGCGAAACCCCGCTCCACCTCGGGTCGATCAAGTCCAACATCGGGCACACGCAGGCCGCGGCCGGGGTCGCGGGCGTGATCAAGATGGTCGAGGCCATGCGGCACGGCGTGCTGCCGAGAACGCTGCACGTCGACGCGCCTTCGCCACACGTCGACTGGTCGGGGGGCGGGGTCGAGCTGCTGACCTCGCCGGTCGAGTGGGAACGCGACCGGCCGCGCCGGGCGGCGGTGTCCGCGTTCGGGATCAGTGGCACGAACGCGCACGTGATCCTGGAGCAGGCCCCGCCCGACGACCACCGGCCGGAGTCCGCGGGCATCGTGCCGTGGGCGGTGTCGGCGGTCAGTGAGGAGGCGCTGCGCGAGCAGGTGCGGCAGTTGCGAGCGCGCGTGGCCGACCTGCCCGAGCCGGACCTCGGCGGGATCGGCGCGGCGCTGGCCCGGCGCGCGGTGTTGCCGCACCGCGCGGTGGTGCTCGCCGCGGACCGGGAGGACTTCCTGCTCGGTCTGGACTCGATCGTCGCCGGGGAGCCCGCCTCGAACGCGGCGCTGGGCTCGGCCGACGCACTCGGCAGAAAGGTTTTCGTGTTTCCCGGGCAGGGTTCGCAGTGGGCGGGCATGGCGCTCGACCTGCTCGACACCGCGCCCGTCTTCCGGGAGCAGCTGCTCGCCTGCGCGGACGCGCTCGCGCCCCACATCGACTGGTCGCTGCTCGACGCCCTGCACGGGGAAGGGCTGGACCGGGTCGACGTGGTGCAGCCCGCGCTGTGGGCGGTGATGATCTCGCTCGCCGCGCTGTGGCGGTCGATGGGCGTCGAACCGGAGGCCGTCGTCGGGCACTCGCAGGGGGAGATCGCCGCCGCGTACGTGGCCGGGGCGCTCTCGCTGGCGGACTCCGCGCGAGTCGTCGCGCTGCGGAGCAGGGCGATCAGGGAGATCGCCGGGCTCGGGGGCATGGTGTCGGTGCCGCTGGCGGCCGACGCCACCGAAGCGCTGCTGATGGGCCGCGACGGTCTCGGCATCGCGGCGGTCAACGGGCCGTCGTCCACCGTGGTCTCCGGTGACGTGGCCGCGCTGGACCAGCTGCTCGCCGACTGCGAAGGCAGCGACATCCGCGCACGCCGGATCCCGGTGGACTACGCGTCGCACTCGGCGCACGTGGAGGCGATCCGCGAGCAGGTGCTCGCCGATCTGGCGCCGATCGCGGCGCGTGCTTCGGACCTCACCTTCTACTCCACCCTCACCGGGGAGCCGATCGACACCACCGAGCTGGACGCCGCCTACTGGTACCGCAACCTCCGGCAGACCGTGCTCTTCGAACCGGCCAGCCGGCGCCTCGCCGCCGACGGGTACCGCGTCTTCGTCGAGTCGAGTGCGCACCCGGTGCTGACCGTCGGACTCCAGGGCACGCTCGACTCGCTCGAGACCGACGCGCTGGTGACCGGCTCGCTGCGCCGGGACGAAGGCTGGGGGCGGTTCCTCGACTCGGCGGCGCGGGTCCACGTTCGCGGGAGCGCCGTGCGCTGGGCCTTCGACGGCGTGCGCCCGGCCGAGCTGCCGACCTACGCCTTCCAGCGGCAGCGGTACTGGCTGGACGCGCCGGAGCGAACCGGCGACGTGACCGCGGCCGGGCTCGACGCGACCGGACACCCGCTGCTCGGCGCGACCATGGACCTGGCCGATGGGGCGCTGGTGCTGACCGGGCGGCCGAGCCTGCGGGCGTTGCCGTGGCTCGCGGATCATCGGGTGTTCGACACCGTGTTGCTGCCGGGTGCGGCGTTCGCCGAGCTCGCGCTCGAAGGGGGCAGGCTCGCCGGGTGTGGACGGCTGGATGAGCTGATGCTGCATGCGCCGCTGGTCCTCGCTGAGGAGAGCGCGCGGCAGCTGCGGGTCACCATCGGCGAGGCGGATGACGAGGGCAGGCGGCCGATCGAGATCCACTCGCGGGCAGAGGGGGAGCCTTGGGTGCGGCACGCCGCAGGCCAGCTCAGCTCCGAAGCAGCCGAGGTGGCCGAGCACGGCGGACCGGCTGCGCAGGGCCGGCCGGGCGGAGTCGCCGGGCACGGCGGTGCGGTCGGGCAAGGCGGAATCGGAGGGAGCCAAGGCGCGGAGGTGGAGTGGCCACCGGGAGGAGCGGAGGCAGTCGAGCCCTCTGAGTTGTACGAGAAGTTGGCTCTGCGCGGTTACGACTACGGGCCCGCCTTCCAGGGGGTCGTCGCGGCTTGGCGCAACGAGGACGAGCTGTTCGCCGAGGTGCGGTTGCCGGAGGAGCTTCCGGCGCACGGGTTCGGCCTTCACCCCGCCTTGCTTGACGCAGCGCTGCACACCGTGGCGCTGACCGCTGATGGGGCGCCGGCGGGCCACGTCATGCTGCCCTTCTCCTGGTCCGGCGTCACCCGGTCCGCCAGCGGCGCGACCGCGCTGCGTGTGCACGTCACCCGCCAGCGGGACACGTTCGCCGTCCGCGCCTTCACCCCTGAGGGCGAGCGGGTGCTCACCGTGGACGCGCTGGTCACCCGGCCCATCGACGCGACCAGGCTCCGCTCCACCACCGAGCGCGAGCTGTACACCGTCGACTGGACGCGCCTCGAACCCGGAACCGAACCGCCGCCCGAGTACGAGACCTTCGAATGCCCGCCCGGCGAGCACGGCGTGCCTGCCAACACGCACGAGGTCGTCACCAGCCTGCTCGCGAAACTGCAGGACTGGCTCGCGAAGGACCAGACCGCCAAGCTCCTCATCCTCACCCGCGGCGCCATCGCGCTCCCCGGCGAGCCCATCGAGGACCTGGCCGGCGCCGCCGCCTGGGGGTTGGTGCGGTCGGCCCAGACCGAGCACCCCGGCCGCTTCGTGCTCGCCGACGTTCAGGACGCCACCAGCGACGCGCTCGACACCGCGCTCGCGTCCGGCGAATCGCAGCTCGTCGTCCGCGGCGACACCGCCTACGTGCCGCGCCTGGCCAAGGCCCAGCCCGAACGTCCCGACCTCGGCGACTCCGTGCTGATCACCGGCGGAACCGGCGTGCTCGGCAGCAGACTCGCTCGCCACCTGGTGACCACGCACAACGTGCGCCACCTCGTACTGACCAGCCGCCGCGGGCTCGACGCGCCCGGAGCTCCCGAGCTGAAGTCCGAACTGACCGCTCTCGGCGCCGAGGTCGAGATCGCGGCCTGCGACGCCGCCGACCGCGAAGCGCTCGCCGCCCTCCTCGACCGCCTCCCGCACCTGACCGCCGTTGTGCACGCGGCCGGGGCGCTCGACGACTCTGTGATCGCTGCTCTCGATGTGGAGCACCTGCTCACGGTTTTGCCGCCCAAGGTGGACGCCGCCTGGAACCTGCACGAGCTGACCCAGGACCGCGAGCTGTCGGCGTTCATCCTGTTCTCCTCGGTGGCCGGCACCGCGGGCACCGCCGGGCAGGCCGGTTACGCCGCCGCCAACGCCTTCCTCGACGCCCTCGCCACCCACCGCCAGGACCTCGGCCTCCCCGCCACCAGCCTGGCCTGGGGCTACTGGGCCGAGGAGACCGGCATGACCGGCCACCTCACCGAGGCCGACCGCCTCCGCCTCGCGCAGAGCGGCTTCGCCCCGATGGACACCGCCGAGGGCCTCGCCCTGTTCGACTCCGCCCGGCACGGCGTACGCGTCCCCGCGCACCTCGACCTCGCGGCACTCCGCAGCCGCGCCGCCGACGGCACGCTGCCGCCGCTCTTCGCCGGGCTCGTCCGCGCCCCCGCCCGCCGGGTCACCACCGGACTGGCCGACCGCCTCGCCGCGGCCGACCCCGCCGAGCAGCTCAAGCTCCTGACCGAGCTGGTCCGCACCCACGCCGCCGCCGTGCTCGGGCACGCCGGTGCCCAGCAGGTCCCGGCCGAACGCGCGTTCAAGGACCTCGGCTTCGACTCGCTCACCTCCGTCGAGCTGCGCAACCGGCTCAGCGAAGCGGCGAGCACCCGCCTGCCCGCGACCCTGGTGTTCGACCACCCGACCCCGCAGGCCGTCGCGGCCTTCCTCCGCGACCGGCTCGGCGGCGGCACGCGCACCACCACCACCAGAACGAAGGCGGCCACCGGGCACAACGAGCCGATCGCGATCGTCGCGATGGCCTGCCGGTTCCCCGGCGGCGTGCGATCGCCGGAGGACCTGTGGCGCCTGGTCGACGAGGGCACCGACGCGATCTCCGAGTTCCCGGTCAACCGCGGCTGGGAGCTGGACCGCCTCTACGACCCCGACCCCGAAGCGCAGGGCACCTCGTACGTGCGGCACGGCGGCTTCCTGCACGACGCCGACGAGTTCGACCCCGAGTTCTTCGGCATCAGCCCCCGCGAGGCCTCGGCCACCGACCCGCAGCAGCGGCTCCTGCTCGAAACCGCGTGGGAGACCTTCGAGCGCGCCGGGATCGACCCCGGCACCCTGCGCGGCAGCGACACCGGCGTGTTCGCCGGGATCATGTACGACGACTACGCCTCACGGCTGCTGAAGAGCCCGCCCAAGGACGTCGAGGGGTACCTGGTCAGCGGCAGCGCGGGCAGCGTCGCCTCGGGCCGCGTCGCCTACACCTTCGGCTTGGAGGGCCCGGCGGTCACCGTCGACACCGCGTGCTCCTCGTCGCTGGTCGCCGTGCACCTGGCCGCGCAGGCCCTGCGCACCGGCGAGTGCTCGCTGGCGCTGGCCGGCGGGGTGACCGTGATGGCGACCCCGGCGGTGTTCATCGAGTTCAGCCGCCAGCGCGGGCTGTCCCCGGAGGGCCGCTGCAAGTCGTTCGCCGCGAGTGCGAACGGCGCGGCCTGGAGTGAGGGCGCCGGGCTGATCCTGCTGGAACGCCTGTCCGACGCCCAGCGCAACGGGCACCACGTGCTCGGCGTGATCCGCGGCAGCGCGGTCAACCAGGACGGCACCAGCAACGGCCTCACCGCCCCCAACGGCCCGTCCCAGGAACGCGTGATCCGGCAGGCGCTGGCGAACTCCGGTCTCGAACCGTCCGATGTGGACGCCGTGGAAGCACACGGCACGGGCACCACGCTCGGTGACCCGATCGAGGCGCAGGCCCTGCTCGCGACCTACGGGCAGGACCGGGAGACCCCGCTCCGGCTGGGCTCGATCAAGTCCAACATCGGCCACACCCAGGCCGCCGCCGGGATCGCCGGGATCATCAAGATGGTGCAGGCCATGCGGCACGGCGTGCTGCCGCGGACGGTGCACGTCGACGAGCCGTCCCCGCACGTCGACTGGTCGGCGGGCGCCGTCGAACTGCTGACCGAGCCGGTCGGCTGGGACCGCGACCGGCCGCGCCGCGCCGGGGTGTCGTCGTTCGGCATCAGTGGCACCAACGCGCACCTGATCCTCGAACAGGCGCCGGAAACCGCCGAGCAGCCACCACAAGAGCACCACGGACCGCTGCCGTTCGTGCTCTCCGCCAAGACAGACGCCGCACTCAGGGAACAGGCCACCCGCCTGGCCGAGCACGCGACCGAACACGCACCCGTCGACATCGCGCATTCCCTGCTCGCCACACGGCCCCGGCACGAACGGGGTGTCGTGGTGGTGGCCGCCGACCACGACGAGCTGCTGTCCGGGTTGGCCAAGATCGGCCCGGCCACCACCCGCGACGACGAAGGCAGCCTCGCCTTCCTGTTCACCGGCCAAGGCGCGCAGCGACCGGGCATGGGACGCGAACTGTACGAGCGGTACCCCCGATTCGCCGAAGCACTGGACGAAATCTGCACGCACCTCGACGCCGAACTGGACCGTCCACTCAAGACGATCATGTTCACCGGCGAGGAACTGGACCGCACCATCCACACCCAGCCCGCCCTGTTCGCCATCGAGGTAGCGCTCTACCGGCTCTACGAATCGCTCGGCATCACCCCGTCCCATGTGGTCGGTCATTCGATCGGTGAGCTGGCCGCCGCCCACGTGGCCGGGGTGATCGGGCTCGAAGACGCCTGCCGGCTCGTCGCCGCGCGCGGCAGGCTCATGCAGGCCCTGCGCGACGACGGTGGCATGGCGGCGATCGAGGCCGACGAAGCCGAGGTGCTCGCCTCCCTCAAGGGCGTGACCGGCGTGTCGATCGCCGCGCTCAACGGCCCTTCCGCGACCGTGATCAGCGGCGACCGCGATGCCGTGCTCGACGTCGCCGCCACCTGGAAAGCCCAGGGTCGGCGAAGCACCCGGCTTCGGGTCAGCCACGCGTTCCACTCCCCGCACATGGACGGCATGCTCGACGAATTCCGCCGCGTGGCCCAGGGATTGACCTTCCACGAACCCAGCATCCCGGTGGTCTCGAACCTCACCGGCGACGTGGCCACCGATGAACTCCGCGACCCCGAATACTGGGTGCGGCACGTACGGCACGCGGTCCGCTTCGCCGACGGCATGCGGAAACTGCACGAACTCGGCGTGCGCACCTTCGTCGAAATCGGCCCGCAGCACACGCTCACCGCGATGGGCGCCGACTGCGTGCCGGACGGCGAACTGTTCGCCTCCCTGAAATCCGACCAGGAAGCACACGCCTTCCTCAGCGCACTCGGCAAGATCCACCTGCGCGGCACCGAAGTCGACTGGAGCGCGTTGTTCACCGGCCGCGAGGTCGACCTGCCGACCTACGCCTTCCAGCGCCGCCGCTACTGGCTCGACCTGCCCGAGGGCACGGGCGACGTCACCGCCGCCGGGCTCGGCTCGAGCGAGCACCCCTTGCTCGGCGCCGCTGTCGCACTCGCGGGTGGCGGGCTGGTGTTCACCGGCCGCCTGTCGCGGAAGTCCTGGCTCGCCGAGCACACGATCGACGGCACAGTCCTGCTTCCCGGTACCGCGCTGGTCGAGCTGGCGTTGCACGCCGGGGAGCAGGCCGGCCTCCCCGAATTGGAGGAGCTGACCATCCAGGCGCCGCTCGTGCTCCCGGAAACCGGGGCCGTGCAACTCCAGGTCGCCCTCCAGGAGCAGAAGGTCACCATCCATTCCCGGCCGGAGCTCGAAGAAACCTGGGCCCAGCACGCCGAAGGCACGCTTCGGACGCCAACGAGCACGCCCAGCGCGTGGGACGTGCCCGCTGAAGCGTCCGAAATGGACCTTGGCGACATGTACGGCCGCCTCGCCCAGAACGGTTACGAGTACGGTCCCGCGTTCCAATGCCTCGGCACGGTCTGGGAACACGACGGCGAACGGTTCGCCGAACTCCACCTCGACGCGAACGAAGAAGGCCACGGCATCCACCCCGCGCTGCTCGATTCCGCGTTCCACCTCCTGGCGCTGGACACCACCGAGACGCGGGTCCCCTTCGCCTGGCGGGATGTCGCGCTGCACGCGACCGGCGCGCGGTCCCTGCGGATCCGGTTGACGCCCGCCGGCGACGGTGCCTACCGCCTGTCCGCCACCGATCCCGCCGGGCAGCCGGTGATCACCGTCGGCGCGCTGGAAACCCGGCCCGCGGACCTCGGTGCGGCCAAGCGGCTCGACCTGTTCCGCGTGGACTGGGTACCGGCACCGCAGGCCGCCGACATCGAGACGGAAGTCCTGCACGCCAACGGAACCGACGTGCTCGAAGCCACCTGGCGGGTCGCCACCGCGCTCCAGCAGCACCTCACCAAGGACAGTGGCCGGCTCACCGTGGTCACGCGGGCGGACGAGCTGGCCGGTGCCGCGATCCACGGTCTGGTCCGCGCCGCCCAGCGCGAACACGGCGACCGGTTCGCCCTGGTCGACACCGACCAGCCGGAAAACACCCCGTTGACCGGCGCGCCCGAACTCCGGGTGCGCGACGGCGAAGTACTGGCACCGCGACTGGTACGCGCCACCGCCAACGGCCGCGAACTCGATCCGGAAGGCACCGTCCTGCTCACCGGCGGTACCGGCGCACTCGGCCGCCGGATCGCCCGGCACCTGGTGCAGCACCACGGAATCCGGCACTTGCTCCTGGTCAGCCGCAGCGGTGGCGAGGTACCGGCGGAACTCGGGCCGAACGCGCGCGTGGTCGCCTGCGACACCGCCGACCGTGACGCGCTCGCCGATGTCCTCGCGGACATCCCGGCCGAGCATCCGCTCACCGCGGTGGTCCACACCGCCGGCGTGCTCGACGACGCCGTGCTCACCTCGCTCACCGAGGACCAGTGGCAGAAGGTCGCCCGGCCCAAGGTGACCGCCGCGTGGAACCTGCACGAACTGACCCGGCACCTCGACCTGGACGCCTTCGTGTTGTTCTCCTCCATCGCGGGCACGTTCGGCAGCGCCGGGCAGAGTGCCTACGCCGCGGCCAACGCCTACCTCGACGGGCTCGCGCACCACCGCCACGCCGGAGGCCTGCCCGCGACCAGCCTCGCGTGGGGCCTGTGGGCCGAGAGCGGCGGCATGACCGATTCCTTGTCCACAGTGGATCATGCGAGGCTGGCCAAGCTCGGGATCGCCCCGCTGCTGCCCGGCGACGCGCTCGCCCTGTTCGACGCCGCGCTCGGCGGTGAGCACCCGGCACTCGTCGCGGCGAAGCTGGACTTCACCGCCGACCACCCGCTCTACCGGGGCGTCACGCGCACCCGCCGGGCGGCGGCGAACGACACCGACTCGCTGGGCCGGTTGAGCGAGGCCGAGCAGCGCCGCCGGTTGCTGGAACTGGTCACCACCACGGTGGCCGACGTGCTCGGGCACGCCGGTACGGACGGCATCGACGCCGACCGCGGCCTGCTCGCGATGGGCTTCGACTCGCTGACCGCGGTGGAGTTCCGCAACCGGCTCGCCGCGGAGACCGGGCTGCGGCTGCCGTCCACGCTGGTGTTCAACCACCCGACCCCGGCCGCGATCGCCGACTACCTGCGGGCCGAGCTGGCCCCGGCACCGGTCGACGAACTGGACCGGCTGACCGCCGAACTGTCCACGATGGACTCCGACCGGCAGGCCGAGGTGCTCGCGCGGATGGCACAACTGCTGCACAAGTGGGACACGAACGGTACGGGCAACGGCGCCTCGGCCGATCTCGATTCGCTGAGCGACGAGGAACTCTTCGACGCTCTCGACGAAGAACTGGGACAGAGGGGCAACGGGAGAAGATGACGACCGAAGACAAGCTGCGGGACTACCTCAAGCGCGCGACGGCCGAACTCCGCCAGGCTCGCGAACGCGTGGCCGAACTCTCCGGCCGCGCCACCGAGCCGATCGCCGTGGTGGCGATGGGCTGCCGCTACCCCGGTGACGTGCGCTCCCCGGCCGAGCTGTGGGAACTGGTCGCCTCCGGCACGGACGCCATCTCCGGCTTCCCCGCCGACCGCGGCTGGGACGTCGAGCACCTGTACGACCCCGATCCCGAGCGCGTCGGCACCAGCTACACCCGCCAGGGCGGCTTCCTGGAGGACGCGGACCACTTCGACGCCGACTTCTTCGGCATCAGCCCGCGCGAGGCGCTGGCCATCGACCCGCAGCAGCGGCTGCTGCTGGAAACCGCGTGGGAAACGCTGGAGCACGCCGGGATCGACCCGCTTTCGTTGCGCGGCAGCCGGACCGGGGTGTTCGCGGGGGTGATGTACGACGACTACGCGTCGCGGCTGCACCGCGCGCCCGCCGGGTTCGAGGGCTACCTCGGCAACGGGAGCGCGCCCAGCATCGCCTCCGGCCGCGTCTCCTACACCTTCGGCTTCGAAGGTCCCGCGGTCACCATCGACACCGCGTGCTCGTCCTCGCTGGTGGCGATCCACCTGGCCGCCCAGTCGCTGCGGCAGTCGGAATGCACGCTGGCACTGGCCGGCGGGGTGACCGTGATGGCCACCCCGAGCACGTTCGTCGAGTTCAGCCGTCAGCGCGGGCTGTCCCCGGACGGCCGGTGCAAGTCGTTCTCCGCTTCGGCCGACGGCACCGGGTTCGCCGAAGGCGCCGGGTTGATCCTGCTGGAGCGCCTGTCCGACGCCGAGCGCAACGGACATCCGGTGCTGGCGGTGATCCGCGGCAGCGCGGTCAACCAGGACGGCGCCAGCAGCCAGCTCTCCGCGCCGAACGGGCCGTCGCAGGAACGGGTCATCCGGCAGGCACTGGCCACCGCCGGTCTGGAACCGTCCGAAGTGGACGCGGTCGAGGCGCACAGCACCGGTACCACGCTCGGCGACCCGATCGAGGCGCAGGCATTGCTGGCCACCTACGGAAAAAAACAACGTGACCGTCCGCTGTGGCTGGGCTCGATCAAGTCGAACATCGGGCACACGCAGGCCGCCGCCGGCGTGGCCGGGGTGATCAAGATGGTGCTGGCGCTGCGGCACGAAACCCTGCCGCGCACGCTCCACGCCGACCAGCCGAGCCCGCACATCGACTGGGCCGCCGGTGCCGTGTCGCTGCTCAACGAGCCGGTGCAGTGGCCGGAGACCGACACCCCGCGCCGCGCCGGGATCTCGTCGTTCGGCATCAGCGGCACCAACGCGCACGTGATCCTGGAGGAGGCGCCGAAAGCGGCCGCCGAACCCGAAACGCCCGCAGACCAGCGTCCGGTGCCGTGGCTGCTGTCGGCCCGCAGTGAGCGCGCTCTGCACGTGCAGGCCCAGCAGCTGCGCCGCCACATCGTCGCGTCCACTTCGGACCCGGCGACGATCGGCTACTCACTGGCCACCACCCGATCGACCTTCGCGCACCGGGCGGTGGTGGTCGCCGACAACCGCGAGGACTTCCTGCACGGGCTCGACCGGCTGTCACGTGGCGAGTCGGCGACCGGGCTGGTCACCACCCCGCACGGTGCGCAGAACCCGGTCGCAGGCGCCCGCGAGCCGGTTTTTGTGTTCCCCGGCCAGAGTTCCCAGTGGGCCCGCATGGCGGTGCCGCTGCTCGGGACGTCGGACGTGTTCCGCGAGCAGATCCAGCTCTGCACCGACGCACTCGCCCCGCACGTCGACTGGTCGCTGCGGGACGTGCTCGAAGGCGCGCACGGTTCGCCGCCGCTGGAACGGGTCGACGTGGTGCAGCCCGCGTTGTTCGCGGTGATGGTCTCGCTGGCCCGGCTGTGGCAGTCGATCGGCGCCAAGGCGAGCGCGGTGATCGGGCACTCGCAGGGGGAAATCGCCGCCGCGCACATCGCCGGAGCGCTCACGTTGGAGGACGCCGCGCTCATCGTCGCCCGGCGCAGCCAGGCCGTCTCGGCGCTGAGCGGCCGCGGTGGCATGGCCTCGGTCCCCCTGCCCGCGTCGCAGATCCGCGAACACCCCGCGCTGCTCGACGGACGCCTCGGCATCGCGGCGATCAACGGCCCGGAGTCCACTGTGGTCTCCGGCGCAAAGCAGGCGATCGACGAACTGCTGGCTGGCTACGAGGCCGAGGGCGTGCGCGCCCGGCGGATCGCGGTGGACTACGCCTCGCACTCACCGCACGTCGACACGCTGCGCGAATCGCTGCTGGACATGCTCGCCGACGTCGAACCGCTGCCCGCGGAGATCCCGTTCTACTCGACCGTCACCGGCGAACCGATCGACACCACCGAGCTGGACGCCGCGTACTGGTACCGGAACCTGCGGGAGACCGTGCAGCTCGACAGCGCGGTACGTGCCCTGCGCCGGGACGGGCACCGGTCCTTTGTGGAGACCAGCCCGCACCCGGTGCTCACCATCGGCATCCAGCAGACCCTCGACGAGACGCGCGAGGACGGCGTCAGCACGGTTTCCGGCACGCTGCGGCGGGACAACGGCGACTGGAAGCAGTTCCTCGCCTCGGCCGCCCAGGCCCACGTCAACGGGGTCGACCTCGACTGGACCGCGGTTTTCCCGTCCGGCACGGCAAAGCGCGTCGACCTGCCGACGTACCCGTTCCAGCGCAAGCGGTACTGGCTGGACGCCCCGGCCGGGGCCACCGATCCGACCGCGGCCGGTCTCGACGCGGCCGACCACCCGCTGCTCAGCGGCGCGCTCGACCTCGCCGAGGGCGACAGCACGGTGTTCACCGGCAGGCTATCCCCGCACGCCCAGCCGTGGCTCGCCGACCACACCGTGCTCGGCACCGCCCTGCTCCCCGGAAGTGCCTTTGTCGACATGGCGTTGTTCGTCGCCGAGCGGACGGGGTGCGCGCAGATCGAGGAACTCCTGCTCCAGGCCCCGCTGGTGCTGCCGGAGCAGGGCACGCTGCGGGTCCAGGTTTCCGCCGGTCCGGTGGAGGACGACCACCGCAGCCTGACCGTCCACTCGCGCCCCGAGGACGCCGAGCCCGACGATCCGTGGACCCTGCACGTCACCGGATCGCTGAGCGTCGAAGCCCCGGAGGTGGCCGGTGACCTGACCGGTTCCTGGCCGCCCGCGGGGGCGGTGCCGGTCGAAATGGACGAGTTCTACGAGCGCCTGCAGGACGAGGGTTACGGCTACGGCCCGACCTTCCGCGGCCTGCGGGGCGTGTGGAAGCTGGGCGAGGAGATCTACGCCCACGTGGTCCTGCCCGAGGAACAGCACGCGGACGGCGAACGCTGCGCCCTGCACCCCGCCCTGCTCGACGCCGCGCTGCACCCGCTCGCCCGCGAATCCCTGGGCGGCGAAGGCATCAGCCTGCCGTTCTCCTGGAACGGGGTGAGCCTGCGCACGACCGGCGCCACGGCCCTGCGCGTCCGCCTGACGCCGCTGGGCCCCGACAGCTACCGCGTGACGCTGGCCGACAGCGTCGGCGCGCCGGTCGCCGCCATCGACACGCTCACCGCGCGCCGGATCAACCCGGCACGACTCGGGTCCAGTGGCTATCGCTCCATGCTGTTCCACGTCGAGTGGTCGCCCCTGCGGGAAACCGAACTCGCCGCGGAAGCCACCCCCGAGGTGGTGACGGCCGACGACGTGCCGACCGCACTCCGCCTGGTCCAGCAGGCCATCACCGACGACCGGCGCCTGGTCTTCGTGACCAGCGGTGCCGTGTCCACCGAGCCCGGCGAGGACGTCACGGACCTGACCGGAGCCGCGGTCTGGGGCCTGGTGCGGTCCGCGCAGAACGAGCACCCCGACCGGTTCACCCTGGTGGACACCGATTCCCCGGCGTCGATCCCGGCCGTGGGTGAACCGCAGATCGCCGTCCGCAACGGCAAGGCGCTGGTCCCCCGCCTCGCCCGCACGACCGCCGACCTCACGCACACCCGGCTCGACCCGGCGGGCACCGTGCTGATCACCGGCGGCACCGGTGTGCTCGGCGGGCACCTCGCCCGGCACCTGGTGCTCAACCACGGCGTGCGGCACCTGCTGCTCACCTCCCGCCGCGGCCTCGACGCGCCCGGCGCCACCGGACTGGCCGCCGACCTGGCCGATCTCGGCGCCGAGGTGACGATCGCGGCCTGTGACGCGGCGGACCGCACCGCGCTGGAGTCCCTCCTGGCGACCGTGACCAGGCCGCTCACCGCCGTGGTGCACGCGGCGGGGGTGCTCGACGACGCGACGATCACCGCGTTGACCCCGGAGCAGCTGGCGAACGTGTGGCGCCCCAAGGTCGATGCCGCGTGGAACCTGCACGAACTGACCGGCGACCTGGCCGCGTTCGTGTTGTTCTCCTCCATCGCGTCGACGATCGGCACGCCGGGCCAGGCCAACTACGCGGCGTCCAACGCCTACCTCGACGCGCTCGCCGAACACCGCCGGGCGCGGGGGAAGCCCGCGATCAGCCTCGCCTGGGGTTACTGGGCCGAGACCACCGGAATGACCGGTCACCTCGACCACGCCGACCACACCAGGATGGCCCGCGCCGGCATCGTCCCGCTGGCCACCGAGCAGGGGTTCGCCCTGTTCGACGCCGCGCTCACCACCGGCCGCGCGGTGGTCGTCCCGGCCAAAATGGACACTGCCGCGCTGCGGAACCAAGCCACCGCGGGCACCCTGCCGCGGTTGTTCCAGAACCTGGTCAAGGCACCGGCCAAGCGCGCGGGCGCCGGCATGGCCGATCTGGCGCAGCGGCTGGCCGACCTGGCCGAGTCCGAGCAGCAGGCCCTGCTCATCGACGTGGTGCGCGGGCACGTGGCCACCGTGCTCGGGCACACCGATCCGGACACCATCCCCACCGAGAAGGCGTTCAAGGAACTGGGTTTCGACTCGCTGACCGCGGTCGAACTGCGCAACCGGCTCACCGCCGCGACCGGGCTCCGGCTGCCCGCGACCCTGGTGTTCGACCACCCCACGCTCGCCGGGCTGGCCGGGTACATGCGGGCCGAACTCGCCCCGCGCACCGAAGAGCCCGATCCGGCTTCGGCCGTGCTGGACCGGTTGCGGGGCTTGGAGGAGGACCCGATCGGGTTGTCCGACCCGCGCGTCACCGACCGGCTGCGGGAACTGCTGGCCGTCGCGGGCGGCACCGACTCCGGACTCGGCTCGGCCAGCGCGGACGAGCTGTTCGACTTCATCGACGGCAAACTCGGCAGGAAGGTGGAAACCGCATGAGCACCGGCCCGACCGAGCAGAAGCTGCTCGACTACCTGAAGTGGGTCACCACCGATCTCGACCGGACCCGCGGGCAGCTGCTCGACCTGGAGGAGAAGGCCCGCGAGCCGATCGCCGTGGTGGCGATGAGCTGCCGCTTCCCGCACGGCGTCAGCTCGCCGGAGGACCTGTGGGAGCTGGTCGCTTCCGGCCGGGACGCCATCTCGGGCTTTCCCGCCGACCGCGGCTGGCCCGCCGACGTCTACGACCACGACCCGGACCGGCGGGACCGCCCGCACGCCGGGGGTTTCCTCTACGACGCGGCCGACTTCGACCCCGGGTTCTTCGGCATCTCACCGCGTGAGGCACCGGCGATCGACCCGCAGCAACGGCTCCTGCTGGAGGTCGCCTGGGAGGCCTTCGAACGCGCCGGGATCGACGTGGAAGCGTTGCGCGGCAGCGACACCGGCGTGTTCACCGGGGTGATGTACAACGACTACGGCAGCCGGTTGCAGGACCGCGCGCCCCAGGGTTACGAAAGCTACCTCGGCAACGGGAGCGCGGGCAGCATCGCGTCCGGCCGTGTGGCCTACACCTTCGGTCTCGAAGGGCCGGCCGTCACCATCGACACCGCGTGCTCGTCTTCGCTGGTGGCGCTGCACCTGGCGGCTCAGGCTCTGCGCAACGGCGACTGCTCGCTGGCGCTGGCCGGCGGAGTGACGGTGATGGCCACCCCGATGGTCTTCACCGAATTCGACCGCCAGCGCGGCTTGTCCGCCGACGGCCGGTGCAAGTCCTTCGCGTCCGCGGCCGACGGCACCGGATTCGCCGAGGGCGCGGGATTGCTGTTGCTGGAACGGCTTTCCGACGCCCGCCGCAACGGGCACCAGGTACTCGGCCTGGTGCGCGGCTCGGCGGTCAACCAGGACGGCGCTTCGAACGGGCTCACCGCACCCAACGGGCCTTCACAGGAACGGGTGATCAAGCAGGCGCTGGAGAACGCCCGGGTCGCGGCGTCCGAAGTGGACGCGGTGGAAGCGCACGGCACCGGGACCACGCTCGGCGACCCGATCGAGGCGCAGGCACTACTGGCCACCTACGGGAAATCGCGCGGCGAGAAACCGCTGTACCTGGGCTCGGTCAAGTCGAACATCGGGCACACGCAGGCCGCCGCCGGGGTGGCCGGCGTGATCAAGATGCTGCTGGCCATGCGGCACGGTGAGCTGCCGCGCACCCTGCACGTGGACGAGCCGAACCCGCTGGTGGACTGGGGTTCCGGCGCGGTCGCCCTGCTCACCGAACCGGCCAAGTGGCAGCAGAACGGCCATCCGCGGCGGGCCGGCGTGTCCTCGTTCGGCATCAGCGGCACCAACGCGCACGTGATCCTGGAGCAGGCGCCACCGGCCGAACCCGCCGGTGAACCGTGCGTGGCGCCCGGCCCGGTGCCGTGGGTGCTTTCGGCGAAGTCGCCCGCCGCGCTGAAGGGGCAGGCCGAGCGGCTGCTGGGGCACCTGACCCTGAACCCGGGGCTGACCGCCGCCGACGTCGGCCATTCGCTGGCCGCCACGCGCTCGACCTTCGCCCATCGCGCGGTGGTTTTCGGGGACCGGCAGGAGGAACTGGTCAAGGGCCTGTCCGGCCTGGCACACGGCACCCCGGCGACGAACCTGGTGAGCGGCCAGGCCACCACCGGGAAGACCGCGTTCCTGTTCACCGGGCAGGGCAGCCAGCGGCCGGGCATGGGGCGTCAGCTGTACGAGTCGTTCCCGGTGTTCACCGCCGAACTGGACCGGATCTGCGCGTTGTTCGACGGCCTGCTGGACCGGCCGCTGCTGCCGATCCTGTTCGCCGGGCAGCGCACCCCGGAAGCCGCGCTGCTGAACCGGACGGCGTACACGCAGGTCGCGTTGTTCGCCCTGGAGACCGCGCTGTACCGGCTGATCGAGTCCTACGGTGTGCGTCCGTCCTTTGTGGCCGGTCATTCGATCGGTGAACTCACCGCGGCGCACATCGCCGGTGTGCTGTCCCTTGAGGACGCTTGCATTCTGGTCGCCGCCCGCGGCCGGTTGATGGAGGCGGCCCGTGATGACGGGGCGATGGTTGCCATCGAAGCTCCGGAGTCGGCGGTTTCGGAGTACCTGAGCGCATCGGTGAACCTCGCCGCGGTGAACGGCCCGAACGCGGTCGTGCTCGCGGGCGACTTGGAACCGGTTCTGGCCATCGGCGCCGAGTTCAAGTCCCGGGGCGTCCGGACCAAACGCCTGACCGTGAGCCACGCGTTCCATTCGCCCCACCTGGACTCGATGCGTGACGAGTACCTGCGGGTCGCACGCGGGCTGAGCTATTCGGCACCGCGCATCCCGGTGGTGTCGACGGTGACCGGACAACTCGCCGACGAGCTGACCTCGCCGGAGTACTGGGTGCGGCAGGTGCGCCTGCCGGTGCGGTTCCTCGACGGAATGCGGACCCTGCACGACTCCGGGGTGCGCACCTTCGTCGAGATCGGGCCGGACGCCGTGCTGACGCCCGCGATGCAGGCGTGCGTACCGGAAGCCGAACCCGGCGCGATCATCCCGGCGCTGACGTCTCGCCGCTCGGAACCACGCACGCTGGTCACCGCGCTGGCGAAGGCACACGTGCGCGGTGTCCCGGTGGACTGGACCGCCGGGTTCACCGGGGCGCAGCGGGTCGACCTGCCGACGTACGCGTTCCAGCGGTCGCGGTACTGGCTGGATCCGGAGGCGCCGCGGGTCGAGCTGACTTCGGCGGTGGACGTGCTCGGGCTGAGCGAGCTGCAACGGGCGACGCTGGACGCGTGGCAGCGGCGGCACCGGTGGGCGTTCCGGAAGACCCACGAACGGCTGGAACCCGCGGAACTCGACGGCAACTGGCACCCCGACGGGCCCGTGCTGATCCCGGGTGACGACGAGCTGAGTTCGTGGGCGGCCCGGTGGTTCGAGGCCCAGGGAGTCGACGTGGTGACGACCGGCCGGGACGTGGCCGCCGTCGTGCGGGTCATCGCGCCCGACGCCACGCTCGACGAGATGCGGGAGACGTTGGCACAGCTGGACGACCTCGACGCGACGGTCTTCGTGTTCACCACGCGCGCCCAATCGGCCGACGCCACCGCGTGGGCACGGGCGCGGGCGGTTCCGTCCGTGGCGATCGCGTGGGAAGGCGTCGAACTCGGTGCCGTCGGGGTCGTGTTGCGGCAGGGTGCTTCGGCGCCGGACGTGGTCGCGGAGCTGGACCTCGGCGTGCCGGAGGTCGAGCCGGACAACCGGTTGCTGGCGGCCCGCGGGGAGGAACGCGAGCAGCTGCTCACCGAACTGGTGCGGTTCCACGCCTCCGACGTGCTCGGGCACACCAGCCCGGAGGCGATCGGCGTCGAGGACAGCCTGCTGGACCACGGGTTCTCCTCGTTCACCGCACTGGAACTGAGCAACCGGCTGCAGGTGGCTTCCGGGGTGCAGATCCCGCCGGTGGCGATCTACGACCAGCCGACGCTGGGCGCGGTGATCGCGCACCTGCGGGACACGCTGGCGGCCGCCGACTGAGATCTTGGCGGGGCGGCACGAGCGTCCTAAGCTCGGCGACCATGAGCAGGTTCGTGCGCCACCGTCTCGATCGGCTCCACCACGCCCTCGCCCGCCACGTCGACTCCGGGCTGCTGCCCGGCGCGGTCACCGCGTTGAGCAGCCGGGGCGAGACACACGTCGACGTGACCGGTGAGGGCCTCCAGCGGGACTCGATCTTCCGGATCAGCTCGATGACCAAGCCGATCGCCGCGGTCGGGGCGATGGTGCTGGTCGAGGAGTGCGTGCTGCGCCTTGACGAGCCGCTCACCGAGTGGCTTCCCGAACTGGCGAACCCGAAGGTGCTGCGCGACCCCACCGGACCGCTCGACGACACGGTGCCCGCCGAGCGGGAGATCACCCTGCGCGACCTGCTCACCTTCCGCAACGGCTTCGGCATGCTGCCGTTCTCCCCGGAGCTGCACCCCATCCAGGAGGCCGCCGCCGAGCTGAACCCGTTCGGCCCGCCGCTGCCGAAGACCACGCTGACCGCCGACCAGTGGCTCGCCAAGCTCGGTGAACTGCCGCTGATGCACCAGCCGGGCACGCGCTGGCTGTACAACACCGGCTCCGACATTCTCGGAGCCCTGCTGATCCGCGCCTCCGGTCAGGACCTCGAAACCTTCCTGACGGACCGCGTCTTCACCCCGCTCGGCATGGTCGACACGGCGTTCAGCGTGCCCGCGGACAAGCTCGACCGCTTCACCGTCTCCTACATGCCCGACCAGCAGACCGGCGAGCTGAAGGTGTACGACGAGGTCGAGGGCGAATGGAGCAAACCACCGGTCTTCCCGTCGGCCGCGGCCGGGCTGGTGTCCACCGCGGCGGACGTGCTCGCCTTCGGGCGCATGTTCCTCGACCCCGCGTCGGACGTGCTCTCCCGCACCACGATCGCCACGATGACCGCCGACCACCTCACCCCGGAGCAGAAAGCCGTGTCCGGCTTCTTCCCCGGTTACTTCGACAACCGCGGCTGGGGCTTCGGCGTCGCGGTCACCACGCGTCGCGACAGCATTTTCGAAACCCCCGGCCGCTTCGGCTGGGACGGCGGTCTCGGCACGTCGTGGGCCACCGATCCCGACGAGGACCTGGTCGGCGTCCTGCTCACCCAGCGCGCCGACTTCCCGTTGCTGAGCAAGCCCTACCAGGACTTCTGGACCTCGGCCTACCAGGCGCTGGCATGACCGCCCGCGACGCTTTCCCCGCCCTGCGGGACGGTTACGCCTACCTGGACGGCGCCGCCGGGACGCAGGTCCCCACGTCGGTGGTCGACGCGATCGCGGACACCTACCGCCGCGGGATCGGCAACGTCGGCGGTGCCTTCCCCGCCAGCCACCGCGCCGACGAGATCGTGCTGAACGCCCGCGCCGCGGTGGCCGACCTGGTCGGCGGCGACCCGCGAGGCGTTGTCTTCGGGCCCAACATGACCACCCTCACCTACCGCCTGGCGAACACCCTCGCGGCGGGGTGGCAGCCGGGCGACGAGATCGTGGTGACCCGGCTCGACCACGACGCCAACGTCCGCCCGTGGGTGCAGGCCGCCGCGAAGGCCGGTGCGACGGTGAAGTGGGCGGAGATCGACGCAGTCGGCGAACTGCCCGCCGACCAGTTCGACGGGCTGCTCTCCGACCGCACGCGCCTGGTCGCCGTGACCGCGGCGAGCAACGTGCTCGGCACCCGGCCGGACGTCGCGTCGATCACCGCCGCCGCGCACGCGGCCGGCGCGCTCACCTACGTCGACGGTGTGCACGCCACCCCGCACGGGCCCACCGACCGGACCGCACTCGGTGCCGATTTCTACGCCACCAGCGCGTACAAGTGGTGCGGGCCGCACATCGGCGCGGTGGTCGCCGACCCGGCGTTGCTCGAAACCCTGCGACCGGACAAGCTGGCCTCGTCCAGTGACGAGGTGCCCAACCGCTTCGAAACCGGAACGCTCCCGTTCGCCGATCTGGCCGGGGTGACCGCGGCGGTCGAGCACCTCGCCGGACTCGCCACCGCCACGGGCACCCGCCGCGAACGGCTCCTCACCTCGATGACCGCCGCGGAAGCGCACGAGCAGGAGTTGTTCGCGCGCCTGCTCGACGGCCTCGGCCAGATCCGCGGCGTCACCCTCCACGGCGCACCGGCCCGGCGCACCGCGGTGGCCTACTTCACCTTCGACGGGCAGACCCCGCGGGAGACCGCGGAACTGCTGGCCGCCGCCCGTGTCAACGTGTGGAACGGGCACAACTACGCGTGGGAACTCACCGGCGCGCTGGGCATCCGGGACTCCGGCAGCGCGGTCCGCGCGAGCATCATCCACTACAACAACAGCGAAGACGTGGACCGCCTGCTCAACGCACTGTCCACTTAGTACTATGCGGCCCACCGCAGCGGGTTCTCAGGCGTCTTCTCGCGAGGACAGCTTCACCGTGGTGAATCGGTTATTCATGAGGTGGAGCTCCCGGAGCGAGAAGACGCCTGAGGTTCCGCCACCCGCACCGCCACGCAAACCACAGTCAATAATCTCTAGGCCACGGTGTGCTTGAGCAGTTCGTCGCCTCTGAGGATGGCGCCCTGTAGTTCTCTCAGCGGGCGGCAAGGCTCCAACCCCAGCTCGGCGTTGAGCCGTTCGCGGGCGTGCTGGTAGACCTTCAGCGCGTCAGCCTGTCGCTCCGAGCGGAACAACGCCAGCATCAGCTGCCGGTAGAACGACTCCCGCAGCGGGTGCTCGCCGGTCAGCACGTACAGCCTGCCGACCACCTCGCGGTGCCTGCTCAGCATCAGGTACGCGTCGTTGAGCATCTCCACGCACTCCAGCCTGGCTTCCTCCAGCCAGGTCACGTACCAGTAGAGGATCGGGCCGTCCTGCACGTCGTTGAGCGCGCGGCCGCGCCACAGCGCCAGCGCGGCCTCGAACTGGGCGACCGCTTCCTCGTGCCGTCCCCGCTGGGCCGCCTCCCGGCCCCGGTTCACCAGCAGCTGGAAGTCGTTCACGTCGAGCGTGTCCTCGCCAAGGTGCAGCAGGTACCCCTGCGGGCGGGTGACGATCGGACTGGCCTGCCGCCCCGGCCGGTCCAGGAACTTCCGCAGCTGGGAAATGTAGACGTGCAGTGCGGCGTTCACGCGCTGCGGCGGACGGTCCCCCCAGATCTCCGCGATGAGCTGATCGGTGGTCACCACCTGGTCCGCCCGGCCGAGCAGCACGGCCAGCAGCGTTTCCATCTTGCGCGCGGTCAGCGAGGTGATGCCGTCCTCGTCGACCACTCTGAGTCTGCCCAGGATCTCGTATCGCAACTTGCCCTCCGGTGACTCGTCTTCCCCCGACCGGGTCCTTATCGGTGCCGGTAAGGCCGACTTTGCCACTGTTCGAAGGTTCACCCAAGCCCCTAACCGGCCCGTGAAACCGCCCCTACGCACCGACCGGTACTCCCCTGACCGCACCCGCGGGCGAAGGACAAGCAGGCCGAAAGCACCGCTTTAGCCCGCCTCCGGACGATGGCCTGGTCACCCAGCGAAACCATCCGGGGAAAGGACGGTGCCATGAGTGATATCGGGCCCAACGTGGTGCTGCGGGGCGGCCCGCTCGCGTTACCTGGTGGAAACCCGCGCTTCCACCGCGTGCACGACGAGGAACACCCGCTGAAGCTGGCGAACGGGAATCGTTACGAACATTTCCGGCCGACCGCGGAGACCGAACTGCACGCGGGTCGCAGGCTGCGGGTCTTCGAATGGACCGGGCGGACCTACGTCGCCGAATAGCCGGCGTCGGGGGGTGAGGCGGTGAGCAACGGCGCTCACCGCCTTTTTCACGTCACTTCCCGAAGGCCAGCAGGACGAATCCCTTGTCGCTCGGGTAGAGCGGGCGGAACCCGGACATCACGTAGAGCATGCCGTCGGCCACCACCGCGCCCCCGGCCGCGACCAGCCCGCCACCGCGGCCGACGAGCCCGTTCACGCCCTGGAAGTCCTGGATGGTGTCGAACTGCCAGAGCACCTTGCCGTCGCGGGCGCGGTACGCCCGGATCTTGCCGTCGGAGCTGCCCTCGTAGACCACGCCGGGACTGCTGCTCACCGCGGGCGCGTGCGCCAGCAGGCAGCTGGCCGGCGCGAGCGCGGCACCACCCCACGAGCAGCCGTCCGCCGGGTTCGGCGTTTTCCACAGCAGGGCACCGGTTTCCGGGTCGAGCGCGTGCAACGCGCCCGGGTTGCCCTGGTTCGTGGCCACGTAGAGGCGTTCACCGTCGTAGCTCGCGCCCCACTGGATGCCGGACTCGGAGTAGGTGGTGTCGCCGGAGGACAGCTGGCGCTGCCAGACGATCGCGCCGGTGGTGGTGTCGAGGACGTGGTAGACGCCGCTCTTCTGCCCGACGCCGACGTAGGTGCGGCCCTTGACGGTGAACACGTTGGGCGCGGTGCCGATGTCGAAGTCCAGTGCGGACCCGTTCTCCAGGCCCGGGCAGTAACCCGGTGGTGCCTTCGGATCGGCGCACAGCACGCGCCAGGTGTCCGGGTGCGTGAGCTGATTCTTCCACCGCACGGCCCCGGTTCCCACGTCCAGCGCGAGCACGGAGTCCGCGTCGCCTTCGGTGCCGGTGTAGTTCTGCCCGGTGCCGACGTAGAGCGTGCGCGTGGCCGGGTCGATCACCGGCGAACTCCACACCCCGGCGCCCGAGGGTGCCCAGTGGATCGCACCGCTGGGCCAGGTTCCGACCGCCTTGGGCTCGGGAACCGTGTAGTAGCGCCAAACCAGCGCACCGGTCTGGGCGTCGAGCGCGTCGACGTGACCGCGGAAGGTGCAGCACGCGGAGTCCACTCCACCGGCATTGTCGGCACTCGCGACGCCGACGTACACGCGGCCGTCGAAGTGGATCGGTGAACTGGTCAGGCGCGCGGCGGGGTTCTGGTCGAGCCGCTGGGACCACTCCAGCGCGCCGGTGTGCTGGTTCAGCGCGTACAGATAACCGCGGCCGTCGCCGAAGTAGACGCGTCCATTCGCGACGGACGGACTGTCGCGCACCACCTTGGCCGCGCCGACCGCCGGGTCGACCGTGCTCAGGTTGAAGGTCCACAGTGTCTGGCCGGTTTTCGAGTCCAGCGCGTAGAACAGCCCGTCCGGGCCTCCGAAGTACATCCGGCCGCCGACCACCGCGGGCTGGCTGCGCAGGGTGGTGCCGGTGCCGCGCGGGAAAGCGTGCGCCCACTTCACCGACAGGTCGTCCACAGTGAACTGATTGATGCGACGTTCGTCGGCGTTGTGCCTGCTCCCCCTGGCGTCCTTGGTCCACGTCGGCCAGTCCCCACCGGCGAAACCGGCGTTGCTGGTCTCATTGGGGGTGCTCACCGCGGGGGTGGGCGCGAGCACCGCCAGTGCGCACACCACCGGTATCGCCCAGCCGACCGGGCGCCATCGAGCCGTTCTGGATCGGATCATGGTCTCCCTCTTCTCCCACGCGAACGCGTGCGGGCTCGCTAGGTCGTGTTTTCCAAGCGGCGGAGCCGCTTGCTGTGGGCCGCCAGCTCGCACCGCTGCGGGTTCTCAGGCGGCTTCTCGCGAGGACAGCTTCACCGTGGTGAATCGGCATTCATGAGGTGGAGCTCCCGGAGCGAGAAGACGCCTGAGGTTCCGCCACCCGCACCGCCACGCAAACCGGTTCGAACACTCGCTAGACCATGCCAGCCTTGCCGGGAGCCCCCAAGCCCCCTGTTACTCCCCTATGGACGGACCTAAGGCACGGTTTAGCGCCCGCTCCTAGCCTCGACCCGCCGAAAGGAGAACCATGCACATTTTCCGCAAGAAAGCGCGCCGGCGGAGAAGCCGGATCACACTGGTCGCGAGCGCGTTCTTCCTGGTCTCGCTGGTGGTTCCGGCGACAGCGGGCGCCGCCGAGTCCACCGGGGTGCCGCACGACTGCGTCAACCACAACAACCTCAGCGAACTGATCGTGGAGAAGTACCCGATCTTCCCCGACCCGAGCAATCCCCCGGTCGGCAGCAGGCTGCAGGTGGGCCACCAGGTCTACTTCAAGGCCGAGCTGCGCGACCAGGCAGGCAACTGGGTGGCCACCTCGAAGGGCTACTCCTACGTCCCCTACCGCGACGACAAAGAGGACGTGATCCTTCAGTACGCGCAGGAAACCATCGAACTCACCGACGGGGTCATCCGCACCTCCGGGGTCTACAGCGTCACCCCCAACAACTACAACGAGTGGAACTACATCTCGGCGGAAGGCGTCAGCGGCCGCTACGTGGGCATGATCGGCGCCCGCACCTTCCAGATCACCCAGCTCGGCCTGAGCCTGAACGCCGGGCTGTACCTGTGCGGCGGCCTCGAAGAGAACTGGGACTGGAACCCGAAGAAGCCCAAGGCCGAGGAAACGCTGGCGGAGAAGCAGTCCAACGCGCTGGCCGCGCTCGAGGCGGCCGAGCCACCCAAGGACCCCGCCGACAGCCCGGTCCCCCCGAACGACTGCGAGGTGCACGTCGGCCTGCGCGAGGAACTGACCGAGGAGTACGGACCCGCGCCGGGCGACGGCGGTGAGTGGCCACCGGGAGCCGGTTCCTCGATGCACTACAAATCCGAGTTCCGCAAGGACGGCAGGCTCGTCGCCATTTCGAAGGGCTATTCGTACACGCCCTTCAAGGACCCGGCGAACGACATCGGGCTGAAGTTCGTGCAGCAGACGATCACCTTCCGCGACGGCACGATCCGCACTTCCGGCGTCTACAACCTGACGCTGAACAACGTCTACGAATGGCACGCGATGTGGGCCGACGGCGTCAGCGGGCGCTACGCCGGAATGGTCGGCAGCCGCCTGTTCAAGGTGACCGGCCAGGCCGATCTCGACGGCCAGGTCTTCATGTGCAACGACCTCGTCGAGCACTGGGAGTGGGACCCGCCCACCGCCGGCTGATTGCTATGAATGGGGCATTACTTGCAATGAACGCTAGTAATGCCCCACTCATAGCATTCGTTCGGCCGCGGCGGGGGTCAGAGCGGAACCTCGACCTTCGTCCCCACCGGGAGATCCCCGGTGACCTGCACAAAACCGTCGCCCCACTCGCCGAGCTTCACCGGCACCTGCTTCGTGGTGCCGTCCGGCGCGATCACCACCACCGCGTTCCCGCCACCCGGCAACCCGATCACCGAGGACACCGGCACGGTCAGGGCCTGCTGCGCCACGGTCGCCACGTAGTGCACGGTCACCGGCGCCAGCGCCAGCCCGCTCACCTGGTCCGGCGCGTCGAGCGAGATGGTGACCTGGAAAACGCCCTTGCCGTCGGCGTTCGACTCCAGCGTGGTGCTGACCGACTCGATCTTGCCCGCCGCCTTGTCACCGCTGGGCAGTTCGACCTCGACCGCCTTGCCGACCTCGATCAGGTCGCGGTCCAGCGGGTCGAGGTCGACGCTGACCACCCGGTCCGTGCTCTGCACGGTGAGCACCGGCGCCGACGGCGAGGTCATCCCGCCCTCGTGCGCGTTGAGCTTGGCGATGTGCACGTTCCCCTCGGTGAACACGACTTCGCCGAGCGAGAGCACACCGTCGTCCTCGGCGCCGATCTTCTTCTGGAGCTGCTGGACCGCGTCGGTGGTCTTCTGGCTCCAGTCGTCGTCGGGATAGGTCGCGCTCGGCTTGCCGAAGCCCAGCGCCAGCAACGCGGACTCCAGCTGGTGCACGTCGGGCCCGTCGGTGATGCCTGTCTTCAGGTCGCGCCACGCGGGCACCACCCCGTTCAGCAGGACCACGGGTTTGTCGTTGATCCGCATCAGCACGTCCCCGTTGACCAGGTCGGTGCCGGGAGTGGGAAGTTCGGTGATGATGCCGCTCTGCGCCGAGGAGAGGTCGCGCATGTCCTGGTAGGCGACCACGCCGCTCAGCTTCTCCGTGCGGGTCAGGTCGCGGACCGCCACATCGGCGGTCGGTGCCGAACCGGCGAGGGGGGCCGGTTCGGCACCGCTGTCCGCCACGTACCAGACCGCGGCGCCGGCGACGGCGACCAAACCCAGCGCCACCGGCACCGCGACCTTCGGCTTCACGACCTCACCCCTGCGAGGGCGCGGCCGACTGCTGGCACTCCTTGAGCGCCTTGGACGTGGCCGGATCGGTCCGGTCCAGCTTGTCGCCGAACGGGGTGTCCGAGCCCGGCACCGGGTCCGGCACGTTGATGCCCTTGTCCCGCAGGCACTTCGCCAGCGCGAGCATCTCCTCGTCCTGCTGCGCCTGGTCGCCGGTGTCCTGGCTCTGGCGGTCCTGCACCACCCCGTCGAGGAAGTGCCCGCAGGTCTTGTTCGCCGCGACGAAGGCCGCGGAGTCCTTGTCCACCCCCTCGTACATCGCGCCGGGGCTGCCCGGCTGCGGGTCGGCCAGCTGCACGCCGTTGTCCCGCATGCACTGGGCGTACTGCAGCAGGCTGTCCTGCGTCTTGTTGTCCTGCGCCGGCTGGGCCGGTTCGTTCCCGCCACAGGCGGTCAACGCGAACAGCAGGGCCAGCACCGGCACGCCGCCCTTGATCAACCGCTTCGACATGGCCGTCCACCTCCATGGGACTTCTGGGTTTCGTGAAGAACTGTGCCGATCGCGCCTTGGACCGGGCTTAACGCGCCTTGGAACACCCTGAGCGGGCTCAGGCGGGCCGGACCGCTTCCGCCGGTTCGAGCCGGGCCGCCCGGCTCGCCGGGTACAGCCCGGCCAGGCCGCCGACCAGCAGCGCGGCCAGCACACCGCCGGCCAGGCCGACCACGGGCAGCACGATCGGCCACCCCATCACCAGCGCGTAGACGATCGTCACGCCCGCGCCGAGCAGGACCCCGGCGAACCCGCCGAGCCCGGCCTGCACCAGCGCCTCGACGAGGAACTGGGAGCGCACGTGCCGCCGGGTGGCGCCCAGCGCGCGCCGCACGCCGATCTCGTTCCGCCGTTCCAGCACGGAGATGACCATGACGTTCGCGATGCCGACCCCGCCGACGAGCAGCGCCACCCCGCCGAGGCCGAGCAGCAGCGTGGTGAACGCGGTGTCCGCGGCGGCCCGCGCCTCCAGCGCGTCCGACGGCCGGGTCACCTCCACCTCCTGCGGGCTCTCCGGGTTCGCCGTCGCGCCCGCCACGTCGCGGACCGCGTTGATGTCGTCCGGGTTGGCCCGCACGTACACCGTGGTCGGCGAGCCCTGGTAACCGAACTTCTGCGCCGCGATGTCGGTGCCGATGAGCGCCGAGCTGTCCAGTTCCGGTGCCAGCGGCATCGGCTGCAGGATGCCGACCACGGCGAACCACTGCTCACCGAGCCAGACCAGCTGCCCGCCCTCGCTGATGTCCACGCCGTGGCGTTGCGCGGCGGTGGTGCCGAGCACGACGGTCGGGTAACCGGAAAGTCCCGCGTCGAGCCAACGACCCGACGCCAGCTTTCCGTTCAATGTGGACAGTAGGTCGGCCTCGGCGGCCAGCACCACGACGCCTCGGGTGTCCGTGGCGGGCATCTGGTCGGTGCGCCGCACGGTGACGTCCAGCTGCGCCACGGTGGCCACCGCCTGCACCTGGTCCAGAATGGACAGACGGCCGCCCGCTTCGGGTGGCAGCTGCGCTTCCTCGTCGCTGCTGAACGACTGGCCGGGCTTGACGGTCAGGTAGTTGGTGCCGAGATCGTCCAGCACCTGCAACAGGTTCGCCTGCGAGGAGGCCGAAATGCCGACCACCGCGACGATCGCGGCGATGCCGATCGAAATGCCCACCGCGGTCAGCATCGCGCGGCCGCGGCGGCCGAGCACGCCCAGCTTGCCCAGCGCGATCGCGTCGCGGAAGCGCAGCACGGACTTCTCCAGCCGCGGTGGTTTCTCCTCGGTGATCGTCATACCAGTGCCCCCTGGACTATCTGGCCGTCGCGGATGTGCACCCGGCGCGGGGCGGCACGCGCGATCTCGTCGTCGTGCGTGATCAGCACCAGGGTCGCGCCGTCGTGGTGCAGTTCCCCGAACAGGCGCATGATCTCCTCGCCGTTGCGGGAATCCAGGTTGCCGGTGGGCTCGTCGGCCAGCACCAGCGCCGGATCGCCGACCAGCGCCCGCGCGATCGCCACGCGCTGGCTCTCGCCACCGGAGAGCTGCGCCGGGCGGTGCCCGAGCCGGTGCCCGAGCCCGACCCTGGTCAGCGCCGATTCCGCGCGCTGACGGCGTTCGGCGGCCGGGATGCCGCGGTACATCAGCGCGGTGCCCACGTTGTCCAGCGCGCTCAGGCTCTGGAGCAGGTGGAAGGACTGGAAGACAAAACCGAGCGAACGACCACGCAGCGCGGAAAGCTTCTCGTCGTTGAGCTTGCCGACCTCGTGGCCGTCGATCCTGACCGAACCCGAGGTCGGCTTGTCCAGTGCGCCCATCAGGTTCAGCAGGGTCGACTTGCCGGAGCCGGACGGGCCGACGATCGCCACCCACTCACCCGGCATGACGGTCAGGTTGACGCCGTTGAGCGCGCGGACCGGCGGCACCCCGGGGTATTCGCGGACCGCGTCGGTGATCTCCAGTACGGGCCTGGTCATTTCGGCACCTCCACCTTGTCGCCCGCCTGCACGCCACCGGTCACCACGACGAAGCCGTCGCCCCAGGCCCCGAGTTCGACCGGGGTGCGGACGGCGGCGCCGCCCTGCGGGGGCAGCACGTCGACGGCGTAACCGCCGCCGGGCACGCCGACCACCGCGGCCACCGGCACGGTCAGCGCCTGCTGCGCGACCACGGTGGTGTAGCGGACGGTCACCGGTGCCAGCGCGACGTTCTCGCCCGCCGCGGCGGCGTCGGCCAGTTTCACCTTGAGCTTGTAGACCTGCTTGCCATCGGCGCCGGCTTCGAGCGCGGTGCCGACTTCCTCGATGGTGCCGTCGAGCTTGTCGCCGCTCGGCGGTTCCACCTTCACCGCGGCACCGACCGTCACCAGATCGCGGTTCACCGGATCGAGGTCGACGGTGACCAGGCGTTCGGTGCCGGAGACGGTGAGCACCGGCTGGCCGGGCACCACCGGCGCGCCGACCGTGGTGGTGCGCTTGGCGATCCGGATGTCGCCGGGGGTGAAGGCGATCTCGCCGAGGGAGGCGATCCCGTCGATGACCGCGCCGACGTCCTCCTGGTACTTCTTCAGCGCGGTGGTGGTCACCGAGTTCCAGTGGGCGTCGGGGTAGGTGCTCGACTTCTTGCCGTAGCCGAGGTTCACCAGGGTTTCCTCGAGCTGCGCCACGTCGGGGCCGTCGGTGATGCCGGGGCCGAGGTCGCGGTAGGCGGGGATGGTGCCGTTGAACAGCACCACCGGCCGCTCGTCCACGCGCATCAGCACACCGCCGGATTTCACCGTGTCACCGACGCCGGGCAGCATGGTCACGATGCCGCCCTTGGCGGTGGGCAGATCGCGCTCGTCGCGGTAGGCGATCACCCCGTTCATCGTCTCGGTCCGGCTGAGGTCGCGGACCGAGACCTGCGCGGTGTTGGCCGCGGCCTGCCCCGCGTCGGCGGGCGGCGCGGGGCGGCCGGTGGTCAGCAGCACCGCGGTGACCGCTCCGGCGACCACCACCGGGACCGCGATGAAGGCGATCGTGCGCTTTTTCATGGCTGTAGTCCTTACTTTCCGGCGGTGGCGCAGGTTTTGAGCGCCTCCGCCGTGGCGGGGTCGTTGCGGTCGAGGCTCGGGCCGAAGGCACCGCCCGGCTGCCCGGGGACCGGGTCCGGGACCTCGATGCCCTGCTCGCGGAGGCACCGGGCGAGGGCGAGCAGTTCCTCCTGCTGGAACTTGAGCTGCTCGGGGTCTTGCTTCTGCCGCTCCTGCACGACGTTGGCGAGGATGGCGCCGCAGGTGCGGTCGGCCGTCTCGAACGCGGCGGCGCCGGTGTCGATGCCCTCGTACATCGCGCCGGGGTCGCCGGCGCGGGGGTCGGGGAGCTGGACGCCGTTGTCGCGCATGCACTGGGCGTACTTGAGGTACACGTCCTCGACGGGTGCCTGGGGTGGCTCGGGTGCGCTGCAGGCCGTGAGGAACAGGGCCAGGACCACCATCGACCAGCGGGACATCGCCGTACCCCCTTCTCTTCTCTCGTTGTCCGCCTCACTGTGCCGAGCGGGCCTTGGACGGGACTTAGCCGCGCTGAGGAGAAGCTGAATCGTCGGATTGACGACGAGAGAAGGGGGTGCTAGCCACGAAGGGCTGCTGTGAATGTGGCTTTCACTGCGGATTTGGCAGTGAAAGCCACATTCACAGCGGTGCCACGGGCTCGTGGAGCCGGGGTTTAGTTGCGAGGTAGGCGCACTTCGAAACGGGCGCCACCCAGCGAAGGCGAAGCCGTGACGGTGACCTCGCCCCCATGGCTCCGGGCGATGCGGCGTACCAGCGCCAGCCCGAGACCCACGCCCCCGCTGGCCCGGTCCCGGCTGCCGTCGACGCGGAAGAAGCGGTCGAAGACGCGTTCCCGCTGATCCGGCGGCACACCCGGGCCGTCGTCGTCGACGGTGAAGAGGGCGTGCCGGGCGTCCACCGACAGCGACACCTCGACCACGCCCGAAGCGTGCTTGTCCGCGTTGTCCAGCAGGTTCCGCACCAACCGCACCAGTTCGGGGACCACGCCGGTCACCACCACCGGGGTCAGCGACGGGCGCACCTCCGCGTGCCGCACCGCGGTGATCTCGCCCGCCACGATCTCGTCCAGGTGCACGGGTTCCGCCCGCCGGGAGACCGCGGCCTCGTCGAGCCGCGCCAGCGTCAGCAGGTCGCCGGTCAGGCGTTCCAGTCGACGGTGGTCGTCCAACAACCTCGTCGCCACGTTCCGCCAGTCGGCGCTGTCCCGGTGCGCCAGCGAAACTTCCAGCTCCGCCCGCATCGCGGCCAGCGGCGTGCGCAGTTCGTGCGAAGCGTCCGAGACGAACTCCCGCTGCCGACGCGCGCCCGAGGCGATGCGGTCGAGCATCCGGTTCAGCGTGCTGGTCAGCTTCCCGACCTCGTCACCGGTGTCCTGCTCGGGCAGTCGTTCGTCCAAAGTGGAGTGACTGATTGCCTCGGCGCGCCGCCGGACCGCCTCGATCGGGCGCAGCGCGCGGTCCACCGCGAACCAGGTCAGCCAGCCGACGAAGATCGTCAGCACCGGCGCGGCCACCAGCAGCGAGTTCACCACCAGGTCGATGCTCTGGGTGATCTGCCCCGACCGCGAGATCGCCCGCACCGTGCGGACCTCGCCCTGCGGGGTGGAGACCTGCCGCGCCGGCACGATCTCGAAGTCCTCGGCGGGCGGACGGCCCTCGGCGGCACCGGTCGCGCGCGCCCGTTCGACCGGCACCGGCCTGCCTTCGACCGCCTGCTGACCGGTCTGCGGCACCGACGCGACCACCTTCCCGGCCTGGTCCTCGACCAGGATCATGGTCGCCGACGCCGGGTCCTCCGGGGGCAGCGGTTGCCCGCGCTCCACCGCTTCGGCCACCTTGTCGACCTGCGCCGCCGCGCTTTCCGCCATTCCGCCGAACAACGTGTTCGACATGCTGTTGACCAGCACGAACGAGGCGACGGTCAGCGCGAGGCCGACCGCCAGGGTGACCACCAGGGTCAACCGCAACCGCAGGGAACGCGGCCGCACCCTAGGCATCCGGGTCCACCAAGCGGTACCCGAGGCTGCGGATCGTCTCGATGCGGGCCGCGCCGATCTTGCGGCGCAGGTACGACACGTACACCTCGACCAGGTTCGTGTCCCCGGCCGAGTCCAGCCCCCAGACCGCGTTGAGCAGGCGGTCCTTCGACATCACCCGGTTGCGGTTGCGCAGCAGCGCCTCCAGCAGCGCGCGCTCGCGCGGTTGCAGGGTCAGCTGCTTGCCGTTGACCATGCACTCCCCGGACTCGGGGTCGAGCGAGAGACCACCGTGGCTGAGCAGCCGGGGCCGCGGCGTCGCCCCGCGACGGGCCAGCGCCCGCAGGCGGGCCACCAGCACCACGAACGAGAACGGCTTGCGGAGGTAGTCATCGGCACCGACGTCGAGCCCGTCGGCCTCGTCGTATTCGCCGTCCTTCGCGGTGAGCATCAGCACCGGCGTCCACACCTCTTCGGCCCGCAGGCGCTTGGCCACCGTGTAACCGCTGATCGAGGGCAGCAGCACGTCCAGCACGACCACGTCGTGCGCGCCTTCACGGGCCTGCCAGTAACCGTCGAACCCGTCGTGGACCACGTCCACGTCGAAGCCTTCGGCCGTGAGTCCCGACGACAGCACCTCGGCGAGGCGGACGTCGTCCTCGACCACCAGAACCCGCATCGTCCCGCCCTTCGTACCACCGGAAACAACCACCGGAAACACGATCGCACAGCTCGATTAGACGTTCCTGAGTCCGGCGGACGTAAGTACGGGGAAAGAAACGGTTTAGTCCACCGATCGAGCATGGGGCGAATTCTCGGCAGGGAGGAAACTCGATGGGCGCCCGTCAAACGTACGTCCTGGCCGCGGGCACGGCCTTTCCCGGGCCGCTGGTGGACAACGCGGCGCTGGCCGCCCGCTTCGGCACCACCGGCGCGTGGCAGCAGTGGGTGGACACCTTCATCGGCACCCGGACCCGCCACCTCGCGGTCGATCCGGAGACCGGCAAACCGCACGCGACGCTGGCCGACCTCGGTGAGGAAGCCGGGCGGCGGGCGCTGACCGGGGCCGGGCTGGCCCCCGGCGACATCGACCTGGTGGTGATGGGCAGCGCCACCCCCGACCAGCTGATGCCGGCCACGGTGAACCTGATCGCCGACCGGCTCGGCATCGACCAGGTGCCCACCTACCAGCTCCAATCCGGCTGCACCGGCGCGGTGCAGGCGCTCGACCTGACCCGGCAGCTGCTCTCCACCGGGCGCCACCGCACCGCGCTCGTGCTCGGCGGCGACGTCTGCGTGAAGCACCTCGACTTCGACACCGACTTCGCCGCGCTGACCCCGGCGCAGCAGGTGAACTTCATCCTTTTCGGTGATGGCGCGGGCGCGGCCGTGCTGAGCACCGAGCCGGGGCCGGAGGCGGTGGAACTGCGGCACGTGTTCGTCCGGCTGGTCGGCCTCGGCCGCCCGCCGGGGCAGGTGGTCGAGTGGTTCGGCGTGGCCGACCGGGACGACGACCGGGCGCCGGTGCTGGAGGACTACAAGGCCATCGAGGAGTCGGTGCCCGGCCTGGCCGCCGAGGCGCTGGAGGAGGTGCTCGGCGAACTGGACTGGTCCGGTGGCGATCTCGACTACCTGCTGCCACCGCAGCTGTCCGGGAAGATGACCGAGACCATCGTCGACCGGCTCGGTGTGCCGGACGCGCACGAGGTCAGCTGTGTGGCCGAGACCGGCAACGTCGGCAACGCGATGCCGTTCGTGCAGCTGGAGAAGGTGCTGCCGTGGCTGTCGCAGGGCGACCGGGTGGCCGGGATCGCGATCGAGTCCAGCAAGTGGATCAAGTCCGGCTTCGCGGTGGAGAAGATCTGATGGACTTCTTCACCGCCTACCGCGAGGGGCAGCTCGCCGGGGCCTACCACCGCGTGCCCGCGCTGCTGTCCGACCTCGCGCCCGCGGAACTCACGCGTGCCGGACGGCTGCTCGCCCAGTTGGACGTCGACGAGAACGAGGCGACCGTGGTGCGGGTGGCGATCACCGGCAACGGCACGCTGTCGCCACTGGTCCCGTCGCTGACCGCCGAGGTCGCCCGGCACGGGCTGCTGCTGCGCCCGACGGTCGGCGACTTCGGCGGTTACCTCACCGAACTGTCCGATCCGGACAGTGCCATCCACCGCGCCGAGGCCGAGCTCACCCTCTGCGTGCTCGACGCCGAGGCGGTCTTCGCCGAGGTGCCGGTGCCGTGGCGACCGGCCGACGTGCGCGCGGCGCTCGACGAGAAGCTGTCCATTCTGGACAAACTGGCGTCGATCTTCGAGGCGAACAGCAAGGGCACGCTGGTGCTGAACACGCTGCCGCTGCCCCACCGGTTCACCGCGCAACTGGTCGACCACCGCTCCCGCGCGGAACTCGGCGCGCTGTGGCGCGAGGCCAACGCGCGCCTGCTGCGCTTCGGCGAGCAGCACCCGGGCGTGCTGGTGGTCGACCTCGAACCGCTGCTGGCCGAAGGCATCCCGGTCGAAGACCCGAGGCTGGCCGTCTACGCGAAGATGCACCTGTCGGCGGAACTGCTCGCCCGCTACGCCCGCGAGATCGGGCACCTGGCCAGGAACACCGCCGGGCGCACGAAGAAGTGCCTGGTGCTCGACCTCGACGGCACGGTGTGGGGCGGCATCCTCGGTGAAGACGGTCACGACGGCATCGAGGTCGCGGAAAGTCACCACGGCGAGGCGTTCCGCGCGTTCCAGCGGGTGGTGAAGCAGATCGGGTCACAGGGCGTGTTGCTCGCCGTGGTGAGCAAGAACGACCTCGACCCGGTGCGGCGCGCGCTCACCGAGAACCCGCTGATGACGCTGGCGGAGGACGACTTCGTCCGGATCATCGCGAACTGGCAGCCCAAGCACGACAACCTCCGGCAGCTGGCCGCCGACCTCAACCTCGGCGTGGACTCGTTCGCCTTCGTCGACGACAACACGCTGGAATGCGGCCTGGTCCGCGACGAACTGCCGTCGGTGGCGGTGCTGCCGGTGACCGGGGACCCGGCGCTGCACGTGGGCACCCTGCTCGCCGACGGCTGGTTCGACGTGCGCGAACTGACCACAGAGGACCGCGCCAGGGTGGACAAGTACCGCGCGGAGCTGTCCAGAAAGGACTTCCTGGACAGCTTCGACTCAATCGAGCGGTACCTGGCCGAACTCGGCATCCGGGTGCGGTTCGCCCCGGCGACCGAGGCCGAGTTCCCGCGCGTTTCCCAGCTCTCCCTGCGCACCAACCAGTTCAACCTGACCACCCGGCGATTGCAGCTGCCGGAGGTCCGGGAACTGGCGGAGGACCCCGATCGGCTGGTGCTCGCCATCCGGTCGAGCGACCGGTTCGGGGAGAACGGTCTGGTCGGGGTGGTCTTCGCCCGGCGCGAAGCGCGGGCACTCCACCTGGAGAACTTCATCCTGAGCTGCCGGGTGTTCTCCCGCGGCATCGAGCAGGCGTGCCTGTCGGCACTGCTGCACCACGCCCGCGAACACGGCATCACCGAGGTGTTCGGCAGCTACCGGCCCACCGCGAAGAACGGCAAGGTCGCCGACTTCTACCCCCGCTACGGGTTCACCCCGCTGCCCGAGTCCGGCGGGGTCACCCGCTTCCGGCACGACCTCGGCGAGATCACCGAAGTCCCCGCCCACGTCGACCTCGACTTCCCAGGAGCACTCCAGTGAACACAGTGGACGATCTGGTCACGCTGGTGCGTGACGAGCTTGGCCTGCCGGTCACCACCTCCGACGCCGCACGCAGCCTGGACGAGCTGCCCGGCTGGGACTCGGTGTACCTGCTGTGGCTGCTGACCGTGGTGGAGAAGCGCACCGGCAAGCCGGTTTCCCTGCCGGACCTGCTCGAAGCGGGCAGCCTCGAAGACGTGTACTCGCTGGTGGCGGCATGAGGTTCCCGGCGATCGACCGAGAACGGCGGCACACGCTCTACTTCCTGCGCGAGATCCGGCGGTTCTCGCCGGTCTTCCTGGACACCGAGGTCGACATGACCGCGGTGACCGGCCACCGCGAACAGGCGAAGGCGGCGGGCACGCGGATCTCCGTGATCACCTACGTGGTGCACTCGGCCGCCCGCGTGCTGGCCGCGCACCCCGAAGCGAACGCGGCGATCCACGGTGGACTGTTCGCCAGGGTGGCCAGGTACGGCGGAGTGGCCGCGAAGGTCACCCTGGACAAGCGGGTCAACGGCAGGCGCGTCGTGCTGTCCACCGTGCTCGACGGAGTGCACGAGGAGGACCTCGCCGGGATCCAGTCCAGAGTGGACCACTTCCGCGACGGTGACGCGGAGACCATGCCGGAGTTCGCCGGGGCCCGCAAGCTGCACCGGCTGCCGCCGTGGCTCGGGCGCGTGCTGTTCGCGATGGCGGTGCGCCCGCTGGAAGTGCGGGCCCAGCGGTTCGGCACCTTCGCCGTCACCTCGCTGGGCCACCGCCCGGTGGACGGCTTCCACTCCGTCGGCGGCACCACCGTGACCCTCGGCCTCGGCCGGATCACCGACCGGCCGGTGGTGCGCGACGGCCGGATCACCGCCGCCCCGGTGATGCGGTTGAGCCTGGCCTTCGACCACCGCGTGATCGACGGCGCGGAGGCCGCGGACGTGCTGGCCGAGATCAAGCAGGGCCTGGAAAGTTTCCCCGCCCACCACCCCCACCGCCGAGAAGTCGCCCCGGTCGGCGGGACCAACGAATAGGAGCCAAGGATGACCCAGGATCCGGAGACGCCGGAGTTCCCGATGGCCCGCAGGTGCCCGTTCGACCCCCCGTCCGAGTACGCCAAGCTGCGCGAGACCGAACCGGTCAGCCGCGCGCAGCTGCCCGACGGCACCCCGGCCTGGCTGCTCACCCGGTACGCCGACGCGCGTGCCGTGCTGGCCCACCCCACGGTCAGCGCGGACATCACCAAACCCGGGTTCCCGCCGCTGATCCCGATCCAGAAGGACATCGTCAAGCAGGGGCACAAACCGCCGTTCATGCGGCAGGACCCACCGGAGCACACGCTGTACCGCCGGATGCTCATCCCGGAGTTCACCGTGCGGCGGATGAAGGTGCTGCGCCCGGCCATCGAGCGGATCGTCACCGAGCAGCTCGACCACCTGCTGGCCCAGCCCCAGCCCGCCGACCTGGTCACCCACCTGGCGCTTCCGGTGCCCTCACTGGTGATCTGCCGGACGCTCGGCGTGCCCTACGCCGACCACGAGTTCTTCCAGGACAAAACCGGCGTGCTGCTCTCCTTCGACAGCACGCCGGACGAGGTGGCCAAGGCGATGACCGAGATCAGGGCCTTCCTCGGCGACCTGATCAGCGAGAAGCAGCGCCACCCGGACGAGGACCTGGTCAGCAGCCTGGTGCACAACCACCTGGAGAAGGGCGAGGTCACCAGGGAGAACCTGCTGGCCACCATTCTGCTGCTGCTCAACGCCGGGCACGAGACCACGGCGAACATGATTTCCCTCGGCACGCTGGCGCTGCTGGAAAATCCCGACCAGCTGGCCGCGTTGCGCGCCGACCCGGGACTGGTCGGGTCCGCGGTCGAGGAAATGCTGCGATACCTGAGCATCGGCGACATCGTGCCGGCCCGCATCGCCACCGAGGACATCGAGCTGGGTGGAACAACGATCAAGGCGGGCGAGGGCCTGATCGCGCTCCTCGGGGCCGCGGACTGGGATCCTGAGGTTTTCCCCAGTCCTGAGGTGTTCGACATCCAGCGGGGTGCGCGTCATCACATCGCCTTCGGTTACGGGGTGCACCAGTGCGTCGGGCAGAACCTCGCGCGCCTCGAACTGGAAATCCTGTTCCGCGAGCTGATCTCGCGCATTCCCACGTTGCGCCTGGCCGCGCCGGTGGAGGACCTGCCGTACAAGCGCCAGGGCGCGGTCTACGGTTTGCACGCCCTGCCGGTCGCCTGGTAGGGCGCGCATCGGGTGAACTTGTGAGTGAGAATCGAGAATTCCGGCCTTCGCCCCCCACGGAGCCAGACCACGCGGTACGCTGACGAAGTCGGCCACCCCCCTCGGCCGACCTTGAGCCCCCGGCGCCACCTCCCCCTCGAGCGCCGGGGGCTTTCTCAACCGCCCGACGAGCCATAACCCCTGTTATGCCAGGCGAATCCGTGGTGCCGGCTCGGCACGCAGGTCCAGCGGCAGGTCGTTGCGGCGTTTCACGTTGAGCTTGCGGTACACCCGGGTCAGGTGCTGTTCCACCGTGCTCGCGGTGATGTGCAACTTGCCGGCGATCTCCCGGTTCGTGTACCCGATCACCGCCAGTGCCGCGACCCGGCGTTCCGAACTGGTCAGCGAGGTGATGCCCGCGGTGTCCTCACCGGCACCGGCCCCTGTGGACAGATCGCTGCTGGAGGACAGCAGCTCCGCGCACAGCGGTTGCGCGTCGCACACCTTCGCCAGGTGCCACGCCCGCCGGAACACCTTCCGCGCCCGCCGCTTGTCGTCGGCTTCGTAGTGGACGCGGCTCAAATCGACCAGCACGCGCGCCTGTTCGTAGCAGTCACCGGCCGATTCGAACAGTTCCAGTGCTTCGGTGAGCAACGGCAGGCGCCGCGGTGACGGGCTCAACGCCGCGAGCAGGCGCAGGGACGCCCCGCGCGTGCGGAAGCCGTCGGTGCCCGGTTGGGCCAGCTGGTCGTGCACGAGCAACCGCGCCTGCTCCAGATTGCCCAGTCGCAGCCACGCTTCCGCGGCCGAGGTGCGCCACGGCACCAGTCCGGCCACCTCCAGCCGCCAGCCCTGCATGAGTTCCCCGCAGGACAGGAAATCCGCCAGCGCGGCGTGGTGGTGGTTGGTGGCCAGGTAGTAGTTCCCGCGGGCGTACAGGTACGGCAGCCCGTACCGGCTCTGGAACATCGCGTCCGGCACGGTGTAGGTGACCAGCTGCGCGGCCTCCTCGAACCGGCCCATCCGGGTCTTCGCCAGGATCAGGCTGCCCAGCGGCAGTCCGATCGCGACGCCCCACGACTTGCGGGCCATCTGGGTCAGCGCGAGTTCGGCGTGTTCGGCGGCCGCGGCCAGTTCGCCCTGGCGCACCGCGATGGTGGCGCGGGCGCTGGCGAACATCGCCCGCCACACCGGGGCCCGCCGCTGTTCGGCCGCGCTGAGCAGCCGATCGCACCAGTCGGCCGCGTTCTTCGCCCGGCCGGCGGTGATCAGCACCAGCAGCGCGAGCATGGCCGACTCCTCGGCCCACGAGGTGCTGCGGTTCAGGTCGATGTCACGCAGCACCGCTTCGGCCCGGTCGACCGCCTCGTGGCTGCGCCCGCGCGCGAGCACGTCGGCCAGCATCGCGGTGGACTGCAGGCCGGGATCGGCCTTCGGGGTGACCAGCGCGGGCTGCGGCCCGGCCGGGTGCGCGGGCGGGCGACGGCTGGCCAGCGGCGGGTGCACGCTGGTCAGCCACAGCTCCGTGTGCCGCAGTTCGGCCGCGGCCTCGGTGTGCTGCTCGCGCACCGAGGAACGCAGGCGGTCGAGCAGGTCCATCGCCTCGTCGGCGCGGCCGTGCCAGAGCAGCTGCCGGATCAGCACTATGCAATCGCGCCGGTTGAGCTGGTCGGCGCGCATGGCCGCGGCGAGCGGGGCGAGGTGCTCGGCCGCTGCGGCCGGGTTCACCTGCCATTCGGCGTAGGCCAGCCGGGCCCGGATGGCCGCCCGGTCCTCCTCCCCGAGGCTGGCGCGGTGGGCCAGCCGCAGCGAGTCGGCGGCCAGCTCCATCCGGTCGGACAGCAGCGCCTGTTCGGCCGCCTCCAGCAACACGGTGACCGCCCACGGCGGCTGGACGTCGCCGGCCTCGATCAGGTGACCGGCCACCGTCATCGCGGACGCGCCCACCTCCTGCAGCAGGCGCGCGGCCCGCCGGTGCAGCTCGATCCGGTCGTCCGGGGCGAGGTCGTCGAGCACCGCCTGCCTGCCGACCGGGTGCCGGAAGGCGCCGGTGTCGAGCAGCCCGGCCGCGGTCAGCGCGGCGCAGCTCTGCCGCACCACGTCCGGTTCGGCGCCGGCCAGCGCGGCCAGCGTTTCCGGGGAACCGTCCCCGCCGAGCACGGCCACCGCGCGGGCCACCCGCGTCCGGACCGGGTCGCCGCGGTGCAAGCAGCTCAGCACGGCCAGGCCGTAGCCCTCCGGCCGGGCGGTGCCCAGCTCGCGGTGGTCCTCGGCCAGCGAGGCCAGCAGCAGCGGGTTGCCGCCGGTGGCGGCGTGGAACTCCGGCGCCAGTCCGGCGGGCAGGTCGGCGCGCCGCGCCAGCAGCCGCGCCACCCCCGCTTCCGACAGCGGGCCCACCCTGATCCGCTGGAAGTGCGGCTGGCGCAGCAGTTCCGCGCCGAACGGGCGCTGCGACGGCACCGGATCGGTGTCGTCGGTCAGCACCGCCAGCACCCTGGCCGAGCGCAGGCGCCGGATCAGGTACAGCAGGCACTGCAGCGACAGGGTGTCCACGTGCCGCAGGTCGTCCACCCCGATCAGCAGCGGGTCGAGCGCGGCGAGTTCCAGCAGCGCCAGCGAAATGCCGTGGAACACCTGCCCCAGTTCCGGCGGCTCCGGCCGGGACCGGGCGGCGAGCGCCTCCGCCACGCCCTCGTCGAGCAGGCGCACCAGCCGCCCGTGCAGCTCCGCCGGCAGCACCGCGCTGTGCACCAGCTGGCTGATCACGCCGAACGGCAGCGCCCGCTCGGACCGCGAGCACAACGCGCTCAGGAATAGCACACCCGATTTCTGCGCGCGTTCGGCGAACACCCGCAGCAGTTCCGTTTTCCCGCTCGCGGCCGGGCCGTCGAGTAGCGCGACCTGACCTTTCCTGACCAGTGTTTCGTTGAGCAGCAGCCCGAGTACGCGCAGCTGCTCCTCTCGTTCCACCAGTTCCATCGCCATCCCCCCGGATCGCTCGGCACCGCACAACGGTGCTGCTTTCCTCCTGCTGACAGCAGCGCCTCGTTGCACCGTTGAACAAACTAGCAACTTTCGTAGGAAAGTCGGCGAAACCGACCCATTGGCCGGAAATTCGGCACACATCGACCCGGGCCAGTCCGGCGAACTGATGATCCTGCACTAAGTCGGATTACCCCGAACGGCCGAGTCATTCTCGGTGCACGTTCGATTATTTTCCGTACTGGAACCCGTCCCGATCAGGCCGGGAACGCGACCGCATTAGCGCGCGACACGACCAGCGAGCGGGGCTATCCCGACAGCTGGACCGTAACCGGTTGGTTATAAGGATTTTCTAAGTAAATAATTGACCAAGCGCGTTAATCACCCGCCGAACCCCTTCACACGATGTTGAGCGTTCGGTAAGCTTTCTGAGAAAGTCCGCCCCGATCGGGCGCTGCAGGCCAGTCAAGAATTGGGCAGAGCTGTCCACGAAATACACCGACCGAGGGCGGACGGTCATGCGATTCAATGTGCTTGGTCCGCTGGAGATATTCTCCGGCGATATTCCGATCGGCATCAGCGGGCACAATCGGCGGGCGACGCTCGGCTTTTTGCTGTTGCACGCGAACAACGTGGTGGCGACCAGCAGGCTGCTGCAGGCGGTGTGGGCCGGTGACGCCCCGCAAACCGCGCGCAAGATCCTGCACAACGCGATCGCCGACCTGCGCGGGGTGCTCGCCGCCGCCGGTCCCGGTGCGCCCGACCTGCTCACCAGGGCACCCGGCTACCTGCTCCGGATCGACCCTCGGCAGGTCGACCTGTACCGCTTCCACGAACTGGTCGAGCACGGCCGCGCCGAGCTGACCGCCCGCTCGTTCGACACCGCGGCGGCCACCCTGCGCGAGGCGCTCGCGCTGTGGCGCGGGCCCGCGCTGGCCGACCTGGTCGAGTCCGGGATCCGCTGGCCCGAACTGCTCACCGTGCAGAACGCCAAGCTCGCCGCGATCGAGGACTGCATGGAGGCCGAGCTGGCCGGTGGGCGCCACCACGAGGTGATCGGCGAACTCGAAGCCATCGCCGAGGCCGAGCCGCTGCGGGAACGGCTCGCCGGGCAGCTGATGCTCGCGCTCTACCGGTGCGGCAGGCAGGCCGACGCGCTGACCGCCTACCGCCGCACGCGCACCGCGCTGGTGGACAGCCTCGGCCTCGATCCCAGCCGCGACCTGCAGGCGCTGGAGCGCGCCATCCTCAACCACGACGCGTCGCTGGCGCTGCCCGCCCCGCGCGGCGAGACCTCGCCCGAGCTGGCCAGCATCGCGCGACTGGAGTTCCCGGTGGTCCCGCGCCCGAGCGTCACGCTCGAACGCAAGCGGATCAGCGCGATGCTCGTGCGGGCCGACCCGGATCCCGGTACCGACGACCCCGAGGACCTCGGCGACCTGCACGACGAGCAGAGCGAAGTGGTGCACACCGAGGCGAGGCGGTTCGGCGGCAGCGTCCGCGGTTCGATCGGCTCGACCTGGCTGGTGGTGTTCGGCGTGCCGCGCACCGGCGAGCACGACGCGGTCAACGCCGTGCGGACCGGGCTCGCGCTGCGTGACCGGCTCGACCGCGCGCACGCCACCGTCACCACCGGCGACGCGCTCGTGTCGCTGTCCGGGCGACGGGCACCCGAGGTCTCCGGCGGCCTGCTCGAAACCGGACTGCGACTGCTCGCGCGCACTCCGGCCGGCGAGGTCCGGGTCTGCGCGGCGACCAGGGCCGCGACCGGGCACGCGTTCGAGTTCACCGTCTCCGGCGAGAGCGCGCGGGTGGACGGGACGCTGGTCAGCACCGAGCCGGGCGCCGGGCAGCTGATCGGCCGGGATCGCGAACTCGGCAAGCTGCACGGGCTGCTCGAAGAGGTGCGCCGGTGGCAGCGCGCGCACCTGGTCGCGATCCTCGGCGAACCGGGGATCGGCAAGAGCAGGCTGCTGGCCGAGTTCGGCCGTTCGGCCCAGGAACTCCGCGAGCCGGTGCGGGTGGTGCGGGCCCGCGGCGGGGAACCGCTGGCGGTGTTCGCCGAACTGGTGCGGTCGTGCGCCGGGATCGACACGGGCGGCTCGTTCGGGGCCATGGCCGCGCAGCTCGCCGAAACGGTCCACCGGCTGGTGGGCAGCGGGCCCCCGGCCGCCTGGGTGGCCGCGCACCTGCGCACGCTGGTGTGGGAGCCGGGCAGCGCGGCGCTGGCCGAGTCGGTGCTGTGCTGCCGCGCGCTGCTCGAAGCCGCCGCGGCCAGCGCGCCGCTGGTGGTCCTGCTGGACGACCTGCACCTCGCCGGGGAGCCGGTGCACCGGTTCGTCGAGGACCTGGCGCAGCGGTTGCCACTGCTGGTGGTCACCGCGGGCAAACCGGAACCGGCGCACCGCGACACCACCACGATGACGCTGGAGCCGTTGTCCGACGCCGCCACCACGCGCCTGCTCGGCACGCTGACCGGGCAGCCTTCCCGGCGGTACGAGCGCTTGGTCCCGCGGATCGGTGGCAATCCGCGGATCGCCACCGAGTACGCCAGGGTGCTGCGGCAGGAGACACCGGGGGCCACGCCCTCACCGGCGTGGCTGGCCGCGGCCACGCGGTGGGCGGTGTGCGCGGCCCCGGCCGTGCCACCCGCCGTGCACGCGATGCTGGCGGCACAGCTCGATTCGCTGGCTCCGGCGGAGAAGGCCGTGGTGCAGGACGCGGCCGTGCTCGACGACCCGTTCACGCCGGAGGCCGTCGCCGCGCTCGGCGGGAGCGATCCGAGCGACGTGGTGAAGCCGCTGGAGGCACTGGCCCGGCGGGACCTGCTGCGCGCGCACCGGCGGCTGGCCGACGGCATCCGCGTCGAATATTCGTTCCGGAGTCCGCTCCTGCGTGAGGTCGCCCGTTCACAACTGCCGCGGCGGGTGCTCGCGGAAAAGCAGGCACGCGCGGGTGACTGGGTCACCCCGGAAGAGGCGTCCTCCTGTTCCTGACCGGTTTTTCCTCCCAGGGAAAAGGTGGTGTGCCGGGCTCCTGCCGCCGGTGACACTGATCCGCGTGCCCCACCGGAACCGGGGCACCATCCCGAATTCGAGAAACTGGGGGAAAAATGAAGCGAATGATCCTCGTCGGTGCCGCACTGACCGCCGCGGCACTGGGCGCCTTCGCCGGTCCGGCGTCCGCGGCCGCCGACACGCCGGACGGAAAGCGTTGGTACATCGGCAGTGGTGACAGCTGGGGGCACGTCACCTGGGACGACAGCAACGGCGGTGACGACCGCGACATCCTGTGCCTGACGGACCACCTCTCACCGGCCGGGACGTCCGTCGGGCTGACGGTGCGATTCGGTTCCTGGAAGGAGAGCACCCACGCCTACAACGGCAACACGAGCTGCATCGACCTGCCGAACAGTTTCACGAACGGTGACACGGCCACATTCGACGCCTGTGGCTGGAACAATGGAAACCAGGTGTTCTGCCGGGAAACCACGAAGGTCGTCGAATAGGCCGTCGGCCTAAGCGATGCGGAGGCGGTGGGCGAGGGCGGTGTGCCTTCGCCCGGCGCCGACCGTGCGCACCGCCTGCCCGATCGCCTTCTTCGAACCGACCAGCACCACGAGCTTCTTCGCCCGGGTGACCGCGGTGTAGAGCAGGTTGCGCTGCAACATCATCCACGCGCTCGTGGTCAGCGGAACGACCACGCACGGGTACTCGCTGCCCTGCGAGCGGTGGATGCTCACCGCGTAGGCGTGGATCAGCTCGTCCAGTTCGGCGAAGTCGTACTCGACGTCCTCGTCCTCGTCGGTGCGCACCAGCAGCGTCTGCTCGTCGAGGTCCATCGCGACCACGACGCCCTGCGTGCCGTTGAACACGCCGTTCGCGCCCTTGTCGTAGTTGTTCCTGGTCTGCGTGACCTTGTCCCCCACCCGGAAGACGCGCCCGCCGAACCGCCGTTCCGGCACGCCCTCCTTCGGCGGGGTGACCGCCTCCTGCAGCAGGGAGTTCAGCGCGCCCGCCCCCGCCGGGCCGCGGTGCATCGGCGCCAGCACCTGCACGTCGCGCCGCGGGTTCAGGCCGAACTTCTTCGGGATGCGGCGGGCCACCACGTCCACGGTCAGCTTGGCGGCGTCCTCGGGGTCGTCCACGTCGAAGTGGAAGAAGTCGGACAGGCCCTGGGTGATCGGGTAGTCGCCGCCGTTGATCCGGTGCGCGTTGGTGACCACACCGGATTCGCCCGCCTGGCGGAAGATCTGCGTCAGCCGGACGTGCGGCACGGGCGTGCCGGGCGCCAGCAGGTCGCGCAGCACCTCACCGGCACCGACCGACGGCAGCTGGTCGACGTCGCCGACGAGCAGCACGTGCGCACCCGGCGGAATGGCCTTGAGCAGCTTGTTCGCCAGCAGCACGTCGAGCATCGACGCCTCGTCGACGACCACCAGATCGGCTTCGAGCGGCCGGTCCTTGTCGTAGGCGGCGTCCCCGCCCGGTTTGAGTTCCAGCAGCCGGTGCACGGTCGCGGCCTCGTGCCCGGTCAGCTCGGTGAGCCGTTTGGCGGCGCGGCCGGTGGGCGCGGCCAGCAGCACCTTGGCCCGTTTGGCGGTGGCGAGCGTGACGATCGAGCGCACGGTGAAACTCTTGCCGCAGCCGGGGCCGCCGGTGAGCACGGCCACCTTCTCGGTCAGCGCGAGCCGGACGGCCTCCTCCTGCGCCGGCGCCAGTTCCGCCTTGGTCTGCCGGTGCAGCCACGCCAGCGCCCTGCCCCAGTCGACGTCGGCGAACGCGGGCAGCCGGTCGGCGCTGGTGCGCAGCAACCGCATCAGCTGCCCGGCCAGCGACAGCTCGGCGCGGTGGAAGGGCACCAGGTAGATCGCGGACACCCGGTCGTCGCCGTCGGGGAGTTCCTCGCGGACCACGCCCTCCTCGTCGACCAGCTCGGCCAGGCAGTCGATCACCAGCCCGGTGTCCACCTGGAGGATCTTGATCGCCTCGGCGATCAGCTCGGTGTCGGGCAGGTAGCAGTGCCCGCCGCCGGTCGCCTCGGACAGGGTGAACTGCAGGCCCGCCTTGATCCGTTGTGGACTGTCGTGCGGGATGCCGACCGCCTTCGCGATGGTGTCGGCGGTCTTGAAGCCGATCCCCCAGACGTCGGTGGCCAGCCGGTAGGGCTCCGTGCGCACCACGTCGATCGAGCGTTCGGCGTACTGCTTGTAGATCCGCACGGCCAGCGAGGTGGACACGCCGACGCCCTGCAGGAAGACCATCACCTCCTTGATCGCCTTCTGCTCCTCCCAGGCGTCGGCGATCAGCTTGGTGCGCTTCGGGCCCAGCTTCGGCACCTCGATCAGCCGTTCCGGGTGGTGCTCGATCACCTCGAGCGAGTCCACCCCGAAGTGCTCGACGATCTTGTCCGCCAGCTTCGGCCCGATGCCCTTGATCAGCCCGGAGCCGAGGTAGCGGCGGATGCCCTGGATGGTGGCGGGCAGCACGGTCCGGTAGTCCTCGACGTGGAACTGGCGGCCGTACTGCGGGTGCGAACCCCAGCGGCCGCGCATCCGGAGCGCCTCGCCCGGCTGCGCGCCGAGCAGCGCGCCGACCACGGTGACCAGGTCGGCGCCGCGTCCGGTGTCCACCTTCGCCACGGTGTACCCGGTGTCCTCGCTGGCGAAGGTGATCCGCTCCAGCGTCGCCTCGAGCGTGGCGTGACGGAACGGCTCGGTCATGCCCGGACCCTACTAAGGCAGACTCCCGGTGGTGCGAAAGATATCGGTGATCGGGATCGGGGCGGGCGACCCCGATCAGCTGACCGTGCAGGCGATCCGCGAGATCGAGCGGGCGCGGGTGTTCTTCGTGCTGGACAAGGGCGCGGCCAAGCGCGACCTGGTCGACCTGCGCGAGGGCATCCTGGACCGCTACGGCCGTGACTACCGGGTGGTGCACGCGCAGGACCCCGACCGCGACCGCCGTCCGGCCGACTACCGGGCCGCCGTCGCCGACTGGCACCGGTTGCGCGTGGAGCTGTACACCCGGCTGATCCTCGACGAACTGCCCGAGGACGGCCACGGCGCTTTCCTCATCTGGGGCGACCCGGCGCTCTACGACAGCACGATCACCCTGGTCGAAGCCGTTTCGCGGCGGGTGGACCTCGAATATTCGGTGATCCCCGGGATCAGCAGCGTGTCCACGCTGGCCGCGCGGCACCGCATCACGCTGAACCGGATCGGCGAACCGGTGCAGTTCACCACCGGGCGGCGCCTCGCCGAGGACCGGCCGGGCGACGCCGTGGTCCTGCTCGACGCCCACTGCACCTTCCGGCAGTACTACGGCGAAGACCTGGAGATCTTCTGGGGCGCCTACCTCGGCACGGACGACGAGATCCTGCTGGCCGGTCCGCTGGACGAACTCGGCCCGGAAATCGAACGCCGCCGAGCCGAGGCGAGGTCCGAAAAGGGCTGGATCATGGACACCTACCTCCTCCGCGCGCGAAGCTAGTTTCCTCCCCACCCCCGCCGGGTACGCGAATCACTGGACACGATCTCCAGGAGGCAGGCGTAATGGCACGCAAACGGGTGGTCGTCGTCGGCGGCGGGTTCGCCGGCTACCACGCGGCGAAGGCACTGGCCAAGGAACTGAGCCGGGACGAGCACGAGATCGTCCTGGTCAACCCCACCGACTACTTCCTCTACCTACCGCTGCTGCCGGAGGTCGCCGCGGGCGTGATCGATCCGCGGCGCGTGTCGGTGTCGCTGCCCGGCACGCTGCACGGGGTGCGGCTGGTCCTGGGCGAGGTGACCGACGCCGACCTCGGCGCCCACGAGCTGACCTACCTCGATCCCGAGGACGAGGAGCACAAGCTCGGCTTCGACAAGCTCGTCCTGGCCGCGGGCAGCGTGAACAAGCTGCTGCCGATCCCCGGCGTCACCGAGCACGCGCACGGCTTCCGCGGCGTGCCGGAGGCGCTGTACCTGCGCGACCACGTCACCCGGCAGATCGAGCTGGCCGCCGCCACCGACGACCCGGTCGAACGCGCCGAGCGCTGCACGTTCGTGGTGGTCGGCGCCGGGTACACCGGCACCGAGGTGGCCGCGCAGGGACCGGCGTTCACCAAGGCGCTGGCCGCCCGGCACCCCGAACTGGCGGACCAGCCGATCCGCTGGCTGCTGCTCGACCTGGCGCCGAAGGTGCTGCCGGAGCTGGACCCGCGCCTCTCGCGCACGGCCGACCGGGTGCTGCGCGACCGCGGGGTCGAGGTGCTCATGGAGACCTCGATCGACGAGGCCCAGCGCACCGGGGTCAAGCTCACCAACGGCGAGTTCGTGCCGTCGCGCACGCTGGTGTGGTGCGTGGGCGTGCGCCCGGACCCGCTGGTCTCCGGGCTGGGCCTGGACACCGAGAAGGGCAGGTTGGTCACCGACGCCTGCTTGAACGTGCCCGGTCACCCGGACGTGTTCGCCTGCGGTGACGCCGCGGCCGTGCCGGACCTGACCAGGCCCGGCGAGATCACCACGATGACCGCCCAGCACGCGCAGCGGCAGGGCAAGCTCGCCGGCCACAACGTGGCGGCGTCGCTGAAGGGCGGGCAGCTGAAGAAGTACCGCCACCGCGACCTCGGCTTCGTGGTCGACCTCGGTGAGTGGCAGGCGGCCGCGAACCCGTTGCACATCCCGCTTTCCGGCTTCCCGGCGAAGGTGGTCACCCGCGGGTACCACCTGATGGCGATGCCGGGCAACCGCGTGCGCACGGCGGTCGACTGGGCACTGGAGGCGCTGGGCAAGCGGCAGACCGTGCAGCTGGGCCTGGTGCGCTCGGGCACCGTGCCGCTGGACACCGATTCGCCGGAGCTGCCCCGGCTTCGCCGTTAGCTCTCCGGGAGCGGCGCGAGCACGTTCTTGGCCAGGTGCTGGAACACGATCGAGGTACGGAAGCTGACGATCTCGCGCCGCTTCGCCAGGCGGTCCACCAGGAACGAGTGCAGGTGCTCGTTGTCCTGCGCGCTCACGTGCAGGAGGAAGTCGTCGCTGCCGGCGGTGACGAAGATGGAGAGCACCTCGGGCAGTTGCGCCACCGACTGCCAGAAGGTGTCGATCACCGTCCGGCTCAGCGGGCGCACCTGCGCGGTGACCAGGGCCTGCACGCCGCGGTTGAGCGCGGGCAGGTCGATGTCCGCGTGATAGCCCCGGATCACCCCGCGTTCACGCAGCAGCCGCGTGCGCTCCAGGCAGGTCGACGGCGCGATGCCGATCTTGCGGGCGATGTCGCGGTTCGACTGCCGTGCATCCTCCTGCAGAAGCCGGACGATCGCCGAATCAAGTTCGTCCAGCATGCCCTGTGCCCTCCTGTGCCGAATATCGTTCGGTGATCATGCCTGTGTGCCGCGCTTCTGACTAGCTTCGACGCTGCCTGGTTGTTCAGTTTCGAAGCAGGAGGACGATTTGTCGACCACAGGAGTTTGGCAGCACGACGAGGTCGTGCTCCGGCGCGGGCCCCGGTCCGGGCTGCCGATCACGGTGGCCGCGCACTCGCGGTCGCTCGGACCGGCGATCGGGGGCTGCCGGCTGCGGCACTACCCGGACTGGCGGGACGGACTGGCCGACGCGCTGCGGCTGGCCAAGGCGATGACGTTGAAGTGCGCGGTGGCCGGGGTGCCGTTCGGCGGTGGGAAGAGCGTGGTCGGGCTGCCCGCGTCGACCTCACCGGAGCTGCGGCTGGCGGCGCTGGAGGACCTCGGTGAGCTGATCGGCTCGATGGGTGGTTCGTACATCCCCGGGCCGGACGTCGGCACCGGGCCGGAGGACATGGTGGTCCTCCGGCGTCACGCGTCGCAGGTGTTCTGCCTGCCCCGTGCGCACGGGGGCGTCGGCTCGTCGAGCGGGCCGACCGCGGTCGGCGTGCTGGCCGCCCTGCGAGCCGGGGCGCGGCACGTGTTCGGGAGTGACTCGGTGGCCGGGCGGAAGGTGGTGATCAGCGGTTTCGGCGCGGTGGGCAGTGCACTGGCCGCCTCGCTGGCCGCCGACGGTGCCGTGGTTGTCGTGTCCGATGTGGACGATGCGGCCCGCGCCCGGGCGCTGGAACTCGGCTACGGCTGGGTGCATCCCGAGGACGCGCCCGCGGAGCCCGCCGACGTTTTTGTGCCCGCCGCGGTCGGCGGGGTGCTGACGCCGTCGGTGATCAGCCTGCTCACCGCGCCGCTGATCGTCGGGCCGGCGAACAACCAGCTGACCGAGGACTCGATGGCCCATCGGCTCGACAGCCAGGGCTTCACCTGGATCCCGGATTTCGTGGCGAGCGCCGGGGGCATCATCTACACGCTGGCCAGGGAGATCAGGGGCTTGTCCCACGACCACGCCACGGCAGAGGTCGGCGGCATCGAGCAGACCACCGACCTCCTGCTGACGCGGGCCAGGGCCAACGGGACCACCCCACTGGCCGAAGCCATCGCCCTGGCCGACACCCGCACCAAGCCGTAGCCGCTCAACGGGCGGACCCGGACTTCTGTAACCGCTGCGCGCGAGCCGCCGAGTCCCAGCGGGCGCAGTTGACCCATAACCGCTGCGCGCGAACCTCCACGGTCTCAGCGGGCGCGGCTGATCCGGATGTTCCCGTAGCCGCTGCGGGCGCGGACCTCCACGGTGTCCGCGGGGTCGCCGGTGGGCTCGCCGACGTCGTCGAGCTCACTGCTCACCTCGCCGAACCCGGTGCTCACATCCAGCCACGCCGCAACCCCCTTGCGGACGCCGATCTCGATCTCACCCGCCGAGGTCTCCAGCTTCACCCGGCCGCGCGAGACCTCGCCGATCCGGATCTCGCCGAATGCCGTCCTGGCTTCGACCCCGCCCCCGGCGCGGTCGACGGTGATGTTCCCGCTGGCCGTGTTCAACCGCACGTCCCCACCGGCCCGGCCGACCCAGCAACTGCCCGAGGAGTTCCGGATCACCCCGCCGCCGGTGATTTCGCTGATGCGCACCTCACCCGTGCCCGCGGTGACCTCGACATCGCCATCGGCGTGCTCGACCGCCACATCGCCGAGGCTCGAGTTCAGCCACAGCGTGCCGACCCGGTCGAGGCGCACCTCACCGCCGGTGGTGAGGCGGCAGTCGCCGAGCGTGCCCTCGGTGCTGAACGTGGTCAACTGCGCGTCGGCCTGGATCGTCGAGTGGGCGGGCAGTTCGATGGTCACCCGCACCGAACTGGTCCGGCCGAACAGCGAGGACTTGGGCGACGGCGCGCGGATCACCAGCCGGTTGCCGCTGAAGTCGACGGTGGTCCGCTCGGCGGCCTCGACGTCGTGCTTCTTGCCCGGGCTCCCGGGATGCACCTCCACCACCGTGTCGGTGCGGTCCCCGGCGACGATCCTGGCCGCACCGACCGGGAGGTCGAGGCGCACGGTGATCGGGGCGGGTGTGGTGAAAACAGGCATGGTCGTCCTCTGGCAGGTGTCCGATGTGGAGTGTGCGGGCTAGCGGACCCAGCCGGTGAGGCGCTGGCCGCCCAGTCCGTTCCACTGGCCCGAAGCCTGGCGTCCGCGGCCGCGGCGGTCACCGGGCGCGAGCGACGCGGCGGCCGCCCGGACCAGCCACGCGTTGATCGACAGCCCCTCCGCACCGGCCGCCTCTTCGATCCGCTGCTTGAGGTTCTCCGGCAGCCGCAGGTTGATCCGGGCCGACGGCCCGTCGTCGTCGGCGACCGGGGGTGCTTCGGGCTCGGGCACGTCGGCGGCGGGCGCCACGGGCGCGGAGACCACGAAGCTGGGCGTGTTGCGCCCGCGCAGGCGCAGGTCCACCGAACCCGGCGCGAGATCACGGGTGATCTCCTCGGCGGCCGCGGTCAGCGCCTCCAGCAGGGTGAGCCGGACCGCCGACTCGAGCGGCCCGGTCAGGCGCTCGGCGAGCTCGCGGGCGTGGTCGCCCGAAGCCTCGGCGGCCATCGCCAGCTCGGCACGCAGGTTGTCGACATACGGCGTCAGATCCATGGCACGATGATGGCATCACATTGGCACCACCGCAAGCGGAGGTCGCGGAACACGAGGGGGATCACACAAGGTCAGCGCGCGCCAGTCAGGTGCCATTATGGCTCACGGGTGGCTCAAGCACGGTCAGTGGCGGTAGTTCCCCATCGTAGGCGGTGACCTCGACCCGCGTGTGCGCACCGGCGCACCCCTGGGAAAGGGCCGAGGTCGGGGCGTCGGCGAACAGCACGTTCGGATTGCCGTGGCGGCAGAATGTCGGATCCGCCGGGTCCGGGTCGTACCAGGCGCCGGTGGACAGCTGGACCACGCCGGGCCGGAGCGCGTCCGACAGCCGGACCGCGGCCAGGCACGACCCGCGCTCGCCCCGCACCAGGACGATGGCGCCCTCGTCGAGACCACGCGCGGCGGCGTCCTCCGGGTGCATGCGCAGCGGTTCACGGTCGTGGTGCTTGGTGGAACGGCTGTGCGCGCCGACGTCGTGCTGGCTGTGCAGGCGGGACTTCGGCTGGTTGGCCAGCAGGTGCAGCGGGCGGTCCGCTGGTTCGGGGCCGGGGTCGAGCCAGACCGGGTGCCCGGGGCAGTCGGGGTAGCCGAAGCCCTCGATGGTCGCGGAGTGGATCTCGATGCGGCCGCTCGGCGTGGGCAGCGGCGCCGCTTCCGGATCGACGCGGAAGTCCCCGAGCAGGACCTGGTCCACCGGGCGCACCGGCAGTTCGGCGAAGCCGGTGGCGAAGAAGGTCTCGAAGTCGGGCAGGTCTTGGTTCCGGTCCTGTTTCCAGCTGGTGTAGAGGTGCTCCAGCCAGGCACGGGCGTCGCGTCCCTCGGTGAACTCCCGCTCGACACCGAACCGGGCGGCCAGTGCGCTGAAGATCGTGTAGTCGTCGCGGGCTTCGCCGTGCGGGGCGGTGAGCGCGGGCATGGCCCACAGTTCGGCGTCGGCGTTGCCCATGCCGAAGTCGTCGCGCTCCACGGTCATCGTCGAGGGCAGCACGAAGTCGGCGTGGCGCGCGGTCGCGGTCCAGAAGGGATCGTGCACCACCACCGTTTCCGGCCTGGTGAACGCCTCACGCAGGCGGGCCAGGTCCTGGTGGTGGTGGAACGGGTTGCCGCCGCACCAGTAGACCAGCCGGATGTCCGGATAGGACAGTCGGCGCCCGTTGAAGTCGTAGGGGGCGCCGGGGTGGAGCAGCATGTCGGCGATGCGGGCGACCGGGATGAACTCACGGACCGGGTTGTGGCCCTGGGGCAGCGCGGGCAGCGAGATCGCCGAACCGCCCTCGCCGGGGTAGGCGGAGGAACCGTAGCCGTGGCCGAACCCGCCGCCGGGCAGGCCGATCTGGCCCAGCATCGCGGCCAGCACCACGCCGAGCCACAGCGGTTGCTCGCCGAAGCGGGACCGTTGCAGGGACCAGCTCACCGAGATCATCGTGCGCCCGGCGGCCATTTCCCTGGCCAGGGTTCTGATGCGCTGGGCGGGCAGGCCGGTCTGGGTTTCGGCCCATTCCGGCGTGCGCCCGTGCGCGATGACGTCGGCGGCGAACTTGCCGTAGCCGGTGGTGTAGCGGTCGAGGAAGGCGTGGTCGACGAGTTCCTCGGTGATCAGGACGTGGGCCAAGGCGAGCATCAGCGCCGCGTCGGTACCGGGTCGCGGGGCGAGCCACTCGGCGTCGGCCTCTGGCGGGGTGTCGTCGGCGATCGGACTGATCGAGACGACGCGGGTGCCGGACTTCTTGACGCGCGCCAGCCGCTCCCGAATCCGGTGCCGGGCTACGCCGCCGGAGGACATCATGGAGTTCTTGGCCGAAATGCCGCCGAAGGCGACGACCAGGTCGGTGTGGCGCTCGATCTGTTCCCACGAGGTCGAGCCGCGGATGATCGCCCAGGCGTCGCCGAGGATGTGCGGGAGGAGGGCCTCGCTGGTGCCGTAGCTGTAGGTGCCGAAGGAGCGGACGTAGCCGCCGAGGGTGTTGAGGAAGCGGTGGACCTGGCTCTGGGCGTGGTGGAAGCGGCCGGCGCTGCCCCAGCCGTAGGAGCCGCCGAAGACGGAGGTGCCGCCGTGCTCGCGGTACACCCTGCGCAGTTCGGCGCCGAGCAGCTCCTCGGCGCGCGCCCAGTCGAGGGGCACGAAGGGCTCGGTGCCTCGGCGGGGCGCGCTGCCGGGGCCGTGCTCGAGCCACCCGGCCCGGACGTAGGGGCGGTCGACCCTGGTCGGGTGGTGCTGGGCGGAGGCCACGTTGTGGATGAGCTCGTTGGGCTCGGGGTCGCCGGGAAAGGGGCGGACCTCGGTCAGGCGGGTGCCGTCGGAGCTCGCCTGGAAGGCGCCCCAGTGGGTCAGGTGTGGCCTGCTCATATCCGCCACGCTACCGAGCCACCCCGACGGTTCGGGGTGGGCGGGAGGTGAGACAGCCGCGGGCCCTGGGGCTCGAAGGCGGCGGCGCCTCGGGTAGCTGGCTGGGTGGCTCGCCCGCCTTCGCGCTACGCCGCGGCGGGCGAGAGGCGCGGTGGCGCAGGCCCGGGGTGCGAGGGCGAGGGCATGGGGTCGAGTGCATGGGCTGCCTCGGTGGGGAGTGCGAGGGCATGGGCTGCTCGGTGGCGAGTGTGAGGGGCTTCTTCGGGTGCATGGGCTCCTTCGGTAATGAGGCGGCGGCGGGTGTGGTCATGGGTGCGGGGTGGTGAGGGTCAGGCGCAGGTAGGCCGCGAGCCAGGTGACGGGGAGGTCGGTTCGGGTGCGGAGGGAGGTGGCGAAGGCGGCCAGTGCCTTGGCGGCCGAGGGGTAGCCCGCATCGGTCAGGGCGGAGACGGTCTGGGTGAGAGCGGCGTCGGCGGGGGTGGTGTGCAGGAGACCCTGGTGGGCGGCATCGGCGAGGAGGGTTAGGGCGGTGGTGATCGGGTCTGGGGTGAGTGCGGGAGCCAGGGGGAGGCGGATCGGGTGGGTGGTGGGGGCTAGGTCTGGGTGGATCAGGGTGGTGGTCAGGGCCTGGGCGGCTTGGTTGGGAGTGGCCAGGGCAGGGGTGCTTTGGGCAGAGACGGCTTGGTCGGGAGTGGTTTGGGCGGGGGCGGTCAAGGCGGGGATGGTTTGGGCAGGGGTGTGTTGGGCGGGCGCGGTTTGGTCGGGAGTGGTCAGGGCAGGGGCGGTCAGAGCGGGAGTGGGTTGGGCGGGAGTGGGTTGGGCGGGAGTGGGTTGGGCAGAGGTGGGCTGGGGAGTGGAGGTCAGGACGGCGATGGGGTCGACGACCAGGGCACCTCGGACCTGGTGGACGGAGCCGCTTAGGTAGTGGGGGGTTGCGGAGAGGGCAGCGGCTAGGGCATCCAGGGCGCCTGGGCGGTGTTCGGAGTGGTGGGCCCGGATGGTGCCTGAGACACCCTGGGCGTCGGTGATTTCGGCCTCCAGGAGTTGGTCGCCGGGGTGGTAGGTGAGGTGGCGCACGCCGGCGATTTGGAGGACCCGCACCTGTTCGGCGGCCACGCGGGGGCGGATGAGGGACGGCGGCAGCGCGGCGAGTTCGGCGGCGAAGGCCCGGTAGTCGCGGATGACCAGCGAAGAGGGCAGCCGAGCCCACGAATTGCCGACCGGGGTGGTGGTGGTTTGGGCGACGCGAGCCGAAGCCAGGCGCAGGACGCGGCTCGCGCTGCGGTAGGCCGATTCCGAAACCACGTTCGAGCCCGCCAGCGCGAGCAACGACGTGCCGTTGATCCGTTGCGTGGCGAGGTCGTGCCCGGTGCGTGTCTCGCCGTCGGGTACCGGGAAGGTTCGCCGCAGCACTAGGACCGTGGCGCTGCGGGCGTCGGCGAAGTAGATCTCCGCCAGCCGCCCGCCCGGCACGCCGGAGATCCGGCAACCGAGGCTGGTCAGGCGCACCCGCCGCAACGGTGTCTCCCCCGGCTCGCCGGTGCCCAGCACCCGCGAGCGCGGGCTCGTCCCGGACAGCGCCGCCCGGTGGCGCGCGTGCAGTTCCGTCAGCAACTCGGCGAACCGCCTCGCGCGGTAGTGCGCGCTGCGCGACCGGTGGTAACCGAGCTGCTCCCCCAGTTCGGCGACCGCCGCGGCGGGCCAGCGCAGTTCGGCGGCTTCGAGGTCCGCCCGCAACCGGTCCAGGCTCGCGAGCAGGACCGGACCGGCATCGGCGGCGCCTTCGAGCAGCAGGCGCTCGGCCACCACCAGCGCGGGTTCCAACCCGGTGGCCGACCGCACCTCGGCACCACCGACGTCCAGCCGTAGTTCCGGCACCTCGGGCGCGGTTTCGTCGGCGGCCCGGCACGCCCACACCGCCAGCACGATCGTCTGCTCACGCTTCGCCTCGGTCGCCTCGGTGTGCACGTAACCCAACTCCCCCGGCACCAGGAAGCGGACCGTGCACGCGGGCAGCTCGACCTCCGCCACCGGATCGTCCGCGCTCGCCCGGCGGATACGTGCCGAGTACCCGGCGCGGTGCACCCGCCGCGCCGCCGCCAGCGCCCGGTTGCCGAAGGCGGCCACCAACTCCTCGTCGGTGATCGCGCCGGGGGATGTGACCACCAGCTCCCCCGGCGGATGGCGACGCTGGTACGCCAGCACCAGGCCGACCCGGTGACGGCAGGTCCCGACCGCTCCACAGGAACACCCGGCACCGTCGAATCCCGCGTCGGCGGGCAGCACGGTCTCCGAACCGTCGGCGAACCGGCCGTGCAGCGCGCCATCCGCCGACAGGTCGAGCGACGGGATCGCGCCCGCGTCCAACTCCTTGACCGCACGCTTGACCAGACCGCGATTGGCGAGCGCCACCAGTGCGGCCGGGGTGAGGGCGAGCAGGTCCTGGCGGGTCATCGGGCGATCCGTTCCGCGACAAAGCCGGCCAGCTCACCCGGGGTCATCGCACCGACCCGGGCACCGGCGTTCGCCAGTCGCTGGGCGAGTTCGCGGTGGTAGGCCGGGTTCGCCTCCTCGTCGAGCGCGGCCAGCCCGAGCACGCGCGTGCCCTGTCCGGTCAGCCTGGCCACCGAGCGGACCAGCTCCTGTTCGTTGCCGCCTTCGAAGAAGTCGCTGATCACCGCGACGATGGCGCGTCGCGGGTTTTCGACCAGGGTGGCGGCGTAGGCGACGGCGCGGGCGATGTCCGTGCCGCCGCCGAGTTGCACCTTCATCAGCAGTTCCACTGGATCGGTCACCTCCGAGGTGAGATCGGCGAGTTCGGTGTCGAAGGCCACGAGATGCGTGCTCAGACCGGGCAGCCGCCACAGGCAGGAGGCGGTGACGGCCGCGTGGATGACCGAACCGGCCATCGACGCGGACTGGTCCACGAGCAGGACGAGTTGCCAGCGCTCGGCGTGGCGGCGCGTCCGGGAGACGAACCGCGGTTGCGCGATCGCGATCCGCCCGCTGCTGGGCCGGTAGTGCGCGAGATTGGCCCGGATCGTGCCGTGGAAGTCGAAGTCGCGGGCCTGCCGGAACCGCGACGGCCGCCTCGTCCTGGCACCGGAGGAGGCCCGGCCGAGTTCGGTGGCCAGCTTGCCGGTCAGGTCCGCGACCACCGCCTCGACGATGCGCCGCGCCTGCGCGAGCACGCCCTCGTGCATCAGGTGCTTGGTGCGCAGGATCGCCCGCAGCAGGGTGGGATTCGGCTCGATCCTGGCCAGCACCGCCGGATCGGTGACCACCTCGTGGATCTCGTAGCGTTCGACGGCGTCGCGTTCCAGCCGTTCCACGGTGGCGCGCGGGAACAGCCGGTGGATGCCGTCGAGCCAGTCCACTGTGGTCAGTGCGGACGGGCCGGAGCCACCGCGGCGCTCGCCGCGTTCGGCCCGCGCCGGATCCCGGCCGTACAGCCAATCCAGTGCGGCGTCGCGCTCGGCGGCCTCGGCGTCGAGCGGGCAGGTGTGCGGGGCGGCTGGTTCGCCGAGGACCAGCCGCCAGCGGGAAGGTTCGGTCAGCACAGGCCCTCCGCTCTGAGTAAAGCGTCTACTGTGGACTCGATGGACGGGTCGGCGGGCACCGGTGGCGCCGCCGGTGGTTCGCGGCGCAGTGCGGCGGCGAGCTGACGGCGTTCGTACGGCGGGAAGTAGGCGAACGCCTGGCGCAGCGCGGGCAACGCGACCAGGAACTCCTCGTCCGCCATCCCGCCGACCAGCTCGTCGAGCACGGTCAGCACCTGGTTCCCGGCGAGCACCTGCGCCCTGGCCACCGCGAACAGCCCGGCCAGCCAATCGCCGACGGTGTGCGGTCCGCCGGGGATCGCGCCGACCGGATCGCCTGCCCCTGAAGACCAGACGAGACCGGAGGCCGCACCGCGCAGATCGGGTGGCGCGCCCGGATCGGCGGCTATCCGACGGCACGCCGCGAGCACGGCCGCCGGATCGAGCATCGGCGTGGCGTACCGCAGGGCGTCGCGCAGGGCCACCATCGCGTCGAGCCGATCGGCGTCGGCGGGCGCCGGACCACCGCGCACGCCTTCGGCCAGCCACAACAGCCTGGGCACGGCGGCGGTCAGCACCTCGGCCAGCGCATCGCTGCCCGCTGTCTGCCAGAGGTCACCATGCCGCCACAGGCCGAGCACCACCGCCAGCACCCGGCCCAGCGCACCGAGATCGGCCGCGGCAGCCAGGCCGGTCCGCAACTCGGCCGTGAGCTGTTCGGCGAGGTCGACCACCCCGCACAGCACCGCGTCGAACAGCACACCGGCCAACTCGCCGACCTCCGCGCCCGCAGCGCGTTCGGCGAGCACCGCGGCGGCCGCGTCGGCCGGGGTGCCGCCGTACGCGCCCGCCTCGATCAACATGGGCAGGCGCAGCTCCGTCACGGTCAGCCGCCACTGTTCGGTGCACACCGGATCGGCGCCCGAGCCGGGGCCGCGCTGCCGTTCGAAACCCGGGATCTCCAGTACGCGCAACCGGTGCAGGACGCGGCTGCGCCGCCCGTCGCGACCGAGATCGAGGCGGACCGGACCGTCGCCGTCGAGCCCGAGTTCGGCCAGTTCGGTGGTGACCGCGCGGACCAGCGGTGGCGCCGGGGTGTCGGGGTGCAGACGGCCGGTGCGGTCCCCGCTGAGCGCGGCGACCATCTCGACCACGGCCGGGTGCGCGCCCGCCCGCAGCGGCCCTCGGGTGCTCCACGGGAGCCGTTGCTCGAGGTCGTCCGCGATCAACGTGCTCGCGAGCGCGTCGAGGATATCGGCGCGCGCGGGACGCGGGTGCCCGCGCAGGTTCGCCAGCCCGGCAGCCAGCGCGTGCGCGGTGACCAGATCCGCGGTGGAGACCGGGAGGCCACGGCGGCGCAGCCGGGTCACCACGGCTTCGATCAACCCGGCCGCCGCCGCTTCCGGCCCGCCTTCCCACAGGAGCTGGTAATACTCCGGCGACGGCATGCCGGACTGGTAGCCGGTGAACGCGTCCAGCCGCCGGAACGAGTACGGCACCAGGAAGCTCTCCCCGGTGGCGCCCGGCGGCGGGGCCGGGACCTCCGGCCAGCCGTCGGATTCGCCCGCGGCCAGGCGTTCCAGTGCGGGCCGGTGGAAACCGCCGGTGACCACGACCACCGGCGCCGCACCGGCGTCGGCGACCGCGGCCCGCACCCACGACGCCATGTAGCGCTCACGTGCCGCGTCGTCCTCACTCGCTTCGGATTCACCGCGCAGCAGGTCGAAGTAGGCGGTCAGCCGCTCGGGCAAACCGTCCGGTGGCTCGACCTCGAACAGCCTGTCCCACAACGAATCCGCGTTGTCCACGGCGAAGGTCGCGCAGAGCCGGGCCACGGCGTCGGCGTACCGGTCTTCGGCGTCGGTGTAGCGGTTGCGCCGGGTGGCCAGCGCGGGATGCCACGCGGGCAGGTCGATGAACCGCACCTGCGCGCCCACCGCCAGCCCGGTGGTCAGCGCGACCCACTCCGGCGAGTACTCGCAGAACGGGCTCCAGGACGCCAGGGTGCGCCGGGCGTCGCGGTAGTGGCTGAAGACCGCGATCGGCAGCTGGTGCCCGAGCAGCAACTCGCCCAGCCTGCCGTTCAGCTCGGCCGGGCCCTCGACCAGCACGTGCGCCGGTCGCAGCCGGTGGATCACGGAGCCGGCCAGCCGCGCGCACGCCGGGCTGTGGTGGCGGACCCCGAGAAAGGTGGCGGCCATCAGCCCGGCAGCCGATCGCGAGCCTCGTGCAGCGCGCGCCAGTACGCGCCCTGCTTACGAGGGACCTGGTGCTCCAGGTAACGGCGGAGCCGGGTCAGATCCGGCTCGCTGTCCTTCACCGCGGTCCCGGCGAGGCATTCGACCAGATCCGCCGCAGTGCCCGGTTCACCACGCAGGTACCAGCCGCGCACGCCGACCGCGTGCGCCACCGAAACCGCCTCCGCGGTGCTCAGCACGGCCGACGGGCGCTCCGCACCGGTGCCCTCGCGCAGCTCGCGGAAGGTGGTGACCAGCACGGAGAGCAGATCGCGGTCCGGCGCCGCGCCGACGCCGGACCGGTCGAGCAACGCGGCGGCCTCGGCGCGGACCAACTCCAGCTCGGTGTCGAAATCGGCGATCGGGAACACCGTCTCGAAGGTGAACCGCCGTTTGAGCGCGGTGCTCATCTCGTTGACCCCGCGATCGTCGGTGTTGGCCGTGGCGATGACGTTGAAGCCCGGCGCGGCGAACACCGCCGCGTGCTCGCCGGACAGCTCGGGAATCGCCAGTACCCGTTCCGACAGCAGGGAAAGCAGGCAGTCCTGGACTTCCAGCGGACAGCGGGTCAACTCCTCGAACCGCACCACGCGGCCCTCGCGCATCCCGCGCAGCATCGGCGCGGGAACCAGGGACCGCGGCGACGGGCCCTCGGCGACCAGCATCGCGTAGTTCCACGAGTACCTGATCTGGTCCTCGGTGGTGGCCGCACCGCCCTGCACGGTCAGCGTGGAATCACCGCTGATCGCGGCCGCGATCAGTTCGGACAGCAGGGACTTCGCCGTGCCCGGGCGGCCGAGCAGCAACAGCCCGCGGTTCGTCGCCAGTGCCACCAGCGCTCTGTCCACAAGGGATGGATCGCCGACGAACTTCCCGCGCACGCCCGCCTGTTCGTCACCGACGATGAACCGGCGGGCGGCACGCAGGCTCAGTGCCCAGCCCGGCGGCCGCGGATCGTGATCGGTCTCGCGCAGCCGGGCCAGTTCCTCGGCGTGGCGCACTTCGGCTGGCGGGCGCTGGACCTCGCTCGGCGCTTTCGGTGCCGTCATCGGATCAGCTCGGTGAGTTCGGCGAGCACCTCGGAGGCGGTCACCGGGTCGAGCGAACCGAAGCTCAGGCCGGAGACCCGCGGCATCAGCGCGCCCTCCGGCCGGTCGTTCAGCCAGACCGCGGTGATCCGCTGCTCGGGGAGCTCGTCCACCAGCCCGAACGGGATGCCGGGATCGAGGCCGATGACCACCGCGCTCGCCTCGCCGACCCGGCGGAACAGCCACGGCCGCATGCCGTCGTCCTGCGCGGCGGACCGCTCCCAGCCGGACCGGCCGAGGCCGAACAGCTTTCCGGCGGGCACGGTGTGGTCGGCGAACCGGTCGAGCCGGTGGTGCGCGCGTTCGGCCGCGGTCAGCTTGTGCACCTCGCGGCCGAGCTGGCGGAAGGGTTGCAGGATCTCGTAGTCGGCGAACAGTTCCGCCCAGGCGGCCACGGTCTCGCCGAGGTGCACAGGATGGGCTATCCGGACGGTGTCGCCGTCGGTCAGGCGGAACGGGTTGTCGGCCACGTCGGCGAACGTGCGGTCCTCGGCGATGCGGAACGCACGCACCCCGTCCCCGGAATCGGCCAGCCAGACCAGGCGGCGGGCGATGTGCCAGAGCAGCGGGTGCTCGACGAACAGCCGCCGGAACTCGTCGACCGTCCACTCGCGACCGTGCACCATGGCGCGTTCGAGGCGGCGGACCTGGTCGGCGGCGACCGTGCGCACGTCCTTCTTCAAGGCGGCGAACCGCTTCCGGGCGGCCGTGGCCCGGTCGGCGTCGTCGCGGACCCCGGGTTTGGGCAGCTCGCGGCGGCGTTTGCCGTCGGTATCGGTGACGAACGGCTTGAGCTGCTCGTCGAACCCGACGAGGAACTGGCGCGGCCCGTAGTCCAGCCGGAGCTTGCCCTCGGCGGACAGGCCGAACCCGGGGACCAGCCGGTCGGCCAGTTGCTCGGCGGTCAGCCCGAGCCCGGTGGCCACCTCGGTGATCTTGTCCGTGGCGCGGGCCTTGAGCGCCTTGAACTTCACCTTCTGCGCGATGGCGTGCAGCTGCATCAACGCGGTGTCGGTGCCCAGCTCGGCCAGCACGTCCAGGCCGAGCACGGCCCGGATGTGCCCGCCTTCGCCCGGCAGCGCGCGGATGACCACCGCGAGTTCACGGGCCACTTCGTCGTCACCGAGCCAGGCCAGCGCGCTGAGCGGCCAGCCGTGCGCGCTCGGTGAGCCGACGGCCTGCCAGGCCTCGAACAACTCCCAGCCGAAACGCGCCAGCGAACCGCGATCGAGCAGATCGGTGACCATCGTGACGCCCGCGTACGGTTCACCGGGCCGGGACATCGCCAGCATGGTGAGGAAGTACCGGACCGCGGCGGTCGGGAGCGCTCGCTGGTCGGGGAGCAGCAGTGGGGGCAACGAGGCCGGGTCGGCCCAGTCCGGCAGTTCCGGGATGCGGGCGGGCAGCACGTCGAGCGGGTCGGTGGCCAGGAACCGGGACATCGCGGCGGCCGCGGCCGGGCCGTGCGCCTGGGCGGCTCTGTCCACAATGGCCGGATCGAGGTGGTCGACGGCGGCCTCGGCGGCGGACCGCGTCCGGCCCGGTTCGCCCAGCGCGACCGGGATCAGCAGGCGGGCGGCGGTGGTGGCGTGCCGGTCCAGCCAGGCCAGCGCGACCTCGCGCGCGCGGCCTTTCAGCCGGGCCAGCCAGTCGGCCATCAAGGCGGCGACTTCGGCACTGGCGAAGGGGGCCAGGAATTCGCCCGCGGCCTGCGGGATCGCCCTGGCCACGTGCAGGGCGAGCGGTAGCGCGGCCAGTTCGTGGCGGGCCAGTGCGGGCGGCAGCCAGGATTCGGCGAACCAGAGATCGGCGGGCCGCCACCGCTCCAGCAGCGGCCCGCTCACCTCGTCCGGGCCGTGCGCGAGGAGCTGGCCGGTCAGGTGGGCGTCCAGCACGCCGGCCCGCAGTTGGCCGACGGCCTTTTCCAGGGCGTCGGGCTGCTGGAAGGCCCACGTCTTCGCGGCGCGCCACGCCTCGCGCTCGCCGGGAGCCCAGGTCACCTGTGGTTTGCCGGGATCGAGGTCGAGCACGACCTGCTCGGTGATCGCGCGTGGTTTCGCCCACGGTGGCACGACGAGCACCCGGGGCAAGGCGTCCTCGGGCGCTTCGGGGAACGGGCGGTTCTCGGCGCGTACCCGCTCGACCACCGTCCTAGTCTGCTCGTCGAGCGTGGGCAGGGCTTCGTCGACCACCACCGGATCGACCAATACCCGTGCCCTCAGCAGGCGTTCGGCGAACCTCGCCGGTTTCGACGGCCCGGCGCAGCGCCGGGCGAGCAGGCGCAGCGAACGCACCGGAAACCGTTTCATCGCAAGGGGTAACGCCTCGCGAGCCGGTCGGTGGTCGGCGAGGTCGAGCAGGCTTTCGAAGGCGTCGTCGGACGGGAGCACGGCCAGCGCCTCGGCCACCCGCTTGGTGGTTTCGGCGCCGTAGTACGTCGCCCACGTGGCCAGGGCCGGTACCGCCGCCACGCCGACACCGTCCACCAGGGTCGGGATCACCCGCGGATTGCGCAACGCCCAGGCCAGGGTGTCGGCCGCGCACGCCGCGGCCAGCTGGGCGCCGGTGCCCAGCGTGCACAACACCGCTTCGGCCGGGGCGCGATGGCCGAGCGCGAGCGCTTCGGCCACGAACTCCTCGGCCCATTCCGCTTCCCCTGGCGCGAGAAAGGCGGCGACACCACGTTGTCCGGGGGTGTGCCGGTGCCCGGCCAGCACCCCGACCGCGGTTCGATAGTCCACTTCGGACGCTTCGGCCAGGTGGGCGCGCAGGCGGTGCACCACCGGATCGGCGGGCAGGCCGCAGTTGCGCGGTGGCGGGATCGCTTCGCGCACGTGGAAACCGTCGGCGTCGAAACCGGCGGAGAGCAGTGGCAGGCAGGTGGCGGCTTCGGCGGCGAAGGCGGGGCCGTGATCGAGCAGCCAGAGATCGGCGATCCGTTCCAGGTGGCTCTTTTTCGGGGCTGTGCCTGGTTTCACGGCCACCATCGAGGCCAGCGCGGCGGCGCCGGGCGGGGTGGGCTCACCGTCCAGGAAAGCCAGCGCCGCCTTGGCCGGGGCGGGTTCGCCGCGCGGGTGGTGCACGGCGTCGCGCAGGGCGGGCAGGAGTGGTTCCAGGAGGGTGAGCGCCTGTCTGCCGGGGTGCGGGGACGGGCCGGGGAGGCCGCCCCGGCGGGGGTGGAGCAGGCGGCGCCAGTGGGCGGGCTGGGTGAAGGTGTGCTCGGCTGGGTCGGTGTGGTGCATTTTTTCCCCCTTGGGTGCTGGTGGGGGGAGGTTAGGGTGGGGGTCTGACAGAACTGGGGGGTTGACGGGATTCGGGGTTTTTCGCTGGTTCACACTGGGGGGATGGACGGCGGGAACTTGTTCGGCGAACTGGCCGGACTGGCCGCGGCGCTGGTGCCGGGAACGGCGCTCAGCCCGGCGGCGATCCTGCGCACGGCCGCGGAACGGGTGACCGGGCGGCGGCTCGCCGTGCGGGTCGACGGCCGTGACGTCGAATTCACCGTGACCGAACTGGACTACGAAGCGGACACGCTGCGGCTGGCCGCGGGCAGGCTCGGGGACGTCCGGCTGGTCGCCGATCGGGTGAACTGGGCGGAGGTCCCGCTGCGGCGGGTCACCGTGGTCGGGCGGGACGTGCGGATCCGGTCGCTGCCCGCGATCACCGCGACCCCGGCCTCGGTGGAGCTGGAGGTCAGGGTCGCGGCGGAGGTGGTCGCCGAGCGGATCGCGGAACTCCGCCCGGATCTGGTCGCGGAACTGGCCGACGGGTTCGGCCGCGTCCGCTGGGCGAAGGCACCGCGGCTCGGTCACCTCGACCTGGTGCCCACGCTGACCGGCGACGCGGTGGTCCTCGTCCCCCGCGAACTCCGCGTCGCCGGTCTGCGCCTGCCAACCCGCGTCGACCCGATCACGCTCGACCTGCCGGAATTCCCGGAAGGCCTGCGGTTGACCGGGATCGCGGTGCGGCCCGGCGAACTCGTGCTCGAACTCGCCGCCGCCCAGTGGCCGGAGCGGCTGGCGCGGGTGCCGTTGCTCGACCTGCTGGGCTGGGTGCTGCGGTCTACCGGCTGAGCCGCCGGTACGCCCGGATCGACAGCGGCAGGAACACCGCGAGCAGGACCAGCGGCCAGACCACCGCCATTTCCGCGGCGTGCCGGACCACCCACGAATCCCCGGTCACACCGGGATTCCCGAACAGGTCGCGGATCGCGGCCGAGGTGGCCGAGAGCGGGTTCCACTCGGCGATCGCGCCGAGCCAGCCCGGCATGGTGTCCGGTGAGACGAAGGCGCTGGACAGGAAACCCACCGGGAACTCCAGGGTGTGCACCCCGGTCATCGCCTCCGGCCCGCGCAACGTCAGTCCGATGTAGACACCCACCCAGATCAACGCGAAGCGCAGCAACAGGATCAGCCCGAAGGCGGTCACCGCCTCGGCCGGCGTGCCGTGCACCGACCAGCCGATGGCCAGCCCGGCCAGCACCATCACCACCAGGGTGACCGCCGCCAGCACCAGATCCGCCACCGCCCGGCCGACCAGCACCGAGGCCGAGGCCATCGGCATCGCCCGGAACCGGTCGGTGACCCCGCGTTCGACGTCGGCGAGCACCGCGGTGGCGGTCATGCCGACGCCGAAGAGCATGGTCATCACGAACATGCCGGGCATCAGGAACTCCCGGTAGTCCCCGCCGCCGGGGACCCGCATCGCGCCGCCGAACAGGAAGGCGAACATCAGCACGATCAGCACGTTGAACAGCAGGCCGAAGATGATCGGCCCGGGATTGCGCGCCCAGTGCGCGAACCCGCGCTGGGTCAGCGTCCAGCTGTCGGCGAGCAGCCAGCGAACCCCGTGGTCGGTCGTGGTCATACCGTTGCCTCCGTCCGGCCGGTGAGCTGCAGGAACACTTCGTCGAGCGTGGGCAGGCGCAGGGCGAGGTCGTCGAGGCGGACCCCGGCGTCGTCGAGCGCGCGCACCACACCGGGCAGCGCGGCGGCGTGCCCGGTGACGCGGACGCTGATCCGGCGCGTGTCGGGATCGACGTCCGGTTCGCCGCCGAGCAGGGTTTTCAGCGCCTCGGCGGCTTTGGCGAGGTCGGCCGCGTGGTGCGGGATGACGTCGATCCGGTCGCCGCCGATCCGCGACTTCAGTTCGCCCGGGCTGCCCTCGGCGATGACGCGGCCGTGGTCGATCACCGCGATGCGGTCGGCGAGCTGGTCGGCCTCGTCGAGGTACTGGGTGGTGAGCAGGACCGTGGTGCCGTCGGCGACCAGCTCGCGCACGGCCTCCCAGACCTCGTTGCGCCCGCGCGGGTCCAGCCCGACGGTGGGTTCGTCGAGGAACAGCACGGCCGGCGCGAGGATCATGCTCGCCGCCAGGTCCAGCCGTCGCCGCATGCCGCCGGAGTAGGACTTGACCGGCTTGGTCCCGGTGTCGGCGAGGCCGAACCGGGTGAGCAGCTCGGCGGCCCGCCGTTGCGCGGCGCGCCGGTCCAGGTGGTGCAGGCGCGCGAACATGACCAGGTTCTGGTGACCGCTGAGCACCTCGTCGACCGCCGCGTGCTGACCGACCAGCCCGATGGTGCGGCGCACGCGGTGTGGCTCGGTCGCCACGTCGAACCCGCCGACGCGCGCCTGTCCCCCGTCGAGGCGGACGAGGGTGGCGAGGATGCGCACCGAGGTGGTCTTGCCCGCCCCGTTCGGGCCCAGCAGACCGCAGACCGAACCGCGGGGTACGCGCAGGTCGAAGCCGTCCAGGGCGCGCTTGTCGCCGTAGTGCTTGCGCAGGCCGTCGGCTTGGACGGCGAACTCGTCAGAACTCATCGGACTCCCTTCCGTGCACTGTACCGTACAGCATACGGTTCGATTGGCAAAAGGGCGGCGAGGCACGGCCCACTGGCTTGACCACTTCAGGCGTAGTAGTCTCCGGCTCATGCGGCGCAACCAGGCCAGGCGAGCTGCCCTCGTCGACGCGACCATCGAGGTGCTGGCGCGCGAGGGCGCTCGCGGGCTGACCTTCCGCGCGGTCGACGCGGCAGCCGGCGTCCCGGTCGGCACCGCGTCCAACTACTTCGCCAACCGCGACGACCTGCTCACCCAGGCGGGCCAGCGCATCCACCTCAGACTCGGCCCCGGCGCCGACGAGATCGACGAGATCATGCGCGCGCCGCGTGATCGCGCGCTGGTGACCCGCCTGATGCACGACATCGTCCGGCGGCTCTCCGACGGCCGGGTCAACTACCTCGCGCTCCTCGAACTCCGCCTCGAAGCGACCCGCCGCCCCGAACTGCAGGCCACGCTGACCGAGACGCTCAAGGCGAACCTGGCCGAGAACATCGGCTTCCACCTGGACGCCGGGCTGCCCGGCGACCGCGACACGGTGCTCCTGCTCTACCTGGCGATGACCGGCCTGGTGGTGGAACACCTGACGCTGCCGGAGGTGCTCGCCCCCTTTCCGCTGGACGCGCTGATCGAGACGCTGGTCGACCGCGTCACCCCGGCAACAACCGGACGCGTGGTGGCCAAGGCGGCCCCCGACCCGGAATAGTGTGCCCATGGAGACGATCGGCGAGGGACCGGTCGCGGTGGTGTACGCCGACGGCGGCAGCGCGCTGAAGACCTTCCCGGCGCCGCTGGACCGGCAGACCCGCGCGGACCTGGACGGCGAGCTGGCCACCCTCCGCACCCTCCGGGACGCCCGGCCGATCCTGGTGCCCGACGGCGTCGAGGTGCTGCCCGACGGCAGGCCCGCGCTGCGGATGGAGCGGTGCGCGCAGTCGCTGGCCCAGCTCGTCGAGCGCAACGGCCCGCTGTCGGCCGAGGACACCGTCACCATCGGGCTGACGCTGTCGGCCGCGCTCGCCACCGCGCACCAGGCCGGGATCGTCCACGGCGGCGTGCACCCCGGCAACCTGCTCTTCCGCGAGACGGGTGAACCGCTGGTCACCGACTTCGGCGTGGTGCTGCGGGCCGCCTTCCCGCGGCCCGTGCTGCCCGGACTGGAGTTCACCGCACCGGAAACCGTGCGCGACGGCACCGCCGACGAAGCCGCCGACCTGTACGGCCTCGGCGCGGTGCTGCGGTTCGCGCTGACCGGTGCGGCGCCGTTCCGCTTCCAGGCCGGTGAACAGGACGGCGAGCGCGTGCTCAAGGTGCTGCACCAGGACCCGGAACCGGTGGACGACGAGCAACTCGGTGCGTTGATCGGGCGCCTGCTGGCCAAGGATCCCGCCGGCCGCCCGGACAACGCGGCCGCGGTCACCGAGGAACTGTCGTGGCTGCGCGAACCGGAACTGCCGCGCACGCCGATCAAGGTGATCGGGCCGACCCCGGTGAAACGGGCGGCGCCCGCGGACCGGCAGGGCAAGCTCGGCCTGATCCTCGGCATCGCCGCGGCCCTCGCCCTGCTCGCCGCGGCGCCGATCTTGTTGCTGTCCCAGCGTTCGGGCTCCACACCACCCGCGGAGGCGGGCTCGGCCCCGATCGCGCCGCTGGTGCCCACGCCGTCCAAGCCGCCGCAGCTGATGCTCGAAGAGCCGGTCGATCTCGGTGACAAGGTGAAGCTGACCTGGTCGAGTCCGGAGGTGCTGGACTTCGCGGTGGTCGTCGCACCGGCTGACCAGCCCAACAAGACGATCTACGCCGAGCGCAAGCACTCCTTCGAGGTGCCGGTGTCGCCCGGCGTCCCCTACTGCTTCGCCATCCAGGGCACGAACGGCGCGCAGACGGTGGAAACCCCGCCGCGGCCGATCCGCGGCGCGACCTGCAAGCCCTAGGACCGCAGGCCGCGCGGGTCGAGCGCGGCACGCACCCGGTCCCGCAGCGGGCGCCGTGACAGTCCTTTCCGGACTTCGGCTTCCGCCCGCCAGGCCCAGTCGGCCAGCTCCGGGCTGGTCCGCGCGCCGGACCACAGCGCGGCGTCCACCGCACCGGCCAGCACCCGCACTCCCTCCACAGTGGACGGGTCGGCCACCTTCGCGGTGGCGTCGGCGAGTTCGCGCACGGTCATCCCGCTGGTCACCGGGACCCGGTGCGCCCGAAGGCGGTCACGCACCTCGGCCCAGGCACCGGCGACCGCGCCGTTCCCGGCCGCACGACGCCGACGACGCCGCCGGATCCGTTTGAGCAACGGCACTCCGCCGAGCCAGCCGAGCGGCACCACCAGCACCGGGGCCAGCAACAGGGCGAGCGGCAGCCCGCCGTCCTCGGTCGCCTCCGGTTCCGTGGGCGCGGAGGTGTCCTCGTCGGCCTCCGGACCGTCGAGCGCTTCGGGGTCGGGCAGGCGATCGCGGGCCTGCGCGGTGACCTCGCCCAGCCCGCCACCGCCCCGGCTCTTCGCCGCGGTACCGGTCGGGTCGAGCGCCACCCAGCCGACCCCGGCGACCGCCACCTCCGGCCACGCCAGCACGTCGGCGTTGCGCACCTGGAACGCGCCGTCCGGGCCGGGCAGCGCGGGCGACTGGAAGCCGACCACCAGCCGCGCCGGAATGCCCTCGATCCGCGCGAGCGCGACGTAGGCGGCGGCGAACTGCTCGCTGGTGCCCTCCTTGCTCTCCAGCAGGAAGTGCCGCAGCTGCGGCCAGGAATGCCCGGTCGGCCGGTCCGCACCGGTGACCGCGCGGTAGTTGTCGCTGAGGAAGCGCTCCAGCAGCAACGCCGACTGGAACGACGGGCGCTGCCCGCCGGTGGCCTGGTTCGCCAGTTCGCTGATGCCGGGCGGGATCGCGCCGACGCCGCCGAGACCGCCTGGCGCGTGGGGGTCGATCATCGTGTCGACCGGGAGATTGCCGCTGACCTGCGCCTCCCACCAGCTCAGCTGGTAGCCGGTCGGCGCGCCGGTGCCGAGCAGCGTGCCGCGCCCCTCCCCGACGAACGGCTCCGCGCCGGTCACCGACGCCGGCCACGCCTGACTGGGCAGCCACGGCCCGCTCAACCCACCGGTGCTGACCGTCGCCTCGCGCTTGATCACCGGCGCGGTGAGGCCCGGACCCGGCGGGATCTCCACGCCGAGCCGCCGGAACTCCCCGCCGGGCTTCCAGTTCACCCCGTCGAAGGTGTCCAGCACCACCAGCGACCACCGGTCGACCGGGGCGTTCGCGGTGTACCGGAACAGCGGCACCTCCGGCGCGGCGAGCCGGGCCCCGATCTCCGCCAGCGGGCTGGCCACCCTGGCCGGCGGGATCGGCGCGGATTCGTTCTCCTTCAACGAATACGCGGGCCTGCCCGCCGGGTCGAACACCGCCGCCGCGGACGCGCCGCCGACCGCCACCACGACCAGCGCCGCGATGGCCGCGACCGCCGTCTTCGACCAGCGCGCCCCGGCCGCCAGCGCGATGGCCGCGGCCGCCGCGTACCCGAGCGCGCCCGGCACCGCCGATGAGCCCGGCGCCGCCGAATACAGCTGGCTCAGGCACAACACCGCCAAGCTCGGCAGCAGGGCGAGCAACGGTTTCCGGGTGCGGTGCAGCAGTTCGATGCCGAGCACCGCGGCGGCCAGCACGGCCAGCGGCACGAACAGGAACAGCTGCGCCTCGGGCCGCGTCGGCCAGGTGGACTGCAGCGCGAGCCGCCAGGATTCGGTGAGCCCGGCCGACAACGCGCCGAAGGTCTCCCCGGTCGGCAGCCCGCCCGCGGTGGTCGGGAACAACGCCGATTCGATCAGCCCGAGCAGCCCGGCGAGTGCGACCAGCAGTGGCCGCCACGGTTCCAGCGACGGCTTCCTGGTGGCCAGTTCCGCCACCCCGAAGGTGACCAGGCTGACCACCACGATCGGCAGCACCAGCACGCCGAACCCGAACACCGGGGCGAAGAGCACCCCGGCCACCGCACCGGCGAGCAGCACACCCGCGGTTTCCACCCTGAGCTTCACTTGACCACCGTGTTCCACCGCTGGAGCAGCCCCGTCGCCGACGGTCCTTCGAGCAGGCGCGCGCCGGGCACCGCGGCCATCCGGCCACCGAGGGAGAACACGGTGAACACCGGGTAGAACGGCCGCAACCGCGCCAGTTCCGCCGGGTCGGACGGCCCGGTGGCGACCACCACCAGCGCACCCCCGCGCGACCGCGACCTGGTCAACGCCTTCGGTACCAACGAGATCTGCGCCGGTTCGGCCTGGGCGACGCACAGCTCGTCCAGCAGCCGCCGCGCTCCCTGCGGACCGTCCGAAGTGGACACGTCGAGCCCGGCCGGGGTGACCAGGCGGCAGCGGTGCCCGGACAACGCGGCGGCGTTCAGCATCGACGCGGCGACTTCGACGGCGTCCTCGAACCCGCGTTCGGCCCTGGTGTCCAGCACCAGGGTCAGCCGCGGCTGGTCCGGGTCGGCGAACTCGCGCACCATCAGGCTGCCGGTGCGCGCGGTGGCCTTCCAGTGCAGGTGGCGCACCTCGTCACCGGGCACGTACTCGCGCACGTCGCGGAGGTCGAGCGAGCCGTGCAGCGCGTCGTCGGCAGCCCGGCCTTCGTGGTGGTGGCGGGGCTGCCCGCCGGAGACCGCGCGCACCGGGTGGCGGCGCGGGTGCACCCACAACGTCACCGGATCCCCGCTGGCGAGCCGGTTCCTGGCCAGGCCGAGCGGATCCGACCGCTCCAGCACCAGCGGTCCGACCTCGAACTTGCCACGCTGCTCGGTCGGCAGTTCGTAGTGGTACACGGCTTCCGCACCGGGAGCCAGCGCCCGCACGCCGACCGCGCGCACCCCGGACCCGACGCGGTCGCCCGCGGTGAACCCCGCCTGCCGTCGCGTGCCTTCGTTGCGCACCAGCAGCCGCGCGAGCGCCGGGCGGCCGCGTTCGACGCGATCCGGGTAGACCGCCCGCGACACCGCGACCTTGGGGCTGCGCCCCACCAGCAGCACGGCGACCAGCACCGCGCCCGCGCAGATCCCGCCGAGCGCGCGCAGCATCGGGTGCCCGGCCCAGATCCCGGCGCCGAGCAGCACCACGGCGAGCACCAGCACGGCCACCCCGCGCCGGGTCAGGCGCACCAGGTCACCGTCCCGCGGCGTTGACCGACGGCACCGGGACGGCCGCCAGGATCTCGTCGAGGACGTCGTCGGCGCCGCGCTGGTTCAGCTCGGCGTCGGCGGTCAGCACGAGGCGATGCGCGAGCACCGGCTTCGCCACGTCCTTGATGTCGTCCGGGGTGACGTAGAGGCGGCCGGCGGTGGCGGCGTAGGCCTGCGCGGCGCGGACGAGCGAGATGCTGCCGCGCGGGCTCGCGCCGTAGCGGATCGCCGCGTGCGTCCGGGTCGCCGCCGCCAGCCTGGCCGCGTACGCGCACACCTCGCGGTCGATGTGCGACGCGCGCACCTCCGCGATGGCCTCCTTGAGCCGCCCGAGGTCCACCACGGCGGGCAGGTCCTCGGGGCTGATCCCCGCGCAGTCGCTCATGATCACCAGGATCTCGGCGTCGAGGTCCGGGTACCCGACGGACAACCGCATCAGGAACCGGTCGAGCTGGGCCTCGGGCAGCCGGTAGGTGCCCTCCATCTCGATCGGGTTCTGCGTGGCCACCACGAGGAACGGGTGGGGTACCTCGTGCCGCACCGAATCCACCGTCGCGGTGCGCTCGGCCATCACCTCGAGCAGCGCGGACTGGGTTTTCGGGGTACCGCGGTTGATCTCGTCGGCGAGCACCACGTTGGCGAAGATGCCCCCGCCGTGGAAGGCGAAGCGCTCCTCCTTCTGGTGGTACACCATCACGCCGGTGATGTCGCCGGGCAGCAGGTCCGGGGTGAACTGGATGCGGTTGAACGAACCGCCCACGCTGCGCGCGAGGCAGCGGGCGAGCGTGGTCTTGCCCAGGCCGGGCACGTCCTCGACGAGCAGGTGGCCTTCGGCGAGCAGCGCGGTGATCGCCAGGCGCACCACCTCGGGCTTGCCCCGGATCACCTGCTGCACGTTGGCCGCGAGCAGTTCGTAGACCTCGGCCGACTTCGGCTGGGTCACCCTTCCTCCCACACGATTCGATTCGATTCGACGCCGTCCGCGGTGACCCACACCGTGCGCCCCACCTGTCCGAAGTGGAACGCCTCGAAGGACTCCGTGCCGTCCGGATCGATTTCCATGGTCTTGCCCTCGTTGGTGTACGACGAGTTGGCGTGCGGGACGAACCTGACCCGGGTGCCCGGCTCGAACCCCTTGGCCACCACCCGGATCAACGCGCAGTCGGGCAGCGAGCACTCGTCGTTGTACGCCTCCGGGGTACCCCGCGAAATCGTGATCGACTTCGGTGCGGAGGGCGTCACCCCGGCGGAACTGGCGCTGGGACCACGTCCGGCGGAGTTCTGCGCGGTCACCGTGACCACGTAGGTGGTCCCGTTGGTCAGGCCGCTGAGCGAGGTCGAGCGGACGCCACCGCCGACGGTCTTCTCGCCGCTGCCGGAGCTGGAGGTCCAGGAGACGTGGTAGTTCGAGATCGCGCCGCCGTTCGGGGACGCGGCACCCCAGTTGACCGTGACCGCGGCGTTCCCGGCGGTGGCCTTGACCCCGGGCGGCGCGCCCGGCGGGCTGGCCGGTTTCGCCGGGGGCGGAGCCGGCTTTTCCGGCTGCGACGGGGGTTTCGGCTTCGCCGGCGGCGGGGTGCGCTGTTGCGGTGGTTGCTGCGGCTGGGCTTGGGGCGGTTGCTGCGGTTGCACCGGCACGGGCGGCGGCGTGGGCTGCCGCTCACGCGCCACGTCGACCGGGTTGACCGCGCCGTCGTTGTCCACCACCAGCACGTGCCCGCCGTCGTCGCTGTCGACGTAGACCCGGGAATCCTCGCCCCTGGACAGCCGCGGTTTGCTCGGCGGGACCGGGGTGGTCTTGCGCGGATTGCCGTCGCGGTCGTAGGTGAGCACGTTGTTCTTGGCGCGATCCAGCAGGACCACGGACTGCCCGGAGGACGCGACGTCGGCGTAGTCCCCGTCGGGCAGGTCGACGGTGACCGGGTTGGCCTTCGCGGGTGTGGTGTCGACCAGGTGCATGCGTTTGCCCGGCCCGTCGAGCACGGCGATCCGGCCGCCGACGTCGGTCGAGGCGAGGCGCGCGTTCGGCGGCGCGTCGACACCTAGTGCGGTGCCGGGGCCGAGGTTCTTGCCGTCGATCGCGTGCACGGTGTCGGTGGAGGTGTCCACGAACACCGGGCGATCGGCGACGACGGTCAGCCCGCCGGTGTGCCCGCTGGGTGCGTTCGTCGGGCATTCGAGCCGGTCGGCGTCGCGCGCCAGTTCGCAGATCGCGTTGCTTTCGGTGTGGTGCAACCAGATGTCACCACCGGTGGTGGCGACCGGCTCGCCCAGCTTGCCCCCGGCGGACACGGTCAGCGTGTCGTCACCGAGGCGGACGATCTGCCCGGCCTGCCGGTACACCAGGTACGGGCCACCCGCGACCTCCAGCGCCACCGGCCGCTCGTCGGCCGGCGGGGAGATCGTCTTCTCCACGGCCAGATCGGACTTGCCGAACTCGATGATCCGGTTGCCACCGACCACATATCCGCCGGTTTCGCCCTGGACCACCTGGCTGCCGGGATCGGCGCCGGGCAGTGCCAGCTGCGCGTCGACGTTGCGGCTGGCGCCGTCGATGTGGAACACGGTGCCGAGCAGATTGCTGAACACCCAGTGCCCGGACTGGAAGAAGTCGATGCCGCCGTCGGGCTTCGCCGCACCGGACACGGCGACCCCCACCGCGGTCGCGACCGCGACCACGGTGATCACCATCGGTGAACGACCACGCCACCGGCCCCGACCCCGCGCCATCACACAGCGAGAATAGGCCAACCGGTCCAGTAACGGTCCATTACCGGTACATTCAGCCGCGGAGGACCGGCAGCGCCAGTTCGAAGATCGCGCCGCCCTCCTCCGCGTTGTAGACGGTGAGCGTGCCGCCGTGCGACTGCGCCACCCAGCTCACGATCGCCAGCCCGAGCCCGGACGAACCACCACCGCTGCTGAACCGGTCGAAGGCGTCGTCCGTCAGCGACGCGTCGATCCCCGGTCCGTGGTCGGCCACGGTGACCCGGCCGCCCGCCACCGTGATGTGCACGATCGCCGGTTGGTCGGGTTGTTTCCCGTACCGCAGCGCGTTGTCCAGCAGGTTGCCGATGGCCCGTTGCAGCAGCGCGGGATCGGCGGAGACCTTGGTCGCCGCCGCGGTGACCGTGACGCGGGCGCCCTCGTGCGGGGTTTCCTCGACCAGGGCGGTGACCAACTGGTCGAGCCACACCGGCTGGATCGCCAGCTGCTCCACCCCGGCCGCGAGCCGCGCGCGGACCAGCAACCCGTCGATGATGCCGCCCATCCGCCCGGCCAGCCGGACCGTGCGCGGCAGCAGTTCGGCGCGCTGGTCGGGGTGCCGCAGCGCGGTCTCGGCCAGTGCCCGGAGCGCGGCGACCGGGGTCCGCAGGTCGTGCGCGGTCTCGGCGAGCAGCACCTCCTGCTGTTCGAGCGCGGCCGCGGCGGGTCGCAGCGCCCGGCCCGCCAGCGCGTGCCCGGCGAGCGCGACCGCGGCGACCAGCACCAGGCACCCGCCCGCCACGCTCAGCACCAGCTGCTGGTGGTCGGCGGCGACCTGCCGCGCGTCGCTCCAGGCGACCACGGCCCCGATGTTCTGGCCGGATTCGTTGCGCAACGCCTCGGTGCGCACCCGCGCGTCCCCGTCGTTCACGTACGTGTGCAGCACGCGGTTGGTCGTGACGGTCTGCGTCGCGAGCTGGTCGAGCACGGCGCGGTCCACCTCGACGCAGTTGCGCGCGCTGTAGTACGGCGAAAACGGCGTGGCCCCACCGGGGAGCACGGCGAACTGCGGGCACTGGTCGCTCAGCACGTCCTTGCCGATGTAGTCGGTGACGATGCCGTCGCCGTACTGGACCAGCCGGGCGGAGGTGGAGGTGACGCGGTTCAGCTCGCCGTCCAGCAGTTGCTCGCCGTACGCGCTGTCGGACTGCACGACCAGCCACGCGAGCAGGATCAACCCGGCCGCGTTCAGCGTGGTGAACAACAGGGTCAGCAGCACGCGCAGCCGGCGGAGACGCTCGGCGGAGACGCTCTTCACGAGTCCGCCAGCCGGTAACCGCGCCCGCGCACGGTGTGGATCAGGTCGGGTTCGCGCAGTTTGCGCCGCAACCGCCGGACCACCACGTCGACCACGTTGGACATCGGATCCGCCTCGGCGTCCCAGCAGTGCTCCAGCAGCTCGGCGCGGGGCACCGCCTGGTCCGGGCGGGCGGCCAGGTATTCGAGCACGGCGAACTCCTTGCCGCTGAGCGTGAGCAGCACCCCGCCACGGCGGACTTCGCGGCGCGCGCAGTCCACTTCGAGGTCGGCGTGCCGCAGGACCGACGGGCGCCCGGCACCCGCACGGCGGCACAGCGCCAGCACCCGCGCGGTCAGCTCCCCCGGCGCGAACGGCTTGACCAGGTAGTCGTCCCCGCCGTGGGCGAAGCCGTCGACGCGGTCGGCGAGGGAGTCGCGGGCGGTCAGGAACAACACCGGCACCGCCCAGCCGGTCAGCCGCCGCTGGTGCACGTGGGTGATCGCGTCGCCGTCGGGCAGCATCCGGTCGTACACCGCGCAGGCGAGCGGCGGCGGCACCTGCCCGGCGGCGGCCAGATCGCCCGCCACCACCACGTCGAGCCCGGCCGCGCGCAGCTCGGCCGCGACCGCGACCCGCAGATCCTCGTCGTCCTCGACGACCATCACCCGCGCCTGGCCTGTTGCTGTCATCGAATCCTCATGTGTGCTGCTGGAAGGTGGGCCGCAGATCATCGAACGAGGAGGTGCGGCGTGCTGTTCCGGGTGCTGGGGCCGCTCGAGGCACGAACACCGGCGGGGGCCGTGCTCGAGCTGGGGGCCAGGAAACCGACCACGGTGCTGGCCACCCTGCTGCTGAACCCTAACGGCTGGACCAGTGTGGCTCAGCTGATCGGCGCGACCTGGCATGAACAGGCCGTGCCCGCCTCGGCCGAGGCGAACCTCAAGACCTACATCTGGCAGTTGCGGCGGGTGCTGCCCGGCGACCGGATCGAGAGCAGGCCGGGCGGCTACCGGCTGCGCGTCGACCACGGCGAACTCGACACCGACCTGGTGACCGCGGCGGTCCCGGCGGCGAGGCAGGCGCTGGCCGACGGCAACGCGGACGAAGCCGCGCGCCGGTACACCGAGGCGCTGGTCCAGTGGCGCGGCCGCCCGTTCGACGGGCTGGCCACGGAGTTCGCCGAGCCGGTGCTCACCCGGCTGGAGGGACTCCGCCACGAACTGCGGCTCGGCCTCGCCGACGTGTGGCTCGCCGGTAACCGCTTCGCCGACGCCATCGCGTTGCTGCACGAACTGGTCGACGAGGACCCGCTGCGCGAGGGCGCGTGGGCTCGGCTGGTGCGTGCGCTGCACCGGGCGGGCAGGCGCGAGGAGGCCGTGTCCGCCTTCAGCCGGGCGCGAACCCTGCTGTCCGCGGAACTGGGGATCGAACCCGGCCCCGAACTGAACGCCGCGTTCACCGAGGCGCTGGAACCCGGTGGCCGTCGCCGGTGCGACGACCTGCCCCGCGACCTGCCAACGCTGACCGGACGCGAGTCCGAACTGGACGCGCTGCGGGCACAGCGGAGGCATGGCGGGCCGGTGCCGGTGCTGGTGGTCGACGGCATGCCCGGCGTCGGGAAGACCGCGCTGGCCGTGCGGTTCGCGCACGAGGTCGCCGCGGACTACCCCGACGCGCGGTTGTTCGTCGACCTGCGGGCGCACGCCCCGCTGTCGGCTTCGGACGCGCTGGCTCGGTTGCTGCGCGCGGTGGGGGTGCCGGATTCGGCGATCCCGGCCGATCTGGACGAGCGCGCGGCGCTGTGGCGCGGCGAACTGGCCGGGCGCCGGGTGCTGCTGGTGCTCGACGACGCGGCGGACGCGGCCCAGGTCACGCCGCTGCTGCCGGGCACCGCGGGCTGCCTGGTGCTGGTGACCACGCGGAACCGGGCGCTGGCCGTGGAAGACACCCGGGGGCTGACCCTCACGCCGCTGGACGCGTGGTCGGCGGCGGAGATGTTCCGCACCGGGGTCGGCGACTGGCGCACCGACGCGGAACCCGCGGCGGTGGCGGAACTCGTCGGGTTGTGCGGGGGCCTGCCCGCCGTGCTCCGCGCCGCCGCGGCCCGACTGCGCTCGCGTCCACTGTGGACTGTGGGCAGGCTGGCCGCGCGGCTCGCCGCCGACGGCCTGCCGGGCATGGCCGAGTTGCTCGAACCGAGCTACCGGCGGCTCGCCGAACCGGAGCGGCGCCTGTTCGCCGGACTGGGCCGGTACGCCGAGGTGGACGTGCAACTGGCCGCGAAGCTGGCCGGGCTGAGCCGCGCGGAGGCGATGCGGGCGCTGGAGGCGCTGGCCGACCGGCACCTGCTCGATCCCCGCGCCGGTGAGGTCTACGCCTGTCACCCGGCGGTCCGGTCGGTGGCCGCCACCGGGCTCCCGGCCAGGGTGGCGTGATGGGGGTCGCTGTCCTGACCCGGGGGAACCGGGAACTGACCGCTCTGCTGGCCACCGCGACGAGCGAGGTGCTGGTGCTGAGCACCGGGTCGCTGGCGCTGGCCAGGCCGCGTGAGATCGACCGGTACAACCTGCGGCGCGGGGTCGCCTACCGCGTGCTGTGCCCCGGTGAGTTCGCGCTGCCGCCCGGTGCGGAGATCCGCACCGCGCCCGAGGTGCCGACGGACGCGCTGGTGGTGGACCGCCGGTTCGCCGTGCTCCCGGCCGAGCGCAACGGGTTCGCCGTGTTCGAACTGCCCGGGGTGATCGGCACGACGGTCGAGCTGTTCGAACGGATCTGGGCGGTTTCAGCGCCCCGCGGGGAGGAACTGCCGTCCGAGCGGGAGCGCGAGCTGCTGGCGCTGTTGTCCAGCGGGATCACCGACGAGTCGGCGGCGCTGCGGCTGGGTGTCTCGGTGCGCACCGTCCGGCGGACCGCGGCGGACCTGATGCTGCGACTCGGCGCGCGGAGCCGGTTCCAGGCGGGAGCACGAGCGGCGGACCGGGGCTGGCTGCCCGCCGGCGTGGGGGAAGCCGCTCACCTAGTGGTTGCGGTCGGCAGTCCGTCGGGGTAATCGGTGGATCCGCCGATCGTGACCACTAGTATCGGTGGGTGCGTGTGCTGGTGGTCGAGGACGATGAAGATCTCCGGACGGCGGTGGCCGCCGCCTTGCGCGGCACCGGTTTCGCGGTCGACGCGGTGGCCGACCTCCCGGCCGCGGACGAGGCGCTGTACGTCAATTCCTACGACTGCGTGGTATTCGACCGGAAGCTGCCCGGCGGAGACTCGCTCGACTACGTCCGGGCGCGGCGGGGGTCGGGCTGGGCGGTCCCGGTTCTGTTCCTGACCGCGATGGACGCGGTGTCCGAACGGATCGCCGGCCTGCGCGACGGCGGGGACGACTACGTGGTCAAGCCGTTCGCCGTGCCGGAGCTGGTGGCGCGGGTGGGGAGCCTGTGCCGCCGGCTGGGGTCCGGTCCGCCGCCCGTGCTGCGGCGGGGTGATCTCGAACTGGACACCGGGCGGCACGAGGTGCGCCGCGGCGGGGTGCTGCTCACGTTGACCGGCAAGGAGTTCACCGTGCTGCGGCTGCTGCTGGCGGCGGACGGGCAGCCGGTGCCGCGGGCGGAGTTGATCAGGAGCGCGTGGGACGAGATGGCCGATCCGGCGTCGAACGTGCTGGACGTGCTGATCGGCCAGCTGCGCCGGAAGCTGCGGCAGCCCCCGCTGATCCACACCGTGCGGAACGTGGGTTACCGACTCGAAGAGTAGAACAGGTGTTCGATCTTCGTGTATGGTTGGCGGCATGTCCACCGAGCTCCAGGGGTCTCTTTTCGACACCGCGGCCGAGATCGGGTTGCGCCCGCTCAACGGCATCGAGCGCACCACGCTCGGCGACGGCGCGTGGATCGACGTGCTGCCCGGCTGGCTCACCGGGGCGAGCGAGCTGTTCGACCGCTTGGTGCACGAGGTGCCCTGGCACGGGGAGCAGCGGTGGATGTACGAGCGGATCGTCGACGTGCCGCGGTTGTTGTGCTTCTACGAGGAGTCGCAGCCGCTTCCGCACGCCGTACTCGCGTCGGCGCGGCAGGAGCTGAGCACGCACTACGCGGCGGAACTCGGCGAGCCGTTCCGGACGGCCGGGCTCTGCTACTACCGCGACGGGCGGGACAGCGTCGCGTGGCACGGGGACACGATCGGCCGCGGGAGCAGCGAGGACACAATGGTGGCGATCGTGTCCGTCGGGGCGCCACGAACCCTGGCCCTCCGCCCGCGCGGCGGCGGCGAGGTCGTGAAGCGGCCGTTGGGGCACGGGGACCTGATCGTGATGGGTGGTTCCTGTCAGCGCACTTGGGAACACGCCATCCCGAAAACGAGCAAGGCGGTGGGCCCGAGGATCAGCATCCAATTCCGCCCGAGAGGAGTCCGATAACCTCTCACAACTGAATCCGGGGCACGGCCTCCGCCGCGCGCCGCCGAGCGGCTCTACCGGGCACTCGGCGAAGCCAGCCTGCACGGCGCTCAGGCCGCACGCCGCAAGCCGCCCGCCGAGACCAACCCGCGCGGCGCGCCCAGCCCGCACGGCGCAGACCACCCGGCGCAACCAACCCGCGCAGCGCTCAGCCTGCACGGCGCTTCGCCGAAGCAGCCCGCGCGCCACCGCTCAGGGCGCGCCGCCCGCCGCTCGGCGAACCAGCCCGCGGAACGCCCGGTTCGCACGGCACTCGGCCCGCACGGCGCCCGCCATCTGGCGAAGTCAGCCCGCACGGCGCCCGGCCCGGGTGGTGCGCACCACCCGGCGCAACCAAGTCGCGCAGCGCCCAGGCCACGGAGCGCCCAGCCGGCGCGGTGCTGAGCCCGCGCGGCGGCACGCCGCCCCACACTGGCCGCGAAGTCGCGCCATCTCGCGATGCCAACCCTTCGCGCGAAGCCTGCCCATTGACCGGGGCGCCTCCCCGGTGGCAAATTAGAACACGTTCTACCCGACGGCGGAGGAGCGTGGTCGATGGCGGCGGGCACCTACCAGCTGACCCACCTGCGAGCACTCGAAGCCGAAGCGGTCCACATCCTCCGCGAGGTAGCGGCCACCTTCGAGCGCCCCGTGCTGCTCTTTTCCGGGGGCAAGGACTCCGTGGTCCTCCTCCACCTGGCCGCGCGTGCCTTCTGGCCCGCCCCACTCCCCTTCGGCGTGTTGCACGTGGACACCGGCCACAACTTCGCCGAGGTCCTCGAGTTCCGCGACCGCACGGTCGCCAAGCTCGGCGTCCGGCTGGCCGTAGCCCGCGTCCAGGACGACATCGACGCCGGCCGCGTCGCCGACGAGGCCAGTCGCAACCGCCTCCAGACCACCACGCTGCTCCGCGCGATCAGCGAGAACAGGTTCGACGCCGTCTTCGGCGGCGCCCGGCGCGACGAGGAAAAGGCCCGCGCCAAGGAACGCGTGTTCAGCTTCCGCGACGAGTTCGGCCAGTGGGACCCCCGCAACCAGCGCCCCGAACTCTGGAACCTCTACAACGGCAAGCACCGCCCCGGCGAGCACATCCGCGTCTTCCCCCTCTCCAACTGGACCGAACTCGACATCTGGCAGTACATCGCCGACGAGGAGATCGAACTCCCGCCGCTGTACTACGCGCACCGCCGCCAGGTCTTCCAACGCGACGGCATGCTGCTCGCCGTCGGCCCGCACCTCAGCCCGCGCGCCGACGAGCAACCCTACGAAGCCCTGGTCCGCTTCCGCACGGTCGGCGACGCGACCTGCACCGGATGCGTGGCCTCGACCGCCGCCACCCCCGAGGCGGTGGTCGCCGAAGTCGCCGCGAGCCGGGTCACCGAGCGCGGTGCCACCCGCGCCGACGACCGGATTTCCGAGGCGGGCATGGAAGACCGCAAGCGGGAGGGGTACTTCTGATGACCGAACTGCTGCGGATCGCCACCGCGGGCAGCGTGGACGACGGCAAGTCCACGCTCATCGGCAGGCTGCTCTACGACTCGAAAGCCCTGTTCACCGACCAGCTCGCCGCCGTCGAGCGCACCAGCCGCGAGCGCGGCGAGGACCAGCCGAACCTCGCGCTGCTCACCGACGGCCTCCGCGCCGAACGCGAGCAGGGCATCACCATCGACGTCGCGCACCGCTACTTCGCCACCCCCAGGCGCAAGTTCATCATCGCCGACACCCCCGGCCACATCCAGTACACGCGCAACATGGTCACCGGCGCCTCCACCGCGGACCTCGCGCTCATCCTCGTCGACGCGCGCAAGGGCATCGTCGAGCAGTCGCGCCGCCACGCGTTCCTGGCTTCACTGCTGGGAATTCCGCACCTCGTGCTGTGCGTGAACAAGATGGACCTGGTGGACTGGTCGCGGGACCGGTTCGACGAACTGCGCGCCGAGTTCGGCCGGTTCGCCGCCAAGCTGGACGTGCACGACCTGACCTTCGTCCCGATGTCCGCGCTCACCGGCGACAACGTGGTGCACCGCGGCGCCGCGATGCCTTGGTACGAAGGAACTTCGCTGCTGCACCACCTGGAAGAGGTGCACGTCGCCTCGGACCGGAACCTGATCGACGCGCGGCTCCCGGTGCAGTACGTGATCCGCCGCCAGCAGGAGGACGGCTACTTCCGCGGGTACGCGGGCACGATCGCGGGCGGCGTGTTCAAACCCGGCGACGAGGTGCTCGTGCTGCCGTCGCGCACCAAGACCACCATCTCGGCGATCACCGGCCCCGGCGGTGAACCGCTGGCCGAGGCGTTCCCGCCCCAGGCGGTCACCGTGCAACTCGACGGCGAGCTGGACGTCGGCCGCGGCGACCTGATCTGCCGCCCGCGCAACCAACCGCACGTCAGCCAGGAAATCGACGCGATGGTCTGCTGGCTGACCGATCGCACCGAGCTGACCCCCGGCACGAAGTACCTCATCAAGCACACCACGCGCAGCACCCGGACGCTGGTGCGCGCGGTCGACTACCGGCTGGACATCACCACCCTGCACCGCGACGAGCACGCGGATTCCTTGGAAATCAACGAAATCGGCCGGATCAGCCTGCGCACCCAGGAGCCGCTCTTCTTCGACGAGTACCGCCGCAACCGGGCCACCGGCGGGTTCATCCTGATCGACGAGCAGACCGGCGGCACGGTCGCGGCCGGTACCGTGCTCGCGCCGGGCGGCACCGCCGACGTGGTCTGGCAGGCGACCGCGGTGGCCAGGGAGGAACGCGGCACGCGCGGCGCCACGATCTGGCTGACCGGCCTGTCCGGCTCCGGCAAGTCGAGTGTGGCGGTGGAAATCGAACGGCTGCTCGTCGACGCCGGGCGCCCCGCGTACCTGCTCGACGGCGACAACCTGCGCACCGGCATCAACGCCGGGCTCGGCTTCGGCGCCGAGGACCGCGCGGAGAACGTGCGGCGGGCCGGCGAGGTGGCGAAGCTGTTCGCCGACGCCGGGGTGGTCGCCGTGGTGTCGTTGATCAGCCCGTACACCGCCGACCGGGCGAAGGTCCGGGCCGCGCACGAACTCGCCGGGTTGCCGTTCATCGAGGTCTTCGTCGACACGCCGCTGGAGATCTGCGAGGACCGCGACCCGAAGGGCATGTACGCCAAGGCGCGCGCCGGGCAGATCACCGGGTTCACCGGCATCGACGACCCGTACGAGGCCCCGGCCGAGCCGGAACTGGTGCTGCGCCCGGAGGACGGCGATCCGGTGGTGATGGCCGCTCTCGTTCTTTCGCACCTGCGGTAACCCCCTGCTCCCTTGCTATGTTCGACCGCAGGAGGTCGACGATGATCAAGGGGGAAGCCCTGCGCGCCCGGGTCGCCGCCATGCCGGGGGTGCACCGGCTGCGCCGTCCCCTCGGCGACGGGCGTTCGTTCGACCTGCACTACGTGCGCGCCGGGCCGCCGAGCGACTGCCCGCTGCTGGTCGTGCCGGGCGGACCGGGACTGGCGTCGGTCCTGCCGTACCACCACCTGCGCCGGGAGGCCGCCGCACGCGGGCTCGACGTGGTGATGGTCGAGCACCGGGGCGTCGGGCTGTCGCGCACCGACGACAACGGTGACGACCTGCCGTTCTCCGCGCTGACCGTGGAGCAGGTGGTCGAGGACCTGGCCGCCGTGCTCGACGACTGCGGGGTGCGGTGGGCGGTGGTGTACGGCTCGTCGTACGGCACGTACCTCGCGCAGGGGCTCGGCGTGCGGCACCCCGGCCGCGTCCGGTCGATGGTGCTCGATTCGCCGATGCTGTCCGCGGACGACGACCACGCGCAGCGCGCCGCGTTGCGCGAGCTGTACCTCGGCGGCCCGCTGACCGGCCTGATCGACGCCGGGATCGTGGCGGCCGAGGAGACCGGGCAGGTGCTCCAGGTGGTGCACGAGTTCGGCGGGAAACAGCAGGTCGAGCGGCTGCTGGCGCTGATGGCCAGCGGTCGCGGCGCCGGGGTGTGGCGGTGGCTGCACGGCCTCGGCGAGCTGGAGACCACCAAGGTGAACCGGTTCGTGATGGAGTTCGACCTGGTCGGCGCGATCGCCTTCGGTGAGCTCGGCTTCGCGCCGGAGCCCGACGGTGAACCGCTCGACGTGAACCTCTACTTCGCCGATCTGGCGCCGCGGTACCCGCCGTTCCGCGGGGAGCCGTTCGACCTGACCACCGCGCTGCGCCGGTTCCACTGGCCGGTGGCGGTGCTGTCCGGCGACAACGACATCCGCACCCCGCGCTCGATCGCCGCCCGCATCGCTTCGCTGGCACCGGACGGGGTGCTGGTGCCGCTGGCGGACACCGGGCACAGCGCGCTCGACACGCACCGGCGGGCCGCGCTGACCGCGGCCAGGATCGTCGCCGACGGCGGGCACCGGCGGCTGCCGCGACTGGCGCCGCGGCTCGCCGCGCTGCCGCGCCGGGGTCCGGGCAAGGTGCTCGGCAGGCTGCTCACCGCCCGGCTCGTCCTCGGCAGGCTCATCTCAGTGTGACCGGGCCTTGCGCCACTCCGGGCTGTCGACGTAGTGGTTGTCGAAGCGCTCCTGCGAGGCGCCGATCTCCTTCGGCTCGGTCTCGCCGCGGTGCACGCGGTCGAGCAGGCGGTAGTAGTCGAAACGGCCCATGGCCGGCGCGAAGACGAAGAGCACGTCGGCCTCCTTGCCTTCGACCGCGCCGAACGCGTGCGGGGTGCGCGGCGGCACCACCAGCAGGTCGCCCTTCTTGAGGATGACGACCTCTTCGCCGAGCAGGACCTCCAGCTCGCCGTCGAGCACGAAGAACAGCTCGGACGCCTTGGTGTGGAAGTGCGGCGGCGCACCGTCGGCGCCGGTGCGGAAGATCGTGCGGTTCGCGGTGAGCGCGCCGCCGGTGGTGCCGGTGTCGGCGAGCAGCTCGATCAGCGCCCCGGGGTCGCCGGTCAGGGTTTCGGCTTCGGTGGCGCGGACCAGGTGGTGGTTCATCGTTGCTCCTTCTTCGGTGATGACTCCAGTGTTGTGGCGCTGAGCAGGCGGAACAACGACGATCGGCGCAACGCTCGATAACCTCAGTATTATCGATCCGTGGAGTTGCGCGAGATCGAGATCTTCCTGGTGCTGGCCGAGGAGCTGCACTTCGGCCACACCGCCGAGCGGCTGCGGGTGTCGCAGGCGCGGGTGAGCCAGTCGATCAGGAAGGCGGAGCGGCAGATCGGTGCCCCGCTGTTCGAGCGGACCAGCCGCCGGGTCGCGCTGACCCCGATCGGCGAGCGGCTGCGCAACGACCTGCGGCCGGCCTACCGCCGGATCGAGGAAGGGCTCGCGCGGGCGAAGGCCGCCGGTCGCGGCGTCACCGGCGAACTGTGCCTCGGTTTCGAGGCGCCCGGGGTCGCGGAACTAATTTCGTCCACTTTGGACATCTTCCGAAGCGAGAATCCCGGGTGCGTGGTACGAATCCGCGAAGCCGACTTCGCCAATCCCTTCGCCCTCCTGCGCGACGGCGAGGTGGACGCCCTGATCACCCTGCTCCCGGCCGACGAGCCGGACATCACCACCGGCCCGAGTGTCCACAGTGAACAAATGGTGCTGGCGGTGTCGTCCCGGCATCCCCTGGCCGCCAAGGAGTTCGTCACCCTGGAGGATCTGGCCCGCGACACCGTCCTGCGGGCCGCGCACCCACCGGCACCGTACTGGCAGGACGACCCGTGGCTCACCCCGGACGGCCACCCGGTGCACCGGGGCGAGCCGGTCCGCACCTTCCAGGAACTGCTCTCGGCCGTCGCCACCGGCACCGGCATCTGCCCACTGGCGGCCCACGCCGCGGACTACTTCGCCCGCCCCTCCCTACGCTTCATCCCGTTCCGGCACGCACCCCCGGTGCACTGGGGCCTGGTCTGGCTCACCTCCGGCGAAACCAGCCGAATCCGCGCGCTGGCCGCCGCCTGCGCGTAACCAGGCCGCGGTATCGACCTCCTTGGCGACCACCCGGATGCGCCGGTACTCGCGGGGATCGATCCGCCGGTACCCGTGCCGCACCACGCCGTCGTAGATCACCGGCGAAACGGTCAGCGCCACGGTCGTCTCCGGCAGGTCGCGCAGGAGCCGGTAAGCGTGTGCGTTGCCGACCAGGCGGCAAGCCAGGTTCAGATCGCTGCCCGCCCATCCCGCGCGATCCCGGTGCACTTCACCGGCGTGCAGCACGACCCGCAGGCGGAGGCGGTTCTCCTGGCGCACACCCGCGTTCGCCACCTCCAACGCCGAGGTCAGCTCCGCCAGCCACGGATCGATCAGCGCGACCTTGCACACGGTGGCGGGCACGAGCACGATCAGCCCGTCGCCCCGGTCCTCCACCGACAACCGCGACCAGCGCACCCCCGAAGCGCGGAACGCCGATCGCACCGCACCCCGCAGCACCGCCCGCGCACGCAGTTGCGCGCGGTTGTCCCAGCCACCGAACCCGGTCAGGTCCAGCACCATGATCGACCGGTGCCGCGGTCCGCCGCGGCCCGCCGACCGGCGGTACGGTGTGCCGGGGAACAGGCGAGCGGCACACGGTTTGATCCGGCGAGCAAGGGTGTTGGGCATGGCGGTTACTCCTTCACGCACCCGGCGTGCCCCGAGTCTGCGCCGCCCGGACGCCGAACCGGGCGCCGAACTCCGCCCGGTTCCGTCGAGTCTCACCCGTTCGGTCGAAGAAGGTCGGAAACCGCCGGGAACCGTCCGATTGATGTCGTGAACCGCCGGTGCACGAAACGAGGGGAATCACGTTGGCCGCAGAGCGCACCCGGGAACCGGAACAGCTCAAGCAGTACCTCGGTGCCTTGAAAGCGCTCATCCCGCCGGGGCTGTACGCCGCCGAACTGGAGACCTCACCACTGCTCGAACTCCCGGTGGTCACCGGCGCGACCGGGGCGTCCGCCTCACCGAACGCCAAAGCGCGCCGGTTCATCGAGATCTTCGAACGGGTGGTCACGGCCAGGTTGGTGAAGAACGACCGGGCCGCGATGGAAATGCTCTTCGCGCTCGACGACTGGGCCGGGGTGCCCGCCCGTGATCGGCGGGCGGCCGTGGCCAAGCTCCGTGACCAGCACTGGACCTGGGAGAGCAACTACCGCAAGGAACCGCTCGACCGGGATCTGATGATGGTGTTGCGCGCACTGGCCCGCGAACCCGCCGAAAGCGGTGGCACCACCGCGTCGCCCGCTCGGGTCGCCGACGCGCCGGAGGAGAACCCGGTTTTCGCACCGACCTGTTACGCCACCAAATTCGCCATGCCCGACGTGTACCGCTTCTGGAACGACCTGTGCTTTTCCGCGCGGAAGAGGTTCTACCTGGTCGGCGGCACGAACAAATCGTGGTTCAGCAAGAGCAGTGAGCAATCCACGGCGCTCGGCGAGGCGATGCGCCGGATACTGGCCGACGGTGGCCAGGTCAAAATAGTCTCGCGCGACGACCAGGTGGTCATCGCGCAGACCAAGCACTTCTTCGAACGGTTCGTCTTCGACCCGGCCACCGCGCACGGTGAACTGCCGGTGATCGCCCGGGCCATCGGCGAACAGCGACTGGTCTACGTTCCGATCGCGCATTCGAACTACGACGCGGTGGTCTCCGACGACCGGCTGGTTCTGCTCCCCATTCCGAACACGCCCAGCTTCCGGAACGAGGCAATGGTTCTGGGGTGGACCTTGGAAACCGGGTACCATCCGTTCATGAATTACCTCGCCGACATCGACCGGACCGTGTCGGAGGCGGAGTCCGTGCTGGTGGCGCCGCGATAGGAGCGCCGCCGTGCCCAGAACCGTCTCCCCCGAGGTCGCCGGTTCACTGAGGCGGCTGGGCCTGCGACCGCGGGAGCTGGTGCTCTACGTCAATTCCGCCTGCAACCTGCGCTGCCAGCACTGCTACGTCGGCGATCGACTGCTCGACGCGGCGGAGAGCTACCACGCCCCGGATCTGGTCGCCTTCGCCGCGAGCTTCCCCGGCCTGCGCCGGGTCACCGTGCTCGGTGGGGAACCGTTCCTGTACCGGGGGATCAACGAGGTGCTCGGCGGCCTGACCGCGCTCGGCGTCGGTGAACTGCGGGTCACCACCAACCTCACCGGCTTCTTCCACTTCGACTCGGCGAAGGCCGAGCCGTCGGACTTCCTCGTCGCGGTGAGCCTGGACGGCCACAGCGCCGAACCGCACGACTCGGTCCGTGGTGCCGGCACCTTCGCCAGGACCAGCGCCAACATCCGGTGGCTGGTCGACCGCGGCTGGACCGTGGAGATCACGCACACGGTCACGCGGCCCACCGTGGACGAACTCCCGTCGATGCTCGCGCTGTGCCGGGAACTCGGCGTCCGCCTGCTGAACCTGCACCTGGTGTCGCCCATGGGAAACGCACTGGCGCACCCCGAACTGGTGGTCGGCCCGGACCACTGGGCCGAAGCCTGCGCACGGCTGCGCGGACTCGCCCGGGACGACGGTGACCTCCGCGTGCGGTATCCGCCGTTGTTCGTCAGCGAAGCCGAGTACCGGGCGCTGTGCGCGTCAGGTGAGTACCACCCGCACGCGGCGGGCAGCTTCTACGCCGACGGTGATCGCGTGGTGCTGTACCCCAACGGGGAGGTCTACATCTCGTCGGAGGCGTTCGGCACCGACGCCCTCCTCGGCCGCGTCGAGGAGGGCCGCTTCAGGGCGAATCCTGGGCGGGACAACGAACTCACGCGGTACGCGGCCGATCCGACGGTGAACGCGAGCGAGTACACCGGCGGCCGGTCCGGCAGCCACGACCGCCCGCGGGTGCTCTCCGTGTCGTACAAGCGGATCATCCGCGTGTAGAAAGTTTCGCTCCTGGAATGAATCTTCGCGGGGTGTCAACTGTCGGTATTTCACAGTTTTAACGTGTTCGAAACCCACGGCGGCGGGCAGCGTAGCGGGCGGCCTGAAGGCGCGCTGAAGCCCGGCTGACCTGGCCTGTTGGCCATCGCCAGTCACCCACAGGGAGCAGTGGGTACGTTACCGGGAAAAAACCACCGGAAAGTCGGTACTTCCTGGGAATCAATTCTGCTGTAGTCGAACGGTCACACATCTTCTCCTCCTCCCGCACCCCGCGGACACCGGAAGGAATGCCCGATGAAGACCAGCAGGTGGGCCAGTCTGCTCAAAAAATCCGCGATCGTCGTGGCCGGCGCCGCGACGGCGTTCGGTCTCGCCACCGCGCCGGCGGTGGCCGCGCCCCCGACGCCGGACGGCGGCGTGCAGCCGACCGTGGTCGGCGGCACCAAGGCGGCGCAGGGCGAGTTCCCCTGGATGGTGCGGCTCTCGATGGGCTGCGGCGGGGCGCTGTACAAGCCGAACATCGTGCTGACCGCGGCGCACTGCGTCAGCCGGACCGGCGCCAACACCGGCATCACCGCCACGCTCGGCGTGGTCGACCTGCAGAGCTCCAGCGCCATCAAGGTGAAGTCGACCTACGTCTACCGGTCGCCCACCTACCCCACCTCCACCGGTGGTGACTGGGCCCTGATCAAGCTGGCCTCGCCGGTGAACAACATCCCGACCCTGCCGATCGCGACCAACACCAGCTACAACAGCGGCACCTTCGACATCGCCGGCTGGGGCGCGGCCACCCAGGGCGGGGCCCAGCAGCGGTACCTGCTCAAGGCCAAGGTGCCGTTCATCAGCGACACCCAGTGCAAGTCGGCCGGGGGCAGCTACTCCGGCCTGATCTCCGCCGCCGAGATCTGCGCGGGCGTGTGGGCCACCGGTGGCACCGACACCTGCCAGGGCGACTCGGGCGGCCCGATGTTCCGCCGCGACGCCAACAACGCCTGGATCCAGGTGGGCATCACCAGCTGGGGCGAGGGCTGCGCCCTGGCGCAGAAGCCGGGCGTCTACACCGAGGTGAGCACCTTCGCCTCGGCGATCGCCTCCGCCGCGAACAGTATCTAGCACTCCAGTGGCCTTCGGGGCGCGCACCACGCGCGCCCCGAAAGCCATGTCCGGGGACGGAGCTCAGCCGCGTTCGATGAGGTGGCCGACCACGTCCGGTCCCGGGTGAGCCGCACCGGAACCGTCCCGCCGCAGGTCCACTTCGGGCAGTTCCACCGGCGAACCACTGGACGAGGAACCCGCGGGCCGCGGGCCGATCCAGCCGACGGCCAACCCCGTCTCCCCCTTCAGGAACCGGTGCGTCCGCACCCCGCCGGTACCCCGGCCCTTCGCCGGGTACTCCTCGAACGGCGTCACCTTCACGCTCTGCCCGGTCGCGGTGACCACCATCGGCTCGCCGTGTTCACCGTCATCCGTCCGCAGCGCGCCGAAGAAGACCACGCGGGCGTCCGCGCCCACGTTGATCCCCGCCATACCGCCGCCCTTGAGGCCCTGCGGCCGGACCAGTGAAGCCGCGTACCGCAGCAGGGAAGCCTGCGAGGTCAGGAAAGCCAGCGTCTCCGAACCGTCGGTCAGCCAGGTCGCGCCGACCACCTCGTCGCCGTCCTTGAGCGAGATCACCTCGAACTCGTCGGACCGCACCGGCCATTCCGGCGCGCAGACCTTCACCACCCCGTTGCGCGTGCCGAGCGCGAGCCCCGGCGAACCGGCGGCCTGCTCGCCCAGCGGCGCCACGCCGATCACCCGCTCGCCCTTCTCCAACGGCACCAGCTCGCTCGCCGCCATGCCGCCGCGCAACGAGACCGTGCCCACCTGTTCCGGCAGCACCGGCAACGGCAGCACGTCGGTCTTGAACGCCCGCCCGCTGCTGGTGATCAGCAGGATCTGCCCGCGCGCGGTGGAGTGGACCACCGCGGCGACCGCGTCGTGCCGGGCGCGGCCGTTGCGGCGACGGCCTTCCGAGACCTCCTCCGACTCGGCCGCGGTGCGCGCCACCAGCCCGGTGGCGGACAGGATCACCTGGCACGGGTCGTCGGCCACCTCCAGCGGGCCGGCCGGCTTCGAGGCGGCGAGCACCTCCTTGAGGTCACCGTCGATCAACGCGGTCCGGCGCTCGCTGGAGAACTCCTTGGCGATCTTGCCCAGCTCGCTGGAGACCACCTTCTTCAGCACGGACTCGTCCTCGAGGATCTTGGTCAGCTCGGCGATCTCCTCGCGCAACTGGTCCTGCTCGGCCTCCAGCTCCAGCCGGTCGTACTTGGTCAGCCGGCGCAGCGGGGTGTCCAGGATGTAGGTGGCCTGGATCTCCGACAGCTTGAACTGCGACATCAGGCCGTCCTTGGCCTCCTGCGCGTTCTCGCTGTTCCGGATCAACCGGATCACCTTGTCGATGTTCAGCAGCGCCTTGAGCAGGCCCTCGACCAGGTGCAGCCGTTCCTCGCGCTTGCGGCGGCGGTACCGCGTCCGCCGGGTGACCACCTCGTACCGGTGCGCCAGGAACACCTCCAGCAGCGCCTTCAGCCCGAGCGTGCGCGGCTGCCCGTCGACCAGGACCAGGTTGTTGATGCCGAAGGACTGCTCGAGCGGGGTGAGCCGGTACAGGTCGGCCAGCAGCGCCTGCGGGTTGACCCCGACCTTGCACTCGATCACCAGCCGGGTGCCGTTCTCGCGGTCGGTGAGGTCCTTGACATCGGCGATGCCGGTGAGCCGCTTGGACTTGTTGACCTCGTCGGTGATCTTCTCGATGATCCGCTCGGTGCCGACGCCGTAGGGCAGTTCGGTGACGGTGATCGCCTGGCGGCCGCGGCTGCCCTCCAGCGGGCCGGTCTCTACCTTGGCGCGCATGCGGACCACGCCGCGCCCGGTCTCGTACGCCTTGCGCACCTCGTCCAGGCCGAGCAGCAGGCCACCGGTGGGCAGGTCGGGCCCCGGCACGAACTCCATCAGCTTGTCCAGCGTGGCGTTCGGGTGGTTGATCAGCCAGCGCGCGGCGGTGATCACCTCGAACATGTTGTGCGGGATCATGTTCGTCGCCATGCCGACGGCGATCCCGGAGGTCCCGTTCACCAGCAGGTTCGGGTACGCCGCGGGCAGCACCGACGGCTCGGCCAGCGAACCGTCGTAGTTGGGCCGGAAGTCGACGGTGTCCTCGCCGAGTTCCCCGACCAGCAGCATCGCTTCGCGCGACATCCGCGCCTCGGTGTACCGGCTGGCCGCCGGGCCGTCGTCCGGGCTGCCGAAGTTGCCGTGCCCGTCGACCAGCGGCACGTTCATCGAGAAGTCCTGCGCCATGCGGACCATCGCGTCGTAGATCGCGGTGTCGCCGTGCGGGTGGTACTTGCCCATCACGTCACCGACCACCCGCGACGACTTCACGTACGCGTGCGTCGGCCGGTAGCCGTTCTCGTTCATGGAGAACAGGATCCGGCGGTGCACCGGCTTCAACCCGTCGCGCGCGTCGGGCAGCGCGCGGGAGTGGATCACCGAGTAGGCGTACTCCAGGTACGAGTCCTCGATCTCGGTCTTGATCGAGTTGTCGTACACGTTCGCCCCGGCGCGGTCGAAGGCCGACGGGTCGATCTTGGTCGTGGTTCCCTTGCGGCGAGCCATTTCTCTCCTAGTCGATCGACGCGGGGTTACGCGTCGATGGCTTCCTGGTCGACCCGGTGCGAAGATTCGACGAGCCAGTTGCGGCGCGGTTCGACCTTCTCGCCCATCAGCAGTTCGAGTGCGGCTTCGGCGGCTTCGGCATCGTCGAGGGTGATCCGGCGGACCGAGCGGGTGGCCGGGTTCATCGTGGTCTCCCACAGCTCGTCGGCGTCCATCTCGCCGAGGCCCTTGAACCGCGGCACCGGGGTGACGATCTGCTTGCCCGCCGCCTCCAGCCTGGCCACCGTGCTCTCCATCTCCCGCTGGGTGAAGGTGAAGATGGTCTCCGGGTTGCGCCCCTTGGTGACCACCTTGTGCAGCGGCGGCATCGCGGCGTAGAGCCTGCCGTCCTCGATCACCGGCCGCATGTACTTGGCGAACAACGTGATCAGCAGGGTCCGGATGTGCGAACCGTCCACATCGGCGTCGGCCATCAGGATGACCCGGCCGTAGCGCATCGCGGGCAGGTCGAAGGTGCGGCCGGTGCCGGCCCCGAGCACCTGCACGATGGAGGCGATCTCGGCGTTCTTCAGCGTGTCCCCGAGGCTGGCCTTCTGCACGTTGAGGATCTTGCCGCGCAGCGGGAGCAGCGCCTGGTACTCGGAAACCCGCGCCATGCGCGCCGAGCCGAGTGCGCTGTCGCCCTCCACCAGGAAAAGCTCCGCGCGGGACACGCCGGTGGAGCGGCAGTCGACCAGCTTCGGCGGCATCGCGGCGCCTTCGAGCGCGGTCTTGCGGCGCGCGGCGTCCTTCTGCTGCTTCTGGGTCAGCCGCACGCGCGAGGCGTCGACGATCTTCTGCAGCACCGTCTTGGCTTCGGTCTTGGTCCGGCGGTCCTCGGTCCACGCCTTGATGTGCCGCTCGACCACGCCCTGGATCACCTTGGTGATGCCCGCGGTGGACAGCTCGTCCTTGGTCTGCGAGGTGAACTGCGGCTCCGGGATGCGCACGTGGATCACCGCGGTCATGCCCTCGAGCACGTCCTCGATGGTCGGCGGGTCCTCCTTGGGCTTGAGCAGCCCGCGGGTCTTCGACACCGCCTCGTTGATCGCCTTCACCGCGGCGCGGTCGAACCCGCGCTTGTGCGTGCCGCCGTGCACGTTGCGGATGGTGTTGCTGAAGCACTCCACCGTGCGCTCGTAGCCGGTGCCCCAGCGCAGCGCCACCTCGACCTCGGCGCGCCGTTCCACTTTGGACTGCATCACGCCGTTCTCGTCGGCGGCGTTCTCCCGGTAGGTGCCCTCACCGGTGATCAGCAGCGTGCCGGAGACCGGCTTTTCGTTGTCCGGGGCCAGGAACTCGACCATGTCCTGCAGGCCGTTGGGGAAGTGGAAGGTCTCCTCGCTGATCGAGTCGTCCACCGCGGTGCGCAGCACGTAGGTGACGCCGGGCACCAGGAACGCGGTGTTGCGCAGCTTCATCCGCACGGCCTCGGTGTCCAGCGCGGCGCCGTTCTCGAAGTACCGCGCGTCGTACCAGTACCGGATGGACGTCCCGGTGCGCTCACCGCGCTTCATCTTGCCGGTCACCTGCAGGCCGGAGCGCTGGGTGAACTTCGCCTTCGGCCCGGGACCGTCGAAAACGCCCGGTTTCCCGTGCGCGAACGACATCTGGTGCACCTTGCCGCTCTGCTTGACGGTCACGTCGAACCGGTGCGAGAGCGCGTTCACCGCCGAGGCGCCGACGCCGTGCAGGCCGCCCGAGGTCTTGTAGCCGGAACCGCCGAACTTGCCGCCCGCGTGCAGCCGGGTGAGCACCAGCTCGACCCCGGACAGGCCGGACTTGGCGTGCACCCCGGTCGGGATGCCGCGGCCGTCGTCGTCGACCTGGACGCTGCCGTCGGCGTGCAGGGTGACCACCACCTTGGTGGCGTACCCGGCCACGCCCTCGTCGGTGGAGTTGTCCACCACCTCGGAGAACAGGTGGTTGATGCCGCGGCTGTCGGTGGACCCGATGTACATGCCGGGCCGCTTCCGGACCGCTTCCAGACCTTCCAGGTGGGTGAGGTCGTTTGCCCCGTACAGGGACTCGGCAGAAGCAGTCACAGGGTCGTTCTCCCAGCTCACGGCGTGCGAGGCACGCCTGATCTCGACATGGGCGGCGGCGCGCGGCGGCGTCTCACCCTACTCGAGACTAGCGGGCACCCCCGACCATATGTTCGGTCGAGGGTGCCCGCGTGTCAGGTCGGAGAGCCCAGGATCACCCGCGCACGGCGCGATGGTACTGCGCCAGGACCTCCCAGCGCGTCACCGCGCGGTCCAGGAACATCAGGCTGTCGAACCCGCAGTCGCACGGGTTCGCCTCCCGGGTGTCCTGCGGGAAGCTGCCGCCGATCTTGATCCCGCGCGGATCGGTCGGCGAGCTGAGGTGCGGGCCGGGCCCGTCCAGCTCCCAGGGATCACCCGGGGTGACGTAGGTGCCCGGCAACGGCCTGCCGTTGCGGTAGAGCGCCATCTTCCCGGTGTCGAAGTCGAAGGTGGCGGCCAGGAACACCCACTCGTCCGGCGGCAGGATGCTCCGCCAGTCCTGCTCGGCGGCGAAGGTCTGTGACGCTCCGCTGTCGAGGCGGCGGCCGAGCGCGACCACCTTCAGTTCCCCGTTGACCTGGATCAGCTCCAGCAGCGCCCGCACGCCGTGGCCGTCGGATGTGCCGGAGAGCACACCGGCGAGGCCGACGGCGTTGTAGAAGTCACCCGTCGCCGGCGTGTTGGAGTTGGGGGCCGGGTTGGCGGCGGACATCCGGAACCAGCCCATCACCGTGGTCTCGCGCACCGCGTTGAACGCGCGCATGCTCGGCACCCCGGTCGGCGAGTACAGCCCGGCCTTCCAGTCGTCGTTGCCCGCGGTCTCCGGCGCGACCTGCTTGGTCCGCAGGTGCGTTCCGCTGGCCGGATGCGCGCCACCGGGGACGCGCATCTCCTGGCCGCCGTTGACCAGGTCCAGCGTGGTGCCGGAGAAGCCCTGGTCCAGCTCCCGCGCGGGATCGCCCGGAGCCGGGTGCTCGAAGTCGTAGTACGCGACGAGGTCCGGTTCGAGCGAGGGCAGGACGTACTCACCGGCCGCCGAGGCGGGCGTGGTGAGCGACAGGCAGCCGAGCACCGCCAACGCGCCCGCCAGCAGGCGCCTAGACATGCTTCACGTCCTTGACGCGCCAGATCTTGCCGTTCGCCTTGGCCAGTACGAAGAGTTCGTCGGAACCGTCGGCGCCGAACCGCAGGTCGATGCGGTCGTCCCCGGCGAAGTCGGCCATCGTCTTCTCGTTGCCGTCGGTGTCGAACAGGCGCAGCTGGTGCATGGTGGCCAGCTTCCTGGCGCCGTGGCGCATCTCGCCGGAGTCGGTGTACCAGATCCGGCCGTCCACCAGGTCGCCGAACAGGTACTTCCCTTGCAGGAACGGGATGTTGTCGCCGCGGTAGACAAAACCACCGGCCACCGCGTGCCCGCTGTCGGCCCCGCACGGCAGGCCCGGCGGCGGGTCGTGGTCGTAGGCGGCCACGGGGTAGGTGTAGCGGTACTTCGCGTCGTCGGCGGGCAGCGGGTAGAGGTTGCACTTGTCGGACCGCTTGAACACGAACGGACCTTCGCGCTCGCCCCAGCCGAGGTTGTCCCCGGCGCGCACGTCGTAGATGGACTCGATCTCGTGCTCGCCGATGCTGCCGACGTAGAGCCGGTTGCGGCCGCCGGTGTCGAAGCTGAACCGGTGCGGGTCGCGGAAGCCGTACGCGTAGATCTCGCCGAGCGCGCCTTCCTTGCCCACGAACGGGTTCACCGCCGGGATGCCGTACTTCCCGTTCTGGCTGTCGGTCCCGCGCGGATCGATGCGCAGGATCTTTCCCTGCGGTACGGCGAGGTTCTGCGGGTCGTCGCTGCTCACGCCACGCCCGCCGTCACCGACGGCGAGGTAGAGCAGGCCGTAGTCCTGGTCACCCGGCTTCGCCACCGGGTTGAAGCCGATCTGCTGGATCGCGTGGATGTAGCTCATGAAGCCGAGCCGCAGCACTTCCCGCTTCTTGCCGGTGAACACCGGGGCGGCCGGGTCGTCGGCCGTCCACTCGGTGATCACGCTGTGGATCACCGTCTTCGGCTGCGCCCAGAGGTCCGGCGGCTTGGTGGTCAGCGCCGCGTCGGCCTCGGTGTGGGTGGTGTAGAACCGACCGTTCTCGGCGAACTCCGGGTCGAAGGCGACGAAGCCGAACCCGCTGCCGAGGCCGCGGTGCGACCAGAAATCGGGTTCGAAGGTCGCGCCCACGTCCAGGTAGACCTGCGGCACGCCGTTCTGCAGCAAGTACATCCTGCCGTTGAGGTCCGGCACGTAGAGCCGTCCGGAACCGTCGGGGACCTCACCGACGTAGTTGATCCGCGCGTGGCGCTTGATCCGGTCGTCCGGGGTCGGCGGCACCGCCTCGGTTTTCGGCATCTGCGTCATTTCCTCGAGCACCAGGCCGAAATCGGCCAGCGCCGGGTCCGCCGGGAACGGATCGAGGATGGGGTCGTCGTCCTGCGCGAGTGCGGGCGGCGCGGCCAGCGACAGCACCGTGAACACGGTGAGCAACCAGCGCGCCGGCCTGAAGCGTCCGCTCAACTCAGCTACCTCCCACGACGTCGTGAAAGCGCTTTCAAAGGCCAGCGGGAGCAGACATTACCGAGCCGGGGCAGGCCGGGGCAAGAAACGCCGCCAGAGCTGTCCGATTGCGGACAAGTCTATTGAGGACTATCAGCCAGTGCTTCGTCCCAACCGGACCCGGCGGCGAGCAGCGCGCGCCACTGCCGCACGGACTTCGCGCGGCGCACGCCGAGCACCCCGGTCAGCCGGCTTCCCTTGCGGTACAAGGCAACGAACGCACCCTCGGCGATCGATCCCTCGACCACCCTGATCTCGTCGGCACCGCGGAGCAGGCCGAAGGCGGTGAGCTTGGTGTCGTACTGGTCCGACCAGAAGTACGGCACCGGGGTGAAGGGTTCGCCCGCTTGGCCCAACAGGGCCCTGGCCACGTACAGCCCCTGTTCGGTGGCGTTGGTGCGGTGCTCCAGGCGCACGCGGACGCCCGCGTGCTCGTGGAACCAGGACGCCACGTCACCGGCGGCGTACACGCCCGGTGCGGCCGAACACCGGGAATCGCACTGGATCCCGTCACCCAGGGTGAGCCCCGAACCGGCCAGCCAGCCGGTCGACGGGACCGAGCCGATGGCGACCACCACCAGGTCGCACCGCAGTTCCGTGCCGTCGTCGAGCACCACCGCCTCGACCTGGCCCGCGTTGGCCTTGAAGTCGCGGACGGCGGCACCGGGACCGGTGCGCAGGTGCACCCCGCGCTCGCGGTGCAGTCCGGCGACGAACTCGCCGACCTCCGCACCGACGGCGATGCCGAGCGGGACGGGCTCAGGCTCGACCAGCCACACCTCGGCGTCCATCGTGCGCGCGGCGGCGGCGATCTCGGTGCCGAGGAACCCGGCCCCGATCACCACGAGCCGCGTGCCGGGGCGGAGTTCGGCACGCAGCGCCAAGGAATCCTCGAGGCTGCGCAGCATGCGCACGCCGCGCAGGCCCTCGGTACCGGGCAGCGGGCGCGGCCCGACGCCGGTGGCCAGCACCAGCTGCTCGTACGGCAGCTCGGTGCCGTCGGCCAGGCTCACCCGCCTGGCCGCCGTGTCCAGCCCCGCGGCCGGGGTGCCGAGACGCAGGTCGAGGCCGAGTTCGGTGGCCTTGTCCTGCCCGCACAGGCGGATCCGCTCGGCGTCCCACTGCCCGGTGAGCACCTGCTTCGACAGCGGCGGGCGGTCGTACGGCAGTTCCGGTTCGGCGCCGACCAGGGTCAGCGCGCCGTCGTAGCCGTTGCGGCGGAGTCCTTCGGCCGTGGCGAAACCGGCGGCCGAAGCGCCGACAACGACAACGCTCACTCGGTGACTTCGATCGTGGCGGTCGGGCAGACCGACGCCGCCTCGCGGACCGCCTGGTGGTGCTCGGGCGCCGGCGACTCCTCCAGCACCACGACCAGGCCCTCTTCGTCGTCCTGGTCGAACACGTCCGGTGCGGCGAGCACGCACTGGCCCGCACCACAGCAGCGGTCCCGGTCGATCGTGATCTTCATCGGCGCCTCCAGTCTTCGCTACCGGACATTGTGCCCATCCCGGCGTCGAGAAATTCCTCAGCCCGGCTCGACTCACACGCTATCGCGATTCGGGGTGACCCGGAGTGATCGCGGGGGCGGCGACCACTCCGGGCTCCACGGCCGGGCCCCCGCCCGCCCGTGAAGTCTGCGCAGGAAGCTGAGCACGCCGGCGGCGCCGTCGCCCCATCCCGCCCCACCTGGGAGAACCGGCTTCTCGTAGCGCCCGCCGGAGCGCAGCAGGATCAGCTCGGCGATCCGGGTGGCCCCGGCCCAGAACTCCTCGTCCCCGGTGGCCAGCGCGACGTCGGCAAGCGTCTCGCCGATCCCGGCCAGCCCGTGGACCTGCGAAACCGAGGGCACGCGCGGTGCCGCGGTCAGGCAGGCCCGCGCCCCCTCCTTGGCCAGTTCGAGGTAGCGGTCCTCGCCGTAGGCCCGCGCGGCGGCCAGCAGCGGCGGGACCAGTCCGGCCACGCCCTGCCACCAGTCCGCCCCGCTCGCGGGCGCGGTCCGGCGGCGCAGCACCCGCGTCCGCTCGGCCACCTCGGCCCGCAGCCGCTCGAACAACCGGACCGCCGCGGCGCCGGTGGCCGGATCGCCGGTGGCGCGGTGGTGCGCGAGCAGGAAGGCGGCGATCCCGGCCTGGCCGCGGGCGAAACCACGCTCGGTACCGGTATCGGTCAAGGCGCGGCGCGCGCATTCGTCGGCGACGGTGAAGTTCTCCGACCGCTCGGCGACCGACTGCAGCAGCAGGTGACCGATGCCGATCCCGGCCACGCCGTGCACGTAGTCCGCGGGCTCGTGGCCGTCCAGTTCGAGCGCCGGCCCCGGCAGCCCGGCGGTGGCCAGGAACAACGCGGTGCCGGTGCGCCCGGAGAACAGGCCGTTCGGCGGGGGGACCGGGGGCGGGTGCTCGGTGATCCGGCGCGCGAGCTCCCGCGCGACCGGCACGCCGGCGGTGTGGTGCAGCAACTCCATGCCGAGCCCGGCGGCCCCGCGGTAGACGTTCGTGGCGAGCGGCTCGTCCTCCAGCGCGCGTACGGCGTGGCGCACGCAGGCGGCCACCGTGCTCTCGATCGCCGACTCCAGCAGGTCGCCGGTGATCTCCGGCTCGGCGGCCTGGAGCGGGCTCGCGCGACGGCGTCGCCCGGCGCGGACGTCCTTCACCGCGGCCACGCGCTCGGCCGGGTCGAGGCTGAGCAACCGCGGCACCAGGCCGCCGGACTCCACCCGCCGGTACGCCAGCAGCGTGCGGTCGAGGTTCCGCAGCGGGTCCGGGTCGGCGGTCACCGGTTCCAGTCCGGTGGCGGCGAAGAACAGCGTGGCGCCGAGGGAGAAGTAGTCGTCCTCCGGCACCGCCGCGCGATCGCTGTGCTGGTCCGGCACGCTGTAGCCGGGGGTCCAGCCGGGCAGCTGGTAGCCGTCGTACCGGCTGGTGCCGAAGTCGACCAGCGTGCAGCCGCGTTCGGCCAGCACGATGTTCTTCGGGGACAGGTCGCGGACCACCACCCCGCGTTCGTGCACCGCGTCGAGCACGGCGACCAGTTGCGCGGCCAGCGGCCCGATGCGCCGGACCCGGCCGGTTTCGGCGAGGCTCTTCGCACCGGCGTCGCTGGTGACCAGGTACTCGTTCTCGTCGATGCGGAAGTGGTCGAGCAGCTTCGGCACGCCGTCGACCCCGGCCAGCGCCTGGAGCACCCGGCGTTCGTTGCGCAGCTGCCAGCGCAGGTCGATGCCCTCCTCGTTCTCCCCGACGAAGGCGGCGGCCCGTTTGAGCACCACGGCGTCACCACCCGGGCCCAGCGCGCGGTAGATGTTCCCGGACGGCCCGGAAACCACGCGGTAGCGGCCGATCCGCCCAGGCTCGGCCACCGGATCGTTGCGGGGGAAGGGGTCCGGCACGCCGTCCGGTTCACGCACCACCGGCCGGAGGTCGCCGTATTCGTCCACATCGAACTGCGGGGCGAAGGCGCCGAAGCGGTAGTACACCGGCGCGTCCGGCCGGAACCGCCGTGCCCCGGGGACTTCGGGGGCGGCCAGTCCGGTCAGCGCGGCGGCCAGGTCGGCCGCCAGCCGGACCGCCACCTCGTCGGCGGCGTGCACGACCAGCGCGTGGCCGGTGGTGGCCGGGTCACCGGCGTTCAGCTCGCGCAGCACGCCCGGCGAGCGCACCACGCGGAACTCGCAGTCGGCGGAGAGCAGGATCGGCAGCGCGAGTTCGAGGGTCTGGCCGAGGGTGACCGGGCGGGCCGAGACGTGGATCTTCCAGCCCTGCGCGGGAATCGTGCCGCGACCGCGCACCCCGGCCCAGTTCCCGCGCACGGTGATCCGCCGCCCGGCGGCGATTTCCCCGAGCCGGTCGAGCACTTCTTCTGTCATTTCGGCGTGCTGCCCCCTCTCCCCGGAATTCCCGCACATCGGGAAGGGGCAGTCCAGGCGCCGAACGGTCCAACACGGACCTGACGAATAACACCGGTGGGTCAGCGGGTGATGTGCCAGAGGATCGCGTTGTGCGCGTGGTGGGCCTTGTCGTGGCCGCGGAACTCGACCTCGTGCACGCTCGCGCCCGCGGTCACCGCGATCGAGCTGGTGCTGAAGAAGCCGCCGGTCCAGCTCTTGTTCGACACCACCGCGACGCTGGTGATCTTCGCGTACGGCAGCGAGACCAGCGCGGTCTTCTTGCCGACGAACGACTTGTCCTGCACGATCACCCGCCGGTCGGTGATGCCGATGAACCCGGTGCCCGCGCCGATGGCGTCGTAGACCGCGATCACCTTCTCCCCCTCCAGCAACCCGCTGACGATCTGCTCGTACTGCGCTCGCCTGTCGAACACCGGCTTGTCCATCGAAAACCCCCTCGTCGGCTTGATCTTCACCGTACCGTCGCACCATGGGGAGTGACGATGTCCGCGAGCTGGTCGTCTCGGGTTCGTTCGCGGAACTGCGGGACCGCGCGTACGCCGGGAGCACCTTCGCCGCGGAACTGTACGACGACCTGGGCGCCCTGCTCGGCTGGGAGAACGAACTGCCCGCGCTCGAAGCCGCGGGCAACGCCTACGCGATCCGGCGGATGGCCGTGCAGCGCTCGTTCGACGACGACCTGACCGGCCTGCGCGCGCTGGCCGACCAGGGGCACCGGCCGTCGGAGGAGATCCTCGTCCGACGGCTGGTCGCGCAGGAGGCGATCGGCGAACTGCGGGCCAGGGCGGCCGCCGGGTCGTACCACGCCGCCACGGAACTGCCCTGGCTGCTCATCCGGCTCGGCAGGCTGGACGAGGTGCGCGCGGACGCCGAAGCGGGCGACTGGGCCAGCAGGTCCGCCTACGTCCGGCACCTGCTGCGCGCCGGCGAACCCGCCGAGGTCGAACGCCTGGCCCGCGCCGGCGACACGAGTGTGGCCGGCACCCTGGCGTACCACTACGAAAAGAACGGCGAACTCGAAAAGGCGCTCGAAGCACTGACCTGGGCGGGTCCCGGGGGTGATTCGACGCGGGAGCGGCTGCTGGGCGCCCTCGGCCGCACCGACGAGCTGCGCGCCCTCGCCACCACCAGCCGGAACGCCCATCGAGAACTGCTCGAGCTGCTGGCCAGGCAGAAGGACGTGGCCGGGTTGCGCGAGTTCGCCGACGCCGGGGACCTCAAGGCCAGGGACCTGCTGATCGACGTGCTGGGCAGGCTGCGGCTGACCGACGAACTGCGGCCGTACGCCGAAGCGGGCCACGCGTGGGCCAAGATCTATTGGATCACCGCCTTCCGTGAACGGGGTGACGAGCGAACGCTGCGCCGGCTGGCGGACGAGGGCGGGGAGCTGGCCGAGCAGGCGCTGGTCCAGCTGTTCCGCGAGCAGGGGCGTGACGAGGACCTGCGCCGGTACGCCGAATCCGGCTCCGAAGTGGCGCAGCGCGAACTCGCCAACCGGGCTCGCCGAGCCGCGCGCAAACCACCGCCGCCGAAGCCGGATCTCGACACCTACCGCGCCCGCGCGCTGAACGGCGGCGGCAACGGCGCGTGGATCAACTACCTGGACGCGCTGGAGGAGCAGGGCCGCGACGACGAACTCCGGTCGCTGGTCGAGGCCGGGCATGCGGGCGTGGCCCACCACCTGGCCCGGGTGCTGGTGCGGAAACGCCTGTTCCAGGAGCTGGCCGACCGCGCCGAGGCCGGGGACGCCCACGCCGGGCGGGCGTTGGCCAACGTGCTCGACCCGCCCCCGACGGAGGAGGACCGCCCGGACTACTGATGGTCCGGGGAGCGCGCTGTGGTGCAATCACCGCATGTCGCGAAAGAGCCGCCCCTGCCCGTGTGGATCGGGTGAGCCGTACCCCGGTTGCTGCGGCCGCCTGCACGACGGCGAAGCCACCGCGGCCACCGCCGAGCAGCTGATGCGGTCGCGGTTCAGCGCGTTCGCCGTCGCCGACGCGGACTACCTGCTGCGCACCTGGCACCCGGACACCCGCCCGGCCTCGATCGAGTTCGATCCGGCGCAGCGGTGGACCTCGCTGGAAATACTCGGGCGCACCGGCGGCGGCCTGCTGCACACCGAAGGCACGGTGGAATTCGTGGCGCGGTACCGGGCGCACGGGCATGACGGCGAGTTACGGGAGAACAGCAGATTCCTCCGCGAGGGTGGTCAGTGGTGGTACCTGATCGCACTAGCCGATCGGTAACGCGAAAAGAATTCGTCCTACCTCTTCGAGTGAAATCCCCCGGCCCGCATTGCGTTTCCGTTCAGCGGCAATACCGTAAAAATCGGACATCCACGGTCTTGGACGGGAGGCGGACATGTCGTCGAGCACGGCACCGGAAAACGCGACGGGCAGCCAGGCTGCGGCCGAAGACGACGACGGCATCAAGGACTTCCGCCTGCGCTGGACGCTGACCGGCCCGAAGAGCGGCAGCGTGGAGTTCGAGATCGCCGGCCTGCTCAGCCTGTACAACGACAACCACAGCTACCTGATCGACGGCAGGCTGCGGATCGTCGCCGGGCACGCCTACTACCGCGAAATCGGCAATCCGCGCATGTTCGTCCGGCGCAACGGCGGTGAGGCCAGCGGCCGCCAATGGGGCTGGGACCTGATCAGCGGGAAACGCACCTGCGAAAAGCTGTGCACGATGGAAACCTATTTCCAGCGCATCGGTTATTGGGCACCGTCGGACCGCAGCCTCATTCTTTCCATCGGCGCCGAGCAGGGCTGGTCCAAGCGGACCCGGTTCAGCCCGCCGGTGGAGGTCCGCATGTGCTGAAGCCGTGCCGGAAGCACGCAAGATCGAAGAAGACTCCCGGTGACCGGTGGAGCACCATGGGTAGGTGCACGCGGGTGGGGTCGGGAGTGGGTGGCTTCGGGGCGTGCGTCGCTGTGCTCCTTTGTCAGGATCGGCTGGAGCCCGTTGGAGGAGGCCGGCCAGATGACCATGAGCGCGAGACTGCGGTCCGGGATCCGGGTGATCGAGCACTGGGCCGCCGAGGCGTACCAGGCGGAGAAGAACGCGCTGTACACGGCGCTGTTCACGGTGCTGGACGGATCGGTCTTCCGCACCTACGAGATCATCGACGACGAGGACCGGGCCGAGGAGTTCTACGTCCGGGTCCGGCCCAAGCTGCTGGTCAAGATCAGGCTGCACCACTTCGACTCGTTCGGCGTGGTGTTCATCGGCACGCCCGAGGACGCCGGGCTGCCGGAGGCTCCCCCCGAGGCACCGCCGGCCGCGGCTTAGCCCGAACCGCCGCGCCGCCCATCGGCCGAATGGACCAGTCGCGGCCGTTCCGGGATGAGGATTTCACATTTCCACATGAGGTCCAATCACACCTATAACCGACTCCTTGACAGCCCCCTGACCGTGTGAAACTCTTTGTTTCGGTTGACAAATGGGGCGTTCTTCGCCGGGAATTGCGAGGAGTAAATAAAATGGATTCACCGGAAAACCCGGAATTTCCCGGCCTCGACGTTTCGGGCCGCGTGCGCGCGCGTGACATTCAAATGGCGGGCGTGGCCGACGTGGCCCGCCGGGTGCTGATGATCACCGGCGCGATCGACACCACCGACCACGACGTGTCGGTCACGGTGAACCTGCCCGAGCCCGGCCGGTGGCAGATCATCAAGTCCGAGACCAACCTGACCGACAAGACCTGGGTGGCCATGCAGGTCACCACCGACGAGGACTCCACCATCGTCAACGACGCCGACACCATGCTGATGTCGCGCCAGTTCTCGAAGACCTTCATGACCCCGGACCAGCGGCGGGTGACCTTCTACGACGGTGAGGTCCGGCCCGGCGAAGCGGTGCTGAAGGTGTACACGCTGGAGACCGGCGGCACGAACCCCGCCTACGCCTACTCCCGCTACAGCCCGATCGCCACCGACAGCGCCGAGAAGTCGGCCGAGACGCTCGACGGCCTGATCACCAACGGCATGCCGCAGCGCCAGGTGGTCGAGCTGATCGTGCCCGTGACCATCGTCGGGTGATTCGTGCCGACCGTCTTCGTCCCGGAGCCCCACCTCCTGGACTCCCCGCGCGGCCGTGACTGGCCGCTCCCCGCCGCTCTCGGCGGTGCGGCGAGGCTCGACGAGCCCCCTCGCACCGCCGACGCGGTGATCGTCGGGGCCGGCCCGGCCGGCCTGGCGGTCGCCGCCGCGCTCTGGCACCACGGAGTGCGCGACCTCGTCCTGTTCGATCGCGGGACCCGCCCGTGCGGCCGGTTCTTCGACCGGGTGGACACCCTCGGCCAGCGCGTGCTGCGCTCCCCCTACGAGCACCACCCCGGCGCGGAGGGGTACCGCGACTGCGAACTGCTCGACTTCGCGCGGCTGAACTGGGCGCGGCTGACCCCGGTGGAACGCCGTGAGGTCCGGATGGCGCAGGCCGGGCACCGGTCGGTGGTCCCGGTCGACGTGTTCGAGGCCTACTGCCGCCAGGTCGCCTCGACCCACCGGGTGACCGAACGGACCTGGCAGGCCAACGTCCACGCGGTGCTGCCGGGCAAGAACTCGGTCACCGTGCGGGCGGGCGAGCACGAGGTGTCGGCGCGGTTCGTGGTGCTGTGCACCGGCGAGGAGCGGCGCCAGGCACCTGGTGGCTGGTGGTCCGGCCTGGAAACTCCGGAGGGTGTCCGGTATTGGGACGAACGGGCACCTGAAGGGACCGAAGAGCTGATCGTGGTGGGGGCCGGGTTGTCGGCCGCGCACCTGATCTCGAACGGGCTCGCCCGGGGCGCCAAGGTGCACTGGGTGTTCCGGGAGACCGGCGAGCGGTACCAGTGCGCGGACGTGAACTCGTCGTTCTTCCGCCCCGAGGGCCGCAACCGGTTCGACAGCGTGAGCTGGGAGGACCGGCTCGGGCTGATGGGCATGTTCCGGCGGGCGTCGGTGATGTTCGAGTTCCGGCCGGGGCTGGAGCGGGCGGAGGCGGACGGCAGGCTGGTCGTGCACCGCGGGCAGCAGGTGACCGGGGTCCGCACCGGTGAGGTCCGGCTGGCCGACGGCTCGGTGGTGCGTGGTGACCACATCGCGCTGGCGCTGGGCACGGTGCCGTGGATCGGGGACCAGCTGATGCCGGAGGAGCTCGTCGGCGAGCGCAACGGCTGGCCGGACCTCGACGAGCGGTCGCTGGCCTACTGCCGGGCGCCGCGGGTGTTCGCGGTCGGTGCGGCGGCGGGCATGGCACTCGGCCCGGCGGCGCGCAACATCGACGGCCACCGGGTGGCCACCGCGCGCGTCGCGGCGGCCGTGGCGCACGGCGTGCAACGCGGTGAACCACTGCTGACGACGAAGGCGGTCGCCGGTGTCTAGTCCGCGTGACACCCTGTTCTCGCTGCCGTCGGTGGACGGTTCGGCGTCGGCCGAGGTCGGCGTGATCCTGATGGGGCTCGACGCCCGGCGGCTGCTCGCCGGGCTCGGGCTCGCGTCCCTGTTCGACGATCCCGGGCAGGTCACCCTGGCGGTGGACCACGCCCGGCACGACGCACCACTGCAGTTCTCGCTCGACGCCCTGGTGGCCGCGGGCACCAGTCGCTGGCTGGCCGCCCGCGACGCCCTCGCCGCCGGCGGCGGCCCGGCCCCGGATGCCGCCTCGTTGCGGCTCGCCTGGGAGCAAACCCTCCGCCTGCTGGGCGACTGCGACCTCGGCGAGGCCGGACCGTCCACAGTGGCCTATCTGGCCGCGTGCTGGCTGCGGCGCGAGGAAATCGACCGTCACTCTTCCTGAAGGATTCGCCGATGTCTTTCCTGAAGTCATTGGGCACGGATTCGGCGCTGCTCTCGGTTTTCCGGAAGTTCCCGGAAACCGCGCGCCCGCTGCTCGATTACCACGAATTGGTGATGCGCTCCCCTTCCCCGTTTTCGGCGGGTGAACGGGAACTGATCGCCGCCTATGTTTCGGGGCTCAACGGCTGCGATTACTGCCACGGTGTGCACACGGTGACGGCCGAGCAGTTCGGCGTGCCGGAAGGCCTGCTGGTGGCGGCGTTGACCGATCTCGACGCTTCCCCGGTGGAGGCGCGGATGAAGCCGGTACTGGCCTATGTCGGCAAGCTGACGCGCACCCCCGCGCGTATGACCGAGGCGGACGCGGAAGCCGTGTACGCCGCCGGCTGGGACGAAAAGGCCCTGCACGACGCGGTGCTGGTGTGCGCTTTGTTCAACTTCATGAACCGCATGGTGGAGGGCCTCGGCGTGGAATCCTCCCCGGACTACTTCGCCGTCTCGGGCAAACGCCTGGCCGACGGCGGCTACACCGGCCTCGCCACCCTACTGGACTGATCTTCACCTGCAACGAATGATGCTCCTATTGAGGTCAAGGGGTTGTTGCGAGGTTGGCTATGTCTGTGGTGATGGTTCGGTGGATTTCGCGTGCGACGTAGCGTTTGAGGCAGCGGATGATGTGTCGTTTGGGGAGGCCTTCGCGGGTGCGTCGTTCGAGGTAGGCGCGGGTGCGGGGGCAGTGGCGCAGGCGGACGATCACTATTCGGTGGAGGGCGGCGTTGGCGTGGCGGTCGCCGCCGCGGTTGAGGCGGTGGCGGTTGTTGCGGCCGCTGCTGGCGTCGATCGGGGCGGTGCCGCAGAGGTGGGCGAACTGGGCTTCGGTGGTGATGCGGTCGGGGTTGTCTCCGGCGGTGGCCAGGAGCTGGGCGGCGGTGTCGGGGCCGACGCCGAACACGGCGGTGGTGGCGGGCAGGACCTGGCGGGTCAGGGTGTTCAGGTCGGTTTTGGCGTCGGTGATCTCGGTGGTGAGGTCGGTGATGCGCCGGGCGAGGCGGCGGAGCGCGGTTTTCGTGGCGTTGACGGGGCTGGTGAGGTCGGTGCCGGGGCGCAGCCGGGCGCAGGCCCTGATCAGGGTTGTGCCGGTCAGGCCGGACAAGGATTCGCGTAGCGGGGCGGGGGCGGTGACGATCAGGGCGTGGAGCTGGTTGAGCGCGGCGGTGCGGGATTTGACCGCGCTGGTCAGCGCGGTGCGCAGGGCGGTGATCGCGGCGGCGGGCCCGGTGCCGGCTTTGGGGGTGGCCTCAGCGTGGCCGGCCAGGACGGCGCGGGCGGTGTTGATCGCGTCCTGGGTGTCGGTCTTTCCCTTGCGGCGGCGGGCATGCCGGTCGGGCTGGTTGACCTCCACCACCGTGACACCCTCGCCGGCCAGGTAGCGGGCCAGGCCCGCGCCGTAGGAACCGGTGCCCTCCACCCCGGCCGCGGACACCGTGCCGAACCCGGCCAGCCAGGTGCCCAGCGCGGTGTAGCCGGCGGTGGTGGCCGGGAAGGTGTGCGTGCCCAGTACCCGGCCGACAGGATCGAGCGCGGCGGCGGTGTGGGTGTCTTTATGGGTATCGACCCCGGCGATCACCGCGGTGTGCTGGGCAGTGTCGACGATGCCGTGCTGATCAGTCATCCTGGTCTCTGCCGTCCCGTGGTGTTCAGTGGTCAGGGAGGGCACGTACCGGGCCAGCAGGGGTGGACAGCACAGTGATGGGTGTCCTGGTGGCACAGGCTCCTATCAAGTCACATCCCCTGGCCTGGTGACGTGCACGAACGGAGACCACCCCGGAACCGGCAGATCATTCGCAAGACAACCCCGGCCAGGGCATCAGTGGCTTTCCGGGCCAAGCCCCCGGGCAGCCCCCGTCCATACACACCATCATCACTGTGGCTTTCCTGACGCCAGGAAAGCCACATTCGTTTTGCGGTCAGCGTGACGGACGCTGCAACCGAGCCGGCGCGTGCTCCACGAACGACGGCGCCAGCACAGCATCCGCGAAGTCACCGAAGTTCGTCACCACGTGGTACTCCGGCCCGAAAGCCGCCGCCGCCGTGTTCAACGCGGCGGGCGAGGTGTCCGGCCAGCGCCCCGTCTCCACCCGGTCGAACATCGTCCGCAGGCTCACGATCTCCTCGGCCCCGCTGAACGCGCAGTGGTTGCCCCGCGCCGAAAAGACCTGGCGCACCCGGTCCGGATCACCGCTCCGGGCGACCTGCGCCGCGTACCACTGCTCCTGGTCCGTCGAAGCCCCGCCGTCCCCGGTGTTGTGCAGGGTCAGCACCGGCGCGGGCGTGATCCCCCGCGGAATGGCGTACCGGTACATGTACCCGACGGCCGACGCGTCCGGCGCGATGCGCGGCTCGACCGCGAGGCGCGCCAGATCCGCCCCCAGGTCGAGACCCGCCGCCCGGTACGCCTCCTCCACCAGGCCCCGCTGGCTCGAAGCCGCCAGCTGCCGTCCGTAGTCGACGCCTGCGTTCCAGGCCGGATTCCCGCCCGCCCGGCGTTCCAGGTCGGCGCGCCCCGCGGGCCCCAGCGCCGAGGACGAGCTCTGCGCCCAGCCCGCCTGCTGCTTGATCCGCTCCACCAGCTCGACCGGCGGCGCGTGGTGCGCGTGCTTCCACGGCGGCAGGTTGCCGAAGGCACCGGCCAGGGTGAGCCGCGCGCGACCCTCCGGAGTGGACAGTGCGCGTTCGACCGCCGCCAGCAGCGCCTGCGTGCTGGCCGCCGGGTCGTCCGCGAGCACCAGGTCGATGTCCTCACCGGGCGCCAGCAGCGTGCGGATCGCGAAGGTCACGTCCAGCGACATGTTGTACGGCGCCAGGTGGTCGATGTCCGCGCAGGTCGCCACCACCCCGGAGATCCGCCGCGGGTTCCGCTCGGCCAGCAGCACCGCGATGCCGCCACCCATCGACATTCCACTCGCGACGGTCCGCCGCGGCTTGCCGACGTTGCGCTCGAACCAGTCCAGCACCGCCACCTGGTCGCGCAACGCCGGTTCCACGGCGAACCCGAACCGGCCATCGTAGTCGGACGCGGCCAGCGCGTACCCGTTGGCCAGCAACCAGTTCTCGGTTTCCTTGCGGTTCGCCAGCCAGACCTCCGGCGGGATCGGCAGCCCGTCGCTGAAGTAGGCGTGGCTGTACAGCACGAGCGTGCCGTTCCAGCGCTCCGGGGTCTCCACCCGGAAGGCCGCACCGCCGATCACCCCGGTGTGGGTCTGCCGCCCGGCCGCGGTCGCGGGGGCAGCGGTGAACAGGCCGGCGAGCAGGACGACCACCAGCACCAGCGCCCTGCCCCACCTCCTCGAGCGCAGGTCCATGATCTCCGTCCTCGCAGGTCGGCGGCCACCGGGAGGGGTCCCGGCCGCCGCGGGTTCAGCCGGCCAGCGGCGCCCCGGTCTCCACCAGCGACTTGAGGTCGCTGAGCACGAACGCCCAGCCACCACCGGCACCGACGTGTTCCTGACCGCCGTCGACCATGTCGGCCAGCTTCGGCGCACCGGTGAGCTCGTGGGTCACGGTCAGCTTGCACACGCCGTCGACACTGGGATCAATCTGCCACGTCAGCCGGGTGAACCCTTCTTCCTTCATGCCCTGGTCCATGCACATCCGCCAGGTCTGCACCAGCTTGCGCGGCGGATCGACCTCGACCACCTCGCCGTCCACCGCGATGTCGCCGAGGTTCGGGTCGTAGGCCTTCATCTGGTCGTTGGTGTAGGCCTCGTACTTGCCGCCGGGGCGCAGGTCGTACTTCGCGGGCGCGCCGTAGCCGTACTTGCCGTTCCAGTCCGGCGAGGTGATGGCCTCCCAGACCCGCTCCGGGGTCGCCTTGATGTAGACGCGGTGGATCTGCGTGGTCTCGGTGCTCATGGGTTGTCCTCCAGCTCGTTTTCGGGCTCGCCGCGCCTGCTGTACCGCCTGTCCACGGCAGGTTATGTGACCAAAAGGTCACATGTCAACCCCGGTTCGGCGTGCACACTGGGCAGATGCCGGAAAGCTGGGTCCTGCACGTGGATCTCGACCAGTTCATCGCCGCGGTGGAGGTGGCGCGGCACCCCGAGCTGCGCGGACGACCGGTGGTGGTCGGCGGCAACGGCGATCCGGCCGAGCGCGCGGTGGTGGCCACCGCCTCCTACGAGGCGCGCGCCTTCGGCATCGACTCGGGCATGCCGCTGCGGCTGGCCGCCAAGCGCTGCCCGGACGCGGTGTTCCTGCCGACCGACGCGCCCGCCTACGAGGAGGTCTCCGAGCGGGTGTTCGCCGCCGTGCGGGAGTTCCCGGTGGTGGTCGAGGTGATGGGCTGGGACGAAGGCTTCATCGGCGCCGAGACCGACGACCCCGAGGAACTGGCGAACCGCGTCCGCGCGGCGATCACCGAGCGGACCGGACTGTCCTCTTCGGTCGGCATCGGGGACAACAAGCTGCGGGCCAAGCTCGCCACCGGCTTCGCCAAACCGGCCGGGGTCTTCCGGCTGACCGCGGCGAACTGGGCCGAGGTGATGCACGAGCGCCCGACCGAGGCGCTCTGGGGCATCGGCCGCAAGACGGCGAAGAAGCTCGCCGAGCTCGATGTGTCCACAGTGGCCGAACTCGCCGCGGCGGACCCGAAGGCGCTGGCCGCGCGCTTCGGCCCGACGATGGGGCCGTGGTACCGGATCCTGGCGCTGGGCGTCGGCGACACCGAGGTGACCAGCACTCCGTGGGTGGCGCGTTCGCGCAGCCGGGAGACCACCTTCCAGCAGAACCTCACCGATCCGGGTGAACTGGCCGAGGAGATCCGGAAGCTCGCGGCGCGCGTCACCCAGGACGTGCTGGCGGAGGGCCGCCCGGCGGTGCGGGTCGCGGTGAAGGTGCGGTTCGCCCCGTTCCTCACCCACACGCGCAGCAAGACGCTGCCCGCCCCGACCACCGACGGCGCCGAACTGGAGGAGGCGGCGCTGGAGGTGTTCGGCCGCTTCGAGCTGGGGCGGCCGGTGCGCCTGCTGGGCGTGCGCGCCGAATTCACCCCACCGGAGGACCGATGACCGCGAACGAGGCCGCGATCAGGCAGTGGAACGCTTCCGCCACCCGAGCCGGGATGACGGCCACGGCCCGGGACGGGGACTTCGCCAAACGGCACCTGGTGAACCCGGAACTGCTGCGGTTGCTGGGTGACGTGCGCGGCCGGCTGGTGCTGGACGCGGGCTGCGGCAACGGCTACTTCAGCCGGATGCTCGCCGGGCGCGGGGCACGGGTGGTCGGGATCGAGCCCGCGGCGCGCATGGTCGAGTTCGCCCGCGAGCAGGGCGAAGGGGTCACCTACCACCAGGCGGACCTGACCCGGCTGCCCGAGCTCGGCGAGGAGTTCGACGCCGTGGTGTGCAGCATGGTCCTGATGGCGATCCCCGACTGGCGGCCCGCCATGCGCGCCTGCGTGGACGCGCTGCGGCCCGGCGGGCTCTTCGTGTTCGCCGTGGTGCACCCCGCGTTCGAGCAGTTGTACCGCTCGTGGCGGGAGCACGGCGAGTACCGCGTGCGCGAGTACCTGGTCGAGTACGAGATCCCTGGCCCGGCCGCGACGGACTTCCACCGGCCGCTCTCGGCCTATCTGAACGAACTCGCCGCGCTCGGGTGCCGGTTGCGCGAAGTCGCCGAACCCGGACTGGACCCGGCGGAGGTGCACGAACCCGGGCTCACCGGATACGTGCGCCTGCCGAACTTCCTGCTCGTCTCAGCCGAGAAGCCCTGAGCGCTGGGCGACCGCCTCACGGACCGCCGGGGCGACCTCCGAAGCCCACCGGCTCAGCGTGACCGGGTCCGGCGAGCCGCCGGACGGGCCGAAGAGCGTGAAGCCCGAAGCACCGTGGTCCAGTACCGCGCCGGTCAGTTCCTCGACCCACTGCGAGGGCGAGCCGCCGAGCCAGCGACCCTCGCGATCACGCGTGGCCGCCAGCGGCTCCGCGGTGATCCGCCCGGGCAGGTTGTAGACCGTGCGGATCTCGCTCGGGTCGCGGCCGACGGACACCGCCGCCTCGTCGATCACCGGGCGCGACTCGCGGTACCGCTTGCTGAGCCAGTCCGCCGCGTGCCCGGGGATCCAGCCGTCGGCCACCCGGCCGGTGGCGGCGAGCGACTTCCGGCCGACCGAACCAGTCCACACCGGCGGGGCCGCGAACGGCGCCGGTTCGATCTCGCGCACCCGGTAGTGGCGTCCGTCGTGGGTGATCGCGGGTCCGCCACCGGCGAGCTTCCTGATCAGCGTGATGCCCTCCTCGAAGGCGTCCACCGCCTCACCCGGCGAAAGCGGCGCCACGCCGAGGTCGGCGATCCGGTCCCAGAGCCCGCCCGCGCCCATGCCGAGCACGAGCCGCCCCTCCGACAGCGCGGCCAGCGAGGTCACCGTGCGCGCGAGCATCGGCGCCGGCCTGGTCGGCAGGTTGGTGACGTTGACCAACCCGGAGATCCGCTCGGTGCGGCCGAGCGCGAACCCGACCGTGGCGTAGGCGTCCAGCCGCGCGCCGAGGTACGGGTGATCGCTCATCGAGAAGTGGTCCAGCCCGTCGCGGTCGGCCTGCTCGACGCTGCCCAGGAGGGCCGCGCGGTCAGCGACGTCGTGCACGGTCCCGAAGCCGAAGAGCACGTTCATGAGTTCCCCCAGAAATTGAGTTCGTGCCACGAACTATATTAGTTCGCATCACGAACTGCAACCTCGAGAAAGACCTCCGGCACCTCGTTGTCCCGCACCACCCGGCCGAGCAGCTCGCCCAGCGCCGCCCGGTCGGCGTCCCCGAGCCCGTCGGTGAGCCGTTCGACGCGACGGCAGGTTTCGGCGTAGAACTCCGCGGCCAGCACCGCGCCGTCCTCGGTCAGCGCGACCCGGACCGCGCGCGTGTCCGCCGGATCCGGTTCACGCCGGGTCAGGCCGTTGCGCTCACCGCGGTCGACCAGCCCGGTCAGGCTGGACTTGGCCAGGCCGAGCATCGCGCCCAGCTCGCTCATCCCGCGCGGGCCGCCCATCAGCACGCACAGCAACTGCCCCTGCTGCGGGGTGATCCCGTGCTCGCGTCCTGACTCGGCGTACACCGCGTTCACCAGGAAGGCCGACCGCACGAGGCCGGCCACCACCCCGATCGTGCCCTCGAGCTCACCCATGCGAGCGAGCCTAGCCAGCGATCAGTTGTAACCGAGCACGATCGGGCCCTCGACGTATTCGCGGTGCTTCCGCGGCGGCGGCACCGCGGACGCCTCGGCCGCCGGGTCCACGCCGAAGGCCTCCTCGATGAGGTCCGGCGCCAGCGTGGTGGCGACCGGGTTCTCCCCGTGGTTCGAGTACTCCATCAGCGGACCTCCGTTGCCGAACTGCGCACTACCTGTCCCAGTGTGCCCTGGGTCACTAAATTCTGACTCTCACGCACCTCGATTCGGGAGGGATTCCCTAGGAATTCCACGCTCCCGGGGCATGCTGGGCCGGAATTCCCAGCGAGTGGGACCGATCGGCCCAGCCGGACCGGGGCGCGGGAACCACCGGTGCGGCCGGTTCCGCGGCCAGCAACGCCGCGAGCACCACGGTGACCGCGGCCAGCTCGTGGTCGTCGGGCGCACCGCGGACCACCCGCACCAGTGGCTCCTCGCCGGTCACAGCGGCACGTTCCCGTGCTTGCGGCGGGGTCGCTCGGTGCGCTTGTCCCGCAGCATGGCCAGCCCGCGGGCGATCGCCGCCCGGGTGTCCACCGGATCGATCACGTCGTCGACCAGGCCGCGCTCGGCGGCGTAGGCCGGGTCGAGGAACTCCTCGGTGTAGGCCCCGATCAGCTCCTGGCGCAGCGGCTCCGGGTCGGTCTCGGCCGCCAGCTCCTTGCGGAACAGCACGTTGACCGCGCCCTCGGCGCCGAGCACGGCGATCTCGTTGGTCGGCCAGGCCAGCGACAGGTCGCAGCCGATGGACCGCGAGTCCATCACGATGTACGCGCCGCCGTAGGCCTTGCGCAGCACCACCTGGATCCGCGGCACGGTCGCCTCGCAGTAGGCGTAGAGCAGCTTCGCGCCGTGCCGGATCACCCCGTTGTGCTCCTGCTCGGTGCCCGGCAGGAAGCCGGGGACGTCGACCAGGGTGATCAGCGGGATGTTGAACGCGTCGCAGAACCGGACGAACCGCGCCGCCTTCTGCGAGGCCTCCCGGTCCAGCACGCCGGCCAGCACCATCGGCTGGTTGCCGACCACCCCGACCAGTTCGCCGTCGATCCGCCCGAACGCGCACACCACGTTGCGCGCCCACAGCTCGTGGATCTCGAAGAAGTCCTCGTCGTCGACGACCTCGGCGATCACCTCGCGGATGTCGTAGGGCTGGTTGGGCTCCACCGGCACGATCTCGGCCAGCCGGGGCCGCACCTCCTGCCCGGCACCGCTGCCCACCGTGCGGGGTGCCGGTTCGAGGTTGTTGCGCGGCAGCATGGACACCAGGTAGCGCACGTCGGCGAGGCAGCTCTCCTCGTCGTCGTGCACCACGGCGGCCGAGCCGGACAGCTCGCCGTGCACGTCGGCGCCGCCCAGTTCGTCGTGGCTGACCCGTTCGCCGCTGACCACCTCGACCACATCCGGCCCGGTCAGGTACATCCGGGCGGTGTCGCGGACCATGAAGGTGAAGTCGGCCAGTGCCGGCGAGTAGGCCGCGCCACCGGCACACGGCCCGAGGATCACGCTGATCTGCGGGATCACCCCGGACGCGGCCGCGTGCCTGCGGAAGATGCCGCCGTAGCCGTGCAGCGCCTCGACGCCCTCCTGGATCCGGGCGCCACCGCTGTCGTTCAGCCCGATCAGCGGCGACCCGGTGGCCAGCGCCAGGTCCATCACCTTGTGGATCTTCGCCGCGTGCGCCTGCCCGAGCGAACCGCCGAACAACGCGAAGTCCTGCGAGTAGACGAAGACCCGGCGGCCCTCGATGGTGCCGGAACCGGCCACCACCCCGTCGGTGAACGGCCGGTTGTCCCCCAGCTTCGGCCCGCTCAGCTGGTGCCTGCGGTACAGCTCGACCTCGGTGAACGAGTCCTCGTCCAGCAGCAGGTCGAGCCGTTCGCGCGCGGTCAGCTTGCCGAGCTTGTGCTGGCGCTCCGGCTGCCCTTCGACGATCTTGGCGCGTTGTTCGCCGAGCCGCTCGCGCAGGCCGTCCATGGTGCGCGACGCGGCGTAGTCGCGGCCGCGCTCGCGGACGGAGCGCTGGCGCCCGCCGCCCGGGGCGCGGCCCCGCCTGCCTTCTTCGGTGCGGTGGCGCGGGAAGGGCACAACGACGTCGTCACCCCCCACGGCGCGCTCGGCCGCCGCGGGTCCGGCGGGGGCCGCCGGGCCGCGGTCGAACGCGTAGGCGTTGGCGTCCGTCCGCTCGCTCACGCCGCCCTCCTGGCCTCTCGTTCGGCGTGGTCGGCCTCCATCTGGGCGACCAGGTCGCTCCAGCGCAGCCCGCGGCCGAGGCGCGGCACCGAGGGGTACGGCGGGCCGCTGAGCCACCGGGGGTCCGGCGCGTCCTGCGCGTCCGCCGCGGCGGCGGGCGGCTCGGCGCGGCCGAACAGCGGGATCGGCTGGTCGGTCTCCGGCTCGGCCGGCTGGGGAACGGATTCGGCGCTCATCGGACAGCCCTTCCTGCTAACAACGGAATCGGCACCGGCGTGCCGAGCACGCCAGCCTGCCGATCGGACAGAAAACCGGTGCGGTGCAACCACCGCACCGTGTCGGTCAGGGTCGCGGCCAGCGGCCGCGGGCTCAGCCCAGCACTGGGTGCGGCCGGATCGACCCGCGCGTCGCACGCGCAGGCGTAGATCGCGCCGTACTCCGCCGGGATCCGCCACGGCCACCCCCGCTGGGCGAGGTCGGCCAGCCTGCCGACCGGCACCAGCGCGGCGGGCGGCAGGAACAGGGCGGGCAGCGCGCGGCCGGTCACCGCGCGCACCGCCGCCACGTAGTCGCGTGTGGACACTGCCCGGCCCGGGCCGAAAACCCGGTTGGGGCCGGGGTTCTCCACCACGAGCGCGTGCAGTGCGGCGGTGTCGCGGACATCGCCCATCGGCAGCCCGCCCCGCGGCCAGAACGGCATCAGCCCGCGCAACACGTTGCGCAGCCTGGCGTTCTGGTCGCCGAGCTTCGGGTCGTGCGGGCCGAGCATGGCGGGCGGGTAGCTGATCACGACCGGCACGCCCTCGGCCTGGTGCCGCCGCGCGACGGCCTCCGCGGCGGCCTTGGTCGCCATGTAGGTCTCGCGCGGTGTCCCGACCGGCGAGGCCGGGCCCAGCGGCTCCTTCGACGGGAACAACGCCGCCACGCTGGAAACGTGCACGATCCGGCCGACGCCCGCCCGCCGCGACGCGCTCAGCACGACCTCGGTCCCGCGTTCGTTGACCGCCCGCATCACCGCGCGCTGACGGCTGTCGAAGGAGTAGACCGCGGCCGCGTGCAGCACGGCGTCGGCACCGCGGACCGCGGCGGTCACCGCGGCCTCGTCGGTGACGTCGCCCGCCACCACGTCGACCGCGGCGGGGTCCACGCCCAGCGGTTCCAGCGCGGGACCGGCCGAAGCCGGGTCCCGCGCCAGCAGCCGCACGCGGTGCCCGCGGGCGACGATCGCCGCGACCGAGTGGGCACCGGCGAACCCGGTGCCACCCGTCACGGTGACCAGCAACCTAGGCCGAGGCGCGGACATCCGGACCGACCTGGTGGTAGTCGCCGCCGAAGAAGGTCAGGGCGTGCGGGCCGGTGCCCCGCTTCGAGCTGACCACGTTGCCGAGGAAGATCGAGTGGTCCCCGCCTTCGTAGACCTCGGCGAGGTTGCACTCGACCCAGGCCAGCGAACCGGACAGCAGCGGGGAGCCGGTGTGCGGACCGGGGAACCAGTCGACCGCGTCGAACTGGGCCAGCCCGCGCGGCCGCCGCCAGTCGGCGAAGTACCGCGCCATCTCCCGCTGCTCGGCGCCCAGGATGGACACCGCGAACGCCTTCGCCGACAGGATCGCGTCGTGCATCCTGGCCGCGCGGGACACGCAGCACAGCACCATCGGCGGATCCAGCGACACCGAGCTGAACGCGTTGGCGGTCATCCCGTGCCCCCGCTCGCCACCGGCGGTGATCACCGTGATCCCGGTGGCGAACTGGGACATGACCTCGCGCAGCGTGGTCGGGGTGGACAACCGCTTGCGGCGCTGCGACGGCAGCACCGACAGCGATTTCAGCGGCGCCACCGGAGCGGGCCTGCCGGCCTGCTCCGCTGACTCTGCCTGCACGGTTTCCGACACGGTCAGACCCCCTTGCTCCTGGCCGCCGCCGCTGCGGCAGTGTCCTTGACGGCGGCCGCGGCTTTCGGACCTTCGGCGTACGGCGCGAGCGCCTCGCGCAGCTGCTCCGGCACCCGTGAGGGCACGGTGTTCGTGTTGGGCCCGCGCATGCAGGCGATCCGCTGGCGGCCGCGGGCCACCAGGTTCTCCTGGCCGCCGGTGACCTGGACGTAGTCGAAGCTGAACTGGATCTGGGTCTGGGTCAGCTCCTCCAGCCGCATCCGGATGGACAGCTCGTCGAAGGCGGTGATCTCGGAGAAGAACTCGCACTCGACCTTGAGCGTGAACAGCTTCAGGTCGTCGCGGACGTCCTCGAGCACCGCGGGCGCCTTCTCCTTGAGGAACATCTCGCGGCACCGCCCCTGCCAGCGCAGGTAGTTGACGTAGTAGACATTGCCGACGAGGTTGGTCTCCTCGAACCCGACCGTGTGGCGGATCTCGTAGTAGCCCGACATTCTCAGCTTTCCTCTCCCTCGAGTACCGCGAAGACCACGGGGTCCGGCCGGTCTTCGATCGTGGTGGCCCAGGTCGCGATGCGGGCCTCGCCGCTGGACAGCAGCGCCCACCCGTCGGGGTGCACCTGCTGCACGGTCAGCGCCTGGGTCATCTCGCCGGTCTTGCGGATGCACTCCAGCGCGCTCCACACCCGGGTGCTCGCCGCCGCCACGGACTCGCCGGTTTCGGCGGCGAGGAGGTCGCGGACCGCCAGCAGTTCACTGCCGAGCAGGCCGGCCCAGTCGTCGTCGGTGCGCTCGACTACGGTTTCCACGTCGCAGGTGAGCTGCCCGAACCCGGCCACCGCGAGGGTCAGCCGCGAGCTGTGCGAAGCGGAGATCTCGAAGCCGTCGGTCTCCGGCTTGCCGTCCGGGCGGTACTGCACCTCGGCGGGACGGCCGATCGCCCTGGACAGCGCCAGCCTGGTCTGCGCCCGCCGCTCCGGGGTGGCACCGACGTCCACGCCGAGGGGATCGGGCTCCACCACCACCGCGCGGGTGCCGCCGAGCACGCGCTCACACGCCCGCTCGAGGTAGGAACCCAGCATCGACGGCGTCCACGGGCCCGCCCCGTCGCGCTTGCGGACCGCCCGCAGCGACAGCCCTTCCCACCGCTCCACCAGATCGCCACCCGGCTCGCGGATGTCGAGGTCGTAGACGTAGGTGTCGCCGTCCTGCGACCGCTCGCGGGCGTCGAGCACCACGTACTCCACGTCCTGGTCGGCCGGGTCGGCCAGGAACAGCCGCTCGATGCCCTGCGGCAGCAGCGTCGCGTCCGGGACGCAGCACTGGATCGCGTGCATCATCGTGTCGCGGGTGCCCGGGTCGGCCAGCAGCTTCTGCTGCGGCAGGAAGGGCGCGAACCACGAGTGGCCGCTGTCGGTGGACACCTCGGCCACCGCGTGCCGGGCGCTCGCCCGCCGGTAACCGGTCAGCTTCTGGAACCGCTTGCCCTGGAACAGGACCGTGCCGTAGAGCTCGGTCACCGGGTCGACCGGGACCGGCGGCAGCGGGTTGTTCAGGTCGGCGAAGGCACCCGGCTGGGCACCCAGGTCCGGCCGCGGGAAGCGCAGGCGGGCCCGGAAGTGGTCGGCGCTGAACCCGGTGTCCTCACTGCGGATCACCACGTCGACCGCCTCGCCGCTGCGAGCCAGCGCGGCCAGCCGGATGGTGGTCGAGCCGCCCGGCGAGACCACGATCGGCCGCAGGAACTCGACGTTCTCCAGCACCGGCGGGCCGTTCTGCCCGGTGACCGCGGCGGCCACCTGGGTCATCGCCTCCATGCCGATCACCGCGGGGAAGAGCAGGTCGCCGTCGAGCAGGTGGTCGGCCAGGTACGGGTCGCTGCCCGCGGACAGGTCGGCCTCGGTGATCAGCTCGACGCCCGGGTAGTGCACCACCGCGCGGTCGACGAACCGGGTCAGCGGCAGTTCCTGGCGCTCCACCGGCAGGGTGGCCAGGCCACCGGTCCGCCCGCAGACCACCAGCACCGGCGGCGAGTCCGGGTCGGCCAGCACCTGGCGCAGCATCTCGATGCCGTTCTCGGTGGGGATCGGCGTGATGCCGTCGCGCATCAGAGCGCCGACCACGCCGAGCTTCTCGCCCATGCCGGCCCCGGACCAGACCGACCACTCCAGCGCGAGCACCTTGGCGTTCGGGTGTTCCCGGCCGAAGCGCAGGGTCAGCTCGGTCATCCAGTCGTTCGCGGTGGCGTAGTGCGCCTCACCGCGGAGACCGGCGCGGCCGATGATGCTGCCGAAGGTGACCAGCAGCTTGATCTTGTCCTCGTCCACCGCGGCGAGCACCGCGCGGAGGCCGTCGATCTTCGGCGAGAGCGTCTTGCGGAAGGTGTCCTCGGTGAGGCTGAACAACGCGCTCGGCTCGTTGCGCCCGGCGCCGTGCAGGATCGCCGTGACCGCACCGAGTTCGGCCTGCATCTTCTCGACCGCGTCCTTGATCTGCTCGGCCGAGGTGACGTCGGCCGACTCGTAGCGGAAGTCGATGCCCGCCGCGGTCATCCGGTCCAGGTTCTCGGCCAGTTCGGTGTCGGACTCGGGCAGGCTGCGGCCGAGCAGCGCCAGCTTCGCGCCGGACTCCTTGGCGATGGCCAGCGCGCTCTCCGCGGTGATGCCCTTGCCACCACCGGTGACCAGGAGCACGTCCCCGGCGGACAGCGGCGACGGGCCGGGGTCCTCCGGCGGCGCGGGCAGCGGCTTGAGCACCGGCACCCAGCGGTTGCCGCCCGCGTCGTAGCGGGCCTCGGCGAAGTCGATGGTCGAGGCGACCTCGCTGACCACGAAGCCCATCGCCTCCTCGACGGCCAGCGGGTTGGTGGCCGCGGCGTCGGGCAGGTCGACGATCGTGGTGCGGATCGAGGGATCCTCCAGGCGCAGCGTCTTGGCCAGGCCGGAGGCGCCGAGTCCCTGCTGCACCAGCACGAAGCGGGTACCGGTCGGCGCGCCCATCACCGCGCGGCCGGCGTCGAGGAACAGCCCGACGTGGCTTTCGTCGGCGTCCGGCGGCAGGCAGAGCAGCACCCCGTCACCGATGCCCGCGGCGGCCAGCGCCGACCGCAGCGGCTCGGCCAGCGGGTGGTCCTCCGTCGAGTACACCGTCCAGTCGGCGGTGCTGCCGCCCGAGCCGATGTCGGCGAAGGGGCGCGGGGCCCGCACGTACTGGACCGCGAACGGCCGCACCCACGGCGCCACCCCGGGGACCTCGCCCTTCGGCGCGTCGGTGTCCGAGCGCTGCGCGGTCTCGGCCAGCTCGTCGATCATCTCGGCCAGCTCGCCGAGGCAGACGGTGGCGAAGTTCGGCATGCCCTCCAGCGGCGGGCGGCCGAGCGCGCGGGTCACGTCGTTGACGATCTGGCCGACGGTGATCGAGGACAGGTGCAGGTCGTCCAGCGGGTGCGTGTCCGCGGTGACCGTCTCCAGCGGCAGCTCCACCCGCTCGGCCGCGAGCTTGCGCAGCAGGTCGAGGGTGCTGCTGGCCGGGTCGGTCTCGGTGGCGGAAGCGGCCTGCGCGGCGGCGGTCGCCTTGGCCTCGGCGCTCTGCTGGCTGCGGAGCAGTTCCAGGTCGATCGAGGGCGCGGCCTCGCAGGGGCTTTCCAGGAAGGACATCTCGCCGTCCAGCGGCAGCGGCCGGACCGCGCGACCGGCGAACAGCGCCGCGGTGTCCAGCGCCGCGCCGAGCGCGAAGGCCGCACCGGCCACGCCGAGCACCGCGGAGAGCGAGCCGCTGTCGGTGTCCACCGAGAGCACCGGGGTGTCCGGCGCGATCTCGCTGAACAGTCCGGAAAGGACACGGCCGGGGCCGACCTCGACCACCAGGTCGCTGCGCTCGGCGGCCTTCGCGGCCGCCTCGCGGAAGCGGACCGGCTGCACGATCTGGTCGCGCAGCAGTTCGGCCAGGTTCTCCGCGGCGTGCAGCACGTCGCCGGTCACCGTGGAGATCACCGGGCGGGTGAGCCGCTCGAAGCCGATGCCCTCGAGCTGCTCGGTCATCGCCACCGCGGCCGGTTCGACCAGCGGCGAGTGGAAGGCGTGCGAAACGTTGATGCGGGTGGCGGTGACGCCCTGGGCGCGGGCCTTCTCGCAGACCCGGTCGATCGCGTCGGCCGGTCCGGAAAGGACGGTCTGGCGCGGGGCGTTGTACCCGGCGATGACCACGTCCTCGCCCTCGGCGAAGCGCTCGGCCTGGTTGGGCTCGGCCTGCAGACCGGCCATCGCCCCGCCGCCGTCGCTGGCCGAGGCCATCACCTTGCCGCGGATCCCGGCCAGGCGCAGCACCTGCTGCTCGTCCATCGCGCCGCCCCAGTGCAGGGCGGTCAGCTCGCCGAGGCTGTGCCCGACCGCGGTGTCCGCCTCGATGCCGAGCCCGCGCAGCACACGCAGCGCGGCCAGCGAGCCGGTGACGATCCGGGGCTGGGCCACCTCGGTGGCCACCTGATCGCCGTCGGTGGGCAGCCCGGCCTGGGTGAAGATCTCCTCGGCCGCGGTGAAGCGGCGGCGGATCGCGCCGACCGCGCCGCGGCCGGAACCCTGGCCGGGGAACAGGTAGGCGATCTTCGGGGTGGCGTTGCGGTTGCCCGCGTAGATGCCCTCCGACGCGCTGAAGACGCTGCTCTCGCCACCGTCGAGGCGGCCGCGCAGCCGGTCGAGCTTGCGCGCGGCGTCCTCGGGGTTGGTGGCGACGATCGCGGCGCGGGCGGCACCACCGGAGAGCTCACCGGCGAGCGTGCCCGCCAGGTCGGTCAGCTCGGCCATGGACAGCTTCGCGGCGACGGAGACCAGTTCGGCGACGCGGTCGCGCAGCTGGGTCAGGTCCTCGGCGTCGAGCAGCAGCAGCTCGGCGTCCTGGCGGCCGGTGACCAGCGCGCGGGTGCGCTCGTCGAGGTCCTCGCGGCGCTCGACGTCCGGACCCTGCTCGACGGTGACGTGGGAGTTGATGCCACCGAAGCCCATCGCCGAGACACCGGCGCGGATTTCCTTGCCCGCCGGGAAAAGCCCGGCTTCGCGCGGCACGTACATGGTGGCGTCGTCGGCGGTGAGCAGCGGGTGCGGCTCGTTCTGCCCGGTGCCCGGCGGGATCACCTGGTGGTAGACCGCCAGCGTCGCCTTGATCAGCCCGGCGATCCCGGCCGCGGCCTTGGTGTGGCCGAAGTTGCCCTTGATGGTGCCGAGCGCTGCCTTCTCCGCGTCCGGGGCGGCGTCGCGGCGGGCGCCGGACAGCGCGATGATCTCGGTCTCGTCACCGAGCGCGGTGCCGGTGCCGTGGCCTTCGAAGTAGGACACGCTCTCGACGCCGTACCCGGCGCGGTTGTACGCGCGGGTCAGGGCGAGGCGGTGCCCGGCGGCCTCGGGCCGGGTGATGCCGCCCTTGCCGTCGGAGGAAACGCCCCAGCCCGCCAGGGTCGCGTAGATGCGGGCGCCGCGGGCGATCGCGTCCTCCTCGCGCATCAGCACGACCATGCCGGAGCCCTCGCCGGGCCAGAACCCGTTGGAGTCGGCGTCGTAGACCTTCATCTCGCCGGTGGCCAGCGCGCCGGTCTTGGCGAAGCCGATCACCTCGAACGGGTCGATCGAGAGGTCGACACCGCCGGCGAGCGCCACGTCCACGTCGTGCTCGACGAGCGCGTTGGCCGCGGTCACGATGGACAGCAGCGAGGAGGAGCAGGCACCGTCCACGGTGAACCCGCCGCCGCCGAGGTCGAAGTAGTTGCAGATGCGGCCGGCGATGGTGTTGGCCAGGCCACCGGCCAGGGTGTCCTCGTTGATCTCCGGGAACGGCGCCTTGTACTGGACCTCCAGCTCACCGAGGAAGGTGGCGATGTCCTCCTCGCCCCAGCCCTTCTCGGCCAGCGCGGCGGCGACCGTGCGGCGGACGTAGGGCCACCGCAGGCGCATGATGTTCGCCCGGGAGAACTCACCGGTGAGGCTGTTGCCCAGCACCACGCCGGTGCTCAGCTTGGGCAGGCCCTCGCCCTCGGGGAAGCCCGCGTCGGCCAGCGCCCTGGCGGCCACGTCCAGCGCCAGCCAGTGCGTCATGTCGGTGGTGCGGAAGGTGCTGCCCGCGACCTTGTACTTGACCCGGTCGAACTCGAAGTCCCGCAGCACCGCGGCCTTCTCCGCGTAGAACCGGTCCGGCGCTTCGGGGTCCGGCGAGTAGTAGTCCTCGCGGTTCATCCGCTCGTCGGGTAGCCGGCGGAATGCTCGCCGCCCCGCCAGCACGTTCTCCCAGAGCTCGTCCGGAGAACTGGCGTCGGGGTAGCTGAGACCGATGCCGACAATCGAAATCCGCTCAACACTCACGCCGCACTCCCCATCAGTCCTTTTTCGTCTCACCGCGAGGTTCACACGATCGGGTTCCAGCATGCAGCGCGGCTTCGGCGGCGTCTTCTCCCATTGTGCCCAGCGCCACGGGGCCTTCGCGCAGGTCAGCGGTACTCGAGCGAACTTCTTCCCGCTCGCGCTATGGGTTCCTCACGCGCCCGCCGGTCATCGCTCACGCGAACCGCGAGTGAATCACCGGGCGGTGCCGGTGGTCAATCTCGCGAGCATTCCGCGGCAATTCCGGAGAATTGTCCCTCTTCTCGATTGCCGCCTTGCTCCGAATGCCGCGAATGGGCCTTCACCAGTGCGTTTTCCGTCCGTAGCATCCGCCGTGTGTAGCCCCGCCGGCTTTCCGGTGGCCTTTGGCACGAATCCGGGAGAGATCAGATGGAGAAACGCTGCCCCTACGCCCTCGACACCACCGGCCGGGACATCCACGGCGAAGCCGACGGCCTGCGCAAGCAGGGCGCGGCGGTCCAGGTGGAGCTGCCCGGCGGCGTGGTCGTGTGGTCGCTGAACAGCTACGCCGAGATCAAGAAGGTGCTGACCGATTCGCGGGTGACCAAGAGCGCGCGCAACCACTGGCCCGCCTTCATCAACGGCGAGATCCCGCGTGACTGGGAGATGATCAGCTGGATCGCCATGGACAACATGGTGACCGCCTACGGCAAGGACCACGTGCGCCTGCGCCGCCTGGTCGGCAAGGCGTTCACCCGCCGCCGCACCGAGGCGATCAAGCCGCGCATCCACGAGCTGACCGAGATGCTGATCGGCGCGCTGGAGCAGGTGCCCGCCGGCCAGCAGGTCGACCTGCGCGAGGCGTTCGCCTACCCGCTGCCCGCGATGCTGGTCGCCGACCTGATCGGGATGGGCGAGGCGGCGCGGCAGAGCACCGCCAAGGTGATCGACATGATGGTGGACACCACCGTCACCCCGGAGCAGGCCCAGGCCATCCTCGGCGGCTGGCGCGGCGCGATGGCCGAGCTGATCGCGGAGAAGCGCGCGAACCCCGGCGAGGACATCACCAGCGACCTGATCGCCTCCCGCGACGAGGACGGCACGCGCCTGTCCGAGGACGAGCTGACCGACACCATCTTCGCCATCCTCGGTGCCGGTTCGGAGACCACGATCAACTTCTTCGACAACGCGATCACCGCGCTGCTGACCCACCGGGACCAGCTCGACCTGGTCACCAGCGGTCAGCTGGACTGGGACGCGGTGATCGACGAGACGCTGCGCGTGGAGTCGCCCCTGGCGCACCTGCCGCTGCGCTACGCCGTGGAGGACATCGAGCTGGACGGCGTCACCATCCCCAAGGGCGACGCGCTCCTGGTGAACTACAGCGCCATCGGCCGCGACCCCGCGGTGCACGGCGACAGCGCCGACGTCTTCGACATCACCCGTGAGGACAAGGACCACCTGTCGTTCGGCCTCGGCCCGCACTTCTGCCTCGGCGCCGGTATCGCCAGGGCGGTCGCCACCATCGGCCTGTCCACTTTGTTCGCCCGCTTCCCCGAGCTGGACCTGGCGGTGCCGCGCGAGGAGCTGCAGCCGCTGCCCACCTTCATCATGAACGGCCACCGCTCCCTCCCGGTGATCCTGAAGCCGGCCTGACGGCCCCATGCTGTGAATGTGGCTTTCACTGCGGATTCCGCAGTGAAAGCCACATTCACAGCACTCGTCTTTTCACCCACATAGGCAGGAAGGCACCACGAAGGCCCCCGCGCATCCCGTGCGCGGGGGCCTTCGTGGTCGGTGTTCAGTCTTCCGCGGTGAGCAGCTCGTACGGGTCCTCCATCTCGTACCAGCCCAGCCCCGGCGGGCACCGGTCGTACCCCAGCAGCCGCCGCACCTCCTCCGGGTAGGCGAGGACCATCTCCCGCGGCACGGCGAGGTACTGGTTCTCCTCCTGCCGGAGGTTCCCGAGGTCCAGCGCGATGGTCATCCCGGTACGCGGAGTCTCGGCCACGTTCTTCCCGCCGCCGTGGTAGACGCCGCCCAGCCAGATCAACGCCCCACCGGGCGCCATTTCCGTCGGGATGGCCTCGCTCGCCAGCGGGGCCCGCTCGTCGTCCCAGTGGTGGCTCCCCGGGATCACCAGCGTGCCACCGTTCTCCGCGGTGAACTCGCTCAGCGCCACCATGATCTGCACCCGGCTGGTCGGGCCGGGGTGCCGCCGCAGGTGCAGCGCGTCGTCGCGGTGCAGCGGCTGCTTGCCCTGCCCCGGGTGGATCTCGATCAACTGCGTACCGCTGATCTGGATGGTCGGCGTCATCTCCACGCGCGACCGGCCCAGCCAGATCGGCACCGGCTTCTGCATGATCCGCCGCGCCGCCCCGAGGTACAGCGGGTGCGTCACGATCGGCGTCAGTTCCTTGGTGCGCCCGAACAGCGAGGACACCCGGCGGGTGCGCGTGCCGTTGTACCAGTCCTCGCCGTACCCCTGTGCCTCCAGCGCCGGCCGGAAGTCGGCCAGCAGCGCCTCACGCGTGATGTCGTCGGCGAAGTCCTCGACGACGATCGCACCATCACGCTCGAGGATCTCTTCGACCTCGTCGAGGCTGTGGCCGGACCGGACGCGGACCAGTCCGCTCACCGGGCCGCCGCCTTCGCCGCCACGTCCTTGACCAGCACGGCCAGTGAGGGGTCCTCCTCGAAGATGTCACCGACCTCGATCTCCACGCCGATCTCGTCCTCGATCCGGGAAACCAGGCGCACCGCGGTGATCGAGTCGCCGTTGAGGTCGAAGAAGGTGGCCTCGCCCTTGCCGTCCGGCACGCTCAGCACCTCCTTCCAGATCTTCCCGACCGCCTGCTCGAGGTCCAGGTTGCTCGTCATCTCGCCCATCCTCCGGTTGTTCGTCGGCTAGATCTGGTCCAGCGGGGTGTCCGGCGCGCCGACGGTGTTCTTCAGCGTGCCGAGGAAGTTCGCGGCCAGCTCACGCATGCCGTCCGCGTCGTACAGATTGGTGTTGAAGCCGAGGGTGCCTGCCATCTCGCCCTCGAACTCCATGTCGATGTGCCACATCGAGCCGTCCGGGATGTCGCCGCCCGCGGCCTGGGGCAGCAGGCGGCGGCGGATTTCGGTGTAGGTGAACCCGCCCGCGTCACCGGCCGCGGCGAACGGCGAGCGGAACACCTGGAACGCGCACGGCGCGCCGTCGTCGGCCATGCCCGGCCCCATCAGCTGCGGGGCCTGGCCGGCGATCTCGCCGAACGGGATGTCCTGCGCGTAGGCGCGCAGGCAGGTGCGCCGGGTCCGGCTCACCACGTCGGCGAAGGTCTCGCAGCCGCTGAGGTCGGTGCGCAGCGGGAGGTAGTTGAAGAAGGCGCCGACGGTGTCGTGGAAGGCGGCCTCGCCACGACCGGAGGTGAAGGTCATCACCACCACGTCGGTTTCGCCGGTCAGCTTGTGCAGGAAGGCGTTGTACGCCGCGAGCAGCACCATGAACGGCGAGCTGCGGGTGGCCTTCGCGGTGCTCAGCAGCGCCGCGCCGAGGTCCTCGGCGATGGAGAACCGGTGCCAGGAGGTGGTCTTGTCCCGGCCTTCCGAGCGCGCGAAGTGCGTCTTCAGCGGCAGGATCTGGGCGCCTTCCAGTTCCTTGGCCCAGAACTCGCGCGACTTCGCGGCCGACTCGGAGGTCAGCTTCTCCTTCTCCCACACCGAGTACTCGGGGTACTGGCGGGCTTCGGGCAGCCCGTGCGGGCGGTTCTCCAGCCGGCCGGCGTAGAGCGCGGCGAGGTCGCGCATGATCAGCGGCATCGACCACTCGTCGGCCGCGGTGTGGTGCACGATCAGCACGAGCACCGCGTCGGTCGCGTCGAACCGGCCGAGGAACGCCCGGATCAGCGGCAGTTCCACCGCGCCGTACGAACCCGACTCGATCTCGCCGATGAACTGCTCGGCGCGCAGCTGGCGGTCACCCACCGGGAGGTCGCCCAGCTCGCGCACGGTCAGCGGGACCCGGCTCGGCGGCAGCACCTTCTGGTACTTCTCATCGCGGATGATCAGCGTGCGCAGGGCTTCGTGGCGCTCCACCACATCGTCCAAAGCGGACTGGAGCACGCCCTCGTCGACGGTGCCGTCGATCCGCACGCCGAAGATGATGTTGTACTTCGGGCCGAACGGCCCCGCCTCGTCGCCCTGGTCCCACATGCACAGGAACTCCTGGTTGAGCGACAGCGGGATCCGGTCCTGTGCAGTGCTCATGTTCTCCCGCACCCTTCTGGTGATTCATCCGGCGGAATCGGATCGTATCGAGCCGCGAACCGGCCGCGCTTCTCCCGAATTGCCTGGCCGGTGCGGCAATCGAGAAGACTCCGCTCGCCGCTGGGAATGCGACCATCGGGAGGATTGTCGGGTGATTCTCGGCCAATTTTTTTCTAGGAGGAAATACTGATGACGACGATCGATCTTCCGACGCGGGAGCAACTTGTTCGTCGCGCGTCCGAGCTTTCGCCGCTGATCAAGAAGCACGCGGCCTGGGCCGAGGAGAACCGGCGCATCCACGACGAGTCGATCGAGGCGCTGGCCGACGCCGGCGTGTTCAAGCTCCGCGTGCCGAAGCGCTACGGCGGCTACGAAGCCGACACGCGCACCCTGGTCGACGTGGCCACCGAGCTCGGCCGCGCCGACGCCTCCACCTCGTGGACCGCGTCCGTCTACTGGATCCCCACCTGGATGGCCTGCACCTTCCCGGACGAGGTCCAGGACGAGGTGTTCTCCACTCCTGACGTGCGCATCTGCGGCACGCTCAGCCCGTCCGCGATGGCCGCACCGGTCGACGGCGGCATCGTGGTCAACGGCAAGTGGAGCTTCATCAGCGGTGCGCACCACGCGCACTGGCAGGAGATCATCGCCGTGCTGATCGCGCCCGACCAGCAGCCGGTGCCGGTGATGGCGCTGGTGCCGATGTCCGAGCTGACCATCGTCGACGACTGGCACACCTCGGGCCTCAAGGGCACCGGCAGCGTCAGCACCGTGGCGCAGGACCTCTTCGTGCCCTCGGCCCGGGTCATCCCGCTGCCGCTGGTGCTGCAGGGCCAGTACGCGTCGCAGCTGAACGCGAACTCGCCGATCTACCGCAACGCGCTGCTGCCGGTGGCGTCCGCGTCCTCGATCGGCACCGTGGTCGGTGTCGCGCAGGCCGCGAAGGAGGCGTTCTTCGAGCGCGTCGGCAAGCGGAAGATCACCTACACCGCCTACGAGAACCAGGCCGAGGCGCCGATCACCCACTTCCAGGCGGCCGAGGGCACGCTGAAGGTCGATCAGATCGGCTTCCACGCCCAGCGGCTGACGTCGCTGGTGGACGGCAAGGGCGAGCAGGGCGCCGAGTGGAAGCTCGAGGAGCGCGCCCAGGCCCGCGCCGACATGGGCGCCGTGGTCAAGCTGGCCAAGGAGGCGGTGGACATCTTCGCCACCGCCAGCGGTGGTTCGTCGATCTACAGCGACGTGCCGATCCAGCGGATCTCGCGGGACATCCAGGCGGTCAACCTGCACGCGCTGATGCACCCCAACACCAACAACGAGCTGTACGGGCGGGTCCTGTGCGGGCTCGAGCCGAACACCCTGTACATCTGAGCCGAGGGAGACACCGGAGATGACCACTGCCGCAGTCCGGACCACCCCGTCCGCCGGGGACCAGGCCGCCGTCGCGCACATCCCCCAGCGCATCATCGCGGCCTGGGCCGCGCACGACGCCGACGCCTTCGCCGACGTGTTCACCGAGAACGGCACGATGATCCTGCCGGGGCTGTTCCGCAAGAGCAAGGACGAGATCCGCGCGTTCATGGCCGGCGCGTTCTCGGGGCCGTACAAGGGCACCCGGGTCACCGGGCAGCCGATCAGCATCGAGTTCTTCAGCGCGGAGGCTGGTGTCCTCATCACGCAGGGCGGGGTGATGCACGGGTCCGAGACGGAGGTTTCGGACGAGCGTGCGATCCGCGCGTCGTGGGTCGTGGTGAAGGAGGAGGGCCAGTGGAAGCTGGCCGCGTATCAGAACAGCCCGCGGGGGTAGTGCGGGTGATCGGGGCCCCCAACCCGGTCTTTTAGTGTGACTACGGCGAAGGCCCCCAAGTCAAGGCGGGAAAGATGCCTTGACTTGGGGGCCTTCGCCGTGTTTTTGGCTGGGGACCGGGATGGGGGAGGTCAGGTTGGGGTGGTTGGTCCCGTTTCGTTGCCGGCCGCCGGTTTGGTGCCGGATTGCGGCCGGCTGCCGGTGCGTGGGCCTGAAAAAAAGGGCTCCCGAGGGGGTTGCCTCGGGAGCCCTTGTTGTTGTGGTGCTAGCCGTTCAGGATGTTGCCTCGGAATTGGCGGAGGTCGTTGAACGAGGAGAGGTCGGGGACCGTCCAGCCGTTCAGGTCGTACTCCGACATGCACTGGTCGACGAAGGCCTTGTAACCCTCGACCTCACCGCTGGCCAGCTGCGCGTTGAGCAGTTCCACCCGGGTGTTCTCGTGGTTCCCCGCGTAGTTGCGCTCGTACAGCTCGTGCCGCCCGCCGAACTCGGTGCCGACGGCGTCCCACAGGAGCTTCATCACCTTCATCCGCTCGACCGAATCCACGCCCTCCGAACCGCGGACGTACTTGTCCAGGTACGGCCGGATCTCCGGGTTCGCGAAGTCCTCGGCGCTCGAGTTCGAGTAGATCAAGCCGCTGGCCACGTCCTGCATCACGATCTCGCGCACCCGCGGGTACCCGATCTGCATGAACCACCGGTACGCCTGGCCGTACGCCGGGTTGGGCAGCACGGCACCGTTCTTCCACGCCACCGGGTTGCGGGCCGAGGCATCCGACAGGCCCCAGAACAGGTTGCGCCAGGCGAGAACCTCGCCCAGCCTGCTCTGCACCCCGCGGAAGTCCTTGGTGCCGGTGATCTCCAGCGCCTTCGCCAGCAGGCCGGCGATGAACTCCAGCTTCACCGCCAGCCGCGTGCAGCCGTGGAAGGTGAAGCGCTCGGGGAAACCGGACCGCCCGGTGAACAGCTGGACCTTCCCGATGTGCCCGTAGATGAACACGTTCTCCCACGGGATCAGCACCTTGTCCAGCACCAGGATGGTGTCGTTCTCGTCCAACCTGGACGACAGCGGGTGGTCGAACGGGCTGCCCATCACGGCCGAGGTGGCCGTGTAGGACGGGCGGCAGATCAGCTTCATGCCCGGTGCGCCCATCGGCACCGTGGCGACCAGCGCGAACTCCTTCTTCTTGATCGGCAGGCCGTAGTGGGCGATGAAGTTGTAGTGCGTCAGCGCCGACCCGGTGGCCACCACCTTCGCCCCGCTGACCACCAGGCCCGAGTCGGTCTCCTTCTCCACGTGGATGAAGACGTCCTCGACCTCGTCCGGTGGCCGGTTCCGGTCCACCGGCGGGTGCACGATGGCGTGGTTCCAGTAGAGCACCTTCTCCTGCGACTCCCGGTACCACCGCCGCGCGTTGTCCTCGAACGGCGCGTAGAAGTCCGCGTTCGCCCCGAGGGTGCCCAGGAACGACGCCTTGTAGTCGGGGCTGCGGCCCATCCAGCCGTAGCTCAGCCTCGACCAAGCCGCGATCGCCTGCTGGTCGGCGACCAGGTCCTCGGCGCTGTGCGGGGTGGTGAAGAACCGGTGGGTGTACCCGTCGGACCCGGTGTCGGTCGGCGCGGTGAGCACGTCCCGCTGGGCGGGGTCGTGCAGCGCGTCGTAGAGCCGCGCGGTCATCCGGATCGGGTTGCGGAACGCCGGGTGCGTGGTCACATCCTTGACCCGGTCGCCGTAGATGTAGATCTCCCGGTCGTCCTTCAGGCTTTCGACGTACTCGTCACCGGTGAACGGGCGCGTCTTCCGCACCCCGTTCTGCTCGTCCGTCATCGGACTCTCCCTTGTGGATTCGCTCAGCGCAGTTCGACGCCGCTTTGCCGCGCCGCGTCGAGGAACTCGCCGCGCGAGATGGCCGCGGCCACGGCCTCGATGTCGTCGCTCATGAAGCGGTCGCGGTCCAGCGTGGGCACCAGCGAGCGCACCATGTCGTAGGTCGCCTTGGAGACCGGGCTCAGCCCTTCGTAGCGCCCGGACAGGTCCACCGCCTGCGCCGCGGCCAGGAACTCCACGGCCAGGATGTAGTTGACGTTGCCGGAGACCTTGCGCGCGTTGCGGGCGGCGATCAGGCCCATGCTGACCACGTCCTGGTTGTCGCCGTTGGACGGCACGCTCTGGATGCTGGCCGGGCCGATCGTCCGGTTCTCCGCGACCAGCGCGGTGGCCGGGTACTGCGCGCCGGCGAAACCGCTGTTCAGGCCCGGGTCACCGGCCACGAGGAACTCGGGCAGGCCCTCGCTGAGGTAGCGGTTGAGCAGCCGGTTCGTGCGCCGCTCGGAGAACACGCCCAGCTGGGTCAGGCCCAGGTTGACGAAGTCCAGCGCGAAGGCGATCGGCTGGCCGTGGAAGTTCGCCCCGTGGAAGATCTCCTGGCCCTCGAAGAACAACGGGTTGTCGTTGCTGGAGTTCAGCTCGGTGGTCAGCTTCTCCTGGGCGTGGTAGATCGTGTCGCGGACCGCGCCGACCACCTGCGGGATGGCGCGCAGCGTGTACGCCTTCTGCAGGTACACCTCGGTCTTGGTGACACCGGTCTCGTCGCGGGCGGCCTCGGCCTGGCGGCGCAGTTCGGCGTGCTCCAGCGCGAGCGCGGTGCCCTCCATCAGCGCGCGCATGTTGAACGCGGTGTCGATCTGGCCGCGGTGCGGGCGCGCGATGTCGTGGCCCTCGGCCAGGAACGGGCTGGTGGAGGCCTGCAGGGTCTCCAGCACCAGCGCGGTGACGATCTCCGCCTGCCGCACCTGGTCCAGCGCGCGGCCGACCACCAGCGAGCCGAGCCCGGTCATCGCCGAGGTGCCGTTGATCATCGCCAGGCCCTCTTTGAACCGCAGTTCGAGCGGCTTGATGCCGTGCGCCCGGAGCACCGGGCCGGTCTCCACCCGCTGGCCGTCCTTGAGCAGGTAGCCCTCGCCGATCAGGGTGATCGCGATGTGCGAGAGCGGCGCGAGGTCACCGGAGGCACCCAGCGAGCCGATCTCCGGGATGGCCGGGGTGATGCCGAGGTTCAGGTACAGCGCGAGCCGGTCGAGCAACTCGGGCCGCACCGCGGAGTAGCCCTTCGCCAGCGCGTTGAGCCGGGCGGCGAGCATCGCGCGCGACTCCTCCTCGGAGAACAGCGGGCCCACCCCGGAGCTGTGGCTGCGCACCAGGTTGGTCTGCAGCTCCACCTCCTTCGAGACGTCCACCTGCATGTAGATCATCTCGCCGTAGCCGGTGGTGACCCCGTACACCGGCGCGCCCTGGTTGACCGTCTCCTCGAAGATCTTGCGACTGGTCGCGGCCTTGGCCATGGACTCCGGCGCCACCGTGCACTTCACCTCGCGCGCGGCGACCCGGCGGACACCGGCGATGTCGAGGCTTTCGCCGTCGAAGGTAACCGGCATCTCGGCATCGACCACAGAATCAGTCACGTTCCTCACTCCTTGTCTTCGAAAGTGCACAGCACGGACAAACCGGCCGGGGTCGGATCGGCGAAGTAGTCCACAAGGGACAGTTCGGCTCCCAGCCGTTCGCGGATCAGGTGCAGCAGCCGGGGCAACTGCACCGAATGCCCGCCCACGGCGAAGAACGTGTCGTCCGCGGCGACCTCGGCCGAGCCGGTCAGCTCGGCGAAGATCGCCGCGATGGTGCGCTGCACCGGGCCGTCGGGCTCGGTGCGCACCGCCGTGGCAGCGGGTTCCGGCGACGGCAGCCGCCGCCGGTCGATCTTGCCGCCAACGTTGCGCGGCAGGGAATCCACGGTCTGGTAGGTCAGCGGCAGCAGCGTCTTGCCGAACCGCCGCATGAGGTGCCGGCGCCACTCCGTGACCGGTGCCTCGCCGGCCTCGGCGAGCACCACGTACGCCAGCAGCTGCGAAACCAGGCCGTCCGCACCGGGCACGCCGATCACCGCGCAGTCGGCGATCGACGGGTGCGCGGCCAGCGCGGCCTCCACCTCGCCCAGTTCCATCCGCATGCCCAGCACCTTCACCTGGGAGTCGGCGCGGCCGCGGAACTCGAGCACGCCGTCGTGGCGGAAGCGCCCGAGGTCGCCGGTGCGGTAACAGGCACCGCCCGCCACCCCGAGCTCCGGCCGGGCCCGCAGCGGCTCGAAGGCGTTCGTGGTGACGTCGCCCAGGTAACCGGGGGTCAGGTAGGGGCTGCGCAGCACCACGTTGCCGGTCACCCCGGCCGGGCACGGGCGGTCCTCCCCGTCGACCACCAGCACCTGGCGGCCGGGGATGGGCCGCCCGATGGGCGCGACCCCGTGCAGCTTGACCGAGACCTCGTACCAGGTGGCCAGGATCGACTCGGTCGGCCCGTACAGGTTCACCAGGCGAGCCGACGGCAGCGCGGCACGCAGGCCGTTGGCCAGCTCGGCGGGCAGCGCCTCCCCGGCCAGCAGCACGTGGGTCAGCGCGGGCAGCCGCTCACCGGTGCGCTCCAGCACACCGAGCACCTCGCGGGCGAAGCTGGGCACGGTCTGGAAGTGCGTGATGCCCTCGGCGGCCAGCCACGCGGTCAGCTTCTCCGGGTTCGCGCGGATGCGCTCGGGAACCGGGTGCAGGGTCGCGCCGCTGACCAACGCGGCGAAGGTCTCGCAGAGCGCGGCGTCGTACCCCGGGGCCGCCCACTGGGCGAGCCTGGCACCTTCGCCGAGGCGGAACTCGGTGGCGAACCAGCCGGTGAACTGCGCGAGCGCGGCGTGGTCCTGCGTGATGCCCTTCGGCCGTCCGGTGGAGCCGGAAGTGTAGGCCACGTAAGCGAGATCGGTGAGCGCGACGGCCGTCGGCCGCGGCTTCGCGGGTTCGACGGCGTTGATGTCGACCACGGTGCCGTCGAGCTCTTCCCGGTACCACTGCACGATCTTGTCGTCGTCCGCCGCGTTCTCCACCAGCAGCGCCACGGGTTTGAGGTCGGCGAGCACCGACCGCGCCCGCTCCCCCGAATCGCTGGCCGCCAGGCAGACCACGTGCGCCCCGGCGGTGAACGCGCCGAGCACGGCCGCCGCCTGGCCGGCGCCGCTCGCCATCCGGACCGCGACCGGGCCGGTCGGCAGCACCGCGGCGATGGAATCGGCACGCGCCAGCAGTTCCTCGTAGGAAACCCCGGGCAGCGCTTCGCCGCGGTGCCGCCGGACCAACTCGGCGACGGTGGCGGTGACCGGCGCGGTCGCCTCGATCCGGTCGGCGGCGACCACCGCGGTCTTGAGCCGGACCGGGGTGTCCAGCGGCAGGTGCGCCACCGGCAGGTCGGGACTGGCCAGTGCCGTCTCGACCACGGTGCGCAGCTGCACCGCGACGAACCGGGCGATGCGGGCGTCGATCATCACGGCGCGGGACCGGAAACCGCCGCTGATCTCCGGCTTCACCTCGTCGATGAGCAGGGCGAGGTCGACCTCGGACCACTGCGGGTCGACGCGCTCGCGACGCACGGTGCACCCGCGCAACCGCAACGCCGGGTCCTTGACGTCCACCCCGCGCAGCAGCCCGTCGGACTCCACAATGGACTCGTGCTCGCGGTAGACGAAACCCGCGTCGAAGAACGGGCTGTGGCGCGGGTCGCGGGGCGGGTTGACCGCGGCGGCCAGCTGCCCCTCGGTCGGGCCGCCGTGCGCGGCCGTGTCCCGCAGCTGGATGCGCACCCGGTTGAGCACCTCGCGGAAGGTCGGCCGGCCACCGAAGGCGACGGTGAGCACCAGCTGCGAGTCGAACGGGCCGACCGCGCGGTCGAAGGCCGACCACGGCCGGGACCGCACCGGCAGGCCGACCGGGATCCGGTCCGCGCCGCCGAAGCGGTGCAGCAGGCAGGTGAACGCGGTCAGCAGCACGGCCGCCGGGTCCACGCCCTGCTCGCGGGCGAACTGCCCCAGCGTGGTCGCCAGTTCCGCGCCCCAGTTGAACCGCACGACGCCGCCGGCGGTGGACAGCCCGGCCGGGCGGTCGCGGTGCAGCGGCAGGGTCAGCGCGGGCGGCGCCGGGGTGAGTTCCCCGCGCCACCAGTCCAGCATGCGCGCGTGCTCGGCCGAGCCCTCGCGTTCCCGTTGCCAGCGCGCGAATTCGTCGTACTGGAGCAGCGGTGCGCGCAACGCCTCGGCGGGCGCGCGGCCGTTCACCGCGGCGGTGTAGCACCGGGACAGCTCGTCGAGCATGATCACCATCGACGACTCGTCCGCCACCGCGCGGTGCGCCACGAGCACCACCACGTACTCGTCGGGCGCGGTGCCCGCCACGGTGAGCCGGGCGAGCGGTCCCTCGGCGAGCCACATCGGCTCACCGATGATGTCCGCGCACAGCTCGTCCTCGGCGTCCTCCGCGTCCTCCACCACGCCCATGTCCACAAAGGACTTGGCTGCCTGGTCGACCGGGGCGATGTGCTGCACCGGCCGCCCGCCGACCTCGGTGATGGTGGCGCGCAGCACGTCGTGCCTGCGCACCACCTCCTGCCAGGCCTGGCCCAGCAGCGCGACGTCCAGCGCCCCGCTGACCCGGTAGGCCCGGCTGCGCACGGCGGTGGCCGAACCGGGGTCCAGCCGGTCGGCGAACCACGCTTCGTCCTGCCGAACAGAGGTGACGGCGGGGCCGCCCTGTGTCTCCGATGTCTCCGACACCGCTTCCTCCGTCCTCCGGGAGTGCCACGAATGTGGCTTTCGAGACGTTTGGCGTCTCGAAAGCCACCTTCGTGACACTCGATCCGCCGCGCGCGGGCGGCGTCAGGCCGCCTTTTTCTCCTCGGTCGCCGTGCTCTGCGGCAGCGCGGTCACCTTCTTGGGCGCCGCCGCGCTGCGCGGCACGGCCTGGTTCTTCTTGCCGAACAGCACCGCCTTGATGATCTTGAACAGGATCTTCGGCTGCATCAGCGTTTCCGGCTTGGCCACCATGCCGGCGGTCTTCATGTACGCGGCCGCCACGTCCCCGTCGCGCGAGGCGGCGGTCTGGGTCAGCGACAGGAAGAACTGCTGCACCTTCAGCGCGAAGGTGCGCTCGCCCTCGACCCCGGGGAAGCTCAGGTCGACCGTGTTGGTCATCTCCCACGGCGGATCGATCACGTCGCGCGCCAGGTCGGCGAAGTACATCTTCGGGTCGGGGGTGGCACCGCTGTGCAGGTGACCGCGGATGGTCAGCGCGGACAGCGCGGACACCGTCATGCCCTGCGCGTACACCGGGTTGAAGCAGGTCACCGCGTCACCGACGACGAGCAGGCCGTCCGGGAAGCGGTCCATCTTCTCGTACCGGCGGCGCAGCGTGGTCGGGAAGCGGAAGGCGGTCGGCTCGTCCAGGATCTCCGCGGTCTTCACCGCGTTGTAGATGTCCTGCGTGGCCAGGGTCTTCAGCCACTCGAACAGGCCGGCCTGGTCGGTGGGCGGGTGGTCGCCGAGCAGGCCGTAGGTGGTCAGCTCGACCCGGCCGCCGTCGGTCTTGGTGAAGATCGCGCCACGCGGCAGGTCGGCCGAGGCGACCGGGTTGATCGACAGGTCGCCGTGGTAGACCTCTTCGGTGAGGCGGTAGTGCTGGGTGACGTAGCCGAGGCCGATCTTCTTGCGCTCCTCCTCGACCCGGCCGTAACCCAGTTCCTCCAGCCAGATCGGGGTGCGCGAACCGCGGCCGGTGGCGTCGATGACCAGGTCGGCGTTCAGCACCTTCTCCGCGGCCTTGGTGCCGATGCGCTGCACCTTGACCCCGGTCACGCGGCGCTTGTCCTCGCTGGTGACCAGGCCGAGGATGTCGTGCTTCTCGACGAAGGTGATGTTCTCCAGCGCGTTGGTCCGCCGGCGGATGTGCTTCTCCAGCATCGGGCGGCTGGCCGCGACGCAGGTCAGCCCGGCGTCCTGCTGCTTGATCGGCTTGCCCTTGAAGTACCAGCGCACGTCGCCGGCCAGGTCGCCGGTGGGCACGCCGTCGGCGAAGATCTCCTCGGTGATGCCGGGGAACATCTCCTCCATCGCCAGCTGACCGCGGGCGAGCAGGCCGTTGATGTGCTTGCCCTGCGGGCAGGACCGCCGCGGCCCGTCGACGCCGATGAGCGCGTCGCGGTCCACGATGAGCACCTCGTCGTAGGCATCGGCGAGCACCCGGGCGGCGAACAGCCCCGCGATGCTCCCACCGAGCACCACCGCGCGTGTTTTGGTCACGTCGGCCATAACGGTTGTCTCCTCGAAATCCGCAGATAGTGATCAGGTGCCGACGAATTCCGGCGAACCATCGATCTTCACCACGACATCGTCACGCGCGGCGGTCGTGACGCGCATCTCCTGGAATGCGGCCTCCACCTGTTCTTCTCCGTCATTGCGGGACCGCGTTCCACCGCCCCGCAAACGACTTCCGCTGTCGTACGCTGATTTTCGGCGGTGGAGAGAATTCCCTTTCGAGACGAGCGAGGAGCGCGGGCGCATGTGCGGAATCGCGGGATCGGTCGCCCTGCCCCACGCCCGGCCGATCGCGGCCGCCGAGCTGGGCCGGATGACCGCCGAACTGGTGCACCGCGGTCCGGACGAGGACGGGTTCTGGCTCGACGGCCCGGCCGCGCTGGGCTTCCGCAGGCTGAGCATCATCGACCTCGGCGGCGGCAGCCAGCCGATGTTCAGCGAGGACGGCGAAGTCGCGCTGGTCTGCAACGGGGAGATCTTCAACCACCGCGAGCTGCGGGCGGAACTGGAGGCCAAGGGCCACCGCTTCCGCACCAACTGCGACGTGGAGGTCGTCGTCCACCTGTACGAGGAAGAGGGACCGGACCTGCTGCACCGGCTCAACGGCCAGTTCGCCTTCGCCCTCTACGACCGCCGCGAGCGCCAGTTGTTCCTGGCCCGCGACCACGCCGGCATCGCGCCGCTGTTCTACACCAGGACGAACGACCACTTCGTGTTCGGCTCGGAGATCAAGGCGATCCTGGAACACCCCGGCGTTCCCCGCGCGGTCGACCTGACCGGACTCGACCAGGTGCTCACCTTTCCCGGTCTGGTCAGCCCCCGCACCATGTTCCGCGGCGTGTCCAGCCTGCCCGGCGGCCACTACCTCCTGGTGCGCGACGGCGAAGTGCGCGAGAAGCGTTACTGGGACCTGGATTTCCCGGTGGAGGAAGGCCAGTCGCAGCCGGACGAGTACTACGTCGAAACGCTGCGCGAACTGCTGACCACTTCGGTGCGCCGCCGGTTGCAGGCCGATGTCGGCGTCGGTTTCTACCTCAGCGGCGGGCTCGACTCCTCGTTGATCGGCGCACTGGTCGGCGAGGCCGTGCGTGACCCGCACTCGTTCTCGATCACCTTCCCCGAAGCGGATATCGACGAATCCGGGCACCAGCGGCTGATGGCGGGCAAGATCGGCTCGATCCACCACGAGGCCCCGTTCTCCGACGACGACATCGCCACCGAGCTGCGCCGGATGGTGGTGCACGCGGAAACCCCGGTGAAGGAGAGCTACAACACCTGCTCGATGGTGTTGTCCGCGCTGGCGCGCGAGCACGGCGTCAAGGTGATCCTGACCGGCGAGGGCGCGGACGAGCTGTTCGGCGGTTACGTCGGCTACCGGTTCGACGGCCGGCGCGGCAACGGGCGCACCGGCGACCCGCTCGAGGACGCGCTCGAAGACGGTCTGCGCCAACGGCTCTGGGGTGACGCGGACCTGTTCTACGAGCGCCAGTACCACGCCTGGCGGCAGTCCAAGATGGACATCTTCAGCGAGGAGCTCCAGGCCTCCTTCGCCGAGTTCGACTGCCTGGCCGCGCCGGTGGTCGACCCGGCGATGCTGGCCGGGCGGCCGCGGCTGAGCCAGCGGTCCTATTTGGACTTCAAACTGCGGATGTCGGACCACCTGCTCTCCGACCACGGCGACCGGATGGCGCTGGCCAACTCGATCGAGGCGCGGTACCCGTTCCTGGACCGCGACGTGGTCGAGTTCGCCCGCACCGTGCCCGCGCACCTCAAGGTGCACCGGCTCGGCGAGAAGTTCGTGGTCAAGCAGGCCGCGCAGGGCCTGGTGCCGCCGGAGATCATCAACCGGGAGAAGTACGGGTTCCGCGCGCCGGGCAGCCCCGGGCTGCTGCGCCGGAACCTGGACTGGGTGCAGGACCTGCTCTCGCACGACCGGATCAAGCGCCAGGGCTACTTCGACCCGCACGTCGTCGACCACCTCAAGGCGCGCTACCTGCGCGAAGGCTTCGACGTCCACCCGCATTTCGACGACGACCTGCTGCTCGTCGTGCTGACGTTCGGCATCTTGCTCGACGAGTTCGGGCTTAGCTGAAGGAGACGGACAGATGGCTTTCGAAGCGATCCAGGCGCTGGTGGCCAAGGCGATCGGCCGCTTCCCGGACCACGTCGCGGTCGAGTGCGCCGACGGCAAGCTCACCTACGCCGAGCTGGACCGGCGGGCCGACGACATCGCCGCCGCGCTGCAGGAAGCGGGCGCGGCACCCGGCGCGCTGGTGCCGGTGCTCGCCGAGGACCGCCGCGAACTGGTCGCCGCCGTGCTCGGCGTGCTGCGCATCGGCGGGGTGGTGGTCCCGCTCGACGCCACCGCGCAGCAGCGGCGGCTGGAGCAGGCGCTCAACGACACCGACGCCTCCTGGGTGGTCACCGGCTCCGACCTCGGCGGCCTGCCGGCCAAGGTGCTGGCCGCGGCGGGGGCCACCGAGACCACCCGCATCGACATCGCCGACACCGCGGGCACCAGCGCGCGCCGGGCCGTGGTCGCGCACGAGCCCCGGCCGGACGACCCCTGCTACCTCTTTTTCACCTCGGGCTCCACCGGCCGCCCCAAGGGCATCGTCGGCAGGCTCGGCTCGGTCGACCACTACATCCGCTGGGAGACCGAGCTGCTCGGCGTGGACGCCGGGTGGCGGGTCAGCCAGCTGATCAGCCCGGCCTTCGACGCCGTGCTGCGCGACATCTTCGTCCCGCTGACCACCGGTGCCACGATCTGCGTGCCCCCGGCGGACACCCTGCTCGACGCCGCCGCGCTCAGCCGCTGGCTGGAGGCGGCGGAGATCTCGCTGGTCCACTGCGTGCCGTCGGTGTTCCGCCGTTTCGCCACCGCGCCCGGCGACCACCGGTTCGCCGCACTGGAGTGCGTGGCGCTGTCCGGCGAGAAGCTGGCCCCGCGCGACGCGGCGGGCTGGTTCGACCGCTTCGGCGAGCGGACCAAGCTGCTGAACCTCTACGGCCCGTCGGAAACCACGATGACCAAGACCTTCCACTTCGTCACGCGGGCCGACACCGAACGCGACTCGATCCCGATCGGGCGCGCGATGCCGGAGACCGAGGTGCTGGTGCTCACCGACCGCGGCGAACCGGCCGCGCCCGGTGAGGTCGGCGAGATCCACCTGCGCACCGCGCACCGCTCGCTCGGTTACCACCGCCAGCCCGAGGCGACCGCCAAGGCCTTCGTGCCCCGCGACGGCGAACTGGTCTACCGCACCGGCGACTTCGGCCGCTTCTCCACCGACGGCGTGCTGGAATACCTGGGGCGCAAGGACCACCAGGTGAAGATCGGCGGCGTCCGCGTCGAACTGGGCGGCGTGGAGAGCATCCTGCGCGAGCACCCCGCGGTCACCGAAGCCGCCGTCGTCGCCGGGGAATCCGCCGACGGCATCCCGTTCCTCTGCGCGCACTACGAGCAGAACACCAACGTCGATCCCGCCGTGCTGCGTGCTTTCCTGCGCGAGCGGCTGCCGGAGGCCGCGGTGCCCGCGGTCTTCGCGCCGACCACCGAACTCCCCCGCACGATCAGCGGCAAGATCGACCGCCGCGCGCTCCCGGCCACCGCACCGTCCACTCCGGACACCCCGGCCGACGTGCTGGAGGCCCGCACGCCGACCGAGCAGGCCATCGCCCGGATCTGGGCGAGCGTGCTGCCCGGCCAGTCGGGCGCGGTCGACATCCGGCAGGACTTCTTCGACGCGGGCGGCAGCTCGCTGCTGGTCATCGAACTGCTCTCCCGGCTCGGCGCCGAGTTCGGGGTTTCCGTGCCCCTGCACGACTTCCTCTCCGCACCGACCGTGGCGGCCGTCGCCGGGCTGATCGAGGGCTCCCTGATCGCCGACGACACCGACGACTTGGGCCTGTGACGGCCGCCGACGGCTCGCGCCGACCTGAGCCCACTGGAGGCTGAACGATGACCGAACCGAATCTGCTCTCCACCGATCCCGCGCAGGCCCAGGTGATCGAGCAGGAGGTCGAAGCGGCACTGCTGCGCCACGGGGGCGTCGCCGACTGCGCGGTGGTCTTCGCCGGCGCCGGCGACACGGCCAGGCGGAACTGCGTGCGCTGCGGCATCACCGGCAAGTACCCCGGGCTGACCTTCGACGCGGCGGGCGTCTGCTCGCTGTGCGTGCTGTACGAGGAGAACCGCGAGCAGATCGACGCCTACTGGGGTGATCTCTCCGAACTGGCCCCGAAACTGCGCGCGAAGGCCGAGGCGGCCGGCTCGGAGTACGACTGCCTGCTGCTGTTCAGCGGCGGCAAGGACAGCACCTACGTGCTCTACCGGCTGGTCGACCTCGGCCTGCGCGTGATGACCTTCACCTTCGACAACGGCTTCATCTCCACCACCGCGCTGCGCAACGTCGAAGAGGTGACCGGCGAGCTCGGCATCGAGCACGTCACCAAGACCAGGGCCGACCAGAACAAGATCTTCCTGCTGAGCCTGCAGGAGCACAAGAGCGTGTGCAACGGCTGCTTCCGCTCGCTGCTGGACCTGAGCACGGAACTGGCGCACCACCGCGGCATCCCGAGCATCGTCACCGGGCTCTCGCGCGGGCAGATCATGGACGAGCGGCTGTCGTGGTTCCACCAGCAGGGCATCTTCGACCGCGACGAGATCGAGGAGAAGCTGGCGCTGGGCCGCCGCGTCTACCACCAGTCCAGCGGCACCGGCGCCGAAGCCGCCGCGGTGGACGCGGTCGAGGTGGTCGACTTCTACCGCTACTCCGAGGTCACCAAGGACGAGATCCGCGCGCTGCTGAAGTCGCGGTCGAAGATCTGGGCGCACCCGGACGACACCGGCTTCTGCAGCTCGAACTGCCTGATCAACGACGTCGGCGTGTACGTGCACGCGGCCGAGCGCGGGTTCCACAACTACGAGGCGCCGACGCGGTGGGAGGTCCGGCTCGGGCACCTCTCGGTCGCCGAGGCGAACGAGGAGCTCCAGGGGCCGGTCAACAGCACGCGGGTCAAGCGCATGCTGGCCAAGATCGGCTACCCCGACCCCGCCGATCATCCCCACCTCGGTGCGCGTATGACAGCGTATTACGTACCGAACGGTGGTGTCGAAGAAAGCATCCGGGCGGCCGTCGCGGCGGTGCTGCCGGAGGGCCTGGTGCCCGAGCGCTGGGTGGCCGTCGGCGAGATCCCGCGCACCGCGGGCGTGGTCGACCGGTCGGCGCTGAAGGCCCCGGTCGCCACCCGCTTCGGCCGCGGCAACGAGGACTCGTCGCACCCGCTCACGCCGTCCCAGCTGCGGGTGACCGAGCGGACGCCGCTGGCCGAGCAGGCCCGCGCGCTGCTGGTCACGCTGCCGGGCGCGGTGGACACCGCGAAGGTCAAGAAGATCGTGCTGCAGCTGCTGATGCAGCACGACGCGATGCGGATGAAGTTCACCAAGGACGGGCACGAGTGGCGGCAGCAGCCCGCGGGGACCGGTGGTTCGCTGCCGGTGGTCCGGCTCGACCTGTCCGCGGTCAGCCCCGAGGAGGAGCCCGCGCTCCTGCGCCGGGCGGTGGCGAAGCTCCGGTCGCGGCTGGACCCGGCCGAGGGGCGCGTGCTGCAGGTGACCGCGCTGGAACGCGGGGCCCGGCCCGGCGGGTTGCTGCTGGTGCTGCACGAGCTGGCGGCGGACACCGCCTCGTGGCGGTTGATCCTGGAGGACGTGGTCACCGCGTGCCGCCAGCTCGGCGCCGGTGAGCCGGTCGAGCTGGCGCGGTCCGAGGCCTTCCCCGGCAGCACGCCGATCGCGCCCGAGCCGGTGCCCATCGACCCCGGTCCGGCCGGGCTCGCGCTGGGTGCGCTGGCCGGGGTGCTGCCCGCCTGGCTGGGCACCGACTCGGTGACCGTCGAGGTGGCCGACCACACGGCCCCGCACCACCGGACCGGCCGCATCGTCGGCAGGCTGTCCGAGGTGGGTTGCTGGCGGGTCTGGCCGGACCGCATCGAGCCGGTCGACGGGCCGGCCGAGGTCCGCTACGACTACTTCGGCGACGTGACCGCGCTGCTGCCGCCGTCCGCCCCGGTGCGGGTGGCCGACCTGCCCGAGGTCGACTTCACCGAACTGCCGGGCAGCGGGCCGCACCGGATCTCGGTGACCGGGGCGGTGCGGGGCGGGAAGCTGCGGCTGACCTGGCAGGGCGTGCCGGACGAGGTGGCGCGGCAGGTCGCCGATCGGTTGCCCTGACGTGCCCGCGACGCTGGGCGTGCTGGGCGGCATGGGACCCGCGGCCACGGCCGAGTTCCTGCGGTTGCTGGCCCTGCGCGTCCCGGCGCGCACGGACCAGGAGCACCCGCGGCTCCTGCTGCTGTCCGAACCGTCCATTCCGGACCGGACCGAGGCGCTGCTGGCCGGGGACGACGGCCCGCTGCGCCCGCTCCACGACGGGTTGCGGACGCTGGTGGGCTGGGGCGCGGACCTGCTGGCCGTGCCGTGCAACACCGCGCACGCCTACCTCGACCGGTTCAGCGCGCAGTTGCCGGTGCCGCTGGTGCACATCGTGGACGCGACGCTGCGGATGGCCAGGCGGGTGAGCCCGGACGGCGCCTGGCTGACCGCGACAACTGGCACCGTGGCCAGCGGGCTGTACCAGGACCGGGCGGCCGAGCTGGGGTACCCGCTGCTGGTGCCGGACGAGGCGCTGCAGCACCGCGTCCACCACGCGGCTTCGCTGGTGAAGGCGAATCGGACCGGTGATGGCGGCGACGTGTTCGCCGAGGCGCTGGCGTCGTTGTGGCGGCGGGACGGGCGGCCGGTGGTCACCGCGTGCACGGAACTGCCGATCGCCTACACCGCCGCCGGGTTGCCGCCGGAGTCGTCGGTGTCCAGTTTGGACGCGCTGGCCACCGCCTGCGCGGAGGAGTTGTACCGGGCGGCGACACCGCTCCGAATCGCTGTTTAAGGAGTACTGATGGCCGGATCGTGGACGGCGGTGCTGCGGGCCGCCCAGGGACAACCCGAGGCACGCGTGGTGCTGATCCCGCACGCGGGAGCCGGGCCGAACGTGCTGATGCCGCTGGCAGATTGCCTGCCCGCGGCGTACGACGTGCTCGGCGTGACGCTGCCCGGCCGGGAGCGCCGGTTCTCCGAGAGCTTCAAGGAAACCCCGTCGGACCCGCACGCGGTGGTCGAGGGCGTGCTGGACGAGCTGGTCGCGCTGCCGCCGCTGCCGACCGTCCTGTTCGGGCACAGCATGGGCGCCGCGGTGGCCGCGGCGATCGCGCTGGCCAAGCCGGAACCGTTCGCCGGGCTGGTGCTCAGCGCCTACCCGTCCGGGGGTTCGGCGGCCGAGCGGGCCGGCCGGTGGAGCGACGACGACCTGGTCAAGATCATGCGCGCGGGGGGTGGCACCCCGGACGAGATCCTGGCCAGCCCGTTCTGGCGCGAGCACGTGATGGCGTTGCTGCGCTCGGACCTGACGCTGGGGTTGCGGCTGGCCCAGGTGAGCTTCCTCGGCCCGGTCGCCGTCCCGCTGACCGTGCTCGGCGCGCACGACGACCAGCTGGTGCCCTCGGCCGAGCTGCCCGCGTGGCGGGAGCGGGCCGGGGCGGGGCTGCGCGCGCGGATGTTCGACGGCGGGCACTTCTACCTGCTGGCGGAACCGCACGTGGGCGAGGTGGCTGCCGAGATCGCTCGAGCCTGCCTCGGCAATCGGGAAGACGCGCAGGTCCAGGCCGAGGAAGGACCCTGGTGACATGACTGAGTTCGAAGGCAAGTCCGTACTGATTTCCGGTGGTGGCAGCGGTATCGGCCTCGCCACCGCGCAGCGGCTGGTCGCCGCCGGCGGGCGCGTGGTGCTCGCCGGGCGAAGCCAGGAGCGGCTGAACACCGCGGTCAAGGAACTCGACGCCGGTGACCGCGTGGTGGCCGTGCGGGCCGACGTGTCCAGCACCGCCGACCTCGACGCGCTGTTCGCCAAGGTCGGCGAGACCGTGGGCAAGCTCGACGGGGTGTTCGCCAACGCGGGTACCGCCTCGGCGGGGCTGCTCGGCGACGTCTCCGAGGAGGAGTTCGACCGGGTCGTCGGCACCAACTTCAAGGGCACCTACTTCACCGTGGCCAAGGCCGTGCCGTTCCTCAACGAGGGCGCTTCGGTGGTGCTGAACGGTTCCTGGCTGGTGCACCGCGGCATGGCGCCCGGCGCGCTGTACGCGGCGAGCAAGGCCGCCGTGCTGAACCTGAGCCGCTCGCTGGCCGCGAACCTGGCGCCGCAGGGCATCCGGGTGAACACGGTGACGCCGGGGCACACCGAGACCGAGATGTTCGACCAGGTCGCGCCGAACGAGCAGGTCCGCGAGTTCTTCCGCAGCCAGGTGGTGCTCGGCAAGCTCGGGCAGCCGGGTGACGTCGCGGAGACGGTGGCCTTCCTGCTCTCGGCCAAGTCGGCCTACGTCACCGGGCAGGAGTTCGTCGTCGACGGCGGCCTGGTGACCGCCGTGGCCGCCTGATCAGGGGGAGCACGACCGTGATCGACTTCCGCCTGCCGGAGGAGCACGAGACCCTGCGCAAGACCGTCGAGGAGTTCGCCGCTTCGGAGGTCGCCCCGGTGATCGGGGAGCTCTACCAGCGCGAGGAGTTCCCGTACGAGCTGGTCGCGAAGATGGGCCGGATGGGGTTGTTCGGGCTGCCGTTCCCGGAGGAGCACGGCGGCATGGGCGGCGACTTCTTCGCACTGGCGCTGGCGCTCGAAGAGCTGGCGCGGGTGGACTCGTCGGTGGCGATCGCGGTGTCGGCCGGGGTTTCGCTCGGGGCGTTGCCGATCCACAAGTTCGGCACGCCCGAGCAGAAGCAGCGGTGGCTGCCCGCGTTGTGCGCGGGCGAGGCGCTGGCCGGGTTCGGCCTGACCGAACCCGGCGGCGGCACCGACGCCGGCGCCACCCGCACCACCGCGGTGCGGGACGGTGACGAGTGGGTGATCAACGGCAGCAAGTGCTTCATCACCAACTCGGGCACAGACATCACCGCGCTGGTCACGGTCACCGCGGTGACCGGCGTGACGGCGGACGGCCGCAAGGAGATCTCGGCGATCATCGTGCCTTCGGGCACGCCGGGCTTCTCGGTGGCCCCGTCGTACTCGAAGGTCGGCTGGTGCGCTTCGGACACCCACGAGTTGTCCTTTGTGGACTGCCGAGTCCCGGTGGGGAATTTGGTTGGTGAGGAGGGACGCGGCTTCGCCCAGTTCCTCTCGGTGCTGGACGAAAGCCGCATCGCGCTGGCCGCGGTCGGCACGGGCCTGGCGCAGGGCTGCGTGGACGAATGCGTGCGCTACGCGCGGGACCGCGAGGCCTTCGGCAAGCCACTGGGCGACCACCAGGCGATCGCCTTCAAGATCGCCGACATGGAAGCCCGCGCGCACACCGCCCGTCTGGCCTGGTACCACGCCGCCGCCCGCCTGGTCGCCGGCGAACCCTTCAAGCGCGAGGCGGCGATCGCCAAACTGGTCTCCTCGAACGCCGCCATGGACAACGCACGCGAAGCCACCCAAATCTTCGGGGGCTACGGTTTCATGAACGACTACCCGGTAGCCCGCTTCTACCGGGACGCGAAGATCCTGGAAATCGGCGAAGGCACCAGCGAGGTGCAACGCATGCTCATCGCCCGAACCCTCCTCGCCCCGTAGTAGCGCCATCCCACAACGATGCAGTGAATGTGGCTTTCACAGCGGAATCGGCAGTGAAAGCCACATTCACTGCACCACCCGGAGCCCGGACACCACCCCGACACCAAACCGCACCTGGCAACGAAACCGCACCACCCAGCCATCCTCACCTCCCCCATCCCGATCCCAAGCCAAAACACGGCTGAGAACCCTTTGTCAAGGCATCTTTCCCGCCTTGACAAAGGGTTCTCAGCCGTAGTCACACTGAAATAGCGGGATGGCCCCACCAAAAATCAAGCGTGCCGAGTCCCCAGCAACTCCCCCAGCCCCAGCAACTCCACCGCCATCTCCCGCATCTCGACCTTCCGCACCTTCCCCGACACCGTCATCGGAAATTCATCCACCAGGTGCACGTACCGCGGAATCTTGTGCCGAGCCAACTCGCCCTCGCAAAAAGAACGCAACGAAGCCGCGTCCAAGAACGCCCCCGGCCGCAACCGGACCCAGGCCATCAGCTCTTCCCCGTACCGCGCGTCCGGCACACCGATCACCTGCACGTCGACGATGTCCGGGTGGGTGTGCAGGAATTCCTCCACCTCACGCGGGTAGATGTTCTCGCCACCCCGGATCACCATGTCCTTGATCCGCCCGGTGATGTTCAGGTAACCGTGCTCGTCCATCACCCCGAGATCGCCGCTGTGCATCCAGCCGTTGGCATCGATGGCGTCCGCGGTCTTGTCCGGCTGGTCCCAGTACCCGATCATCACCGAGTACCCGCGCATGCACACCTCGCCGGCCTCGCCGCGCGGGACCGTCAGGCCGGTGCGCGGGTCGACCACCTTGATCTCCACGTGCGGCCCGGCGCGGCCGACCGTCGACACGCGGCGCTCCAGCGAATCGTCCGCGCGCGTCTGGGTGGCCACCGGCGAGGTCTCCGTCATGCCGTAGCAGATGGTCACCTCGGTCATCCCCATCAGCTCGACCACCTGGCGCATCACGTCGATCGGGCACGGCGTCCCGGACATGATCCCGGTCCGCAGCGACGACAGCTCGAACGCGGCGAAGTCCGGATCGGCCAGCTCGGCGATGAACATCGTCGGCACGCCGTACAGCGACGTGCACCGCTCGGCCTCGACCGCCTCCAGCGTGGCGCGCGCGTTGAACACCGGCGCCGGGATCACCACGCTCGCCCCGTGCGTCATCGCCGCCAGGTTGCCCATCACCATGCCGAAGCAGTGGAAGAACGGCACCGGCACGCACACCCGGTCCTCCGGCCCGTACCCGCACAGCTCGCCGACCGAGAAGCCGTTGTTGAGGATGTTGTGGTGCGACAGCGTCGCGCCCTTGGGAAAGCCCGTCGTGCCCGAGGTGAACTGGATGTTGATCGGCTCGTCCGCGTGCAGCGACGCACCGACCTTCGCCAGCAGCGCGGGATCACCGCGGCGGCCGCGGTCGAGCACCTCGGCCCACGCGTCCCCGCCGAGCAGCACCACCTGCTCCAGCGCCGGGCAGTCGATCTCGGCGATCATCCTGGCGTAGTCGGAGGTCTTGAAGGACTCCGCGGAGATCAGCAGCCGCACCCCGGCCAGGTTCAGCACGTACTCGATCTCGTGCCTGCCGTACCCCGGGTTGAGATTCACCAGCACCGCGCCGATCTTGGCGCAGGCGTACTGCACCAGCACCCACTCCGCGCAGTTCGGCGCCCAGATGCCCACCCGGTCCCCCGGCTGGATGCCGTGGTCGAGCAGGCCGAGCGCGAGCACGTCGACCTCGGCGCCGAGTTCGGCGTAGGTCCACCGCCGCCCGGTCGGGCGGTCCACCAGCGCGTCACGGTCACCGAAGTCCTCGACCGCCCGGTCGAAGTACGCGCCGATGGTCTCGCCGAGCAGCGAGGTGGCCGACGCCCCGGACGAATAGCTCGGCCGCACCCTCATGCCGCACCCAGCCGCGCCTGGCTGTACTCGCGCTGCGCGATCGCGGAGAGGAACACCGAGATGCCGGCGTGGCTGTGCTGCATCGACAGGTCGCGCCACACCCGCTCGACCCGGGCGCCGTTGCGCACCGCGCTGGAACCCGCAGTCGGCACCAGGTGCGCCTGCACCGCGTCGAAGCTCAACCGCACCACTTCGCGGCAGATCAACGCGATCCGCAGTTCGCGTTCCGGGGTGAAGGCCGCCGAACCCTCCGAAACCGCCTGCTCCCACTGCTGGATCGCGTTGTGGAAGGCCGCCTCCGCGGTGGCGATCATGCCGGTGGCCTGGCCGAAGCGGAACTGGTAGTCGGGGTCCTGCGCGCGGCCCTGGATCGGCGGGAAGATCGTCGACCGCGTCTTCATCAGCTCCTCGCACGCGTCCAGCGCGCTCTGGGCCATGCCGACCGCGAGCACCGCGTCCTCCAGCACCATGAAGCTGAGCAGACCGCCGCCGTAGAACGGGTTCCCGTGCAGCGCCGCGCCCGGCGTGCCCTCGGAGACGTCGACCTGGCTCAGGTGCATCTCGAACATGTGGTGCGCCGGGATGTGCGCGTTCTCCATCGCAATGCTGTGCGAACCGCTGCCGCGCAGGCCGAGCGTGGTGTTCCAGTCGTCGAGCCGGGTCCACTTCTCGCGCGGCACCACGAACATCATCGGCGACGGCGTGCCGTCCTCGCCGAAGACCAGCGTGTGCCCGATGAAGTGGGTGGCGTAGGGCGATCCGGAGCAGTAGTTCCAGGTCCCGCTGAGCCGCCAGTCACCGTTCTCCAGCCGCTCGGGCTGGCCGCCCGGCGCGACGGTGGCCGGGCAGATGAAGTCGCCCCCGGCGAAGATCTCGTCCTGCACGCGCTCGTCGAAGATCGACGCGGCGGCGTGCGCGTGCGCGGCACCGAGGCAGTACATCCAGCCGGTGGACGGGCAGCCCCTGGTCAGCGCCTGCACCACGCGCATGAAGGTGTCCAGGCCGAACTCGTAACCGCCGTAGCGGCGGGGCACCAGGATCCGGTAGAAACCGGCGGCGCGGAACGCCTCGTGGGTGTCTTCGGCGTAGTAACCGCGTTTCTCGGTCTCCGCCTGGCGTTCCACGAGCGTGGGCGCGATCGCCTCGGCCCGCGCGACGACCTGGTCCGGGGTGAGCTCCGGTTCGGGAATTTCCACCGTGGCTGTCATCGCTGCACGAATCCTTTTCTCCGGCGGCCTGGCTGGCTCCGCCCTACCCTCACATCCCGCGCGCGCGACCACGTCTCCCCGATTGCGCACCAGCTCCGGGCAGGGCGCCGAACAGCAGTAATGAGGAAGGCGCGCGGCCGACATGAGGAATACATAGAGGAGTGGTGCACGCGGCACTGGTCGTGCCCGCGGCGCCGCTGACAGAATCCGGTAACGGACCGATGACGTAACGACGCTCACTGAGTCTGAACTGGCCGGCGTGCCATGACCGCGTATTTCCGCCCGGACCGCATCCAGAGAGGAAACCCCATGACCGAAGAGCGCACGATCCGCGAGATCAAGATCACCCGCACCATCGACGCCAAGCCCGAGCAGGTGTTCAAGGCCTGGACCGAGCCCGAGCACTTCACCCACTGGTTCGGGGCGCCGCTGCCGACGATCTCGATGGACGTCCGTCCTGGCGGCAGCTGGAAGGCGACCCTCGACTACGAGGGCACCGAGATCCCCTTCTACGGCGTCTACAGCGAGGTCGAGGAGAACTCCCGCCTGGTGTTCTCGCTCATCGACCCGAACGACCCGGAGTTCGAGGCGAAGCAGGCCGCCGGCGAGAACGAGGAAGCCGTCACCCTGACCTTCACCGAGACCAACGGCAAGACCAAGCTGGCCTTCCGCCAGACCGGTTACCTCCCCGAGGAGGAGCTGCCCCAGGCCAAGGAAGGCTGGGTCAGCTGGTTCGACGCTCTCGAAGAGTACCTGACCAAGAAGTCCTGAACGTAGTACCCACGGTTCGCTAGGAACGCGGTGAACTGCGCCACCCGACGGGGGTGGCGGAAAGCGGAGGAATCCGTTTTCCGCCACCCCCGTTTCGGTGTTTTTCACGTCTTTTCCAGGCGGAGAGCGACCAGCAATCGGGAAGACGCGACCGGGGGCGGGCGTGCGAAATCGTGGACGGTGAGTGACCGATCGGGTAGTCGTCCGCGCCGCGGGAAATCCAGGAGGAGAGATCGAATGAGTAAAGTGGTCATCGACGTCTGGGTCCCCGATCTGACTTTTCCGGGCTGGATGGACCGCTGGTTCCAGCTGGGCAAGGACTTCGAGAAGGTGTACCCGCAGTACGAGGTCCGCGTGCAGGGCAAGGACTTCTGGACCTTCCCGCAGGAGGTCTCCCGCGCCGCCGCAGCCGGTGCCCCGCCCACCCTGGCCGAGCTGTACTTCTACATGGGCCAGGTGGCCCGCGACCTCCGGCACGCCGACGGCAGCCCGCTGTTCACCTCGGTCGAGCGGGCGGTGGCCGGCCGGACGGAGATCAACGGTGAGCCGGTGGTGCTCGGCGACCTGATGACGCCGTTCCGCGAGTACTACACCGTCGGCGGCGACCTGATGTCGTTCCCGTCCGTGTGCACCACGAGCCTGCTCTACGCCAACACCGAGCTGCTGGAGAAGGCCGGCGTCACCGAGCTCCCGCAGACCTGGACCGAGGTCGCCGCGGTCTGCGAGCAGATCGCTCGCGCCAAAGGCGGCCCGAAGCACGCCATCACCTGGTCCAACCACGGGACCTTCTACCAGCAGGCCGTCGCCACCCAGGGCGGGCTGCTGGTGAACAACGACAACGGCCGCAGCGGCCGGGCCACCGAGGCCGAGCTGGCCTCGAAGGAAATGCTGGCCTGGGCGGAGATCTGGCGCGAGCTGCACCGCGACGGGCACTACCTGCACACCGGCGGCATCCCCGACTGGGCGCAGACCCTGCGGGCGTTCGCCGAGCAGGACGTGGCGATCCGCATCTCCTCGTCCAACGACGTGAACTACATGGTGCAGGCGGCCAAGGACAACGGCTTCGGCATCGAGGTCGGCCTGTTCCCGTTCAGCGACACCCAGCCCTACGTCGGCAACGCCATCGCGGGCACGTCGATGTGGCTGACCAGCGGCCTGGACGAGGCCACCCAGGACGGCGCGCTGACCTTCCTGCAGTACATGCACAACGCCCGCAACGCGGCCGACCGGCACAAGGCGAACAGCTTCGCCCCGGTCACCCACGCCTCGTTCGAGCTGCTGGAGCGGGAGGGCTGGTTCGAGCAGCACCCGTACCACCGGGTGGCCAGCGACCACGTCACCCGCTTCCCGGCCAAGGCGGTCCGGCCGGACGGCGTGCCCGCCGACGCGGTGCCCGCCCAGCAGGGCGCGGTGTTCGGCGACTTCGCCGGCAACCAGGACGTGATGACCCGCGCGATGGGCGACGTGCTCCGCGGCGCCGACCCGATCACCCGGTTCACCCAGGCCACCGAGGAGGCGCAGGCGCTGCTGGACACCTACAACGCCTACGCGCTCGGCGACTGGCCCCGCGACCCGGACGGCCCCAACAGCAGCCACAAGGTGGAGTACTTCACCACGCTGATGGCCGGGCGCGACTACTCCGCGGCCGATCTCGAGAACGTGGTGAAGCTCAACCGCTGACAGGCTTCCCCGCGCACGGCCCGGTATCGGCGACCCCGCCGGTGCCGGGCCGTTCCCGCGTCACGGGTCTCGAAAGCTGCGCAGTTCCCGGGCCGCAATCGGAGAGATGCCCCGGATAGCCGTTCTGGCCGAAGCTGTCCGAGTCAGATTAATCCGTGAGGGAGCCGTTATGGTGACTAAGAGCGCGGTGGACCCACAACCTCGGGTCCGCTCTACGAAGCGCAGATTTTTCCCGCAACTGGAGGGGATGCGCGGGCTCGCCGCGCTGGGGGTGCTGCTCACCCACGTCGGTCTCTACTCCGCCCAGGTGGCGCTGACCGAGTTCCCGGGCATGGAGCAGCCGGGGAACGGGTTCGCCGGCGTCCTGCTGCAGCAGCTGCACGTGAGCCTGCCGATCTTCTTCGTGCTGTCCGGTGTGCTGCTGTACCGCCCGTGGGTGCTGGCGGCGCTGGGCGGGACGAAGAAGCCGGGGGTCAAGCCCTACCTGTGGCGTCGTGCGCTGCGGACGCTGCCCGCGTTCTGGGTGACGCTGGCGGTGGTGCTGATCGCGTTCAACAGCGAGGGCATCCAGAACCTGTGGCACGTGGTGCGGCCGTTCCTGCTGTTGCACGTGTACGAGGACCAGGCGTTCGTGTTCGGGCTGGAGCAGAGCTGGAGCCTCTCCACCGAGATCGCCTTCTACGCGCTGCTGCCGGTCCTGGCGTGGGCGCTGCACCGGGTGGCCCGCGGTGGTGCCGACGTGGCCGCCAAGGCCCGCCGGATCCTGCTGGTGCTCGGGGTGGTCGTGGTGGCCGGGTTCGGCTTCGCCGCCTACACCTTCACCGAGTCGATGGGCAGCTGGCCGATCGAGGACAAGTGGCCGCTGAAGTGGATGGGCTTCATCGCGGTCGGGATGGCGCTGGCCACCCTGTCGGCCGCGGCGGAGCTGCAGCCGGAGAAGTCCCCGGCGCTGTACCGGTTCCTGGCCCGCAAGCCGGCCTCGGCCTGGGCGGCGGCGCTGGTGGTCTACCTCATCGCCTGCTTCCAGCCGTTCGGTGACTCCGGCAGCGCGAACTACCCGGACATGGCGCAGGGCATGGTCGAGCAGGTGCTGTACCTGTCGTTCGGCCTGCTGGCGGTGGCCCCGCTGACCCTGCCGAACACGCGCTCGCGGCTGATCGACGCGGTGCTGACGAACCCGGTGATGCTGTTCCTGGGCAGGATCTCGTACGGCCTGTACCTGTGGCACATCGCGATCATCTACTTCTGGAACGAGGGTGCCTTCGGGGCCGACGGGTTCTGGAAGCTGCTGGGCATCTGCCTGGCGGGCAGCATCGTGGCGGCGACGCTGAGCTACTACGTGATCGAGAGCCCGGCGATGCGGTTGCGGGAGAAGCTCGGGAAGGCGCCGAAGGAAGTGGGCGTGGCTACGTTGGAACGGCCGGATCACCTGACGTCGGTGCGGTAGTGCGGGGGGCTGGCCACCCCGGTTTTTGAGTGTGACTACGGCGAAGACCCCGAAGTCAAGGCGGGAAAGATGCCTTGACTTCGGGGTCTTCGCCGTGTTTTTGGCTTTGGACCGGGGATGGGGGAGGTGGGGTTGGCTGGGTGGTCCTGTCTCGTCGCCGGGTGGCGGTTTGGGGCCGGGGTGGGCGGGTCGTTTGGTCCCGTCTTGTTCCCGGCTGTCGGTTGGGTGCCGAGGCGGGTGGGTCGTTTGGTCCTGTCTCGTCGCCGGGCGGCGGTTGGGTGCCGGGGTGGGTCGTTTGGTCCCGTCTCATCGCCGGGCGGCGGTTGGGTGCCGGGCCCGGCTCGCCTTGGGGGTGGGGTGTGGGGGTGCTGTGAATGTGGCTTTCACTGCGGATTTCGCTGTGAAAGCCACATTCACAGCATCCCGGAGGGGTCGAGAGGGGCAGCGAAAGGGCCCCGCCTCCGGAGTGGGAGGCGGGGCCCTGTCTAGCGAGTACGAGGGGATCAGGAGGGCTTGACCGCCCAGATCACCCGGTTGTACAGCTCGGCCGGCGGCGTCTCGACGATGTGCGCCTCGGCGAAGCCGGCGCTCAGCAGCTTCTCCGTCCAGAACTCCGGCGTCGTCAGGATCTCGCCGTCTTCGCGCATGAAGCGCGGCAGCAGGTCGATCTGCAGCAGCATCCGCTCGAAGCTGGCGTGCTCCAAGTAGTGCTTCGCCTTCGCGGTGAGCAGGTCGAGCACGTCCTTCGCCCGGTCCGGGCTGCCCGCGGGCCCCATCACCCGGCAGAACTGGTCCGCGTTCACGAACCGCCCACCCGGGCGCAGCACGCGGAACAGCTCCGCCGCCGCCAGCTTGTACGTGTCCAGCTCCAGGTGGTGCAGCGCGAAGCTGGAGATCACCGCGTCGAAGCTGTTGTCCGGGATGAAGGACAGGTCCTCCACCAAACCACCGGCGAAGGAGACCTTCGGGTCGTCGGCGAACTTGATCTCCGCCGCCTCCACCATGGTCGGGGCCGGGTCGACGCCGAGGATGGTCGCCTCCGGCAGGGCCTTGCGCACCAGCGAGGTGAGCCGCCCGGTGCCGGCGCCGATGTCCAGCAGGTCCTTCGTCTCCGGCGGCAGCAGGCCGACCGCGGCGGCCAGCAGCTTGACGTTCGACTCGTCGGTGTTGAGCACCTTGTCGTAGTCGATGCCGACGTCGTTCCAGTGCGTGGTCGATTCACTCATACTTGCTCTCCAACCTCAGGCGGCGCGTGCTTGCTGTGCCTGCGACCCCAGTGACTCCCAAATGGACAGATACCGCTCACCGCTGTCCGGCAGCACGGTGACGATGGTGGCCCCGGCCCAGCGTTCACTGGCGGCGAGCACACGGGCCGCGTGCACCGCGGCCCCCGACGAAACCCCGACGAACAACCCCAGCGAACGGGTCAGCTCCTTGGCCGAGTCCGCCGCGGCCTCGTCGGCCACGGTGATCACCTGGTCGATGCAGTCGACGTCGGTGACCGGGTTGATGAAACCGCCGCCCATGCCGGGGATCTTGTGCGGGCCGCGCTCACCACCGGACAGCACCGGCGAACCGGTCGGCTCCACCGCCACGGTGTGGATGCGGCGGCGCTCCTTCATGAACTTCGTGATGCCGGTCAGCGTGCCGCCGGTGCCGACACCGCACACCACCACGTCGACCTCGCCGCCGGTGGCTTCCCAGATCTCCGGCGCCGTGGTGTGGTAGTGCGCCTCGACGTTCACCGGGTTGGCTTCCTGGCCGCACAACCACGAACCGGGGATGGACTTCGCGATGCCCGCCGCCTTGGCGATGGCCGCGGGCAGGCCCTGGGTGTGGTCGGCGAGCACCAGCTCCGCGCCGTACGCGCGCAGGATCGCCTTGCGCTCCTCGGTCGCGTTGTCCGGCAGCACGATCACGCACCGGTGCCCGCGCATCGCGGCCAGCGCGGCCAGCGAGATCGCGGTGTTGCCCGAGGACGCCTCCACCACCGTGCCGCCGCCGTCCAGCGGCAGCTTGCCGGTGCGCTCGGCGTCGCGGAGCATCCACAGCGCGGCGCGGTCCTTCACGCTGGCCAGCGGGTTGAGCATCTCCACCTTGGCCAGCAACCGCACGTGGTCGGGCACGTCGGGCAACCGCAGCCGCACCATCGGCGTGCGGCCGACGAGGTCCTCCAGCCCGGAAATGATCCCCGGCCCGAGCTTGGAATCGGTCATCACTGCACTCCTTCTGTCTGCCAGCCGAAAAGTCGGGAGAACTGGTCGTCCGAGGTGGAGAACTCGACGGCGCGCTCGTAGTCCACCCCGCCGGTGCGGCGGGACAGCAGCACGATCTCGCGGGTCCGCGGCGCGCGGACGCGCTCGTAGTCCGCCAGCGAGTCGTTGGCCAGGCACGCGGTCAGCACGGCCGCGTCCTCCAGCGCCATGCCCGCGCCCTGGCCAAGGGTCGGCGCCATCGGGTGCACGGCGTCGCCGAGCAGGGTCACCCTGCCGAACGTCCACTGTGGAATCGGGTCGCGGTCGACGATGTCGGTCATCACCACGCCCGCGGCGGTGTCGGTCGTCTCGACCAGCTCCCGCAGCGCCGGGTCCCAGTCCGCCATCTCGGCCAGCAGCTCGGCCAGCGCCTCGTCCGGCGCCTTCGCGGGCCAGGCGCCCTGGGGTGCCACGATCTTCGCGGTCCAGTACAGCAGACCGCCGCCGACCGCGCCGACGAAGAGGTCGATGCCGGGCCCGGCCGCGGTCACCCCGACCGGGAAGTTGTGCGAGGTCGCCGTCCGCCCGCGCACCGAGGAGTAACCCCGGTACCGGATCGGCGTCTCCCCGAGCAGGCGCCGGCGCACCCCCGACCGCAGGCCGTCGGCGCCGACCAGCACGTCACCGGTCACCGTCGAACCGTCCGAAAGGGACACTTCCACCCGCGACCCGTCGTCGTGGTGCGCCACCACCTCACGGCCGATGCGCAGGTCGACGTCCACCGCGAGCGCCTCGTCCAGCAGTGCGTTCTGCAACGCCGAGCGCAGCAGCATCACGTGCGGGGTGCCCCAGCGGTTCTCCAGGTCCCCGATCGGGTCCCCGGACAACCGCACGCCGTCGGAGCGCAGGTGCGGGCGCACGTCCCCGGGTTCGGCCACGTGCCCGGCCGCGCGCACCGCCTTGCCGAGCGGCGCGCTGATCGTGTCCAGCGCGCGGATCCCGTTGGGGTACAACACCAGTCCGGCGCCCACGTCGGCGATCCGGTCGGCGCGCTCGACCACCGTCACGCCGAACCCCGCGCGTGACAGGCCGATGCTCAGTGCGAGGCCGCCGATGCCACCACCGGCGACCACCACTCTGCGCTCACTCATCACCGAGCACCAGACCGTCGAAGAACCACGTCTCCAGCTCGTTCAGCCGGTTCTGCACGGTCGCGCGGTCCGGCCCGGAGACCAGGTACGCGGCCATGAAGTCGGCCGAGTACCGCGGCACCGGCATGACCTCGCCGACCTCGACGAAGACCTTCTGCCGCTCGACCCAGTCGAACGGCGGCTCGCCGCGCACCGCGAGCACCTTGCCCGGCCGCTTGCCGAGCACCAGTTGCCCGGTCATCTTGGCCGGCTGCAACCGCCCCTCGGCCGCGGAAACCGGCAGCGGCAGGCCGACGTCGGCGCGCAGCCAGCACTCGTTCAGCTCGACGCCGAACAGCGTCTGGATCACCGCGCGGGTCTGCGCGCCACCGGTGCGCCCGGCGATCTCGCACAGCACCAGCCGGTCGTCCGGCGTGCGGAAGACCTCGCAGTGGAACACGAAGTTCGGCGGCGAGGGCAGCGCCTCGATCACCCGGTCCACGAAGTCGATCATGCGCTGGGCGAGCGGGTCGTCCCGGTCCATCGTGACGTCGTGCCTGCCGCCGCGCTCCTCCTTGAACGAGGCCAGCTGGAACAGGTACTGCGACGGCCAGGAGAAGACCACCTCGCCGTCGACCACCAGCCCGTCGACGTGCGCCATCGAGCCGGGGACGAACGCCTCCACCATCAGGTTCGACTGCAGCGGACCGTAGATGTCGAGGTCCTCGTCGAGGAAGGCGTCCAGCTCGGCGGCGTCGTTCAGCACCTTCACGCCGATCGAACCCGCGCCATCACGCGGCTTGACGACGACCGGGAACCCGTGCCGCTCGGCGAACACCAGCAGGTCCGCCGCGCACTCGACGGGCGCGTGCGGCGCGACCTCGATGCCCGCCGCCTCGACGACCTGCTTCATCACCAGCTTGTTGCGGAACGGGATCGCGTTCTCCAGCGTCGTGCCGGGCAACCCGAGCAGCTCACGCAGCTGCGCCGCGCGCTCCATGTCGTGTTCCTGGAAGGTGAAGATGTGCTTGACGTCGTACTTGCGCGCCAGCTCCAGCACGCGCTCCTCCAGCACCCCGCCGACCTCGTAGTCGTCGATGGCCTCCATGTGCCGGTAACCGTGGTCGTCCCCGGTCGGCAGGTCCTCCCCCACCCAGCCGAGGTGCTCGCGCGAGGCGATCAGCACCACGTCGCCGTCGTACCCGGCCAGCCACTGCGGGTACGGGCAGGCCGCGAGCGAACTGCGGTGGTGCAGCACAAGGACGGTCATCGCTTCACTCCTGTCTCAAGCCCCGCCTGCACGCGGACGGCCGTCCGGTGCTCGTCCTCGTCGGCCGTCTCCGCGCCGACCCCGTCCACCAGCCAGCGGCCGTCGGTGGTGTGCACCACCTCGACCGCGTACGGCTGACCGGGCACCACCGGGAGCGCGGCCAGCGCCGCCTCCACAATGGACACCAGCTCCGGGCGCTCACCGGCGTCGGCCGCGATCGGCGCGACCACCCGGTGCCGCTCGCCGTTGACCCACGGTTCGGCGAACAGGCTGGGCACCGAGATCAGGTCCGGGGTGAGCCCGCCCTGGGTGTAGATGCGCACCTCGCCCTCGTCGTTGAGCACCGCGGCGGTCGGGTGACCGGCGATCTTGCGCTCGCGGATCCGCACCGGGTAGCCGAACTTCGCGGCCGCCGCGTAGACGTCGGTGATCCGCAGCACCGGCGCGCACCCGAGCACCGGCACGCCGGCTTCGGCCAGCCGCTCGCGCACGGCGACCGGATCGGCGAGCACCACGGCGTCGTCGCGGCTCTGCCCGGCGATGCCGAAGTAGTCGCGCAACGCACCGCCGCGGATCAGGTCCGGCGTCTCGGTCGCGACGATCGCCGACAGTTCGGTGCGCTGTCCCAGGTTCAGCAGGAACCGGTCCACCGCCGGGGAGTTCGCGTACCCCTCGACCACCTCGACGCGGTCGTAGCCCTCACCGACCTCGTCCCGGGCGCGGCCGGTGACCAGCAGCAGTTCCTTGCCGCTGTCGCGCAGCCAGTCCGCGTACGGCGGCAGCGGACCGGGGAATCCGTCCAAGATCACGATCGTCATTTCGGCACCACCTGGATCCGCAGGGTGTTCTCGATCAGTTCCTCGCAGAGCTTCACCGCGGCGTCGCCGGTCGGGCCGGTCGCCGCGACCAGCGCGAGCCGGTCGTTGTTGTCCCGCGCCGCGCGCACCTGGTCGCCCACCGACACCAGCGCGTCGGCGGCGATCACCTCGGGCCGGGTCCGCAGTTCGTCCAGGCCGTCGATCGCGACGACGGTGCCTTCGGTCGCCTCGACGAAGCGCACCGCCGCGCCGCCGACCGGCTTCGGCCGGTCGCGCAGCTCGTCGACCAGGCCGAACGGCCAGCCCACCGCGTAGTAGGTCAGGTCGATGCCGTAGACCGCCTCGACCAGGTCGTGGATGCGGTCACCGCCGATCCGGTTGTGCGACTCGATCACCACCGGCCCGCGCCTGCCGAACCGGATCTCGGTGTGGCTCGGGCCATCGGTCAGCCCGACCGCGTCCAGGAACTCCTGGGTGGCACCGACGATCCGGTTCTCCCGGAACCGGTCGATCCGCGCGGGCACGGTGTGGCCCAGTTCGGCGAAGTGCCCGGCCCCGGTGGTCTTCTCGGTCACCGAGACGACCACGTGCCGCCCGCCGAAGCTGAACGACTCGACGCTGAACTCCGGCCCGTCGGCGTACTCCTCCATGAGCACGTCCCGCACGGTGAACAGTCCGCCGCAGCCGGGTGCCGGGCCACCGCGCAGCGCCTCCAGCTCCCGCCACACACCGTCCACATCGGACGGCGTGTCGACGCGGAAGACGCCGAGGCTGGCCGCGGTGTCGGTCGGCTTGGCGACGAACGGGTAGCCGAACTCCGCGCCGAACTCGAGCAGGCTCTGCTTGTCCGCCATCAGCCGCGCGCCGATCGCCGTGGCCGTCCCGGCCTCGGCCAGGCGCTGCCGCATCTGGTACTTGTCCTGCAGCAGCCGGGAAACCTGGTAGCTGGTGCCGGGCAGGCCGAACAGGTCGTTGATCCGCGCCGCCGCGTCCAGTGCCGGATCGGTCAGCCCGATCGCGGTGGCGTAGCCCCAGCGCTCGTAGGCCGCCTCGGCGTGCGGGCGGACCGCGGCCCAGTCGGTGAAGTCGGCGATCAGCGTGATGTCGGCCAGGTCCGCCTGCTGCGGGGTGAACTTGTTCTGGTGCTGGATCAGGATGACCGACAGCCCGTGTGCCCTGGCCGCATCCAGCACCTTCACCGTGGCGCCGACGAGCAGCACCGTGTTCTCGGGGGTCACCGTTCGCTCTCCTTAGTTCTTGCCCGCGGTGGCGAGCGGGGCCTCGGCACCGGCCGCGCGGCCCGCGTCCCGGTCCCGGATCGTCAGCTGGACGAGGAAGAGCGAGGCGATCCCGAACACGCCGTAGAGCAGGCTGATCACCACCGACGACACCTGCGTGCCCAGGGTGATGAACAGCGGGCCCACCACCAGCGCGATGCGGAACTGCAACTGGTAGACCGCCATGTACTTGCTGCGCGCGCCGGGGTGCACCACGTCGGCGAGCAGCGCCTGCCGCGACGGCGAGCAGACGATCTCCCCGAGGGCGAACACCGCGGCCGCGGCGATCAGCACCCACGGGTCGTTGGCCACCGCCACCGTCATGTAGCCGGCGGTGAACATCAGCGTGCCCGCCGTCTGCTGCTTGCCGTCGCTCGTCTTCGCGAGCGCCTTGCGGGCGTAGAGGGCCAGGCACACCACCAGGAAGCAGCTGATCGAGCGCAGGATGCCGAACATGTTCACGCCGTCCACGTCGAGCTGCCAGAACCCGAGGTCGAACAGCCGCTGCGGGGTGAACTCCTCGGCCAGCCGGACCGCGATGTACGACGACAGCTGCACCTGCACGCAGGTGAACAGCAGGATGCCCCAGAACAGCTTGGCGAACACGCGGTCCTTGAGCACGTCCACGTACCCGCGCAGCATCGAGACGAGCCAGTTGCGCTGGGGTGCGGGCTCGCCGGAGTCCTCCGGTTTGGTCTCCGACACCCAGAACCAGGTGACCACCGCGACCACCGCGGTGGCCGCCGCCGCGGCCCACATCAGTTCGTTGAGGCTGTTGTACAGGAAGGCGCCGACCAGCGCGCCGACCACGAAGGCCACGTTGGTGGACCAGTAGATGACCGCGTAGACCGCCTTGCGGATCTCCGGCTCGGACGCGTCGATGACCATCGCGTCGCTGGCCGGCCGCACGATCGCGATCAGCCCGGTGTTGGCCAGGTAGAAGAGGTAGACCGCGATCCCGGACTCCCACACCGAGTTCGCCAGCGCCATGCCGACGAACGCGACCAGGCTGCCGACCTCGCCGACGAGCAGGGTGCTGCGTCGGCCGCGGACGTCCGAGAGGTGCCCGCCGAGGAAGGTGCAGCCGATCGCCACCGCGGCGGCGACCATGGTCAGCACGCCGGCCGTGGCCGCGCCGTAGAGCTGGGAGAAGTAGATCACCATCAGCGGGATCAGCATGACGTCCAGGAACCGCTGGACGAAGCCGACGCCGATGCGGATCTTGATGTTGCGGTTCATGCCCTCGAACATCAGGCTTCCCTCCCGGTGAGCCACCGTCCATCGGGTTCGCCGAAGGTGCCGGTGGCGGCGTCCCAGACCACCCGGCCGCCGCGGATCGTCCGGCGCACGCGGCCCGACATGGTCCAGCCCTCGTAGGCCGACCAGCCGCACTTCGCGTAGACGTGGTGCGCCGAGAGCATCCAGGTCTCGGCGGGGTCGAAGATGGCGAAGTCGGCGTCCGCCCCCGGCTCGATCCTTCCCTTGCCCGCCAACCGGAACAGCTCGGCGGGCTTCGCCGAGAGCACGGACGCGAGCCGGGCCGCCGAAACGTCCTCGGGCTCGTCGAACCGGCGGCGCATCCCGGTCCACACCGCGGTGCCCAGCTCCTGGACCCCGGGCAGGCCGGGCGGCGAGTCGGCGACCGAGCGGGTCTTCTCCTCGACGGTGTGCGGGGCGTGGTCGCTGCCGATGCTGGCGACCTCCCCCGCGCGCACCGCTTCCCACAACCGGTCCTGGTCGGCCTGGGCGCGGATCGACGGCGAGAGCCGGGTCCGCGCGCCACCGCGGCAGGTGTCCGAGTCGGTGAAGGACAGGTGGTGCCCGGTGACCTCGAAGGTGACCGGGAGCCCGGCGGCCTTGGCCGCGCACACCAGGTCGGCCTCCTCGCGGCTGGACAGGTGCAGGATGTGCGCCTTGGTGCCGTACCGGCGGACCAGTTCCAGCACCCTGGCCACGGCGGCGATCCCGCCGCTGCGCGGGCGGCGCTGCTCGTACTCGGCGTAGGAGACCGGCGGGCCCTGCCACTGGTCGAGCAGTTCGAACAGCGAGTCGTCCTCGGCGTGCAGCACCAGCTGCAGGTCGCTGCCCGCGGCGGTGGCGAAGATCTTCTCCAGCGCCGCCGGGTCGCGGACCACGGTCGGCGCGGTGTGGTGCCCGGCCATGAACACCTTGGCGCTGACCGCGATCTCGGGGTCGAGCCCGGCCAGCACCTCGGGGCGCTCGGGGTCGGCGCCGATGTGGAAGCGGTAGTCCACCAGCGAGTTGCCGCGCACCAGCTCCGCCTTGGCGACCACGGTCTCCGGGTCCAGCGTGGGCGGGATGGTGTTCGGCATGTCCATCACCGTGGTCACCCCGCCGGCCACCGCCGCGCGGCTGCCGTGTGCCCAGTCCTCCTTGTGCAGCAGGCCGGGCGTGCGGAAGTGCACGTGCGTGTCGATCAGCCCGGGCAGCACGTAGGCGCCCTTCGCGTCCACAGTGGACTCGGCGGCGGGCGGGTTCTCGGTGACCGCGGTGATCCGGCCGCCGTCGACGACGACGGCCGCGGCGCGCACCCCGTCCGGGGTGACCACGCGGCCGCCGGTGATCACCAGGTCGGACTTCACTTCACCCATGACGCGGACACCAGCTCTCGGCAGAGTTCGTTCGTCGGACCCATCAGCGCCACCGCCCTGGCGTCGGAGATCAGCCGGTTCAGCTGGTGGTTCACCAGGTACGCGGCGGAACCGAGCATGCGGGCCACCTCGAAGCACACGTGCTCGGCGGTGACCGAGGCGAACAGCTTGCTGCGCAAGGTGACCGCGCCGGGGTCCTCCCCGCGGCGGGTCCCGGCGAAGGCGACGATCGCGCGGGCCGCCTCGACCTGGACGCTCAGCTCGGTCACCCGGTGCCGGACGGTCGGCGCCTCCAGCGCCCCGGTTTTGGTGAAGTGCGCGAGCGCCACGTCGAGCGCGGCCTTCGCCACGCCGACCGAGACCGCGCCGAGCGTGGCACCCGACTGCCGCACCCCGGCGATGATCGCCGGCGCGTGCCCGACCGGCCCGAGCCGGTCGTCGTCGGAGACCACGCAGTCCTTGAGCGAGACGAACCCGGTTGCCGACCCGCGCATCCCGGCCAGCTCCAGCCCGAGGTTCGCGATCAGGCCCTCGTTCTCCTTGCGCACCAGGAAGAAGGTCTGCCCGGCGGAACCGTAGACGTTGGTCGTGTCCTGTTCCTGCTCGGCACCGTCGGAGGTGCCGACCAGCACCAGGTAGATGTCGGCGACGCCGGCGCCGGTGGTGAACGACTTGGCGCCGTTCAGCAGCCAGCGCCCGTCCTCGATGCGCTCGGCCGAGGTGGCCAGGTTCTTCTTCGCCGCGCCCGCCCCGGTTTCGCTCCACGCCGAGGCACCGAGCGTGTCCCCGGTGGCCATCGACGGCAGCCACAGCGCCTTCTGCTCCGCCGTGCCCCACTCATTGATCCGCGCGCACACCGCGAAGTGCTGGAACATGATGATCGACATCGAGGGGTTGACCTCGGCGACCTTCGAGACGAGCTCGTTCAGCTCCACGGTGTCCGCGCCACTGCCGCCGTACTGGGCGGGCACGGCGGTGGCGAGCAGGCCCGACTTGCGCAGTTCGATCAGCGCCTGGTCGTCGGGCACGTTGGTGTCGTCGGACCGCGACGCGGCCTCACGGAAGATCTCCAGCGTCGAAGCGAGGTCAGTCATGCTGCTGACTCCGACAGGCATTCGGACGTCTCCTTGAATTGGAAGTGGGCGAGCGGTTCGATGAAGAACGAGCCGTGGAAGTCGACCCGCTTGTCGCCGACGGTGATCCAGGCGACGTGCCGCTCGTCGTCCTGGATGCTCATCGCGGCGAAGACCTCGACCACCCCGCCGGGGGTGACCACGCTGATCACGTTGTCGCCGCACCCGGCCTCCTGGGCGGCCTGCCACGGGATCGAGCCCTCGATGCCGGCGGCCACGCCGAGGCAGGCGGTGCCGGTCATGGCCAGCGTCGGGTGCCAGGAGGGCACCGAGATGGCCCGGACGACGAGCTTGCCCTCCTCGCCGGGAATGGTCACCGCGACCTTCGGGAAAACGCTGTCGGTCGGCATGCCGAGGTGCTCGGCGGCGGCCACCCGGATCCGGTTGAGCCGGTCGAACAGCACCGGGTCGTCGGCGAACAACTCGTCCGCGTTCTCCACCCCGGCTCCCTTGCCACCGACGAAAACGTACGGGTTCCCCGCCGACACCAGCGAAACGTCGACGTGCGTGCCGTCGACCTCGAGCGTGGTCACCGGGGCGCCGTCGAGCAGCATGGCCGACACCGGCCGCGGCGGGGTCTGCAGGAAGTGCATGGTGAACCGGGTGCTCTCCTTGGTCACCTCGTCGACTTCGCAGGCGAGGTAGTCACCGTTGTTGAGCACGTTGACCCGCACCCGCTGCCCCGGTACCAGCCGCGGCACCATGCCGTTCTCCGCGGCCGAGGTGATCGCGGAGAGCACCGAGTGCCCGCACGAACCCAGCAGGTCGAACTTGCCGTGGTCCTCGGGCAGGGCCTGGATGAACCGGTAGTCCAGATCGCACAGCGGGTGCTTGGACGGTTCGATCAGCGCCACCTTGAGCACGTGGTCACCGCCGGCGTCGGACATCCAGCGCCGCGCGTCGCCGAGCGCGGCCAGCAGCGCGTCGCGGTCCCGTGGCAGGTGCCGCGCGTCCAGCACCAGGGTCGGACAGGGACTGCCAACGGCATACGCGAGATGTCCGATCATGCCGCACCTCCATCGGGCTTGTGGACCTTGCCCATTCTGTTGGCGCGATCACCACGGCGCTTCTCCGTCGCTGCGCTAGTCCCCCGTTCTCGAGTGGGCTTCGAGCGGTTTCTTTACTCCCGTGACCATGAAAAACGCACGTCCAACCGGGTAACGGGACACTGGCGAAGCGTTACGGCTTACACCGATCCTGTTAGGTGACCGATTTGTCCCGACGACCCGGACAAAACTCATTACGGAGGGAATTTCTATGGACACGACCGCCGACGCCGGGTCCGGTGCGCGGGCCGGGCGGCGAGAATGGCTGGGGCTGGCGGTGCTCGCACTGCCCACCCTGTTGCTGTCGCTGGACCTCAGCGTGCTGTACCTCGCGCTGCCCCACCTCAGCGCGGACCTGGGCGCCACCGGCACCGAGCAGTTGTGGATCACCGACATCTACGGCTTCCTGATCGCCGGTTTCCTGGTGACCATGGGGACCTTGGGTGACCGGGTCGGTCGCAAGCGGCTGCTGATGATCGGCGGGGTCGCCTTCGCCATCGCCTCGGTGCTGGCCGCCTTCTCGGGCAGCCCGGAAATGCTGATCGCCAGCCGGGCGCTGATGGGTATCGCGGGTGCCACGCTGATGCCCTCGACCCTGGCCCTGATCAGCAACATGTTCACCGACCCGAAGCAGCAGGGCACCGCGATCGGTGTCTGGATGGCCTGCTTCATGGGCGGTATGGCGCTCGGCCCGGTCATCGGTGGCGCGCTGCTGGACGCGTTCTGGTGGGGTTCGGTGTTCCTGCTCGCCGTTCCGGTGATGCTGGCGCTGGTCGTCTTCGGCCCGTTCCTGCTGCCGGAGTACAAGGACGAGAACGCCGGCAAGCTCGACCTGGTCAGCGTGGTGCTCTCGCTGGCCACCATCCTGCCCGTCATCTACGGCCTGAAGGAGCTGGCCAAGCTCGAGTTCAGCGTGGTCAGCATCGGCGCGATCGTGGTCGGCCTGATCATCGGCGTGGTCTTCGTCAAGCGGCAGCACGCGCTGGAGAACCCGCTGCTGGACATGAGCCTGTTCTCCAACCGCACGTTCACCGCCGCCATCGCGATCACCACGGCCGGCGGCATCATGAGCGGTAGCTACCTGCTGATCAACCTGTACCTGCAGGTGGTCGAGGGGCTGTCGCCGCTGCAGGCGGCGCTGTGGCTGCTGCCCTCGGCGGCGACCACCATCGTCAGCGTGATGGTGGCGCCGATGATCGCCCGCAAGGTGCGGCCGGGTTACGCCATCGCCGCCGGTCTGGTCGCGGTGGCCGCCGGTTACTTCCTGCTGACCTTTGTGGACGGTCCGGGTGGGCTGGCGATCGTGATCGCCGGTCTGGTCGTCTCCGCGGCCGGTGCGGGCCCGATGGGTTCGCTCGGCACCGGGCTGGTGTTCTCCTCGGTTCCGATGGAGAAGATGGGCTCGGCGTCCTCGCTGTCGGAGACCGGTGGTGAGTTCGGCATCGCGATGGGCGTGGCGACGATGGGTGTCATCGGCACCGCGGTCTACCGCGGTCAGATGGACGACGTCGCCATCCCCGCCGACGTGCCGGGCGCCGCGGCCGACGCGGCTCGCGAAAGCATCGCCGGTGCCGCCGCGGCGGCGCAGTCGGTGCCGGGCGAGGCCGGGGCGGCTCTGCTCTCGGTCGCCAGGGAGGCGTTCAGCACCAGCCTGAGCACCACGGTGACGGTCAGCGCCGGCATGGCGGTGCTCCTGGCCGTCGTCGCCGCCACGGTGCTGCGGCACGCGCCCCCCACGGGTGCCGCCGAGGCCGAAGCCCCCGCGGAAGCCGACGCCACCGAGGCCGACGCCCCCGCCGAGGAAAGCACCATCACGAAGTAGAACCGCACACAAAAGCGACCCCCCACCAGGCAGTCCGGGCCTGGCGGGGGGTCGCTTCATTTTATCCCCTTCTTCCATCTTGCTACATCAACTTCGCCCCCGTTGACCGATTTGCCAGCCTTTCGCTAACTTTGTTGGTAGATGACAGACGGCAATCACACAACCGCCGACGGTTATCAACTTCCGGGATTCTCCACCACATTGTTTGTTCACACGGCTGAATGGAGTTCGACTGTGCAGAAGAAGCTGATCGCCAAGACCGCCGCCGCTTTCGCGCTGGCGGGCGGGCTCACCCTGGCTTCGCAGGCGGGTGCGTCGGCCGCGGGCACCGTTTCGGTGACCCCGGCGACGGGCCTGACCAGCGGTGCCACGGTGACCGTCTCGGCGACCGGGCTGACCCCGAACCTGGAGCACTTCGTCGGTCTGTGCGGGACCGTCGGTGGCCAGTACGGGTGTGACGCAACGGGGGTTGTGTCGGTCACCAGCAACGCCAACGGGGCGGCGAGCACCCCGCTGACCGTGAAGAAGACGTTCACCGGCACGGTCGGCGGCGGGGGCACCGTCACCGTCGACTGCGGTGTGGTGCAGTGCGTGATCGGCGTCTACAACGCCGATGCCACCGCCGGCGGCTCCACCACCGTCTCCTTCAGCTGAGCCACGTCATGAATGTGGCCTTCCGGGACGAAATCCGTCCCGGAAGGCCACATTCATGACATTTCGATGGCGCAGACCAAAAACACTAAGAAATCGGGGCGGTGGCCCCCGGAGAAATGTCCCCGGAAAAAACCCCATCCGGATCAACCGCAGCCCGGACGGCATCCACCCGAGCAACCGCCGCCGAAGAAAGGTGCCGCTGAGGCTGCTCCCAGTTCTCCACAAAACTCGGCACCGTCCACCCGGAATCCCAGGGCGACAACGCCGACCGGACCACCGCGCAATGCCCCTCCACGGCCGCCCGTGACTCGGCATCCACCACCAGCCCGGCCCCCGAATACGCGAACCGGCCGGCAAACGAGGACAACGCCCCACCCGCCGGATCAGCCACCGAGTACGCGCCACCCAGCTGCCGCATCCCGGCACTGATGAACGGCGACCCCGACTCCGGCCCCACCACGCGCAGGAACTCCGCGGCCCCGGCCGGATCCAGGTCCGACAGCAACAGGTGATCCCCGGCGATCGGCACCGGGTCCTCCGGATCCATGTGCGCCTCCAGCACCGCCGAAGGCTTGGTCAGCGCCCAGCTGTCCATCACCGGCTCCGCCACCGACCGCAACCGCCCGAGCAACTCGTCCGCCTGCTCCTGCGCGGTCGCGACGCCGTCCTCGGTCACCGCCAGGACGGCCCCGTCCACGCTCAACACGGGCCCGGACCGCAACACCTCGGGAATCTCCGGCAGATCGGGCAGATTCATGATCTGCAGAGACGTCGTCGCCTCCCACGGCGCGTCCACCGACCAACGCAACCACTCGTCAAGCAACGGACCAGCGAACTCCCCAGCCCAAAACGCCGACCCGGTGATCACCTTCGCCGCCGGAAAGAGCTCGACCTCCAGCGCGGTAACAACGCCGAAGCCCCCGCCACCACCGCGAACCGCCCAGAACAACTCAGGATTCTCCGCAGCGGAAGCCCGCACCAACGACCCGTCCGCCGTGACCAGCTCCACCGCGCGCACCAGGTTCGTCGCCACCCCGAGCTGCCGCCCGTAGTAGCTCATCCCGCCCCGCAGCAGATACCCGACCACACCCACGGTCCCCGACGACCCGTGCGGCGCCGCGAGCCCGAAGGGCGCCGCCGCCTCCGCGACCGCACCCCACAACGTGCCCGCCGGAATCCTCGCCACGCGCCGCGCGACGTCGACCTCGACCGGGCCCGACGGCTTCACCTTGAGCAACACCGCGTCGGACATCGGCCGCTGCGTCGGCGACGCGTGCCCGGTGGTGTGCATCCGCACGCCCATCCGGAACGACCTGGCGTACTCCAGCGCCGCCCTGATCTCGTCCACAGTGGACACCTCGACCGCGGCCGCCGGGGTGGCGGGCGCGGTGAGGTTGAACACCGCGGTCGCCGCTTCGTAACCGGGTTGCCCCGGCAACCGGACGGCCATCAGATCCGCTCGGCGGTGAAGAAGACGAACGTCTCCGGCCCGGACAGCTCGACGATCCGCATCCCGGCCCGGTCCAGCCACGCCTTGATGTCCTCCAGCTCGAAGAGCAGGTGCCCGGCGGGACGGCTGGGGAAGAAGTGCGACTTCTGGAAGTGCCGGTAGATCGGGTCTTGGCCGAACAGGAAGGTCATGCAGGTGAACGTGCCACCCGGCCGCAGCACCCGGCCGACCTCGAGGATCGCGGTCTCCGCGTCGTCGGGGAAGGCCTGCAGCGCGTTCCACATGTTCACCGCGCCGAAGCTGGCGTCGGCGAACGGCAGGTCGAGCGCGCTGCCCTGCACCGCGGGCACCTCGGGCAGCCTGCTGCGCAGCACGCTCAGCATCGGCAGGCCCATGTCGAGCGCGAGCAGGCGGTCCGGGCCGACGGTGTCGGAAACCACCGTGGTCCACCGGCCCGCGCCGGCCGCCAGGTCGAGCACCGGGCCGTCGACCGGCTCGATGTGCGTGGCGATGTAAGCGTCCTCATCGGACGGAGTGATCGCGCCACCCCAGTTCGAACCGGCGATCTGGAGGTAGGCCGGGCGCAGCACGGACTCGTAGTACAGGCCCATGGTCGGCATCTCGGCCAGCTTCTGCAGCAGGTCCGCGGTCTCGTCGTCGTTGCCGGTGCTGATCGTCTCGGCGATGCCCGCGGTCAGGTCCAGCACACCGTTGGCGACCGGGTACGCGGTGGCGCACTCGGGGCAGCGGACGGTCTCGTTGCGGATCTCCAGCGCACCGGAGCAGTTCGCGCAGCGGAACGCGTCGACGTGCGCGCCGAACAGGCCCGAGGTGCTCTGGTCGACCCCTTCGTCCGACTCGGACCGCGCGGGCTTGCTCTGCGCCACCTGCACCGGGGTGCCGTTCAGCACCGCCCAGTACGCCTTCGCCCCGGAGAAGCCGAACACGGTCTTCGTGTCGTTCTCCCAGTTCGTGGTGATCTGCTCGACCGAGAGGTCGTTGATCCAGCTCTGGTCGAAGTCCTGCTCGGAGGCGTTGAGCGCCCAGATCGACGGCGCGGGCCACACCCGGCCGAGGTCCGGCTTGGCCAGGTCGAGCGAGGCCAGCGCGCGCTCCAGCCGGGTCTGCTCCTCCGGGCCGAGCCCGATCCCTTCGACCGCACCGAGAATGCGCTCGCGGTCTCCGGGGAAGTGGGAGAGCAGGTACAGCAGGGCGAGGGTGAACGCCGGCGAGTTCGACTCGCGGGTCACCAGCGCCAGGTAGTGGTCGAGCCCGGCGCGCACCGCCTGGTTGACCGGCCCCTGCTCGGGGTACTCGGCCTCGGCCAGCAGGCCGAGCAGGATCACCAGGCGACCCTGGTGCTCCTCGGTGACCTGGTCGAGCACGTCGACCAGCACCGGGGCGGCGGGCAGGGCCAGCTCGGTCAGGACGCCCTCGCTCCACACGGCACCGGCCAGCTTGTCGAACTCGGCCTGCAGCTGCTCCGGCTGGGCGCTGGCGAACGCCTTCACCAGTTCGGCGATGGTCGAGTCGGTAACGGCGTCAGTCATTTCTGCGCGTCCTTTCCACGGTTTTGGCTGCTCAGCCGGGTTTGCGGGCGGAGACGATCACGTACCCGATCTGGTCCTTGCGCGGGGCGAAGAACCCGAGGTGGTTGCGGGAGAACTCACCCACCGCCGCCTCGCCGAACTTGGCGGTGATCTCGTCCCGGCTCCGCATCGCGGTCTCCAGGTACTTCGTTTTCATCCCGAACGCCCGCGGGCCGCACTGGGTGTACTCCTCCACCGCGAACCCGGCGGCGCGGGTCAGGTCCAGCCACTCGGGCAGCGTGGGCAACGCGCCGAGCTTCAGCGTCTCGACGAACTTCGCCACCCGCGCGGGGTCGCGATCGGACTCCAGGCTGAAGTCGGAGAAGGTCAGCCGCCCGCCGGGCCGCAGCACCCGGAAGAACTCGCCGAGCACGGTCGGCAGGTCCGGCGCGTTCTGCAGGGATTCCAGCGCCAGCACCGCGTCGAAGGAGTTGTCCGGATAGGACAGTGCGGTGAAGTCGCCGTACTCGAACCGGGTGCGCTCGGCCACGCCCGCCGCCTCGGCCCGCTTCCCGCCCTGCGCGATCTCGTACGCGCTGAGCGTGATGCCGGTGACCCGCACGCCGTACTCCCCGGCCAGGTACACCGCCGTCTCGCCGGGACCGCAGCCCGCGTCGAGCAGGTGCTCGCCGGGGCGCAGGCCGAGGGTTTCGGTGACCTTGCGGCTCATCCGGTGCACGGCCTCGGGCAGCGTGGCGTCGTCGTGCCGGTCGAACCAGTACCACATGTGGATCTGGCCGTCGCGCAGCTCATCGCCGATGGGCGAGCGCTCGTCGTAGTGCTTGCCGATCTCGTCGGAGATGCTCATGAGAACTGGCCCGGCTGCCTGCCCTCACCCGCCGGGCCGCGGTAGGCCTGCGCGAGGTCGAGCCAGCGGTCGGCCTCCGCGCCGGTGGCCGTCAGGTCGAGGTCGTCGCGGTGGCGGCGGCGGGTGACCAGCAGGCAGAAGTCCCACGCGTCCCCGGTGATCCGCTCCTCGGACTCGGCCGGGCCGAACGCCCACAGCGCACCGGACGGCGAGGTCAGCTCGAAGCGGAACTGGACGTCGGGCTCGGGCAGGTTCCGCGACTGGTAACCGAAGTTCCAGGTGCGCACGGCGAAGCCGACGAGGTTGCCGATGCGGTCGGTCTTCTCGCGCGTGACCCCGAGCGCGTCGGCGATGTCCTGGCCGTGGCCGAACAGCTCCATCATGCCCGCGCAGGCCAGCACGGCCGGCGGCAGCGGGTTGACCAGCCACGGCACCACCTGGTCGGCGGGCACCGCGGCGAGCGCCTTGATCCCGGTGTCGCGCTCGGCCCGCCAGCGGGTGAGCACCGATTCGGCGGGGTCGTGGATGTACTCCTCGAGCGCGCCGTTGACCGCGGCCTCGAAGCCGTTCGGACCGATCTTCGAGGTGATGGCGTTGAACACGGCGGGCTCGGCGGCGGCCAGGCCGGCGATCTTGAAGATGAACGCCAGGTGCCCGACCTGGTGCTTGATGCTCCACCCCGGTGCCGGGGTCGCCTTGGCCCACTCGGCGTCGGGGAGCTCCGCCACCAGCCGGTCGAACTCTTCAGCTTCGGCGGTCAGATCGGCGATCACCTGCTGGAAGTCCTTCACCCGTCCGTCCTCTCTCCACGCGTGAACATGACGTTCGCCGTGCACCCGTGACCGAGGTACGGGTGCGCGGCGCTCGCCGGGGCGCAGATCGCGGAAGGGAGGCCCGCGCGGAAGCCGAACCGTCGTTTCAGGTTGTGGCGGTCTCGCTTCGGCCAGGCCGGCGATCTGACGTGTTCGAGTATGGAGGCGGTTTCAGCGGGCGGTCTTCTCCTTTCCCGCCCTCACCCCGCGCAGCTCCACCGCCCGGCGGGCCGCGGAAAAGGCAGCCCAGGAGGCGATTTCCACCACCACGACGTCACCGCCGGGCACTTGTTCCACAATGGACTCGTTGACCTGGTACGCGGAGAACGCGGTGAGCAGGGCGAAGCGGGCGGCGGCCCGATCATGTTCGGGCAACGCGGAAACCAGCGGTTCCACCCACGCGCGGCTCAGGCCCTTCGACTCGCCGTTCCACTCGCGCAACTGGCCTTCGACCAGTTCTCGAACCCCGGCCGAGAGCGCGCGCTCCCCCGCCTTCCCGAACGCGGTGAACGCGCGCGCGAAGGCGTCGCCGAGCACGCCGTCCGCCCAGTCCGGCGCTTCGCCACCACCGGGAAGCAGGTCGAGTGCGGCCCCCGGAACGGGTTCCGCACTGGGGCGCAGGAACCGCCCGAGCATGCCGCGTACGAACTCCTTCGCGTTCTCCGGCACCTCGGGCGGCAACGGGGACGAACCGAGGAACACGTGCACCACGCGGTTGAGGTACTCGAAGGTGAACGCCACCGCGATCAGCTCGGCCGCCTGCGCGGCGGGCAGCTCCACCGAGCCGTCCCCGCGCGCCCAGGCCGCGACCGCCCGGATCTCCGGGTCGGTGACGGCGTCGACGTTGTCCTCGGAGATCGCCGCGGCGTCCGTTGTGGACATCAGCCCGGCCATCGTGGCGCTGTGCACCTCGACGCAGTACGGGCAGGCGTTGCGCACCGAAACCGCCGAGGCCACGGCCTCCTTCGCGGCCCGGCTCGCCGTGCGCCCGGCGATCAGCGACTCGCGCAGGATCGTCCAGGCCGCGGCGAGCACCTCCGGCGCGGGCGAGTGCAGCGCGGTCGGCGGCGCCAGCATGCCGAAGTCCCGCTCGACCTGGCGGTAGACGGCTTTGACCAGTCCGGTCGCGCTCCGTGGCCGGACCGGCCGCACGTGGCGGACCTGTTTGAGGGTGCGGCGCAGCGCGAGCCGGATCGGCAACGGTGTCATGGTGACCCCTTCGTCGGGAGAGGCCACCGAGACGGCTACCCGGCGGCCACGGTCAAGGTGGCGACGTGCGCGGTGCCCGCGACCACGGCGCTGGCCAGCGCCCAGCCCACGGTGTTCACCAGCGCCTTGGCCCGGCCGGGAGCGGGCCGCCAGACGGCGAACCAGGACAGCCCGACCATGGCGATCACGAGCCCGGTGTTGAGCAGCACTCCGGCCCGGTCCGAGCCCGCCCCGAGCCAGGCTCGAGCGAACTCGACGCTGGCGCCGGTCGCCGCGGCCAGCAGCACCCACGGCGTCAGGTGGTGGACCACCCGCAGCGGTGCCGTGGCCGGCGGTTCGGTGTGGCGCGCCAGGAACAGCGGCACACCGAGCCCGGCCAGGAACAGCACGGCGAACTGCCGCGGCAGGTCGAGGCCGTCGGTGAGCAGCAGGGTGAGCACGCCGGCCACCGCCGCCGCCCACGCCACCGCCACGCGCGCGACCCGCTCCTGTTCGGCGAAGAACGGGCGGACCAGCGCGCAGGCGGCGACGGTGAGCGCGGCGGCGACCAGCAGCACCTGCAACCAGAGCGTGCCGGTGGTGACGCCGAAGGTGATCACGTGGTCGTGCGGACCCTGCGTCACCCGCGACATGGTCAGGCCACCCCGGCCTTGGGCTTCTCGGCCGGTTCGACGTGCCGCAGCGCGCAGGCGCAGCGCATCATCGCCCGCTCCTCGGCGCTCGGGCGCAGGTGGTAGATCATCGCGATCACCATCGGGATGAAGACGATGGTGTTGTAGAACAGGTGCAGCTCGACCCGCGGGATCAGCAGCTGCGCGATGCTGATCGGCTTCGCCCCGCCCATCAGGTTCGCCCCGGTGAGCGCCTGCAGCAGCAGGAGCAGGTGCTCGAAGTGGTGCCAGACCTGGATCCACATGGCGACCTTCCACCACGTCTTCGACCGGCCGACAAAACCGTGGCGAAGAATGATGAAGCTCACCATCATCAGAATGGCGTAACCGTAGTGCATCCATTCGGAGGTAACCAGCCAGGGAAATGGCATACCGAGCACGCCCCTGGCTTCCGGCAGCGGCCAGCCGAGGCCGTAGACCTGGATGGCCTGGGCGATGTGCTCGGCCCAGTGCGCCAGCACGACCACGCTGTACAGCAGCAGAGCGGGCTTGTGCCAGTCGGTGTTCAGCTTCGCGCTGAACGCCTTCCAGCCGCCTGAGGTCCGCGTTTCCGCCATCGTTTCAGTCTCCCGCCAGACTCAGAGCCAACTTGGTCACGCCGCGCCGTCCGCTGATCGATCCGTCCGGCGACGGTGCGCCGTACTTTACGTCGATTCCGCGATTTTGTGCGGCCTTGACAATTCCGGGAACAGCGCGTTCGGCGAGCGCGGCGATGGTCATCGCCGGGTTGACGGTGAGCGCACCGGGCACCGCGGAGCCGTCCGTGACGAAGATGCCGGGGTGGTCGCGCAGCTCGTGGTTCGGGTGCAGCGCCGAGGTGCCCGCGTCGTCGCCGATGCGGCAGGACGCCAGCGGGTGCACCGTGTAGGCGCCGACCACGTCGTTCGTCCACGGCGCGATGGTGGCCAGGCCGTCCTTCTCCATGATCTCCTTGACCTCGGCGTCGGCCTTGGCCCAGCCACTGAGCGTGTTCGGCGTCGGGTCGTACTTCAGCGCGCCGCGGCCGAGCATCTGCTGCGAGACGCGGAAGGCGTTGCCGGTGGGCGGCGGCGGGCCGAAGACGCCCTCGTTGTCGTCCTCGGTCATCAGGAAGATGGTCAGCCACGACCGCCAGCGCTTGAGGATCTCCTTCTTCTCCTTGCCGAACCAGGTCGGCGCGTCGCCGCCGGGGACCTGGGCGAGGATGGTGCCGAGGCCGGGCGGGAAGTACAGCTGCTCCATCGAGTACCGCGAGTACTCGGGCAGCTTCTCGTCGAGCCGGTCCCAGCAGGCCACGGTCGGGCCCTTGCCGATCTGGTTCGCCTCGTACGCCAGACCGTCCTCACGGGACAGTCCGAGCACCTCGCGCACCTTGTCCTCGTTGAGGATCGCGGTGTTCAGGCGCTCGCCGTTGCCGGAGAAGTAGCGGCCGACGCCGTGCGGCATCTTGCCCAGCGCCTCCTCCGAGCGCTGCAGGATCACCGGGGTGGCCCCGGCGCCGGCGGCCAGGATGACGATCTTCGCCTCGATCACGCCGCTCTCGCTGTGCACGCGGTAGTCGACCTCGTCGACGATGTTGTAGTGCACCCGGTAGCCGCCGTCGTGCGTGCGCTCGATCTTCTGCACCTCGTGCAGCGGGCGGATGGTGGCGCCGTGCGAGATCGCGGCGGGCAGGTAGTTGGTCAGCATCGAGCGCTTCGCGTCGAACCGGCAGCCGCCCATCATCCAGTTGCAGTTGGTGCACTTGGCGTTGTCGATGGCGACCGGGGTCGGGTTCGCGGTGCGGCCGGAGTGGTGGCAGGCGGCGGCCCACAGCCCGCCGGAGTAGGTGACGTCGTTCCAGTCCTGCTGGGTGACCGGGATGGCCTCGGCGACCCGGTCGTACCACGGGTCGAGGGTGTCGCGGCTGATCTCGGCCGGCCACATGCGACGGCCGATGCTGCCGTGGCGCTCGAAGACGAACCGCGGCGCGCGGGGCATCGCGGCGAAGTAGACCACGCTGCCGCCGCCGACGCAGTTGCCGCCGAGCACGCTCATCCCGTCACCGACGACGAAGTCGAACGCCCTGGTGTAGGAGGAGCCGAGCAGGAAGTCGTGGTCGAAGTCCTTGGTCTCCAGCCACGGGCCGCGTTCGAGCACGGTGACCTTGGCCCCGCCGGCGGCGAGGTGGTAGGCCGCGATGGCACCGCCGAAACCGCTGCCGACGATGAGGACCTCGGTCTTGTCGCTGGTCATGCGGGGCTCCCTGAGGGCGTGGTGTCCGGGTGGAGTTCGGCGAGCTTGCGGCCGTAGGAGTAGTTGGGGAAGCGCCAGAGGCCGTCGGCGTCGGGGGTGGTGATGCCCATCGCGCGGAGGCCGGGGTGCCCGTCGGCGAGTGCCTGCGCGGTGCTCAGGTGCGGGGCGCTGTCGAAGGCCATGTTGCAGAACAGGGCCAGGCTGACCCAGCCGTCCTTCTCCGGGTGGCCGTTCTTGGTCAGCTTCAGGATGAGCTGGACCCGGTCCTCATAGGACAGTGCGACGAACTCGGGGAGGGTTTCGTCGAGGGTCTTGTTGTGCTCATCGGCGTAGGCCTTGGCGTGCCCGTTGAGCATCGGCACGAGGAAGTCCAGCCCGGCGGTGACCCCGGTGGCCTCGGTCTCCAGCAGCTCGATGGCGCCGGCCTCGACCGAGCCGGGCCCCTCGGAAACCCCGGCGATGGCATGGTCTTCGGGATGGCGCTTCTCGCCGGGAACGATCGTGTCGGCGTACGCCTCGAGCGTCATCACCTTGACCGCACGCGCGTCGGGATTGGCCGCGTCCACGGGCGTCTCCTCTCTACGGACCTTGCTTTCCATTCGATCAGGGCGGGGGTTCGGGGGGCGTCTTCTGGGTTGTCCTTTGGCGGGCGAGCCACCCCGGTTTTTGAGTGTGACTACGGCGAAGACCCCGAAGTCAAGGCGGGAAAGATGCCTTGACTTCGGGGTCTTCGCCGTGTTTTGGCTTGGGACCGGGGATGGGGAGGTGAGGTTGGCTGGGTGGTCCCGTCTCGTTCCCGGCTGCCGGTTTGGTGCCGGGGATGGGTGGGTCGTTTGGTCCCGTTTCGTCGCCGGGTGGCGGTTGGGTGCCGGGGGTGGGGTGGGTGCCGCGTGGTGCTGTGAATGTGGCATTGGCTGCGGAATGTGCTGTGAAAGCCACATTCACTGCATGCTCCCGGGATGGGAAGGAGCCGGGCGGGTCCCCGTGGGGTGGGAGGCGGGGACCCGCCGGCCGTCATTCCGCCTTGCGCACGGTCATCGGCAGACCGCCTTTCGCGCGCAGCGAGAGCATCGGTTCCGCGACGGCCTGGTGGCCGGGAACCCCGGTGAGCGTCAGTTCCCTGGCGATCATCGCCAGCACGAACACCGCCTCCATCAAGCCGAGGCTGTTCCCGACGCAGAACCGCGGGCCCGCACCGAACGGGATGTAGGCGTACCGCGGCCTGCCCGCGGTGGCGTCCGGGGCGAAGCGGTCCGGGTCGAACTCGGCCGGGCGGTCCCAGAAGGCCGGGTGCCGGTGCAGGGTGTACGGGCACACCACCACATCCGAACCCGCCGGCACGTGGTAACCGGCGATCTCGTCGTCCTCCAGTGCGAGCCTTGGCAGGATCCACACCGGCGGGTACAGGCGCATCGCTTCCGAGATGACCTGGTTGGTGTACACCAGCTTCCGGATGTCCTCGTGTTGCGGCAACCGGTCGCCGAGCACCTCGATGGCTTCCGCCCGAAGGCGTTCCGCCACTTCCGGGTGCTTGTCGAGCAGGTGCAGCGACCAGCTCAACGTGCTCGCCGTCGTTTCGTGACCGGCCAGCAGCAGGGTGACCAGCTCGTCCCGCATGCGCTGCTCGCCGACCGCCGGATCCGCTTCCTCCCTGGTGGACACGATCAGTCGCGAAAGGACATCATCGCCGATGGCGCCGCCGGCGGCGTCGCGGTGGGCGACCAGTGCGTCGACCACGCGCTGCAGTTCCCGCCGTGCCGCGCGGAAGCGCAGCTGCTTGGGCAACGGCACCCACATCGGCACCATCGACAGCGTGACCATCTCGAACATCGCCTGGTCCTGCACGGCTTCGAACGAGTGGCCCACCGCGTCGAACGCGCCGAGGTCGGCGTCGAGCAGGGTCCGGCCGAGCACCCCGAGGGTGAGCCCGGTCATCTCCTGCGTGATGTCGACCGGCTCCCCACCGGCCCGCGCGCGGAGGCGGTCGACCAGTTTCGCGCCCTCCTCGGCCACGATCCCGGCCTGCCCCACGATCCGCTTGTGCTGGAACGCCGGCTGGATGATCTTGCGCTGCTTGCGCCAGAGCTGGCCCTCACTGGTGAGCAGGCCGTCCCCGAGCGCCCGCTTCGCCTGCACCAGGCCGATTCCCTTGTGGTAGTTCGACGCGTTGTCGGCCAGCACGTACTTCGCCGGGTCCGGGTGGTTGAAGAAGTACAACGTCTTCGGCCCGATGGCCATCCGGACCGCGTCGCCGTAGGTGTCCGCCGCTTCCGACATCAGCCGGAGCCGGTCACCCGCCAGGTGCTTGAGCAACCGGAAGGTCGCGGACCGGGGCGGGCCCGGCGGCACCCGTCGAGGGGTGCCGCCGGAAACCCGAGTCCGCTTCCGCAGGCTCACGCCGCCTTCTCGGCCGGTGGCGGATCGACCGCCTTGGCCGCGATGGAAACCGGAGCCGGGAGCGACTCGGTTTCCGCCGGTGGCGCCGCTTCCAGTTTCGCCTTCTCCGCCGCCGCCTTCTGCTCGGCCTCGAACTGCAGCCGCGCCTTGTTGACGAAGTGGAGCGCCCAGAGGAAACCACCGCGGATCAGGCAGACCGCCGCCGTGGCGAAGAACAGCCCGTAGGCGATCCCCGCCCCGGTGAGCACGCCGTACAGCGTGGCCACCCCGGCCCCGAAGGCGAACTGCGAGCCCGGCTTCGACGGCGTGGTCCCCGGGTCGGTGATCATGTAGTTGGTGAACAACACGAACGCCACGCCGGTCATCGTGCCCAGCGCACCGAGGATCGCGGTGTCCAGCAACCAGCCGCGGACCACCGACTGCAGGGCGAAGAAGCTCAGCCAGCCGAAGATCAGCCACATGCGGCCGGTCAGCTTCGCGTTCAGCATCGTGCCCGCGACGATGATCAGTACCGGGATCAGCCAGTCGATCACGCCGGAGACGTTCTCGGTGAAGTGGTAGGGCGGCGCGATGCTCGCCCACGGGAACACCAGCAGGATCACCGCGATGCCGAAGTTCGACGGGTTCATGTAGTGGCGCAGCCTGCCGCGGACCGGCGCCCGCAGCACCCACTTCGCACCCACCGCGACCACGATGCCGAACAGCATCACCAGGATCTGGTCGTTGGGGTAGGTCAGCATGTTCACCGCGAGACTGGTGATGTGCGCGGGGAACAGGAACTCCACCAGGCCCTTGAACCCGCTACCGAGGAAGCGCGGGGCGCGGCCCTCGACCCTGGCGTTGATCATCTCCAGCCCGAGTTCCACCGTGTACCCGGTGGCCAGTGCGATGAAGGGCCACAGCCACGGCTGCTCGAACCCGAGCACGGTGTACCCGAGGATGTTGAACACGGTCATCGAGATCGCGAACCGGCGCAGGGCGGTGATCACCTTGGGGTCGCGGGGCGGACCGCCGGAGTTCTGCGGCGGGGCGCCGGTTTTCTGCGGCGGGGCGCTGGTTTTCTGCTCGGCCATGACTCACTTCTCCTTGGCCTGCGTGTCGAGCTGGAGCGAGTGCCAGCCCGGGGTCAGCTTCAGTTCCTGTTCGTGGGCCTGACCGTTGCGGTCGCGCCACCACACCTTGACCTCCTGGGCGCCCTGCACGTCACCGAGTCCGATGTGGACGTCGTTGCTGCGCTTGCCCGAGTGGCCACTGCCGCCGTCGACGCGGCCGAGGATCGTCCGGCCGTCGGCGGTCTTCACGCAGACCTGGGCCCCGACCACCGGCGCACCGTCCGGGTGGGTCAGCTTCAGGCCGAGGAACTCACCGGCCGATGGCGCGGTGTTCTGGTAGAAGACCGGCTGGTCCCACTGGCGGGCCACGGCCATGTCGATCCGGCCGTCACCGTCGGCGTCACCGGTGGCGATGCCGCGGGTGGGCACCGGCACGTCGAGGCCGAGCCGCTCGGACAGGTTGACGAAGGTACCGTCCGCCTTGGGGGCGAAGAAGGCCAGCCGCTGGCTGCCCGCCACGTCGTCACCCTTGACCATGTTCGGCCACCAGGCGGGGTCGTGCACGGTCAGGTCGTTCGCGGTGGCCAGCTCCTGCAGCTGCGGCCAGCGGTTGATCTCACCCTTGACGAACCCGGTCGCCTGGGCGATGGCCGGCTTGCCGCTGTTGTTGAAGTCCTCGGACTTGATGTCCCAGGCCCAGCCGGACCACGCGGTGCCGAGGTCGGTGCTCTTGTCCTCCCACGGCGCGTCACCGGCCTGCAGCTGCGCCCGCAGCTCCGACTGGCTGCCCGAGGTGTTCATGAACTGGAAGTTGCTCTCCTCGATGCCGAACGAGGTGGTGATGTTGCTGACGAACAGGTCGTACAGCCCGTTGCGGTCGAGGTCGGCCCACTCCGCGGACATGCCCTTGAACGAGTCGCCACCGATGCGCTTGGACTTCGGCACCAGCGGGGTCTTGCTGTCCACGATCGGCTCGAACTTGATGTTGCCCGGGGTGGACCGGTTGTGCAGCATGGCGTCCTTGCCGTGGTCCTGCGCCAGGTACAGCTCGGGCAGCAGGTCGCCGTCGACGTCGTTCGCCGCGGCACCCAGCACCCAGCCCTTGGACAGGTCGACCGGGATCACGTCGTCCAGCTGTTGGTACTGCACGCCGGTGGCGCTCGCGCCGGTCCAGCGGAAGAAGTAGTCCTCGCCGCCGTTGGAGGCGTTCGACAGCGAGTCGTTCATCTCCACGCCGCCCTTGACCGAGGGGTCGAGGACCGGGCTGTGCGGGAAGTAGTTCCCGAGGTAGATGTCGATGTGCCCGTCACCGTCGAAGTCGTCGATGGCGACCGCGTTGCTGTTCCACTGCGGACCGTTGTACTTCGCCGCGGTGGCGCCGGGAACCAGCTCGACCGGGAGGAAGCAGTTGGCGTCGAGCGGCTTGCCCTTCGCCTCGGGCTTGCCGAGGAACACGATCGGCGTGCGGCCCCAGTAGTAGACCAGCAGGTCGGTGCTGCCGTCCTCGTTGAAGTCCGCGGGGGCGCAACCCATCGGCGCCATCACGTCGTTCATCGGGAGCGCACCGGTCTGCAGCGCGAACGGCGCGTAGCGCTGGTCGCCCTTGCCCGGGGTCGGGGTGATCACCACCTGGTCGATCCGCGGATCGGTGATGCACAGGTCGTTCGCGAGCCCGTCGCCGTCGACGTCGTTCATCGCGATACCGGCGCCCACCGAGGAGATCCAGGCGTCGATGTCCTTGTAGTCCTGGTTGACCTTCCGGATCTCCTGCTGCGGGAAGCCGCTGGGCATGGCGACCGACTTCGGCGCGAAGCCGTAGCCAGAGGCCAGCTCGTCCTGCTCGGCCGCCGACGTCTCCGGCAGGCTGCTGACCAGGAACATGCCCGCCACGAGGACGAGGGCAACGATCCCGGCCAGCTGCTTGCGCAGCCAGTGGACTGTCGCGGTCATAGGTGAACACCTCCAATGGAAACGAACTCGTTTGCGATCTGCTGACGCCAGGTTTCGAAGGCGGGCACCTCGCCGTCGACCGGCTTGGCGGGCCGGACGTCCTGGGTGACCTTGGCGGCCGTCACCGCGTCGGTGCCGCAGAGGATCTCCGCGGCGGCCGCGGAATGCGGCACGAGCAGGTCGGCGCGGACGCGGGCCTCGGCGGCGAAGGCCGAACCCTGCGCGAGCATCCAGCGGTGCTCACCGGCGTTGTCGCGCAGGTAGCGCAACTCCTCCGGGTCCGCGCCGCCGGCGTAGGTCGCGGCCAGGCCGATCCCGCCGTAGAGATCGGAGTGCCGCGACTCGGGGAAGTCGCGCACCATCGAGGTGACCAGCTTGGCGTCGGTCCCGCCGATGAACCACAGCGCGCGGCCGATGCCCTGGTCGATCGCGCGGTTGGCGTAGGGCGACGCGACCGGCCAGGCGAAGCGCTCGTCCTGGTACTGCTCGTTGATGTACTTCCGGGTGCGGAAGTACGCCTGGTGGAAGCCGTAGCCGTCGAGCACCAGCCAGCGCAGCAGCGGGTCGAACGCCTCGGGGTCGGGCCAGCGGAACTTCGGCAGCCGCGCCATCGCCCAGCCGACGCCGACGTAGATCAGGTAGTTGTGCGGGTCGCCGCCGCTGTCCAGGCTCTGCTGGGTGCGGCCCTTGCCGGGCAGGGGCAGGCCGTCGAGCATGGCCCAGCCCATCCCGGCGCCCTCGTAGGCGAACCCGCGCCAGCGCTCCGGCATCGCGTCCAAGCGCTCCATCGCGTCGGCGGTCGTCTTCGCTTCGACCGCGTACGCGTACCCTTCGAGGAAGACCCTGCCGACCTTCTCCAGCAGTTCCTGCGCGGCCGGGCTCTTCTTGTGGAAACCCCTTTTGTCCAAAGTGGTTTCCACCACGTTCGGAGTCAGAATGCGGCGCCGTAGCGCGCGCCAGCCATTACCCAACTCGCTCTCCCCCTATCGGGTAGAATCGAATTCCGGAGCACTCGCGCATTCACTGTCCCAAGAAGCGCCGGACCCGCTCTACTCCTTGCTTGCCGAAGGTTCGCAGGTCAGCGGCCCGCAGACGGAAGCGGCCGCCGCTCCACGGGAGAGAGCGGCGGCCGCTGGACCTTTTCGATCAGGCTGCATCAGGCAACGGAGCGCAGTTTCGAGGTGGAGAATTCACGACGAATGCGCTCACGCCAGATTTCGTAGGCCGGTGTGGCCGTCGTTCCCTCTTCGTGCGCCACCTCGGTTTCGTCGGCGATGCGCACGGCGTCCTCAATGGACACTCCGGCCAGCGCGCGGATGCCGGTCTCGGTGTGCGGTGGCACGAACCCGGAGTAGGTGCGGGCCTTCGTGGCGAACACCGCGCCCAGCGCCAGCTCCGGCGCGTGCTGCCCGGCGGGGGTCCGCAGCCAGGTCAGACCGGCCGCGCCGGCCCCACCGGCGAAGGTGGCCGCCAGCCCGACCCCGCTCCACAGGTCGCCGTGGCGCGCCGGGGCGAACTTCGCCACCGCCGCCGCCACGTTCTCCGGGTGGCCGCCGTTGATGAACCACAGCGCGCGCCCGATGCCCTGGTCCACCGCGCGCCCGAAGTAGGCGGGGTGGCCGTCCCACGGGTACGGCTTGAGCACGTGCTGCCGGTCCACGATCTTCTTGGTGTCGAAGTAGGCGCGGTCGAAGCCGTAGCCGTCGACGGCCAGCCAGCTCATCGTCGGGTGGTACGGGGTGCCGCTGATGTCCGGCACGATCTTCTTCCACAGCGGGCGCGGCAGCCGGGCCATGGCGAAGCCGATCCCGATGTAGGTCAGGAAGATGTGCGGCTGGCCGGGGCCGAGCAGCAGGTCGCGGGTCCGGCTCGACGGGCGGAAGCTCATCGCGTCCAGCACCGCCGAGGCCATCGTCGCGCCTTCGTAGGCAAAGCCGCGGTACTCGGCCTCGACCATGCCCAGGCGGCGTTCGAGGTCCCACTGGCCGGGGCTGTCGATCCCCCACTCGAAACCGGCGACCACGGACTGGGGGATGGCTTCGAGCCGGGCCGTGGCTTCGGTGGGTTCCACCGCGAAGCCGCGGCCCGCGAAGCTGACCGCCTTGAACGAGGGGGCGAGCACGCGCCGCCGCAGGGAGCCGAGCAGGGTCGACATCGGGGACTTCCTCACTTTCAGCGGCGCTGAGTGGTCACGATGGGCATCGCTTGGGCAGTGTTTTGTCAGCGGCGGAGCCGCTGGTGGTGGGCCGTCACCCCGCACCGCCACGCAAACCAGGTCGAACACGCTCTAGGCGACCGCGGGCAGTTCCTGGACTCGGGGCAGCGCGACCGCGCCGACGTCCGCGGTGACCCGCGAAGCCAGGGTGATCGCGATCGGCGGGTCGGTCGGCCGCACCGGGCGCAGGCGCAGGTTCACCGCGGCGGTCTCGTCACCGGCGATGGCGATCGGCGCGGCGGTCGCGATCGAGTACGACCGGCCCTCGCCGACCGCGCCGTTGTGCTCGGCCACCGCGATCACGTGCCAGCGGCCCGGCGGCACGTTGTTCAGGATCAGCTCGGTGGAACCGCTGTCGGCCATGCCCTTGAAGGCCACCGGGCCGCACTGCGGGATGGCCTCGGCGAACACGCCGATCAGCACGTTGCCGGTGGTCTTGCCGGGCGGCATGTCCAGCCTGCCGACCACCGAACCGCCGTTGTGCTGCGGCACCGCGCAGCTCTGGCCGGCGTCGCGCAGCGTCTTCAGCGACGGCAGCCGCTGGAAGTGCGGGGCCATCGCGACCAGCAGCTCGCTCACCATCGGGTCGCGGTACTGGGTCGGGCTCATGCCGACCGCCCTGGTGAACCGGCTGGTGAAGGTGCCCACACTGCTGTAGCCGACGCTGCAGACGATGTCGGACACGGTCAGCGAGGTGGTCAGCAGCAGGCGCTTGGCCTCGAACAGCCGGACCGCGGTCAGGTACCGGCCGGGGGTGACGCCGGTGGCCCTGGAGAAGATCCGGGAGAAGTGGAACGGGCTGACGAAGACCTCGGCGGCGAGGTCGTTCAGCGTGATGGGCTCGAAGTAGCGCTCGTGCATCGCGGCGATGGCTTGGCGGACGGCCGGTTGCATGATGGGCACTCCCTGGTTGGAATCGTTGGCGAGCTCACCGCGTCGGTTCATGCGGCGCGCTCCGGCCGGTACCGTTCGGCGGCTCGCGGTGCGGGCAGCCACGGGTGTCCCGCGTCGCAGCTGAGCCGCGGCGGCGGAAGTTCGGAGTTCGCGCGGACCGCGACCCGGACCACCCGGTCGCAACCGGGGTGGCGGCACGGTCCCAGTTCGGTGTGCAGCAACGGGTTGGGGTGGGCGACCAGGCGGGCGGTGGCGATCAGCGCGTCCAGCCCGTCCAGCAGCGCGCCCGCTTCGGGGTGCCGGGCCAGCTCGTCGAGCCTGGCGGAGAGGAAGGCGGCCATCGGCAGCGAGCCGTCGACGGGGACGTTCGTCACCGTGCGTTCGCACCAGGAGCGCAGGAAGGTGTTCAGCGCGGTGCAGAGCTCGGCCGCGGCGGCGGTGGCCCGGCGGCCGGATGGCGTCACGGGGGACGGCCGACCGGCGGCAGGCGCGCGGCCGTTCGCCAGCACCCTGGCGCACCGGGCGTACCAACCGGGCAGTTCGCGGAAGGCTTGCTCCAGGCGGGCCCGGCACTGGGCGCACAAACGCGGACCTGGGATGATCGAGGGTGCGGAGCCGGTTGCGCGACCGGTCCGGCAGGACGCCGAAGCACAGAGGTTCGTTGCCATTGTCCCTCCCCAGCGTCCCGACCCGACTCAACTGCTGGGAGTAAGCATGCATTCGGCGACTCAAGCCCTGGACGAAACGAGACCGAGACCCAATGGGGTTGCGCATAGTCAGATCGGGGGCGAAAAAGTGCACCCTCGGTATAACGCCTGTGCGAATTTTTTCTCGTTCGAAGGACACGGAGAACACCGATGAGCGATTATTCTGAGGAGGCGATTACGTCGAGCGAAAGGCGCGAAGTGATCAATGTTCTACTGGCCGAGGACATGCACATGCTGCGCGGCGCGCTGGTCGCCCTGCTGAACCTCGAGGCCGACATCACCGTGGTCGCCGAAGTGGCGTCCGGCGACGAGATCCTGCCCGCCGCCCAGAAGCACCAGCCCGACGTGGCCATCATCGACATCGACCTGCCCGGCAAGGACGGCCTGACCGCGGCCACCGAGCTGCACGCCAGCGTGCCGGACTGCCGCACCCTGATCCTGACCAGTCTGGGCAGGCCGGGCACGGTGCGCCGGGCGCTGGACGCCAGGGTCAACGGCTTCATGCTCAAGGACGCGCCGTCGAAGAAGCTGGCCAACGCGGTGCGCCAGGTGGCCGTCGGCAGGCGGGTCATCGACAGCGAGCTCGCGCTGGCCGCCTGGGACACCGAGGACTGCCCGCTGGCCACCAGGGAGATCGAGATCCTGCGCCTGGCCGCCGCCGGTCAGAACGTGGCCGACATCGCGGCGCAGTTGTTTCTTTCTCCCGGAACCGTGCGTAACTACCTGACTACGGTGGTCACCAAGCTCAATGCGCGCAATCGCGTGGACGCCATCCGCATCGCGAAGGAAAACGACTGGCTGTGACCGGTTGAATACCGCGTATTCCGGGGTTCGCATTACCTGAATGGCGCAGTTAAAAATACCGTCGAACGGGCTCCCGGTGACGATGACGATCATCATCACCGAGCTGGTTTTTGCGTAGTGGAACACCCGGTCGAGCCCGGCCTTCACCTTTTCGGCCCAGTGGTCCGGCCACCGGTCCGCTCAGGAGGGCGTGGCGGCCAGCGGCACGTCGGCGCGGAGGCGGTAGCGGCCCTCCGGATCGGTTTCCACGATCAGCTCCCCGCCCAGCCGCGACAGCCGGTGGGACAGGTTCCGGATGCCGTTCCCCGCGTTCGGGGCCGGCGCGGCGCCGTTCACCGTCACCCCGTCGTTCGCGATCACCAGCCGCACCGTGCCGTCCAGGTCCCGCACGGTGATCTCGCACCATTCGGCTTCGCTGTGCCGCAGCACGTTCGTCACGCCCTCGCGCAGCACCGTCGCCAGCACCGTGCCGACCGGACCGTCCAGTTCGCCGGCGTCCCGCGAGATCCGGACGTCCACCTCGGCCGCCGACAGGGCGGACTTCGCCTGCTTGCACTCCTCGTCCAGCGAGAGCTCGCGCTGACCGCTGGCCACCATCCGCACGTCGGCCAGCGCCCGCCGGGACAGCACCAGCATGTCCTCGAGTTCCTTGCGAGCGCGTTCCGGATACTCCGTGAGCAACCGGTTCGTCAGCTCCGTCTTCAGCGTGATCGCCGACAGGCTCAACCCGAGGAGGTCGTGCACGTCACGGGAGAACCGCAACCGCTCCTCCGCCACCGCCATCCGGCTCAGCTCGTCCCTCGCCGCGTGCAGCTCCCCGACCAGCCGCACCAGCCTGGACAGGCCGAACACCACCAGGGTGATGATCGAGTTCCCGACCACCACGAACGGCACCGAGTACCAGGAGGTGATCCCGGGCAGGCCGGTGAGCAGTTCGAGCACGCCGATGGCGACCAGCGACGCGGCCACCAGCGCCAGCCCGGGCAACGAGGGCAGCAGTACCAGCGCGCTCCCGGCGAACAGGCCGACCAGGCCGTGCCAGAGGGGGCCGAAGTGCAGGATCGGCAGGAACACCAGCCCAGCCACGGCCAGCAGCACCAGTGCGGTGCGCAGCGGCGTCCGGTCGGCGTTCAGCCGGGAGACGTACCCGAAGTGCAGGCCGGCCAGCAGGCCGATGATGGTCGCGCTGAGCAGGCCCTGCCAGGGGTTGCCCAGGCTGACCGCGATCCCGGTGCTGGTGTTCACCGCGACCGCGGCGAGCACCACGGCCAGGATCGCGTTGGCCATCTTCGGCGCGATGCTCGGCACCCAGAGCGGCTTGGCGGCGGGGTCGCCAGCCCCGTCGGTGCCTTCGTCCGCGTCCCCGCGCACCAGCACCGCCGACAACGGCACGTCCGCCTGCAACCGGTAGCTGCCGCCCTCGGCCGACGCGGTCAGCTCACCACCCAGCTGCGAGACCCGGTGCGACAGGTTCCTGGTGCCGTTGCCGGCACCGGGCGCGGTGTCGGCCACCGTCCTGGTGACCCCGTCGTTCGTGATCGTCAGCCGGATGGCGCCGTCGACCTCCCGCACGGAAATCTCGCAGCTGGCGGCCTCGCTGTGCCGCAGCACGTTCGTCACGCCCTCGCGCAGCACGGTCGCCAGCACCGTGCCCGCCGGGCCCTCCAGCTCGCGGTCGTCCCTGGTGATCCGCACATCGACGTCGGCGGCGGACAACGCGGCCTGCGCCTGCCTGCACTCCTCGTCGAAGGAGAGGCGACGGCGGCCGCTGGCCACCAGGCGCACGTCGGCCAGCGCGCGGCGCGACATCACCAGCACGTCGTCGAGTTCCTTGCGCGCCCGATCGGGGAAGTCGGTGAGCAGCCGGTTCGTCAGCTCGGTCTTCAGCGTGATCGCCGACAGGCTCAGCCCCAGCAGGTCGTGCACGTCGCGGGAGAACCGCAGGCGTTCGCCAGCCACGGCCATCCGGCTCAGGTCGTGCCGGGCCGTGTGCAGATCGCTGACCAGCCGCACCAACCGGGACAGGCCGTAGGTGATCATCGCGGTGAGCGTGGTGGCCACCATCGCGTTGACCACCGCCCACGGCGTCGCGACCAGCCCGGCGCCGCGGGTGACCTCGAGAAAGCCCATCAGGGCCACCACCGTGCCCAGCACCGGCCAGGCCACCACGGCCGGCAGCAGCAACAGCACGCTGCCGAGGAACACCCCGGTGAACCCGTGCCAGCGCGGGCCGAACTCCAGCAGCGGGACGCCGACGAGCAGCGCCTGCCCGAGCAGGGCCCACGTGGTGCGCCGCCGGGTCTTCACCGCGCTCGGCCGCGAGACGTACCCGAGTTGGAGCGCGGTCATCGCGACCACGCACAGGATGCAGAAGACGACGTCCCAGAAGGTGCCGATCCGGAAGATCACGCCGAGCGTGGCGTTGACCGAGAGTCCGACCAGGACCATCGCGAGAATGCCGAAAGCCAGTTTGGGCGGGAGGTCCGGCAGCCACTTCGGCTTGCCGGCCGCGGTTTCCCCGGCCAGGTCCAAACCGGCCGGTCTGCCGTCGTTCGATCGCGTTTCCGCTTGGGTGGCGCTCACCGGATCTCCCCTCACGACCGCCGGCCAGGACGCCGAAAGGCGCTGCCGAGGCTACCCAGCGGTGTTTCCGCCGGGCAACCACGTAGGGGTGGGGGCGGAGTCAGCGACCGGAGTCCAGCACGCATTCCCCTACTCCGATCTCGGCGGGCCAGTCGAGGCCGAACAACCGGTCCACGGTGTCGCTGGCGTCCACCGGAACCGCGTGCGCGGACAGGCCCATCGCCTTGGCGCACAGGTAAAGCGTCTGCTGGAGCGCACCCGCGTGCAGCAGCGTGGTCGCGTAGGCCGCGCCACCGAGCACCCACGAGGTCCGTTCCATCCGCGCGGTCATCGTGATCATCACCGCCGGGCGGCGCAGGCTGCCGGCGGCGACCTTGCCGAGGTCGAGCACGGTGCCGACGTCGGCGGCGTCCCGGCTGATCTGGGTGAGCGCGTGCGCGGCGGGGTCGTAGTGGTAGAGCCCGGTCGGCAACCCGGTGCAGTGCCCGATGCTCAAGTACAGCTCGAGTTCGTACAGGCAGGCGATGGAGAAGTAGGGCCGCTGCGAGGCGTCGTGCCCGGCGGGCATCGGCGGGTGGGCCGGGCCGACCCCGCGCACGCGCGCGCTGCGGTACAGCAGTTCGCCGAGTTCCTCCGCGGTGAGCGCGGTGCCGGAGAACCGCGGGCACTCGTGGTCGGTCTCCAGCAGTTCGGTCAGCGGCGGATCGGTGGCCGCCAGTGCTTCCGGCGCCGGCCGGTGCAACGGGAACCGCTCGCCGTCGGGCGGGGTCCTGGTCAGCGGCGGCTGCGTCTCGGTGGCCTGCCGGTACACCGAATCGCCCGCGTCGCCGTCCGCGCTCTGCCGGGTCCGGCTGTGCGTGTGGAAGTGCAGTTCGTGGGGCGACCAGTGGCGCAGGTCGAGGTCGGTGTCCTCGGCGAACTCGTCCTTCTCGTCGCCTGCCAGCACCACCCCGGCCGCGACCAGGAAGGCGACCGCGTCGGCGACCACCGCTTCGGGGATCCCGGTGTCCCCGGCCAGTCCGGCGATGGTGGCCGGGGCGGCCAGCGCGGAGGCGATCCGCACCGCCTGCGGCTGGCTCAGCACCACCCGGAAGTCCGCCCGCGGTGCCTCCAGCACCAGGTCACCGCCCTGCGGCCGGAGCACGGCGAACCGGGACAGCCGGATCGCCAGCGAGGCGGGCACGGCGGTGGGGTGGAACTCCGGCGCGGCCACCACCGGGACCGCCGAGAGCAGCGGCCGCCGCCCGTCCGGCAGGCCGAGCGAGTGCACCACCGAGCCGCTGACCTGGTCCAGCACCCGTTCCAGCCCGGCCAGGTCGTGCAGCCGCCGGACCGGGCTCGCCTTGCGCGCGGCGACCACGTTCTGCAGGGACACCGGCCCCAGTTCCATCCGCCGCAGCGATTCGATGGCGAACGCGCTCGCGTGCTCGACGTTCAGCTCGCCCCAGCGCGTGACCACGTTGACCGAGCCGTTCTCGCCGTCGTCCTCCACCATGGCGTCCTCGCTCAGCGACCAGAGCCGGATCGTGGTCCCGACCTCGTCCGTCGATCTCACCGCGGCTCCTCTGAGATAGGGGTCGTTAGAGGAAGAGTGGCATGGGATTGAGTTCGTGGTAAGGCGTCGGGCGGGAAAGCTTGCCCTGCTGGACCGGTACCTCGAACAGCCGTCCCGGCGCGAACCGCGCCCAGAAGTGCCGCAGGCCCGGCACCACCACCTTCACCACCGGCAACCCGATGTCGGGGCGGGTCTGGTCCAGCACGAGCATTTCCAGGCCGCGCTCGGCGAACAACGCGGCGAGCGCGTCCACGTCCTCGCGCACGTCCTCGCGGGCCACGTAGCCGAAGTCGGCCGGGCCGCGGGCGGGAACGGCGTCGTCGGGCAGGAGGTACGGCTGGTTCGCCACGGTCGCCTCGTTCACCCAGTTGGCCGCGTCCGGGTCGCCCTCCCCCATCTGCTCGTCGAGCACGTTCGGCAGGAACTGGTTCAGCTCGGTCAGCGCCCGCCGCAGCGCCAGGCGCGGGTCCAGGTGCGCGCCGAGGCCGAGCATGATGCGCTCACCGGGGCGGTCGATCCGGCGGGAGACCGCCACCATCACCGGCACGCCGAGGTCCGAGGTCGCGTCCAGCACCCAGACCTCCCGGCCGAGCCGGGCGTACTGGGTCCGCAGCTCCCCGATCCACGACTCGCCGAACGCGTCGAGGTCGACGCCGGGCAGCCGCAGGCGGTTGTACCACCAGATCGCCACCGCGTCGCGCTCCACCAGTTCGAGCGTGCCCTGGAGCACGGCGTCCTCGAGGCTGCTGCCCGCGGCGTTGCCGTTGGAGTCCGCGGTCAGCGACCGGTGGGCGGGGCCGCCGTAGTACAGCATCGTGGTGGGCAGCAGGCGGTGCCTGCGCTCGGTGATGGACCACAGCGGGGTCCAGTCGATCACCGCGTCCTCGTCGAACGGCTCGCTGACGTAGTTGAACGCCGAGTGCGCCGGGTTCCAGCTGTCGCGGGTGGCGTACTGCCGCTCGTCGAACAGCGTGCAGTCGTTGGGGTGCAACGCCACGTCCCCGAGCGCGCGGCGGCTCGCCCGCAGGCGGAACTCGTCGCCCTGGAAGGTGCCGGAGAACCGTTCGACCGCCTCGCACAGGGCGCCCACCTCGGCGTCCAGCGGGGTGAGCCCCTTGCCGCCGTTCTCCGAGCGCAGGTTCGCGCGCAGCGTGCCGAGTCCGGTGCTGCCGCGGAAGACGTTCACGCCGGAGCGGTAGGCGTTGACGAACGAGGGCGCGTCCGGGTCGCGCTTGATCTCCTTGATGATCCCGGTGACCGGGCTGACCAGGTGGCGGTAGCGGTCGAGCACCTGCGCGGGCAGCAGGGTGCGGTGCCCGCCACCGGCCGAGGCGGCCTTGCGCGCCGGGTTCAGCTCGATCGGCTTGCAGGCGCGGGCGGTGAACAGCGCCGCGTCCCCGCAGTTCGCGCACTGGGGCCGGGCCCGGAGTTCGTGCCGGGTGCCCTCGAGGTCGTGCGTGTCGAATGTCCACACCGAACTCTGGCCGGGGTAGCGGTGCCCGGCCAGCCACTTGGTGACTTCGAGCGCCATCAGGTGTGCCGCCGCCGAAGCCAGCGGCCGCACCGAGGCGGCGGGCCGGTCGGCGGGGCCTTCCTTGCCCAGCGTGGCCTGCACGCAGGCCTCCGCGTGGCGGTGCCCCCAGAGGCGGTGGGAAAGGCAGTGCCAGCAACCGGGTTGAGCCGGGCTGAAGAACGGCCCGAGCCAGACTCGAGTGCCGACCGGTTTGCTCAGCAGCCACGGCTTCCCCGCGGCCCGCTGCGCGGCGTCGATGGCGGCCAGTGCCGGGTCGAGGTAGTCGTCGCAGACCACCACGGTCAGCTCGGCCGCCGGGCTGGGTCCGGTGTGGACATCCACCCCGGTCTCCGCGAGCGCCCGGCGGGACGGCGCGAGGTCCATCGTGGACTTGGTGCCGACCAGCGCGACCGTGGCCACCGCGGCGCGTGCGGCGTCGGCCAAGTCCACGCCGCACGCGTCCCAGTAGGCGACCTCGCTTTCGTCCACAGGGGACGCCCCGGTGTCGCGCAGGCTGACCAGGCCCACGTCGACCAGTTGCTCGATCAGGCTGGCGACCTGCGTCGAACTCATCCCGCCGGGACGGGCTTCGAGCAGGTCGGCCAGGTCACGTTTTCCGTCCAGCAGTGCCGCGAGCGAGGCGATCGCCGCCCCCCGCAGCGCGGTGACGCCGTGCTCGGAGAACAGGTAGGCCCCCTCGCCTTCGTTCACTTCCGCGCGCAGGTGGCGTTTGAATTCGGGGATTCTCGCAGCCGCGACACCGCTGTCCATGTCAGGCGGCTTCCGGCAGCTCGTGCAGCGCGGAAACGCTGAGGGTGCTGCCGGTGCAACCGCGCCGGACGCCGTCGGCCGGGTTGTGCCACTGGTCGAACCGGTCGATCACCAGCACCACGTTGTCCTCGCGGGGCAGTTCGACCACGTTCTGCTTGTCCATCGTCGATCCTCCGATTTGCGGGTGTTCTTCGGTGATGGGAGAATCCTCCGTCGATCGCCGGTCGCACTTCCAGTGCCGCCCACATGGGTCCGATATGTGTTTTTCACATGGCCCCCAGCCATATTCACGTCACGACTGGTGCCCCTCTCACTGCCGCTGACCAGGGCATTTCTGTCAATCTTCGAGAAACGCACGACTGTCGCCGGAGAGCAGCCAGCGCCGGGGAGACGGTCGGATCACGCGTCGATGTGACTGGGAGGGAACGAACGTGTTGGTTTCCGAAGTTCCGGCCGGGAGTGGCAACCCCGGCGGCACGGCCGAAAGCGCGGTGACGTTCACCCTCCTCGGCCCGCTCGAAGTGCTCAAGGACGGGATCGACTACGCGCCGACGGCGCCGAAGATACTGCAGCTGATGGCGATGCTGCTGATGCGGCCGGGCAAGGTCGTGCAGATCGACTCCATCATCCAGGAGCTGTGGGCGAACAAGCCACCGCGCAGCGTGCGCACCACCATGCAGACCTACGTCTACCAGGTCCGCCGCTGCATCGAGCAGAACCGGCTGGCGGCCGACCCGGAATCCATGCTGGCCACCAAACCGCCCGGGTACGTGTTCCGCATCGACCCGGCGCAGGTGGACGTGTTCGAGTTCCAGCAGCTGTGCCGCCGCGGCCGCGACGAGATGGACGCGCGGCGCTTCGCCGACGCGGCGCGGTCGTTCCGGAGCGCGCTGGGCCTGTGGTCCGGACCAGCGCTGGCCAACGTCAACTGCGGGTCGGTGCTCGCCGCCTACGCGGTGGACCTGGCCGAGCAGCGCCGGGCGGCGCAGCACCTGCGCATCGAGGCGGAGATCGAGGCCGGCATGCACCGCGAACTGGTCGGCGAGCTGCGCTCGCTGGTCACCGCGAACCCGCTCGACGAAGGCCTGCACGGGCAGCTGATGCGGGTGCTGGGGCGCAGCGGCAGGCGGTCCGACGCGATGGCCACCTACCGGCAGCTGCGCACGCGGCTGACCACCGAACTGGGCGTGGAACCCTGCGACGAGTTGCAGTTGCTGCACCACGAACTGCTCTCCGCCGGGGATCCCTCCTGATGCGTCGTTACCCGCTCACCGCCAAGGTTTCGTTGCGGGTGAAGCTTTTTCGCAGCGTGTCAACTCGGCCACGGGCACCGTGTGCAGGTGCTCGTTCGGGTGTCGAGCGGTTCCCGAGTCAGCCCGAAGACGCTGGACCGCAGCTATGGCGACAGCCCGATCATCTCCGTCCAACCGAAGTCTCAACCTGACGAAGAGTGGGGATTTACGATGAGTCGAAAGTACGGACAGTTCTGCGGCCTGGCGCGTGCCATGGAGATGGTCGGCGAGCGCTGGGGCATGCTGGTGGTCCGCGACCTGCTGCTCGGCCCGAAGCGGTTCACCGACCTGCGCGCCGGGTTGCCGCGCATCCCGTCCAGCATCCTCTCCGCCCGGCTGAACGAGCTGGAGGAGGCCGGCGTGGTCCGGCGCCGGGTGCTGCCGCAGCTGGACGCCTCGGTGGTCTACGAGCTCACCGAGTACGGTGCCGAGCTGGAGGCGGTCGTGCTGCAGCTGGGGCTGTGGGGCGCCCGGTCCCTCGGCTCGATGGGTGAGGAGGACGTGTTCACCACCGACTCCGCGATCCTGTCGCTGTACACCACGTTCCGGCCGGAGATCGCCTCGAACGTGCGGGTCAGCTACGAGCTGCACTACGGCCCGACGATGACGCTGCACGCGCTGGTCGACGGCGAGGACCTGAAGGTCGGCGAGGGCCCGTACCCCGACGCCGACATGACGATCACCTGCTACGGCTCGATCAAGCCGGTGTTCTCCAAGGAGATCAGTGCGGCGGAGGCGCTGGACCAGGGCATCCTGAGCATCTCCGGGGACCCGGCGCTGCTGGAGCTGTTCGCCGACCTGTTCCACATCCCGGCCGCGCCGCGCAAGGTCGAGGGCCTGGCCGTCCGCTGAAGCTGAGCCGGGGCCCGGCGCGACTCCCTCCACCGGACCCCGGCTCGTTCCAGCCTCCGCCTACGCACAACACACGCGAATGCTATGAGTGGGGCATTACTTGCGTTGAATGCAAGTAATGCCCCACTCATAGCATTGAAGGGTCTTAGCTCGCGCGCGGCAACCGCACCACCGTGTTCGCCGTGGCGCGGACGTCACCGAGCGGCGCCCGGACGTGGGAGTCCGCCGGCACGTCCTGCAGCACCAGCGACTGCGCCCCGATGAGCGCGTTGTCCCCCACCGTGATCGGGCCCAGCAGGCTCGCGTTCGCCCCGACGGTGACGCCGTTGCCCAGCTTCGGGTGCCGACGGCCGTCGGCCCGCCCGCGGTCCTGCCACCAGCCGTACGAACCCAGCGTCACCTGGTGGAACAACGACACGTCGTCGCCGATGATCGCGGTTTCCCCGATCACCACCCCACAACCGTGGTCGATGAAGAACCGCCGCCCGATCCGCGCGCCGGGGTGGATCTCGATACCGCCGGTCAGCACCCGCGTGAGCATGCACACCGCGCGCGCCGACTTGAACCTTTCCCTGCGGTACAACCGGTTCCCCACGCGGTAGCCGGCCAGCGCGAGCACCGTCGGGTGCAGCAGCGCCTCACTCCGCGAGCGGATCGACGGGTCGCGGTCGATGATGACGTCCAGCAGTTCCGTGCTCGCGGCCACCGCCCGGCGCAGCCGCCCGATCAGCCCCGCCATCAGCGGCCCCGCTTCGCGCCGAAGAACTGCTCCCGCCAGATTTCGTGCACCGCCAGCGCCCAGATGGTCAGCGCGGTGGTGTCCTCCGGCTCGGTGGCCTGCTGCGCGAACAGCCGGTCCACCGCGCTCGCGTCGACCTGGCCCGCCGCCTTCAGCCGCGAACCCGCGAGCAGATCCCTGGCGTACTCCCACAACGGCCAGCCGGGGGTGAGCATCGCGGTGATCGGCAGGGTGAACGGCTGCTTGGGCCGGTTCAGCACCTCGTCCGGCAGCAGTCCGGCGGCCGCGGCGTAGAGCGTCCGCTTGACGCCGGTGCCGTCGATGCGCCGCCGGTCGGACAGCGCCCGCCCGAGCGAGACCACCGAACGCTGGCAGAACGGCAGCCGGACCTCGACCGAACCGGACATGCTCAGGTGGTCGACCCGGCGCAGGTGGTACGCGGGCAGCCGGTGGCCCAGTTCGAACTCGGTGATGCGCTCCAGCACCGAACCCTCACCGGTGGCCAGCCGCGCGGTCGCCTCGGCCGGGATGGCGGGACCACCGTCGGCCAGCGCGGCGCGGTAGTCGTCGGTGTACAGCTCGTGCCGCGCGGCCGCGGGCAGCACGCCCAGCGCGTCGAGGTACTTGTCGTACCAAGGCTTGTCGTCGAGCGAAGCCCGGGTCGCCGCGGTCATCCGCGAGTAGCCGCCGAACACCTCGTCGGCCGCGTCCCCGGTCAGCGCGACCTTGAACCCGCTGTCCCGCACCGCGTTGAACAACGCGTAGGTGCTCAGCGTGATCGGGTCGGCGTTGGGCTGCCCGAGGTGCCAGACCACGTCGGCGAGCAGGTCCGGGAAGGTGGCCGGGTCGATCTCCACCTGGTGGTAGGTGGTGCCCGCGCGGTCGGAGACCTGCCGCGCGAAGCGGCGCTCGTCGGCGGGCCAGTTGCCGGTGTAGGCGATGTTGAAAGTGTGCAGTTCGGTGGCCGACTCGGCGGCCAGCGCGGTGACCAGGCTGGAGTCGAGCCCGCCGGAGGTGATGGTGGCCACCGGCACGTCCGCGACCAGCAGCTGCCCGACCTCGTACCGCAGGCGTTCCTGGAGATCGCTCGCCACCGCGGCGTCGTCCTCCGGCAGCACCTCGGCGACCGGCGGGCGGCGGCGGTAGGTGTGCAGGCCCGAGTACTCGGTGCAGACCATGGTGGTCGACGGCGGCATGACCTTGACGCCGTCGAACATGGTCTGCTCGCCGAACGGGGTCTTGGTGGCCAGGTAGGCGTCCAGCCCGCCCTCCCACTCGGCCGGGGCGACCTCGCCGAAGCCCAGCAGCGCGGGCAGCTCCGAGGAGAAGTGCAGCGAGCGCGCCGCCGCGTCCCAGCGGTAGTACAGCGGCTTCATGCCGATGTGGTCGGTGGCCAGCAGCAGCCGCGGTTCCGCCCCGCGCAGGTCGACCACGGCGATCGCGTACATGCCGTCGAGGTGGTCGACGAACGCGTCCCCGTAGGCGTGGTAGAGCGCGGGGAGCACGTTGCCGTCGCAGTGGTCGTCGAACCGGTAACCCTTCGCGGTGAGCTCCGCGCGCAGGCGCACGTGGTTGTAGATCTCACCGTTGAACACGACCTTGATCCGCTCGCCGAGTTCGTAGGGCTGGGCGCCGCCGTCGAGGTCGACGATGGCCAGCCGGTTGTTCCCGATCCCCCAGCCACCGGACCGCGCGGTCCCGCGCCCGTCCGGGCCGCCGTGGTGTTGCAGTGCGGCGACCGCCCGCAGCTCGTGCGGTGTCGCCTTCGCGTTGAAAAAACCGTAGATTCGGCACATGGGCTTTCGCTCTCCAGCCTCACAGGCAGGCAGACAGTCCTGCGGCACGTCAATCACAAAGATCGCGTAAACCGCTCGATGTCGTGTCGAGCCCGGCTGAAGGCTATTCCTCGGGCAGGAAGCGCAGCACCGGCAGCATCGCCTGGGAGTCCACTTGGGACGGATCGGGTTCTTCACAACTGCGCAGTTGCTTGCCGATCACCTCGCCGTCGATCCCGGCGCCGATCAGCACCAGCCGGGTGCCCCGGCGTTCCCCGGCCGCCCAGCCGGACCGGCGCAACCGCAGGAAGGCACCGACGGTGTGCACGGTGTACTTCTTGTCGTGGCCCGGCACCCCGAGGTCGACGTCGCCCTTGATGCGGTAGATCCCGGCCGGCCGGTTTTCCAGGAATTCCATGAACCGGCGCGGGTGCAACGGGACCTCGCTCTCGAATTCGACGCTGTCGTAACGCGCGTGGGCGTGCTGCGAATGGTCTTCGTCCTCTTCGGACAGATCGAGGAAGGACAGCTGCCGCGCGTACTCCTCGCGGCGCTCGGGCAGTTCGAACAACATCGACGGGTCGATCCGGCCGTGCTCCACGCCGAGCACCGGCACGCCGTGCGCCAGTTCCTCGACGGTCTCGCGCACCCCGTCGGCGAGTCGGTCGATCTTGTTGAGCACCACCAGATCCGCCAGTCGCACGTGCTCGCCGAGTTCCGGGTGTTCCGCTCGGACGGTGTTGAACTCGGCGCCGTCGACGACCTCGACCAGGCCGCCGTACTCGATGTGTTCGTGCTCACTCGCCAGCAGCAGCCGGATCAGCCCGCGCGGCTCGGCCAGCCCGCTCGCCTCGATCACGATCACGTCGAGGTCGGCACCGGACAACCGCGCCAGCATGCCGTCCAGCCCGCTCGCGTCGACCGCGCAGCACAGGCAGCCGTTGTTCAGCGACACCATCGAGTCGACCTGGCCCGCCACCGCCATCGCGTCGATGCCGATGCTGCCGAAGTCGTTCACCACCACGCCGATGCGCGCGCCGGAACTGTTGTGCAGCAAGTGGTTGAGCAGCGTGGTCTTACCGGCCCCGAGGAAACCGGCGACCAGCACGACCGGGATCTGCGTCCGCATCACTTCACCCTACCGACGGCGTTGACAGCCCCCGGCCGGGACTGGAACCCTGGGCGGCGGAGGCCGAGAGGCGCTGCGACGGACCAGCGGTCCGCCACGCTCGGCCTTCGCACGACCGACGAACAAGGGCGCCTCCGACTTCTGGAGGTGCCTTTTTCCGTGAACGCGAAACTGCAGCAGGTCGACGGGCTCGAGTTCGCCGTCGCCGATCTCTCGCTGGCCGAATCCGGCCGCCACCAACTGCGCCTCGCCGAGCACGAAATGCCCGGTTTGATGGCGATCCGCGCCGAATACGCGGCGGCGAAACCGCTGAAGGGCGCCCGGATCGCGGGCTCGCTGCACATGACCGTGCAGACCGCGGTGCTGATCGAGACGCTGGTCGACCTCGGCGCCGAGGTGCGCTGGGTGTCCTGCAACATCTTCTCCACCCAGGACGAGGCCGCCGCCGCGGTGGTCGTCGGGCGCGAGGGCACGGTCGAGCACCCCACCGGCACCTCGGTGTTCGCCTGGAAGGGCGAGACGCTGGACGAGTACTGGTGGTGCACCGAGCAGCTGTTCACCTTCCCCGGCGGGCACGCGCCGAACATGCTGCTCGACGACGGGGGTGACGCCACCCTGCTGGTGCACAAGGGCGCGGAGTTCGAGGCCGCCGGCGCGGTGCCGGAAGCCGGCGAGGAGGACCCGGAGGAGTACCGGATCATCCTGCGCACCCTCCGCGAGAGCCTGGCCGCCGACAACGGCCGGTTCACCCGGATCGCCAAGGAGATCAAGGGCGTCACCGAGGAGACCACCAACGGCGTGAAGCGGCTCTACAAGCTCGCCGAAGAGGGCAAGCTGCTGTTCCCGGCGATCAACGTCAACGACTCGGTGACCAAGTCGAAGTTCGACAACAAGTACGGCATCCGGCACTCGCTGGCCGACGGCATCAACCGCGCCACCGACGTGATGCTCGGCGGCAAGCTCGCGGTGATCTGCGGCTACGGCGACGTCGGCAAGGGCGCCGCCGAATCGCTGCGGGGCCAGGGCGCGCGCGTGGTGGTCACCGAGGTCGACCCGATCTGCGCACTGCAGGCGTCGATGGAGGGGCTGGAGGTGGTGCGCCTGGACGACGTGATCGAGCGGGGCGACCTGTTCATCACCACCACCGGCAACCTGGACATCATCATGGCCGCCGACATGGCGCGGATGAAGCACAACGCCATCGTCGGCAACGTCGGCCACTTCGACAACGAGATCGACATGGCCGGGCTGGCCAAGGTGCCCGGCATCCGCAAGGTGGAGATCAAGCCGCAGGTGCACGAGTGGGTCTTCCCCGACGGGCACGCCATCATCGTGCTCTCCGAGGGCCGCCTGATGAACCTGGGCAACGCCACCGGGCACCCGAGCTTCGTGATGTCGAACTCGTTCAGCAACCAGGCGATCGCGCAGATCGAGCTGTTCACCAAGCCGGGCGAGTACGACACCGACGTCTACCGGCTGCCGAAGCACCTGGACGAGAAGGTGGCGCGGCTGCACCTCGACGCACTCGGCGTGCGGCTGACCGAGCTGACCAAGAAGCAGGCCGAGTACATCGGGGTGGATGTGGCCGGCCCGTACAAGGCCGACCACTACCGCTACTGAGCCACCGGCGCGACGCTCACCGGGACGCCGTTGAACACGGCGTTCCCGGAGAGCACGTCGACCACCTGCTCGTCGGTCAGCGTGTTCGCGTTCACGCCGGGGTCGGTGGTCGCGACGCGCTGACCGCGGCCGGAGTGGCCCCAGCCGTGCGGCAGGCTGACCACGCCGGGCATGATCCCGTCGTTCGGCTCGACCGGCACCACCAGTTCGCCGGCGGACGAGCGGACCACCGCCTGCTCGCCGAGGCCGAGCCGTTCGACGTCGGCCGGGTTGACGTGCAGCGTGCACTGGTTGCTGCCGCCGCGCAGACCCGGCACGTTGTGCAGCCAGCTGTTGTTGGACCGCAGCTGCCGCCGTCCGATCAGCAGGAATTCCGGCGCCTCCTCGGCGAGCCGGGCACGCAGGCGGGTGAGATCGCCGGTGATCTCCGGCGGGCTCAGCTCCACCCGCCCGGACGGGGTGCAGACCAGCTCCTTGAGCCGCGGCTCCAGCGGGCCGAGGTCGATGCCGTGCGGGTTCTCGCGCAGCTTCCGCAGGGAAAGGCCGTACGGGCCGAGCTGCAGCATCGCGTCGAGCATCAGCTCGGGGCCGCTGTCGCCGGTGAGCCCGGCCCGCATCTCCTCGGACCCGCCGGTCAGCTGGCCGACGATCATCTCGTCGAGCACCGAGGCCGGGGTGCTCGCGGGTTGCCCGGACACGATCAGCGTCAGCTTCGCCATGATCTCGGCTTCGGAGAGCTGGTCGTCCGCCAGCGGCAGGATCGCCGGGGAGAACCGCGTGTAGTTCCGCACGGTCACGGTGAGCAGCAGGAAGTCGTAGTGCGGCATCTGCAGCATGCGCGGCGGCGGCAGGATCACGTTGGCGTGCTTGGTGGTCTCGTTCAGGTACGGGTCCACGCAGACCATGAAGTCCAGGTCCGGCAGCACCCGGTCCAGGCGCGGGCCGTTCGGCGCGGAGAGCACCAGGTTGCCCGCGATCGAGATGAGCGCCTTGACCTGGCCCTCGCCCGGCGTCTCGATCTCGTCGGCGAGCGTGGCCACCGGCAGCTCGCCGAGCGCCTCGGGCAGGCCGCGCACCCGGCTGTGGAAGTTGCCGGTGGTGAACGCCTGTCCGGTGCGGAAGACCTCCAGCGCGGCGGTCCGGGTGAACATCACGCCGCCGGGCGAGTCGAAGTTGCCGGTAAGGATGTTGACCACGTCGACGAGCCACTGGGTGAGCGTGCCGAACTCGGAGGTGCAGGTGCCGATCCGGGTGTACACGGCGGCGGTCGGCGCGGCGGCCAGCTCGCGGGCGGTCCGCGCGATGTCGTCGGCCGGGATGCCGCAGATCGGCGACACCGCGGCGGGGGTGAACTCGGCGGTCAGCGCGCGCAGCTCGTCGAGGCCGTTCGCGTCGAGGGTGACCGTATCGAGGTCCTCGGCGAGCAGGGTGTGCACCACGCCGAGCAGGAAGAAGGCGTCGGTGCTGGGACGGATGAACAGGTGCTCGTCGGCGAACTTCGCGGTGCGCGTGCGGCGGGGGTCGACCACGGTGATCTTGCCGCCGCGCCGGCGCAGCGCCTTGAGCCGTCGCGGGAAGTCGGGGGCGGCGCAGAGGGAGCCGTGCGATTCGAGCGGGTTCGCGCCGATCACCAGCAGGTGGTCGGTGCGGTCCACGTCCGGCACCGCGATCGCCATCGGGTCGCCGAACAGGTAACCGCTGGCCACGTGCTTGGGCATCTGGTCGATGGTGCCCGCCGAGTAGACGTTCCGGCTGCCCAGCGACTGGGTCAGCGGCACCCGGTACATGAAGCCGGCCATGGTGTGGAAGGTCGGGTTTCCGAAGTAGACGGACAGCGCCTCGCGGCCGTGCTCCGCCACCACCGCGTTGAGCCCGCGCTCCACCTCGGCGAACGCCTCGTCCCAGCTGACCTCGTGCCAGGTGTCGCCCCGGCGGACCATCGGGTGCCGCAGGCGGTCCGGGTCCTCGTCGAGCTGCCCGAAGCTGGCGCCCTTGGGGCAGATGTACCCCTGCGAGAACGGGTCGTCCGGATCGCCCTTCACCGAGGTCACCCGGTTGTTGTCGGCCAGCGTGAGCCGGAGGCCGCAGACGGCGTCACAGATGGAACAGGTCCGGTGCGCGGTTCTCATCGCCTACTCCCAGGGGGTGGTGGTCCTTGCATCATTGCCCGGGGCGCGGCGCCGGAATTCCTCTCGACTGCGGTCTTGGCCCGGTCTCCGGCTCGGCTGGCGCGATCATGAAGGTTTCCTCATCATCGCTTCATCCGGGTTTTCCCGAGCGGGCGGAAGGTGGGTGCCATGACCAAGGGGCCGCGTCTGCTCGCGCTGCTCGCCGCACTCGCCCTCCCGGTGGGCGCGGCGATCGTGCTGCTGCTGCTCACCGACCCGGACCCGCCGAAGGAACCGGCGACCGTGCGGATCGGCGAGTCGGCGACGTTCGCACCACCGCCTCCGTCGTCGACCGCGCCGGTTCCGCCGAGCACGAGCGCGGCGCCCTCGGAGACCTGGCTGCCGCCACCTCCGCCGGTGGACGACGACGATCTGGACGACGATGACGACGACTGACCCGCGGCGCATTCCCGCGCGGGTCCGCATCATGGGCTGGTTCGTGCTGGTGATGGCCGCCGGGCTGACCGCCGTCGTGCTGCTGGTCGCCGAGTTCGAGTACGACGCCATCGACGACCGGGTGAACCGCAGCCTCGACCAGGACTCCGAGGAGTTCCGCACCTTCGCCGCGAACGCGATCAGCCCCGACGGGCAGCCGCTGCGGGACCCGCGGCAGATCCTGCAGTTGCACCTGCAGACCCAGTACACCGATCCGGCCGAGGTGCTGATCGGCGCGGTCGGCACGCCGGACGCGCCGGACCTGGTGTTCCAGGGGCACCCCAAGGAGAAGGGGCCCGACCAGGCCGCGGTGAGCCAGATCATCACCAGCGGCGACTCGACCGGCACGATCGCCACGCCGGGCGGTGAGCTGCGCTGGTCACGGGTGGACATGCTGCCCGCGACCAGCGGCGACCAGCCGGCGGGCTGGTTCATCAGCGGTTTCTTCACCGACGCCGTCCGGCCGGAGGCCGCGTCCACGGTGCGCTCGCTGATCGGGATCAGTGCGATCGCGCTGGTGCTCGGGGCCGGGATCTCGTGGTTCGCGGCCGGGCAGATCCTGTCGCCGATCCGGACCGTGCGGTTGACCGCGGCGCGGCTGACCGAGCACGACCTGACCCACCGCATCCCGGTCGACGGCCGTGACGACATCGCCGCGCTCGCCGAGCAGTTCAACGCCATGCTCGACCGCCTGGAGCAGGCGTTCCGCACCCGGCGCGAGTTCCTCGACGACGCCGGACACGAGTTGCGCACCCCGATCACCATCGTGCGCGGTCACCTGGAGCTGCTCGGTGACGACCCGGCCGAGCGCGCCGAGGTGGTCCGGCTGTGCACCGACGAGCTGGACCGCATGGCCCGCATCGTCGACGACCTGCTTCTGCTGGCAAAAGCAGGTCAGCCGGACTTCCTGCGGCCGGAGTGGACCTCGGTGCCGGAGCTGACCAGCGACCTGGACGCGAAGGTGCGCGCGATCGCGCCGCGGGCGTGGTCGCTGGAGGCCATCGGCGAGGGCGAGGCGTGGCTGGACGGCCAGCGCGTCACGCAGGCCGTGGTGCAACTCGCGCAGAACGCGGTCCAGCACACTTCGGACGGCGACGCGATCCGCCTCGGGTCCGCGTTGATCGGGGACACGGTCTCGTTCTGGGTGACCGACAGCGGGGCCGGGGTGCCGCCGGAAGAGGCGTCGAAGATCTTCGAACGGTTCTCCCGTGGCGCTTCGGGTGCCCGGGATCCCAAGGGCGCCGGGCTCGGTCTGGCCATCGTGAAGGCCATCGCCGACGCACACCACGGCCGGGTGCTGGTCCATTCGCCGCCGGGTGAGGGCGCGACGTTCGGCATCGAACTACCTGGAGGTACGCGGTGAGCCGCATCCTGATCGCCGAGGACGAGCAGCGCATCGCGTCGTTCGTGGAGAAGGGCCTGCGTGCCAACGGTTTCAGCACCACCATCGTGACCGACGGCGACGCGGCACTGGCCAGCGCGGTGTCCGAGGACTTCGATTTGGTGGTGCTCGACCTGGGTTTGCCAAGGCGGGACGGTTTCCAGGTGCTGACGGCGATGCGTGCCGCCGGGACGTTGACGCCGGTGATCATCCTGACCGCACGCGATTCGGTCGGGGACACGGTGGCGGGGCTTGAGGGTGGCGCGGACGACTACATGACGAAGCCGTTCCGGTTCGAGGAACTGCTGGCGCGGATCCGGCTGCGCTTGAAGCCGGCGGGTGGGGCGCCGGAGTTGACCGTGTTGCGGCACAGCGGTTTGTCGTTGGACCTGCGGACGCGGCGGGCGCAGACGCCGGAGTCCACTACGGACTTGACGGCGCGGGAGTTCGCTTTGCTGGAGTTGTTCCTGCGGCATCCGGGGCAGGTGCTTTCGCGGGAGCAGATCCTGTCGCACGTCTGGGGGTACGACTTCGATCCGGGGTCGAATGTGGTCGATGTGTACGTGCGAACGGTGCGGCGGAAGGTGGGGCAGGATCGGATCGCTACGGTGCGGGGGATGGGGTATCGGTTGGTGTGAGGGTTTCTGTGGCCGCCATCCCGGTTTTTTAGTGTGACTACGGCGAAGACCCCGATGTCAAGGCGGGAAAGATGCCTTGACATCGGGGTCTTCGCCGTGTTTTGGCTTTGGATCGGGATGGGGGAGGTGGGGATGGGATCGTTGGTCCCGTTTCGTTGCCGGGTGGCGGGTTGGGGCCGTGGGGGGGTTTAGTCCCGTTATTGGTGCCGTTGCTGGGTGGCGGTTGGGTGCCGTGGGGTGGTTGGTGCCGTTGCCGGCTGCCGGGTTGGGGCCGTGGTTAGCCGAGTAGGCCGTTGGCTGCTTCTACTCGGTTTCGGCCTTCGTGTTTTGCGGTGTACATGGCGGCATCGGCGGTGGTCAGCAGGTCCTGTACCGAGATGCCGTTGTCCGGGGCCAAGGCGGCACCGATCGAGATCGAGACCTGGCCGCTCGGCACCGGCAGGGCCGCCACGCCTCGGCGCAGGCGTTCCCCGACGGCCAGTAGTTCCACGGCGGTGATGTCCGGCAGCGCCACCACGAACTCCTCCCCGCCGAACCGGCCCACCAGATCCCCCGAGCGCACCCCGGCGGTGATCGACTTAGCCACCGCCTTGAGCACGGCGTCCCCGGCGCCGTGCCCGTGTTCGTCGTTGATCCGCTTGAAGTGGTCCAGGTCGATCATCAACACGCCGAACGTGCCACCCCGGCGACTCGTGCGGTCCAGCGCGTGCGTGGCGAAGTCCGTCCACGCCGTCGCGTTGAGCAGTTGGGTCTTGCCGTCGGTTTCGGCGGCCTTCCGGAAGCGCGCCACCTGCGCCGACCGGCCGAGGACCGCCAGCACCGCGGGCACCCCGACCAGCAGCACCGCCGGTGTCTCCATGACACAAGCCGCCAGCAGGCCGAGGCCCATGGCGCCGACCTCGAGGATCTGCTCACCGAAGCCGCCGACCACGTCGCGGATCCGGGCACGCGGTTCGGACAGCAGTTTCACCGCGCAGATCAGCGCGTAGTTCACGAACCACCGCACGGCACCCGCGGCGACCACCACGGCCACCGCGCCCGCCGTCGCCGGGATGCCGGGGTCGAGCGTCAGCACCACCACCGCCGCCTGGTTGGCCAGCAGCACCGTGCAGGCCGAGTACCACCAGCGATGCGGCTTCATCGTGCCGCGCCGGTGCCACACCCGGAACCACATGTAGCCGTACCCCAGCAGTACCATCGCGCTCGCCAGCACCGGGGGCAGCACGATCACCGCGGCGAAGTTCCACACGCTCGTGGTGCTCAGGTACGGTCCGGCGCCGGCCGAGATCTCCCGTTTGCGCTCGATCGTCCTCGACAGTTCGACGTGCGCGAGCAGGCAGGCGCCGAGCAGCGCGAAGCCGGCCAGCCCGGCGGCGTCCACCGGCGCCAGTCCCGCGGTGCCCGCGGTGGCCGCGAGCGCCACCACCTCGACGGCCAGCACCCACACCACGACCTGGCGTGGTGCTGTCCAGAGGGCCCAGCCGGTGGGGCGGCGGAACGAACCCATATCGTCACAGTAACCAACCGATCACGGTTTGTGTACAGGGGCGGTCATACCTGATCCTGAAACCACCCGGACAGCCGAGTGGCTGCCGGGATCCGCCCGCCGGGGGAGGTGAGCCGCCATGCGCGAGAACAACTGGTGAACCCGAGAACGTCCGCGCGTCGATTCCTCAGTACGAGAAGAGGTGACATTCCCCATGCGCAAGCAGGAGAACAACTGGTGACCGAGCAGCGGCCGCCCCCCGTCCGCGACTGTCAGCCAGCAGCCTCGGACGGGGATGCCGAAGCCCGGCGCCACGCCCCCGCCGCGACCACCGCGGCCACCGTCCCCACCGCGGCGGTCAGCCCGATGGCCACGGCCGGACCGGTCAACGCGGCCAGCGCCCCGGTCGCCACGATGCCCAGTCCCTGCGCCACCCGCAGCGCCGCACCCGCGAGGCCGAACGCCTGCCCGAGCAGTTCCTCCGGGGTCTCCCGCACGAACGCCGCCTGCGTGACCATGTCGTGCGCCGACGCCACCCCGCACAAAGTCCACAGCAGCAAGGAAATCCACAGTTCCGGTGCGACGAACGAGGGCAGCAGCACCAGGCAGCTGACGATCGCGAGTGGACCCAGCAACCGCAGCCGCCAGCGCTCCGGCACCCAGCGCGCGAGCACGAGGTTCCCCAGCACGGTCCCCGCCGGGTTCGCCACCAGCAGCCACCCCGCCCCGGCCGCCCCCGCGCCGATCTGCTCGGCGTACGGGATCGCCAGCCCTTCCGGCGCGGTGTAGAACCCCGCCACACAAGCCAGCAGCAGCAACGTCCGCAGCTTCGGCCGCCGCGAGATCAACCGCGCGCCCGCCCGCGCCCGGCCCCACGGGGTCATCCCGGCGACCGGTCCCATCCGGACGTCCGCCCGCACCCCGACGGCGATCACCAAGGCGGACACCAGGAACGTCGCCACGTCGACCAGCAGCACCACGGGCACGCCGAGCAGCGCGACCAGTCCCCCGCCGAGCGGCAAGCCGATCAGCAGCGCCACCTGGAACGTGGTGCTCACCACGCTCACCCCGAGGTCGTGCAAACCCAGTGGCCGCAACCACTTCACCAGCAGCGAGGCCCGCGCGGCGGAGAACGGCGCGGACAGCAGTTGCACCGCGAACACCGCCGCGCACAGGGCCCAGATGGACAGTCCCGGCACCAGCATCACCGCGACCAGCCCTGCCCGGACCAGATCCGCGGCGATCAGCACCGCGCGCGCCGGGTACCGGTCCGCCAGCCCGGCGAGGAAGAGGCCGCCGATCAGGTCGGCCAGGAACGTCAGCGCCCAGGCGAGCGCGGTCCACGCCGCCGAACCCGTGCGCTCGAAGACCAGCACCGCGAGCGCCACCCTGGCGAGCTGGTCGCCGGCCACCGAAACCACCTGCGACAACCACATCGCGGTGAACGACGGCACCCGGAAGACCGCGGCGTAGGACGCGCGGGCCACGGCGGGTTCACCGCCGTCCGGCCAGGCCGAAAGCGTCGTCCGGGGGCACCGGGCCGGTCATCGCGTCCGCATCGGTCAGTGGCTTCGCCTTGCCCCGCAACGACTTCAGCTCGTCGTCGGCCAGGCAGCGCGCCGGGAACGCGGCCGACGCCGAGCGGCGGGCGACCTCCTCGAACGGCAGTTCCACCGCCGACGCGGCCAGCACCAGGTTCCCGAACCGCCTGCCGCGCAGGATCGCCGGTTCCGCGAGCAGCAGCGCGTGGTCGAAGACGGTGGTCACCGTCGCGACGACCCGCCGGGCGAACCGCAGCCCCGGTCCGTCGGAGATGTTCACCAGGTAGGTGCCGGAGGACCGCAGCACCCGCGCGATGTCCCGGGTGCACTCGAGCGTCGCCAAGCGGCTCGGCATGGACGCGCGCTCGAAGGCGTCCAGCACCACGAGGTCCGCGGAATCGTCGCGACGGCTCGCCACGCCCTCGCGGCCGTCCGACTCGCGCACCCGCAACCCCGGCACGGACCGCAGATCCAGGTGCTCGCGCACGAGTTCGATCAGCGGGCCGTCGGCTTCGAAGACCAGCTGCCGCGAACCCGGGCGGGTCGCCGCGACGTACCGCGGCAGCGTGCACGCGCCGCCGCCGACGTGCAGCACGTCCAGCGCGAGGCCCGGCAGGCAGTCGACCACGTCCCCGATCCGGCGGACGTACTCGAACTCCAGGTGCGACGGCCGGTCAAGATCCACATAGGACTGCGGGACGCCGTCCACGCTGAGCTGCCAGCCGTTGGCCCGGTCGAGGTCGCGCAGCAGTTCCGCGGTGCCGAACCGGACCGGGTACACCCCCGGCACCGGGGTGCCCGCCCTGTTCCGCCGTCCCATCGCGCCCTCCACCACTCAACGTTAACCGCTGTGCAAGCGGCGAGCGGCCTCGTTCTCGTGGGCCAGCCTGCGCAGCGCGCTCAGGATCGCATCCCCGACCACGGTGCCGATCACCATGCGTTCCACCGCGTCGCCGCGATCGGTCCCGCGCCGGGTGTAGTCGATGTCGAACGCGGCGATGCGCTGCGAGGCGTCGGCGTAGGCGTCGAGCAGTTCCAGCAGGTCCTCGCCGTGCAGCTCGATCAACGTGCCGAGCGAGGCGATCAACGAGTCCAGCGGCGGGGAGTTCGGCTTGATCTGCCAGCCGTGCCGTTCGACCAGCTCGTGCGCGATCCGGCTGGCCGTCTCGTGGTGCTCACCCTCGGCCGCGGGCACGTGGCCGGCGAGGTTGTGCTGGACCGTGCCGAGCACCTTGAACATCGACTTGCCGGGGTTCGCCATGGTCTCCAGCACGTCGCGCACCGCCGCCACGGACAACCCGCCGACGTCGAGCAGCGCCCGCACCAGCTTCAGCCGCCGGACGTGCTCGTCGCCGTAGCGCGCCTGGTTCGGGCTGGTCAGCTCGCCGGGCTGGAGCAGTCCCTCGCGGAGGTAGTACTTGATCGTCGGCACCGGCACCCCGCTCCGCCGGCTCAGTTCCGCAACGCGCATCGACTCTCCCGTTCTTCCACCCCTCAGCCTACGGACACCTCCGCTATCCATTTCCCCTTGCCTTCCCCTCGAGCAGAGTGGATAGTGTCGGTATCCGATAGTAGACAGCGCCACTATCCATAAATGGGAGGAACCATGGAAGCGCGCTCGCTGCGTGAGTGGCACCGGCCACTGATGTTGTTCGCCGCCGCGATGGCCGGCACGGCCGTGTTCGCCGCGGCCGGGCTGGTGCTCGACGACCGGGTGCTGCTCGGGGCGCCGATCTGGCTCAAGCCGTTCAAGTTCGGCGTCTCGTTCCTGGCCTACGCGGTGACCTGGGCCTGGATGCTGTCGTTCCAGCGCCGGTGGCCCCGGCTGGGCTGGTGGACCGGCACGGTGATCGCGGTCGCGGGCACGATCGAGATGGTGGCCATCGTCGGGCAGGTGGTCCGCGGCACGCGCAGCCACTTCAACGTGGGCAGCGAGTTCGACGCGCTGGTGTTCGACGTGATGGGGGCGACGATCTCGGTGCTGCTGGTCGCGCACTTCGTGCTCGGCGCGGTGCTGCTGGCCGGCAGGTACGCCGATCGCGCGTCGGCCACCGCGATCCGGCTCGGCATGCTGTTGTCCGGGATCGGGCTGGCGCTCGGGGTGCTGATGGTGCTGCCGACGGCGAACCAGCTGGCCACCGGCATCACCGACACCGTCGGCGCGCATTCGGTCGGCGTGGTGGACGGCGGTCCGGGCATGCCGGTCACCGGGTGGAGCACCACGGGCGGTGACCTGCGGATCCCGCACTTCGTCGGCATGCACGCGCTGCAGGTGCTGCCGTTGCTGCTGATCGCGCTGACCGCGGCGGCGCGACGGGTGCCCGTGCTGCGAGACGGCGACGTCCGCCGTCGCCTGATCTGGGTGGCGGCGAGCGCGTACACCGGCCTGCTCGCCCTGGTCACCTGGCAGGCCCTGCGTGGTCAGCCACTCACCGAGCCCGACGCGCTCACCCTCGGCGCGTTCGCGCTGCTGGTGCTCGGTACGGCGCTCGCCACCCGCAAAGCCCTTGTCCCCCAACGCGTTCTGGAGTTGCAGCGATGATGTCCAGCCTGTTCGACCTGACCTTCGTCCTGGCCGCGCCGTTCTGGGCGCTGATGATCCTGGCGCCCGGCTGGTCGTGGACGCGGCGGATCGTGTCGTCGCCGGTGGTGTTCGCCCCGCCCGCGTTGCTCTACCTGGGGATCGCGGTGCCGCGGCTGGCCGAGGTGCTGCCCGCGGTGGCGTCGCCGTCGCTCACGGGGTTGCAGGAACTGATGGCCGAACCGGGCGCGGCGACGCTGGTCTGGGCGCACATCATCGCGTTCGACCTGTTCGTCGGCCGGTGGATGTACCTGGAGAGCCGGGAGCGGGGGGTGCACCCGCTGGTGATGGCGCCGTTGCTGGTGCTGACCATTCTGCTGGCGCCGATCGGCGCGCTGGTCTGGCTGGTCATCCGGTCGGCTGCAGGGCGATCGCGAGCAGGTCGCGAGCCGGTCCCCGCGGCGTCCGGCCCTTCGGCCAGATAGCGCGCAGCTGTCGGCCGAGGTCGAGGTCGGGTACCACGAGGCGGACCAGCGTGCCCGCCGCGAGTTCGGGCGCGACGGCGTGCGCGCTGAGCACGGCGGGCCCGATGCCACCGACCGCGGCGGCCTTGATCGCGGTGGTCGACGACACCTCCAGCGCGGGCTCGGCGAGCGCGTCGACGTGCGCTCGCAGGGCCCGCTCCAGCGCCTGGCGCGTACCGGACCCCGGCTCGCGGCTGACCAACGGCGTCGCCGCGAGCTCGGCGGCCCTCGGTCGTCGGCGCCGCGCCGCCCACGGGTGCGAGGGAGCGACCACGAGGACCAGCTCGTCGCGCGCCACTTCCTTGTCCTGCAAGCCCTCGGGGATGTCGGGCCCCTCGACGAACCCGAGTTCGACGGTGCCCGCGAGGACCTGAGCCGCAACGTCGGCGGAGTTGCCGGAGGTCAACGCGACCACAGTGCCGGGGTCGACGGCCTTGAGCGCGATCAACCAGCGCGGCAGCAGGTATTCGGCAACGGTGAGACTGGCGGCAATCCGCACGTGGCTGTCGCGGTCAGCCCGCAGGGCCGCGATGCCCGCCTCGAGATCGGAGGCCGCATCAAGCACGGGCTGCGCCCAACTGGCGACGAGCTGGCCCTCGGTGGTGAGGCGCGCTCCGCGAGCGCCGCGGTGCAGCAGGGGTGCGCCCGCTCGGGCCTCCAACTGCCTGAGCCGCACACTCGCGGCGGGCTGGGACATCCCATGCACCCGCGCGGCCCGGCCGATGCTGCCGAGCTCGGCCACGCTGAGCAGCAGGTCGAAGCTGGTCAGATCACTCACCCTGGCGGACAAAGGCATAGCCCCAGCTTATGCATCCATAGCAATTCGGGGTCTACCGACCGGCGCCGTTCACCCGGAGGGTAAGGGCGTGACCAGCACCAACCCTGTTACTTCGCCCCTCTTGGCCTCGCCACCCGCACCTCACTCACCGCTCGCAGCCTCCCCTCCCACGCCTCACCCATCCCAAGCTGCCTCGCCGGGGGCGTGTGCGCCCGCGTTCGGGCCGAACTGGTTTGCCTCGATCATGGGCACCGGCATCGTGGCCACCGCCGCGGCCAGCCTCCCGTTGCAGTTCCCCGGCCTGCGCACGGCCGCGACGTTGGTCTGGGCCGCCGCGGCGGTGCTGTTGGTGGTGGTCTGCGCGGTGGCACTGGTCCGATTGCGCCGGTCGTACGCCGGGGACCCGGTGATGGCGCAGTTCTGGGGCGCCCCGCCGATGGCCCTGTGCACCGTGGGCTCCGGAACCCTGCTGCTCGGCAAGGACTGGATCGGCCTGGACGCCGCGCTCGCCGTCGACTGGACACTGTGGACGGTCGGCACGCTGTTCGGCCTGGGCACGGCCATCTGGGTGCCGGTGAAGATGATGACCACGCAGCACGTCCGCTCGTCGGACACCTTCGCCGGTTGGCTGATGCCGGTGGTGCCGCCGATGGTCTCCGCCTCCGGCGGCGCACTCCTGGCACCCCACCTGCCCGCGGACTACCGGCAGGCGATGGTGCTGGCCTGCTACACGATGTTCGGCGTGAGCCTGTTCGCGACGCTGTGCCTGCTGCCGCAAATCTGGCAACAGCTGGTGCTCGGCCGGGCAGACAACGTGCCGACGAGCTGGATCGTGCTGGGCCCGCTCGGTCAGTCGATCACGGCCGCGAACCTGCTGGCCGTCCCCGCCGCCGAGGCGCTGCCCGCCCCGTACGCCCAGGCGGCAGTCGCTTTCGGGCTGTTGTACGGCGTGCCCACCCTGGGTTTCGCCCTGATCTGGTCGGCGATCGCCGCCTCCCTCACCCTGCGTGCGGCCCGGCGAGGCTTGCCGTTCACCTTGTCGTGGTGGAGCTTCACCTTCCCGGTCGGCACCGTCGTCACCGGGGCGAGTGCCCTGTTCGCCCAAGTCCACACCGGCCTCTTCGCGGCGGTGGCCGTGCTGGGTTATGTCGGCCTGGTGGGTGCGTGGTTGGTTGTCGCCCCACGCACCCTGCGCCTCGCCCGCCGCGGTTAGGCCACCACGTGACCCGTGGTTTCGTCGACGTGCTCAGGCACCGGGTCGTGCTGGTCTCCGACGGAGAGGGTGCCGGTCGGCTCGAACAGCAGCACCGAAGCACCGTCCACAGAGGATGGCTTGTGGAAGACGCCGCGCGGCACCACGAAGCTGGATCCCTTCGGCAGCACGACTTCGCGTTCCTCGCCGTCACGCAGGCCGATGCGCACTTCACCGTCGAGCACCAGGAAGAACTCGTCGGTGTGCTCGTGGACGTGCCACACGTGTTCACCGGCGAACTTGGCTACGCGCACGTCGTAGTCGTTGACGAAGGCGACGATGCGCGGGCTCCACGCCTGGTCGAAGCCCGCCAGCACGTCGTCGAGGGAGATCGGTTGCTTGCTCATGGGCTCAGCATGCGTGCTGGCGCCGCGCGGGCGTGAGTGCTAGGAATCGCATATGTCGCGTGAATCCTCGCATCGAGTCGTGGCCATCGTCGACGACGGGTCCAACCCCTTCGAACTGGGCGTGGCCACGGAGTTGTTCGGGCTGCGACGCCCCGAGTTGGACCGGCCGTGGTACGAGTTCGCGTTGTGCGCGGCCGAGCCGTCGATCCGCATGCACTCAGGGTTCTTCACGCTGTCCGGAGTGCGCGGCCTCGACGCCGTGGACGAGGCGGACACGGTGATCGTGCCGAACCGCCCAGATCCCGAGTCCGCGCCCGACCCTCGCGTGCTCGACGCGATCCGGCGCGCGCATCGGCGGGGTGCCCGGCTGATGAGCTTCTGCACCGGCACGTTCACCCTCGCCGCGGCCGGCGTCCTCGACGGACGGCGCGCGGTCACGCACTGGCGCTGGGCATCGCTGTTCACCTCGCGCTTCCCCGAGGTGGAACTGGCGCCGGACGTGCTTTTTGTGCACGACGGCACCGTGCTCACAGCCGCCGGAAGCGCGGCGGCGCTGGACCTCGGGCTGTACGTGATCCGCCAGGACCACGGTGCCGAGGTCGCGAACGCGGTCAGCCGACGCCTGGTCTTCGCCGCCCACCGAGACGGCGGGCAGCAGCAGTTCATCGAACGCCCGGTGCCGGAGGTCCCCGATGCGTCACTGGCCCCAGTGCTCGCGTGGGCGCAGGAACGCCTCGACCAGCCGCTGACCATCGGCGACCTGGCGGCCTACGCCGCCGTCAGCCCGGCGACGCTGCACCGGTGGTTCCGCGCGGAACTCGGCACCACCCCGCTCGCCTGGCTGACCGCTGAGCGGGTCTCGCTAGCCTGCCGCCTCATCGAACGCGGGGAGCAACGGCTGGAGCTGGTCGCGCGGGCCAGCGGCCTGGGCACGGCGTCGAACCTGCGGACCCAAATCCGCCGCCGAACCGGCCTGACCCCGACGGCCTACCGCCGCCGCTTCACCACCCTGACGGCTTGATCCGGGCACGCCCTTCGACCACCCGCTTGATCGCCTCGCGCGACCATTCCGACAGCTCGATCGAGGCACGCCCCGCCACCTTGACGGCCCGTTTCGGACACCCCGGCGCCTTGGTTCGGGCGCAACCGCCCGCGACTCACCGGCGCAACCGCCCGTGACTTACCGGCGCGACCGCCTCAAGCGCCTGCCCCGGCGGCTTGGTTCGGGCGCGACCGCCCGTGGCTCACCACCGCGACCGCCTCAAGCACCGCCGTCGGTCGCCGGGGCGGCGCGCAGGCCGACGTGCTCACCGACGCCTTCATCCGCCGCCGCGGTCAGTACGGCGTCGAGGAGTTGCGGAAAGCGCGATTCGAGATCATCCCGCCGGAGCCGCACGTAGCAGCGGGTGCCTTCCTCACGGCTGCAGGTGATGCCCGCCGCGCGGAGCACCTTGAGGTGGTGGCTGAGCGTCGACTTGGCGACCGGCGCGCGCAGCTCGCCGAAGTTGCGCTCCACCCCATCCGACAGCAGCCGGACCAGACCCACGCGGAGCGGATCGCCGAGCGCGGCCATCACCTCGGTGAGCTTCAGCTCGTCGACCCCGGGATGTTCTTGCCGTCGCATGAGGCCAAGAATACTCGTTCGAAGATTGGCGAACATCGAACGAGGGATGCTAGCTTGTTCGACAATTGACGAACGTCGAACAAAGGATGGGCATGGAACTCCAGGACCAGCGCGCGCTTGTCACCGGTGCCACCAGCGGAATCGGCCGGGAAACGGCCAAGCTCCTCGCCCGTGAAGGGGCCACCGTGCTTGTCACCGGCCGCAATCCCTCGGGCGGCGCGAAGACCGTCGCCGACATCGAAGCCGCCGGTGGCCGGGCGAGTTTCATCGCCGCCGATATGGCCGATGTTGATGCGGTGCGTCGACTGGCCGCCGAGGTCGGCGAAGTGGACGTGCTCGTCAACAACGCGGCCATCTTCCCGTTCGCGCCGACGGTCGAGCAGGACGTCCCGGACTTCGACGCCATGTTCGACGTGAACGTGCGGGCGCCCTACTTTCTGACCGCCGCGCTGGTACCGAAGATGGTCGCCAAGGGCTCGGGCAGCATCATCAACGTCACCACGATCGCGGCGGCCGTCGGCATGCCCGACTCGTCGGTCTACGGCGCGAGCAAGGCGGCGCTCGAGTCACTGACCCGCACCTGGGCCGCCGAATTCAGCGGCTCCGGGGTCCGCGTGAACAACGTCTCGCCGGGCCCGGTGCACACCGAGAAGGTCCTCGCCCAAGACGGCGACCTGGTGGAGAAGCTCGGCACCATGACCCAACTGGGCCGCACCGCGGCCCCCGTGGAGATCGCCGAGGTCATCCTGTTCCTCGCGTCGCCGAGGTCGAGCTACCTCACCGGTACCACCATCACCGCCGACGGCGGCGCCATCGCCGTCTAGCGAGCGCGAAGCGCCGTCAGCGTTGGCCGTAGGTTCGGAGTTTGTCCACGACTCGAGCGACTTCGTAGGTGGGGAGGACGGCGGGCGCACCGGCGGAACGGGCGAGCAACCAAACTTGGCAGCACCACTCCAGTTGCTGCGCCCGGTGGTACGCGGCGGAGAGGCCGTCGCCGTAGGTGGTGGTGCCGTGGTTGGCCAGCAGGCAGCCACGCCGACCGGCGAGGGCGGTGAGCATGGACTCCGCGAGCGCCTCGGTGCCGTAGGTGGCGTAGTCGGCCACACGCGCGGTCGGACCGATCGAGGCCAGCATGTAGTGGATCGGCGGCACCTCGGCCACCAGGGTCGACACCGCGGTCGCATGCGAGGAATGGGTGTGCACGACCGCGGTGATCGGCGCCCCGTCGGGATCTTCGGCTCGCTGGTAGATGCTCAGGTGCATCGGCAGTTCGCTGGTCGGCAGCAGGTCGCCCTCGACCGGCGAACCGTCGAGCGCGACCACCGGCACGTCCGCCGGTTGCAGGGCCTCGTAGGCGACACCGGTCGGTGTGACGGCCACGTGCTCACCCACCCGCACCGAGATGTTCCCCGAGGTACCCACCACGAGCCCATCCGCGGTCATCCGCCGCGCGTACTCGCAGACCTGCGCGCGCTCCTCGGCGAGCAGCATCTACAGCCTCCACAAAGCTCGGGCCGACCCCAGCGACTCCAGGTACTCCCCGTACCCCTGCTGGTAGACGTCGGCGTTTTCCGGACGCACCCGCACGGTGCGCGAGTTCGACGCCCAGAGTTCCACATCGAAGGGCCGCCCGAGCGATTCCGCCGCGGTGAGCACCGCACCCCGCGCGCCCACCCCGGGATCGCTCGGAATGACGATCGGCCGCCCCAGCACGTCGGCGAAGATCTGCGTCCATTCGGCCGAGCGCACCCCGCCACCGCAGGCGTACAACGTGCCGGACAACCCGGCGGACTCGAAGCAATGCCTTGCCGCGTAAGCGATCGACTCGCACAGCGCCCGCACGAGATCGGCGCGGGTGCTCTCCAGGCTCAGCCCGGCGAACTGCGCCCGCGCCGAGGAGTCGACAAACGGAGCGCGCTCCCCGGACGCGGACAGGAACGGCAGGGCCCGCACCCGTCCGGCGCCCGGGGTGCTCTCCGCGAGCAGCCCGCCGATCTGCTCGACGCCGATCCCCAGCAGCCCGCAGATCCAGTCGATGCCCGCGGTGCCGACCATCGCGGGCATCGCCCGCAGGTAGTCGTGTTCGGCGGGCGTGGCCAGGAACATGCCGGCCGGCTCGCCTTCGCGATCCCAGGTGACGTCCCTGGTGAGCACCTGGCAGGCCAGCGTGGTGCCCGCGGTCAGGATGCCGTCGCCCGGTTCGCGCACCCCGGCGCCGATGGCACTGGCCGGCAGGTCGAACGGCCCGGCGGTGACCGGCAGCCCGACCGGCAGCCCGAGCAGTTCCGCGCCCGCCTGGTTCAGCCGGAACACCGACGGGCCCGGCGCGGGCTCAACCAGCAGGCCACGCCGGTGCCCGAGGCCGCAGGCTTCGATGGCGCCTTCGTCATAGCGCCTGGTCATCGGGTCGAGAAAGGGCAGCGACGCATCGGAGACGTCGACGGTAATCTCCCCGGTCAGCCGCTGCACCACGGCATCCACGCAGTACCCGGCCACCGCGGCCCGGTCCAGCGACTCCGGCTCATGCTTGTCCAAATAGGACAGCAATGGCGCGTGGCACCCGGGGAACACCCCGGAACCGGTGCGGCGGTAGATCTCCCTCGCCACTCCTTCGGCCTGCCACTTGGCGACCAGCGAGTTCGCCCGCCCGTCCAGCCAGGACAGCGCGGGCCGCACCGGCCGGCCGTCGGCGTCACGCAGCCACAGCCCGTCGCCCTGGCCGGTCAGCGCCAACGCCTCGACCGGCTCGTCCAACCGGCCCACTACCTCGCGGACCACCGTGGCCACGGTGCCGATCACCTGCTCCAGGTCCTGCTCCACCCGCCCGCCGGGCAGGTGTCGGACCTCCGACGGGGTACACGCGTCCACAATGGACACGCCAGCGTCGTCGAACACCACCGCCTTGGTCAGCGAGGTGCCGATGTCCACTCCGATGATGCGCCCGGTCATTGGCTTCAACCAAGCACTTCGGGGTTGGCCACGTGCGCCAGGCTTTCACCACGCACGTACCGGCCGACCTCGGCCGCCACGATCTGGGCCGCGCGCTCAGCGGTCTGCCTGCTCGCTCCAGCCAGGTGCGGGGTGGCGATAACGTTCGGCGCGTCTCGCAACGCCCAGTCCGCGGGTGGCGGCTCCACGTCGTACACGTCCAGCCCCAGTGCGCCCAGCTTCCCGGAGCGCAGCAACTCCGGCAGCGGCGCGTAGTCCAGCAGGCCGCCACGCGCGGTGTTGATCAGCACCGCGCCGTGCGGCAGCAGAGCCAGCTTCTCCGCGTCGATCAGGTGGTGTGTCTCTTCGGTGAGCCGGGCATGCAGGCTGACCACCTGGCTGGCCCGCAGCAGTTCGTCCAGGTCGGTGGGTACCGCACCGTCGGCCTTGATCGCCGCCGGATCGGCATACGGGTCGGACACCAGCACCCGGGCCCCGAAGGCCACCAGCACCTTGGTCACCCGTGAGCCGATCGCGCCGTACCCGACCAGCCCGACCGTGCTGCCGTCCAGCTCGATCCCGGTCCTGTCGTAGGCGTAGTAGTCCCCGCGCCAGTTCCCCGCCAGCAGTTCGGCCGAGGAGGTGGCCAGCCGGCGCATCGCCGCCAGGATCATGCCGACGGCGAATTCCGCGGCGGCACCGGCGTTGCGGCCGGGCGCGTAGGTGACCGCGACCCCGGCTTCGGTGGCCGCGGCCAAGTCCACGTTCACCGGACCGCCCCGGCTCACCGACACCAGCTTCAACTCCGGCGCGGCGGCGAACACCGCCTTGGTGAACGGCGCCATCTGGGTGACCGCGACCTCGGCACCGGCCAGCGCCTCGATCACCTGCTCCTCGGTGCCACTGGCTTCGTTCACCCCGCCCACCGGGCCGAACGGCACCACCGGCCAGGGCAGCGACAGCTCGCTGAACGCGGGCTCGGTGCCCAGCTCGGCGCGCACCGCGTGCTTGAGCAGATCGGTGCCGACGAACTCGTCTCCTGCGGCGAGAATGCGCACTTGTGGTTCCTCCTTGAACCGGGATTGTCCGTCAGGACGAATGGGCCTGCTCATAAGCGGTGATGCGGGCGACCTTGCCGGCGCTGGCCGACTCCGGGTCGAAGCGGTAGTCCAGCCACTCACCGACGATCTTCTTCGCCAGCTCCGGCCCGATCACCCGGGCGCCGAAGGTGATGATCTGGCAGTCGTTCGACTTCACCGAGCGCTCGGCGGAGTAGGAGTCGTGCACCACGGTGGCCCGCACCCCCGGCACCTTGTTCGCGGAAATAGCCACGCCGATCCCGGTCCCGCACACCAGCACCCCGCGATCGGCCTCACCCCGGGCCACCACCTCGGCGGCGGCCAGTCCGAGTTCCGGGTACGGCCGCTCGTCGGCGGCGTCCGGCACACCGAGGTCGGTCACCTCGGCCACCCGCCCGTCGGCCCGCAACAGATCACGCAGCTGGTTCTTCAGCTCCGCGCCCGCGTTGTCGGCGGCGACCACGATCCTCATACTCCTACCACCTTCCCGGCCGACAGCGCCTCGCCGACGGCCGTCACGAGCAGCGCGAACGAGGTCGCGCCCGGATCCGCGTGCCCCTTGCTGCGCTCGGCGAGCCGGGCCGCCCTGCCCTTGGCGGGCACCAGGTCCGCGGTCGCCCGCGCGGCTTCGGTGGCCCGCTCGGCGGCGGCGGCCCACGCCGTCACCGCGCCATCCCCGGCTCGCGCCCGGAGCGTCTCGGCGAACGGCAGGATCGCGTCCAGCATGGTCTTGTCGCCAGGCTCGGCCTTGCCCAGTTCGACGAACGCACGCACCGCGTTGTCCACCGCATCCGCGAGAGTCTCGCCGGTGACCTCGCCCCGCAGCCCGGCGCCGGTTTCGGCGAGCAGCACACCGTAGAGCGCTCCGGAAGCACCACCCGCCGCGTCGGCGAAGGCGGTGCCTGCCACAAGCAGGCCCCCGGACACGGTTTCCCCGGCTTCTGGCGAACGCGCGGCGGCCACCGCTGCCCGCATGCCCCGGGTCATGCCCAGCCCGTGATCCCCGTCCGCGGCGACCGCGTCGAGCCGACCGAGTTCGTCCTCCGCTCCCTCGATCGCGTCGAGCGCGGCGGTGAGCACGCGGTCGACCAACCGATCGCCCGCGGCGCCCTCCGGCCGCGCCAACGTGGCGTCCACTGTGGACTCCAGAGGCACCGTGGCCAGTTCGGCACCCGTGCTCCGGTAACCCGGTGTGTCGCACGGCGCGGCGTACAGCTCGGCCAGTTCCTCGTCGAGCACCATCAGCGATAGCGAGACCCCGGCCATATCCAGCGAGGTGACGAACTCGCCCACCTGAGTGTCCACCACCTCGAGCCCGGCTTCGGCGAGCCGCTCGTGCACCCGGGTGTAGGCGACGAACATCTCCTCGTACTTGGTACGGCCCAGCCCGTTGAGCAGAGCGACCACCCGCTTGCCCGACGGCAGCTCCGGCAGCAGCCCGGAAACCAGCTCGTCGGCCAGGTCCCGCGCGCTCAGCCTGCCCACCGTGCGCACCCCCGGCTCACCGTGGATGCCGAGGCCCAGCTCCATTTTCTGCTCGTCCACGGTGAACAGCGGCTCGGCGGCACCAGGCAGCGTGCAGCCACCAAAGGCCACGCCGAAGGTCCGCGTGGCGGCGTTCGCCTTCACCGCCGCCGCGTGCACCCCGGCCAGGTCGTCCCCGCGTTCGGCGGCCGCTCCAGCGATCTTGAACACCAGGAAGTCGCCCGCCACCCCCCGCCTGCGGTCCACGTCGTCGGCCGAGCCACTGGCGATATCGTCGGTGACCAGGATGGTGCGACTGTCGATGCCCTCCGCCGCCAGCCGCCGCGCGGCGAGCCCGAAGTGCAGCACATCGCCCTGGTAGTTGCCGTAACCGAAGAGCACACCGGCGCCACCGTCGGCCGCCCGCGCGGTGCGGTACACCTGCTCGGCGCTGGGGCTGGTGAACACGTCACCGATCACCGCGCCGTCGGCGAGGCCGGGACCGACCAGCCCGGCGAAGGCCGGGTAGTGCCCGCAGCCACCGCCGATGACCACGGCCACCTTGCCCGGCCGCGGCACCTGCCTGCCAACCACTCCGTAGGCACCGGGCACCTTGCGCACGGTCCGGCCGTAGGCGGTGACAAAACCGTCCACCCAGTCGCGCTTGAAGGTGCTCGCCGTGCCCAGCGTGGTCATGACCGCTCCCCCACCAGCTCACCGGAGAGGTAGGCGAGCAGCTTGCGCCGCACGTCGTGGTTGTCCTCAGCCACCGCGCTGGCCAGCTCCAGCGCGTCCGGCTTCGGCGGATAGGTCGGGTTCGGCAGCGCGATCACGGTCAACCCGGCCGCGGCGGCCGCGCGGATGCCGTTGCTGGAATCCTCCACGCCCAGGCATTCCGAGCCGGACCGGCCGAGGCGGGCAGCCGCCTCGAGATAGACGTCCGGGCTGGGCTTGCCCTTGGGCACCTCCGCGCTGCTGACCGTGGCGGTGAACTCACCGGTGAGGCCGTGCGTGTCCAGCACCGCGTCGATCACCCGGCGCGCGGCCGAGGAAGCCAGCGCCACCGGCACCCTCGCGCTCACCTCGCGGACCATCTCGCCCGCACCCGGCAAGAGCGGTGCCTCCCCGCCCTCGATCGCGGCGATCATGCCGTCCACCACTGCCTGTTCCACCTGCTCGACCGATTCGGCGGTGCCACTGCGCTCGGCCAGGTAGGCCGCCCATTCGGGCGCGCTCATGCCCTGCACCGTCGAGGTGTCCTCGGCAGTCCACTCGACCCCCTGCCGGGCGGCGTAGGCCACCCAGTTCTCCTCCCAGAGGTGTTCACTCTCGACCAGGACTCCGTCCAGGTCGAACACGACCGCGGCGAGCGCCATGCGGGATCCCCTTTCACATCGTCGATGTTAACTTAACATCCGGATTGAGATATGTCATCAACGAGTTCGGAGGAGCCATGGGCACCCGCCTGCTGCTGACCCGGCACGGCCAGACCGTCTGGCACGCCGAGAACCGCTACGCCGGTTCGAGCGAGGTCGATCTCACCGAGGAGGGGCTCGCGCAGGCGGAACGGCTGGCCACGGTCGTCACCGCCCGCCAGGACCCGCCGGTCGCGCTGTACTGCTCACCCCAGGACAGGGCGCGACGCACCGCCGAACCCGCCGCCCGCGCGCTGGGCCTGCGGCCGCGGATCGTCGAAGACCTGCGTGAGACCCACTTCGGCGTCGGCGAGGGCCGGACCAGGGCCGAACTGGCCGAAACCGATCCCGAGGTGGTCGAACGGTTCCTGGCGAACCCGGTGACCGGCGCCTTCCCCGGTGCGGAACCGCCGGCCGAAGCAGCCGCCAGGGGCGCCGCCGCGCTGCGGGAGATCGCCGCCGCGGAAACCGGTCCGGTGCTGGTCGTCGCGCACAACACGCTGCTGCGCCTGGCCCTGTGCGAACTGCTGGGCATCCCGCTGCACACCTACCGCACGGTGTTGCCGCTGCTCGCCAACGCCTCGCCGTCGGAGGTCGACATCGACGGCACGCGGACCGGCCTGCTGAGCCTCAACTCCATCCCACCGCACGTGATAATCGAACAATGAGCAACGACCACCCGCGTTCGCGCAGCGCGCGGCAGGCCATGATCGCGGACTACGTACTGGAGCACGGTTCGGCGACCCAGGCCGACCTGGTGGAGCTGACCGGGGTCAGCCACATGACCGTGCACCGCGACGTCGACGAACTGGCCAGGCGCGGACTGCTGCGCAAGTACCGCGGCGGGGTGTCGGCGCTGCCGTCCTCGGTGTTCGAAAGCAACGCGGAGTACCGGCTCAACGCGAACACCGGGGAGAAGTCCTCGATGGCCGCGCACCTGGCCAGCCACCTCGAACCGGGGATGTCGCTGCTGCTGGACGACTCGACCTCGGCGCTCGCGCTGATCGGACTGCTTTCGGAGGTCACCCCGCTGACCGTGGCGACCAACTACCTGCGTGCCATCGACGAGCTGAAGAAGGTCGACGACGTGCGCCTGATCGGCATCGGCGGCGACTACTCCAGCACGCACGACTCGTTCCTCGGCATGGCCTGCCTGGAGGCGATCGAACGGCTCACCGTGGACATGGCGATCGTGTCCACCTCGGCGATGACCACCGAGCTGACCTACCACCAGGAGCCGGAGATCGTCATGGTCAAGCGCGCGATGCTGGCCAGCGCTAGGAAGAAGGTGCTGCTGATGGACAGCACCAAGATGCCGAAGACGGCGCTGCACCGGCTGGCCCCGGTGCGCGAGTTCGACCTGGTCGTGCTGGGTCCGGCGACCCCGGTCGAGGTGCTCGCGGAGGTCAGCGGCCACACCGCCGCCGAACGGGCCGCCTGGTCCGAGGGCTGAGCTGGGCGAACGAAGAAAGTTCCGCCTAACATCTTGCGTGTTAACTTAACAGGCTCCATGATATGCCGGTAACACATCATGGAGGCGTTCATGACATCGACGGCAACAACGCGGTTGTCCCCGGACGAACCGGGCTCGTTCCACCGGCTGCTGACCAAGTGGGGGCTGCCCGCCCCGCTGTTCCTCGGTTACGTCGGCCTGCTGCTGTTCATGATCGGCGACGGGGTCGAGGCCGGGTTCATCGCGCCGTACATGGCCGAGAACGGGGCGGGCACGGAGATCAGGGCGTCCTACGTGATCACCGTGTACGGCGTCGCGGTGATGCTGGCGTCCTGGCTGTCGGGTGCGCTGTCCGAGCTATGGGGCCCGCGCCGGGTGATGCTCGCCGGCCTGGCGATCTGGCTGGTGTTCGACGCGTTGTTCCTGGCCGTCGCGGTCTCCGGCGAGAACTACCCGCTGATGCTGATCTTCTACGGGCTGCGCGGGTTCGGCTATCCGATGTTCGCCTTCGGTTTCCTGGTGTGGATCACCGCGGTGGCCCCGGTGGCGCGGCTCGGCGCGGCGGTCGGCTGGTTCTACTTCGCCTTCACCGGCGGCCTGCCCACGCTCGGCTCGCTGGTGGCCAGCTTCACCAACCCGATCATGGGGCAGACCGGCACGCTGTGGCTGTCGGTGGCGATCCTCGGGCTCGGCGGGCTGGTCTGCCTGCTCGGGGTGCGTGAGCGCACCGGTTATCAACGACTCGCTCCGCCCGAGGTGAAGCCGGTGCAGAGCATGGTGTCCAGCCTGTCCATCGCCTGGCGCAAACCGCGGATCGGCATCGGCATGATCGTCCGCGTGATCAACACCGCGCCGGAGTTCGGCATGCTGGTGTTCTTCCCGACCATCTTCATCAGCCAGATCGGCTTCGGCGAGAGCCGGTGGCTGCTGCTGGTCTCGGTCATCTACGGCACGAACATCTTCTTCAACCTGATCTTCGGTGTGCTCAGCGACAAGATCGGCTGGCGGACCACGATCTTCTGGTTCGGCGCGATCGGCTGTGCGATCTCCATCCTGTTGCTCTACTTCGTGCCGCTCGCGCTGGGCGCGGACTACTACTGGGTGGCGTTGCTGGTGGGTGCGCTCTACGGCGCCACACTGGCCGGGTTCGTGCCGATCTCGGCGCTGCTGCCTTCGCTGTCCCCGGAGAACAAGGGCGGCGCGATGGCACTGCTGAACTTCGGCGCGGGCGCGGCGGCCTTTGTCGGCCCGGCGATCGTGAGCCTGTTCCTCGGTCCGGTGGGGGCGGCCGGCGTGGTGATCATCTTCGCTGCGCTGTACGTGGTGGCCGCGGTACTCGTGCGCTTCCTGAAACTGCCGGAGGAGACGGAACGAGCGATCGAGCAGGACGCGAGCCTGCAGGACGTGGGAGGGAAGGTCAGCACCGCGTGAGCGCAGTGACGATCGGCCTGGACGTGGCGACGGCGGGGGTTCGTGCCCTCGCGGTCGCCGCGGACGGGAGCGTGCTCGGCTCGGCTTCGGTTCGGCTGCCCGAACCCAGGCGGGACCAGCCAGGGCGCAGCGAGCAGGACGCGGCGAGCTGGTGGCCCGCCGCCGAGCAGGTGCTGCGCGCGGTGACCAGCCAGGTGCGCACGCCCGTCGACGCGGTGGCCATTGCGGCGACCTCGGGCACGATCGTCGCGGTGGACAGGGCGGGAGCGCCGGCCGGACCGGCGCTGATGTACGACGACCGGCGTGGTGCCGAGCACAACGCCAAGGCCGCTGAGCTGGGCGAGGCGCGGTGGCGAACGCTGGGGCTGGGCGTGTCCCCGACCGCGGCGCTCGGCCGGATCGCCTGGCTGCACGAGAACTTCTCGCAGGCACAAGGGATTCAGCACACGCCCGACCTGATCGCTGGCAGGCTGACCGGCGCCCCGGTAGCCACGGATTGGTCCCACGCCTTGAAAAGCGGGTTCGATCCACTGGCTGGGCAGTGGCCGCACGAGGTGTTCGACGGCTTGGGCGTGCCGGAGAGCTGGTTGCCCGAGGTGGTGGCGCCGTCGACCGTGCTGGGTGTGGTCAGCGCGGAAGCCGCCGCGGCCACCGGGTTGCCGCGTGGTTGCCCGGTGGTGAGCGGGATGACCGACGGCTGCGCTGGGCAGCTGGCGGCAGGGGCGGTCCGGCCGGGACAGTTCGTCGGGATTCTGGGCACCACGTATGTGCTCAAGGGCGTCACCGAGGAACTCGTCGCGGATCCGTCGGGCGCGATGTACAGCCACCGGCACCCGGACGGGTGGTGGTTGCCGGGCGGAGCGTCGAACACCGGCGGTGAGTCGGTTTCCGGCACACCGGGGTTGGCCGAGTTGGATGAAGCCGCGGCACGGCGCGGTCCGTCCACAGTGGTCGCATATCCGCTGCGCCGCGAAGGTGAGCGGTTTCCGTTCGCCACATCGGACGCACGCGGTTTCGTGGTGGGTGAACCGGTTGACGCGGTCGACCTGCACCGCGCTCGGCTGGAAGGGGTGGCCTTCGTCGAACGGTTGGCGCTGGAACACCTCGCCGAACTCGGCATCGCGGTGGCCGGACCGTTGTTCGCGGCGGGCGGCGGCAGTCGGAGTCCACTGTGGACTCGAATCAGGGCGACGGTCACCGGGTTGGACATCACCGTGTCCCCGAATGCCGAGACGGGATATGGCGCGGCGCTGCTCGCCGCGGGCGGGCTGCTGTCCGGCGGCATCACCGAAGCATGCGAACGGATCCCGGCACCGGAAACGGTGGTTCCGCCGGATCCGGCGGAGCGGGACGCGCTCGACGCGTCGTACCAGCGGTTCCGGGCGGAGCTGCGAGAGAGGGGGTACGTCGCTTGACCTATCGATATTCGATGCTATCGTCTTTCGATAGCATCGATAAACGATGGGTCGGGGGACTCGATGGCCAAGCTGCTCAACACCACTGACAAACGCATCGTCGCGTTGGCCGTCACGTTCTTCGTGGGCGCGTTCCTGCTGGTCAACTACGGAGAGCTGCGGCAGGCAGCGGGGCGCGCCTGCGTGGAAGCCGGTGAGGGCGCACCGGTCGGCTACTGGCTCGACGGAGGCGCGCTGATACCGGGCGACGGGGCTTCGGTTTCGGTCGCCACCGCCAGGGTGTGCCCGGTCAACGGGCCGGACGGCACCGAACGGATGCTTTCGCTGGCCACCGCGGTGCCCGGACTGCTGTTCAGCTTCGTGGCGTTGTTGCTGCTCTGCTGGTTCTTGTGGGGCGCGGCCCGGCCGGGTCTGCACTCGCCGGTCACCCCAGGCCGGTTGCGGATCTTCGGCTGGTTCGTCCTGGTGGCGGGACCGGCGTCGGAGGCGGTGCAGTACTACTTCACCTATGAACTGGCGGAACGGTTGCTGCACAAGGTGAGCGTGGGCATCGACGAGGACTTCAACGCGCGGTACTCGGCTTGGCTGCAGGAGCTGCAGATGCACTTCCCGTGGTGGTGCGTGTTCGCCGGGGTCGCTTCGCTGATCGTGGCGAAACTGCTGCGCATCGAGGTCCGCATGGGTGAAGAACTGGAGGGCACGATCTGATGCCGCCCGAGGAACCGCACGGCATCGAGATCCACCTCGACGCGCTGCTCGCCGAGCGCGGCATGACGGTCACCGAACTGGCCGAACGGGTCGGCCTCACGCCGGTGAACGTCTCGGTGCTGAAGAACGGACGCGCCAAGGCGATCCGGTTCTCCACGCTGTCGAAACTGTGCCAGGTGCTCGATTGCCAGCCCGGCGATCTGATGTCGGTCAGACGGGACTGACCGGCTCGATCCGGATCCCTTCACGCTCGGCACGGGCCTCTCCCCAGTCGTAGAGCGCCTGCAACGCCGGCGCGAGACCGGCGCCCTCCTCGCTGAGGCGGTAGCCGACGCGGCCGTTCTCCGGTTCGCGTTCGATCAGGCCGTCGCGTTCGAGTTGGCGCAGGCGCTGGGTGAGCATCTTCTCGGTGATGCCCGGCATCAGGCGTCGTAGTTCGCCGTAGAACCGCTTGCCCTGCTTGAGGTGGGCCAGCAGCACCACGGTCCACTTGCCGCCGATCAGCTCCACGGTGACTTCGACCGGACAGTGGTAGCGCGTGCGCCGAACGTTCACGCACCACAAAGTACGTACTTGCCGGGGGTTCGGCCAAGCTGCTCGAATCAGGCGGTGATCGTCGAATACATCCGCTACCGCGTGCCGGGCGAGCGGGCCGGCGCCTTCGAAGCTGCCTACCGCCGTGCGGCGGTGCCGTTGAGCCGGGCACCGCAGTGCGTCGACTACGAACTGACCCAGTGCGAGAAGGATGGCGAGTGCTACGTGTTGCGCATTCGCTGGACGTCCACGCGTGACCACCTCGAGGGCTTCCGGGGTAGCGCGTTGTTCGGTGAATTCCTGGCGGAAATTCGCGACTACGTGCCCTGTATCGAGGAAATGCGGCACTACCGGCAGATCGGTATCGAGGGCGACGGCGCCGCCGTGCCGACGCTGTACGAATGGGCGGGCGGGGCGGAGGCGCTGGACAAGTTGTTCACCGCGTTCTACCAGCGGGTGCCCGAGGACGAGGTGCTGGCGCCGGTGTTCGCGGACATGCACCCCGACCACGCGAAGCACGTCGCGACGTGGCTCGGCCAGGTGTTCGGTGGGCCGGAGGCGTACGTGGGCGGACACGCTCGAATGGTCGGCAGGCATCTCGGCCGGGCGCTCACCGAACCGCAGCGGCGGCGGTGGGTCACGCTGCTGATGGACACCGCCGACGAGGTCGGCTTGCCCGGCGATCCGGAGTTCCGCTCGGCCTTCGCGGCTTACGTGGAATGGGGCAGTCGGATGGCTTTGGTGCTGTCCCAGCCGGGTGCCAAGCCGAACCCCGATGAGCCGATGCCCCGATGGGGCTGGGGCGCGATTCGCCCCTGGCAGCCGAGCTAGGCCCGCCCGCCCTGGGGCTGGAGTTGGGATCCCGACCCCGACCCCGGCTTGGGCTTGGGCTTGGGCTTGGGCTTGGGCTTGGGCTTGGGGCGCACGAGACCCGCGGCGCGGACGGCAGCACGAGCCGGGGCTGCGGCTGGCGGCGTGAGCCGGGGCCGCGGCTGGCAGCGTGAGCCGCGGCCGAGCCGGGCTGCGGGGTCAGGGCTGCGCAAGGCCCGGGTCGGGAGCGCGGCCTGGATCCGGACGGTGGGCTGACCTGTGGGCGGGCCGAGGGCTAGAGCTGTGTTGCGGAGGTGAGGTGGGCCGCGGATGTGGGGGAGGCCGTGGTGGTGGTGCGGGCCGTGGTGGTGGTGGTGTGGGCTGCGGTGGTTGTGGCGGTGGCGTGGAGGGCGGCCAGTCGGCGGTAGGAGTCGAGGAGGGCGGATCGGTCGTAGCCGCTGGTGGTGATGAGGAGTTCGTCCGGGGTGGTGTGGTGGGTTAGCTTTTCGAGCGCCTCGGTCACTTCGTCGGCGGTTCCGTAGATCTGGCCCCGTAGGGAGTCGTTGAAGTACTCGCGTTGGCGGTCCGTCATGGTGAGGGTGGCCACGTCCGCCGGGGAGAGAAGGGGCGGGAACTCTCCGCGCGTGCGCGAGTAGGCGCTCGACCAAGCCTCCGAGACCAGCAGGTCCCGGGCCTCCGAACGCGTCTCCGCCACCGCGACCGCGCGGCTCACCACCACGTAGGGCGCTGAGCCCCACGGGCCCGGACGAAATCGGGTGCGGTACCGCTCGATCGTCTCCGCCATGCGGTCGTCACCGCCGATGGCGGCGATCACCAGGGGCAGGCCGAAGTCGGCGGCATTGTCGGCGCCCGCACCGGTGGCCAGGACGAAGGGCGAGATCGACAACCCCTCGGTCGGGCGGGCGTGTACCGAAGGGTGCACGTCCTGGTCCCCGGTGAAATAACCCAGCAACTCCCTCAGCTGAGCCGGGAACGCCTCCGCGTCGGCCTTGTCGTGGCCCAGTGCGCGCCGGATGCCGCCGGTGAAGCCGACCGAACGGCCCAGCCCCATGTCGATCCGGCCCGGGTGCAGCGCCTCCAGCACGCCGAACTGCTCGGCGACCACCAGCGGCTGGTGGTTCGGCAACATCACCCCACCGGTGCCGACGCGGATGCGGGACGTGGCCGCCGCGACCGCGGCCGCCAGCACGGTCGGCGCCGAGCCCGCGATCCCGGGCACCGAGTGGTGCTCGGACACCCAGAACCGGTGGTACCCCAACTCCTCCAGCTCCACGGCGAACCGCACGGTGTCCCGCAGCGCCGCCGCATGGGTCGAGCCATGGGGCATGGGCGAGCGGTCGAGCACCGACAACCGGTCCGGAATGGTCACACCGGTTCCAACGCCAGTCAGTACCGGACATTCCCGTTGACCCCGGGTTATCGCCTGCTTACCGTCCGAAGTGCTCCCCTTTCCCCTTCCGGAGGTCTCAATGGCGAGATCACTGCTCGGCGCCGTCGTGTCCGCGGCCGTCCTGCTCACCACGATCGCCGTGCCCGCGCAGGCCGCGGCGGCCATCTGCAACAAGTACTGCGAACCACGGGACCCGGCGCTCGCGCCCCAACCCCGGCAGGCGGTGACCGCGGACCTCGCCGGTCGCAGGTACGCCCTGCTCTTCGACGACTCCGCCGCGATGGGCTGGGCCTCGGTGTCCGGCGGCACCGGCGGCGACGAGGTCTGGCTCGACCGCTCCTTCGACGGCGGGCACACCTGGGCCTCGGGCAGCAAGCTCGGCGCCACCCAGGTCCCGGCCGGGGCCACCGGCTGGCGCACGCTGATGTACAACGTGGACGACTGGGCCAACCGCGGGGTCGGCGCCCTGCGAGCCTGCGGCAAACCGGCAGGTCAGAACGCCATCGCCTGCACCGCGTGGGCACGGACCACGTGGAACGCCTGGGACCGGCGCACCGCCGCGGCCACCGGGCTCATGCAGTTCTACGACAACGGGACCGGCCTGTTCCGCACCACCGGCTGGTGGAACGCGGCGAACGCGCTCACCGGCATCATCGACGGCATCCGCGTGTCCGGGATGGACAGCTACCGGTACGCGATCGCGAACACCTACGACCGCAACCGGTCCGCGCAGGGCGGCGAGTTCCGCAACGAGTACCTCGACGACACCGGCTGGTGGGGCCTGGCCTGGGTGGCCGCCTACGACCTGACCGGCGACAGCCGCTACCTGACCACCGCGCGCATCGACGCCGAGCACATGCACGCCTACTGGGACAACGTGTGCCGCGGCGGGGTGTGGTGGCGGACCGACCGGCCGGTGAAGAACGCCATCACCAACTCCCTCTACATCCAGCTCAACGCCGCCCTGCACAACCGGATCCCCGGCGACACGGTGTTCCGGCAGCGGGCGAGCGCGGGCTGGGCCTGGTTCAGCGCCAGCGGCATGATCAACTCGTCGAACCTGGTCAACGACGGCCTGACCAGCTCCTGCGTCAACGACGGCAAGCCGGTCTGGTCCTACAACCAGGGCGTCCTGGTGGCCGGGCTGACCGAACTGCACCGCGCGACCGGGGACGCCGGCCTGCTGACCAGGGCCCGCCAGCTGGCGAACGCCTCCACCACCGACGGCACGCTCAACCCCGGCGGCATCCTGCGCGACCCGTGCGAACCGGCGAACTGCGCCGCCGACGGGCCGAGCTTCAAGGGCGCCTTCACCCGCGGGCTCGGCCAGCTCAACACCGCGCTGCCCGACCGTCCCTACACGACCTACCTGCGGCGACAGGCCGATTCCGCCTATGCGCACAACCGGACCGCGCTCAACACCTACGGACTCCGGTGGGCGGGCCCGTTCGACGTGGCCGACGCCGCCCGCCAGCACAGCGCGCTCGACCTGCTCAACGCCACCCCGTGACCGCCCGAATTGCGCGCCACCAACCCGGCGCGTAGCCTCGCAGAAAAGCGACCGTTCGGGTGATTTCCTTACCAGCAAGGAAAACCGGCGGTTTCTCCCTGCCGAGGTGGTGTTGTGCGGGACAACGAGGCGGTGTACTCCGACGCCCTGCCCGCCGACCCGGCGGCACTGGCTCCGGCCAGGCACGCGCTGCGTGCCTGGCTCACCGCCGGTGGACTGCCCGCCGAGGACGTGCAGGACGTGCTGATCGCCGCCGGGGAAGCCTGCGCCAACGCCATCGAGCACGGCTACCGCGGCGCCGGCCCGGACAAGGTGCTGGTGCACGCGACGTTCGGGGTGGACCGGCTGGAGATCGTGGTCAGCGACCGCGGTACCTGGCGGCCACCACCGCTGGACCGCGGCACCCGTGGCCACGGCCGCCGGATCATGGAACAGCTGATGGACAAGGTCACCGTCGAAGGCGGCGCCGGTGGCACCACCGTGCGCCTGGTCAAGGACCTGCCGCCGGCCTGAGACTCAGGACGTTTCGGCCGACATCTGCGCGACGAACTTCTCCGCAATCGTGTGCAGCTTGACGTTCTCCCGCTGCGACTGGCTCACCAGCTCCCGGAACGCGGAGTCCGCGGAGATCCCGCGCGCCGCCATCAGGATGCCCTTGGCCTGCTCGATCACCGCGCGCGACTCCATCGCCCGGCGCAGCTGCGCGATGTGCTCCTTCGCCTGGAGGTACCGGTGCGTGCCGCGCACCGTGGTCTCCACCATGACGGTGTACATCTCCAGGTACTTCTCGTCGAGTTCGCGGAAGCCGTGCGCACCGAAGCCGAAGAGGTTGATCGCGCCGACGAAGTCCGAATCCACCGTCAGCGGCGAGGCCAGGTAGCTGCCGATGCCCAGTTCACGGGCCACCGCGGTGAACTCCGGCCACAGTTCCACGGCCGTTTCCACCTCGACGCGGACCACCTTGCCGCTCTCCATCGCGCGCAGGCACGGGCCGTCGCCCTGCTCGTACTGCTTGCCGTCGATCTCGGCGGCGCGCTGATCGGTCGAGGCGGCGGTCCGGTACCCGCCGTCGGAGCGAAGGGTGATGCTGGCGACGTCCGCGCCGGGAACCACGCGGATCACCTGCTCGCAGACGGCCTGCAGCACCGGGCCCATCTCGTCGGCGTCGCCGAGCGCGGCGGCCAGATCTTCCAGGGCCCCGGTGACCTCGTCCAAGTGTCTCAAGGACTGCTCCACAGTTTCCATCTCAATCCCGCTCCCAGCCGTCGCCGGGAGCCCGCGGACGCGTGCGAACCCGGACTTCGATCCGAAATTCGGCCGCTGCGTCTCAACGGAACCGCACGCGATACTAGCCGAGACCGCGACGGCGACGACGGTGTCGCTGCACGCCGAGGGTGGCGATCACACCGGTGAGCACACCGGCGGCCGCGGGCAGCGCCGACGCCGTGCGCCGCGGCGGCAGCACCGGCCGGATCACCACCGGCGACGGCGGTCGCACGGTGACCGGGGCGTCGCGGGCCGTCGCCGTCCAGGCGGTGAGGAAGACCAGCATCCGCGACACCAGCGAGATGAACACCAGCACGCCGATGACCGAGCCGAACGCGGCACCGGTCGGTGAACTGCTCACCAGCCGGAGGTAGATCCCGCCCGCCTGCTTGAGCAGTTCGAACCCGATCGCGGCGGCGATCGCGCCCCGGACGCCGCTGCGCGTGCCGACCGGCTGCCGCGGCAGCTTCACCAGCACCCACAGGAACACCAGCGCGTTGGCGAGCAGCGCCAGCACCACCGAGCCGATGCCGAGCAGCGTCGCGGCCCAGCCGGTGTGGTCGAGGCCGGTCAGCCGCAGCAGCCAGTCCCCGAACGCCCCGCCGGACACGGTCAGCGCGAACGACACGATCAGCGCGGCGACCAGGCTCAGCAGCGCCAGGAAGTCCTTGAAGATCATCTGCAGCAACGGCGGATCGGTGCGGTCCTGGTCCCACATCGCGGTCAGCGCGTCCCGCAGCGAGTTGATCCAGTTCCAGCCGGAGTACAGGCCGATCAGCAGGCCGAACACGCCGACCGAGGTGCGCTGCTCGATCAGCTTGCCGAGCAGTTCGCCGACGCCCTCGCCGAGCGGGCCGGGCACCACGCGCAGGATGCCGTCGGACAGCTCCTTCAGCAGTTCCGGCTGCCCGGCGAGCACGTACCCGGCCACCGAGAACGCCACCATCAGCATCGGCACCACGGACAGCAGGCTGAAGTAGGTGATCGAGGCGACGTAGTGGTAGCCGTGGTACCCGAGGTACCGGTCGACCGCACGGAAGAGGTGGTCGATCGACCGGTAGCGGGCACGGAGCCGCGCGGGAAGATTGTGCACGGACCATTACTAACCGCTGCGGCGGCCGGAAGTCTGCACGACCCGCCCGGATGAGGGAGGATCGCGCGCCGTCCGGAGCGGATCTACCGGAGCGTGGCCCAGAAGTCGAGGCGGTGGTCGCGGGCGAAGTCGGCGGGCCGGATGCCGTCCGGGCCGGGGGCGAGCGTCTGGGTCGCGCGGCGCGGCCACTCCGGCAGGCCGTCCCCGGCGGGCACGCCGGTCCTGGCGAAACCGGTCCAGTAGCGGATCATCTTCTCCGAGAGTTCCTTCTGCGGCGGCGTCGAGTCCTGTTCGAAACCGGCGTCGCGGAAGAGGTACGGCACTTCGGCGGCGTGGTAGGCGCCGGTCGGGAAGGTGTCCGGGAAGGGCAGGTACGACGGTGCTTCGCGATCGGCGAATTCGTAGGTGTACAAGGGATTCCGCGCGCTGATCAGGTTCGCGAGGCGGTCCGTCCCCGACGCCCACAGGCGATCGGTGAGCACGTCGGCCCAGGCCACACCCGGCGACGGGAACCGGCTCAGCGGGTACTCCGCGGCGATCTGTTCGGCCTTGTCCCCGAACGCGGCCCGCAGCAACTGCGGGTACTGCTCGGCGGTCACCGGCTGCCCGGCCAGTTCGTAGAACAGGCCGACGAACGCGCGGTGCTCGTCGCGGGTCATGCCGAGCAACACCGGAACCTGGTGGAACTTCCCCTGTTCGTACCCGGCGTCCGGCGCGTCGGGCAGCACCTCGTTGCCGTAGGCGACGGCCTGGAACACCCGCATCAGCGGGAAAAGCTGCTCCGGCGGCAGCGCGCGCAGGCAGTCGACCGCGGTGGCCGGGTCGGCGCAACCGAACTGCGCGGCCATCGCGGTGCCGACCCCGGTCACCTCTTCGGTGCTGCGCCAGGCCAGCCACGGCCCGGCTTCGAGGCCGGGCATCAGCGCACCGGCAGGCATGTCCAGCAGGGTCATCGGGCTCTGCATGACGGCCTTGTGGAACAACCCGGCCGACGCCGGCGCGAGCAGGTGCGCGCTCACCGACTGGGCGCCGTACGACTCGCCGAACAGGGTGACGTTGCCGGGATCACCGCCGAACGCCTCGATGTTGTCCCGCACCCAGCGCAGCGCCGCCTGCTGGTCCTGCAGGCCGAAGGTGCCCGAACCGGTCAGGCCGGGGTACCCGAACGCACCGAACACGCCGAGGCGGTAGTTGACCGTGACCACCACGACGTCGCCGGTGCGCACCAGGGCGGCCGGGTCGAACATGCTGCCGCCGCCGACCACGCCGTCGCCGTGGATCCACACCAGCACCGGCTTGTCCTCGCCGGTGTTCGGCGCGGTGACGTTGAGGAACAGGCAGTCTTCGTTGGTGCTGCTGGTCTTCGCGTACTCCGTGCCCTCCTGCGGGCACAGGCTGCCCGGTTTGGTGGCGTCACGCGTTTCGGTCCAGGGTTCGGCGGGCTGCGGTGCCTGCCAGCGCACCGGCTTCGCCGCGTAGGGAATGCCGAGGAACTGGCGCTGGTGTTCAGTCACCACACCGCGCACCGGACCGGCGGCCGGACTGGCCTCGGGACTGGCGCTGCCGGCCGGTTCCGGTGCGGCGCAGGCGGTGGTCAGCAGGAGCAGCGCGGCGAGCGCGGCGGCGATCCTCATCGGGTCCTCCGGGTCGCGAGATCGAACAGGGTGCCGAGTTCCTCGGCGTAGATCGCCAGGTCCAACTCCGGCTCGGCACGCAACCGGAGGAGCAGGCCGTCACGCGCGGAGCGGATGGCCACCGCCATCACCACCGGATCGAACTCGCGGAACTCCCCCAGCCGCTGGCCTTCGCGCAGCAACTCGGCCAGGCCGCGCAAATCCGCTTCCAGCAAGGGATCCGGGCCCTCGCCCGGTTCGGCGCGAGCCACGTCGAGCATGGCCAGCAGGTGGGTGCGATGGGTGCCGGCGAACTCCACGTTCGCCGTGATGAACGCCCGCAACTGGGCGGCCGGCCCCTCGGCGGTGTCCGTGCGCGTCAGCACGAACTCGGTGAACTCGGCCAGTACCGCGCGGACCACTTCCTCCATCAGCTCGCGCTTGTTCGCGAAGTGGTAGGAGATCAAGCCGGTGCTGCTCAACCCGGCCTGCTTGGCGATGCGGCCGAAGGAGGCCTTGGCGTAGCCCTCGGCCGCGATCACCGCCACGGCGGCGTCGACGATCTGCTTGCGGCGGGCCTGCTCGGTCACGGATGCCATCGTTGCTCACTCAAGCTAGTTTTTGCTCAACTGAGCAAGACGCTACCCTGCACCGTCACCGACGCGCAAATGGGGGAACGACATGAGCGATATCGAGCAGTCCTGGTCCGGCTGGCTGGACGTGCTGGAGGGACACGGCTTCGCGGTGCGCGAGACGCTGCGGCCGGGCGCGTCCGACGCGGACTTCGCCGCGCTGACGCGGGAAACCGGGATCACCCTGCCCACCGAGGTGGAGGCGCTCTACCGGCTCGCCGACGGCCAGGCGGACGACGGCGCTCTTGTGCTCCCGAGGTACCGCTTCCTGCCGCTCGAAGGGGCCGTCGCGGAATGGCGGATCTGGCAGGAACTGGCCGAACAGGAGGGGCCGGACGGCATGGCCGACCACGCCGAGGCGGTCACCGTGCCGGAACCGGAGAAGGTGGCTTGCCAGTACTGGATCCCGGGCTGGCTGCCGATCGCCCGGGACGGCGGTGGCAACGCGATCGCGGTGGACACCGCGCCGCTCGACGGCGGCACACACGGCCAGTTCATCATCATGGGGCCGGACGAGGACGAGCGCCGCGTTCTCGCGCCCGGCGCCGACGCCTACCTGCGCGCGCTCGCCGCCGCGGACCTCGAAGTCGAGTCACGCGGCGGCAAGCGGCATTGGGACGTGCGTGGTCTGACCTAGACCCCGTCGATCAGGCGGACGGCGATTTCCGGGCTGAACTGACCGGCCGGGACACCGGCGCCGATCCCGCAGTCGCCGTCGGAGTCACCCGGCACCTTGACCCACAGCAGCAGCTCCGAGCCGCCGCCGAGCTGGGACGGGACGCCGAGCTTGCGCCCGGCCGGGTTGCACCAGTCGCTGCCGGGGCCGTTGCCGTTGCGGCTGGTGTCCACCACGAAGGTCTTGGTCAGCCCGCGCCCGGCCAGGCCGGACTTCACCGCGTTCCCGTAGGTCACGTTGTTCGCGGTGGTGTGGTAGTTCGACACGTTGAGCGAGTAACCGCGGACGTTGGCCACGCCGGCGTCGACGAGGCGCTGCACGGTGGTCGCGGCCGGGTGCCAGCCGGAGTGCCCGGCGTCGAGGTAGACCCAGGTGTTGGTGGCGTAGGTCCGCAGCTGCTCGGTGGCGTACTTCAGCAGGCTCAGGCGGACCTGCTTGCCCGCCTCCGGCACGCAGTCGAGCTGCGCGAGCGCGTCCGGTTCGAGGATCACCACGCTCGGCTTGCCGCCGATGCCCTTGGCGAACGCGCTGATCCAGGTGCGGTACTCCGCCTCGGATTTGGCGCCACCACCGGAATGGCTGCCGCAGTCACGGCCGAAGATGTTGTACGCCACCAGCACCGGCAGCTTGTCGACCACGTCGGCGGCGTAGGTGTACTGGTCGGTGGCCGTGTGGATGTCGCCGCTCCAGTCGCCGAACCAGCGCGCGCCCGGTCTGTCGGCGATCGCCTGGCTGATCTTGGCCGCCCGCGAGTCGCCGGGGTGGTCGCGCACCCACCGGCGCGGGTTGGAGTCCGGGTCGACGTAGAAACCGTTGGTCTTCTCCAGCGGATTGCCCTCGGCGGCGACCGCGGCCACCGGGGCGGCGGTGACCAACAGGGCGAGGGTGCCGAGTGCAGCGGCAAGACGGCGCACGGGAATCTCCTGGCAGGCAGGGAACAGGGGGAGGATTCGATCGTGGCACGCGCCCCGGCCGCCGCCCAGATGACATTTGTCAGAAATCAGGACAGAAATTTTCCACCCGCAAGCCTTGTCTCCACCGACGATCGCGGGCTAATTTGTTGTGGCTAGCAACAAACGGAGCTCCGCCCCCACCCGCGTCCCCACGAGGTGAGAGCTGATGTCAACGAAGATGTCGAAAGCCGCGCGCCGGCTGCTGGTACCGCTCGCGGTGCTGGCCACCGCCGGCGTGCTGACCGTACCGCTGAGCAACGCCGAGCCCGCCGCACCGGCGGCCGTGGTGTTCGAGGACAATTTCGACGGTGCCGCGGGCAGCGGTGTCGACGGCGGCAAGTGGCAGTTGGAAACCGGCGACAACGGCGGCAACAACCACGAGCGGCAGTACTACACCAGTGGCACCAACAACGCCGCGCTCGACGGCAACGGCAATCTGGTGATCACCGCCAAGAAGGAGAATCCCGCCGACTACAACTGCTGGTACGGCCGGTGCGAGTACACCTCGGCGCGGCTGAACACGGCGGGCAAGTTCACCCAGACCTACGGCAAGTTCGAGGCCAGGATGAAACTCCCGCGCGGGCAGGGCATGTGGCCGGCGTTCTGGGCGCTGGGCGAGGACATCGGCACCAACGGCTGGCCGAACTGCGGTGAGATCGACTTCATGGAGAACGTCGGCTTCGAGCCGAACAGCGTGCACGGCACCCTGCACGGCCCGGGTTATTCGGGCGCGGGCGGCATCGGCGGCGTCTACAACGGCCCCAACTTCTCCGACGACTTCCACACCTTCACCGTGGACTGGGCGCCGGACAAGATCACCTGGTCGGTGGACGGCAACGCGTACCAGACCCGGACGCCGGCCGATCTGAACGGCAACCGCTGGGTGTTCGACCACCCGTTCTTCATGATCCTGAACCTCGCGGTGGGCGGCGACTGGCCGGGCAACCCGGACGGCAACACGCAGTTCCCGCAGCAGCTGGTGGTCGACTACGTGCGGGTGACCAACTGAGTCTCGCCGCTGAGGTGGCCTGCCTGGACAGGTCGGCCACCTCAGCGGCCCTGACTACGCGGCGGCAGAGTGCCCACTGACCTTCGGCACGTACGGAATCTCGGCGAACCGCAAGGTCATCTGAAGCCGCCGCGGGGATTTGCCGTGCAGTTGCCGCAGCGCCTCAGGTCTCGCCGGATTGATCGCCGCAGGCCATGACCCGGGCGGGGGTGAGCGTCGCCATTCGCTCCGCCAACGGAATCCCGGCGAGCGGCTCGATGAGGTCGGCCAGTTCGAAATCAGCGCCGACCACGTACGGCCGCTGACCGCGGACACCCTGCACCCTGAACGACTCCACCAGTTCGGCGTCCAAGCGGTAGAGGGAAACGGGACTGCAGGAAGAACGTCTGGGCATGAAAGATCTTTCGGCTCTGGGCTCACCCTCGTTCCGCTTGTATCAGCTGTTGACTGGCTGCGAGACCAGACTGCCGAGGAGGGACACCCGCGAAAGCCTCATCCTTTCGAGTAGTTCGCCCAAACTGTGTCTCGCGCCTGGCACTCGCTGGTCACCGGATCTCGCTGAGGTCGGTGCCTCGGGTTTCGCGGCTGCTCAGCACCGCGACGCCGGTGATCACCATGGTCACCACCAGGTAGGCGACGACCGCCCCGGCGCCGATGCCGTCGACCAGTGCGACGGCGATCAGCGGCGCCGGGGCCCCGGCGATGATCGACGAACCCTGGAACACCAGTGAAGAGCCGGCGTACCGGCAGTGCGTCGGGAAGAGTTCGGCGATCCAGGCGGCTTCGGGCCCGGCGAGCAGGCCGTGGAAGAACGCGCCGACGCACACGCCGAGCCACAGCAACGGCAGGCTTTCCCAGTGCACCAGCCAGAAGAACACCGGCGCCCAGACCAGCAGGGCGACCGTCGGCACCAGCATCGCGACGCGGCGCCCGACCCGGTCGGACCACCAGCCGCCGCCGATCATGCCGATCAGCTGGCACACCGAGGCGAAGGTGACGGCGAGAATGACCTCGTTGCGGGCGAAGTCGAAGTAGGTCGTGGCGTAGGCGACCACGAACACCGTGTAGATGTAGAACGCGATGTTCTCGCCGAGCCGCATGCCGAGCCCGCGCAGCACGGACTTCGGCCGCGCCAGCGCTTCGAGCACACCCGACCGCGGCACCTTCGCCGCCCCGGCCCGCGCGGCCTGGAACACCGGTGATTCCTCGACCCCGCGCCGGATCCAGAACCCGACCACCAGCAACGGCAGGGCGAGCAGGAAGGCCAGCCGCCAGCCCCAGTCGCCGAGGTCGGTGAAGCTCCCGATCACGCTGAGCACCACGGTGGCGAGCACGGTGCCGGCCGGCGCCCCGGCCTGCGGCCACGAAGCCCAGAACCCGCGGCGGCGCGGTTCGCCGTACTCACTGACCAGCAGCACTGCCGCGCCGAATTCCCCACCCAGCGCGAAGCCCTGGACCATCCGCAGCACGACCAGCAGCACCGGCGCGAGCAGCCCGGCGTCGGCGTAGGTCGGCAGCAGGCCGATGGCCGCGGTCGCCGACCCCAGCATGGCGAAGGTGATCACCAGCATCGGTTGCCTGCCGAACCGGTCGCCGAGGTGGCCGAACACCACCCCGCCGAGCGGGCGGGCGACGAACCCGAGCCCCTGGGTGGCCAGTGCGAGCAGCAGTTTCGCCACCGGATCGTCGCCGGGGAAGAACAGCGGCCCGAGCACGGTGGCCGCGAGCAACCCGTACAGCGCGAAGTCGTACCACTCGAGCACGGCACCGGCCATGCTGCCCGCCAACACCCGCCGAAACCCCATGATCGCCACTCTCGCAAGTAAACTGGGTTCCTGTCGAGACGGGAGGATCCCGGTGACCGAGGAGATGATGCCCCGGATCGGTGCCGCGATCGAACTCTCGGTGCGCGGCGACCGCGAAGCCGCCCGCGAGCAGTTCACCGAGTTGTGGGCGGAGACCACGGATCCCCTGCACCGCTGCATGATCGCGCACCACCTCGCCGACCAGCAGGAAGACGTGCGCGAGGAACTGCGCTGGGACCTCGTCGCACTCGAACTGGCCTCGTCGATCACGGACGAACGGCCCACCGAGGTCGGCTCCATCGTGCCGGTGCGGGCGTTCTACCCGTCGCTGCACGTGAACCTCGGTGACGCCTACCGCCGGGCGGGCGAGCTTTCCCTGGCGCGCGAACACCTCGACCTCGGTCTCGCCGCCGCCGACGCGCTCGCCGACGACGAGTACGGGCGCCTCATCAAGACCGGGCTGGCCCGGTTGGCGCACGAACTCGAGTCAGCCTGAAACCGGCGCGGGGCTCGTCCGGCGGGCGGCCAGCGCGGCGGGCACGATGAGCAGCGCGACCACCCCGGCCACCGCCATCGCCACCGGCAGTTCGGTCACCGTGGCGACGCCGCCGATCACCGGCGGGCCGCCGAGCAGTCCCGCGTAGGCGACCGTGGTGACAAAGCCCAGCTCCCGCTCACCACCGGTGCCACCCGGCTCACGGCCTGCCGCGCCCGCCAGGTCCATCGCCAGCGGGAAGCAGAACGCGAGCCCGATCCCGGCCAGCCCGAAGCCGAGGTAGGCCGCCACCCCGGACGGCACGACGGCGGCCAGGAACACGCCGAACGCGGCCAGCGCCCCGCTGCCCACCAGCAACCGGTACGGGCCGAACCGCCGCTGCGCCCGTTCGCCGGTCAGCCTGGTCACCGCGATCGCCACGGCGAACACCGAGTAGGCCGCCGCCGCGCCCGCCTCGCCGAAACCGCGCGCGTCCACCAGGAACAACGCCGACCACTCCGCGCAGGCACCCTCCGCGACCGCCGCGCACACCGCGACCCCGGCCAGCAACCACAACCGGCCGCGCGACATCACCTGTCGGTAACCACCCACCGGGCGTTCCCCGGCGGCCGGGCGCTCACCGGGAACCGCACGCACGGTCACCGCCACCGCCGCCAGTCCCGCGGCACCGACCACACCGAACTGGACCGCCGGTTCGACGACGAGCGCCGCCGCCCCCGCGGCGCCGAGCGAACCGGCCAGCCCGCCGAAGCTGAACCCGGCGTGGAACATCGGCATGAGCGGCCGGTCCAGCTGCCGCACCACGGCCACCGCGCCGATGTTCATCGACACGTCCACCGCCCCCATCAGGCCGCCGAGCAGGGCCAGCGCCAGCCCGAGCGTCCACACCGAACCAGCCAGCCCGAGCAGCGGCAGCAGCAGGCAGGCGGCGGGCAGGCAGACCGCGAGCACCGGCCGCGCACCCCAGCGCGCGCACGCCTTCGCCGCCGGTGACGCGGTCAGGATCATCGCCACGCTCGGGCCCAGCAGCGCCAGCCCGAGCCCGCCGGTCCCCACGCCGGCCTGCTCGGCGAGCGCGGGCACGCGGGCCGCCCACGAGCCGTAGAGCGCTCCATTGACCACGAACGCGACGGCGACCGCGGTGCGCGACGAAGGCAAGCCGAACTCCTCCTGGGTGCGAACCGGCGTATTCGCCCGTAACATTAACCCCACCCGACCGAGGGAGTGAGCGCGAGCCCATGACCACCCTCTGGGGAATTTCGTTCGACGGCACACCGATCTCCGGATTGATCGTCGAGTTCGTCAAGACCGCGCGCTTTTTCCACGACCGGGGAATTCGGGTGCACCTCGACCTCGGGTACGACATCAAGGCGGACAAGAACGCCTTCTTCCGGCCCTACACCGACGAGGCCGACCTGCTTCCCGAGTGGATCCAGCTGGACCGGATCGGCGCTGTACAAGGGATCGACGGTTACACCCCGGAACTGGTCACCGCGGTGCTGGCCGAGGTGATCGGCCGCGGCGACGACTCGCGACTACGGTCGGTGATGAATTCGGTGACCGCCACCCTGCGTGACCGAATACTGGACAAGTGGACCGAACTCGGCATTTCTTTCGTTCTCGTCGAGAATGGCACGCTGCCCGAGAACATCATCTACACGCGCGCGCTCTACCAGGCGATCGAGGAATACGGCAACCGCCATCGGCTGGGTTGTTTCGTGCTCTGGCGCGACCACGATCTGATGTGGCAGAGTGAGCCGAGCAGCGGTAAGTACGGGCAATTCCCCTATCCGCACACCCCGGCCCCGGTGCACAGCCCGTTCATCCACTACGTCGCCCTGCACGAGGAGGCGCGGCGGCGGACGCTGGAGTGGGCCCCGCACCTGCGCCGGCTCAGCGTGCTGCCGAACACCTTCACCCACCGGCCGGCCGAGATCACCGAGCACAACGCCGGTTTCCGTGCCGCGCACGGCATTCCCGAGCACGTGCCGCTGATCGCCCGGTTCACCAGGATCGTGCCGCAGAAGCGCGTCGACCGCGATCTGCACCTGATCGCCGCGCTGCCCGGCACCCACCTGTTCGTCGCCGGTGATCCGGCCGAACACCCTGGTGAGTTCACCAGACTTTGCGAGCTCGCGGTCCGGCTCGGGGTACGCGACCGCGTGGTCTTCGGCGGCCGCCTCTCCCCGCACGACGCCGAGCTCGGCAGGCCCGGGTACTCCGTGCGCGACCTGCTCGCCCACGCCCAGCTGGTCTCCTTCCTCACCTCCTACGACTACGAGAGCTACGGCAACCCGATCGGCGAGGCCATCGCCTCCGGCGTGCCGTACCTGACCAGCCGGTACGAGCTGTACCAGACGGTCTACGGCGACAAGGGCTTCCGCGCGCCGGTGCTGGACGTGCGCCGGCACGACCTGCCCACCCAGTCCTTTGTGGACGAGGTGGCCGAACTGATCCGCGACGAGACAAAAAGGGCGAAGATGGCGGAGCACAACTACGCGCTGGGACAACGGCACTTCGGTGAAGGGCGGGCCGAGCGTCTCCTCGACGAGCTGTTCCTCGCGCCGATGGGCGAGCACACCCGGCTCAGCGTGGTGCTCCCGGTGTACAACGAGGCGGCGAACCTGCCCGCGGTGCTGGACTCGCTCTACCACCAGCACGGCATCGACCGCTCGGCGTACGAGGTCGTGCTGGTGGACAACAACTCCACCGACGACACGGTGGCCATCGCCCACCGGTTCGCCGAAGCGCACCCCGAGCTGGCCCTGCACGTGGTGCCCGAACCGGAGCAGGGCGTGTCCACCGCCCGCCGGACCGGGATGAACTTCGCCAGCGCACGCAGCAAGAACCGCGGCGCGGACGACCGGTTCCTGCTGGTCTCCGCCGACGCCGACTGCCGCGTCGACCCGGACTGGCTGGCGGAACTGCTCGCCGCGATGGAATCCGGCAAGGCGGCCATCGGCGTCTGCGACTACTACTACTCGCCCGAGCACTTCACCGGCCGCCCGCGCCTGTGGGAGGCGATCTCCCGCACGTTGCGCTGCCGGGCGGTCACCTTCGCGCTGTTCGGCGGTTTCCCCGACGGCAAGGGCTTCGCCGTGGACCGCGACGCCTACGACCGCGTCGGCGGCATCGAGGTCTTCTACCAGCTGCAGGACGGGAAGTTCGTCAACCACCTGTCCGACGACTGGGACTTCGGCATCAAGGTGCGCGGCTCCGGCGAGGAGATCCTGTACGCGCCGAGATCGCGGGTGGAGATCAACCCGCGCCGGGTGGACCACGCCATCGACGAGGTGATCACCGGCCGCGCCTACGGTTCGGACGGCATCATCGTGATGCGCGACATCCGGGTCGAGGACCCGAAACCCGCCCGCGAATCGGACCTCACCGAGGCGGAAGCCCGGCAGGCGTGGGAGTTCTCCATCAAGGACTTCACGCCGAAGAACACCATTCTCCCGGTGCTGCTCACCCCGTCCCTGCTCGACGACGACGCGGTGATCGAGTTCTTCGGCGCCGACCTCGCCGACCGCCTCGGCAGGCGGATCGCCGAGCTCAAGGAGGAGATGCGGGTCACCGACTTCACCCCGATCCACTCGTACAAAACCCCTTGCTACCGCCTGTACTTCGAGTTCGCCGACGAACTCTTCGCGTGCCTGCGGGCCGCGGTCGGCGAGGACATCGGCTACCCGCCCCCGTTGCCGTCGTGCTTCGACGACGTGCCGCCCGAGCGGTTCGCCGAGTTCGTGAAGTACTACTGCGAGGACCGCGAATCGGGTGAAGCGCACAACTACTTCGGCAACGGAGGGGTGTTCTGAATGACGATGACCTACGAGCAGGCGCTGGCCTCCCTGCGGGAAACCGACCCCAGCGCCCCGGTCCCGGCCGTGCTCGACGCGCTCACCGCCCCGGCCAACCGGCACCTGCTGGAGTACGTGGTCGAGGATCCGTTCGGCGCGCACGTCTTCCCCGGCAACGAACCGGACTACTCCCCCGAGTCCTTCCTCGCCGACCTGGAAGCGCAGCTGGCCGACTCGGCGCCGATCCACCTGTGGTCCTACATCCCGACCTGCGCCTACCGCTGCCGGTTCTGCCAGTACCCGGTGGTGCTGGTGAAGGGCAGCCCCGAGGTGACCGACGCCAAGGCGAGCCAGTGGGTGGACTGGAACATCCGCGAGGCGCGGTTGTGGCTCGATCAGGTGCCGTCGCTGGCCTCGGCGCCGGTCGGCGAGTTCAACGTGTTCGGCGGCACGCCGTCACTGCTGCCGAAGCACGCGATCCGGCGGTTGCTCGAGTTCTACCGCGAGAACTTCGGCTTCGGCCCGGACACCACGATCCGCTTCGAGGGCGACCCGAGCACGTTCACCCCGGACAAGCTCGAACTGCTCGCGGAACTGGGCTGCACCAAGCTGTCCAGTGGCGTGCAGTCCTTCGACGATCCGGTGCTGCACCAGTCCGGCCGGGAGCACAGCGCCGAGATGTGCGTCGAGTTCATCCGCAACGCGCAGCGCACCGGCTTCGACTGGATCAGCATCGACCTGATGTACGGGCTGCTGGACCAGACCGTGGACAGCGTGCGGCGCGATCTGGACATCGTGCTCGCCGAGCGGCCGACCGCGGTGGTGTGCACCAAGCTGCACCTCAAGTCCTACACGGACACCCGCACCGGCGTGGCCGGGGTGCAACCGGCCGCGTGGCAGCTGCCCGACTACCGCGACCGGCTGGTGGCCGCCGGGCACCGCTGGCCGCCGCTCGGTGAGCAATACCAGATGCGCGAGGTGCTCACCGAGGGCCTGCGCGCCGGCGGGTACACCGAGCACCCGACGATGTACTTCGCCAGGGACGGGCTCGGGCCGGAGAAGTGGAAGTCGATCATGGTCGACCAGGACCGGCAGGAGGCCGAGGTGGCGATCGGGCTCGGCGGCAGTTCCAGTTGCCGTGCCTCCGAGGCGATCACCGACGTGCACTGGAAGCGGTACGCCGAGGCGGTGGAGGCGGGCCGCATCCCGCTCGGCTCGGCGACCGGCTTCTCCGCCTCCGCGCAGGAGGCCCGGGCGATCAAGATGGCTCTGTCCACTTTGCAGCCACTCGACGACGGTCTGCACCGGAGCCGCTTCCCGGGCAGTTCGCTGTTCGCCGAGCCGTGGCGCGCGCAGTTCGCCTCGCTGGCCGAGCGCGGCCTGCTCCGGCTCGACGAGCGGGCCGGGCGCGTCGAGCTGACGCCGGACGGTGAGGTGCTGGTCGAGGCGATCATCAACACCGAACTCGACGCCACGAGCGAGCTCGCCCCCGCGTTGTCACCGTAAGCTACCGGGGTGCCTGCCCCCCGGAAGCGGAAGCCGACGCTCGACAGCGTGGCGGAGGCCGTCGGCGTGTCCAGGGCGACCGTGTCGAACGCGTTCAACCGGCCCGACCAGCTCTCCGCCGAGTTGCGCGAGGAGGTGCTGCGGGCGGCCCGCCGCCTCGGGTATCCGGGGCCGAACCCGGTGGCGCGCAGCCTGGCCACCAGCCGCACCGGGGCGATCGCGTTCATGCTCGACACGCCGCTGCGCGCGGCCTTCTCCGACCCGGCGCTGTCCATCACGCTGGACGCCCTGTCGACCGAAGTGGACACCGAGGGTTACGCGCTGCTCCTCCTTCCCGGCGGGGACGACGGCGGTCCGCGGGCGGAGCGGGTGCTGGCCGCGCAGGCCGACCTCGCGGTGGCGTACTCGCTCGCCGACGGCGCCCCGGCGTTGAAGGCGGTGAAGCAGCGCCGGTTGCCGTTGGTGGTGATCGACCAGCCGGTGGTGGCGGGCGCGGCGGTGGTCGGCATCAACGACCGCGCCGGTGCCGCGGCTGCCGCCCGGCACCTGCTCGACCTGGGGCACCGGCGGTTCGGCATCCTGTCCTCGCAGTGCCTTTCCACCCCGCGCGGCGGCCCGTTGTCGCTGGAGGACGCGCGGCGGAGCCGGTTCCGGGACAACCGCGAGCGGATGATCGGGTACCTGGACACGCTCTCGGCGGCGGGCGTCGATCCCGGTGCGGTGCCGATCTGGGAGACCTCGGGCCTTTCGCGGGCGGAGGCGCAGGTGAGCGCGCGGGCCGTGTTGGAAACGACCCCCCGGCCGACGGCTGTGCTGTGCATGTCGGACGAGTTGGCGATCGCCACCCTGGCGGCGGCGGGCGAGCTGGGGTTGCGGGTGCCGGAGGACCTGTCGGTACTGGGCTTCGACGACACGGACGAGGCGGGATGGAGCACTCCGGCGCTGACGACCGTGCGGCAGGACTTGGCAGGTAAGGGGCGGGCGGCGGGGCGGATGGCACTGGATTTGCTGGCGGGGCGGGGGGTGGGTCGGCCGGTGGTGTTGGAGACGGAGTTGGTGGTGCGGGGGTCTACTGGGCCGGTGGGATAGGGCTTCTTGGTGGGTAGGGCTTCTGGGTGGGTGGGGCTTCTGGGTGGGTGGGGCTTCTGGGTGGGTGGGGCTTCTTGGTGGTTCGGGGGGTTGGTGTCCCGGGGCGGCGTTGCGAGGGACTCGGTCGCTGTGGGACGTATCTGCCCGCATTCCGTCGGGATCGCGGGTGAGGTGAATCGGGTCGGCAGTGCCGTGGGGTGGTACGGCGGGTGATTGGGGACGGTGCGGAGGGGACATGGATGAGCTCGGCAGGCGGCCCGGAGCCGGGCGGCGGTTTGCGGGCAGCGGGCTCGGCGGCAGGTGGGCCAGGAGCGGCGCGGCTGGCGGTGAGTAGTGGCGCGGCGAGGAACATGGATCACCCCGCGAGCAGCCTGGCTTAGTGCGAGGGCGACGAAAGCGGGCGGGGGTGGCGCGACGCGGTAGGCGAGCGGCCCCGGCAGGGCGGGGCAGGCGGGGTGGAGCCGCGAAGGCAAGGAGCGGCGCGGCACGCGCGTGGGCGGCACGGGGGGTGAGGTCGGCAGGGTGGCCGGGAGGGCAGGGAGCGGCGCGGCACGCGCGTGGGCGGCACGGCCGGGTGGGGCCGGGAGGGTGGGGCCGCGAAGGCAAGGAGCGGCGCGGCACGCGCGTGGGCGACACGGGAGGGTGGGGCCGGGAGGGTGGGGCCGCGAAGGCATGGAGCGGCACGGCACGGCACGCGCGAGGGCGAGGGCGAGGGCGAGGGCGAGGGCGAGGGCGAGGGCGAGGGCGAGGGCGAGGGCGAGGGCGAGGGCGAGGGCGAGGGCGAGGGTAGGTGAGCTGGGCCCGGTTAGGGGGAATGGTGGCGTAGGTTTTCGATGGCTACGTCGAGGGCGGCTTCTAGGTGGGTGGTGCTGCCCGTCGAGAGGAGGAGTAGGACGCCTCCTTGGATGCCGGCGAGGAGGGCGGCGGCGGTTTTGGGGGCATCGGTGGTGGGATCGGCGGCACCGGTGGCTTGCAGTTTGCGGATCCCCGCGGTCAGCTCGGTTTGCCACTGGAGCATCAGTTCGGTCACCACCGCCTGTGCGCCTGGAGTGCTGCGCCCCAGTTGCGAGAAAAGCACGTTCAGCGGGCACTGCTGCCCCTGCTTCCGGTACCGCGCCACCACCTTGTCCCGCCACGCCTGCCAGGCGGGCCACGAGCCCAGGTCTCCGAGTTGTGGTTGCTGGTCCGACAGCACACGGTCGGCCTCGTACCGTGCCACGGCCAGTAGCAGGTCCTCCTTGCCGCCCGGGAAGTAGTGGAAGAGCTGGCTCTTGCTGGTGCCGGTCCGCGCACGCACGTCGTCCAGGGTGGTGGTGGCGACGCCGTGTTCGCGGATCTCGGCCGCGGCACCCTCGACGATGCGCTGCCGGGTGGCCGCGCCCTTGGCGGTCAGCTTCATCGGGACCCTCCCCTTTTCTGGACTTGCGGGTCCATTTTAATCGGCGTTGGCTCGGGGCATGAACCTGAGCAATCGCACCGCACTGGTCACCGGATCCACCGACGGCATCGGCGTCGCCATCGCTCGCGCGCTCGCGGCCGAGGGCGCCCGCGTGATCGTCAGCGGCCGTGACACCACCCGCGGCGAGAAGGTCGTCGCGGGCATCGCCGAGGCCGGCGGCGAGGCCACCTTCGTCCGCGCCGACCTGGCCGAGGGCCTGAGCGCGGCCCGCGCGCTGGCCACCGAACCGGTCGACATCCTGGTGAACAACGCCGCCATGCTGCTGGCCCCGGCCCCCACCGCCGAGGTCACCGAGGACACCATCGATCGCGCGCTCGCGGTCAACATCAAGGCCGCCTTCCTGCTGACCGGCCTGCTCGCACCGGGCATGGCCGAGCGCGGCCACGGCGCCATCATCAACCTCGGTTCGATCAACGGACTGGCCGGGAGCGCCGGATCGGCGCTGTACAGCACGACCAAGGCAGCGGTGCACTCGCTGACCAAGTCGTGGGCCGACGAGTACGGCCCGTCCGGCGTGCGGGTCAACACCGTCGCCCCCGGCCCGACGACCACCGAGAAGACGGCGGGCTGGAGCGAGCACATCGCGCCGCTGATCGCCCGCACCCCGTCCCGCCGGACGAGCACCCCGGAGGAGATCGCGCAGGCCGTGCTCTTCCTGGCCGGGGACGGCGCCGCGAACATCCACGGCGCCCTGCTCTCCGTCGACGGTGGTTATTCGGCGGTCTGAAACCACTCTTCAGTTGTCAACCAACAGGTCCACAATGGATGGTCACGCGTCCAGCAGCGGGATGAGCTGGGCCTCCTCGTAGGTCAGGTGGCGCTCCAGCTCCTCGGTCAGCCGCTCGACTTCGGGCAGCACGGACAGGGTGTCCGGGTGGTCGGCGCCGACCACGGCCGAGAGTTCCTCGATGAGCGCGGCGATCTTCTCGTGTTCCTGGTTCAGCCGGTCGATCGTGGGCGCCAGTTCCGGATAGCGGTCGACGAGGTACGGGAACAGGGCCGTGCCCTCGCCGGTGTGGTGGAAGGTCAGGCCCTGGCACAGGGTCAGGCAGTTCATCCGCAACTGCACGCCGAGCGAAGCACCGGAGTCGGCGAATTCCTTGCGGATCAAGGAAAGCTCCCGCCGGAACGCGTCGTGCACCAGCTTCAGGGCGGCCCCGGGCGAGGACGCGTTCGGCGGACCGCCCGCCACCTCGGTCAGCGCCACCACGGGCAGCACGCGGCTGGTTTTCTTCTGGTAGTCGCCCCAGCCCTCGTCGGCTTCGACGGCCCGGGCGAAGATCTCCTCTCGTTCGGCGCCGTCGAGCACGGTGGCTTCGGCCTCGTAGGTGAACACCCCGGTCTCCACGGTGGCCCGCGGATTGGCCAGCAGGTTGTGGTACCAGGCGGGATGCCGGGGCCCGCCCCCGGCGCTGCCGATGATCAGCAGGCGCTCCGCCCCGTCGGGCAGGTAGGCGAGCGGCACGGTGTGCGGCTTGCCGGAGCGCGCGCCGGTGGTGGTCAGCAGGAGCAGCCTCGCTCCCTCGAAGTAACCACCGACGCGGCCGCCGTTGGCGCGGAACTCGTCGATCACGGGCTGGTTGAAATCGTTGGGCATACGCTTCTTTCGTAGTTTTCGGGCAGGACGAATTACCGCCGACACCGGCGGACAGGAAAAGGCACAAAGGAGCTAGGAGAAGGCAGAAACGGGCGTCGCGTCAGTCACGCGGAGGACCGGGGTAGAAAAAGCAGCGGGGCGGGGCTCTCGCCCGCCGAGGGCTCACGCCTCGGCCGGGAACCCATCTCGATTCTGGCCCAAGGCCGACCCGGCAGTCACGATAACGACTGTAGAGCAATCGCCACCGCGATGGCAACCACCCCGCTATCGTCGGGGCATGCGCCTGCTGCCCCTGCTGCTGCTCGCCCTGGTCCTGTCCGCGTGTTCCGATCCGGTCTCCGGCCAAGCCACGCCGGCCCCGGTGTTCTCCGCGGGCACCCCGGTGGAACTGCGCGTGGTCACGCCCGGCGGCGGCACCACGCTGACCGACAAGCAGGGCACCGCCCACGAGGTCGGGCCGGTGGTGCTGGTGCTCGACCGGTTCACCAAGGTGGAAATGGTGTTCCGGCCCGAGGCGGGCGGCTTCGTGGTCGGCCTCTCCCTACCCGAGGACCTCGGGAAGCAGTTCGGGAAGCTGACCGAGGAGAACGTCGGCAAGCAGGTGGCCATGGTGGCGAACGGCCAGGTCCTGTCCGCGCCGATCATCAACAGCCCGATCCCCGGCGGGGAAATCGAGATCGCCGGCAATTTCACCAGGGACGAAGCGGAAGCGCTCGCGGCTTCACTCGGCGGCCGTTAGCAATTCAGCGGTCCATCAGCGCGAACACACCCCAGCCGAGGTACTCGCGCTGGTAAAGCACGTGCTGAACGGGCGCGGAATCCAGTTCCGCACGCATTTCCGGCGCCAGTTCGTCGTCCGGGTTCCGGTTCAGCCACAACCGGGTGTTCAACCATTGCGCGGCGGCGTACCGATCCCAGTCCCCCTGGTCGGCGAGCACCATTTCCACCACATCGCAGCCCATTTCCCCGAAAGCGGAAAGCAATTCCGGCAGCGCGCGGAAGTCGTCGCGCGTCCGCGCGTGACAACCCTCCGCAGTGGCCTGATCCGGCGGCTCCAGCCGCCAGTACGGCTCCCCGACCAACAGCATCCCGCCCGGCCGCAGGCTGCGCCGGAGCAACTCGACCGTGCCTGCCAGCCCCCCGCCGATCCAGGTGGCGCCGAGGCAGGCGGCGACGTCGACCGGTTCCCCGGCGACGTGACCGGTGGCGTCGGCGTGCACGAAGTCCACCCGATCGGTGACTTCCAGCTCCACCGCCCGCGCCCGCGCCGCGTCGAGGAACACCGTGCTGATGTCCACCCCGGTCCCGGTGATCCCGTGGTCCCGCGCCCAGGTGCAGAGCAGTTCGCCCGAACCGCAGCCGAGGTCGAGCAGTCGCGTGCCCGGGGTGAGGTGCAGCGCGCGCCCCAGCGTCGCCAGCTTCTCCTCGGTGAACGGGTTGTGGACGCGGTGGCAGCTTTCACGGATGGTGAACTGCCTCGGCAGATCCGGCAAGACGGATTTTCCTTGCTGTGCGGGGAGAACGCGGTCGCCGGTGAGGCTAAGCAGGGTCAGGCCGCGCCGTCCACCGCTTTTCCGGCGAACCGGTAGTGCCCGAGGTCGAACCGCGCGCTGGTCCACATGGTTTCCAGGGTCAGCGACGGCCGGAACGGCACATCGCCGTGCTTGTCGAAGTAGTAGCTGTTCGCCGACCCGCAGCCGCCCTGGAAGAACACCTGTTGCGGGCGGCGGGCGAGCACCTGTTCGAAGTAGGCCCGGTTCGCCTCCGCGGTGACCTCCACCCTGGTCGCGCCGGACCGCCTGGCCTCGGTGAGGCAGCGCAGGATGTGCCTGCTCTGCGTCTCGATCAGGTTGAAGTAGGAGGATCCGTTGTAGCCGTACGGCCCGAGGATCATGAACAGGTTCGGGAAGCCCGGCACGCTGACCCCTTGGTACGCCTGGAAACGGTGGGTGTCCCACCAGGTCTCCAGGTCGGTGCCGCCGACCCCGGTGGTGCGGAACGGCGGCATGTTCCCGGATTCGAACACCTTGAACCCGGTGGCCAGGATCAGCACGTCGACCTCGTGCTCCACCCCGTCGACCGTGCGAATCCCCTGGGGCGTCACGCGTTCGATGCCCGCGGTCTCGAGCACCACGTTGTCGCGGTTGAACGTGCGCAGGTAGTCGTTGGAGAAACTCGGGCGCTTGCAGCCCAGCGCGTACCGCGGGGTGAGCTGGTCGCGGACGACCGGATCGGCGACCTCCTTGCGCAGGAACCGCCGCGCCAGCTTCTCGCCGAACTTCGCCACCGGCACGCCGGTGAAGTGCGCGGCGAGCGGGAAGTTCGCCTCGACGTAGGCCTGGCTGAGCACGCGGGTCAGCCGTTTCGCGCCCGGCACCCGGCGCAACGCCTCGCGCAGCGGACGCGTCAACCGCGCGTCCGGCTTGGGCAGGCACCAGATCGGCGTGCGCTGGAAGACGGTCAGCCGGTCCACGGTCTCCGCGATCGACGGGATCACCTGGACCGCCGACGCGCCGGTGCCGATGATCGCGACGCGCTTGCCCCGCAGGTCGACGTCGTGGTCCCAGCGCGCGGTGTGCATGAGCGTGCCGCCGAAGGAGTCCAGCCCGTCGATGGCGGGCGGTTTCGGCTGGGTCAGCACCCCGGTGGCGACCACCACGTGCCGCGCGGTGAACTGGTCGCCGCCGGTGGTGCCGAGCTTCCACTGGTCGTGGGCCTCGTCGAACGACGCGGAGTCGATGCGGGTGTTCAGGCGGAGCCGGTCGCGCAGGCCGAAGCGGTCGACGCAGTCCTCGGCGTAGTTCTTCAGCTCGTCGCCCGGCGCGTAGACGCGGGACCAGTCGTCGCGCTTGTAGAAGGAGAACTGGTAGCTGAACGACGGGATGTCCACGGCCACACCGGGATAGGTGTTCCAGTGCCACGCCCCGCCGACCCCGTCACCGTCCTCGACGATCAGGAAGTCGTCGAACCCCGCTTCGCGGAGCTTGATGGCCGCGCCGATCCCGGAGAACCCGGCCCCGACCACCAGCACGTCGTAGTGCGTCATCGCCACTCCTGACCGTCGAAAGATGACAGGGCGCCCTGTCAACAGAGGCTCACACCTGACCGGCGGGTCTGTCAAGATGGAGCGCATGCCACCCGTCGTCCGCCCGTTCCGCGGGGTCAGCGCGCAGGACCGCCGTGCCACCCGGCGCGGGCAACTGCTCGACGCCGCGCTCGACGTGCTGGGCGAGCACGGTCGCGACGGATTCACCATGACCGCCGTGTGCCGCCGCGCGAAGCTGACCGAGCGGTACTTCTACGAGAGCTTCGCCAACCGCGACGAACTGCTCATCGCGCTGTTCGACCAGCTCACCGGGCAGATGAGCGAGCAGGTGCTGCACGCGGCGGACGCGGTACCGGCCGACGCGAGCCCCCGGGACAAGTACGCCGGCGCGCTGCGGCCGATGATCCGCGCGCTGGCGGCGGATCCGCGCCAGGCCCGCGCCTACGTCGAGTGCTTCACCTCGGACCTCCTCCGCGCGCACCGCGCCAAGGTGGTGCAGACGTTCACCGCGGTGATCACCGAACAGGTGCTCGCGCTCAGCGGCGACCCGGCCCGCGCGCGAGTGGAGGCGACCGCGCTGCTGCTCATCGGCGGCATCCACGAGGTGCTGCACGGCTGGCTGACCGGTGCCGTCGAGCTGACCGAGGACGAGCTGGTCGACGAGTTCGCCGCCATCGGCGCGACGCTGACCGAACGGCTCATCTTGCCTTGACGCTCACGTCAACGTTTACCGTCGAAGCATGAGAATCGGCGAACTGGCCAGGCGAGCCGGGACGACGACGCGCGCACTGCGGTTCTACGAAGCGCAGGGCCTGCTCGACGCGCCGCGCGCGGCCAACGGTTACCGGGACTACGGCGAGGAACACGTCCGGATGGTCGCCGAGATCCGGACGCTGCAGGCGGCGGGGCTGAGCCTGGACGACACCCGGCCGTTCGTCGACTGCCTGCGGTCCGGGCACGAGGCCGGGGACTCGTGCGCCGATTCGATCGAGGTCTACGAACGCAAACTGGCCGAGGTGGACGCCTGCCTCGACCGGCTCAACTCGGTGCGGGCCGACCTGCTGGCCAAGCTGGCCGCGGCCATGGCGCGGCAGCCGGACCCGTGCCGGGTGACACAGAACCAGGAGACACGGACATGATCGAGACGATCACCGACGACACCTTCGACACCGCGGTGCTCCAGCACGACCGGCCGGTGCTGGTCGACTTCTGGGCGCAGTGGTGCCCGCCGTGCCACATGATCGCCCCGGTGCTCGCGGAAATCGCCGAGGAGCGCGCGGACTCGCTGACCATCCGCAAGCTGAACACCGACGAGAGCCCGCTGTCCATGCGGGACTACCAGGTGATGTCGCTGCCCACGCTGATCCTGTTCCGCGACGGCGTCCCGGTGCGCACGCTGGTCGGCGCGAAGCCGAAGGCCAAGCTGCTGGCCGAAATCGACGCGGCGCTCGGGACGCCGGTCGCCTAGGCGGACAGCCAGCGGCGGATGCCGCCCAGCGCGTCGAAGTCGTAGTCCTCGCCGACCTGCCTCGCCAGGTCGGCGATGGTCACTTCCCGCAGTGCCTCGCGCCAGGCGCGATCGGCCGCGGACATCGCCCGGTTGATCGCGCACGGCCGGGTGCACATCTCGGGCGAAGCGGCCAGCGGCCCGCGCTGCCGGATCTCCGTGCAGGTGAACGCGGGCCGCGCGCCGTCGACCGCCTCCACCACGTCGAGCACGGTCATCTCCTCGGGCGACCGGGTGAGCACGTACCCACCCGCGTGCCCCTGCACCGACCGGACCAGCCCGGCCCTCGACAGGCTCTGCAGCTGTTTGGCCAGGTAGCTGGCCGAGACGTCGTGCAGTTCCGCCAGTTGCGCAGCGGGCACCGGCTGGTCGACCGCGGTGAGCACGACACAGCAGTGCAGCGCCCACTCGACACCGCCGGAGATCTTCACCTGACCAGCGTACTTGACTCGGACACAAGTTGTCCGAGTAGGATGGCGATCAACTCGGACAAACGGTGTCCGAGTTCGAGCCAACGGAGTGGGCAGCCATGAAAATCGTGGTCATCGGCGGTACCGGTCTCATCGGGAGCAAGCTGGTCGAGCGGCTGCGCGCGGGCGGGCACGAGGTGACGGCCGCGGCCCCGTCGTCCGGCGTGAACACGCTGACCGGCGAAGGCCTGGCCGAGGCGCTCGACGGCGCGCAGGTGGTCGCCGACGTGTCGAACTCGCCGTCCTTCGAGGACAACGCCGTGCTGGAGTTCTTCACCACGAGCAGCCGGAACCTGCTCGCCGCCGAAGCCGCCGCCGGAGTGGGACACCACGTCGCACTGTCGGTGGTCGGCGCGGAACGGCTGCCGGACAGCGGGTACATGCGGGCGAAGGTCGCGCAGGAGAAGCTGATCGCGGAATCGGGCGTGCCGTACTCGATCCTGCGCGCCACGCAGTTCTTCGAATTCCTCGACGGCATCGCCGCCACGAGCACCGACGGCAACCAGGTACGACTGTCCCCGGCGCAGTTCCAGCCGGTCGCCGCTGAGGACGTCGCCGCCGCACTGGCGGACGTGGTGCTCGGCGACCCGGTCAACGGGCAGCGGGAACTGGCCGGGCCCGAGGCACGGGGGTTGTCCGACTTCGTCCGGGATCACTTGGCGCAGAAGCAGGATCCGCGCGAGGTGGTGGCCGACGAGGCCGCCGGTTACTTCGGCGCGGCGATCGACGACCGCTCGCTCACGCCCGGCGACAACCCGCGCCTCGGCAAGATCACCTACAAGGAGTGGCTGGCTCTCTAGGCGTCACGCAGCGCGGGCACCACCTGTGCCAGCGCCTCCCGCAGCAGGTCCGCCAACGGCGGGCCCTGCGGGACCACCAGCAGTTCGCCCGCGCCCCGCGGCCAGCCGCCGACCCAGCGTTCCACCGCCACCCGCGCGGCCGCGGTGACCGCGGCGGCCAGCACCGCGGTCGCGAGATCTTCCTCGCGCCCCAGCCGTTCGGCGATCGCCGAGGCCAGCGGCGACTCGATGGAGACGACCGTTTCGATGAACTCGGCCCGCAGTGCGGGCGCCGTGGTGATCAGTGTCAGCGCGTCCCCCGACGGCTCGCTGTGCTGCTCGACCACCGCTTCCACCACGGCTTCGGCCAACGGCTCGTCCGACGGCCTGGCCCGCAGCGCCGCACCGATCCGCTCCGCGCGCTCGGCCGCGATCGCGGCGACGATCGCCTGTTCCCGGCTGGAGAAGTAGTTGTTGTAGGTGCGCGGGGAGACGCCGGCGGCTTCGGCGATGTCGTCCACCCGCACGTTTTCCGGCCCGCGCTCCAGCGCCAGCCGCAACGCCGCCGCGCTGAGCGCTTCCCGCGTCGCCGCCTTCTTGCGCTCGCGCAACCCGTCCCGCTCTGCCATGGGGTCAATCTAGCCGGGTACGGTGGGATCATGCTTTGACGCTGGCCCGGCTGCCGGGCACCCCCAACACCTCCTTCGTCACGCACCCGAAAACCCGACGAAGGAGTTCCCGCTCATGCACTTCGACGTGCCCAGGCAACTGGTCCAGTCCCATCAGGACGAACACCCGGACTGGCTCGCCGCCCTACCCCGGCTCGTCACCGAGTTCCTCGACCGCTGGTCGCTGCGCCCGGAAGGGCCCACCTGGAACGGCTGCGCTTCGCTCGTGCTGCCGGTGACGCGCGAGGACGGCACGCCCGCCGCGCTCAAACTGCAGCCGCCCACCGAAGAGAACGCCGGAACCGCGCTCGCGCTGCGCACGTGGGACGGCGACGGCATCGTCCGGCTGCTCGAGTACGACCGCGAAACCAGCACGCAACTGCTGGAACGGCTGGACGAGAGCAGGCCGCTGTCCACGGTCCCGGACGACACCACCGCGCTCACCGTGCTCGCCGAACTGCTCGCGCGACTGACCGCCAGGCCCGCGCCCGCCGGGATGCGGCAGCTCGCCGACGTGGCCGAGGCGATGCTCGACCAGACCCCGGAAGCCGTGCTCGAACTGGCCGATCCCGCCGAGCGGCAACTGGTCCTCCGGTGCGCGGCGGCCACCGCCGAAGTGCTCGGTGAGCCGGGCGATCGGCTGCTGCACTGGGATCTGCACTACGACAACATCCTCGCCGGTGGCCGCGAGAAGTGGCTCGCCATCGACCCCGAACCGCTCGCCGGTGACCCGGGGTTCGACCTGCTGCCCGCACTGGACAACCGCTGGGCCGACGTGGTCGCCACCGGCGACGTGCCCCGCGCGGTGCTGCGCCGGTTCGACCTGCTGACCGAGGCACTCGGCCTGGACCGGCGGCGCGCCTACGCCTGGTCCATGGCCCGGATCCTGCAGAACTCGCTGTGGGACATCGAGGACGGCGAGACCCGGCTGCAGCCGGTGCAACTGGCGCTCGCGGAGGCGCTCAGCGCGCGGTCGCGCTAATCCGAGCCGCGCTGGCACCGTTAAACGTGCCAGCACGGCTTTACATGGCATCACTACTGTGCCATCTTGGCATTACGATGCCCACCACACAGTCAGGAACGCCGATGACGCAAACGCTTCCCACCCCGAAGGGCCTGCCGATGGAGCGCGACGCGGGCCCCTTCGACCCGCCACGGGAGATCACCCGGCTGCGTGACACGCGGCCGGTCAGCCCGCTGCTCTTCCCCGACGGCCACGAAGGCTGGCTGGTCACCGGCTACGAAGCGGTCCGCCAGCTGCTGGCCGACACCCGGTTCAGCTCGCGCCAGGACATCGGCATCCTCCACATGCCGTACGAAACCCCCGGCATGCCCGTGATGACCGAACCGTCACCACCGGAGCCGGGCATCTTTCTCTCGATGGACCCGCCGGACCACACGCGGCTCCGCCGCAAGCTCACCGGCGCGTTCACCGTCAAGCGGATGAAGCAGCTCGAGGAGCGCATCGAGGAGATCACCGAGCGGCAACTGGACGAACTGGCTCAGCTGGCTCAGCCGGTCGACCTGGTCAAGGAGTTCGCCCTGCCGGTGCCCTCGCTGGTGATCTGCGAACTGCTCGGCGTGCCCTACGCCGACCGCGACACCTTCCAGGTCAACACCGCGAAGTTCATGGAGCGGGACATCACGCTCGAAGACAAGATGGCCGCATACACCGCGATCAGCACATACCTGGCGGAACTGGTCACGGGCAAGCGCGCGAACCCCGGCGACGACCTCCTGTCCGACCTGGCCCGCCAGGACGACCTGAGCATCGAGGAACTGGTCGGCATCGGCTTCCTGCTGTTGTTCGCGGGCCACGAAACCACCGCGAACATGCTGGGACTGGGGACTTTCGCGCTGCTGGAGCACCCCGACCAGCTCGCCGAACTGCGCGCCGACCCGGACCTGATGCCCGGCGCCGTCGAGGAGCTCATGCGGTATCTGTCCATTGCGGACGTTTTCTTCCGCTATGCCGTGGAGGACATCGAGCTCTGCGGCGAAACGATTCCCGAAGGCTCGACCGTCGTAGTTTCGCTGCTGGCGGCCAACCGCGACCCGAACCGCTTCGAGAACCCCGACGAGCTCGACATCCACCGCACCGCCCGCGGCCACCTGTCCTTCGGCCACGGCATCCACCAGTGCCTCGGCCAGCAGCTGGCCCGCATCGAAATGCGCGCCGGCTTCACCGGCCTGCTCCGCCGTTTCCCCGACCTCCGGCTCGCCATCCCCGCCGGCGAGGTGAGGCTCAAGACGGACATGAACATCTACGGTGTCCACGAACTGCCGGTGGTGCTTTCAGCGCAGTGACTCCAGCTTCGCCTCGGCCGGGTCCCGGTCGGGGCGGAGGCCACGCCAGGCCGTGTGCCGGAGGCGGCCGTCCGAGGTGAACCGCCGGTAGACCACCTCGCCGACCAGCCGCGGTTCGACCCAGTGCGCGTTCTTGGCCCGGTCGCGCGGGACCTGGTCGGCGAACGGGCTGGTGTTCCGGCCGAGTTCGCCCAATCGGGTGTGCAGGTCGTCGAGCGCCTGCTGGGTGAAGCCGGTGCCGACGTCACCGATGTACCGCAGGTCGCCGCGGTCGTCGTGGGCCCCGAGCAGCAGCGCGCCGAGCGTGCCCGTGCGGCGGCCACCGCCGGGACGCCAGCCGCCGATCACCACCTCCTGCGTGGTGATCAGCGCGTGCTTGATCCACTCCGGACTGCGGCGGCCGGGGTGGTACCGGGACTCACTCGCCTTCGCGACCAGTCCCTCCAGCCGCGACTGCCGGGCGACGTCGAGCAGGCCGTCCGGGGTGAGGCCGGTGGCGGACAGGTCGGCGTGGCTGTAGGCGGGCGGGATGGCGAACAGGTTCGGGTTGCCGGGTTCGAGCGCGGTGAGCAGGTCGCGGCGTTCACGATAGGTCCGGTTCTCCAGTGCCTCGGCGCCGAGCCGGAGCAGGTCGAAGGCGAAGAAGCTCAGCGCGTGGCGGCGGGTGCGGCGGTTCTGCAGGAGGGTGAAGTCCGGGACGCCGCCCTCGTCGAGCGCGACGATCTCACCGTCGAACACGGCGGCGCGGCCGCCGAGCATGTCGCCGAGGCCGCCGGCGAGTTCGGGGTATTCGGCGGTGAGGTCGTTGCCGTTGCGACTGTTCAAGCGGATCGCGCCGGTGGGGCCCACCCGGAGGCAGGCGCGGTAACCGTCCCATTTGAACTCGTAGTGGTACCTGGCGTCGTCCGGCAGGGGGCCGGCCTGCGCGAGCATCGGCTCCACGGCGGGTGGTACGGCTGCCATTTTCGCCTCCCGCTCGCCAAGGTAACCCGGACGGCCTAGTCCCGCCCGCCGTGTGTACAGCGTAGACATCGAGGTGTACGGTGTAGACATGGGCGAAACCGGGGACCGGATCGCAGCCGCGGCGCTGCGGATCTTGCTGGCCGAAGGCGCGGAGGCGGTGACCATGCGGCGGGTGGCCGCCGAGGTGGGGGTCACCCCGATGGCCACCTACCGGCACTTCCCGAACCGCGAGGCGCTGCTGCGCGCGGTGGCCGACGCCGCCTTCGCCGAACTGGGGAAGAGCTGGCGCCCCCACGCCGAGACGGTGGACTTCGAGGAACGCATCGACCTGCTCCTCACCGACTTCCTCGACTTCGCGCTGGGCAGTCCCAACCTGTACAAGTTCCTGATCACCGACCGCCGCGAACCGGTGCGCCGGTTTCCCGAGGACTTCCGCGACGGGCTCTCCCCCGCGTTCGGTGCCGTCTGGTCCGCGGTCGAGCAGGGCATGCGCGAGAAGGCGTTGGACGAGGACGACCCGCTCGAAGTGACGCTCGCGCTCACCATGCCCGCGGTCGGCCTTGTCCAGCTCTACCTCGGCGGGCGGATGAACCTGCCGGAACCGGAGTTCCGCGCGTTGTGCGCCCGGACGACCAGGAGGGTCCTCAATGGACTTCGCCGGTAAGCTCGCTGCGGTCGCGGCCTCCGCACTGCTGTTCTTCTCCGGTACCGGGCTCGATCCGGTCCCGGTGCTCGCTTGGCTCGCACCGCTGCCGGTTTTCCTCATCGCGCCAAGTCTTTCCGGCTGGCAGGCGGCGGGTGCCGGGTTCGCCGCGTGCTTCCTCGGTTCGACCAACACCTGGTACTGGTCCGCCGGTTCGCACGACCTCCCGCTGTGGCCGTGGGGCGCGGTGGTCACCGTCTGCTTCGGACTCACCTTCGCCGCGTCGGTCGCGTTGTACCGGGCGTTGTTCGCCAGCCCGCTGCTGGCGGCGGTCGGTGCGGCGGCGCTGTGGACGGCGGTGCTGCACGTGGTGTCGGTCAGCAATCCGATGGGCATCACCGGCACGCTGGCGACCACGCAGGCCGACGTGCCGGTGGTGTTGCAGCTCGCTTCGGTCACCGGGGCGTGGGGTGTGGAGTTCGTGCTGATGCTGGTGCCCGCGGCGATCGCCGCGGTGAAGGTGCGCCCGGCTGTGGTCGCGGCGGTGGCGCTCGCGGTGACTTTGGGCGGTGGTGCGTTGCGGCTCGCCGGGAGTGACGAGGAAACGCAGCGCATCGCGCTCGTCGCGAGCAACCAGAAGGGCTGGGCGGCGGATCTTCGCGAGGACACCAGCCTGCTCGACGACTACCTCGGGCAGCTCGACGCCTTGCCGGACGGGGTGAAGACGGTGGTGCTGCCGGAAGCCGCGTTCGGTTCGGACGAAGCACGGCCCGCGGTGCTGGTCGAGCCGATGCGACGGCTGGCCGCCGCGCGCGGGTTCGACATCGTGGTCGGGTATGCGCACTGGAGTGGCCAGGCGAAATTCAACTACGCGCTCGTTTTCCCGGCTGGGGGTGGGGAACCGCAGGCGTACCTGAAGCACAACGACACGGTGAGCCCGACCGGGCGGGATCTCGTGGTCACGCCCGGCGGAGCCGGGGTGTTGATCTGCCTGGACATCAACTTCCGTGATCCGAGCCAGGATTACGCGGCGGGTGGCACGCGGTTGCTCGCGATCCCGGCTTCGGACGAGGATTTGAACGGGTGGCAGCACAGCCGGACGGCGGTGCTGCGCGGGGTCGAGAACGGGCAGGCGGTGGCCTGGGGTGGGCGGCAGACCATGCTCACCCTCGCCGACGGACATGGTCGCATCATTGGTGAACGACCTACCGGTAACGCTGACGGGTTCACGACCGTAGTCGCTGATGTGCCGCTCGGACCGGGGGCGACTGTCTACACGCGATTCGGCGACTGGTTCGGGTGGTTGTGCGTCGGGCTGACTGTGTTGGCTTTGGGGAAGGCTTTCAGGCTACGGAAATACCGGGAATCCCCTTCAGCTCACCCAGCAGCATCGAGCTGACCCGGACCGGGTAGTCGTCCAGGGCGTAGCGGCGCAATCGTGGCCCGGCAACGAGTTCGATGCGCACCGGCGTGTCCCCGGCATGGGCGAGCAGCGCCGACTTCAGCTCGCCGACCACTTCCCGGTCGAGCTTCTCCGCGTTCGCCCGCAGCACCAGCGGCGAATCCTCACCGAGGTTCGAGAGGTCCAGCGGATCCACGCCCGCCCCGAACACCGACATCTTGCCCTCCCGCCAGTTGACCCTGCCCTTGACCACCACCGGGTTGTCCTCGGTCAGCTCCGCCGAGAACAACGCGTACGACTTCGGGAAGAACAGCACTTCGAGCGAACCGTCGATATCCTCGACCGTGCAGATCGCCCACGGCTCGCCCTTCTTGTTGACCCGCCGTTCCAGCGCGGTGATCAAACCGGCCACGATCAGTTCGCCTTCCCGGGGTGGATCGGCCAGGATCGCGCCGATCGGCCGTTTCGCGTGCTTGCGCAGCAACGATTCCGCGCCGTCCAGTGGGTGCGCGGACACGTAGAGCCCGAGCATTTCCCGTTCGTAGCCCAACATCTGCTTGCGCGGGTACTCGTCCTCGCCGAAGCGCAGGTGGGTCAGCGGTGACGACGACGGCCCGGCTTCGGTACCGAACAGGTCGAACTGACCCATCGCTTCCCGGCGTTTGAGTGGTACGACCGCTTCCACGGCTTCCTCATGCGCCTGGACCAGCGACAACCGCGTGTTGCCGAGCGAGTCGAAGGCACCGGCCTTGATCAGCGATTCGAGCACCCGCTTGTTGCACACCACCAGTTCCGACTTGTCCAGGAAGTCGGTGAACGACGAGTACTTCCCCTGCGACGAACGGGTCTTGATGATCGACTCGACCACGTTCGCGCCCACGTTGCGGACCGCGCCCATGCCGAAGCGGATGTCGTCCCCGACGGCCGCGAACCGCACCACCGATTCGTTGACGTCCGGTGGCAGCACCTTGATCCCGAGGCGGCGGCATTCGGACAGGTAGATCGCGGACTTGTCCTTGTTGTCCCCGACCGAGGTGAGCAGCGCGGCCATGTACTCCGCGGGGTAGTTCGCCTTGAGGTAGGCGGTCCAGTAGCCGACCAGCGCGTACCCGGCGGCATGCGACTTGTTGAACGCGTACCCGGCGAACGGCAGAATGGTGTCCCACAACGCCTGCACCGCCTCGTCCGAGAAGCCGTTCTCGCGCATCCCGGCCTGGAAGCCTTCGAACTCCTTCTCCAGCACCTCCTTCTTCTTCTTGCCCATCGCCCGGCGGAGCACGTCCGCGCGGCCCATGGAAAAGCCCGCGACCCGTTGCGCGATCTGCATGATCTGCTCCTGGTACACCACCAGGCCGTGGGTTTCGGCGAGGATGTCCCGCAGCGGCTCGGCCAGTTCCGGGTGGATGGGCTCGATCTTCTGCCGCGCGTTCTTGCGGTCGGCGTAGTTGTTGTGCGTGTTCATCGCCATCGGGCCCGGCCGGTAGAGCGCGTTCACCGCGATGATGTCGTCGAACCCGGTGGGCAGCATGCGACGCAGCAGGTCGCGCATCGCGCCGCCGTCGAGTTGGAACACACCGAGGCTGTCGCCGCGCGCGAGCAGTTCGTAGGTCGCCGGGGCGTCGACCTTGAGCGTGTCGAGATCGATGTCCTCGCCCCGGTTGTATTTGATGTTGTCGATGGCGTCGCCGACGACGGTCAGGTTGCGCAGGCCGAGGAAGTCCATCTTCAGCAGGCCGATGGCCTCGCAGGACGGGTAGTCCCAGCCCGTGATCACCGCGCCGTCGTCGCGACGCCACAGCGGGATGGTGTCGACAAGTGGTTCGGCCGACATGATGACCGCGCAGGCGTGCACGCCGGCGTTGCGGATCAGGCCTTCGAGGCCGCGCGCGGTCTCGAAGATGGTGGACACCTCGGCGTCGTTCTCCACCAGTGCCCGGACCTCGGCGGCTTCCGCATACCGCTCGTGCGCGGGATCGACGATGCCGCCGAGCGGGATGTCCTTCGCCGCGACCGGTGGTGGCAGTGCCTTCGAGATGCGGTCGGCGATCCCGTAGCCCGCTTGTCCGTAGTGGACGCGGGCGGCGTCCTTGATCGCCGCCTTCGTTTTGATCTTGCCGAAGGTGATCACCTGGGCCACCCGGTCGGCGCCGTACTTGTCGGTGGCGTAGCGGATCATCTCGCCGCGGCGGCGGTCGTCGAAGTCCATGTCGATGTCCGGCATGGACACGCGCTCGGGGTTGAGGAACCGCTCGAACAACAGGCCGAGGTCGATCGGATCGAGGTTCGTGATGCCCAGTGCGTAGGCGACCAGCGAGCCCGCCGCCGAACCTCGGCCGGGGCCGACGCGGATGCCGACCTCACGAGCGTGGTTCATCAGGTCGGCGGTGATCAGGAAGTAGGCCGGGAAGCCCTTCTGCGTGATCACGTCGATCTCGAATTCGGCGCGCTCGACGTACGGCGCCGGAACCCCGTCGGGCAACCGCCACCGCAGCCCGTCCATCACCTGGTGGTGCAGCCAGCTCGCTTCGTCGTGCCCGTCCGGGACTTCGACCTGCGGCATGCGGTCACGATGCGCGTAAACGTCCTCATAGGACTGGAGGCGCTCGGCGATCAGCAACGTGGAGTCCGCCGCGCCCGGGACCTCGGTGTCCCAGTACGACCGCATCTCCTCCGCGGACTTCAGGTAGTAACCATCACCATCGAACTTGAACCGGTTCGGGTCATTGAGCGTCTTGCCCGCCTGCACACACAGCAACGCACTATGCGTATCCGCCTGATCCCGCGTCACATAGTGCGAGTCGTTCGTCGCCAACGGCCGGATCCCCAGCTGCTTGCCGATCTCCAGCAAACCCTCACGCACCGACCGCTCGATCGGCAACCCGTGATCCATCAACTCCAGGAAGAAGTTGTCCGGCCCGAAAATATCCTTGTAGTCCGACGCGGCCTGGATCGCCTCGGCCTTCTGCCCCAGCCGCAACCGAGTCTGCACCTCACCCGACGGACACCCCGTCGTGGCGATGATCCCCTCGTGCAGCTCGGAGATCAGCTCCCGATCCATCCGCGGCTTGCGGTAATACCCCTCAAGACTGGCCAGCGACGACAGCCGGAACAGATTGCGCAACCCCTGCGCGTTCTCCGCCAGCATCGTCATGTGCGTGTAGGCGCCACCACCGGAGACGTCGCCACCCTCACCGAACTCATCGGCCCCACGCTGGTTCGACTGCCCCCAGAACACCGGCTTCTTGTGGAACCGCGACTCCGGCGCCACATACGCCTCGATCCCGATGATCGGCTTGATCCCAGCCTTGCGCGCCTGCTGGTAGAACTCATCCGCCCCGTACATGTTGCCGTGATCGGTCATCCCCACCGCCGGCATCTCCAACCGAGACGCCTCGGCGAACAACGGCGCGATCTTCGCCGCACCGTCCAGCATCGAGTACTCGGTGTGCACATGCAGATGAACAAAAGAGTCCACAATCGACTCCCAGCGGTTGTGACGACAGAACCGGGCCAGGGCATTCGATCCGAGGCGGTGACCCGGTGTCCAACAACCGACACGCCGCAACCGGACAACCAGTGGTTGTCACCGCAGCTGAACTCGATGTTGCTTTCCCACGTGATAGCGCCATTTCCGGACGCGGTTTCACCATACTTTCGACCGGTCTGGGCGGCACCGAGTTGTGCGAGTCTCGCGGGAGAAGAACCGCGCGTGTCCGCGCGGTGACACCTTCACGAGGGAGTGACCTTGCCGAGATTCGCAGGGGTGGCCGCACTCGTCGGCGCGCTCGTCGCGGGAACGCTGGGCGGCCTGGCGCCGGCCGCGACCGCCGCCGAGGAAGGCGGCGTCAAGGCCGCGCAGGTCGGCGCCACCGCGCCGGTCAACTGGGGCGCGTGCGCCAAGGAGACGCTGGCCGGCGTCCCGGCCGACCAGGTCCAGCTGTACAGCTGCGCGCGGTACCGGGTGCCGATCGACCACGACAACGCCTCGCTCGGCACCATCGACATCGCGCTGCTCAAGCGCGCGGCGAAGGTGACCGACCAGCGGGTGGGGTCATTGTTCCTCAACCCCGGCGGTCCCGGCGGCTCCGGCCTGCGGATGCCGATCAGCAGCCAGTTCTACTTCCAGCCGCAGGTGCTCGACCGGTTCGACGTGATCGGCTTCGACCCGCGCGGGGTGGGCGACAGCAACCCGCTGCGCTGCTTCACCACGAACGAGGACGCCGCCGAGGTGTTCAACGCGATGATCGGCGTGCCGCAGAGCCGCCAGGAGATCTCCGGCACCCTCGCCGCCTACCGCGACTACGGCCAGTTCTGCAAGAACAACGCCGGTTCGCTGCTCAACCACATGTCCACCAAGGACGTGGTGCGCGACCTCGACGTGCTGCGCGCGGCGGTCGGCGACCAGAAGCTCAGCTTCGTCGGCTTCTCCTACGGCACGCTGATCGGCTCGACCTACGCCGGCATGTTCCCGAAGCAGACCCGCGCGATCGTGGTGGACGGCAACGTCGACCCGAAGCTGCGCACCAGCGACGGCGTGGCGTACGACCAGCAGCGCGCCGACGGCTTCGAGATCGCGCTCGACGCCTACCTGGAGAAGTGCCAGCAGGTGGGTCCGAAGTGCGCGTTCAGCTCGGGCAACCCGCGCGCGAAGTTCGACGAGGTGCGTGACCACCTGCGCAAGCAGCCGATCGACGGCGTCGACATCAGCCTCTTCACCGGCGGCGTGGCCAGCGCGCTCTACTCGCCCACCCGGTTCCCCGGCCTGGCCGAGGACCTGCAGGCGCTGTACGACACGATCCACCCGAGCGGGGACGCGGTCGCGGTGGCCGCGGCTCCGGCGATGAAGACGCTGGTGCCCGGCAAGAACGGCCTCGTCGACATCGATCCGGACAGCCCGTACACCTCGGACGACTCGTACTTCGCGGTGAACTGCTCGGACAAGCCGATCAACGTCAAGCAGAGCAAGGTGCCGCAGATCGCCGCGGACACCGAGCGGAAGTCGCCGACCTTCGGCCGCTACCAGGTGTTCTCCGACATCGCCGCCTGCCCGGTGTGGCCGGCGAAGAACCCGGACGTCTACCGCGGCCCGTGGCGGGCCAAGACCGACACCCCGATCCTGGTGGTCGGCAACTACTACGACCCCGCCACGCAGTACAAGTTCAGCCAGCGCATGGCCGACCAGCTCGGCAACGCGCGGCTGGTCTCGGTCGACGCCTTCGGCCACTGCATCCTGGGTGACGCGGCCGGGGTGGACAAGATCGCCGCGGACTACCTGATCGACCTGAAGGTGCCCGCCGACGGCCAGGTGTTCCAGCCGAACGTCCAGCCGTTCAGCTAGACCGTTCGACAAAGGCGGGGCGGGTGGTGACCCGCCCCGCTTTTCGGCGATGATATTGCACCGTTCGTTCTCAACAGAGTACGGTGGCGGACGTGGCACGGCAGAAGGAGTTCGACCCGGAGGCGGTACTGGCCCAGGCCATGGCCGTGTTCTGGGCGCAGGGCTACGAGAAGACCTCGATGCAGGACCTGGTGGCGCACATGGGCGTGCACAAGCGCAGCATGTACGACACCTTCGGCGACAAGCACACCCTGTTCCTCAAGTCGCTGGACCACTACACCAGCCGCGCCGAGGCCACCTTCCGGTCCGCGGTGGATGCTCATGCGGACGGCAAGGCGGCCTTGCGCGCGCTGATCGAGGGGTCCATCGAAGCCGGTACCGAGCACAGCCGCGGCTGCATGCTGGTGAACTGCGCGACCGAACTCGCCCCGCGTGACGCCGAAGCCGCCGAGCAGGTCGAACGGCACTTCGAGCGGACCAGGCAGTTGCTGGTCGACCTGGTCGCCCGCGACCGGGACCGGCGGGACGCGGAGGCGCTCGGCACGCTGCTGTTCAACGCCTGGCTCGGGCTCCGGGTGCAGGCCCGCGCGGGGAAGTCCGCCGCCCAGCTGCACCGGATGGCCGAAAGCCTCTACGCCCTGCTCGACTGAATTTTTTTTGCGCTGATTCTGCACCGTTCGTTCTCAACAGAAGGAGTCCCGATGGGCATCGAACTGGCGACCGCGGTCGCGGTGGTGACCGGCAGCAATCGCGGCCTCGGCAGGCGGTTCGCCGAGCAGCTGCTCGAACGCGGCGCCAAGGTCTACGCGACCGCGCGCCGGCCGGAGGCGGTGGACCTGCCCGGCGCGATCCCGCTGCGGCTCGACCTCGGCGACAGCGCGTCGATCGAGGCGGCCGCCGCCATCGCCACCGACGCCACCCTGCTGGTCAACAACGCCGGGATCTCTACGATGACCCCGCTGATCGGCGGCGACTTCGGCGACATCCGGCGGGAGATGGACACGCACTACTTCGGCACGCTCGAAGTGACGCGGGCCTTCGCGCCGGTGCTCGAAGCCAACGGCGGGGGCGCGGTGCTGAACGTGCTGTCGGTGTTGTCCTGGCTGCACATACCGGACCTCGGTGCGTACAGCGCCGCGAAAACCGCCTCGTGGGCGATGACCAACGTGGTGCGCCAGCAGCTCGCACCGAAGGGCATCCACGTGGCCGGGCTGCACGTCGGCTACCTGGACACCGACATGGCGGCGAACGTGCCCGCCGACCAGAAATCCGATCCCGGCGCGGTGGCCGCGTTCGCGCTCGACGCACTCGCGGAAGGCCGCCCGGAGATCATCGCCGACGAACTGAGCCGCCAGGCGAAGGCCGCCTTGAGCGCCTAGCGACGTCCGGCGAGTCCGCCTGGCGTTCCCGGCGCGAGTCCGCCTAGCGTTCCCAGCGCGAGTCCGCCTAGTGCTCCCAGCGTTCGGAGAACAGTTCGTACCCCGGTGGCTCACCCGGGAGCGGGTGGGCCGCCGTGGCGCGGAGGCCGTCGAGCGCGATGGCGTTGATCCGCGCCCGCGCCCCCCGCGCGGACTCGACCAGATCGTCTCGGCCCTGCTTCCCGAGCTGGTCCAGCAGCGGCGACTTGGCCAGCTGCTCGATCAGCAGCGCCAGGTCGACCATGGTCACGTCGGCCCGCAGCACCCCGGCGCGGTGCGCGCGGTCGACCAGCGCGGCGACCGCCTCGTCCGAGCGCGAATTCTTGTCCGCCATCTCCTCGGTGACCTCGATCAGCCCGGCGAGCGGGGCGAGCGAGCCCGGTCCGATTTCGATGGCCGTCCGGATGTAGTGCGCGAGGCCTTCCCACGGGTCCTCGTCGGCGAGGCCCTCCTCGGCGGCGCGCAGGTAGTCGTCGAGCGCGAGCACGCACAGGCGCTGGAACAGCTCTTCCTTGGTGCGGTACCGCCGGTACAGGCTGCCGATGCCGACCCCGGCGCGGGCCGCGATCGCCGCCACCGACGCGTGCGCGCCGTCCACCGCCAGCACCTCGCGCGCGGCTCGCAGCAGCGCCTCGTCGTTCCGCTCGGCTTCGGCCTTCCTGGTCATCCCACGCAGCCTAACGCCCTTGCGGAGCGATCCGCTCCGCCGGTACCTTCGAGCTAACGGAGCGATTCGCTCCGATAACAACCGAGGGAGTCCCGATGACCGACGCGATCCGCCAGACCATCGCGAACGCGGAGAAGCACCAGAACGACACCGACGAGTTCGTCGCGCTGCACACCGCCGACGCGCTCATCGTCAACATCGCCGGGCGCCGCGTGCTCGGCCGCGACGCGATCCGGCAGGCGATGGAGCAGGCGCTGGCCACCCCGCTGGCGAAGGTGCTGACCAGAACCGAGATCGTGGACATCCGGTTCACCACGTCCGACGTGGCGCTGGTGAGCTGCGTGAAGCACGTGTCCGACGAGCGCGAGAACAGCGGAGGACTGCCCTCGACGGGTAGCCTGACCTACGTCGTGGTGCGCGAAGGCGACGACTGGAAGATCGCCTCCGCGCAGACCACGCCGGTGCTCAGCTGAGCAGTTCGGCGCGCACGGCCTCGGCTTCGCGGGCCGAACCACCGCGCCAGGCGACCACCTGGTCCGGCCGCACCAGCAGCCAGTCGCCGTCGAACTCGGTGACCGTCCACTTCGGACCCGCCAGGTCCAGTGTGGACCGAGTGCGCGCGTCGTCGAGCCAGCGGTGCGGGATGCGCGTGCCGACGCGTCCGGCCGGGGCGAAGTCGGTGACCGGTTCGATGGAGCCGTCCGGCACCAACGCCCCCGCCGTGTACTGGAACCCGCCCGCCGCCAGCACGAACGGGTGCGCCAGCGTCGGGTCCTCGGTGCCGAGGCGGAAGGTGTCCGCGCGCCGGGTGGACTGGTCGGCGGCGAACCAGCCCGCCGGTCGCCGTTCGGCGTCGTAGCTGTCGAGCAACCGGGGTGCGGCTTCACCCCGGAGCACCGCGGCCAGCTTCCAGCCGAGGTTGTGCACGTCGGCGATGCCGGTGTTCGCCCCGCTGGCGGCGAACGGCGGCATCACGTGCGCGGCATCGCCGGCCAGGTGCACCCGGCCCGCCGAATACCGGTCCGCCACCAGCATCTCCGCCTGCCAGCCGAGCACGCTGAGGATCTCCAGATCGGGCACCGGCACGCCGAGCGCGGTGCGCAGGACCGCGGGCCAGTCGCGGTCGGTCTCCCCGCCCGAAGCCATGAACACCCAGCGCCGCCGCCCGTCGACCGAGGCCAGCGCACCGGCCGCCTCGGGGTGGTCGAGCATGCACAGGTTGAACTCCCGCCCGCGCACGACTTCGGTGAGGTCCGCGCGGAAGTACACGTTCACACTGGGTTCGCCGACCGCGCCCCGGCCGGATCGTTCGATGCCCAGCGCCTGCCGTACGCCGCTGCGCGCGCCATCGGCGGCCACCAGGTAGTCCGCGCGGAGCTCCATTCCGTCGAACCGGGCGGTCACCCCGTCGGCGTCCTGTTCGAAGTCCAGCAACTCCGTGTCGAACCGCACGTCCGCACCGGCTTCGACGGCCGCCTTCCGCAACACCGGTTCGAGCACGTCCTGGGCGATCAGGCAGGGCGGCTCCGGGCTCACGTCCATCGCGTCCGCACCGCCGGGCGGTTGCCACAGCGGCTGTTGCGTGGCTTCGGCGAGGGTGCGACCCGAGGCCATGTGGTCGTGGCCGGCCAGGTCGCGCGCGGCCTCGTGGACCAGTCCGGCGAGGCCCAGCTCGCGGAAGATCTCCATGGTCCGGACGTGGAAGCGGCGGGCCTTCGGTTGCGGTGACGTCGTCGACCGGCGTTCCACCAGGGTCACGTCGACGTCGTGGTGCCGCAGCACCAGCGCGGCGGTCAGGCCGACCAGGCCACCGCCGACAATCAGTGTACGTTGTCCACTCATGATGTACGTTGTACACCGACTGCTAGCCTACGTCCACCATGAACGAGAAACTGGTGTGGTTCGACGAGCCGCCGCGCCCCACGCAACCGCTCAGCCGCGAGCGGATCGTGGCCGCCGCCGTGGAACTCGCCGACGCGCAGGCCGACGGTGAGATCACCATGCGCGCGCTCGCGCAGAAGCTCGGCGTGCGCAGTCCGATGGCGCTCTACCGCTACGTCGGGAGCAAGGACGGGCTGGCCGACCTGATGGCCGACCACGCGTACGGCCTGATCACCGTGCCGAGGGGCGAAGGGTGGCGGCCCGCGCTGCGCGCACTCGGGCTGTCGGCCTGGGCGGCCGTGCAGGCACACCCGTGGTTCGCGCGGCTCGCGTTCAGCCGGCCGCCGCTCGGCCCGAACGCGATGGCGCTCTACGACGCGGCGCTCGCCGAGCTCGATTCACTGGACCTGCCGGCGGCCACCCGGATGGGCTTCGTCAACACGGTCTTCGGGCACGTGTTCGGCTCCGGGCTGGCACTGCTGGAGGAACGCACCATGCGTGCCGGGATCGGCGGCGCCACCGACGCGGACCTCGCCGAGGCGGCGCGGCCCTACTTGGAGCGCGTCGCCGCCTCGGGGAAGTACCCGTACTTCACGAAGTGGGCCAACGACCCCGCCCGCGACGAGACCCCGCCGCAGACCTTCGAAACGATCCTGGAGTGGCTGCTGGACGGACTGGAATCCGGCTAGGTGTTGTCCGGCAGGTCTGCTCGATGGGCTTCGAGCGAGACTTGCCGGACGACGCCTAAACGCGGGATCGCTTCTTCTTGCGCCCGGTCACCTTGTTGAAGATGACGAGCACGATGATGGCGCCGATGACCGAGCCGATCCAGCCGGCCGGTTCGAAACCGCGGAAGCCCACGGTGAACAGGCCGAAGAGGAAGCCGCCGACCACCGAGCCCACGATGCCCAGCAGGATGGTGGCCAGGAACCCGATGTCGTCCTTGCCGGGCACCAGCGCGCGGGCGATGAAACCGGCGATCAGGCCGAACAGCAGCCACCCGAGAATGGTCCAGAACACAACGAGTCCCCTCACTGTCCGGTGGATGCTTGCACAGATCACGCTACCCGTCCGCGCGCCCCGGCGCCGCCGGTAAGGGTTGACACGCACCACAGCCCGACCGGACCGTGGATCCCGTGCACACCTGGAAAACGGTGGCCCGGCACCGGCGGATCCGGCACCAGACCTGCCCGTGCGGCACCTGGCGCGTGGTCCGCGGCTGGCGCGAGCAGTGGCGGTCCTCCCCGGGCGAGTGCCCGGCGGCACCGCCGATCCGGCCGACCCCCCGCGGCTGGCCCCACCACAAGACCCACGGCGAAGCCGGATTCTTCGACGGCTGAGCGGTTCTATACTCGGGGCGAACATGACCACCGAGACCGAACTCCCCGTCGCGCAGCTCCTTGACGTGTTCAAGGCGCTCGCCAATCCGGTGCGCCTCCAGGTGCTCCACTGGCTGCGCGAACCGGAACGGCACTTCCCGGTCGAGGAGGGCATCGCCGATCCGCAGGAGGTCGGCGTGTGCGTGAGCCACATCCAGGCCAAGGCCGGACTGGCGCAGTCGACCGTCTCCGCCTACATGGCCTCGCTGCAGCGCGCCGGTCTCGTCCGCGCCACCCGCGTCGGCAAGTGGACGCACTACCGTCGCGACGAGGACCGCATCGCGCAACTGGTCGACGTGCTCGGCCGGTCCCTCTGAATCAGTCGAGGCAGAACTCGTTGCCCTCGATGTCCCGCATCACGATGCACGACTCCTCCTCGCCGTCGGCGAGCAGCGTGCGCTCGTGCTCCGCGCCGAGCGCGATCAGCCGGTCGCACTCGGCCTGGAGCGTGGCGAGGCGTTCGTCGCCCACGAGCCCGGTGCCCACGCGCACGCAGAGGTGCACCCGGTTCTTGACCACCTTGCCCTCGGGCACGCGCTGGAAGTACAGCCGCGGCCCCTCGCCGGTGGGGTCGCTGCAGACGAATCCCGCGTCCCGCTTCTCGGGCGGCAGCGAGTCGTTGTAGTCGTCCCAGGTGGCGTGTCCCGCCGGTGGTGACGGCACGACGTAACCCAGCACCTCGCACCAGAACCGGGCGACGCGCTCCGGCGACGCGCAGTCGAAGGTGACCTGGAACTTCCTGATCGACATCGGCCCACCCTATCCACCGGCCCCCTCGGCGCAGTTCATATCGAAGTTCTGCGATACTTCGATGCATGAGCGAACTGGAACTGGGCCGCTTCGGCGTGTGGACCTTCGACTTCGAGCACCAGCCGGCGAGCGCGATGCGGGAATCGGTGCGGGAACTGGAAGAACTGGGCTGGCCCGCGTTCTGGGTCCCGGAACTGCTCGGCCGCGAGGCGCTGACGCACGCCGGCTTCCTGCTCGCCGCCACCGAGCGCATCACCGTGGTCAACGGCATCGCGCAGATCTGGTCCCGCGAACCGCGGTGGACCCACGGCGGGGCGAAACTGCTCGCCGACGCCTACCCCGGCCGCCACGTGCTCGGCCTCGGTTTCGGGGGCGCGCGTCCGGGGACCAAGCCGTTGCGGGCGATGCGCCAGTACCTGGACGACCTCGACGCGGCGACCGACGTCAACCCCGCGCCGTCCGGCCCGATGCGGCGGATCCTCGCGGCCTACGGCCCGAAGATGCTCGAACTCGCCAGGGAGCGCTCGGCCGGCGCGCACACCTACCACGTGACGGTCGAGCACACGGCCCAGGCGCGCGAGGTGCTCGGTGACGCGTTCCTCGGTGTCGAGCACGCGGTGCTCTTCGAGACCGATCCGGCCAAGGCACGGGAAATCGCCCGCGAGCACCTGCACCCCTACCTGACGCAGAAGTACAACGTCGCCAAGTTCCTGCGCCTCGGTTACACCGAAGCGGACATCGACGGTGGCAGCGACCGGCTCGTCGATGACCTCGTCTTCTGGGGCGACGTCGACACGATCGCCGCCAAGCTGCACGGCCACCTCGACGCGGGCGCGGACCACGTCGGCATCCAGGTCATCGGGGTCGAACCCGGCGCGTCGGCGATGCCGCACTGGCGGCGGCTGGCCGAGGCGCTGCTGCCGCGTGCCAGTATCGGCGGATGAAGCGGATCGCCTTGGTGCTGCTGGGTTTCGCGGGCTTGGTCGGCTGGAGCGAGGTGGTGCACTGGCGGGCTTCCCGCGCGCTGGTGCACGACCGGCGCCCCGCCCGGTCCGAGGCGGTGGTGGTGCTCGGCTACCGCGACCGCGGCACCGAGGCGAATGCGATGAACCGGTGGCGGGTCCGCGCGGCCCTGCGCTCGATCGACCCCGCGCTCGACTCGGTGCTGGTCTGCTCGGGCGCCGGCGGCGGGCCGGTGCCCGAGGCCGCGTTGCTGGCGCGGCACGCGGCGGCGCTCGGTTTCACCGGCGAGGTCCGCCTGGAGGACCGCTCGCGCAGCACCTGGCAGAACATCGAGTTCCTCGCGCCCCTGCTCGACGGAGTGGACCAGATCAAGATCGTGTCCAACCCGCTGCACGCCCAGAAGGCCCGGCTCTACCTGCACCACCAGCACCCGGACCTGGCCGCGCGCCTGGTCCGGGGCGGCGACTACCGGTTCGGCGAGGCGTGGCCTCTCAAGCCGCTGCTCGCCGCCCACGGCCTGCGCAAACTCGCGCTCGGCAAACGCGAACTGGCGCGGCGCGCGGCCATGTAGTGGCTATCCACAGCGGTATCCACAACATGTGGACAACGGTCAGACGGCGAACACCTGGCTGTCGTCGGCGAAGGCCTTGAACTCGAGCGCGTTGCCCGCCGGGTCCAGCAGGAACATGGTCCACTGCTCGCCGGGCTCGCCCTGGAACCGGACGTAGGGCTCGATCACGAACTCGGTGCCCGCCGCGCGCAGCCGGTCGGCCAGCTTGCCGAACTCCTCGACGGTGAGCACCAGGCCGAAGTGCGGGACCGGCACGTCGTGCCCGTCGACCGGGTTGTGGATCCGCTTCGTGCCCTCGGCGGCGAGGTGGGTGACGAACTGGTGGCCGTGCAGGTTCCAGTCCACCCAGGTGTCGGAGCTGCGGCCCTGCGGCAGGCCCAGCACCTCTCCGTAGAAGTGACGGGCGGCGGCCAGGTCGTCCACCGGCATGGCCAGGTGGAACCGCGGGATCGGCGAGTCGAGAACAGTCATGTCGCAATGTTAACATTCAGACAAACAACGAGAGGTGAGACGTGAACCACCCCCCAGCCGTGGCCCCCGCCCGCCGCCGCGGACTCGCCGACGAGGTGGCCGACCGCATCCGCGACGCCATCTTCAACGGCGGTTACGCCCCCGGCACGCAACTGCGCGAGGTCGAACTGGCCGCGGCGATGGACGTCAGCCGCGGGCCGGTCCGCGAGGCGCTGCTCCGGCTCGAACGCGAGGGCCTGGTCCGCAGCGAGTGGCACCGCGGTGCCACGGTCACCGATCTGACCCCCGACGACGTGGCCGAATTGGACAGCCTTCGCGGCGCTCTCGAAGCGCTCGCCGTACAGCGGGTCACCGAGCACGCCACCGACGCGGACCTCGACCGGATCGACCACGCCGTCGCGTTGATGGACCGGGCCGCCGACGAACACGAGATGGTCCGCGCCGACCTGGCCTTCCACGACGCCGTCTACGCCGCCGCCCACCACCGGCGCCTCGCCGAGGCCTGGGCCGCGATCCGCAACCAGGTCCACCTGTTCCTGCTCACCCGGATCACCCTGAGCACCACGGACTACCTCGCCCACATCCCCGCCGAACACCGCGAGCTCGCCGGTACCCTGCGTGCACGGAACGCCGGGACCGCGCTCGCCGCGTTCGCCGAACACCGCCGCCACGCCTTCGAGATCCTGAGCCGCTGACCAGGGGTGACCGCGGCACTGTTTGGCGTACCCCCGACCGGGGTAACCGATCTCAGCACCGCGGAAGGGGGACCGACACCATGCGACGGTCAGCGGACGCCGCCGGACAGACACTGGGAAACCTGGCCACCGAAGTCGATCTCCTGCCACCTCTGCCACCCGCCACGGCGGTGCTGCACCACCGCGAGCAGGCCACCGCCGAGAACGCGTCGCGCCTGCGTGGCGCGCTCGCCCGCTGGCTGCGCGACCTCGGCCTGGGCGGCGACCTGCACGAGGACGTGGTGCTCGCCGCCTACGAAGCCATGGCCAACGTGGTCGACCACGCCTACGCCGGCCCGGCCGGACCACTCGAACTCCACGGGCACGCCACCGCGACCCGGTGCACGATCACCATCACCGACCGGGGGCGCTGGCGCCGCCCGAGAACGGTCGCCGGTTCTTTCCGCGGACGCGGGCTCGGCATGATGCACGAACTCGCCGACGAGGTGCTGATGCGCTCGAACGCGCTCGGCACCACGATCCGGATGAGCTGGTGGTGCGCCCTCACCCCGGGACGGTGAAAAACCACCGGTACAGCGACGTACCACCCCCTGGCGGGCAGGTCGGTTGACTGGGACGATGCCGGGTATACCTGGCGCGAGTCCCCCCGCCGCCGAGGAGGTATCCGATGGCACTGCGCCCCCGTGACGTCGTGGTGGTCGGCGCCTCCGCGGGTGGGGTCGAAGCCCTTCGTTCGATGGTGGCCGGCCTGCCCCAGGACCTGGCCGCGGCGGTGCTGGTCGTGCTGCACCTGCCCCCCAGCGGTACCAGTGCGCTGGCCAGCATCCTGGCGCGGGCGGGTCCGCTCCCGGTGACCAACGCCCAGGACGGCGGCAGGCTGACGCGGGGCCACGTCCACGTCGCCCGCCCGGGCCACCACCTCCTGGTCGTCGACGACCAGATCGCGCTCTCCCGCGGCCCCACCGAGAACGGGCACCGCCCGGCGATCAACGCGCTCTTCCGCTCCGCGGCCGTGGCGCACGGCGCCGCCGTGACCGGCGTTCTGCTGTCCGGGGTGCTCGACGACGGGGTCGCCGGACTGCGGGCGATCGCCGCCCAGGGTGGCACGGTGGTGGTCCAGGAACCGACGGACGCGCTCTACTCCGCGATGCCCCAGCACGCGCTGGCGGTACTCACCCCCGACCACGTCCTGCCCGCCACCGGCATCGGCGAGGTGCTCGGCAAGATCACCGAGAGCACCGTGGAAAACGAGCTCTCCGCGTCGGAACTGCTGCGCTGGGAAAACACCATCGCCGGTGGGAAGCAGCCGTACCGGGAGGTGGAGCACGTGGGCGCACCATCGGAATTCTCCTGTCCCGACTGCGACGGTGTACTCGCCGACATCGACGGAGGCCGGTGGTACCGGTGCCGGGTCGGGCACGCCTGGAGCGCCGACGCGCTGCTGGCCGCCCAGGGATCCGCGCTGGATCGCGCGCTGTGGACCGCCTTGCGCACACTGGAGGAGCGAACGGCCTTGAGCACACGAATGGCCGAGCAGGCGTACGAGCGGGGCAGCCTCACCATCGCCGCCCGCTACCGGGAGCAGGCGAACGAAACCATCGAAGCCGCGACCGTGATCCGACGGCAACTCGGCCTGGGCGGTGCGAAGTGACCCTGCGCTTCGAGCAGACCACCCTGGCCGGCGCCACGGTGGTGACCCCGGCCGGGCGACTGGAGCTCTCGACCTACCGCGAGCTGCGCGACCACCTGACCAAGGCGGGCACGGACTGCCCCCGCGCGGTGATCGTGGACCTGCGCGGGCTCGACATCGTCTCCGCCACGGCACTGGCCGTGTTCACCACCATCCACTCGCGGCTCGACCAGTGGCCGGGGGTACCGCTGCTGCTCGCCGACGGCAACGAGCACAACAAGCAACTCCTCACCACCAACCGCACCCGGCGCTACGTGCCCGTGCACGACAGCGTGGCCGACGCCCTCGACGCGATCGAGGACCCGGCACCGCGCCGGGTGGACCGCGTCGAGCTGGCCAACGACCTCGGTAGTGCCCGCCTCGCGCGCGGGTTCATGCGCGAGGTGGGCACCGCCTGGGGCGTGACCGGACCGCTGCTCAACGACGCCATCCTGCTGGTCAGCGAGCTGGTGACCAACGTGGTCGTGCACACCCGGTCGCCCGCCGAGGTCAGGACCGAGCTGCGCCGCGGGTTGCTGAGCGTCTCGGTGTCCGACGAGGTGCCGGGCACCGTGGCCGTCCGCGATCCAGGGCTCGACCTGCACGGGGTCGGCGGGCTGCTGCTGGTGGCCCAGACCGCGTTGGCGTGGGGCTGCATGCCGACCACCGGCGGCGGCAAGGTGGTCTGGGCGACGCTACGGGTCGCCGAGTACGGTGCCTGATGTGGCAATGGCGGACAACCAGGCGGACCCCGAGTTCGAGGCGGTTCTGCTGTACCTGAAGGAGTCGCGCGGGTTCGACTTCACCGGTTACAAGCGGACCAGCCTCGCTCGCCGGGTGCAGCGGCGGATGCACCAGGTCGGGATCGAGCACTACGCCGACTACATCGATCACCTCCAGCTCGACGTCGAAGAGTTCAACGCGCTGTTCGACACGATCCTGATCAACGTCACCAGTTTCTTCCGCGACCCCGACGCGTGGGCCGTGCTGCGCGAGACGTTCATCCCGGCACTGCTCGCCGAGCGCTCCCCGGAGGACCAGATCCGGATCTGGAGCGCGGGCTGCGCCTCCGGTGAAGAGGCCTACACGCTGGCGATGGCGTTCGCCGAGGCGATCGGCCCCGAGCGCTTCCGTCAGCGGGTGAAGATCTACGCCACCGACGTGGACGAGCCGGCGCTCGCGGACGCGCGGCACGCGGCGTACTCGGAGAACGCGGTGGAGAACGTGCCGTCGGAACTGCGCACTACCTACTTCGAACGCCAGGGTGACAAGTTCACCTTCCGCAAGGACCTGCGGCGCTCGGTCATCTTCGGCCGCAACGACCTGGTGCAGGACGCCCCGATCTCCCGGATCGACCTGCTGGTCTGCCGCAACACGCTGATGTACTTCAACGCCGAGACCCAGGCGAAGATCCTCAACCGGCTGCACTTCGCGCTCGCCCCGAGGGGCCTGCTGTTCCTGGGGAAGGCGGAGATGTTGCTGTCCCACAGCCGGCTCTTCGAGCCGGTCGATCTGAAGCAGCGGCTGTTCCGCAAGTCCATCACCTCCCCGTCCGGGACCGGGTACTTCTCCACCCAGTCCTTCGCGCACGACCGCGGCGGCGAGATCGGCAGCCTCGACCAGCTGCGGAACTACGCGTACTCGACCTCCCCGGTCGCCCAGATGGTGCTCACCGGGGACGATCTGGTGGCCCTGATCAACCAGCAGGCGGAGCAGGTGTTCGGGCTGTCCCACCGCGACGTCGGGCGCCCACTGCGCGACCTGGAGCTGTCCTACCGGCCGGTCGAACTGCGCGGCTACGTCGAACAGTCCAAAGTGGAACGCCGGAGCATCCGGATCAAGGACGTCGAGTGGCAGCGCGGGCCCGGCGAGACCATGTGGCTGGAGATCCACGTCAACCCGCTGGTGGACACGGAGAACGGGCTGCTCGGGGTGGCGATCTCGTTCCACGACGTCACCGCGGCCAGGTCCCTGCTCGACGAACTCGCCCACGCGAACCGGCAGCTCGAATCCGCCTACGAGGAGCTCCAGTCGACCAACGAGGAACTGGAGACCACCAACGAGGAACTCCAGTCCACCGTCGAAGAGCTGGAAACCACGAACGAGGAACTCCAGTCCACGAACGAGGAACTGGAGACGATGAACGAGGAACTCCAGTCCACCAACGACGAACTGCAGGCGATCAACGACACGCTGCGCGACCGCAGCGTCGAGCTCAACCAGGTCAACGACTTCCTGGCCGCGGTGCTGACCTCACTGCGCTCGGGCGTGATCATCACCGACACCGAGATGCGGGTGACCGCGTGGAACCGCGGTGCCGAGGACCTGTGGGGCATCCGGAGCGAAGAGGCGATCGGTGAGCACCTGCTGAACCTCGACATCGGCCTGCCGGTGGCCGACCTGCGCCCGAGCGTGCGCGCGGCGTTGCAGGACGCGCAGTTCACCGAGACCCTGTCGCTGAAGGCGGTGAACCGGCGGGGCCGCCGGATCTCGCTCCGGTTGCACTGCGGTTCGCTGCACACCACCGGCCACGAGATCCACGGGACCATCCTGCTGATGGAGCCGGAGGAGCCGTGAGGATCACCGGGCCGCCTTGCCGAACAGGCTCGCGTCGAGCCGGTCCCGGAGCGCGACCAGGAACCGGGCCGACTCCGCCGCGGTGGCCGCCCGCCCGTCCAGCGCGGCCCACGCGCGCTGGTGCTCGGTCACGTCGTTCTTCTTGTGCAGCAGGAGCTTTCCGCTCACGTACTCGACGTACACCTGATCGGGCTCGTCGGGGAAGCCGAGAATGGTGAAGTCCGGCTCCAGGTAGAGGCCGCGGCCGTACGGCACGATCCGGATCCGGACCCCGGCCAGTTCGCCGGTCTTGAGCAGGTGCTGCACCTCGTCCAGCGCCATCAGCGGGGTCGCGGTGGCGCAGAGCCGGTCCAGCGCGGACTCGCTGAGCAGGAACTCGCGGCGGCCCTCGCGGTCGAAGATGCGCTGCCGATCCTTGCGGGCGGCGATCAGGTCGGGCACGTTGGCACAGCCCGCGGCCTGGAACTGCGCCAGCATGTACTGCTCGGACTGGAGCACCCCGGGAATGCGCTCCCCGGTCCACGACCGGATCTCCGACGCCCGCAGCTCCAGTTCGGGGACGTCCCCGAACCAGGCGGGCCCGGCCCGGCGGCGGCCGGGCCGGAGCCTGCTGACCGAGTTCACCTCGTTGAGCCGCCGGAGTTCGGCCGCGGTGACCTGGTCGACGTCGAGGAAGTCGATCAGCTCGCCGAGGTTCTCCGCGGAGATCGTGGTGGTGCCGTTCTCGATCTTGGTGACGGTGGACTGGCTGCACGCGAGCACACCCTTCACCTCGACCTGGGTCACGCCGGCCGCCTTGCGCGCGGCCCGCAGCAGCGAGCCGATCCGGCGGCGCCGGGCGCGGACCGAATCGGCCGTTCCGGAATGGCTCACGAAAAGCTCCGCTCGCCATTCCGGCCGGTGCTCAGCTGTCGAACTGGCCGGCCCGGACCGACTCGACGAAGTCGGCCCACTCCCCGGCCTCGAAAACCAGCACCGGTGAATCGGGGAGCTTGCCGTCGCGCACCCCGATCATTTCCCGGCCGGCCACGTTCACTTCGACGCAGTTCGCCCCATTCGGGCCGCAGGCCGCCGGCCGCTGCCAGCCCGCCGGGGCGAAGCGGTCGCCGATCGAATACGGGTCGTAGGTCTGCATGAGTCCCCCTCGCTGCTCGCCGGTACGGAACCTCGAATATTCGATTCAAGAATGTGGATCGAATATTCGATGCGCAAGCCCGCGCGGCGGCTGTCCTGGCTGGTTCCGGCATTTCTCACTCCATCGGGTTCGGCGGGGACGGCGGCGCCGGGGGTGACCCGGCGCCGCCGGGGTGATCACTCGGCGGGCTCGGCGGGCCCGCCGGGGGCGCGTCCGCGCAGGCAGGCGAGCAGGATCGTCACCGCGAGCACGGAGCCGGAGATGCCCGCGCCGGCCGAGGCGCCGAAGAAGACCACCCCCGCGCCCCCGAGCAGCACCGCGGCCAGCAGCGCCACGCGCAGCGTGGTGGCCCAGCCGCCGAGCACCTCGGCGGCCAGCTCCGGCCACGACCGCGGCGGGCGGCGGTGCCGCGCCGCCCGATCAGGCGAACGAGCCGGGTCGGCGCCCGGCGGTTCCGGGGTCGCGGGATCTACAATCGTCACGTTGTGCTCCTTCACGGGTGTGCGGCATCCGGCGTGGCTCCCGGCCAATGGGAGTCACGCCTTTTTGATCTTGGGACCACCCCGCCCCGGTCGAATATTCGACCTGCCAAAGTTACGTCCGTAAGATCTCAGGCATTTTTACACACGACCGTTATTGCCCGCAGCATCCGGGGCGAAAATAGTCAACAACCTCAGCCATCGACATTAGTTGAATATTCGAGGATAACTCGATCGAGTGACCGAACACCGGTACCGGCGCAGCCCGAGAACGCGGACGACCACTAATGGGTCGGCGCGCGCGGAAGCTTCACCGCAATTTCGCGAACAATGCGCGAATAAAATGAGCGCGGTGAATCGAACACCATTTTTCCGGCGTTCGCCGTCCTCGATCGCCCAGCGGCCGAAAGCGAGCGGCGGGCGGTCGGCCGGGTTCGGCCGCGCACCCATCATGCCACAGCGGGGCCGATCTTGCACACGCAGATGCACGTGCATCCCGTGCGAGGCGGCCGCCCAACCGGACCGCGCGGCCACCGGGAAAACCGCTTCCGGGACGGACCGGGCACATGCCACCATCCGCCGGTGCCCGACTCGCGTACCGAACTGCTCCGCTGGCAGTACGAACTGACCTGGTCCCTGCTCGAACTCCATCTGGCCGAACTGGTGCCGGAGGACTTCGGCTGGACCACCGCCCAGCACCACTGGACGATGCGCCCCGGCCCGGACGGGGGCTGGGTACCGGACTTCGCCGAGGAGGAGCCGTCGCCCATCCCGGTGCCGACCCTGGGCTGGGTCACCTGGCACCTCGGCTGGTGGTGGTCGGTCACCCTGGACCACGCGCGGGGCCGCACCCCGCGCGAGCGCACCGAGATCGCCTGGCCCGGCCCGGGTCAGCCGGCCATCGACTGGCTGCGCGGCCTGCACGCGGAGTGGACGGCCGTGCTGGCCGACCTCACCGCCGCCGAACTCGACGCGCCCGCGACCTTCCCGTGGCCGGACGACCCGACGAAGACGGTCGGGCACACGGTGGCCTGGGTGAACGCGGAACTGATGAAGAACGCCGCCGAAATCGGCCAGCTCCGCCTGTTGCGCGCGGCGGCCTAGGAAGGGCCAGCTCCGCCTGTTGCGCGCGGCGGCCTAGGAAGCCGCCGGGGTCAGCGGCCCCGGAAGGCCGCCACCGCGGTGTGCTGCGGGGTGCCTTCGGCCGCGGGGGCCAGGCTGTACAGGATCTCCGCGGTCATCGCGCCCTCCGGCGCCGGCTTCACGTACGGCCGCGCCGGGTCGACCACCTGCTCGCCGTAGGAGGCGAGTTCCGCGTGCCCGCTTTCCGGGGTCGGCCCGAAGAACTTGATGTGGTGCACGGTGAACGAGACAAAACCGAGGCTGATCACCAGATCCGCGGGTACCGCGGGGCAGACCAGCGTTTTGCTCACGGTACTTCCGGGGCCCAGCTCCATGTGGTTCTCCTCCTCGATGGTCGGGTCAGATCCCGGCGGTGCTCCCCCGCCGAGCAGGGCGGCGAACTCCTGCCTGGTGCCGCGGAAGGCGTTGAGGTCCAGCGGCGCGTACCCCGCGACCCGGCCGGAACTGGAGAACTGCAGCAGCGCCACGCCGAGGCCGCCGTACCCGTTCCAGTAGTGCGAGGGCACGTCGGCGAATTCCTCGGGGATCGTGCCCTGCACGTTGTCGGGGTAGCGCGAGGACCACAGCGGGGGCAGTCCGGCCAGCAACGGCTGGCCGAGCTGCAGCCAGTACCAGCGCGGGAGGTACGTCAGCGGAACGGGATAACCGGCCCCGCGCAAGCGATCCACGATCTCCCTGGTCAGCGCCACGCTGCCGCTGTTGCCCTCCACGTCCGGGATCACCGGCATGCCCGGCGGCACCACCCGCCGCACGTTGTCCACCTGCGCCGCGGCGGAAACCCCGGCGCGCTGGTAGTGGTACGCGGCGACCAGCAGCCCCGCGTCCTTGGCCCGCGCGATATTGTCGTGGAAGCGCGAGTCGACGAAACCCGAGCTCTCGGTCGCCTTGCAGATGACGAACTCCACGCCCTCCGCGCGTGCCTGGTGCAGGTTGGGATTGCCACCCTGGTGATGGCTGATGTCGAGGCCGAACAGGACCATCGTCGCTCCATGCGCTAGCGGTCGAGCCCACAACCTTGCCGCGGCAGGGAAAACCCGTGCCGCGGCACCGATCGTAACCCGATCGTGGTTCGCGCGCGCGCCTTCACCGCACCGCGTGCACCCGTTCGGCCGAGCGGCGCAGGAACACCGCGGCGGTCACCGCCGCGAGCGCCACGAATCCCGCGCTCAAGCCGTACGACAACTGAAAGCCTTCTGTCAGCGCGGTTTTCTCCGCCACGCCGGTGCTGAGCAGCTCAGCGCTGTGCGTGGTCGCCGCTGTCGCCAGTACGGCGGTACCCATCGCCGCGCCGACCTGCTGCGTGGTGTTGATCAGTCCGGACGCGATGCCCGAATCACTCGCCGTGGCGCCGGACATCGCCAGTCCCATCAACGCGGGCATCGCCGAGCCGAAGCCGGCCCCCATCATCACCAGCACCGGCAGAACGTCCACTGTGTACAGTCCAGCCTCGGGCACCCTGGCCAGCCAGGCCAGTGAGAGCGCGACCAGCACCAGCCCGCCGGTGAGCACGTGCCGGGCGCCGAACCGCTCGGCCAGCCGGGCGGCGAACCCGAGCGAGAACACCGCGATGGTCACCGGCGCGGGTAGGAAGGCGAGCCCGGTCCACAGCGCGTCCAGTTCGAGCACCCGCTGCAGGTAGAGCGCGGTGATGAACTGGAAGCCGAACAACCCGGCCACCATCAGCACCATCACCAGGTTCGCCCCGGCCACCGCGCGGACCCGGAACACCCGCAGCGGCAGCAGCGGTTTGGCCGCCTTCGCCTGCCGCAGCACAAAACCGGCCAGCAGCACGAGCGAGAACACCAGTAGGCCGATGCTCCGCGCACTGCCCCAGCTGTGCTCCTCGGCCTGCACGATGGTGTAGACCAGCAGCATCAGCCCGCCGGTGACCAGTCCGGCACCGGCGAGGTCGGCGCCCTCCCGCAGCCCAGGTCCGCGATCGGCGGCCACCAGCCGCCAGGTCAGCGCGATCGCCGCGACGCCGATCGGCAGGTTGACGAAGAAGGCCCAGTTCCAGCTCAGCCCCTGGGTCAGCACACCGCCCGCGATGAGCCCGATCGACGAGCCACCGGCCTGCACGAAGCTGTAGACGCCGATCGCCTTGGCCTGCGCACGCGGTTCGGGGAAGAGCGTGACGATCATGCCGAGCACCACCGCCGAGGCCATCGCGCCGCCCGCGCCCTGGAGGAACCGGAAGACCACCAGCGCGGTCCGGTCCGCGGCGATCCCGCACAGCAGGGAGGCCGCGGTGAACACCACCATGCCGGCCAGGAAGACCCGGCGGCGGCCGAGCAGGTCGCCGAGCCGCCCGGACAGCAGCAGCGAACCGGCGAAGGCGATCAGGTAGGCGTTGACCACCCAGGCCAGCCCGGCCTGGGAGAAGCCGAGGTCGCGCTGGATCCACGGCAGCGCGACGGTGACCACCGAGCCGTCGAGCACCACCATCAGCGTGGCCGCGCTGAGCACGCTCAGCGCGAACCACCTCGAGCCACCGTTTTCGGGCATGATCCATCCCCTCAAGAATGCTGAATCAGAGAATTTCCCCTGGCCAGCGCCAGGGCACTTCTTGTTACAGCGATCATCTTGTGTGACCATGAGCGCGAGCGGAAGGAGGCACTTTCATGTCTCAGGGGAACATCGGTGTGCCCGAGCAGGTCAGCCACGGGGAAGAGATGTGCACGGTGCTCGAGGCCCTGCAGCGGGTGAGCGGGAAGTGGGCCATCGGGATCCTGCTGGAGGCGTCGAACGGGCCGGTGCGGTTCACCGAGCTGGAGCGCGCGGTGAAGGGCATCAGCCGCCGGATGCTCACGCTGACCCTGCGCAACCTCGAACGCGACGGCCTGCTCGTCCGGACCGTCTACCCGACCGTGCCGCCGAAGGTCGAGTACACCTCCACCGAGATGGCGCTGGAGCTGTACGGCTCGCTGCGCGGCCTGACCCGGTGGGCCGAGCGCCACCGCGAAACGATTTCCGCCGCCCGCGAACGCTACGACGCGGCGAACGCGGCCACTGTTGGCTAGGGTGGCGGCGACCAGGAGGTGAGCCCGTGCCCGCGAAGAACCCGTTTCGCTGGATCGGTGACTGGGCCGACTGGTTCGAGGCGCGTGGCGTCTACGTCCCCGGCGAGGACACCCGCCCGGTCAACCCGTGGCGTGACTTCGGCTGGTTGCTCGTCGCCTGGCTGGCCGGCCTGGCGATCTTCGTACTCTTCTTCGCTCTCGCGGTTTGAGATGGGGTTTCGCGCATTCTTCTGAACACTGACACTTGCGTGACGTCTGTCACCCGCCGTGCATTATCGGTCACGGATCGGCCACGGGCCGACGTCAGCTCCGCGTCAACCGGACCATCCGGCTCGCGCGTACCGCACGGTACGTAGAGAGTGGAGCGCGTCGGCCGAAGTACCTACGCCGATCGGACCAACGACCACCGAACGCGGACAGGAGAAGGGCCAGTGCGCTCGCGGAGACCCCTGCTGCTCGCCTGCGTGCTGCTGGCGACGGCGGGTTGTGGCGCCACCCAGATGGAGCCCAACACCGCGATGACCATTCCCGGCACCGAGCCGGCCGCGCACCAGGCGATGGTGCCCGCCGAGAGCCGGGTCGACTTCGGCCGCGAGTTCCGCTTCCCGGACGGCCTGACCGTGCTCGTCTCCACGCCGAGGACCTTCCAGCCCAGCGCGACCGCCTACCCGCGCTGCGCCAGGGCGGTGGCCTTCGAGGTCAACCTGCTCAACGACGGCAAGCAGCCCTACCGCCTCTCCGGCTTCTCCGCCTCGGCCACCGTCGCCGGGGAACCGGCCAAGCAGGTGGTCGACTCGGCGCAGGGCTTCACCGGCATCGTCGACGCCGGGAAGGACGTCGAACCGGGCCGCAACGTGCGCCTCACCTTCGCCTTCGCCATGCCCGCCGACCCGGTGGAGCTGAAGATGTCGGTGCGGCCGGGCCCCGACAGCCAGGCCTCGGCGCTGTACACCGGGCAGGCCTGAGCACCCGGTAATCTCCGGGCATGAGCGAGCGACTTTCCCCCGGCGACGCGGCCCCCGACTTCACCCTGCCCGACAGCACGGGCGCCAAGGTCTCGCTGTCGGACTTCCGCGGGCAGTACGTGATCGTCTACTTCTACCCGGCCGCGGGCACCCCCGGCTGCACGAAGCAGGCGTGCGACTTCCGCGACAACCTCGCCGAGCTGAACGACGCCGGGTACCAGGTGCTCGGCATCTCCCCGGACAAGCCGGAGAAGCTGGCGAAGTTCGTCGACGCCGAGTCGCTGACCTTCCCGCTGCTGGCCGACCCCGACAAGACCGTGCTCACCGAGTGGGCCGCGTTCGGCGAGAAGAAGAACTACGGCCGCGTGGTGCAGGGCGTGATCCGGTCCACCTTCGTGGTCGACCCCGAGGGCAAGATCGCCAACGCGTTCTACAACGTCCGCGCCACCGGGCACGTGGCGAAGCTGATCAGGGACCTGGGCGTCTCCGCCTGACGTGGCGGGCCTGGAGTCCGCGGCGCTGAAGCTGGGCGGCTCGGTCGCCCAGCACGCGGCCAGGTTCTGGTTGCAGCGCCGCCGAGCGAAGTTCGAGCGGTCGGCCAGCCTCGCCGAGCTGGCCGAGCAGGAACTGGGCGGCCCGCTCAAGCGCCGGAACCTGGACAACCTGGTCGACCGCGTCGAAACGCTGGTCGCCGAGCAGCTCGCGCCGGTGCTGGACAGCCGCTTCGCCGCGTTGCCGGACAACGAGGTCGAGGCCGCCGTGCTCGCGGTGACCGACGTGCTCCGGCAGGTCGACCTCTCCGACGAGGCGCTGCTGGCCGCCGACGCCGATCCGGAGGCGCTGGCGCGCCGCGTGCGCGAGCAGTTCGCCGACCGGCCCGCCGAGGTCGCGCTGGCCGAACGGGCGTGGCCGCTGTACGAGCTCGCGCTCGACCAGTCGTGCCGCCACCTGGTGCAGGTGGTGCGGTACCTGCCCGCGTTCCAGCCCGCCGCGCTCGCCGAGGTGCTGTCGCGGCTGAGCAGGCTGGAGGAACTGCTCACCACCACGCCGGTCACCACCCTGCTCGCGCCACGCGGCACCGACCACGACACCGAATTCGGCCAGGCGTACCTGCGTGCGGTGGCGAAGTCGCTCGATCGGCTGGAGTTGCTAGGCCTGCCCGCAGACGAGCAACCGCGCCTTCCGCTCACCGTGGCCTACCTGAGCCTGCGCGTGTCCACCACCACCCGCGACCGCCACGAGGAGCGGGAGGAGAAGTCGTGGCGCGGCGAGATGCCGGTCGAATGGGCCGTCGGCCGCGCCGATCGCACGCTTCTGCGGGGAGAAGCAGGTTCGGGCAAGACGACCCTGCTGCACTGGCTGGCGGTCACCGCGGCACGCGCCGAGTTCCGGGGTGAGCTGCGCGGCTGGAACGGGCTGGTGCCGTTCGTCGTGCGGTTGCGCACTTTCGCGGGCGGAAGACTGCCCGCGCCCGAGGAGTTCGTCGCGCACGGGGCGAGCGCGATCGCCGGGTTGATGCCGCCGGGCTGGGTGCACCGCGTGCTGCGCGGCGGCGCGATCCTGCTGGTCGACGGGGTGGACGAGGTGCCGGCTCCCCGGCGCCGCGAGGTGAAGGCGTGGCTGCGCGAACTGCTCGACGCCCATCCGTCGGTGAAGGTGGTGGTCACCGCGCGCCCGGCGGCCGCGGACCAGGGCTGGCTGTCCGACGAGGGCTTCTCGGCGGTGACGCTCGACCCGATGGGGCCGACGAACGTCCGCGCCTTCCTGCGCCGCTGGCACGACGCCGCCGAATCCGCCGGTGTGCAGGCGGACGTGGCCACCGCGCACCGCCGTCTCAGCGCGCAGCTGGAGCGCACGCACCTGCGTGAGCTGGCCGCGAGCCCGTTGCTGTGCGCGATGTTGTGCGCGCTGAACCTGTCGCACCGGGCGAGCCTGCCGAGCAGCCGGATGGACCTGTACGCCAAGGCGCTGGCGATGTTGCTGCACCTGCGCGACACCGAACGCGGGCTGAGCGGGCTGCTCGGGGACGCCGAGAAGCGCGTCCTGCTGCGGGATCTCGCGTGGCGACTCACCCTGGCGAACCGGGTCGAGCTGTCCCGGGACGAGGCGCTGCGGCACCTGACCACGAAGCTGCCCGCGATGCCGAACGTCACCGCGGATCCGGAGGCGCTGCTGGCGCACCTGCTCGAACGCAGCGGCGTGCTGCGGGAGCCGGTGCCCGGCCGGGTCGACTTCGTGCACCGGACCTTCCAGGAGTACCTCGCCGCCGACGAAGCCGTGCAGCAGCACCACATCCCGACGCTGGTGGCGCACGCGCACCTGGACACGTGGCGCGAGACCGTGGTGATGGCGTGCGGGCACGCCACCGCGCGCCAGGCCGGTGAACTGGTCGACGGGCTGCTGGACCGCGCCACCGCCGAACGCCGTCGTGCTCGTCGCCTGAGGCTGCTCGCCGCCGCCTGCCTGGAAACCGTGCGGGACATCGATCCGGCCACGCACGCCCGCGTCGACGCGGCGCTGGGGAAGCTGGTGCCGCCGCGCGATCTCCGCGAGACGGCGTCACTGGCGACGGTCGGGCACCGCGTCCTCAAACTGCTGCCGACGGACCTGTCGGAACTCTCGGACGCGAAGGCGGCGGCGACGGTCCGAACCGCGGCTCTCACCGGCGACGCGGCCGCGTTGAGCCTGCTTTCGGGCTACGCCAAGGATCCCCGCGACGGCGTACAGGACGAGCTGCAGCACGGATGGCAGTTCTTCGACCCGGAACGGTACGCGGACGAAGTGCTCGTGGACGCCCCGCTGCGCAACGGCTGGCTGATCGTCCGATCGCTGAAGTGCCTGCCCTTCGTCGGGCGGCTGCGGCACCTCGGCGCCCTCTCGGTGTACACCGATCCGCCCGACGACTTCGGTGACCTCGGCGGTCTGCCCAAGCTCGACGACCTGATGTTCTTCGGTGACCCGGATCGCCCGGTGGATCTGCACTGGCTTCGCGACCACCCGCAGCTCAAGCGGCTGCGGGTGTACCGCGCGCACCACTTCAGCGGCCTGTCCGTGCTCGCCACGCTCTCCCACCTGACCGATCTCGGGCTGAGCCAGAGCAAGCCGTGGGAGGACCTGGAGTTCCTCCGGCACACGCCGCGACTGGTCTGGCTCAGCCTGGACAACACCGGCACGCTGCCGAACCTCGACGCCCTGCACCGGCTGCCGGAGTTGCGGTGGCTGGTGCTGACCCAGTACTCCGCCGACTGCCTGGCAGCGACCCGGCCGTTGCCCGAGTTGGCCAGCCTGGCGCTGTTCGACCAGGAACCGGAGCTGGCTCCGGTACCCGCCACGTTCCCGGCGCTGACCATGGTCAACATCCGCCCGGCCGGGCGGGTGGACCTCTCCCCGCTACGCGCGCTCCCGCTGACGGAACTGATCCTGCAGGACTACGACGGCGCCGACCTCAGCGTGCTCGGTCCGAGCGTCAAGCTGAAATTCCTCTAGGCCAGCGCACGCAGGTGGGGCAGCAAAGCACGCAGCGCCCGCCCCCGGTGGGACTGGGCGTCCTTTTCGGACGGATCCAGTTCGGCCGAGGTCCGCGAACCGCCTTCCGGTACGAAGATCGGGTCGTAGCCGAAACCGTTGGTGCCGCGTTCTTCCCGGAGCAGCGTGCCGCGCCACTCACCGCGGACGACGGTCTCTTCGCCGCCCGGGATCACCAGTGCGGTGGTGCAGACGAACGCCGCGCCCCGCCGCTCGTCCGGGGTGTCGGACAGCTGCGCCAGCACCAGGTCCAGGTTGGCCTGGTCGTCACCGTGCCCGCCGGACCAGCGGGCCGACAGCACGCCCGGCATGCCGTTGAGCGCGTCCACCGCCAGCCCCGAGTCGTCGGCGACCGAGGGCAGGCCGGTGGCCGCCGCGGCGTCGCGCGCCTTGGCGAGCGCGTTCTCCTCGAAGGTCGCGCCGGTTTCCGGGGCCTCCGGGAACTCCGGCACGTCGCCGAGGCCGAGCACCTCGATGGCGCCGAGGCCTTCCGCGTCGAGGATGCGCCGCAGCTCGCCGAGCTTCTTCGCGTTGCGCGACGCGACCAGCAACTTGGTGGTCACTTCTTGGCCTTCTTGTCCGGCTTCGGCTCGGGCAGCTCACCCGGGTAGGGCAGCGCCAGCGCCTCGTTCTGCTTCTCCACCAGCTGCGCGCAGCCCGCCAGCGCGAAGTCCAGCATGGTGTCCAAAGTGGACCGCTGGAAGGTGGCGCCCTCGCCGGTGCCCTGCACCTCGATCAGCGTGCCCGCGTCGGTGGCCACCACGTTCATGTCCACCTCGGCGCGCGAGTCCTCCTCGTACGGCAGGTCGAGCCGCACGCGGCCGTCGACCACGCCGACGCTGACCGCGGCCACCGAGGTCGCCAGCGGCTGGGGGTCGGCCAGCCTGCCCGCCGCGCCGAGCCAGGTGATCGCGTCGGCCAGCGCGACGTAGGCACCGGTGATCGCCGCGGTCCGGGTGCCGCCGTCGGCCTGGAGCACGTCGCAGTCGATCATGATCGTGTTCTCGCCGAGCGCGGCCAGGTCGATGCAGGCCCGCAGCGAGCGGCCGATCAGCCTGCTGATCTCGTGCGTGCGGCCACCGACCCGGCCCTTGACCGACTCGCGGTCGCTGCGGGTGTTGGTGGCCGAGGGCAGCATCGCGTACTCGGCGGTGATCCAGCCGAGCCCGGAACCGGCCCGCCACCTCGGCACGCCCTCGTTCACGCTCGCCGCGCACAGCACCCTGGTGCTGCCGAACTCGATGAGCACCGAGCCGGCCGGCCACTGCTGGAAGCCGCGGGTGATCTTGACCTCGCGGAGCTGGTCGTCGTTCCTGCCGTCTTTTCTCGCCACCCGTGCACTCTAGAACCCGGCCCGGAGCCCTTGTTGACCGGTGCGTACGCGATTACCGTCAGCATCCGTCCGACTGGACTCACTGGGGAGGTCCGATGAACCGGGTCCGCGCCGTCCTGCTCGTCCTGCTGAGCGCCGTGCTGGCCGGGGGTGCGGCCCCGGCGGTGGCCGCCGCCGACGACGACTGCACCGCGACGCTGGAGTGCACCGCCGAGGACATCAACCTGATGAGCATGCCGGAGCGGCTGGCCTTCGTCCGCGAGATGTCCGCCGGTCCCGCCGCCGAACTGCTGCCCGGGTACGCCCCGCGCTGGCGCAACATCGAGGGCATCATCGGCTTCTTCCGCGACCACGACATGGGCGCGCCCGGCAGCTGGGTGTCCTATGTGGACGCCGGGATCGTGGAGGGCATCGAGCGCGGGCTGGCCATCGCGCTCGGCCGGGGCACCGACACCTTCGGCAACCCGGGCTCGGCGAAGTGGGCCGACTACCTGCTCAAGCTGCGCGACGGGCAGCTGACCGGCCGCGCCGCGCACGACCGCGCGTGGAGCCAGGCCGAGCAGGCCTCCACCGAGCACGGCGTGCGCCTGGCCGAGGAGGTGCACGGCGTACCGGCGAGCGCGGTGGAGGAGCGCTTCTTCGCCTACTCCGAGTTCTACCGCTGGGTGCTGCGCAACCGGCCGCCGCTGCTCGACCTGTTCTCGCCGGGCGGCACGCCCGGTTCACCGCAGCAGGTCACCTTTCTCGACTGGTTCACCGACGTGACCAACGAAACCCCGTCGCGCAAGGGCGCCGAACTCGCGCTCGACCTGGCCGAGTTCGACATCGGCGGCGGCACGTTCAGCATGCTGCTGCTGGCCAACGCCTACTTCTACGAACTTTTCGACGACTACCTCGCCGACCTGGCCGACGGTCAGACCTCGTAGACCGCACCCTGCTCCACCAGTTCCGCCTCGCGGAATTCCAGGCGGGCCTCGGCGAGCACGGCGTCCCGATCGGTCCACGGTGCGACGTGGGTGAGCAACAGCCTGCCCGCGCGCGCCTCACGGGCCAGCACACCGGCCTGCTTCCCGGACAGGTGCACACCCGGCGGCCGGTCCGGGGCGTCGGTCCACGAGGCTTCGCTGAGCAGCACGTCGACGTCGGCGGCGAGCGCGGCCAGCGCCGCGCACGGGCCGGTGTCCCCGGTGTAGGCGAGCGTGCGGTCGCCGTGCCGGATCCGCAGGCCGAAGGCGGTGGTCGGGTGGTCGACCTCGGCCACCTCCACCTCGAACGGCCCCACGTGCAGGGTGCCGTTGGTCAGCTCGCGGAAGTCGTACACATCGGACAGGTCGGTCTCGGCGAGCTCGGCCAGGTTGGGCGCGTACGCGTTCGCCAGCCGCGCCGCGGTGTCGGCCGGGCCGAACAGCGGGAGCTTCGCCGGCCGCCGGTCGTACGGCGGTTCGGGGTGGTAGCGGCGCAACACGGTCAGCGCGCTGACGTCCGCGCAGTGGTCGGGGTGCAGGTGCGAGAGCAGCAGCGCGTCCAGTTCGAACGGGTCGCGGGCGACCTGCAGCTGTGCGAGCGCGCCGTTGCCCAGCTCGAGGCCGAGCACGAAGCCGTCGGCCTCCAGCAGGTACCCGGACGCGGCGCGGTTCGGCCCGGGGATGCTGCCCGAGCAACCGAGGATCGTCAATCGCACCCCCGGCACTCTGCCACGTGGACCCGCTAACCGCTCATGGCCGAGAACACACCTGGGGTGAATCCCATGAAACGCTGGGCCAGCCGGGTGAAGGGCTCGGCGGACCCGGTGGCGGTGAACTCGTGGCGCGGCGGCTCGGTCCGCTCGGCGAACAGGTCCAGCTCGGTCAGCACGCGCACCAGGTCCTTGGCCGTCTCCTCGGCGCTGGAGACCAGCGTGACCTCCTGGCCCATGACGATCTGCAGCACGCCGGTGAGCAGCGGGTAGTGGGTGCAACCCAGCACCAGCGTGTCGACCTCCGCCCGCAGCAGCGGGTCGAGGTAGCCCTGGGCCAGGCCGAGCACCTGGCGGCCAGAGGTCACCCCGCGCTCGACGAAGTCGACGAACCGCGGGCACGCGACGCTGGTCACCTCGACGTCCCTGGCCGCGGCGAAGGCGTCCTCGTAGGCGCGGGAGCGGATGGTGCCCTCGGTGCCGATCACCCCGATGCGGCCGGAGTGCGTGGCGGCGACCGCGCGCCGCACGGCCGGGAGCACCACCTCCACCACCGGCACGTCGTACCGCTCGCGCGCGTCGCGCAGGCAGGCGGCCGAAGCGGTGTTGCAGGCGATCACCAGTGCCTTGACCCCGCTCTCGACGAGGTCGTCCAGTGCGGCCAGCGCCAGCTCCCGCGCCCTGGCGATGGGCAGCGGGCCGTAGGGGTTGTGCGCGGTGTCGCCGACGTACCGGAGTTGCTCGCCGGGCAGCTGGTCGACGATCGCCCTGGCCACGGTGAGCCCGCCGACGCCGGAGTCGAAGACGCCGATGGGCGCACTGGGGTCGGTCACACGTCGAGGTTACCGGGGGTGGCCGGGGCGGGCTTGACCGCGCGTTTCCGGCTGACCAGCCAGGCCGCGAGCACGCCGGACAACGCGCCGAACAGGTGGCCCTGCCAGGAGATGTTCGGATCGGTGGGCAGCACGCCCCAGATCATCCCGCCCCAGATGGCGAGCAGCGCCAGTGCCACGCCCAGCTGGCCCCAGCTGCGGTTGAACAGCCCGCGCACGAGCAGGAAGGCCAGCCAGCCGAAGGCCAGCCCCGAGGCGCCGACGGTGACCGCGTCCCCCGGTCCGACCAGCCACACGCCGAGCCCGCCGACCACCCAGATGATGCCGGTGACCACCAGGAACCGGCCGATCCCGGCCGCCATCGCGAGGAAGGCGAAGACCAGCACCGGGATGGTGTTGGCGAACAGGTGGCTCCAGCCGTCGTGCAGGGCGGGCGCCCAGATGATGCCGTCCAGCCCGGCCAGCGTTCTGGCCTGGATGCCGCCGTTGTCCAGGTTGGCCGGCAGGATCACGTCCACCAGCTCGACCAGGTAGAGCAGGACGACGAAGCCCAGCGCCAGCAGCGCCGCGGCCTTCGGCCGGTCGGGCAGCACGCGCTTGGCCGGATCCGTGGCCGGCGTGCCGCCGCCGGTGGGTTGCGCTGGAAGTGTGCTCACGATTTCCAGGCTAAGTCCCCGAAGCGGGCGCCGCCTCGGGAGAAATCCCTGATGTCGGACTCGGGGAAATTGATCTGGACGACGGATGCGCGTCCCGGCATAGTTTGCCCGGGAGGTGGTGGGAATGTCACCCGAAAGCCTGTCCCGCCGTGAGGTGTTCCTGCGCGGCGGCCTGATCGCCGCCGGTCTGAGCGTGGCCGACCCGCTCGCCGTGGCGCTGGCCGAGGAACCCGGAGCGGCTCCCGAAAGCAACGGCCGTCCTGGGGTGCGGCTGACCGAAGGCACGAACTTCTCGGTGGCGCTGTCGCCCGACGGCACCACCCTGGCGATGGACCTGGTCACCGGCATCTGGCTGCTCCCGGCGGCCGGCGGTGAGGCCAGGCGGCTGACCGACGACCTGCAGGACGCGACCCTGCCGAACTGGTCCCCGGACGGCAAAGCACTGGTGTTCCAGTCGTACCGCGACGGGAACTACCACCTGTACTCGCTGGACGTGGCCGGCGGCCAACCGCGCCAGCTCACCAGCGGGCCGTACGACCACCGCGAACCGGCCTTCTCGCCGGACGGCAAGCGGATCGCGCTCAGCAGCGACCGCGGTGGCAGCTACGGGATCTGGCTGCTCGATCCGGCGACCGGGCAGCTCCAGGCGCTGACCGACACCGCCGCGGAGGAGAGCGCGCCGCGCTGGTCCCGCGACGGGCAGCGCGTGCTGTTCACCGTGGACGACCTGGCCATCGACGCGATCACCGTGGCGAGCGGCGAGCGCAAGACGCTGCTGACCGCACCCGCCGGGGGCAAGATCTACGGCCCGGCGTTCGGCCCGGACGACCAGACCCCTGGCTACCTGCTGCTGCGTGGCGCCACCGCCGACCTGATGCTCGGGGACCAGCAGGTGACCCAGGGCGAGGACGTGTTCGGCTTCGCCGCCACCTGGACCGATTCCGGCGTGCTCTACACCGGCGACGGCCGCATCCGCCGCCGCACTGCCGAGTCCACTGTGGACATCCCGTTCAGCGCGGTGGTGCCGATCAAGCGCCGGGACTACCGGCACCGCGTGCGCGACCTCGATTCCCTGGCCCCGCAACCGGTTCGCGGGATCGCCGGCCCGGTGGTCTCCCCGGACGGCAAGACCATCGCCTTCCGCGCACTGAACGCGCTGTACCTGGTGCCCGCCGGTGGCGGCAAGCCGCAGCGCCTCACCTCGGACCAGTACTTCAGCTCCGACCCCGACTTCTCGCCGGACGGCAAGAAGCTGGTCTACGCCAGCGACCGGCTGGGCACCGCCGACCTCTGGGTGCGCGACCTCGCGTCCGGTGAGGACACGGTGCTCACCGCGTTGCCCGGCGCGCAGGTCGCGCCGCGCTGGTCCCCGGACGGCGGCAAGATCGCCTACACCGACCAGGACGGCGCGCTGTGGACGCTGGACGTGGCCTCGAAGGAGGTGCGGCAGCTGACGCCCGCGTTGTTCATGCCGGGCAGGCCGAGCTGGTCCGGTGACGGCAGCACGATCGCGCTGGCCGCGGTGAAGCCGTTCTCCAAGCGGTTCCGCGAGGGCACCAGCCAGATCCTGACCGTGCCCGCCGGTGGCGGCGAACTGACCTACACCGAGCCGATGCCGTTCCGCTCGCTCGCCACCCGCGGTGACGACGGGCCGCTGTTCTCCCCGGACGGCAAGCGAATGGCGTTCACCGTGGAGAGCACCGCGTGGGTGGTGCCGGTGGACGGCAAGGGCGCGTTCCTCGGCGAACCCCGGCAGGTCACCCGCGAGGTGACCGACTCGCTGGCCTGGCTGGACGACGGCACGCTGGTCTACCTGTGCAAGGGCGAGCTGCGCCGGGTCGCGGTGGACGGCGGGAAACCACGCACGATCCGCCTCGACTTCAGCTGGCGGCGCCCGAAACCGGCCGAGCGCACGGTCATCCACGTCGGCGGGCTCTGGGACGGCACGGCCGAGAAGCTGCGTGAGAACGTCGACGTGGTGGTGGAGAACGGGCGGATCAAGGAGATCCGGCCGCACCAGGGCACCGCGGACGTGGACGCGTCCGGGCTGACGGCCATACCGGGCCTGATCGACGCGCACAACCACTGGCACCTGCGCGGCAGGCACTGGGGTGACCGGCAGGGCAGGCTCTGGCTGTCCTACGGCATCACCACCACGCGCTCCCCCGGCGACCCGGTGTACCAGATGATCGAGACCCGCGAGGCGCTCGAATCCGGGGCCCGGCTCGGGCCGCGGTTCTTCGGCACCGGTGAGGCGATCGACGGTTCCCGCGTCTACTACAACTTCATGCGGCCGACGCTTTCGCCGGAGCAGTTGAAGCTGGAATTGGACCGGGCGGTCTCGCTGGGTTACGACCTGATCAAAACCTATGTGCGCCTTCCGGTCCGGCTGCAGCGCGAAACCGTTGAAGCCGCGCACCGGGCGGGCATCCCGCTGTCGTCGCACTACCTGTTCCCGGCGGCGAACCTCGGCATGGACGGGATGGAGCACGTCGGCGCGACCAACCGGCTCGGTTATTCGCACACGATCAGCCGGACCGGGTGGACGTACCAGGACTCGATCGAGTTGTTCGTGCGCTCGGGCATGTCGATAACGCCGACGCTGTTCAACTCCAAGGCCCTCTACGCCGACGACAAGTCACTCGTGGAGGACGAGCGCACCAAGGTCCTATTCCCCCAGTGGGAGTACGACCGGCTGGTCACCGACGCCGAGAACGCGGGCAAGCCGGAGAACGCCTACGTGCGCGACGTGCTGGCCGGGAACGTGGACATGGTGCTGCGCGTGCACCGCGCCGGCGGGTTCGTCATCAGCGGCACGGACACCCCGCTCGACAGCATCGCGATCTCGTTGCACCAGAACCTGCGCGCGATGGTCGAATTCGGCTTCACCCCGTACGAAGCGCTGGTCACCGCGACGCGGAACCCGGCGCGGCGGCTCGGCCTGGCCGGGCGGCTCGGTGAACTGCGGCCGGGGGCGTACGCGGACCTGTCGCTGGTGGAGGGCAACCCGCTGGCGGACATCCGGGCCGCGGCGGCGGTGCGGCAGGTTTTTGTCGGTGGGGTGGCGCACCGGGTGGACGACCTGCTGGCGCCGTTCCGGTCACCGGGTTCGGCGTCCATCGTGAACCCGGTGCTCCCGGCGAACACCACGGCCGCGCACTGGTGGCACCGGCCGGAGTGGTCCGAGCACGTCTGCTGCGGGATCTAGGAGGTGAGTTGCGGCTTGGGCGGTCGGAGTGACCTGCCGACCATCCAGGCCGCGACGATCCCGCCGATCGCGCCGCACAGGTGGCCCTCCCACGAGACGCCGGGCTCGCTCGGGAGCACGCCCCACAGCGCGTAGCCGTAGAGCGCGAAAACGCCGACGGCGATCACGATCTGCAGCAGGCTGCGAGCAAACAGGCCGCGTAGCAGCAGGAAGGTGAGCAGCCCGAAGACCAGTCCGGAGGCGCCGGCGTGCACGCCCTCGCTGCCGATCAGGAAGGTGCCGACGCCGGCGAAGAGCCAGATGATGGTGACCACGCCGAAGAACTGGCGGAGGCCGCCGGAGGTGGCGAGCAGGCCGAGCACCAGCAGCGGTACCGAGTTCGCGGCGAGGTGGTCCCAGCCGAAGTGGAGCATCGGGGCCCAGATCAGGCCGTCCCACTGCTCGATGGTGCGGGGCCAGATGCCGTCGTCGTCGAAGGGGTGGGCGAGCACGGTGTCGATGCCCTCGATCACCCAGAGCAGCCCGACGAAGCCGGTCACCACGATCAGCGAGGCCAGCGGTTTCGGCGGCAGGATCCGCTTGCCGGGCGGGACCGGCGGCTGGGGCGACGGCTCGGGCAACGTCATGCTTCGACGCTACCCGTCCGGTTCTGTCGGTGGTGGCCGGATAATGAAGGTCATGGACACGGTGGCGTTCGGCAGCCTGGCGACCGAGGTGGGAAAGGTGCTGGTCGCGGTCACCCCGGCGGGCCTGGCCTCGACGGCCTTCGACGACACGGCCGCGCTGCGGGAGGGCATCGCCGCGCGGCTCGGCCTGCCGGTGGTGGACGATCCGGCGCGCGTGGAGCCGGTGCTGGCCGAGCTGCGCGAGTACTTCGACGGCACGCGGGAGCGGTTCGGCTTCGCCGTCGACTGGCGCCTGTACTCGGCGACGCAGCAGCGGGTGCTCGGGACGCTGTACGAGACGGTGCCGTACGGCAAGACGGTCACCTATGGTGAGCTGGCCGAGCTCAGCGGGACCGGGGTGCCCGCGCGCGGGATCGGCTCGATCATGGGCAGCAACCCGATCCCGATCGTGGTGCCGTGCCACCGGGTGCTGGCGAGCACCGGCCTGGGCGGGTTCAGCGGGGGCGAGGGGGTGCCGTCGAAACGGCAGCTGCTCACGCTGGAGGGTCGGCTGCCGCAGGGCCTCTGGTGACCCCGACGATGAGGTCGGCCGCGGCGGCCGGGCTCAGGGGTGCTCGGGTGCCGTGAATGTGGCTTTCACTGCGAAATCGGGCGTGAATGTGGCTTTCACGGCATCGGGGAGGGCAACTCGACGAAGCGAGTGCGTGTCACGCGGCCAAGGAGCCCGGCTCCCCGCCGGGGGCCGGCTCCGGTCGAGTGGGCCCTCGGGTCAGCTGGTGCGCCGCGTGAAGGTGAGGTGGGTGACGCCGCTCGGCGAGGAGACGGATTCGATCCGGTAGTCCTGTTCCAGGCCCTCCAGCCCGTCCCACAGGCCGACGCCCCGGCCCAGCAGGATCGGCACGACCCCCACGTGCAGGTGGTCGATCAGCCGGGCGTCCAGGAATTCGCGGACCGTCGTGGGCCCGCCGCCGATGCGGATGTCCTTGCCTCCGGCGGCCTCGCGGGCGACTTCGAGCGCCTCGGCGGGGGAAGCGTCCAGGAAGTGGAAGGTCGCGCCGCCTGCCATTTCGATCGGGGCGCGGGTGTGGTGCGTGAGCACAAAAACCGGCGTGTGGAACGGCGGGTTGGGGCCCCAGGCCCCCTTCCAGTCCGGGTCCTCGTGCCACCCCGGGTGCCCGAACTTCCCGGCCCCCATGATCTCGGCACCGATCCCCGGCTCGTGCCGCTGGACGAAGGCGTCGTCGACGCCGCTGCTCCCGCCCGCCTGCCACCACCGCGTGGCGAACATCCACTGGTGCAGCCGATCCCCGGCGTGCCCGAAGTGCGCTTCGGCGCTCTGCCCGGCACCGGTGCCGTAGCCGTCGAGGGAAATGGCGAAGTTGTGCACGCGAACGAGGGCCATCGTGCGGCTCCTTCTCGGTCATCACCGTGGTCGGGCCCCAAGCCTGTCGCGGGCTGATTCATACGTCCAATGTCAATGCTGTTGCTGTCCCATAGATAGAGTCGATGCATGCTGGACGTGACCAGGCTGCGCGTCATCGACGCGCTTTCGCGGCTCGGCTCGGTGACCGCCGCGGCGAAGGAGCTCCACTACACCCAGCCGACGATCAGCCACCACCTCGCCCGGCTCGAAGCCGAGACCGGCGCGCAGTTGCTGCAGCGGGTGGGCCGCGGGATCCGGCTGACCCCGGCCGGGCAGCTGCTGGCGTCCCGGGCCGCCGAGATCCTCGGCCGGATCGACGCCGCCGACGCCGAACTGTCCGCGCACGTCGGCCTGAGCGCCGGGCGCGTGCGCCTGGCCAGCTTCTCGTCGGTGATCGGCTCGCTCGTCCCGCGCGCGGTGGCGGCGCTGACCGAACGCCACCCCGGCCTCCAGATCGGCCTGACCGACACGCAACCGCCCGAAGCGCTGGAAATGCTGCGCACCGGCAAGATCGACATCGCGATCATCTTCCGCTACGACGACACCGAACCCGAGCCACCGGACGTCCGGCTGCACCACCTGCTCGACGATCCGCTGTACCTGCTCGCGACCAGCCCCGGCCAAACGCTGGCCGGCCTGCGCGACGCCACCTGGATCGCCGGGTGCGCGCGGTGCCGCGTGCACCTGCTGTCGATGTGCGCCGACGCGGGCTTCGAACCGCGGATCGGCTACACCTCCGACGACATGGTCGTCATGCAGGCGCTCGTCGTGGCGGGGCTGGGCGTGACGACCAGCCCCGGCCTGGCGCTCCGCGCCCACCGCGCCGACGGCATCGTGGCGAGCGAACTGCCTGTGCGCCAACACATCTACGCCGCCACCTACGGCGAACCACCCGATCCGCCCGCCACCGCCGCGTTGCTGGCCGCACTGGTGGAGGCGGCCGCCGCCATCACGGCTTAGCGAAGTCGTCCGGCACGATGCGGAGCTTCTCCGCGATGCGCACGAGTGCCTTCTGGTCGGCCGCGTTGAGCGAGTCGAGCACGATCCGGCGGACCGACCGCAGGTGCGTGGGCGCCGCCTCGCGCACGACCTCGAAGCCCGCGTCGGTGAGTTCGGCGAGGGTGTAGCGCCCGTCGGCCGGATCGGGGGTGCGCACCACCCAGCCGCGCTGCTCGCAGCGTTTGACCACATTGGACAGCCGGGACAGCGACCCGCTGGCGAGGAAGGCCAGCTGCCCCATCCGCAGCGTGCGCTCCGGCGCCTCGGACAGGTGGCTGAGCACCAGGTACTCGAACAGGGTGAGCCCGTGGTCCTGCCGCAGCGGCGACTCCAGCTTGCCGGGCAGCAACAGCACGAGCGAGATCAGCCCCGTCCACGCCGCCTTCTCCGGCTCGTCGAGCCAGCGCAGTTCCTCGTCCTCGCTCATGAACACCCTCCGTCACTTTGCGCTTGAAGTCATCCGGCGCTACTATGACTTTACGCGTGAACTCAAACCCGAGGGAACGCACCCCTAGGAACAAGGAAGAGCGAGCACCATGAGCACCGTTACCTTCGGCGTCGTCCCCGGCTACGGCGAGAAGCTGCACGCGGCACTCGGTTACAGCGGGGCCGTCCGCGTCGACGACCGGGTCGAGATCTCCGGGCAGGCCGGGGTCGACGACGACCTGAACATCCCCGACTCACTGGAGGAGGAGATCGTCCGGGCCTTCGACAACGTGGAGCGCGCGCTCAACACCGTCGGCGCGACCTGGAAGGACGTCATCCACGTCAACTCGTACCACAAGGTCGGCCCCGGCGAGGACGTCATCGGCGACGACCACAACAAGGTCATGGCCGAGCAGTTCCGCCTCCGCCTCGGCGGCCGCGCGCCGATCTGGACCGAGACCGGCGTGACCGTGCTCGGCCTCGCCGCCATGCGCATCGAGATCCGCGTCACCGCGATCGTCGGCTCCGGGAGCTGAAACAACGAAGGCGGCTCCCGGAGAATCCGGGAGCCGCCTCGTCAGTCCACAAGGGAGGGTCAGGCCCAGAGCTCACCGTCGAGCCGGGCGGCGGCGTCGTCCAGGGTGCCGCTGTAGGCGCCGGTGGACAGGTACTTCCACCCCGCGTCCGCGACCACGAAGGCGACGTCGGCCGGTTCCCCCTTGGCCGCGGCCTTCTCCGCCACCGCCAGTGCCGCGTGCAGCACGGCACCGGTCGAGATCCCCGCGAAGATGCCTTCGTGCTCCAGCAGTTCCCGCGTTCGCCGGAGCGCGTCGTAGGCACCGACGGAGTAGCGGCCGTTGAGCACGCTCGCGTCGTACAGCTCGGGCACGAAGCCCTCGTCGATGTTCCGCAGGCCGTAGACCAGCTCGCCGTACCGCGGCTCGGCCGCGATGATCTGCACGTCCGGCTTCGCCTCGTGCAGGTACCGGCCGACACCGACCAGCGTGCCCGTGGTGCCGAGGCCGCCGACGAAGTGCGTCAGCGTGGGCAGGTCCTTCAGCAGCTCCGGCCCGGTGCCCCGGTAGTGCGCGTCGGCGTTCGCCGGGTTGCCGTACTGGTAGAGCATCACCCAGTCGGGATTGGCCTTGGCCAGTTCCTTCGCCCGGCGGACCGCCTCGTTCGACCCGCCCGCCGCCGGCGAGAACACGATCCGCGCGCCGTAGGCCTGCAGCAGCTGCTTGCGCTCGGCCGAGGTGTTCTCCGGCATCACGCAGACCAGCCCGTACCCCTTGAGCTTCGCCGCCATCGCCAGTGCGATCCCGGTGTTGCCCGAGGTCGGCTCCAGGATGGTGGACCCGCGGCGCAGCACGCCCTCCCGCTCGGCGGCCTCGATCATCGCCAGCGCGGGCCGGTCCTTGATCGAACCGGTCGGGTTGCGGTCCTCCAGCTTCGCCCACAGCCGGACGTCGTGCGTCGGCGACAGCCTGGGCAGCCCCACCAGCGGGGTGCCGCCGAGCGCGTCGAGCAGCGACTCGTAGCGCGCCATGGCCTAGCGCGCGCCGCCGGCCACCGCGGGCAGGATGGTCAGCGTGTCGCCGTCCTTGACCTCGGCCTCCAGGCCACCGGCGAAGCGCACGTCCTCGTCGTTGACGTAGACGTTGATGAACCGGTGCAGCTTCTCGTCCTTGACCAGGCGCGCCTTGATACCACCGTGGCGGCTCTCCACGTCGTCGATCACCTCGAGCACCGTCTTGCCGCTCGCCTCGACGGACTTCTCGCCGCCGGTGTGCGTGCGCAGGATGGTCGGGATGGACACGTTCACGGCCATGGATCTTTACCTCCGCTAGGGATCTCTCGTAGTGGGCTGACGTTCGGGCGAGTGCCGTTATTCCTCGATCTCGACCGGCTCCTCGGTGATCTCACCGTCGACGATCCGGTACGACCGGAGTTCGTGCACCTCGGGGTCCCTGGTGGAGACCAGCACGTAGTGCGCGAACGGCTCGGAGGCGTAGGACACGTCGGTGCGCGAGGGATAGGCCTCGGTGGCGGTGTGCGAGTGGTAGATCACCACGGGCACCTCGTCGTTGGCGTCCATCTCGCGGTACAGCTTGAGCAGATCACCGGAGTCGAACTCGTAGAACGTCGGCGAGCGCGCCGCGTTCAGCATGGGGATGAACCGCTCGGGGCGGCCCGAGCCGTCGTCCGGCCCGGCGATCACCCCGCACGCCTCGTCCGGGTGGTCCCGGCGGGCGTGCGCGATGATCTCGTCGACTAGGTCACGGCGGATCCGAAGCACGATCACATCCTATGTGCTGGACAACGGGCGTCCACCTAGTGAGACCGAGGCCTCGGGTGCTTGACCTCAGCCGGGGAAGGCCTCCGGCCACACCTCGCGGTAGGCCTTCAGGCCACCGGCGCCGGTCGCGGCCAGCAGGCCGTGCACCATCGCCCTGGCGAACACCCGCGCGGCGGCCGAGCACAGCTGGTCCAGCGCGCCCGCGCGCGAAGCGTCGGCGAACGGGCCCTCCACCACCGGCAGCTGCCGCGCCCCGGTGGCCAGCGCGAACACGGTGTCGCCGTCGAACATGGTGTGCGCCGGCCGCACGGCCCGCGCGAGCCCGTCCTGCGCGGCGACGGCCAGCCGCCGGGCCTCGGCCTTCGACAGCGCCGCGTCCGTCGCGACCACGCCGATCGTGGTGTTCAGGTCGGTCGGCGCGGCGGAAACCTCACCCGGCCGGTCCGGCCAGCGCACCCCGAACTCGCCATCGACCTCGTGGTCCGCCGCGAACGCCCGGCCCGTGCTCAGGTCGACGGCCTCACCGGAGGCGTTCACCGCGGCCAGCGCGCCGACCACGAACTCACCGACGCGCTCGCTCGCCGTGCCGATGCCGCCCTTGAGCGAGCCGACCGCCGCCCCGGCGCCGGCCCCGACCGTGCCCTGCGCGAATTCACCCGAAGCGGCGGCTTCGCAGGCCGCGTAGCCGAACGAGGCGTCCGGCCGGTTGCCCCACTCGCTCCGCGGCAGGTCGAACAGCACCGCGGCGGGCACGATCGGCACCACCTCGTGCGGCTGGGCCCCCACCGGGAAGCCCTTCGACCGCTCGCCGAGCCAGCGCATCACGCCGTCGGCCGCGGCCAGCCCGTACGCGCTCCCGCCGGACAGGCAGACCGCGTTGACCCGCTGCACCAGGTTCTCCGGCTCGAGCAGGTTGGTCTCGCGGGTGCCGGGCGCGCCACCGCGCTGGTCGACCGCGCCGACCGCGCCGTCGGGCACCAGCACCACCGTGGTGCCGGTGGCCCAGCCGTCGCCGACCCGCTGGTGGTGCCCGACCAGCACGCCGGGCACGTCGGTCAGCGCGTTCACTCGGTCAGCGCCTGGACCAGGCTTTCCTGCACCCAGGTCAGCCAGTGGTAGACGCCGAGGTGCGGTGCGCGCGGGTCCTCCGGCGGCAGCTCGTCGGGCATGTCCTCGGTGACGTCGAGCGCGGTGCCCAGCGCCAGGCGCACGTCGTTCAGCGCGGACAGCCAGGCGTCGGCCTGCTCGAAGCTCAGCCGCACCTCACCGCCGTCGGGTGACAGCGTCTCCAGCACCACCGCGGCCACGCCGACCTTCGCGTCCAGCAGCTCCGGCTCGTGCAGCGAGCGCAGCGCGGCGGCGGAGTCGAGGTCCTCCTTGGCCGGGGCGTCCGGGTCGAGGCGGTGGAAGTCGGGCAGCAACCGCGACAGCACCGGGTCGCTCGGCGCCTCGCTGGGGCCGGTGCGGATGCCCGTCAGCTCGGCCAGCTCGTCCTGCGGAGCTTCCTCCGACCGGGCGCGCAGCATGTCGTCGACCTGGCTGATCAGGCCGCGCAGCACCGCGGCCTCCTGCTGCTCGAAGCCCGCCTGCAGGCGCGCGCCCTTGCGGCGCCACGGCTTCACGACGGGTGCTCCATGGTCGCCCAGAGCCCCGCGGCGTGCAGTTTCGCCACGTCGGTCTCCACCTTCTCCTTGCCCCCGGACGAGACGATGGCCTTGCCCTTGTGGTGCACGTCCAGCATCAGCTTGGTGGCGTGGTCGCGGCTGTACCCGAACAGCTTCTGGAAGACGTAGGTCACGTACGACATGAGGTTCACCGGGTCGTTCCAGACCACGGTCTGCCACGGTTTGTCCTCAGCCCCCAGGTCGGCCGCGGACGGCTCCACCATCGGTTCGGCGGCAGGCGTACTCATGGCCTCCATGGTGTCACGTCGCCCACTTCCGGTGGTTCGGCAGGTCAGCCCATAGGGTTGAACCATGGCCAGTACGCGAACCGCCAGCACCGCACTGCTCACCGACCACTACGAGCTGACCATGCTGGGCAGCGCGCTCGCCGACGGCACCGCCGACCGGCCGTGCGTTTTCGAGGTGTTCGCCAGGCGATTGCCCGACGGCCGCCGCTACGGCGTGGTGGCGGGCACCGCGCGGGTGGTCGACGCGATCGGGGACTTCCGGTTCACCGACGCCGAGATTGAGCAGCTGGCGTCGACCGCGGTGGTGGACGAGCCGACCCTGTCCTGGCTGGCCGACTACGAGTTCTCCGGGGACGTCGACGGGTACGCCGAGGGCGAGCTGTACTTCCCCGGGTCGCCGATCCTCTCCGTCCGGGGCAGCTTCGGTGAGGCCGTGGTGCTGGAGACCCTGGTGCTGTCCATCCTCAACCACGACAGCGCGATCGCCTCGGCGGCCGCGCGCATGGCCGGGGCCGCGCACGGCAGGCCGATCATCGAGATGGGCGGGCGCCGCACGCACGAGTACGCCGCGGTCGCCGCCGCCAGGGCCGCCTACCTGGCCGGCTTCGCCACCACCTCGAACCTGGAGGCGGGCCGCCGCTACGGCATCCCCACCCGCGGCACCGTCGCGCACGCGTTCATGCTGCTGCACGACAGCGAGGAAGAGGCCTTCCGCGCGCAGGTGGACAAGCTCGGCGCGGACACCACGCTGCTGGTGGACACCTACGACATCACCGCGGGCATCGAGACCGCGGTCCGCGTGGCCGGCCCCGAGCTGGGTGCCATCCGGATCGACTCCGGTGACGTCGGCGTGCTCGCCCGCAAGGCCCGCGAGCAGCTCGACGCGCTCGGCGCCAAGGACACCCGCATCGTCGTCTCCGGCGACCTGGACGAGCACGCCATCGCGGGCCTGCGCGCCGAGCCGGTGGACGCGTACGGCGTGGGCACCTCGGTGGTCACCGGCTCCGGCGCGCCCACCGCGGGCATGGTCTACAAGCTGGTCGAGGTGGACGGCCGCCCGGTCGCCAAGCGCAGCACGCACAAGGAGTCGCGCGGCGGCCGCAAGGGCGCGTTCCGCAGGCACAAGCCGACCGGCACCGCGCTGGAGGAGGTCGTCTACCCGGCCGACGGGCCCGCGCCCGAACTCGGCCCCGACGACCGCGAGTTGCAGATCCCGCTGGTCCGGGCTGGACAGCGGGCCGAGGACCTGCCCACCCTGGACGACGCGCGGCAACTCCTGCGCAAGGGGCTGGTCAGCCTGCCGTGGGAAGGCCTCAAGCTGTCGCACGGCGAGCCCGCCGTGCCCACCGTTTTCCGCTGAAAGGGGCGCCTGCGATGGCGAACGCGTTGATCGTGGTGGACGTGCAGAACGACTTCTGCGAGGGCGGCGCGCTGGGGGTGGCGGGCGGGGCCGAACTGGCCTCGCGGATCTCCGCCTTCCTGCGGGAGAACGTCTACGACCAGGTGGTGGCCACCAGGGACTACCACATCGACCCCGGCGCGCACTTCAGCGACGAACCGGACTTCGTGCGCTCGTGGCCGCGGCACTGCGAGGCGGGCACCCCCGGCTCCGCCTTCCACCCGGCGCTCGACGTGGCGCCGATCTCGGCGGTCTTCTCGAAGGGGCAGTACAGCGACGGGTATTCGGGCTTCGAGGGCGTCACCGACACCGGCGACACCCTGGCGGACTGGCTGCGGGCGCGGGACGTGGACCGGGTCGACGTGGTCGGCATCGCCACCGACCACTGCGTCCGGGCCACCGCGCTGGACGCCGCCGGGGCCGGGTTCGCCGTGCGGGTGCTGCTGGACCTGACCGCGGGCGTCTCGCGGTCCACCGTGGACAACGCGCTGGCCGAGCTGCGCACCGCGGGCGCGGAACTGACCGGCACCCCGGTGGTCAGCGGCTGACCACCGGGGACCCGCTGGTCAGTCCCAGCCGTAGGGGGCGCAGCTGGCCGAGCCGACCAGGATCTCGCCGCTGACCGGGCCGCCGTCCGGGAACAGCTCGACGCGCATGGCGTGCGTGGTCAGGCTGCCGTCCGGCGGGTCGGGCACGACGATCTCGTTCAGCACCACCCTGGCCACCGGCTTGCCGTCCTGGCCGGGCACGTCCACGGTGTACCCGGCCGGGATGGACGGCGGCACCTCGATCCCGGTGACGTCGCTCAGCTCGACCAGGCCGCTGGCGCCGTTGGTGGTGGTGTCGCAGCGCGCGCTGAACGAGCGGACCTTGAGCACCGGGCCGCCGTACTTGCGCAGCACCTTGGTCTCGAAGCGCTGCCCGCGCACCATCGACGTGGCGAACCCGGTGTCGGCCGCCCGCGAGCACTGGGACTCGCTCTTGCCGAACTTCGTGGTCCCGGCCTCGACCCCGGGTGAACTGGCGCTGTCCTGCTCGCCCAGCCTGCACTCGGCGATCGGGCCCTCCTGCACGGTCTGCGCGCCGGCCGTCACGTCGACCGTGCCCGCGCTCGCCGACGCGACGGCCACCGGTTCCGCCTGCGCCACGCCCGCCGGGAGCAGCAGTCCACCGCAGGCACCCGCCACCACCGCGGCCAGCCAGGCCTTCCTCAACTTCGACACGGGGTCTCCCTCCACCCAAAACGTGAATGTCCCTTCATCGACATCGGCCGGGGAGATCAACAGCCGAACCCCGCCGGGCGGCTACCACCCGGAAGAGTGGACAGCGCCGGACAGTGAGCTACCCGACTTAGAGGGAAATTGCCGGTCCACCGGCGTTAGCCTGCCTCAGAGGGTGCGCAAACAGGGCATGGCGGCGCCCGCCGCGCCCTGTTTGCGCACCCTCTTAAGCCCTTGGCACAACGCTTTCGTGGAGGCCGCCTTGTCGACGCTGTCCCTCGCCGCCCGCCGTCCGGTGCTGGCGGATCTCATCCCCGGTGCGCTGGCCCGCGACCTCACCCTGGTCGCCGCCGGCGCCGGCTTCACCGGCCTGGCCGCGCAGTTGGTCATCCCGGTGCCGGGCAGCCCGGTGCCGATGACCGGGCAGACCTTCGCCGCCCTGCTCGTCGGCGCGGCGCTGGGCTGGCAGCGCGGTGGTGCCGCGATGCTGCTGTACCTGCTCGTCGGCGCGGCGGGCGTGCCGTGGTTCAACGGCGGCACCTCGGGCATGTTCGGCGCGAGCGCCGGGTACATCGCCGGCTTCGTGCTCGCCGGTGCGCTGGTCGGCGCGCTGGCCGGGCGCGGTGGTGACCGCACCCCGCTGCGCACCGCGGGCACCATGGTGCTCGGCAACCTGGTGATCTACGCGGTCGGCGTGCCGTGGCTGATGGCCGCCGCCTCGATGGACCTCGGCACCGCCTTCGACAAGGGCGTGCTGCCGTTCCTGATCGGCGACGCGCTGAAGATCGTGGTGGCCGCCGGGCTGCTGCCGGTCACCTGGGCGCTGGTGAACCGCTTCCGCCGCCAGAACTGACGGTGGCCCCCGGTACCGTTGCTCCTCGTGCCGAAGCCCGCTGAACTCACCGCCGCACGCAAGGACAGCTTTCCGGGGGTGCTGGAGCTGCTCACGCACGCCGTGGAGTCGGTGGGCGGGGCCGAGCGCGCCGGTCAGGTGGAGATGGCCGACGCGGTCGGCCGCGCCATCCGCACCGGCGAGCACCTCGCCGTGCAGGCGGGCACCGGGACCGGCAAGTCGCTCGCCTACCTGGTGCCCGCGATCCGGCACGCGGTGCAGAAGGGCACCACGGTGGTGGTCTCCACCGCGACCATCGCGCTGCAGCGGCAGCTCGTCGACCGGGACCTGCCCCGGCTGGCGAAGGCGCTGAAGAAGCCGCTCGGCCGCGAACCGACCTTCGCCATCCTCAAGGGCCGCCGCAACTACCTCTGCCTGCACCGGCTCGACACCGGCGCCCCGGAGGAGCCGGAGGACCAGGGCCTGTTCGACCCGTTCGCCGTCTCGCGCATGGGCAAGGAGGTCAAACGGCTGCACGAGTGGTCGTCGGACACCGAGACCGGCGACCGGGACGAGCTGGTGCCCGGGGTCTCCGACCAGGCGTGGCGGCAGGTGTCGGTGTCCGCGCGCGAATGCCTCGGCGTGTCCCGCTGCCCGATCGGCACCGACTGCTTCGCCGAGCGCGCGCGGGGTGAGGCCGGGCGCGCGGACGTGGTGGTGACCAACCACGCGCTGCTCGCCATCGACGCGCTGCAGGGCTACCAGGTGCTGCCCGAGCACGACCTGGTGGTCATCGACGAGGCGCACGAGCTGGTCGACCGGGTCACCTCGGTGGCCACCGCCGAACTGACCAGCGCGATGGTCTCCACCGCCGGGCGCCGCTGCGGGAAGCTGATCGACGCCGACGTCGCCGACCGGCTGATGGAGGCCAGCGACGGGCTGGCGCTGGTGCTCGACGACCTCCCGGCCGGACGGCTGGACTCGCTGCCGCAGGCGCTCAAGGGCGCGCTGCCCGCGGTTCGCGACGCCGCGCACACCTGCCTGAGCTCGCTCGGTTCCGATCGCAAGGACGACGGCGCCGACGAAGCCACCGCGCGCAAGCTCGCGCGCACCCTGCTGGAGGAGATCCACGACACCGCGGTCCGGCTGCTGGAGGCGTTCGACGAGGACCAGGCGCACCGGCCGGACGTGGTGTGGCTCAGCGGCGACCCGTACTCGTCGAACCCGCGCCCGCCCGCGCTGCACGTGGCCCCGCTGAGCGTGGCCGGGCTGCTGCGCGAACGGGTCTTCGGCGCGACCACCACGGTGCTCACCTCGGCCACGCTCGCGCTCGGCGGCACCTTCGACACGCTGGCCAGGCAGTGGGGGCTGCCGCCGTCGCAGGCGGCCGAGCGCAAGGCCGACCCCGGCACGGCCACCGAGAAGGCGGCGCCGTCGGACAAGGAGACCATCCGCTGGACCGGCCTCGACGTCGGTTCGCCGTTCGACCACCGCAAGAACGGCATCCTCTACATGGCCAAGCACCTGCCCACGCCCGGCCGGGACGGGCTCGCCGAGCGCACGCTGGACGAAATCGCCGAGCTGATCGACGCGGCGGGCGGGCGCACGCTCGGCCTGTTCTCCTCGATGCGGGCGGCGAAGCAGGCCACCGAGGAGCTGCGGGACCGGATCAAGCACCCGATCCTCTGCCAGGGCGACGATTCGACCTCGCTGCTGGTGCGCAAGTTCAGCGAGGACCCGCGCACCTGCCTGTTCGGCACGCTGTCGCTGTGGCAGGGCGTGGACGTGCCCGGCCCGTCGCTGCAGCTGGTGCTGGTGGACCGGCTGCCGTTCCCGCGGCCGGACGACCCGGTGTCCTCGGCCCGCCAGCGCGCGGTGGAGGCCCGTGGCGGCAACGGCTTCCTCACCGTCGCCGCCACGCACGCGGCGCTGCTGCTGGCGCAGGGCGTCGGGCGGCTGCACCGGTCGACCAGCGACCGGGGCGTGGTGGCCATCCTCGACTCACGGCTGGCGAACGCGCGGTACGGCGGTTTCCTGCGGGCTTCGCTGCCGCCGTTCTGGCCGACCACGGACCCGGAAGTGGCCAGAGCGGCACTGCGCAGGCTCGACGCCGCCGCCCCCGCCTGAACCCTCGTACTCCGCGGCAGTACCGTAAACGGAACGCAAAGACTGAGGAGTCGTAGTTGTCCCAGGACTCAACCCACGCGCAGTCCCGTACGGTCGGCGTCGACGACACCGGAGTCCGTCGCCAGCTCGCCGACGGCACCGAGGAGTCCGTCACCTGGGCCGAACTGTCCGCCGTGGTGATCAGGGTGATTCCCGAGGGGCCCTGGAAAGAGGACGTGTTCATCATGCTGGCCGGTGCCGACGGCAAGGGCACCGCGATCCCCAGCGGTGACCCGGCGGCCGACGCACTGATCGAACGCCTCCAGGCCCTGCCCGGCTTCGACAACGACAAGTTCGTCGAGGCCATGACCACGGACGCGGACGAGGCGTACGTGGTCTGGAAGGCCACCGGCGACGAGGCCTGAGCCTCTCACGGTCAGCCGCGCTGGAGGCTCGGCTGCCGCACGACCGCGTCCGGCGTCTTCAGGAACAGGGAGACGCCCACGAGCATCAGCGTGGCCGTGCTGAAGTGCCAGCCGAACGCTGAGACGGCCGAACCGCCGTGGCTCAGCACGATGAACCCGTCGGTGAGCGGGATGATCGTCATCGCCAGCAGCACCCAGCCCAGCGCGCGCCGCTGTCCCAGCGCGAGCAAGGTCAGCACGACCAGCCCGGACGCGATGTCCCGGATGCCCTTCACCGAGAAGTAGGCACCTTCGTCCCCCGGCGCCGCGACGCCGTAGCCCGCCGCGGCGTCCACCGGCGCCAGCAGGAAATTCGCGCCGACGTAGATGATGCCGAGGCCGACCAGCAGTGCGATGCCGTTGGCGATCTTGCGACCCATCAGAGCCCTCCCAGGAACTAGCGTTGCTAGATTTTCTAGCAACGCTAGCACGAGTTCCGCCCCGATGGCAGCATGCTGCGACTGTGGGCGCCCGCGGGCGTGCCGGGCCCGGCGGCCGGGCGGCGCGCCTCCCGAGGACCACGCGCGGTCAGCTGTGGCTCGGCGAACCGCGAGCGGAAAGCTAGCGCTGCTAGCATCCGGGTCATGTCCGATCGCCGGGCGCGGGAGCGCGCCGAACGCCACCAGCTGATCATCCGCACCGCTCGGGAGCTGGCCGAGCAGGAGGGCTGGGACGCGGTCACCACCCGGCGGCTGTCCCAGCTGATCGGCTACAGCCAGCCCGTGCTGTACAGCCACTTCGCCGGCAAGGACGCCATCGTCACCGCGGTCGCGCTCCAGGGCGTCGACGAGCTGGCGGCGGCCCTGCGCGGCGCCGGTTCGGTCGCCGAGCTGGTCCGCGCCTACACCGACTTCGCCTTCGACCACCCGGTGCTCTACGACGCGATGTTCACCCTCCGCACGGAGCTGGAGTTCGGGCCGAACGCGCCCGAGTCGCTCAAGCAGGCGTTCGGGCTGCTGTACCGCGTGTTCGCACCGCAGGCGGGCGATCAGGACCCGGAGACCTTCACCGAGGTCGCCTGGAGCGCGATGCACGGGCTCGTCCTGCTCACCCGGCACAGCAGGCTGCGCGACGGCCTCGGCGAGGAACGCGTCGCGCTGCTGGTCACTCTGCTGGGAAGGACTCCGTGACCGGGATGCCCTTCTTCAGCGTGCGGCTCACCGTGCACAGCCGCTCGATCGCGCGGTCCACCGCGACCGCCAGCGCCGCCCGGCGTTCGGCGTCCACAGAGGACAGATCGAGGTCGAAGGCGACGTGGATGGCGTCCAGTTCCGACGCGGCCTCGTTGCGGTCGGCGGTCACCTCGACGCGGAACTTCGCGTCCTCACCGGTCCGCCGCACCACCAGGTCCTCGGCGGTCACCGCGGCGCAGCCCGCCGCGGCGATCTGCAGCAGTTCGGCCGGCGAGAACACGTCCTCCTGCCCCTTGCGGCCGATCCGCACCTCGGCGCCCCGCTCGTTGCGACCGGCGAACACGTGCTCACCGATCCGCTCCACCTCGAGCCCCATGCGCTCCTCCTCTACCGCCACTGGGCCAGGACCGTGACCGTACCCGGGTCCACCTCGGTGAACCCGGCGTCCCGCACGGCGATCACCGACCGCTCCGACCAGGCCCGGCCCGGGTCCTCGCCCGGGTGCAGCTCGGCCCACTCCAGCTGCCCGGGAACCCGGACCGCGCACCGGAAACCGCGGTCCGCCCAGGCCGCGAGCCGGTCCTCGTCGAGCAGGGAGGCCAGCAGCATGGTGCCGTGCCCGACCTGGGCCGCCGCCTTGCCGACGGTCATCGTCACACCGGGGTTGAGCAGCAGCACCGGCGTGGCGCCGGGCGCCTGACCCGGCTCGTCCGGCGGCAGCTCGCTCCCGGAGATCTGCAACCGCGAGACCTCCTTGGGCGCGTCGACCACCCGGCCCGGCAGCAACGCCCGCGCCTCGGCGCCGTCGATCGAGACGGTCACGCCCGGCAGGTCCTGCACGGCCTGCCAGTGCGCACCCCTGGCGCGGCGGGCGACCTTGCGGATGTGCCCGGAAACCCAGTCCCGCACCGGTTCGTGCCATTCGCCACCCGGCTTGGCGCGTTCGTCGAGGCACACCGCCAGCGCGGCGGCGGCCGCCGCCTCCAGCAACGGCGTACGTCCCGGCGGCTCCGCCTTCTCCATGCGCAGGATCACCGGCATCGCGCGGACCTCGTCCGGCGACGCCTCCGGGAGGGCCGTCTCCTCGGCGGGCAAGCCCAGCCACGACGCGTACCGCGCGGCCAGCGGAGCGAGGATCACGGCCGCTCCGGCAGCAGCCCGTCGGCGGCGTCGGCCGCTTCGACCTCGGCACGCGTGATGCCGAGCATGAACAGCACCGCGTCCAGGAACGGGTGCGACAACGCGGTGTCGGCCACCTCGCGCAACGCGGGCTTGGCGTTGAAGGCCACGCCCATGCCCGCCGCGGAGAGCATGTCGATGTCGTTCGCGCCGTCGCCGACCGCCACGCACTGGGTCAGCGGAATGCCGTACGCGGCGGCGAACCGGCGCAGCGCGACCGCCTTGCCCGGCCGGTCGACCACCTCGCCGATCACCTTGCCGGTCAGCTTGCCGTCGACGATCTCCAGTTCGTTCGCCGCGGCGAAGTCCAGGCCGAGGTCGTCGACCAGCCTCTGGATGATCGTGGTGAACCCGCCGGAGACCACGCCGCAGCGGTAACCGAGCCGCTTGAGCGTGCGGACCGTGGTGCGCGCGCCCGGGGTCAGCTGCAGCGACGACGCCACCTCGTCGAGCACCGTCTCGGGCAGCCCTTCGAGCAGCGCGACCCGGCGTTCCAGCGACTCGGTGAAGTTCAGCTCGCCGCGCATCGCGGCCTCGGTGATCTCGCGGACCTGCGGCTCGACCCCGGCGAACGCGCCGAGCATCTCGATCACCTCGCCCTGGATGAGCGTGGAGTCCACGTCGAACACGATCAGGCGCTTGGCCCGGCGGGCCAGCCCGGCCCGCTCGACCGCGACGTCCAGTCCCCCGCGCGAAGCCACGTCGGCGAGCGCGCTGCGCAGCGCCTCGTCGGCGGCCTCGGTGTCCTCGGCGACCGAGACGTAGACCTCGAGCCCGGTCACCGGGTAGTCGGCGATGCTGCGGATCGAGTCGATGTTCACGTTCAGCGCGGCCAGCCGCCGCGCCACCTCGGTGAACGCGCGAGCGGTGAACGGCAGGCCCAGCACCACCAGCACGTGGCTGGAGTCCTGGCGGGCCGGCGCGAACGGGTCCTCGCCGATGGCCGAGCCGATGCTGACGTCGACCTGCATGGACACCGAGTGCATGGCCTGCTCGACCAGTTCCTGGAGGCCCTCGGGATCGCTCTCCACGGCCACCAGCACACCGAGGACCAGCTGCCCCCGGATGACCACCTGCTCGACGTCCAGCAGGTCGACCCCGTGCCGGGTCAGCGCGGCGAACAGCACCGAGGAGACACCCGGCTTGTCCGGCCCGGTCGTGGTGATCAGAACTGGGGTCTTCGTCACGCGGCACCCTTCCCTCGGACAGAGACGAAGCGCGCACCCCGGGTCCGGGATGCGCGCTTCGCGGCTTGGGTCACTGCTCGCCCGAGTTGTCCTTGCTGTGGTCACCCGGGATGGCGGCTTCGGTGAGCACCTGCGAGGGGGCCTTCGGCTCCCCGTGCACCTTCGGCTTGCCGGTGAAGGTGATCTCGCCTTCCTTGTGGATCCGCTCGATCATGTGCGGGTAGTGCAGCTCGAACGCCGGGCGCTCGGACCGGATCCGCGGCAGCTCGGTGAAGTTGTGCCGCGGCGGCGGGCACGAGGTGGCCCACTCGAGCGAGTTGCCGTAGCCCCACGGGTCGTCCACCGTGACGATCTCGCCGTAGCGGTAGCTCTTGAACACGTTCCACAGGAACGGCAGCGTCGAGGCGCCGAGGATGTACGCGCCGATGGTGGAGATCGTGTTCAGCGTGGTGAACCCGTCGCTGACCAGGTAGTCGGCGTACCGGCGCGGCATGCCCTCGTTGCCCAGCCAGTGCTGGACCAGGAAGGTGCCGTGGAAGCCGATGAACGTGGTCCAGAAGTGCAGCTTGCCCAGCGGCTCGTCGAGCATCCGGCCGGTGATCTTCGGGAACCAGAAGTAGATGCCGGCGAAGGTGGCGAACACGATCGTGCCGTAGAGCACGTAGTGGAAGTGCGCCACCACGAAGTAGCTGTCGGAGACGTGGAAGTCGATCGCCGGGGCGGCCAGCAGGATGCCGGACAGCCCGCCGAAGAGGAAGGTGACGATGAAGCCGACGCTGAAGATCATCGGCGTCTCGAAGCTCAGCTGCCCCTTCCACATGGTGCCGATCCAGTTGAAGAACTTGACCCCGGTGGGCACCGCGATGAGGAAGGTCATGAACGAGAAGAACGGCAGCAGCACCGAACCGGTGGCGTACATGTGGTGCGCCCACACCGCGACCGACAGCGCGGCGATGCCCAGCGTCGCCCAGACCAGGCCCTTGTAGCCGAAGATCGGCTTCCGGCTGAACACCGGGAAGATCTCCGAGACGATGCCGAAGAACGGTAGCGCGACGATGTAGACCTCGGGATGGCCGAAGAACCAGAACAGGTGCTGCCACAGGATCACCCCGCCGTTGGCCGGGTCGAACACGTGCGCACCGAGGTGCCGGTCCGCCAGCAGGCCCATCAGCGCCGCGGTCAGGATCGGGAAGGCCAGCAGGATCAGGATGCTGGTGACCAGGATGTTCCAGGTGAAGATGGGCATCCGGTACATCGTCATGCCGGGCGCGCGCAGGCAGACCACCGTGGTGATCATGTTGACCGCACCGAGGATGGTGCCGAGACCGGACACCACCAGCCCGGAGATCCACAGGTCGGCGCCGACGCCGGGCGAGTGGATCGCGTCCGAGAGCGGGGTGTAGGCGAACCAGCCGAAGTCGGCGGCGCCACCCGGGGTGATGAACCCGGACATCACGATCAGCCCGCCGAAGAGGTACAGCCAGTAGCTGAACGCGTTCAGGCGCGGGAACGCCACGTCGGGCGAGCCGATCTGCAGCGGCAGGATGAAGTTCGCGAAGCCGAACAGGATCGGGGTCGCGTAGAGCAGCAGCATCACCGTGCCGTGCATGGTGAACAGCTGGTTGTACTGCTCCTGGGAGAGGAACTGCTGCCCCGGCCGGGCCAGCTCGCTCCGGATCAGCATCGCCATCGCGCCGCCGACCATGAAGAAGGCGAACGAGGTGACCAGGTACATGATGCCGATTTGCTTGTGGTCCGTCGTGCGGAACAACCGCAGCAGGTACGAACCCTTCACCGACTCGCGCGCCGGGTACGGGCGCGTGGCGATCGGCTTGGGGGCTACGGCCGTCACTCCTGCCTCCTGCACTGCTCTTGTGGTGGTCCCGGCCGCGGACAGGCCACGGCCGAGTGGCTACCGGGATCGTAGCCCGCACCCGCCAGGGGGGCGCGCACCGGCTGGCAAGATCGCGGGATCGGGCGGGCGCACCGGCGCTGACCCGCGCGAATCCGGCTGGTCACACCGCCGGGAACCACGCTCGACCACCCGTTTCGGGGAGAGGTGGCGGCACTGTGGCCTCCCTCACCCCGCCGAGGCGCACCGAGGCGCACCGAGACGCACCGACGCGCTGTGAATGTGGCTTTCACTGCGGAATCGGCAGTGAAAGCCACATTCACAGCGGCTGGGAGCGGGTCCAGGGTTGCAGCCACGGGCTCGCGGGCCAGTTCTCGGCGGCGGCCAGCAGCGGCATGGCGGTGGCGCCGTCGAGGTGTTCGCGCACGATGTCGGCGTGGCCGGCGTGCCGCGCGGCCTCCTCGATCAGGTGCAGCAGCACCCACCGCACCGACCACGCCTCCAGGCCGTCCGGGTACCAGGGCACACCCTTCGGCACCGGCACCGGCTGCCCCAGGTCGGCCACGCCGCCGATCACGCGCGCGGTCCGCGCCGCCACCTCGGCGGACAGGTCGAGCACCCCGGCCAGCGTCTCGTCCTCGCGCAGGGTGAACGCGTCAGCGTAGTCCTCCATCGCGGGCTGCGGCGGATCGTCGAACTCGATCAGGTCGATCCAGTTCCGCTCGGTGACCGCCACGTGCTTCACCAGCCCGCCGACGGTCAGCGCGCTGCGGCTCGGCGCCCGCCGGGCCTCCTCGTCGGTGAGACCGTGCGCGGCGATGCGCAGCACGCGCCGCTGTTGTTCGAGGAAGGCGAGCAGGCCTTCGCGTTCGTCGGCCACCGGACCGGCGTTGGCATCCATCACGAGCGCATCATGCCACCCGGCGGAGCCGTTCGGCATCACTCAGATAAGCCGCGCCGACCAGCAGCAGCGCCGCCATCGCGAGCGCCTGCACCCGGGTGGCCAGCCCGGCCACCGGCTCGACCAGGTGCACCCCCACCTCGCTGCCCGCGACCAGCACGAACACCACGATCGCCACCGCCCGCCACCGCGGCGGCCACCAGACGATCAGGCTCGCCGCGCCGACCAGGTAGATCCCGGTCAGCACCTCGGTGAGCACCACGTGCGCGTGGTGCGCCGGGGTGGTGCCCACGCACAGCTCGTTGACCGAGCTCGCGCAGTCCAGCGGCAGCGCCGCGTGCACGATCAGCGCCACCCCGAACACCCCGACGGCGACCACCGACAGCCGCGACACCCAGTGCGTCGGGGCGAGCCGGTTCAGCGGGGGCACCGCCGCGATGAACGCGGCCCCGGCGATCACCTCGGCGGTCCGGAACAGCTCGCCGTACGGCTGGTCCCGCGCGGCGAACTCGTCGACCGGCGAGCGCAGCACGGACAGCCCGGTCGGCACCACCAGTTCCAGCACCCACGCCGAGTAGGCGGCGACGGCCAGCGCGAGCAGCGCCATCGCCACCAGGCGGACCAGCCGGAATCCCCTCACGCGCCACAGAGTGACACGCCAGTCAGCGCGGGCGTGGTCAGGCCCTGGCCCGGACGAACGGGAAGACCACCGTCTGCCGGATCGACGCGCCGGTGAGCAGCATCAACAGCCGGTCGACGCCCATGCCCAGCCCGCCGGTCGGCGGCATGCCGTGTTCCAGCGCGAGCAGGAAGTCCTCGTCCAGTTCCATCGCCTCGATGTCCCCGCTGGCCGCCCGCAGCGACTGCGCTTCGAGCCGCCGCCGCTGTTCGAGCGGATCGGTCAGCTCGCTGTAGGCGGTGCCGATCTCGGCGCCGAAGGCGATCAGGTCCCAGCGCTCGGCCAGCCGCGGGTCCACCCGGTGGCGCCGGGTCAGCGGGGAGACCTCGGTCGGGTAGTCGGTGTAGAAGACCGGGCTGGTGGTGTGCGGCTCGACCAGGTGCTCGTGTGCCTTGAGCACGAGGTCGCCCTGACCCAGCTCGTCGGCGCCGTCGAGCGGGACCCCGGCCTGGCGGCACAACCGCCGCAGTTCGGTCACCGTGGTGCCCGCGTCGATCCGTTCCCCGAACGCCTCGGACACCGCGTCGTGCACGGTGATCACCGGCCAGTCCCCGGAGATGTCGACCTCACCGAGGCCCGGCCGCCGCACCACCTGGCTGCCGTACGCGGCCTCGGCGGCGCACTGCACCAGCTCCCGCATCAGCCGTCGCATGGTGCTGTAGTCGGCGTAGGCCTGGTACGCCTCCAGCATGGTGAACTCGGGGTTGTGCGTGGCGTCCACGCCCTCGTTGCGGAAGTTGCGGTTCAGCTCGAAGACGCGCTCGACCCCGGCCACGCACAGCCGCTTGAGGTACAGCTCCGGCGCGATCCGCAGGTACATCCGCATGTCGTAGGCGTTGATGTGGGTGACGAACGGGCGGGCGTTGGCACCCCCGTGCACGGTCTGCAGCATCGGCGTCTCGACCTCGAGGAAGTCGCGCTGGTACAGGCGTTCCCGCAGGGCGCGGACCACCGTGCCGCGCATCCGCAGCATGGCCGCCGAATCGGGGTTGACCGCCAGGTCGAGGTAGCGCTTGCGCACCCTGGCCTCGGGATCGGCCAGGCCCTTGCGGCGGTCAGGCAGGGGGTGCAGGCACTTCGCGGTGACGGTCCACTCGGTGACGAGCACCGAAAGCTCGCCGCGACGGGACGTGACCACCTCGCCGGTCACGCCGACGTGGTCGCCGAGGTCCACTCCGGACCGCCAGTCGTCCAGCGGTAGCACGTCGGCGGCGAGCATCAGCTGCAGTTCCCCGCTGAAGTCCTTGAGGCGCGCGAAACACAGCCCACCGAGGTTGCGCAGCGCGACCACCCGCCCGGCCACGCGCACGCGTTCGCCGGTGTGGTGGTCCGGTTCCAGGCCGGCGAACTTCGTCACCACGTCGCCGAGCACCGAGTCGCGCTCGAACCCGACCGGGTAAGGCTCCACCCCGGCCGCGCGCAACCGGTCGAGCTTGGCGATCCGCACGCGGACCTGTTCCGGGCGCCGCACCGGTTTCACCGCGACCGTGGCCGCCGCGCGTTCTTCGATCCGCCGCACCTCGCCGACGAAGTCGTCGGTGACGGTTTCCAGCCGCAGCGCGCGATGCGCGCCGACGCTGGGCACGAACCCTTCGAGCGCACCGGCGACCAGACTGACCTTCGGCAACCGCCGCGCCGAGGCGTAGCAGAGGAACCGCGGCTCCCATTCCGGCCCGTACTTGGCGTTCGCGCGGTACAGCGATTCGAGCTGGAAGAACCGCGAGAACACGCTGAGCACCGCACGCCACGCCCGCAGCACCGGCCCGGCCCCGATCCGCTCCCCGCCGGCGAACACCGCGCGGAACATCGCGAAGTTCAGCGAAATCCGTTGTGCGCCAAGGCGGGAGCACGCGGCGACCAGTTCGGCGAGCAGGAACTCGTTGAGCCCGTTGCCCGCGTCGCGGTCGCGGCGCATCAGGTCCAGCGAAAGCCCGCGACGTCCCCACGGCACAAAGGAAAGCAGGCCGCGGAGTTCACCGTCGGCGTCGAAGGCCTCGACCATCACGCACCGGCCGTCGGACGGGTCGCCGAGCCGCCCGAGCGCCATGGAGAACCCGCGTTCGCTTTCCCCGCCACGCCATTGTTGGGCCTTTTTCAACAGCGACGCCATTTCCTCATGGGAAATCTCGGAATGGCGGCGGACGCGGCTGGAGAACCCGGCGCGCTCGATCCGGCTCACCGCCTGCCGCACGGTTCGCCGATCGGGTCCGCTCAGGCTGAAGTCACGGACGTCGAGAATGGCTTCGTCGCCGATTTCCAGTGCCTTCAACCCGGCCGCGGTGTACACCTCGGCACCCCGGCGGCTCGCGCCGAGCACACCGGGAACCCAGCCGTACCGCCGGGCTTCGGCCAGCCATTCCCGCACCGCGGCGGGCCACGCCTCGGGGTCGCCGACCGGATCCGCGCTGGCGATGCTCGTGCCGCCGAGCACGCGGTAGGTGACCGCTGCCCGTCCGGACGGCGCGAAAACCACGCTTTTGTCCCGTCGCGTGGCGAAATAGCCGAGCGAATCCGGTTCGCCGTGTTCGGCGAGCAGTTCCCGCAGCCGCAGTTCCTCTTCGTCGGTGCGCAGGTGCCGGGTGCGCACACCACGGAAGAAGACAAAGAGCGCGGCGACCGTGGCGAACGTGCCACCGAGGTCGAGCAGCACGTCCAGCCAGTCCGGCCCGTGCCCGACGCCGAACCGGCCCAGCCGCAGCAGTTCACCGGTGGAGTGGTTGGCCGCCCAGACGAACCGCTCCCAGCTGCTCGCCAGCGTGCCGGGGAAGATCTCGGCGAGGATCCAGCCACCGACGGTCACCGTGGCCATGCCGGCGAACAGCACCAGCAAGCCGCGCACGAAGGCGCCGGGCGCCAGCCGGGCCGGGAAGGCGGGGCGCAGTGCGAGCAGCAGGGCGGTGAGCGCGACGGAGACCAGTTCCAGCCCGCCGATCGCGGCGACGATCTCGGGTACCTGGGCGTACTCCTCCGGGCGCAGGTCGACCAGGTCGGGCGCCCACAGCAGCAGCGCCTGCCCGGCGAGCATGATCACCAGGCCGGTGACCTGGAACAGCACCAGCGTGTACAGCGCGGCGCGCTTGCGGCGGCGCAGCGCGGCGCCGAGCACCACCAGCACCAGCGCGATCACCAGGTTCGCGTCGGCGGGGATGCTGAGCAGCCAGAACACCCCGGCGAGGACGTGGCGCAGCCAGCGCCCGTCGTCACCGAGCAGCAGGAGCAGCAGGGAGGAGAAGGCGCCGAGCTGCACCACGGTGGCGACGAGGCCCGCGGTCCTCGCCTGCCATCTGGGCACGGGTGGCTTGCTCACGGTCGGGCTTCCAGTCGTTCTCGCCGGCATCTGGAGTTCTTACTCAACCCGCGCCATCGGTCATCCGACATCATCCGCGAGTCTGACCGCCGGGCTCGATCCTTCCGTCGAACGGGGGATCCGCCGGTAGCGGCCCGACGGTACCGGTGTGAAGCTGGTCGCAGCCCGCTTGGGGGCGCCCGGGCGTGGTGTCAGGCTGGTTCATCCACCCGGAACCGGGTCCACGAGCGAAGGGACGGTCGACGACGATGTCTGCCCCCGGCACTGATGGCGGCGAACTGGCCGCACCGTACGGCTCCGGTCCTTCGGCCAGGGAAGCCGCGCCGCGCAGGAAGGTCCGCGTGCACCACCTGCGGGAGCTGAAGGAGCGCGGCGAGGCGTGGCCGATGCTCACCGCCTACGACATGTACACCGCGGAGCTGTTCGACGAAGCCGGGATCCCAGTGCTGCTCGTCGGTGATTCCGCGGCCAACAACGTGTTCGGCTACGACACCTCGCTCCCGGTGACGGTGGACGAGCTGCTGCCGCTGGTGCGCGGCGTGACCAGGGCGGTGAAGTACGCGCTCGTGGTGGCCGACCTGCCGTTCGGCTCGTACCAGCTGTCCCCGGAGCAGGCGCTGGCGACCGCGGTCCGGTTCATGAAGGAGGGCCGCGCGCACGCGGTGAAGCTGGAGGGCGGGCGGAAGTTCGCGCCGCACGTGGAGGCGCTGACCTCGGCCGGGGTGCCGGTGATGGGACACATCGGGTTCACCCCGCAGAGCGAGCACAACCTGGGCGGGTACCGCGTGCAGGGGCGTGGCGCGGCCGGGGAGGAACTGGTCGCCGACGCGCTGGCGCTGCAGGAGGCCGGGGCGTTCTCGGTGGTGATGGAGATGGTGCCGGCGGAGGCGGCCAAGCAGGTCACGCACTCGCTGCGCATCCCGACCATCGGCATCGGCGCGGGTCCGGACTGCGACGCGCAGGTGCTGGTGTGGCAGGACATGGCGGGATTGCGGCGGGGCAAGGCGCCGCGCTTCGTGAAGCGGTACGCGGATGTGGCGGGTGCGCTCTCGTCGGCGGCCACCGCCTTCGCCGAGGACGTGCGGCGCGGCGAGTTCCCCGGTCCGGAGCACTCCTTCCACTGAGCCCTCGTCGTTCAGGTATATGAATGCAGGTCACATGCTTGACTGTATTCAGTCCGTGGCTTAGCGTTTACCCACCGCCGCCACGGGTCCTCGACGAGGAGGAAACGATGCGCGTACCGCGCGCCGCGAACACAGACATCTCGGGCTCATCCCGTGCCCTTCGCCGGGTCCTCGCTCCCTGAAATCCCCCCGGACCGGGGGCTCGTTCAGTCTGGCGGCGGGAGCGAGCCCCCACCTTCCGTCCGTGCGCACCGCTGTGCCCGCGCATGAGGCACAGTGGTGCGCATGGATGAGCTGTACCCGGCGATCGAGCCGTTCCGGACCGGACTGCTCGAGGTCGGCGACGGGCACCTGGTGCACTGGGAAACCTCCGGCAATCCGGACGGCAAACCGGTGGTGGTGCTGCACGGCGGGCCGGGTAGCGGGCTGACTCCGTTGTCCCGCAGGCATTTCGACCCGTCGGCGTACTTGATCGTGCAGTTCGACCAACGTGGTTCGGGGCGCAGCACGCCGAGCATCACCGAGCCCGAGGTGAACCTGTCGGCGAACACGACCTGGCACCTGGTGGCCGATCTGGAGCTGTTGCGCGCGCACCTGGGGATCGACCGGTGGCAGGTTTTCGGCGGTTCGTGGGGGGCGACGCTCGCGCTCGCGTATGCCGAAACGCATCCGGGGCGGGTCAGCGAGATCGTGTTGCGCGGGGTGTTCACAGCGCGGCAAAGCGAACTGGACTGGATTTACCGCGACGGCGCTTCGCGGCTTTACCCGGATGCTTGGGGTGCTTACCTCGCGCCGCTCGCGGAGGCTTCGCGGGATGATCCGCTGGCGGCGTACCACCGGCTCGTTTACCACCCGGAGCGCGGGGTGCGCGAGGCCGCGGCGATCGCTTGGAGCGCTTGGGAAGGCGCGATCGTCTCGCTGGTGCCGCAGCCGAGTTATCTGCAGAACTACAGCCGGCCGGGGTTCGCGCTGTCCTTCGCGCGGATCGCTTTGCACTACTTCAGTCATGGCGCGTGGCTCGATGATGGACAGTTGATTCGGGACGCGGCGAAGTTGAGCGGGATTCCGGGGGTGCTGGTGCAGGGGCGGTACGACGTGGTGTGCCCGCCGACGACGGCTTGGGAGTTGCACCAGGCTTGGCCGGGTTCGGAGCTGCACCTGCTGAACACGGCTGGGCATGCGGTGAACGACCTGGGCGTCCTGGCCGGGCTGAGGGCGGCTACGGACCGCTTTCGGTGAGCTTGCTTGGGTCACCGCCCAGCGATGGCCAGCGCCACCCAAAACTCCGCGCGGGTGCCAGGCGAAGCAAGGCTCCGCCCCGTCAACTCTTCCACTTTGCGCAAACGCTTGCGAAGAGTGTGCCGATGAATGTTCAGCCGGGTGGCGGCGGCGTCGTAGTGGCCATGCTCCTCAATCCAACAGCGAAGCGCCTCCACAAGATCACCGCTCAACGGCGAGAGCACCGCATCCGCAAAGAGAGCACCGCTCTCTTTCGGAAGCAGTGCCAACAACCCAGAGCCGGTGTACTCGTCAAACCCAAGCCAGGGCTGATGCTGGGCGCGAGCAGCCTGCGCCACCCGCACAGCCTGCCGAAGCGCAGTAGCCGCACCAACGGCCCGCTCTCCGCCACCGGAGGCCGAGCCAGCAGCCCCCGCCGAGCCGGCAGCCTCAGCCGAGCCAGCGGCGGCAGCCGAGCCAGCGGCAGCCGAGCGGGCAGAGCTACGGGGGCTGGCAACGGCCGCTGAGCTGGCAGAGCTACCGGACCCGCCGACGGCGGCTGGGTTGCCACCGGCAGAAGAAATCCCACCGTGCAGCCCAAGCCGACGCACCAGTGCCTCCACCGCCTCGACCTCCGGCGCGACCACCACTACATCCGAGTCCCGCACCACGCAGAACGCCTCCCCCAAAGCCTCGGCGAAAGCGCGCCTGGCGGCCCCGGAGCCCACCACGACCGCGATCCGCCAGGGCGGCTCCGGCATGGCGGGCCACAGCCTCCGGATCGTCGCCACCGCGAGGTCTTCGTCGGCCAGCAGCAGGTCGAACAAGCCCGAACGCAACTGACCGAGCACCCCGCTCTGTTCCCGGTTTCGTTGCAGCGCAAGCGAAAGCAGCGACGCCGCCGTGTTCACGATGAACTGCTCCGCCGCGTCCAGCTCCACCTCGCGCCCCACGGCGAGCACCGTCCGCGAGTCCAGCGAGTGCAGAACGACCTCATCCCCCGATGCGAGCCGGGTGCCCCGCGTTCCCCGCAAACCCGAGACGTCGAGCGCAGCCGCATGCGTGCGCGCCGAGGCGGGGAAGGCCTCCACCGGGGTGCCCGTGCCGGGGACGCCTTCCACCGGAGTGCCCGAGTCCAGCAACAGCACCCACCCGTCGACCAGCCGAGACAGGCGGCGCACCACCGCGCCCGGCCCGCCCCGGCCGACCGCCGCCCTGGTCAGTTCCTGCTGGCCGCGCCCGGTCCGCACGACGGTGGCGTACTCGTCGGCCGCCACCGCTGCCGAAACCGCCTTGGTGATCGCGATGAACGGCACCTCGTGCGGCACCTCCAGCAACGGCAACCCGGCGGCTTCCGCGGCGGCGACCAGGCCCGGCGGCACCTGATCGTGGATCACCCCGCTCCCGAACCCGATTCCGGCCACCCCAGCCTGCGCCAGCCGCTCCACATAGGCCTCATATGCCGCAGAGGCCGCCACCCCGGGACCACCAGCCACACCCCGCGCCGACGAAAGCCCACCGACCGCCCCCGTAGCGGACGAAGGACCGCCAGCCGCACCGGAAGCCGACCCAGAATCACCAGCCGCCCCCGTGGCGGCCGCAGGATCACCAGCCGCGCCCGAAGTCGACGAAGGATCACCAGCCTTCCCCAATGCGGACGCAAGATCATCGGCCGTGCCTGAAGCGGGCGAAAGATCGCCAGCGGCGCCCGAAGCGGACGCAGGTTCACCAACCGCGGCCAGCGCGGAGGCAGAATCGGCGGCCGCAGCCAAAGTCGAGGCGGAGTCGTCGGCTGTGGTTGGGGCGGCAGCCTCGAGTTCGAAAGCCAGTCCCGTGGTCAGGAGGAGTTCGCCGCCGTCGAGGAAGGCGGTGGGGTCCACCAGTTCCGTCGGGTGCACCCAGCCGATCACCCGCCCCAAGCCGCCCGAGCCCGCCAGGACGGGCAGGCCTTCAGCAGCAGCCAGCGAACCGAGCGAAAGTGCCATGTTGGCGAATCTTACCGCTCCCGATGTCCAAACTGGCACCTGACCAAACCAGCCCCCCACCGCATCCTGAAGCCATGACCGCCCAGACCACGCAGCGCAGGCTGCTGACCGAAATCCCCGGCCCGGCCTCCCGCGCCCTGCAGCAACGCCGCGCCGACGCGGTCGCCGCGGGCGTCGGCTCGGTGCTGCCCGTCTACATCACCTCCGCCGATGGCGGCCTGCTCACCGACGCCGACGGCAACACCCTGATCGACCTCGGCTCCGGCATCGCGGTCACCAACGTCGGCCACAACGCCCCCGCCGTGGTCGACCGCGTCCGCGCGCAGGCTGCCGAGTTCACCCACACGTGTTTCATGGTTACTCCGTACGAGGGCTACGTCCGGGTGTGCGAGGAACTCCAGGACCTCACCCCCGGCGACCACGCCAAGCGCTCGGTCCTCTTCAACTCCGGCGCCGAAGCCGTCGAGAACGCGGTCAAGATCGCCCGCGCCGCCACCGGCCGCCAGGCCGTCGTGGTGTTCGACCACGCCTACCACGGCCGCACCAACCTGACCATGGCGCTGACCGCGAAGTCCGTCCCGTACAAGCACGGCTTCGGCCCCTTCGCCCCCGAGGTCTACCGCGTCCCCGGCTCCTACCCCTACCGCGACGGCCTGACCGGCCCCGAGGCCGCGGCCGCCGCCATCGACCGGATCGAGAAGCAGATCGGCGGGGACCAGGTCGCCGCCGTGGTGCTCGAACCGATCCAGGGCGAGGGCGGCTTCATCGAGCCCGCACCCGGCTTCCTCCCCGCCCTCTCCGACTGGTGCGCGCGCAACGGCGTGGTCTTCGTCGCCGACGAGGTGCAGACCGGCTTCTGCCGCACCGGCGACTGGTTCGCGTCCAACCACGAGAACGTGGTGCCGGACCTCATCGCCACCGCGAAGGGCATCGCCGGCGGCCTGCCGCTCGCCGCCGTCACCGGGCGCGCGGAGCTGATGGACGCGGTGCCGTCCGGCGGCCTCGGCGGCACCTACGGCGGCAACCCGATCGCCTGCGCCGCCGCGCTCGGCTCGATCGAGACCCTGCGCGCCGAGCGCCTGGACTTGGCCGCCCGCGGCATCGCCGAGACCGTGCTGCCCCGGCTGCGCGCGATCGGCGAACGCACCGGCGTCATCGGCGACGTCCGCGGCCGGGGCGCCATGCTCGCCGCCGAGTTCGTCACCGGCGGCAAGCCGGACGCGGCGCTGACCGGCCGCATCGCGAAGGCCTGCCACGCGGCCGGCGTGGTGGTGCTGACCTGCGGCACCTACGGCAACGTCGTGCGGCTGCTGCCGCCGTTGTCCCTCTCCCCCGCACTGCTCGACGAGGGCCTTTCCGTCCTGGAGCAGGCCATCCTCACGGAGGCCGGAAAATGACCACCTTCCCCTTCTGGATCGCCGGAAAACCCGTCCACAGCGGCGAAACCACCACGATCCGCAGCTCATACGACGGCTCCACCGCCGGCGAGCACCACGTGCCGGGCGACGCCGAAGTCGACGCCGCCGTCCAAGCGGCCCACGACGCGCGGGACGAGACCGCGCGCACACCGGCCCACGTGCGCGCGACCGCGCTCGACCACGTGTCCCGGCAGCTGACCGAACGCGCCGAGGAGTTCGCCCGCCTGATCACCGCGGAATCGGCCAAGCCGATCAAGTGGTCACGCGGTGAGGTCGCCCGCGCGGCGTCGACCTTCCGCTGGGCCGCCGAGGAAGCCCGCCGCTTCACCGGCGAACTGCAGCGGCTCGACACCGATCCCGGCGGCACCGGCCGGATGGCGCTCGTGCGGCGCGTGCCGAAGGGCCCGATCCTCGGCATCACCCCGTTCAACTTCCCGCTGAACCTGGTGGCGCACAAGGTCGCCCCGGCCATCGCGGTCGGCGCGCCGATCGTGCTCAAGCCCGCGCCCGCCACCCCGCTCACCGCGCTGCTGCTCGGTGAACTGCTCGCCGAGACCACGCTGCCCGTCGGCAGCTGGTCGATCCTGCCCGCGGGCAACGACGTGGCCGCGCGGCTGGTCACCGACCCCCGGCTGCCGGTGGTCTCGTTCACCGGTTCCGTGCCGGTGGGCTGGGGCATCCGGGAAAGCGCGCCGCGCAAGCACGTCGCGCTCGAACTCGGCGGCAACGCCGCGGCCATCGTCTGTCCTGATTGGACGGACCTGGAGTTCGCCGCGCAGCGCATCGCCACCTTCGCGATGTACCAGGCCGGGCAGTCGTGCATCTCGGTGCAGCGCGTCTACGCGCACGCCGAGGTGTTCGACGAGCTGGTGGAGAAGGTCACCGCCGCGGTGTCGGCGCTGGGCGTCGGCGACCCGAACGACGACCGCACCGACGTCGGCCCGCTGATCAACACGGCCGCCGCCGAACGGGTCGAGGCCTGGGTCCGCGAGGCGGGCGGCGACGTCACCCGCGACGGCGCGACGCTGTCCCCGACCGTGCTGACCAACGTGGCCGAGGACGCGAAGGTGCTCGCCGACGAGGTGTTCGGCCCGGTGGTCACGCTCAACCGCGTCGACTCCGTGGAAGAGGCGTTCGAGCGGGTCAACGACTCGCGCTTCGGCCTGCAGACCGGCGTCTTCACCCGCGACCTGCCCACCGCGTTCGAAGCCGCCGCGCGCCTCGACGTCGGCGGCGTGGTGATCGGTGACGTGCCGAGCTTCCGCGCCGACCAGATGCCCTACGGCGGGGTGAAGGACTCCGGCGTCGGGCGCGAAGGTCCGGCCGCGGCCATGCTCGACTTCACGGAAGAGCGGGTAACCGTGCTGACAGGGCTGCCGCTGTAGCCGTGTGCGCCTCGACGAGCGACGGGCCGTACCAGGTCAGGAACCGCCCGGAGACCAGCACGTACGGCACTCCGGGAAAGGCCTCCGGCCCGTCCTCGTCGGTGAACAGGTAGGGCTCGTCGGGCAGCACCAGCAGGTCCGCCGCGCCGCTCGTGAACTGCTCGCGCAGCTCGTCCAGCGACGGGCGCGGGTAGCGGTCCTCGTGGTCCGCGTAGGTCAGCTCCACGCCGAGGCGGCGCAGCACGTCACCGCCGAAGGTCTCGCGGCCGAGCACCACCCACGGCTTGCGCCACACCGGCACGACCGCCTTGGCGCGCACCGGCGGGGTGTCGCGCCACAGGTCCTCGGCGCGCACCAGCCAGTCCGGCTCGTCGAGTTCGAGGCCCTGGGTGAGCAGGCGGCGCAACGAGCCGAGCGCGGCGGGCACGGTCGCCGCGGCGGCCATCACCCACACCGGAATCCCGTTGGCGCGCAAGCGTTCCACATCCTCCGGGCGGCTCTCCTCGGCGTTGGCCAGCACCAGGTCCGGGCGCAGGTCGAGGATCCGGTCCACCTTCGGGTACTTCGAGCCGCCGATGCGCGGCAGGTCCAGCCCCGGCGGGTGCGTGCAGTAGTCGGTGACGCCGACCAGCACGCCCGGTGCGCTCACCGCCACCGCCTCGGTCAGCGACGGCACCATCGAGACGATCCGGTCCGGCGCACCGGTCAGCGGCACGTCCTCGCCGAGGTCATCGGTCATCCGCATGCGCTCACACCCGCTCGAAGCTCACCTTGCGCTTGTCCACGTCCACCGAGGTCAGCCGGATGGTCACCCGCGCGCCCTCGGTGAAGCCCTCGCCGCTGCTCTTGGCGAGCACCGGCGGCTCCTCCAGCAGCACCTCGGCCCTGGTCTCCTCGGCACGCAGCACCACCGCGCCGAAGGTGTCGCCGATGCGGTCGGCCAGTATCCACGCCTCGACCTGGTCCACGCAGGCGCGTTCGACCCTGGCCGCCAGCGTGTCCGACGCGCTCATCAGCTCGGGCACCCGGCCCAGCGCCTCACGCACCCAATCCGGCACCGGGCGGTCCGCGGTCACCGCGAGGCAGATCTCGGTGGCGAACCGGTCCACCAGCCGCCGGATCGGCGCGGTGACGTGCGCGTACGGGCCGCCGATGCCCGCATGGGTGCTGACCTCGGGCGCGGTGCCGTCGAAGGCGGTGTACCCGGCGCCGCGCAGCAGGCGCGTGGTGTCGGCGTAGAGCGCCAGCGACTCCGGCTGCCGGGGGTCCAGAGTGGACAGCAGTTCGGCGACCCCGGCCTCGGCGGGCCAGTCGATGCCCAGCGCGCGGGCCGAGCGGCGCAGCCAGCTCACCGCGTCCGGCTCGGCCTTGGGCAGCGTGCGGAGGACGCCGACGCCGGCGTCGATCATGATCCGCGCCGCGCTCATGCCGGTGAGCAGGGAGATCTCGGCGTTCCACGCGTCGACGTCGGTGCGGGGGCGGCGAGTCAGCCGCCAGTTCCCCTCCTCGTCGGCGCTGACCTCCTGCTCGGGGAGCTGGAGTTCCAGCGCGCCGCGGTGCACGGCCAGCTCGCGGCGGAGGCGGCCGAGCACGGGGAGGGCCTCGATGGACGGGTGCACGCGGCCCGCGTCGGCGGCGGCCTGGACGGTCTCGTAGTCGAACTGCTCGGTGGACCGGACCAGCGCGCGGCGCACGTGGACCGAGAGCGGCTCGCCGTCGGCGTCGGTGTCGATCGTCCAGAGCACCGCGCGGCGGGTTTCGCCAGGCAGCAGGCTCGCCGCGTCCTCGGAGAGCACGGGCGGGTGCAGCGGCACGTTGCCGTCGGGCAGGTACAGGGTCTGGCCGCGGCGGCGGGCCTCGCGGTCGATCGGGCCGCCGGGCGCGACGAAGGCGGCCAGGTCGGCGATGGCGTAGTGCACGCGGAAGCCGCGGGGACGGCGTTCGACCAGCAGCGCCTGGTCGAGGTCCTTCGACCCGGGCGGGTCGATGGTGACCAGCGGCAGGCCGGTGGCGTCCTCGCGGTCGCCGTCGAGCTGCAGCGGGTCCATCACCGCGGCTTCGGCCTCGGCCAGCACGTCGGCGCCGAACCCGCCGGGCAGCGCGAACTCGGTGCGCAGCCGGCCGAAGTCACCACCGGCCGGGTGCGTGCCTAGCACTACAGGGGCCACCACACGACCCTAACCCGAGCAAGGCCTGATCCGGGCTCTTCGCGGGGGTCAGTCCTCGTCCCAGTCGCGGTCGGCGGCGTCGGCCGCCTTGGTGCGCTCGCGGGCGATGTCCAGCGCGCGCCGGGCGGTCGCCTCGTCGGGGTACGGGCCGAGCAGGTCGACCGAGCGCGCCCGCTCCAGGTGCTCCACCTCGTTGGTCCTGGTGTTGTAGTACCAGCCGGGGTCTGGGTTCGGATCCTTCGCCATGCCCCGAGCCTGGCACCTCCGGCGCGCTCGCGCGACCCCGCCAACTGGTCCAGACCACTTGACAAGTCTCCCATTGGTCTAGTCCAATTTAGGGTGACCTGCGTCACCAGCCTTCGGGAGGCCCGGATGAGACGACTGTTCACGGCGTTGTCGGCGCTGCTGCCGATGCTCGCGCTGCTCTTGGTGGCACCCGGCACGGCTTCGGCCGCGCTCCCGAAGCACGTGCTGGTCGGGTACCTGCACGCCAGCTTCGCCAACGGCTCCGGTTACGTGCGGATGCAGGACGTTCCGGATGAATGGGACATCATCAACCTCGCCTTCGCCGAGCCGACCTCGGTCACCTCGGGTGACCTGCGGTTCTCGCTGTGCCCCGCGGCAGAGTGCCCGAACGTGGAGAGCGAGGCCGCGTTCACCCAGGCGATCAAGGCGAAGCAGGCGCAGGGCAAGAAGGTGCTGATCTCGATCGGCGGACAGAACGGCCAGGTCCAGCTGAGCACCACCGCCGCCCGCGACAAGTTCGTCAGCTCGGTCGCGGCGATCATCGACAAGTACGGCCTCGACGGGCTGGACATCGACTTCGAGGGGCACTCGCTGTCGCTGAACCCCGGCGACCGCACGCTGGCCAGCCCGACCACCCCGGTGATCGTCAACCTGATCTCCGCACTGAAGTCGCTGAAAGCCCGCTACGGCGCGGAGTTCGTGCTGACCATGGCGCCGGAGACGTTCTTCGTGCAGCTGGGGTACCAGTTCTACGGCAGCGGCCAGTGGGGTGGCGCCGATCCGCGCGCGGCGGCGTACCTGCCGGTGATCCACGCGATGCGGGACAGCCTGACGCTGCTGCACGTCCAGGACTACAACTCCGGGCCGATCATGGGGCTGGACAACCAGTACCACACGATGGGCGTGGCGGACTTCCACACCGCGATGACCGACATGGTGCTGGCCGGGTTCCCGATCGAGGGCAACGCGGCGAACCCGTTCCCGCCGCTGCGCCAGGACCAGGTCGCCTTCGGGTTGCCTGCCAACTCCTATGCGGGCAACGGGTTCACCCCGGTGGCCGAGGTGCACAAGTCGCTGGACTGCCTGATGAAGGCGCAGGGCTGCGGCACGTACAAGCCGCGCGGCGTGTACCCGAACCTGCGCGGGCTGATGTCGTGGTCGATCAACTGGGACAAGTTCACCGGCCAGGAGTTCTCGAAGGCGCACCGGGCGAAGCTGCCCCGGTGAGCTACTTGCGGTAGCGGTAGGGGATCTCGGTCGGGTCGCCGCTGGGGCCGAAGGTCGCTTCCTCCTGGGGTGGTTCCGAGGAGGAGGCGGCCGAGGCCGAGTCGGGCAGCTCGTCGAACCAGCCGCGGTCGTCGACCGGGAGGCGGAGGCCGCGGGGCGGGGTGTCGGTGTCGTCGGTGTTGTCGGTGTTGTGTTCGGTGGCGTGTTCGGTGGTGTGCGAGGGCACGGCGAAGGGCTCGTCGAGATCGGTGACCGGCCGGGCCGAGACGGGCGGGATCGCCGGGAGCTGCCCGGAGGTGGAGACGGCGGTCTCGCCGGGTGCGAGCGGCGGATTGACCGGGGGCTTCGGCTGGGCTGGCGGCCCGGGGTGGGCTGAGGTCTCGGGGTGGGTTCGCTGCTCGGGATGGGCTGGCGACTCGGACTGGGTGGGCGGCTGCGGCTGGGTTGAGGGCTCGGGCCGGGTGGGCAGCTGGGCTGAGGGCTCGGGCTGGGCTGAGGGCTCGGGTTGGGTTGGCGGGGCGGGCTGCGAGAAGCCGATCGGTACCGGTGGTGCCTTCGGAGCCTCGGCTGGCGTTTGATGCTGCGCCTGGGCGGGCGGCACCTGAGGCGCCGAGGCAGGTGGCACTTGCGACTCGGCCGGGGCAGGCGGCATCTGGGAAGCGGCCTGCTGCGCTGCGGCGGGCGATACCTGCTGCGCTGCGGCGGGCGATACCTGGGGCGCCGCGGCGGGCGGCACCGGCGACTCGGCCGAGGCTGGCGGCGTTTGGGAGGCGGCCTGCTGCGCAGCGGCGGGTGGCGCCTGAGCCGGTGCCTCCCGCGTGGGGGCGGGCGCGACGTTCTTCGACGGCTCCGGCACCGGCAGCGGCGGCGCGCCCGAGTCCGCCTTCGCCGGGGTCGTGCGCCAGACCGGCGCAGGGGGCAGGTTCATCGGCACCGGCGCTCGCGAGGCGCCTTCCACCGGGGCCTCCGGCCGCGGCCGCGCGGGCGGCCGCTGCCGCACGATCGGGTCCAAGGTGGCCACCAGCACCGTCGTGCTTTCCGGGTTCTCCACCCGCCTGCCGCTCCGCTCGCGGTAGACCAGGTCCCCGTCCATATCGATCTCGACCAGGTAGCCCGCCTCCGCGAGCTGCTCCTCGTCCAGATCGACCAGCCGCTCGTACCGCGACGGCGTCACCCGGTAGATCGGCCACGACAACCCGCGGTGCGTGCCGTGGAACTGCGACAGCAGCTCCACCGTCTGCTGCTGCCACGGCAACGACATGCCCTCCGCGAGGGACCGCGGCAGCACCACATACCCCTCGTCCACCCCGGGAATCGGGCCCCGGTCGAGGAAATCGGCGAGCGGGGTGCTCGACGCGGGCGGCCCGCCGCGGCGCGGCATCGGCGGCCCGAACATGTTCCTCGGGTCCTCCGGGGCGCCCTTCTTCTTGCCGCGCTTGCCGAACTTCTTCGCCACCCACTACTCCTTAAACACCAGGCCGGACCGCCTGCGCGACGAGCTCGCCTTCGTCCCAGGAGACCTTCCTGGTGTGCACCGGGACGCCGCTCTGCTGCGCCTCCACCATCTTCCCATCCCCCAGGTACATCGCCACGTGGTGAATGGTCTTCGGGTTCGACGGGTCGTACGCCCAGAACAGCAGGTCACCCGGCTGGGCCTGCTCCACCGGCAGCATCGCGCCCGCCTTGTACTGGTCCCGCGAAACCCTCGGCAGGGTGACGCCGGCCGCCTCGTAGGCCCGCAGCATCAGCCCCGAGCAGTCGTACGAGTTCGGCCCGGTCGCCCCCCACACGTACGGCTTTCCCTGTTCCCCCAAGGCGAATTCGATCGCCTTGGCCGCGGTCTGGCTCGGCGGCAGCACCGCGCCGGTGCCCTCACCGCAGCCCGCGGCGTCGACCACCTCGCCGACGTTCTCCACCAGGTGCACGGCCATCGGTTCCCACTTGTGGTACCGGTCCGGGAACCCCGAGCGCTCGACCGCCTGCGCCGCCTCGCCGGGGCGCATCGTCTCCCAGCCCTTCACCGCGAGCAGCACGTCGTAGAACTTGTTGACCTGGTACGGCGGATCAGTCACCTGCGCGACCGTGCCCCAGCCCATCGACGGCCGCATCTGGAAGATGCCCAGCGAGTCGCGGTCACCGTAGTTCAGGTTGCGCAGGCCCGATTCGGTCATCCCGGCCTGGATGGCGATCTGCCACGCGCGCGGCGACAGCTGCCGCTGCTTGCCGATGGTGATGATCAGCGTGACGATCTGCAGCTGCTCGTCCTTCAGGTTGGCCGCGTCCGCCGCGCCCTTGCCCTGCTGCCCCGGCTGGCTCGGGCCGATCGCCGCGTCGCAGCTGAGGTTGACCACGCCGAGCGCCTGCTGCTCCTGCTGGTTGTCCACCACCACGGCGACGGTGCCCGCGGTGACCACGGCGGCGAACAACACGGTGACCAGCACTCCGACGAGCACGCCGATCTTCACGGCTCAGCCCGCCTGGTCGAGCGCCGAAACCCGCCAGCCGACGTTCGTGCTGACCACGGTGATGGACAGTTTGGGCCCGTCGGTCGGCACCTCTGCCTCCAGTGAGCTGGTCAGCGAGCTGATCGGCACCGGCGCCCCGGTCACCCGGGTGGCCGCGATGTTCGCCGGGTCCACAGTGGACATCGTGGGCAGGAACTCGTCGGTGGTGAACGGTTTCAGCCCGGCCATCCACGCCTCGGTGGTGATCCCGTCGGGGTGGTTGACCCAGGCCGCGGCGAACTGCTCGGCCACGCGCATGGCGTCGCCGTTGGGCGCCGCCGAGGTCGGCGACTCCCTCGGCTCGGACAGCCGCGTCGGCAGCGGGCCGGTGGTGCCGCGCGACGCCGGCGGCGCGGCCTTGCCGTCGTCCGGGTTCACCGAGATCTCCCCGGCGCGACCGGTGCGCTGCGATCCGTTGTCCCCCACCAGTTTCGGCACCAGGACGCCGGCCGCGATCAGCAACACGGCCAGCACCACCAGCGAAATGGTCAGGTGGGTGGTCGAGCGCAGCGGCCAGCCCCACAGCCTCCGGTACACCGCGGCGCGGCCGCGGTTGGTCCTGATGGGCATGGGTCACCCCCTCACGGCACGGTCGGTGTCACGAAGGTCCTCGCGCACCTCGAGCCCGCGCGAAGGGCGATAGATCACGTGCACCGGCCTGCCGCCCACCAGTTCCGGGTCCACCCGGCGGGGCTGGCGCGGTGCGGGCATGGCGGCGGCCGACGGCGTCGACGGCACGGCCACCGGCGGCGCGAAGGCCGCCTCCGGCTGGGTGCCGTTGGCCGAGGTCATCCTGGACGGGATCACCACCGGCTCCGGGTCGTCGCCGCGGTCCCAGCCCCGGTCGAACACCGGCGAGGTGTCCACCCGGCGGCTGGCCGGTTGCGGGAGCTGGTTGCCGGGCAGGTTGCCGCCCGGCAGGAAGCCGCCGAACACCGGCATGCCGTTGCTTCCCGGGGGAAGTTCGGCGTGGCCGTTGCCGGGCAGAGCGCCGGGGATGGCGCCGGACCAGGCCGCGGCCGGGCGGTTGCCGAGGCTGGTGTTGTCCAGCCGCTGCGAGGTGGCGAACACGGTCGCCTCCGGGCGGAAGCGGCCACCGCCGGCGGTCGCGCCGATCGGGCCGCGCTGCTCGGTGCCGGTGGTCTCGTCGGTGTCGCGGACGTTCTGCCAGAACTCGTCCTGCGGGCTGGGTTCGTTGCTGTGCTTGCGGAAGCGGGAGAACAGCCCGCCGCGCGGGGTCGGCACGGCCGAGCCGACCATGCTCACCGACATCTCCACCATCTGCCACAGTCGCCGCCCGGGGCGGCCGACCAGGAACAGCAGGATGGTGACCAGGCCGGCCATCGCCATCTGCACCAGCATCGACAGCGAGTTGCCCGCGTCGAAGATCGCCTGCAGGAGGAGGGCGTGCACGCCGGCCAGCACGGACAGCACGATCAGGTTGAACGCGACCGCCCCGAGCACCTTCGCCACCCGGCGGAGGATGTCGTGGTGCAGGATCGCCACCAGGCCGATCAACGGCGCGGTCAGCGTGAACAAGCGGACCAGCACCTGGGCCAGCAGGACGGCGGCCTTGGCGAACAGCTGGAAGAGCGAATAGACCAAGCTCTGCAGGAACGCCAGGAAACCGGCACCCGTGCGGCTGCCGTCTTCGCCGGTGAAGTAGCCCGTGGCGGGACCGAGCTGGGTGGAGATGTTCTTGAACTCCCCCTTCTTCGCGTCCACCACGGCTTGATCGGCGTCGGCACCACTGCGGAGCTGATCCCGGGTGAAGGCTTGAGCGTCGAGGAGCTTGCGGCCGAACTGCTCGGCCTGAACCGAGTCGGCCGCTCCGAACTCACCGCGCAGCCAGTTGTTGTAGACGACCTGGTTGTGCAGGTTGGTCGGTAGCACGTGCCGGACCACGGTGTTCTCCGTGTCGTCCACGAATCCGGCTTGGATGTTGGTCGTCGTCTGGACGATCGCCTGGTCGATCGGATCGAAGTACCGGAGCAAGGCCAGCGAGGAAGCGGCGAGCCAGATGCCGCCGAGCGCGAACAGGGCGCGCTTGCTCACCGTGGCGAGGTCCCCGCGCCAGATGTTGCGGAACATCATGATGGCCAGCAGCAGTGCGGCAAGACCGAACAGCTGGGCGTAGATGTTGCCGTAGATCTTCTCGGCGCCCGTCTTGACGGCGTTGTAGAGCGGCGTGAGCAGGCCGCCCTCCATCACCGTGTAGTGCAGGGAGTTGGTGGCCCCGACGATGTTCTTGCCCATGTTGAACAGCTGGTTGCCGCCCCAGGTGTCGATCGTCGAGTTGGGGTCGGTCAAGCCGGCCATCGGGCCGCAGTTCGTCTCGAAGACGTTCCACACCATGCCGGCGTAGCTGTACTGGTCGTACGGGCTGTCCGCCATGCCCCGCGTCTCGAACGCCGGGTCCAGCGCGCCGACCATGCCGGAGCCCGGGCGTTCCGGGTTCGGGGCGGCACCGCATTCGGCGGCCAGTGCCTGCGGAGCGGTGACCACGGCCTGCACGCCGAGGATCGCCACCACCATCAGCATGGCGGCCCGCTTGCGGCGCACCGGGGAAGGCTCGCGCCGCTTGCGCCGGCGCAGGTGGTGCCAGGCCCCGGCCGCCGCCAGGAGCACGAGAACGGTGATCATGCGAGGTCACCCGCAGCGGGGTTCCCGCGGACGGCCGTGGCCGCCGCTCGGGCCGAGTGGCTCATGCCGCGTCCCGGCCCGGTCCGCCCTGGGAGCCCGCCGAAGCCCGGACCCCACCACCGCCGTCGGGTCCCCGGCCGTTGCCGTTGCCGTTCTCGCCACCGGCGCCGTCGGACGGCTGACCGCCCGGCACCGGTTCGGACAGCACCTGCTCCTCGGTCAACCCGACCTCCAGCTCCGCCGCGAGTTCGAAGTCCGACTCCGCGTAGCTCGAGGAGTCGTCGTCCGGTGGTACCGGGACGTGGCGGGGCTCCGGTGCCGGAGCGGGATCGGGCCGGACCTGCCCTGGCGCGTCCTTCGAACCCGGCGTGGTGTCCATCGCGTGGCGCAGGTGCTCCAGGTGCGGACCGGAGAAGTCCACCCGGATCCGCTCCACACCACCGGCGCCGTCGCCGAAGATGAACTGCCGCGGCTCCCGGTCGCGTTCGGTGTCGCGATGGGCGCCCGGGCGGCGGCCGAGCGCGGCCACCACCTGTTCGTAGCCGACGCCGACCGGCACCTTCAGCAGCCGCAGCGCGTCCGCCTGTGCCTCGTCGTCATCGAGCCGTCCGACGAAAACGGAGTCGAGCAGGGCGACGAAGCCCTGCATGCGCAGGAAGTCCGCCGGGATCTGCGAGGACAGCAGCACCCGGACGTTCCACTTGCGCGAGTCACGGGCGAAGCGGTTCATCAGCACCCGCCCGGTCGGTACCTCGGAGAGGAAGAACGCCTCGTCGATCCAGACGCCCTTGCGCAACTCCTTCGGCCGCTCGTAGACCGACCGCTGGGTCAGCCACGCGGCCAGGTTCAGCATCTCCACGCCGAGCGCCTCGGCGTCGGTCCAGTGCTCGCGGCCGACACCGTCCTTGGGCAGCGTCAGCCCGGCCATGGTCAGCACGGTCATCCGGTCGTCCCGGGTGTCCGAGTACGGGTCCTCGTTCTGCTCGGGGATGAGCAGCGACATGCGCTCGCGCATCTCGTCGAGGAAGTCGGCGACCACCACCGCGTGCTCGTGGTGCTCGCTGGAGTCGCGGCGCAGCGCGTCGATCACCTGACCGGGATCGGCGTCGAACCGGCCGCCGACCGCGCGGACCGCGCGCAGCAGCACGATCCGGCTCTGCGGCATGCGCGACACCTCGTACGGCAGCACGCCGGTCAGCACGTCCAGCACCAGCCGCCGCCGGGTGGCACCGGCCAGCGCCTTCTCCCGGCGCCACGAGCGCTCGGGGTCGTCCTCGTCCATGAAGTGCTCGAGCAGCGGCTCGGCCACCACGCGGTACGGGTTGAGGATGCCCGGTTCGGCGTTGAGCAGGTTGATCGGCCGCGCGTACGGCCGGATCTCCGGCAGGTCGCACAGGCGCGACAGCGGGCCGGACGGGTCGAGGATGGTCCAGTGCGCCCCGGCGCGCAGCGTCTTGTAGACGATGCCGCCGCCGAGGAAGGACTTGCCGCCACCCAGCCCGGCGACCATCGCGGTCAGGCCGGAGCCGTCGCGGATCTCCTGCGCCATCCACGGGTCCCAGGCCACCGGGCGACGGGTCGCGGTGCAGGTCTCGCCGAGCAGGATGCCGCGGCGGTCGCCCACCTCGGCGGTCGCGGTCGGCACCGCGGCGGCGGCCCAGACCACCGACCCGCGGCGGGTGTAGGCGCCGGAGGCCAGCGGCTCGCCGGGGATGAACTCCCTGGCCATCGCGTACTGCGCCTCGGGGTGCTCGATGGCGATCTTCGGCTTGTACAGGTCGAGCAGCTGCTGGGCCAGGCGCAGCGCGTCGCGCTCGGTCGGCCCGGACACCGCCAGCCGCCACCACGACCGCACGCGGGTGGCCAGCGCGGTGAAGCCCGAGGTCATCTCGTCGTCGATCTCGAGCACCCGCGACGCCTGCCGGGCCAGCGACTGCGGCGGCTCCAGCTCGTGCTCGTCGGTGTAGTGCTTGACCTGCGAACGCACCTTGTTCATCTGGCGTTGCAGCTCGCCGGCGACCTCCTCGGGGCGCCGCACGTAGATCCGCGCGGACCACTCCACCGAGGCGGGCAGCCGGTCGGCGTGCTGCACCCACGGGTCGTCGACCTCGGGGATCTGCAGGCCGTGCATCTGGCCGACGGTGAGCACCGCGAGGTTGCGGGTCACCCCGGCGTTCGACCCGGTGCGGCCGCGGACGGTCAGCGTCGGGGCGTACGGGTCGGCGTGGAAGTCGGCGGCGTCGGTGAAGCTGGCCAAGTCCTCCGGTTCCCAGGCGGCACCCGGCACGGCGGGCATGTTCCGCGGCGCGGGCAGGCCCAGCGAGCACGACCGGTGCATCAGCCACGACATCTCGTCGGCGTGCGCCGGCCTGCCCTCCAGCCCGGCCGAGCCGAGCACCTGGTCGAGGTGCTCGACCTCGGAGTCCAGCGCCATCAGCTCGGCGTCCACGGCCTCGGGCAGGATCTTGCGCAGCAGCGGCGCGGCCCGCTCGACCGCGCGGTCCACCGCGCGGCGGGTCTGCACCTGCACGCCGAGGTAGACCTCCTTCTCCGCCATCGACCGGCCCATCAGCTGCTGCTGCTCGCCGATCAGGTAGTCGTCGAAGGAGAGCGCGCCGGGGACGTCGCGGGGGCGGTCGTGCGCGTTGTGCACGTGGGCCTCGGCCCACATCCGGATCGGGTACGGCCGGTTGGTCACCCGCAGGTGCAGCCAGCGGCCCGCCAGTTCGGCGTACTGCCCGGCGATGGCCGCGATCAGGTCGCGGCGCTGGGAGTCCGAGCGGAACGACCAGCGCTGCGGCGCCAGCCGGTACCAGGCGTAGACCTCGTGCCCGGTGCGCAGGAGGTGCCCGTCGATGCTGCGCGCGGCGATCGACGGGGTGTAGGAGGGCACCGCCTGCTCGCCGGGCAGTCTGCGGCCACGCCTGCCGCCGCTGCCCTGCTTGGGCTGGACGGGGCGCTGGTCCCGCTTACCTCGGCTACGACCGGACAACGACTACCTCCCCGCCACGGCGTGGGTGCCACCGCGGCGCGCTCGTGTTTGGCTGGCTCGTCCGCGAGCACCCCGGGGCCGGGGTCGTTCGGTCCGCACCCGGACCTTGCTCGCGCTGACCGCGCCACCGGTGCCGGTGGAACGCTCACGTGGGGTGTTCAGCTCCCGCACCCACATGGTGAGCACGGCGCTGAGCGGGCGTTCGTGGCTGATCTTGGCCGTGATCAGCCGCGTGATCACGATGGTGGCGATGAACGCCCAAGCTGTCGAGAAGAAGCCGAAGCCGAGCCCGATCTGGCGTTCGATCGTGAGCACGACGAGGAAGACGGGAATGCCGACGGCCCAGGCCACGTACCTTGCCCGCCAGGGGAAGGTCGCCTTCGGCGGGCCGAGCCAGACGGCGTCGACGCGGTAGACCTCGTCGTCGGTTCGGATGCGCACGGGTGCCTCAGCCCGTGAACAAGCCGGCGATCCATTCGCCGACGTCCACGCCGAGCCCGCTGACCGCGAGGCCGATGATCGCCAGCGCGATCACCACCCCGGCCAGGCGCCGCATCACACCGGCGTTGTCACCCTTGCCGCCACCCAGCCAGAGCAGCAGCAACGCGACGGCCAGCAGGACAAGAGGGATGATGTTGTCGATCATCCAGTCGCGCACGCCCTTGGTGCCCAGTTCGCCATCCTGGGCCAGGGCCGCGAGGGTCATGGTGGTCATCGCTTAACTCCTGAGTACCGCGGGCGGGGCCGGGGCGGGCCCGGTACCTCCGGTCCGCCGTGATTGCCGAACGTGCCGAACCTACTACTGTGCGCGAGAAACATGATGGCCGTACGAGATGTGGTGGTCAAAGCGCACGCGCCGGATGCGCCCGTGCCGTACCCGCGCCCGCGCCACGCGGGCATGGACCACTCTCACCGATACCCATCCCCTCCATCATCGTTGCCGGGGCGTCCAGGATTAACCCAGTCCACCCGGATTTCCTAGTGTGCGAATCGACTCACTCACACGCGAGGATTTTGACTACTCCAGGTGGCCGAGGTAGGGGGCGGATCGCGCCGGGAACAGTGTGGCATGCCCCGTTCGGTCCCTTCTGCGGCCTCCAGTGGGTGACGGCTCCTCACATCGACTTCACATTTGCGGGGCTCACCCGTTCGAACGGCGAGAACGCGACGCGGGTTACCGCAAACCTCCGGTTTCCCTCACTTTCCGTCATCCGGCGCTCTTCTCGGTGATCTTGCCGCCGAGGGGGCAGGCCCCCCAGCAGCGACGATGACTTTATAACGGCAGAGTAACGAACAGGCCTCGTTTTCGTCCACCGCGCGCGGAACGCCCGTATCCCCGAGCGGCGCGCCAGTCAGACCCAACCGCCCCGAACAAGAGGTGAAACAGTCGATGGCCCGAGACCGCTTCCAGGGAAGGCACCGCGTCTCCCGCAAAGCCAAACTGACCACCGGCGGCATCGGCCTCGCGGTGCTCACGGTCGGTGCGCTGGCCGTTTTCACGACCACGGGCTCACCCCCGGAGGCCAGTGCCGACAGCCCCGACCAGAGCCAGTTCGTCGACATCACCACCGTCGAACCGAACGTGAACGAACCGGACGCCCAGCAGGATGCCTCCACCGGCACCTCCACCGTCGACTGCGGCCGCAACGAGAACGGGCACTTCAACCCGGACAACTTCATCGCCCAGCCCGGTGTCCGCAACGGCGCCCAGCACCTGCACGACTACGTCGGCAACCTGTCCACCGACGCCGACTCGAACAACCAGAGCCTCCAGGCCGCGGGCACCACCTGCGCCAACGGCGACAAGTCCGCCTACTTCTGGCCGGTCGTCCGCATCGACACCGAGGGCGACAGCGAGGAGGAGCAGCAGCAGGACAACGCCGAGGAGGCGCAGGCCGAAGAGGCCGGACGCGGCGGCGCCCAGAACCAGGACGGCAGGCAAGTCGGCCAGCGCGGCGCCCAGAACGGCCAGAACGACGGCCAGAACGGCGACCAGGCCCAGGACGACCAGGGCGACGGCCAGGCCCCGGGCGACCAGAACCAGGGCGACCAGAACGGTGGCCAGAACCAGGACGCCCAGGACCAAGGCGCCCAGGGCCAGCAGGACCAGCAGGGTCAGGACCAGGACGGCGAAGGCCAGCAGGGTCAAGGCGGCCAGGACGGCCAGGGTGACCAGGGCCAGAACGGTCAGGACCAAGGTGGCCAGGGCGACCAAGGCCAGAACGAGCAGGGCCAGGACGGGCAGGGCCAGGACGGCCAAGGTGGCCAGAACCAGGACGGCCAGAACCAGGGCGACCAAGGCCAGGACGGCCAAGGCGAGGGCCAGGGTGGCCAGGACCAGGGCCAAGGTGACCAGGGTCAGGGCGGCAACGAGGACGAAGCCCTGCCCCCGCAGGACGAGAACGGGGAGCTCCCCGGCAACGAGGGCGAGATCCAGCGCCCCTCCGTCGTCGACATCACGTTCCGCGGCAGTCCGGTGACCGAGGTCGAGGCGATGCCCAAGTTCCTCCGCGTGCTCTACGGCGACGCCAAGGTGTCCACCAACGGCCCCGCCAATGCCCAGGAGTCGTGGACCTGCACCGGCTTCGAGGACCAGGTGCGCATCGACAAGTACACCATCTGCCCCGAGGGCAGCGACGTGATGCGCGTCCACGACTTCCCGAGCTGCTGGGACGGCCAGAACATCGACAGCGAGAACCACCGCGACCACATCGTCTACCCCAACGAGAACGGACAGTGCGAGGACGGCTTCACCGCCGTGCCGCAGCTGCGGATCAGCCTGACCTACGAGATCCCCCGCGAGGTCCAGCTCGCCGGTCAGTACAAAGTGGACGCTTTCCCGGAGGAGGACCACAACCCCCTCTCCGACCACGACGACTTCGCCAACGTGATGTCGAACGCGATCATGACCCGGGTCGTGGACTGCATCAACTCCGGCCGCACCTGCAACGAGTAGAAAGGAGGCCCCGCCAAGGATCTCACTGCACGAGCACTCCGTTACCGGCGAAGGCCACCGCGGCGTCCCCCGACTCGGTCGCGGTGGCCTTCCCGTACGAGGCCCGGGGCATCCGCCGCCCCGGGCCTCTTCACGTCCGCCCCCGACGAGTGCTGTGAATGTGGCTTTCACTGCCGATTCCGCAGTGAAAGCCACATTCACAGCGGCTACTTGGCCTTCTCCGAGCCCGTGCCGAAGACGTTGCCCGGGAACGCACCGTTCGCCACGGCGGTCCGGCTCAGCTGCCGCGCCAGGCCGTGCAGCCGGTCCGCCTTGTCGCCCCCGAACCGGATCCACGGCGCCGCGGCCGAGAAGTTCGTGGTGTCCTCGACCCCGTCCCGCACCGCGCGGCCCTGCTCGGTCAGCGCCCCGTCGGCGTCCAGGATCCCTTCGGTGCGCAGGTAGTCAGCGGCCGCGTCCCACTGCTCGTCCGACCAGCCGCGGCTCTTCTTCGCCGCCGGCTCCAGGAAGCCCTTGCCCGTCGCGGTGTGCGTGACCAGCGCGGTGATCCCGTTCAGCCCGGCCCCGACCAGCGCCGCGATGTGCCCGTCCCCGCGGAACTCGCGCAGCAGCGAAGCCGCGTGCCACAGCACCAGCAGCGGTTCGTCCGGCCACTCCAGATCCGCGTGCGCGGCGTACAGCGGACGGCCCTCCGGCACGCATCCGTCGGCCACCTCGCGCGCCAGCTCGGCGGCCTCGGTGACCACTTCGGACTCGGCCAGCTCGTCTCCGAGCAACCGCCGCAGCGCGGCGTCCGCCGCGGCGAAGCGGGCTTCGACCACCTCACGCGGGTCGGCCAGCGTCCACGCGCGCGGGATGTGGCGCGCGACCAGCTCCGGGTTGAAGTTGAAGAAGGTGGCGGCCACCGGCCCCGGCCCGACCGCGCCCATCGGCGCCGAGCGGCTGGCGAAGTAACCCATCCGGCCCGGCCGCAGCCCGACCTCGGTGAAGCGTTCCTCCGCCTCCGGGGCGAAGTAGACCATCGCGTGGAGTGGTTCCAGCACGCGGTGGCAGCGGTACGCGATTTCCTTGGCCTCAGCGAGTTCCATGTCCGGAGGCTACCGCCGGGTAGGGCCGCCGGGAAGAAAGGAAGGACGAGCTGGCATGTAAGCCGGATCCTGTCCCCGCGTTCCCGGCGGACCGGGACCGCGGTGGGCGGTCATCCATCTCGGCCTGCCGTCGCCGGCAGGCTCCAGCGGCCTACCCGCAGGCATCGGGCGGGCCGCCCTCGATCGCCTGCGCAGGAGCTCGCGCTCCCTCTTGGCCTTGCTCCGGGTGGGGTTTACCGAGCCGTCCCGGTCACCCGGGACGCTGGTGGTCTCTTACACCACCGTTTCACCCTTACCCAGCCGCGAACGGCTGGGCGGTCTGTTCTCTGTGGCACTGTCCCGCGGGTCACCCCGGGTTGCCGTTAGCAACCACCCTGCCCTGCGGAGTCCGGACTTTCCTCGAAACCCGCTCCCCGAGGGGACCGGGTCACGCGACCGCCCTGCCAGCTCGTCCAGCGCTCCAGGGTACTCACCCACCCGCCGCGGGCGCGCGCTGGTTCCGCTCACCGTCCGCGCGCACGGCGAACCACTGCCCGTCGCGCCCGTGCCCGTTCCAGTCCCCGGCCAGCCGGTCACCGGCGAAGCGGTACAGCGGCCGCCCGGCCAGCGTGACCTGCCAGCTGCCGTCGGCCCGCTGCACGGTGCCGACCAGCTCCGGCGCGATGCCCTCGACGCTGGCCTGCCGCTCGGTCAGCACCGGCGGCCAGGTCTTCGCGCAGTCGGCGTCGCAGACCGACTTCGACGGCCCGGCCCGGTCCTTCTCGAACCGGTAGAGCACCGCCCCGTTCCCGTCGGTCACCGTCACGCCCATCGACGGCACGCTGCGGGCCACCAGCTTCACCGCCTGCCCCGAACCGGCCGGCGGCAACGGCATGGTGGTCTCCGGCGCGGTTTCCGGGGCCTGGACGCCTTCGTCCAGCTCGGCCAGGTCGCGCGCGCTCGGATCGTCGGAGGCCAGCACCGGCGGTTTCACCAGCGCCGCCGAGGTCTCGGCGGTCTCGGACGCCACCGAAGCGGGCACCTCCGACCCGTCCTCGCTCCACCAGTTCAGCAGGCCGACCACCAGCAGCGCGCCCACCGCGCCCAGCGCGACCTTGCCCACCGTGGTGGTGAGCCCGGCCCGCCTGCCGAGCTCACCGAGGTCGCGCAACCAGAGCACGGTGGCGCGGCGGAGGTCGCCGGCGCCCCGGCGGGCCACCCGCCACGACCCCGCGCCCCGCGGCCGCTGCCCCGCCCCATGTCGAGCCGCCACCCGAGTCCCCTTCCCCGACCGCCACGGTCAACCACTCGTCACCGGCCGGCGAGGATCCTCGCGCGGCTCATCTCACCCGTGCTGAACTCCGGCCGGTCCGGCACTTCGAGCTCACCCGGCACCGGGCACTGCCGGTCCAGGTCCGCCGCCCAGGCCAGCACCGCCGACGGGCTGTTCATCCCGACCACGCCGAGCAGGCGGCCGTCCCGGACATATCCGGTCACGGTCCGGCCGCCCCCGGCGGGTGGACTGAGGGCCACCGTGTCGGTGCCGAGCTTCGGCACCCCGGCGGCCTGGATGCGGACCCCGTGCTGCTCGGACCAGAACCGCGGCATCGGCGTGAACGGCTTGGCCGCGGCCGGTCCGGCGAGCAGGTTCTCCGCGGCGGCGCGGCCCATCTCGATCGCGTTGAGCCAGTGCTCCACGCGCCGCGGCACGGCGTCGAAGCGCAGGTTGGGCCACTGCGCCACGTCCCCGGCGGCGACCACGTCGTCCGCACCGACCACGTGGCAGGTGGATTCGCACACCACCCCGTCCGAGATCCGGAGCCCGGCGCCGCGCAGCCACGACACCGCGGGCACCGTGCCGACCGCCGCCACCACGCAGGAGGCGACGAGCATCTGCCCGTCGGAGAGCCGGATGCCCATCCCGGTGTGCCCGGGCAGCCAGTCCTGGATCGAACTGCCCAGCGCCAGCCGGACGCCGTGGTCGCGGTGCAACTGGGTCAGCCGCTCGCCGAGGTCCTCGCCGAGCACGTTGCCCATCAGGTTCTTCGACCGGCCGATCAGCGTCACCTCGCGGTCCATCTCGCGCAGGCTGGAGGCGATCTCGCAGCCGGTGAAGCCACCGCCGATCACCGCGACCGGGCCGCGCGTGCCGGCCAGGTTCTTCTGCAGCCGCTGCGCGTCGGACAGCGTGCGCATCACCACCACGCGCGGGTGCCCGTGCGGGATGTTGGCCGCCCGCTTGGGTTCCACGCCGGTGGCGATGATCAGGCCGTCGTAGGTCATCTGCTCGCCGCCGGGCAGGTGGACCACCCGGCGGCGCGGCTGCAGGTGCAGCGCGGTGGTGTCGAGCCGCCAGATGGCGCCCAGTTCCTGGTACTGCTGCAACCGCAGGTCGGCCGCGCTCATCGCGCCGCTGAGGAAACCCTTGGACAGCGCGGGGCGGTGGTACGGCCGCAGCGGTTCACTGCCGATCAGCACGATCTCGCCGTCGAAGGCCAGTTCGCGCAGGCGCTCGGCGGCGCGCAGCCCGGCCAGGCCCGCACCGACGATGACGATGCGCTCGGCGGATTGTCTGGCTCTCATTGGTCGACCCCCTGGAGCTGGATGGCGCGCATCGGGCAGGCACGAGCGGCGGCCTGCGCCTGGTCGTTCTGCCCGGCGTTCGGATTGCGGGTGTAGCGCAGGCGCCCGTCCTCGCGGAGCTGGAAGACGTCGGGGGCTTCCTGCTGGCAGATGCCGTACCGGCGGCAGCGCTGGTTGTCCACGCTGACCCGCATCACCACCGCCTTGCCCGGTTTCGACGGGCCGACCGGCGGCGCGTCGAGCAGGCCGATGCGCACCAGGTGCTTCGGCGGCATCAGGCGCAGCACGCTGAGCGTGAGCGCCGGGGCGAGCAGCGTGATGCCGCCCAGCCACAGCAGGGACAGGTTGCCGTTGGCCGCGGCGCCGAACCAGGCGTGCACCACGGTCATCGCCACCGCCGGGTAGGCCAGCTGGTGGAACCGCAGCCAGTTCAGGTACTTCACCGTCCGGTGCAGTCCGGCGGTCAGCGCGATGGCGACCATCAGCTCCAGGCCGATGATGCCCAGCGCGTGCCGGGCCAGCCCGCCGTCGGCGAACGGGATCAGCACCTTGGTCAGGCCGAAGTCGATGTCGTCGAGGAAGGGGAACGCGGCCGCGTGGGTGACCCCGGTGGCGATGGTGAACGAAGCGAGCATCTGGTGGCCGCCGCGCAGGGCGTGGTGCCCGGAGAGCCGGCGCACCCAGCCGGTGGCGGTGAACACGCCCCAGCACAGGGTCAGGCACATCGCGACGTAGGCCATCCTGGCGGACAGGGCGGCCATCTCACGGACACCGGCGTCGTGCGGGGAAGTGGCGGCCTGCAGGAGCAGGGGGTCGGGCATTAAGTCGTGCCTCCGGATCAGGGAAAACTCGAGGAGAGCCGCGGCGCCCGGGCGGCGGTGACCGGCGCGGCGCGGCGGTGGCGGCTAATCGCTGGCGTGGCGGGAGCCGCGGCGGTAGGCGCCGAACCAGCGCACCAGGCCGAGCGTGGCGGCGATGGCCACCAGTCCGGCCAGCACGCCGAGCACCACCCCGCCGAAGCCGATCTCGTCCGTGGCCTCGGCGCCGGTGGTGGTCACCGGCCGCGAACCGGCCACGTTGTTCGCCACGCCCGCCGCGGCCGGGGTGGCCGAGGAGGCGGTGGCACCGGTCAGCGAATCGGCCCTGGCCAGTCCCGTGCTCTCCAGCAGGGTCATGTGGCGCATCACCGCGTTGACCGCCTTCTGCGCGAAGGAGCGGATCGCGTCGTTCTTGGTGGTCGCGCGCACGGTGGCGACGAGCGGGAAGACGGTGCCGTGCGCGGCGCGGGCCAGGTTCACGTAGGTGCGGTCGGCCTCGGCGCCGGTCTTGCCGGAGATCTCGTCCATCCAGCCCTGCTGCTGCGCGGTGGGCTGGCTGGGCAGGCTGACGCCGACCTGGGCGGCGGTCTTCTGCACTTCGCCGTCGAGCACCGCGTGCTCGTCGGACAGGTGCCCGCCGACGTCCTTGACCTTCGGATTGGTGGTGCGCTCGGAGATCAGCTTGCTGATCGGGCCCTCCCACAGCCCGGCGAGCCGCACCTTGACCAGGATCTCCTCGTCGGTCGGCGCCAGTTCCTGCTGCGCGAACGCCGGGGAAGCGCCGAACAGCAAGGAGAACACCACGCTCGCGGCGAGCAGGGACAGCAGCCGGCGTGAGCGCGGTGTCACCGCGTGCCGGGACCGGGCGGGGTTGGCCATCGCATGCCCCTTCGGGGAAAGTTCGTGCATTTCGGGGGATTCACCTGTGTGGTACGGCAGTGATCAGCAACCGGTTCGGTCCGCAGTTCAGGCAAATGGTGTGACCTGGATCACAGTGCGGTTACGCTGCGTTCCTCCCGAAATCACGGACGTGAACCTGGTTCACTTCCGGATGATGCAGTATTGTGATCGCACCGCTCGAGCGCGATCGAATTCCCCCGACTCCGCATTCGGCGCGCCGCGGTACCGAACTCTTTCACCTCGCCTTCAGGGAGGCAGGTCGCTTCATGGAAATGACCCGAAATGGTCCGGACGAAGAGCTGGTGACGATGCTGTATCACCAGTTCCGCGAGAGACTTTTCAGCCACGTACTACGACTGACGAATTATGACCGGCAGTGGACAGAGGACGTTGTGCAGGAGACGCTGATCCGCGCCTGGCAGAACTCCGCCACGCTGACCAGGGAACCTGGCATGCTCCGGGGCTGGTTGCTGACCGTCGCGCGGCGCATCGTCATCGACGGCTGGCGCTCGCGGCAGGCCCGGCCGCAGGAAGTGGAACTGCTCCGCCCGGAAATGGCGGGCTGCCCGGACGAGACCGACCAATCCCTTTCGGTGATGGTCATAGTCGATGTCATCAGCAGGCTGAGCAATGAGCAGCGCGCGGCGATTTATCAAACGTATGTGAAAGGTCACACCGTGCGCGAGGCGGCGAAGATTCTGCAGGTTCCGGAAGGCACCGTGAAATCGCGTCTGCACAAGTCCATGCGACTGATCAGGAATGCACTGCAGGAGTGGACCTGAGGGGAGGCGTGATGTGATGTATTCACGGCATTCCGCGCTCGCGGCCTACGCACTGGACGCACTGGACGAGAGCGGAGCCAGGAAATTCGAGCGGCATTTGACGCGCTGCGGGCGCTGCCGGGGCGAACTGACCGAGTACGCGGAGGCCGGGATCTTCGGCGTGCTCCGCGACGCGGCGGAGACCGGCATGCTCAACCCGTTGCTGGACGCCATTCCCCACCAGCGGACACCGGCGGAAGCACCGGACGTGCGCGGGGCAGCCGATGCGCGCGGGACCGAACCGGTGCCGCTGCGGCGCCGGCTGCTGTCCTGCCGGTCGCGGCTGCGGCGCGTGCTGCTCCTGGTGAGCAGGTGACCGCGGCCGCGGCCGTCCTCGGCCGCACCGGACTGGCCGGGCTCGCTGGGCTGATCGGCCGCGCCGAGCCGACCGGGCTCACCGGGCTGATCGGTCGTGCCGGGCTGATCGGTCGTGCCGGGCTCACCGGGTGGGCCGGGCTCACCGGGTCGGCCGCGCTTACCGGGTCGGCCGGGCTCGCCGAGCCGTCCGGACTCGCGGGGGTGTCCTCGCTGCCGGGCGCCATGGGCGTCACCACCGTCTCGACGGGTTCGGCCGGTGCACCCTGGGTGACCGGCACTACTGGGGTAGGGCCAATTCTGCCGCCGAATGGTCCGCGAGTCTCTACGGTAGGCACCGTAGGAAACACGGAGAGTTGGGCGTTCGGCCCTTCGGTATTACCGCCGGTCACGGTCGGAGCCCTGGACAAGGCCCGAAGAGATGGTGCATTCTCCGGGTCCCACGCGCGTTCACTCCGCAGGGGACACCGAGAGCGGCCGAGGTGCCGCGGATCGGAGAACTACACGTGACTACCTCTTCCGCGCTGGCTCCCGCCGCCCGAAGACCAGCCGAGCTGGTCGGGGCCGGCCCCTTCTTCGGCAGGGAGAAGGAGCTGGACACCATCGGCGGGCTGCTCGCCCGCGCCAGGGAAGGCCTCGACGCGCACCTGATGGTGTTCGGCGAGTTCGGCGGCGGCAAGACCGCGCTGCTGGACGCCGCCGCACGCCGGGCGCGGGCGCAGGGCTTCACCGTGGCGATCGCGCGCGGCGCCCGGCTCGAAGTCCGGCTGGCCGGCGGCATCGTGCACCAGCTGTCCGACGCGCTGCTCGAGGTGATCGACAGCGACGGCACCAACGCGCTGCCCGCCCCGGTGCGCGCCAACTCCGAGTTCGACGCGCTCGAATCGTTCCAGCTGCTGGTCAGGACCGCCGCCGCGCGCCGGCCGCTGTTCCTCGCCGTGGACGACGTGCACCTCGCCGACGCCTGGTCGATGCGCTGCCTCGCCTACGCCAGGCCCCGCCTCACCGGGCACCGGGTGGTCATCGCGACCACCGCCAACCGCGGGCTCGCCCCGCTCAGCGAGGTCACCCTGCCGGAGCTGACCGGCACCACCCCCGAGGTGATCGAACTCGGCGGCCTCGACCTGCCCGGCGTGTCCGGCCTGGTGCGCGCCGCGACCGGCCGCCAGGACGCCGGGTTCGCCGCCGCCTGCCGCGAGGTCACCGGCGGCAACCCGTACCTGCTGCGCTCGCTGGTCAGCACCCTGCAGCACCGCTCCCACAAGATCGGCGAACTGACCGCCGACCAGATCCGCGCCATCTCCGTGCCGCTGATCGGCGAGATCCTGCGGGTGCGGTTGCGCGGCATCCCCGGCACCACCGACGTCGCGCGCGCGGTCGCCGTGCTCGGCGAGGACGCCACGCTCGAAGCCGTCGGCGCGCTCGCCGGGCTGTCCCCGCGCGTGACGCTCCGCGCGGTGGACACGCTGGTCCGGCTGCACGTGCTGGCCGACAGCTATCCCCCGGCCTTCACCTACTCCTACGTGCGCAACGGCGTGCTCGACGACATGTGCGTCGCCGAGCAGGCCGCCAGCCACGCGACCGCGGCCCGGCTGCTGTTCGACGCCGGGGTGCCGGACGAGCGCGTCGCCGCGCACCTGCTCGAAGCGGGCCCGATCCGGCTGCCGTGGGGCGTGGAGGTGCTGCGCCGGGCCGCCCGGCGCGCGGTGCACCAGCAGAACCCCGATCTCGCGGGCGCCTGCCTGCGGCGCGCGCTCGACGAACGCCTGCCACCGGACCGGCGGCTCGCCGTCCAATTGGAACTCGGGCACGTCGAGTTCGGTGTGGACCGGTCAGCCGGGCGCGCCCGCCTGCGGGACGCGCTGGCCATGGCCGAGGACCCCGGTGCCGCCGCCGAAGTGGCCGAGACGATGGTGCTCGGGTCCTGCGGTGACGCGGCGAACCGGCTGGCGATCTCGGTGGCCACCGAGGTGATCGCGCGGCTCGGCTCCGCCCAGCGCGAGGTCGCGCAGCGCCTGCGGTACACCACCTACCTCGCCGCCGCCGGTGGTTCGCGGGTCGCGGCCGCCTGCGCGAGGCGGGTCTTCGACGACCTGCGCGCGGAGATCCCGGAGACCGAGCAGCTGCGGCGCATCCACGCGCTGCTGGTGTCCCTCGCGCACGCCAGGGAAGCGGGCTCGCACGCCGACTTCCTCCGGTACGCGGCCGAAGCGCTCAACGGCGACCCGATCCCGGCCTTCGGCCAGCCGTACGTGTTCGCGATGTTCAGCACGGCGCTCGCGGACGAGCCGGAGCACGCCGAGCGGTTCCGCAGGCTGGTCGAGGGCATGCGCGAACCGCACGACTACCACCTGCGCAAGGGCATCGCCGCGTCGCTGGCCCACGGCATGGCCATCCACCTGCTCGGCGACCTGCCCAAGGCCCGCACCTTCTTCGCCTCGCCGGTGCGCATGTTCCTCGACTCCGGCGCGGCGGGCGGCTGCCCGATGGCCACCCTGTGCCTGGCCTGGTACGCCGAGGTGCTGGTGGACCTCGGCAGGCTCGACGAGGCGACCGCGATGCTCTCGCACGTCACCATCGGCGAGCTGTTCCCCGACGTGCACCTGCTGTTCGCGCGCGGCAAGCTCCGCCTGGCCGGCGGGGACGGCCAGGGCGCGCTCGACGACCTGCTCGACTGCGGCAGGCGGCTGGACGAGCGCGGGGTGGTCAACCCGGCCGTGCTGGCGTGGCGCGAGCAGGCCGTGCGCGCGCACCTGCTGCTCGGCGACCGGGAGTCCGCGGCCGAGCTGGCCGCGGAGAACCTGCGGCTGGCCAGGCAGTGGGGCACCCCGCGGGTGGTCGGCACGGCGTTGCTGGCGGTCGGCATCTCCGGTGAGGACGGTGACGAGGCCGAGCACGCGCTGCAGTCCGCGATCGAATCGCTGTCGGCGTCCCCGGCGAAGCTGCGGCTGGCCGAAGCGTTGTTCGAGCTGGGTTCGCTGCTGCGGCGGCGCGGGCACCCGGAGAAGGCGGTGCCCCAGCTGCGGCGGGCGCTGGACCTGACCGCGCAGTGCGCCGCGGAACCGCTGTCCCGGCTGGCCGGGCGCGAGCTGCGGTCGTGCGAATCGGCGTTGAGCGAGACGAAGACCAGCACGCACGGGCTGACCAGGCAGGAGAGCCGGGTGGCCGCGATGGCCGTGCAGGGGCTGACGAACCGGCAGATCGCCGACGCGCTGCACCTGACCCGGCGGACCGTGGAACTGCACCTGTCCGGGGCGTACCGCAAGCTCGGCATCTCCGGCCGCGCGGACCTGTCGGCGGCCTTCCCCGGTTAGGGCAGGGAGTCCAGCGCCTTCCGGATGATCGCCTCGGGTGACTCGGTGATGTCCAGCACCACGCCCCGCTCGTGCTCGGCCAGCGGTTCGAGGTCGGCGATCTGGGAGTCCAGCAGCGACGGCGGCATGAAGTGGCCGGACCGCCCGGCCATGCGCCCCGCGATCACCTCGCGCGGGCCGTCGAGGTGCACGAACCAGACGTCACCACCACCGCGGAGCACGTCTCGGTAGCGCCGCTTCAACGCCGACGACGTGACCACCCCGCCGGTCTCCTGGTGCTCGCGGATCCACCCGGCGATGGCGTCGAGCCAGGGCCAGCGGTCCTCGTCGGTGAGCGGGGTGCCCGCGGTCATCTTCTCGATGTTCGCCTCCGGGTGGAACGAGTCCGCCTCGGCGTAGGCCACGCCGAGCGCCTCCGCCAGCCCGGTGCCCACGGTGGTTTTGCCCGACCCGGAAACACCCATCACGACCACGACCGTCATAGCGGGCATGTTCGCACAGGCGGCTCGCGGGCCGGGGCAACCCGCGCAGTAATCTGGGCGTTCAACACAGGTGACATGGGGCCAGGCGAACGGGAGCCAGGGGTGAGCGCGGGGCGCGCGATCGGACTGTTGCTGGGGGTGGCCGCCGACGGCATCGTCGGGCACCCGAAAGACGGCCGTCCGGTGGCCGGATTCGCCCGCCTGGCGCGGGCGCTGGAGAAGAAGGTCTACGCCGACCACCCGGTACCGGGCGCGGTGCACGCCGGCCTGCTCGCCGGGGGCGCGGTGCTGCTCGGGGTGCTGACCGAACGGGTGGGCAGGCGCAGCCCGGTGCTGCAGGCCACCGGCACGGCGATCACCACGTGGGCCGTGCTCGGCGGCGCGGCGCTGGCCATCGACGGCACGGAGCTGGCGCGCGACCTGGAGACCGGCAGGCTGGACGCCGCGCGCGACACGCTGTCCGAACTGGACCCGCGCGACACCGACGGGCTGACCGTGATCGCGTTGTCGCGGGCTTCGGTGGAGACGGTCGCGGAGAGCACTTCGGACGCGGTGGTGTCGCCGCTGTTCTGGGGTGCGGTCGCGGGCGCGCCGGGGCTGCTCGGCGCTCGGGCGGTGAAGGTGCTGCGACGGCTGAGTTCCTCGCCGGAGCACCACCGGTTCAACTGGGTCGTGGTGCGGTTGGACGAACTGGTCAACCTGCTGCCGACGCGGGTCGCCGCGGCGCTGACGGTGAGCGGCGCGCCGGTGGTCGGGGGTTCGGCCGCGGGGGCGTGGCGGGCGTGGCAGCGGGACGCCTCGGCGCACCCCAGTCCGAACGCGGGCCGGGTGGAGGCCGCCTTCGCCGGTGCGCTGGAGATCCGCCTTGGCGGGCGGACGGTCTACCCGCACGGGGTCGAGGAACTGCCGGTGCTGGGCGACGGCCGCAACCCGGACGCGGGCCACGTGACACGAGCCGTGGAACTGTCGCGCGTGGTGGGGTGGCTGGCCGGGATCAGCTCGGCCGTGCTGGCCGTGATCCTGGGCCTGCGGCGCCGCTGACCGCCCCGGCGAGTGCAGTGAATGTGGCTTTCACTGCGGATTCGGCAGTGAAAGCCACATTCACAGCATCGGGGCGAAGCTCGGGCCGCTACGAGACCGGGCGCTTGTCCCCGGCGGCTTCGGATACTTCGGATCTGCCATTCGGGGCCGAAGTTTCCGCCGTCCGGGCGTACTCCGCTTCCTCCTCGGCGAGCAGCTGCGCCACCGACTTCCGCCGCTCCGGGCGGTCACCGGCCAGCGCCCCGCCCGGCTTCAGCTCCCGCACGGTGAAGTACAGCCACCCCAGGACCGCCATCGTGCCGAACGCGATCCACTGCAGCGCGTACGAGAAGAACGGCCCCGCCTCCAGCTTCGGCAGCGGCAGCGGTTCGAGCCCGCCCGGCTGCTCGACGTCCAGCTGGAAGTACCCCGGCCGGATCGGCAAGCCCGTCGCCCGCGAGACCACCCGCGAGTCGACCGTGTAGCTGTGCAGCCTGCCGTCGGTGGACTCGTCGGCGAACGCATCGCGGGCCTTCGGGTCCGTCTCGTCGATGCGCACCCGCGCGACCACGGTCACCTCACCGGCGGGCGGCGGCGCGTACGCCGGGACACGCGTGCGGTCGTCCGGCCGGACCACACCGCGGTCCACCAGCACGATCTGCCCGTCGGCGGTGCGCAGCGGCGTGAGCACCTCGAACGCGGGCTCGCCCAGCACGGTCCGCAGTCGCGCGATCACCTCGGCGTCACCCAGGTAGGTGCCGGTGAAGGTGACCCGGTCCCACTGGGTGGCCTCGGTGGGCGCCGCGCCACCCGGCAGCACGGCCTCCACCGACCGCGGCTCGGCGGTGAAGGACGCCGACAGGGCCGCGTTCTGCGTCTCGCGCTCGCTGTCGCGGCTGAACTGCCAGGGGGCCAGCAACGTGTAGCAGATGGCCGCGAACGCGAACACCACCAGCGTCAACGCCAGCCAGCTCGGCCTGAGCAGGAACTTGAACCGCACCCCTCAACGGTAAGCGGTCGCCCGCGTCACGTTCACCCAACCCCGCGTGCGACCGCCAGCGCCTGCCCCGCGTACCCGCCACCGAAGGCCGCCGCGTGCATCAGCAGCGGGAACAACTGGTGCAGGCCGACCCGGTCGCGCCACCCGTCGGCCAGCGGCGCGGCCTCGTCGTACGCGGCGAGAACGCGCTCCAACCGCGGCGTGCCGAACAACGCCAGCATCGCCAGGTCCTGTTCGCGGTGACCACCGTGCGCCGCCGGGTCGATCAGCCACACGCGACCGTCGGCCGCCCACAGCACGTTCCCGCTCCACGCGTCGCCGTGCAGGCGGGCCGGTGGTTCCTCGGGCACGCCCAGCTTGTCCAGCCGGCCGCACAAGCGATCAAAGACCTCGATCTCCCCCGGCCCGTACAGGCCCCGGTCGGCCGCGGTCCGCACGTACGGCGTGATCCGCTCGGCGGCGTAGAACGAGGCCCACGTGTCGTGCGCGACGTTGCGCATCGGCTCGGGGCCCATCCACGCGTCGACCGGACCACCCGGGGGCGGCGCGCCGAACGCCTCGGCGCCACGGGCGTGCAACGCCGCGAGCCCGCGACCGAACTCCTCGGCCGCGCGGACGCCGGGGCTGCCGCTCTCGACGTACGTGGTGATCAGCCATTCGTCGTCCGCGGCGAGCACCGAAGGCACCGGGACGTCCCCGTGCTCACCGAGCCAGCGCAGTCCGGCGGCCTCCGCCTCGACCGGCCCCCGCTTGGCGACGACCGTTCGCGAGCCGGTCTCGATCCGGTCGGCCGTGCCACCCAGCGGTGCCGACCGGGTGACCGGCTCGCCGAGAAGCCGCTCGACCGCCTTCACAGCCGCTCGCGCACCCAGTCGAGCAGGCCCGGCACCGACCGTTCGATCATGCCCAGCACCTCGCCGAACCCGTCATCGGCGCCGTAGTAGGGGTCCGGGACCTCGGCGTCCGGCCCGGCCGACGGGTCGAAGTCGCGCAGCAGCCGCACGCGCTCGGGGTCGTCGACCTTGCGGCGCAGCTCGGCGAAGTGGCCCTGGTCGGCGGCCAGCAGCAGATCGGCGGCGAGGTGGTCGGCGTCGACCTGCGCGGCGATGTGGTCGACCGGGTACCCGGCGGCGGTCAGCGTCGCGCGCGCCCGGCCGTCGGCGGGCTCACCCACGTGCCACGGCCCGATGCCCGCGCTGCTCACCCGCACCCGGTCGGCCAGCCCGGCCCGCCGCAGCTGCTCGCGGAAGACCAGTGCCGCCATCGGCGACCGGCAGATGTTGCCCGAGCAGACGAAGCAGAGGTGGAGGCTCACCCCACTAGTGTGACTCGCACGCCGAGTCCAGTGATCGGCGGAGGGCCCGCTCGTGCAGCCGGTCGAGGTGCAGGCGGTGGCCGGTGACCGCGATCGACACCGCCAGCGCGCCCCCGCACCACGGCCGCGCCCGCGTGTCCGAAGTGGCCGCCAGCTCGTCGAGCAGGCCCGCGTTGAGGCGGTCGATCACCGGCCGCACCTCGGTGGGCAGGTCGGGGCGCTCGGTCGGCGCCTGCTCGGGATGCGCGGTCCACAGCTCGTACAGCCCGCGCTGCACCACCTTGTTCGCCTCGATCTGGTCGCGGAAGAACTCCACCGCGCCGGCCGGGTCGAGGCCGAGCCCCGGCGCCTTGGCCGCCACGCCGTCGAGGATCTGCTGCTCGCGCACCGGATCGTCGATGGGCTGGGTGGTGCCGAACTTGGCCGCGGCGACCTTGTCGGCGATCCGCACCCGCTGCCCGGACAGGTCGGCCAGCGGCCGCAACGAGGACGGCTGGGCGGCCACCGCGGGCGACGCGGTACCGAGCAGCAGGACGGCGAGCAGGACGGTCAGCAACCGACGGCGCATGACCCCGCACGGTACATGCGAGGATCACCGCCATGCCCGTCCAACTCGCCGACGTGATCACCGCGCTGGAAACCGCCTACCCGCCCGGGCTCGCCGAACCGTGGGACGCGGTCGGCCTGGTCTGCGGCGATCCCGCCGAGCCGGTGGCGAAGGTGCTGGTCTGCGTGGACCCGGTCGAGTCCACCGTCGACGAGGCGCTGGAGCTGGGCGCCGACCTGATCGTCGCGCACCACCCGCTGCTGCTGAAGGGCGTGCACGGCGTCCCCGCCGACAGCACCAAGGGCAAGCTCGTGCACCGGATGATCCGCGCGGGCGTGGCGTTGTTCTGCGCGCACACGAACGCGGACTCCGCCAATCCCGGTGTTTCCGACGCGCTCGCCGAGGCCATCGGACTGCGCGTGCTCCGGCCGCTCGCGCCCACCGCGCCGGGCACCGACACCGGCCTCGGCCGCATCGGCGAACTCCCCGAGCCCGAACCGTTCGCGCGCTTCGTCGAGCGGGTGTCCGCCGCCCTGCCGCAAACCCGGCCCGGGGTCTACGGCGCCGGCGACCCGGACCGCGAGATCCGCACCGTCGCGGTGTCCGGCGGGTCCGGCGACAGCTACCTGGCCACCGCCAAGGCCGCCGGGGTGGACGCCTACGTGACCGCCGATCTGCGCCACCACCCGGCGGGCGAGCACCTGGAAGCCGGGCCGTCGGTGCCCGCGCTGGTCGGCGTGACGCACTGGGCCAGCGAATGGCCGTGGTGCGGGCAAGCCTCGGCCGTCATGCGCGCGGCGCTTGCCGGTACCGTCGACATTCACGTCTCCACGCGGTGCACCGACCCGTGGACGATCCGCGCTTGAAGTCCCCGAGGGAGTGACGACACCGTGAAGGCCGAACCCGCCGTGCAACGCCGCCTGCTGGAGCTCGCCAAGGTCGACGCGGAGCTGTCGCGGCTGGCCCACCGTCGCCGCACGCTGCCGGAGCTGACCGAGATCGCCGAGCTGGAGCAGGAGCTGCGCGCCAAGAAGGACGCGCTGGTGTCGGTCCAGACCAACGCCTCCGACCTGGACCGCGAGGTGACCAGGCAGGAGCGCGAGATCGACTCCGTGCGCACCCGCAGCGACAAGGACCGCAAGGCGATGGAGTCCGGTGCGGTCGGCGCCAAGCAGCTCACCGAACTGCAGCACGAGATGGAGAGCCTGCAGCGCCGCCAGACCGCGCTGGAGGATGACCTGCTGGAGCTGATGGAACGCCGCGAGGCGCTCGACCTGGACGCCCAGCGCACCGGCGCCGAGGTGGACAAGGTGACCGGGCAGCTGGAGAACGCGGCCCGCCGCCGCGACGAGGCGTTCGCCGACATCGACACCACCCAGGCGCGGCGTGAGCAGGACCGCGCCGAACTGGCGCCGAAGTTCCCGGAGCCGCTGACCAAGCTCTACGAGCGGGTGCGCGCGCAGCGCGGGATCGGCGCGGCACTGCTGCGCTCGCGCCGCTGCGGGGCGTGCCAGCTGGAGCTGGACCGCAACACCGTCTCGGAGATCAAGTCGGCGGCCGAGGACGAGGTCGTGCAGTGCGAGAACTGCAACGCGATCCTGGTGCGCACCATGGAGTCCGGCCTGTGAGGGTGACCATCGAGGCCGATGGCGGCTCGCGGGGCAACCCGGGGCCGGCCGGCTACGGCGCGGTGGTGAAGGACGCCGAGACCGGGGAGGTGCTCGCCGAGCGCCAGGCCGGGCTCGGCGTGGCGACCAACAACTTCGCCGAGTACTCCGGCCTGCTGGCCGGGCTGGCCGCCGCCGCCGAGCTCGGTGCGTCCACTGTGGACGTCCGGATGGACTCGAAGCTGGTGGTCGAGCAGATGTCCGGCCGCTGGAAGATCAAGCACCCGGACCTGCAGCCGCTGGCCGCGCGGGCACGGGAACTGGCGGCGAACTTCGACCGCGTGCAGTACGAGTGGATCCCGCGCGCGAGCAACTCGCACGCCGACCGACTCGCCAACGAGGCGATGGACACCCAGGCGGGCAAGGAACCCGCCGCCAAGACCGCGGACCGGGTGTCCCCGGCGAAGTGGAGCGGCGCGCAGGGCACGCCGACGAAGTTCCTCCTGCTGCGCCACGGGCAGACCGAGATGTCCGTGGACCGCCGCTACTCCGGGCGCGGCGACGTCCCGCTCACCGAGCACGGGCAGCGCCAGGTGGCCGCCGCGGCGAAGCGGATCGCCGCGATGGACGGGTTGATCACCGACGGCGAGCCCGCGCCGATCGTCTCCTCCCCGCTGCTGCGCACCCAGCAGACCGCGCAGGCGGTGGCCGACGCGCTCGGCGGCCGGGTGGAAACGCACCAGGGCCTGATCGAAACCGACTTCGGCAGCTGGGAGGGGCTCACCTTCACCGAAGCCGCCGAACGCGATCCCGACCTGCACGCGCGCTGGATCAGCGACGCGTCGGTGCCCGCGCCGGACGGCGAGAGCTTCGACGCCGTGCACCGGCGGGTGCGCGCGGTGCGCGACGACCTGGTCGAGCGCTTCGCCGGGCGGACCGTGGTGGTGGTCAGCCACGTCACGCCGATCAAGTCGCTGCTGCGGCTGGGTCTGGACGCCGGGCCGTCGCTGCTGTTCCGGCTGCACCTGGACCTCGCGTCGCTGTCGATCGTCGAGTTCTACCCCGACGGCAACGCCTCCGTCCGCCTGGCGAACGACATCTCACATCTGTCCTGAAAGGACCAGGAACTCGCGCCGGGCAGCCAGTTCGCGCAGCACCCGGCCGGGTCCGTTGCGGGAGATCTGGAAACCGTCCTCCGGGTAGACGGCGGTCTCCCAGAGCGGTCGGCCGAAGCCGTCGATGACCAGGCCTTGGCCGTCCTGACGCTCGACCTCCCGCCAGCTGAACTCCATCCCGGCCTCCTCGGCGGCCGCGCGGGCCAGGCGCTCCTCCTCGCGCCACCGCTCCGGCAGGGGCCCTTCGGTGAAGTCCGGCTGCCAGGTGTCCCGGTAGCCCGGCATCCCGGCGTAGGCGTAAGCCAGCAACCGGACGAACCCGGCGGCCCGGATCTCCTGGACGGCGCGAAGCCGCGCGCCCGCCTGCCGGGCGCGGGAACGCAGGTGGCGATCGAGCGCCGGCGGCAGCGGCGGGCACTCGTCCAGGTCCATCCGCCCGCCATACCTGGCGTCCTCGGCCAGCTGGCGGTCGAGGAACTTCTCGACGACGGTCACGAAACGGGAGCGTTCGCCCAGGCTTCCAGCATCACGCGGGCGATCGACGAGTTGCCCGGCATGATCAGCCGCTCCGGGTCGAAGCCGGGGTCCTCGGGATCGGGACGGCCCTCGCGGCCGAGTTCGAAGGCTTCGAGCACCTCCGCCCGGCTCACCCAGCGCGCCGCCTCGATCTCGCCGTCCTGCGGTACCAGCGGTTTCGAGGCGTCCGCGCGGGCGGTGAAGCCGAGCATGATCGAGCGGGGGAACGGCCACGGCTGGCTGCCGAGGTAGCGGATCGCCCAGACCTCGGCGCCGACCTCCTCGCGGATTTCCCGCTCCACACAGCCTTCCAGCGATTCCCCGGCCTCGACGAACCCGGCCAGGACGGAGTACCGCCCGGGCGGCCAGATCGGCTGGCGCGCCAGCAGCACGTGCTCACCGTTGACGCCCACGTCGTCGTGCACCAGGCAGATCACCGCGGGATCGGTGCGCGGGTACTCCTCCCGCCCGCAGTCCGGGCACCGGGTCGCCCAGCCGAACTGCACCAGCCGCGGCTTTCCCCCGCATCGCGCGCAGAAAACCGCGCGGTGGTGCCAGTTCCGCAACGCCATCGCGGTGGTGAACAGGCCGGCCGAGGTGTCGTCGAGCAGATCCCCGTGGCCACGCAGGTCCACCCAGACCTCACCGTCGGCCAGCGGGGCCTGGTCACGCAGGCCCCAGCTGCCGGTGAGCGTCACCCACTCGCCGTTCTCCGGCGGTTTCCCCGGCACCGTCCAGTAGTCCACGTCCTGCCACTCGCCGAGGAAGACCGCCTCCTCGGGCGGTGCGTCCCCGAACGAGAGGGCCTTGCGGGTGGCCAGCGCGTCGCCGTCGCGAGGCACGGGGGTGCGACCGGACTTGGCGTCCAGCAGCACCACCCGCGCGTTCGCCCAGCGGGCGCGCAGCCGGTCCGGATCCCCGCGCAGGTTCTCCTGGCGGTCCACAGTGGACCGCGACAGGGTGGGGAGCCGGTCGAGCTGGTAGGGCTGGGTCATGCTTCGCCGACCGTGACCCCGCCGACCGCTTCCAGGCCGCGGCCGATCGTGTCCGCGTCCCCGACCACCACGCCGGTGAACCGGTGCGGGGCGAAGAAGTCCAGCGCCGCCTCGGCGACCTCCTCCGCGGTGACCGCGGCCAGCCGCTCGGGGTGCCCGGCCAGCCACTCGAAGCCGAGCCCGGTCTGCGCCAGCGCGGACAGCTGCCCGGCCAGCCCGGTCTGCGAGGAGGTGGAGATGCCCAGCGAGCCGATCGCATACTGGCGCACCGATTCCACCTCGTCGGCGGTCGGCGGCACCAGGCCGAGCCTGGCCAGTTCGTACCGGGTCTCCAGCAGCGCCGCCGCGGTCACGTCGGTGGCGGTGTCGGCGTCGACCAGCAGCGTGGCGGTGTTGCCGGTGAACTCGAACCCGGAGTGGGCGCTGTAGGTGTACCCCTTGTCCTCACGGATGTTCTCCACCAGCCGCGAGGAGAAGTACCCGCCGTAGGCCAGGTTCGCCAGCTGGAGGTGCGCGTACCGCGGGTCGGTGCGGCGCAGCGCCTGCGCGGACAGCCGCAGCTGCGACTGCACGGCACCGGGCCGCGGCACCAGCAGCACGTCACCGCCGGTCAACTCGGGCAGGTCCGGCAGCACGTTCGCCGACTTGTCCGACGCCCAGCCGCCGAGCGCGCGCTCGAGATCGGCGACCACCTGCTCCGGATCGACGTCACCGACGATCACCAGGGTGGAATTGCGCGGCAGCACGGCGTTCGCGTGCAGCTGCCGCACCGCCGCGGGGTCCACCTTGGCCACGTCCTCGGCCTCGGGCACCTCGCGGGTCACCGGGTGGTTGCCGTACCGCCTGCGCTGCAGGGCTTCGCGGGCGATGGTGCGCGGCTGCGTGCGGGCGATGGCCAGCCGCTCGATCAGCCGCGCCGACTCCCTGGCCACCTCGGCGTCCACATAGGACGCTTCGGTGAGCAGGTCGGCCAGCACGTCGAGCAGCGTGGGCAGCCCGCTGGCCAGCGCGCTGGCGCTGACCGCCAGCCGCTCCGGGTCGACCACGGTGCTCAGCTCGCCGCCGATCAGCGCCAGCTCGGTGTCGATGGCCACCCGGTCACGGCGGGCGGTGCCGGTGACGATGGTCTCGGCCAGCACCTCGGCGGTGGCCGGGTGCAGCGGATCGGTGCCGGCGAACGGAATGCTCAGCCGGAGCTCGACCAGCGGCACGGTGTCCTTGCGCACGGCCAGCACGCGCAGCCCGTTCGCCAGCGTGGTGTCCACATGGGACAGTTCGGCGGCGGCGCGCTGCGCGCCGAGCGGCGGCACCTCGCGCGGGCCGCGCTCGGTCCGGCCGATCTCCTCGGCACTCCGGTGGGTCGCGGCGGTCACTTGCTTCCTCCCTGCTCGGGCTGGACGACCAGCACCGCACGTGAATCGGGGCGCAGCGCCTTGGCCGCGGCGGCGACGTCGTCCGCGGTCACCGCGGCGAACCGGTCGGCCAGGCCGTGAACCAGGCTCGCGTCTTCGTAGAGCAGCTCGAAGGACCCCAGCGCGAGCGTGCGCGAGACCATCCGGTCGTGCTCGGAGTGCATGCCGGCCACCCAGCGCGCGGTCACCTTGGCCAGTTCGCGCTCGTCCGGCGGAGTGGCCGCGAGCAGGTCGATCTCCTCGTCGATGGCCTTGAGCACGCGGTCGCCGGTGACGTCCGGGGCGTGGATCGCGGTGATCGAGAAGGTGTCCGGGTCGCGGGCCTCGAACGGGCCGAACAGCCCGGCACCCGCGCCGATGTCGGTGACGATGGCGTCGCGGTGCACCAGCCGCTGCTGCAGCCGCGAACCGTCGCCGTCGGTGAGGACCCCGGCGAGCACCAGGTTCGCCAGGTAGGCGTCCAGCTCACCGACCGGGTCCGGCATGCGGTAACCGACCGCCAGCGCGGGCAGCGGGGCGCGCGGGTCGCTGTGGAACCCGCGCAGCTCCTCGGTCGGCCGCGGCTCGGCGAACGACCGGCGCGGCGGGGCCGGGCGGAACGGCACGTCGCCGAAGTGCTTCTCGACCAGCTCGCGCGCCCGGTCGACCTCGAAGTCACCGGCGACGGTGAGCACCGCGTTGGCCGGGGCGTAGAAGGTGTCGAAGAAGGCCGCGCAGTCGTCCAGGGTGGCCTGTTCGAGATCGACGAAGTCACCGTACCCGTTGTGCGCGTTGGCGAAGGTGGAGTACAGCACCGGCGGCAGCAGGATCCACGGGAACCCGCCGTACGGCCGGTTCAGCACGTTGAGGCGGATCTCCTCCTTCACCACGTCGATCTGGTTGGCCAGGTTCTCCTGGGTCAGCTTCGGCGCGCGCATCCGGTCGGCTTCGAGGAACAGCGCGCGCTCGAGCGCCGCGGCGGGCAGCACCTCGTAGTAGTCGGTGTAGTCCGGGTGGGTCGACCCGTTGAAGGTCCCGCCGCTGGACTGCACGTGCCGGAAGTGGGCGAGCTTCTCCAGGCTCTCGCTGCCCTGGAACATCAGATGCTCGAACAGGTGCGCGAACCCGGTGCGTCCCTCGGGCTCGGAGCGGAAGCCCACGTCGTAGTGCACGGCGACACCGACCACCGGCGCGGTCGGGTCCGGCGCGAGCACCACGCGCAGCCCGTTGTCCAACTTGAACCTGTGTAGCTCGGGTACGGCCATGACCGCCACCCTACGGGTTAGCCCGCTCACGGTGGGAGCGACCGGCGACGGCCAGCGCGAACTCGTCGGCCTCGCCCGGCCGGTACGCCTCGGCCAGGCCGCGCAGCACCCGGGTGCCCTTGATCGTCCGGGCGGGCAGCGCGGGCGAGCCGAGCGCCAGTGCCGCGCCCGCCACCGACACCACCACGCCGAGCTGGGCGTATCCGACGGTCAGCGCGAGCAACACGGTGAGGAAGAGGCCGTAGAACACGATCCGGATCCCGGCCCGGCGCAACCGGGGACCACGCAGCAGGCCGTCGGCGCGGAGGTCGGCGCGAACCGCCTGATCGAGTTCGCGGAGGTCGATCCGGACGTCGTCGAGTCCCACCTGTTCTCCACCGGCGAACAGGTCCTTGAGCACAGCTCGTTCGAACGGGCGCGACGGCTCGTCTTCACCCCGCGTCAGCGTCGCGCCGGTGACCGACAGGTGGCCGCGGTCACGGAGGTCGGCGAGGGTGAGCCCGGCGTCCATCGCGTCCGCGCGGCCGTCGGCGAGCGTGCCCGCGTACCCGGGCGGGAAGCCGGTCAGCGCCCGTGGCCACCACTGCCGCAGGAAGAAGATCAACCACGCCCAGCACAGCACGAGGAAACCCAGCACCACCCACGCCAAGGCGACCGGCTCGGTGAGCAGGAAGGCACCGCCGAGCGTCGCGGACGGGACCAGCCGCTCGGTCGCGGGCACCGAACCGGGCGGCAGCTCGACGGTGATCATCATCCGGTCGCCGGGCGCCAGGTTGCGGTGGCTGAACCGGGTCAGCCCGACGTGGTCGATCTGCGCGGCCAGGCACGGCTTCGGCCCGGCCACGCACCGCACCGCCTCCGGGATCTTCGGCGCGGCCAGCGAGGCGCGGACGAACTTCAGCTCCTCGCTCCAGCCCTGCGCCAGCGGCCACGAGACCTGCGGCCCGGCCGGGGTGGCGGTGATCGCACCGTCCACCGTGTACCGGACCACCGCGGTACCGGACAGCTCCAGCTTGAACGAGTCCGCGGTCAGCTCGGCGTGCCCGTCGCCTTCGACCACCACGTCCCGCACGGTGAGCACGCGGTCCCGGTGGTCGCCGACCGGCTGGCGCAGCGGTAGTTCGCGCGTCATCGACTCCGTCGCGGCCACCGCTTCGATGACCGACAGCGCGCCGTCGCGCTCCACGCGCAGTTCGATCTCCGCGCTCTGCGGCAAGGTCGGCAGTGGTGGCGCCGCCGCGAACAGGACCGCGGCTACCAGCGGGATCACCGCAACGACCGGAGGTGCCCTGCCTCGGCGAGCACACCGTCGAGCGCGGTGAGCAGTGCGGGCAGGTGGGTGCCGAGCCGCTTGAGGTCGCGTTCGCCCTCCAGCCCGCCGAACCAGTACAGCCCGGCCGCGCCGTCGGCCTCCGGGTCGAGGTCGGCGAAGGTGTTCAGCCAGCGTTCGGTTTCGCGGAGCACCACGGCGTAGGGCAGGGAGCGGGAGAACACCAGCTCCCGGTCCGCCTCCGGGATCTCGCCGGCCGGGACGTCGTGCAGATACCCGATGAGCCCGCGGATCTGCCCGGCGAGCGCGCGCCCGCGTGCGGTGCGCCGGGGCAGCAGCGGGGCGCCGGCGGTGATCGCCAGGCCGAACACGATCAGCGCGAGGCCGAGCAGTGCGTCCCCTTCGGACAGTGCCAGCACCACGGTGAGCAACAGGCCGAGCAGCGCCAGCACGATGCCCGCCCAGCCGGCGAACCCGCGGCCGGAGCCGGGCGGCCGGGAGAACCAGCCACGCGCGACGACGTCGGTGTACATCGCTTCGTCGAACGGTTTCAGGTCGATGCCGCGCCCGGAGCGCAGTTCGGACAGCAGCGCGGTGTCCGCGCCCGACGGCAGCACGGCGTGGAAGACCGCGCGCTCGTACGGGTGCAGGCTGTCGTCCGGGTCGTTCTTGCGGGACAGGCGCCAGTCGGCGATGCCGTCGGCGTCGCGCACCGGGGAGATCAGCAGGTAGTTGCGCACGGCGAGGTCGACAACGGTGGCGGTCACGTCGACCACGTCGGCCTTGCCGTCCACGATGGTGCCGACCTGACCGGGCAGCACGCCGTCCGGCGAGGCGAAGGACACGCGGTCGCCCTCGCGCAGCAGGACCTCCGACGGCCGCGCGGGCACGTCGGGCACGCTCCCGTCGCGGCGGCGGCTCCAGAACAGGAACACGCACCACGCCACGATCCCCAGCCCGGCGAGGGTGAAGCCGAGCACCGCGGTGCTGGTCAGCACGAAGGCGTTGGCCAGGGTGGCGGTGTCGGCGAAGCGGGCGTTCGCGGGCACCGTCGCCGAGGGCAGGCCGACCGCCAGATCGACCGGGTCGCCCGCCTCCAGCTCGGTCTGCTCGATCTTGATCACGCCGCCGTCGCCGGTCTCGGCCAGCTCGCACTGGCGGCCGGAAGCCCCGGCCAGGCAACGGATCGACGATGCCTCGGCCACCGGCGCGGCGAACGAGGCGGTCAGCTCGGCCAGGTCGGTGTCCCAGCCACCGGCCAGCCGCCAGCGGATCTCCTGCTGGTCGCGCAGTTCGGCCACCGCACCGTCCACTGTGTACTTGACGGTGGTCTCGCCCTCGGGCGCGCGGATGACGAACTCGTCGCCGGCCACCTCGGCCGCGCCCGCGCCGTCGGCGGTCACGTCGCGGACGGCGAACACCCGCTCGGTGTCCTCGCCGACGAGCAGCCGCAGCGGCGCGTGCCGGTTCGCTTCCTGTCCACTCGGGACGGTCACCGTCTCGGTCACCGAGAGCAGCCCGTCCGGCTCGACCTTCAGCTCGACCCCGACGGTCACGCCGGAATCCGACTGGGTCTCCGGCTGCACCGGCTCCTGGGCCACGGCGGCCGCGCCACCGCCCAGGACGAGCGCGAACGCGGCGGCGACGGCCCCCACAAGCTTGAACACGGTGCTAGACCATAGACCACCACGTGCGGCCGGAGACCCGTTTCCCGGAGAACATAACGCAACTGTTTCGCGGAATTCCATCAGCGGCTCAGCTCGGTGGGGCGAACGGTTGTTCTCCAGGGGGAGCGCCCTGCGGCGGCCGAGGCCCCGGCGGCGGACGGTACTGCTGGTGCTGCTGCTGCCAGGCCTGCACGTGATCGCGCCGTCGTCGTTCGGCCAGCACCGCGGAGAGATAGGTCCAGTACGGCATGCCGGGCGGCACCGGCGTGCCGATCGCCTCGCCGATCTCCCTCGAGATCTGGAAGCCGAGCTGTGCCCTGGCGTCCTCGCTGAACTCGCGCCAGCGCCCGAGGTACTGGCGCGCGTCGAGCGCGGCGGTGTCCGGCAGGCGCGCGAGGTCCAGTTGCGCGGCCCAGGCCTCACAGCCGGGCGGCATCATGATCATCGGCGTCACCGCCTCCGGCGCGCGCTCGGCGATCACCACCGTCCCGGCCAGGTAGTCGCCGACGCGCTTGCCGCGCCCGGAAAGGAAGGACACCACCAGCGCCACCGACCCGGCCAGGCCGAGCGCCCAGAAGTCGACGAAGAAGCCGGCCAGGCCGCGGGTGAGCGCGTGCCGGAACCGGATCGGGCCGCCGTCGTCGCGGACCACGCGCAGGCCGAGCGCCATCTTGCCGAGCGTGCGCCCGCCGGTCAGGGTCTCCATCAGCACCGGGTACCCGACCAGGGTGAGCACCACCACCGCGAGCGAGATGGTCAGGAACAACGCCTCGTCCACGCTGGTGGCCAGCGCCACCCCGGCCACCATCAGCAGGGTGACCAGCGCGGCGCCCTGCAGCAGCACGTCGAGCAGGAAGGCCAGGCAGCGGGTGGGCACGGCGGCCACGCGCAACCGCAGCACCACCGCTTCCCCGGTGACCAGTTCGGACATCGCGCTCCCTCGACGGCAAAGGCTTGCGCACGAGGGTAGTACTGTCGGACGGACTGGAATCGAGGGGAACGGACCGGGATGGACGTCGACGTTTTTGTCGCTGCGCACCGGCCCGCGTGGGATCGGCTCGAACACCTGACCAAGCGCAGCCGCAGACTGACCGGCGCCGAGGCCGACGAACTGGTGCGGCTCTACCAGCGCGCGGCCACGCACCTGTCCACGTTGCGCGCGAAAGCCCCCGATCCCGTGCTCGTCGAGCACCTGTCCGCGGTGGTGATCCGCGCGCGGTCGGCCGTCACCGGGACGCACAGCCCGGCCTGGCGCGAGTTCGGCCTGTTCTTCTCGCGGCGCTTCCCGGCCGCGGTGTACCGGAGCTGGCACTGGTGGGTGCCGGTGATGGTGGTGTCGCTGCTGGCCTCGGCCGCGGTGTCGGCGTGGATCGCGCTGAACCCGGAGGTGCAGGCCGCGGTCGCGGCGCCGGAGGAGATCCGGCAGCTGACCGCGCCCGGTGGTGACTTCGAGTCGTACTACTCCAGCGATCCGGCGGCCTCGTTCGCCGCGCGGGTGTGGACGAACAACGCCTGGGTGGCGGCGGGCTGCCTGCTGCTGGGCGTGTTGTTCGGCCTGCCGGTGCTCTACATCCTGGCGACCAACGTGCTCAACGTCGGCCTGTCCGGCGGGCTGATGGCGAGCGCCGGGCGGCTGGACATCTTCCTCGGCCTGATCACCCCGCACGGCCTGCTGGAGCTGACCGCGGTTTTTGTCGCCGCCGGGACCGGGCTGAAACTCGGCTGGACGGTGATCGACCCCGGCCGCCGGACCAGGGCGGCCGCGCTCGCCGCGGAGGGCCGGACCGTGGTGCTGATGGCGCTGGGGCTGGCGTGCGTGCTGCTGGTGACCGGGGTGATCGAAGCCTTCGTCACCCCGTCCGGCCTGCCGACCTGGGCCCGCGTCGGCATCGGCGTGGTCGCGGAACTGGTCTTCTTCGCCTACGTGTTCGTCCTGGGCCGCCGAGCCGCGCGGGCGGGCGAAACCGGTGACCTCGACGCCCGCTTCACCGCCGACACGGCGCCCAGTTCGGCCTAGAGCCGGCCCGCGGCCTTCAACGCGAGATACCGGTCGGCCAGAGCGGGCGGCAGTTCCTCGGGGACCGCGTCCACCACGTCGACGCCGTGCCGGCTCAGCAAGCCGGTCACCTGGCGGCGTTCCGCGAGCGTGCGTTCCGCGGCTGCCGCGTCGTAAACGGCTTCCGCGTCACCGCGAGCGCGCGCCATTTCCGACACCCGCGGGTCCGCCACCGCCGCCACGACGACCTGGTGCCGCGCGGTCAGCGAAGTGAGCACCGGCAGCAAGCCGTCCTCCACGGATTCCAAGCCGGTGAACAACACCACCAGCGAACGCTGTCCCGCCCGCCGCAGCACCTCGGTCACCATTCCGCGCACGTCCGGCTCGACCAGTTCCGCCTCCAGCGGTGCCATCGCGTTCACCAGTGACGGTCCCGCGCCCTGCGCCGCCGCCCGCAGCACGCGGTCGTAGGCGATCAGCTGCACCCGATCCCCCGCACGCGCGGCCAGTGCGGCCAGCAGGAGCGCCGCGTCCATCGAGGCGTCCAGCCGCGGCACGTCACCGACGCGGCCCGCCGCCACGCGGCCGGTGTCGAGCACCAGGACCACGTGCCGATCGCGCTCGGGCCGCCAGGTCCGGACCATCACGTCCGCCGCCCTGGCCGAGGCGCGCCAGTCGATCGACCGCACGTCGTCGCCGATGACGTACTCGCGCAGCGAGTCGAATTCCGTGCCCTGCCCGCGAATCAGCACCGCCTGGCGGCCGTCCAGCTGACGCAGCCGGGAAAGCCGCGACGCCAGGTGACGACGGCTGTGGAACGGCGGCAACGCGCGCAGGGTCCACGGCACCGCGTGCGAACCCTGCCGCGCGGCCAGGCCGAGCGGACCGAACGAGCGCACGGTGACCGAGACCGCGAGCCGGTCACCCCGGCGCGTCGGCGTCAGCCGGGCCACCACCCGGCGGCCCTCCCCACCGGGGATCACCACGTCGTGCCGGTCCTCCGCGATCCCGGCACTCGGCTGCCACGCGTCGCGGAGGCGGCCGCGCAACGTGCGCGTCCCCGGGTTCTCCACCGTCAACGTGACTTCGGCGCTTTCGCCCAACCGCACGGAATCCGCGCCGGAGCGGGAAAAGGTCAGTGCGCGGACGCTCGCCGCGAGCACCAGGTCGACCCCGATCGCCAGCAGCAGCACCGAAGCCAGCACGAGCAGGGTGAGCCCGGACGGCCACACGGCCGCCACCACCACCCCCGCCAGCGCCAGCAGCCCGGCGCGCCCGGTGATCGCCATCAGCGCGGGACGGGCACCGAAGCGAGCACCCGCTCCAGCACCCCGTCCGCGGTCGCGCCCTCCAGCTCGGCCTCCGGCCGCAAGCCGAGCCGGTGCCGCAGGGCGGGCCTGGCCAGCGCCTTCACGTCGTCCGGCGTCACGTAGTCACGACCGGCGAGCCACGCCCACGCCCGCGCGGCCGCCAGCAACGCCGTCGCGCCACGCGGTGAGACGCCCAGCCGCACCGACGGCGAAGTCCGCGTCGCCCGGCAGAGGTCGACGATGTAGGCGATCACCTCGGGCCGCAGCTTCACGTCGGCGACCGCGGCCCGGCCCGCTTCGAGCTGCGCCCGCCCGGCGACCGGCTTCACCCCGGCGGCGGTCAGGTCGCGCGGGTCGAACCCCTCCGCGTGGCGCAGCAGGATGCCGTACTCGTCCTCGCGCGAGGGCGCGGGCATGGTCAGCTTCACCTGGAACCGGTCGAGCTGCGCCTCGGGCAGCGGGTAGGTGCCCTCGTACTCCACCGGGTTCTGGGTGGCGATCACGATGAACGGGTCGGGCAGCGCGCGCGGTGTGCCGTCCACCGAGACCTGCCGCTCCTCCATCGCCTCCAGCAGGGACGACTGGGTTTTCGGCGGCGTCCGGTTGATCTCGTCGGCGAGCAGCAGGTTGGTGAAGACCGGGCCCTCGCGGAAGGAGAAGTCGGCCGTGCGCGCGTCGTAGACCAGCGAGCCGGTGACGTCACCCGGCATCAGGTCCGGGGTGAACTGCACGCGGGTGGTCTGCAGGTCGAGCGCGGTGGCGAAGGCCCGCACGAGCAGCGTCTTCGCCACCCCTGGCACGCCTTCGAGCAGCACGTGACCGCGGCACAGCAGGGCCACGATCAGGCCGCTCACCGCGCCGTCGTTGCCCACCACGGCCTTGGCGACCTCCGCACGGAGCGCGATCAGTGCCTCGCGGGCGTCAGCAGCGGACGTCATCGGTCGTCGACCTCTTTCTCGAGTCGGTCAAGTTCATCGGCGAGCCGGACCAGCGCCGGATCGCTGTCCGGCGGCGGGCCGTGGAGCAGGGCGTGCAGGTGCGCACCGGGCCGTCCGGTGCGGGCGGCGAGCGCGCCGATCAACGCGGGTGGTTCGGCGTCGGGGGCGAGGCCCAGCCGTGGCGCGAGGCGGGCTCGGGTGGCCTGGCGCAGGGTTCCGGCCACGTGCGCGGTCGCCCCGGAACGGCGGTAGAGCCGCGCGCGGCCCTCGACCGTCTCGGCGGCGCGGACGACCACCGGCAGCTTCTCGTGCACGACGCGGCCCAAGCGCCGCGCCCGCCACAACGCCAGCACGACGGCGGCGATGAACAACTGCACGAGCCCGAACTTCAGGCCGTCCGGAACCAGCTCGGCGACGGACTTCTCGTCACCGCGCAACGCCGCGTCGGTCGGGGACGGCACGTACCAGACCAGGCGGTCGCCCGTGCCGAGCAGGCGCAGACCGAGGGCGGCGTTGCCCGCCTCGTCCAGGCGCTCGTTGGTCAGCGGGGCGGGGGTGCCGAGCAGGGTCACCGTGGTGTCGGGGCCGCCGAAGCGCTGGACGAGGGTGCCGGCGCCGTCGTCGGGGTAGCAGGAAAGCACGCCGTCGCCCGGCTGGTAGCGCACGCCACCCGAGGTCGCCTCGGCGGCGGCCACCGCGGCGGAGAGCGGGCACTCCGGCTGGCGGTTCTCCACCTCGCTGACCCCGGCGACCTCGGTGCCGGGCAGGACCGCGGCCACACCCGGCCCCTGCGCCCCGACGAGCACCAGGTGTTTGGCCTGGTCGCGGAGCCGGAGCAGGCGCTCGGGTGGGAGGAGGTCGGGGCGGGTGATCAGCACGGTGGCGTTCTGGGCGGCTTCGGCCTCGGTGAACGCGTCCACCTGGTCGACGCGCACGCCCTGCTGGCGGAGCACCTGGGCCAGCGCGCGCCCGCCGTCGGGGGCGTAGGAGTCGGGGTGCAGTTCCTCGCGGGCGCCCTGGTCACCGCGGACGATGATCAGCACGAGCACCCCCGCGAGCAGGATCGCGAGAATGATCAGCGGCTTCTTCGCCGCACGCCAGACCTTCGCGGCGTCAGGAGAAGTCGAGGTCATTGGCGGACGATCAGCAGGCGCAGGCGGCGTCACCGGCCGACGATCAGCGGGCTCAGGTGCCGTCACCGGGCGACGATCAGCAGGCTCAGGTGCCGTCACCGGGCGACGATCAGCAGGCGCAGGCGACATCGCCGGGCGGTGACCAGCGGGCTCGGGTGGCGTCGAGGTCACCGGGCGGCCGCCAGCGGGCGGGTCGCGGCGGTGGTCTCGTCGAGGGCGACCAGTCGTCGGTAGCCCTCCTCGGTGGCCGCGCGGCCGCCGTAGAAGACGTCGTCGAACTGGACCGCGGCCTGCCGGAGGTCACCGGCGAGGGCGGGCAGGCGGGTGCCCGCCTCGTTCGCGGCCTCGTCGGCGGTGCGCCCGGAGCGCACCTCCAGCACCCCGCGTTCCTCCAGGCCGCAAACGATTGCGCGGAACCGGTCCCGCACCGCGTCGGCGAGCCTTCCCTCGGCCAGCGCGGCCTCGGCCGCCTGCCGGTACCCCACAGCGGTCAGCTTTTCCCCGCTGAAGACGGTGTGCGAAGCCTTCGCCCGCCGACGGGTCGGGCCGAGGCGCCACCGGACGACCAGCACCACGACCACCACCAGCAGGCCGAGCAGCACCCAGGCGAGCGGCCCGGCCGTGGTCAGCCCGGCCGCCGCGGTGAACAGCGCGTCCAGCCGCCCGAGCAGCCACTCGATCGCCCCGGCCAGCCAGGACGGCTCGGCCGCCTGGTAGGCCGGGTCCGCGAGTTCGCGCCGGGCGGCCTCCGCCGCCTCGTCCCGGCCGATGTCGACCGGGATCATGACGGTCGCGGCGGCTCTGGGTCCTGCTGGGGCTTCCCCTCCTCGGGGGTTTGCCCTGCTTCGGTGGCCTTCTCGCGCTCCGCCGCCTCGATCGCCCCGAGCGGCTTCGGCGTCTCCTCGGGCTCCGCGGCCTGACCCATCGGAATCCCGGACGGCGGCGTCGGATCCGTCGAACCCGCGGGCGGCCCCACCGGCGCCGCCGCCGCGCGGGCCAGCTGCAGGTCCATGCCCTCCTTGCGCATCCGCTGGTCGATGTACACCAGCGCCCGCACCCCGGCCGAGAACGGCGCGGTGAAGGTCGCCGCGATCACCGTGCCGAGGGTGGTCAGCGCCAGCCCCCACGCGGTGTACTCGGGCACCTCGCCGGAGAACATCGAGGTGAACCCGTTGAAGTCACCGGCGAGCGAGAACGGCAGCGAAACCACCTGGTTGATCACCCACGAGATGACGATCGCCAGCAGCAGCACGCCGAGCACCCGCCAGAACGCGTTCCGCACCAGCAGGCTCGACCGCTTGAACGCGGTGCCGATGCCCGCCTTCTCCAGCACCAGCGCCGGCGTGGCCAGGCCGAACACCACCGCGAGGTACACCCCGGGCACGATGCACAGCAGCAGCCCGACGAAGATCATCAGCGTGTACAGCAGGGTCATCCCGAGCAGCGGCAGCAACCGCGGGGTGGCCTCCTTCAACGCCTCGCCGAAGGTCGGCTTGCGGCCGAGGATGGCCTTGCCGACGACCACGGTGAGGAAGCCGTCGAGGAAGCTCGACCCGAGCGCGGTGACCAGCCCGGTGATCACCGCCACCTGCGCGCTGGACCCGAGCAGGTCCACCGCCATGTCGAGGGCCTGCTGCTCGGTGAGCACCCGGTTGCTGGCCTCGGTGGCGCGGTTGAGGTCGTCCAGCAGCGGCAGGCTGACCACGTACCCGACGAACTGGGTGATCAGCACCACCACCAGCGACACCCCGAGCATCACCGCCGGGTTGCGCCGGACGGTGTTGAACGCGCCGTCGAGGATCTCGCCGACGTTCAGCGGCCGCAGCGGGATAACCCCCGGCCTGCCGTAGCCGTCCGGGTTCCAGCGCGGTTGCGGGGGCGGCGACCAGCCGTACGGCTGCTGCTGCGGAGGCGGTCCGCCCGGGGTGGCCCACCCATTCGTGTCGCTCATCGGCTCCTGCCAAAACGTCGTTCGCGGTGAGGTCCACACTCTTTCAGAGCAGGTAGGCGCAGGCCAACGCGACTCGGCGGAACCGGGTGGCGCAAACCACGCTGCGTGGTGGATTCGCCCGTATGAGCCCCGGCGACGCGGGTGAGTCGATATGCTTTCGGCAGCCGTGACCGCCGAGGCCGCCGTGCCGGGACGAACAGCCGGGGACCATTTTCATGACGCAACCGCCGCAGGGCCCCTGGCCACCGCACGGCTATGGCAACCAGCAACACCCGCCGTCCGGGCCGCTCCCGCCGCCCGTTCCGGCACCCGGCCCGCCGGGTTACCCGCCACCGCAGTGGGGTCAGCAGCCGCCGTACGGCCGCCCGCCGAAGAAGTCGAACGGGCCGATCATCGCGATCTGCCTCGGCGCCGCCGCGTTGCTGGTGGTCGGCCTGGTCGTGGTGGTCGTCGCGGTCAGCTCGGACAAGGACCCGGTGGCCGGGGGCAGCATCCCGCCGGCCACGCTGAGCAACACCCCGAGCGAGCGCACCGGTGGCTCGTCGAGCACGGCCTCGTCGAGCAAGCCGGCGCCGAGCAGCAGGCAGTCCTCGGACAGCCCGTCCACCTCGGGCCCGCAGAAGGTGTACAAGCTCGCCGACCACCCGATCCTGCAGGACCCGGCGGCCGGGCTGAAGAACCGCGTGTGCAACCTGCCCGGCTGGCAGAGCAACCAGGCCGCGGCGGAGGCGTTCTTCACCGCGGCGAGCCAGTGCCTCGACGCGGCGTGGGGGCCGTTCCTGGAGCACTACAACCTGCCGTTCTCGCCGCCCGCACTGCACTTCCCGACCGGTTCGAGCTTCCAGACCGAATGCGGGAACATCCAGGTCGGCATCGCCACCGCGGCGTACTACTGCGAGAACAACCTGTACGTGCCGTTCCGCGGGCTGCAGACCGACCAGTACGGCAACAACCCCGGGGTGTACCTGGCGTTGTTCGCCCACGAGTACGGCCACCACGTGCAGGAGGTCGCCGGGCTGATGGACGCCGCGTGGGAGGAGATCTACGCGGCCGGGCAGAACTCGGACAAGGGCCTGGAGATGGCGCGGCGCAAGGAGTTGCAGGCGCAGTGCTTCTCGGGCATGTTCCTCGGCGCGCACGTGGACCGCGGCGGCACGATCAGCCGGGACATGTACGACAAGGCGTGGGACGACCAGGAAACCCGCGGCGACAACACCTCGGGCAGCCGGGACCACGGCACCAACGCGCACTACGCCTCGTGGTGGCGGGCCGGGGCCAAGGACAACCGGATCGTCGACTGCAACACGTTCTCCGCGAGCAGCTCGGAAGTCTCCTAGCTGCTGTGAATGTGGCTTTCACTGCGGAATGTGCAGTGAAAGCCACATTCACAGCACGTCTCCCAGGGCCTCAGATGAGGACCGGGCGCCGGCGCGGGCCGCGCAGGAAGAGCCACGCGTAGAGCCCGCCGCTCAGGCAGCTCAGCGCGAGCAGGCCGAGCGCGACCGGCCGCAGCAGCGTGCTCTGCCCGGCGACCGACGGCGCGATCCGGACCTCCAGCGGCCCGGCCCCGGCGTCCGCGGGCAGGACCACGTCGAACTGCTCGCCCTCGTTGTGCCCGCACGCGCTCAGCGTGGCGTCCCGCCGCTGCCCGTCGACCTCGACGCGGACGCCTTCGCGCGCCCCGGTGTTGGTGCACGGCAGCGGTTTGGTCACCGTCGCGCGGACCACCGCGTCACCGCTCCCGCCACTGCCGCCGAGCACACCCGGCGTCAACGCGACGGCCAGCACCACCAGCACCCCGGTGACCACCGCGACGGCGACCTCGCGCCAGCGCGGCAAGGCGCGCTTAGCCGAAGTCCCCGACCGTCCGCTCACACCGGCAATGGTTCCAGATCGTCATAACAAAACCCACCGAGGCCGGATGGTTCAAGATCATCAGGTGGACTGCTCCGCCGGGGTGACCTTCTTGACGTAGAGCAGCCTGTCCCCCGGCTCGATCGCATCGGCCTCGGGGGCGTCCACGCGGAACAACTGTCCGTCCCGCACCAGGCCCAGCACGATGTCCGGCAGGTGCCGCGGCGAGCCGCCCTCTTCCGAGGGTTCGACCGGGCGTTCGGCGATGGCCAGCCCGGACTCCGGGGTGAGCAGGTCCTCCACCATGTCCACCACCAGCGGCGTCGAGGTGGCCATGCCGAGCAGCCGCCCGGCCGTCTCGCTGGAGATGACCACCTGGTTCGCGCCGGACTGCTTCAGCAGGTGCACGTTCTCCGCCTCGCGCACCGAGGCCACGATGTGCGCCTTGGGCGCCAGCTCCCGCGCGGTCAGCGTGACCAGCACGGCCGAGTCGTCGCGGTTCGAGGCGACCACCACCGCCCGCGCCCGCTGCACCCCGGCCACCCGCAGCACGTCCGACCGGGTGGCCGAGCCGTGCACGGTGACCAGGCCGAGCACCCCGGCGGCGTCCAGCGCGGCCTGGTCGGTGTCCACCACCACGATCTGGCTCGGCTCGATGTTCTCGTCCCCGAGCAGGGTCTTCACCACCGCCCGGCCCTTGGTCCCGAACCCGACGACCACCACGTGGTCTCGCACCTTGTGCCTCCACTTCTGGATCTTGAACGCCTGGCGCGACCGTTCGGTGAGCACCTCGAGCGTCGTGCCGACCAGCACGATCAGGAACAGCACCCGCAGCGGGGTGATGATGACGACGTTGACGAACCTGGCCGACGGCGTGGCCGGCGCGATGTCACCGTAACCCGTGGTGGACAGCGAGACGGTGGCGTAGTAAACGCTGTCCAGGAAGGTCAGCCCGTCGCCGTTGGCGTCGCGGTAGCCGTCCCGGTCCAGGTACACGATCAGCACGGTGGCCAGCAGCGCCAGCCCGGCGCCGATCACCCGCTTGACGATGGCGCGCAGCGGGCTGACCGTGGTCTCCGGCATCTTGATCACGCCGACCAGTTCGTGGTCGGGCTGGTCGTGCAGCCGGTCTCCCAGTTGGAAGCGCTTGATCATGCCTGCTCCCCGAGGCGTGCGTCGATCACGCGGCGAGCGTAGCCGACGGTGACCGGGGCCACGTTTCATTCCTCCGGTACGGACCGCAGCAGTTCCCGCAGGCCGTCGAAGTCCAGCAGGTCGACCGGGTTGACCGTGCGCCCGTCGCGCACGTAGTGGAACGCCGCGCGCACCTTCTCCAGCGGCACCCCGGCCAGCACCGACCAGGCCAGCCGGTACGCGGCCAGCTGCACCGACAGCGCGGGCATCCGGTCCGGCCCCGGCACCCCGCCGGTCTTCCAGTCGAGCACCGTCCAGCCGCCGTCGGCGTCGGCGAACACCGCGTCCATCCGGCCGCGCAGGTTGATGCCGTCGACCTCGGCGGAGAACGGGACCTCCACGTCGTGCGGGGTCCGGCCGGCCCATTCGCTCCGCTCGAAGGCGCGTTGCAGCAGTTCCAGTTCGCCGTCGCCGACCGCCTCGTCGTCGGCCGCGCCGGGCAGGTCGTCGAAGTCGAGCAGCCGGTCCCCGCTGAACCGCTGCTCCAGCCAGGCGTGGAACGCCGTGCCGCGGCGGGCGAAGCTGTTCGGTGGCGCGGGAAGCGGGCGGCGGAGCTTGCCCGCGAGCGACTCCGGATCGGCGGCCAGTTCGACCAGCTGGCTCACCGACAGGTGGTCGGGCAGCACGATGTCCTCGGTCCGGCTCGCCGCCTTCGCGCGCTCGGCGAGCAGGACCGCGGTGTCGGCGATCCAGCCGTCCGGGTCCTCGTGCCCCTCGTCCGGGTCCGGCTCGCCGGGGTCGCGGCGGTTGAGCACGGCGAGCTCGTCCAGCACCAGCTCGACACCTTCGGTCACCGCGGATCGCCTGCCGCCCAACGGATCCACCGGCCACACCGCGGTGCGCGTCGAGGTGGTGAGCGGGTTCTCGTCGTCGTTTTCCGGCGGGTCGGCCCACTGCTCGATCACGCCGATGTCGTCGGCGCCGTACTCGAGGACCACCTCGCGCACCTCGGTGAGGAAGGTCGACGGCCCCTTCGGCTTCGCGCTGCTCTCGTTCCACCAGTGCCCGGAAACCAGCAGCCCGTGCTCGGACCGGGTCAGCGCGACGTAGCAGAGCCGCCGTTCCTCGTCAGCCTCGCGATCGGCGAAGTTGGCCTCGTGCAGTTCGAGTTCTTCGAGCACTTCCTTGCGGTTCTCCCCGCCGGAGAGCCGGAGCTTCGGCAGGTCCTGCTCGTCACCGCGGAACTTCGCGGGCAGCGCGGTGACCGTGCGCAGCCACGACGAGGACCGTCGCTTGCTCGGGAACACGTCGTTGACCAGGTGCGGAACGGCCACGTACTGCCACTCCAGGCCCTTCGCCGCGTGCACGGTGAGCACCTGCACGCGGTCCGGCACCACCTCGACCTCACCGGGACTGAGCCCGTCCTCGGCGTGCTCGGCGGTGGCCAGGTAGTCCAAAAAGGACATCAGCGTGGCGGTGGGCGAGGTCTCGGCGAATTCGGTGACCACGTCGGCGAAGGCGTCCAGGTGCGCGCGACCAGCGGCGTGCGGGCGGGCCAGCGCCTCCACGTCGAGCAGCATCGTCCGCTCCACATCGGACACCAGCTCGGGCAGCGACTGGTCCAGCCTGCGGCGCAGCGTGGCCAGCTCGGCGCCGAGCCGCTGGATGCGGCGGAAGCCCTCGCGGGAATAGCGTTCCGCCTCACCGGGATCGTCGATCGCGTCGACCAGGCCGGTGTGCTCGGCGCGTTCCGGCACCAGGGTCGCCTCGGTTTCCTTCGGCGCCTCCGGATCCGCCGACAGTTCGACCGCCCGGCTCCACAACGCCTTCACGTCCGCCGCGCCCAGCCGCCACCGCGCCCCGGTGAGCAGGCGCGCGGCCGCCGTGCCCGCCAGCGGATCGGCGAGCACCCGCAGGGTGCTGACCAGGTCGGCGACCTCGGGTTCCTCCAGCAGGCCACCGAGGCCGACCACTTCCACCGGCATGCCGCGGGCCCGCAGCTCGGCCGCGATCGGCGCCATGTCGGCCCGGCGGCGGACCAGCACCGCGGCCGTCGGCGGTTCCCCGGTCGCCTCGATCGCGGTGAACCACCGCTCCGCCAGCCGATCCGCGACCCACTCGCGTTCGACGCGGATGTCCGGCAGCAGCGCGCACGAGACGTCCGCCGGGTGCGCGCCGACCCGCGCCCGCAGCTGCTTGACGCCGAGTCCCTTGGCGCGCAGCGGTTCCACGATCGCGTTGGCCAGCACCAGCACCTCGGGCGGGTTCCGGAAGCTGGTCAGCAGGCCGTATTCGTCGGCGGGCCGCAGCCCCTCGTCGGTGGCCCGGGGGAAGTCGGTGGTGAACCGCGGCAGGTTCGCCGCGCTCGCGCCACGCCAGCCGTAGATGGCCTGCGCCGGGTCGCCGACCGCGGTCACCGGCATCGACGGGTGCTCGCCCATGCCGAACAACCCGCGCAGCAGCACGCGTTGCGCGTGCCCGGTGTCCTGGTACTCGTCGAGCAGGACCGCGCTGTAGCGCTCGCGCTCGCCGAGCACCACCTCCTCGTGCTCGGTGACCAGCCCGGCGGCCAGCGACATCTGGTCGGCGAAGTCCAGCGCGCCCTCGGCCCGCTTGCGCTCGTGGTAGGCCTCGACCAGCGGCAGCAGGCCGAGCCGGAACCGTTGCGCGGCCACGATCTCCTGCAGTTTGACCGGCAGCGCGTCCCGCTGGCCCTTGGCCTTCGGCGCGTTCTCGATCAGCTCGCACAACCAGGTCGTGTACTCCGCGAGCTTGTCCGTGGACACCAGGTGCTCGCCCAGCTCGCCGGCCAGGCCGAGCACGTGCGCGGTGATCGTCGGCGGCACCTTGTCGGTGTCGAGATCGGGGTCCCAGTGCGCGACCACGCGGTGCGCCAGCTGCCAGGACGCCGTCTCCGAGAGCAGCCGGGCGCCCGGCCGGACCGGCAGGCGCAGCCCGTGCTCGGCCAGCAGGCGACCGGCGTACGCGTGGTAGGTGAGCACGGTCGGCTCACCCGCCATCACCGCGGCCCGCCTGCCGCCGCTCGGGTCGACCCGCTCCAGCAGCCCGGAACCGGCCAGCCGCCGCAACCGCGCGCGCACGCGCTCGCCGAGCTGGCGCGCGGCCTTGCGGGTGAAGGTCAGGCCGAGCACCTGCTCCGGGGTGACAAAACCGTTGGCCACCAACCAGACCACGCGGGCCGCCATGGTCTCGGTCTTGCCCGCGCCCGCGCCCGCGACCACCAGCGACGGCTCGGTGGGGGCGGCGATCACCGCCGCCTGCTCGGGCGTCGGCGGGTGCAGGCCGAGCGCCTCGGCGACGTCGGCCGGGCTGACGAGGCGATTTTCCACCGCGGTCACGGGCCGGTCACCTGCCGTCCCTCAGGCCGCACCGGGCAGGAACCCCGCGCCGGGCACCGCGGGCAGTCCGCGTTCTCACGGGCTTCGAAGCCCGGTCCGGCCGCCGATCCGGCCGCGCGGCGCACCAGGTCCAGCCAGGTGGGGCCGGTTTCCTCGTCGAGCGGGGCCTGTTGCCGTTCGGTGGCCCCGGTTTTCTTGTTCGCCTTGGCCACGTAGACCAGCTTCGCGCCGCCGGGCTCGGTGCCGTGTTCGCCGAACGCGCCCAGCAGCACGGCCAGCTGGTAGGCCGCGAGCTGCGGGTGCTGCTCGGCGTCGTTCGCGGTGACCGGGGTCTTGCCGCTCTTGATGTCCACGATCACCGGACGGCCCTGCTCGTCCAGCTCCAGCCGGTCGACCCGGCCGCGCAACCGGACGAGCAGCTCGTCCTCGCCGTCGCCGTGCTCCGGCGGCAGCACCACCTGCACGTCCTTCTCGTTCCCGACGCTGGTCAGCTCGGCGCGGCTGTGCTGCAACCACGCCATGAAGTTCTCCAGCATCTGTTCCACGCGACGGCGTTCACGACGGGAGAACCACGGCGCCCCGGCATCGACCCTGGTCCACGCCTCATCCAGGGCGGCGCGCAGCTCGGCGTCCCCGGTGCCCTCGGCGGCGGCCTGCGCGAGCGCGTGCACCAGGGTGCCGGTGACCGCGGCCAGCTGCGCGGGATCGTCACCGCCGTGGCGTTCCAGCAGCCAGCGCAACGGGCAGCGCGCCAGTACGTCCACAGTGGACGGCGAAACGCTGACCAGCTGACCGGGGCTGAACAGGGCCACCTCGGTGGACGGCTGGGGCACGCCGTACCAGGTGGCCGGGTGCGAGCCGGGCACCCCGGCGGCGGCCAGCTTGGCGAGCTGGCGCGCGGCGAGCTGACGGCGTTCGGTGGCGGCCTCGGCGTCGCACACCACCCGGCGCAGTTCCCCGACCAGTTCGGCGAGCACCAGCGACCGGCCACCGGTCTTCAGCCGCGGATCGGCGGCCGACTCGTCCGGCGCGGCCTCGTCCAGTTCGTCGACGAAGCGCGAAGGCTGCTCGTCCTCCCCGCGCACCGCGCTGAACAGCAGTGTCCGGCGCGCCCGGCTGGCCGCGAGGTAGAACAGGCGACGCTCCTCGGCCAGCAGCGGTGCCGTGGCGGAGACCTGCTCACCGTCCACACCGGACAACAGGTCGACCAGCTTCTCCACGCCCAGCAGCGATCCGCGCAACCGCAGGTCCGGCCAGCTGCCCTCCTGCGCGCCGACCACCGCCACCACCGTCCACTCACGACCGATCGAGCCATGCGCGGTGAGCAGGGTGACGCCCTCCTTGCGCGCCGCCTTCGGCGCGAGGCTGTCCCCGGCGATGTGCTGCGAGGCCAGGTAGTCGGCGAACGCGGTGACCGTGGAATGCGGCAGCCTGTCGACATAGCGACCGGCCGCGTGGAACAACGCCACCACCGAGTCCAGATCGCGGTCGGCCTGCGATCCGAGCGACCCACCGCGGTCGGCGAACCGCAGCAGCCGCGCCTCGAGATCGCTGGCCTGCCACAGGTCCCACAGCACGTTCTCCACGTTGCGGTGCTGCGCGATCGACTCCCGCGCGGTGGCGATCAGCCCGGCCACCCGGCGCACCGGACCGGCCTCCGCCTCGGCCAGCATGGTCAGCGGATCGTTGTCCAGCAGGGCTTCCACCAGCAGTTCGTCGCTGGACCGCTCCCCGCCGGCGGACAGCTCCAGCCGCCGCAACCCACGACGGAGGCGCCGCAACGCCAGTGGATCGGCGCCGCCCAACGGGGAAGCCAGCAGCATCTCCGCCACATCGGCGTCCACAGTGGACGGGTCGTCGGCGGCGCGGAGCGCGGCCAGCAGCGGCCGGACCGCGGGCTGCTTGGCCAGCGGCAGCTCCTCGGCCGCGGCGGCGATCGGCACCCCGGCCGCGCGCAGCGCGCGGATCAGCACCGGGAAGGTCCGTGACGGCGACCGCACCAGCACCGCCATCTCCGACCACGGCACCTCGTCCATCAGGTGCGCGCGCCGCAGCTGGTCGGCCATCCACGCGCCCTCGGCCGCCGGGGTCGACAGCAGGCGGATCTTGACCGTGCCCTCGTCCTCGGTGCCGGCGGGCCGCAGCGGCAGGCGCTTCGGGCCGGGCAGGTGCGTGATCAGCCGGTTGACCGCGGTCGCGATGGCGGGTGCGTGCCGGTGGCTCCTGGTCAGCCGGATGGTCTGGTCGCCGCGGCGGTCGGCCCGCTCCAGCAGCGTGGGATCGGCGCCGCGGAAGGAGAAGATCGACTGGTCCGGGTCGCCGGCGAGCACGAAGTCCTCGGCGCCGGAACCGAGGTGCCGGAGCAGCCGGAACTGCAGCGGGTCGAGGTGCTGCGCGTCGTCGACGAACAGGTGCCGGACGCGGGCCTGCTCCCGCAGCATCAGCTCCGGCTCGGAGTTCAGCGCGATCAACGCCGAAATCACCAGCTCGGCGGCGTCGTAGGCGGTGGCACCGGGCAGCGCGAGCGCGTTGCCCCCAGCCCCCTGCAACGCGCTGACGTCCTCGTACTGCCGCCAGAAGGTGCCCGCGGCGACCCACTGCTCGCGGCCCTTCTCCTCACCGAGCTTGATCAGGTCCTCCGGGCCGAGCCCGCGTTCGGCCGCGCGCAGCAGCAGGTCGCGCAGTTCCTCGGCGAACCCGGGCACGGTCAGCGCCGGGCGCAGTTCGACCGGCCAGTCGTGGGCGCCCAGCTCCAGGTCGCCGGCGAGCAGTTCGCGCACCATCACGTCCTGCTCGGCGCTGTTGAGCAGGCGCGGTGCCGGTTCCTCGCGCATCCGGGCCTGCATGCGCAGCACGGCGTAGGCGTACGAGTGCACGGTGCGCACGATCGGCTCGCGGATGGTGCGCGGGGCGTCGGGGTCACCGTCGTTGAGCAGGCGGGTGATGTCGGCGCGCAGGGCCTCGGCCGCGCGCCGGGACGTGGTCAGCACCAGGATCCGCTCGGGATCGACGCCCTGGTCGCGGATCCGGCGGGTGACGGCCTCGGCGAGCAGCGCGGTCTTGCCGGTGCCGGGACCGCCCAGCACGCGCAGGAAACCGACCGGGCCGTGGAACGCCCGGTGGGCGTCGGGCTCCCAGTGGCGAGGACGCGGGGGCACGACCGGGCGGCGCACCAGTCGCGCGCTCACCCGGTGCTTCGTCCTGCTTGCCACACCCGATTGGACCACGAGCGGTGATCGGCACCGGGTAGCGGCACCCGGTCGGAACTGTCGGTGTCTTCCGGTTAGCTGTGCGCATGGACGAAGAACTGCACGAACGGGTGCGGGCGGTGATCAGCGACGTGCCGCCCGGCAAGGTCGCCACCTACGGCGACATCGCGACGCTGGCCGGCGCGCCGTCCCCGCGCCTGGTCGGCGCCATCCTCGCCGAGGACGGCAGCGACCTGCCGTGGCACCGGATCCTGCGCGCGAACGGCACCCCGGCCCCGCACCTGGCCGAGGAGCAGCTGGCCCGGCTGCGCACCGAGGGCGTGCTGGCCGACGGGCAGAAGGTGGACCTGCGGGTGTATCGCTGGCAACAGGAGGAGCCGGAGGGTGGCCTCTGGTGATCTCTTATGGTTAGCCTTGCCTAATGGCGAGTATGACGTACCACCCGCTGCGCGTGTCGGCCGTCCGGCGGCTGACCCCGCACATGGCCCGGATCAGTTTCGACGTGGCAGTCGACGTCGACGACGTGGGGCCCGACCAGTACGTCAAGCTGTTCTTCCCGGCGCCCGGCCAGGCGCGGCCGGTGCTGCCGCCGCCGCTCGACGGCGACTCGGAAGTGCTCTCCTGGTACCGCGTCTACCTCGCGATGCCGGACGCCGAACGGCCGCCGATGCGCACCTACACCCTGCGCGCGGTCCGGCCGGGCGCGGTGGACGTCGACTTCGTGCTGCACGACGCCGGTCCGGGGTCGACCTGGGCCGAGCACGCCGCCGTCGGTGACGAGCTGATCTTCCTGGCCCCGCCGCACGCGTTGTACTCGGTGCCCGAGGACACCGAGTGGCAGCTGCTGGTCGGCGACGAGTCGACGGTGCCCGCGGTCGGCGCGATCGTCGAAGGGCTGCCGGAGCACGCCGTGCTGCGGGCTTTCGTCGAGGTGTCCGGGCCGGAGGAGGAGCAGACCTTCGACACGGCCGCCAAGGACGTCGAGATCACCTGGGTCCACCGGGGCACGCGGCCGCACGGCGAGGCCGTGCTCGATGCGGTCCGCGCGGCCTCGCTGCCCGACGGCACGGCGTACGCGTGGCTGTCCGGGGAGGCGAGCCTGGTCAAGTTCACCCGGCGCCACCTGGTCCGCGACCGCGGCATCACCAAGCGGGCCATCACCTTCACCGGCTACTGGCGGCAGGGCAAGAGCGAGGAGGAGGTCGGCCGGGAAAGCGTGCGGCGCATCGAATCCGGCGAACCCGAACCCGCCGACGACGTCTAACCGAGTTCGCGCACCAGCAGCTTGACCAGCGCCCCGAGCCGAGGGCGGTCGGGTTGCAGGGTCGGCACGCCCAGCTCGGTCAGCGGGGCCGCGGTCACCGAGCCGACGCACGCGCAGGCGACGTGACTCCGCAACGCGTCGACGAGGGCGTCCCGGCGGTCTCCGGCCAGGGTCAGCAGGTTCGCCGCGGCCGGGGCGCTGGTGAACGCGAGTGCCCGCACCTCACCGCCGATGAGGTCGTCGATCAGCCGGTGCGCGGGGTCCAGGTCCGACGGCCACTGCCACCGGTACGGCTGCACCTCGACCACCTCCGCCCCGGCGTCGGCCAGCCGCGAGGTGAACTCCGGCAACGGCGTCCCGTGCAGCTGGACCGCGACCCGCCGGCCGGCCACGCCCGACGCCAGCAGGTGCTCGAACAGCTCCGCGTTCGTCTCGCCAGGGGCCGACCAGTCCTCCGACAAGCCGAGCCCGCGCACCGCGCCCATCGCCTTCGGCCCCCGCACGACCACGCGTGAAGCACCGAGGCGGGTCAGCAGGTCCTCGGCCACACCCCAGCCCTCGGCCGCGGAAACCCAGCCGCGGAACCCGGCGCCGGTGGTGATCGCGGTGAGGTCGACCGGCGCGGCGAGCACGGCGTCGGTCGCCGCGCGCAACACGGCGTCGTCCGGCAACGGCACGATCCGGATGGTCGGTGCGTGCCGCACCGAGGCGCCGTGCCGTTCCAGCGCGGTGATGAACTCCTCCGCGCGGCGTTCGGCGGTGATCCCGATGGTGACCCCGGAAAGTTCACCCATAGTGCGCCGCCATCTCCCGGATCGCCTCCGCCAGTTCATCCCGCAGCGAGGCGGGTTCCAGCACCTGCAGCCCCGGCCCGAAGCGCAGCAGCTCCCCGATCGCCGGGCGGCCCTGCTCCACCGGCAGCTCCATCCGAATCCACCCGTCCTCGTCCGGTTCGTCGGCCGTGTCCAGCGCCCGCGCGCCGACACCGCCCAGGTAGAACGGTACGAGGACCCGGGCGAGCGGGGACAGGCGCACCACCGCGGTCCGCGGGTACATCCGCCGTTCGAACTGCTCGGACCAGTCCCGCCAGTACGCGGCGAGGTCGAAATCGGCGGGCCGGGTGAACGGCTCCAGCGTGGTCAGCGCCTCGATGCGGGAGATCCGGTAGGTCCGGTCGCTGTCCTCGCACCGCGCGGCGAGGTACCAGTTGCCGCCCTTGAGGATCAGGCCGAGCGGCTCGATCTCGCGGGTGACCTGCTGGTTCCCCCAGCGCCGGTAGTCGATCCGCAACCGTCGGGTCTGCCAGACGGCCTCGGCCACCTCCGCCAGCTGCGGCAGGCTCTCGATCCCGCGGTGCCAGCCGGGAACGTCGAGGTAGAAGCGCTGGGAGACGGTCGCCGCGCGGTCGCGGAGGTCGGCGGGCAGTGCCGCGTAGAGCTTCAGCTGGGCCGCGGCGAGCACGGTGCCGAGCCCCAGTTCGGAGGCCGCCGCGGGCAACCCGGCCAGCGAAAGCGACCGGGCCTCCTCCTCGGTGAGGCCGGTCAGCCGCGTGCGGTACCCGTCGACGAGCTGGTAACCGCCGGACCGCCCGCGGTCGGCGTAGACCGGCACGCCCGCCGCCGACAACGCCTCGATGTCCCGGTACACCGTGCGCACCGAGACCTCCAGCTCGGCGGCGAGCTCGTCGGCCGTCATCCGGCCGCGGTTCTGCAACAGCAGCAACACCGACAGCAATCTGCTCGCCCGCATGAAAGCCAGTATGACGGAAAACCTGACACAAGCTGTCAGGTAAGGGCGGCAGAGTGCTCCCCATGAATACTTTCTCGACGAAGACCTGGGACGAGAGCGTGGTCAGCGGTGCCGAGGACCAGCCCCGGTACGCCCACGCGCACGCCGTCATGACCTACACGGGCCTGATCGAGGGCGAGTCCTCGGTCGACTACCTGCTGTACTACTCCGGCCCCGGCTACGACGGCGCGGGCTACGCCGCACCGGGGTTCGAGCGGATCGAGGGCTCGGTCGACGGCCGCAAGGGCAGCTTCGTCATCCGGCACGAGGTAGGTTTCGACAACACCGGCATCAACGGCACGTTCACCGTGGTCGACGGCTCGGGCACCGGCGAGCTGACCGGCCTGCGGGGCACCGGCACCATCGCCGGCGCCAAGGGCGAGTGCGCGGTGCACTACACCTTCGAGCACTCCATCTAGGAGGGTCGCTTGTGGACAGGCAGCAGGTCCTCGCCTATCGGATCGCCGCGCAGGGGTTGCACCGTGAGACGGCCGATCCGCACGAACTGGCGGTGTTCGATCTCGGGGTGCAGGACAACCAGCGCGGCGGCCCGGCCATCGCGCTGGCCGCGCGCCTGTCCACCCCGGCCGTCGCCGACGACGAGCGCTTCGCCCTGCTCTGGTCGCACCGCGGCGCTCCGCACCTGCACCGGCGCGGCGATCTGAAGAAGCTGGTGGCCGGCCTGGTCCCACTGTCCGAAGTGGACGCCGAAGCCCGGATGGGGTGGCAGCGCACGCAGGTCGCCCGGGCCGGGGTCCCGGCCGCCGAGGCGCTGACGGTCGCCGCGCGGGCCCTGCGCAAGGCCGTCGGCAAGACGATGACCAAGGGCGCCGCCAGCACCGCGGTCACCAAGCTGGTGCCGGACGGCCTCTCGGTCTGGTGCCGCGGCTGCGGGGTCACGCACATCTTCGAACAGCTGATGCGCCTGGCCGCGCCGCTCGCCGGGATCGCGCTCGTGCCCGACGCGACCCCGGCCACGCTGACGCCGTTGAAGAACCGCGGCCCGGTGCCCACCAAGCTGGACGTACCGGCCGCGACCGCGGTCATGGCGGCCTACCTCCGCCTGCACGGCCCGGCCACCCACGGCGACGCGGGTGGTTTCTCCGGCACCACGGCCACCGTCGCCAAGGAGATGTGGCCGTCGGAGCTGGTGGAAGTCCAGCTGGACAAGAAGAAGCGCTACCTGCCCGCTGATTCGCTGCCCCTGCTGGAGAACCCGCCGGAACCCGACGTCGTGCGCCTGCTGCCGCCGTCGGATCCGCTGCTCCAGTCCCGGGATCGCGATCTGCTGGTGCCGGAGAAGGCACACCAGAAGGAGCTCTGGAAGATCCTCGGCAATCCGGGCGCGGTGCTCGCCGACGGGGAGATCGCCGGTGTCTGGCGCCCGAAGACCTCCGGGAAGCGGCTCACCGTCACGGTGTCCACGTTCTGGCCGCTGGCCCCGGACGTCCGGGCCCGCGTCGCCCAGGAAGCCGAAGTGGTCGCCGCCGCGCGCGGGCTCACGCTGCACACCGTGGCCTGGTCCTGACCGGGCGCGGTGGCGGACGGCCTTCGCACGTCACCTTTCGCGCGGGAGACCTCGTTCGTGCTCAGCACGCCTTCCTCGGCAGAGCCGCCGTGAGGGTGGACTGGTACCGCCGGACCACCAGCTCGGCGATCGCGGGGTGCGCGCCGAGCGGTTCCGCCACCACGGCCGCGCCCGAGTCGACCAGCCGCCGGTGGAACAAGCCGGGCGCCAGCAACCACGACGCCACCGCGACCCGGTGCCAGCGCAACGAATCCACCACCTCGGCCACGGAAGGCCTTGCGGTGGCGGCAAAACCGACACGCACCGGCACGCCCAGCCTGGCGCGCAACGCCCGCGCGGCCACCCGGACCTCGCTGAGCGCACGGGGATCACTCGAGCCGGCGGCGGCCAGCACCACCGCGTCGCCCTCGCGGTAACCCGCGTCGACCAGCCGCTGTTCGAGCACGTCGAGCAGTTCCGGCGCCGCCCCGAACGCGGGCGTGACGCTGACCGACCGGTGCCCGCTCGCCTCGACCTGCGCTGGGATGTCCGTCCGCACGTGGTACCCCGACGCCAGGAACGCGGGCACCACCACGGCGGTGCCCGGCACCTCCCTGAGCACGCTGGTCACGTCGGGCTGGAGCACGTCCGCGTAGGCGACGCGCACCTCCACGTCGACCCGCTCCCGCACCAGTTCCGCCAGCTCCGAGATCACGCGAACCCCGGCGGGTGCCCGGGTTCCGTGTGCCACCAGCACGATCAAGCGATCCCCACCTTCTCCACGGCCAGCCGGTAACCCCGCTTGACCACGGTCTGCACCAGTTTTCCCTCACCCAGCGAAGTCCGCAGCCTGCCGACCGCCGTCTCCACCGCGTGCTCGTCGCCGCCGCTGGGCAGCACGGTCATCAGCTGCCGCCGCGAGACCACCCGGCCCGGCTCCCGCGCGAGCGCCCGCAACACGGCCAGTTGCGCGGGAGCGAGCGACCGCAGTTCGCCGTCCACCACCACCGCCTGCCCGCGCAGTTCCACCTCGCGCCCGGCCACCCGCCACCGCGGCACCCGGTCCAGCAGCGCCTGCGACTGCGTGCGTGCCAGCGCGCCGATGCGCGAGCGTTCCGGTTGCACCACCGGGATCCCGAGCGCGGCGAACGGCGCGGCGGTGATCGGGCCGACGCACGCGACCACCACCCGGTGGGTCAGCGCGTCCACCAGTTCCGCGTACCGCCCGGTCCGCCTGGCCACCGCGAACATGCTCGCCGCGGCGGGCGCGCTGGTGAACGGCATCGCGTCGATCCCGCCCTCCAGCACGGAATCGAGCAGCCGCTCCAGCGGGACGGGATCGGCGGGCCCCACCCAGCGGTACACCGGGATCTCGATCACCTCGGCCCCGGCCGCGCGCAACGACTCCACGAAGAACGGCAACGGCTCACCGTGCAGCTGGACCGCCACCCGGCGCCCCTCCACCCCGGAACCGAGCAGGTGCTGCAACAACTCCGCGTTGCTCTCCGACTCCGGGGAGTACACTTCGGACAGTCCGGCGGCCCGCACCGCGCCCTTCGCCTTCGGCCCGCGGGCCATCACCGCCGCCTCACCGAGCCGCGCCAGCACGGCGTCCCCGAGGCCCCAGCCCTCGGCCGCCTCGATCCAGCCGCGGAAGCCGATGCCGGTGGTCGCCACCACCACGTCCGGTGCCTCGTCCAGCAGCCGCCGGGTGGCGGCGTGCAGTTCGGTGTCGTCGGACAGCGGCACGATCCGGATCGCCGGGCCGTACCGCACGGTGGCCCCCTTTCGCACGAACAGCGCCCCGAGCTCGTCCGCCCGGCGCGCCGCCGTGATCCCGATGGCGAAACCCGCCAGCGGTGGCAGGGCCGTCATGGCCCGCCCACCTCCACCGTGCCGTCCGCCACCCGCACCGGGTAGGCCGCCACCCGCACCTCCGGATCGTCGAGGCACTGGCCGGTGGCCAGCTCGAAGCACTGCTTGTGCATCGGCGAGGCCACCACCGGCACCCCGCCGCGGTCCCCGACGATGCCGCGCGAGAGCACCGCGGCCCCGCTGAACGGGTCCACATTGGACAACGCGTACACCCGGTCGTCCGCGCGGAAGATCGCCACCTGCGCCCCGTCCGGCAGCAGCGCGGCCACCCCGGCGCCGAGCGGCACCGATTCGAGCGGGCACACGGCCAGCCAGGTTCGCTCCTGCATCGCGGTCATCGCGCTGCCACCTCCGGGATCCCCAGTGAAACGGGCACCTTCTGCTCACGTTCGACGCGGAACGAGATGGTCGGGTCCGGCGTGCCCGGCGCGTTCACGAACGAGGTGAACCGCGCGAGCTTCTCCGGGTCCTCCAGCACGCCGCGCCATTCGTCGGCGTAGGTGTCGATGTGCTTCAGCATCGCGGCGTCCAGCTCCTCGCAGATGCCGAGGCTGTCGTTGACGATCACGTCGTGCAGGTGGTCGAGGCCGCCCTCCATCTCCTCGATCCACGGCGCGGTGCGCTGGAGCCGGTCGGCGGTGCGCACGTAGAACATCAGGAACCGGTCGATCGTGCGGAACAGCGTCTCGCTGTCCACATCGGACACCAGCAGCCGCGCGTGCCGCGGCGTGGTGCCACCGTTGCCGCCGACGTAGAGGTTCCAGCCGTTCTCCGTGGCGATCACGCCGAAGTCCTTGCCGCGGGCCTCGGCGCATTCACGGGCGCACCCGGACACCGCCGCCTTCAGCTTGTGCGGGGACCGCAGGCCGCGGTACCGCAGCTCCAGTTCCACCGCCATGCCGACGCTGTCCTGCACGCCGTACCGGCACCAGGTGGAGCCGACGCACGACTTCACCGTGCGCAGCGACTTCCCGTACGCGTGCCCCGACTCGAAGCCGGCGTCCACCAGCCGCCGCCAGATCAGCGGCAGCTGGTCCACCGTCGCGCCGAACAGGTCGATCCGCTGCCCGCCGGTGATCTTGGTGTACAGCCCGAAGTCCTCGGCCACCTCGGCGATCACCTTCAGCTTCGCCGGGGTGATCTCCCCGCCGGGGATGCGCGGCACCACCGAGTACGACCCGTTGCGCTGGATGTTCGCCAGGAACCGGTCGTTGGTGTCCTGCAGGGTGGCCTGCTCGCCGCCGAGGATGTGCCCGTTGCCGAGGGTGGCCAGGATGGAGGCCACCGCGGGCTTGCAGATCGCGCAGCCGGTGCCGGTGCCGTGCCGCCCGATCAGCTCGCCGAAGGTGGTGATCCGGGTGGCGCTGATGATCTCGAACAGTTCCGCGCGGGAGAAGGAGAAGTGCTCGCACAACGCCTTCGACTGCTCGACCCCGCACGAGTCCAGCAGCTTCGACAGCATCGGCACGCACGAACCGCAGGCCGTGCCCGCTCGCGTGCAGGCCTTGAGCTTCGGCACGTCGGTGCACTCGTGTTCGAGGATGGCGTCGGTGATCGCCGCCTTGGTCACGCCGTTGCACGAGCAGACCTGGGCGTCCGGCGGCAGCGCGTCCACGCCGACGCCCTCGCCACCACCGGACGGCGCGAGCATCGAACCCGGGGACGCGGGCAGCGCGCGGCCGACGAACGACCGCAGCATCGTGTACTGCGAGGCGTCCCCGACCAGCACCCCGCCGAGCAGCGACTTGCCGTCTTCGGAGACCACCAGCTTCTTGTAGTAGCCATCGATCGAATCGGCGAAGACCACCTCACGCGCGCCTTCGGTGGCCGCGTGCGCGTCACCGAAGCTGGCCACATCGACGCCGAGCAACTTCAGCTTGGTCGACATGTCCTGCTCGCCGAACTCGCCGTCGCCGCCGAGCAGTTGCGCCGCGACGATCTCCGCCATCGCGTACCCCGGCGCGACGATGCCGTACACGCGGTTCTCCACGGCCGCGCACTCGCCGATCGCGAAGACCGCCGGATCGCTGGTGCGGCACCGGTTGTCCACCAGCACCCCACCGCGTTCGCCGACCTCCAGCCCGCTCGACCGGGCCAGGTCGTCACGCGGGCGGATGCCCGCCGAGAACACCACCAGGTCCAGGTCCAGCTCGGTGCCGTTGGCCAGCTTGGCCAGCAGGCGGTCGCCGTCGGCCTCGATGACGCTGGCCGACGTTCCCGTGTGGACGGTCACGTCCAGCGCGGCGACCAGGTCGCGGAGCAGGCCGGCGCCACCGTCGTCCACCTGCAACGGCATCAGGCGCGGGCCCATCTCCACCACGTGGGGCGAGAGTCCCATGTCCCGCAACGCCTTCGCGGCCTCCAGGCCGAGCAGGCCACCGCCGACCACCATCGCCGACCGGCGACCTCGACCGGTCTGACCGGAAGCCCCGGCCGCCGCGCGGATGTCGTCGAGGTCCTCGATCGTCCGGTAGACGAAGCAGCCGGGCAGGTCGTGGCCGGGCACCGGCGGCACGAACGGCTTCGACCCGGTGGCCAGCACCAGCGCGTCGTAGGGCTGCTCGAACCCGGCTTCGGTGCGGACCACCCGCCGCTCGCGGTCGACCGACACCACCGGATCCCCGAGGCGCAACTCCACCATCGGGTCACCGGCGTAGTCGGAACCGGGCAGCGCCAGCAGTTCCGCGTCCCATCCGTCCACATAGGAGGTCAGTGCGACCCGGTCGTACGCCGGGCGCGACTCCTCGGCCAGCACGACCACGCGCCAGTCGCTCTCGCCCGCCCGCACCCCTTCGACCAGCCGGTGGGCGACCATGCCGTGCCCGGCGACAACCAGTGTCCGCATCACAGCTCCTTTCAGACCCCGGCCCCGGCCAACGCGGGGCTCGGCGAGCGCACGCCTTCGCGGCGCAGGTAGACGGCCCAGGTCACGCCGGCGCAGATCAGGTAGAACACGCCGAACGCGACGAACGCGGGCACCCCGCCGCCGGTACCGGCGAAGGAGGCGCGGAAGGCCAGGTTGATGAACAGCCCGCCGATCGCGCCGATCGCGCCGGCCAGGCCGATCAGCGCACCGGACAGGCGCCGCGCCCGCAGCAGTTCGGCCGTCTCGGACGCGCCGGTCTCGATGGCCGACTGCGCCTTGGCGCGGAAGATCGCCGGGATCATCTTGTAGGTGGACCCGTTGCCGATCCCGGAGAGCACGAACAACACGATGAAGGCGATGGTGAACAGCCCCAGCGACTTGGCGTTGGACGCCAGGATCGCGCCCACCGCGGCGACCGCCATCCCGCCGAAGGTCCACAGCGTCACCTTCGCGCCGCCGATCCGGTCGGCCAGCGTGCCGCCCACCGGCCGGATCAGCGAGCCGATCAGCGGGCCGAGGAAGGTCACCGCGGCGGCCTGCAGCGGGGTCCGGCCGAACTGGTTCTGCAGCACCAGGCCGAAGGCGAAGCTGTACCCGATGAACGAGCCGAAGGTGCCGATGTAGAGGAACGACATCACCCAGGTGTGCTTGTCCTTGACCACTTCGCGCATGGCCTTGGTGTCCCCGCGCACGCTGGCCAGGTTGTCCATGTACAGGTAGGCCAACAACGCGGCCAGCACGATCAGGGGCAGGTAGATGAACAGCACCAGGCGCGGGGCCATCGCCCCGGCGGTGCCGATCACCAGCAGGCCGACCAGCTGGATCGCCGCCACGCCGAGGTTGCCGCCGCCCGCGTTCAGCCCGAGCGCCCAGCCCTTGAGCCGTTCCGGGTAGAAGGTGTTGATGTTGGTCATGGACGAGGCGAAGTTGCCGCCGCCGACCCCGCCGAGCGCGGCGACCAGCAGGAAGGTGCCCAGCGAGGTGCCCGGCTCCATCACGATCGCGGCCAGCGTGGTCGGCACCACCAGCAGCGCCGCGCTGATCACCGTCCAGTTGCGACCGCCGAACCTGGCCACCGCGAAGGTGTACGGCAACCGCATCAGCCCGCCGACCACGGTCGGGGTGGACACCAGCAGGAACTTGTCCGCTGCCGAGAAGCCGTACTCCGGCCCCATGAACAGCACCATCACCGACCAGAGCGTCCAGATGGAGAAGCCGACGTGCTCGGCGAAGATGGAGAACCACAGGTTGCGCCGGGCCACCCGCTTGCCGGTGGACTCCCAGAACTCCGCGTTCTCCGGTTCCCAGTGCTGGATCCAGGGTTTCGTGCGCATGTAGTGCCTTTCGCCGTTCAGGAGGTTTCGGCCAGCCAGCCGGCGATGCCCCGGACGGCATCGGCACAGCCACCACAGCCGGTGGTCGCTCTGGTCGCCGCGGCCAGCGCGGGTACGTCGGTGGCCCCCGCCCGCCACTGCTCGACCAGCCGCCCCTTGGTCACCGAGTTGCAGCGGCAGACCACCGCGGAGGCGGGCAGGTTGGCCGGGTTCACCGACGGTGCCGCCGCTTCGCCCGGTCCGGGCAGCGCGCGGCCGAGCAGCAGCGCGAGCTTGTCCTCGGGCAGCCGGGCACCGCGGTCGTAGAGCTGGGTGAGGTTCGCCGCCGCGTCGGGCAGGCCGAGCACGATCGCCCCGGCCACCTTTTCCTCACGCACCAGCAGTTTCGCGTACCGGCCCCGGCTCGAGTCCGACACGCTGAGCACTTCGGCCCCGGCGGCGTCGGTGTCCCCGAACGCCGCCAGGTCCACCCCGCGCGCCTTGAGCCGGGTCACCACCGGGGTGCCGCGGTAGCGGGTGGCGGTGTTCTCTCCGGTGACCAGATCGGCCACCACGGCCGCCTGTTCCCAGGCGGGTTGCACCAGTCCGGACACCGTGCCCGGGTGCTGGGCGCAGTCCCCGATGGCGAACACCCGCCCGTCGCTGGTGCGCAGGGAGTCGTCGACGAGCACGCCGCGGTCGACGGCCAGTCCGGCTTCACGGGCGAGCGCGGTGTCCGCGCGGACCCCCGCCGAGACCACCACCAGATCCGCCTGGACGTACGAACCGTCGTCCAGTTTGAGCCCGTCGCCGGGCAGGTACCGCGCCGCCGTCGCGCCGAGCTTGAACTCGATGCCCATCCCTCGCAGGGTTTCCGCGAGCACCCGGCCGCCTTCCGGGTCGAGCTGGCGTTCCATCAGGTGCCCGACCGGGTGCACCACGGTGACCAGGTTGCCGCGCCCGGCCAGGCCGCGGGCGGCCTCCAGGCCGAGCAGCCCGCCGCCGAGCACCGCCACCGGCGCGCCCACCCCGGCCGCGTCGAGAATGCGTTCGCAGTCGGCCAGGGTCCGGAACGGGACCACCCCCGGCGACGGCTCACCGGTTTCCGTGGTCAGCCCCTCGACCGGCGGCAGCCACGGCGCGGCACCGGTGGCCAGCACCAGCGCGTCGTAGTCCACTGTGGACCCGTCGGCCAGTTCGACCCGGCGGGCCGCCCGGTCGATCCGCGCCACCGCGGTGCCCACCCGGAGGTCGACGTCGTTCTCCTTGGCCCACTCGTTGTCGTGCAGCCACACCGATTCCGGGCGCATGGTGCCGGCGACCACGCCGGAGAGCAGCACGCGGTTGTAGGCGGGGTAGGACTCCGCGCCGATCACGGTCAGCGAAACCCGGGCACCGGCCGGGTCGCGGCGCCGGATTTCCTCGGCCACCCTGGCCCCGGCCATGCCGTAGCCGATCACCACCACTTCGCGGGTCATCGCGCACCCGCCAGCCGGACCGCGCACACCTTGAACTCCGGCATGCGGCTGGTCGGGTCGAGCGCGGGATTGGTGAGCAGGTTCGCCCGCTGCGCGCCGGGGAAGTGGAAGGGCAGGAACACCAGGTCGGGCCGCATCGAGGCGACGCAGCGGACGCGGGCCTTCACCGCACCGCGCCGGGATTCGACCTCGGCCCAGTCGCCGTCGGCCAGCCCGGCCCGCGCGGCGGTGTCGGGGTGCACCTCGACGAAGGCCTCGGGCACCGCGTCGGTCAGCTCCTCGACCAGCCTGGTCTGCGCCCCCGACTGGTAGTGCTGGAGCACGCGGCCGGTGGTGGCCTGCAAGGGGAATTCGGCGTCGGTCGGCTCGGCGGGGCCGCGGTGGTCGACCGGGTGGAACCGCGCCCGGCCGTCGGCGTGCGCGAAGCGGTCGAGGAACACGCGCGGGGAACCGGGGTGGTCCCGCTCGGGAACCGGCCAGTGCAGCCGTTCCCCGGCGCGCAGCCGGTCGTAGCTCACCCCGGAGTAGTCGGCGAGGCCGCCCTTCGAGGCGGCGCGGAGTTCGTCGAAGACGGTTTCGGCGTCCACCGGGAACCGGCCGTCGGGTTGCCCGAGCCTGCTCGCCAGGCCGGACAGCACGTCGAGATCGGTGCGGACGCCTTCGGGCGGATCGATCGCGCGGCGGCGCAACAGCACCCGCCCCTCGATGTTGGTCATCGTGCCCTCCTCCTCGGCCCACTGCGTGATGGGCAGCACAACGTCGGCGAGCGCGGCCGTTTCGGACAGCACCAGATCGGCGACCACCAGGAAGTCCAGTGCGGCCAGCCGATCCGCGACCCGCGCCGACCGCGGCGCGGACACCAGCACGTTGCTGCCGAAGACCAGCAGCCCGCGCGGGCCGTTCACGGTGCCCAGCGCGTCCAGCAGTTCGTAGGCCGAGCGACCGGGACCGGGCAGCGATTCCGGTGCCACGCCCCACACCCCGGCCACGTGCGCCCGCGCGGCCGGGTCGTCGATGCGCCGGTACCCGGGCAGCTGGTCGGCCTTCTGCCCGTGCTCGCGGCCGCCCTGCCCGTTGCCCTGCCCGGTCAGGCAGCCGAAACCCGAGCCGGCGCGGCCGGGAAGGCCCAGTGCCAGCGCGAGGTTGATCCACGCGCTGACCATGTCGGCGCCGCTGGCGTGCTGCTCGGTACCGCGTGCGGTGAGGACGTAGGCGTTGCGCGCGTTCGCCAGCCGGGCGGCGACCGCGCGCTGGTCGGCGGCCGAGACCCCGGTGATCCGCTCCACGCGTTCCGGCCACCACGCCGCCGCGATCCGCCACACCGCTTCGAAACCGGTCGTTCGCTCGTCCACATAGGACTGATTGAGCAGGCCGTCGGCGACCACCGCGTGCAGGATGCCCAGTGCCAGCGCCAGATCGGTGCCGGGAGCCGGTTGCAGGTGCAGTTCGGCCAGTTCGGCGGTCGCCGTGCGCCGGGGGTCGACCACGATCAGGCCGCGCTTGAGGTACCGCGCGAACGGCGGCATGGTCTCGGCCGGGTTCGAGCCGACGAGCAGGATCGCGTCCGCCTCCGCGAGGTCCTCCAGCGGGAACGGCAGTCCGCGGTCGAGGCCGAACGCGCGCATCCCGGCGGCGGCCGCCGAGGACATGCAGAACCGTCCGTTGTAGTCGACCTGCGAGGTGCCGAGCGCCACGCGGGCGAACTTCCCCAGCAGGTACGCCTTTTCGTTGGTCAGCCCGCCACCGCCGAACACCGCGTTCGCGTCCGCGCCGTACTCGTGCTTCAACTCCGCCAACCGGGTGGCGACCAGGTCGAGCGCCGCGTCCCAGCTCGCCGGGCGGAGTTCGCCGTCGACCCGGATCAGCGGGGTGGTCAGGCGCGCCGGGGACCGCAGCAGGCTGCCCGCGGTCCAGCCCTTCTGGCAGAGCCCGCCGTCGGCCGCCGGCGCGGTTTCGGTGCCGCGCACCGCCATCGCGCACTGCAGCGCGCAGTACGGGCAGTGCGTCGCAGTGCTGGTCACCGGCTCGCTGATCGCGGTCATCGGCCTCCTTCCGCCGGTCTCGACGGTAAGGAGCGCTTGTTACTCGAAAACGACCGAATGTTTCAGGCGTTTGACATTGCCCGGACGATCACGGCGGTGAGGCGGTGAAGTTCCGGAGTTTCAGAGCAGCGCGCTGACCTCACGGGCGGCCACGCGCAGGCCATCCAGTGAGGACGGGGTGAACTCGGCGTCCAGCGCGATGATCGCCAGCCGGAACAGTGTGGCGCGCAACACAAGCTGGGGCCACTCGGGCAGATGTGCCCACCGCTGCAGGAGTTGCGGGTCGGCGCCGCCCCAGGCGAGCGCGTCCACGGTGGCCACCGCGGCGCCCCATTCCGCGGGCCGGAAGTACGGCTCGAAGTCGACGATGCCGGGCGGCTCGTCGCCGTCGAAGAGGACGCGGCCGAACAACTCGCCGTGCACGAGCTGGTCCGGCCCGTGCACCGGGCGGCGCGCCCCGGCGAGCACCTCGAACCAGCCGCCGCCCTTCCGCTCGTCGAGCTCCGGCTCGGCCTCTTCCCAGGCCATCCGGTCGGCGACGGCGTACACGTCGCGGCGCCCGGCCAGGAAGTCCGGCCGGGGCTCGGCCGCGGTCGCCTGGTGCAGCTTCACCGCAGCCAGCACCAGTTCGTCGTACCGCGGCTGCGGCGTGCCGGAGATGAACCGGCACGCCGTCCAGCCGGCCACGATCGACCGGCCGTCGGTGGACCGGACCGGCCGGGCGACCCGCACGTCGGGCAGCGTGATGCGCTCCATCGTGCGGGCCTGCCACAGCGTTCGCGCGCGGTCGTGCACCGGCTTGAGCACCAGGTCACCGCACCGCCAGCCCAGTCCGGACGGCATCGGCTCCGGGTCGGCGCCCTTCGCCCCGAACGCCGCCATGGCGTGCGGCGGCGGGGGCTGGCGTCTCGGGGCCGGTGCGGTCACACCCCGCACGCTATCGCGCCCGGGCTGGGGATCAAGGGATCCTTAGTAGGTCGGCAGGCTCGGGTCGACCTGGCGCGCCCACGCGAGCACACCGCCACCGACGTGCGTGGCGTCCTTGAAGCCCGCCTGGTGCAACGCCGCCAGCGCCTCCGCCGAGCGCGCGCCCGACTTGCAGTGCAGCACGATCGGCTTGTCCTGCGGCAGTTCGGCCAGCGCCTCGCCGGAGAGGATCCGGTCCTTCGGGATCAGCTTCGCGCCCTTGATGTTCACGATCTCGTACTCGTGCGGCTCGCGGACGTCGATCAGCTCGAAGTTGTCGCCGTTGTCGAACTTGGCCTTCAGCTCCGCCGCGGTGATCGTGCTGTTCGACGCGGCCTGCTGCGCCTCGTCGGAGACCACCCCGCAGAACGCCTCGTAGTCGATCAGCTCGGTGATCTTCGGCGTGTCCGGGTCCTTGCGGATCTTGACCTCGCGGTACCGCATCTCCAGCGCGTCGTAGCTGATCAGGCGGCCGAGCAGCGGCTCACCGATGCCGGTGATCAGCTTGATCGCCTCGTTCACCATGATCGAGCCGATCGAGGCGCACAGCACGCCGAGCACCCCGCCCTCGGCGCACGAGGGCACCATGCCGGGGGGCGGCGGCTCGGGGTAGAGGTCGCGGTAGTTCAGCCCCTTGCCGTTCGGCGCGTCCTCCCAGAACACGCTGACCTGGCCCTCGAACCGGAAGATCGAGCCCCAGACGTACGGCTTGCCGAGGATCACCGCGGCGTCGTTGACCAGGTAGCGGGTGGCGAAGTTGTCCGTCCCGTCGACGATCAGGTCGTAGTCGCGGAAGATGTCCAGCGCGTTCGAGCTCTCCAGCCGCTCGGTGTGCAGGTGGACCTTCACGTTGGGGTTGGTCTCGGCCAGCGACTCCTGCGCGGAGGCGGCCTTCAGCTTGCCCACGTCGCTCTGCCCGTGGATCACCTGGCGCTGCAGGTTCGACTCGTCGACCACGTCGAAGTCGACGATGCCCAGCGTGCCGACCCCGGCCGCGGCCAGGTACAGCAGGGCCGGGCTGCCCAGCCCACCGGCGCCGATGACCAGCACCTTGGCGTTCTTGAGCCGCTTCTGCCCGTCCATCCCGACATCCGGGATGATCAGGTGCCGGCTGTAGCGGGCCACCTCGTCCTTGGTGAGCTCGGCGGCCGGCTCGACGAGCGGCGGCAGCGTGCCTGACATCGTGGTGGACCTCCATACTTCGCGCGGAGTTGCTTCGCGTACCAGTATCACTAACGCACGAATCCGGCGCGGTCTTCCCCGCGTCCACCTGATGGGACGGGGTGGCGGGCTCAGCCCGCCTGCGCTCCGGGGTTCGGGTAGCTGTTCGGCTTGCAGACCTTGCCGTCGGCGGGCACCGAGTTCCGGTCGCCACCGGGCACGTTGTTCAGCTTGGCCACGTAGTCGTTGGCCACGCCGAAGCTCTGCTGCATCATCACCGGGGCCAGGTCGCCGTCCTTGCCGCAGCCGATGTGGCCGTGGCCCAGCGCGTGCCCGACCTCGTGGTTGATCGCGTACTCGCGGTAGGCGAGCAGGTCGGAGCTGAACGCCTTGGCGCCGCGCACCCAGCGGGCGAGGTTGATCACCACCTGCTTGGTGTCGCCCTTGCGGCACGAGGCCTCGTACGGGATGGACGAGCCGCACACCTGCTTCGCGGTGTCCGAAGTGGTCAGCGCGACCTTGAAGTCGGCCGACGGGTCGCTGTTGTCCACCCGCTGCAGCCGCAGCTGCCCGCTGCCCGCCCAGCCGCGCGGGTCCTCGGACAGGATGCCCTGCACGGTGTTCGCGAAGGTGTCCTCACCGCCGATGTCGTCCGGCGGGATGCCGTCCTCGATTTCGATCGTGTACTTCCACAGCTTGCCGCCGCTGCCGTACGGCTCCGACTTGCCGGGCACCACGTGCCAGGTGCCCTCGCCCTTCTGCGCGTAGGGCTTGCCCTCCGGCAGGTCGGCGGTCGGGATGTTCAGGTCGTTCTGCGGGGCGGGCAGCTCGGCACCGGCGGGCGCGGCCTCGCCCTCGCCGTTGGTCCCGGGGCCCTCCCCGGCCAGCGTGGTCGAGCCCTGCTCCACCGGGGGCGTCTCCGGCGGGCTGGTCGCCGTGTCGAAGACCACCAGCGCGGTCACCACCGCCAGCACCGGCAGCGCGTACACGCGCCAGCCGTAGGTCTTGGTCAGCTTGCCGACCTTGCCGCGCTTCGGCGCGGGCTCCGGCTCCTCCTCGCGGGGGCGCCACGACGCGCTCAGCGGTTCCGCGGCGGTGCGCCGGGACCCCGGGCGGTAACGCTCTTCACCGGCGCGAACGGCTCGTCCGCTGCCCGTGTGGTAGCTGCCGTAGCGGTCGGAGCGACGGGCCGACGAGGAGTGCGGCGACCGTTCACCGCCGCCTCGCGCGCCATTCGTCACCCGGTTCGCCACGCGTCCAGGGTGCCATATCCAAAACGTTATGCCGTCGCCGACCGGCGCCCGACACCCCGGAAATCCCTCACCCGAACGGGTTACCAGCGGTCGGCTTCGACACGCTCCCACATACCCAACACGGCCTTCGCTACGGCATTCGGGCGTTCCATCTGGGCCACGTGGCCCGTTCGTGGGAGCACGAAGAGACGGGCACGCGGCACCAGCGTCGCCGTCCGTGATGCGCGCCGCACCGAAATCACCCGGTCCTTCTCCCCCCAGATGACCAGGGTGGGCGCGGTCACCTCCGCCGCCGCGGCCCACAGCGAGGCCGGGCCCCGGCTGAACCAGGCGCGGAAGATGCCGAAGGTGCTCTTGGCCATCGCGGGCGCCGCCCAGGCGAACTCGGCCCGCGCGCTGTGCTCCTCGGCGAGTTCGGCGAGCCGCCGCTCGGGGAAGGCGGCCGGGTCGGCGAAGCACAGCTTGATCACCTGCTTCGCGCGTTCCTCCGGGCCGAGCGAGGCCAGCGCGTGGCGGACCCGCTTGCCGACGAACGGCAGGTAGGCCAGCGCCATCCGCGGGTCGGACAGCCGCCGGTGGTCGACCCGGCGGTCCGGCATGGCCGGGGAGATCAGCGTCAGCGTGCGCACCAGCTCGGGCCGGCGCGCGGCCACCAGCAGCGCGATCGCCCCGCCCATCGAGTTGCCAAGCAGGTGCACCGGGCCCTTGCCGAGGCCGTCGAGGAACTCGGCGAGCAGCGCGGCGTGCGAGTTGAGGCCGAAGTCGAACTCGGCGGGCGGCTCGGAGAAGCCGAACCCGGGCAGGTCGACCGCGATCCCGGTGGCGAAGGGCGCCAGCAGGGCCGACAGCTCGGTCCAGTTCGTCGACGAGCCGCCGAGGCCGTGGACGTAGACCGCGAGGGCCCCGTCCGCGCCCGGTGTCCGGCGCAGGTGCAGCCCGATGCCGCCGATTTCCTCGGTTTTGCCTGGCCACGGCGCCACGTGCGGGTCGAGCGACGGCAGCGGGGTGGTGCTCAGCGGCACATGGGTGATCGGCGTTCTGCCGTTGGGGGTAGTCGGCGGCACTGCTCCAGAATGCCTGATCTGGCCGGACGCTTGGCGTTCGATCAGTACCGACGAGTAATGTCAGGGGGACGCTTCGGCCGTGGTGACCCCCGCGCGAGGCGAGATGGTCTGGAGGGACTGATGACGGAAGCGGCTCAAAGCACCCCGCGAACGCAGGTGCGGCTGCCTCGCACGGAACGGCGGGCCCAGCTGCTGACCGCCGCCCAGCGGGTGTTCGCCGCCAACGGCTACCACGCGGCGGCGATGGACGAGATCGCCGAGCAGGCCGGGGTCAGCAAGCCCGTGCTCTACCAGCACTTCCCCGGCAAGCTCGACCTCTACATCGCGCTGCTGGAGAGCCACGTCGACGAGCTGGTGCGGCGGGTGCGCGCGGCGCTCGACTCCACCACGGACAACAAGCAGCGCGTCCCGGCCACGGTCGGCGCCTTCTTCGACTTCGTCAACGGCGACGCCGGGGCGTTCCGGATGATCTTCGAGTCGGATCTGCGCGGCGAGCCCGCCGTGCAGCAGGCGGTGGACCGGGCGACCTCGGCGAGCGTGGACGCGATCACCGAGACGATCACCTCGGACGCCGGCCTCGACGAGGACCGCGCCCGCCTGCTGGCCGTCGGCCTGGTCGGGCTGAGCCAGGTCAGCGCCCGGTTCTGGCTGGCCAACCACAGCTCGATCAGCCGGGAGGAGGCGGTCGCGCTGACCTCCACCCTGGCCTGGCGCGGCATCGGCGCCGGCTTCCCCCTCCAGCACTCCTGACCCCGCCAATGCTATGAGTGGGGCATTACTTGCGTTGAATGCAAGTAATGCCCCACTCATAGCATTCGAGCGGCTCAGACCGCGGCGAGCACCGGGACCTTCAGCAGGGCCCGGATCCGCGCCGCCACCTCGTCGGCGCGTTCGTAGGGCAGCATGTGCCCGGCCTTCGGGAAGTAGACGAACTCCGCGGCGGGCAGCTCGTCCGCGATCACCCGCGCGTGCGGCACCGGGCACAACCGGTCCAGCTGGCCGGCCAGCACGACCGCCGGCGTGCCGCGGAGTGCGGCCAGCGCGAGCCGGCGGTCGTGCCGCGTGATCGCCTCCAGGAAGCCGGCGATGCTCGCGGGATGCGCGCGCAGGGCCTGTGCCGCGACGTCCAGCACGTCGGCCCGCGCCGCTCCCCGCCCGAACGCGAGCCACCGCGTGAACGGCGCCAGGAAGCCCGGCCTGCCCGGCAGGGTGTCCTTGCGCCGTCGTTCGAGCAGGGTGCGCACCCGCGGTTCCACCCTGGGCACCCCTCGCCCGGCGAGTCCGGGAAGGCCCAGGGTGAGCTGGTTCATCTCGCCGGACGAGGTGGCCACGAAGGCCACCCCGGCGACCCGGCGCGACACCAGTTCCGGATGGCGCTCGGCCAGCGCCATGATCGTCATCCCGCCCATCGAGTGCCCGGCCAGCACCAGCTTGCCGTCGGGCACCACCGCTTCGAGCACCTCGGCGAGGTCGTCGGCGATCTGCTCGATCGTCGCCGTCCCCTTCTTCGCCGGTGCCGACCGGCCGTGCCCGCGGTGGTCGTAGCGCAGCAGCCGTTGTCCCGGCAGCCGCTGGACCACCGGTTCCCAGCAGGTCAGGTCCTGCGTCCAGCCGTGCACCAGCACCAGCGTCACCGCGGCGTCGTCCGGTCCGCTCAGCTCCAGGTGGAGCGGCGTGCCGTCGGCGGTGACGAACTCGCGCGCGCTCATCGGGCCGGGAGCAGGAACGACTTCTTCCAGAAGTACATCCCCGGTTTGCCGACCATGCCCGCCTCCTGGAGGAAGGGCATGATCTTGTCGCCGGCCCAGCCGATGGTCTGGTGCCAGTTCGGGTTGGTCAGCGCCGCCTCGACCCCGTCACGCGGCCGGATGCCGACCGCCTTGTAGACGTTCGGGTTGATGAACGAGCGCGTCACGAAGTAGGAGATGAACGCGATCAGGAACTGCTGGTAGACCAGCTCGGCCCGGTTCAGCTTGGCCATGCCGCGGGCGACCTCCTCCCGCGCGAAGGTCACGTGACGGGCTTCCTCCAGCACGTGGATCCGGTTCACCATGCGCACCAGCGGCTGGATGTCCGGGTCGTTCATCTGCTCGCGCTGCAGCCGGTCCAGCACCTCCTCGGCGACCAGGATGGCGCCGTAGCGGGCGGGACCGTAGCTGATCGCCGGCATCAGCTTGGCCAGCTGGCGCAGCGCGGGCACCGGCCCGTACACCGGGCAGCCGATCCGGGCGGACATCCGCGCGAACATCGTCGAGTGGCGGCACTCGTCGGCCACCTCGGTCAGCGCGTACTGCGCGTGACTGCTGGTCGGGTCGGCCGCGTAGACCTCCTTGAGCAGCATCTGCATCAGCAGGATCTCGAACCAGAGCCCGGTGGTGGCCACGCTGGCCACCTCGTGCTTGCCGAGTTCGATGCGCTGCTCGGGGGTCAGCTTCTCCCAGAGTTCCGTGCCGTAGAGGCTGGAGCGGTGCTCCGGGATGTAGCGCTTGCCCGGCACCAGCGGCGCGTCCCAGTCGATGTCGACGTCAGGGTCGTAGAACTTGTTCGCCGAAGACTTGAGCAGTCGTTCCGCGGTCTTCTCCCGACCCGCGTCCTTGAGCGTCCGCGTCATTGCCGACCCTGCCTTCCCACACCCGCACTTGTGTGTAACTTGAGGTAACAGTTACCTCTGGTAGCATGCGAGACATGGTCGGCCGTGTCAAGCGCAACAGCAAGCAAGCCAGCAAGCAGCCGGCGTCGTCGTCCGGCGAGCCGGAAACGGGGGATGCCCGCCGCGACCGCTGGCGCAAGCACCGCATCGCGCGGCGCGCGGAGTTCGTCGAGGCCGCGCTGCGGGCGCTCGACCAGCACGGCCCCGACCTCGGCATGGAGGACGTCGCCGCGGAGGCCGGGGTGACCAAGCCGGTGCTGTACCGGCACTTCGAGGACAAGGCTGATCTGTTCGTGGCCCTCGGCCAGCGCGGCACGAACATCCTCTTCGAGCGCCTGATCCCGGCGATCAACGCCGAACTCGCGCCCCTGCCCCGGATCCGCATGGCGCTGGACGCCTTCTTCGGCGTGATCGAGGAGCACCCGAACCTGTACCGCCTGCTGGCGCGCGGGTCGTGGCCGGACAAGCCGGTGGATTCGGACGTGGTGGCCGAGGACAAGGAACTCATCGCGACCGCGCTGACCGCGTTGCTCGGGGACTACATGCGGATGTTCAACATGGACTCGGGCGCCGCGGAGCCGTGGGCGCACGGCATCGTCGGCCTGGTGCAGAACACCGGCGAGTGGTGGCTGGAACGGCGGTCGATGAGCCGCGACAGCGTGGTCGAGTACCTGACCCAGCTGATCTGGGCGGCGATCGACGGGCTGCTGCGCCAGCGGGGTGTGGTGGTCGATCCGAACCTGCCGCTGGAGCAGAACAAGGTCGTGCAGTTGGCACGGGGAAAGGACGAGACGGCGTGAGCGAGCACGAACACGACGAAGACGGCTACACCGGCGACGCGACCGTGGTGGTCGGGGAAACGGAACTCGCGGTGCGGGTCCAACTGCGAGGCCACTTCCAGCCGATCGACGGCTACTACCACTGGTACGGCCGGATCTCGGCGTCCCCGGAACTGTCCACTTTGCTGGGTGGGAAGAAGACGAAGGCGGAAATCCGCACCCCGGACGGCACGGCCCCCTGCGAACTGTCCGACCCGGACACCTGGGACCGCTACCGGATCATGGGCACCAGCACCCCACCCTTCCACGTCCCGAAATCCCTGGACGAGATCGAAGCCGCCACCGCCTAGCTCCGTGGTGTGAATGTGGCTTTCACAGCACATTCCGCAGCCAATGCCACATTCACAGCACACACAGGACGGCCACCAACGGGCAGCCGGGCGCAAGACGGGCCCAACCGACAACCGGGACGGCACAAGGCCGGGCACCAACGGGCAGCCGGGCACAAAACAGAACCACCCGCCCACCCATCCCCTCCCCATCCCCGGTCCACAGCCCAAAACACGGCGAAGGCCGGTTAGTCAAGGCATCTTTCCCGCCTTGACTAACCGGCCTTCGCCGTAGTCACACTAAAAACCGGGGTGGCCCCCCATCACGACCGCCGAGGAATCAACTTCCCCGGCCACCGCGAAGCCTGATGCAGCACCCACTCCAACGGCCCCCGCCCGATCCACTTCTTCCACGCCACCGCGAAAACCACCGCCACCCCGCCGAACCACAGCCAGTGCGTCAGGCTGAACGCGTCCTTCTCCCGGAAGAACCACCAGATCGCCACGAAGTGCGCCGCGTACGCGGTCAGCGCGATCGAGCCCAGGTCCGCGATCGGCCGCAGCAGCCTGCCGTGCCGTCGCGCCAGCAGCATGCAGCCACCGATCACCACCGCCGAGATGCCGATGCAGCCGACCAGGTCGAACGGCGTGTACGAGTGCCCGTTCGCGACGAACTCCCAGGCCAGCGTGGTGGTCGGCGGCGTGCCGAACGACTGGTTCACGTTCTGCTCGTAGAACTCCGCCGGGCTCACCCCGGCCGCGCCCGCCGCCGGGATCAGCGAGCGGTAGATCTCCTCGCGCCCGCCGAGCACGTCCGTGGCCAGCCACGACAGCGTGTACGCCACCGCCGCGGTGATCGCGCCCCCGGCCACCAGCCGTCGGCAGACCAGCTCCGACCGCAGGTTCATCCGCCCGATCGCCATCCCGGCGAAGATGTACGCCATCAGGCTCACCGCCGGGAACGTCCCGGTCAGCAGCAGCACCTGCAGGATGTAGTCGAACGACGCGGTGCTGAACGTCTCGATCGTCGCGTCCGGGATCCACAGCACCAGGTCGCGCGGCGCGATGTGCGACCGGATGGCGAAGGACAGGAACGGCATCACCGTGGCGCAGAACGCGGCCCCGGCGATCAGCGCCGGGATGCCCAGGCGCAGGAACGGGATCGCCAGCACGAAACAGGCCCCGTAGTAGGCCAGGATGATCAGGTACCCGGTGTGCAGGTTGGTCAGGAACAACCCCAGCGCGATCAGCAGCGGGGCCCTGGTCAGCAGCCGCAGCACCACCTGCGCCCACGGCCGCCCGGTCTTGGGCACCTCACCGCCGGACATCAGCGCTATCGACACCCCGGCGAGCACCGCGAACAACGCCGCGGACCGGCCTTCGAACGGCAGGAACGCCAGGTTCAGGCCGCCGTGCGCGGGATGGGGGCCGACGTGCACCGCGTACATGCCGAGCACCGCGACGCCCCTGGCGACGTCGACCCCGGTCAGCCGCAGCGTGCGCCGCTCGGACAGAAGAGCATCGTCGAGCACGCCGGCGCGTGCCTGTGCCGAAGTGACGCCGTCCACCTCATTTCTCCGCATCGACGGCCAGCGGGCCCCCAGACCCGCGAAACAGTGTGCCCTGCGTAGCTGAGATGGAGCTAAGAGTGTGGCAAAAACAACGATTTGAACACTTCCGGGGGAAGCCGCTGGCGGCCTCCCCCGGTCAGCGACTAGGCGCCGACGGCGAAGCCGACCTTGCGCGCGTCGTTCGGCGCGATCTCGACGTACGCGATGCGGTCGGCGGGCACCAGGAACTTGCGGCCCTTGTCGTCGGAGATGCGGAACAGCCCGTCGGCGGCGTTCAGCGCCTCCGACACCAGCTTCTCCACCTCCTCGGCGGACTGGCCGCTGGACACCACGAGCTCGCGTGGGGTGTCCTTGATGCCGATCTTGACCTCCACCTGGGACCTCCGCCTGGATCTGGGATGAAACCTACGCGGCCAGGCTAACCGAGCCCGAGCACCTGCATTCTCTTGGTGTGACCCTGCTGGAGCCGCCGGAACAGCTGGGCGATGCCGGACAGGTCACCCGATCCGCTGACGATCAGCTCGGCGAGCCCGTCACGTTCGGCGACCACGTACTGGGCCTGGGTCAGCGCCTCGCCGAGCAGCCGCCGCCCCCACAGCGCGAGCTTGTCGCGCTGGGTGCGCTCGGCCTCGATGGCCGCGGCCACCTCCTGCTCGGCGAAGGCGGAGTGCCCGGTGTCGGCGAGCACGGTCAGCACCAGGTCCTTGGTCTCCGGGTCCAGCCAGTGCGCGATCTCGCGGTACAGATCGGCCGCCAGCCCGTCGCCGACGTAGGCCTTCACCAGTGATTCCAGCCACGATTTCGGGGCCGTCGAGGCGTGCCAGGCGTCCAGCGGCCGGACGAACGGTTCCATCGCCCGCTCGACCGTCAGCCCGTGCCTCGACAGGTACTCCGACAGCTGCTGGTAGTGCCCGATCTCGGCCGCCGCCATGCACGACAGCGCGGCGCGCCCGCCCAGCGTGGGGGCGGATCTCGCGTCCTCGGCGAGGCGGTCGAACGCGGACAGCTCGCCGTACGCGAGCACCCCCAGCAGATCGACGACACCCTCGCTGATCTTGTCTTTTCCGTCGGTCACGTCCGTGAGCGTAGTCGCCCGCAACGGGTGACCGAGATCACCTGGCGGGCGCGGCGGGTAGTCGTTTCCCGAATCCGGCGGGGTACACTTCGCGTTGGATCAAGAGGATCTGCCGCACCACGGCGGCGCGTCCCCCGGCGGAAAGACCGGGGCGGACGCGCCGGGGTAGCGGTGAAATGTGTGCGTACGCCTCCACACCGACGGCATTCCCGCGAGCCACGGGCCGCGGTCGAGTGTCACGAAGCCAGGCTGTGCGCGCTGGTACGAGAGAGGCGATCACCCTGACCGCAAGCGAAAACCACGACGAGAACATCACTGCCGGTAGCGATCCGATCGCGCTGGAGCACAGCGAGACCGGGCTGCCGGAGACCGACCCGTCCCACCCGCTCCAGGCCGGTGCCCCGGTGGAGCCGGAAGCCCCCACGTTCGCCGAGTTCGGCGTGCGCCCGGAGATCGTGCGCGCGCTCGCCGAGAGCGGCATCGAGCGCACCTTCGCCATCCAGTCGCTGACCCTGCCGCTGGCGATGGCCGGCGACGACGTGATCGGCCAGGCCCGCACCGGCATGGGCAAGACCCTCGGCTTCGGCGTGCCGCTGCTGCACCGGGTGGTCACCCCCGGCGACGGCACCCCGCAGGCGCTGATCGTGGTGCCGACCCGTGAGCTGTGCCTCCAGGTCGCCCGCGACCTCACCGACGCCGGCAAGCACCTGGGCATCCGCACGCTGGCCATCTACGGCGGCCGCCCGTACGAGCCGCAGATCGCCGCCCTCCGCAAGGGCATCGACGTGGTCATCGGCACCCCCGGCCGCCTGCTCGACCTCGCCGAGCAGCAGCACCTGGTGCTCGGCAAGGTGCGCAACCTGGTGCTGGACGAGGCCGACGAGATGCTCGACCTCGGCTTCCTGCCGGACATCGAGCGCATCCTCGGCATGGTCCCGGACGAGCGCCAGACCATGCTCTTCTCGGCCACCATGCCGGGCCCGATCATCACCCTGGCCAGGACCTTCCTGCACCAGCCGACGCACATCCGCGCCGAGGAGAACGACGCGGGCGCGGTGCACGAGCGCACCACGCAGTTCGTCTACCGGGCGCACTCGCTGGACAAGACCGAGCTGATCGCGAAGGTGCTGCAGGCCGAGGGCCGCGGCCTCTGCATGATCTTCACCCGCACCAAGCGCACCGCGCAGAAGGTCGCCGACGAGCTGGCCGAGCGCGGGTTCGCCGCCGCGGCCGTGCACGGCGACCTCGGCCAGGGCGCCCGTGAGCAGGCACTGCGCGCGTTCCGCGCGGGCAAGATCGACGTGCTGGTGGCCACCGACGTGGCGGCTCGCGGCATCGACGTCGACGACGTCACGCACGTGATCAACTACCAGACGCCCGAGGACGAGAAGACCTACGTGCACCGCATCGGCCGCACCGGCCGCGCCGGCAAGACCGGCGTCGCGGTCACCCTGGTCGACTGGGACGAGGAAGCGCGCTGGAAGTTCATCTCGGACACGCTCGGCCTGGACAAGCCGGACCCGGTGGAGACCTACTCCACCTCGAAGCACCTGTTCAGCGACCTGGGCATCCCGGAGGACGCCTCGGGCAGGCTGCCGCTGGCCAAGCGCACCCGCGCCGGGCTGTCAGCCGAGCCGGAGGAGAACCTCGGCGGCAAGCGCCGCGGTGGCCGTTCCGAGACCGAGACGCCGGTCAAGCGCACCCGCCGCCCGCGCCGCCGGACCAGGGGCGGGGCCGACGCGGCCGCCGCGATCGAGGCGGCCGACGCCGCCAAGTCGGAGGGCTCGGCCGAGGGCAAGGCCGAGGACCGGCCGCGCCGCCGCACCCGCACCCGCGGGGCCGGGGGCAGCAAGCCCAACGGGGACGCCTCGGCCACCAACGAGAAGCCCGAATCCGCGGCGGGCGAGAACGGGGAGCGCCCGGCGCGCCGCCGTCGTCGCCGTCGCGCCGGTGCCCCGGCCAACACGGCCGACACACCGGCTTCGGCAGACTGAGCACGTGCCTGAGCCCCACCCCGAATCGGTAGCCCCCGAGAACGTGCTGGCCGCCTCCGCTGAGAACGAGGAGGCGGCCGCTCCGGCCGAGCGGCCGGTCAGAGCACGCAAGTCGCCGTGGAACCGCGGCCGCGACAAGGCGATCGCCGCCGGGATCGTGGTCGCGGTGCTGGTCGCGGCCGGGGTGGTGTGGTTGAACAGCGACAGCCGCGCCACCGTTTCGGAGACCGCGGCCGCCGCGCCGACGCTGCCGGAAGCACCCACCGAGGTGCCCGGCACGCTCACCGAGGTGTGGCAAGCACCGAGCCCGGCCACGCCGGTCCCGGTGGCCGAGGGCACCACGGCGGTCACCGGCAACGGCGGCGAGGTGGCCGGCCGCGACCCGATGACCGGTGAGGTGCGCTGGCGCTACGCCCGCGACCTGCCGCTCTGCACGGTCGCCGGTGCCTGGTCGAAGGCGGTGGCGGTCTACCACAAGGACCTCAACTGCAGCGAGGTCACGCAGCTCGACCCCGGCACCGGCAAGCGCACGGCACTGCGCAACGGGGACAGCGAGCTGGGCACGCAGCTGGTCGACGACGGTTCGCACGTGACCACCACCGGCACCAAGCTGCTCAACACCTGGCGCGACGACCTGGTGCGCAGCCAGGAGTACGGCCAGGTCCCGGTGCTGACGAACCCGAACAAGCAGCCGCGTACCGGCTGCACCTACTCCTCGGTGGCCGCCGGTTCGGGCAAGGTCGGCGTGATCGAGCAGTGCGCGGAGGACCCGGCCGACCGGCTGACCCTGATGAAGGCCACCCCCAAGGAGAGCGACCAGCCCGAGGTCTCCTACAGCTCGGTCACCGCCGGGCGCTCGGTCCGGCTGGTGGCGATCTCCGGTGACTCCACCGCGGTGGCGCTGCCCGAGCAGAACCTGCTGGTCATCTACGACCAGGACGGCAACCAGCGCACCGCCTACCCGCTCGACCTGCCGCCGGCCGACCTGACCGCGCCGCAGGGCCAGGTCCAGCCGGTGACCAAGGGCACCGGCGGTTTCTACTGGTTCACCGGTTCGAAGACGGTGGCGCTGGCCAGGGACAATCTCAGTCCACAGTGGACGCTGACGGGTACGCTGGGGCCGGCCGTCGGGTTCGCCGGGCAGCTGGTGGTGCCGGTACCGGGTGGGCTGGCGGTGGTCGACGAGTCCACCGGCCGCACGCTGCGCACCATCGGCGTGGACCGGCACGGCTACACCGGTCCGGTGCGCCTCGCCGCGCTCGGCCCGGTCCTGCTGGAACAACGCGGCGACACGCTCGCCGCCCTGCGCTAGGGGAAACGCATGGGCACTCATCCCGGCCTGGCCGAGGGCACGCCGCCGCGGCCGTCGCAGCTGTGGCCGCACCGCGCGGAACGCACCGAGTTCGACGGCCCGCACGGGCCGATCGCGGCGTTGCGCACCACCGCGCCCGCCGAGGCGACGGCGTTGCTGGTGCCGGGGTACACCGGTTCCAAGGAGGACTTCGCCCCGTTGCTCGACCAGCTGGCCGACGCGGGGTTCCAGGCGATCGCGGTCGATCTGCCCGGCCAGTACGAATCGCCGGGGGCGGCCGAGGAAGCCGCCTACACCCCGGCGAAGCTGGGTGAGGTGGTCGCGGAGCTGGTGGCCGGGCTCGGGCCGCGGCCGGTGGTGCTGCTGGGGCATTCGTTCGGCGGCCTGGTCGCCCGCGGCGCGGTGCTGGCCGGGGCGCGGATCGCCGGGCTGACCCTGATGGACAGCGGTCCCGGGCAGCTGCCGGAAGGTGGCAGGCGGACCGCGCTCGCGCTCGGCGAACCGCTGCTGCGGCAGGACGGCCTGGCCGCCGCGTACGCCGTCCGCGAAGAGGTCAGCGCGCGGTTTCCGGCGTGGGCGCTGGTGCCCGAGGAGGTCAAGGCGTTCCTGCGGAAGCGGTTCGTCAGCTCCAGCGCGCCGGGCCTGCTCGGTATGGCCGACGTGCTGCGGACCGAGCCGGACCGGGTGGACGAGCTGGCGAAGTCCTTGCGGGACAACAACATCCCGGGCCTGGTGGTAGCCGGCGAGAACGACGACGCGTGGAGCATCCCGTCCCAGCGCGACATGGCCGAACGGCTGGACGTGCCGTTCGCCCTGGTCCCGGGCGCAGCACACTCCCCGAACACCGAAAACCCGGACGGCCTGCTCGCCGTCCTCCTACCAGCTTGGCGCAGCTGGACCAGCTAAGCCCACCAGAAGAACCACAGCGTCCCGAACGTCAGCACGACGACCGCCACCCCACAGGCCGCCGCGCGGGGGCCGATCAGGCGGTCGGCCAGGCGCTGCGCCACCACCACCGCCGCCGCGGCGGCGAAGTGGCCGAGCAGCGACGGCAGCCCCGGCCCCGGTGAGTCGACGAACAACGCGTAGACCTGGATGACCACCTCCGCCAGCGCGAGCATCGCCATGCCCGCCGCGAAGGCGCCGGTCAGCCCCCGCCACCAGCGCCGCGGCCGGGGGCCGGTGGGCACCGCGTGGGGCTCGGTGGCGTCGGGCACCTCGAACTCGTCGGTCCGCGCGTTCGCGATGTCTGCGTGGTGCACGTCGGGCAACTCTCGCTATTCGTCGTCGGCTTCGAGCGGCGCCAGCAGGTCCCACGACCGCATCTCCGGCATCGCCTGCTGGCCCTCGGCGCAGCTGGGCCGGAAATCGCACCAGGAGCAGTGGCGCCCGGTCCTGGCGGGGAAGAGCTCCTGCCCGTCACCGCCTTCGGCCAGGGTATCCGTCGCCTTCTGCAGATCGGCGGCGGTCTCCTCCGCGCGGGTGACGTGGCGCTTCAGGCTCTCCGGCGTGTGCTCGGCGGCGGCGACCGTGCCGGTGGGCACGTGGTGCAGCTCGACCTTGGTGCACGGCATGCGCAGCGTGCGCGTGGCCGCCACGGCGTACATCGCCAGCGCCTGCGCACTGCGCGCCTCGTACTCGTCGGGCTGGCGGCGGCCGGTCTTGTAGTCGACGATCACCAGCTCACCACCGCGATCGTCGATCCGGTCCGCGCGGCCCTCGACGATGATGGTCGGCCCGCCGGGCCCGCCCCCGGTCGGCGCGGACACCCAGCGCTCCAGGCCCACCGGGTCGAAGGCGACGTCGTTGCGCTCGACGTACTCGCTGACCCACTCCTGCGCCCGGCGGCGGTACTTCGCCGCCTGCACCTCGTCGACGAAACCGGCGTCCTTCCAGTGCTCGGCGACCAGCGCGGCGGCCCGCTGCGGGCTGCGGCGGTCCACCGGGAGGTCGAACAACGCCTTGAGCGCGTTGTGCACCACCGCGCCGAGCGTGCTGTGCGCCCAGGCGCCGGTGCGCTGCGGGGTCGGCCGGTCGAGGTAGGTCAGCCGGTACCGGCGCGCGCAGTCGTCGAAGGTGGCCAGCTTGGCCGGGGTCACCCTGGTCAGCCGCCGCGGCTGCTGGTCCCCGAAGTCGAACCCGATCTGCGACACGACACCCAGCGTACGCACCACCACCGACAGTTCCGGAACTAGCCGCCGTCCGGCAAGTCACGCTCGCGGTCTTCGCGCCCAGGCGGCCCCTGACGGCACGGCGGCTTCGGCCGAGTACGGCCAGTACGAGGCCGAATCCGCCGCACCGCCAGGAACCACCTGGATCACGAAGCCCATCAAGCAGACTTGCCGGACAGCACCTAGCCGCCGGTGATGAAGCCCTTCACCGAATCCGCCACCAGTTCGACCGCGATCGCGGCCAGCAGCAGGCCGGCCACCTTGGCCAGCAGGGTGATGCCCGACTCGCGGATCAGCTTGATCACCACGCCCGAGTACCGCATGCACATCCACAGCACGAAGTGCACGGTCACGATGGCCAGCGCCAGCGCCACGTACGCGCCGACCCTGCCGTCGGCCTGCCGCACGAACACGATGGTCGCGGCGATCGCACCGGGCCCGGCCAGCAGCGGCGTGCCCAGCGGCACCAGCGCCACGTTGACGTCGTCGGCCACCTCGGGATCGGTGCTGCCCTTGCCGGTCAGCAGGTCCAGCGCGATGAGCAGCAGGAGCAGCCCGCCCGCGCCCTGCAGCGCCGGGATGCCGATGTGCAGGTAGGCCAGGATCGCCTGCCCGGCGATGGCGAACAGCGAGATCACCAGCAGCGAGACCAGCACCGCCTGCCGGGCCGCGCGGGCGCGCACCGCGGGCGACTTCCGGCCGGTCAGGCTGAGGAACACCGGCACCGTGCCCGGCGGGTCCATGATCACCACGAGGGTGATCGTGGCCTCCATGAACAGGGTCGCGTCGAAGTAGTCCGAGACGGCCATCAGCCGGTCACCAGGTGCGAGCCGGTGGCCCGGCCGACCAGCTCCTCCAGCGCCTCGGGCGCGGTGGTCTCGGCGCCGAGCGCGATCGTCTTGTTCGTGCCGTGGTAGTCGCTGGACCCGGTGGCCACCAGGTCCAGGTCGGCGGCCAGGGTCCGCAGGCGGTCGCGGTCGACCGGCTCGTGGTTCGGGTGGTCCACCTCGATGCCGGTCAGCCCGAGCGCGGCCAGCTTCGCGATGGCCTCCTCGCTCAGCGTCGGCCCGCGGGTGTGCGCGAACGGGTGCGCCAGCACGGTCACCCCGCCGGCCGCGGCGATCATCTCCAGCGCGGTCTCCACCAGGGTGTCCGCGCCCGGCACGTAGTACCCGCGCCCGCTGGCCAGGTACCGCGCGAAAGCTTCGTCCACAGTGGACACCGTACCCGCGCGGACCAGCGCCTGCGCGAGATGCGGCCGCCCGGCGGGCGAGTCGTCGGGCAGCAGGCCGAGCACCTCGTCCGGGTCCACCGGCAGGCCGTCCGCGGCCATCCGCTCGGCCATCGTGCGCACCCGGGTGCGCCGCTGCTGACGCAGCCTGCGCTGCTCGGCGACCAGCACCTCGGCCTCCGGGTCGAACAGGTAGCCCAGCAGGTGCACGCCGATCCGCGCACCCGGCGGACCGGACACGCAGGACATTTCGGCACCCGGCACCAGGGTGAGCCCGCGCGGCAGCGCCTCGATGGCGGGCTGCCAGCCCGCGGTGGTGTCGTGATCGGTCAGCGCGATCACGTTCAGCCCCGCGGCGGCGGCAGCGGCCATCAACCCGGCGGGACTGTCCGTCCCGTCGGAGACCGTGGAGTGGGTGTGCAGATCTATGCGCACAGCGTCCATTCTGGACGATGTCGCCGGTCACACCGCAATCAGCCCACCATGCGCTTGCCGCGCGCGGCGCGCTGGGCCTTGATCATCGAGAACCGCTCGGCCTGCTTCTGCTTGTCGCCGAAGACCAGCTCGGAGATGGTGTCGTAGAACTCCTCCGGCTTCGGGAGGTAGTCGATCTTGTTCAGCGCCTGGATCTGCCCGGCCGACTCGACCACCATGGTGCCGTAGCCGAGCATCCGGCCCCAGGCCGTGCGCTGGTAGGTGAGGTCGGTGACCTTGCTGATCGGCATCATCAGCACCTTGGTGGTGAACACCCCGGTGGTCATCACGAACCGCTTGTCGGTGACCACCAGCCGCTCGACCCACCACTCCATCACCAGGTAGGCGAAGCGCAGGATGACCAGCAGCGCCGCGTACCAGAGGATGTTGTTGACCAGCCACATCGACGGCGGCAGCACGTAGGAGACCAGCACGCAGATGGCCAGCAGCGCCGCCGCCTCGAAGCTGTCCCACAGGAGCGTCGCCCAGTGCCGCCGGATGCGGATGACCCGGCGTTCGGTGTCGAGGAGGTACTCGTCTGGGTCGCGGGGAGCGAACATCAGCTCAGGCTAACCCCTGTCGGTCAGCTGAACACGTTGCTGACGAAGGTGATCACCGATTCGGCCGATTCGCGCAGGAAGGTGATGATGTTCGTGACGAGACCCGCCGCGCCTTGCGGCTGGGCGATCACGAAGAACAGCACCAACGCGATACCAGCGAACGTCAGGAGCTTCTTCGCGTTCATGACGATCAATCCCGTCTCTGTGTCCGACCCTGTCCGCCAAGGTAGCCAATAACGTTGTACCGCACTGCGCCGCTCAACGGGAAGAATGTCCCGCGCTTGGGTCAGCCGCCGCGAGCGATGGTACCGGACAGCTACTCTAGGTGACCTAGCAGGCCGCTCGAAGATCATTCGGAGGCAGGAACGCCCAGGAAGGCCCAGTTCCGGCCTGGTGCGGCGGCTGCACTCGGTCACCGCACCGGCACCCCCCGAACGGCCCAGCCGTTGATCATCACGGGTAACCAGAGTCACATTCACCCCATCCGAGACTCGGCGACAATCCGTCGGATGAACCAGTCGAGGATCCGCTGCGTAGGCGGCATCGCGTGCGACCAGGACGGCCGCCTCCTGCTGATCCGGCGGGCCAACGAGCCCGGCGCCGGGCTCTGGTCGCTGCCGGGCGGGCGGGTCGAGCGGGACGAAACGGACAGTGACGCGCTGATCCGGGAAATGCGCGAGGAAACCGCGCTCGACGTGGTGCCGGGGGAACTGGTCGGCGTGGTCGAGCGCGGCCCGTTCGACATCTACGACTACCGCTGCACCGCCGTCGCGGGCTCCCTGACGGCCGGGGACGACGCCTCGGACGCCCGCTGGGTCACCGGCGCCGAGTTCGCCGAACTGGACCGCTCGGGCTCCCTGGTCCCGCTCCTCGCCGACACCCTGCGCTCCTGGAACGCCCTCCCGCGAATGCTATGAGTGGGGCATTACTTGCGTTGAATGCAAGTAATGCCCCACTCATAGCATTCGGCACGGGGCCAGGGACGGGGTCAGAGCCAGGTCATGCGCTGGCCGTGCGGCGCCGTTCTCGCCAGGGCCGTGGCCCGCGGCGCGCCGTCGCCGAATTCGACCAGGGCCAGCGTGCTGGTCCCGGTGTCGGCGAAGCGCAGGTCGTCCCGGCCCGGCAGCAGCGGCTCGATGCCGACCTCGTAGGCCTCCTGGCTCACCCACCACACCGGCCGCCCCAGTCCCGACACCGCCTCGACGAACGCGGCCCGCTTCGCCGCGGGCAGGTACGTGACCACGTGACTGGTCAGCAGCACCAGCGGCAGTTCGGCGGGCAGCCGCTCCACCGCGGCGGGCAGGTCGTCCACCAGATCGCCGGTGACGAGTTCGGGCGGGTTCTTCCGCTGGGCCGCCGCCGCGGTCCGCAGCAGCCGGATGCGGTCGGGCTGGTCGGCCCACACGCACGCCTCCAGCCACGCCAGCTCGTCCTCGTCGGCCGCGTCCACCGGCGCGCGGTCCAGCCCGAGCTTCGCGCCGACCGGCAGCTTCTTCGGCAGCTTGGGCGCCACCGCGCCGTCGGCCAGCTCCAGCGCGCAGTGCAGGCCGACCGCCGCCTTGGCCGGCCCGGCGGTGAGCTGGTCGCCCCCGCACTGGTACCGGTAGCCGAAGGTGTCCAGGCCCAGCAGCAGCCCGGCGCTGCAGCCCGCTTCGAGCAGCGCGACCTTGCCGCCGGCCGCCTTCGCCGCCAGCGCCACCGCCGGGTACAGCAGCGCCGCCCGGCGCACCTCGTTCGTCTGCGTGTACCGCGAGGCGATCAGCGCCTTGGCCTTGTCCGCCCGTTCGACCAGGAAACCGCGGAACTCCGGCCACGTCCCGGCGTCCACGCCGTCGAACCCGCCGAGCGACGGGTAGTAGCGCGACAGCGGGTGGATCGGCTCGGCCTGGACCAGCCGGTGCGCCACGGCGAACAGCAGCGGCGCCCGCGCGTCCTCCGGCGCGGGCGCGGCGAGCAGCAGCCCGGCGATCTCGTCGTCCTCGGCGGCGTGCGCGGCCAGGTGCTCGTACAACGGCGAGACGCCGGCCGCCTCCCGCTCCGCGAAAGCGGCCAGCCTGCGCTTGACCTCGGCGAGCTGATCACTCATGCGGCACCGGGCGGCCCGGCTGCTCGCCGCCCCTCGCCTCACCGTAGGACTGCTTCGGCACCATCACCTTCCGGCGGAACACGCACACGATCGTGCCGTCCTGCTTGTACCCGCGCGTTTCCACGTACACCACCCCGCGATCGTCCTTGGACTTCGACGGCGTCTTGTCCAGCACCTCGGTCTCGCCGTAGATGGTGTCACCGTGGAAGGTCGGCTTCACGTGCTTGAGCGATTCGACCTCCAGGTTGGCGATCGCCTTGCCCGAGACGTCCGGCACGGACATGCCCAGCAGCAGCGAGTAGACGTAGTTGCCGACCACCACGTTCTTGCCGAAGTCCGTGGTCTCCCCGGCGTAGTGCGCGTCGAGGTGCAGCGGGTGGTGGTTCATGGTCAGCAGGCAGAAGAGGTGGTCGTCGTACTCGGTGACCGTCTTGCCCGGCCAGTGCTTGTACACGGCCCCGACCTCGAACTCCTCGAAATAGCGCCCGAACTGCACGCGGCTTCCTCCTCGGCGGGTAACGCCACACCTACCTGCGGCGACAAGGACTCATGTCGAGGAGTACCCTTGACCATCGGTGTCGGTGCGTCAACGCGAGCAGCGACACGTCAGGCGAAGGTCCCCGGCCCGGAGGAGGTGAGGTACGCAGTGAGTACAGGCGATAGTCCGCTCCCTAGTAGTACCAGCGTCCTCATGCACCGGTCCGGCTCGCGTTCTCCCTGGTAGAGCCCCGCTCGGACGCTGGCAGTCGCCGGAGCGGTCCGTGTTCGTCCGCTCTGGTCCGTCGTAGTGCACTGTGCCCAGGCACGACGTCAGCCCAGGAGTTGCCATGCCTTCTCTTCCCTCCCTGCGCGGTCGCGGCAACGGCCGTGGTGACGGTCCGCGTCCGCTGCCCGTCCCCCTTTCGGCGTACGTGGTCGACTGCGCGGTCTACGACGAGGGCGCGCGCCTGTCCGGCCGCTGGACGCACTCCGAGGCGATCGAGGAGGTCCGCCGTCGCGGTTCCGGCTTCGTCTGGATCGGCCTGCACGAGCCGGACGAGGAGCAGATCCAGGGCGTCGCGGAGACCTTCGGCCTGCACGAGCTGGCGGTGGAGGACGCGGTCCACGCGCACCAGCGCCCCAAGCTGGAGCGCTACGACGACACCTTGTTCTTGGTGCTGAAGACGGTTCGCTACGTCGAGCACGAATCTCCCAGCACTGCCAACGAAATCGTCGAGACCGGCGAGCTGATGGCCTTCCTGGGCAAGGATTTCATCGTCACCGTCCGGCACGGCAACCACTCCGGCCTGGCCCGCCTGCGTCGCGAGCTGGATCAGGAGCCCGAGCGCCTGCACCTCGGCCCGGCCGCGGTGCTGCACGCCATCGCCGACCACGTGGTCGACCACTACCTGGACGTGACCGACCACCTCGAGGACGACATCGACGAGATGGAGGGGCAGGTCTTCGCGCCGCGCTCGTCGGTGACCGCCGAGACGATCTACTTCATGAAGCGCGAGGTGCTGGAGATGCGCCGCGCGGTGATGCCGCTGGCCACCCCGCTCAAGCGGCTCGCCGAGGGGCACAGCAGGCTGGTGCCGGACGAGGTGCGCTCGTACTTCCGCGACGTGGACGACCACCTCACGCAGGTGTCCGAGCGCGTGGTCAACTTCGACGAGCTGCTCACCACCCTGGTCGACGCCACCCTCGCCAAGATCACGCTGCAGCAGAACACCGACATGCGCAAGATCACCTCGTGGGCGGCGATCATCGCGGTGCCCACCATGGGCGTCGGCGTGTACGGGATGAACTTCGACTACATGCCCGAACTGCACTGGCGCTTCGGCTATCCGATGGTGATGGGGCTGATCCTCATCGTCTGCCTGATCCTCTACCGAATATTCCGGAAGAACCGCTGGCTCTGAGTCATCTTCTCTTCCCGTGAATCCTCGAGGAGGTTTATCGTGGTCCGGCTGCTGACCAACCTCAAGTTCTGGGCGCTGGCCCTGTCCCTGTCCTGGCTGATCGTGGTGATCGCGATCATCGCCAAGAACCCCGACTTCGCCCACGGGGCGCAGTGAAGTTCACCCGGCGGCGGCTGGTCCTGTCCGGCGCGGTGGCGTTGACCGTGGTGTGGTTCGGGTACCTCACCACGCTGGTCGCGACCGAACCGGACCCGGGTGCCGATTCGGCCGAGCAGTTGCGCGGCAGGCTGGCCGCCACGCTGAACGACCGCGACGCCGCCGGGCTCGCCGACCTGCTGGACTACCCGCAGGCCGACCGGGAGAGCTTCGCCCGGTCCTATGTCGAGGACCTCGGCACCGCCGGGGTGCACGACGTGCGGGTGGTGCTGCGGGGTGAACTCGCCGTGGTGGAAGCGGAACTGGGCGACGGCGCCCCGTTCAGCTACGCGCTGGCGGTCAAGGAGAGCGACGGGCGGTGGACCGCCGGGTTCTCGCCGCCGGTGCCGTGAGTGCCGCTGTCGTAGGCTGGGCGCATGCTCCGCGCGCTGGTGGTGGCCGACGAGGTGGACGAGCGGCTGTGGGCCGGCGCGACCGGCGGGCTGGCCGTCGACCTCATCCTGGGTGCCGGTGATCTGCCGTTCGACTACCTGGAATTCCTGGCCAACGCGCTGGATCGGCCGTGCGTTTTCGTGCCCGGCAACCACGATCCGGAGCTGTCCGGCTTCACCAGGTACGGAGGTCTGTCCATGCGGGACGGTTTCCCGGCGCACTGGCCCGGCCCGGCCGGTGGGGTGAACGCGGACGGGCGGGTGGTCGACGTGTGCGGTCTGCGGATCGCCGGGCTCGGTGGTTCGGTCCGGTACAACGAAGGTCCGAACCAGTGGACGCAGGCGCAGCAGGCGCGCCGCGCCCGGCGGCTGGTGCGCCGGGCGGCGCGGCGCCGCCGTCGTGACGGCCGTGGGGTCGACGTCCTGCTGACGCACTCCCCGCCCCGACACCTCGGCGACCGGGAAGACCCGGCGCACCACGGTTTCGACTGCCTGCACCGCACCACCGAGAAGCTCGCGCCGCGCTGGTTGCTGCACGGGCACATCCACCCGCACGGCGAGCCGACGCCCGACCGGCGCATCGGGGAAACCGTGGTGCGCAACGTGGTCGGGTACCACATCATTTCCTTCGAAGGGGTGGGGCGATGAAGGGTGACACGGGTTTCCCGAGGGCCGACGCGGAAAGCGACTTCCTCCGCGCCCGGCGGCGGCAGGTGCTCTCGCGGTTGGCGAACTGGCTCCGCCGCGAGCCCGACGACGTCAACATCATGCTGCCGTTCCACGAGGTGGTGGACGCACTCGGCTGGGTGGGCGAGCGGCGGATCGGGTCGAGGGTGATCCAGCTTTCGTCCATTGTGGGCAGTGTCGACCGCGGCCGGGACTTCGACCGCCGCTTCCGCCCCACCTCGGGCCGCGTGCGCGAACGCTGGGAACGGCTGGCACTGGCGGCCCGGCGCGGCGAGAGCATCCCGCCGATCGAGGTGTACCGGATCGGGGAACTGCACTTCATCATCGACGGCCACCACCGGGTGTCGGTGGCACACGCGATGGGTCTCGGCACGATCGACGCGCAGGTGACGGAGGTCAGGACCAAACTGGACCCGGCGGGCATCCGGTACCGCGGTGACCTGATCGTCAAGGACTACCGGCGCATCTTCCTGGAGCGGGTCCCGCTGACCGGCCAGGCGCGGGCGTCGGTGCTGGTCACGGATCCGTGGGATTACGCGGAGCTGGGCGAGCACGTGGAAGCGTGGGGCTTCCGCCTGATGCAGGACGAAGGAACTTTCCTCGATCGCCCGACGATCGCCGCGCGGTGGTTCGCCGAGGAGTACGAGCCGGTGGTGCGGATGCTGCACCAGGCCGACCTGATCCGCGGCCGGACGGAAGCGGAGGCGTACATGTGGGTGGCCGGGGAGCGGTACCGGCTCATCCGCACCCACCGCTGGGACGACGAGGTCATCGAAACCCTACGCACCCGCCGCTAGCCGTTGCAGTGAATGTGGCTTTCACAGCGGATTTCGCAGCCAATGCCACATTCACAGCACTCAGCCCAACCGACAACCGGACGGGCACCAACCGGCAGCCGGGCACAAGACGGAACCAACCGACTACCAGCCGGCACCAACCGGCAGCCGGACACAAAACAGAACCACCTGCCCACCCATCCCTCCCCATCCCCGGTCCAAAGCCCAAAACACGGCGAAGGCCGGTTGGTCAAGGCATCTTTCCCGCCTTGACCAACCGGCCTTCGCCGTAGTCACACTAAAAAACCGGGGTGGCCCCCAGCCAAACCTCAACCAGCGTAAGTCAGGTTCTTCCCCGACGACGGATCAAAGATCTGCACCTTGTCCGCATCGAACCAAATGTCAAGCGGCTCCCCCTCCTTCGCACCCGAAGACGCCGACAACCGAGTGACGATCGCCGAGCCGCTGTCCGGGACGTCCGCCGAGCCGCTGTCGGCGGCCAGGTCGGCCAGGTCCGAAGAGGTCGCCTCCGAACCCTCGACCGAGAAGTGGGCGTACTTCTCCGAGCCCATCGACTCCAGCACGTCCACCGTCGCGGTGAAGGTGACGCCGCCGCTCTTCTGGGCGTCGTCGAGCAGCGCGGCGTCTTCGAAGTGCTCCGGCCGGACACCGGCGATGACCTCGCGGCCGCCGTCGGAGGCCTCGACCAGCTGCCGCACGCGGTCACTCAACGCAACCTCGCCGAACGGGGTCTGCAAAGCCCCGTTCTCCAGTGTGGCCGGTACGAAGTTCATCGACGGGGAGCCGATGAACCCGGCCACGAAGAGGTTCGCCGGGTTGTCGTAGAGGAACTGCGGTGACCCGATCTGCTGCACGTACCCACCCCGCAGCACGACGACCCGGTCACCAAGGGTCATCGCCTCGGTCTGGTCGTGCGTCACGTAGAGGGTGGTGGTGCCCAGCTGCTTCTGCAGCTTGGACACCGAGGTCCGCATCTGCCCGCGCAGCTTGGCGTCCAGGTTGGACAGCGGCTCGTCCATCAGGAACGCCTTGGGGCTGCGCACGATCGCCCGGCCCATCGCCACCCGCTGGCGCTGGCCACCGGAGAGGTTGGCCGGCTTGCGGTCCAGGTGCTGGGTCAGGTCCAGGATCCGCGCTGCTTCGTCCACCTTGGACTTGACCGTCGCGTCGTCCACTTTGGCCAGTCGCAGCGGGAAGGCCATGTTCTCCCGCACGCTCATGTGCGGGTAGAGCGCGTAGGACTGGAACACCATGGCGATGTCGCGGTCCTTCGGTGCCTTCTCGTTGACGCGCTGGCCGTCGATGCGCAGCTCACCGGAGGAGATGTCCTCCAGTCCCGCCACCATGTTCAGCGTGGTGGACTTCCCGCAGCCGGACGGGCCGACCAGGATGATGAACTCGCCGTCGGCGATCTCCAGGTTGACCTCGGACACCGCGAGCGCTCCGTCGGGGTAGCGCTTGCTCACGTTCTCGAGAACTATCTCAGCCATTTCCGCACTTACCCCTTAACGGCGCCGGAGGTCAGCCCCGCCACGATGCGACGCTGGAAGAACAACACGAACAGGATGATCGGCACGGTGATCACCACGGCCGCCGCGGAGATCGTGCCCGTGGGGTCCTCGAACTGCGAGGAACCGGTGAAGAACGACAACGCCGCCGGGACCGTGCGCGAGGCCTCGGTCGAGGTCAGCGAGATGGCGAACAGGAAGTCGTTCCAGCAGAAGATGAACACCAGGATCGCGGTGGTGAACACCCCGGGCGCGGCCAGCGGCGCGATCACCCGGCGGAACGCCTGGGCCGGCGTCGCCCCGTCCATCTTCGCCGCCTTCTCCAGTTCCCAGGGGATCTCCCGGAAGAACGCCGACAGCGTGTAGATCGCCAGCGGCAGCGCGAAGGTGATGTAGGGCAGGATCAGCCCCGGCCAGGTGTCGAACAGGCCGAGCTCGCGCTCGATGTTGAACAGCGGGGTGACCAGCGAGACCTGCGGGAACATCGCGATCAGCAGCGAGACCCCGACCAGCAGCTGCTTGCCGGGGAAGTCCAGCCGCGCGATCGCGTAGGCCGCCATCGTGCCGAGCACCACCGCGATCAGCGTGGCGATGATCGCGATGCCGATCGAGTTGACCAGCGCCCGGATGAACTCCGTGGTGGCGAAGATGTCGGCGTAGTTCTGCAGGGTCCACTCGGTCGGGATGAAACTGCCGTCCGCCAGGGTTTCCTTGCTCTTGAACGACAGCGACACGATCCACAGCACCGGGAACAGCGCGTAGACCACCACCACGATGTCGATCAGGGTCCACTTGAGCTTGCGGCCACCGGTGGCCGCACCTCCCATGACCATCAGCGCTTACCTCCCGGATCACTGCCCGGCGCCGCGGTGCCGAACACCTTGATGAAGATGAAGGCGATGATGGCCACGGTGAGGAAGATCAGCACGGCCATCGTGGATCCGATACCGAGGTTCAGCCCCTTGATCAGGTTGTTGTAGGTCTGCATCGACACCGACGACGTGTCCTGCGCGCCGTTGGTCAGCACGAAGATGTTGTCGAAGATGCGGAACGCGTCCAGCGTGCGGAACAGCAGCGCGACCAGGATGGCCGGCTTCATCACCGGCAGCATCACCTTGGTGAACCGCTGCCACGCGCTCGCCCCGTCCATCGACGCGGCCTTGAGCAGGTCGTCCGGCACCAGCGCCAGCCCGGCCATCAGCAGCAGCGCCATGAACGGCGTGGTCTTCCACACCTCGGCCAGCACGATGATGGCCAGCGACGGCAGCCGCTCGGTCAGCAGCGCCGACTCCGGCGCGATCAGGTTGGCCAGGTAACCGGTCTCCGGCGTCCACGCGTAGTACCACGAGAACGCCGCCACCACGGTGACGATGCCGTACGGGATCAGCGAAACCGTGCGCACCAGGCCGCGGGCGACCAGCGTGCGGTGCATGATCAGCGCCAGTCCCATGCCGAGCACCAGCTCGATCGCCACCGACACCACGGTGAGCAACATGGTGGTCCCGAACGAGGTCCACCAGTAGGAGTTCGTCAGCACCGCGACGTAGTTGTCCAGGCCGACGAACTCCTGCTGCCCGGGGAAGCGGAGGTCGTAGCGCTGCAGGGAAAGCCAGACCGAGTAGATGATCGGCCAGCCGGTGACCGCGATCATCACCAGCGCGGCCGGGGCGCAGAGCAGCAGCCCGAGCCGCCGTTCCGCCTTCTTGCCTTCGCTCAACGGGGGCTTCCCGCGTTTACCACCGTTGACGGCGGTCGCCGCGGGCGCCGCTGGTTCGGCGACGGTCACGGGATCACTCCCTTCGACTCGAGTGCGTCGGCGAGCTGCTTGCGCAGTTCCTCCGCGGTGGCCTGCGGATCGATCGCCGACGGCGGCGACAGCACCTTGGACATCACCGTCGACAGGTTCTGGTACGCCGGGGTCAGCGGACGGACCGCGGCGTTCTTCAGCGCCTCGAGAATGGTCTCCCGCATCGGGTACTGCGTGTCCATGCTCGGGTTGTCGTCCCCGGCCGGCTTGCCCGGGTCCAGTGGCGTGGTGTCGGTGTAGAGCGCCTCCAGCGTCGGCGGCACGCCGTCGTTCAGCGCGGAGAACTTCTGGCTTTCCGGGCTGCGCAGGCAAAGCGCGGCTTCGAACGCCTCCGGCTTGTGCTGCGACGCGGTGCTGACCGCCAGGTCGTACCCACCGATCGTGGTGCGCGCGGGCTGGCCCGGCACCACCGACGGGTAGGTGGCCCACTTGAAGTGCGCCAGGTCGTCCGGCTTCTCCTTCTTGTAGGAGGGGTAGACGAACGGCCAGTTCAGCTCGAAGGCGCCGGTGCCGCGCTGGAACTGCTGGCGGACCTCGTCCTCCTTCTGGTTGGTCAGCGAGGCGTTGGTGATGCCCGACGAGGTCACCCGCTTGAGGATCTCCAGCGCCTTGACCGCGCCCTCGTCCATCACCACGGATTTGCCGTCCTCGGACAGGATCCGCCCGCCCGCCGACTCGACCAGCGTGTTGTAGATGACCACCAGGCCCTCGTACTGCGCGCCGGTGAACAGGATCTCGCTCGGCTTGCCCTGCGCCTTGAGCGCGAGCGCCTGGTCGATCATCTGGTCCCAGGTCTCCGGCGGCGCCGGGGTGACCCGGTCGTCGTACCAGAGCAACTGCACGTTCGTGTTCTTCGGCGCGGCGTAGAGCTTGCCGTTCCACGTCGCCGTCTCAAGTGGACCGGGCAGCACCCCGGCCGAAGCCTGCGCCTTGTTGTCGCCGGTCCACTCCTCGGCCCAGCCGGCCTCGGCGAACTCCGCCACCCAGTTCACGTCCAGGCCCAGGATGTCCAGGCCCTCATCCCCAGCGGCCAAGCGGCGCACCATCTGCTCGCGCTGACCGTCCGCACCACGCGGAAGTTTGTTGTAGACGATCTCGTAGCGACCGCCCGCCTTGGTGTTGCACTGGTCGACAACCTTCTGGAAGTTGTCCTCCGGCGCGTAGTAGATGTTGATCTTCAGGCCGCCACTCGAACCGCAGGCGGTGAGCAGCCCGGCGGCCATCAGCCCCGCGCCCAGAACCGACATCGCCCGTCCGGGCGAACGTCCTCGCCGGTTCCTGGCGTTCGCTTTCCCCATCTGGCCTCCTTCCCAGCGCGCACGCTCGGTGGCACCAGGCGCGGTGAGGTGGAGAGCCACGCCAGCACCCCGACGTGCATGGCGTCGGGCTGGCACGAAAGACCGCCTCGTGCGGCCCGACCGGTGCACAGCAACTTATGCCCGGCGATCACCGGCCGCAAGCAATGACCGTAACGATTCAGCGATTTAGGCTGAACTTAGGGAAATCTTGCGGTATACAGCAAAACGGCACAGCGTAGCGGCAACAAAACGGGGCTCGCCCCCGGGGCCGTTCAGCCCAGTGCGCCGGGTGAGCGCATGGCGTGCTTGGCCAGCAGGTCGCGCGCCTTCTCCGCGTTGCGCGGCTGGCACAGCACGTCGTACCGGCCGGCCACCAGCTGGCTGGTCGAGGAGAAGTCGCGGCGGCCCTTGGTCAGCGAGTAGCTCATCGCCGCGGTGATCAGCCCGAACAGCACCCCGGCGGCCAGGCCGACCAGGATCGGCGGCGCCGGGCTGCTGCCCGGCGGGGAGAACACGCTCAGCAGCAGCCCGATCAGCAAGCCCAGCCAGGCACCGGAAATCGCGCCGGTGCCGAGCACCTTGCCCCAGGACAGCCTGCCGACCACCCGCTCGACGAGCATCAGGTCCACGCCGACGATGGTCACGTCGCGCACCTCGAGCTCGTTCGAGGCGAGGTGTTCGACCGCGCTCTGGGCTTCCTCGTAGGTGCCGTACGAACCCACCGGCCAGCCGGTGGGCGGGGTGGGCAGGCGCGGCTGTCCCGGCGCGGGACGCGCTGAGGAGAACGGACCGGTCAAGTTGATCACCTGTGCTCTACGCGGAGGGACGCCTCCATCCTGCCAACCCCGCGCGCTCCTGGCTAACCAGGTACCCCGATCAGCCTCGGGATTTGTACTCGCGGAGCAGGCCGCGGCTGATGATCGTCTTCTGGATCTCGCTGGTGCCCTCGCCGATCAGCAGGAACGGGGCCTCGCGCATCAGCCGCTCGATCTCGTACTCCTTGGAGTAGCCGTAGCCGCCGTGGATGCGGAACGCCTCCTGGGTGACCTCGGCGCAGTACTCGCTGGCGATCAGCTTGGCCATGCCCGCCTCGACGTCGTTGCGCGCGCCGGAGTCCTTGAGCCGCGCCGCGTTGACCATCATCAGGTGCGCGGCCTCGACCTTGGTGGCCATCTCGGCCAGCTTGAACGCGATCGCCTGGTGCTCGGCGATCGGCTTGCCGAAGGTCTTCCGCTGCTGGGCGTACTCCACCGCCAGCTCGAACGCCCTGATCGCGATGCCGCAGGCGCGCGCGGCCACGTTCACCCGGCCGACCTCGACACCGTCCATCATGTACGCGAACCCCTTGCCCGGCGCGGCGCCGAGCACCTTGTCCGCGCCGATGCGGAAGCCGTCGAACACCGCTTCGGTGGTGTCGACGCCCTTGTAGCCCATCTTCTCGATCTTGCCGGGAATGGTCAGGCCGGGCGCGACCTCGCCGAAGCCCTCCGGCTTCTCCACCAGGAAAGTGGTCAGGTTCTGGTGCGCCTTTTCGGCGCCCTCGTCGGTGCGCACCAGCAACGCGATCAGGTTCGAGCTGCCGCCGTTGGTCAGCCACATCTTCGCGCCGTCGATCACGTAGTCGTCGCCGTCGCGGCGCGCCTTGGTCTTGATCGCGGCCACGTCGGAACCCAGATCCGGCTCGGACATGGAGAACGAGCCGCGGACCTCACCGGTGGCCATCCGGGGCAGGAAGTGCTTCTTCTGCTCCTCGGTGCCGTGCCGGGAGATCATGTGCGCCACGATGAAGTGCGTGTTGATCACCCCGGACACGCTCATCCAGCCGCGCGCGATCTCCTCCACCACCAGCGCGTAGGTCAGCAGCGACTCGCCGAGCCCGCCGTAGGACTCGGGAATGGTCAGCCCGAACAGCCCCATCTCCTTCATGCCCTCGACGATGTCGGCCGGGTAGGTGTCCGCGTGCTCCAGCTCCTGGGCGTGCGGGATGACCTCCTTGTCGACGAAGGAACGGACCGTGGCGAGGATCTCGGACTGGATGTCGGTCAGTCCGGCGGTCTGGGCGAGGCGGGCCATCATTGGCTCCTTCATCTTCCGAACGCGGCGCGGCATTGGTGTGTTACCGGTGAGTATGACCTGACTCGTTCCGGACTGCTATGAGCGCGCTCACCACCGGGGCGCTACGGTGAGCGCCGGATCGGTGGCACGTGAGGGGGCCCGATGCGTCGGCCGGACAGCTCGGCGATCAGCATGGTCCACCCGTTCGTGCTACCCGCCGGCTCGCCTCACCAGCCAATCGGAGTTCGCCCATGAGCTACCCCCAGGATCCCTACGGCCAGCAGCAGCCGCAGTCCTACGGCCCGCCGTCGGGCGGCTACCCGCAGCAGCCGTACCCGCAGCAACCCGGGTACGGGTACGGCTACGGCCAGCCGATGCCCATGCAGAACCAGGACCAGGGCATGGCCGTGGCGGCGATGATCTGCTCGATCGTCGGGCTGGTCGCCTGCGGCGGCATCCTGTCCATCGTCGGCCTGGTGCTCGGCCACATCGCCTACGCCAAGGCCAAGCGCGGGGAGGCGGGCGGCCAGGGCATGGCGCTGGCCGCGATCATCATCGGCTGGGTGGTGGTCGGCCTGCTGCTGATCGGCGTGATCATCCTGGTGATCGCCGGGATCGCCACCGACTGGGACTTCGACTAGCCGCTCGGCTCGCGCGGTTGGGGGGCGACGGCACCGTCGTTGTCCTCCGCCTTGGCCGCGCGGTCGAGGAACCGCAGCAGTTCCACCGGGAACGGCAGCACCAGGGTCGAGTTCTTCTCCGCGGCCACCTGGACCACCGTCTCCAGCAGCCGCAGTTGCAGCGCCGCCGGGGTGTCGGCCATCGTGGCCGCCGCCTCGGCGAGTTTGTGCGAGGCCTGCAGCTCGCCGTCCGCCGAGATCACCCTGGCGCGACGTTCCCGTTCGGCTTCGGCCTGCCGCGACATCGAGCGCTTCATGCCCTCCGGCAGCGCGACGTCCTTGATCTCCACCCGGTCGATGTGGATGCCCCAGCCCAGCGCCGGGCTGTCGATGAGCAGTTCCAGGCCCTCGTTGAGGTGTTCGCGGTTGGACAGCAGGTCGTCCAGCTCGCTCTTGCCGATGATCGAGCGCAGCGAGGTCTGCGCCACCTGGCCCACCGCGGACCGGTAGTCCTCCACGTTCACCGCGGCCAGCACCGGATCGGTCACCTTGAAGTAGACCACCGCGTCCACCTTGACCGTGACGTTGTCGCGGGTGATGCCGTCCTGGGCGGGGATCGGCATGGTGATGATCTGCATGTTGACCTTCTGGATGCGGTCCACGAACGGCACCAGCAGCACCAGCCCGGCCTCGCGCACGTGCGGCCGCACCCGGCCGAAGCGGTAGATCAGCCCGCGCTCGTACTGCTTGACCACGCGGACCGCCGAACCCAGTCCGATCCCGGCCACCACCACGGCGGCGGTGAGGATTTCCAGCACCATGGCGCCTCCCGCGACGCGCGAAACCCCCTCGCTTCGATGTTACTCCGGCTGGGAAGGTGATCCGGTGCCCGAATTCGAGGTCCCCGAGCCGTTCCACGAGCGGATTTCCCGGCGTGAAGGCGACGCCGGGCGCGCCTGGCTGGACGAGCTGCCCGAGCTGGCGCGCCGGTTGCTGGACCGCTGGTCGCTGACCGTGGACGGCCCGGTCCGGCACGGGTACGCCGCGGTGGTGCAGCCGGTGCGCCGCGCCGACGGCACGCCCGCCGTGCTGAAGCTGACCTGGCAGGACGCGGAGACCGCGGGCGAGCCGCTCGCACTGTCCACTTGGAACGGCCGGGGCGCGGTGCTGCTGCTGGCGCACGAACCCGGCGCGCTGCTGCTCGAACGGCTCGACAGCACCCGCGACCTGAGCACCGAACCGATCGGCCCGGCGGTCGAGATCGCCGCCGCGCTACTGGCCGAGCTGGCCGTGCCCGCCCCCGTGCTGCCCCGGCACCTGCGCACCGAAAGCGAGCGCTGGACCGAGGAACTCCCCCGCGAATCCCGGGAACTCGGCCACCCGCTGCCGTCACGGCTGGTGGACGCCGCGGTCGGCTTCGCCCGTGAACGCGGCCCGGAAACCGCCTCGCTGCTGGTGAACCAGGACCTGCACTACGAGAACGTGCTCGCCGGGACGCGGCGGCCGTGGCTGGTGATCGATCCGCAGCCGCTCGCGGGTGATCCCGAGTTCGGGGTGATCCCGCTGCTGTGGAACCGCGCCACCGAGACCCCGGTGGCCGACCGCCTGCGCACGATCGTCTCGGTCGCCGGGCTCGATCTGGACCTGGCCCGGTGGTGGGTGCTGTTCCGGTTGGTCGACGCGTGGTTCTACGCGCTCGCGGCCGGCGACCGGTGGCTGCTGGGCGCGCTGGAACCGGTGCTCGACTGGGCGCGGCGGCTTCCGGCGAACGCGCTCGCCCTCGGATAGTCTTCGGCCATGGCCGCCGTGAACCGCGTTTTCGCTGCTCAACTGGCCGGTTTGCCGGTTTTCGGCCCGGACGGCGAATCCATCGGCAAGGTGCGTGACCTGGTCGCCGGGCTCCGGCTGGACCAGCAGGCGCCCCGGGTGCTCGGGCTGGTGGTCGAGCTGGCCACCCGGCGCCGGGTGTTCGTGCCGATGCTCCGGGTCACCTCGATCGAGCCGAACGCGGTCGGGCTGGCCACGGGTTCGGTGAACATGCGCCAGTTCCACCGCCGCCCCAACGAGGTGCTGGTGCTCGGCCAGCTCGCCGACGCCCAGGCCTCGCTGGCCGCCACCGGCGTCCGGGTCACCGTGGCCGACGCCGCGATGGAGCCGACCCGCACGCGCGACTGGGTGCTGTCGAAGCTGGCCGTGCGGGAGCGGAGTTCGCGGCTCGGGCTGGGCCGCCGCCGGTCGTCGTTGCAGGTCCTGCCGTGGACCGAGGTCGCCGGGCTCGGCCTGACCGACCTGGCCCAGCAGCCGCAGGGCGCCGGTCAGCTGCTGATGCTGTTCGACACCATGCGGGCCGTGGACATCGCCGCCACGCTGCGGGACCTGCCGGTCAAGCGACGGCACGAGGTCGCCGACGCGATGGACGACGAGCGCCTCGCCGACGTCATCGAAGAACTGCCCGAGGACGACCAGAAGGACCTGCTCGGCTACCTCGCCGAGGAGCGGGCCGCGGACATCCTCGAGGCGATGAACCCCGACGACGCCGCCGACCTGCTCGCCGAGCTGACCCCGGCGGACCAGAGCAGGCTGCTGGAACTGATGGAGCCGGAGGAGTCCGAGCCGGTCCGGCGGCTGCTGGCGTACTCGTCGGACACCGCGGGCGGGCTGATGACCCCGGAGCCGGTGGTGCTCTCGCCGGACGCCACCGTCGCCGAGGCGCTGGCCCGCATCCGCAACCGGGAACTGCCCGCCGCGCTGGCCACCATGGTCTTCGTCTGCCGCCCGCCGCAGGCCACGCCCACCGGCCGGTACGTCGGCTGCGTGCACTTCCAGCGGCTGCTGCGGGAGCCCCCGGCGGAACTGGTGGCCAGCGCGGTCGACACCGACCTGCCCGCACTGCACCCCGGGGCCACGCTGACCGAGGTCACCCGGTACTTCGCCGCGTACAACCTGGCCTGCGGGCCGGTGGTGGACGCGGGTGACCACCTGGTCGGCGCGGTCACCGTGGACGACGTGCTCGACCACCTGCTGCCCGAGGGCTGGCGCGAGACCGGCCTGCACGACGTGCGCGCGACGGATTCCAAGGAGTGGGAACGTGCCTGAGCTGCATCCACGACGACGGCTCGACCAGCCACGGGCCGGCCGCCGCCGGATCGGGGTGCGGCTGGACCCGGACGCCTTCGGCCGGTTCACCGAGCGGGTCGCGCGCTTCCTCGGCACCGGGACCTACCTGTTCTGGCAGACGCTGATCGTGATCGTGTGGATCACGCTGAACCTGGTGGCGGTGTCGCTGCAGTGGGACCCGTACCCGTTCATCCTGCTCAACCTGGCCTTTTCCACCCAGGCCGCGTACGCCGCGCCGCTGATCCTGCTCGCGCAGAACCGCCAGGACGACCGGGACCGCGTCTCGCTGGACGAGGACCGGACGCGGGCGGCGCAGACCAAGGCGGACACGGAGTTCCTGGCCAGGGAGCTGGCCGCGCTGCGGCTGGCGATCGGTGAGGTGGCCACGCGCGACTACCTGCGCGGCGAACTGGACAAGCTGCGCGAGGACCTCGACACCAAGCCGCGGAAGAGCCGGGCTCGGAGCAGCACTACCGATACGTAACATGGAAGGGTGACCAGCACTGGACAGCTCCCGAGCACCGACGACGTCCGCGAGGCGCTGAAGACCGTCTACGACCCGGAGATCAAGAAACCGATCACCGAGCTCGGCATGGTCAAGGACGTCACGGTCGGCGAGGACGGCGTGGTGGTCGTCGCGATCTACCTGACCGTGGCCGGCTGCCCGCTCAAGGACACCATCACCAAGGACACCACCGCCGCGGTGGAGAAGCTCGGCGGCGTGCGCGGCGTGCGCGTCGAGCTGGACGTGATGAGCGACGAGCAGCGCACCGAACTGCGCAAGTCGCTGCGCGGCGACGCGAAGGAACCGGTCATCCCGTTCGCCCAGCCGGGGTCGCTGACCCGGGTGTACTGCGTCGCGTCCGGTAAGGGTGGCGTCGGCAAGTCGAGCGTGACGGTGAACCTCGCGGTGGCGATGGCCAAGCGCGGGCTCTCGGTCGGCGTGGTCGACGCGGACATCTACGGCCACTCGGTGCCGCGCATGCTGGGCGCCGGGGAGAAGCCGACCAAGGTCGACACGATGATCATGCCGCCGCAGGCGCACGGGGTGAAGGTCATCTCGATCGGCATGTTCACCCCGGGCAACACGCCGGTGGTGTGGCGCGGGCCGATGCTGCACCGCGCGCTGCAGCAGTTCCTGGCCGACGTGTTCTGGGGTGACCTGGACGTGCTGCTGCTGGACCTGCCGCCGGGTACCGGTGACATCGCGATCTCGGTGGCGCAGCTGATCCCGAACGCGGAGATCCTGGTGGTCACCACCCCCCAGCAGGCGGCGGCCGAGGTGGCCGAGCGGGCCGGGGCGATCGCGCTGCAGACGCGGCAGCGGGTGGCCGGGGTGATCGAGAACATGTCGTGGCTGGAGCAGCCGGACGGCACGCGCATGGAGATCTTCGGCTCCGGCGGCGGCCAGTCGGTGGCCGACTCGCTGTCGAAGTCGGTGGGCTCGACGGTGCCGTTGCTCGGTCAGGTGCCGCTGGACCCGCGGCTGCGGGAACAGGGGGATGCCGGTACGCCGATCGTGCTTTCTTCGCCGGATGCCCCCGCCGCGCAGGTCCTCACCGCGGCCGCGGAGAAGCTTTCGGTACGGGCGCGGGGGCTGGCGGGCATGATGCTGAACGTCACCCCGGCGGGTCGCTGACCTCGGAGTTCACGTCACGAAGGTGGCTTTCGGGACGCTGTCTCGAAAGCCGCCTTCATGACATCGGGCTGTCCTCGCCGCCAGGAACGCCACGGCGTCCCCGTCTGATCGGCGGGCTGTCGGGGCGCGCGAGGTACCCCGGCCACATTGGTGACATCGGGTCGGGTCGCGGTCGGAGCCGAGCGGGCCGCCGGTGAGTCAGGTGGTGTCCGCCGGTGGGGCCGGTGGCGAGCCGCCGGTGGGTCAGGTGGCGGCCGCTGGTGGAGCCGGTAGCGTCCGCCGGTGGAGCCGGTGGCGTCCGCCGGTGGGTCAGGTGGCGTCCGGGTCGACCGGGGGCTTTTCGCCTGGTTTCAGCGGTTCCGCGGCCGGTGACGCGGCAGCCGCCGGGTGCCCGTTCGGCTTGGCGGCCTCCGCCGAACCGCCCCCGTTGCCGTTGATGTTGTTCAGGCCCAGCGGGTCCGCGTCACCGTCGAACAGGTGCTGCGTGACCGCCCGCTTCGGGTCGAAGTTCCGCAGTTGCCGCAGGTCCTCCAGCGGCTTGCGGTACTCCTCGAACTCCGGGCCCATCTCGTCCTTGAGCTGCTGCCGCGCGCCACTGGCGAAATCGCGCACCTTCCGCATGCTCTTGCCGAGCCAGGCCGCCGCTTCCGGCAGCCGCTCCGGGCCCAGAATGAACAGCCCGGCCACGATGAGGACGAGGATTTCGCCCCAGCCAACGCTCTCGAACACCCTGTGACCTCCGCCTTGTGCACTGCGCCAAGCTCAGCGTACCGCCCGATCCGGTGACGAACCCAGGGTCAGTCCGAGCCCAGCGTGACGTCGACCACCAGCTGCCTGCCCTGCCGCGACAACTGCACCGGCACCACGTCGCCGATGTTGTGCTCCCGCACCACCACGGTCAGCTCGGTCGCGGTCCGCACGATCCGGTCCCCGACCTTGGTGATCACGTCACCCTCGGCGATGCCGGCCGCGGCGGCCGGGCTGCCCGGCGCCACGTTCTGCACCTGCGCGCCCTCGGAGGTGTTCGCCGCCACCGAAGCCGCGTTCAGCCCCAGGTCGGCGTGCTTGACCGAACCCTGCTCGATCAGCGAGCGGCTGATCTTGATCGCCTGGTCGATCGGGATGGCGAAGCCGATGCCGATGTTGCCGCCCTGGCCCTCGCCGCCGCCGAGGATCGAGGTGTTGATGCCGACCAGCGCCCCGGTCGAATCCACCAGCGCGCCACCGGAGTTGCCCGGGTTGATCGGCGCGTCGGTCTGGATCGCGCCGTAGTTCGACGGCGGGCCGCCGTTCTCGCCCGGCATGCCGATCGGCCGGTTCAGCGCGCTGACGATGCCGCTGGTCACCGTGTTCTCCAGGCCCAGCGGCGAGCCGACGGCCAGCACCGAATCCCCGACGGCGAGATCGGCGGACTTGCCCACCTGCGCCACCACCGGGTCCGGCACGTTCACCTTGACCACCGCGAGATCGGTCTTCGGATCGGTGCCGACCACCTTGGCCTCGGTCCGCGCGCCGTTGATGAACACCGCGGTGATCTTGGCGGACTGGTCCTTGACCGCCATCGAGACCACGTGGTCGTTGGTGAGGATGTAGCCCTGCGGGTCGATCACCACGCCGGAGCCGCTGCCGCCGCCCTCGCCGATCCGGATCTCCAGCGACACCACCGCAGGCGCCACCCGGCGCGCGACGTCGGCCACCGAACCCGGCGGGCGCTCCTTGCCCGCCTCGGCCTCGGCGATGTTCAGCTCACCGGTCAGCGCGTCACCGCGGTCGGACAGCCACCAGCCCGCCAGCCCGCCGACCGCGCCGATGAGCAGCGCGATCACGCCGAGCAGGGCCAGCGCGGTGGGCTTCACGCGACGGCCGAACAGCACCTCGGGCAGGCTGAGCATGGCGCCGCGCGGGCGCTCCTCCGGGTCTTCCTTGGTTTCTTCCTCGGTGGCCACGGCCGGGCCGCCGAGCAGCGCGCCGGCGTTCGGGTCACGCCACGGGTCGGCGGGCTTGGACCACAGCGGCGCCTCGGTCTCGGGTTGCGCGCCGGCGTCGTCGGCCGGGCGCTGCAACACCACCCCGGCGGCCTCGGGCGGCCGTCGGAAGGCCTCGGCCAGCGATTCGGGGGGCGGCGGCGCGAGCGTCACCTGCTGGGCCTTGCCGTTGGCACGCGCGTCGGGGGCGTAGAGGCGGTCGAAGGCGCCGTCGACGCCACGCGGGCGGCCGAAGACCGAAGCCTGCGCCGGATCCACCGGCGGGCGGTCCAGGGGCCGTGGGGCGAGCCTGTCCTCGCGCCGCGGCGCGCCGGACGGGTCCTGCTGCGGGTTGGGCTGCTGGCTCATTCATTCCTCGACGCGTGACCGGCGTCGGCGCGATTCCACGCCGGACGTTTGCCGGGAATTCTGCCGCCTGGCCGGTGAAGTAGGCGTTTCGCCCCTGCTCAGCCGCCCGGCGGGGTGACGGCGCAATGCCTCAGCACGGGCTCGAAGCTCGACGAGCCGGCCCCAGGCTGCTCAGCCACCCCGCGAGCGGACATCAAACGCCCGGCAATGCCTCAGCACCGGGCTCGGCGAGCCTGCTCAGTCCGGCGGCGGTGAGGTCAGCGACCCGCGGGCGCGCTCGGCGTGGTGCTGGCCGAGGAAGGCGTCGGCGGCACGAAGCTCGGCACCGGCGCCGGGTTCGCGCCGAACTGCGCGGGCATCACGCCGGAAAGCGGGTTCTGCTGCGGATCGGCGACGTCCCCGCCGTCGGTGACCACCAGCGCGAGCGCGCTGAGCACGAGCCCGGACACCACCACCCCGGCACCCTGCGCGGCCCGACGGCCGGACACGCCGAAGCGGCCGCCGCCGAGCACGTTGCGCGAGTTGCCGAGCGGTGCCGACGAACCCAGCGGCGCGGAACCGTCCCGCAAGCCCGCCACCCGATCGGGCCGCTGGATGGCCACGAGCTGGCCGTCCTCGGTGATCGCCAGGTTGTCCGGCGTGGTGCTCAACTCGGTGTGCTGGGGGATGTCGCGAAGGCTGGCCAGGAAGCCCGCCGACATGGCGGGGGCGTCCGCGCGCTTGACCTCCGCGCGGGCCTGGCGCTGCGCGGCCACTTCACCCGCGCACGAAGGGCAGCGAGCGAGGTGGCTCGACGCGCGGTCCCGCGCGCCGAGGGAGAGCTCACCGTCGACGAACGCGACCACCGCGTCGGGCAGCAGATGCGACTCGGGCAGTCCCCAACCGCGCGCTTCGGTCATGCCGGCGCCCCCACCGGGGACGGCACCGGGATGGCCTCCCGCTTCATCGCCCGCGCGCGCTCCAGCGAGGCACGCAGGGCCTGGCGGCCGCGGTGGATCCGGCTGCGCACGGTGCCCAGCTTGACCCCGAGCGTCGCGCCGATCTCCTCGTAGGACAGGCCCTCGACGTCGCACAGCACGACCGCGGCGCGGAACTCCGGCGGGAGCTCGTCCAGCGCGGCCTGCAGGTCGGGGTCGAGGTGGGTGTCCGAGTAGACCTGCTCGGGGCTCGGGTCGTCGCCCACGATGCGGTCGGTGTCCTCGGGCAGGCCCTCCATCCGCACGCGGGAGCGGCGGCGGGCCATGTCGAGGAAGAGGTTCGTGGTGATGCGGTGCAGCCAGCCCTCGAAGGTGCCCGGCTTGTAGTTGGCGAGCGAGCGGAACACCCGGATGAAGGTCTCCTGGGTGAGGTCCTCGGCGTCGTGGGTGTTACCGGTGAGGCGGTAGGCCAGGCGGTAGACCCGGTCGGCGTGCTCGCGCACCACCTCGTCCCAGGACGGCGGCGTCCAGGAAGCCTCGGTGGCCTCGTCGACGGCCACCGGCTCGACCTGCGTGCTCTTCTGCATCGTGGGGGAAGGCACCTCCATCAGGCTGATCTCCCAACTACTTCCCCTAACGCTGTCCCGGCGCAGGGTGTTCCCGGTTCCTTGCCCAGAGTCTGTCCGGCTTCCTTATGGTTGTAGTGAGACAGCGCTGAGAGGAGCCTGAGAAGTGTTCGGCGCCGGTTCTCGCGGACCTGCCCGGCGTCCTGCGCTGATATGTCGACAGACCCCGCTAACCTCACTCCGTGCACTCCGACACACACCTGGACGACCTGGGCGTCTTCGTCGAGGGCTATCTGCCCGACGACGAGGTCCTGGTCGCGTCGCGCGCCAGGTCGGCCGAGCTGGGGTGCGCCCCGGTCGGCGCGGCCTGCGGGGCCACGTTGAGCTTTCTCGCCGCGACGCTGCAGGCCAGGGCGGTGGTGGAGGTCGGGACCGGGGTCGGGGTCAGCGGGCTCTACCTGCTGCGCGGCATGGCCGAGGACGGGGTGCTCACCTCGATCGACATCGAACCGGAGTTCCACCGCGCGGCCCGCAAGACCTTTCTCGAGGCGGGCCTGCCGCCGGGCCGCACCCGGCTGATCATGGGCCGCGCGCTGGACGTGCTGCCGAGGCTCACCGCGGGCGGCTACGACCTGGTCTTCGTGGACGCCGCGCGCGCCGAGTACCCGAACTACTTCGACGAGGGCGTGCAGTTGCTGCGCCCCGGCGGGGTGATCGCCTTCCACAACCTGCTGTCCGGGGTCCGCAACGGCCGGGACCCGGAGACCCTGGCCATGCGGGACGTGGCGCGGGCGGTGCGCGAGAACGACCGGCTGGTGCCCGCGGTGCTGCCGGTCGGCGGCGGCCTGCTGGTCGCGTCAGTGCTTTGACCGGGCGGCCAGCACCGCGATCAGCAGGGCGAGCAGGAGCCACGCCGCCGCGAGCGCGATGAGCCACGCCCACCCGGCGTGCCCGTAGACGGTCGCGCCGACCGTGCCGCCGACGCTGCTGCCCAGGTAGTAGGCCAGCGTGTACAGCCCGCCCGCCGGCCCGCGCGCGCCGGGTGGGGCCTCGGCCGCGGCCCAGCCGTTGGCCGTCGCGTGCGCGGCGAAGAAGCCCCCGGTCAGCACGACGAACCCGATGGCAACGCAGATCAGCGAGTCGACGATGGTCAGCGACGCGCCCAGCACGGTGATCACCAGCGCGCCGCCCAGCGTGCGGAGCCTGCCGAACCGCCCGACCAGCCGTCCCGCGTACCCCGAGGTGAAGGTGCCCATCGCGTAGGCGAGGAACACCAGTGACGCGATCGACGGCGAGAGGTCGAGCGGGTCGCCGGTGAGCCGGAACCCGGCCGCGTTGTACAGCGCGACGAACGACCCCATCGCGAGCAGCGCCACCGCGTACTGCGCGAGCAGCACCCGGCTGGACAGCGCCGCGCGGAACCCGCTGAGCGGTTTGAACCCGCCCCGGCGCACCTCCGCCTTCGGCAGGGTGAACACCGTCAGCAGGGCGCAGACCAGTGCCAGCCCGGCGGTCAGGCCGAGCGCGCCCGGCCAGCCGAGCCAGTCGGCGGCGAACCCGCTCGACAGCCGCCCGAGCATGCCGCCGACGGTGTTCCCGGCGATCATCGCGCCCACCGCCGCGGCCACCCCGGCCTTGCCGAGGCGTTCGGCGAGGTAGGCCGCGGCGACCCCGGCGAAGCCCGCGATGGCGATCCCCTGCAGCGCGCGCAGCACCAGCAACGAGGTGAAGTCCGGGGCGAACGGCAGCGCCAGGCCGAGCAGCACCGAGGAGACCACCGACGCCAGGATCACCCGTCGCCTGCCGACCACCTCGGACAGCGTCGCGATGGGCAGCACCGAGATCGCCAGCGCGCCGGTCGCCACGCTGACCGCGAGCGAGGCGCCGCCGGGATCGAGGTGGAACCGCTCGGCCAGCTGCGGCAGCACCGGCTGGGGTGCGTAGAGCAGGGCGAACGAGGAGATGCCCGCCGCCGCGACGGCCACCGTGACCCGTCGCGTCGGTGCGGCGACCTCGGACGTGGGCGCGGGGGCGGTAGTGGTCACGGGCCGAAGCTAAGCCGCGCTAACCAATACGTCCAATACGTCCATAAGCGATAATCGATACCGTGCTGAATGAATCCACCGACCAGCGCTTTGTCCAGGAGCTGGCGCCGGATCTGGCCCTGCTCGCCGCGCTCCGGGTGACCAACAACATCACCCGGGCGGCGGAACTGGTCGGCCTGCCGCAGCCGACGGCCAGCCGCCGCCTCGGCGCGCTCGGCCGCCGCCTCGGCGCCTCCCTGACCGCGCCCGACGGCCGGGGCGTCCGGCTCACGCGACCCGGTCAGCTGCTGGCCGACACCGCTGAGAGAGCACTGCTCTTATTGGAGAGCGGTGCTCGCTTAGCTCGGGAAGAGGTGCATCCGGACCGCGGGCACGTGGTGCTCGGCTTCCTCCACCTGCTCGGCCGGTCCCTGGTGCCCTCGCTGCTGGCCGGGTTCCGGCGCGCGCACCCGAACGTGCGGTTCAGCCTCGCGCAGGGGTCGCGCCAGGACGTGCTCGACCGGCTCCGCGCCGGCGAACTGGACCTCGCGCTGGTCGCCCCGCTGCCCGCCGACCCCGCGTTCGAATCGTTCACGCTCACCCACGAGGAACTGCGGCTGAGCGTGCCGACCGGGCACCCGCTGGCCACCCGCGACCGCGTGCACACCGGGGAACTGGCCGAGGAAGCCTTCGTCACCCTCGAACCGGGGTACGGCCTCCGCCAGATCACCGACGAACTGTGCGCCGCCGCCGGATTCACCCCATCGATCGCCTTCGAAGGTCAGGAATCGGACACCGTGCGCGGGCTGGTCGCCGCCGGGATGGGCGTAGCGCTGCTCCCCCGGTTCGAGCCGGGACCACCGGCGGGCGTCGCCGAGGTCCCGCTCGAACCGCCGGTCACCCGGACGATCGGGCTGGTCTGGTCGGCCGGGACCGACCTCACCCCCGCCGTGCGCGCCTTCCGCGCGCACGTGCTGGATCACGCGTAGGCGGCAGCCAGTTCGACGAGCGTGCGGGCGGCGAAACCGGTGCCGCCGGGCACCACGTCGGCGTAGGTGCGGTCCGCCCTCGCCGGGCCCGCGATGTCGAGGTGCGCCCACGGCACCCCGCCGGTGAACTCCCGCAGGAACAACGCCGCGGTGATGCCGCCGGGACCGCCCGGCGTCTGCTTGACGTCGCCGAGTTCGCCCTTGACCGCTTCCACGTGCGCGTCCAGCAGCGGCATCCGCCACCAGGCCTCGCCCGCCGCTTCACCGGCGGCGGTGATCCGGGCGGCGAGGTCGTCATCGCTGGCGAACAGGCCACCGGTGCGCAGGCCGAGCGCGACCTTCATGGCGCCGGTCAGCGTGGCCACGTCGACCACCGCGTCCGGCTTGAACCGCTTGATGCCGTAGGCCAGCGCGTCGGCGAGCACCATGCGGCCCTCGGCGTCGGTGTTGCCGACCTCGGTGGTCTTGCCGCCGTAGTGCCGGACGATGTCGCCGGGGCGGTAGGACGAGCCGGACACGTGGTTCTCCGCGGCCGGGACCAGCGCGGTCACCCGCACCTTGAGGCCGAGCGCCGCGATCGCGCGGACCGCGGCGATCACCGCGCCACCACCGGCCATGTCGGTGCGCATCAGGTGCATGCCGTCGGCCGGTTTGATGGACAGGCCGCCGGTGTCGAAGGTGATGCCCTTGCCGACGTAGAGCAGGTGCCGGACGGCGCCGCGCGGCTTGTAGTCCAGTTCGATCAGCCGCGGCGGGCTCGCCGAACCGCCGCCGACCGCGAGCACGCCGCCGAAGCCCTGCTCGGCCAGCCACTTCTCGTCGCGGATGGTGGCGGTCAGGCCGGCCACGCCGGCGACCAGCCGCTCGGTGGTCCCGGCCAGCCAGGCCGGGTCCTTCACGTTGGACGGGGTGTTCGCCAGGTCGCGGGCGAGCGAGGCGGCCGCGGCGAGTTCACGCGCGCGGTCGACCGCTTCGGCGAACTCCGGCACGGCGCGCTCGAACCGCGGGATCAGGCGCAGCGTCTTGAGCCGGGGCTTCGGCTCCTCGCCGGTGACCTTGTACTGGTAGCCGCCGAGCATCGCGCCCATCGCCAGCTCGTAGGCGGTCTCGGTGGTGGCGTCCTCGTCGAGCGCGATCTGCACCGACTTCACCGGATCGTGCTCGAGGTAGGCGTCGACGGCCCTGGCCAGCGCGGCACCGGCGGCGCGGTAGTGCTCCGCCTTGCCCTTGCCGACGCCGACCAGCCAGCGGACCTTGGGGTCGCCGGGCACCAGCTTGACCTCACCGGCCTTGCCGGAGGGGTGGACGCCGGCGATCGGCTCGAGTTCGGCGTCGCCCTCCGGCAACGCGACGAGCACCGCCTCCAGCGCGCCGCGGCGGGAGGCGTCCAGCACTTCGACCTCGACCAGCCGACCGGGTACGGACGGTAACGGAACGCGCGCCATCAGCGACCTCCAGAACAGGCGGAATCCGGGCAAGAGTTAACCCCGGTCTCCGTGACGGGGACCGGGGTGTCCAACCGAAGCTCGTTCAGCCGGTGGCTTCCTGGAGCGCGGCCCCGAGATCCTTCGCTTCCTCGGCCGAGAGCTCGACGACGAGACGCCCACCGCCCTCGACCGGTACGCGCATCACGAGGCCCCGCCCCTCCTTAGTCACTTCGAGGGGACCATCTCCGGTCCGGGGCTTCATGGCCGCCATAGCGTGCTCCCTCCGTATCAACCGGCGCGCCCGGGTCGCGCTCGCCAAAGCCAACCGGGTAGTAACCATTCTCCCTCATCAGCGAGCGGCCGCGCGCGCGGACCGATCTTTTCACACATCATCGGTGCTGGTATGCGGCTCGCCGGGGTGTCAGACTCGCCAGTCGAACCCCGAGGAACGACAGGAGCAGCAGTGACCACAGAGGACGTTCTTCTGGTGAGCGACAGCACGGACACGCCGGGTGTCCGGACGCTCACGCTGAACCGGCCGCAGGCGTACAACTCCCTCACCGTCGAGTTGAAGGAGCGGCTGCTGGCCGCCCTCCGCGACGCGGCGGCCGACGACGGGGTGCGCGCGGTGGTGCTGACCGGGTCGGGGAAGGCGTTCTGCGCCGGGCAGGACCTGAAGGAGCACGTCGGGTTGCTGCAGGCGAACGACCCGGCGCCGTTGCACACGGTGGCTGAGCACTACAACCCGATCGTCGAGCTGATCACCGGGATGCCGAAGCCGGTGATCGCCGCGGTCAACGGCGCGGCGGCGGGTGCCGGTGCCGCGTTCGCGTACGCCAGCGACATCCGCATCGCGGCTTCGTCGGCGAACTTCCTGATGGCCTTCGCGAACGTCGGGCTGGGTCCGGACTCGGGCGCGTCGTGGACGCTGCAACGCCTCATCGGCCTGGGCCGGGCGACGGAACTGATGTTGCTGGCGCGGAAGGTTTCTTCGGATGAGGCGCTCTCGCTGGGCCTGGTGAGCGAAGTCGTGCCGGACTCAGACTTGGCGGCGCGCGCCGGGGCCATCGCCGCTCGCCTCGCCGCCGGCCCGACGGTCGCCTACGCGAAGATCAAGGAGGTGCTCTCGGTCGCCGCCGAAAGCACCTTGGCCGAGGCGCTGGCCGCGGAAGAATCCGCGCAGGCCGCCCTGGGCGGCACGGCGGACCACGCGGAAGCCGTGGACGCCTTCGTCACCAAGCGCCGCCCCACCTTCCAAGGAAAGTAACCCGCGGCGCGCCTCGTCGCGCCCTCCTCGTGGCGTGAATGTGGCTTTCACAGCGGATTTCGCTGTGAAAGCCACATTCACAGCAGCTACTTGCCGGTCAGGCGGCGTCGGGGTGTTGGATCGCCACGTCGGGGCGTGGGCGATTCCTTGCCGCTTCGTAGGCGGCGCGGAGTTCCGCGATCACCGCATCCGGTGCGGTCTTCAGCCTGCTGGGCACGGTCTGCACGACGACCACCCCCGCCCCGGCGTAACGAGCATTGCGTTCCAGCGTCCCGGCGTAGTCGCTTCGCTGGAAGTGGTGTTCGAAGGAATCGATCTCCCAAGCCAACGCCACCTCGTCGCACCAAAGATCCGGTCTCGCGACGTAACTGCCGCCCGAACGCACGAGCACGGGGTTGCGCAGCGGCGGGGGCAGTCCCGCTCTTCTCCAGATAGCGCCCGCGTGCACCTCGGCGACCGAGCGGACATCTTCGGCCAACGCTTTCAGCACCGTACGAGGTAGCGCGGTGCCACGACGGCTACCAGTTCGCAGTCCGGCCGCGAGCTCTGCCAGCGTGCAGAGCCCGGATTGGCGTGCCTCGATCAGCAACGCCATGACCGCGTCGCGGTCGCGAATCCGCCGCACCCCGTCGAGCAGCGCTCTGGCAGGCGGTGCCGTCGGCACACCGCCCACGATGGTCTTCTCCGGTAGGGACGTGGTGCGCTCGACCAGCACGAAGCCGGGACTGCGGACTTGGCAGTCGGCCGGCACCAGTAGGTGCACTTCGTTGCCCGTCGGTACGCTGCGCATCCCGTAACGGCGAGCTGCCTCGAAGCCGGTCACGAGCCCGACCCCACGAACATGGAGCAAGGCGGCTTCGACGCGTTGTCGTGCGGTCGGCCGCGTTCTGTCCAGGAGCACTATCCCGGGCAGCAGGTACGTCCACGGCCCACCCGGCTGGCAACGCCGGTAGGTGGTGCTCGATGGCACGCCGAGTTCGGCGAGCTTGGCGACGCGGATGACCCCGTGCCTGCTGTGGTCACGCAGGCAGGGTTCGGTTCCCATGTTTGGTTTCATGGTCGCCGATGCTGCTCCGGAGCACCGACACTTTCGGCCCGACGTGCAGTGAATGTGGCTTTCACAGCCGAATCCGCAGTGAAAGCCACATTCACTGCACGGCGGGGCGGCTACGAGGTGGCGCGGAAGCAGGATCGTACGTGGTCGTCGACCATGCCGGTGGCTTGCATCAGGGCGTAGCACGTCGTGGGGCCGACAAAGGCGAAGCCCAGTTTCTTCAGGGTTTTCGCCATCGCCCGTGATTCCGGGGTGATGGCCGGGACGTCTTCCATGGTGGCGGGCCTCGGCGACGACGAAGGGGCGAACGACCACAGCAGTTCGTCCAGGGGCTGGTCCAGCTCCTGGACGGCGCGGGCGTTGCGAATCGTGGCCAGGATTTTGGAGCGGTTCCGGACGATCCCCGCGTCCCCCAGGAGGCGGTCGACGTCGTCGTCATCGAAGGTGGCTACGGCGGCCGGGTCGAAGTCCGCGAAAGCCGCCCGGAAGGCCGGGCGTTTCCGCAGGATGACGATCCACGACAAACCCGACTGGAAGGCCTCCAGGGAAAGCCTTTCGAACAGGGCCTGCGACCCGCGCAGGGTAAATCCCCATTCCTTGTCGTGGTACTCCGCGTAATCCGGCGCCGAATTCCCCCAGGCACACCGCGAAACCCCGTCCGCGCCCACCAAACTCATGAGCCACCCACCGAATAGGACTCCGCGAACCGCGCGAAGCGGTCCAGTGAATACCGCACCCCCAGCGCGAACGCCGGCTTCGCCACCGGCCAGCCCAGCCGGCCCAGCGGCCCCAGCGGCAACTTCAACTGCTCCGACCACACCAGCGTCGACCGGTCGGCCCCCTGCGCGTGCACGTGGAACGACCCCGTCCCCCGCACCACCCGCCCGGTGTGCCGCACCGAGCACCGCACCGGCGGCTCCCAGCCGGTGATCTCCATCGTGTCGGTGAACCCGACGCCCAGAAGACCGGTGAACGCCGACAGCCGCGAGCCCACGCTGCGCCCGTTGCCCGCGGTCACCTCGACGCGCGTGCCGAGCATCCACTCGCCCTGCCGCGCCCAGTCGGTCAGCGCCAGCCAGGTCGTCCCCGCGGGCGCGGCCACGCGCACCGACAGCACCAGCTCCGGCATCAGCCCACGTCCTCGCGGCGGCGGCCCTCCAGCTCCGCCACCCTGGCCCGCAGCGCGTCCAGCTCGTTGCCCGCCCGGCGCAGCACCCAGTCCACTTCGGACATCTTGTACCCGCGCAGGACCAGCTGGAAGCGCACGGCCCGCAGGTCCTCGCCGGTCAGGTCCTCGGCGGGCAACCGGGTCGGCGACGCGCCCGGCGCCAGCGGGGCCAGCTCCTCACCCCGGCCGAAGACGACCGCGGCCAGCAGGAACACCACGGCCGCGACCAGCAGCATGACGACTAGGTAGATCAGCGCGGTGGTCACGCCACGATCGTGACACAGGCCCGCCACGACCGTCGCGCCAGCACGACCAGTCGCGCGCTGATCATCATCGACAGCAGCCCCACCACCGCGCACGGCCAGGACAGCAGCAACAGGCTGGTGTCGATGAACCCGCTCGCGCTGACCAGCGCCACCCGCACCAGCAGGTCCGCCGCCACCGCGGTGGCCGCCACCAGCGAGATCCACCGCCCGGCCCGCGCCGAGCGCGCGTACCGGCAGAGCACCCGCGCCACCAGCAACGCGGCCAGGCCGAGCCCGGCCATGGCGTACCCGGTGTAGTCGGCGGTGCGCGCGAGCGGCCCGTACCAGTCGGGCATGACCACGCCGACGTTGCTCCACGACCCGAAGGTGGTCAGCCTGGTCAGCTCCCACAGCACGTGCATCAGCGGCAACGCCAGCGCCAGCGAGCGCAGCGCCTGCACCCCGGTCGCCAGCCCCAGTTCGGACTGGTAGTCCTCGCGCACCTCGGCGACCGCGCCGAACTCGGTGACCGCGCGCCGCTGCGCCTCCTCCTCCGAGTACCCCGCCGACCGGTAGCTCTCGGTGGCGTCGTCGAGGCTGTCGCGTGCCTCGGCGAGCAGGTCCGACTTGCGCGCGGGCGAGCCGTACAGCGAGCCCGCCAGGTCCTCCAGGTAGCGGTCGATCACGCCTGCGCCGGCCATGCCTGCCCTCCCAGTACCGCGCCGATCACCGTGGTGAACTGCTGCCACTCGGCGCGCTCGGCGGCCAGTGACTTCTGCCCGGCCCTGGTCAGCCGGTAGGTGCGCCGCTTGCGCCCGGACACCACGTCCCACTCGCTGGCGAGGAACCCGGCGCGCTCCAGCCGCCGCAGCGCCGGGTACACCGTGCCGGTGGGCAGGTCGAGCGCCCCGCCGCTGCGGGCCTGCAGCGCCTCGATGATCGCGTACCCGTGCAGCTTGCGGCCGTCCAGCACGGCCAGCAGCAGGGCGTCCAGATGTCCGCGCAACGCGTCCGCCTTCATAGATAGGCACTCTACTGATGCCGGTCTCGGGGAGGTACCGGAGACAACCCTGACTTCTCCCTGAATCCATAAATTTGACCGCTACATGTAGCGTGCCTACATGTAGTCTGCGGAGCCATGGAAGCACTTCCGATCGCGAGACTGCAGTTCGCCACCACCACCTCGTTCCACTTCCTGTTCGTGCTGCTCACGCTGGGACTGGTGACGCTGGTCGCGGTGATGCAGACGCGGTACGCCGTCACCGGCCGCCCGGTGCACCGCCGGATGACGCGGTTCTGGGGCAGGCTCTACGTGGTCAACTACGCACTGGGAATCGCGACCGGAATCGTGATGGAATTCCAGTTCGGGCTGAACTGGAGCGGGTTGTCCACCTATGCCGGGGACATCTTCGGCGCGCCGCTGGCCATCGAGACGCTGGTCGCCTTCTTCCTCGAATCGACCTTTCTCGGGCTGTGGCTGTTCGGCTGGGACCGGATGGGCCGATGGCTGCACCTGACGCTGATCTGGCTGGTCGCGCTGACCGCGTACGCCTCGGCGTTCTGGATCATGGCGGCCAACTCGTTCCTGCAGAACCCGGTCGGCGCCACCGAGGAGAACGGCGTGCTGCGGCTGACCGACTTCGGCGCGCTGCTGACCAACCCGACCTTCGTCGCCGCGCTGCCGCACGTGCTCAGCGCGGCCCTGCTGACCGGCGGGGTCTTCGTGGTCGGCATCAGCGCGTACCACTTCCTCCGGCGCACCGAGGAGGTCGAGTTCTTCCTGCGCTCGATGCGGCTCGGCGTGGTGGTCACGCTGGTCACCGCGCCGGTGGTGTTCGGCTTCGGCACGGCCCAGTTCCCGGCGATCGGCGACCTGCAACCGGACAAGCTCGACGGCGGCGCGGTCGGCCTGCCGCTCGGGCTGATGGTGATGATCGGGCAGTTCTTCGTCTTCGCGAGCTTGATCGCGTTGCCGTTCCTGGCGAAGGCGCGGATCGCGCGGGCGCGGCCGTTGCTGCACCTGATGCTCTGGGGCATCCCGCTGCCGTTCATCGCGGCGATCTGCGGCTGGCTGGTGCGCGAGCTCGGCAGGCAGCCGTGGCTGGTGTACGGCAAGCTGACCACCGCCGACGCCATGTCGGACCTGAGCGCGGGCCAGGTGCTCGCCTCGTTCATCGCGTTCACCGCGCTCTTCGCCGCGCTCGCCGTCGCGGACTGGGTGCTGCTGTCCCGCCTGGCCCGCCGCGGGCCGGAGCCGGAGGTCCAGCCCGCACCCGCTTCGCCCGTCCTGACTGGGGTCTGATCATGGAAATCTTCTTCTGGTGCCTGCTGGGGCTGCTGCTCGCGGGGTACTTCGCGCTCGCCGGTTACGACTACGGCGTCGGCCTGCTGGTGCGCGCCTTCGGCCGAGACGAACCGGAACGCCGCCGCGTGCTCGGCTCGTTCGGGCCGTTCTTCCTGGGCAACGAGGTGTGGCTGGTGGCCGCGGTCGGTCTGCTCTTCGGCGCGTTCCCGCTGCTGGAAGGCAAGGTGTTCAAGCAGAACTACCTGGTCGTGGTGGCCATGTTGCTGGGGCTGATCACGTTCACCGCGGCCGTCCAGTTGCGGAGCAGGCGGCCCGGCGCCGGGCGGGGCGGCTGGGACCTGCTGATCACCGGTGGCGCGCTGGTCACCACCGCTTCGTGGGGCGTGTTCTTCGGGAACCTGGTGCGCGGGCTGCCCGCCACCGGACCGGTCCCGGTCGCCGATCCGTTCTCGTTGCTGTGGGGCTTCGGGTTCGTCGCGTTGTCCGCCTTGCACGGGGCCAACTTCCTGGCCGTGCGCGGTGATGCCGAACTGGCCGCGAAGGGGCGCTACCTGGCCCGGCGGCTGGTCCTGGTGGTGGCGGCGTGGGTGATCACCGTCGCCGGGTGGATGGTGGTGTCCGGGGAGATCATGTCCACTGTGGACCGCACCTGGCCCGCGGTGGCCGTGTTGGCGGCGGCGATAGGGGCGCTGCTGGTGGTGTGGCGGGGATCGCCGAAGGTCGCGCTGGCCGGTTCGATGGTGCTCGCGGTGCTGCCCGTGGTGCTCGTCGGGACGCTGCGGTTCCCACATCTGTTGCTGTCCTTGGACCTTCACGACGCGGCCGCGTCGCCGGGGACGTTGCGGCTGCTCACCTTCGTCGCGGTGCCCGCGCTCGCCGTCGTGGTGCTCGTGCAGTGGCTGACCTGGCGGATGAACCGGCGGCCGGTCGGCGACCGCACGCTGCTGCACTTCTGAGGGGAACGCATGCGCCCGATCGATCCACGCCTGCGCGAGGAACTGCCCGGCTTCGGCCGTTACCTGACCGCACTGGGCGTGCTCGCCGCGGTGACCGCCGCCGCGATCCTGTTCCAGGCGGAACTGCTGGCGACACTGCTCACCGCCCCGGCGGCGGGACCGGCCATCGCGCTCGGCGGCGCGATCCTCGGCCGGGCGGTGCTCACGTGGGCCGGCGGGGCGATCGCCGACCGCTACACCACGACGGTGAAGACCACGCTGCGCAACCGCGTGCTCGCCAGGTCGCTGGGCACGCGGGACGCCGGGCACACGGCCACCCTGGTCACCCGCGGGATCGACGGCGTGCACGGGTACTTCGCCGAGTACCTGCCGAAACTCGTCGCGTCGGTGGTCGTCCCGCTCGCCGTGCTGGCGCGGCTGCTCACCGCGGATCTGGTGGCGGGCCTGACGGTCGCCCTCACGCTGCCGTTGATCCCGGTGTTCGCCGCGCTGGTCGGCGCGCACACCCGCGCCCGCACCGAGCGCCAGTGGCGGCTGCTGTCCACTTTGGGCGGTCACTTCCTGGACGTGGTGACCGGACTGCCCACGCTGAAGGTGTTCGGCCGGGCGAAGGCGCAGGCGGAAACCGTGCGGCGGATGGCTGACGCGCACGCGAACGCGACCATGCGCACGCTGCGCGTCGCCTTCCTGTCCGCGCTGGTGCTGGAACTGGTGGCGACGCTGTCGGTGGCGCTGGTCGCCGTACCGGTCGGACTGCGCCTGCTCGAAGGCGGGATCGCCGCGCAGACCGCACTGGTGATCCTGTTGCTGGCGCCCGAGGCGTACCTGCCCCTGCGCGCGGCGGGCGCCAAGTTCCACGCCAGCGCGGAAGGCCTCACGATTCTGGACGAGGTTCGCGCGTTGCCGCAGCCTCCGGCGAACGGCACCGAGCAACCTGGCGAAGGCGTGATCCACCTGGACGGGGTGACCGTGCGCTACCCCGGCAGGGACCACAATGCACTGTCCAACGTCGACTTGACGATTCGGCCGGGTGAGCGGCTGGCGCTGGTCGGGCCGAGCGGGTCGGGCAAGAGCACCCTGCTCGCCGTGCTGCTCGGCTTCGTCCAGCCCACCGGGGGACGCGTCCTCGTCGACGGCGTCGACCTGCGGGAACTCGACATGGAAGCCTGGCGCGCGAAGCTCGCCTGGGTACCGCAGCAGCCGACGATCTTCCCCGGCGGCCTCGACGACAACATCAGTCTGGGCGCCGACGGGGACACCAAGGCCGCCGCGAAGGCCGCCGAAATCGACTTCACCCGAGCGCAGGGCGTGTCCTCCGGGCAACGCCAGCGCATCGGACTGGCCCGCGCCTTCATGCGACCGCACGCCGGCCTGCTCCTGTTCGACGAACCGACCGCCCACCTGGACACCGGCACGGAAGCCGCGATCCTGCGCACCGCGGCGAAGTTGATCGAAGGGCGGACCGCCGTGCTGGTCGCCCACCGACCGGCGATGACCGCGCTGGCCACCCGGGTGGTCGAACTGCGCCACGGCGTTCTGCGGGAGGAAGCATGCGTTTGAGCAAGCTGCTCTGGGCCGCCCTGCTCGCGACGGCGGCCGAACTGGCCGGGCTCGCGTTGATGGGCATCGCCGCGTGGCTGCTGTTGCGCGCGGCCGAACACCCGCCGATCTCCGCGCTGACCGTGGCGATCGTCGCGGTGCGCACGCTGGCCCTGCTGCGGGGTTCCCTGCGGTACGCCGAACGCCTGGCCGGGCACGAGGTCGTGCTGTCGGCGATCGGCGAGGTCCGGGAACGGGTGTACCGGGCGCTGCTGCCGCACCGCGATCCGCGGTCGTCCGACGCCGACCTGCTCGCCCGCGTGGTGTCCGATGTGGACGCCGTGCAGGACGCCGTGCTGCGCTGCCTGCTGCCCGCCGCGGTCGCCGCGCTGACCGGCACGGTCGCGGTGGTGGTCAGCGCGTTCTTCTCGCTCAACGCCGCTCTCGCGCTCGCTACCGGCCTCGTCCTCGGCGGCGTCCTGCTGCCCTGGTGCTGCGCCCGGTTGACGACCAACGCGGCGAACCGCAGCGCACCGGCGCGGGCGGCCGTCGGCGAACACGCCGTCGACCTGGTGCGCGGTGCGGAAGAACTCCTCGCCTACGGTGCCGAGAAACGCGCGCTGACCAGGGCCGCGGCGGCCGTCGACGAACTCGCGTCGACCGAGCGCACCCGCTGGGTGAACGCGCTCGCGGCGGCGGGGGTGGCGCTGCAACTGGGCACCACGCTGGTGGTCTGCCTGATCGCGGACGTGTCCACCCCGCTGACCGCCGCGCTCGCGCTCGGCACGCTCGCCGCCTTCGAAGTGGTCCTGCCGTTGCCCGCCGCCGCCCAACGCTGGGTCGAGGCCCGCGCGTCCGTGCGACGGCTGCGGGCGTTGCTGGCCGAACCAGCGCCGGAACCGGGCACCGCGGACATTCCCGACGGCCCGATCCACGTGAGGCTGCAAGGCGTCACCGCGCGGGGCTTGGAGCTCGGCGACCTGGATCTGCCACCGGGCAAGCGAATCGCGCTCCTCGGGCCGAGCGGTTCCGGCAAGACCACCGTGCTGCACGTGCTGCTCGGCCTGCTCGCACCGCAGGCGGGCCGGGTCACCGTGAACGGGCGCGACCTCGCCGAATTCGACCCCGCGCAACTACCTCGCCTGGTCAGCGGGGCCACCGCGCACGCGCACGTCTTCCGGTCCAGCGTCAAGGAGAACCTGCTGCTCGCCGCCCCCAATGCGACCGACGAAGAACTCAGCCGCGCCTGCGAGGCCGCGGATCTGGACTGCGACTGGGAACTCGACGCGACCACGCTGTCCGGCGGGCAGCGGCGACGGCTGATGCTGGCGCGCGTGGTACTGGCCCGGCCACGCGTGCTGGTGCTCGACGAACCGACCGAGGGCCTCGACCCGGCCCACGCCCGGCGCGTGCTCGACGGCGTCCTACGGGCGTGCCCCGGGGCGACCGTGGTGCTGGCCACGCACGACCCCGCCGAGGCGAGCGGCTTCGAGCATCGGCGGCCGGTCCGCGACCAGGACCTCGGTGACGTCGGGCAGCCACTCGCCGGAGACCTGCACGAACTGGGTCAGCTCCCCGCCCGCCTGGTCGATGCCGCAGCGCGCGAGCGCGGTGCCGAGGATCTGCCTGGCCATCACGCCCAGCTGCAGCAGTGACCGGTTGCGGTGCTTGCGCACCCCGAGGTTGACCTGCGCGAGCGCGTCGATCCCGTAGCGGGCCTCGGCGTCGAGCAGCAGGCCGATCTCGACGCCGTACCCGGCGGCGAACGGCACCGATTCGAGGAACTCGCGGGTGGCCGCGTACTCACCGCCGAGCGGCTGGACCAGCCCGGCCAGCTGCGGGCGCAGCGCGGACAGCAGCGGGCGCGCGAGCAGTTCGGTGACGCGGCCGCCGCCGGTGCCGATCTCGGTGGTCTCCAGGCGCAGCGGGCGGCGGTAGAAGCCCTTGACCAGGTGCACGCCCGGCGCGGTGAGCAGCGGCCCGAGCAGCGCGGGCACGAACGCCGGGTCGGGGTCGACCAGGTCGGAGTCGAGGTAGACGACCAGGTCGCCGCTGGTGGCCGCGAGCGCGCGCCACAGCACCTCGCCCTTGCCCGGCCACGGTTCGAGGTCCGGGAGCACGTCCTCGCGCCGCACCACCCGCGCGCCCGCGCGGGCGGCGACCTCGGCGGTGTCGTCGGTGGAGCCGGAGTCGAGGACGACCAGTTCGTCGACCAGCGGGCCCACGTGCGGCAGCACCGAGGCGACCACCCCGCCGACCGTCTCGGCCTCGTCCAGCGCGGGCAGCACCACCGAGACCGTGCGGTCGCGCTTCGCCTCGACGAGCTCGCCGACGGACCAGCGCGGGTCCTGCCAGGTCCGGAGACTACTCATGAGTACAGCCTATGGCGCCGAAACCGTTACCCCGCCGAGGCCCCTTCCGGCGGTACCGTCGGCACCGGCATGGACTCTGGATATCGAAGACTGCTGGCCGGTTTCTGCGCGGCATCCCTGCTGACGGGCTGCGGAGCCGGCCCAGCCGCACCCGGCGCGCCGAGCGCCCCACCGGCCACCACCACCCGGCCGCCCGACCCGATGCCGGTCCGCACGCTGCCCGCGCCGAGCGGGCCCGCCTACCGCGCCGCCGCGTTCGTGGCGCAGGGCGTCGCGCAGGGCACCAGCACGCGGTTCCGCGGCAGGCCGGAGACCGCCGGCCGCACCACGCTGGGCGTGGTGCTGCGGATCTCCGACCTGCCCACCGCGGTGACCGGCGACGCCGTGCTCCCGGCGACGGTGCGCTTCCCCAGCACCGGGGCGTGCGCCCCGGTCTCGCTGAGCGACTGCGCCGCGCAGTTCATCGCGTTCGGCAGCTTCGCCCCGGAAACCAAGGCCCGCGCGGATTCCGACGTCCTGCGTGAAGGGGCGGCCTCGGCGTCGGAGACCCAGTTGCGCGAAGGCGTCGCGTACTACGTGTCCGCCTACGCCGACGTGCCCGCGCAGATCGACCTCAGCCGGACCGAGATCTGCTTCGGCGAGGAGAACTCCTGCCTACCGGTGGCCGGGCTGCCGAACATCTATCACTTCGGGGTCTGACCGCTCCACTTGTCGACCACGACGCCGTTGTGCGAGGCGAAGATCTCCAGCAGCACCCGCGGATCCGGGTCGACCGACACCATTTCGCGGTGCTGCGCGCGCAGGAAGCCCTCGTCCACCATGTGGTCGACGAACTTCCGCAGCGGCTCGAAGTACCCGGCCACGTCCACCAGGCCCAGCGGCTTCGCGTGCAGGCCCAGCTGCGCCCAGGTCCACACCTCGAACAGCTCCTCCAGCGTGCCCGCGCCGCCCGGCAGCGCCAGGAACGCGTCGGACAGCTCGGCCATCATCGCCTTGCGCTCGTGCATCGTGTCGACCACGTGCAGTTCGGTCAGCCCGTGGTGGCCGACCTCGGCGCTCATCAGGTGCCCGGGGATCACCCCGATCACCTCACCGCCCGCCGCCAGCGCGGCGTCGGCGACCACGCCCATGGTGCCCACGCTCGCCCCGCCGTAGACCAGCCCGATCCCGCGCTCGGCCAGCAGTTTCCCCAGTGCGGCCGCCTGCTCGGTGTAGACCGGGCTGTTGCCGGGCGACGAGCCGCAGAACACGCAGACCCGCTTCACTAGTGGGCTTCCTCCCATGCCTTGTACGCCTCCTGGACCACCGCCACCGCGTCGTCGACGTCGTCGGTGACGTGCAGCAGGTCCAGATCCTTCTGCCCGATCTTGCCCTCGCGCAACAGGGTTTTCGCGATCCAGTCGTAGAGGCCGCCCCAGTACTCGCTGCCGAAGAGGACCACCGGGAACTTGGTCACCTTCTTGGTCTGCACCAGGGTGAGCGCCTCGAACAGCTCGTCCAGCGTGCCGAAGCCGCCGGGCAGGCAGATGAAGGCCTGGGAGTACTTGATGAACATGGTCTTGCGGGTGAAGAAGTACCGGAAGTTCACGCCGAGGTCGACCCACGGGTTCAGGCCCTGCTCGAACGGCAGCTCGATGCCGAGGCCGATGGAGAACCCGCCCGCCTCGGAGGCACCGCGGTTGACCGCCTCCATCGCGCCGGGCCCGCCACCGGTGATGGTGGCGAACCCGGCGTTGGCCAGCGCCCCACCGATCTTGCGGCCGAGTTCGTACTCGGGGTGCTCGCGGGGCGTGCGTGCCGAGCCGAACACGGTCACCGCGCGCGGTACCTCGGCCAGCGCGCCGAAGCCCTCGACGAACTCGGCCTGGATGCGCAGCACCCGCCACGGGTCGGTGTGCACCCAGTCGGACGGGCCGCGCGAGTCCAGCAGCCGCTGATCGGTGGTGGTGGCCTCGGTGCGCCGTTCGCGTCGCAGGACGACCGGGCCGCGGTGCTTCTCCGGCGGGTGCTCCGGGTACTGCTCGCCGGGCACCGCTGCGTTTTGCTCAGTCACCGAACCGAGCTTACGGACTCAGGGTGAAGCCCAGCAGCGCGGTGGAAGTGAAGTCGATGGCCGGTTCGGAACTCGGCCATGAACTCAGGTCGTCGAAGAAGCGGGTGTCCGGGGTGTCGAAGGCGGCGAGCGGTTTGCTGCACGCGGTGGCGCCGTCCGGCGGGGTCAGCCCGTCGAAGTTCGCCGTGCCATTCGGCCCGTTGACCACCGCCCCGTGGAGGATTCGCGCACCCGGCTCGGTGCTCCCGGCCAAATTCGCCACCTGGTGGTGGGGGCAGTTCGGGTACCGGCTCCCGGCGCCGACCACCAGCGAGATGCCCCACGCGTTGGCGCCGAGCGCGAAGTTCCGCTGCTGCGTGCCGAAGGCGTCGTAGGCGCCGTCGCCGGTGACCCCGCGGTAGAGCCGGGCCGTGGCCGCGAAGCCGAAGCTCTTGGTGGCCGCGTCGAACTGGGTCAGGTCGACCGCCGTGCGGAACGGGCTGGTTTTGGCCCCGGCGACGCCCTCGTCCAGTTGCCGCCGCAGGTCGGCGACCAGTTCACCGCGGGCGTGCGGCGCGAGCCTGGCGAGGTCGGCGTGCGCGAGCGCGCTGGTGTCGTACAGGTTCAGCGTGCCCCGTTCGTCCCCGCCGATGTACTCGCGTGCCCAGTGCACGGCCTGCTCGGTCCACTCCTTGGCACGCCGGTCGCCGAGGCGCTGCCCGGCCAGCGCGAGCTGCGTGGCCCCCAGCTCCAGGTCGTCGCGCCAGGAGGACTCGGGGTAGTAGGAGTGCGGGAAGGCGGTGACCAGCTCGCCGACCCCGGTGGTCTTGGCCTTGGCGAAGATCGACGCGGCTTCGTCGAGGTACTTCCGCGCCAGGTTCTTGTCACGCTCGACCTGGGCGCCGAGTGCGAAGGCCGCGGCCACGCGACCGGCCAGGTTCGGGCTGACCGGCTCACCGGGTGCGTTCGCCGGGAAGACCGGGCGGTGCTTGACGTAGTACTCGGGATGGCCCGGCTCCACCTGGCGCGCGTCGTCGGCCTCGGGCAGGCGCCAGACGTCGTGGTCGCCGAGGAAGCCGAACTTCTCGCTGCCGGTGCCGATACCGACCTGCGCGTAGAGCACGCCGGTCCGGGCGTCCCACATCTTGTCCAGCCACCGGAGGCCGAACCGGACCTCGTCGGCGAGCGCGCGGTCGTACCGCGTGCGCAGGGCGTAGCCCATCTCGGCCAGTGAGTACGCGGAGTTGGAGGTGAACTTGACGTAGTCGCCGGCGTCGGCCCAGCCGCCCTCGACGTCGATCGGCCCACCGATCGGCTTCAGCGGGGCCAGGATCTCGTCGCCGAAGTCACCCCCGAACTCGGGCGCGGCGTAGATGGTGGCCTTCCGGTCCGCGAGGTGCGCGGGCTTGCGGTTGAGCCGCCCGGGGATGACGTGCTCGCCATCGCGCTGGGCCTGGAAGAACTCGTTGTTCGCGCGGGCGAGCGGGGTGAAGAGCCCGGCGTCGATCCGGAACTCCGGTGAGGTCGCTTCGCCCACCTTCAGGCGGTAGGTGCCCGGCTTCTTGACCGCGCTGAAGTCAAGCTGGTGCACGGCGGGATAAGCGGCGTTCCAGGCTCCGGCGGCGGCCGGGGTCTTGCCGGTGTGCACCGTCTTGCCGCGCGCGTCGACCACGCGGAACGGGGTGCCTTCGGCGGGTGCTTTCCCCAGCAGGTAGCCGATCTTGGTCTCGGCGGGCCCGTAGCCGACCTGGTCCACGCGCAGCTCGCCGGGGGCGGGCGCGGCGATGGCCGGGGCGGCGGGCGACAACAGCAGGACGGTGAGCAGCGCGAGCGCGGATCGTCTCACGGTTTCCCCTTTTCCGGCGGCGGGAAATAGATAGGAAACTTTCTTAACTGTTCTCCAGCAGAGTGAGAAGGTAGCGCCCGCCAGCGCCGATCGTCAACGGCCGTCAGCCCAGGAAGGTCCGGAGCACCTTGGTCACCTGGGTGATGTCGGCAACCGCCACGTTCTCCTGCTGCGTGTGCGCCAACGCCGGATCCCCCGGCCCGAAGTTCACCGCCGCCATGCCCAGCGCCGAGAACCGCGCCACGTCCGTCCAGCCCAGCTTCGCCACCGGCTGCCCGCCCGCGGCCTGGACCAGCTCGACCGCGGCCGGCGCGTCCAGCCCGGGCAGCGCCCCCGGCGAAATGTCCACAACGGACAGGTCGAACCCGTCGAACACCTCGCGCAGGTGCTGTTCGGCCTGCGCGGGCGAGCGGTCGGGGGCGAACCGGTGGTTGATCTCCAGCACCGCCTCGTCCGGCACCACGTTGCCCGCCACCCCGCCGTGCACGCGGACCGCCTGCAGGCCCTCGCGATAGGTCAGGCCGTCGATCTTCGGCGTGCGCGGCTGGTACTCGGCCAGCCGGCGCAGCGGTTCGACCAGCCCGTGGATCGCGTTCGAGCCGCGCCACGCCCGCGCGGTGTGCGCCCGCTGCCCGCTCACCTTCAGCCGGACCCGCATGGTGCCCTGGCAGCCCGCCTCGATCACCGCGTTCGACGGCTCGCCGACGATCGCCAGGTCCGCACGCAGCCAGTCCGGCAGCTCCCGCTCGATGCGGCCGAGCCCGTTGCGCGCGGCGTCGACCTCCTCGCAGTCGTAGAAGACGAAGGTCACGTCGTGCTTCGGCTCGGTGATCGCCGCGGCGAGGTGCAGGAAGACCGCGTCGCCGCCCTTCATGTCCACTGTGCCCAGTCCGTGCAGGTGCCCGCCCTCGCGGCGGACCGGCAGGTTGTCGTTGACCGGCACGGTGTCGAGGTGCCCGGCCAGGATCACCCGGCTCGCCCGGCCGAGGTTCGTGCGCGCGAGCACCGCGTCGCCGTTGCGGACCACTTCGAGGTGCGGGGCGTCCGCGCGCAGCGCCGCCTCCACCGCGTCGGCGAGCTCCGCCTCCTGCCCGGACTCGCTGGGCACGTCCACCAGTGCGGCGGTCAGGTCGATCGGGTCGGCACGCAGGTCCAAAGCCATGGCCGCAACCTACTGCGTCGTCCGCACGGGGGACGACCCCCGGACCCCCGACCCGCCGAAGTACGGTGACCAGGTGCGCATCCGCCATTTCCCCCTCGCACTGATCGCGGCCGGTTCGCTGGCCCTGGCTGGCTGCGGTGGTGACGACCCGGCGCCCGCCCAGCCGAAGCCGGGCGAAGTGAGCCCGGAGGCGCTGCTCACCAAGGCCACCGCGCTCACCGCGGACCCCTGCTTCACCGAACCGGAGAAGCAGCGGTTCTGGCTGTGCGAGAAGTACGTCACGCAACTCGGCAGCTTCACCGGAACGGTGAACAAGCTCGCCGAGACCTTCGTCGCTCTCCGTGAACCCGGCCAGCAGCTGCGCACCGGCATCGACAACTACCGAGGCGCAGGTTGTGAGGCGGAAAGCGCCCCGGACGCGGCCATCTGCTTACGCCAGCTGGACCAGTTGGCGGCCGGTTTGGACACTGTCCGCACACGGTTGCGCGAAGCGCCCACGGCGACAGGGTGACCCTGGCTCGGTTACCGTCTCAGCCGTGACCGAGAACCCTTCACCCGAGACCACCGGGGCCAGCGGCGTCGGGCTGGCCACCATCAGCACCGACGGTGTGGTGCTGGACACCTGGTACCCCCAGCCGAAGCTGGCGGACGCGGGCAACGGCGGCGGCACCGAGCGGCTTTCGCGGGAAGAAGCCGTCGACGCCCTCGGCGAGGCCGCGGCCGCACTGCTCGGTGAGGACACCGATCGCGGCGTCGAGGTGGTCGCCGTGCGCACCCGGATCGGCAGCCTCGCCGACGCCCCGGCCGACGCGCACGACGTCTACCTCCGCCTGCACCTGCTCTCGCACCGCCTGGTCCGCCCGCACGGGCAGAACCTGGACGGCATCTTCGGCCTGCTCGCCAACGTGGTGTGGACCAACCACGGCCCGTGCCCGGTGGAGGGCTTCGAGGCCACCCGGCTGCGGCTGCGCGCCCGCGGCGCGGTGACCGTCTACGGCGTGGACAAGTTCCCGCGCATGGTCGACTACGTCACCCCGTCCGGCGTCCGGATCGCCGACGCCGACCGCGCCCGCCTCGGCGCGCACCTGGCCACCGGCACCACGGTGATGCACGAGGGTTTCGTGAACTACAACGCCGGCACGCTCGGCGCCTCCATGGTCGAGGGCCGCATCTCCGCCGGCGTGGTGGTCGGCGACGGCAGCGACGTCGGCGGCGGCGCGTCGATCATGGGCACGCTCTCCGGTGGTGGCAAGGAGGTCATCTCGATCGGCGAGCGCTGCCTGATCGGGGCGAACGGCGGCATCGGCATCTCGCTCGGCGACGATTCGGTGGTCGAGGCCGGGCTGTACGTCACCGCGGGCACGAAGGTGGTCGTGGACGGCAAGACGGTGAAGGCGCGGGAACTGTCCGGCATCTCGGGCGCGCTGTTCCGCCGGAACTCGGCCAACGGCGCGGTGGAAGTGGTGCCCCGCACCGGCTCCGGCATCGAGCTGAACGCTGCGCTGCACGCCAACTGACCCCGATTGGATCAACGGTGTTCACCTACCATTAACCAGGTGAGCACCGTGACGGAACCACCCCGGCCCCAGGTCAGGACCGCGGCCGACCTCGGTCTGCCGCCGAATCCGCCCAAGGCCGGGCCGGACGACCCGCCGGTGGCGCACGTGCGCACCAAGCTCGACCGGCAGCTGCGCGCGGTGCTCGAGCACGAGCCGGGCACCCGCGCGGGCACCGATCCCGAGCACCTGCACCAGCTCCGGGTGGCGATCCGGCGGATGCGCAGCGTGCTGAAGGTCTCCGGCGGCCTGCTCGGGCCGACCGCCGAGGAGGTGCGCGCCGAGCTGGGCTGGCTCGGCAACGCCCTCGGCGAGGTGCGGGACTTCGACGTGCTGATCGAGCACCTGCGCGAGGTGGTCGCCGAGTTCGAAACCACCGACCAGCTCGCGGCGCGGCAGCTGGTGGCCCGGTTCGTCGCGCAGCGCGGCCAGGCGAAGCGGCGGATGACCAGGGTGCTCAACAGCAGCCGGTACGCCACCGTGCTGACGATGACCGCCCAGCTCTCGCGGACCGCCGAGGTGGAGCCCGTGGAGTCCGATGTGGACGTTCCGGCGAAGCGCGAGGAGGTGGATCTGGTCGGCGCGCTGAAGAAGCCGTACCGGAAGCTGGCCAAGGCGGTGGCCGCGCTGGGCGAGAACCCGCCGAACGACGACCTGCACGCGCTGCGCATCCACGGCAAGCGCCTGCGGTACGCCGGTGAGCTGGCGAAACCGGCCGCGCCGGACAAGGCCGCGAAGCAGGCGATCAAGGTGCTGGTGAAGGCCGCCGAGCGGCTGCAGACCGTGCTCGGCGACCACCAGGACGCAGTGGTCGCCGCGGAGCGCGTGCGCGCGCTGGCCGCCGACGTGGACCCGGCGGTCGCCTTCATCGCCGGGCGCATCGTGGAACGCGAGCAGCTGCGCTGCGCGGTGGCGCGCTCGGTCTGGCCGGAGGTGGTCGCCGAAATCGACGACGCCGCCGCGGTCCTGCTGCGCAAGCGCTGACGAGAGTGCGGTGAATGTGGCTTTCACAGCGCCAGGTGCTGTGAAAGCCAGGCGGTCTCAACTGGTTGTTGCAAGTAGGGCTTTGTCGAGTGTTTGTGCTGGAGTGTGCCAGTTGAGGGTTTTGCGTGGGCGGGTGTTCAGGCGCAGGGCGATGGTGTCGCAGTGGGTTTGGGTGAGGTGGCGTAGGTCTGAGCCTTTGGGCCAGTACTGGCGGAGCAGGCCGTTGGTGTTTTCGTTGGTGCCGCGTTGCCAGGGGCTGTGTGGGTCGCAGAAGTAGACCTGCAGGCCGGTGTCGAGGGTGAACTGGGCGTGCTGGGCCATCTCGTTGCCCTGGTCCCAGGTCAGTGACTGGGTGAGCGTGTCGGGCAGGGCGGTGATCATGCCGGTGAGCAGTGTGCGGACGTCGAGGGCCTTGTGACTGTCCGGTAGTGGTGCCAGCAGCACGAACCTCGAGGTTCGCTCGACCAGGGTGATCACCGCGCCCTTGCCGGTACCGCCCAGGAGCAGGTCGCCTTCCCAGTGCCCGGGAACGGCCCGGTCGGCGGCGGTGGCGGGACGCTGGCTGATCGGGACCATGCCGGCGATACGGCCCGCGCGGCGCGCCCCGGTGGCCGCGCGGGACCGGCGGCCGGTGCGGCCGCTGCGCAGGTGAGCGGCCAGTTCCCGCCGCAGCTCACCACGGCCTTGGACGAACAACGACTGATAGATCGTCTCGTGACTCACCCGCATAGCCTCATCATCGGGGAACAACGTCGGCAGCATCTGCGAGATCTGCTGGGGTGACCAGTCTGCTTCCAGCAGACCGGTCACCACCGCCGCCAGTTCGCCTGCCAGCAGGTGGGGTTTCGGGCGGCGGCCGCGTTCGATGGCCAGACGCTGGGCTCGGTCGGCCCGGTAGCGGCGAGGCCGGCCGGTGATCGTGGTGCCGGGCCTGGAACACCGCGGTCCACCGCCGCGGCGTACTTCACGGGAGATCGTCGAGGGTGACTTACCCAGGACTTTCGCGATCGCGTCCTGGGTAAGCCCTTGATCCAGACCGTTCTGGATCATCACTCGTTCCTCGCACGTCAACCGGGGCCCTGGCATGAAAGATCTCCTATCAGCTGCCGCTACTTGCAACAACCGATTGAGACCACCCCACATTCACCGCACCTGGCGCTAGCTGATCGAGCCGATGTAGCCGTCCGGTCGCACGCGCACGATCGTGCCCGGTGTCACGTCGTAGATCTCCAGCGCCGGGCCGTCGATCCGGTGCGCGTGCTCCTCGGCGGGCGCCGGGCAGCCGAACGCCAGCGTCGTCCACTGTGGACCCCGGAACAGGTCGAACAGCCGCGTCTTCTCGTCCACCGGCCCGTCCGGGGCGCGGTCACCGGCGACCACCCGGCCCGGCACCGCACGCGAATCGAACGCCAGCGGCCCACCCGCGTAGCTGATCCCGAGCTGCTGGAACTCGCTCCCCCGCCGGTGCGCGTCGGCGTCGCCGTCGGTGTACTTCTTCAGCGAGGCCGTGCTCAGCCCGAGCACCGAAGCCGCCACCGGCAGGCGTTCCGCCTCGTAGGTGTCCAGGTGTTGCGAAGCGGCGAGCTTCCAGCCCAGGTTGACCGCGTCCTGCACGCCGGTGTTGAGCCCCTGCCCGCCGGTCGGCGGATGCGTGTGCGCGGCGTCGCCTGCCAGGAAGACGCGGCCCTCGCGGAACCGCGCGGCGAGCCGGGTGTTCGGCCGCCACACGGTCGACCAGGTCAGGTCGTGCAGCCGGATGTCCATCCCCCCGGAGTACCGGTCGAGCAGCGCCTGCAACCCCGCCAGCGACGGGTCCCCCACCAGCGGCGCGGCGAACTGGAACTGCGCGCCACCCGACAACGGCGTCAGCACGATCCCCTCGCGCGGATCGCGGCTCAGCCCGAACCAGTGGCCGAAGTCGTGGTCCAGCCCGTCGGCCGCGACGTCCCCGAGCAGCATCCGGACCGACTCGTCCGTGCTGCCCTCGAACGGGATCCCGAGCGACTTCCGCACGAAGCTGCGCCCGCCGTCGGCACCGACGAGGTAGTCGACGCGCATCCGCTCGGTGTCGTTGAGCACCACGTCGACGCCGGTGTCGTCCTGGGTGAACCCGATCAGCTCGGTGGCGAGTTCGACGCGCACGCCGAAGCCGGCGAGCCGCTCGCGCAGGATCGCCTCGGTCCGCGACTGGCCGAGCATGCGGCCGTTGGGGTAGGGCACGTCCGGCGTCGGCTCCCGCAGTGCGAACATCACGTGCTCACCGGCGAACTCCCCGGCCACGTAGGTCCGCAGCGGCGGCGGCGCGATCCCGGCGTCGAGCACCGCGTCGACCACGCCGAGGTCGTCGAAGACCTCCATCGTGCGCGGCTGCAACCCGTCCCCCCGCGATCCGGCGAAGAACTCCGCCGCCTTGTCCACCACCCGCACCTCGACCCCGCGGCGCGCCAGGTCGATGGCCAGGGTCAGGCCGGTCGGACCGGCTCCCGCGATCAGCACCCGCATGACTGAATCTCCATTCACTGAATTTAGATTCACTATGGACGCTGCTAGCGTTCGGTGTCAAGGAGGTGGCGGTGACCAGTGCGACCAGCCGCAAGCAGAAGGCGGCGGAAACCGAGGCGGCGCTCAAGGCCGCGGCGCGGCGCGTGTTCGCCAGGCAGGGCTATCTGAACACCAAGATCACCGACATCACGGCCGAAGCGGGCCGGGCCGCGGGCTCGTTCTACAACCACTTCGCGGGCAAGGAGGAACTGCTCGAAGCGCTGCTGGTGGACATGTTCGCCGAGGCCGACGAGGGCGTGACCGAACCGGGCCACGACCAGGACTTCTCGAAGCGGTCGGCGGTGCGCTGGCACGTGGCGCACTTCTGGCGGTTCTACCAGGAGCACCTGCCGGAGATGGTGGCGCTGCGCCAGGCCGCGATGGTCAACGAGGACCTCGGCAGGCGGCTGCGGCAGCTGACCGTGGCGGACCAGCGGCACCTCGGCGGGCACCTGGCGAACGTCGCGAACCTGCCCGGCGACCCGGAACTGGTCACTTCGGCGATGACCGCGCTGATGGACCAGTTCGCCTACACCTGGCTGGTGGCCGGCGGCACCGGCCGCGACCTCCCCGACGACGAGGCGATCGACCTGCTCACCGACTTCGTCCACCGCGCCATCACCGGCGGAACCGCGCTGTCCGGCCAGGCGCTGTCCGGCTAGGCCAGGCGGTTCACCGCGGTGAGGATGCGCTCGTCGGTGGCGGTGAGCGCGATGCGCACGTGACGGCCGCCGCCAGGGCCGTAGAAGGTGCCAGGGGCGACCAGGATGCCGCGCTCGGCGAGCCAGTCCACGGTCTGCCAGGCGTCTTCATCCCTGGTCGACCACAGGTACAGCCCGGCCTCGGAGTGGTCGATCCGGAAACCGCTGTCCTTCAACGCCTTCCGCAGCGACTCGCGACGGCGGGCGTACCGCTCGCGCTGGGCGCCGAGCGCCTCGTCGTCGGTCAGCGCGGCGACCATCGCCTCCTGCACCGGCCGGGGCACGATCATGCCCGCGTGCTTGCGGACCGCCAGCAGCTCGGCCACCAGCTTCGGGTCACCGGTCACGAAACCCGCGCGGTAGCTGGCCAGGTTCGCCGACTTCGACAGCGAGTGCACGGCGAGCAGCCCGTCGAGCCGTCCACCGTGGACGGACGGGTGCAGGATCGACAGCGGCTCGGCGTCCCAGCCCAGCGCCAGGTAGCACTCGTCGGACACCACGATCGTGCCGCGCTCGCGGGCCCACTCGACCACCTTGCGCAGGTGCTCGACACCGAGCACGCGCCCGGTCGGGTTGGACGGCGAGTTCAGCCAGAGCAGCTTGGGCCGTTGCGGGCCGAGCTGGGTCAGCCCGTCGGCGCGGACCACGGTCGCCCCGGCCAGCAGCGTGCCGACCTCGTAGGTCGGGTACGCCAGCTCGGGGATGGCCACCAGGTCACCGGGACCGGCGCCGAGCAGCCGCGGCAGCCAGGCGACCAGTTCCTTGGAACCGATCGTCGGCAGCACCGCGTCCGGCTCGATGCCGTCCACCCCGTGGCGGCGGCGCATCGCGTCGATCACCGCCGCGCGCAACGCCGGGGTTCCGTGCGTGGCCGGGTATCCCGGCACGTCCGAGACCGACGCGAGCGCGTCGCGGACGCCGGCCGGGACCGGGTCCACCGGGGTGCCGACGGAGAGGTCGACCACGCCGTCCGGATGGGCCTGCGCCTTGGCCTTGGCCGCGGCGAGGGAGTCCCAGGGGAAATCGGGTAGGGCGACGCTCATTCGCCCTGCGGGGGAAGGTCTTTGATGAACTGGGGGTCGTGGCTGGTCTTGCCCACCTTCGACGCCCCGCCCGGCGAGCCCAGCTCGTCGAAGAAGTCCACGTTCGCCTTGGTGTAGGGCGCCCACTCGTCGGGGACGTCGTCCTCGTAGTAGATGGCTTCGACCGGGCAGACCGGCTCGCACGCACCGCAGTCCACGCACTCGTCGGGGTGGATGTAGAGCATCCGATCACCCTCGTAGATGCAATCGACGGGGCACTCGTCGATGCACGCCTTGTCGAGCACGTCGACGCAGGGCTCGGCGATCACGTAGGTCACAGTGCTCTCCTGCTTGTGTCTGTTCGGTCTGGCCGCCCGGCCGACATTACGCGGTCGGAAGGGATCCGTGGTGGTGAGGCCACCCTTATTTCAGCGTGGAACACCCCAGATTCCGGAGTCACCATACCCGGGGTATGCGAATCAGCGGGAGCGTCGTTTCCGGTCCTGGTCGCGCTGGTCGCCGGTGATCACGAAAGCCGGCTTCGGCTGGTCGCCGCCGGATTCCGCCTGCTTCGCCCGGACCGCCTTGGTGAAGCTGTCCGCGATCTCATTGACCAGGTCCTCGTTGTGCCGGTCGTCCTTGCGGGAGACGCTCATCTACTCCTCCAGCCAGTCGGCGCCCACGGGCACAATCTAGCCCGTGGAACCTGCGGAAACACTCGAACTCCAGTGTGCACTGGCTTGGCCGCCGGTGACCGGGGAGCGGCTCGGGAACTGGTGGTTGCGCGCGGCGGACGGCTTCACCGGCCGCGCGAACAGCGCGCTGGCCATCGGCGATCCCGGCCTGCCACTGGCCGGGGCACTGGACCGGGTGTGTGACTTCGCCCACTCGCACGGCCTCGATCCCATGGTGCAGACGGTCAAGGGCGGCGCGCTCGAGCCCGCGCTGGCCGATCTCGGCTGGGCGCCGAACGTGGCCCACGAAGCCGGTCACGAGGTGTCGGTACTGCTCGGGCCACCGGGTGGACCAGCGGAAACCTCGCGGATACTGGAGGAACCGACGTTCGGCTGGTGGGAACTGTGCGCGGGGACCAGCGAGCCTTCGGAAGCGGCGCGGCACGTGCTCACCACCGCGCCCGCGCTGGGTTACGGCGTCGCCGAGGTCGGCACCGAGACCGTCGGCGCGGTCCGCGGTGCCGTCGTCGACGACGTGGTGCACGTCTCCCGGTTGGCGGTGCTCCCGGCGTACCGCCGCAAGGGGCTCGCCGTCGACCTGATGGCCGCGGCCGGTGCCTGGGGCGCGGCACGCGGAGCGACCCGCTGCGCACTGCAGGTGTCGGTGACGAACGCCCCGGCGCTCGCGTTGTACGAGCGGCTGGGATTCACCGAGCACCATCGGTACCGCTACTGGGTCCCCGCTGCCGCCTCGTGCGAGGATCGCTCATCGTGAAGGTTGTCGTTGTAGCCGGCGGGGTGGGCGGCGCCCGCTTCCTGCTCGGCGTGAAGGCCGCGCTCGGCCTGCCCCCGATCGGCCCGGCCCCCGAGGGCTCCCCGCACGAGATCACCGCGCTGGTGAACACCGGGGACGACGTGTGGATGCACGGCCTGCGCATCTGCTCGGACCTGGACACCTGCATGTACACCCTGGGCGGCGGGATCGACACCGCGCGCGGCTGGGGGCATGCCGGGGAGACCTGGACGGTCAAGGAGGAACTGGCCGCCTACGGCGCCGAGCCCGACTGGTTCGGCCTCGGGGACAAGGACATCGCCACCCACCTCATCCGCTCCCGCATGCTGCGTGCCGGTTACCCGCTTTCGGCGGTCACCGAGGCGTTGTGCGACCGCTGGCAGCCGGGCGTCCGGCTGCTGCCGATGACCGACGACCGGGTGGAGACGCACGTGGTGGTCGACGATCCGGACGAGGAGGGCGCGCGCAAGGCGCTGCACTTCCAGGAGTGGTGGGTGCGGTACCACGCCGAGCTCACCGCGCATTCGATCGTCGCGGTCGGCGCCGAGGAGTCCGCGCCCGCGCCCGGGGTGCTGGACGCGATCGCCGAGGCGGACGCGGTGCTGCTGGCGCCGTCGAACCCGGTGGTCTCGGTGGGCACCGTGCTGTCCGTGCCCGGCATCCGCGACGCGCTGCGCAAGACCAGCGCCGGGGTGGTCGGTATCTCGCCGATCATCGGCGGGAAACCGTTGCGCGGGATGGCCGACGCCTGCCTGACCGCGATCGGCGTGGAGACCTCCGCGCAGGCCGTCGGCAGGCACTACGGCTCGCGCCAGACCTCGGAGGGCCTGCTCGACGGCTGGCTGATCCAGCGCGGCGAGACCGCCGACGTGCCGGGGGTGGCGGTGCGCCCGGTGCCGCTGCTGATGTCCGATGTGGACGCCACCGCGAAGATGGCGCTCGCCGCACTCGACCTGTCCGGAGTGGACGTTGACTGACCACGCCTCGGCGAAGCTGGAGATCCTGCCGGTCACCGGCCTGCCCGAGTTCCGCCCCGGCGACGACCTGACCGGCGCGATCGCCGACGCCGCGCGCTGGCTGCGGTCCGGTGACGTGGTGGTGGTGACCAGCAAGGTCGTCTCCAAGATCGAGGGACGGCTGATCTCGGTCCCGCGCGACCCGGAGGCCAGGGATGCCGCGCGCCGCAAGCTGATCGAGGACGAGTCGGTGCGCGTGGTGGCCCGCATCGCGCGCACGGTGATCACCGAGAACCGCAACGGGCTGGTGCAGGCCGCCGCCGGGGTCGACGCGTCCAATGTGGACCAGGGCGAGGTGGCGCTGCTGCCGGCCGAGCCGGACGCCTCGGCGTTGGCGCTGCGCAACGGCCTGCGTGAACGGCTCGGCGTGGAGGTGGCGGTGGTCATCACCGACACCATGGGCCGGGCGTGGCGGGTCGGCCAGACCGACGCCGCGATCGGGTCGTCGGGGTTGCGCGTGCTGCACTCGTACGCCGGTGAGGTGGACGAGCACGGCAACGAGCTGGCCGTCACCGAGATCGCGGTGGCCGACGAACTGGCCGCCGCGGCGGATCTGGTCAAGGGCAAGCTGGGCGGTACCCCGGTGGCGGTGGTCCGCGGGCTGGCCATCGAAGACGACAAGTCCACCGCGCGCGACCTGGTCCGCCCGCTGGAGTACGACCTGTTCCGCCTCGGCACCAACGAAGCCATCGAGCAGGGGCGCAAGGAAGCCGTGCTGGTGCGGCGTTCCGTGCGGTCGTTCACCGAAGAACCCGTTGAGCCGGAAGTGATCCGCCGCGCGGTCGGCGTCGCGTTGACCGCGCCCGCGCCGCACCACACGCGGCCGGTGCGGTTCATCTGGGTGCGCGACCAGGCCAGGCGGCGGGCGCTGCTGGAGGCCATGCGCACGCACTGGCGCGCGGACCTGGAGGGCGACGGGTTCACCCCGGAGCAGGTGGAAAAGCGCCTGGCACGGGGGAACCTGCTGTTTACCGCGCCGGAGCTGGTGCTGCCGTTCCTGGTGCCGGAAGGCGCGCACACCTATCCCGACGACCGGCGCAACGCCTGTGAGCGCACCATGTTCACGGTGGCGGCCGGGGCCGCGGTGCAGGGGCTGCTGGTGTCGCTGGCCACCGAAGGGCTCGGCTCGCTGTGGGTCGGCTCGACGATCTTCTCCGCCGACGTGGTGCGCTCGCAGCTCGGGCTCGGCGCCGAGTGGCAGCCGCTGGGCGCGGTCGCCATCGGGCACCCGCTGGACGGCCCGTCCGGCCCGCGCCCACCCCGTGACCTCGACGAAGGGCTGGTCGAACTGTGAGCCTGCACGCCGATACCTTGTCCACTTTGGACAGCTGGAAGGCGCCGACCGCGGCGCAGGAATCGCTGCGGCAGGCGTTCCTCGGCTTCGTCGCCGCCAGGGAGGACACCTGCGCGCGGTCCTGCGAGGCCGGGCACGTCACCGCGTCCGCGGTGGTGCTGGACCACGCCGGGGAGCGGGTGCTGCTGACCCTGCACCCGCGCGTGGGGCGGTGGCTGCAGCTGGGCGGGCACTGCGAACCCGGCGACACCGCACTGGCCGACGCCGCGCTGCGCGAGGCGGCCGAGGAGTCGGGCATCAGCGGGCTGACCATCGACACCGAGCCGGTCCACCTGGACGTGCACCCGATCACCTGCTCGCTCGGCGTGCCGACGCGGCACTTCGACGTGCGCTTCGTGGCGCACGCACCGGAGGGCGCGGAACCCGTGCGCAGCGACGAGTCGGACGACCTGCGGTGGTGGCCGATCGCCGCCCTGCCCGCCGGCTCGGAGGACCTGACCGAACTGATCGCGGCAGCCGTCGACCACGGTTGATTTTGTGTCGACCTTTGTGTCATCCTCTTGCTACAGGGGATGACACAGGGGGAGACATGACCAGCGTGTTCGGGCCGCCGCCGGCGGGGCAGTTCCAGATCGAGTTCGCCCGGGCCTGGCTGCACGGACACGGCATCCACGCTCAGCCGACCCGGTTCGTCGCGATGCGCCTGACCGGGCAGGGGCCGATCCGGTACCAGGAGTTCACCAACCGGCACCCGATCGCGCTCGGCCTGCTCGCCGCGGTGTGGGTTGCGGGCTTTTCCGCCCTCTCGACCTGGGCCCCCGACCACCAGGCCTGGTACTCGACCCTTCTCTACGCCATCTTTTTCGCTATCCGGGTCTGGTTCAACCACGAGCAGGCGGTCGGCGAGCGCCGTCTCGCGGCGACCCTGCCCCGCCGCGTCGCCCGCCCGGTCGCGCCGAAGCTGACCGATTTCCTCAACGGCTGGGTCGCCTGCGCGTTGGTGCTGACCTACCTCGGCGGGTTCGGCATGGCCGCGGGCCTGTTCGCGCTCGGCGAGCTGCCGGCGGGCGGCGTACTGGCCGGGATGACGCTGCTCGGAGTGGCTGCGGCGACCTGGCAGACGAGACGGGCGCTCAACCGCCCGGCACTGGCCGAGGACGCGCTCTCCCTGCTCGTCGACGACCGCCTGCGCGCGGACGAGATGCGCAGCGCGACCTTTCCGGTGATGATGACGTTCGCCTTCGGCGCGACGACGAACTTCACCGATCTGGTCGCCGTCCAGCTCTCCCTGGCCGGGTTGTTGATCACCTCGATGGTGTGCTGGTTCGTCGGCAGACGTCGGCTGAACCGAGTCGGGGAGCGTAGGGTGAGCGCACCATGATGCTCAGCGTGGACGCCCACTCCCCCGTGCCGCCGTACGAGCAGGTGCGGTCGGCGCTCGCCCGGCAGATCAACGACCGCACGCTGCCGGTCGGCACGAAGCTGCCCACCGTGCGGAAGCTCGCCGCCGATCTCGGGATCGCGCCGAACACCATCGCGCGGGCGTACCGGGAGCTGGAGGAGGCGGGCCTGATCGAAACCCGCGGGCGGGCGGGGAGCTTCGTCGGGTCGTCCGGGGACCAGTCACGGCAGCGCGCGCAGGAAGCCGCCGCGGAGTACGCGGGGGTGGTGCGGAAGCTCGGCCTGAGCCAGGGGGAAGCACTGGCGATCGTGTCCGCCGCCCTGGACGGCGGCCGGTCGGCCCAGGGGGTGCCGCGCCTCACCCCGCGCCCGGCGCGCTGACTACGCTCGGGTGCGGTCGACCGGGAGGCGGACATGATTGGAATCTCGCCCACTATGTTGCTGATTTTGCTGGTCCTGTTGGTGGTCGTCATCGGTGTGGTGGTGACGGTGGTACTGGTGATGAACGGGAAGAAGAAGCAGGTGCCGCCCGCGCAGTACCCGTACGGGCAGGGTGGGCAGTACCCGCCGGGCCAGTTCCCGGGTCAGCCGGGCCAGTTTCCCGGGCAGCCAGGCCAATCCGGTCAGTTCCCGGGTCAGCCGAGCCAGTCCGGTCAGTTTCCGGGTCAGCCGAGCCAGTCCAGTCAGTTTCCCGAGCAGCCGGGCCAGTCCGGCCAGTTTCCTGGGCAGCCGGGCCAGTTCCCGGGGCAGCCAGGGCAGCCTGGTCAGCAGCCGCCGGGGCCGCAGTTCCCGGGCCAGCCGGGGCAGCTTCCGCCCGGGCAGTACCCGCCGGGACCGCCCTCGGGCCCGCAGCCTCCGTCCGGCCCGCAGCCGCCGCAAGGCCCACAGCCGCCGCAGGGCCAGTAGCCCCCGCAGCCGAGTGCTGTGAATGTGGCTTTCACTGCCGATTCCGCAGTGAAAGCCACATTCACAGCATCCCCCTACAGGGCCCGGTAGTCCCGGATCGGCATTCTCGGGCCGAATCGGGGGCGCGTCACGCCTGCCGCTTCCAGGTACCGCACGGCCCGCTGCCGTTGCGGCGCGTACGGCGCCAGCACCTCCGCCATGCCCTGGTCGTCCAGTGCGTGCCCGACCAGCGCGTACCCCACGATCGACGGGATGTGGAAGTCCCCGAAGCTGACCGCGTCCGGGTCACCCCAGGCGCGCTGGGCGATCTCCGCGGCGGTCCACACGCCGATCCCGTGGACCTTCCGCAGCAGCGCCCGGCCCTCCGCACCGCGCAGCGAAGCCGCCCGCTCCAGCCGGTGGGCCACCCCGGCCGCCGCCACCAAAGCCGTGCGGCGCTTGAGGTCCACGCCCGCCTGGTGCCACTTCCAGTCCGGAATGGACCGCACCGCCGCCGGTGACGGGGGCACCCGCAGCACCCCGGGACCCGGCCCCGGCGCCGGCGCGCCGAACCACCGGCACAGCTCCCGCCACGACCGGTGCGCCTCGATCCCGGTCACCTTCTGCTCCAGCACCGCGGGCACCAGCGCGTCCCACACCCGCCCGGTCGACGGCAACCGGAGCCCCGGCCGCCGGTGCCGCGCATCCGCGATCACGTCGTGGTGCGCGACAAAACCCTCATCATCATCCGAAGAGCCCAGCAGCTCCGGCACGCCGTCGAGCAACACCGAAGCCCCGGCGCCCCAAGCCATCGCCTCGAACTCACCATCGGACAACCGGCGCAAACCGAGCGTTCCCGGCCCCTCCGGCGTGTTCGCGGTCAGCCACACCCGCCCGGGCGCGTCCCAATGGACAGCCGGGTCCCCGCGCCCCCGGCGCAACGGCGCCAGCACGCGCCGGAAATCCAGCGCGTACGAAGGCCGCCAGCGGCGCGACTCAGGCATCGCTCGAGAACCGCACGGCCCCGTCCGCGATGGTCATCCCCGGCCACACCCGCGCACCGTCGACCAGCTCGCACCCGGCGCCGACCACCGCGCCGTCGCCGAGCACCACACCGCGCAGCACCGTGCCCGCACCGACCCGCGCGCCCTTGCCGAGCACCGAGCGCTCGACCACCGCGCCCTCGCCGACCACCGCGGCGTCGAACAGCACCGAACCGGAAATCCGCGCGCCCGCCCCGATTTCGGCACCAGCGCCGAGCGTGGACCCGTCGGTCAGCACAGCGTCGTCGGCGACCTTCGTGCCGTCCAACACCAGCGCGTCGCCGGTCGGGCCGGGCAGCGCCGAGGTGGGCGCGACCCCGCGCACCAGGTCGGCGGAGCCGCGGACGAACGCCTCGGGCGTGCCCACGTCCAGCCAGTACGACGCGTCCACGAAACCCTGCACGTGCGCGCCGGCTTCGAGCAGCCCGGGAAAGGTCTCGCGCTCCACCGAAACCGGCCGACCGGCCGGAATGGACTCGATCGCCGACCGCTTGAACACGTAGCAACCGGCATTGATCTGATCCGTCGGCGGATTGGGCGTTTTCTCCAGGAACTCGGTGACGCGCCCGGTGGAATCCGTCGGAACCGAACCGAATCGGCTCGGATCGTCAACTCGTTGCAAATGCAAGGTGACGTCCGCCCCGGTGGACCGGTGCGTTTCCACCAGCGCCCCGAGATCCGCGCCGGAAAGGATGTCGCCGTTGAAGATGACCGCGTTGTCGGCGCGGAGCCGGTCGTAGACGTTGCGGATGGCACCACCGGTATCCAGCGGCGTTTCCTCCACCACGTATTCGAGTTCCAGGCCCACCGCGGAACCGTCGCCGAAGTGCTCCTCGAACACTTCGGCCCGGTACGAGGTACCGAGCACGACGTGCGTGATCCCGGCCGCGCGGATCCGCGAGAACAGGTGGGAAAGGTAGGGCACGCCCGCGGTGGGCAGCATCGGCTTCGGTGCGGACAGGGTCAACGGCCGCAGTCGCGTGCCCTTTCCGCCGACGAGCACGACGGCATCGACCCCCGGTGCGGCAGTCATGCGCGCATCCCTTCCTCCCACATTCGCGGAACACCTGGTGACAAACCGCCGGAAACGCTGACGCGAGCGGCCCGGAGGGCCTACCCTAGACAGCACACAGGCGGCCCCGGTTGGAGAGGGCCTCGGGTTAGTCGGGAGGCCGAGGGGATGGACCCCCGCGATCGCGCGGACGCCTTGCTCTCGCGGGCGCGTGCCCGTGGAGCTTTTGTGGTCACACCGGACGACGCGACCTCGCCGATGGACGCGGCCAACACCCAGCAGATCCCCAGATCCGTGGTCGAGGGCATCGACGCGCAGGACCCGGACTCCACCACCCAGGTGTCCGCGGCGACCATCGAGGCCAACGACTACCACCTGGCCAGCCCGGAGCCGACCTCCCGGCTGGAGGCCCCGCGCGGGCCCCGCCCGACCCGGCCGATGCCGCTGCCCTCGTTGTTCGAGGAGCAGCCCGCCGACCCGGTGATCGAGGAGAAGGACGTGGGCGGGCTGATCCCGACCACCACCCAGACCAAGCGCTCGAACCTCTCCCGCCGCCTCGACGGGATCTGAGCCCGAGCCAATGCTATGAGTGGGGCATTACTCGCGTTGAATGCAAGTAATGCCCCACTCATAGCATTCGGGGGTCAGCGGTCGCGCAGGGTGGCCAGCTTCAGCCGGGCCGCCAGGCCCAGCTTCACCGCGGCCAGCACCGGCTTCCACAGCAGGCCGCGGTGCCGGTCGGCCAGGTAGCGGTAGGCGCTTTCGTGGTGCGCCGCGAGCATCTTCGCCGAGGCGCGCTTCGTGGCCTGACCACCGATGTGCATCACCGACGCCGAGGGCGCGTACACGTTCAGCCAGCCCGCGCGGCCCACGCGGTCACCGAGGTCGACGTCCTCGAAGTACATGAAGTACCGCGAGTCGAAGCCGTCCACCGAATCCCACGCCTCGCGCCGGATCAGCTGGCACGAGCCGGAGAGCCAGCCCGAGGTGCGCTCGGCCGGCGTCGCGGTCTCCTGCCGGTACTGCTTGGTCCACGGGTTGCCGCGCCAGACCTTGCCCAGCGCCGCGTGCCCGATGCCGCGGCCGAGCGAGGGCAGCAGGCGCGCCGACGGGTAGACCGTGCCGTCCGGTTCCTGGATCAGCGGGCCGAACGCGCCACCGCGCGGCCAGCGCTCCGCCACCGCGAGCAGTTCGTCGAGCGAACCGGGGTGCCACTCCAGGTCGGGGTTGGCGATGACGATCCAGCCGTACCGCTCGTCCAGTTCGGCGACCCCGCGGTTGGCCGCGCTGCCGTAACCGAGGTTCTCCCCGATGCGCAGCAGGTGCACGTTCTCGCGTTCGGCGGCCTTGTCCAGCGACTCGTCCGAAGCGTCCGTGTCGTTGTCGGCCAGCACCACCCGGACGTCGCGCGCGGTGGCCTTGTCGAGCGTGTCGAGGAACGGTTCCAGTGTCTCGCCGGGGAAGTAGGTCACGACCACGACGGCGAGCTCATCGCCATACTTGGGGTGCACGACAGGACATTGTGCCCTGGTCACCCACCGCTACTGGTGCCCCCCACCGGAGCGCCACGCCAGCCACGCCCGGCCGTACGCCTCGCGGTGCCGTTCGGCGGTGACCGCCCAGGAGAACTCCTTCGCCCGGCGCTGCGCCGCGGCGGCCAGGGTGGACCGGCGGGCCGGGTCGTCGAGCAGCTCGCCGATCGCGGCCGCGACGTCACCGGCGCCGACCCCGCAGTAGGCCACCGCGTCCCCGCCGACCTCGGGCAGCGACAGCCGCCGCGTGGTCAGCACGCAGGCACCGCAGGCCATCGCCTCCAGCACCGGCAGGCCGAACCCCTCGCCGAGGCTCGGGTAGGCGACCATCTCCGCGCCGCCGAGGAACCCGGCCAGCGTGCCGAACGGCATGTACCCGGCCCGGATCACACGCAGCCGGTGCGGCACGCCTTCGAGGGCCTTCTCCACCTGCGTGTCCCAGCCCGGCTGACCGGCGAGCACCAGCGCGGGCGGGTTCGCCCGGCCGGTCATGGCCTTGGCGTACCCGCGGATCAGCGCGGGCACGTTCTTGCGCGGCTCCAGCGCGCCGAGGAAGGCGATGTACGGGGTGTTGCCCAGCCCGATCGCCTCACGGGCCGCGCGCACCTCGTCGGGTGACGGCGGGTGGAACCGCTCGACGTCGACCCCGTGCTGGATGACCTCCAGCTCCGAGGCCCGCACGCGGGTCACCTTCGCCAGTTCGGTGGCGGTCGCCTCGCTCGGCACCACGCACAGCGAGGCCCGCCGCAGCGCGGCCACCGTCCACGCCCGGAAGAAGCGCGCCTTCACGGACGAGTGAAGCACCGCGTCGGTGAAGAAGGTGGCGTCGTGCAGCGTCACCACCGACGCCTTGTTCAGCGCCAGCGGCATCGTGTAGTGCGGTGAGTGCACCACGTCCACGCCCAGCCGCCGCGCCAGCATCGGGAGCGTGGTCTGCTCCCAGGTCAGCCGGGCGGTCCTGGTCGAGGTGGATTCGGTGGCCGGGAGCACCCGGGTGTTCGGCGCGAGCTGGGAGTACAGCCGGAAGTCACGGGGCTGGCAGACCACGGTGATCGGGGCGCCGTCGGCGTCCAGGGCGGCGACGAGCGAATCGACGTAGCGGCCGACACCCCCGCGGTCCGCGGGCACGGCGGTGGCGTCGATCAGCACACGAGGTTCACCAGGTACCACGCATGCAGCGTACGGCCGTTCAACTGGCGTGGGGTGGGGAACCACCAAACTCGGGGCCTGGCTCGGGCAAAGCCGTCGTATGCACTGCCCAGAGCGCCCGGCCCGCCGACCGCCAACTGAATTCATCCGATCGGGTCAAACCGCTGGTCCGCATGGTCGCGGAGAGCGACGGCGAGCCGAGCACCTCCCGCAACGCGGCCGCCAGCGCACCGACGTCGCCGCTCGGCACCACGCGGGCCGCGCCCCCCGAAACCTCGACCAGCGCGGGCACGTCCGAATGCACCACCGGGACGCCGGCCGCCATCGCCTCCAGCACCGGCAGCCCGAACCCCTCGGCGAGGCTCGGCATGGCGAGCACCGAGGCCCCGCGCAACGCGGCCGCCAGTTCGGCGTCGGTCAACCGGCCCAGCACGCGCAGCCGGTCGGCGGGCAGGCCGTGCAGGCGCGCGAGTTCGGCCGGGTCCAGCTCGCCCCAGCCCGGCTGACCGGCCAGGAGCAGCGGCGGGCCGTCGAACCGGGCCATCGCCTCGATCAGCAGCCCGATGCCCTTGCGCGGTTCGACGGTGCCGATCGCCAGCACGTATTCCGCGGGCAGGAGCAGGTCGACCGGTTCGCTGGGCAGGTCGGTCACGCCGTGCCCGATGACGTGCACCGGCGCCTTGCCCGCCACCCGCGCGCCCAGGTCGTCGGCCACCGCCTGGGTCGGCACCACCAGCGCGTCCGCCCGGCGCGCGGCCCGCGCGATCACCGACTGGTGCCAGGAGACGCCACGCGGGGTGAGCGTCTCGGGATGCGTCCACGGCACGGTGTCGTGCACGGTCACGCTCAGCCGCCGGCCACGCGGCGCCCGCGGCGGGGCCAGCGGCGTGGTCGCGTGCACCGCGTCGCCGCCCGGCCACCAGGGCACCCCCAGCTGCCAGGCCGCGACCAGCGCCCGCGGCGGCAGCGCGAGCACCCGCGGGCCGTCGACCCCGGGCACCCTGGCCGCTTCGACGTCACCGTGCCGCGCCACCACGCTCGACAGCGTCCAGCCGTCCGGCACGGTCTCGGCCAGCGCGCGCAGCAGCTCGGCCGTGTACCGCCCGGTTCCCCCGGGAACGGGCGCGAGCAACTGCTCCGCGATGACCACCAGCTCGGGCACCCGCCTATTGTGCTCAGCGTGTCATCCCCGCCCCGCAGCACGGTCGTGGTCGTCACCTGGCGCGGTGCCGGGCACCTGACGGACTGCCTGGCCGCGCTCGCCGCCCAGGACCGTCCACATCGGACGCTGGTGGTGGACAACGCGTCGGACGACGGGACCGCCGCCCTGCTCGCCGCGCACCCGGCCGCGCCGGAGGTGCTGCGCCTGCCCCGCAACACCGGGTACGCCGGTGGCATCGCCGCCGCGTTGCCGCAGGTCAGCACGCCTTTTGTGGCCTGGCTGAACGACGACGCCGCGCCCGGCCCCGGCTGGCTGGCCGACCTGGAGGACGCGCTCGACGCGGCCCCGGACGCGGCCGCGGTGACCTCGACGCTGGTGCTGCCGGACGGCACCACGCAGTCGACCGGCGTCCGCCTCACCGCCGACGGCCACGGCGCCGACCACACCGAACCGGCCGCCGAGGTGTTCGGCTTCTGCGGTGGCGCGGTGCTGCTGCGGACCTCGGCCCTGCGTGCCGCGGGCGGGGTGCCCGCGAGCTACTTCTGCTACTACGAGGACGCCGACACCGCCTGGCGGCTGCGGCTCGGCGGCTGGCGCGTGCTCGGCTCGCCCACCGAGGTCCGGCACCTCCACGGCGCCAGCACCCGGCCCGGCTCCCCCGCGTTCCACCGCTGGAACGAGCGCAACCGCCTGCTCACCCTGCTCCGGTGCGCCCCGGCCGCGGTGGCGCTGCGCGAGCTGGCGCGGTTCGCCGTGCTCACCGCGCTGCTGCCGATCAAACGGGATGTTCCGGACGCGGCCAACTTCCGGCCGGGGCTCCGGCTGCGCGTGCTCGGCGAGGTGGTGCTCCGGTTGCCGGGCACGATCGGGGCCCGCCGGCGGATCGGCGCGCGTGCCACGATCGGCCGAGGTGCGGTCTGGCGCAGGTGGGCGGGCGGTTAGGCTCTGGGAAACCCCAAACCGAAGGAGTCCGGTGTTGACCCAAGGCGCGCTGCCCGTGGTCTCGGTGATCGTGGTCAACTTCCGGGGCGCGGACGACACCATCACCTGCCTGCGGTCCCTCGCCGAGGTCGACTACCCGCGACTGGAGCTCATCTGCGTCGAGAACGCCTCCGGTGAGGCCGAGCGGATCAGGGCCGCCGGGGTGCCCGGGGTGAAGCTGGTCGAGTCGGCGGAGAACCTGGGCTTCGCCGGTGGGTGCAACCTGGGCGCGAAGCACGCGACCGGCACCGTGCTCGCCTTCCTCAACAACGACGCCCGCCCCGATCGCGACTGGGTGCGCGCGGCGGTCGCCGAACTGGCAGGCGACCCGCGCGTGGGCGCGGTGGCCAGCAAGGTGCTCGACTGGGACGGCACCGGCACCGACTTCGTCGACGGCGGGCTGACCTGGTTCGGCATGGGTTACAAGCGCCACGCGGGCGGACCGCTGGCCGACGTGCCCGCCGCCGAGCACGAGGTCGCCAAGGACGTGCTGTTCGGCACCGGCTCGGCGATGTTCGTGCGCACCGGGGTGTTCACCGAACTGGGTGGCTTCGACGAGCGCTTCTTCATGTTCTACGAGGACGTCGACCTCGGCTGGCGGATGAACCTGCGCGGCTGGCGCGTGCGGTACGTGCCGGAGTCGGTCGCCTACCACCGCCACCACGGCACCATGGCCGCCGTCGACGCGCCGGACACCGGCCGCGAGACCTTCCTGCTGGAGCGCAACGCACTCGCCGCGCTGTACAAGAACCTCTCCGACGAGACGCTGGCGCGGGTGCTGCCCGCGGCACTCGCGCTGACCGTGCGCCGCGCCACCGCCCGCGGTGACATCGACGCGACGCAGCTGGACCTCCAGCGCGGCGTCGGTCCGGTCGAGACCGACCCGGTGGCCGTGCCCCGCACCTCGCTGGCCGGGGTGCTCGCGATCGACCAGTTCGTCGAGCTGATGCCGTCGCTGGCCGAGTCCCGCGCGGTCGAGCAGGCCGCGCGCGTGCGCACCGACGCGGACCTGATTCCGTTGCTGCGCAAGGCTTTGGAACCCGCGTACCCGCTGCCGCGGTACCTGGACGCGCACGAGATCCTGGTCAAGGCGTTCGGCATCGAGAGCGTGTTCGGGCAGCGCCGCAAGGTACTGGTGATCACCGGCGACGCGATCACCGAGCGCATGGCGGGCCCGGCGATCCGCGCCTGGAACATCGCCGCCTCGCTGGCCGGTGAGCACGAGGTCCGGCTGGTCACGGTGAACCCGCTGGCGGACCCGCCGCCGGCGCCGTTCGCGGTGAGCGCGGCCAAGCGGCGCGACCTGGCCGAGCCGGTCGAGTGGGCGGACATCGTCATCCTGCAGGGGCACGTGCTGGAGATGGCGCCCCAGCTGAAGAAGGCGGACTCGACCAAGATCGTGGTCTGCGACCTCTACGACCCGATGCACCTGGAACTGCTGGAGCAGGGCCGCGGCGTGCCGGACGACAAGCGGGCCGCGGACCTGGTCGGGGTGACCAGGGTGCTGGAGGCCCAGCTCGAACGCGGGGACTTCTTCCTCTGCGCGTCCGAGCGGCAGCGGTTGTTCTGGCTGGGGCACCTGGCCGCGATGGGGCGCCTCTCGCCGCGCCTCTACGACGCCGACCCGACCACGCAGTCGCTGCTGGCGGTGGTCCCGTTCGGGCTGTCGCCGGAGGCCCCGCGCCGCACCGGACCGGGCCTGCGCGCGAACGTGCCGGGCATCGCCGAGACCGATCACGTGGTGCTGTGGGCGGGCGGGGTGTACAGCTGGTTCGACCCGCTGACCCTGGTGCGTGCGATCGACCGGCTGCGCGAGCGCCGTGGTGACGTGCGGCTGGTGTTCCTCGGCATGAAGCACCCGAACCCCGAGGTCGCCGAGATGGACATCGGCGCGCGGACCATCCGGCTCGCCGACTCGCTCGGGCTGACCGGCAAGCACGTGTTCTTCAACGAGCAGTGGGTGCCCTACGGCGAGCGGCAGAACTGGCTGCTCGACGCCGACTGCGGGGTGACCACGCACTACGAGCACGTGGAGACCACCTTCGCCTTCCGCACGCGGGTGCTGGACTACCTGTGGTCCGGATTGCCGATCGTGACCACCGACGGCGACGCCTTCGCCGATCTGGTGCGGGCGGAGAAGCTCGGTGTCGTGGTGCCCGCGGAGGATTCCGAGGCACTGGCGGACGCGCTGGAAAAGGCGCTGTACGACACGGAATTCGCGAACGCCGCGAAGGAGCGCATCGCCGAGGTGGCGCAGCGGTTCGCCTGGCCGCGGGCGCTGGAGCCGTTGGTGGAGTTCTGCCGCGACCCGCGTCCGGCCGCGGACCGGCTGCCCGGCGCGAGCGATCTGGCGCCCTCGGATCCGTTGCGCGGCGCGGAAGTCGTCCGCAGAGACCTGGCGCTGGTGAAGGAGTACCTGGCCGACGGCGGGGTGCGCGAGCTGGCCAAGCGGGTCGGCGGCCGGGTGCTGAAAGTGGCTCGCCGCAATGGCTGACCGACCCCTGCGCGTCCTGCTCGACGGCACCCCGCTGCTCGGGGTCCGCACCGGCATCGGCCACTACACCGCTTCCCTGTCCGAAGAACTCGCCTCACTGTCCTCTGTAGACACCCGCGCGGTGGCGTTCACCTTGCGCGGCTGGCGGAAACTGCGGCGGGTGCTGCCGCACGGCGTGCGCGCGCGGGGCATGCCGGTGGCCGCCCGCCTGCTGCGGCGGTCGTGGGTGCGCAGCAACTTCCCGCCGGTCGAACTGTTCGCCGGATCGACGGATGTGGTGCACGGGACCAACTTCGTGCTGCCGGGCATCGCGCGCGCGGCCGGCGTGCTGACCATTCACGACCTGGCGTTCATCGACGCGCCGGAGGAGCTGTCACCGTCCGATGCGGACCTGCCGGTCCTGGTCCGGCGGGGTGCCGCGCGCGCCGACGTGATCTGCACGCCGACGGCCGCGGTCGCCGACGCGGTGGCTTCGCGGTTCGACGTGCCGCGCTCGAAGATCGTCGTCACGCCGCTGGGCGTGGACCCGGCGTGGTTCACCGCGCGGCCGTTGTCGAAGGAGCAGCGCGAACGGCTGGGGCTGCCGTCGGAGTACCTGCTGTTCGTCGGCGCGGCCGGGCCGCGCAAGGGCCTGCCGTGGCTGATGGAGGCGCACGCGGCGGCCGAGGACCTGCCGCCGCTGGTGTTCACCGGGCCGGGGAAGTTCGACCTGTCGGAGCGGTCGACGCACCTGGGTTACCTGCCGCCGGTCGACCTGCGCTCGGTGGTCGCCGGGGCGGCGGCGCTGGTGCTGCCCTCGCGGGACGAGGGTTTCGGCCTGCCGGTGCTGGAGGCGATGGCGTGCGACGTGCCGGTGGTCTGCACGGACATCCCGGCGCTGGCCGAGGTTTCCGGGGGGTACTCGCACCTGGTGCCGTACCGCGAGGTGGACGCACTGGTCGAGGCGCTGCGGTCCGCCGTCTCGGACCCGCACGCGGCGTCCACTTCGGTCTCGCGCCGCGCGCACGCCGCGAGCTACACGTGGCGCCTCTGCGCCGAGAAGACCGTCGACGCCTACCGCCAAGCCGCCGCCCGCTGACAGTGTCACGAATGTGGCTTTCGAGACGCCTGAGGTCTCGAAAGCCACATTCGTGACATCGGCTAGGAGGCGAAGTAGGCCGCCAGTGCCTCGTCCCAGGGGCGCAGCGGGGTGAGGCCCGCGTCCTGCCAGGCCTTGCCCGAAAGCACCGAGTAGGCCGGTCGCGGCGCCGGACGCGGGAAGTCCTCCGTGGTGCACGGGGAAACCCGCGCCGGGTCCGCGCCCAGGTGCCGGAAGATCGCCTGCGCGAAGCCGAACCACGTGGTCTCGCCGCCGCCCGTGCAGTGCAGTACACGCGCGGCCGGTCCCTCGCCGCCGGCGATGCGGCGGGCCAGTTCGACCAGCCCCGCCGCGAGATCGGCCGACCACGTCGGCGAACCGCGCTGATCATCCACAACGGACAGCGTGTCGCGCGAGGATTCCAGCGACACCATGGTTTTCACGAAGTTGCCGCCGTGCTTGCCGTAGACCCAGGCGGTCCGGACCACCCACGCCGACGCGCCGGAACCGAGCACCGCGTCCTCACCGGCGGCCTTCGTCCGGCCGTACGCGGTGCGCGGACCCAGCGGGGCACCCGGCTCGTACGGCACGGTGGCGTCCCCGGCGAACACGTAGTCGGTGGACACGTGCACCAGCGGCACCCGCCGCGACGAACAGGCCGCCGCGAGCACCCGCGGGCCGTCCGCGTTGATCGCGAAAGCCCGCTCCTCGTCGGTTTCCGCCTGGTCGACCGCGGTGTAGGCGGCCGCGTTGACCACCACCGGCCGCGCACCGGCCGCCGCCGCGCGCTCGGCCAGCGCGGTCACCGCCTCGATCACCGCGCCCGGCTTGGTCACGTCCAGCTCCGCCGAACCGGGCGCGGTCACCCCCAGCCCCGGCCCGGCCAGCGCGGCCAGGTCCTGCCCCAGTTGCCCCGTTCCGCCGGGGACCAGCAGCTCCAGCGCGGTCATCGCAGCGCGGCCCGATCCTTGAGCTGCTCCCACCACGCGCGGTTCTCCTGGTACCAGCGCACGGTCGCGGCCAGCCCCTCGTCGAACGACACCCGCGGCCGGTACCCCAGCTCGTCGGCGATCTTGGTGATGTCCACCGAGTACCGCCGGTCGTGGCCCTTGCGGTCGGTCACCTGCTCCACCCGGTCCCAGCCGGCGCCGAGCGCGGCCAGCAGCCGTTCGGTCAGCTCGCGGTTGGTCAGCTCGGTGCCGCCGCCGATGTTGTAGATCTCGCCCGCGCGGCCGCCGTCGGCGACCAGCTGGATGCCGTGGCAGTGGTCGTCCACGTGCAGCCAGTCACGCACGTTCAGCCCGTCGCCGTAGAGCGGCACGTTCCGGCCGTCGAGCAGATTGGTGACGAATAGCGGGATGACCTTCTCCGGAAACTGATACGGACCGTAGTTGTTCGAACACCGGGTAATGCACACCGGCATTCCGTGCGTGCGGTGGAACGACCTGGCCAGCAGATCCGAAGAGGCCTTCGAAGCGGAATACGGGGAATTCGGTTCCAAGATGTGATCTTCCGACCACGAGCCTTCTTCGATCGAGCCGTACACCTCGTCGGTGGAGACGTGCACGAACTTGCCGACCTCGGCGTTCAGCGCCGCCTGGAGCAGGGTCTGGGTGCCGAGAACATTGGTCAACACGAAGTCGGCCGAACCGTTGATCGACCGGTCCACATGCGATTCCGCGGCGAAGTGCACGACCAGGTCGACGCCCTTCATCAGCCCGGCGACCAGGTCGGCGTCGCAGATGTCGCCGCGGACGAACCGCAGCCGGTCCTCGGCCGCCACCGGAGCCAGGTTCGCCTCGGTCCCGGCGTAGGTCAGCTTGTCCAGCACCACGATCTCGGCCTCGGCCAGCGCCGGATAAGCGCCGGTCAGGGCCTGTCTCACATAGTGCGAACCGATGAATCCCGCGCCACCGGTGACCAGAACCCGCATAGACTCCACCTTCTCGTGTTCTTCCGCTGTCCGTACGGTCGGTCTCATCGCCGCGAGGCAACCTTTCGTGACCCCACGGACGTCACACACCGGACACAGTAGGGTGAGCGGGTAGCGCGGGTGTCCGGCGGGCTGGCCGGCACCGGGGGTTCACGCGCGAATTCGCACGAGGCTTCGGCGATGATCGAAGGCAAAAACCGGGATCGCTGACCGGCTGGGAGGAGCGCGCGTGGTGACCGAGGGGCCGCCGCGGCCACACACCGAATCCGCGGGAGCGCCGCCGCGACGGCGCAGCGCGCCCGCCGCGTTCGCGCTCTGGAGCGGGAGAACGCTGGTCGCCCTGGTTTCCGCGGTCGTGCTGACCATGACCTGGTACGGCTCGCAGGTGCTCGGCGAACTGAACAACGGGCTGACCACCACCGACGTGATCGGCGGCGGGTTCCAGAAGAAGCCGCTCGACGGCGCGGTCGACATCCTGCTGGTCGGCCAGGACAGCCGCACCGACAACGAGGGCAACCCGATGCCCCGCGAGGTGCTCGACATGCTGAACGCCGGCAAGGCCGACGGCGAGCGCCAGACGGACACGATGATCCTGGTGCACATCCCGCAGAACGGCGAGCGGGCCTCGGCCATCTCCTTCCCGCGCGACTCGCTGGTCGAGCTGTCCGGCGGCTACGGCAAGCACAAGCTGAACAGCGCCTTCGTCTACGCCTACAACGACACCTCCAGCACCCTGCAGCAGCAGGGCGAGGCCGACCTGAAGAAGGTCGACGAGCAGGCCAAGATCGCCGGCCGCAAGAACCTGATCAGCACCATCGAGACGCTGATCGGCAAGCCCGGCATGATCGACCGCTACGCCGAGGTCAACCTGCTCAGCTTCTACGAGGTCACCCAGGCCATCGGCGGCGTCGAGGTCTGCCTGAACCAGCCGGTCAAGGAGTGGCGCTCCGGGGTGGACCTGCCCGCCGGGCTGCAGGAGGTGGAGGGCAAGCAGGCGCTGGCGTTCGTCCGCCAGCGCTACGAACTGCCCAACGGCGACCTGGACCGGATCGCGCGCCAGCAGGCGTTCCTGTCCGGCTTGGCGCGCAAGGTGCTCTCGCCGGACGTGCTGATGAGCCCGGCGCGGATCACCGACGTGATCAACGCGGTGAAGAAGTCGGTCATCCTCTCCAAGGACTGGGACCTGCTGGAGTTCGCCGAGCAGATGCGCGGCATGACCGGCGGCCAGGTCGAGTTCCGCACCATTCCCACCGAGGGCAACGGCAAGTACGGCGGGGCGGACATCGTCAAGATCGACACCGACAAGGTGAAGGCGTTCGTCGACGGGCTGACCGACGACGGGCCGGCCGGGGCCCCGCCCGCCACCGGCGCGCCCGACGGCAAGATCCCCGGCGCGGAGAAGGTCACCGTCGACGTGTTCAACGCCAGCGGCAACGCGAGCACCGCCACGCAGTTGAAGGAACTGTTGCGCAGCAAGGGTTTCCGGGACGGCGCGAGCACCCAGCTGGACGGCCGCGCGACCACCGTGGTGCGGTTCGCGCCCGGTGAGCAGGAAGCCGCGGACGCGATCAAGCAGGCGATGGGCGACAAGGTCCAGACCGAGCCGGACGCCGATGTGCCCGCCGGGCACGTCCGGGTGCTGCTGGGCCGTGACTACAAGGTGGACGCGAACGGTGCCGCCGGTGCCGGGCAGTCCTCGGCGCCGTCGCAGCCGTCGCAGCCGTCGCAGCCGGAGGAACCGGCCGCCCCGCCCGCCGACGCGCCCCCGGCCGGCCCGCCGCCGATCACCGCGGGCGGCGTCCCCTGTGTGAACTGACCCGGTGAAGGTCCAGGCACTGGCTTACACCAACGGGTTAGTGCCTTAGCCTTGACGAGGGGCGCGAACGCGGGAGAAACGGGGAGGTGACCGGCGTGGGCGACCAGAAGCACGACGACGAGCAGGACAGCGGTACACCGCTCTCCGACGGCACCGAAACCGCCGAGGACACCACCGCCGATTCGTCCAAAACGGACAGTACGCCCGCCTCTTCCGGGAAGCGGAAGTTCGTGCCGTCGCCGGTGCCGCGCACCAAACCCGCCGCCGAGCCCGAGGCCGGAGCCGCGCCGGAAGCCGAGGACTCGCCCGGCGCCACGGCCGCACCGATCGCCGGAGCCGCGTCGGGCGCCGAGCCGCAGCCGGAGTCCGGCAGCGAAGCCGGAGCAGAGCCTGGCCCGGAGGCCGAAGCGGAGACCCCGGCAGAGTCGGCATCCGAAGCGGAGGCGGAGGCGGCGACCGCGGCCGCCACCAGGCGCCGGCCGATCCGGAACACCGGCAAGGTGTTCCTCGCCCTGCTCTCGATCATCGCGCTGGCGACCACCGGCTACGCCTACACCACCCTCGACGACTTCCAGGACAACGTCGGCACCGCCGACGCGCTGATCGTCGACCCCGACGACCCGGCCGCCCCGCCCGCGGACGACGGCGCCACCGACATCCTCCTCGTCGGCGCCGACTCGCGCACCGACATGCAGGGCAACCCGCTGCCGCTGCGGGTGCTCAAGGAACTGCGCACCGAGGAGAAAGCCGGGGTCAACACCGACACCCTGATCATCCTGCGCATCCCGAAGAACGGCGGCAAACCCGCCGCCGTCTCCATCCCGCGCGACACCTGGATCGACGTCCCGCAGGGCGGCCAGGCCAAGATCAACTCGGTGTACGGGGTGACCAAGGCCAACACCGCCACCGACCTGCGCCGCCAGGGCAAGCGCGACGACGCCGAGGTCGAGCGCGACTCCGACCAGGCGGGCCGCACCGCGCTGGTGAAGACCGTGCAGGACTTCACCCAGATCCGGATCGACCACTACGCCGAGGTCGGCCTGCTCGGCTTCTACCTGCTCACCGAGGCACTCGGCGGCATCAAGGTGTGCCTGAACCACGCCACCGAGGACAAGGACTCCGGCGCCAACTTCCGCAAGGGCGTGCAGACCGTCTCCGGCGGCGAGGCGCTGTCGTTCGTCCGGCAGCGCAAGAACCTGCCCGGCGGCGACCTCGGGCGGATCCAGCGCCAGCAGGCGTTCCTCTCCTCCGCACTGCACCAGGTGCTCTCCGCCGGCACGCTGACCAGCCCGGACAAGCTGAACCAGCTGATGGAGGCGGTGAAGAAGTCCATCGTCGTGGACCCGGGGCTGGACCTGCTGGAGTTCGCCGGCCAGGCCAGGGACATCGCCTCCGGCGAGGTCAACTTCCAGACCATCCCGGTGGTCGCGGTCGGCGCCCGCAGCGAGGACGGCCAGAGCATCATCGAGGTGGACCTCAACGCGGTGCGCCAGTTCGTCGCCGAACTCGCCGGGCGCGGTGGCCAGCCCGCCGCGGGCGGTGGTTCCGCGCCGGGCGCGGCCCTGCGGCAGAACGACGGGGTCACCTGCGTGGATTAGGGTCGGTGGCGTGAGCCTTACCGAAGCACTGCTGCGCCCCCACCTGTCCAGCCCGGCGAAACCGCTGATCACGCACTACGACGACGCCACCGGCGCGCGGGTCGAGCTGTCGGTGACCACGCTGGTCAACTGGGCTTCGAAAACAGCGAACTGGCTGGTCGAGGAGCCGGAGATCGAGCCTGGCGACCCGGTGGCGGTGGCGCTGCCCGCGCACTGGCAGACCGCCGGAGTGCTGCTCGGCGCTTGGTGGTGCGGGGCGCACGTGGTGGCCGACGCGGCCGGGGCGAAGGTGGCCTTCACCGGCCCGGACACCACCAGCAGTGAAGCCGAGCTGACCGCGGTGGTCTCGCTGGACCCGATGGGCCGGGGGCTGTCGAACGCACCGGGCGCGGACGCCGTGGACTTCCTGTCCGACGCCCGCACCGCGGGTGACACCTATTCGCCGCTGTTCCCGGTCGAGCCGGGCGCACCGGCGCTTCTTTCGTCCACTGTGGAGGAAGCACTCGCGCAAGCCCGTTCGTACGCCGACAAGGACGGCATCTCGGCGGGCGATCGCGTGCTGTCCACTGTGGAGTGGAGCCTGTCGGACGGGGTGCTGCGCGGCCTGCTGGCGCCGCTCGCGGCCGGGGCCTCGCTGGTCCAGGTCAGCAACCCGGACCCGGCGAAGCTCGCCGACCGCGGCAGCACCGAGCGCACCACCCGCGAACTGGGCTGACTCAGGCGGTCTGCGCCGAGAGCCGCTCGGCGCCCGCGTTCTCGCGCTTGCGGGTGAACAGCAGGTGGTCCAGGGAGAAGCGGCCGCCGTTGAAGCCGATCGCCAGGCCGGCCGCCGCGAGCACCAGCACCAGCTCGTAGCCGCCCTGGCCGGTCAGGCCGTTGTCGAGGTGCACGGTGAAGATCGCGCCGACGCCGACGATCGCGTAACCGATGCCGACCAGCGGCATCGCGAGCCCGAGCAGGAAGGCGAGCGAACCGAGGATCTCCACCGCGATGGTGAACAACGCGGCCACGGTGGGCAGCGGCAGGCCGAGGCCCTCGAACATGCCCGCCGTGGCGTCCACGCCCTTGTCCCACTTCTGCAGCCCGTGTGCGAGGAACACCACGGCGATCCCGATCCGGCCGACCAGTGCGGCGACATCCTTGACTCGAGCGAACATGCGCTACCAACTCCCGGTGTGTGAAGTTTCAACCAACCGGGACCCTAGTGAGCAAACCAGCGGTAGTCGCCCGACCACAGAGACCGGACAGCGAGTCGACAGGTTACCGACAGGTGCGAAACGCCGGCGGGGGCGCCGGCTCGACGCCCCCGATCGGCACTCACTTCCGCGCGATGAGCACGACCAACGCGAACACCACGAGCTGCCCGACGGCCGTACCGGCCGCCGCCCACCCGGGCAAGGCGGCGGGAACCACCTTGAAGGTGAGCGCGGGGCCGGCGAGCGCCCCGAGCGCGACCAACGCGGTCACTGCCGTGTCGAGCAGGTGACGCGTCTGACTGGGCGGTACGACCACTTCGCCCGTCAGCTCCGCCGTCTCGATCCGGATCAGCGAACCCCAGGTCGGGATGCCGTCATCCCGGCCTGACTCTTCCTCATTGGGCTCTCGCTCGCCCAAAACTTCGGCACCCATCGAGCAGTGCCCTTCCTGAACCCAGTCAGGCGAGCCCCGAGTGGACCCGGCACGCTGGGGACCACTTTCGCCGCCGCGCACGACCGGCTCCCCCTCGTGCCGACCAGCGCGTTCGAGCAAAATGGTCAGGTCGAGCTTAAGCCCGCGGCGACCAAGATCGCAACTGTTCTCACACACATTCGCTGCGAAATATGTGGCGGCCCGGCAGTCGATCTGCCAGGCTGACACCCGGCGAGAGGAGAGGCATGCCATCGGTCGAGGGCAACGCACCCGGTCGGCCCGCCGCCGTGGACCGGGTCAACGTGGCGCTGGTCGCCGAAGCGGTCGAGGCGCTCGGCAAGCTCCAGGAACGCACCGGGCTGAAGAAGGTCGACCTGGTCAACCGGGCCCTGCTGGTCTACGAGTTCGTCGACGCGGAACTCCGTGCGGGCAAACAGGTTCTACTGCGCGACAGCGACGGGCGGGACCAGCTGGTGAAGATCTTCCTGTAGCTCAGTTCCGGTGGGCCCAGGCCGCGCCGAAGCAGTACGCGCCGAAGGCCGCGAGGCCCGCCGCGACCGCGATGAGCAGAGCCGGGCCGAAGGGCTGGGCGGCCAGCGTGCGCAACGCGGCGTCGAGGCCGCCCGCCTGGCCGGGGTCGTGGCTGAACGCGGCGACCCCGATCAGCACGCCGACCACGCCGAACACCACAGCCTTGGCCAGGTAACCGATGCGCCCGAGGCGCTCGACCCAGGTGCGCGTGCCGCTCGGCAGCGAGGAGAAGTCGAGGTCGTCGAGAAAGGTCTTGCGAATCCCCTTGGCCGCCGCGGCGACGGCGACCCCGAGCACGATCGCGGCCAGCACCGCGACCAGGAACGGCCCGGCGGGCATGGCGAGCAGTTTGCCGGTGACCTCCTGTTGCTGCTGGTCCCCCGAACCCTGGCTGCCCGAGCCGACGGTGAGCTGGATCGCGTACACGCCCAGGGAAACGCCCATCACGCAGCGGGCCACCGAGGCCACCCGCTTCATCACCCGGCGGCGCTGCTTGCTCACCCACGAGTACCCGGTGGCGGCCATGAGCGCCTGCCACAACCCGTACGCGATGAGGCCGATGGCGACCACCCAGAGCAGGAACCCGCCGACGCCGGTGGAGCCGATCTCGCTGATCGCCCCGCGGCCGTCGGCCTCCTGCCCACCACCGGAGGCGACGATGCGCACCGCCAGGTACGCGATGATCAGGTGGACCACGCCGTAGCAGGCCATCCCCACCCGCCCCAGAACCTGGACGGGTTTGCTGTGCCTGGCCTGGCTCGCTTTGGTGCTGGTGGTCATCGGCTCGCCTCCTCGGGAATCTGTTCCCCGAGAAATGGGCCGGAAAACCCACCCCTGGCGCAATTGCTCCATCCGGCCTAGCTACGGAGTGCCGTCACGCCAGACGCACGGCGACGACGAGATCAGCATGAGCCTGCCCCCGTCGGCGGCTTTCAGCGTCATCCGGAAGCCGTCGGCGTTGTTCTCCACCCACAGGAACCCGTCGACGGGATCGTTGTCCAAGATCCGGAACCCGTTGTCCTGCCACCAAACACGCAGGGTGTCGAAATAGGACGGGATGTTCGCCGCGTCGATGCCGATGACCTGGTAGTTGCGGCTCGCCTGCTGCTTTCCCCTGACCCCCGCCACGTCGTCGCAGGGTTCTTCCTCGATCCGCAGGCGTTCCTTCAGGCCGGTCCCGGCGGGCAGCTGGGCCAGCGCCTGCTCGATGTACGCGTCGAGCCGGCGGTTCGCCTCGTCGAGGGTGATCGTCGAATCCATGCCTGATCCCCGTCAGTGTGCGGATGAGCTGAGCCGGTCGGTGTTGCCGACGATGATATGCCCGAGGTTCGTCAGCGCCTTGTTGCCGTCGTCCCAGTAGGCGCTGTGGGTGTGCACACCACCGGAAATGCCGCCCTCGCCGGGATCCGCTTCGAACTCGTGCGCCCCGAAGTCGTCGTCGACCGGGTGGTTGCCGTGGATGAATTCCGGCGTCAGGCGGATGATGTCCTCCCGCGCGGTGGTGGCGTACACGTCACCGGGATCGATGTTCAACTCGCTCGCGTGGTCCACGCCGACCCCGGGACTGCCGACAAAAACCATCTTGTCCACGTCGAGGTCCAGATCGCGGCCGGCGTGCCCGATCACCGTGCTGCCGTAGCTGTGGCCGATGACCGTGTTGTGCGACGGCCCGCCCTCGTGGGTCACGCGCAGTCCGTCGTGGAAGCTGTCCAGGTCCTGCCGGGCGCCGGTGGCGTACTCCTGCGACGCCGCCAGCGGAATGTTGTCCGGCGCGTCGTAACCGAGCCAGGTGACGACCGAAGTGGACTCGTCGGCACTCGAATCGTCGGCCGCGAGCCACATCTTGTCGCCGCGGTTGAGCAGACCGCCGACGCCTTCGAGGTCGGCGCCGGTACCGGGCACGAACGTCGCCACGTTGTCGGCGCTGTCGGGATTTCCCTTGGCGACGATGGCTTTGCCGTCTTCGCCGGTGTCGAAGCCCAGGAGGTAGTGCCGCTCGCTCTGGCCGAGCCCGGCCGTGCTGTCCAGTTTGGACTCGATCGCCTCGATGCCCTTCAACTTGCCTTGGACCGCTTCGAGCTCGGAGTCGTCGTCGGTGAAGATCCCGCCGAAGAAGTTGTCGTCGAGGTCGGCGCGCAGCGCGGCCTCTTCCGCTTCCAGCCGGACCTTCTCGTCGGCCAGGATCGACCGGTTGGCCTGGTCGCGATCCGTCGCCGGAATGCCGTCGCGGTTGCCGATCCAGTCCGGGTGGTTCTCGATGATCCGCTGCTGTTCGTCTTCCGACAGCGAGTTCCACCACGAGGCGTTCTCCGCCGGGGTGCCGTCGGGCGGTTCCGCCACGGACACCCGCGCCTGCGCCGTTTCGGCCTCGCCCGTGGCGATCTTGCTCAGCAGCGAGCCGAGCTCCCCGTCGATGTCGTTGGCCCGCAACAGGATTCGTTCCACGCGGTCCACCAGCTCGTCGGCCATGCGCTGCCGCTGCCGCCGGACCTCGTCGACCAGTTCGGCGGGCACCTGCCGCGGTGGCGCCACATCGCGGACGGCGCCGTTGTCGCCGATTCCGAAACCGTTCACCTGCGCGAGGTTGTCCGTTTCCTGGACGGCGTGGCTGAGACTGGTGACCGCGTCCGCCGCGCTCGCCAGCCCGCCGCGGGCCGTCCGCACGCCCGCGAGGATGCCGTCCATCCGGTCACCGATCGTGGTGCGCTGCCGCGCCGCCGCGGCGGCGGCGTCACCGGTCCACCCGGCGGGGGTGCCCCGCACGACGAACTCGTCCGACTGGTCGAGCAGCTTGTCGGACAGGGCTTTGAGGCTCCGCTCGGCGCTGTCGAGCGGACCGGGCCGCCACTGCCGCACTTCCCCGTAGCTGACCATCTACGGCACGCCTCCCTCGATGCGGACGCCGAGGAAGTCCTGTGCCACAGCGGCATCGTTGCGGCCGTAGCCGTCGGCCGCGCCGGTCAGCGACTGCCCGTAACCCCGGGCCCGCGACGACCAGTCCGCGAGTTCCCCGCGCCAGGCCTCGCCGGCCGCCTCGACCGCCTGGGCGCACCGGGCGCCGGGCAGCCCGGCCACCGCCTCGCGGAGCGCGCTCCCGAGGTCGGCCGCCGAGACCTGCTCAGCGGCCGAATCAGCAGCCAGCGCCGCCCGGCGCAGTGCCTCGAGGTGGACCTCGTACCCGTTCGACATCGGCGCCACTCTAACGATCTTGGCGCCGACCCGGGGACGGAATGATTACCCACAACCTTGGTCGCGACCTGCCGGTCTAATGCCCGGCAACCCGTGGGGTCCACGCCCGCTTCCGGCACTGCTAGTTGCATTGCCAGTACGGCAGGTAGCCTGGGGCCGTATCTCTTCGCGGAGTTACACATGCCCTGGGTCGACGGGCCGGGGTTTCGCGGAGGGGTCGACCGCGAAGAGGTGTGGCCATGCAACCTGCCTTCGGCCGCCGGGTGCGCGAGATTCGCAACTGGCGCAAGCTCGGTCTCCGGCCCTGCGCGCAACTGGCCGGGATCTCGCACGGCTATCTGGGGAAGATCGAGCGCGGCGAAAAGGCAATAGACAGCCGCCGAGTGCTCGAAGGGCTCGCGACAGCGCTACGGGTCGCCCCGAGCGACCTCCTCGGCAAGCCCTACACCCCCACGGACTCGGAGTCCGACGGCATCCACTCCGCGCTCCCGGTTATCTCGGACGCGCTCACGGGTTGGCGAGTAGGCGAGGTACCCGACACCCCCGGCCGCCCATGGCAGGACGTGCAGGCAGACCTGCGCCACCTCGATACCGTGCTGCGCCCGAACGCCGACTACGCCGCCCAGGCCGCCATGCTCCCCGGGCTGATCCGCGACCTTCTCCGGCTCGTCGGATCCGACGAACATCGGCAGCCCGCACTCGTCGGCCTGATCAGCGCCTACAAGACCGCGGCTTACCTGACCCACGACCTCGGGCAGAACGGTTTGCCGACGCTCGCCGTCGAGCGCATGCGACAGGCCGCCGAAGAGCTGGAAGACCCGCACTACCTGGCCGATGTGTCCTGGCGCCGCGCGCAGTTGCTCAGCGGCTCCAACCGCCACCGCCAGTACGAACTGGCCACCGGGATCGCCACCTCGACCGAGATCCCGGGGTACATGCGCGGCATGGCACACCTGACTGCCGCTCTGGCCTCGGCCGTACTCGGCAATGAGGGCGCCGCGCTGGACCACCTGGCCGAAGCGACCGATCTCACGAACGTCACCGACGCCGAAGACAAGCCGTACCGGCCATCGGACTTCGGGCGGTCCAACGTCGGGATCTGGCGTGTCACCATCGGCGTCGAGCTGGGCTACGGCGCGAAGGTCGCCGAGTTCGCCGAAGCCGTACACCTGTCCGAGGTCGCGCCGCATCGCCAGGCGGCCTTCTGGACCGACCTCGGGCGCGGTCTGCTCACCGAGCGCAAACTGCGTAACCAGGGCATGAGTGCCCTGCTGACCGCCGAGAAGCTGGCGCCGCAGAAGTTGCGCACGAACCCATTCGTGCGGGAGGCGGTCTCCACGATGCTCAACACCGCCCCGCCGAGCGCCGACAGCCGAGACCTGCGCGGTCTGGCCTGGCGAATGGGCTTGGCCCCGACCGGGTGAACATCAGTGGTTGTGTCCTCCTGGACACAACTGCCCGTGACGCGCTTCTAGCGTGACCTTCTGATCACGGGAGGTACACGAAGTGAGTGCGAGACTCGAGTTCGGCGAAGTCGAGCCCCTGCTTCTGCCAGGGGTTTCTGCGGAGCTACCGGCCGTCGGCGAGGTGCCCGCGACGCGGTGGGAGGACCCGGCGAGCTACGCCGTCGCGCTGCGTTGGTGGCGTTCCTGCCGTGGGTGCCGCGCGGTGAGCCGGTCGATCTTCGATGCCCTGCTACATCAACGGCAGTGCCGGACCGGACGGGACCCCGGCTGGCCGGTCGAGGACGCGGACGACGCCCGGTGAGCACCGGCAACTCCGGTGCCGGGGATCGCGACATGCGGCCGCGCATTGTGACGGCACAGACGACGTTTCAGGCCGAACTCGGGCGCAACTTGCGCATGACTCGGGCGATGGCCCACCTCACCCGCGAGAACGTGTCCGAACGCATGGTGAGCCGGCCGTCTGTCGGCACGATCAGCGCTTGGGAAGCGGGCACGCGACAGATCCCGATCGACCGGTTGATGGATTTCTGCCACGTGGTCGGCCGGCCGGTGGAGTCGGTGTGGCCGGTGGACGGCCGACGGACACAGGTGATTCGCGCCCCACGCCTGCGGCAGCTCGACGATCCGCCGCTGAAGCCGCTCGCAGCCTGGGCAAAGACTTACGGCAACGAATTGATCCGGCTCACGCCCGATGCCATCGAAGCCGCGGCGGCACTGTGCAAGGTGCCGCCGGACTGGCTTCGACAACGGTTGCTGCGACTCCAGCGCTTCTGACCGCCCACCCCTGCCGAAATGTCAGTCCGGTTCGATGGGGGTGGCGGCGACCCGGAAGTGACGCACCGTGTTCTCGATGGCCTCGATGATCTCGGCGCTGGTCGACCCGCGGAAGCGGAATCGGCCGCCGACGTGTTCGTAGAAGGCGGCGGCGTTCGGCAGGATCTCCCCGACCTCCAGCACGCGTTCGGCGTACGGCCCGGGCGTCAGGCCCAGCACCGGCGTGGACTCGGTGATCAGGCACGGGCGCTTCGCCGGCGCGGCCACCAGCATCCAGCCCGCCAGGTCCTTGTCCTCCAGCGCGTCGGTCACCTGCGGCACCAGGCCCAGCTGCAACTCGAACGCCGCCCGCATCAGGTCGTAGCCGTGCACGTCCCGCCACAGGAACGGGATCTCCGCGCCACCGACCCGCGCGCCGACCTCCAGGAACTGCACCTCGAACCCGCCGTCGGCCGCCGGGGCGACGAAGACCTCCAGGTGGAACGCCGTCGGCTCGTCGGTCAGCGCGGAGATGAACTGCGCCGTCGCGTTGCCGACCGCCTTGAGGCGTTCCGGGTCGTCGTCCTCCACCGAGCCGAGCACCCCACCGCCGCGGAAGGTCAGGCAGGTGTTCAGGTACTCCGCCGAACTCCACCGGCGGACCTCGACCCCGTCGAAGTAACCGTCCACGTGGAACACCGTGTGGTCGACGAACTTCTGCACCATGCGCGAGTCGTCCAGGTCCAAAGTGGCCAGGTGCTCGGCGTCCTGGACGATGACCACGCCCGCGCTGCTGCTCTCGCTCCGCGGCTTCACGATCACCGGCCACCCGTGCTCCTCGGCGAACCCGAGCACCTGCTCGGCGGTCGCGGCCGGGCCGAACGCGGGCAGCGGCAACCCGGCGTCCCGGATCACCCCGCACATCACCAGCTTGTCGCGGAACGGCACGAACGCCGACACCCGCGGGCCGGGGCAGCCGAACTCCTCGCGCAGGGCCGCGCCCACCTCGAGGTCGTCCTCCTTGAGCGCGACGATCCCGGCCGGCTTCCCGAACCGGGCCGCCAGCTCGACCACCTTCGCGCGCACCTCGTCGATGTCGTCGGTGTTCACCACGAGCGCGGTGGCCGCGGCACCCTCCGGAACGCCCAATACCCCGACATCGGTGGTGATGTAGGTCACGTTGTTCTCGGAATGGTCGAGGTACTCCGCGTATTCGGCGTATTGCTCCCGCCACCGGTGGATGATCGTGATGTGCCGTTTCATCGAATCCCCTGGGGCTCGCGCAGACATTTTCCACCCCAGGGTAGTTCGTTTTTCACATCGCTTTCAATCGCGATCGAGCCGTTTCCCAGCAGTTCTCGAGCCGCGCGGCTTTCCCGGCGAATTCACCGGGAAAGCCGCGCAACAATGAACAATCAGCAGTTCGAAGGTGCGCTAGCACCGGCGAACCGGTCGGTGATCCACTGGTGCGCGTCACCGTTCCCGGCGAAGATGCCGGTCAGGTGTTCGGCCAGGTAGGTGTTCCACTGCACCTTGACGCCCTTGCCGCAGTAGGTCTTGTGCAGCGCGTCGGCCTGCGGCGTGTTCACGATCTCGTCCGCCACCGCGTGGTACTGGAACACCGGCACCTTCGGCGGGTTGGCGCCGAGCTTGTTCTGCGCCAGCCGCGCCTGCCACTGCGGGGTGTTCAGCGGATTGCTGGTGGTGTAGTCGCTGATCTTCTTGAACGGGTAGTTCGCCAGCAGTTCCACCACGCACGCGTTCTCCTTGGCCTCCTGCAGTTCCGTGCGGCCGGTGTCGTTCAGGTACGAATCCAGCTTCAGGTCGGCGTACGCCGTATCGAGACCGACCGCGGCGAAGGCGAGGAAGCCGAAGCCGAGGTACCCGTCGAGTCCCTTCGCCACCTCGTTCAGGTCGGCGGGCACACCACCGGCCGCCACCCCGACCAGGTTCAGCTCCGGTGCGTACGACGGCTGCTTCTCCGCCGCCCACATCGCGGCGCCGCCGCCCTGCGAGTAACCCTGGAAGACCACCTTCGACGTCTTCGACAGCTTCGCCGCGTCGAGGTTCTGCGCCGCCCGTACCGAGTCGATCAGCGCCGGGCCCATCGACTGGCCGACGATGTAGGTCGGGACGGTGTCCTTCGAGTAACCCTCGTAGTCGGTGACCGCCACCGCGTACCCGGCGCTCAGCGAGTCGTTGATCGCGGGCTGGTCGTACAGCGTGCCGCGGGAGATCGCCTTCGACGGCGTGCACTTGAACGCCGGGCCCTGGGTGCCGACGCCGAAGCCGACGATCGGCGCCTTGGCCGGGTCGACGCCCTTGGGCACCAGCACCGTGCCGGTCACCGCGTTCGGCTTGCCCAGCGCGTTGACCGAGAGGTACATGACCTCCCAGGCGTTCGCGTTGAGCGTGTTCAGCCCGGGTATCGATGGCCGCCACCGGATCACGTCACCCGGTTTGCCCGCGGGCAGGGTCGACGGTGGGGTGTAGAAGGAGTCGTCGAACGGGCCGGGCAACCCGGCGGCGGCGGCCTCCGGGGCGGCGGGTTCGACGGCCGAGGAAACCGTGCTGGTCACCGAAAGTGCCAGCAGGGCGGTGAGCGCGCAGGCGCCCGCCCGCAGCACTCGGCCGATTCTGTGCTTGCTCAAGGAATTCCTCCAAAATAGACGGACGGTCAGGCGGGCAGCCCGAGTGCGGGTGCCAGCACCGGCCAGGAGTTGTGCAGCGCGCGTTCCCAGTACGGCCAGCTGTGCGTGCCGTCGCCGTAGTAGTCGACCGTGGCGGGGATCCCCCGCGACTTGAGCCGATCGGTGAAGCTGCGCGACGTCAGCTCGGCCGCCGGTTCCAGCACGTCGCTCTGCCCCGGCGGATCGAGCGGTCCGGTGCGGCCGTTGCCGCACGAGATGTACAGCGCGGTCCCGCGCAGGTCGTCGACGTGGTCGAAGGGGTTGCGGTCGGACCAGGTGAAGATGTTGGTGATCTCGTGGCCCCAGAGGTCGAACCAGTTGTAGAAGCCCTCGCGGACCAGGATTCCCTTGATCACCGCCGGCGTGCCGGGGAACAGCGTGTTCGGCATCCCGCTGTAGGAGGCGGCGGCGCCGAACATCCCCTTGTGCCGGAAGGCGTACGCCATCGCGCCGTAACCGCCGATGGACACCCCGGCGACCGCGCGCTGGGTGCCGCCGCGGTACCCGCGCTCGACCAGCTGGCGCACCTCCAGCGTGTGGAAGGTCTCCCAGTCCGGAGTGGACTTCAGCCCGAGGTTCCACCACTTGGTGTACATGCCCGCCTTGCCGTCGGTGGGCATCACCACGATGGTGTCCTTGTCCGCGGTGAACTGCTCGACGTCGGTGAACTGGTCCCAGGAGCGGTAGTCCGCCGGTTCGCAGCAGCCGTGCAGGAGGTACAGCGTCGGCCAGGTGCGGTTCGGCTCGGCCGCCCACTTCGACGGCAGCAGCAGGCGGACCATCCCGGTGCCGGCCAGCGAGGGCGAGCTGATCTCGATGTCCACCGTGCGCGCGTCGACGTGGGTCTCCTTGACGATCTTCGCGCCGTTGTCCGCGGTCACCGGCGGGACCGCGGTGGCCGCCGGCACCGGGATGACCAGTGCCACCAGCAGGGGTAGTGCCAGCAGCCAGCGTCTTTTCATCCGTCCTCCATTCGCTAAAGCGGGATGTTGCCGTGCTTCTTGGCGGGCAGGACCTGCCGTTTGCCGCGCAGCAGGCGGAACGCCCTGGCCACCTGGAGGCGGGTCTGCGACGGCGGGATCACCAGGTCCACGTAACCGCGGTCGGCCGCGGTGTACGGGCCGCCGTGGCATTCCCGGTATTCGTCGACGAACCGCCGTTCGGCCGATGTCCTTTCCGGACCGTCGAGCCCGGCCAGCTCCCGACGCCGCAGCACGCGCACCGCGCCCTCGGCCCCCATCACCGCGATTTCCGCGGTGGGCCAGGCGATGTTCACGTCGGCGCCGACGTGCTTCGACCCCATGACCGCGTACCCGCCGCCGTAGGCCTTGCGGGTCACCACGGTCACTTTCGGCACGGTGGCTTCCGAGTAGGCGTAGATCAGCTTGGCGCCGCGGCGGATGATCCCGTGGCGCTCCTGGTCGACGCCCGGCAGATAACCGGGAACGTCGGCGAGGGTGAGGATCGGGATGCCGAACGCGTCGCAGAACCGGACGAACCTGGCCGCCTTCTCCGACGCGTCGATGTCGATCACGCCCGCCTGGCGCGCGGGCTGGTTGGCGACCACTCCGATCGTGTGCCCCTCGATCCTGGCGAACGCGCAGATCATGTTCGGCGCGAACCCGGCGTGGATCTCCAGGAAGTCACCGTCGTCCGCGATGCGCGCGATCACCTCGGTCATGTCGTAGGACTGGTTGATCGAATCGGGGATCACGCGGTCGAGTTCGAGGTCGGACGGCGTCAGCCCGGCCGCCGTCTCGTCGGCGAACTCCGGCGGACCGTCCACATTGTTCGACGGCAGGTAGCCGAGCAGGGTCCGCACGAAGTCGACCGCGTCCTCCTCGTCGACCGCCCGGTGGTGCGCGTTGCCGGAGACCTCGCTGTTGGTCGCCGAGCCGCCGAGTTCCTCGGTGCTCACCCGTTCCCCGGTGACCGCGTGCACCACGTCCGGTCCGGTGACGAACATGTGCGAGGTGCGGTCGACCATCACGGTGAAGTCGGTGATCGCCGGCGAGTAGACCGCGCCACCGGCACACGGGCCCATGATCATCGAGATCTGCGGGATCACCCCGGAGGCCAAGGCGTTGCGGCGCCCCAGTTCCGCGTAGTGCGCGAGCGAGACCACGCCCTCCTGGATCCGCGCGCCACCCGAATCGTTGATGCCGATCACCGGGCAGCCGATGGTCATCGCCAGGTCCATCACCTTCAGCACCTTCTCGCCGAAGACCTCGCCCATGCTGCCGCCGAACACGGTGAAGTCCTGCGAGAACAGGCACACCTGGCGGCCGTCGATGGTGGCGTGCCCGGTCACCACGCCGTCGCCGTACGGCCGGTTCGCCTCCATGCCGAAGTCCGTGCAGCGGTGCCGGGCGAACTGGTCCAGCTCCACAAAGGACTCCGGATCCACCAGCAGCTCGACCCGTTCGCGGGCGGTGAGCTTTCCCTTGGCGTGCTGGCGGTCGACGGCGCGCTTCTCGGCGATGCGCTCGACCTCGTCGCGCCGGTCGGCGAGCTCGGCTATGCGGTAGGCGGTCGAGTGGTGGCCGCGGTCGGCGTGGTCCATGCCGTACTCCCTCCGTTCAGCAACCGGTTCAGCCGCCCGGCGATCACCTCGACGTTCGGCGGGTCGATCAGCGACAGGTGGTCGCCGGGCACCCGGACCACCTCCAGCGCCGCGCACAGCTCGTCCCAGCCCAGCGCGTCGTCGGTGCGCAGGTACCGCGGGTCGAGCGTGGTGGTCAGCGGGTGCGGTTCCTGGGCGCGGAACAGCACCACCCGGCCGGGATAGGGACGCGGCCGGTAGCGCTCGGCCACCCGGGCGTCCAAATAGGACGTGTACTGGTGGTGCAGCACGCCCTGGCCGAGCCCGGGCACCTTGCTGGCCAGCCGGTCCATCACCGCCCGGATCTGCGCCCGCTCGTCCAGTCCGCCCAGCTCCAGCCCGTTCAGGTCCAGCTCGGCGCCGTAGGTCTGCTCGATGTGCTCGGCGAACCGGCCGAACCGTTCGAGCAGCAGGTCCGCCGAGGACCGGCCCGGCGCGGGCAGCGGCAGGATCGAGTCGATCAGGAACACCAGGTCGACCTCCTCGCCGGCGGCGGCGAGCTGCTGCGCGGTCTCATAGGCGAGGCAGCCGCCGAACGACCAGCCACCCAGCCGGTACGGGCCGGTCGGCTGGACCTCGCGGACCAGCTCGGCGTAGCAGGCGGCCTTGTCCTCCAGGTCTTCGAGATCGTCGAGCCGTTCGAAGCCGTACGCGGGCTGGCCGTCGGTCAGCCGGTCGACCAGCGCGCGGTAGACACTGGTCGGACCACCGGCGGGGTGGAACAGGAACACCGGGTCGGTCGCGACGCCGTCCCGCAGCAACCGGATCGGGCCACCGCCGTGCCCTTCGATCTCGGCCCGCAGGAGGTCGGCCATCGCGGCGATGGTCGGCGCGGCGAACAACGTCCGCTCGTCGGGGACCGCGCTCAGTTCCTCCGAGATGGCCGCGCGCAACCGCTCTGCCCGCTCGGCGTCCCCGCCGACCAGGAAGAAGTCCTCGTAGACCCCGGGTTCACGACCGGCCAGCACCTCACGCCAGACCCGCGCCACCCACCGCTCGGCCGGATCACGTGGTCCGACCACAGTGGACACGACCGCCGGCAGTTCGCCGCCGAACCCGGCGGCCTCGGCCAGGTGCGCGGCCACTTCGGCCAGTGAGGCACCACGCAGCAGCAACGGCATCGGCAGGGACAGCCCGAAGTCGCGTTCCACCGCACCCCGCGCCCGCATCGCCAGCAGCGAGTCGAGGCCGAGCTGGGTCAGCGGGCAGTGGCGGTCGATCTGCTCGGGTTCGAAGCCCATCAGCCCGGCGACGATCGCCACCAGGTGGTCGGCCAGCGCCGCCCGCGCTGCCGCCGGTTCGGCCGACCGCAACGCGGCCATGCCGTCCCAGCTCACCTCGGACGTGACCTCATCCGGTGCCAGCAACGCGAAGAACGTGCGCGCGGTGAGCTGCGGGAAGAGGTTCAGCACGGTCGTGGTGTCGAGGCGCGCCACACCGGTCGCGGCCCGGCCGTCGGCCAGCACCGCCTCCAGCGCTTCGAGGCCCTCGTCCGGGCTGAGCGGTTCGAGCACCGGGTTCTTCGTCCCGGCCGCCGCGCCGATGTCGCCCCAGGCACCCCAGTTGATCGTGGTCGCGGGCAGCCCGTTCGCGCGCCGCCACTCCACCAGCGAGTCCATCCAGGCGTTCGCTGTCGCGTAGGCGGCCTGGCCGGGCGAGCCGAGCAGGGAGGCGGCCGAGGAGTAGACGAGCCACCAGTCCAGCTCGTGCCCCATCGTCGCCTCGTGGAGCTGCCACGCGCCGTGCGCCTTGGGCCACCACGCCCGCCGCACCTGCTCGGCGGTCAGCTTCATCGCGGCGCCGTCGGCGAGCACGCCGGCCGCGTGCAGCACCCCGCGCAACGGCAGGCCGTCCCTGGTCGCGGCCTCGACCAGGCGCGCGGCCACCCCGGGTTCGGCGATGTCCCCGGCGACCACCTCGACCCCGGGCATCGGCGCCTCACCACCCCGGCGGCTGGACAGCACCACGTGGTCGGCACCCCGGTCGAGCAGCCAGCGCGCGGCGTGCAGGCCCAGCCCGCCGAGGCCACCGGTGATCACGTAGGCACCGTCGCGAACCGCGGGCGCACCGGGGGTCAGCGTCGGCCGGGCCAGCCGTCGCACGTACCGGACACCTTCGCGCCAGGCGACTTCGTCGGCCGGGGAGTCGGCGCGGATCTCGTCGTGCAGTTCGGTGACCCACAACCGCGCGGGATCGGGCTCGGCGTCGAAGTCGAGCAGGGTCGCGCGGAGCTCGGGGTGTTCGAAGGCGAGCACCCGGACCAGGCCGCGGAGAGCCGCGATGCCGGGACAGCCCGCCTCACCGGGTTCGATCACCGCGCTGCCGGAGCCGATCAGCCACAGGCGCGGCGGGTCGGCCAACTCGGCGAGTTCGGCGACCACGGCTCCGGTGGCCAGCACGAACCGTTCGCCGTCCTCCGGCTCCATCGTGCCGTGCCCGACCATGTAGAGCACCGCGTCCACTTCGGACTTGTCCCGCAGGAAGGCGGCCAGGCCCTCGGTTTCGCGGCGCACCAGGAGGTCGTCGCCCCGGCCGGACACCGCGTCGCGGAAGGCGGCCAGTTCCGGCTCGGCCAGTTCCCCGAGCACCAGCCAGGTCCGGCCGCCCGGCTCTTCGGCAGGCAGTTCGGCCTGTTCCCAGCGCGCCTCGAAAACCTTGCCGGACAGCGGGACCGGCAACGAGGACCGCTGGAACCGCCGGACGTAGACCTCGTTGATCGCCACCACGACCGCACCCGACGCGTCGAGCAGCCGCACCGAGCCGACCAGCCCGTCGTCCTCGATCGACTCGATCACCGCCTGCACCCGGGCGCCGTGCCGCGGATCGCCGTGCAAGCTGGCCGATCCGAGGGAAAGCGGCAGGTAGATGCCTTCCGCCTGGTCGAGATCGGCGGCCGCGGCGAGGGCGTGCAGGCAGGCGTCGGCCAGCGCGGGGTGCAGCACGAACTGTGGTTCCACCGGCGGTGAGATCGAGGCCGTGGCCCGGCCGGGCGCGGCGGACACCTCGCGCAGGCCCCGGAAGGCGGGTCCGTAGCTCTGCCCGATCGCGTCGAGCGCCCGGTACAGGTCGAACGGCTCGCCGTCTTCGGCGCCGGGCAGCGGTTCGGCCGGTTCCTCACCGGTGCGGATCTTCGCGGTGGCGTGCCGGATCCACTCGCCGGTCGCCGACTTCGCGTGGACCTCCACGCGACCGGCGGCGAAGGTGGTGGTCACCTCGGTCCGCGCGGACAACGGCAGCAGCTTCAACAGCTCCAGCTCGGTGACCACCACCGCGTCCGACTTGAGCGCGGTGCGCGCGGCGGCCAGCGCCAGTTCGAGGTAGCCGGTGCCGGGGAACACGGGCACGCCCAGCGCCGCGTGGTCCACCAGCCACGGGTGCGCGTCGGTGCCGACTTCACCGCGCCACACGTGCCTGCCGTCGTCCGGCAGTTCGACGTGCGTGCCGAGCAGCGGGTGCGCGCCCGACTGCCCCGGGCGGCGCACCGGCCAGAACCGCTGGTGCCGCCAGCGCGGGCCGGGCAGTTCGACGGGTGTTGCCTTGGTGCATCGCGATTCCAGCACACCGGGCACGCCGAGCACGTGCAGGCGGGCCAGCGAGGTGAGGAACGTAGTGCGCTCGCCGGCGGTCCGGTTCGAACTGCCGAGGCCGGTCGCGCGACCGGCGGCGGTCTGCTCGATCGCGGCCAGTGCCACCGGGTGCGGGGAGATCTCCAGGAACAACGTGTGCCCGTCGACCATCGCCGCGTCGAGTGCCTGGGTGAACCGCACCGGCCGCCGCAGGTTCGCGGCCCAGTACTCGACGTCGAAGTCGGGTTCCTCGCGGGCGTCGTCGAGCACGCTGGTGTAGCAGGCGATCTCGGGGACGCGCGGGTGCAGCGGACCGAGTTCGGCGCGGAACCGCCCGAGCAGCCCGTCCACCGCCGACGAGTGCCCGGCACCGGCCACCTTCAGCGGTTTCGCCAGCCTGCCGAGGCTTTCCACGTGCGCCACCAGCGCCGCCACCTGGTCGGCGTCCCCGCTGACCGTGCACTGCGTCGGTGAGGCGTAGACGGCGACGGTGATGCCGGGGAAGTTCGCCTCCAAATCGGACAGTTCGGCCGGGGACAGTTCGACCACGGCCATCGCGCCGGTGCTGTCCATCGTCTCCAGCAGCCGCGACCGGATCGCCATCACGCGCACCCCGTCGGCGACCTCCAGCGCGCCGGCCACCACCGACGCGGCGACCTCGCCCATCGAATGCCCGAGCACGGCAGCGGGTTCCACCCCGTGCGACCGCCAGAGCGCGGCCAGCGCGAGCTGTGTGCCGAGCAGTGCGAGCTGGATGCCCGCGAGGCCCTCGGGTTCCCCTTCGAGGGCACCACGCAACGAGAACCCGGCCTCGTTGAGGAAAATCGGCTCCAGTTCGTCGATCTTGTCGCGGAAGGCGGGTTCGGTCGCGAGCAGTTCGCGGCCCATCCCCCGCCACTGCGAACCGTAACCGGAGAAGACGAAGACCGGTTCGGGTGGCGTCGGAGCCGCTTCCCCGCTGACCACCTCGGCACCGGGCAAGCCCTTGGCCAGTGCGCGGAGGCCGTCCGCCAGCCGCGCGCGGTCGTCGGCGAGCACCACCGACCGGATCGGCAGGTGCTCGCGTCGACCGGCCAAAGTGGACGCCAGCGCGGCGAGCGGCACGTCCTCCTCGGTGTCCAGCCAGCGAGCCAGGTCCGCGGCACGGGCGCGGACGCCTTCCTTGGTGCGGTCGGAAAGGGCGAACACCCCCGGCCCGTCGCCGGTGCGCTTCGCCGGGAACGCCCCGGCGGGCCACTCCTCCAGCACCACGTGCGCGTTGGTGCCGCCGAAGCCGAACGCCGACACCCCGGCCCTGGCCATGCCGGAGTACCGCGGCCAGCGTTCCGGTTCGCCGACCACCCGCAGGCCGAGGCCGGTGAAGTCGATCTGCGCGTTGGGCGTGCCGAAGTGCAGGCTGGCCGGGAGGCGCCGGTTCCCCAGCGCCAGCACCACTTTGATCAGGCCGACGATGCCCGCCGCGCCCTCCAGGTGGCCGAGGTTGCTCTTCACCGAACCGATCAGCAGCGGCCGCCCCCACTCCCGGCCGCTGCCCAGCACGGTACCCAGCGCCGCCGCCTCGATCGGATCACCGAGCGGGGTGCCGGTGCCGTGCGCCTCCACGTAGTCGACCCCCTCCGGGTCGACGCCGGCCGCCGCGTAGGCGTCGGCGAGCACCATCTCCTGTGCGCGTGGATTGGGCGCCATCAGGCCGTTCGACCGGCCGTCGGAGTTGACCGCGCTGCCCCGGATCACCGCGAGCACCCGGTCTCCCGCCCGGCGCGCTTCGCTCAACCGGCGCAGCACCACGACGCCGCAACCCTCGCCGCGCACGATGCCGTCGGCGTCCCCGGCGAACGGTTTGCAGCGGCCGTCCTCGGCGAGCACACCGGCGCGGTGGAAGTTCGCCGTGATCCCGGGTGACAGCATCAGGCTGACCCCGGCGGCGAGCGCGGTCTCGCTCTCGCCGCGCTGGAGGCTCTGCACCGCCATGTGCACGGCGACCAGCGAAGACGAGCAGGCGGTGTCCACGGTCAGGCTCGGACCGCGCAGGTCGAGCAGGTAGGACAACCGGTTCGCCGCGATGCTCATCGCCGCGCCGGTGCCGGACCAGGCGTCGATGGTGTCGAGATCGCTCATCGTGAGCATGCCGTACTCGCTGGCGGAAACCCCGGTGAACACCCCGGTCCGGGTGCCGCCGAGGGTGCTCGGCGGGATGCCCGCGTGCTCCAGTGCGGACCACGCGACCTCCAGCAGCACGCGCTGCTGCGGGTCCATGGCTTCCGCTTCCCGTGGGGTGATGCCGAAGAAGCCCGCGTCGAACCCGGTGGCGTCGGCGAGGAAACCGCCCCTTTGCGGGATGGCCGCCAGCGCGGCGGGATCGGCGAATGCCTCCCACCGTCCATCCGGGACCGTGCCGATCGCCTCGCGACCACCGTCGAGCAGGCGCCAGAAGTCGGCGGGTGACTCCACCCCGCCGGGCAGCCGGACGCCGATGCCGACCACCGCGATCGGCTCGCCTTCCTCGGCGGGCTTCAGCGGCTGCCGGGTGTTCTGTTCCTCAGTGGACAGTGCTTGGGCGAGACTGGCGATGGTGGAGTGCTCCCACAGCAGGGTGGGCGGCAGGGCGCGACCGAGCAGCCGCCGCAGTTCGCCGGTCAGCGTGATGGTGTCGCGTGAGGACAGTCCGGCTTCGCGCAGCGGGCGGTGGGTGTCGATCTCGCTCGCCGGGCGGCCGAGCAGGGCGGCCACCCGCCCGACCAGCCAGGCGGTCAGCTCGGCGGCGTTCACGACAGCCTCCGGTCGGCGAAGGCACCGTCGAGGTACCGCGCCCGGCAGGAGGACCGGCTGATCTTGCCGCTGGACGTTCGTGGCACCTCACCGGGCGCGAGGAACACCAGGTCGGTCAGCTTCAACCCGTGCCGGGTGGCCACCTCGGCGCGGAGCGCTTCGGTCGCGGCCACCAGGTTAGCTTCGTCCGGCGCCAGGTTCTTCGCGCGTTCCAGCACCACCACGGCGGCCTCCCCCTCGTCGAGCGGTATGGCGAACGCCGCGGCCGAATGCCGCCGCACCGCCGGATGCGCTTCCACGGTCTGCTCGATGTCCTGCGGGTAGTGGTTGCGGCCGTCGACGATCACCAGGTCCTTGCTCCGGCCGGTGACGTAGAGCTCGCCGTCGAAGAGCACCCCGAGGTCGCCGGTGGCCAGCCAGCCGTCGACCCCGTCGAGTGGGAGCCCGAAGACGCCTGCGGAGGCTTGGGGATTGCGCCAGTAACCCCGGCCGACGTTCTCCCCGCGCACCCAGATCTCGCCGACCGTGCCGCCGGGCACGGCCTTGCGCTTCTCCGGGTCGACGATCCTCAACTGCTGGCCGGCGGCGTACCCGCAGGAGACCAAAGTGGACGATTTGTGCTTCCCCGCCGGAACCGCCGCGCCGGCGGCGAGCCGGTCGCGGTCGAAGTCGACCTGCCGCGGTGGTTCTCCGGCGTCGCTGACCGAGACCAGCACGGTCGCCTCGGCGAGTCCGTACGAGGCCCGGTGCACGGCCGGGTCGAGCCCGCACTCGCCGAACGCGTTCTGGAACTGCGCGATCGTCGACGGGAGCACGGGCTCGCTCCCGTTGATCAACGACACCACGCGGCTGAGTTCGAGGTAGCTCTTGTCGCGCTCCGAAACGCGTGAAGCGGCGTAGCCGTAGGCGAAATTGGGCGCCGCGCTGATCGCGCCGGGGCTCGCCGAAAGCGCGCGGAGCCAGCGGACGGGGTTCTCCAGGAACGCCACCGGGTCCAGCAGGGTGGCGGCCATGCCCACGGCCATCGGCGCGGCGATGCCGAGCACCAGGCCCATGTCGTGGAACAGCGGCAGCCAGCTGACCGTGGTGGTCTGCCCGGTGACCGCGCCGTACGCCGCGCACGCCTGACGCGCGTTCGCGAGCACGTTGCGGTGGCTGAGCATCACCCCGGCCGGACTGCGCGTGGACCCCGAGGTGTACTGGAGGTACGCGAGATCGTCCGGGTCCGGCACCGGCCAGTCGCGTTCGCGGGCCCTGGGCACCAGGTCGACCGCGACCAGGTCCGTCCTCTTCGGATCGACGAACTCGGCGACCTGATCGAGCTGCGGCGCGGTGGTGAGCGCGAGGCGCGGGTCGCAGTCGGCGAGCACCGCGGTCAGCCGCCCGGCGTGCCCCGGCAGGTTCGGCGCGAACAGCGGCACGGCCACCAGCCCCGCGCGGATCGCGCCGAGAAAGGCGACCACGTAGTCGGCCGACTGCTCGACCAGCACCGCCGCGCGGTCACCCGGGGCGGCCAGCTCCAGCGCTCGCGCGGCCACCGCGCTGACCCGGTCGTCCAGCTCGTGCCAGGTCAGGAAGGCGGCGCGGCCGTCCTCGCTGGTGCGGTAGTCCAAAAAGGTCACCGCGATCTCGTCGCCGTGCCTGGCCGCCCAGTGGTGCAGCAGGGTGGCCAGCGTTTCGGTGGTGTCTTGGTCCTGGATTTCCGCGACGGAGGCGGAGGCTGAAGTCGTCATCGTCCCTCGAAATCGTGCCGGGAACAAAAACCGTTTTCTGAAGATAGGAAGGGTGCCGTGGGGTGTCAACGAACCGGAATTCGCCTGCTCACCCCGGCGTGGACAATTTTCGGCCGGCTTGTCACCCGCCGCACAAAACCTCATTCACGGCGGCGGAAGACCGCGAGTGCCAGTGCCGCACCGGCCAGTTCCAGCCCGGCCGCGGTGTACAGCCCGGCGGTGTAACCCGTTGCCAGTGCTGGACCTTCGCCGAGCTGGAGGTGCGTGGCGCGGACCGAGGTCAGCACGACGCCGATCAACGCGACCCCGGCCGCGCCGGACAGTTCCCTGGACGCGGTGAGCAGCCCGGACGCCATTCCGGCGTGTTCACCGGGCACCACTTCGAGCGCGAACGAAGTCAGCGGGGTGGTCAGCGCCGATCCCGCGCCGATCAGCAGCAGCCCGGGAATTCTGGGCGGTATTTCCGGAATGTGGTTGACCAGTGCGACCGCGACCAGGCCGGCCGCCACCCCGGTGAGCCCGACCGCCACCGTCCAGTGTGGACCGAAGCGGGTCACCGACCACGGCACCGCCGGGGTGGCGGCCATGATCGCCAGTGCCACCAGCACCAGTGGCAGGCCCGCCAGCAACGGGGTCAGGCCGAGTGATTCCTGGTGCAGCAACGGGGTGAAGAAGAAGACGCCGGACACCCCGAGGCCCCAGAGGATCTGTACCAGGAGTCCGCTGACGAACACCCGTTGCCAGAAGGCCTGGAACATCGGCCGGAGGTGGATCCGCCCGCCGCGATGTCGTCGTCCGCCCGCGGTGGCCGGGACGAGCAGCGCGATCGCGGCCACGAAGGGGAGGTTGCTGAAGAAGATCCAGCCCCAGTGCAGGTATTCGCTGAGCAGCCCGCCGACGGTCGGGCCGACCGCGAGCGCGACGGCCAGGCTCGCGGTCCAGAGCGTGGCGCCGACCGCGCGCTGGCGGCTGTTCAGGTTGGTGCGCAACAGGCTCAGGAGGCCGGGGACCATGAACGCCGCGGCCGTGCCCTGGAGCACGCGGGCGCCGATGAGCACCCAGCCGGTGGTGGCGAACCCGCCGGCCACCGCGCCGATGCCGAACCCGATCAACCCGCCGACGAGCGTGCGGGCCTGCCCCAGGCGGTCCACCAGCAGGCCCGCGACCAGCAACAACGCGGCGAACGGCAGCATGTAGCCGATGCTGACCCACTGGAGTTCGCCGAGGCCGAGGCCGAGCTCGCGAGCCATCGACGGCACCCCGGCCGCGACGATGTTGTTGTCCAGGCTGGTGACGAACCCGCCCAGCGCGATCACCACCAGCGTGGGGACCACCGCACGACCCGATACCGCAACGTCCTGAAGAATTTCCTCGGCCGGGTCCGCACCACCGTCCTGGCCGGTGCCGTCGCGGACCTCCTCATGTGCGTTCCGGTCGATGTTCTGACCGGGGTTCCGGCTGGCCACCGCACCCGCCTCCGCTCAGTCGCCGAGGGCCTGTTCGTCTTCGGAGCGGAATTCCTCCTCCAGTCGCTCCGGGCTGTAGTCGAGGTCAATTCGGTCCACCGGCATGCCACGTGCTGCCTCGATCGCCCGCAACCGCCGCATCGCGTGCCCGGCCGCGTAGTCCATGACCCCGTCGAGCCGCAACTCGAAGGGATCGCCGTCGAACTGCCGCGTGGTCCACTCGATCTGCGCGATCGCATGGGGCAGCAGCGCTTGCATCTGCTCGGTCACCACGTCCCAGTTCCGGTCGTCCGCGGCGACGTGGCGTCTGCAGGTGAAGGTGCCCCAGGCCATGTGGCGACGCTCGTCGTCGCCGATGTGGCGGATGAGCTGCTGCATCCCGGGCAGGATGCCGTGCGCCCGGCACGCCCGGTTCCAGACGAAGTACCCGGTCAGCGCCAGCACGCCCTCGACGACGTGGTTGTAGACCACCGAAGCGCGCACCTGGTTCTCCGGACTCGGATCGTCGGTCAACCGCCCGAGCGCGGTGGGCAGCTCGTCGTAGAAGATCGCCCGGTAGCCGGGGTTGTTCTCGACGTGGCTGTGCAGGTCCTCGGTCACCCCGACGGCGTCCAGCCAGAGCCGGAACACCTGGGTGTGCTTGGCTTCCTCCAGGCAGAACTGGGTCAGGTACAGCTCGTCGCCGAACCGGCCTTCGGCACGCATCGCCGCGATGAACGGCTGGATCTCGTGCGTGACCGACTCCTCGCCGCCCGCGAACTGGGCGCACAACATCGTCGCGACGAAGCGCTGTTCGTCCGACAACGCGGCCCAGTCCTTGGCGTCCTGGTCGAATTCGAGGTCACGCGGGTTCCAGAACTTCGCGTTGCCCTTGTCGAACAACCGCAGCGGCAGCGCGTCCCAGGTGAGGCCGTCGGCACGCAGTGTGGTGAACGCGGTCATCCCTGCGATCCCTTCGTCGGAATGTCCAACCAGGACGGAGCGGAGAAGGTCAGCGGGCCTTCCTCGGTGGTCCAGTCCAGGAAGAGCGGGTCCTTCGTGTCGGTGACCAGCGCGAGGCGGTGCCCGGCCGGCACGGTGTAGGCGGTCGGCGAGAACTCGAAGTCCATCCTCAGTGGACTGCCGGGCTCGGCGTTCTTCCAGCTGTAGGGCAGGTAGTTGATCAGCCTGCCGACGCCGAACTGGTCCACGTCGTACACGTAGGCGATCACGGTCCCGTTGCGCGCGGACGGCGTGGCGGTGAGCTGCGCGGTCAACGCGCCCCGGATGCGCATCGGCGAGGTCAGCGGTGCCTGCTGCCAGATCGCCGCGTCCCGCTTGCTCACCAGCGGAAGGAAGGCGGTCGGCGGGTCACCGGTCAGCGCTTCGAGGCTGTAGGTGGCCAGCGGCACACCGCCGTTGGCCGGGGTGTCGCGGCCGGTGGTCAGTTCGGCGGGCGCCAGCTCCCACCGTGACGGGCTGCCGACCGCGGCTTCCCAGTTCGGGAAGGTCTCCGGGGCCTGCATACCGGGACGAGCCCTGGTCACGATCGGGTTCTCGCGGGTGATCGAGTCGTCGGTGCCCGCCACGTGGGCGTCGAACCAGCGGTACACCGAGTTCCAGGTTTCGCTGGGCAGGCCGAGCAGCCCGCCGGATTCCGCGGAAGCGTGGTCACCGGGCAGGAATTCCGCCCGTTTCGCGCCGGTCAGGTTCTGGTGCAGCTCGACCATTTGATCCGGCGGGAATACCGTTTCGCTCCACGTCTGAATCGTCAGCACGGCCGGGTGGTTGGCATTGATCCGGTCCAGGTGCGTGCTCGGCGATCTCGGTTTCGACCATTCGATGATCGCCGCCGAATCGGCGTCCGAGAGGTGCGGGGTGAGGAACTTCGTCAGCATGGTGTCGGTTTCCGGGCTGAGTTCGCCGTTGGCCTTTCCGGACAGGTAGAGCACCAGTCCGGCCAGCCCGTGCCGCGTCTCGTTCTGCGACAGCGACTCGGCCAGGTCCGACCAGCCGCTGAGCGAAGCGACCGCCTTGATCCGGGCGTCGGCGCCGGCCGCGATCAAGCCGATCCCGGCGCCGTAGGACACCCCGCCGACGCCGATCCGCGCCGGGTCGGCGTCGGTGTTCGCCAGCGTCCAGTCGAGCACCGTGGACACGTCCGCGATGTCGGCCGCACCCGCGACCTCGACCTGACCACCGGATTCACCGAATCCCCGCGCGCCATAGGCCACCACCACGTACCCGCGGTCGGCCAGGTTCTTGGCCGGGACGACGTTCTGCGTCGAACCGCCGCCCCACGCGCTGATCAACACGGCCACCGGGTGCGGCCCCGGGGCTCTCGGCTCCAGCACCATCGCCCCGAGCCCGATGCCGTCGGCGGCGGGCACGGTGACGAACCTGGTGGTGAAGCCCTCGGCGGCGACGGCCGGAGCTGCCACCACGGCGCTCAGCAACACCACCGCGAGCACCCGGTGGACCACCCATTTCGCCCGGCGGATCATGCGCGCGAAAACCTCCTCGCGGAAAGGTGAATATGATTCGCGAAATTCGTCCGGCGGAAAGCGTTCCCGGCCCCGGACCTCGTCGGAGATCGAAAGGTAGCAGTCGGCAATCAGCGCGGAGAAGGTGTGCGTTTCCCACTTGTCATGCGCAGCACAAGTTCTCGGCGGGCCTTGCTCACCCCGGCGCAGCCGACCACCCAGCGCAACTACCGCACCCCCGAAAGGGTGGCGTTTGGCAAAAACGGACAAAGATCATTGCCGCCGCACTCCGGCGCTGACAAGTTCTCGTGAGGCATCGGACACAAGGGTTGCCAGAACTGTTCTGACCGTGAGTGCATACTCCGGGCGCGGTACGTGATCAGCGTGGAAACTACTGCGAGCACAAAGGGGGCAAGATGCACCCGGCAAGCGACAATGCGCTGCGGCAGCAGGTCCCGGCGGTGCCGGAGAGCCAGACCAGCCATTCGCAGAGCCTCTGGTATTCGCTCCCCGGCGAGGTGGCCAGGCGGTTCCGGCCGCACGCGGACCAGCTGGCGGGCACCATTCTGGAGGAGATCCAGCGCGCGGTGCCCGAGTACGCCCAGCCGCTGGAGGGCCAGTTCGGCAAGGTGATCACGCTCGGTATCGAGCGCGCGGTGCTGAACTGCATCGACAGCATCGAAGGCCGGGGCACCGCGCAGCAGAAGTGGGACGACCTGTTCCGCGGCATCGGCCGCCGGGTGTACAACGACGGGCGCAGCCTGGATTCGCTGCAGTCGGCCTACCGCGTCGGCGGCCGGGCGGCGTGGCGGTACGTGTCGGCGTTCGGCCAGAAGCTACGCCTGCCCGCCTCCATGCTCTGCGTCGGCGCGGAGGCGATTTTCGCTTTCGTGGACGAGATTTCGGCTTACTCGGTCGAGGGCTACACCATGGCGCAGGCCCGCGCGGCGGGCACTTTGGAGCGGCGGCGGCAACGGCTGCTGGAGCGAATCCTCGCCACCCCAACGTCCTCGGCGCAGACGATCGCCGCGATGGCGGCCGCGGCGGAGTGGCCGGTCCCGGAGTCGGTCACCCTGGTGGCGCTGGAGGCCCGGATCGACCGGCCGCACACGCCGGCCGTGCACGCGGACGTGTTGCTGGACCTGGAAGGCACGCAGCCGTACCTGCTCACCCCGGACCCGAAGCGCGACCTGGCCACCCTGGAGTCCGAATTGGAGGGTTGGCGCGCCGCCGCCGGCCCGCACGTCCCCCTGGCCGAGGCGGCGACGTCCCTGCACTGGGCCCGCCGAACCCTGGACCTGGTCCACCGCGCGATCCTGCCCAACGCCCCCATCACGCGCAGCGGTGACCACCTCTCGAAACTCCTCCTGCTCTCGGACGAGTTCCTGTTGCGGCAGTTGAGCAAACGCGCGCTGGCGCCGCTGGCGGGCCTGACGCCGAAGCAGCAGGTCCGCCTGGGAAGCACGCTGCTGGCCTGGCTGGAGTACCGGGGCAGCACCCCGGAGGTGGCCGAGGCCCTGGACATCCACCCGCAAACCGTGCGCTACCGGCTGAACCAACTCACCGAGCTGTTCGGTGACCGCCTGAACACCCCAGAACTCCGCTTCGAAATGCAACTCTCACTGGAAGCCCACCGCCTACTGCACGACAACCCCCTGGAACAGCAATAAGAAGAGCACCGGCAGCCGGGCAACAAACCGCCACCACCCACCCCCATAACCGCGATACCAACCGGCAGCCAGACACGAAACCCAATCACGAGCCCATCCAGTCCTCCCCTCACCCCGGTCGGCAACCAGCCCAAAATCAGCCCTTCAAAAGAGCCCGAGCCATCACCATCTGCTGAATCTGGTTCGTGCCCTCATAGATCTGGGTGATCTCTCGCCCGGATCTTGACCACCTGCCGATCTTGCCCGTAGATGACCTCTGACCAGCGCGGATACTTACCACCAGTTCTCGCCGGTTCTTGCTCCTGCCCGCGCTCCCACGGCCTAGAGACGGCCTGACGCGGGACCGCCCACGCCCCCCATCACCCCGACACGAAGCCCCTACGCGGCCAGTTGCGACGGGTCAAGGCACGCTTTCCCGCCTTGACGCGGCGTGACCGGCCGTTGTCACGATCAGGCTTCGGGGTGATCACCGCATGCTTACTCGCCGTAACGGCCCACGCGCGTCTACCGACTCCGCTTGAACGACGCTCGACAGGGAGGTCCGATGCTCGAAGGCTCACGCGCGCCGCTGGCGGCTGCCGAGCCCGGCCGTACGTTCGGCGGGCGCGCCGACCTGTCGCCGGGCGGAGCGGAGCGGGAGCCCGGTGTGTCGGTATGGATGCGCTCGCCGCGCGCGGACGGCCGGCTCGGGCGACCCGCGCGCCGCCGCTGGCGGCGCGCTCTTGATCCCATAGAGCCAAATTCGGCAGGCGAGCGAGAAGATGGAACCTGCCGACCGCCCGTGCATGTCGAACGATAGCCAGATCAGTTACAGGAGAGAAATTGCGCGACTTATTTCATGGCTATATTCCACTAAAAGAAGACGAACATGCGAGCCTGCTTCAGAACGCCACGATTGTACTGGATACCAATGCACTACTTAACCTTTACAGATACACACCCAAGGCACGACGGGAGCTTCTTACAGGACTGAAGAGCATTTCCCGACGACTTTGGATTCCGCATCAAGTCGCCGATGAATTCCATCGACGTCGCGTAGGCGTGATACGTGAACAGCAAGCTTTCTGCGAGAATCTAGATAAGAACATCAAACAGGTTTCGAGGAGCGCCAGCTCTCACCTAGACAATCTGGGAACGAATCCCTTTGTTGAAATTAAAGCAATCTCGAAAAGAATCTCGGAGTTTTTTGAGATTTTACATAAGGAAGAGGTGGAGCGCTGCCGCACGAGGGCGTCACAATACGCTATCACGCCGCAGAGTGATCCGATACTGAACGAAATAGTAACATTGTATGACCAACGCGTGGGATCTCCGTATTCAGAGAGCGACTGGGAGCTTATTCGCAAGGAGGGTGACGAGCGTTTCAAAAATCAGATCCCTCCCGGATTCAACGACCAGAACAAGGATGGCGATAAAAAGTATGGAGATTTCGTCATATGGAAACAGGTAATTGATTACGCCAAAAATGAGTCGCAAGACATAATTTTTGTCACCGACGATGGCAAAGACGACTGGTGGTGGACCTCTAAGGGTGAACGCCTGGGTCCACACCCTAGCTTACGCGCGGAGTTCTACACGAAAGCCGGACATAGGTTCTACGCCTACCGCGTGCAGAATTTCGTGCAAGCACTCAACGAAGTCCAAAACACGAGCGTATCGCAAGAGACCGTGGAGGAGGTTCGCGAAATAAGCGCCACCCTCGAACGAGGGAGAATGCTAGACAGGCAAGCCGCAGTCAGAAGAAGGAGACTCAACCAGATTCGACAGTCCTACGGCAGCGCACTCAAGCATTTCGAGGAGCAACGAGTCGCCGTCGAAAGATTGAGAGGAAGACTCAATGAAACTTGGCCTGGCAGCTTTTCTGAATTTCGCGACCTTTTGACGCGAGCCGAGTTAGACCATGCCGAGACGACCGCACGAATCGCAACTCTTTCAGCTGAACGTGACAACCTGCGGAAAATCCTGGCATCTACAGATTCCTCTTCCGCCGCCGACAACAATGAATCAAGTCGCGCGTTTGTCGAATTGGAACATTTTGACCACGTCATAAGCCGAAGTATGCACGACCTGGAAAGCTCGCAGCGACTAATCAACGAAGTCAGCGCAATAAGGGATGATTTCGTCGAGCTCCATAAGGCCGAAGAGCGCCTGCAGCGCGCCGAGAGTAGGCTAGTAGAGGTCACCAGCGAACTGACAGCGACGGAGATGGAGTAAAGCTTACCTAAGTTAACCAGTCGACGCACTGCCACGTTTGCAATGAAGTCATGTCGGTGACGACAGCCATGCATCCACTTGCTTTCAGATCCTCCAGTTTGCCAGCCCGGTTGACGTATCCGATGTTTCCAATAGTTGCTCTTACCGCCGCTTGAATGTCAGTCACAGAGTCGCCGATCATTACACTATGACTTGGATTCATCAGAAGATTCCGCAGTGTCGCGATTATAAAGTCGGATCCAGCTTGAGAACTCAGCATCATAACCAACGCGTGCCGAGATGAAGTCGATCTCTGCGACTGCAGAAGTGCTGTTGTTGCTGACGATGGCAAGTGGGCGGCCGGTCTCGTGCCAAGCGCGGATGAGGTCGTGGGCGCCTGGGGTGGGTTCGGCGGTGGTGTTGACTTCGACTTCGAGGGCGGTGAAGGCGGCTTCGACGTAGCGGGCTTCGTCGTCGCCGAGGGTGGCGGCGTGGCGGAAGACGTCGAAGGGCGTCGGGGGTGGCGACGGGTTCTGGTAGGTCGGTGTGGCCGCCGTCAGCCAGAACCACGCGTAGTTGTTCGGCGACAACCGCGGCGGGTAGGCCCGCGAAGACGGAGCAGATGGGGCCGCCGAAGTCCAGGAGTAGGGCTTTGGCGTTGGCCAGGAGTTCGCGGGCCTTGGCCTTCGTCGCCGATGGTCACCGGGGTGTACTCCTTGGCGATGGTGGTCCACATGGGCCTGCCGGACCGTTCAAGGTTGCGGTACCGCTCGGCTCCGGGCTCGGCCCGCGGCAGGGTGACATCCTGGCGCTCTCGCCGGACGACATCGACCGGTCAGAGATGGTGGTCCGGGTTCAGCGGCAGATCAAGACGGTCCGGGGCGTGATGATGTTCACGCCTCCGAAGGGCGGGAAGTCGCGGACCGTGCCCGTCTCCCCCGCCGTGCTGGCGGAGATCGACGACCACGAAGACCAGTTCCCCGCGACGGCCGTCGCGCTGCCTTGGCGTACCCCAGACGGTGAGCCGGTGACCGTTCGCCTGCTCATGACCGGCGAGAACGGGCGGCTGTACACGGGCGACCTGTTCACCAAGGTGGTGTGGATGGGCGGTTTCCGGAAAGCCAAGATCGAACACCGGGGCCGTGGTGACGGAATGCATGCGCTGCGGCACTTCTACGCGTCCACACTGCTGTCACGCGGTGTGTCCATTAAGGAGCTAGCGGAGTACCTGGGGCACGCGGACGCCGGGTTCACGCTGCGGACGTACACGCACTTGGTGCCGTCCAGCCACGAGCGGGCAAGGAAGGCGATCGACGCGGTGTTCGGGCGGCCTGGTGACGATGACGGCCTGGAGGCGGCCTGATCATGGAAACCAGGACCCGCCCGAACTACCGGCGAGAGATCAAATCAGCCCTTCAACAGAGCCCGAGCCATCACCATCCGCTGGATCTGGTTGGTGCCCTCATAGATCTGGGTGATCTTCGCGTCGCGCATCATTCGCTCGACCGGGAAATCACGCGTGTACCCGGCCCCGCCGAACAACTGCACCGCGTCCGTCGTCACCGACATCGCGATGTCCGACGCATACGACTTCGCCGCGCTCGCCATGAACCCCGCCCGCGCGTCACCGCGCTCCGAAGCCGCGGCCGAGGCGTAGACCAGGTGCCGGGCCGCCTCGATCTTGGTGCCCATGTCCGCCAGCATGAACTGCACGCCCTGGAAGTCCGCGATCGACTTGCCGAACTGCTTGCGGTCCTTCACGTAGTCCAGCGTCGCGTCCAACGCACCCTGCGCGATCCCCAGCGCCTGCGCCCCGATCGTCGGCCGCGTGTGGTCCAGCGTCCGCAGCGCGGTCTTCAGCCCGGTCCCCGGCTCACCGATGATCCGATCTTCCGGGATCACGCAGTTCTCGAAGTAGATCTCCCGCGTCGGCGAGCCCTTGATGCCGAGCTTCCGCTCCTTCGGCCCCACCGAGAACCCCGGGTCGTCCTTGTGCACGACGAACGCCGAGATCCCGTTCGCCTTCTTCTCCGCCTCCGGATCGGTCACCGCCATCACGGTGTACCAGGTCGACTCACCGGCGTTCGTGATCCACGCCTTGGTGCCGTTGAGCACCCACGTGTCACCCTCCAACCGGGCCCGCGTGCGCATCGACGCGGTGTCCGAGCCCGCCTCGCGCTCGGACAGCGCGTAGGACGCCGAAGCGTCACCGGAGGCGATCGACGGCAGCACGTTCTTCTTCAGCTGCTCGGAGGCCGAGAGCAAGATCGGCTGGGTGCCCAGCTTGTTCACCGCCGGGATCAGCGAGGCCGACGCGTCGACCCGCGCGATCTCCTCGATCACGATGCACGCGGCGATCGCGTCCGCGCCCTGCCCCTCGTACTCCTCGGGGATGTGCACCGCGTTGAACCCGGAGCGGACCAGCGCGGCAGCCGCCTCGACCGGGTAGCGCTCGTTCTCGTCGACGTCGGCCGCGTGCGGCGCGATCTCCTTCTCCGCGAGCGCCCGCACGGCGGCACGCAGCTCCTCGTGTTCTTCCGCGAGCCGGTACAGCCCGACGCCCTCAGTCACTCGTGCCACCTCATCTCCGTTGGCGGGATCAACTGTCAATGTTAGCGCTCGTTCACAATGTGGAGCTTGTGTCCTCGCTCGCACTCTTCGTACGGTTCAGTGATGTCGATCACCTCGCCCCCGGGTCTCCCGCGCTCCCTGGTCTATCCCGAGGTTCCCGTCGGCTCGATCCTGGCCGGCTCGGCCGCCCGCTACGGCGGGCGCACCGCCTTCCGGCAGGGTGGCGCCCAGCTCAGCCACGAGCAGCTCTGGCGCTCCGCCTGCCGGTTCGCCAACGCGCTCGGCGCGCACGGCATCGGTCCCGGCGACGTGGTCGCCATCCACCTGCCGAACTGCCTCTCCTACCCGATCGCCTACTACGGCACGCTGCTCGCCGGGGCCACCTTCACCCCGGCGAACCCGCTGCTGCCCGCCGAGGACCTGGCCGCGCAACTGGCCGACAGCGGCGCCGTGGTGGCCGTGACCTGCGGCGCTGCCTCCGGCACGCTCACCAGCGTGCTCGAACGCACCGAGGTGCGCATCGTGCTGGTGGCCAACCCGATCGGCGAGCTGCCGCCCGGCGCGGTCGAGTTCGGCGCCTTCTACCGGGAGGCGGGTGACCAGCGCCCGGCCGCCGCCATCGACGTCCGCGAGACGCTCGCGCACCTGGCCTACACCGGCGGCACCACCGGCCGCTCCAAGGGCGTCCGGCTGACCCACCGGCACGTGGTGGCGAACACGCTGCAGTACAGCTCGTGGTCCCACGGAGCGGTCCCCGCGCTCAACACCGACGGCGATCTGGTGCTCGACCAGATCGGCTCGCCGGAGGAGTGGCCCGTGCCGCTGGGCACCGGCGTGGCCATCAATCTGACCCCCTGGTTCCACGCCATGGGAATCATCGCCGCGCTGAACGCGCCCGTGCTCACCGGCTACAGCGTGGTCCTGCACGACCGGCTCGACCCGGCCGCGTACCTCGCCGACGCCGAGCGCCTGCGGGTCACCATGGTGGGTGGCGCGCCCGCGTTGTTCGCCGCGCTGCTGGCCGTGCCGGACTTCCAGACGCGGGACCTGACCTCGGTGCGGCTGGTCACCTCCGGGGCCGCACCGCTGCCGGTGTCGACGATCAAGCTGCTGCGCGAACGGCTGCCGAACGCGGTGATCGCCGAGGGCTACGGGCTGACCGAGGTGACCATGGGCGCGATCGCGGCGCCCGCCTTCCGGTCGGGGCTGCGGAAGCCGGGCACGGTCGGGGTGCCGCTGGCCGACACCGAGGTGAAGATCGTCGCCGCGGAGGGCGGGGAGGAGCCGCTGCCCGCGGGTTCGCGCGGGGAGGTGTGCCTGCGCGGGCCGCAGGTGATGCCGGGGTACCACAACCGGCCGGAGGAGACGGCCGCCGTGCTGGTGGACGGCTGGCTGCACACCGGCGACATCGGCACGATCGACGAGGACGGCTACCTGTCCATTGTGGATCGCAAGAAGGACCTGCTGCTGTACAAGGGGTACAACGTCTACCCGCGGGAGCTGGAGGAACTGCTGGCGGCGCAGCCAGCGGTCGCCGTGGCGGCCGTGGTGGGACGGCCGGACGAGGCGGCCGGGGAGCTGCCGGTCGCCTTCGTGGTGCGCGCGCCGGGGTACGCGGACGCCACCGCCGCCGACCTGATGGCGACGGTGAACGACCTCGTGCTGCCGTACAAACGCCTGCGCGAACTCCACTTCGTGGACAAGCTGCCGATCTCCGGCGCCGGAAAAATCCTGAAGCGAAAACTACGCGACCAGCTGCAGTGAATGTGGCTTTCACAGCGAAATGTGCTGTGAAAGCCACATTCACTGCATCGGTCAGGGGCGCATCAAGTAGGTGTCCGCGAGGGCTTCGACGGTGGCCCAGATCCGGGCGTACCGGTCCGCGTCCCCGATTGGTTTGCGCACCTGCGAGAGGGCCCATTCCTGCTGCGCCTCCGTCGAGGAGGCCCGGCCGTGCAGTTCGGTGGCGTACCGCGAGAAGTCGCGCACCAGCACGTCGAAGATCTGGTCGATGGTGTCCGTGTCCAGCTCGACGATCCGCGCCTGCTCCAGCACCAGCTGCCCGTAGACGATCAGCGTGAACAGCTCGCCGAGGGTGAGCAGGAAGTCCAGGTCCTTCTGCTGCGCCTCGTCCGGCGCGGCCGTGGTCAGCAGCGTGCAGAACGCGTCGGCCTGCGAGCGGAAAAGGGCCACGTTCGGCACTTCCGCGTACTGCGAATAGGGCTCCCGCCAGTCGTGGAAACGGATCTTCCCGAGTCCCCTCGCCGGACCCTGGCGGAACAGGAATTCGTCGTCGGCCGCGTCCTGGCGCGTGGGCACGGGCTCGTAGGAAGCCGGGTTGAACAAATACGCGGGCATGAACTTCAGCACCAGAGCGAGGTTGACCGCGACCGTGCCTTCGAGCTTCGGCAGGCCGCGGATGTCCCGCGAAGCCGCCGAGAAGTACGTGTCCTTCTCGAAGCCCTTCGCCGCGATGACGTCCCACAGCAGGTCGATCACCCGCTCGCCCTCGGTGGTCACCTTCATCTTGGTGATCGGGTTGAACAGCAGGTACCGGCGGTCCTCGGGCCCGGCCGTGCGGAAGTAGTCGATCGCGCGGTCGGCGAACAGCTTCATCGCGCTCAGCCGCGCGTAGGCGTCGACCAGCTCGCGGCGCACGTGCGGGAACTCGGTGACGCGGTTGCCGTAGAGCAGGCGCCCGTGCGCGTGCGCGACCGCCTCGTACAGCGCGTGCGAGCAGATGCCGATCGCGCCGAAGCCGAGGTTGAACTTGCCCACGTTGACCGTGTTCAGCGCGGCGTCGAAGGCGGCGGGACCGGTGTGCAGCACGTCCTCGGCGCGCACCGGGTAGTCCTCCAGCCGGAACTCGCTGACGTACATCTGCGAGGGCACCACGTTCTTGATCAGGTGGTAGTTCGGGTGCGCGCTGTTCGCGGTGAAGAAGACGTACCCCTCGGGGCCGTCGACGTCGGCGCGGCGGCCGAACACCGAGACCACGCCGGCCACGTTGCCGTTGCCGATGTAGTACTTGCCGCCGGTGGCGCGGAAGCCGTCACCGTCCGGGGTGAGCACCATGTCGGTGGCGTAGATGTCCGCGCCGTGCTCCTTTTCGGACAGTCCGAACGCGAGCACGCCACCGGACTCGAGCACCCCGGCCGCGTGCGCGCGGGCCGCCGGGTTCTCGCTCTGCCACACCGGGCCGAGGCCGAGGATGGTGACCTGCCAGGTGTACCAGTAGTTCAGCCCGTAGAAGCCGAGCAGCTCGGACATCGCGGCGACGCGGGCGGTGTCCCAGCGCTTGTTCTCGTCGCCGTCCGCGTCGGCCGACGGGGTGAGCAGGGTGGCGAACACGCGCTCCTTGGCGACGAACTCCAGGAACTCCGCGTACCAGGTCTGCGCGTGGTAGTCGGTCATCAGCGCGGTCTTGCCGCGTGCCTCGAACCAGTCGATGGTGGCCCGCAGGAGGCGCCGGGTTTCCGCGTCGAAGTGCGCGGGGTCGTACGTACGCGGGTTGAACAGTTCCATGTTACTGGACAGTAACAAAGACCGGGCTAGGAACCAAGCTTCGCCCGGAGCGCGGCGTCCTTGTCCAGGACGAGCTGCTCGAGGTCGGCCTGGAAGCGGACCATCCGCGCCCGCAGGGACTCGTCGTTCGCGGCCAGCATGCGCACCGCGAGCAGGCCCGCGTTGCGCGCGCCGCCCACCGAGACCGTGGCCACCGGGATGCCCGCGGGCATCTGGACGATCGACAGCAGCGAGTCCATGCCGTCGAGGTACTTCAGCGGGACCGGCACGCCGATCACCGGCAGCACCGTGGCCGAGGCCACCATGCCGGGCAGGTGCGCGGCACCGCCGGCGCCGGCGATGATCACCTTCAGCCCGCGCTCGGCGGCCGACTCGGCGTAGTCCATCATCCGCCGCGGGGTGCGGTGGGCGGAGTACACGCCCACCTCGTAGGGCACCTCGAACTCATCCAGCGCCTTGGCGGCGGCCTCGAGCACCGGCCAGTCCGAGTCACTACCCATGATCAAACCGACAACGGCAGACATTTCGAACGATCTCCTCATCGTTTCCCAAGCGGCGGAGCCGCTTGCTGTGGGCCATCAACCCGCACCGCGGCGGGTTCTCAGGCGGTTTCTCGCGAGGACAGCTTCACCGTGGTGAATCGGCATTCATGAGGTGGAGCTCCCGGAGCGAGAAGGCGCCTGAGGTTCCGCCACCCGCACCGCCACGCAAGCCACGCACTCGACTCTCTAGTGGATCTCGTGGCCGTCGAGCCACTCGGCGTGGGACAGCCAGTGCGCGGCCAGTTTCCCGCGGTGGCGCAGGTCGTCGAGGTCGTCCCCGAGCAGGTTGACGTGGCCCAGCTTGCGCCCCGGCCGTTCGCCCTTGCCGTAGAGGTGGACCTTGACGTCGGGGTACCGCGCGAACAGGTGGTGCACGCGCTCGTCCGGCCCCATCCGCGGCGCCTCCGGCGCACCGAGCACGTTCGCCATCACGCAGTGCGGCGCGAGCAGTTCGGTGGTCCCGAGCGGGTAGTCGAGCACCGCCCGCAGGTGCTGCTCGAACTGCGAGGTCCGCGCACCGTCCATGGTCCAGTGGCCGGAGTTGTGCGGGCGCATGGCCAGCTCGTTGACCAGCAGGCCCTCGTCGGTCTCGAACAGCTCGACGGCCAGCACGCCGACCACCTCGAGATCGGCGGCCACCCGCAGCGCCAGGTCCTGCGCCTGCTGCCACTTCTCCTGCGACAGCCCCGGCGCGGGCGCGAGCACCTCGGTGTTGATCCCGTCGCGCTGCACGGTTTCCACCACCGGCCACGCAGCGCCCTGCCCGAACGGCGAGCGCGCGACCAGCGCGGCCAGCTCGCGGCGCATGGCCACCTTCTGCTCCACCAGCAGCGGCGTGCCCGCCTCGATCAGCTCCGGCACCAGGTTCGCGGCTTCCTCGGCGGAGTCGAGCATCCACACCCCGCGGCCGTCGTACCCGCCGCGCGCCGCCTTGAGCACGATCGGCCAGGACTGGGCCTCGCCGAACGCCAGCACGTCGTCCACATCGGACACCCTGGCGAAGGCGGGCCCGGGGATGCCGGTCGACTGCATCCGCTCGCGCATGACCAGCTTGTCCTGCGCGTGCAGCAGCGCGTCCGGCCCCGGCCGGACCACCACGCCCTCGTAGGTCAGCGTCTGCAGGTGCTCACCGGGCACGTGCTCGTGGTCGAAGGTGAGCACGTCCACAGTGGACGAGAACTCGCGCAGCTTGTCCAGGTCGGTGTGGCTGCCGAGCACCACCTGCCCGGCGACCAGGCCGGCCGAGTCGTTCTCGTCGGCCGCCAGCACCCGCAGGGACTGGCCGAGCGCGATCGCCGCCTGGTGCGTCATCCGGGCCAGCTGGCCGCCGCCCACCATGCCGACGATCGGCAGTCCGGTTCGTTTGTCCATGATGCGCCTACCCTAATTCGACGGCCGCCGCAGTTCGCGCGCGGCCAGCACGACCAGCGCGACCGCGGTGACGAGCACGTACGCGTTGCCCAGCACGATCTCCACCGGACCCCAGCCGAACTCGGTGGTGCCCCCGTTCGGCACCAGCATGATCAGGCAACCGGCCAGCGGCGCCACCACCCCGGCGGCCAGCCAGTACCGGCGCTTCGCCAGCAGCAGCACCACCAGCGGCACCGTCCACACCCAGTGGTGCGTCCAGGAAACCGGCGACACCAGCAACGCGGTGAACGCGGTCACCAGCACCGCGGCCAGCGCCTCGCCGCGCCGGTGGTACCGCACCACCAGGAAGACCGCGGGCACCGCCAGCAGCGCGCCGATCGCCAGCGCCACCGGCATGCCCCACGGCGCCACCTCGGTGGCCCGCCCGAGCATGCCGTTCAGCGACTGGTTGAAGATCCAGTGCGTGGCCCCGATGCGCTCGGCGTCGGAGGCGGCCTCGGTCCAGTAGCGCACGACGTCGGCCGGCATCACCGCGAACATCAGCGCCTGCAGCAGGGCGAAGGTGCCGAGCGCGCGCAGCCCGTCCTTCCAGCGGCCGGTGAAGACGAAGTGCGCGATGAAGATCAACGGCGTCAGCTTCACCGCCGCCGCCACCCCGACCAGCACGCCACCCCAGCGCGAACCCCGCGCCGAGAGCACCAGCACGTCCAGCATGACCAGCGCCATCAGGATCAGGTTGATCTGCCCGAGGAACACCGTCTTCCAGACCGGCTCCAGCGCGAACGCGGCCACCGTCAGCCCGGCCACCGCGGGCCAGCCGACCGACCGGTTCACCGACCGCAGGCTGACCTTCACCACGGCTGCCAGCCCGAGCACGGACAGCGCGCCGATCACGCCCCAGACCAGGCCCGGCGGCACCAGCACCAGCGGCGAGAACAGCAGCGCCGCGGCGGGCGGGTAGGTGAACGGCAGCCGGACCCACGAGGGCAACGTGGTCAGGTGCTCACGGATGTAGAGCGGCTCGCCCTTGAGCATGGTCAGCGCGCCTGCCCGGTACACCGCGCTGTCCGCGCCGAGGTGCCAGTTCAGCAGCCAGGCCGCGACGCCGACCGCGAGTGCGGCACCCGCCAGCGCGCCGGCAGGCCACCACCTGAGGTCAGCGCGCAGACGTAACGTCGACATGCTGTTCCGAGACCGGTTCCGCCGGTTCCTCCGCGCCCCGGCGCCGGAAGACCAGCCAGCGCACGAGCAGCAGCAGCGCCAGCAGGAACGGCACCAGGATGTACGCGCTGCCCAGCACGAACTGCCAGAACTCCCAGTGCAGCTCGATGTTGCGGCCGTTCGGCAGGATCAGCAGCACGCAGCTGACGAAGATGCCCGCCACGCCGAGCGCGACCGCCCAGCGGCGCCAGGCCACGGCGGGGGTGGTCCGCGGCAGGCGCGACACCAGCAGCACGATCAGCGGCACCGCCCACACCCAGTGGTGCGACCAGGACACCGGCGAGGCCAGCAGGATCCAGAAGGCGGTGACCAACAGCGCGGCCAGGTGCTGCCCGCGCCGGTGGAACCGCAGCATCAACCAGACCGCGGGCGCGGCCAGCAGCGCGGCCGCCGCGTGGCTCGCCGTCGACGCCCACGGTGCCAGGTCGGTGAGCCGGTTGACCAGCCCGTTCAGCGACTGGTTGCCCGCCCAGTGCAACGGCCCGATGCGGCCGGTGTCCGGCAGGGTGTGCGTCCAGTACCGCCACGCGTCGTGCGGGACGAGCAGGAACATCAGGCCCTGCAGCGCGACGAAGGTGCCGAGCGCGCGCAGCGCGTCCTTCCAGCGGCCGGTGAACAGCAGGTGCGCGATGAAGATCAGCGGGGTCAGCTTCACCGCCGCGGCGACGCCGGTCAGCACGCCGCCCCAGCGCGAACCGCGGGCCGAGATCACCAGCACGTCCAGCATGACCAGCGCCATCAGGATCAGGTTGATCTGGCCGAGGAACACGGTCCGCCAGACCGGTTCGATGGCCAGCAGCACCACCGAGAAGACCAGCGTGGCGCGGGCCGGGGAGGCCCACCAGCGCGGGGCGTCCGGCTCGGGGCGCGGCAGCGAACCGATCGCGATGCGTATGCACAACGCCATGGCGAGGATGGAGATCGCGGTCAGCACGCCCCAGGCGACCTGGATCGGCATGATCGCCAGCGGGACGAAGAACAGGGCCGCGGTCGGCGGGTAGGTGAACGGCAGCAGCGCCCACCACGGCTCGGTGCTCAGCGTGTTCGAGTCGTAGAGCGGGTCGCCGTTGAGCAGGGTCAGTGCCCCGGCGCGGTAGACCGCGCTGTCCACGCCGAGGCGCCAGTCCAGCAGCCAGCCGACCACGCCGGCCGCGATCGCGATCAGCGGCACGGCGGCCAGCAGCAGGATCGAGCGGGGCCGGACGGACAGCCTGGCGAGCGAGGTGCGGAGGGCCAGCCGGGGGTGGCGGGCCGGTGGAGCGACCTCGCCGTCGGTGGCGGGCGGCGCGTGCTGGGTCACCCGACCAGCAAATCACGGGGCCGCCCCCGCAGGTCAGCCAGGTCTGACGAGCAAGCGCGGTCCAGCACGCCAACCAGGCCGGACGATCACGCACGGCCCGCCGAGTCAGCCAGGCCGGGCGTGCACCCGCGACTCAGCCAGGTTGACGCAATCACGCGCGGCCCACCGAGTCAGCCACCCCGGGCGATCAAGCGCGCCCCAGCGAGCCGAGCAGTTCGCAGGCGCCTTCGTGCGTGGCGGGCAGCCGCAGCACCCGGATCCGCGGATCACCGGCCTGGTGCAACTGGGCGTCCACGCTCAGCCGTTCGTGCAGTTCCCGGCGCAGCAGGACGCCACGCTGCGCGATCCCGCCGTCGCGGCGCAACAGCACTGCCACCGTCGACGGGCCCAGCGCGGCCACGCTCTCCCCACCGTCGAACACCTGCCGGACCGCGTCGGCGACCAGGATCATGCCGGTCAGCCGGGGCCAGCCGGCCAGCGCCGAAAAGTCCATCGTGACCACCAGCAACATGTGGTCCATCGACGCCGGCTCACCCCGGCGGGTGGCTTCCCGGTACACCTCGGCCAGCCGCGTCCGCAGGTAGGCGGCGGTCGGCAGGCTGGTCAGCGGGTCGGTCACCTCGGCCTTGGCGAGCTGGTCGAGCGCGACGTCGGCCCAGGCCACCGCGGTCACCCTCAGCAGGTTCGACGGGGTGGCGTCCACATTCGGCACGACCAGCCCCTCGGCGCAGTCCGGCTGGGCCAGCACCGCGTGCAGGGCGGCCAGATCGGCCAGCGTCTCGGCGAGCCCGGCGCCGGCGGCCGCCCTGGCCCGGCCGAGTCCGGCCAATGCCACCTCGGGCGGGGTGCCGCCGACCACCGCGGCGCAGACGATGTCGACCTCGGGCAGCGCCCAGTCGCTCGGGAACCGCCAGCCGGCGGCCAGGCTGGCGGTGCGCCAGCGGTCGCGCAGCGTGCGGGTCCCGGCACCGAGCGCGCCTGAGCCGGTGGCCTTGGGCGGCCAGCCGAGCACATCCGTCACCGCAGGGTTCCCTTCGTCCATGGGGGTTCGACGGGAAGGGGACGCGACGGGGCGCCGCGCGTGACGCGGTTCGACCAATCCGGTTGTCCGGCACACCCATGGCGTGACGTTCAGGAGAGCCTCAGTCACACTGGTCGCGGCGCGCGGGCAGCGCCGCCGGTTGTGAAGGGGAGGACCGTGGCCACCGTACCCGCTGATGTCAGCGGCCAGAGCGATGCCGAACTGATCGCTTCGGTGCGCACGGGCACGATTTCCGCGTACGGACAGCTGTACGAACGGCACGTCAACGCCGCGTACAACCTGGCGCGGCAGCTCTCCCGCTCGCCCGCCGAAGCCGACGACCTGGTCTCCGAAGCCTTCGCCAAGGTGCTGGACACGCTGCGGGCGGGCAAGGGCCCGGACACCGCCTTCCGCGCCTACCTGCTGACCGCGCTGCGCCACACCGCCTACGACAAGACGCGCAAGGACAAGAAGGTCGACCTCAACGAGGACATGAGCACCGTCGGTGCCGAGGCGCTGACCGTGCAGTTCTCCGACACCGCGGTGGCCGGGCTGGAGCGCACGATGGCCGCGAAGGCCTTCGCGCGGCTGCCCGAGCGCTGGCAGGCGGTGCTCTGGCACACCGAGATCGAGCAGCAGACGCCCGCCGAGGTCGCGCCGCTGCTCGGGCTCACCGCGAACGGCGTCTCCGCGCTGGCCTACCGCGCCCGCGAGGGCCTCCGGCAGGCGTACCTGCAGGTCCACCTGGCCGAGACCTCGGCAGAACGCTGCCGCGCGACCGCCGACCGGCTCGGCGCGTGGACCAGGGACGGACTGTCCAAACGGGAACGCGCCCAGGTCGAGACGCACCTCGACGAGTGTGAGCGTTGTTCGGCGCTGGCCGCCGAACTCGCCGACGTCAACGGTGCCCTGCGCGCCGTGGTCGCCCCGCTGGTGCTGGGTGGCGCGGTATTCGCCTACCTGGCCGCGGCCGGTGCGACGAAGGCCTCCGCGGCGACCGCGGGAGCGGCGGCGGCCGGTGCCGCGGCCGCCGGGGCTGGGGCCGGCGCTGGCGCCTCGTCGGGTGGTGGCGGTGGCGCGATGGCGAACCTGGCCGCGTCGGGACCCCGGCAGTTCATCGAGATCGGAAGAGAGACGGGGAAGGAAAGGGCGTACGTTGACGTTGTGGTCGATGGAGGGTCCGGGGCGATTATGAATAAAAACGGGAAGAATGACAGTAAGCGAGGATGGAGCAGCCGGCCCGTAGCCGCCTGCGCCGTGGACGTATTTCTTTTTTTTTTTGCTATCCCTCCAACCTCCACGACGCCCACTACACCGTACACTATTCCCCTCCCCGCCCCCCTTCCGATCGCCGGAACCCGCGCCGGAGCCCGCTCCCGAACCCGAACCGGCGCCCCAGCCGGAGCCTTCGGAGCCCGCTCCCGAGCCGGAACCGCCCGCGCCGGAGCCGTCGAACATCGTCACCACCCCGCCGCCGGCGAGCCTCGAACTCACCCCGGGCGGGGAGGCGGTCGATGTTCCGTTCACCGTGAACAACACCGGTGGCACGGTGTCGGAGCCGGTGACGGTCACGCTGAACCTGCCGCCGGGCGTGAGCGCGGTGCAGATGCCCGGGGGTGGCGGTGGCGCCGCGCGCGCCCAGCAGCCGTCCGCCGAACCGCCGCCGCCGCTGGCGGTGAGCTGCCCGAGCGGGTCCGGCACGGTGACCTGCACGACGGGTACCGGGCTGGAGCCGGGGCAGCAGGCGGTGCTGACGTTCCGGTTGATCGCCGACGGCACGGCGGACGAGAGCCAGGTGACCGGCTCGGTCTCGTCGGGCACGACCGTGCCGGTGGCGGTGAAGGTGCCGGTCGCGGCCGCGAAGGACGACGTGAAGCTGAGCGTCAGCCAGGCGTGGACCTCGACCTTCCCGTGGGCGCGGCACCCGGTGCTGCACATCAGCCTGCACAACGCGGGCCCGACCATCAAACCGGCGACGGTGACCGTCGACAGCCCGGCGAAGCTGATCCTCGGCACGTACCGGGCGACCTGCACCACGGCGGGCGGGACCACGAGCTGCGCCAGCAAGAAGGCGATGAACCCGGGCGACCGGCTGCACATCTGGGTGCTGCTGGACAAGCAGCCGAGCAAGGACGTCACGGTCACGGTGACCGCGAAGCTGGGCAAGGACGTCGAGTCGCAGACGGTGACCTTCGACTGCTGGGGTCGCAAGTGCAAGCCGCCGTCATCGTCGGTGACGCCGACCCCGTCGTCCACGCCACCCTCGAAGCCGACGACCAGCCCGCCGAGCAGCTCGGACCCGTCGACGCCGTCGAGCACGCCGCCGTCCAGCGAGACCTCCGAGCCGACGCCGTCCACGCCTTCGCCGGAACCGCAGCCGCCTTCGCCGCCGCAACCACCGGCGCCACCCGCGCTCACGCCGGGCCCGCGCTGGGACCTGCCCTTCCTCTGACGACCCTCGACAGCCGCGGGGCCGCGGGTTCGATAGCGTGCCCCGCACTATGGGGAAACTGAGGCTGCTGCTGGCCCGGCACCGGGAAATGGTGCGGTTCGCGCTGGTCGGCGGGGTGTGCTTCGTGCTGACCTTGGCGGTCAACTACGCGCTGAAGTTCACCGTGCTCACCGCGCACCCGGTGACCGCGCAGGGCATCGCCGTGCTGGTCGCGACGATCGTGTCCTACGTCCTCAGCAGCGAGTGGTCCTTCCGCACCAGAGGCGGCCGGCGACGCCACCACGAAGCCGCGTTGTTCTTCCTGATCAGCGGGATCAGCCTCGGCCTGAACGCGCTGCCACTCGGCATCTCACGGTACGTGTTCGACCTGCGCGTGCCGACCGTCACGATGCTCACCCAGGAGGTCGCCGACTTCCTCAGCGGAATGATCATCGGCACCCTGCTCGGCACCGTCTTCCGCTGGTGGGCGATGAAGAAATGGGTCTTCCCGGAGGCGGGCGCCCGCCCGCGCACGCGGCGCCGCACCCCGCCGGACCCGGCGATTCCGCAGGACCGGGCCGCCTGAAAACCGCACGCTACGTACACTTCAAGCCGTGACCATTGTCGAGACGGTGCTCAGTCGCGTCCCGAAACCGCTGCGCTCGATCCTGATCAAGCACCGGGAGCTGCTGAAGTTCGCCATCGTCGGCGGCACCACCTTCCTGGTCGACAACGGGGTCTGGTACCTGCTCAAGCTGACCGTGCTGGAGTCCAAGCCGACCACGGCCAAGGCCGTCGCGATCATCGTCGCGACGATCGTGTCGTACGTGCTCAACAGCGAGTGGTCGTTCCGCACCAGGGGCGGGCGCGAACGCCACCACGAGGCCGCGTTGTTCTTCCTGATCAGCGGCGTGGCGATCGTGGTGAACCTGATCCCGCTCTACACCTCCAGATACGTGCTCGACCTCGAGGTGCCGCACGTGCCGTACTGGGCGCAGGAGATCGCCGACTTCACCAGCGGCTCGATCATCGGCATGCTGCTGGCCATGGTCTTCCGGTTCTGGGGCTTCAAGAAGTGGGTGTTCCCGGACGAGCTGGGCCACCGCCGCCGGGACACCGAGGAAGAAGACGCCGAGGTGCACGAGTTCCCCACCCGCTGATCACCGCGGGGTGCGTTCCACCGGCCAGTTCATCGCGGCGACCGCGTCCGCCGGCCGCGGCACGCGCAGGAACAGGCTGAACGTCGCCGGCCGCTTGACCGAGAGCTCCAGCCTGCCGCCGTCGGCCTCGGCGAGCGCCCTGGCCAGCGCCAGGCCGACACCGGTGGAGCCGCCGCCGGAGAAGCCGCGTTCGAAGATGTGCGGTGCGAGTTCGTCGGGCACGCCCGCGCCGGTGTCGTGCACCTCGACGACCACCGTGCCGTCGGCGTCGCCACGCCGCGCGGCCAGCGTGACCGTGCCGGAGCCGTGCCGGAGCGCGTTGTCCAGCAGCACCCCGATCACCTCGCGCAACCGGCTCGGCGTGGCCCTGGCCATCAGGCCCTCGGCCACGCGCAGCCTCAGGTGACGACCCTCGGCGCGCAGCGTCTGCTGCCACTCCTCGGCGATGCCGGGCAGCTCGGCGGGCAGGTCCATCGGCTCGGCGCCGACCTCGCTCGCCGCGCGGGCGGCTTCGAGCAGTTCGTCCAGCGCCTCGGCCAGCCGGTCGGCCTGCTCCTGCGCGGCGCGGGCGTCGTCGACCACCTCGGGATCCCCGGACAGGGTGAGTGATTCCAGTCGCAGTTGCAGTGCGGTCAGCCGGCTGCGCAGCTGGTGCGAGACGTCCCCGACCAGCTGCCGTTCCCGCTGCACCAGCTGCGCGAGCGCGGTGGCGGAGGAGTCCAGCGCCTCGGCGACCATGTCCAGCTCACCGACGTCGTACCGCTTCGGGTCGGGCCGGAAGTCGCCGCCACCCAGGCGCGCGGCCCGGTCGGCGACGTGCCGCAGCGGCTTCGCGAGCCGCCGCGCGGTGACCGTGGCGACCACCGTGCCGATGCCCACCGACAGCACCACCAGCAGCACCACGGCCAGCGTGACCTGCGTCTGCGTGGTCCGCAGCGGGCCGGACGGGCTCTCCAGGGTGACCGTGCCCTCGCGTGCGATCGGCACGGTCACGGTCACCGGATCGCTGCCGGGGTCGACGCCGTAGAGCTTGTCCGCCTCGTTGCGCTGCTTGACGATGAGGCGGCCGTCCGGCGGCACACCGGCCCGCAGCTTGTCCAGTTCGAGGGTGCGGCTGGCGGCGATGTCGTCGTCGATGGTGGCCGCGATGACCTGCGCCCTGGCCGCCAGGTCCTCGCCGTTCAGGTTGTCCACCAGCAGCCACGCGGTCACCCCGAGCGGGATGCCGAGCGCCGCCCCGGTGACCGCGACGGCCAGCAGGATGGCGAGCAGGATGCGGCGGCGCATGGGTCATTCGGCGTTGAAGCGGAACCCGACCCCGCGCACGGTGGCGATCCGGCGTTCGGCGTCGTTCGGCTTGCCCGGCCGCGACAGCCCGTCCTCACCGGCGATGGTCAGCTTCCGGCGCAGCCAGGACATGTGCATGTCCAGCGTCTTGGAGGTCTTGGACTCCAGGTCGTTCCACACCTCGGCGAGGATCTCCTCGCGGCTGACCACCTGCCCGGCCCGGCTCATCAGCACCCGCAGCAGCTCGAACTCCTTGTTCGCCAGCTGCACCTCGCGACCGTCCACAGTGACCATTCGCGCGCCGAGGTCCATGCGCACGCCACCGGCTTCCAGCGCGTCCGGCGCCCGGCGGCGCAGCAGCGCGCGGATGCGGGCGAGCAGTTCGGCCAGCCGGAACGGCTTGGCCACGTAGTCGTCGGCACCGGCGTCGAGGCCGACCACGAAGTCGACCTCGTCGGTGCGCGCGGTGAGCATCAGCACCGGCAGCTCGGTACCGCTGGCCCGCAGGCGGCGGCACACCTCCAGCCCGTCCATGCCGGGCAGGCCGAGGTCGAGCACCAGCAGGTCGACCCGGTCGGCGGCGGTGCAGTCGAGCACGGATGGACCGTCGCCGACCACCTTCACCGTGTACCCCTCGCGCTGCAGCGCGCGCGACAACGGATCCGCGATCGCGGGATCGTCCTCAGCCAGCAGAACCGTGCTCACCTGAGCAACTCTACGGGGACCCCTCGTGAAAGCATGGTGATCATGCCGCGCTTCACCGAGGACCTGGCGCTCGCCACCCGGCTGGCGGACGCCGCCGACGCCATCACCACCGCGCGCTTCGGCGCGCTCGATCTGCGCGTGGACCGCAAGCCCGACCGCACCCCGGTGACCGACGCGGACACCGCGGTCGAGGACGCCATCCGCGAGCTGCTGGCCGCCGAGCGCCCGGACGACGCCGTGGCCGGCGAGGAACGTGGCGGGGAGGCGGCCGCGACCGGGCGCACCTGGGTGCTCGACCCGATCGACGGCACCAAGAACTTCCTGCGCGGCCTGCCCGTGTGGGCCACGCTGATCGCGCTGGTGGAGGACGGCGAACCGGTGGTCGGCGTGGTCAGCGCCCCGCTGCTCGGCCGCCGCTGGCAGGCGGCGACCGGTTCCGGCGCCTGGGTCCGCGACGCTGCTGGGGAACGCCGCATCTCCGTGTCGAGCGTGTCCTCGCTCGAAGACGCCTACCTGTCCACCACGCACCTCGGTTCCTGGGTCGAGTACCACTCCCGCGAGGCCTATCTCGCGCTCACCGACGCGTGCTGGGAGAACCGCGCGTTCGGCGACTTCTGGCACCACTGCCTGGTCGCCGAAGGTGCCATCGACCTGGCCGCCGAGGCCGTGGTGAACCCGTGGGACGTGGCCGCCGCGCAGGTGCTGGTCACCGAGGCGGGCGGCCGGTTCAGCGACCTGTCGGGACGGCCGCGCTACGACCAGGGGTCGGCCCTGTCCTCGAACGGCCTGCTGCACGACGAGGCACTGCGGATCCTGAAGCGCTAGACCTGGCTGCCCGCCCAGTCGAGGCGGTCGACCGTCGGCCAGGCCCGCAGCGGGACGCGGACCGGCAGCACCATGGTGGTCGCGCACTGCTCGTCGATCACCCGGTACGGGTCGCGCTGCTCGAAGTCGAGGTAGCGCACGTGCACTTCGGGCAACCGCGACCAGCCGAGCGCCTGGTAGTAGCCCACCGAGTGCTCCCCGCACATCAGCAGGCCGAACGGCACGGCCAGCTCGCCGAGCAGCGAGGTGACCCGGGTGCCCAGTTCGCGGCCGATGCCGCGGCCCTGGAATTCGGGGTGCACCGCGACCAGCCCGACGTTGCCGACGAGCACCTCCAGCGGTTCGCCGCCTTCGGTCACTTCGCCGCCTTCGGTCACCCGGACGAACCGCCGCAGCACCCCCGCGTGCGCGATCACCCGATCGCCTTCGCGGCCGATCACCCGCGCCTCCGGCCGGGAGCCGTACCAGGTCAGCTCGCCGGAGAACGCCGAGGGGAAATCGGGGTACGCCGCCCGGAGCAGGGTCGCGAGCTGGGCGTGCTCCGCCCGTCCCAGCTCACCTTCGCGCCTGATTTCCCACGTTGTCATGGTCAGCAGCGTGACACCGGCGAGCTCGAACAAGCGAGCGATTTAAGTTCGGGCGCCGGGGAGCACGCCCACCGCGCCCCGCGCCACCTGGGCCCAGGCCAGCCTGCCGAACAGGTAGTGGCAGGCCACCTGCTCGTTGGTGAACCGCGCCCAGTCGTAGCGGTTGCCCTGCTCGCGCCAGAACACCTCCCAGGCCGGTTCCGGCTCCTCGACCCGCAGCAGGCACCAGGCGTTGTCCGCCTCGGCGCCGATCGACACGACCTCGGACGGCACGCCGAGCGAATCCAGCCAGCGGGTGATCGAGTCGGTGTTCACGCCTCAACCCTTTCGAAGGTGATGTCGGCGAGGTAGCCGAGGGTGACCAGTTCGTCGGCCGAGTAGAGCGCGCGGTAGCGGTCGTCACCGGCCCACATCGGCAGCGCGCGGCACACGCGGTAGCGGCGGTAACCGGTTTCGAAGTACGACAGCGGGAGCGCGCGCCGGTGGTACGGCAGCCCGTCGGCGGCGAAGATGCGCCCCTCGACGGTTCCGAAGCGGTCGATGAGGGTGCCCTCGGCCAGTACGACCGGGTCGCCGGGATGCCAGTCGGGTGGGGTCGCCGGGTCGCTGGGGTGCCGGTCGTCGGGGGTCGCCGGGTCGCCGGGGTGCTGGTCATCGGGTTCGGTGACCACTGGGTCGAGCGCGGGTGGTTCGCCGGGTGGGCCGGCCACGCGCCACCGGCCCGCGCGGACGCCGGCGAGCGCCTCCTCGGTGTCGATCAGGTGCGACTCGGGGTGGTCGTGCGGCGGGAAGCCCCTGGCGGGCAAGGGAAGCTGGCGGGCCGGACGGTCGGAGGCGACCGGCAGGTGGCCGATCGGGAACATGTGCACCAGGAACAACGCGACGATGCTCTCGCGCTCCTTGCGCGGCGTCCCCAGCGGCGGCTGTTGGGGCGGCTGGTGTGGCTGATGCTGGGGTGGGTGCGGGTAGGGCTGGTACGGGTACTGCTGGGCTGGCCGGTGGCCGCCCCACTGGTAGGCGCCCGGCGGCGGGTACTGCTGCGGTGCGTACGCGGGCGGGTAGTACGGCTGCCGGACCGGTTGCTGCGGCGCCGCGACCGGCTGGTGGCCCACCCCCTGCTGATGGGGCGAGGCCTGCTGATGGGACGCAGCCTGCTGTGCCACCACTTGCTGCGGTGGCACCGGCGGCTGAACCCCAGCCTGCTGCGGCGCCACCTGCTGGGCCCCGACCTGCTGCGCCGCACCCGGCACCCCAGCAGCCTCCGCGAAAGCGGCCGCAGTTGTGCCCGAGATCGGCAACGGCCCGATCGGCCCGGTCTTCATCGCCGCCGCCAGGCCTGAGGGCGGCGTCGGTACGTCTTCGAAGCCGCCCTGGGGAAGCAAGCCCTGGTATTCGCCGGGCGGCAGCGCGATCGGGCCGGTACCCAGCACCGCCCCACCGTCCACTTCGGACAGCACCGGCAGCGACAGCGGCGTGCGCAGGTGCGCCCCCGGGTTCGGGTCGACCAGTTCGGTGGCCGCCGCCAAGCCCTCGTCGCCTGGGCCGATCGCCGTGGTCAGCCGGTCCGACACCGCGCCGAGGTTGGCCGCGAGGCCGGTCAGCACCGTGTCCACCCCGAGCGCCGCCGCCGGGTGGCCGGCGTCCGCCGCGGCCAGCGCGGCGTCGCGGTTCTTGGCCGCGTCGACCAGCTGGCGCACCATTTCCACCTTCGCCGCGCCGATCTCGGCGGCGGCGTGCTCCAACCGCGACGCCGCCTGCCCGGCCCCGCGAGCCGCCGCGACCAGCTGCCCGGTGTCCGCGTCCGCGAACCCGGCCCACGCCCGGCGCGCGAGTTCCCCCGCGTCACCGGAGAGCGCGGTCAGCGCCTCGCTGGCGACCACGTCCGCTTCGGACGCCAGCGCCGACAACTGCCGCTCCGCCTCGCGCCAGGCGCCCGCCTGCTCCAGCAGGGCGTCCTCGTCCGCCTGCGGCCATTCGAGCCCGACCGCCTCGGCCACCTCGGCCAGCTCGCCGGGAAGCTCGATGCCCATTCCGCTCCCCCTAGCCGTTCAGTTCCTCTGCCGCCGCGGCATCCGCCCCGGTGTACTGCCCCGCCGCTGTGGAGAACTTCGTACCCCATGCCCCCAGCCGCGCGCTCAACCCCTGCACCAGCGCGCGTGTCTCCGCCGCCGGCGCGGCGTGCGACGCGGCGAAGCTCTGCCCCGGGGTGTCGGTGCCCCAGGCTTCCCCGGTGGCTTCGAGCGCCCACTCGAGATCGGCCGCGATGTGCCGCGCCCGCTCGGCGAACCCCTCGAACTCACCGGCCTTGACCCGCAGCAGGCGGGCGTCGGCCTCGAATCCGGTCACCGCCCGTCCGACCCGGCGGTCGGCCAGCCCTCGTCGTCCAGCCAGACCTGGTCCTCGAAGCTCTCGTCCTCGACCGGCTCCCTTTCCTTGGCGGGCGGGGCTTCCGGCACCAGCTCGGCGGCGTCCAGATCGGCCGTGCCGCGCAGCAGGGCATGCGGATCGGTGCCCTTCGGCAACGCCGGGGCCAGCACTTCTTCGGCACTGGTGAAGGCCTTCATCCCGGCCGTGTCGACCAGCCGGACGATCTCCCTGGCGAGCTCGGCGGGCCCGTACTCGCGGTACGCGGCGGCGCCGATCTCCAGCCCGGTCAGCGCGCCCTGGGGGCCGACGGTGGCCTTGAGCAGCCCGTCGCCGCTGCTCGCGGTGGCCCGCACGGCAGCCAGCTCCCGCTGCACGCCGGCCAGGTGATCACGGCTGCGCCGGTAGTCGGCGAGCAGTTCGTCCACGCGCGCTCGATGCTCGGTCACCACGGTCTCCTCCAGCCACAGCGGTCGGCAACGGTTCTGACGCGCCAGAGGGCCCGCCGGTTCCACCCGGCGGGAAAATGTGGCCACATCGAGCCGGCTCAGCCGGCGAGCGCCTTGACCACCCGCGACGGGCTGGGGCGCCCGAGCTTCTCCGCCATCCACGCGCTGGTGCGCACCAGCGCGTCCAGGTCGGTGCCGTGCTCGATGCCGAGGCCGTCCAGCATCCAGACCAGGTCCTCGGTGGCGAGGTTGCCGGTGGCCGACTCGGCGTACGGGCAACCGCCCAGCCCACCGGCCGAGGAGTCCACAGTGGACACACCAAGGCGCAGCGCGGCCAGCGTGTTCGACAGCGCCTGGCCGTAGGTGTCGTGGAAGTGCACGGCCAGCTTCTCCGGCGAGCCGAAGCCGCCGACCACCCGTTCCACCTGGCCCGGCGTGGCCACCCCGATGGTGTCGCCGAGGGAGAGCTGGAAGCAGCCCAGGTCCAGCAGCCGCTGCCCGGCCGCGACCACCTGCTCGGCGGGCACGGCGCCCTCCCACGGGTCGCCGAAGCACATCGACAGGTACCCGCGCACCTCGAGCCCCTCGGCCAGCGCCCGCGAGACCACCGGCTCGAACATGCCGAACTGCTCGTCCAGGCTGGAGTTCAGGTTGCGCTTGGCGAAGGTCTCGGTGGCGCTGGCGAAGATGGCGATGCTCGACACCCCGGCGGCCAGCGCCCGGTCCAGCCCGCGCGCGTTCGGCACCAGCACCGGGTACGACACCCCGTCGCGCTGCTCGAGCCCGGCCAGCAACTGCTCGGCGTCGGCCAGCTGCGGCACCCACTTCGGGTGCACGAAACTGGTCGCCTCCAGCACGGACAACCCCGCGTCGGCCAGGCGGTCCAGGAACTCCAGCTTCACTTCGACCGGCACCACGGACTGCTCGTTCTGCAGCCCGTCGCGCGCGCCGACCTCCCAGATCGTCACCCGCTCCGGCAGTCCGGCCGCGGCCACCCGGTCGGGCAGGCCGACCTCGCGTGCGCCCAACTCAGCGCCCCCGTCCGCGCGGCGGCGGCTCCTGCGGCGGGGCCTGCTGCTGCACGAAGTCGTCGTACGGGTTGTCGTTGACCTCGCGGTAGATGTGCGTGTGGACCTGCTCGACCTTCGGGATGTCCTCGAAGGTGAGCGGCTCGTCCGATGCCGACTCGATGATCAGCGTGCCGCAGCCGAAAACGCGGTCGATCAGCCCGTGCTCGAAGCGCACGCTGTTGATCCGCGACATCGGGATGTCGATCCCGGTCCGCTTCAGCACGCCTTCACGGGCGATCAGCCGGTCCGTGGTGACGATGAAGTGCGTGGTCCGCCACCGCACGAACGGGGTCAGGAACAACCACACGATCAACAGCAGCCCGACCGCGCCGATGGCGATCAGCCACACCATGTCCCACGGCGGCGTCGCGTCCACGGCCAGCGTGGCCAGCCAGATCCCCGCGCCGATCGTGATCAGCAGGACCAGGAACGGCACCACCAGCATCTTGAAGTGCGGGTGCTTGTGCACCACGACGCGCTCGCCTTCGCTGAGCAGATCGTCTGGGTAAGCCACGTGACGCTCCCGTGCTCGAAGCCTGCAGGTGGGCCTTACCGTACTCGTCAGCTGGGGCGCAGGTGCACCACATCACCGGCAAAGATGGTGCGTCGCTCACCACCCGGCGTGCGCAGCACCAGCTGCCCCGAGGAGTCCACGTCCACCGCCTCGCCGGGCACCGCGCCGCCGTCCGGCGTGATGATGTTGACGCCCTGGCCGAGGGTGGCGCAGTGCTGCCGGTAGTCGGCCAGCAGCCCGGCCCGCGCCAGGTCGCCGCCCGCCGCCCGCCAGCGGTTTTCCTGTTCGGCGAAGGCGGTCAGCAGCAGCCGCGCGATCTCCGTGCGGTCGGTGGTCCGCGCGCCCTGCTCGGCCAGCGAGGTGGCGGGCAGCCCGCCCGGGCCCGGCGGCACCTTCTCCTTCAGCGGCAGCACGTTCAGCCCGATGCCGAGCACCACGCCGATCTCGTCGGAGGACAGCGCCTCGGACAGCACGCCGGCGCATTTCGCCCGATCGGGTCCGGCGAGCACGTCGTTCGGCCACTTCAGCACCGCGTCCACGCCGAGGTCCGCGGCCACGTCGACGAGCGCGAGCCCGGCGACCACGGCGAGCGAGCCGAGGCCGGCGAAACTCACCTCACGCGGGCGCAGCAGCACGCTGAGGTAGATCCCGGCGCCCTTCGGCGACCGCCAGTCGCGGGCGCGCCTGCCGACGCCCGCGGTCTGCTCGTCGGCGATCAGCACGGTCCGGTCCTCGGCCTGGAAACCGTCGTCGGTGGTGGCGGCGGCGCGGAGATCGGCGTTGGTGGAGCCGGTGCTGGCCACCACGTCGATCGCGGCGTACGGGCCGTTCGGCGGCAGGAGGGCGGCGCGAAGAGGGGCCGCGTCCACGGGGGCGCTCCGGTGATTCACCCCTTCAGGTTAGAAGAGTCCCGCGCTTCGGGACATTCGGCGGTCGGCTCCCGGCCGCCCCTCTAGCCTGACCGCGTGGCGAATCGACTCCACCGCTTTCTCGCGGGCGCGGGCGGGCGGGCACTGGTGGCAGTTCCGCTGGTCGGCGCGCTGGCGATCGGCGGGTACCTGCTGGCCGAACCCGAGTCGGCGCAACCGGTGCCGCAGGCGGCCGCGCCGAACCCGGTCGGTGGTGGCGCGGTGCCCGCCGGGCCGTCGACGCTGCGCGAGACCGCGCCGGTGGAAGCCGTGACACCCGCCGCGGCGCCGAACGAACTGGACGTCTGGGTGGCCAAGCTGGCCGGACCGCTGGACATCCCGCCGCAGGCGCTGGCCGCGTACGCCACCGGTGAGCTGAAGCTGCGCGAGGAACGGCCGGACTGCCACCTCACCTGGGTCACGCTGGCCGGGATGGGCAAGGCGGAGCACAACCACCGCGGGGGTTCCGCCGACGGCGCGATCGCCGCCGGGCGCAAGCTGTGCGACAAGGGCGTCGACCTGAACACCGGCTGGTGGAAGGCGGTCGGCGCGTACTCCGCCACCGACGGCGAACTCTTCCGCCAGAAGGCGCTCGGCAACGCGCAGCTCTACGCCACGCTCTCGCTGAACCCGGAACTCGCGACGGCCCCGACCACCCGCGCCACCCGGTTCGCGCTCGACCAGATCGGCCTGCCGTACGTGTGGGGCGGCAACGGGCCGGACGCCGGGGCAGCCGGTTTCGACTGCTCGGGGCTGACCAAAGCCGCCTACGACAGCGCGGGTGTGGAGCTGCCGCGCACGGCCGACAGCCAGTTCCGCGCGCTCGGCGCGTCGGCGGCGGAGCCTTCGCTCGGCGACCTGGTGTTCTACGGGCACGGGCGGATCCACCACGTCGGCATGTACGTGGGCAACGGGCTGATGGTGAACGCGCCGACCGAAGGCCAGGCCATCCAGCTGCACAGCTACCGCACCCGCGGCGACGACTACGCCGGGGCCGCGCGCCCGCGGTAATTCCGGTGCCCGGCGCCGCCGGGTTCCCCTACCGTCACGGCCGTGACCGACTTCTGCTGGCTGGACCTGAAGACGCGGGACGTGACGGGCACCGCCGAGTTCTTCTCGGCCGCGCTGGGCTGGCGCTTCGCCGTGGACGAGCAGGACTGGCGCAAGGCCACCAAGATCTACCTCGGCGACCGCGAACTCGGCGGGGTGAGCGATCTGGCGAACCCGGTCTACCCGCCGGAAACCCCGCCGCACCTGGCCTTCTACCTCGCCGTCGACGACGTCGACCGCCGCACCGCGGTGGCGCTCGACCACGGGGCGCGGCTGGTGGCGGGGCCGTTCGACGCCGGGGACCAGGGTCGTCTGTCCACTTTGCTCGATCCGACCGGTGCCGCCGTGTCGTTCTGGGAGGCCCGCGTTCCGCGGGTGGCCGGAACCGCCGGGCAGGCTGGTGCTCGCCTGCCCGGATCCCGCGGCGGCACGGGCTTTCTACGAGAACGTGCTGGGTGAGGTGCCGCCTTCCGCCGAGTTCGTCGGCGGCTCGGCCGCGTGGGAACTCGAACTGCCGGTCGACCACCCCGGTTCCGGCCGGATCACCAGCCCGGAGGGGATCGGCTTCCGGCTCACCAGCGCACCGAGTGCGCTTCCATGACCCCGAAGCCCTCGGCCAGTTCCACCCCACCGGGAACGACGCCGGAAAAGCGGCCGAACGGCTGTCGATAAGCACTGTCCACCAAGAACAGCCGGTCGTGGCGGGACCGTTCCTCCTCGACGGTGAACCGCAGGGTCTCATTCGCACCGGAGACCTCGGAAAGATCGTCGGCGAAATGCACGGGCGGCACTTCCTTCGCCGTTCCGTCCACCCACACGGTGCGTTCCGAAGAACTGCCGTCGTGAATTCCGTCGACCAGGTTCCAGACGACCGGGCGGCCGTCCGTGGTGGTCCCGCAGCCGGCGCTCCAGCGCCACTCGGTGACTCGCGCGTGGTACCCGGCCGACTCGTCCAGCAGGCCCGGGGCGTCGACCTCGATCCGCTCGCCGCCCGCGTCGACCCAGCCGTGCACGCGCAGCGGGGTCTTGCGCGTCCAGATGGGGTGCTCGCCGTGCCGCGAGACCACCTCGACCCGATCACCGGCGCTGGTCAGCCGCAGTTCGCCGCCGGGGAAGAGCACGCGGTCACCGGCCAGGTCGACGGCCTTGCGCAACACCGTGCGCTCCCGGAACGCGCCGCGCTCGCGGTCGTGCACGGCCCAGAACGACTGCGGCGCGCCGGCGATCCGCACCAGGCCGACGCACAGTTGCAGGCGCGGTCCGTAGACGCCGACGTAGCGCCAGCGCTTGAGGGGGCGCAGTCCGCGAAACGCGGGTAACCGCGTGGGATCGAGCGGTCCGGATCCGTCACCACGCCAGGGCAGTTCACGCATCGGGCAATCCTAAGGACGCGACACACCGAAGCACTGACGTATCCCCTAGGGAGAACCGGTGCAGAATTTTCTCGTAGGCGATGTCGATATCCGGCGGGCGGCTTCGACGTAGAGGTGAAGGCACCCGCTGACCGGAACGGAGAAAGCGATGTCCCACCCACTCGGACCGCTGGCCGACAACTTCACCGCCTACGCCGTGTACGCCACCGCCCAGACCGAGATGCGGCACGCCTACGCGTTGATCGAGGCCGGGCAGTACCTGGCCGCGGCGGCCGAGATCACCTCGGCCGCGCAGGCCGCCGAGGTGCTGGCGCGCCGCACCGAACTGCTCGACCCGGAACGCGGGCGCCGCTGGCGGAAAGTGGCGTCGACCAGGCACAAGTTCGCCGAACACGCCCGGGCGCGCGCCGCGGAGGCCCTGCCGGAAGCCGCCTGACGCCCGTCCCCGCTCGACGCTCAGGCGCCTCGACCGAATCCCTGGACCACCACGCCGTAGTCCGCCAGTTCGACCGATTCTGACTTCGACTGCATGTCGCCGGTGAGCAGTTTGCGCCACGGCCCGGCCAGCATCGCGCGCGTGACCCCGTTGCGCAGCCGGATCCCGAGCGCCGACGACGGCAGGAACGCCCGAGTACCGCCGGGCATCGGCCGCTGGTTCGCCCGCACGTAGTCCCCCAGCTTCGCCTCGTACGCGGCGAAGGCGACCCGGTGGTCCCCGCCCGCCGCCGCCAGTTCGCCCGCCAGCACGTAGGCACCGACCAGCGCCATGCTCGTGCCCATCCCCACCGACCCGCCGAACGCGGCGTCCCCGAGCAGCACCACCCGCCCGCGCGACCAGCCGTCGACGTGCACCTTCGCCGCCCGGTCGGTGAAGAAGTCGTCGGCCGCCCACATCCCCCGCAGCAGGTGCGGCACCTCCCAGCCCGCCCCCTCGAACGCCGCCGCCACCGCCTGCTTTTGCCCGCAGAAGCCGGTCGGGGCGACGAAGTAGAGGTACCCCCGCGCGCCGCGCGGTGTCGGGTAGAGGCTCGCCATGCGCCCGCCGACGCCGTTCGCCGCGGGCAGGTTGAGCATCAGCTGCCAGTCCCCCAGCGACGGCGGCGCGTCCAGGCCGAAGATCGCCAGCTGGTAGCCGAGATCGGTGACGAACTCGCGCTCCGGGCCGAAGGCCAGCGCCCGCACGTTCGAGTGCAGCCCGTCCGCGCCCACCACCAGGTCGAAGGTCCGCGTGCCCGCCTCGGCGAACGTGACCTCCACACCGTCCGCGTGCTCGGTGAGGCTGGTGATGCTGTCGCCGAACAGGTACTCGACCCCGTCCTGCGCGGCCCCCACCAGCAGTTCGACCAGATCGCCGCGCAGGATCTCCAGCTCCGCGATGATGCCGCCGGAGTCGCCGAGCGCCTCGGCGGGGAACTCCACCACCCGGCGGCCCGACTCGTCGACGTTGGCCATGCCGCGGACGCCGGTGTGCGCGGCCCGCACCGCGTCGAGCAGGCCCATGCGCTCGATGACCGTGCGCGCGGCACCACGCAGGTCGATCGCCTGCCCACCGGGGCGGGGCGCGGGCGCGCGCTCGACCACGGTCGGCGCGAACCCGTGGCGGCGCAGCCAGTGGGCCAGCGCCGGACCGGCCACGCTGGCACCGGAGATCAGGACGTTCTTCATGGTTTCTCCCCAAGTTCTGCCTAGTGCGCTACGTACACTGTACATAGATACCCGTACGCCCTACATAAGTCCAGTAAATCGGGTTTTTACTGCGCATGCGCACTAGTGCAGCAACATGGTGCACTAGGATGGTGGCCGCCCACGGAAAGGAGTCCCGCGATGAACGCCGCGCCGTACGCCCGGATCGTCGACGAGATCAAGGCGCGCATCGAGGCGGGCGAGCTGAAGCCGGGCGACCGGGTGCCGTCGACCCGGCAGATCACCCAGGACTGGGGCGTGGCGATGGCCACCGCCACCAAGGTGCTCACCACGCTGCGCCGGGCGGGCCTGGTGCGCGCGGTGCCCGGGGTCGGCACCGTGGTGCGGACCACCGAGGTCCCCGCGCCGCCGGTGCGCGCGACCCGCCGCCGGATGGCCGAGGCCGAACTGAGCCGCGAGGCCGTGGTGCGGCGGGCCATCGAGATCGCCGACGCCGAGGGCCTGCCCGCGTTGTCCATGCGCCGGGTGGCCACCGACCTCGGCGCCGCCACCATGTCGCTCTACCGCTACGTCCCCGGCAAGGACGAACTGGTCCTGCTCATGGCGAACGCCTGCTTCGGCGAGCTGCTTTTGCCCGCGGAAGCACCTCCGGGCTGGCGGGCGCGGCTCGAACTGGCGGCACGCACGCAGTGGCAGACCTACCGGCGCCACCCGTGGCTGGCGCAGGTCATCTCGATGACCCGCCCGCAGCCGCTGGAGAACCTGCTCCGGCACGCGGAATGGGCGATCCAGGCACTCCGCGAACTCGGCCTGCCCCGGTCGACGACGCTGTACTTCCACCTCGCCGTGTTCGGTTACGTCCGCGGGGCCGCCGCGAACCTGGAGCCCGAGGCGGAGGCCGAGCGCGAGACCGGGCTGAGCGCGGACGAGTGGCTCGAAACGCAGGAAACCGAGTTCAACCGCATCGTCGCGTCCGGCGCCATCCCCGCCTTCGCCGACCTCGCCCGGCACGACGACTTCGACCTGGACCTGGACGTGCTGTTCGAACTGGGCCTGCGCTGGACGCTCGACGGCATCGCCGCCTCGCTCGAACGACGGGATTTCCCCCGCTGAAGCTAGTGCCGCACGCCCGCGATCTGCATGGCCTGCGCGACCAGGCGGTCCTTGCTGTCGAAGGCGTGCGCCACCTCGTCCATCCGGTTGCCGCCGACGTCGCCGGCGGTCATGCGGACGCGGATCGGGCCGGGCGCGGGCAGCCGCCGCACGTACGCCGAGAACTGCACGGTCGGCGCCCAGCCGGACAGGCCGAGGTCGTAGGAGACCGGCGGCACCGGATCCAGGCCGACCAGCAGGCTCAGCGGGTCCCAGTCGGCGCCGTCGGCGAGCCGCTGCCACGACGAGATCACGCCACCACGAGCCGGTTTGCCGACGGTGAAGCCCAGCACACGCGGGTCGAGCCGCTGCTCGACCACGTTCATCAGGTCCACCGTGAACCCGGCGCCCGGTGCCCGGGCCGGCGCGGGCACGCAGTCCTCTTCCGGCGGGATGTCGATCGGCTCGATCCCGGACCACCACGGGTCGGCCTCGTCCAGCAGACCCTGCGTGACCAGGGCTTCGACGCGGGGCTTGCCGTCCTGCGCCAGCCGGGCGCGCAGCTGGGTCACGCCGCGACCGGCCCGCAGCACCTCGACCGTGACCTGCGCGGCCCCGGCGTCGGGCGGTGCGGAGAACGAGCCGCTGACCGCGGTGAGGTGCGGGTGCGCCGGGGCCAGCTCGGCGGTGGCCCGGCCGAGCACGGCGAGCAGGTAGCCGCCGTGCAGTTTGCCGCCGACCGACCACTGCGGGTCCAGTTCGGCGTCGAACTCGGTTTCGGAGCGCCGGACGAGCGCGGTGGCCTCCTGGAAGTTACCCATGGGTGCACATTGACACTGTTAACTTGACGCTGTCAACCTGGTCCGGTGGACGGGAAACGACAGCGGGCGAACGCGGGTGACGGCGAGAAGCTGCGGGAGGAGATCCTCGAAGCCGCCGAGGCGCTGCTGATCGAAGCGGGTACCGAGGAGGCGCTCACGCTGCGGGCCGTGGCCCGTCAGGTCGGCGTCACCACCCCCTCGGTCTACCTGCATTTCGCGGGCAAAAGCGCGTTGCTCGAGGCCGTCTGCCTGCGGGTCTGGCATGAGCTGGCGGCGCGGATGCACGACCACGCCAGTGGCGTCGACGACCCGCTGCGCGCGCTCGGCCGGTGCGGGCGGGTGTACGCGAACTTCGCGCTCGACCACCCGGTGCAGTACCGCGTGCTGATGATGCGCCCGACCAGCGGCCTCTCGCCCGGTGCCGACGCGTGCTTCCGGCACATCGTCCAAGCCGTCGCGGCCTGCGTGGACGCGGGGATCATGCGCGGCGCCCCGGAGTCGCTGGCGGTCGGCCTGTGGTCGGCGCTGCACGGGTGCGTGACGCTGCTGATCGCGCATCCGGAGTTCGCCTGGCCGGCCGACCGGGACGCGCTGATCGACGGCACCATCCGCATGGCCGGGTTCGGCAGCGTGCTCGCCTCCCGCATCCCGCGCGAGGCGACCCCGTCGAGCGAGGCGCTGTCTGCGGGCCTCGACGCCCTCACGAAAGAGTGGCGCGGGCACTAGGGTTACGGCGTGACCGAACCCGAGCAGGATCGGCTCGCCCCCGCGAAAATGTGGCTCGAACAGGGCCGGTACGACCGCGCGCTGGCCGAGCTGGACGGTTTCCGCTGGCGCGACGAGGTCGACTCCACCTATCTGCGCGCGCTGGCGCTCTGGATGAACGACCAGGACGCCGACGCCGTCAAAGCGGCTTCCGCGGGGATAAGACGGTTCGGCCCGCACGCGCCGCTGCTCAGCGTGCTCGGGCAGGCGTACCACTCGCTCGGCAAGCTGCCGAAGGCCGAACGCGCCCTGCTGGACGCGCTCGCGCTCAGCCCGGACGACACCCACCTGCTCTGCGCCTACGCCCGTGTCTGCATCGACGCTGGTCAGCTGCAGAAAGCCGCCGACCTGCTGGACCGCGCCACCCCGGCCGCCGACGTCACCCGCCGCACCCGTGACCTGCTTCTGCGGGCAAAAGCAGCCGACGAGGAGGAGCAGCGGGTGGAGCGGCACCCGCTGTTGCGGCCGCTCGCGCCGCTCAACCGGTTCGGGCCGATCAAGACCTGGGTCGGGGTCATCGTGGTGATCTTCTGCCTGCGCATGTTCGGCCTGACCCCGCTCGCGGTCCTGCTCGGCGTCGCCTGGTTCGCCTACGCGCTCTACTCCTGGTTCGCGCCGACGCTGGTTCGCCGGATGGTCCGTCGTAAACTAGGTCACTAACTGACCTACATGCTTCCTACGGTTGCTCCATGAGCACCGAGAGCAAGCCCTTCCGCATCGAAATCCCGCAGGCCGACCTCGACGACCTGCGCGAACGCCTGGCCCGCACGCGCTGGCCGCGCCAGCTGCCCGGCGGCGAGTGGAGCCGGGGCATCCCGGTCGCCTACCTCCGCGAACTGGCCGAATACTGGCGCGATGGCTTCGACTGGCGGGCCCAGGAGGCGAAGTTCAACGAGTTCCCGCAGTTCCTGACCGAAATCGACGGCCAGCCGATCCACTTCTTCCACCTCCGCTCGGCCAAGCCGGACGCGCTCCCGCTGCTGCTCACCCACAGCTGGCCGAACTCGTTCGCGGAGTTCGGCGAGGTGCTCGGGCCGCTGTCGGAGGACTTCCACGTGGTCGCGCCCTCGCTGCCCGGCTTCGGCTTCTCGCCGCTCGTCGAACCCGAATGGGACGTCGAGAAAGTGGCGCGGACCTGGGCGAAGCTGATGAGCCGCCTCGGTTACGAGCGCTACGGCGCCCACGGCAACGACGCCGGCGCGCTGGTGTCGCCGCAGCTCGCGGTGGTCGACACCGAGCACGTGGCCGGCGTGCACATCACCGGCGGCCTGGGCATCACGCAGGAAATGATGGCCGAGTGGGGCGTCGGCGGCAGTGGGTACGCCGAGTACCTCGCGGCCAGGCCGCAAACGCTTGCGTACGGCTGGCACGATTCGCCGGTCGCGCAGCTGGCCTACCTGGTCGAGCGGTTCAAGGAGTTCGACGGCTGGCACCAGGCGGGCAGCACCGAGCCGATCGAGCGCGACCGGATCCTGACCAACGCGAGCGTCTACTGGCTGACCGAGACCGGCGCGAGCTCGGCGTGGCCGTACTACACGGGTTCGGCGGGCATGCCGATCGACCAGGCGCTGGTCCCGACGGGCGTCTCCCACGGCGGACCCGACGAGCTCCGCCAGGTCGCCGCGGCGAACAACCACATCGTGCACTGGGAGAACCGGGACGCCGGGGGCAGCCACATGATCGCCATGGCCAACCCGGCTTCGATCGTCACCGACCTGCGCGAGTTCTTCGGCGGACTCGGCTAGGCGGTTCAGCGCACGTGGCCGGTGACGCGCTCGGCGACCACCCGGACGATCACCCGTTCGGCGCCGGGGGCGTCCGGGCCGGCGTCGCGGCCGTCGTACTTGTGGGAGAGCTCGTGGTCCAGCGACCGCTCGGGATCGGGCGTGATGCTCGCCCGGCCCCGGATCTCGGTGTAGCGCTCGGGGTCCTCCCGGTCCATGATCGTCACGCTGACGCGCGGGTCGCGGCGGATGTTCCGGTCCTTCAACCGCCCCGCGACGGTGGAGAACAGCAGGTCGTCGCCGTCGCGGCCGACCCACATCGCCGAGGTCTGCGGCCCGCCGTCCGCGTTGATCGTGGCCAGTGCCGCGTAGTTGCGCCCGTCGACCAGCGCCCGCACCGCTTCGCTCAGTTCCACACCCATGCCGGGAAACCTATCGCGGTAGGTGAACCCCCAGACCCCGGTGACATAGGCGACGCCAGACCCCCGAAAACCGCCTCGCGTCGTTAAGCTCGCCAGCCATGAGCAGTGCGACGGAGCCTGTCGGGACGCCCCCGAGCGAAGAACCGGACATCCACACCACCGCCGGCAAGCTCGGCGACCTGTACCGGCGCTACGACGAAGCGGTGCACGCCGGCTCGGCGCGCGCGGTCGAGCGCCAGCACGCCAAGGGCAAGAAAACCGCCCGCGAGCGCATCGACCTCCTGCTCGACCCCGGCTCGTTCATCGAGCTGGACGAGCTGGCCCGGCACCGCTCGACCAACTTCGGCCAGGACCGCAACCGCCCCTACGGCGACGGCGTGGTGACCGGCTACGGCACCGTCGACGGCCGCCCGGTCTGCGTGTTCAGCCAGGACGTCACCGTCTTCGGCGGCTCGCTCGGCGAGGTCTACGGCGAGAAGATCGTCAAGGTGATGGACCTGGCGATCAAGACCGGCCGCCCGATCATCGGCATCAACGAGGGCGGTGGCGCGCGCATCCAGGAGGGCGTGGTCTCGCTCGGCCTCTACGGCGAGATCTTCACCCGCAACGTCAAGGCCTCCGGCGTGGTCCCGCAGATCTCGCTGATCATGGGCGCGAACGCGGGCGGGCACGTCTACTCCCCGGCGCTGACCGACTTCGTGGTGATGGTCGACCAGACCTCGCAGATGTTCATCACCGGCCCGGACGTGGTCAAGACGGTGACCGGCGAGGAGGTGACGCTGGAGGAACTCGGCGGCGCCCGCACGCACAACACCAAGTCCGGCAACGCGCACTACATGGGTTCCGACGACGAGGACGCCATCGCCTACGTCAAGGAACTGCTGTCCTACCTCCCGGCGAACAACCTCTCCGAGGCGCCGGTGTTCGAGGCCCCGCAGCCGACCGGCGAGTCGATCCACGACGAGGTCACCGACTCCGACCGCGAGCTGAACGAGCTGATCCCGGACTCGGTGAACCAGCCGTACGACATGCACGAGGTGATCACCCGCGTGCTCGACGACGGCGAGTTCCTGGAGGTCCAGGAGCTGTTCGCGCCGAACATCATCGTCGGCTTCGGGCGGGTGTCCGGGCAGAGCGTGGGCATCGTGGCCAACCAGCCGACGCAGTTCGCCGGCTGCCTGGACATCGACGCCTCCGAGAAGGCCGCGCGGTTCGTGCGGACCTGCGACGCGTTCAACGTCCCGGTGCTCACCTTCGTCGACGTGCCGGGCTTCCTGCCGGGCACCGACCAGGAGTGGAACGGCATCATCCGCCGCGGCGCGAAGCTGATCTACGCCTACGCGGAGGCGACCGTCCCGCTGATCACGGTGATCACGCGCAAGGCCTACGGCGGCGCGTACGACGTGATGGGCTCGAAGCACCTCGGCGCCGACCTGAACCTGGCGTGGCCGACCGCGCAGATCGCGGTGATGGGCGCGCAGGGCGCGGCGAACATCGTGCACCGGAAGACGCTGGCCGAAGAGGCCGCCAAGGAGAACGGCGACGTCGACGGCCTGCGCGCGAAGCTGATCCAGGAGTACGAGGACACCCTGTGCAACCCGTACGTGGCCGCCGAGCGCGGGTACGTCGACTCGGTGATCGTGCCCGCGCACACCCGCAGCCACCTGGCCCGCGCGCTGCGGCTGCTCAACGACAAGCGCGAGACCCTGCCGCCCAAGAAGCACGGCAACATCCCGCTGTAAGGGGGTACCGCATGTCCGAGAACCGACCGCTGCTGCGCGTGGTGCGCGGCACCCCGGCCGACGACGAACTGGCCGCGCTGGCCGCCGTGATCGCCGCGGCGGCTTCCGCGGGCGAAAGCCGGTCCGAGCCACCGAGGCGCCGGTCGAGGTGGGCCGACCGGACCGCGAACCTGCGGCAGCCGATGCAGCCGGGCCCGGGCGCCTGGCGCGCCTCCGCCCTCCCCCGCTGACCCCAGCCCAATGCTATGAGTGGGGCATTACTTGCGTTGAATGCAAGTAATGCCCCACTCATAGCATTCAGCCCGCCCGGTTTGTCCTGGTCGACAGGGGAATGATCCCCGCCGTATAGTCCGCATGGAATAAACGGTAAGGACTACCTCTGGGGGATCCAGGATGGGCGCCAAGCTCACCCCGCTGGCCGTCGCGGTGCTCTCGCTGCTCCACGAGAAGACGATGCACCCGTACGAGATGGCCCAGCTCATGCGCGAGCGCTTCACCGACCACCACGTCAAGGTGAAGGCCGGCTCGCTCTACCACACCGTCGACCGGCTCGCGGCCGCCGAACTGATCGAGGTCGTCGGCACGCAGCGCGACGGCAAACGCCCCGAACGCACCGTCTACGGGATCACCCCCGCCGGGCGCGACGCAGTGCTCGAACGCGCCCGCGCCATGTTGAGCACCCCGGCCGAGGAGTACCCCGAGTTCGTCAATGGCCTCTCCCTCATCGACGAGCTCGGCGCCGAAGAGGCCATCGTCGAGCTGCGGCGCCGCGAGCTGGAGCTGGCCACCGGCGTCGCCGCCGACCAGGTGATCCTGGCCAAGCTGCACGAGCAGCAGGTCGCCGGCGTGCACCAGCTCCACTGGCGGTACTCCGCCGCCCGCCGCGAGTTCGAGCTGGAGTGGACCCGGCAGCTGATCGACGACCTGAAGCACGGGCGCATCTCCTGGCACGAGGACAAACCCGCGCTGACCCTGCTCACCGAGGACGGTTCCGGTGCCCAGAACGGCTAATCCCTGGGCCGCGCTGGTCGCGCTGTGCCTCGGCTTCTTCATGATCCTGCTGGACACCACGATCGTGTCGATCGCGATCCCGTCGATGATCACCGGCCTCCGCGCCGACCTGAACTCGGTGGTCTGGGTGACCAGCGTCTACCTGCTCACCTACGCGGTACCGATGCTGCTCTCGGGCCGCCTCGGCGACCGGTTCGGCCCCAAGCGGATGTACCTGACCGGACTCGTCCTGTTCACCGCGGCCTCGCTGTGGTGCGGGCTGAGCGGTTCGATCACCACGCTGATCGTGGCGCGGGCGTTCCAGGGCATCGGCGCGGCGCTGATGACCCCGCAGACGCTGGCCTTCATCACGCACCTGTTCCCGCCGGCCCGCCGCGGCGCGGCGATGGGCTTCTGGGGCGCGGTCGCCGGGATCGCCACGATCTCCGGCCCGCTGCTCGGCGGGGTGCTGGTGGACCACCTCGGCTGGGAGTGGATCTTCTTCGTGAACCTGCCGGTCGGGGTGATCGCCCTGGTCGCCGCGCTGGTGCTGGTGCCGGACTGGCAACCGAAGCACGCGCACTCCTTCGACCTGCCCGGCATCCTGCTCTCCGCGGCCGGGCTGACGCTGGTCGTGTTCGGCCTGCAGAACGGCCAGCACTACGACTGGGGCACCGTGGCCGGTCCGATCACCGTGCCCGAGATCATCGGCGCCGGCGTGCTCTGCCTGCTCGTCTTCGTGTTCTGGCAGCGGCGCAACCGCAAGGAACCGCTGATGCCGCTGCGGTTGTTCGGCAACCGGGACTTCTCCGCGGGCACCTTCGTCTCGATCACCGTCGGCTTCGCGATGACCGCGATCTTCATCCCGCTGGTCATCTACCTCCAGGGCGGACTGGGCCTGAGCCCGACCGAAGCCGCGCTGGTGACCATCCCGATGTGCCTCACGCAGGGGTTTGTCGCCCCGCTGGCGGGCAAGCTGTCCGATCGGTTCGACGCCAGGTACGTGCTGATCGCCGGACTGGTGGCGCTGGCGGGCGGGCTGACGCTGCTGTCGACGCAGGCGGAAGCGGGCACCAGCCCGTGGGCACTGGTCCCGGCGCTGTTCCTGTGCGGGGTCGGCATCGGATCGCTGTTCCCGCCGATGAGCACGCTGACCATGGGCTCGGTCGACCGCGAGCTGACCGGCTCGGCGTCGGGGGTCTACAACACCGCGCGGCAGGTCGGCGGGGTGCTCGGCAGCGCGGGCGTCGGGGTGCTGTTGCAGGCCAGGATCACCTCGGCGATCACCGGCTCGGCGACCTCGGCGAGCCTGCTTTTGCCCGCAGAAGACCGCGCGGCGTTCGTGGGCGGGCTCACCGAGGCGGCGGGCAGCGGGAGCGAGTTCGGGCCACCGCCGACCGGCGGGAAGTACGCCGAACTCGGTGCCGGGATCATCCTCGACGCACTGGTCAGCTCGGCGAAGAGCGCGCTGCTGCTGCCCGCGGTCGTGCTGCTGGCCGGCGTGGCGGCCGCGTTCACCATGCGCAGGGCACGCGGCAAAGTGGGTGCGCGGGACTGACCCCGCGCACCCACCGCGCCTACTTCTGGTAGGTCAGGCCGTACCCGTACGGGAACAGCGCCTTCTTGCCGTCGCCGACGTTGATCGGCAGCTGACTGAAGTTCTCCGCCCAGGAGAAGGTCAGCTTGCCGCTCGGCTTGTGGTCACCGAAGAGCACGTCGGCGACACCGGCACCTTCGGTGCCCGGCAGCCACGCCGCGAGCAGCGCGTTCCAGCCGCCCAGTTCCGAGGTGATGTCCAGCGGCCGCCCGGACACCGTCACCACGACCACCGGCACGCCGGTCGCCTTGAGCTTCGCGATGGTCGACAGGTCCTCGGCGTCCAGCTTCAGGCCGTTGGGCCGGTCGCCCTCACCCTCGGCGTACGGCGTCTCGCCGACCACCGCGACCGCGACGTCGTAGCTCTTGTCGGCACCGTCGCCCTCGCGGTCGTAGGTGACCTTCGTCTTCGCCCCGCCGACCTGCTGGATGCCCTGCAGGATCGTGGTGCCCGTGGTGATCGGGCCGCTGCTGCCCTGCCAGGTGATGGTCCAGCCACCGGACTGGTTGCCGATGTCGTCGGCGTTCTTGCCCGCGACGAAGACCTTGCTGCCCTTCTTGATCGGCAGCGCGCCCTCGTTCTTCAGCAGCACCTGCGACTTCTTGACCGCCTCACGCGCCACCGCGCGGTGCTCGGCGCTGCCGAAGTCCTTCTGCAGCGAGCGGTCCGCGTACGGGTTCTCGAACAGCCCGGACTCGAACTTCTTGGTCAGGATGCGGCGGTTCGCGTCGTCGATCCGGGCCTTCGACACCCGGCCCGCGTCCACCTCGGCGCGCAGCAGCGAGATGAACTTCGGCGCGTCGTAGGGCTCCATGAACAGGTCGATGCCCGCGTTGACCGACTCCCGCACCTCCTCCGCGGTGAGGTCGTCGTTGTTGCCGTTGAGCTGGTGGATGCCGTTCCAGTCGGAGACCACCAGCCCGGAGAACTTCAGCTCCTTCTTGAGCACGTCGGTGATCAGGTACTTGTGCCCGTGGGCCTTCTGGCCGTTCCACGAGGAGAAGCTGATCATCACCGAACCGGCACCGCGCTTCAGCGCCTCCTGGAACGGCGGGAGGTGGATCTTCCGCAGCTCGCTCTCGCTGATCTCGGTGTTGCCCTGGTCGTCACCGCCGGTGGTGCCGCCGTCGCCGACGTAGTGCTTGGCGGTGGCCAGCACCGAGCCCTTCGCCTTCAGCGAGCGGCCCTGGAGGCCGTTGACGATGGTCGCGTTGTCGATGGCGTCCTTCGGGGTCTCGCCGAACGACTCGTACGCGCGGCCCCAGCGGTCGTCGCGGGAGACGCACAGGCAAGGGGCGAAGTCCCAGGTCGGACCGGTCGAACGGACCTCGGACGCGGTGACCTTGCCGATCTTCTCGACCAGCTTCGGGTCGTGCGCGGCGCCGAGGCCCACGTTGTGCGGGAAGATCGTCGCGCCGTAGACGTTGTTGTGGCCGTGCACCGCGTCGACGCCGTAGAGGCTCGGGATGCCGAGCGGCGTGGACACCGCCGCCTTCTGGTACGCGTCGTACATGTCGGCCCACGCGGCCGGGGTGTTCGGCGTCGGCACCGAGCCACCGCCGGACAGGATCGAGCCGAGCCGCAGGTCGGCGGCCTGCTGCGGGGTGACCGCCTGCCGCTCGGCCTGGGTCATCTGGCCGATCTTGTCGTCCAGGCTCATCCGGTTCATCAGGTCGTGCACCCGCAGCTGAACCGGCAGGTACGGGTTCTTGTACAGCGGCCAGAACGCCTCGGGCGCGGCGGACGCGGTGGCCGGGGTGAGCACAGCGCCGGTCAGCAGCAGGCCGCTGACCAGTACGCCCGCCATTCGGGACGATCTCCTGGCACGGAGACGAAGGGACATCGGTGTCCTCCGGGGAGAGGGATTTCGGGCATATGTTGCGCGCGACAACAAAGTAGACCGTGACCTGGCCCACAGGAGTCACAATTCGATAACAGCGGCAGGTCCGTTAACCTTTCGCCTCGTGCGCTTCGTTCTCGCTTCCGCCTCACCCGCCCGTCTCGCGGTGCTCCGCGCCGCCGGCATCGACGCCAGCGTCGTGGTCTCCGGTGTCGACGAGGACGCCGTTGCCGCGGCGCTGACCGACCCCTCACCCAGCGAACTCGTGGTCGCGCTCGCGAGGGCCAAGGCGGCCGTGGTCGCCGACGAGGTGGCCGCCACGCACGCCGAGGCGGTGGTCGTCGGCTGCGACTCGATGCTGTCCATCGGCGGGGAAATGGTCGGCAAACCGGGTCAGCCGGAGGTGGCGCGGAAGCGCTGGGCGGCGATGTCCGGCGGTTCCGGCGACCTGCTCACCGGGCACTCGGTGATCCGTTTGCGCAACGGCGAGCGCGTGGCCGAGGCCGCCGGGTCCCGGTCGACCACGGTGCGCTTCGCCGCTCCGTCCGAAGAGGAACTGGAGCGCTACATCTCAACGGGCGAACCACTTTCCGTAGCCGGATCGTTCACTTTGGACGGTCTGGGCGGCTGGTTCGTCGAAGGCGTGGACGGCGACCCGTCCAGCGTGATCGGGATCAGCCTGCCGCTGACCAGGAACCTGCTGGCGGAGGTCGGCGTGCGGGTCACCGACCTCTGGCGTGAATAGCTCTCACATTCTGAGAGCCGCCCCACACGACCCCCGGTTGCGGAAGAGTCTCCCAGCGCCGAGCGTTGAACCCGCTCGGCAGTTCACGAAACTTTCACGCACCGGAGCGAGCCCGTGTCTTTCATACGGACCTACAACAAGCCGTCGGTGTTCGCCGGAGCCGTGCTCGGCGGACTCGTCGTCGGCGCCTTGCTGGGTGTGCTGGCCAGGACCACCGAGACCCAGTGGCTGACCGACACCCTGGACCAGATCGGCAGCGCGTTCACCACGCTGCTGCAGATCGCGGTGATCCCGCTGGTGTTCACCGCGATCGTGGTGGGCATCAGCAGCCTGCGGAACCTCGGCGGCGGCAAGACCGCGGCGCGGCTCGGCGGGAAGACGGTGATGTGGTTCGCCATCACCTCGTTCATCGCGGTGCTGATCGGCATCGCGGTCGGCAAGATCGTCGACCCCGGTAGCGGCGGGTTCGCCGCCGAGGCCACCGCGAAGAACGCCGAACGCGCCGCGAAGGCCACCGGCGGCTCCTGGACCGCCTTCATCGAAGGCCTGCTGCCGCAGAACTTCTTCGCCGCCTTCGCCGAGGGCGAGACGCTGCAGGTGCTGTTCCTGGCCATCCTGTTCGGTGCCGCCGCCTACAGCCTGGGTGAGCGCGCCAAGCCGTTCGTCGACCTGACCACCAGCGTGTTCGAGATCGTGCAGCGCTACCTCGGCTGGATCGTCCGGCTCGCCCCGATCGGCGTGCTCGGCCTGATCGGCGCGGCGGTGGCCAACTACGGCGACGCCCTGCTCGGGCCGCTCGCCTGGCTGACCGGCGCGGTGTGGATCGGCGCCGGGCTGGTGCTCTTCGTGGTGTACCCGATCCTGCTGCGGTTCGTCGCGAAGGTCTCGCCGGCCAAGTTCTTCGGCAAGGCGTGGACGGCCATCCAGTTCGCCTTCGTCTCGCAGTCCTCGGCCGCGACACTGCCGCTGACCCGCCAGTCCGCGGTGAACCTCGGCGTCAACCCCGGGTACGCCAGCTTCGCCACCCCGCTGGCCAGCGCGACCAAAATGGACGGTTGCGCGGCGGTCTTCCCGGCCATCGGCGCGATCTTCATCGCGAACATCTCCGGGGTGACGCTGAACGTGTGGCAGTACGTCGGCATCGTCTTCGTGGCGATCTTCGGCGCGCTGGCCACCGCGGGCACCACCGGCTGGCTGACCGCGCTGACCCTGACCACCGGCCTGATCGGGCTGGCCCCGGAGCAGGTGGCGCTGGGCATCGCGCTGATCTACTCGGTGAACCCGATCATGGACATGGCGCGCACGGCGACCAACGTGGCCGGGCAGATCGTGGTGCCGACCATCGTCGCCCGCGGCGAGGGCCTGCTCGACGACGAGGTGCTCAACACCCCGAGCACGCCGCCGCTGCTCAGCGACACCGGCGCGACGCCCAGCCGCCGCCCGGAACCCGCGCCCGCCTGATCCCGGTCACGAAGTCGGGCAGGGACGCAGATCGGCTTCGCTGAGCCGGACGTCCGGCCAGCCCCGCAGCTGCGACGGCGTCGAGTAGCGCTTGGTGCAGCCGGTCTGCTTCCCACTCAGATCGAAGACCTCGGCCAGCACCGGCCCGCGCGGACACCCCGGCGCGGCCGGTGCGGCCGAGGCGCATTCGTGCCGCACGACCACCACCTCCGGCGCCGCGTCCCCGGCCACCTGCGCGAGCAGCACGCGGCCGGCGTCGGAGAAGTACAGCCGGTCCGACTGGCGCCAGGTGTCCGCGGGCGCGACCAGCAGTTCGGCGATCTCGCCGCCCTGGTAGTCGCCGTGCACCAGGCAGGCCGCCAGCGGGCCGTCCACGCACTGCAGCGAGTCCTGGCCGACGGCCACCTCCATCGAGGCCAGTGCGCTCTCCAGCACGAAGTCCGAGCCGAGCCCGCCGAAGCGCACGTGCGCCGAGCGGCCCTCCGGGTCGGCGAGCAGTTCGGCCGTGGTGCCCTTGACCGGCTGGCTGGCCAGCACCTGGCACGCCCTCGGCCCGCATTCGGAACCGGTGCCGGAGGACGTCGGCACCCCGCCCGCCCCCGGCACGGCGGTGCGCGGCGCGTCCGGGCGCAACAGCACCGCGGTCACCAGCGCACCCGCCGTCACCAGCACCGCCAGCACCGCGGTGACCACGATCGAACGCGGAGCAGCCACTTTCCCCTCCTCTCCCGCCTTCCGCAGCGTAGGCGCTGTCCGGCGAGTCGGCTCGCGGTCTCCGCGCCCAGGCGGCCCATCGAGCGGACTCACACCGGACACCGCCTGACAAGGTGCTCCCGACGGCTGGGAAGGCGGGAGTCGGCGTCGCTCCCCGTATTCGGGTCTGCGAGAATCGTGACGGTGACCATGCTCAAGCAGACACAGGGATTCCCGCCCGCCGTGTACCTGCCGACCGGGCCGAGGTACGCCTCCGAGACCGAAGCCATCGTCGAGCTGCGCCGGACCGCGGACGGCCGCACGGCCCTGCTCGCGTACTCGGCACTCGACCGGCTGGTCAACTGCTGCGGTGACCAGCAGTCCTGGGTGCTGATGCGCACCGACAAACTGGACAAGATCCACGCGGCGCAACCGTTCGACGTCGCCTACCTCGACCTGGACATCCCGGCCTCGCACCGGATCAGCTGACCACCCGCCCGGAGAGGCACTTCCCACCACCCGGGAAGTGCCTCTTCACCGTGCCGAATCGGCTTTAGCATGTGGACTCCCGGCTAGCGAAGGATCCCCATGCCCCGCCCTGTACTGCTCCCCATCGCCGCGGCCGTGCTGCTCGCCACCGCGGCCTGCAACGCGTCCTCGAACCAGGCCGCCGCGCCCGCGGCCGACGGCAAGTCGTTCGTGCTCGTCACCCCGAACCCGGTCGGCGTCAACGACTTCCTCAAGCTGTCCGTGAAGGGCATCGGTGACGCCGCGCAGGCGCACGGCGCCACCACCCGGACCTACGAGAGCAGCGATCCGGCGAGCATCCAGCAGAACGTCGCCGCCGCCGTGCGCGACAAGCCGGACGTGATCGTCGCGGTCGGCTTCAACTTCGCCGACGTGCTGGCGCAGGAGGCCGAGCGCAACCCGCAGCAGCAGTTCCTGTTCGTCGACTCCTGCACCGAGAAGCAGTTCCCGAACGTCACCTGCGCCACCTTCCGCGAGTACGAGGCCAGCTACCTGGCCGGCGCGCAGGCGGGCCTGCTGACCAAGACCGGCAAGGTCGGCGCGGTGGTGGTGCTGGATTCCCCGCAGTTCCACCGGTTCTCCGACCCGTTCGGCGAGGGCGCCAGGAAGACCCGCCCGGACGTGGTGTTCAGCCAGTTGTTCATCGGCGGGCAGAACCCGTTCAACGACCCGGCCAGGGCGAAGGAACTGGCGGGCACGCTCGCCGGGAACGGCGTCGACCAGGTGATGGGCGCGGCTTCGGCGGCCGGGAACCTCGGCGTGTTCGAGGCGGCCAAGGCGGGCGGGTTCTTCGCCTACGGGGTGGACGCCAACCAGTGCCCGGCCAGCCCCGGTCAGGTGGTGGACAACGTGGTCAAGCGCACCGACGTGGTGATCGCGGACGGCATCAAGGCCATTCTGGACGGTCAGCCGGGCACCGCGCGGTCGTACGGCCTGGCCGAGGACGGGCTCGGGCTCAACGGCCTGCTGCCGGACGTGGCCACCTCGCAGTGCGTCATCGCGCAGCACCCGGAGGTCATCGAGCAGGTGCGGAAACTGCGGGACGAGATCGTGGCGGGCACCATCAAGGTGACCGACCCCGCCGCCGGATGACCGCGGTCGAACTCCGCGGGATCACCAAGCGCTTTCCCGGGGTCCTGGCCAACGACGGCGTGGACCTGAGCGTCGACCGCGGCGAGATCCACGCGCTGGTCGGGGAGAACGGCGCGGGCAAGACCACGCTGATGTCCATTCTGTACGGCACGCAACGGCCGGACGAAGGCAGCGTGGAACTGCTCGGCGAACCGGCGCGCGGGCACGGGCCCGCCGACCGGATCGCCGCCGGGATCGGCATGGTGCACCAGCACTTCATGCTGTTCGGCGGGCTGACCGTGACCGAGAACGTGGTCTACAACCGGGGTGTGCTGGCGCGGAAGGCACGTGCCGAGGTGGCCGGGCTGATCGAGCGGTACGGCCTCGGCCTCGATCCGGACGCCCGCGTGCGGGACCTGCCGATCGGCGTGCGGCAGCGGGTCGAGATCCTCAAGCTGCTGTACCGCGATTCCCGGATCCTCATCCTGGACGAGCCGACCGCGGTGCTCACGCCCGCCGAGGCCGACCGGCTGTTCGAGGTGTTGCGCGAGCTGGCCGCCGAAGGCCGCAGCGTCATCCTGGTCACCCACAAGCTGCGCGAGGTGCTGGCGATCAGCTCTCGCGTGACGGTGCTGCGAGACGGCCGTCGTGTCGCCGGGTTGCGGACCGCGGACACCACCGCCGCCGACCTCGCCCGCGCGATGACCGGCCGCGACATCGAACTCGACGTCATCCAGCCGCCGGGAACCCCGGGCGACGTGGTGCTGGACGTGCGCGGGCTGACCGTGGCGGGCGGGACGAAACCGTTGGTGGACAACGCTTCGGTGACCGTCCGGGCCGGGGAGATCCTCGGGGTAGCCGGGGTCGCGGGCAACGGGCAGAGCGAATTCGCCGAAGCACTCGCGGGCCTGCGGGCGTTCACGGGCAGCGTCTCGTTGCTGGGTAAGCCGCTCACGCGTGCCGCGGTCGCGTACCTGCCGGAGGACCGGGGTGAGGTCGGCTCGGCGCAGACGGCGAGCCTCGCCGAGAACCTGGTCGTCGGATATCACCGGAGCGGCCTGCTTTCGCCCGCGAAGATGCGCGCGCACGCGCAGAAGATCGTCTCGCGGTTCAACGTGAAGGCGGCTTCGGTGACCGCTCCGATCGGGGTGCTCTCCGGTGGGAACCAGCAGAAAGCCTTGCTGGGCCGGGAACTCACGCGCGACGCGCCATTGTTGATCGCCGAGCAGCCGACCCGGGGTGTGGACATCGGTTCGGTGCGCGACATCCACGCCGAACTCGTCGCCCACCGGGACGCCGGACACGCGATCGTGGTGGTTTCCGCGGAGCTGAGCGAAATCCGGGGCTTGGCGGACCGCGTGATCGTCTTCTTCGACGGCCGGATCGTCGCTTCACTGTCCCGCGAAGAGGCCACCGAGGAACGCCTCGGCCTGGCCATGGCAGGAGAACCCTCATGACCCGCCGCTGCGCTGTGGTGGCCGATGCAGTGAATGTGGCTTTCACTGCGCCTGACGCTATGAAAGCCACATTCACTGCACGACCGAGGCCGCGACCGGGAGGCCTCGCATGAGCCGCTGGACCGGGATGGCCTCCTCCGGGCGGCGCCGCTGGGCGGTGGTGGTCGCCTTGCTCGGGGCCTTCGTGCTGGGCACGCTCATCCTCGCCGGCACCGGCGCCGACCCCCTCAGCGCGTACTCCTCGATCATCACCGGCGCGTTCGGCGCCGACGGCTTCCCCGGCACGCTCGCGTACGCGGTGCCCGTGGTCGGCATGGCCGTCGCGCTGGCGGTCCCGCTCCGGGCGGGCATGGTCAACCTCGGCGGCGAGGGCCAGCTCGTGCTCGGCGCGATCGCCGGCACCGTGATCGGGTTGTCCAGTCCACTGCCCGCCGTGCCGACCGTCATCCTCGCGCTCCTCGGCGGCTCGCTCGCCGGGGCCGCGTACGCCGCGCTCGCCGCGTTCTTCGAGAACAAGCTCGGCGTCCCGCTCCTGGTGAGCACGCTGCTGCTGAGCTACCCGGCGATGTCCTTCGCCTCCTACCTGGTGCGGTTCCCGCTGGCGGACGCCGGTTCGAGCCTGCCCCAGTCGGAACGGCTGCCGGACGGCGTGGCCATCGAGGTCACCGGGATCGGGCTCGTCCTGGTCGCCGTCGCCGCGGTCGCGTACGTGGTGATCGACGCCCGCGCCCCGATCGGCTACGAGATCAGGATGACCGGCCTCGGCGCGCGGTTCGCCGCGTACGCCGGGATCAGCAGGCCACGCCTGACGCTGCGCGTGCTCGCCACCTCCGGCGGCCTCGCCGGGCTGGTCGGCGCGATCATGGTGCTCGGCTTCCCGCACCGGTTCATCGACGGCGCGCTGATCACCCCCACCTACACCTGGATCGGCCTGCTGGCCGCGTTGCTCGCCGGGGCCCACCCGCTGGGCACGGTGATCGCCGCGTTCTTCTTCGCGGCGCTGACCAACGGCGGCTTCGAGGCCGAACGCGTGACGCAGGCCCCCCGCGAACTGACGGCGGTGCTGCAAGCCGTGATCATCATCTTCCTGGCCGCCGCGACCGGGCTGCTCAACCGGCGGAAAGCGGGTGCGCGGTGAACTTCGACCTCGCCCTGCTCTCGTCCGTGCTGCGCGCGGTCACGCCGATCCTGTTCGCCGCGCTGGCCGGGGCACTGTGCCAGCGCGCGGGCGTGTTCAACATCTCGCTCGAAGGCACCATGCTGGTCGGCTGCTTCGCCGCGGTGGCTGGCAGCTGGTTCACCGGCAACCCGTGGCTCGGCGTGCTGGCCGCGGTGCTCGCGTCGGCGGCGTACTCGCTGATCCTGGCGATCGGCTCGGTGGCGCTCGGCGGGGACCCGATCGTGTTGTCGATCGCGATGAACCTGCTGGCCGTCGGCCTGACCGGTTTCCTGCTGCGAACCGTCTTCGGCACCACCGGCAGCTTCAGCGACCCCGGCCTGCGCGGGCTGGACCCGGTGCTGTTCGGGCATTCGCCGCTGGTCTACGCCGCGTGGGTGGCCGTCGCCGTGCTCGCCTTCCTGCTCTACCGCACCACGTGGGGCCTGAAGGTGCGCGGCATCGGTGAGAACGCCGAGGCGGCGGCCAATCTCGGGGTGAACGTGGCCCGCGAGCGCTACCGCGTGATCATCGCCGGCGGTGCGTTGTGCGGGCTCGGCGGCGCGCAACTGGCGCTGGGCAACGTGACGCTGTTCTCCGAGAACATGACCGCCGGACGCGGCTGGATCGCCGTGGTCGCGGTGATGCTCGGCATGGCCGCACCGGTCGGCGTGCTGCTGGCCGCGCTGCTGTTCGGCCTGGCCGAAGGCCTCGGCTTCCGCTTGCAGGGCCTCGGCCTGCCGCAGCAGGCGACCGACGCAGCGCCGTACGTGGTCACCCTGCTGGCCCTGTTTTCCCAGCGGCTCTTCCGCCGCGAAAGGAGCACCACATGACAGGTTCGACGCTGCCGGTCACCGGCATCCCCCGATCGGGGCTGCCCCCGCTGGCGGTGGTGGTCGGCGCGCCACAGCGCGCGACCGACATCGCGGCCCGGCTCGACGACGCCGAACTAGCCGGGGAGAACCGCGAGTACCGCACGTACACCGGTTCCTGGCGCGGGACTCCGGTCACGGTGGCGTCGCACGGGGTCGGCGGACCGGGCGCGGTCTGCTCGTTCGCCGAACTCGCCGAGGCGGGCGTGCACACCTTCCTCCGGCTCGGCACGGCGGGCTCGCTGCGCAAGGACATCCACAGCGGCGACCTGGTGATCGCCGAGGCGGCGGTCCGCGACGACGGCGTCAGCCAGCAGCTCGTGCCCGCGGAGTACCCGGCCTTCGCCACCGCGGAAACCGTTCCGGCGCTGGTCGGCGCGTCCCGCACGCACCAGGTGCCGTTCCACCGCGGCGTGGTCTGGACGCGGGCCGCGTTCTCCCCCGGCGTGCTGCGGCTGCCGATGCGCGAGTACCTCGCCGCCGGCGTGATCGCGATCGAGATGGAGCTTTCGGCACTGTTCGTTTTCGCCGGGTTGAATGGATTGGCGGCGGGTGGTGCGCTGGTGATCGACGGCAACGCGGCGGGCGACGACGTGGGGCCGTCGACCTACGACCCCCACCGCGACGTGGTCGCCGACGGGGTGCACCGGGCCACCGGTGTGGTGCTGGACGCGTTGATCGGGATGGGGCAGGCGGATGAGTGACTGGCAGGCGGTGGCGGCGGAGGTCGCCGAGAAGCTGCGCGGGGACGCGGTCGAGCGGGAGGAACGCGGGGCCGAACCCCGTGCCGAGATCGAGCTGCTGCGGGAGTCCGGCCTGCTGCGCCTGCTCATCCCGGCCGAGCACGGTGGCGCGGGCGGCGACTGGCCACTGGCCCACCGGGTGATCCGGCGGATCGCCGTCGCGGACGGCTCGCTCGGGCACCTGCTCGGGTACCACTACTTCCAGCTGTGGCGCACCAGGCTCTTCGACACCCCGATCGCGGACCGGCTGGAGCGGGACAGCGCGGCGGGCAACTGGTTCTGGGCCGGGGTCAGCAATCCGCGGGACGCCGCGCTCGAACTGCGCCCCGCCGACGGCGGGTTCACCGTGCACGGCCGCAAGTTCTTCGCCACCGGCGCCTCGGTGGCCGACCAACTGATCGTCAGTGGCACTTGGACGGGCAGCGACCGCAAGGCGACCTTCACCCTGCCCGCGCGCACCGAGGGCGTCCGGTTCCTCGGTGACTGGAACAACCTCGGGCAGCGCCTGTCGGCCAGCGGCGGCGTCGAGTTCACCGACGTCTTCGTGCCCGAGACCGAACTGCTCGGCCACCAGCCCGGCGAGGGTGAACCCCGGCGCTGGCGGGATTCGCTGGCCCCGCTGGGTTTCCAGCTGCTGCTCGCCCAGGTGCAGGTCGGCATCGCCGGTGGTGCGCTGGCCGAAGGCGCGCGCTACACCAGTGAGAGCTCCCGCGCCTGGCCACTGTCTGGTGTGGACAGAGCAGCCGACGACCCGCACGTGCTGGCCGCCTACGGCACGCTGGCCTCCCGGCTGACCGCGGCGGAACTGCTGGTGGACGCGGCGGCCGCGGCGTTCGACGACGCCGCGCGCGAGATCGACGAGCACAAGCGCGGCGAACTCGGCATCCTGCTGTCCAAGGCGAAGGTGGTCAGCACCGAGGTGGCGCTGGAGATCGGCAACCGGGTCTTCGAGCTGACCGGCGCGCGGGCCACCGGCGCGAAGTACGGCATGGACCGGTTCTGGCGCAACGCCCGCACGCTGACCCTGCACGATCCGGTCGCCTACAAGGCCACCGAGGTCGGCCGGAACCTGCTCGACGGCGAGTTCCCGCCGGTCACCGGGTACAGCTGATGGCCACCCCGATCCTGGCCGACAGCGTGCGCCTGGCCGACGACGGCGTGCACATCCTCGACCGGCGGGTGTTCCCGTTCGAGCGGGTGTGGGTGCACTGCCGCACGGTCGAGGAGGTGGCCAAGGCGATCGAGGACATGGTCACCCAGTCCTCCGGCCCGTACTTCGCGGCGTTGTGGGGCATGGTGCTGGCCGCGCGCGCGGCCGCGGACCTGCCCCGGGACGAGGCGCGGGCGGCGCTGGGGGTGGCGGGCGACCGGCTGATCGCCAGCCGGTCGACGAACAACCACCTCGGCAAGGCCGTGCGCGCCGTGCTGTCCGAAGTGGACAAAGACGACGGCGATGTCGTCGAGTCGGCACTCCGGGGCGCCCGGGCCGGGGACGAGCTGTACCGCGCCCGCAGCCGCGCGCTCGGTGAGTACACAGTGGACCTGCTACCGGACGGCGCCAGGGTGCTCACGCACTGCTGGGCCGATCTGTACCTGACCGAGACCGTGGCCGCGGCCCAGCGGCGCGGCAAGGAGCTGAGCTTCTTCTGCACCGAAACGCGCCCGTACCTGCAGGGCGCCCGGCTGACCGCGGAAACGCTGGCGGAGATGGGCGTGCCGACCACGCTGGTCACCGACGGCATGGGGGCCTCGCTGTTCAGCCAGGGCCTGGTGGACGCGCTGGTCACCGCCGCGGACCGGGTCAGCATGGACGGGCACGTGGTCAACAAGATCGGCACGCTCGGCCTGGCGGTGGCCGCCAAGGCGTTCGGCGTGCCGTTCCACGCCCAGGTGCAGGCCCCCGACCGCGCCGCGCCGACCGCCGCCGACGTCCCGATCGAATACCGCGACGGCGACGACGTCCTGCACACCCTGGGGCGGCGGACCGCGAGCACCCGCGTCCAGGGCCTCTACCCCGCCTTCGACGTGACGCCGCCGGAGTTCGTCACCACCGTGGTCACCGACCGTGGTCCACTGGGCCCGGCGCACCTGAACCAGTACTACGAGCAAGTAGAACCGTGACGACCGCTTCACCACTTACATCGCGAGGTCGCGCCGAGGGCTGGACTGAGGTGCGTCAGGCCGCCCAGCGGTCTGACGTGCCGAGGGAAGCCCTCGGCTTCCCGGCGACCTCGCCCGCCGCGCCGAAGGCGCGGCCGACGACAAGGAGAATCGTGAGCGAGCAGCTGACCACCCGCTGGGTGGTCCTCGACATCGAAGGCACGCTGACCGCCACCAGCCAGGTCCACGTGGTGCTCTACGACTACGCCCGGCCCCGGCTCGGCCCGTGGATCGACGAGCACCCGGAGGACCCGCGGGTCACCGAGGCGGTCGAGGCGACCCGCACCGAGGGCGGCCTGCCCGCCGACGCGGGTACCGGGGAAGTGGTGCGCGTACTGCATTCCTGGATGGACGAGGACAAAAAAGCCGCCCCGCTCAAGACCTTGCAGGGACTGATCTGGGAACAGGGTTACGCCCGAGGGGAACTGACCTCGGAGTACTTCCCGGACGTGGTCCCGGCGCTGCGGGCGTGGCGCGACCGCGGCCTGGCGCTGGCCGTGTTCTCCTCCGGCTCGGTGCCCGGCCAGATCGCCTCCTTCTCCAACACCACCGAGGGCGATCTGCGCCCGTTCTTCCAGCACCACTTCGACACGGTGAACGCGGGCCCGAAGCGCGAAGCCGCCTCCTACCACGCCATCGCGCACGGCCTCGGCGACCCGCTGCCCTCGGAGATCCTGTTCCTCTCCGATGTCCCGGCCGAACTGGACGCCGCGAAGACCGCGGGCTGGCAGGTCGTCGGCCTGGCGCGGTCCGGCGAGCCGTACGAGAAGGCCGACTTCGGCCTGCACCGCACGGTGGCTTCGTTCGACGACCTTGAAATCGGGCTCGGATGAGCGTGCTCGACCTGGCCGGACGCGCACTCGCCACCGAATCCGCGCGCTACGAGGCGATGGGCTGGATGCGCGGCACCTCGGGCAACCTCTCGGTCACGCTCTCCCGGGATCCGCTGCGGCTGGCGGTCACCGCGAGCGGGCTGGACAAGGGCGCGCTGACCGCGAAGGACGTGGTCGAAGTGGACGCCGACGGCCAGGCCGTGCCCGGCCAGGACCAGGCGCCGTCGGCCGAAGCGGGCCTGCACGCGCGGATCGCCGGGGTGGCCGGCGCGGGCGCGGTGGTGCACGTCCACGCGATGGCGCCGGTGCTCGCCGCCGAGTTCTGGCCGGACGGCGTCGAACTGCGCGACCTGGAGATGCTCAAGGGCTTCGGCCGCCGCGCGCACGACGACCTGGTCACCGTGCCGGTGGTGCCGAACGACCAGGACATGCGCGTGCTCGGGGACGCCTTCGAAGCCGGGTTCCGCGCCGACACCCCGGCGCTGATCGTCGCGCGGCACGGCATCTACGTCTGGGGCGACGACCTCGCCCACGCCCGCCAGCGCCTCGAGTGCCTCGAATGGCTGCTCCGCTTCAGAACCCGCTTGTACCGTGCATTCGAGGGGTCTCCCCAGTGAGAACAGGTGAAAGGTGGCCATCATGACCCTGCTGACCGTCTGGGCGGAGCAAGATCCCGCCACGGTGCTCCGGCGCACCACCGACGCCGAGGAGATCGGCGCCGTGCTGGGCGAGCTGGGGGTCAAGTTCGACCGGTGGCCGGTGCGGGAGCTGCCCGCCACGCCGACCGAGGAGCAGGTGCTCGACGCCTACCGCGCCGAGGTCGACGAGGTGATCCGCACCGAGGGCTACACCTTCGTCGACGTCAAGAGCCTCAGCCCGGAGGATCCCGGCGCGGCCGAAGCGCGGGCGAAGTTCCTCAGCGAGCACACCCACGACGACGACGAGGACCGCTTCTTCGCGCGCGGCTCCGGCGTGTTCTACCTGCACCTGGCGGGGAAGGTGCACGCCGTGCTGTGCACCGCGGGCGATCTGCTCAGCGTGCCGGCGAAGACCACGCACTGGTTCGACATGGGCACGAAGCCGGATTACGTGTCCATTCGGTTCTTCCACGATACAGATGGCTGGGTCGGGGATTTCCTGGAGAAATCCATCGCGGATCGCTTCCCGCCGATGGACGAGCTGACCCGCGAGGGTGACTCGGCTCTCAAGACGAACTCGACGCCAAGTCCGTAAACTGCTGCGAAGCCAGTAGCCACACATGGAGGTAGGGCGTGCCCGAAGCAGCCAGCGCGAGCCAGGGCGGACCGGTGACGAAGGTGCTGGTCGCCAACCGCGGCGAAATCGCGGTACGGGTCATCCGAGCGGCCAAGGACGCGGGCATCGCCAGCGTCGCGGTCTACGCCGATCCCGATCGCGACGCACCCCACGTCCGGCTGGCCGACGAAGCCTTCGCACTGGGCGGGACCACCGCGGCGGAGAGCTACCTGGTCTTCGACAAGCTGCTCGACGTCGCCGCCCGCTCGGGCGCCGACGCGGTGCACCCCGGTTACGGCTTCCTCTCCGAGAACGCCGACTTCGCGCAGGCCGTGCTGGACGCCGGGCTGACCTGGATCGGCCCAACCCCGCAGGCCATCCGCGACCTCGGCGACAAGGTGACCGCGCGGCACATCGCGCTCAAGGCCGGCGCGCCGCTGGTGCCGGGCACCAAGGAGCCGGTGGCCGGAGCCGAGGAGATCATCGCCTTCGCCGAGGAGCACGGGCTGCCGGTGGCCATCAAGGCCGCGTTCGGTGGTGGTGGCCGCGGGCTGAAGGTGGCCAGGACCATCGAGGAGATCCCCGAGCTGTTCGAGTCGGCCACCCGCGAGGCGGTGGCGGCGTTCGGCCGCGGTGAGTGCTTCGTGGAGCGCTACCTGGACAAGCCGCGCCACGTCGAGGCGCAGGTGCTGGCCGACCAGCACGGCAACGTGATCGTGGTCGGCACGCGTGACTGCTCGCTCCAGCGGCGGCACCAGAAGCTGGTGGAGGAGGCCCCCGCGCCCTTCCTCTCCGACGAGCAGCGCGCCACCATCCACAGCTCGGCGAAGGCCATCTGCGCCGAGGCGCAGTACTCCGGCGCCGGCACGGTCGAGTACCTGGTCGGCACCGACGGCACCATCTCCTTCCTGGAGGTGAACACCCGCCTGCAGGTGGAGCACCCGGTGTCCGAGGAGACCACCGGCCTCGACCTGGTGCGCGAGCAGTTCGCCATCGCGCGCGGCGAGAAGCTGCGCTTCACCGAGGACCCGGAGCCGCGCGGCCACTCGATCGAGTTCCGCATCAACGGCGAGGACGCCGGCCGCAACTTCCTGCCCGCGCCCGGCACGGTGACCAACTTCGTCGCGCCGAGCGGTCCCGGTGTCCGCGTCGACTCGGGCGTCGAGTCCGGCAGCGTGATCGGCGGGCAGTTCGACTCGATGCTGGCGAAGCTGATCGTCACCGGTTCCGACCGGGAGAACGCGCTGGAGCGCAGCCGCCGCGCACTGGACGAGCTGGTCGCCGAGGGCCTGGCCACGGTGATCCCGTTCCACCGCGCGATCGTGCGCGACCCGGCGTTCATCGGCGACGGCACGACGTTCAGCGTGCACACCCGCTGGATCGAGACCGAGTTCGACAACCAGATCGAGCCGTTCACCTCCCCGGCCGAGGTCGAGGACGAGGAGCAGCCGCGGCAGAACGTGGTGGTCGAGGTCGGCGGGCGGCGGCTGGAGGTCAGCCTGCCCGGCAACCTGGCCCTCGGTGGTGGCGGTGGCGCCGGTGCCGCGGTGGCCAAGGCCAAGCCGCGCAAGCGCAGCGGCGGCGGCAAGACCGCGGTCAGCGGCGACGCGGTGACCGCGCCGATGCAGGGCACCATCGTCAAGGTCGCGGTCGAAGAGGGCCAGCAGGTCGAGGCCGGTGAGCTGATCGTGGTGCTGGAGGCGATGAAGATGGAGAACCCGGTCACCGCGCACAAGTCGGGCACGGTCACCGGCCTGACCGCGGAGGTCGGCGCGGCGGTCTCCCAGGGCACCGCGCTGCTGGAGCTGAAGGACTGACCCGCCCGCCAGCCCACCACCACCCTCAACGGAAGCGCTGCGCGCTCGGCCTCGATTCCAACCGTAGACTCGTCCCATGGGTGACAACCCGGGCGAGATGCGGCTGAGCAACGCCGAGCGGCAGGAGGCGCTGGACGCGCTCGAAGAGCACGTCCGCACCGGCAGGCTCGACGTGGACGAGTACGCCGACCGCTCGGCGAAGGTCACCGTGGCCACCCGGCGCGGGGAGCTGGAACCGCTGTTCGCGGACCTCCCCGCGCCGCACCCGAGCGTGCTCAGCCGCGAGCTGTTCACCCCGTCGATCACCGGCCCGGCGCCGCGGCTGACCCCGGCCCAGGCGCTGGCCGCGAAGGCGGTGCCGATCACCGCGGTGATCGCGCTGGTCCTCTTCTTCACCGTGGCGCGCGGCTTCTGGCCGGTGTTCCTGCTGCCCGCGGCCGCCGCCCTGCTGGCTGGCGGCTTCCAGCGCGGCAATCGACGTGGGTAGTTCATCCACCGATCGGTGGATGGGGATTGACGAGATCGCCGACCTTTCACCCAGTTTTCCGCTGCGATGATGAATCGCGGGAAACGGGAGGTGAGGATGTTGGTCGGAGTGCTGCCGAGAACGCTGTCCCGCCGCGACGAGCGGCGTGCGGGCTGCGTGTTCGCCGCGGTCGGGCTCGCCGGGCTGGCCATCTCGGCCGTCTGGCACGTGCTCACCGCCCCCGACGCGACCACCGCCACCAGCACGCTCGTGCTGATCGGCGCGGCCACCCTCTGGATGCCGCTGGTGATCTGGGTGTTCCCCCGCCGGACGTCGACCCCGGGGCTGGTGGTGCTCTACTACCTCGGCTTCCTCGCACTGGCCACCGCGCTGAGCCCGCGCGGCGACGGCTTCGCGGTGTTCGCCTCGGTCGGCTACCCGCTGGCCTTCGGCCTGCTCACGCCCCGGATGAGCTTCTTCGGCGTGGCCGCGACCGCGATCCTGCCGATGGTCGCGCGCGGCGGCACGGACGGCCCGACCTGGGTGACCCTGGTCTCGGTGGCCGCGCCCCTGCTCTACGCGGGCTGGGTGGTCGGCTCGGAGAGCGAGAAGCGCCGCAAGTCCAACGCCCAGCTCGAAGAAGCCAACGCCAAGCTGGAAACCGCGCTGGAGGAGAACGCCGGACTGCACGCCCAGCTGCTCAGCCAGGCCAGGGAAACCGGCGTGCTCGACGAACGCCAGCGCATGGCCGGGGAAATCCACGACACCATCGCCCAGGGCCTGGCCGGGATCATCACCCAGTTGCAGGCCGCCGAACGCAGCGGTGCCGACGCCGAACGACGCCAGCGCCACCTCGACAACGTGCACGCCCTGGCCAGGGAGAACCTGACCGAGGCGCGGCGCTCGGTGCGCGCGCTCCGCCCGGAACGCCTGGCCGACTCCCGCCTGCCGGACGCGATGGCCGAACTCGGCCGCACCTGGACCGACACCTCCGGTGTGCCGGTCAAGGTGGAGGTCACCGGCGACCCGCGCCCGCTGCTGCCGGACCTGGAGGTCACCCTCTACCGCGTCGCGCAGGAGGCGCTGACCAACACCGGCAAGCACGCGAAGGCCAGCCGCGTCGCGCTCACCTTGTCCTATGTGGACGACGTGGTGATGCTGGACGTGCGCGACGACGGCGTCGGCTTCACCCCGGGAGCGCCGTCGGACAGCGGCGGGTTCGGCCTGTCCGGCATGCGCCAGCGGGTGCAGCGCGTGGCGGGCACGCTCGCCGTGGAGAGCACCCCCGGCGAAGGCACCACGATCAACGCCCAGCTACCGGCCATCGTCACCGCGAACGGAGAGCCCACATGATCAGGCTGCTGCTGGTGGACGACCACCCGATCGTCCGGGACGGCCTGCGTGGCGCGTTCGTCGGCGAGACCGACCTGGAGATCGCCGGCGAGGCCGCCGACGGCGCCGAAGCGCTGGTGCTGGCGGGCGCGCTCGCCCCGGACGTGGTGCTGATGGACCTGCGCATGCCGCGGATGGACGGGGTGTCCGCGATCCGCGAACTCCGCGAGATCGCGCCGCACACCAAGGTGCTGGTGCTGACCACCTTCGACTCCGAGGCCGACGTGCTGCCCGCGATCGAAGCGGGTGCCACCGGTTACCTGCTCAAGGACGCGCCCACCGCCGAACTCCTGCGCGCGGTGCGCGCGGCGGCCAAGGGCGAGTCGGTGCTCTCACCGACGGTGGCGGTCAAGCTGCTCGGCCAGATGCGGGCGCCCGCGCCGAAGAACACGCTGACCAAGCGCGAGATGGAGGTGCTCGAACTGGTCGCCGACGGGGCCACCAACCGGATGGCCGCGGCGAAGCTGTTCATCAGCGAGGCCAGCATCAAAACGCACCTGCTGCACATCTACGCGAAGCTGGAGGTGCGCGACCGCGCGGCGGCGGTCGGCGAGGCGTACCGGCGCGGCCTGCTGAGCTGATCGGCGCGGGTATCTTCATCGCGTGGAACCGGTGGAGATCAACGCGGGCACGTACTACCTGCGGCAGTTGCGCGCGGACGACCTGATGGACGACCGGCCCGCGCTGGTGGAGGCGTTCGGCGATCCGGTGCACCGCCGGTACGTGCCGAACTACCCGATCGACACGCTCGAAGAAGCCGGGGAGTACGTGGCGCTGCGGGCGCGGGAGTGGGCCGACGGCACGCGCTGCTCGTGGGCCATCGCCGAGCCGACCACCGGCGACCTGCTCGGGGAGGTCGGGCTGAAGCAGGTCGACCTGACCGCGGGCACCGCCGAGGCGGCGATCTGGGTGCACCCGCGCGGGCGTGGCAAGGGGATCGGCACGCTGGCCGTGGCCGCGGCGCTGCGGTTCGGGTTCGGGGCGCTGGACCTGAAGCTGGTCGAATACCGGCACGCCGAGACGAACGAGGCGTCGGCGAAGATCGCGCGGCGCTGCGGGTTCACGCACATCGGTGAAGCCGTGGTGCCGACCGCGGGCGAGAAGGACCTGGTGTGGACAAAAGCTTCTTCCTGAACCGCGTGCTCGAGGTCTTCGACGAGTACGCCGGGCGGGTCCTGTTCCGTCACTCCACAATGGACCTGACGTACGCGGAAGCCGGGCAGCGCCTGCGACGGCTGCACGCCGCGCTGCCTCCACTGGACGGCCGGACCGTCGCGATCGCCGCGGGCAACGAGCCGGACGCGGTGCTCACCCAGCTGGCCGCGCAACTGCGTGGGGGCCGGGTGCTGCTGATCGCCGCGTCCGCCGCGCCTTCCGACCGCCAGGCCGCGCTCGACGCGGCTGACGCCGTCCTGCTGGACCCCGCTTCGCTGGACGCGGATCCGGTCGAGATCGAGCTGCCCGAACGCGCCGAGACGGTGTTCACCTCGGGCGGCACCACCGGCCCGCCCAAGCTGATCCGGCACTCCGGCACGTACGAGGGCATGGTGCACGTCTTCCACCCCGATCCGGCGGGCCCGAACCGGATCCTGGTGGTCGCGCCGATCTCGCACCTGACCGGGAACGCCGCGGTGCTCGGCGCCCTGCTCTGCGGGGACACCGTGGTGCTGCACGACGGTTTCGAGCCCGGTGCGGTGGTCGCCGCGCTGGCCGGGGACCGGATCACCCGGTTCAGCCTGACCCCGGCGCGGCTCGGCGCGCTGCTGGACCACCCGGGGCTCGCCGAGGCCGACCTGAGCGCGTTGCGCGCGGTCTCGCTCGGCGCCAGCCCGTTGCCGGTGCACCGGCTGGAGCAGGCGCTGGCGGTGTTCGGCCCGATCGTCGGCCAGGGGTACGGCCTGACCGAGGCGCCGATGATCGCCACCATCACCGCGGCCGAGTACGAGGGGCACCCTTCGCGACTCGCCTCAGTCGGCCGCATCGTGCCCGGCATGCGCGCCCGCGTCGCCGAGGACGGCGAGGTGCTGGTGCAGGGACTGTCCTTGATGGACGGTTACCTGGACCGGCCGTTCGACCAGGAGTGGCTGCGCACCGGCGACCTCGGGGAGTTCGACGAGGACGGTTACCTCTACCTGCACGGCCGCTCGGACGACGTGATCATCACCGGCGAACACGGCACGAAGGTCCACCCGGCGCGGGTGGAGGAGGCGCTGGGTGCGCACCCCCGCGTGCGGCAGTCAGCCGTCCTCGGACGGTCCACTCCGGACGGTGTTGTGCTGCACGCCATGGTGGTCGCCGAGGGCCCGGTGACCGCCTCGGTGTTGCGTGCTCACGTGGCCACCACGCTGGGGCAGCCGCACTTCGTCCCGGCCACCGTGGAGTTCGTTGCCGAGCTACCACTCACCCACATCGGCAAGCTCGACCGGAAACGTCTGCAGTGAATGTGGCTTTCACAGCGTCTGACGCTGTGAAAGCCACATTCACTGCACTCAGCTGACCGGTTCGGTCAGGCGGATACGGGCTAGCTGACGGGTTCGGTCAGGCGCGAGCGGGCTTCGGGGGCGGCGTTGCGGCGTTCGTCGGCGGCCTCGTCGTTCGGCTGCGACTGGGAGTCCCGTTCGGCTTCGACCCGGGCGATGTACACCTCGACCTCGCGTGCGGTCTCCTCATCGGACCACCCGAGCACCTCGCCCATCAGCTTCGCGACCTGCCGCGCGCAGTCCACCCCGCGGTGCGGGTACTCGATCGAGATGCGCGTCCGCCGGGCCAGCACGTCCTCCAGGTGCAGCGCACCCTCGTGGCTGACCGCGTACACCGCCTCCACGCCCAGGTAGTCCGGCGCGGCTTCGAGCGGCTTGAGCAGTTCGGGACGCCCCTCGCCGAGCGCGAGCACCTCGTGCACCAGCGAGCCGTAGCGGTCGAGCAGGTGCCGCACGCGGTACGGGTGCAGGCCGTGCTGCGCGGCCAGGTGGTCCGCCTGGTTGACCAGCGCGTGGTACCCGTCGGCGCCGAGCAGCGGCACCTTGTCGGTGATCGACGGCTGCGGGCGCCCGGGCAGGTCCACCGCCGCGGCCTCGACGGCGTCCGCCGCCATCACCCGGTAGGTGGTGTACTTGCCCCCCGCGATGGCGACCAGCCCCGGCGCCACCCTGGCCACCGCGTGCTCGCGCGAGAGCTTCGAGGTCTCCTCGCTCTCCCCGGCCAGCAGCGGCCGCAGCCCGGCGTACACGCCCTCGATGTCGTCGTGCGTGAGCGGCGTGGCCAGCACGGTGTTGACGTGTTCGAGCAGGTAGTCGATGTCGTGCTTGGTGGCCGACGGGTGCGCGAGGTCCAGGTTCCAGTCGGTGTCGGTGGTTCCCACGATCCAGTGGTTGCGCCAGGGGATGACGAACAACACGGACTTCTCGGTGCGCAGGATCATGCCCGACTCCGAGACGATCCGGTCGCGCGGCACCACGATGTGCACGCCCTTGCTGGCGCGCACGCGGAACCGGCCGCGGCTGCCGGACAGCCGCTGCAGTTCGTCCGTCCACACCCCGGTGCAGTTGATCACCGCGCTGGCCTGGATGTCGGTCTCGCGGCCGTCCTCGACGTCGCGCACGCGCACGCCGGAGATCCGGTCGGCCTCCCGCAGGAAGCGCACCACCTGGGTGGACGTGCGGACCACCGCGCCGTAGTGCGCGGCGGTGCGGGCCACCGTCATGGTGTGCCGCGCGTCGTCGGCCTGCGCGTCGTAGTAGCGGATGCCGCCGATCAGCGCGTCCCGCTTGAGCGCGGGCACCATGCGCAGCGCCCCCGCCCTGGTCAGGTGCTTCTGCCCGGGCACCGACCGCGCGCCGCCCATGGTGTCGTACATGAACAGCCCGGCCGCGGTGTACGGCCGCTCCCAGACGCGCTTGGTCAGCGGGTAGAGGAAGCTCACCGGCTTGACCAGGTGCGGGGCGAGCCGCGTGAGCATCAGCTCGCGCTCGCGCAGCGCCTCGCGCACCAGCCCGAATTCCAGCTGTTCGAGGTACCTCAACCCACCGTGGAACAGCTTGCTGGACCGGCTCGACGTGCCGGAGGCGAGGTCCCGAGCCTCGACCAGCGCCACGCGCAGCCCGCGCGTCGCCGCGTCGAGCGCCACCCCGGCGCCCACCACGCCACCGCCGATGACCACCAGGTCGAAGCTCTCCCCGCCCAGTCGCCGCCATGAGTCCTCACGGGTCCGCGGCCCCAGTTCGGCTTGGCCAGCCCCGCGTGCAGAATCGGTCACCGCATCCTCCTCGACATGCTCGCCGTCCAGCATGTCACGTCTTCAAGCGCCCGCATCCCGGCGAGCGTCCGAGTGTGACTGAGCAGTCTTCCGGCGGTTCACCTGATCTTGAAAAATTGACGCCGTTCGCGCCTGGAAGGTTCGACTACCAACTAGTAGCGTTCCCATGATCGTGGGTCGGCAACGGCGCCGTGGCACGCCGTGATCGACCCTGCGCGCGAAGTGTCCGTTGTGGAGGGACGAGATGGCAGCTGGGGAAATTTTCATCTGGGAGCTGATCGGCACGGCGGTGCTGATCCTGCTCGGTAACGGTGTCGTGGCGAACCACGTGCTGCGCAAGAACAACGGGCACAACACCGGCTTCCTTTTTGTCAACATCGGCTGGGCCTTCGCCGTGTTCGCCGGCGCCAGCATCGCCGCGCCCAGTGGCGCGCACCTCAACCCGGCGGTGACCCTCGGCCTCGCGGTCGCCGGGAAGACCGCGTGGGCCGACGTGCCGATCTACTTCCTCGCGCAGATGCTCGGCGCGATCATCGGCGCGGCGCTGTGCTGGGCCACCTACAAACTGCAGTTCGACGACCACCCCGAGCCGGAGAACACGCTCGGCATCTTCTCCACCGCGCCGCAGATCCCGCACAAGGTGTGGAACCTGGTGACCGAGATCATCGGCACCTTCGTGCTGGTGGCCTGGATCCTGCTCAGCCCGGTGGTCAAGGCGGGCGACGGCGGGGTGCCGGACTTCGGCAACTCGGCGCTGGGCTACGCCGGCGTCGCCTTCGTGGTGCTGGTGATCGGCACCTCGCTCGGCGGGCCGACCGGCTACGCCATCAACCCCGCCCGTGACCTCGGCCCGCGCATCGCCTACGCCTTCCTGCTGCCGATCCGCAGCAAGGCCAACCCGAACTGGGGCTACTCCTGGGTTCCGGTGCTCGGCCCGCTGGTCGGCGGGGCACTCGCGGCCCTACTGTTCCTCGTGCTGCCGACGGCCGCCTGACCCCACTGACACCGGAGAGTTGAAGCGAAATGACTTCCTACGTCGCCGCGATCGACCAGGGCACCACGTCCACCCGCATGATGATCTTCAACCACGCCGGCCGCTCGATCGCGGTGGACCAGCGTGAGCACGAGCAGATCTTCCCGCAGGCGGGCTGGGTCGAGCACAACGCCGAGGAGATCTGGGAGAACACCCGCGCGGTCGCCGCCGGCGCACTGGCCAAGGCGGACATCACCGCCGCCGACATCACCGCGGTCGGCATCACCAACCAGCGCGAGACCACGCTGGTCTGGGACCGCAAGACCGGCAAGCCGGTGTACAACGCGATCGTCTGGCAGGACACCAGGACCGACAAGATCGTCGAGGAGCTGGGCGCGCTCGGTGGCGGGCAGGAGCGCTACCGCGCCAAGACCGGGCTGCCGCTGGCCACCTACTTCTCCGGGCCGAAGATCAAGTGGATCCTGGACAATGTGGACGGTGCGCGCGCCCGCGCCGAGGCCGGTGACCTGCTGTTCGGCAACATGGACACCTGGGTGCTGTGGAACATGACCGGCGGCCCCGAGGGCGGCGTGCACGCGACCGACCCGACCAACGCCTCGCGCACCCTGCTGATGGACCTGGACACGCTGTCCTGGGACGCCTCGATCGCCGAGGACATGGGCATCCCGCTGTCCATGCTGCCGGAGATCCGGTCCTCCTCGGAGGAGTTCGGCAAGGTCCGCGAGCGCGGCGCGCTGGCCGGGGTGCCGATCGCCGGCATCCTCGGTGACCAGCAGGCGGCCACCTTCGGGCAGGCGTGCCTGTCCCCCGGTGAGGCCAAGAACACCTACGGCACCGGCAACTTCGTGCTGCTGAACACCGGTACCGAGAAGGTGCTCTCGGAGAACGGCCTGCTCACCACGGTCTGCTACAAGATCGGTTCGAACGACACGGTGTACGCGCTGGAGGGTTCGATCGCGGTCACCGGTTCGCTGGTGCAGTGGCTGCGCGACAACCTCGGCATGATCGGCTCGGCCGCGGAGATCGAGGAGCACGCCCGCAAGGTCGAGGACAACGGCGGCACCTATTTCGTGCCCGCGTTCTCCGGCCTGTTCGCGCCGTACTGGCGGTCCGACGCCCGCGGCGCGATCGTCGGCCTCACCCGGTTCGTGAACAAGGGCCACCTGTGCCGGGCGGTGCTGGAGGCCACGGCCTTCCAGACCCGCGAGGTCATCGACGCGATGAACGCCGACTCCGGGGTCGAGCTGACCTCGCTGAAGGTGGACGGCGGCATGGTGGTCAACGAGCTGCTCATGCAGTTCCAGGCGGACATCCTCGGCGTGCCGGTGATCCGGCCGGTGGTCAACGAGACCACCGCGCTCGGCGCCGCCTACGCGGCTGGCCTGGCGGTCGGCTTCTGGAAGAGCGAGGACGACATCCGCACCAACTGGGCCAAGGACAAGGAGTGGACGCCGGAGCTCGACGCGGACACCCGCGAGGGCCAGTACAAGAACTGGAAGAAGGCCGTCACCAAGACCTTCGACTGGGTGGAGTGAGCCCGGCTGCCTGGTCGGCCTCAGCCCGCGCTGGGGCCGATCAGGCAGAACGACACCACCTTGGTCGGTCCGCCTCAGCCCGCGCTCGGGCCGACCAGGCAGAACGACACGCCCTGGTTGTCGGTCACCGCGGCCAGCCGCCCGTCCGGTGAGTCGAACGGCGGGTTCAGCACGCTGCCGCCGAGTTCCCGCACCTTCTCGGTGCTTTCGTCGGCGTCCGCGACGGCGAAGTAGGTCACCCAGTGCGCGGGCACCTCACCCGGCACGTCGGCGGGCAGTTCGGCCAGTCCGCCCACCGCCTCCCCGCCCAGGGTGAGCGCGGTGTAGCTGAACCCCGGCGCGGACAGGTCCGCCGAGCCGTAGCCGAAGATCCCGGTGTAGAAGGCCGCGGCGGCGGTCACGTTCGCGGTGAAGCAGTCGTTCCACACCAGCGCGCCGGGCTCGTCGGTGACCTGGGCGCCGATCCGCGCCCCGGCCTGCCACAGCCCGAACACCGCGCCGCTCGGGTCACCCACCACGGCGAACCGGCAGTCGTTCCCGACTTCGGTGGCCGGCCGGAGGACGCGGCCACCGGCGCCGGTGATCGCGCGCAGCGTGGCGTCGAGATCGGGCACGGCGAAGTAGGTGGTCCACACCGCGGCGGTCTCCGGACCGGTCCGCTCCCCGATCCCGGACACCTCGCGTCCCCCGATCGTGCAGCGCAGCCGGCCGGCCCGGTGTTCGAACTCCCACCCGAACAACTGTCCGTAGAATTCCTTGGCCTTGGTCAGGTCGGAAATCATCAGATCGACCCAGCACGGCATGCCGCGCGGCCACGGTGAATAACGAATGGGCATCCCGAGCTCCCGCCGTTGACCCTGCTACGCCGGGATTTTCTAGCACACCACCCACCATTTTCCACCCACTCGAAATGCGGGCGTGTTTCGCCGCGGTCCGCGATAAACGAACCGAATTCGGGACGGCGAAAATGGGCGGCGGGTCAGTCCAGGTCGTCGTGGCGCATGAGCTGGCGGCCCGCCTCGGTGATCGACCCGGACAGCGACGGGTACACCGAGAAGGTGAGCGCCAGGTGCTCCACGGTGAGCTGGTTCTGCACGGCCAGCGCGATCGGCAGGATCAGCTCGCTCGCCGTCGGCGCCACCACCACGCCGCCGACCACCACCCCGGTCGCCGGGCGGCAGAACAGCTTGACGAAACCGCGGCGCAGCCCCTCCATCTTGGCGCGGGCGTTGGTGGCCAGCGGCAGCATGATGGTGCGGGCGGGCACCTCGCCGGAGTCGATCGCCTGCTGGCTGATGCCGACGGTGGCGATCTCCGGGTGGGTGAACACGTTCGCCGCGACCGTCTTCAGCTTGATCGGGGCCACGCCCTCGCCGAGCGCGTGCCACATCGCGATGCGGCCCTGCATGCTGGCGACCGAGGCGAGCATCAGCACGCCGGTGCAGTCACCGGCGGCGTAGATGCCGGAGACGTTGGTGCGCGAGACCCGGTCGACGGTGATGAAGCCGCCGGGGCCGGGCTCGATACCGACGGTCTCCAGGCCGATGTCGGTGGTGTTCGGGATCGAGCCGACGGTCATCAGCGCGTGGCTGGCCTCGATCACCCGGCCGTCGGCGAGGTGCACCAGCACGCCGTCGGCGGTGCGCTCGACGCGGTCGGCCCTGGCGTGCTTGACCACCGTGGTGCCGCGCTGGGAGAAGACCTCCTCCAGCACCGCGGCGGCGTCGGCGTCCTCGTGCGGGAGCACGCGGTCGCGGCTGGAGACGACGGTGACCTTGACGCCCATCTCGGTGTAGGCGGAGGCGAACTCGGCGCCGGTGACACCGGAGCCGATGACGGCGAGGTGCTCGGGCAGTTCGGGCAGGTCGTAGAGCTGGCGCCAGTCGAGGATGCGCTCGCCGTCGGGCACCGCGCCCGGCAGCACGCGCGGGGTGGCGCCGGTGGCGATGAGGACGACGTCGGCGTCGAGCACCTCTTCGTCGCCGTTGTCGGCCTTGACCGCGACCTTGTGGGTGGCCAGGCCGGGCTCCTCGTCGCAGAAGCGGGCGGTGCCGGTGATCACCCGGACGCCCTCGCGCTGCACCCTGGCCCGAATATCAGCCGATTGGGCGAGCGCCAGGCCCCGGACGCGCCCGTGCACGGTGTGCAGATCGACGCTGGTGTCGGCCAGATCGGTGGCGATGCCGAGCTCGTGCAGCCCGTGCAGGCTGGCGCGCGCCCCGGAGGAGGCGATGAACGTCTTCGACGGCACGCAGTCGTACAGCACGCAGGCGCCGCCCAGGCCATCGCGCTCGACCACGGTCACGTTGGCGCCGTGCTGCGCGGCCACCAGCGCGGCCTCGTAGCCCGCGGGTCCGCCGCCCATGATGACGATCCTGGTCACCTGTGCTCTCCTCCTTCTGTGCGCCGTGGGTCACCGGCTCGCGCTCACCGTACGCGGAGGACCGTTCGTCCGGTCGAGTGGCCGGACACGCGGAGTGCGTCCGCTTCGGCGGCGGAAGGTCGCTAGGCTGTCGCCGTGCCCTTGTATGCCGCGTACGGGTCCAACATGGATCCCAACCAGATGATGCAGCGCGCGCCGCACTCGCCGATGGCGGGGACCGGCTGGCTCGAAGGCTGGCGGCTCACCTTCGGCGGCGAGGACATCGGCTGGGAAGGCGCGCTGGCGACGATCGTCGAGGCCCCGGATTCCCGGGTTTTCGTGGTGCTCTACGACGTGCTCCCCCAGGACGAGGCCCGGCTGGACCGCTGGGAGGGCGGCGAGCTGGGAATGCACAACAAGATCCGGCTGCGCGTGCAGACCCTGGAGGGTTCGGTGCTCGCGTGGTTGTACGTGCTCGACGCCTACGAAGGCGGCCTGCCGTCGGCGCGGTACCTGGGCGCCCTGGCCGATGCGGCCGAAGCGGCCTCGGCCCCGGCGGACTACGTGGAAGCCCTGCGGACGCGGCCCTGTACGGGCATCACCCCCTGATTTCTCCGCGCTGGCCGGGCCCCTCGTTCGGGTAGGGGAGTTCTACGTGCGTACGGGCTCATGCGGCGAGTCCGCCTTGGGTGAGGGCGGCATGCAGATCGGAGAGGAAGTGCACCGGGGCCCGCAGATCGGCGGCGGTGGGCCGGAGAATCGTCCAGCCGCGGCGCCATAGGTCCTCGTCCTGGGCAGCGGCAGCCTCGCGAGCAACAGCGGCCGCCTCGCGAGCAGCAGCAGTCGCCTCGCGAGCAGCATCGATCTCGTCAGCGCGAGCCTCCCCGGCGGCGGTCCCGGGCTCAGCGGCGGCGGTCCCGGGAGCAGCGGAGGGTCCGGGGGCAAGGGTGGGCTCGGGGGCCGGGGCGGGCTCTGGGGCGAGGGCCACTCGGGCATCTGGCCAGGCCAGCGGTAAGTGGTACAGGGTCCGACCGGCAGAACCCCGGATCGGGAAGTGTGCGACGGGCCGCGGCCAGCCTGCATCGACGGTGAGCAGGAGCACCCGGCTTTCCAGGGGCGACCTCGTCAGGCCGGTACCCAGGTCCACCAGGAAGCGCGCCCGCGCCCGGCCGCCCGAGTCCGGGCGCGCCATGATCCTGGCCAGCACGCTGGTCCGGAGGCCCTCGCGCCGGGAGGGTGGGCAAGATGCCAGCGCCTCCTCCAGACAGGCGAAGCCGCGGTCCCGGCTCAACAGCTCGGCCAGTGCGAAATCCGGGGTCATCGCTCGAAGGCCGGCATGCACGTCGACGTCGATTTCGGAGAACTCGGCGCTGTGGATAACCAGGCCCGGTCTTCGCCGGACCGGGCGGGGATCCGGTACCAGGACCTCGACCCACCGGCCCGCGGCGGAGGTGAACCCGGCCAGTGCGAAGACCGAGTCGCCGGTCAGCGCGGCCTGGGGGCCGGCGTGCAGCAGAGCGGCGGCGGCCCGCGTGCGGAACTCCGCGAACCGCCGGCGTTCTACCAGTACAGAGGCCGAATAGCGGGACAACCAGCCCTGCGCGAGCGCGGCTCGGACGCGCTCGACGCCGATCGTGGCTTCGAGCGCCGAACGCTGGTGGGCGCCGTGGCTGCCCTCGGGAAACGGGAACATGGGTCCACCGTCACACCGGGTGGGGGTGGGAGCCAAGGGCTTGTGGGCAAGCCTGTGGATAACCCGGGGGATGTGGACAACTCAGGCGAGCGCCCACCCTCGGCGAACACCAACCTTCGGCAAGCGCCGAGGATGGGCGAGCACCAGCCCCAGCCGAGCACCAACGTCCGGCGAGCACCGACCTCCGCCGAGCGCCAACGTCCGGCGAGCACCGACCTCCGGCGAGCACCAACCTCCGAGCGCCAACATCCGGTGAGCATCAGCCGAGCACCGAGCACCGACCGCAGCCGAGCGCCAGCCTCAGGCCAACGCCGCCAGTGCCGTGTGCACCATCACCCGCGCCCCGGCCAGCAGAGCCCGTTCGTCCAGTTCGAACGTCGGCTGGTGCAGGTCGCGCATCGGGCCCTCGCCCGGCCACACGCCCAGCCGCGCGAACGCGCCCGGCACGTGCTCCAGGTACCACCCGAAGTCCTCCCCACCCGAAGACTGCTCGGTCGCCGCGTGCGAGTCCTCGCCCAGCGCGGCCTCCACCCCGGCGCGCAGCACGTCGGTGGACAGCGGATCCGACACCACCGGCGGCACCCCCCGCCGGTAGTCCAGCTGGAACCCCACCCCGGTCGGCGCCAGCAGCGACTCCACCGCCGCCGCGACCAGCGGTTCCAGCGCGCTCCACACCTCGTGGTCCGCCGTCCGCAGGGTGCCGCGCAGCAGCCCCTCCTGCGGCACGGCGTTCGCCGCCTCGCCGGCGTGCACCGCGCCCCACACCAGCACCGTGCCCGACCGCGGGTCGACCCGCCGGGACAGCACCGAGGGCAGCGAGGTGATCACCGTGCCCAGCGCGTGCACCAGGTCGGCGGTCAGGTGCGGGCGCGAGGTGTGCCCACCCGGCGAGGTCAGCCGCAGCTCGATCAGGTCGGCGGCCGAGGTCAGCGCGCCGACCCGGGTACCGACCTTGCCGACCGGCAGCCGCGGGTCGCAGTGCAGCCCGAAGATCCGGCCGACGCCGTTGAGCGCACCGGCCGCGATGGCGTCCAGCGCCCCACCGGGCATGACCTCCTCGGCGGGCTGGAAGATCAGCCGCACCCGGCCGGGCAGCTCGGGCGCCGAGTTCAGCGCCAGCGCCGCGGCCAGCAGGATCGTGGTGTGCGCGTCGTGCCCGCAGGCGTGCGCCACGCCGTCCACGGTGGAGGCGTACGGCAGCCCGGTGGCCTCGGTCAGCGGCAGCGCGTCCATGTCGGCGCGCAGCGCCACGCAGCGCGGCCCGTCGCCGATGTCGCACAGCACGCCCGTGCCGCCCGGCAGCACCTGCGGCTTCAACCCGGCCGAGCTGAGCACCTTCAGCACCAGCTCGGTGGTGGCGAACTCGCGCCGCGACAGCTCCGGGTGCGCGTGGATGTGCCGCCGCCAGGCGATCACGTCGGCCGCGTTCTTCTCGAGCCACTCGTCCAGCCAGAACGGACCACGGCCACTTCCGACATCTCCCACGGGTGCCATGCTGACCCCATCCGAGGACAGCAGCGCGGCGGGGCCACCGGATGGGGCACCTTCACCACCGCTGTGATCCCCGGGGATGTCCCATCGGGAGTCGAGCACTGTCACGCCGCACCGCCGTTCGTAGCGCGGGCCAACTGGGCGCCGAGCACCCGGCCTGCCGTTCGAAATGTGAGCAAAGTCGTACGCATTTGCCTTGATCCTGCACCATGCACCTGGCAAGCCGCTCAAGCGGCGAGCCATCACGAGACGGCCGGTAGTGGATCTGCGCTGAACGGCGTAGCGGAATTCGGCCTGGCTGTAGATCTTTCCCCGGTGATCAACCGGACTTGCGGCGCTTGGCGCGCACCCGCCTCCCCCACAGAACGATGCCGAGCAACACCACCGCCGCACCACCCGCGATCAGCTGGTTCTTGGTCTTCTCGCTGTTCGCGCGCTCGCTCTCGGCGGGGTCGAGGACCGGGCCCGGCGGCGGGCTCGGGTCCTGGGCCACCACCACCGAGACCGCGGTGGCCGGTTCCCCGGCGGCGAGCGCGGGAGCGGGCAGCAGCACCAGCAGGCCCAGCAGAACGGCCGGCAGCAGTCCGCGCAGCTTCGTGATCAAGACGGCAACCCTTTCCGACGAACGGTTGCTCCTCAGTGTGCCGCCCCGGCGACCGCGAGTCACTCGACGGGGCCGGTGAAAGCCTCGAGGATCTGCTCGGCGGCCAAAGTCGCGGTCAGTTCGCCCTCGCGGACCGCCCGCTCGACCTCCGGCACCACCGAGCGCACGCCGGGGTGCGCGGACAACCGGCCGAGCAGCTGCTCACGGACCATCGACCAGGTCCAGTCGACGTTCTGCCGCCGCCGCTTCTCCGCCAGCTCACCGGAGGCCGACAACGCGTCCCGGTGCCTGCCGATCTGCTCCCACACCGTGCCGAGCCCGACGCCGTGCAGCGCGCTGCAGGTCAGCACCGGCGGCGTCCAGTCGGCCTCGGGCCCGTAGATCATCCGCAGCGCCCCGGACAGCTCGCGGGCCGCGCGCTTGGCTTCGCGCTCGTGGTCGCCGTCGGCCTTGTTCACCGCGATCACGTCGGCCAGCTCCAGCACGCCCTTCTTGATGCCCTGCAGCTGGTCGCCGGTGCGGGCCAGGGTGAGGAACAGGAAGCAGTCGACCATGTTCGCCACGGTCACCTCGGACTGCCCGACGCCGACCGTCTCGACCAGCACGATGTCGTACCCGGCCGCCTCCATCAGCACGATCGTCTCGCGGGTGGCGCGGGCGACGCCGCCGAGCGTGCCCGAGGTCGGCGACGGCCGGATGAACGCGGACGGGTCCACCGACAGCCGCGCCATCCTGGTCTTGTCGCCGAGGATGCTGCCGCCGGTCCGGGTGGACGACGGGTCGACGGCGAGCACCGCGACCTTGTGCCCGGCCTCGGTCAGCTCGGTGCCCAGCTGGTCGATGAAGGTCGACTTGCCGACGCCGGGCACGCCGGTGATGCCGACGCGCTGCGCGCCACCGGCGTGCGGCAGCAGCTCCACCAGCAGGTCCTGGGCCTGCCCGCGGTGGTCGGCGCGCTGCGACTCGACCAGCGTGATCGCCTTGGACAGCAGGCCGCGATCACCCGCGAGCACGCCCTTGGCGTACGCGGTGACGTCGATGGTCCGTGGCATGCGGGCCTACGAGTGCTGCGCGTTGAGCTGTTCGAGCAGGTCCAGCGCCGCGTCCGCGATCACCGTGCCGGGCCCGAAGATGGCCGCCGCGCCCGCCTCGCGCAGTTCGTCGTAGTCCTGCGGCGGGATCACCCCGCCGACCACCACGATGATGTCCTCGCGACCCAGCTCGGCCAGTTCCGACCGCAGCGCGGGCACCAGCGAAAGGTGCCCGGCGGCCAGCGAGGAGACGCCGATGATGTGCACGTCGGCCTCCACCGCCTGCCGCGCGACCTCGGCCGGGGTGGAGAACAGCGGGCCGACGTCGACGTCGAAGCCGATGTCGGCGAACGCGGTGGCGATCACCTTCTGGCCGCGGTCGTGCCCGTCCTGGCCCATCTTCGCCACCAGGATGCGCGGCCGCCTGCCCTCCGCCTCGGCGAAGGCCTCGACCTCTTCGCGTGCCTTCTCCACGTTCGGCGCCTTCCCGGACTTGCCGACTTCCTCCCGGTACACCCCGGAAATGGTACGGATCTGGCCGGAGTGGCGCCCCCAGATGCGTTCCAGCGCATCGGAGATCTCGCCGACGGTGGCCTTCGCGCGGGCGGCGTCGATGGCCAGCGCGAGCAGGTTCCCGCCCGCCTCGGCCCCGGCGGTCAGCCGCCGCAGAGCGTCCTGAGTGGACTCTTCATCGCGCTCTTCACGCAGTCGCCGCAGCTTTTCCAGCTGCTGCGCGCGAACCCCGGCATTGTCCACTTTGAGCACGTCGATCTGCTCGTCCTCGGCGACCTGGAACTTGTTGACCCCGATCACCGGCTGACGGCCGGAGTCGATCCGTGCCTGCGTGCGCGCGGCCGCCTCTTCGATGCGCAGCTTCGGGATGCCCGCGTCGATCGCCCGCGCCATGCCGCCCGCGGACTCGACCTCGTCGATGTGCGCCCACGCCTTGCGCGCCAGGTCGTAGGTCAGCCGCTCGACGAACGCGCTGCCGCCCCACGGGTCGATCACCCGCGTGGTGCCGGATTCCTGTTGCAGCATCAGCTGGGTGTTGCGGGCGATGCGGGCGGAGAAGTCCGTCGGCAGCGCGAGCGCCTCGTCGAGGGCGTTGGTGTGCAACGACTGCGTGTGCCCCTGCGTGGCCGCCATCGCCTCGACGCAGGTGCGCGCCACGTTGTTGTAGACGTCCTGCGCGGTCAGCGACCAGCCCGAGGTCTGCGAGTGCGTGCGCAGGGACAAGGACTTCTGCGACTTCGGCTCGAACTGCTTGACCAGCTTCGCCCACAGCAACCGCGCCGCGCGCAGCTTCGCGACCTCCATGAAGAAGTTCATCCCGATCGCCCAGAAGAACGACAGGCGCGGCGCGAACTTGTCCACGTCCAGCCCGGCGTCCACGCCCGCGCGGATGTACTCCACCCCGTCGGCCAGGGTGTAGGCCAGTTCCAGGTCGGCGGTCGCCCCGGCCTCCTGCATGTGGTAGCCGGAGATGGAGATCGAGTTGTACCGCGGCATGTGCTGCGAGGTGAAGCCGAAGATGTCGGAGATGATCCGCATCGACGGCTGAGGCGGGTAGATGTAGGTGTTGCGGACCATGAACTCCTTGAGGATGTCGTTCTGGATGGTCCCCGCCAGCTTCTCCGGCGGCACGCCCTGCTCCTCGGCGGCCACCACGTACAGCGCCAGCACCGGCAGCACGGCGCCGTTCATCGTCATCGACACGCTCATCTTGTCCAGCGGGATGCCGTCGAAGAGCTGGCGCATGTCGTAGATCGAGTCGATCGCCACGCCTGCCATGCCGACGTCACCGGACACGCGCGGGTGGTCGGAGTCGTAACCGCGGTGCGTGGCCAGGTCGAAGGCGACCGAGAGACCCTTCTGCCCGGCGGCCAGGTTGCGCCGGTAGAAGGCGTTGGACTCCTCGGCGGTGGAGAACCCGGCGTACTGCCGGACCGTCCACGGCTGGTTCACGTACATCGTCGGGTACGGCCCGCGCAGGTACGGCGCGATCCCGGGATAGGTGCCCAGGAAGTCCACATCGGACAGATCGTCGGCGGTGTAGACCGGCTTGACGCCGATGCCCTCCGGGGTCTCCCAGGCGAGCGCGTCCGGGCCCTTGCCGGTGCGGTCCTGCAGCGCCTGCGCCCAGTCGGCCTGGGTGGCGGTCGGTTCGCCGTCCTCCAGCGGGACACCGGCGAAGTTCGGGATGGTCATCACTCGACTCCCAGCTCGGCGAGGGTGCCGGTCAGCACCGCGAGCGCGTCGCAACCGGCGTAGAGGTTCTCGTCCACTTCGGGGTGTTCCCCGCGTCCGGCCAGCAGAACTCGCTGCGCACCGGCCGCCTTCAGCGCGGCGGCCACTTCGGCCGCCTGCTCGGCGTACTGGCTGTCGGTCCCGCAGACGCAGGCGATCCGCGCGCCGCTCTCGGTGAAGCCCTTGACCACGTCCTCGGTGGACGAGGTGGCGCCGCCGTTGACCGACTCGATGCCGCCCGCCGCGAACAGGTTCGCCGCGAAGCTCGCCCGCGCGGTGTGCGCGGCGATCGGGCCCAGCGTGGCGAGGAAGACCCGGGGGCGCTCGGCCTGCGCGTCGGACCGGTCGCGCAGCCGCTCGAACGCCTCGGCGTACCGGATCCGCGGCAGCCCACCCGAAGGCTCCACAGTGGACTCGGGTCGGGCCACCGGCTTCTCGGTCAGGTTCGGGAACTCGCTGACCCCGGTGATGGCGTCCTTGCGCCGGGCGATCCGCTTCGAGCGCGCCGCCCACGTCGAGGCCAGGCGCTCACCGAGGAAACCGGAGTCCAAAGCGGACTCGATGCCGCCCGCCTCCTCGATCGCGGTGAACTCCGCCCAGGCCGCCCTGGCCAGTTCGGCGGTCAGGTTCTCCACGTACCAGGAGCCGCCCGCCGGGTCGATCACACCGCCCAGCCGCGACTCCTCGTGCAGGATGACGCTGGTGTTGCGGGCGATCCGCCTGGCGAAGGCGTCCGGTTCGCCGATGGCCGCGTCGAACGGCAGCACGGTGATCGCGTCGGCACCCCCGACCGCGGCACCGAAGCAGGCGACCGTGCCGCGCAGCATGTTCACCCACGGGTCGCGCTGGGTGAACATGGCGGGCGAGGTGACCGCGTGCTGGCGCATGCCGCGCGCGGCGACCCCGGCCCCGGAGACCTCGGTGACCCTGGCCCACAGCTTCCGCGCGGCCCGCAGCTTGGCGATGGTGAGGAACTGGTCGGCGCTGGCGGCGAGCCGGAACTCCAGCTGGGCCGCCGCGTCGTCCACGCTCAGCCCGGCCTCGGTGAGCGCACGCAGGTACGCCACGCCCGCGGCGACCGCCGCGCCCAGCTCCTGCGAGTCCGAACCACCGGCTTCGTGGACCGGCAGGCCGTCGACCACCAGCGCGGACAACTTGGGGTACTGGCCGTTGAGCCGCGCGGCGAGTTCGGCGGCGGGCCGGACGTCGTGGGCTTCACCGGTGCGCGCCCGCAGGCCGATCGGGTCGGCACCGAGCCCGCCGGTCACCGCGCTCGCCGGGATCTCGCGCTCGCGGAAGACCTCCAGCAGCGCCTCGGCGGCGGCCTCGTACTCCGCGCCCGCGTCCAGCACCACCGGCGCCAGCTCGACGTAGACCCCGTTCAGCGCGTCGGCCAGCGAGCCGACCGGGATGCCGCCGGTGCCCGCGCGCAGCCAGAGCGAGCTGACCCCGCCTTCGAGGTCGGCGAGCATGGCCTTGTTGGCCGCCGCCGGATCCGTGCCGGAATGCCGTTGCCGCAGGTCCCAGCCGGTGGCGACGCGGCCTTCCGGCACCCCGCCGCGCACGAACGGCGGCAGGCCGGGGAAGCCGGCGGCGGGCGCGGCGTCCTCGGCGGTGTAGAGGGGGCGGATGTCGAAGCCGTCGTAGGTGCGGGTGTTCAGCAGGCTCTCCGGGAGCCCGTCGAAGTCCTCTTCCAGCGCACCGGACTTGCGCAGCACCCCGGCCACCAGGTCACGCCATTTCTCCTGGTCGGCGGCGGGGAACTCGGCGGCGAGGGCCAGCCTGCCCGGCTCCTCGGGGTCCACCGGGGTCGGCGCTGACCCGGCTTTCTCACCCACGTTCGTCATACCCATTGATGTTAGGGCCCGTGAACAACCCCTACCTGTGACACTCGTCCCGTCCGCACGGGGTGTCCGACAGGCCGCCCGGACGGGTGATCCGACAGAATGTGCGCTGTGTCTGCCTCAGCCGAAGAGTCACGTGTGGTCGCCGGGCGGTACCGGTTGCGGTCCGTGCTCGGCTCAGGCTCGATGGGCACCGTCTGGGCGGCTTACGACGAGTTCCTGCACCGCCCGGTCGCGGTGAAGGAGGTCCGCCTGCCGCCGGGTGTGCAGGTCACGCAGGCCGACGAGCTGCGCGAGCGGACCCTGCGGGAGGCCAGGGCGATCGCCGTGCTGTCCCACCCGAACGTGATCATCCTGCACGACGTGGCCAGGGAGAACGGCGAGCCGTTCGTGGTGATGGAGCTGCTGCCCTCGCACAGCCTCGCCACGCTCATGCGGGACCACGGCGCGTTCACCACCGAGCAGGCGGCCGCGATCGCCGACGCGGTGGCCGCCGCGCTGGAGGCCGCGCACGCGGCGGGCATCACGCACCGCGACGTCAAACCCGGCAACGTGCTGCTCGCCGAGGACGGCCGGATCAAGCTGACCGACTTCGGCATCGCGCGCAACGTCTCCGAGGCGACCATGACCAGCACCGGGATGATGCTGGGTTCACCCGCCTACATCGCGCCGGAGGTGGCCTCCGGCGGCGAGGTCACCCACGCCGCCGACCTGTGGGGCCTCGGCGCGACCCTGTTCGCGGTGCTCGAAGGCCGTCCGCCCTACGACGTGAACGGTGATCCGCTGCAGACGGTCACCGAGGTCGTGCACGGCAAGGTGCCCAAGCCGAAGCCCGGTCCGCTGGAGCCGATCATCCGCGGGCTGATGGCGAAGGAGCCGAAGAAGCGGCTCTCGCTGGCCGAGGTCCGGCGGCGGCTGCACCCGCTGCTGACCACCCCGCGCGACCGGTTGTTCGAGGCCGCGCTGTTCGCCACGCCGGTCAAGCCGCGTGACCCCGACCAGCTGGATGGCGGGGACACCCAGGTCATCGCGCCGCAGCCGATCGCACCACCGTCGGCGGCGGCTTCGGCGGCGGCTTCGGCCGACGACGGTCCGGCACTGGCCGCCGACCCCGGTCCGCTGCCGTTCGCCGTGGACGGCTCGGCCGCTCCCGCGGCGACCCCCAGCCCAGCACCCGCACCCGCTCCCGCCGCCACCGCGGCCCCGGTCGCGGTGGCCGAGGAACGGCCGGGCCGCAGCGCGCTGGCCGGGACCGCGCTGACCATCGCCGCGGTCCTCATCTTCCTCGCGGCCGCCGCCGGGGGCTTCACCATGACCAGGCTGATGGCCGCGCAGCCGCTGACCCCGCCCGTCCCGGCGTCCGCGCCCAGCGTGCCCGCGCCACCGCTGGCCGAGCTGGTCACGCGCAACGGTGACGCCACCAATCTCAAGGGCACCACCGGCGGCCTGTTCTCGGTGGACGTGCCGCGCGACTGGACCCCGTTCGTCACCCAGCGCGCGGCGAAACCGCTGCCGCCGAGCACGCTGGTGCAGTACGTCTCGGTCGACGGGCGGCAGACGCTGAGCGTGGAGCGCTTCGCGAACTTCTTCACCACGAGCAAGATCGACGACTACGTGGCCAGCCTGCAGACCGGCTGGCCCCTCGGCGCGTTCCGGCTCAACGAGTACACCCCCACTCAGGGCATCTCGGACGACCTGATGCTGACCTACCGCACGCGGGAGGAGGCGCCCACCGCGGGCAGCATGGGCCGGACCACCTTCGCGCACGTCTTCCGCCGGGGCACCAGCCTGTGGTCGGTGCGCGTCACCGTGCCCACCGAGCAGGAGGACTCGGGCCGCCGGGAGCTGTTCGACCGCATCCAGCCCACCTTCGACCCGGCGGACTAGGCCGCGCCTGCTCGACGGGCGGCTATCGAGAGCTCGGTCGCCTTGCGCAAGCCCGGCAGCACGGCGTCGACGTGGTTCCGCAACGCGGTGAGCGCGGGCTTGTGCGCCCGGCGTTCCTTGGGCGTGAACACACTGCGGACGTCGCAGTCGGCGGTGAGCACGGCCATGACCGCGTCCGCCACCGGGACACCGGCCGGGTCGTGGCCGAGCAGCACCGCGTTGCGCACCTGCTCCCGCAGCGCCCCCACCCGCCGCGGCTCGGCGAGGCTGGGCTCGCGGGTCGGGAAGAGCCCCAGCGCCCGGCCCTTGCCGACGGTGACCGCGCCCGCCGCTTCGAGCTGGTCCCGCACGGTGCGTTCGGCCTTGTGCCAGTTGCGGTCCACCAGGTTGAACCAGGTCCGCGGCGCGTCGTGGAACACCTCGGCCAGGAAGGGATCGCGCGGCGGCGGGGTGGCGGGGTTCGGCACGGCCTTGCCGCCGTGGTCGTGGAGCAGCCCGGTCAGCCTCAGCTCGGCCACCGCCCCGGCTCGCACCAGCTGACCGCGGACCAGCGCGCTGGCGGAGTCGAGCTTGTTCTCCTCCGGGCGGAAAACGAGCAGGTAGAGCCGTTGCGGCAAGGTCGGGTTCATGGTGTCTCCTCTCGGCTGGCACCAGCAGACACCCGGCCGCGACGGCACACTCAACTCCGGCGCCGCGTGACCCGCGACACAGCGCGTGGCCGACTAGGCTCCGGCTCCATGAGTCAAGAACAAGCTGCGGCGGCTGCCTCGGCGATCGCCGCGCGCACCGGAGTCGAGAAGCACGACATCGCGGTCGTGCTGGGCTCGGGCTGGCGCCCGGCCGCCGACGTCATCGGCACCGCCGAAGCGGAGATCCCGCTCGGCGAGCTCCCCGGTTTCATCGCGCCCAGCGCGGTCGGCCACGGCGGCACCGCCCGCTCGGTGCAGGTCGGCGACAAGCGCGCGCTGATCCTGCTCGGCCGCACCCACCTCTACGAGGGCAAGGGCGTCGAACCGGTGGTGCACAACGTGCGCACCGCCGCCGCCGCGGGGGCGCGCACGGTACTGCTGACCAACGCCGCCGGCGGGCTCCGCCAGGGCTTCGAGGTCGGCCAGCCGGTGCTCATCTCCGACCACATCAACCTGCTCGCCCGCTCCCCGATCGTCGGCGCGAACTTCGTCGACCTGACCGATCTGTATGCCGCCCGGCTGCGGGCGATCGCCAAGGAGATCGACCCGAGCCTGGAGGAGGGCGTCTACGCGGGCTTCCCCGGGCCGCACTTCGAGACCCCGGCCGAGATCCGCATGCTGCGCACCATGGGCGCGGACCTGGTCGGCATGTCCACCGTGCTGGAGGCGATCGCCGCCCGCGCGGCCGGGCTCGAGGTGTTCGGCCTCTCCCTGGTGACCAATCTCGCCGCCGGCATCACCGGGGCGCCGCTCAACCACCAGGAAGTGCTCGAAGCCGGGCAGGCCGCGGCCGAGCGCATGGGCGCCCTGCTCCGCGAGCTGGTCACCCGCGCTTGACGTACTCCGGCAACCGCCGCGCGACCTCGGCCGGGGACGGCATCGCCGCGATCTCCCCGGCGAAGGCCCGCGCGGCGGTCCGGACGTCCACATCGGACAGCAGCGCCCGCGCCCGCGCGGTGAGCTCGCCGAGCTGACCCGCCAGCAGCCGGTCCCCCGCCCCGGCTTCGAGCACGGCCGCGGCGTTGGTGAACTGGTCGGCGCCCTGGGGCAGCACGAGCTGCGGCACACCGGCGGCCAGCGCGCCCAGCGTGGTGCCGCTGCCGCCGTGGTGCACCACCAGATCGGTGAACGGCAGCAGGTCCGCCTGCGGCACCCACGATTCGACGACCACGTTCGGCGGCAGTTCGCCGAGCGAGGCGAGGTCGACCGTCGGCCCGGCGGCGACCAGCACGTCGGCGTCGAGCGGGGCGAGCCCGTCGATGGCCTCGCGCAGCAGTTCGGCCGCGCCGAACGCGGTGCCCAGGGTCAGGTAGACCAGCGGGCGCGGCCGGTCGGCCCGGGCGAGCGCGGGCAGCGGGCCCGGCGTCGCGAACGGCACCGGGCGCAGCTCGATCCGGTTCGCTGTGGCGAGAAAGGTCTTGTCCTGCAGCGACCGCGGCGCGATGTCGACGAACGGCAGGCCGTGCGCGAAGTCCTCGGGCAGGTCGAGGCCCAGTTCGCGGGCGAACTCGTGCTGCTCGCGGGCGATCGCGCGGGTGGTGCTGTCGTCGGTGCTGACCCGGCCGAAGCCGTGCCCGATCACCGGGACCCCGGCGAGCAGGGCGGCGAAGGCGGCCCCGGCGGCCCCGACCTCCTGCACCACCAGATCGGGTTCACGCTCGGCCAGAATGGGAGCGAGGTGCTCGACCCACACCCTCGGCAGCACCCGCCCGAACGCCCGTGCGATCAGCCGCTCCAGTTCCTCGGGACTGGCGTGTTCCCTGGTGTGCCGCGGATCGTGGTTCGGATCGCCGCTGGCTTCGGCGATCACCTCGCGCATGCTCTTGCCCGCGGTCAGCGGTTCGATGCCGAGTTCGGTCAGGGTCGGGTGGAACTGCTCCCCCGTGGCGAAAGCGACTTCGTGCCCGGCTTCCCCGGCGGCCGTCGCGAGCGGGAGCAAAGGGTAGAAATGCCCGAATGCGTCCAGGCTCGAGAAAATAATTCGCACTGCATCGAGCGTAGCCATTCCCGTGGCCGGTCGCCACGGCCGTAGGGTGAACTCCGTGAAGCTGACTCCCGAACTGCGCGACCGCGCATTCCGCTGGATCGCCGACGACGTCGACGCGGACGCCCGCACGGAACTGCAAACCGTGCTGGCGCGGGCGATGGGCGGCGAAGCCGAAGCACTCGCCGAACTCGAGGACCGGATGGCCGGGCCGCTCGAATTCGGCACCGCCGGCCTGCGCGGGCCGGTGCGGGCGGGGCCCAACGGGATGAACAGCGCGGTGGTCGTCCGGACCACCGCCGGGGTGGCGCGCTGGCTGGTCGAGGACGGTCGTGACGGCGGCACGGTGGTGATCGGCCGGGACGCGCGGCACGGCTCGGAGGCGTTCGCGACCGCCGCGGCCGAGGTGCTCACCGCGGCCGGGTTCGACGTGCGGATGCTGCCGGGGCCGTTGCCGACGCCGGTGCTGGCGTTCGCGGTGAAGCGGTTCGCCGCGGTGGCCGGGATCCAGATCACCGCGTCGCACAATCCCCCGGCGGACAACGGGTACAAGCTCTACGACAGCACCGCCACGCAGATCGTGCCGCCGTCCGACGCCCGCATCGAAGCGGCGATCGCGGCCGCGCCCGGCGCGGTTTCCGTGCCGCGCACGCCGGGGTTCCGGGTGTTCGGCGACGAGGTGCTGGACGAGTACCTCGGCAAGGTCGCCGAACTGCCGCGCGGCACCGCGCGCGAACTGCGGGTGGCCGCCACCGCGTTGCACGGCGTCGGCGCCGCGCCGCTCGAAGCCGCGTTGAACCGCGCCGGTTTCACCGATGTGCACCTCGTCGTCGAGCAGGCGACGCCCGATCCGGACTTCCCGACGGTTTCCTTCCCCAATCCGGAGGAACCGGGCGCGACGGACCTCCTGCTCGCGCTCGCCGAGGAGAAGGACGCCGACCTCGCCATCGCGCTCGACCCGGACGCCGACCGGTGCGCACTCGGCGTGCGGGACCGCGACGGCTCGTGGCGGATGCTGCGGGGTGACGAAACGGGTGTGCTGCTCGGTTCGCACGTGCTGGACACGGTGTCCACGCCGGATCCGCTGGTGGCCACCACGATCGTGTCCTCGTCGATGCTGGCGGAGATCGCGAAGGCCCACGGCGCCCGGTACAAGGAGACCTTCACCGGCTTCAAATGGCTGGCGCGCGCCGGGGACGGCCTGGTCTTCGCCTACGAAGAGGCGCTCGGCCTGTGCGTGAACCCGGATTTCGTGCGCGACAAGGACGGCATCGCCGCCGCCACGCTCGCCTGTGACCTGGCCGCCACGCTGAAGGCGGCCGGTAAGTCCCTTGTGGACTCGTTGGACGAGCTGGCGGTGCGGCACGGGGTGTACCTGACCGACCAGATCTCGGTGCGGGTGACGGACCTGAGCCGGATCGGCGCGGTGATGGCCCAGCTGCGCGCCACCCCGCCCACCGAACTGGCCGGGCTCGCGGTGTCCACAGAGGACTTGCTGCCCGAGGCCGACGTGCTGCGGTTGCGTGCCGACGGCCTTCGGGTGGTGGTGCGCCCGTCGGGCACGGAACCGAAGTTGAAGGCGTACCTGGAGGTCTCCGAGCCGGTACCGGACGCCGATTCGCTGGCGGACGCCCGGCGCGGGGCGGCCGAACGACTGGCCGCCCTGCGCGCGGACCTCAGCCCGCTACTGGGGTCGTGAGCCCGGGTTCACGCCGGAGCACGGCCCGTTCTACCAGCGTCCACGTGGTGGTCGTGAGCAGGTAGAGCCCGGCGGCCAGCGGCACGAACGCGGCCACCAGCAGCGTGCCGAACGGCAGGAGCCGCAGCAGCGCGCCGCCGGGCGCCGGGTTACCTGCCATGAGCTTCGCCTGCCAGCGCGAGGAGACCCAGGCGACCACGGCGAGCAGCGCGAACAGGCCGAAGAACACCGGCCCGGCCGCGCTGCCGAAGTGCGCGCCCAGCGGGGTGCCGAACAGCGTGTCGTCGAGCAGCGGGTTCGGTGCCCCGCCGACCGTGGGGAAGGCGAACAGGCGGTACATCACCATGAAGAACGGGATCTGCGCGAGCGAGGGCAGGCACCCGGCGAAGAACGAGGTGCCGGATTCGCGTTGCAGATCGGCCGCGGCCGCGCGCAGTTTCTCGGGGTCGTTCTTGTGCTTCTCCTGGAGCTTCTTGAGTTCGGGCAGGAGCTTGGCGCGGGCCTTCTCCCCGCGCACCGCGGCCCGGCTCAACGGCAGGAGCAGCAGGCGGACGGCGGCGGTGAACACCACGATGGTCGCCGCCACGCTGATCGGCGCGGTGACGGGGTCGATGAATCCGGCGAAGCGGTCGACGAGGAAGAGCGCGCCGGAAACCGGCACGTCGAGGAATTCGAACATTTTTGCGCAGCACTCTTTCCGGGGTTCGGATGGCGAGAAAACGGACCGGGAGTGGCCGCTGCGTGAGGTGGACTAAGCGGCCAGGAGGGCCGCGGAAGGTGCGCGGGGTTGCCGCCTGCCGGGTGCGCGGGGATCGCGCAGGCGCAGGAAAGCGGCCTGACGGGCGCATTCGGTCAACGCGCTGGCCCGACCGCGGGCGGGCAGCGCCCACAGGTCGAGGTCCGAACCGTGCACCTGGTGCACGGCGATGACCAGCATCAGGCCGAGGGCGAGCGCGAGCAGCGCGGCGGGGTTGCCGAGCAGGTCGGCGGCCGTGGCCACCAGTGCCGGGAAGAGCAGCGTGAGCATGACTCCCCCTTTCGCGTCAGCACCAGCGTAGCCGAGGATGGCGGGGTGGCCACCTTGCTGATCGTCCACCACACGCCGTCGCCGGGCATGCAGGCGATGTTCGAGGCCGCCGTCTCGGGCGCCACCGACCCGGAGATCGACGGCGTGGACGTGGTCCGGCGGGCCGCGCTGGCCACGACCGCCGCCGACGTGCTCGCCGCGGACGGCTACCTGCTCGGCACCCCGGCGAACCTCGGCTACATGAGCGGCGCGCTCAAGCACTTCTTCGACACGGTGTACTACCCGTGCCTGGACACGACCAAGGGACGCCCGTTCGGGTACTACGTGCACGGCGGCAGCGACGTCTCCGGCACCGTCCGCGGCATCGAGTCGATCACCACCGGCCTCGGCTGGGCGTCGGCCGCCGCCGCGGTCACCGTCACCGGTGAACCCAGCAAGGACGACCTCGCCGCCTGCTGGGAACTCGGCGCCACGGTCGCCGCGACGCTGATGCCCTAACCCAGCAGGGTCCGGACCAGGCCGAGCCGGCGCTCGGCGACGTCACCGAGCTGCGGCACCAGCAGGACCGGCATGCCGACCGCCACCGCCGCGCCGTCCTGCACCGGCCGGTCGCCGACCATCAGCGTCTCCTCCGCGCGGGTGCCGAGCCCGTCCAGCGCCACGTGGAAGATCGCCGGATCGGGTTTCTGCACCCCGTGCTCGTAGGACAGCACGAACAGGTCGACGAAGTCCGAGAGCCCGGCCGCCCGGAAGGCCGGGCGCAGATCGAAGTGGATGTCGCTGAGCACGCCGATCTTGCGCGCCTTCGCGGCGATCGCGCGCAAGGTCGGTTCCACGTCCACGGCGAACCGGTTGTGCGACGCGTCCGACTCCACGGCGTAGAGCGCGTCGGCCAGGTTCGCGTCGACGCCCGCGTCGGCGAAGACGTCGTAGTACACCGCCCGGTGCCGGTCCCGGTCGCTGTCCACCCCCGGGGCGTCCAGCCGGTCCGGGTCCCCGGCGGCTTCCGCGATCAGCTCCCACACCGCGCCGACCCGGTCCGGAGAGGCGTCCCGGCCGAGTCGCCGCAGCGCCTCCGCCACCCACTCCTTGCCGCCGAGCCCGGTCACCAGGGTGCCTCGCCAGTCGAACACGACTGCCCGCAGTTCGGTCATGTTCCAGGAGTACCAGCCCGTCAGCGAAGAACGCGGAAGTCGCCCCGGGTGATCTCGTGCGCGGGCGCGGGCGAGCGGCCGCACTTCCGCGCTTCTTCCCTGGACGCGAAGCTGATGCTGTCCTTCGCGCCGTCCCGCACGGTCAGCGCGATGGGGTCGCCCGGAGCGGCCACGGCGAAGTCCTGCGCGTCGCTGACCACCCCGGTCACCACGCCCAGCGAGCCCGTCACGCGGACGCAGTCGACCCTGGCGACCATCCAGCCGATCCGCTGGTCGTCGCGGTGCGCCAGCCAGACCACGCCCTGACCGGCGCGGCCGTCGCCGGAGGCGTGCACGGAGAACTCGAAGACCGAGTAGGGGTCGGTGAGTTCGATCTCGGCGCCGCCCAGCACCGAGCCGCCCGTCGCGGCGGCCGCTGTGCCCACAGTGGACAGTGCGAGGGCGGTGGCGCCCAGCAAGGTGATCAGTGCTCTTTTCATCCGTCCAGGCTGTCCGGCGGACGGCGCAACCGCCTCCCCTCAAGGCGGGAATGCATTCCCTCCACCGGGGGAGGCGGCGAGCCCGGCCAGCACGGCCGGGCACGGGCCGGGGTGCACCACACCGAGGCGCCGCGTGGCCCGCGTCATCGCGACGTAGAGATCGTTGTGCCCCAACGGCCCGGCGGCCAGGATCGCCGCCGGGTCGACGATCAGCACCGCGTCGAACTCCAGGCCCTTGGCCTCGCCGGGCGTGAGCAGGACGACCGGTTCGGTGAGCTCGGGCGGCCCCGCGACCGGCAACACCTCCGCGAGCCTCTCGCGGTGCACGGGCGGTGCGATCACCGCCAGGTTGCCCGCGTGGTGGCCCGGCTGTGCGATCACCGCCGGGCCTTCCTCCTGGTGCGCTGGCGGTGCGCACACCGGCCATCTGCCCTCCTGGTGGGCCGCGACCAGGCGGGCGACGACGTCGGCCAGTTCGGCGGCGGTGGTCCCCAGCCGCCACGGTTGTTCGCCCGTCGAGCGCACCGACCGGGGCGGCCGCAGCCCCGGGTGGTGCGCGGCGAACAGCTCCTCGGTGGCGGCCATGATCTCCGCGGGCGTGCGGTAGTTGACGGTGAGCTGGGCCAGTCGCCACCGGTCGGCCACGTGCGGCCGCAGCACCTCCGCCCAGCCGGTCGCGCCCGCCGCCCAGCCAGTCGCGCCGGCCGCACTCCCGGACGCGCCCGCCGCACTCCCGGACGCGCCCGCCGCACTCCCGGACGCGCCCGCCGCGCTCCCGGTCTGCGCCAGGTCACCGACGATCGTCATCGACCTGGCCGGGCACCGCCGCACCAGCATCCGCCAGTCCATTTCGGACAGTTCCTGCGCCTCGTCGACCACCACGTGCCCGAACGTCGGCACGCCCTCGCCGAGCACCGCGGCGGCTTCGTCCAGCAGCGGGACGTCCGCGGTGCTCCACGCGGTGGTGCCGACCAGACCGGCCACCACCTGTTCCGCGGTCAACGGCGGCCACACCCGGTCCAGCACCTCCCGCACCCCGGCGTCGGCCAGCAACGCGGCCCGCAGGCCGGCCCGGTCGGTGTCGTCCAGTACGTGCCGCGGCCCCTGGGGCTCGTCCGGATCGACCACCACGCCCGCCGCCGCCAGTGCCCGCAGGTCGGCCGCGCTCAGGCTGCCGTCGGCGTCGCCCCCGTCGATGGCCTCGCCCGCCTCGGTGAGCACGACGCTCTCCATGCGGTCGCCCAACTCCCGCGCGAGCAGCACCACGACTCCCCGCTCGAAGACGAGCCGCGCCTGGCGGTACGGCAACCCCTTGGCAGTCGCCACGACTCGCTTCCAGGTAGCCGGTTCCAACCGCACCACCTGCTGCTCGAACTCGAATTCGACGGTCTCTTCCTGGATCCGCGCCCATACCGCGGCGGCCACCCGCTCGGCCATCTCCGCGCGGCCCTTCTCCACGTTGACTTCGACCCGTTCGACCCCACCGCGCCACAGGTCCGGCAGCGTCGCCGTGACCACGGTGTGCTCGCCCAGACCGGGCAGGACCTGGCCGATGTAGTCGAGGAAGACCCGGCTGGGACCGATCACCAGCACGCCGCGTGACCGCAGGTGCGGCCGGGTGTAGAGCAGGTACGCCAGCCGGTGCAGGGCGACGGCGGTCTTCCCGGTGCCGGGACCGCCCTGCACCACCAGCACGCCGAGGTGCTCGTCGCGCACGATGCGGTCCTGCTCCGCCTGCAGGGTGGTGACGATCTCGCGCATCCGCCCGGTGCGGTCCGCGGTCAGCGCGGACAACAGGGCCGCCTCGCCGACCAGTTCGTCGTCTCCGGCCGGGGTGTCGAGCAGTTCGTCGTCCAGTGCGACCACCGTCCGCCCGCGCGTGGTGATCCGGCGCCGCCGCCGCACGCCCTGCGCGTCGACCGCGGTCGCAGTGTAGAACGGCCTGGCCGCCGGGGCCCGCCAGTCGAGCAGCAGCGGCTCGTCCCCGTCGAACAACCCGATGCGTCCGATGTAGACACGACGGCCGTCGGTCAGGTCCAGCCGCCCGAAGCACAACCCGTCCTCCACCGACTCCAGGCGCGCCAGTTCACCGCGCCAGAACTCGCCCTCCCCCTCGGCCGCCTCCGCGCGCAGGGCGTCCACCCGCCGGTAGAGCTCGGTCAGATAGCGCTGCTCGACCGCGAGTTCCCCACTGCTCATGCCGACGAGAATGCGCGGCGAACCCGGCAAGAAACAGTCTTGTTCTTTCCGGCGGCCTCAGCCGTCGTGCAGCACCGGCTCCGCTTTCGCCGCGAACTCCTCGGCCCGGCGCCGCAACGCCACGGCCGCCACCACCGCCAACCCCACCTGCAGCGCACCCGAGAGCACGAACGTCGCGCTCGCGCTGCCCAGCAGCGACGAGGCCAGCCCGCCGAGCAACGCGCCCAGCGGCACCGCCCCCCAGACCACCGTGCGCCAGGCCCCCATCACCCGGCCGAGGTACTCACTCGGCACCAGCAGGTGGCGCAGCGTCGCGAGCACCACGTTGACCACCACCACCGCGGCACCGAACAGCCCGTACAGCACCCCGGCCACCACTGGATGCGCCACCAAGCCCATGCCGCCGATCAGCACGGCGACTGCCAGCATCCCGCCCAGCAGCACCCCCCGACGGCCGAACCGCGAGATCAGCCTCGGCGCCACCGCCGCACCGAGCAGGCCGCCCGCCCCCGCACCCGATGCGAACACCCCGAACACCACTTCGGACAACCGCAGGTCCTCCAGTCCGTAGAGGACCAGTTGCGCCATCGGCATTTCCACCAGCAGCGCGGTCGCCCCGGCGATGAGCACCAGCCGGGTCAGGAACGGGTTGCGCCGCAGCCACCCCAGCCCGCCGGCGATCTCGGCGCGCACCGATCCGCGCTCGGCTGCCTCCGGCCGGTACGAGCCGGTGACGCCCAGCAGCAGGGCGGCGGCCAGCGCGAACCCGGCCGAGTTCAGCAGGAACGGGAACGCGGCGAACACCGCGAACGCCACCCCGCCGAGTGGTCCGCCGAGGAAGTTCTGCCCGACCACCTCGACCGCCTGCAGCTTGCTGTTCGCGCTCTCCAGCCCACCGCGGCCCGCCACCGACGGGAGCAGCACGTTCGCCGCGCTGTCCGCGACCGTCTCCACCACACCGAGCAGCAGGCCGAAGGCATAGACCACCCAGATGGACACCGCGCCGCTCAGCACCAGCACGGCGAGCAGCCCGACCAGCACGGCCCGGGCGGCGTTCGCGGCCACCATCGCGCGCCGCCGGTCCACCCGGTCGAGCAGCGCGCCGACCGGCAGCGCGAACAGCAGCCAGGGCAGGAACTGGGTGGCCGACAGGCCGGCGATCAGCAGCGGATCCCTGGTCAGCGTGGCCGCCAGCAGCGGGAAGGCCACCTTGCCGACGCCGTCGCCCAGGTTCGACGCCGAACTCGCGGAGAGCAGCCAGGTCAACCGGCGGTCCTTTCCCGACATGGCCACTCCCTCCAGCACACGGAGTGACTTGATGTTAAGTTCCGCGGACACGCGCAGCAATCACCCGATTACGAAGAGCACGACGGATTGCTCGATTCAGACCAGGAATTCACGGACCGGAAAGCGGCAACCTCTGCTCCACGGCCACCCCCGCCGCCCTACGATGCACGCATGTTCATGCGCCGGATCCTGCTCGGAGCGCTCGCGCTCGCCGTCACCGCCGCCACCGGCTGTTCCTCGGACGAGCCGGACACCAGTTCCTTCCCCCCAGCGGAACAACTTGTCCAGGAGGCCACCGCGGCCACCTCGGCGGTGCGGAGCACGCACTTCTCGCTCCAGGTGAACGGGTCGATCACCGGGCTGAGCGTGCAGAGCCTCGACGGCGACCTGACCAAGGAGGGCGGCCCGTCCGGCGCGGCCAAGGGCACCGGCAAGATCGAGGTCGGCGGGCAGCTGATCGAGGCCGAGTTCGTGGTGGTGCAGGACAACTTCTACCTCAAGGGCCCGACCGGCACCTTCCAGAAGATCCCGGCGCTGACCGCGGCGCTGGTCTACGACCCGTCGGCCATCCTGGACCCGCAGCGCGGCATCGCGAAGCTGGTCTCCAGCCTGCAGAACCCGAAGACCGAGGCCGAAGAGGACGTCGACGGCACGGCCACCTGGAAGGTCTCCGGCCGGATCGGCAAGGACGTGCTCGTCGGCCTGCTGCCCGGCATCCAGGCCGACGCCGACCTCACCTTCTGGCTGGCCAAGGACACCAAGCTCCCGGTCAAGGCCACCGCGAAGTTCCCGGACAACGCCACGGTCGACGTCAAGCTGTCCGATGTGGACAAGCCCGTCACGGTGACCCCGCCGGCGTGATCACCACCACCCGCCGCGGCCGGGCGAGCGCGATCGCGGCCGGCGGGCTCGCCGTGCTGCTCGGCGCGCTGGACACCTACGTGGTGATCGGCCTGCTCCGCCAGATCATCGACGAGCTGCGGATCCCGGTGAACCGGCTGGAGCAGGTCACCCCGGTGGTCACCGGTTACCTGCTCGGGTACGTCGCCGCGATGCCGCTGCTCGGGCAGGCCTCCGACCGGTTCGGCCGGAAACCCCTGCTGCAGCTCTGCCTCGGCGGCTTCCTCGCCGGTTCGGCGATCACCGCGCTGGCCGGGAACCTCGAGGTGCTCGTCGTCGGGCGCGTGGTGCAGGGGGTGGCCAGCGGCGCGCTGCTGCCGGTGACCATGGCGCTGGCCGCCGACCTGTGGGCGCAACGCCGTCGCGCCACCGTGCTCGGCGTGGTCGGTGGCGCGCAGGAACTGGGCAGCGTGCTCGGCCCGGTGTACGGCATCGTGTTGTCCGCGCTGACCGACTGGCGCGGGGTGTTCTGGGTGAACGTCCCGCTGGCCGTGCTCGCGATGGTCGCGGTGTGGTTCTCGCTGCCGTCGAGCCCGCGCCCGGACGGCCCGCGGCCGAAGGCGGACGTGGTCGGCGCGAGCCTGCTCGCGGTCACGCTCGCGCTGCTGGTGGTCGGGCTGTACAACCCGAACCCGCGTGAGCAGGTGCTGCCGAGCTGGGGCTGGCCGGTGCTGGCCGCGGCGCTGGTGGTGCTGGTGGCCTTCGTGCTCTGGGAGAAGCGGGCGAAGGTCCGGCTGATCGACACGACCGGCCTGCGGCTGGGGCCGTTCTTCGCCACGCTCGGGGCGTCGGTCGCGGCGGGTGCCGCGCTGATGGTGACGCTGGTCGACGTGGACCTGTTCGCCCAGACCCTGCTCGGCCGGGACGACCACGGCAGCGTGCTGCTGCTCCTGCGGTTCCTGATCGCGCTGCCGGTCGGCGCGGTGGTCGGCGGGATGGTGTCCTCGCGGCTCGGTGAGCGCTGGGTCGCCTTCGCCGGGTTGCTGATCGCGGCGGGCGGGTTCGTGCTGGTCTCGGCGTGGCCGCTGGACGTGCTGGCCGCGCGCAGCGTGCTGCTCGGCCTGCCCCGGCTCGACGTGGACCTGGTGGTCACCGGGTTCGGGCTCGGGCTGGTGATCGCGCCGCTGTCCTCGGCGGTGCTGCGGGTGACCCCGGCGGAACAGCACGGCGTGGCGTCGGCGGGCGTGGTGGTGGCGCGGATGACCGGCATGCTGGTCGGCGTGGCGGCGCTGTCGGCGTGGGGGCTGCACCGGTTCCACGAGCTGACCGCCGACCTGGACACGCCGATCAAGGTGCTGTTCCCGTCGCCGGAGGAGTACGAGGTGGCGCTGAGCCGGTACACCACCGCGCTCAAGCAGGCCCTGCTCGACCAGTACGGCGAGATCTTCTTGATCACCGCGTTCCTCTGCGCGGGCGGGGCGCTGCTGGCCCTGCTGATCGGGCCGAAAGCTAGAGTTGGAGCCGACCAGCTGACCTAGTCGAAGGATCGATCGTGCCCGAGTACCTGCCGACCGCCCCCTACCGGGGAACCAGGGACTTCCTCCCCGCGGAGATGTCCGTCCGGACGCAGGTGTTCGGCCATCTCTACGACGTGGTCGAGCGCTTCGGCTACCAGCGCTACGACGGGCCGATCCTGGAGTCCGCGGAGATCTACGAGGCCAAGTCCGGCCAGGAGATCGCCGACCAGCAGCTCTACACGCTGACCGACCGCGGCGGGCGGCGGCTGGCGCTGCGCCCGGAGATGACCCCGTCGGTGGCGCGGATGATCGCCGGCAACGCGGGTTCGCTGCAGTTCCCGGTGCGCTGGTACAGCCACCCGAACTGCCACCGCTACGAGCGCCCGCAGCGCGGTCGCGTGCGCGAGCACTGGCAGCTCAACGTGGACATCTTCGGCTCGGACGCGGCCAGCTGCGAGATCGAGATCTTCGAGGTGATCCACGCGCTGCTCGGCGAGTTCGGCGCCACGCGGGACATGTACGCGGTCCGCGCGAACGACCGGACGCTGCTGGCCAGCGCGCTCACCGATCTCGCCGGCGTGCCCGCGGAACACCTGGCCGCGGTGTACTCGCTGGTGGACCGCTGGGAGAAGTACGACCGCGACAAGCTCGCCGCCGACGCCGAGGAGATCGGCCTGAGCGACAAGCAGTTCGCCCGCCTGGCCGAGACGCTGGGCGCCGGGACGGCGTTGCTGGACGAGCTGCCCGCCGAGGTGAAGGACGCGTCCAACCTGGTGCGGGTGCTGCGCAGCGAGGCGGCCGACCTGGTCCAGTTCGACCCGCTGATCGTGCGGGGCCTGGCGTACTACACCGGCACGGTGTTCGAGGTGTTCGACACTTCGCCGGAGAACAACCGCGCCCTGTTCGGCGGTGGCCGGTACAGCGACCTCGCGGGCTTGTTCACCGCGAAGGAGATCCCGGGCATCGGCTTCGGCATGGGTGACGTGACCCTGATCGACTTCCTGACCACGCACGGCCTGGTGCCCTCGCCCCGCAGCGAGTACGACGTGGCGGTCATCCCGGTGACGGCCGAGCTGACCGGTGCCGCGCGCACGGTCGCCTCGAAGCTGCGGTCGGCGGGGCTGCGCACGTCGAGCCCGCTGGAGCACCGGAAACTGGGCAAGGAACTCACGCGCGCCGACAAGGCGGGCGCGCGGGCCGTGGTCATCGTCGGTCAGGAGGACTGGGACGCCGGGAACGTCACCGTGCGCAGCCTGGCCACCCGGGAACAGTCCACCGTCGCCGTCGACTCGGCTGCCGCTTCGGTGGCCTCGCTCCTCTGACGAATGCGGTGAATGTGGCTTTCACCGCGCATTCCGCGGTGAAAGCCACATTCACGGCACCGGATCAGCGCCCGACCAGGCGCATGCCCTCGTCCGGGTAGCGCTGCCCGGCGACCGCCTCCCGCGGCACCGTGCGCTCCACCTCGTCGATGTCCTCAGTGGACAGTTCCAGCCCGGCAGCGGCGACGTTCTCCTCCAGGTACTTCCGCCGCTTGGTACCCGGGATCGGCACCACGTCCGCCCCGCGCGCCTGCACCCACGCCAGCGCCAGCTGCCCCGCGGTCACACCCCGCCGTTCGGCCAGCTCGCGCAGCTTCGCCACCAGTTCCAGGTTCCGCTCCAGGTTGCCGTCCGCCATGCGCGGCTGGCTCTGCTGCCGGAAGTCACCGGCCCCGAAGTCTGCTTTGGACTGGAACCGCCCGGTCAGCAGCCCCCGCCCGAGCGGCGAGTACGGCACCACGCCGATGCCCAGCTCGCGGCAGACCGGCACCACCTCGTCCTCGATGTCCCGCGACCACAGGCTCCACTCCGTCTGGAGCGCGGTGATCGGGTGCACCGCGTGCGCCCGCCGGATCGTCTCGGCCCCCGCCTCGGACAGGCCGAGGTGCCGCACCTTGCCCGCGGTGACCAGCTCGGCCATCGCGCCGACGGTCTCCTCGATCGGCACCGAGGGGTCCACGCGGTGCTGGTAGTACAGGTCGATGTGGTCCACGCCGAGCCGTCGCAGCGACGCCTCCGCCGCCTCGCGCACGTAGGCCGCGTCCCCGCGCACCCCGCGCTTCGACGGATCGTTCTCGTCGCGCAGGATGCCGAACTTGGTGGCCAGCACCACCTGGTCGCGCCGGTCCCCGATGGCCCGCCCGACCAGTTCCTCGTTGCGCCCGAAGCCGTACATGTCGGCCGTGTCGAGCAGGGTCACGCCCAGCTCCAGCGCGCGGTGGATGGTGGCGATCGACTCGGTCTCGTCGCCTTCGCCGTAGAACTCGCTCATGCCCATGCAGCCCAGCCCCTGGGCGGCCACGGTGAGCGACCCCAGCTTGCGCTCTTCCATCAGCTCACTTCCCCGCCGCGCGGGCGAGCCGCTCGGGGTACCGCGCCCCGGCGACGGCCTCGGCGGGCGCGGCCGCTTCGATCTCGGCGATGTCCTGTTCGGACAGTTCGATGTGGACGGAGGCGGCGTTCTCCTCCAGGTACTTGCGGCGCTTGGTGCCCGGGATCGGCACCACGTCGTCGCCCTGGTGCTGCACCCAGGCCAGCGCCAGCTGCCCGGCGGTGACGCCCTTGCGCTCGGCGAGCCCGCGCAGCGCCTCGACGATGGCCAGGTTGCGCTCCAGGTTGCCGTCGGTGAACCGGGGCAGGCCGCGGCGCATGTCGTCGGCGGGCAGGCTGTCCACCGAGGTGATGTTGCCGGTCAGGAAGCCCCGGCCGAGCGGCGAGAACGGCACGATGCCGATGCCCAGCTCCCGGCAGGTGCCGAGGATCTCGTCCTCGATGCCCCTGGTCCACAGCGACCACTCGCTCTGCAGCGCGGTCACCGGGTGCACCGCGTGCGCCCGCCGGATGGTCTCCGCGCCCGCCTCGGAAATGCCCAGGTAGCGGACCTTGCCCTCGGCGACCAGCCCGGCCAGCGCGCCCCAGGTCTCCTCCACCGGCGTGTCCGGGTCCACCCGGTGCTGGTAGTAGAGGTCGATGTGGTCCACGCCGAGCCGGCGCAGCGAGTCCTCGCAGTTCTGGCGGACGAACCCGGCGTCGCCCCGGGCGCTCATCGCGCCGCCCTCGCCCCAGACGATGCCGAACTTCGTGGCCAGCACGACCTGGTCGCGCCGGTCCCTGATGGCCCGCCCGACCAGTTCCTCGTTGGCGCCCGCGCCGTAGACGTTGGCCGTGTCCAGCAGGTTCACGCCCAGTTCCAGCGCCCGGTGGATGGTGGCGATCGACTCGGCTTCGTCGTCGCGGACGCCGTAGGCCTGGCTCATCCCCATGCAGCCGAGACCCTGCGCGCCGACGGTCAGCTCGCCGAGCTTCTTGGTGGTGCTCACGCGGTCTCCTTGATCGGAGCGTTCTGTTCGGTGAACTTCCGCTCGATCTGGTCGTAGTTGTCGATCTTGTAGTCGAGCACCTCGAGGCAGCCCTGCAGTTCCTCGATGCGCTCGCGGACCGAGCGGCGCTGCTCGACCAGGATCGCCTTGCGGCGGCCGGCGCTGGCCGCGCCGTGGCGGCGCAGCGAGGCGTACTCGCGCATCATCCGGATGGGCATGCCCGTGGTGCGGAGCTTGGTCAGGAAGCCCAACCAGGCCAGGTCGTCGTCGGAGTAGACGCGGCGCCCGGCCGTATCCCTGGCCGGGGCCTCGAGCAGCTTGATGCGCTCGTAGTACCGGAGGGTGTCGATCGACAGGCCACTCCGGCGGGCGGCCTCGGCTATCGAAAAGCTCATGTCTCGACGGTACGACCTGGAGTGCGCTCCAGGTCAACTCCCGAAGCCCGTCCGCGTTACGCTGCGCGCATGGCCCGCCCCAGAACCCACGACGACGGCCTCCGCGTCCGGCTGCTCGACCGCGCCGGTGAACTCCTCTCCGGCGAGGGCCCCGGCGCACTGAGCCTGCGACGGCTCGCGAAGGACGCCGGTACCTCGACCACCGCGGTGTACTCGCTGTTCGGCAGCAAGCCCGATCTGATCAGCGCGTTGTACGTGGAGGGGTTCGCCCGGTTCGAGAAGCGGCTGGCGGCCATCGTGCGCACGGGCGACCACTTCGAGGACCTGGTGTCGCTGGGCCTGGCCTACCGGGCCAGCGCGCTGGCCGACCCGCACATGTACTCGATCATGTTCACCAAGGCGGTGCCCGGCTTCGAACCGGACGAATCGGCCACCGACCTCGCGCGGTCGACGATGAACCCGCTGCTGGACACCATTCGCACGGGCATCGCCGACGGGGTTTTCGTCAACGAGCCCGCCGAACGGATAGCGGCGTCGTCGTGGGGCATCGCGCACGGCATGGTTTCGCTGGAGATCAACGGAAACCTGCCACCCGGCTTCGACGTCAGCGGTGCGTACGAAGCCGCCCTGCGGGCCAACGGCCGAGGCTGGCTGCGCACGCAACCAGCACCGAACTGACGGCTCGGACGGCACCGTACGACGGCTGCTGCTCAGACGGCGCCGTACTGCCGGTCGCCCGCGTCGCCGAGCCCGGGCACGATGAAGCCCGAGTCGTTCAGGCGCTCGTCGATGCTGGCCGTGACCACGCGCACCGGCATCCCGGACTCCTCCAGGTGCCGGATGCCCTCCGGCGCGGCGAGCGCGCAGATCGCGGTGACGTCGGTCGCGCCGCGGTCGATCAGCAGCCGGATGGTGTACGCCATCGAGCCACCGGTGGCGAGCATCGGGTCGAGCACCAGCACCGGCCGGCCCCCGAGCGATTCCGGCAGTGATTCCAGGTAGGGCGTCGGCTGCAACGTCTCCTCGTCCCTGGCCAACCCGACGAAGCCCATCTGGGCGTCCGGGATCAGCTTGTGGGCCTCGTCGGCCATGCCGAGCCCGGCCCGGAGGACCGGCACCAGCAACGGCGGGTTCGCCAGCCGGTAGCCGTCGGTGCGGGCGACCGGGGTGTGGATGCGCTCCACCCGCACGGGCGCGTCGCGGGTGGCTTCGTAGATCAGCATCATGGTCAGCTCGTGCAGCGCCGCCCGGAAGGCCGCGCTGTCCGTGCGGGCGTCCCGCATGGTGGAGAGCCGGGCCTTGGCCAGCGGATGATCGACGACGTGGACGTCCATGGTGGACACCGTAGCCGCCACCGCACCACCCCCTGTTGTTACCTGCGAGTAGGCAACAGGAAACCCGGCGAGCGACTACAAAAACGGGCCTCGACCTGGTCAGAATCGCAACGGTGATGCCAATGCCGGAATGCGGTCGACGGGGGTGCCAGGTGGAAAGCGCGCGAACGACCCGGCCTTGGTCCATTCGAGTTTCCCTTCGGCAGCCCGCTCCACTCGAGCCGGTGACCGCACTACCTTCCGTAGGCAAGCAGGCACATTCTGCGCTCACGGGTGTTTCCCGGGAACGACCGGAAGAGGCAACCGGCAACGGAAGGGTCGACGTGGCCGAAGGACGCAGACTGTTCGGTACGGAGCTCCGGCGGCGCCGGAACGAGGCTGGGCTCTCCCTCACCCAGCTGGCCGCCAAGGTGCACTACAGCAAGGGATATCTGAGCAAGATCGAGACGAATCGCAAGCCACCTCCGCCGGAGCTGGCTCGCCTGTGCGACGTCGCTCTCGCCGCCAAGGGCGCGCTCACCGCGCTCGTCCCCGCGCATCTGACCGGAGCTCCGCTTCCGGAAACCCAAGATGACAGCGAGGTGTGGATCATGAACCTTTCCGCGGACGGGTCGAGCTGGTTCCGGCCGATGGGCCGCCGGGAAGCGATGGCGATGGGCGTCGGCTCGGCGATCGGCTTCGGGCTCGGCACCGCCGGGCTCGGCGCCACCTCGGGCGAAACCACCGCGCTGGCCGCCCTGCACGCCCACTTCGACCAGTTCCGCCGACTCGGCCAGACGGCGAGCCCCGGCGTCGTGCTTCCCGCGCTGGTCGCGCAAACCCATACGATCCAGCAACTGGCCGGGCGGGCCACCGAGCACCACCGGAACGACCTGCTGCTGCTCGGGGCCCGGTACGCCGAATACGCCGGCTGGATGGCTCAGGAGTCCGGGGACGACAAGGCCGCGCTCTGGTGGACCGATCGCGCCGTGGAGATGGCGGAGGCCGGCGGTGACCACGACCTCGCGGCCTACTCGCTGGTCCGCCGCGCACTGGTGACCCTCTACCGGGACGACGCGCGGCAGACGATCGAGCTGGCCCAGCACGCGCAGTCCTTCCCGGTACCAGCCAGGATTCGCGGGCTCGCCGCGCAACGGGAAGCACAGGGACACGCGCTCGCCGGTGACCGCGACGCCTGCCTGCGCAGCCTCGACGAAGCCCAGGAACTCCTCGGGCGCGCGGATGCGGCGCCCGGGCCCGTGCTGGGCACCACGAACCTGCCCAACCCGGCGAAGATGGTGCTCGGCTGGTGCATGTTCGACATGGGCCGGGCACGAGAAGCGGCGGAGGTGCTGGACCGGGAGGTCGACCTCATCCCGGCGGAGGCGCTGCGCACCAGGGCTCGCTACGGCATCAGACGAGCGCTCGCGCATGCCACGGCCAACGAGGTCGACCACGCCTGCGCGCTGACCCACGAGCTGATCGGCCTCATCGACGTGGTCAGTTCGGCGACCATCACGCTCGACGTGCAGCGACTCAGGCGGACCTTGGCGCGCTTCCGCAGCCAGCCGGCGGTGCGCGAGGTCTCCCCGCTGCTCGACGCCGCGCTGCACGCACCGACTGCCTGAAATCAGTTCACCCGGTAGAGGAGGGATCGCTTCACCATGCCCGAAATCTTCGTCAACTATCGAACGGCGGACCAAGCAGGCGTCGCCGACCACATCCAGGCCGACCTGAGCCGCCGGTTCGGCCGCGAACACGTTTTCTACGCCAGCCAGTCGATCAAGTCGGGCGAGAACTTCACCAAGGAACTGCTGCCTGCCGTCCGGCGCAGCACGGTGCTGCTGGCCGTGATCGGCCCGGACTGGCTGGCCGCGAACAGCCGGGGCGAGCGGGCGATCGACAACCCCGCGGACTGGACCCGGCGCGAGATCATCACGGCTTTCGACTTCGGCGTCCACGTCATCCCGATCCTCGTCGGCCGCAAGACCGAGCGGCTCAGCGAAGGCGACCTCCCGCCCGAACTCGTCGAACTGGCCCAGCGCCAGAGCCTGCTCTTCGACACCCGCGACTCGGCGGCCTGCCTGGACAAGATCGCGGCGGACGTGGCCGACCTGGTGCCCGGACTGGTGGACCGGACGGTGGCCCCCGAACCGGACACACCGCGCGAAACCCGCGACCGGTCGCACAACCTGCACGGCGTCGGCTCGGTCAACATCGGCGGCGACGGTTCGATCGTCGGCTCGCCCACGCTCGGCAACGGATCCTTTATCGGCTCGCCCGCAATCAGCGACGGATCCTTTGTCGGCTCACCCACGCTCGGCGACGGGTCCGTCGTCGGCTCGCCGAAGTTCGGTGAGGGATCCGTCGTCGGCTCGCAGCAGTTTGGTGAGGGGGCCATCGTCGGCTCGCAGGAGTTCGGCGACGGACCGGTCGTCGGCAAGGTCGACGGCGACGTGCAGTTCGGCGACCGCCGCGACAACGGCCCCAGCCAATGACCAGCCACACCACCGCGCCGACCGCCGGCACGGTGGTCAACCAGCAGAACCACGTCTACTACGGCGACTTCCCCGGACGGCGCCCCAGGGCGAACCACCGGCAGGCGGCCCGCACCTACCTGCAGTGGCTGTACCGGCGCTACGCCTACCCCCGCGGTTACGCCGAAGCACAGCGGACCGTGGCAGAACCGGGCACCGTCCTCCTCGGCGGCGCGCCGGGCAGTGGTCGCCAAAGCGCGGCGAAAATGCTGCTCTACGGCCTCGCCAGAACAACAACCGGCTTCCGGGAACTCCCGGACCGCTCGGACGGTGACGAACCGCTGCTGGACGAAACCCAGGTCGAGCCGGGCGATCGGTTCCTGCTCGACCTCTCCGCCAGTGACCGGCCCACCTTCCGTTCGGCACAGCAGCACCTCGTCACGGCTCTGCCCCTGATCGCCGAACGAGGCGCCCATCTGCTGGTGGTGCTCCCGCACAACGCCTTCGAGGACCTGGTCCCGGAACTGCGCGACTCCGTCGTCACGATCGGCCGCCCCCACGCGCGAACCGCGTTCTTCCGCCACCTGAAAGCCGATGGCATCGAGTTCGAGCCGGACGCGGTGGACGAGGAAATCCACGAGAAACTCGAAATCGATTCGCTGGAACGCCTGGCACGCCTCGTCGAACTCGTGAAGGCAGCTCGCGAAAAGAACTCGGAACTCGACTTCAAGAGCTGGCTCGCCACCGCGAAAAAGTCGTGGTTGAAACGCGACAGCGATGTGGCGCTGGAGCTGGGAAGCATCACCGACGGCCCAGCCAGAGCCGCCATGCTGTCCGTTGCCCTGTTGGAGAACGGTCCCGCTGACGTCGTGCACCACGCGGCGAACGAAATCCTCCGCATCACCGCCCATCCCGAACCGCCCGAACCCGTGCTCTCGAGGAACGCGCTCAGCACCCGACTGCGGGGTATACGCGCGGAGATCACGGACGCGCGAACGGTTCGCTTCCTCGACCTGGCCAAGGACGAGGCGGTTCTCCGGTACTTCTGGGACAACTTCCCGGACCTGCGGGCCAAGCTGACCACGTGGGCCGACCGGGTCGTGCGCCTTCGCGAGTTGAGCGACGCGGGACGCCGCGAGGTCGCGGGCAAGCTCGCCGTGCAGTGCCTGCGCACCGGCCGGACGGCGGACCTGCGGAACTTGGCCGAGGCGTGGGCGGGCACCTATCCGGAGCCCGCCGCCCAACTGCTGCAGCAAGGCCTCACCGACGAGCGCTGGGCCGGTGAGTTCCGGCAGCAGCTCTACTACTGGAGTGGCAAGGCGATGCTGCCCGATCCGCTGGCCAAGGTGTTGATCCAGCTCTGCGTGGACACCATCGCGCCGCGCTACCCCGAACAAGCCCTCGTTCGGCTCCACCGGCTGGCCAGGCGCAAAGACAGCACGCGGGACGCGTACGCCTTGGCCCGCGACGCGCTCAAGCTCTTGTGCGAGCCGGATGGGCGCTTGTTCCGGCGTCTCCTCGCCCGGCTCGGCCACTACCCGGCCGAGAATCGGCGGGCCGCGGACTTCAGCCTCTTCCTCGAGATCGCGAACCCGGTCCTGGTGACCCGCGCCGACCGCAGGACCCAGCCGCTGCTCGCCGACCAAGGCGTCCGCCGCACGCTGGTCCGGCTGTGGTCCGACGTGCTCTCGAGGCGGAAACCGTCGAACTGGCCGGACCACGTGACGGCGTGGCTCGACGAGGCCGGGCAGAACCCGCTCGGCGCCCAGCTCACCGAAGTCCTCGCCGTCGCGGCGAGCGAGGTGGACGGTGCCTGCTCCCGGATGTTCGGCATCGCCAGGGAGTGGGTCCGCGGCGCACACGCGGATCCGGTGCCCGCTCGCGACACCTTCACCCGATTCATCGAGCAGATCGACCAGGCCCAGGACTTCGACCCCACCGCCTGCTGAACATTGGAGCCCAAGGTGACCCAACGGGACAAAACCCTCCTGATCGTTCTCGGTTTCCTCGCCGTGTTCGCGCCGGTGACCGCCGGACTGAGCCTGGCCTGGCCGACCTGGCTGTGGGTGCTGATCACGGTGGCTTCGGTCGGCGCCGTACTGGTCGTGCGTGCGGCGATCGCGGAACGCATTCGCGGCGAGCAGCTCCAGGACGCCCGGATGAGCCAGTACCTCCCGGCCGAGCCGGTCCCGGAACCGTCCGAATACGAAGAGGTGCTGGTCGGCGCCACCTACCTGCCCAGCGCTTCGGCCGACTACCGGTTCGTCTTCTCCGCGAAGGTCTGGTGGCGCTTCACCCCCGGCCGCCCACCGATCGCCCACGCCAATCCCGCCGGGCTGGCCATCAGCCTGGTCGTCCGGCAGGCGCAGCACGAGGCGGTGAAGGCCAATCCCGAGGACTACTCCCTGCTCGAACACCACCTGAGCGGCGTGCTCGGCACCACCCGGCAGGATCCCGGCGGCGTGGTGGAGGCGTCGGCCAACAGCATCAAGGTCTCACTGGCCCCCGACGACGAAGCACGGTTGCGGTCCCTCGCCGACGTCCGCAAGAACCGCGAGGTTTGGGAGCACGAACGCGAGTACGAGCGCAACAAGCGGCAGTACCTCGGTGAGGACGTGCTGAAGGACACCGGCAGTGCCGTGGTGTGGTGGCTGGCCAAGAAGGACACCGCGATCCAGGAGACGGTGGACCTCATCGGCAACCTCGCCCAGCTCTCAGCGGCGGCGAACAACACCGAGATCCCGCCGCTGTTCCGCAACTTCCTGATGGACCCGCAGTCCGGGGCAGACCTGAACGGCCACGCGGCGGACACCGCCTTCGACGCGATGTACGCCGACGCCGACCAAACCACGCGTACCCGCTACCTCCGGACCTGGATGACCGAGATCGGCCTCGATCCAGGAGACCCGGAGTGGAGCCTGCTCGCCCACCGGCTGGCGCGCTCGGCCGAGACCACGGGACGGCCGGACATCGCCGAGGAGATCCGGCGCGACTTCGACCTGCCGACCGACACCGAACCTGACGCCCCTGCCGACCAACCCGGTGATGACACAGTGGACACGGCCGAACACACGGAGAACGAGGCGGTTTCGTGGCCGGCGGACGGAGACCGCAGCCTGTCGTACGAATGACTGACGCGCGGGGTCTGCCGGGGCGCTAGGCTGCCTGCCGTGAGTGAGCACCCTGGCCTTCCCGAACCGTCGCAGATGCGGGTGTCCGACGCTGATCGGGAGCGGGTCGCGCAGATCCTGCACAAGGCGATGAGCGAGGGCCGGATCACCGTCGAGGAGTTGGAGGAGCGGCTCTCCGTGGTCTACGCCGCCAAAACGGCGGCCGATCTGCACCCGGTGACCCTCGACCTGCCGGTGGACGGGAACGCCGGAGTGGTGGCGCCGTCCACCTCCCGCGCGGTGACGAGCCCGCACAACCTGGTCGGCGGGCGCCCCGGCTCGACCAGTTCGGTCGCGGTGATGTCCGGCACCGAGCGCAAGGGCAGCTGGGTCATCCCGGCCACGCACAACAGCTTCGCCTTCTGGGGCGGCGTCGACATCAACCTGATGCACGCCCGCTTCGCCGAGCAGCACACCACGATCAACGCGGTCGCGATCATGGCCGGCATCGACATCGTGGTGCCCGACGACATCATTCTCGACGTCACCGGTATCGGCTTCATGGGCGCCTTCGAAAGCCACGACCGCGGCGACGTGCAGCAGGCCCCGGACGACGCGCCGGTGCTCAAGGTGACCGGCTTCGCCTTCTGGGGCGCGGTCACGGTGATCCGCAAACCGCGTCAGGCCCCCAGCCAGGCCAAGCAGATCACTCCCTGACCGGCACCCACGGCCGCTCGTCGAGGAGCGCGCGCAGCCGGTCGGTGGTCTCGCGCAGCTCCTCCTCCCACTGCTTGGTCTCCCCGCTGCCGCCGTTCGCGGCGTCCAGCTGCGCGAGCACCCAGTTGCGGATGAGCGCGGTCGGCGGCACCCCGCGCCGGTCCGCCAGCGACCGCAGCTCCTCGAGTCGCTCGACCGGCAGGCGGACGCTGTAGACCTCGCTCGGCCCCTTCGACGGCTCGGGCCGGCGCATGAACGATTCGATCTCCTCCTCGGCCCGCCGCGCGGCCTCCTGCAGCCGCCGGGTGGGGAAGTCGTCGGACATCGCGCCTCCTCGATTTTTCACCTACCTGTCCTCATCGTAATACGCCGTATTACGACCAAAACACTAACGTCGAATTTCCCGGATCGACGTCGCCTAGACTCGCGGGCATGACAGCTACGTCAACGGCGACGGACACCCCGTCACCGCTGCCCGAGCGGCTCGCCGACGCCACGCGCGACGAGACGAGCCTGCGCCGGTTCCTGCACGGGCTGCCGGGCGTCGACCAGGTCGGCGTCGAGCAGCGCGCGGCCGGGCTCGGCACCCGCAGCATCAAGAAGGCCGCCAAGCGCTGGGCCATCGACACCGCCATCTCGATGGTCGACCTGACCACGCTGGAGGGCGCCGACACCCGGGGCAAGGTCCGCGCGCTGGCCGCCAAGGCCAAGCTGCCCGACCCCGAGCACCCGGACACCCCGCGCGTGGCCGCGGTCTGCGTGTACCCGGACCTGGTCGGCACCGCGGTCGAGGCGCTGCACGGCACCGGGATCGGAGTGGCCAGCGTCGCCACCGCCTTCCCGTCGGGCCGGTCGAGCCGCGAGATCAAGCTCGCCGACGTGGCGATGGCCGTGGACGCCGGCGCCACCGAGGTGGACATGGTGATCGACCGCGGTGCCTTCCTCGAAGGGCGCTACGGCCAGGTGTTCGAGGAGATCCAGGCGATCAAGGCCGCCTGCGGCCAGGCCCACCTCAAGGTGATCCTGGAGACCGGCGAACTCGCCACCTACGACAACGTGCGGCGCGCCTCCTGGCTGGCGCTGCTTGCCGGTGGCGACTTCATCAAGACCTCCACCGGCAAGGTCTCCCCGGCGGCCACCCTGCCGGTCACCCACGTGATGCTGCAGGCGGTGCACGACTGGCACCAGGTCACCGGCGAACTGCGCGGGGTGAAGCCGGCCGGTGGCATCCGCACCACCAAGGACGCGATCAAGTACCTGGTCGCCGTGCACGAGGTCGCCGGGCCGCCGTGGCTCGACCCGCACCTGTTCCGGTTCGGCGCCTCCAGCCTGCTCAACGACCTCCTGCTGCAGCGCCGCACCCAGCTCGACGGCCACTACAGCGGTCCCGACTACGTGACGGTGGACTGATGCCCGACTCACCCTTCGACTACGCGCCCGCGCCCGAATCCCGCGACCTCGCGAACCTCAAGCCCGCCTACCGGCCGTTCGTCAACGGTGAGTTCGTCGACGGTGCCGGTGAGCCGCTGAAGTCGGTCAACCCGGCCACCGAGGAGGTGCTGGCCGAGGTCTCCACCGCGTCGAAGTCCGATGTGGACACCGCGGTGAAGGCCGCGCGGCGGGCCTACGAGAAGACCTGGGGCAGGATGCCGGGCGCCGAGCGCGCCAAGTACATCTTCCGCCTGGCGCGGCTGATCCAGGAACGCGCGCGCGAGCTCGCCGTGCTGGAGAGCCTGGACAACGGCAAGCCGATCAAGGAGTCGCGCGACTCCGACATCCCCACCGCCGCCGCGCACTTCTTCTACCACGCGGGCTGGGCGGACAAGCTGGACTACGCGGGCTACGGGCCGGACCCGCGACCGCTGGGCGTGGCCGGTCAGGTCATCCCGTGGAACTTCCCGCTGCTCATGCTGGCCTGGAAGATCGCCCCGGCGCTGGCCACCGGCAACACCGTGGTGCTCAAGCCGGCCGAGACCACCCCGCTCACCGCGCTGGTCTTCGCCGAGATCTGCCAGCAGGCCGAACTGCCGCCCGGGGTGGTGAACATCCTGCCCGGTGCCGGGGACATCGGCGCCGAACTGGTCGGCCACCCGGACGTGAACAAGATCGCCTTCACCGGCTCCACCGAGGTCGGCAAGCTGATCCAGCGCACGGTCGCGGGCACGCCGAAGAAGCTCACCCTGGAGCTGGGCGGCAAGGCGGCGAACGTGGTGTTCGACGACGCGCCGCTGGACCAGGCGGTCGAGGGCATCGTGAACGGCATCTTCTTCAACCAGGGCCACGTCTGCTGCGCCGGTTCGCGGCTACTGGTCCAGGAGTCCATTGTGGACGAGGTGCTGGCGAAGCTGCGGTACCGCGTGTCCACGCTGCGCATCGGTGACCCACTGGACAAGAACACCGACATCGGCGCGATCAACTCGCGCGAGCAGCTGACCAAGATCCAGGAACTGGTCGAGTCCGGGGACACCGAGGGCGCGCAGCGGTGGACCAGCCCGTGCCCGGTGCCGGAGCGGGGTTTCTTCTTCGCTCCCACGGTGTTCTCCGACGTGCAGCAGTCGATGCGGATCGCCCGCGAGGAGATCTTCGGGCCGGTGCTGTCGGTGCTCACCTTCCGCACGCCGGAGGAAGCGGTCACCAAGGCGAACAACACGCCGTACGGCCTGTCCGCCGGGATCTGGACGGAAAAGGGCTCCCGGATCCTGTGGATGGCGAACCGGCTGCGGGCCGGCGTCGTCTGGGCCAACACCTTCAACCGCTTCGATCCCGCCGCTCCGTTCGGCGGTTACCAGGAATCGGGCTTCGGCCGCGAGGGCGGGCGCACCGGTCTGGAGGCTTACCTCGATGTCTGATCGTCTTTCGGTGACCAAGACCTACAAGCTCTACATCGGCGGGAAGTTCCCGCGGTCGGAGTCCGGGCGCTCGTACCCGGTGTCCGACGCCAAGGGCAAGTTCCTGGCCAACGCCTCGCACGCCTCGCGCAAGGACGTCCGCGACGCCGTGGTGGCCGCGCGCAAGGCCTTCGGCGGCTGGTCCGGCGCCACCGCCTACAACCGCGGCCAGGTGCTGTTCCGCGTGGCCGAGGTGCTCGAAGGCCGCCGCGACCAGTTCGTCAGCGAGGTGAGCGCCTGCGAAGGCGTGCCGGCCAAGAAGGCGGAGTCCCTGGTGGACGCCGCGATCGACCGCTGGGTCTGGTACGCGGGCTGGACCGACAAGATCGCCACCGTGCTCGGGGCGGCGAACCCGGTGGCGGGCCCGTACTTCTCCTTCACCGTGCCGGAGCCGACCGGGGTGGTCGGCGTGCTGGCGCCGCAGCAGTCGTCCCTGCTGGGCCTGGTCAGCGTGCTGGCGCCGGTGCTGGCCACCGGATCCACCGCGGTGGTGGTGAGCAGCGCCGACCGGCCGTTGCCGGCGATCACCCTGTCCGAGGTGCTGGCCACCTCGGATGTGCCGGGCGGGGTGGCGAACATCCTCACCGGGCGTGCCGCGGAACTCGGTTCCTGGCTGGCTTCGCACGGGGACGTCAACGCGCTGGACCCGACCGGGGCGGCCGAGGCCGACCGCGCCGAGCTGGCGAAGGCGGCCGCGGGCACGGTCAAGCGGGTGCTCAGCGTGCCCGCCGAGGAGCCGGACTGGACCGCGCAGCCGGACATCAAGCGGCTGCGGCGGTACCTGGAGGCCAAGACGGTCTGGCACCCGCTCGGCGTCTGACCTACTCCATCAGCAGATCGGCGCTGGTCACCGCCCGGCCGGGCAACGGCGTGCCCGGCCGGGCGCTCAGCCCGTCCAGCATCAGCTGGATGCAGCGCTCGGTGGCGAACGAGGCCACCGCCGCCGACCTCGGCGGCAGTTCACGCAGCAGCAGCGACAGCATGATGGTCACGTCGCCGGGACCCACGTCGGGCCGCAGCGTGCCCTCCTCCTGCGCGTGCTCGACGATCCGGTCCAGGATGCCGAGCGCCTCGCGGCGGAATTCGCGGGTGCGCGGGTCCTCCTGGAGCACCTCCCGCGCGAGCGGTGACAGCATGGCCAGCTGCACGCTCAGCTTCACCTTCTGGGTGAGCCGGAGGAACCGGACGAGTGCGTCCCAGGCCGTCGGCTCCTCTTCCTCCGCGGCCCGCGCCTCGAGCAGCACGCTGCGGAAGGTGTCCCTGGCGATCTCGCGCAGCAGCGAAGTGCGGTCCGGGAAGCGCCGGTAGAGCGTGCCGACGCCGACGCCCGCGCGGCGCGCGATCTCCTCCATCGGCACGTCGGGCCCGGCGTCGGCGAACAACTCCTTGGCGGCGGCGAGGATCTGATCGCGGTTGCGCCGCGCGTCCGCCCGCAACCGGGTCTCCTCTTGTTCCACCGTCATCTCAGCCACCTCTCAGCTTCCGCGGGATTGTCTCACCCCAACGGATGTGGACGCTCGCATTCCACATCGGTACCGTGAAAAACGGAAGGTAAACCTCCACATACGATTCGTCCGGATTGAGGTAGCCGTGTCCGAAACCACCACCGAGCGGGTCCCGTCGTTCCCGATGGAGCGCCGCTGCCCGTACGCCCCACCCGCCGAATACGACCGGATCCGCGCGGAGAACCCGGTGTCGCAGGTCGAACTGCCCACCGGCAAGCGGGCCTGGGTGCTCACCCGGCACGAGGACGTGCGCACCATGCTCGCCGACCCCCGGTTCAGCTCGGACCGGGCGAACCCGCGGTTTCCGGCGCTGGTGGACAACGCGAGGGTGCGCGAGTCGTTCAAGCCTTCGCTGATCTCTATGGACCCGCCCGAGCACGGGCCGGCGCGGCGCGCGGTGGTCGGGGAGTTCACCGTGCGCCGGATGGAGGCGCTGCGGCCGCGGATCCAGGAGATCGTCGACCAGGCCATCGACGACCTGCTGGCCGCAGGCGAGCCCGCCGACCTGGTCACCCACCTGTCGCTGCCGGTGCCGTCGCTGGTGATCTGCGAGCTGCTGGGCGTGCCGTACGCCGACCACGAGTTCTTCCAGCAGCACTCGGGCAGGCTGCTCAGCCGGGAAACCCCGCCCGAGGACCGGCGGGACGCGGTCGACCAGCTCACCGGGTACCTGGACAAGCTGATCGCGGAGAAGGAGGAGGCGCCGACCGACGACCTGCTCGGCAGGCAGATCCTCAAGCAGCGCGAGGAGGGCGAGGTCGATCACGAGGCGCTGGTCAGCCTCGGCTTCCTGCTGCTGGTCGCCGGGCACGAGACCACCGCGAACATGATCTCGCTCGGCGTGGTCGCGCTGCTCGAACACCCGGACCAACTGCAGCTGCTGCGCGACGACCCGGGTGTCACGCTGAGCGCGGTCGAGGAACTGCTGCGGTACTTCACCATCGCGGAACTGGCCACCACCCGGCTGGCCACCGAGGACGTGGAGATCGGCGGGGTGCTGATCAAGGCGGGCGAGGGCGTGCTCGGCCTGTCGAACGCCGCGAACCACGACCCGGCGGCCTACGAGCGGCCGGACGAGCTGGACATCGCGCGGGGCGCGCGGAACCACGTGGCCTTCGGTTTCGGCGCGCACCAGTGCCTCGGCCAGAACCTGGCGCGGATGGAACTGCAGATCGTGTTCGACACGCTGTTCCGGCGGGTGCCGTCGCTGCGCATCGCGCGGGCGATCGACGAGCTGGACTACAAGCGCAACAGCACGATCTACGGGCTGCACTCGCTGCCGGTGGCGTGGTCGTGAGGATCAGCACGGACGTCGACCGCTGCGTCGGTGCCGGGCAGTGCGTGCTCGCCGAGCCGGAGGTGTTCGACCAGAACGAGGAGGACGGCACGGTCGTCCTGCTGACCGACGAGGTGAGCGGGGAGACCGCGGACCGGGTGCGGGAAGCCACCTACATCTGCCCGGCGCAGGCTCTGTCCATTTCGGACTAGTGCCCGGCACCGGTGCCGTGAAGGTGGCTTTCACGGCACCGGTGCCGGGCTAATTCGGTTGTCGCGGCGCGGGGGCGGCTGGTAGAAGACCGTATGCAGATCCGGGAAGCGACCGTCGCGGAGCTGGCCACGTTGCCGGCACTCGAATCGGCCGCCGATTCGATCTTCGCCGAACTGGGATTCCCGCCGCTGCCGCCGCCGGGGAGTCCCGACGAGCTGGCCGCCGCCCGGCTGGTGCTGGTCGCGGGCACCCCGCCGGCCGGTTTCGCCAGGGTCGAGGTGGTCGACGGCAACGCGCACCTGGAACAACTCGCCGTGCACCCGGCGCACTTCCGCCAGGGCATCGGCACGCTGCTGGTGCGCGCCGTCGTCGACTGGGCGCGGGACAACGGGTTCCCCGCGGTGACGCTGTGCACCTTCGCGGACATCCCGTGGAACGGCCCGTTCTACCGGAAGCTCGGCTTCACCGACGTGCTCGACCCGTCCCCGGGCCTGCGTGAGCTACGCGCGCACGAACAAGCAGTGGGCCTGGACGATCTGGGGCCGCGCACGGTCCTCCGGTTTTCCCTCTGAGCGAGGTCACTTTCCTTCACACAGCGCGGTTTCCACCACGGTGAAGCGACCGGGGTTGTTGGTGCTGGTCACGATCGTGTTGGTGACCAGTGACGCGTACCGGCCGTCGTCGGTGGCCATGGTCAGCGAGCTGTAGCCCTTGGTGTCACCGGCGTGGCCCCACGCCTGGCCGCCGCAGGGCAGGTCGAGGCGGAAGGCGCCCAGGCCGTAGCCGTCGCCGGTGATCGCGTGCGCGCCGCCGGGGATGGCGACGGTTTCGCGCATCTCGGCGAGCAGCGCCGGGGACACGACCTCGCCCGCGGCGAGGGACTGCTCGAATTCGGCCAGATCGGTCTGGGTCGACACGGCCGAGCCCGCGGTGCGCAGCAGGTTCGGGTCGAGCCAGTTGCTGACGTCGTTCCAGAAGTAGATCGGGCCGATCCGGCCGCCCTCGTAGCCGTGCAGGTAGGGCGCGGGCAGGCTCTTGTTCGCCGGGAACGAGGTGCCGGTCAGGCCGAGCGGCTGGAAGATCCGCGCGGCGATGGCCTCCTCCGCGGGCTGGCCGGTGACGGCTTCGATGAGCAGGCCGAGGATCTGGTAATTGGTGTTGGAGTACTGGAAACCGCCGCCCGGTGGGAAAACCGGGGTGTGGGACAGGCCGTCCCGCACCAGTTCAGCGAGCGAGAAGATGCCGTCCGGACCGGCCTGCGGGTTGGGCGCGGTCTGGTTCTCGGCGATGCCGCTGGTGTGCTGGAGCAGCTGGCGCACGGTGATCAGGGTGCCGTCGTAGCCGTTGCCGGTGACCACACCGGGAAGGTAGCCCTCGATCGGCGCGTCCAACTGGACCGCACCGTCGTCCACCAGCTTCAGCACGGCGGCGGCGGTGAAGATCTTGGTCTGGCTGGCCACCCGGAAGTGGTCGTCCGGCTTGATCGCCACGTTCTTGCCGGGGGTGGCGGTTCCGCTCTGCACGGACCATGAGCCGGTGGCGTCACCGGCGTACACCGAGGCGCCCGGCCCGGCGTGGGCGAGGTAGCTGTTCAGCGCGGCCTGGGTTTCAGCGTGCTCGGCAACCTGCGCCGACGCGGTGGTGGGCGCGGTCAGTACCGCGGCCGCGACCAGGCTCAACAGCGCGGTGGTCTTCGCGATCATGGTTCCTCCTCGGCGGGTTCGCGCCCACGCTAGGAGGAGCCGATGAAATACTGATGTAAACTCGGTTCCGCCAATTCGCCGCGAACGCGATCGTGACGTGGAGGCCATCGCGCGGGTGCCATCGCGGGTGCCCGAGGTCGCGGGATTCGCCGCCGTGAGCAGGAATTCGCGGGCCGGAGTGCAGGTCCCAGGATCGTTGCAGCTCTTCGAGGTTCTCGGGTGGCGCCGGGGTGGCGGGTGGCCGGTGGGCGGTCGGGGGTTGGTACGTGGTCACGCGGTTCGCGCTCCGTCCTGGTGGTTGAACATCAACTCGATGGACGTGACCGGCGGACGCGTGGTTCCGCGCTGGGGCCTGGATCTTGCCGGACGGGCAGCGCGCTGGGCGCGGATCTTGCCGGACGGGCGGCGGGCTCCGGACTGCTGCGCTCCGGGCTGCTGCGGGCGGCGGGCGCCGGACGGCTGGCTGCGGGCTGCGGGCGCGTGGTTCCGCGCTGAGCCGCGGATCTCGCCGGACAGGCGGCGGGCTCCGGGGCTGAACTCCGGGCGGCGGGCGGCGGGCGGCGGGCGGCAAGCGGGCTGCGGGCTCCGGGTTTCGCGCTGGGGCGTGGGTCTTGCCGGACGGGCGGCGAGCGGCGATGGGCTGCGGGCTGCGGGCTGCGGGCTGCGGGCTGCGGAAGGAAGCTGGTGCGGTGGTTGAGGTTGCCCGGCACAACCAGGAATCAGGGGCGAGGGCGCACCAGCTGGGCCAGGAACTCCTGGTTCGTCTCGGTTTTGCGTAGGCCGTCGAGCAGGGTTTCGGTGGGGCGGTCCCGGCCTTCCAGTGCACGCCGCAGGGACTTGACGGCGTGGGATTCGGCGGGGCTGACCAGGAGGTCGTCCCGGCGGGTGCTGGATTGCGGCAGGTCGATGGCCGGCCACACCCGCTTGCTGGCCAGCCGACGGTCCAGGCGCAGTTCGGCGTTGCCGGTGCCCTTGTACTCCTCGAAGATCACCGTGTCGCCGACCGAGCCGGTGTCGATGAGGGCGGTGGCGAAGATGGTCAGCGAACCCCCGTTCTCGATGTTGCGGGCAGCACCGAGGAAGCGCTTCGGCGGCGTCAGCGCGGTGGAATCCACGCCACCGGACAGGATCCGGCCCGAGGCCGGGGCCGCCAGGTTGTACGCCCGGCCGAGCCGGGTCAGGGAATCCAGCAGCACCACCACGTCCCGGCCCTGTTCGACCAGGCGCTTGGCCCGCTCGATGGCCAACTCGGCCAGGGCGGTGTGGTCGGTGGGCGGGTGGTCGAAGGTGGCGGCGATCACCTCGCCCGGTACCGCGCGGGAGAGCTCGGTCACTTCTTCCGGGCGCTCACCGACCAGCACCAGCATCAGGTGGCACTCCGGGTGGTTCTTGCTGATGCCGTGCGCGATCGCTTGCAGCACAGTGGTTTTCCCCGCTTTGGGCGGCGCCACGAGCAACGCCCGCTGCCCCTTGCCGACCGGCATCACCAGGTCGATCATCCGGGTGGTCAGCTCGTGCTGCTCGGTCTCCAGGCGGAGCCTTTGGTTGGGGTACAGGGGAACCAGGTCGGCGAAGGCCGGGCGCGGCCGCCGGTTCGGGTCGTGGCCGTTGACGCCGACCACCTTCCCGTTGTCCCCCAAGGAAATCAGGTCGCCGCGGCGGAGGCCCAGCTCGCGGACGACCTGCTGCGGGATGGGTACGTCGTCCGGGCCGGGCAGGTAGCCGTCGGCCCGGACCTGTGCGCGGTTGCGCACGATGTCGAGTATTCCGTTGGTAGTCATGATGAATCCTTCTGCAGGGAAATGAATGAGGGGCCGGCGGATCAGCGCCGGTGACAGGTGGAGAAAGCAGGTCCGAGGCGGGAGGCGAGGCCTTCATCCGCCGGAGGAGATGACACCACGGTAACCCAGCGGGGCCGAGGTGCGCAACCGGGAACCGCGGCGGGCCCCGCCGCGTCCCATCTCGAATACCCGAACCGAGGAGGACACTCGATGAAGTACGGCAGGACGGTCGCGGCACTGGTCACGGCCGGACTCGCAGTCAGCGGCCTGACCGCAGCACACGCCGCCGAAGCCCAGCCGGTCTACTTCGTGCACGGCTACAACGACACCGGCAAGTCGGACTGCGCGTCCCTGTGGGGCAACGCGATCGACTACTTCAAGGAGCGCGGCAAGAGCCGGAGCGACCTGAAGACCGTCGGCTACTACGCGGGCGACACCAACTGCGACGTCACCGTGGCGAACGCCAGCACCGGCACGCGGATCAAGCACGTCGCCGCCGACCTGGCGAACCGCATCTACAGGGACCACACCAGCAAGGGCGAATCCGTCGAGATCGTCGGGCATTCGATGGGCGGACTGGTCACGCGCGTCGCGCTGCTCGGCTCGGCCCAGGGCTGGGAAGGCTTCCCGAAGGGCAAGCTCAAGGTGAGCGACGTGGTCACGCTGGCCACCCCGCACCAGGGCATCACCGACCCCGGCAAGTACAACAGCACCCAGTGGGACTCGATGAAGCCGGGCTCCACCTTCATGGACGTGCTGCACGCGCCGGAGAACCGGCTCACCGAGAGCTGGGCCAAGGGCACCGACTGGAGCTTCGTCGGGTCCGATGAGGACGGTACGGTCAGCTACGACTCGGCCATCGACAAGGGTTACCACGCCGACCACAAGTACCGGTACCGCCCGGACGCCGACTACGACATCTCGCACACGAACATCCGGAAGCTGGCGCCCGGCAAGGAGAAGTTCAACCTGCGTTACTGGCACTCCAGTGAGGGCAAGGAGCACGACACCACCAACGGCTGGGCACCGCTGGAAACGGCCTACAACGCGTTGAGCCGCAACGGGGACTGGTAGAGCCCCTCAGAGGCGGTCGACCGCGGTGACGTGCAGCACCGCGGTCCCCGCCTCGTCGGACGCCGCCAGGTCAACCTCGGCGCTGATGCCCCAGTCGTGGTTGCCGTCCGGGTCGTCGAAGATCTGGCGCACCTTCCACAGTTCCGGTTCGCGCTCGATCATCAGCAACGCCGGGCCACGCGCGTCGGGGCCGGTGCCGAGGTCGTCGTGCTCCTCGAAGTACTCCTCCATCGCGTCTTCCCACTCGTCGGCGTTCCAGCCGGACGCGGCGTCCAGTTCACCCAGCTCGTAGTAGTTCCGCCGGGCCGCCAGCTCGACCCGCCGGAAGAGCTGGTTCCGCACCAGCACGCGGAATGCCCGCTCGTTGCGGGTGACCGGCGGCGGTCCTTCCGGCAGCGCGGGCGGTGCGTGCGGATCGTCGGAATCGGGGTGCCGCAGGGCTTCCCACTCGTCGAGCAGGCTGGAGTCGACCTGGCGCACCAGCTCGCCCAGCCATTCGATGAGGTCCTGCAGCGGCTCGGTCTTCGCCTCGTCGGGCACGGTGTGCCGCAGCGTGTCGTAGGCGTCGGCCAGGTACCGCAGCACCAGGCCCTCCGAGCGCGCCAGCTGGTAGAAACCGATGTACTCGACGAAGTTCATCGCGCGCTCGTACATGTCGCGCACCACGGACTTCGGCGAGAGCTGGTAGTCGTCCACCCACGGGTGACCCTGGCGGTAGCTGCGGTAGGCGACCTCCAGCAGTTCCGCCAGCGGCTTCGGGTAGGTGACCTCCTCCAGCAACTCCATCCGCTCGTCGTACTCGATGCCCTCGGCCTTCATCGCCTGCACGGCCTCGCCGCGCGCCTTGAACTGCTGCTGCGACAGCACCGGCCTCGGGTCGTCCACAATGGATTCCACAATGGACACCACGTCCAGTGCGTAGCTCGGCGACTCGGTGTCCAGCAGTTCGATCGCGGCCAGCGCCAGCGGGGACAGCGGCTGGTTCAGCGCGAAGTCGAACTGCAGGTCGACGGTGAGCCGGACGATCCGGCCCTGCTCGTCCGGTTCGGGCAGCCGCTCGACCACGCCGGCGGCGAGCAGCGCGCGGTAGATCGCGATGGCCCGCAGGATGTGCTTGCGCTGGGCCGGGCGGTCCTCGTGGTTGTCCTCGAGCAGGTGCCGCATCGAGTCGAAGGCGTTGCCCGGCCGGGAGATCACGTTCAACAGCATCGAGTGGCTGACCCGGAAGCTGGAGGTGAGCGGCTCCGGATCGGCGGACACCAGCCGCTCGAAGGTGCTCTCCGTCCAGTTCACGAACCCCTCTGGCGCCTTCTTGCGGGTGATCTTCCGCTTCTTCTTCGGATCGTCACCGGCCTTCTCCAGTGCTTTGGCGTTCTCGATGACGTGGTCCGGCGCCTCCACCACCACGTAGCCGTCGGTGTCGTAGCCCGCCCGGCCGGCGCGCCCGGCGATCTGGTGGAACTCGCGGGCCTTCAGGTGCCGCTGCCGCACGCCGTCGTACTTGGTCAGCGCGGAGAACACCACCGTGCGGATCGGCACGTTGATGCCGACGCCGAGGGTGTCGGTTCCGCAGATCACCTTGAGCAGCCCGGCCTGGGCCAGCTGCTCGACCAGTCGGCGGTACTTGGGCAGCATGCCGGCGTGGTGCACGCCGATGCCGTGGCGCACCAGGCGCGAGAGGGTCTTGCCGAACCCGGCGGAGAACCGGAACTCGCCGATCAGGTCGGCGATCGCCTCCTTCTCCGCCTTGCTGGACACGTTGATGCTCATCAGCGTCTGCGCGCGTTCGATCGCCGCCGCCTGGGAGAAGTGCACCACGTACACCGGTGCCTGGCCGCCGTGGAGCAGCTCGGACATGGTCTCGTGCATCGGCGTGAGCGCGTAGCGGTAGGTCAGCGGCACCGGCCGCTGCGCCGAGGTGACCACCGCGGTCTCGCGGCCGGTGCGCCGGGTCAGGTCCTTCTCGAAGAAGGAGACGTCGCCGAGGGTGGCCGACATCAGCACGAACTGCGCCTTCGGCAGCTCCAGCAGCGGGATCTGCCAGGCCCAGCCGCGATCGGGCTCGCTGTAGAAGTGGAACTCGTCGGCCACCACCTGGCCCACATCGGCCCCGGCACCGAACCGCAACGCGATGTTCGCCAGGATTTCCGCCGTGCAGCAGATGATCGGCGCGTCGGCGTTGACGCTGGAGTCGCCGGTCATCATGCCCACGTTGGCCGGCCCGAAGATCTCGATGAGCTGGAAGAACTTCTCCGAGACCAGCGCCTTGATCGGGGCGGTGTAGTAACTGCGCCTGCCGTGGGCCATGGCGGTGAAATGCGCGCCGACGGCCACCATGCTCTTGCCGGATCCGGTCGGCGTCGACAGAATCACGTTGGCGCCGGAGACGACCTCGATCAAGGCCTCTTCCTGCGCCGGATACAGCTGCAGGCCGCGGTCGGCGGCCCAGTCGGCGAAGGCTTCGAACAGGGCGTCGGGCTCGGGGACCGCCGGGAGGCGGTCGTCGAGTCGCTGGGTGCTCGGTGCGGGCTGTGTGCTCATCAGGGAAGTCATCGTGCCATCTCCGCCAGCCGGACGGGCGGGGGTGATCGCGCCGCGAGGGCCGAACCCGTAGGCTGCGCATACCGCGCACCGACAGGGGGAAGCCTGGGCCGGAGCGCATACGGTGGGTGATTGGCGGAGGACAGGTAATGGCACAGGACATCGTCCCGGTCGAGCTCGGGTTGCCCCAAGGTGACCTGGTGACCCTCTGGGCACCGCGCTGGCGGGAAGACGGCGAGGAGTGGGAAGCCTTCCTCGGCGACGAGGAGGACCTGTACGCCTTCCCCGACGCGGCCCACCTCGCCGCGTTCGTCCGGACGGCCGAACAGCACGACCTGATCGACCACCCGGCGTGGCACGTGGTGCCCGCGCTGAACGTGCCGGAGCTGATCCCGGACGACGACCACTCCTACGACCTGGTCGGCGTGCCCGAGCTGGTCGCCGAGGAGCCGGACTCCTGGACCATCGGCGAACTCGCCGAGATCGTCGGCATCGTGCGCTCGCTCGCGGACGTCTGCGAGCTCGAAGAGGTGCACGAGGTGCTCGACAGCTGCGAGGGCTTCTCGCTGCTGGAGCAGGGCAGGCTGCCGTTCACCGGGCGTGAGGGCGAGCGCCTGTGGACCGATCTGTCCGAGGCCGTCTCCGAGAAGTGGGACGTCGTGCTCGACGCGATCGACGGCCTGGTGACCGTGCCGGACGTGGACGCCACCCTGTTGGAGCAGACCGCCGAGGAGCTGGCCACCTTCCTGGAGGAGTCGGCCGAAGCCGAGGCCGCCGCGGCCGAGGGCACCGACGACGACCTCGAAGCCGTCGACGGCGAGGACGCCGAGACCGAAGAGGACGAGGCGCCCACCGGGTTCTGGGCCGAGGTCGGCATCGACCCGATCAAGATCGTCACCAAGTCCGACGAGTACTACTCGCTGCGCTGCTACCTCGACGACGAGCCGATCTTCCTCGGCTCCGACGGCCGGATCGACGTCTACGGCTCGCCGCGCGCGCTGTCCAGGGCGCTGGCCGAGCCGAAGGAACTGGCCGGCAGCGAGCTGGCCGAAGTGTCCACTTGGGACGAAGTGCTGGCCAAGGCCACCGGCGGGGACCTGGAGATCGAGGTCCACGAGGACAACACCTACGTGCTGGCCGGGCTGGACGAGGACATCGCCGAGGGCATCGACGCGATCGACCCGACCCAGCTGGAGCTGGCGGTGGAACTGCTCACCGACACCGCCGACTGGGCCGACGACGACAGCGTCGGCGAGGCGCTGCAGAAGTCGGAGAGCCTGGGCTGGCTGGTCAACTTCGTCATCGAACCGGACCCGACGCGGCTCGCGCCGAGCGCCCCGTTCGACGCGGAGGAAGGCGCCTGGCGCAAGCTGGTCGAGTCCTTCGAAGACCGCCTGCGCACGCACTGACCCAGCACTCGGGTCCGCGCCGGGCGAGGTCATCGCTCGGCGCGGACCGGGGTGAGCCAGATGGCCAGTAGCGGGAAGACCGCGGCCACGCAGAACGCCAGTGCGTACCGCGAATCGCCGATCACCAGGCCCAGCAGGGGCGGCGTGGCCGCCGCGGCGATGTTCTGGCCGGTGTTCTGGGCGCCCATCGCGCGACCCGCCCACGCGTGCCCGGCGAGTTCGGCCGACGCGGTGAAGCCGAGGCCGTTGTCGCTCACGCTGATCACCGCGGCCAGCACGAGCGCGATCACCACCAGCCAGGGCGCGGTCGCGTCCCCGGCCGCGACCAGCAGCATCACCGCCGCGCTCGCCATGGCCAGCTGACGCATCGGCCGCAGCCTGCTGCCCACGCGATCCGACCAGTACCCGGTGCCGATGCGCGCGAGCGCGCCCAGCGCCTGCACCGCGGCCAGGAACCACCCGGCGGCCAGCGGGCTCCAGTCCCGCACGGCCACCAGGTAGACCGGCGCGAACGCGGACACGGCGAACTGCGGCACCACCAGCAGCGCGCTCGCGCCGTGCAGCCGCCACAGCGCGGGCGTGCGGTACGGCGACGGCGGCTTGCCCGACGCCCCCGCGACCGGCTCCGGCCGGGGCGGGTCGGTGACCAGCGCGGCCACCAGCACCGCGACGAGGATCGCCAGCAAACCGGGGAACAACAACGCCGCGCGCCAGCCGTGCGCCTGCGCCAGCGGCGGCAGCGCCAGCGCCGCGATGCCGACGCCGATCGGCTGGGCGGTCTGCCGCAGGCCCATCGCCATGCCGCGCTCGCTCGCGCTGAACCAGCCCATCACCACCCGCCCGCTGGCCGCGTTCACCGACGCCGTGGCGGCCCCGGCGAGCAGGAAGACGCCGAACAACACGGGCAGTGAAGTCGGGTTCAACGCGGTGTAGCTCAACAGCAAACCGGAGGCGCCCAGGCCGAGCGCCATGATGAGTCGCTCTCCGTAACGGTCGGCGGCGGCGCCCCACACGATGAGGGTCAGCAATAGCCCGATGGAAGGTGCGGCCACCACCGCGCCCGCGGCGGCGAGGGAGAGGCCCTCGGCTTCCTGGAGCACCGGCACCAGGAACGGGATGCCGTAGAGGAACGCGCAGCTCGCGGCCTGGGCGAGCAGTCCGAGCGCCAGCACCAGCCAGCGACGGCGACTCGCGGTGACCGCCTGGACCATCACGTCCTCCCAAATAGTGGAACACAACTCCTACTATATGGACTTTACTTCGCAAGGCTAAATAAAACAAGCCCCGCCCGGAAAACCGCTTCCGGGCGGGGCTGGCAGTCGCGAATCGGTCAAGAACCGATCAAGCCCGCATAACCCGGCTTGATCACGTTGTTGATGATATCGAGCCGTTTGTCGAAATCGAGGAATGCGGACTTCATCGCGTTGATCGTGAACCACTGGAGATCGGCCCAGCCGAATCCGAAGGCCTCGGCCAGCGCGGCGAACTCGCTGGACATCGTGCAGCCGCTCATCAACCGGTTGTCGGTGTTCACCGTGACCCGGAAGCGGAGCTTCGTGAGCAGGCCGATGGGGTGTTCGGCGATCGACGGCGCGGCGCCGGTCTGCACGTTGGAGGACGGGCACAGCTCCAGCGGGATCCGCCGGTCGCGCACGTAGTTCGCCAACCGTCCCAACTGGACTTCCCCGTCGGCGGAGGTCTTGATGTCGTCCACGATCCGCACGCCGTGGCCGAGCCGCTCGGCGCCGCAGTGCTGAATCGCTTCCCAGATCGACGCCAGCCCGAAGGCCTCACCTGCGTGAATGGTGAAATGGGCGTTGCTGGTGCGCAGGTACTCGAATGCGTCGAGGTTGCGGGTGGGCGGGAATCCGGCCTCCGGGCCGGCGATGTCGAAACCGGCCACACCATTGTCGCGGTAGCGCACCGCGAGCTCGGCGATCTCGTGCGCCCTGGCGTGCTGGCGCATCGCGCAGAGCAGCGTGCTCATGTGGATCCGGCCGCCGTTGGCGGCCACCCGGCGCTCCCCTTCGGCGAACCCCGCCTGCACGGCCTCGACCACGGCGGGCAGTGACAGTCCGCGCTCGACGAACAGCTCCGGGGCGTAGCGGACCTCGGCGTAGACCACGCCGTCGGCCGCCAGGTCCTCCGCGCACTCCGCGGCCACCCTGACCAGCGCTTCCTCGGTCTGCATCACGCCGCAGGTGTGCGCGAAGGTCTCCAGGTAGGACTCCAGCGAGCCCGAATCCGCCGCGTCACGGAACCACCGGCCCAGCTCACCCACATCGGTCACCGGCAGGTCTCGATAACCGATCGAGTCAGCGAGATCAATCACCGTGCCGGGGCGCAATCCGCCATCGAGGTGGTCGTGCAGCAGCACCTTGGGCGCTCGGCGGATGTTTTCGGGGTCCAGAGTCTGGGATGGGATATCGGACGACATGCGACAACGGTACTTGCGCGCACCGGTGAGGGGCTGCGCCGAACGGGTCTTGCGTGGCGGGCTACTGTGGTGAACATCGGTCACCTACGTGGCCGTAACTCTGAGTCTCGACTTTACCCAGAGCTTTGTCGATCATGGACCCTAATCGTCCAACGAGTTGACCACGACATTTACATTTCACGGGCCGGATACTGTGAGCAATTGGACGATCGCTAAGCTCGGCCCCAGTCCCTTTTCCCCGACGGAGGACACCGCAGTGACCACAGACAACCACCTTGGGGCCCCGTCCTTCGACCGGATGCGCAACATGCTGGTGCGCGCCGCCGAGGTCAGGGAGAGCGAGCAGCAGCAGATCTTCGACGCTCTCGACGACATCTACGCCCGGTTGGCCCCGGTGGACTCGCTGGGCGCGGTCCGCAAGCGGCTCTCCGAACTCCCCGACCGGACCGAGGTCAGCGTGCTGGCCGAGCGGCTGGACGAGGCCATGTCCCGGCTGGAAGCGCAGGACAACGCGCTCGCCGAGATCGCCCGCGCGGTGGACGGCCTGGTGGACAAGCTGGCCAAGCCGTTCGCGCAGCTCGACGGCAGGCTCGACGGCGTCGGCGCCCGGTTCGAGGGTGTCGCGGGCCGGATGGACGGGCTGGAGGACAAGCTCCAGAACATCCACCGCCGCATCGACGAGCTGAACGGGCACCTGGACAAGCAGGACAGCAAGCTCGACTCGATCCCGCAGTCGGTGCACGGCCCGGTGCGCGAGCGCATCGACACCGCCGAGGCCACGCTGCGTGAGCGGATCGACGCCGGCGACAGCGACCTGCGCGCCCGCATCGACGACCTGGACAGCGCCACCAAGGAGCGCATCGGCCAGAACACCGAGGCGCTCAAGACCGCGCTGACCGAGACCGGCGAGATGATCGACGCCTCGGACCGGCTGGAGAAGCTGGGCAACCGGCTCGAGCAGGTCACCAACCGCCTCGACGACCTGGGCAGCAGGCTGGACAAGGTCGAGGACGGCTTCGCCGCGCAGCTCGGCGACCTGGACGGCTCGATCAAGAGCGGCCTGTCGAAGGTCGAGGGCACGCTGAACAACCGCCCGGACACCGACTCGGTGACCTCGCTGGTGCGCAAGAGCAACGAGGAGTCCGAGCGGCGCATCGGCGGTCAGCTGGACGAGGCGATGGCCACCTTCGCCGAGCTGATGCTCGGTGGCGGGCCCGCTTCGCCGCAGCCGGTGGTCGCGGTGACCCCGCCCGCCCCGCGGCAGCCGCGGCGCGCCCGCAACGGCCGCGCCCCGAAGGCCGCCGACGCCAAGGCCAAGACCTCCGGCGAGGGCGAGGACAGCAGCGACAGCTGAGCCACCAGCCCCGGCCCCCGGCCGGAGCGATCGGTGACAGAGGTGGGGCGGCGCTCTTCGGAGCACCGCCCCACCGTCACGTCCGGGGCCCTCGGCGATGCAGTGAATGTGGCTTTCACTGCGGATTCGGCAGTGAAAGCCACATTCACTGCACTCGTCAGCGCAAGGTGTCCAGGATGACGGGGGGTGGGGCGGGGGCGGTGTCCGTGAGGGTGTAGGAGCCGTCCAGGGCACGGAGGGCGCTCGGGACGGCTTCCGGGGTGTCGGTGTGCAGCTCCAGCAGCGGGTCGCCGGCGCGGACCCGGTCGCCCGGCTTCGCGTGGCACAGGATGCCCGCCGCGTACTGCACCGGGTCCTCCTTGCGCGCCCGGCCCGCGCCGAGCCGCCAGGCGGCCACGCCGACCGCGTAGGCGTCCAGTGTGGACAGCACGCCGTCCGCCGGGGCTTCCACGATGTGGACGTGCGCCGGCGTCGGCAGCGCCGCCTCCGGGTCGCCGTCCTGGGCGCGGATCATCCGGCACCAGGTCTCGTACGCCTCCCCCGAAGCCAGCACGGCGGCCGGGTCCACCGAACCCAGCCCGGCCAGCGCCAGCATCTCGCGCGCCAGCGCCACGGTCAGCTCGATCACGTCCGCCGGACCGCCACCGCGCAGCACCTCGACCGCTTCGGCCACCTCCACCGCGTTGCCGACCGCGCGGCCCAGCGGGGTGCCCATCTCGGTGATCAGCGCGGTGGTCGCCACGCCGTGCGCCTTGCCGATGGCCACCAGCGCCTCGGCCAGTTCAGTGGCCTGCGCGCGGGTCTTCATGAACGCGCCCGAGCCGGTCTTCACGTCGAGCACCAGGCCCGCCGAGCCCTCGGCGATCTTCTTGCTCATGATCGAGCTGGCGATCAGCGGGATGGACTCCACCGTGGCCGTCACGTCCCGCAGCGCGTAGAGCTTGCGGTCCGCCGGGGCCAGCGTCGGCGTCGCCGCGCAGACCACCGCGCCCACCTCGTCGAGCTGCCGGGTGATCTCCTCGGTGGACAGCGCCGCCCGCCAGCCGGGAATGGACTCCAGCTTGTCGAGCGTGCCACCGGTGTGGCCGAGCCCGCGGCCGGACAGCTGCGGTACCGCCGCCCCGCAGGCCGCCACCAAGGGCGCCAGCGGCAGGGTGATCTTGTCGCCCACCCCGCCGGTGGAGTGCTTGTCCACGGTCGGCCGGGACACCGCCAGCGACAGCCGCTCCCCCGACTCGATCATCGCGCCGGTCCAGCGCGCGATCTCCCCGGAATCCATGCCCCGCAAGAAGATCGCCATGGCCAGCGCGGACATCTGCTCCTCGGCGACCACGCCGCGGGTGTACGCGCCGACCACCCAGTCGATCTGCTCGTCGGTCAGCCGTCCACCGTCCCTTTTGGACCTGATGACGTCGACGGCGGCGAACGGTTCCACGGCGCTCATGCGGGCAGGTGCTCCGGGCCGAAGGCGTCGGGCAGCACCGCCGACATCGGCAGGATGCCGCTCGGGGTGTCCACCAGGCACTCCGGACCACCGTGTTCGTAGAGCAGCTGGCGGCACCGGCCGCACGGCATCAGCAGGTCGCCGTCACCGCTGCGGCAGGCGACCGCGACCAGGCGACCGCCGCCGGACAACCGCAGCTGCCCGGCCATCGTGCACTCCGCGCACAGGCCCAGCCCGTACGAGGCGTTCTCCACGTTGCAGCCGGTGATCTCGCGGCCATCGTCCACAATGGCCGCCACGCCGACCAGAAGTCCCGAGTACGGCGCATAAGCGAGCTGCGCGGCCCGAACCGCGCTGGCCCGCAACGCTTCCCAGTCAACAGAAAACTCAGTCACCCTCGCCTCGCCGATACTTGGCACCGATCTTCTTCGGTGGCCGCAGTCGTTGCGACGCCACCGCCAGCACGATGATCGTGACGAAGTGCGCCGAGTACGGGATCAGGTCGCTCGGCAGTTCGTCGTTGGACCAGTAGATGTAGTAGAGGACCAGCGCACCGGCCAGGCCCAGCGCGGCCGCCACCCACTTGCGGCGGACCAGCTGGATCACCACGATCACGCCGAGCAGGATCACCGCGCCGTACAGCAGCGCCAGCACCGCCTCGCCGCCACCGGAGAGCTGCAAGCCGTCGGCGTACCCGAACAGTGCCGCGCCACCGAGCAGGCCGCCCGGCCGCCAGTTGCCGAAGATCATCGCGGCCAGGCCGATGAAGCCGCGGCCGTTGGTCTGGTTCTCCAGGTAGTCCGCGCCGCCGGGCAGCAGCACCAGCGAGGCGCCACCCATGCCGGCCAGCCCACCGGACACCGCGAGCGCCACGTACTTGTGCACGTAGACGTTCACGCCGAGGGACTCCGCGGCCACCGGGTTCTCCCCGCACGAGCGCAGGCGCAGGCCGAACCGGGTCTTCCAGAGCACCCAGTAGCTCACCGGGATCAGCAGGATCGCCAGCATGGCCAGCGGCGAGACACCGGTGATCAGGCCGCGCACGATGCCCGCCACGTCGGAGATGCCGACCCGCTGGGCGTTCTCCAGGTCACCGAGCCAGTCGGAGAGGAAGGTGGCCGAGTAGGTGTCGAACTTCTCCACCGGCGGCGACTGCTTCGGGTTGCCCGACAGCGGCCGGAACACCAGGCTCGCCAGGTACTTCGCCACGCCGAGCCCGAGCAGGTTCAGCGCCACCCCGGAGACGATGTGGTTGACGTTGAAGGTGACCGTGGCGATCGCGTGCAGCAGCCCGCCGAGCGCGCCGAGCACGATCGCGGCCACCAGCCCGGCCCACGGGCCGCCGTAGTACGCGCCCCAGGCGGCCCCCCAGGTGCCGAGGATCATCATGCCCTCGAGGCCGATGTTGATCACGCCGGAGCGTTCGGCCCAGAGCCCGCCGAGCCCGGCCAGCAGGATCGGCAGCGCCAGGCGCAACGCCGTCTGCGAGGTGTTCGACGAGGTCAGGTCCGGCACGCCGGTCAGGTACGAGGTGGTGGACAGCACCACCAGCGCCGCGGCGGCCCAGAGCATCGCGCGGGCCCAGCCCGGCAGCCGCCGCTTCGGCTTGGCCTCGGTCACGGTCATCGGCGCGGGCGCCGGATTGGTATCGGTCGGCACGCTCACACCGCACCCCCTTCGCTGACGTCGGCCGGCTTGCCGCGCTTGCGGCCGTTGCCCGCCAGTGCCCGCCCGACGCGCCGCTGCTCGGCGGCCAGGTCGGCGCGCCGCACGATCTCGTACGCGACCACGACGGACAGCACGATCGTGCCCTGCATGATGGTGGCGATCTCCTTCGGCACCTGGATCTGCTCCAGCGAGACCGCCGACTTGTCCAGGAAGGCCCACAGCACCGCGCCGAGCGCGATGCCCGCCGGGTGGTTGCGGCCGAGCAGCGCCACCGCGATGCCGGTGAAGCCGTAGCCCTGCGCGGCGGTGATGGCGTAGACGTGGTCGCGGCCGAGCAGTTCCGGCAGCGCGACCAGCCCGGCCACGCCACCGGAGAGCAGCATCGCGATCAGCGTCATCTTCTTGGCGTTCACGCCACCGGCCGCGGCGGCCGTGGTCGACTCGCCGCTGGCCTTCAGCTCGAAGCCGAAGCGCGTGCGGTTCAGCATGAACCAGTACGCGCCGCCGACCGCGATGGCGATCAGCACGAAGCCGAACAGCTCACCGAGGCGGCCGAGCGGGATGCCGGGGATCAGGCCCGAGTCGTCGATCGGCTCGGTGTGCACGTTGTTGCCGCGCTGCACGCCGAACTGCTCGGGGTTGATCAGGAAGGCGATGATGCCGATGACGATCGAGTTCAGCATGATCGTCGAGATGACCTCGCTGACCCCGCGGGTCACCTTCAGCACCGCCGGGATGGCCGCGTAGAGCATGCCCGCCAGCACCGCGACCAGGATGATCACGATCGCGTGGATGACCGGCGGCAGGTGCAGCGCGCCACCGGCGATCGCGGCGACCACCGCGGCGAACCGGTACTGGCCCTCCACGCCGATGTTGAACAGGTTCATCTGGAAGCCGATCGCCACCGCGAGCCCGGCCAGGTAGTACGGCGTGGCCAGGTTCAGCGTGTCGATCGCGGTGGTGCCCTTGAACAACTGGGCGATCATCGTGCCGAACGCCCGCAGCGGGTCGGCTCCCGAGATCAGCAGCGCCACCGTGCAGATCAGCACGGCGAACACGATCGCCAGCAGTGGTGGCAGCAGCTTGGTGCGCCACGAACTCATGCGACTTCACCTTCTTCAGCGGCACCGGTCATCGCCGAGCCCAGTTCCTGCGGCGTCACGGTCGCCGGGTCGGCCTCGCTGACCAGGCGCCCGCGCAGCATGACGCGGATCGTGTCGGAGAGCCCGATCAGCTCGTCCAGGTCCGCGGAGATCAGCAGCACGGCCAGCCCGTTGGCGCGGGCGACGCGGATCTGCTCCCAGATCAGCGCCTGCGCGCCGACGTCCACCCCGCGCGTCGGGTGCGAGGCGATCAGCAGCACCGGGTCGCCGGAGAGTTCCCGGCCCACCACCAGTTTCTGCTGGTTGCCGCCGGACAGCGCGGCGGCGGGCACGTCGATGCCCGGGGTCCGCACGTCGTAGTCGGCGACGATCCGCTCGGTGTCCTGGCGCGCGCCCGCGATGTCCAGCAGTTGCCCGCTGGCCACCGGTTTCCGCGTCTGGTACCCGAGAATTCTGTTGGCCCACAACGGTTGTGTCAGCAGCAGGCTGTGCCGCGTCCGGTCCTCGGCGATGTAGCCGATGCCGGCCTCACGGCGGGCCAGCGTGCCGAGCCTGGTCAGGTTGCGGACCTTGCCGTCGGCGTCGACGAGTTCGACCGTGCCGCCGGAGGCCTTGCGCATGCCCATGATCGTCTCGACCAGCTCGGTCTGCCCGTTGCCCTCGACCCCGGCCACGCCGAGCACCTCGCCGGCGCGCACGCTGAACGAGATGTCGTCGAGCACCGCCCGGTCCGAGCCCTCGACCTCCAGGCGCAGCCCCGAGATCCGGAGCACGTCGCGCTCGGTCACGGTGGACTCGCGGGTCTCCGGGCTGGGCAGTTCGCTGCCGACCATCATCTCGGCCAGCTCGCGCGAGCTGATCTTCTTCGGGTCGGCCGAGCCGACCGTGGTGCCGCGGCGGATCACCGTCACCGAGTCGGCGATCGCGCGCACCTCGTCGAGCTTGTGCGAGATGAAGATGAAGGTGAAGCCCTGGCGCTGCATGTCGCGCACGGTCTCGAAGAGCGCGTCGACCTCCTGCGGCACCAGCACGGCGGTCGGCTCGTCCAGGATGACGATCTTCGCGCCGCGGTAGAGCACCTTGACGATCTCGACCCGCTGGCGGTCGGCCACACCGAGGTCCTCGAGCAGGACGTCCGGGTCGGCGCGCAGGCCGGTGCGCTCGGCGAGTTCGGCCAGCCGCGCCTTGGCCGCGCGGCCGATGCCGTGCAGCGACTCGGCGCCGAGCAGCACGTTCTCGCGCACGGTCAGGTTGTCGGCGAGCATGAAGTGCTGGTGCACCATGCCGATCCCGGCCTTGATCGCGTCCTGCGGGTTGCGCAGCTCGACCTGGGTGCCGTTGACGGTGATGGTGCCCTCGTCCGGCCGTTGCATGCCGTAGAGGATCTTCATCAGGGTGGACTTGCCGGCGCCGTTCTCCCCGCAGACCGCGTGGACCTCGCCCTCGTACACGGTCAGATTGACGTCGGAGTTGGCGACCACGCCGGGAAAGCGCTTGGTGATCCCGGCCAGTTCGACCACCGGCCTGCGTGACCCGGGCTCGGGCTGCGGCTGTGTCATGACTACGAATGACTCCCGGAAACAACGCGGGGGGCCCGCCGGACGGGTTCGCCGCCGGAGGGCCCCACGCGTTTTGTGGAATAAAGCGGACTGTATTGATCTGGGGAGCGACCCCCAGACCCCCGCACTACTTCTGCGGCTTGTCGGACACGGTGATGGCGCCGCTGACGATCTGCGCCTTGTACCCGTCCAGCACGTCCTTGATGTCGTCGACCTTGCCACCGGAGGTGGCGTAGCCGACGCCGTCGACCTTGAGGTCGAACCGCTTGGGCAGGGTCGAGGTGTCGCCCTTGGCCACGGCCTTGATGAAGTCGAACACGGCCACGTCGACGCGCTTGATCATCGAGGTGATGATCACGTCCTTGGCGTTCTCCACCGTCTTCTGGTTGTACTGGTCGGAGTCCACCCCGATGGCCAGCGCCTTGCCCGAGGACTTCGCGGCCTCGAACACGCCCTTACCGGAGGCACCGGCGGCGTGGTAGATCACGTCCGCGCCCTTGTTGATCTGCGCGGCGGCCTTGATGTTGCCCTTGCCGGGGTCGTTGAAGCCGGAGATGTCACCGGCCGGGGTGAGGTACTCGTCCTCGATCTTGGCCTTGGACGAAGCCGCCTTCACACCCTGCAGGAAGCCCGCCTCGAACTTCTGGATCAGCGGGGTGTCCACCCCGCCGACGAAGCCGACGTGGCAGCTCTTGCTCTTGTAGACCGCGGCGACGCCGGCCAGGAACGAGCCCTGCTCCTCGGCGAACACCAGCGGGGTGACGTTCGGCGCCTGCACCGAGTCGTCGTCGACGATGGCGAACTTGGTGTCCGGGAACTTCGGCGCGACCGCCTTGATGGAGTCCGCGTAGGCGAAGCCGACCGCGATGATCGGGTTGAAGCCCTCGCTGGCCAGCTGGTTGAGGCGCTGCTGCTTCGAGTCCTCGGACTCGGTGCCGGTGGCGGTGCTCTCGCTGATCTCGGGCACACCCAGCTCGGCCTTGGCCTTGTCGGCGCCCGCGGCGGCGGCGTCGTTGAACGAGGCGTCACCCCGGCCACCCACGTCGTAGGCCAGCCCGACCTTCAGCTTCGAGGCGTCCACCTTCTCGCTGTCCTGGGCCTTGCTCTCCCCGGCCGGCGCCGCGGCGGGCGGCTTGGGCGCGGTGACGCAACCCTGTGCGCCCTGGTCGGCCGGTGCGGCGGCATCTCCGCCGGTGTTGCCGGAATCCTTCGCACAACCGGCCAGCGCCAGCACACCGGCCATGGCGACGGCGGCCAGTGTGCGATTGCGTGTACCGCGCACGGTGCTTCTCCCTCCCCGCTGTCTTTCACAACGGTGCCCGAGAACAACCCGGCTCCACTGCCGGGTTCGACGGGCGAACCGTACCCGTCCGCCATGACGGGGACACATCGACGGCACGCTACGTAACCCAAATGTTTGTTCACGGTTCGCCCGTGCGATCGATCGTGTACTCATGGTCACCGAAGCGTGGGGTCCCACAAGGCGCTTTGTGGGACCCCACGAGAGCGGAACGCCCAGCTCAGGGCGCGGGTCGCAGGTGCGCGGTGAACCCGCCGTGCTTCGCCACCGGCAGGTCGAGCACCGAAGCCGAGGTCACCTGCCGCGTCGAGAAGGCGATCTTCTGATCGGCACCGTCCGAGTACACCTCGGCGACCCAGTTCCCGGGCGGGAGGAAGCCGAGACCGGTGGACAGCCGCGTCGCCTCCCCGGCGATGATGCCGCCGACGAACCACTCGGCACCGGAGTGCCACGCCAGCACCGCCCGCTTCCCGGGGTCACCGTCGCGTCTCGTCCCAGACCGTCGGCACCACCCGCAGCAGCTGCTCGGCCAGCGGCTGCTTCGCGTAGTTGGCCGGGCTGTCCGCGAAGTGCTGCACCCCGGACTCGTACACCACGGCCAGTGCCAGCTCACCGGCGTCGCTGTTCGGCCGCACCCCGCTGAAGGTCACCGGGGTGAAGTCCGCCTCCACGGTGACCACGTGCGGCCAGGTCCGCTCGGTGCCGCGCGGGATGGGCGCGCCGTGGAAGTTCAGCATCAGCCGGTACTTCGCCGTCGCCGCGAAGACCTCGTCGTACCAGCGCATGCGGTCCTGCCCGTCGGACTCCACGAAGTCGATCTTGAGCCCGACCGCGCCCCAGTCGGCGTACTGCCGGAACAGCTTCTCCCGCTCGCTGTCGGTGTCGACGGTCTGCCACCGCACCCACAGCCAGATCTTCACGTTCCGCGCGTTCGCGTAGGCCACCAGTTCGGGGATCCAGCTCGCGTCCCAGCCGGAGTCGACCAGGTTGTCGGCCCACCACGACCAGGCCGCGGCGCCCGGCTTGATCCAGGACGTGTCGGCGATCTTCGACGGGCTCGCCAGATCGGTGACCAGATCGCTTTCGGTGACCGTGGCCAGGTCGCCGACCACCATCGTGCGCCACGGGGTGGCCAGCGGCCCGGTCGAGGTCTCGGCCGGGTCGGGCAGGGTGAGCCGGAGCGAGCCGCCGTCCAGGGTCAGCCGCGAGCCGCCGTACCGGCCGTCCACATCGGACTCCATGACGGCCAGCCAGCTGTCGCCGACGTGGAACAGCGAGGGGTAGCCGTACTCAGCCGTGCCTGAGCGGACAGCTTCGCGTGCACGTGCGCGCTCTCGTAGTCGCCGCGGCCGTTGTCGTAGGGCAGCAGGAAGGAGTCCGCATCGCCGGGCACCCGGAACTCCGAGGCCTCCCGCACCACCAGCTCGAACGGCTGCTGGGACGCGCTGGTCAGCTTCAGCGTCAGCTCGGAGGCGTCCAGGCTGTGCTGGGTCCGGCGCCCGGTGACGGTGGTGTACCGCTCGCTGACCACCCGCTGGGTCAGGCCGGTGAGCTCCAGGCCGGTGGTGAAGTCGGCGTGCGCCGCCTCCAGGCCCAGTGCCGAAGGCTCCAGCACGGTGGTCGCCCCGCGACGCACACCGAGGCTGAGCTTGCCCGCCTGGTCCAGCGCCACCTCCGCGACCGGACCACCGGCCCGCGCGGACATCCCGGGCGCGGTGATCGTCCAGCGCTCGGCCGCGGCGCCCAGCGCGGGCACGGCGACGGTGATCGCACCGGCCACCAGCACGGCGGCCGCCAGCGCGCGTTTCCTCATCGCTTTCCTCACTTTTCCAAGGTGATCGCGAACAGGTGCGGTCGAGGCCTGGTGGCGGCGGGCAGGGTGAGTGCTTTCGGGGAGCGGGCCGGGTCCAGCTCGATCGTCTGGTGGAAGATCGCCAGCTTCACCGGTTTCGGCCCGTCCTTGGCGTGCAGCTGGCTGGTGGTGATCGCCTCGCTTTCCCCGAACGCGGCGGAGTTCCGCCAGTCGGTGAGCCGCAGCGGCAGCTCCGCGGTGGAACCGTCGGTGTAGGTGATGGTCATCTTCGTGTTGGTGTTGCCGTTGTCGCTCGCGCCGAGCAGGTGCAGCGCGCGGAACGCCCCCGATGGCAACGCGATCGGCCCACCACCGGGCACGACGTTGTTCGGCGTGCCTTCGTGGCCGTTGACGAAGGTGAACTCGATGCCGTCGTCGACCACCTTCCCGGTCTGCGGCAGCTGCGCGGCGGGATAGGTGTTGCCCGCGCCGTCGAAATCGCCGTCACCGAGGTAGAACTCGCTGGTGATCGCGTCGTTGCCGAGGAACGCGGTGAGGTCGACCGGCACCGACGCGCCACCGGGCGGCAGTTCGGGCAGCCCCCACGGCGGCGCGGGCACGGTGGTCCGCACCGGCTCGATGACCAGGTCCGGCCGGGGTCCCTTCCGGTGCACCAGCACTTCGGCGTGCTTCGGCAGGTCGATCTCCAGCAGGCCGCCGGGCAGTTCGGTCCACTTCACCCGCCCACCAGAACCGGCGACCGTGAGCGGGCCGTCGATACCGGGCTTGAGCTTCAGCGGCTGCCCGGCCAGGCTGCGGACGCGCACGAACCGCGTGGTCCCGGCCTTGCGCACGGCACTCACCTCGAACGCGCCCTCGGCCAGGAAGTTGTGCAGGGTCACGTCGGCCCAGGCCCCGGGCACCGCCGGGAAGATCCGGATCACCCCGCCCCAGCTCTGGCACAGCATGTCGTGCAGGGACTGCGCCCCGGACAACGGCGTCTCGATCACCGGCCCGGCCTCGTAGTAGTTGGTGTTCGGCTGCGCGAACCTGGCGACGAACTCGCGCAGGTGGGCCAGCGCGTCGTCACCGCGGTTCAGCTGCGCGGAAATGGCGGCGGCGCCGGTGAAGCTGTAGCCGCGCAACGCGCCCTCGAAGCTGATCCAGTGCTCCAGCGACCGCTCGATCAACTCGCGGTCGCCTTCGGCGTTGACCAGGTACAGCGGGTAGACCGCGAGCATGTGCGAGTAGTGCCGGTGCGACTTCGCGAACGGCACGCCGGCGCCGACCATGAACCCGTTGGCGTCGGTCGGGTAGTCGACGAGCTTGTCCAGCACCTCGCGCCACTTGGGTTCCAGCGGGGAGGAAACGCCGAGGATCTTCGCGGTCTCCAGCAGCGTCGCGCAGCTCCACCGGATGAGGGCGAGGTCGTAGTTGCAGTCGGGCGCGCGGCCGTACTCGGGCGAGAAGGTGGGCGGCAGGTGCATCCGGCCGTCGGGGCCCAGGTAGAGGAAGTGCAGGTAGTAGTTGACCGCCTTGGTCAGCACCGGGAACAACACCTCGCGCAGCACCGAGGTGTCCATGGTGTGCCGGTAGGTCAGCCACACGTTGTGCAGTAACCACGGCAGGTCGCCGATCTCCGCGTCGCTGTTCGGGTTCGGCACGCCGACGTACCCGGCGTCGGCGAACCGCGCGTCCGTGCTGCGGCGCAGGCCCATCGAATCGTGCCGGTACTCCGGGCGCAGGCCGTCCACCAGCACCTGCTGGTTCTCCTGGATCGTGCGCGGGATCGGGTCGAGTTCCAGGTGGTTCGAGCCGTAGACGGGCCAGTATTCGAGCTGCGCGTTGAGGTTCCACCACACCGACGGCCACGGCGTCGGCTCGATCCACGGTCCGGTGGTCGCCATCACCGGCGCCGCCGCCCTGGCCGCCGAGGCGAGTTTGTACAGCTGGATCCAGTAGAAGCTCTGGAGCAGGCCGTCCGGAATGGACAGGAAGCTGCGCCGGTAGAAGGTGTGCCACCAGTCCCGGTGGGCCCGCTCGTCGGCGGCCCCGGCGGCGATCGCGCGCACCCGCTGCTCCGCGTCCGCCGCCGGGAAGCTGTGGGTCGTCGAGAGCAGCAGGTCCGCGCCACCCGGCGAGCGGCGCACGCGGTAGGCCGTCGCCGTCTGCCCACCCGCGACCATCGGCTGCACGACCACGGTCAGCTCGCCTTCGGTGGTGGTGACCGGCGGCGGGTTGGGGGTGAAGTTCGCCGGCGGGTCCTCGCGAACGGTGCGCGGGCTGACCGCGGGGAGCGGGGTGAACTCCAGCTCGAACTCGCGCTCGCCGCCGTCCGCGCTGACCTCCAGGTGGAACAGCTCGCGCTCCGCCTGCACGAACGAGCGAATCGCCAGTTCACCCGAGGTGGTGAAAACGGTGCCGCGCAGCTCGGCGTTCCACAGGACCAGGCGCAGGTCGACGCCGGTGATCTCGCCGACCGGGGTCAGCCGCACCCGGCCGACCGGCAGCCGCGCGACGCCCCATTCGTTGCCGAACTTCGGGCGGTGGTCCTGCACCTCGCTGTGGTCCACGGTGAACCGCAGCGCGTTCGCGCCCGGCTCGCGGTAGACCTGCACGCCGAGGAAACCGTTGCCCAGGAACGGGCCTTCGTACCAGGTCCGGGGCACGCGCCGCCAGACGAGGTCCTGCCCGGCGAGGAAGCGCGCCCATTCGCCGTCCGTGCGCATCCGGTCGCGCAGCCAGCCGCTCGGCTCCGGCACCGCCTCCTCAGCGGCCGTCGCGGGTGGCGCGCCCAGTACCGCTCCGGCCACCACCCCACCGGCCAGTCCGTGCAGCCGTCGCCGGGAGAACTCGCCACGATGAGCCATCAAGAGCTCCATTGATCGGATGTCTCGGTCTTGAACAACGTATGACCGTAGACAATTACCGTCAACGAACCGGAGTTGGTCGCACACGGATGGCCGATAGATCCGATGTAAGCGCTCTCGTAAGCCGGGTCAGCCGAACCGCACGGACATAACGCTCATCACATACGGCAACCCGAGGGTGAGCCCCGCGTCAAGGGCAGGTCTAGCATCCTCTGCATCCACGCCCGATGACCTTGACCAAGGCGTCGTCACCGGAGAAGTCGCAGGTGAACACGTCGAAGCCAGGTCACCGGGGTTCAAGTCCATCAGTGACGTTGGAGGCCGTTCACCGATGTCCACCACTGCTGGCGCCGCGAGCGAAGCGGCGCAAAGCGATCGGGCGGGTGCCTCGCGCCGGAACGGGACGTTCTACCGCGGTGACCCCGGCATGTGGTCCTGGGTCCTGCACCGGATCACCGGCGTGCTCACGTTCTTCTTCCTCTTTGTCCACGTGCTCGACACCGCGCTCGTCCGCGTCTCCCCGAACGCCTACGACGAGGTCATCGAGACCTACAAGACCCCGATCGTCAACCTGATCGAGGTCGGCCTGGTCGGCGCCGTGCTGTTCCACGCGCTCAACGGGCTGCGGGTGATCCTGGTCGACTTCTGGTCGAAGGGCCCGCGCTACCAGAAGCAGATGCTCTGGAGCCTGGTCGGGCTGTGGGTGCTGGTGATGGTCCCCGGCACCTACTTCATGCTGGAGCGGACCGTCAGCACGATGTTCGGAGGCGGTCACTGATGAGCGCAGCGCTCCCACTCGACAAGCCGCGCAGCCCGCGGCGCCCGGCCGCCCGGCGCAGCAACTTCGAGCTGTACAGCTGGCTGTTCATGCGCATCTCCGGCGTCGCGCTGATGGTGCTGGTGCTCGGCCACCTGTTCATCATGAACATCCTCGACGGCGGCGTGCACCGGATCAACTGGGGCTTCGTGGCCGGCCGCTGGGCCTCGCCGTTCTGGCAGTTCTGGGACCTGTCCATGCTGTGGCTGGCCCAGCTGCACGGCGGCAACGGCGTGCGCACGATCATCGACGACTACGCGCGCAAGGACAGCACGCGGTTCTGGCTGAAGATCGTGCTCTACGTCTCGATGGTGCTGATCCTCGCCGTGGGCACCATGGTGATCTTCACCTTCGACCCGGACATGCCGGCCAGCTAACCCACCACACACGGTCTTCAGGAAGAAGCGGCAAATGCAGTTCCACAAGTACGACGTGGTGATCGTCGGGGCGGGCGGCGCCGGCATGCGCGCCGCCATCGAGGCAGGCCAGCGCACCCGCACCGCGGTGCTGACCAAGCTGTACCCGACGCGGTCGCACACCGGTGCCGCCCAGGGCGGGATGTGCGCGGCACTGGCCAACGTCGAAGAGGACAACTGGGAGTGGCACACCTTCGACACGGTCAAGGGTGGTGACTACCTCACCGACCAGGACGCCGCCGAGATCATGGCCAAGGAGGCCATCGACGCGGTGCTCGACCTGGAGAAGATGGGGCTCCCGTTCAACCGGACCCCCGAGGGCAAGATCGACCAGCGCCGGTTCGGCGGGCACACCCGCGACCACGGCAAGGCCGCGGTGCGCCGCGCCTGCTACGCCGCGGACCGCACCGGCCACATGATCCTGCAGACGCTGTACCAGAACTGCGTCAAGCACGGCATCGAGTTCTACAACGAGTTCTACGTGCTCGACATCGCGATGACCGACACCCCGGACGGCCCGAAGGCCTCCGGCGCGATCGCCTACGAGCTGGCCACCGGCGAGATCCACGTCTTCCAGGCCAAGTCCATCGTGTTCGCCACCGGCGGCTTCGGCAAGGTCTTCAAGACCACCTCGAACGCGCACACGCTGACCGGCGACGGCATGGGCATCTACTTCCGCAAGGGCCTGCCGCTGGAGGACATCGAGTTCTACCAGTTCCACCCGACCGGCCTGGCCGGGCTGGGCATCCTGCTCACCGAGGGCGCCCGCGGCGAGGGCGCGATCCTGCGCAACGAGTCGGGCGAGCGGTTCATGGAGCGGTACGCGCCGACGATCAAGGACCTGGCGCCCCGTGACATCGTCGCCCGGTCGATGGTGCTCGAGGTGCTCGAAGGCCGCGGCGCCGGGCCGAACAAGGACTACGTGCTGCTGGACTGCACCCACCTCGGGGCCGAGGTGCTGGAGACCAAGCTGCCGGACATCACCGAGTTCGCCCGCACCTACCTGGGCGTGGACCCGGTCGAGGAGCCGGTGCCGGTGTACCCGACCGCGCACTACGCGATGGGCGGCATCCCGACCAACGTCCACGGCGAGGCGTTGCGGGACAACAACAACGTCATCCCCGGCCTGTACGCCGCCGGTGAGGTGGCCTGCGTGTCGGTGCACGGCGCGAACCGCCTGGGCACCAACTCGCTGCTGGACATCAACGTGTTCGGCCGCCGCGCCGGCATCGCCGCCGCGGAGTACGCCGCCGGCCACGACTTCGTCGAGCTGCCGGACAACCCGGCGCACCTGGTCGAGGGCATGGTCGAGCACCTGCGCACCGCGCACGGCGGGGAGCGGGTCGCCGACATCCGGACCGAGCTGCAGCAGACGATGGACTCGAACGCGGCGGTCTACCGCACCGAGGACACGCTGAAGCAGGCGCTGACCGACGTGCAGGCGCTCAAGGAGCGCTACGGCCGGATCGCGGTGCAGGACAAGGGCAAGCGGTTCAACACCGACCTGCTCGAGGCGATCGAGCTGGGCTTCCTGCTCGACCTCGCCGAGGCGCTGGTGGTGGCCGCGCTGGCGCGCAAGGAGTCCCGCGGCGGGCACGCGCGCGAGGACTACCCGAACCGCGACGACGTGAACTTCATGCGGCACTCGATGTCGTACAAGCAGATGCCGGAGGAAGAGGACCCGGACGCCCCGCTCGGGCTGACCGGTTTCCTCGCGGACATCCGGCTGGACTACAAGCCGGTGACCTTCACCCGGTACGAGCCGATGGAGCGGAAGTACTGATGACCGCGGTAGCCGAACAGGCGCACGACACCTCGCAGATCCCCGCCCCGGAGGGCTCGCTCACCGTCACGGTGAAGATCCTGCGGTTCAACCCGGAGTTGGACTCCGAGCCGCACTGGGAGTCCTACGACGTGCCGGCGCTGCCGACCGACCGAGTGCTCAACCTGCTGATGAGCATCAAGAACTACGTGGACGGCACGCTGTCGTTCCGCAGGTCCTGCGCGCACGGCATCTGCGGGTCCGACGCCATGCAGATCAACGGGATCAACCGGCTGGCCTGCAAGGTGCTGGTGAAGGACCTGCTGGCGAAGAAGGGCAAGCCGACCACCATCTCGATCGCGCCGATCAAGGGTCTGAAGACGGAGAAGGACCTCTACGTCGACATGGAGCCCTTCTTCGAGGCGTTCCGCGCGGTGAAGCCGTACCTCATCTCGTACGGCAACGAGCCGACGCGCGAGCGGGTCCAGTCCATCGCGGACCGGGAGCGCTTCGACGACACCACGAAGTGCATCCTGTGCGCGTGCTGCACCTCGTCGTGCCCGGTCTACTGGAGCGATGGCTCCTACTTCGGCCCGGCGGCGATCGTCAACGCCCACCGGTTCATCTTCGACTCCCGTGACGAAGGCGCCGAAGAACGCCTCGACATCCTGAACGATGCCGAAGGCGTGTGGCGGTGCCGCACCACCTTCAACTGCACCGATGCCTGCCCGCGCGGCATCCAGGTCACCAAGGCGATCCAGGAAGTCAAACGCGCCCTCCTGTTCAAGCGCGTCTGACCCGCTGTGAATGTGGCTTTCACTGCAGATTCCGCAGTGAAAGCCACATTCACAGCACAGAACAGGGCCCGACCGGGTGCCAACGGGAAGCCGGGCGCCAACCGGACACCGGAGCCACTCGGGCGCCAACGGGCAGCCGGGGCGCCAACGGGAAGCCCGGGTGCCAACGGGACACCGGCAGCCACCCGGGTGCCTACCGGCGGCCGGGCACGAGACGGAACCACCCCGCCACCCATCCCCTCCCCATCCCCGGTCCACAGCCAAAAACACGGCGAAGGCCGGTTAGTCAAGGCATCTTTCCCGCCTTGACTAACCGGCCTTCGCCGTAGTCACAATAAAAAACCGGGGTGGCTACCCCACCCTCACACCGCCCGGGCAATCGCAATAGACCCCTCCAACCGCGCCCCCGCCTCATAAATCATGTACTCCACGCCCCCATCCGTCCCGAACGACGGCGCCGCGCACCGCCCGTTGTCCGGGGCTCCCGCCATCGGCGCGTGAAACACCCCCAAATGCCTCCGCTTACCGAAGTCATTCCCCACCTCGGTAATCCGCATCGACCCGCCCGCCTCGATGTTCGTGTGGTACACCACATACGTAGACCCATTCCGCGACACCACATGCGGCGCCCCGATGTTCTGCGCCCCCACCTCCTCCGGCCGGATCAGCGGCTCCTGCGAGAACGTCCAGTTCCGCGCATCCGCCGACCACCCCCACCCGATCGACCGCCGGTTCGTCTGGTTGTTGATCATGAAAACCATCACGTACCGGGCACCGAGCCGAGGCAGCTCGTGCCGGAACACCCGCGCATACGAAGTCTCCGTCGTCCCTGACGGCATCAACCGCGTCGACAACACCTCCTTGTCGTAGGTGAAATTGATCCCGTCCTTCGACCGCGCCAATCTCGTCACCGTGTTCTCACCGTGGAAGTACAGGAAGATCTCCTTCGAATCCTCATTCCACATCGCGTGCGGTGACGACACATGCGAAACGCTGTACTCACCCGGCCAGTTCCGCGAAATGATCGGGTTCGCCGGGTACTCGGTGTACGGCCCGCCCAGCGAATCCGCATAGGCCAGGCAGATCCCACCGGGCGCGTCGTGCGGCGCGTAGTACAGGTAGAACCGGCCGCGAGCCCCGGGAATCCGGCCGACCGTCCCCCGCACGCACGGGAAGATCAACTCCCCCGTCGGGTTGTACTTGAGCGCGTTCTTGTCGAACGCCGTCCGCAGATACTTGTACGTGGGAAAACCGGGAGGCGCGGCGGACGCGGGCAGCGCCGAACCCACCGCCAGCCCCACACCCGTCCCAGCCGCGATCTTCAGCGCGGTTCGCCGGTTCCACAGTTCACTCATCGCCAGCTCCTTCGTCATCGGAGGATGGCCGCGAGTGTGAGCAGCGCAAACCGCCCGGTCAAGGTGCTAATACGTATTAGTCCCGCCCAATCGCCAAACCGGACAGAATGGTTGACTTCCCGCCCGCCACCGCTCAGCCTTCAGCTAATCCGCATTAGCAAGGAGCCGAGCCAGGAGGCCCCCGATGACCACCCGCCGCGCCCTGCCCCGCCAGGCGGACATCGCCCGTGAGGCCGGCGTCTCGCAGGCGACCGTCTCGGTGGTGCTCAGCGGCAACCGCGCCCGCGTCCGGATGGCCGAGACCACCCGCCTCCGGGTGCTCGAAGCCGCCGAGAAGCTCGGTTACGTCCCCGACCCGGTCGCCACGCGACTGGCGTCCTCGCGCAACCACATGCTCGGCCTGTACACCTTCAAGACCACCTTCCCGACCGACGTGGCCGACTCGTACTACCCGATCCTGGTCGGCGTCGAGGAGGAAGCGGCCGCGCTCGGGCAGGACCTGATCCTGTTCACCGGCCGCGGTGGCGCCGACCGGCGGGCCCACGACGCGGCGGCCATCCGGCGCACCCGCGTCGCCGACGGCTGCCTCTTCTTCGGCAGGCACGTGCCGGACGAAGCCATCGGCAGCCTCCTCGAATCCGGCTTCCCGTTCGTCTACATAGGACGCAGAGCCGAACTGGACGGCCGGATCCCGTTCGTCGGCGCGGACTACGTCTCGGCCACGAAAGCCGTGGTCGAGCAACTGGTCCACAACGGACACCGCAGGATCTGCTACCTCCGCGAACAGGATGACGCGCCCTCGTCCACCGACCGCGAGCGCGGCTTCCGCGAAGCCACCGCCGGACTGCCCGCCACCGTGCACCGCCTCGACGGCGGCCTCGATCTCGACGCCTGGCTCCGGGACGGCATCACCGCAGTGGTCGTCGAGGAAACAGACACCTCGACCGCCTACACCGCGATCATCAAAGCGCTCGAAGCCCGCGGCCTCACCTGCCCGCGCGACCTCTCCCTGGCCGTGCTCGGCCGCCCGCCGGTCGACACCGACGTCACCGGCTTCTCCGTACCCCGCCGCGAAATGGGCAGGCAGGCCGTGCGCCTGCTGGTCCGCCTGATCACCCGGGAGATCGGCCAGGACTCCCCGGCCGCGCGGCACCTCCTGCCCTGTGAACCGGTCGACGGCACCACCGTCGCCCCCGTGTACTGAAAGAAGCTCCAGCATGAACGAACTGTCCACCGAAATCCTCGTCGTCGGTGGTGGCCTCGGCGGGGTCGCCGCCGCGCTGGCCGCCGCGCGTGCCGGGCACCGCGTGGTGCTCACCGAGGAGACCACGTGGATCGGCGGCCAGCTGACCGCGCAGGCCGTGCCGCCGGACGAGAACCCCTGGATCGAGCGCTTCGGGTCCACCGCCACCTACCGTCGGCTGCGCGAGGGCATCCGCGACTACTACCGCCGCCACTACCCGCTGCGTGCCGAGGCCCGCGGCCTGACCGACCTGAACCCCGGTGCCGGCCGGGTGAGCAAGCTCTGCGCCGAGCCCAGGGTCGCGCTGGCCGTGCTGGAAGCCATGCTGGCGCCGGAGATCAGCGCCGGCCGGATCACCCTGCTGACCGGGCACCGGCCGGTTTCCGCCGAAACCTCCGGGGACCAGGTCGAATCCGTGCGGCTGACCGACGAGGGCGGCAACCTGATCGACGTCCAGGCCCAGTACGTGCTCGACGCCACCGAGAACGGCGACCTCCTTCCGCTGGCGGGCGTCGAATTCGCCGTCGGTGCCGAGGCGCGGTCCGAGTACGACGAGCCGAACGCCCCGGACTCCGCCGATCCCGGCAACCTCCAGGGCATCACCTACTGCTTCGCCATGTCCCACCACAGTGGACAGAACCACGTGATCGACCGCCCGGAGATGTACGACTTCTGGCGCTCGTACCAGCCGGACTTCTGGCCCGGCCCGCTGCTCGGCTTCCTCGCACCCGACCCGCGCACGCTGGAACCGGTGCCCCGGACCTTCGTGCCCAACCCGGACAACGACCCGCTCGCGATCAGCGCCGACCAGAGCGCCGACGCCGGCGACAAGGAGCTGTGGGGCTTCCGGCGGATCCTGGCCAGGGGCATGCACACCCCCGGCTCGTTCGACTCCGACATCACCCTGGTCAACTGGCCGCTCAACGACTACTGGCTGCGGCCCGCACTGGAGATCGACGGGATCGCCGACGCCGAAACGGTGAAGAAAGCGCACCACGAAGCCAAACAGCTGAGCCTGTCGGTGCTCTACTGGCTCCAGACCGAGGTCGGCTTCCCCGGCCTGAAGCTGCGCCACGACGTCACCGGCACCGCCGACGGACTGGCGAAATCCGCCTACGTCCGGGAGTCCCGGCGCATCAAGGCGGTCACCACCGTGACCGAGCACCACGTCTCGCTCGACCTGCTCGGCCCGCACGGCCGCGCGCACCACGCCGATTCGGTCGGCATCGGCAGCTACCGGATCGACCTGCACCCGTCCACCTCGGGCGACAACTACGTGGACGTGGCGAGCGTGCCGTTCGAGATCCCGCTCGGCGCGCTGCTGCCGCGGCGGGTGGAGAACCTGTTGCCCGCGGCCAAGAACCTCGGCACCACGCACATCACCAACGGCTGCTACCGGCTGCACCCGGTGGAGTGGAACGTCGGCGAGGTGGCCGGTCACCTGGCCGGGTTCGCCCTGCGCCGCGGGGTCGCGCCGCGCAAGGTGCAGGCCGACGAATCGCTCTTCGGCGAGTTCGCCCAGCTGCTCGACCGGGCCGGGGTGGAACGCCGCTGGCCCGACGTCCGCGGTTACTGACCGCGGTTACCCGAATCGGAGTTTCGAGATGACTGCAACGACGCAGAACGTCCGGATCGGCATCGACGTCGGCGGCACCTTCACCGACGCGGTGGCGGTGGACGCGGCGACCTTCGCCCTGCTCGGCCAGGTCAAGGTCCCCACCAGCCACAACCACGAAGACGGGGTGGCGCACGGCATCCTCACCGCGCTGCGGCGGCTGCACGAGCAGACCGGGATCGACCCGGCCGCCGTGTCGTTCCTGGCGCACGGCACCACGCAGGCGACGAACGCGCTACTCGAAGGCGATGTGGCCACCGTCGGCATCGCCGGGATCGGGCACGGTTTCGACGGCTGGGCCACCGGACGACTGCGTTCGCTGCGCAAGCTGGAACTCGCACCCGGCCGTCCGCTGCCGATCCGGTACGCCGCGGTGAAGGACGCCCAAGCCCCCGAGGCGGTCAAGGAAGCCGTCGTCAAACTGCATTCGGCCGGCGCGGAAGTGATCGTGGCCGTGGAACCGTTCAGTGTGGACGATCCCTCCGGTGAACGCGCGGTGGTCACCGAGGCTCGCGCGCAGCACCTCCCGGCCACCGCCACCCACGAGATCACCGGCCTCTATGGACTGTCCAAACGAGCCAGAACCGCGGTGCTCAACGCCGGGATCATGCCCCGGATGATCGACACCGCGGACCTGGTGGACCGCAGTGTCGCGGCAGCGGGCATCAGCGCGCCGCTGATGGTGATGCGCGGTGACGGCGGCGTGATGTCGCTGGCGGAGATGCGCAAGCGGCCGCTGCTCACCGCGTTGTCCGGCCCTGCCGCGGGCGTCGCGGGCGCGCTGATGGGCGAACGGCTCAGCGAGGGCATCTTCCTGGAAACCGGCGGCACGTCGACCGACATCAGCGTGGTTCGCCGAGGGAAAGTCCAGGTGCGGCACGCGAAACTCGGTGGCCGTGAGACCTACCTGCCCGCGCTCGACGTGCGCACGGTCGGCATCGGCGGCGGCTCGCTGGTCCGGATCTCCGGCCAGTCGGTCACCGCGGTCGGACCGCGCAGCGCGCACATCGCCGGTCTGCCCTACGCCTGCTTCGCCGAGAAGCTCGACGACGCGAAGCTGATCACCGTGTCGCCCAAGGACGGCGACCCGGCCGACTACGCCGCACTGGAAACGGCGGACGGCACCCGGTACGCCATCACGCTCACCTGCGCGGCCAACGCGCTCGGCGTGGTTCCCGACGACAGTTACGCGCACGCCGATCCGGAGGTCGCGAAACGGGCACTCGCCCCGCTCGCCGCCGCGCTCGGGGTGAGCGTCGAGCAGGCCGCGACGGCCGTGCTGGAACAGGCGATCAAGCCGGTCAAGGCGGTGGTCGACGAGCTGGTCGAGGCCTACCGGCTCGACGCCGTCACCCTGGTCGGCGGCGGTGGTGGCGCGGCGGCGGTCACCCCGTTCCTCGGCCGTGCGTCCACTATGGACTGGCGGATCGCGAAGCACAGCGAGGTGATCAGCCCGCTCGGCGCCGCGCTGGCGATGGTGCGGGAGTCGGTCGAGCGCATCGTGCCGAATCCCTCGCACAGTGACGTGCTGGCGACCCGCGCGGAAGCCGAACGCGCTGTGGTCGCCCAGGGTGCCGACCCCGCCGGGGTGGACGTGGACGTGACGGTCGACCCGCAGCGGAACCTGATCCGCGCGGTCGCCACCGGTACCACCGAACTGCGCACCAAGGACCGCGCCGGGAAGCTGGACGAAACCGAGGTGCGCCAGGAGGTCGCGCGCTCGCTCAGCGTCGAACCCGGTGTCGTGCGCGAACTCGCGGCCACCCCGCACCACCGGGTGTGGGGCGCGAAGACCCGGAAATCCGGTTTCCTGGGGCGGTTCTCCCGGCCCGCGGAGCAGATCCGGGTGGTGGACGGCGAAGGCGTGATCCGGCTGCACCTGTCCGGCGCGCACCTCGCCGAGACCACCGCGGGTGAGGCCAACGCGCGCCTGACCGACCTGGTCACCGAGCACACCTCCGTCGGCGACGGCGGTTCCCGCGCACCGGCGGTCTACCTGCTGGCCGGGCCGAAGATCGCCGACCTGTCCGGGGTGCTGGACCGGGAGCAGCTGCTCGCGCTGATCGGCGCCGAACTCGGCACCCGGCAACCGGACGAGCCGCTGGTCGCGTTGCTGGAGGACCGGCGATGAACGTGGACCTGAGCGCGGAGTTCCTCGCCGCCACCCCGACGCACGAAAACCGCTCCACCGAACAACTCCGGGCATGGGCGCGGATCGCCCTGGACTACGGCGACGAACTCGCCGCGGCGCACCCGGAACTCCCGCAGTTGGACATCCGCGAGAAGACCGGCGGGAAGCGGCCCGGTGAAGTGCTGCTCGCGGAGTACCACCACCGCGACCACCGTGTGACGCTCTACCGCGACAGCCTGGATTTCGCCCGCGAGGTCAGCGCGAAACGCGGCTGCCCCCTCGCGCCGGAGAAGCTGCGACGGGCGGCCATCGCGCACGAGGTCGGGCACCACCTGCTGCACGGGCCGCGCACCCGCGAGCTGAACCGCCGCCTGGGGCACCGCGTGTTCCGCCTGCGCGCCCACGTGGCAGGCGCCGACGAGCTGGTCGTGCACCGCTACGCCCAGCGCCTCAGCGGCATCGATCCGTTGCTGCTCAACAACTTCCTCATCGACGCACTCCCGGGAGCCTGACCATGGGTATCGCGATTGTGGCCGTGATGGCCGTGGGGGTCGGGCTGATGCTGACCCGCAAGATCCCGACCGCGTTCGCGCTCGGGTTGCTCGCCGTGGTGATCGCCGCGTTGTCCGGGGCGAGCCTGCTGGGCAAGGAGAACAGCATCACCGGCTCGGTGCTCCAGACCGGCTCGGCGATGCTCGCCGCGACGATGATCGCGGTGCTGCTCGGCTCGTGGCTGGGCGCGCTGATGGAGGACACCGGGATCGCCGCGACCCTGGTGCGCAAGATCGTCGAGTTCGGCGGGGAACGGCCGGCCGTGGTCGCGCTCGGCGTGTACGCGGTGGCGATCCTCTGCGGCAGCATCACCGGCTCGGCGCCCGCCGCCATGCTCGCCGGGGTGGTCGGCATCCCGGCGATGATCGCGGTCGGCGTCACCCCGGTGGTCGCCGGTGGCACCGTCCTCATGGGACTCGCCACCGGGCTGCCGCTGGAACTGATCGGCTGGCAGTTCCTCTCCGACGCGGTGGACCTGCCGATCGAGCAGGTGCGCGAGTTCCAGCTGAAGGTGTTCCCGATCGCGCTGCTGGTCGGCGTTTCCTACGTGCTGATCGAGACCCGCCGCACCGGCGCACGGCATGCCTGGGCGGTGCGCGCCCCACGCCGGTCGCGAGCGGCCGCTCGGGAACGCCGCGGTGACGCGCCCTGGTACGCGCTGCTCACCCCGCTGCTGCCGATCGTGCTCGCGCTCGGCCTCGAAGTGCCGATCGTGCCGTCGTTGCTGGTGGGGCTGGTCTACGGGCTGCTGACCACCACGCGGCCCGGCAAGCTCGGCGAGCGCGCGCTGCGGTCGCTGTACCGGGCCTTCGACGTGGCGGCCCCGCCGATCGTGTTGTTCATCGCGATCGGGATGCTGCTGTCCGCGGTGAAGCTGCCGGGCGCGGTGAGCGCGCTGCAACCGCTGATCTCCGCGGTCAGCCCGGCCGGCGCGGTGTGGTTCGTGCTGGTGTTCGCCGTGCTGGTGCCGCTGTGCCTGTACCGCGGGCCGCTCAACGTGTACGGGCTGGGCGCCGGGGTCGCCGGGGTCCTCGTCTCCGGCGGGATCTACCCGGCGCCCGCGGTGCTCGGGCTGATGTCCTCCTACGGCCAGGTGCTCTGCGTTTCCGATCCGACGAGCACCCAGACGGTGTGGAGCGCGCAGTACGCGGGTGTGCGCCCCGAGAAGGTCATGCAGTCCACGCTCCCGTACACCTGGGTGATGGCCGTCGGCGGGCTGGTGCTGACGGCCATCCTGTTCCTCGGTTAGCAGGGATTGAGCAGCCAGCAGAGCCGGAAGTTCGCCCGGTAGGTGGTCGGGGTGGCCGGGGCCACCACGTTGTGCGCCCTGGCCCCGCCGTCGGACCACGAGGTCCAGGCGTACTTCCAGTTGTTGGGCGGCACGTTCTGCGGGCTGTTCGCGCTCACCGAGTTGTTCGAGCCGACGATCACCGTGCGGCTGAACGGCGTCCGCTGTTCGATCCCGCCGACGGTGAGCAGGGCCTGGCTGGGCTGCGAGGTGAAGCTCAGCGCGACGGTCCTCGGTTGCAGGTCCACCGTCTTCGACCCGGTCCGGCCCGAGGAGTCCGTCGCGGTCAGCGTCAGCTGCAGGTACGACGGGTACTCGTGGTCGGGGGCGACGAACGAGCCGCTCGCGACGCCGTTGAAGTCCTGCACGTTGTGCGTGTGGCAGGTGCCGTTGGCAGCGCAGTGCCGGATCGCCAGGCGCCACGACAGCGCGGAGGCGGGCAGCTCACCGTCCTGGGCGTCCGCCGCCCGGCCGGCGAACGGCACGGTCTGGCCGACGTGCCAGTTCAGCGCGGTGGTCGGGGTGTCGATCACCGGCACCGGGTTCTCGCCGGGTGGGTTCCCGACGGTCACCGCCACCACGGTGGTGGCCGAGGCGCCGGCCGGATCGGTGACGCGCAGGCCGACGTTGACCACGCCCGCGGTGGTGTAGGTGCGGGCCGGGTTGACCGCGGTCGAGTCGTCGTACTGGCCGTCGGCGTCGAGGTCCCAGGCGTAGGTCAGCGCGCCGCCCTCGGGATCGCTCGACCCGGCGCCGTTGAACTGCACCGCGAGCGGGGCCGGTCCGCTGGCCGGGGTCGCCGTGGCCACCGCGGTGGGCGCCTGGTTGCCGCTGCTGTAGGTCACCCGGCGCAGCTGTCCGGCGCCGAGCGCGACGTAGAAGATGTCACCGCCGGGTCCGCTCAGCACCTGCACCGGCACGTTCGCGCCGGTCACGAACGGCACCAGCCGGTTCGCGCTCGGCTGCCCGGCTTCGGTCTGCATGGCCCAGATGCAGCCGCGCGAGGAATCGGCGAAGAAAAGCGCACCGGAATAGGCCGGTGGGTAATTGCTACCCGTTTCGAAAGCGATTCCGCTGACCGAGGAACCACCGGTCGGACACGGATCGGTGGCCACGACCTTCGCGCTGTGGTTGTAGGCGTAGTAGGGCGCGGTCTGGCCACCCGCGGAATAGAGCGATTCGCAGCGGGTCAGGTTCGCGCCGTCGTAACCGGACTGCCGCGCGGTGCCCTCGAAGCACGGCCAGCCGAAGTTCTCCGCGACCGGGTCGGCGGCGTTGGGGATCCGGTTGATCTCCTCCCAGGTGCCCCAGCCGACGTCGCCGGACCAGAGTTCGCTGGTGCCCGGCCGGAAGCCGAAGCGGAACTGGTTGCGCATGCCGTAGGCGACGATGCGGCGGGCGTTGGCGTCGGCGCTGCTCGCGTACGGGTTGCCCGGCATGCCTTCGCCGGTGTCCGGGTTGATGCGCAGGATCGCGCCGTTGAGCAGGACCGGCTGACCGGCCGGGCGCCGCACCGACTGCGAGCGCAGCGCGCCGCCCTCGGCGTTGGGCGGGGCCAGGTTCGTGCCCGCCGGGGAAGGCGGGTCGCCGCAGAGGTTCTTGACCTGGCCGTAGTCGGTGAAGTTGAAGCTGGCGCCGTCGCCGCCACCGGCGTACAGCGCGCCGTCCGGGCCGAAGGCCAGCGAGCCGATGGAGTGGCTCGGGTACTGCTGGCACCACTCGGTGATCAGCGGTTTCTCGCTGACCGCGGTGCCCGCCGAACCCATCGTCAGCTGGGACACGCGGCCGGTGACCACGCACCCGTCGTCGGTGGCGCCGGGCGGGGTCGGACAGGTGTCACCCCAGCGCGGCGCGGTGCCGCCGGGCATGGCGTCGTAGGTGTAGGAGACGTAGACGTAGGGCCGGGCCGGGAAGGCCGGATCGACGGCGAGGCCGAGCAGGCCGCGGTCCCAGAAGTCCTGGGTCTGCGTGCGGAGATCGGCGAACACGGTCGCGGTGGTGTCGGCGAGCGAGTCGAAAACCTTGACCAGACCGCTCTTCTCGGCGATGAACACCCGCCCGTCCGGCGCGAACGCGGCCGCCGTCGGCGAGGAGAGCCCGCCGATCGCCACCGAATCGGTGAACCCGGCGGGCACCGCCGCGGTGGCGTGCGGCACCACTGGTGCGACCACCGCGGCGAGTGGTAGGACCAGCCCCAGTGCCAGGGCTCTTCGGGTGGTGCGCAGGAAGGCAGGACGGCGTAACCCCATGACCCCAACTCCTCGACTCCGACGGCAGGGAGAGAATCGCGACTCCTGCCCGTATGGCGGGAAATGGGCGCAATTTGTTACAGGGCCATTCGAGGGATTCGAACCTGCACCGGGTTCCGCTGCCGCGATATTTACCCTGGCGATCAGCGGCGCGAGCTGCTACCCGGAAAACTGAATGGGGCCTCCCCCGCACCCGGCGAGGAAGGCCCCATTTACCGCATTTCGTCAGTGATTACTTCACCGCGCGCAGGGCGTTCACCAGACCACGGCCGTAGAAGGAGTTGTGGTGGTCCGGCCCGACGCACTCGGCGGCACCGCCGCACGAAACCGGGTCGGCTTTTGCCTGGAGCAGGAAGGAAAGCGCCTGCGGCGGCACGTGCCGGTACTTGCTCGCCAGCAGCGCGGCCACGCCCGCCGCGTGGGGCGAGGCCATGGACGTCCCGCACTTCGTGCCGTACTGCCCGTTGAACACCGTCGAGAGCGGGCAGCCAACGCCCTCGCCCGGCGGCGGCAGCTGCGCCCGGTCACCACCCGGCGCGGTCACCTCGATCTGCCCCTTGCCGTAGTTGCTGTACGACGCCTTGGTCCCGTTGTAGCCCACCGACGACACCGTCACCACGCCGTCCATGCCCTTCGGCAGGATCTCGCAGCTGGGGTCCACCGGGTGCGGGCGGTTCGGGTCGGTGGTCTGGGCCTTCGGGTCGAACCCGCTGTTGCCCGCCGCCGCGATGTTCAGCACGCCCTTCTTCTGCGAGTACGCCACGGCCCGCGTCACCGCTTCGAACGCGGCGGCGTCACCGGGCTGCTTCGGGCAGTAGAACATGCCGGGGTCGATGTAGTAGCTGTTGTTCGTCACCTCGAAGCCCTGCTTCGCGGCCCACATGAAGCCGCACACCGCGGCCTCCGGGTAGATCAGCCCGTCGTCGTTGACCACCTTCACCGAGGCGACCTTCACCCCCGGCGCGACACCGGTGAAGCCGCGGGCGGTGTCCTTGCCCGCGATGGTGCCCGCCACGTGCAGGCCGTGGTCGGAGGTGGTGGTCACCCAGCTGGCCGGGTCGGCGTCCGGCGCACCGGAGTTGCAGCCGCGCGAGGCCTTGGCGTCCACCGCGTGCTTGAGCCCGGGGTGCTCCGGCTCGACGCCGGAGTCGAGCACGCCGACGGTGACCGACTTGCTGCCCGGGTTGACCTTGTTCGCCTCCGGCGCCTTGATCGCGCGCATGTCCCACTGCTGCTCGGTCAGGTCGCCCTCGGCGGCCACCGTGACGGTCTCCTCGTTCTCCCGCTCCGAGCGCGCCTCGGCACGCATCTCGGCGGCCGTGGTGGTCGGCGGCTCGGCGACCTCGCGGCTCCCCGAATAAGCGCGGAAAGCGCCGATCTTCTCCTGGAAGTCGGCATTGCGGGAAGTGGCGACCGCTACCCCGATTTCACCGTAGTAAGCGACTTTCGAACCGCATTTCGCGGCCAGTTCCTTGTCCACCTGCCACTGGGAAGTGTGCGGCTGGTAGATCACCACATAGGTGTACGCCGCACTCGTCGTGTCGCACTGCGGAGCGGCTTGCGCGGCAGGCTGCGCCAGCGCGACCGGTGCCAGCGCACCGGTGCCGGCCAGCGTCAGCGCGGCGGCGGCAGGCAGCAGCCATCGTCGGACCCGGGACATCCACACCTCCAGGAAAGGGCCTGAGCATCAGGCACACCCGGAAGATGAAACACGGCCGATCACGCCGGAGCAATCATTCTTTGGTCTGGTTCCGCGCGCGCCACCCGCGCCAGCCGATGATCCCGATGATCGTGCCGAGCACGAAGGAAACCACGGTGAGCACCAGGTGCACGACGAAGTAGGCGGTGGGCGAGCCGTCCGGCGCCCAGGCCCGGTCGCTTTCCCACAGGTTCCGCGCGAAGGTCACCCAGATGATCCACGACCACCCGCCGAACGCCAGCAGGAACAGCGAGGTCCGTCCCGACATCCTCATATTGGCGGAGGGTAGTTCATCGCTCACCAGGGGCGCAGATAGCCTGCTGGGGTGCGCAGCTCACGCGATCTCCTCCTCGTCATGGTGTCCGCGATCCTCACCGCGGCGACCGTGCTCGCACCCGCCGCCGGTGCGCAGGCCACGCCCAGAGCACCGGAAAAGCAGAGCTGCGCGAGCGACCGGGCGGTGCCCCCGCCGCCGGTGGACACCTCCGAGGTGCCCAAGCCGGGCCAGAAGGCACCCGAGCCGCTGCCGGTACCGGCCACCCCGGTCGGCGGTGACCGGATGGGCGAGTGCGGGCTGGTGCTGCCGCGCGGGGCGGGCGAACCGCCCGCGGTGATCAACTCGGCCTCGTGGGTGATCCAGGACCTCGACACCGGCGCGATCCTGGCGGCGAAGGACCCGCACGCCCGGCAGCGGCCGGCGTCGCTGATCAAGGTGCTGCTGGCGCTGGTGGCGGTCAACGAGCTGGACCCGAAGCGGATGGTCACCGCGTCGGCCGAGGACGCCTCGCAGGAGTGCACCTGCGTCGGGCTGGTCGCCGGTGGCCAGTACACCGTCGAGCAGCTGCTGCAGGGCACGCTGATGCACTCCGGGAACGACACCGCGCACGCGCTGGCGACCACGCTCGGCGGGGTGCCCGCCACGCTGGAGAAGATGAACTCCGCGGCCGAGCGGATCGGCGCGATGGACACCCGCGCCGCCACGCCGTCCGGTTTGGACGGTCCGGGCATGTCCAGCTCGGCCTACGACCTGAGCCTGATCTTCCACTACGCGATGAAGCAGCCGGTCTTCGCGAAGGCGGTCGCCACCCGGCAGATGCAGTTCCCCGGCTGGGGCGACAAGCCGAGCTTCCCGCTGTACAACGACAACAAGCTGCTCAGCATCTACGACGGCTTCCTCGGCGGGAAGACCGGCTTCACCGACGACGCGCGCCACACCTACCTCGGCGGCGCCGAGCGCAAGGGCAAGCGGCTCGCGGTGGTGACCATGCGCGGTGAGCAGAAGCCGATGCGGGTCTCGGACCAGGCGGGCAAACTGCTCGACTACGGCTTCGAGCTGGCCGCGTCGAAGCCGGAGCCGGTCGGGCAGATCACCTACCGCGAGGGCGGGCTGCAGCCGGGCGGAAACCCGCAGGCCGGGCCGGACCTCGGTGAAGACCCGGCGAAGTCGGCCGCCGCGATGAGCCAGGAGGACCCGTTCGGCACCACCGGGTGGATCATCACCCTGGTGGTCGCGGTGATCATCATCGCCGGGTTCGTCGTGGGCCACCGGCGGAAGCGCGCCGCCCTGCTGGCCGAGCAGACCGACGTGCTCCCGCGCATCCGCGACTGAGCCGTCCGGTCAGGAGTCCTTGCAGCAGTCCTCGCGAACGGCGTCCTGCGCCTTGTGCTCGTCCGGTTCCGGCTTCGGCAGGGTCTCCGGCGCGACGATCCAGAACAGCACCGAGAGCCCGGCCACCGCGCCGGTGATGGCGAACGCGGCCCCGTAGGACCATTGCTCGGCGATCACCGCGGCGACCAGCGGGCCGGTCACCGCGCCGATGTCGGCCGCCATCTGGAAGCCGGCCAGCACACCGCCGCCGCGGGCCTTGACGCCGAGCACGTCGGCCACCGCCGCGTTGTGCGCCGGGTTCACCGTGCCCGCGCCGATCCCGGCCAGCATCGAGGCGCCGAGGAACAGCCACACGTTGTCGGTCAGCCCGAGCACCCCGCTGCCCACCGCCAGCATGACCAGCCCGGCCAGCGCCATCGGCTTGCGCCCGCGGGTGTCGGCGAACCGCCCGGAGATCATCATCACCAGCACGTTCCCGGCGGCGAACACGGCCAGCGCGAACCCGGTGAACTCCTCCCCGCGCGCCAGCACGGCCACGATGAACAGCGGGATCAGCGAGCCCCGCACGCCGAAGACCACCCAGCCGTTGGCGAAGTTCGACATCAGCGAGGCGCGGTAGGCCGGGTGCCGCAACGCCTCGGTGAACTTCATCTGCGGTGCGGTGGTGTCGTCCTCGGCGCGCCCGGCCAGCTCGGACCGGCGCAGGTTCAGCCAGACCAGCACCACCACCAGCAGCAGCGCCAGCCCGTAGATCAGGAACGGCGCGCGCAGCGACACCGCCACCAGCCCGCTGCCCACCACCGGCCCGGCGATGCTGCCGAGCAGGAAGCTGGTGCCCCACAGCCCGGACACCCGCCCGCGCAGATCGGGCGGCGAGATCCGGATCAGCAGGCCGATCGCGGACACGGTGAACATGGTCGAGCCCACCCCGCTCAGCGAGCGGAACAGCAGCAGGTGCCAGTACTCGGTGGCGGCCGCGCAGGCCAGCGTGAACACCGCGACGATGAGCAGGCCCCACAGGTACACCGGCCGTTCCCCGAACCGGGTGACCAGCCTGCCGCTGGCCGGGGCGAACACCAGGCGCATCGCGGCGAACGCGCTGACCACCACCGAGGCGGCGGTCACCCCGACGTTGAAGCTGGTGGCGTAGCTGGGCAGGGCGGGCGCGATCAGGCCGTAGCCGATGGCGATCAGGAAGCTGGCACCCACCAGCACCCAGATCTCGCGGGGGTAGCGGAACTTGGCGGGGGTCGCCCGCGCTGCGGTCAAGTCGGTGTCGGTCACTCTCACCCCATCGTGTGGAAATCTCACCGAGCATAAGCGCCGGGATGGGGTGTGTTTCTTCCGGTTTCTACGGACGTGGACGCTTGCGCCTGGTCAGGAGGCCGAAGAGGGCACCGACGCCGAACGCCCCGGCGACCACCTTGCCGCCCGGTCCGCGCCGCACGTCCATCCGCGGCCGGATCACCACCGGCGCCGGCGGCTCGACCACGCGCAGCTCGTTCTCCTTCGCGGTGGCCGTCCACGCGGTGACGAAGAGCAGGAAGCGCGAGACCAGGTTGGCGAAGAACAGCAGGCCGAGGATCGGCCCGAAGAGCACGGTGCTCGGCGAGGTGGAGACGAAGCCGAGGTAGACCGTGGTGACCTGCTTGAGCACCTCGAAGCCGATGGCGGCGATGATCGCGCCCTTGACCGCGCTGCGGGCGCTGACCCGCTCGCGCGGCAGCCGCGCGATCACCCACAGGAAGACCAGCACGTTCGCGGCCAGCGAGAGCACGATGGTGGCCAGCCGGAGGAGGAACACCGCCCACGCCTGGTCCTGCAGGCCGACCAGTTCGAGCAGCAGCTTGCCGACCCCGCTGCCCGCGGCGGTCAGGCCGAACGAGACCACCAGCGCCAGCCCGAGCCCGACCAGCGACACCAGGTCCTTCAGCAGGGTCGGCAGCAGCGGCGTCTGCTGCTTCTCCTGGCCCCACTGCGCGGTCAGCGCGTCCCGCAGGTTGGTCATCCAGCCGACGCCGGAGTACAGCGCCAGCACCAGGCCGAAGATCCCGGTCCCGGCGCCGGCCTGCAGCGCGGTCTCGACGATGGTGGACAGGAAGTCGCCGAGGCCGTCCGGCGCGGATTCGGTGATGCCGGTCTTGAGTTTGTCGAGCGCGGCCTGGTCGCCCTGCAGCACCATGCCCGCGATGGAGAAGCCGACCATCAGCAGCGGGAACAGCGAGAGCACGCTGAAGTAGGTGATCGCCGCCGCGTAGTGGTTGCCGTAGCGCTCGGTGAACGCCTCGTTGGCTCTGACCACGTGGTCCAGCCCGGCGTACTTGCGGCGCAGGCGCGGCAGCAGTTTGTCTTCTTCGGACTTTCCCTCAGCTTCTCGCTTCGCCACGGACAAACGCTAGCTACCCTCCTTGGGGCTCGCAACGCGAGGACTCACCCACCTCGCGGGGAACTCCACCGCGATCGGTTTTGCTTGGTGCGGCGGGGAAACGGCCGTGCTGGTTCGCCGAGGCCGGAATCGGGTACCCAGTGTCCGGCCGGTGGCTGTGGTGGGTGTTGACGGGAAACCGGATTCGGTGCTGTGATGCGTTCGCGAAAGCGTTTTCTCCCGTCACCGCCGCCAGGGAACGAGAGGGATCGGCCATGCCCGCAGGCGGAATCGACCGGCGCACCGTGCTCACCACCGCACTGGCGCTCCCCGCGATGACCACGCTGACCGCGGTCCCGGCGCACGCGGCGAGCTGGCAGCTGCGCTGGAACCCCAGCCCCGGCAGCGCCGGGCTGAACGCCTTCGAAGGCATCGAGGACGACCGCGCCGACTCGCACCCCGGCGTCACGCACATCTACCCGCAGGGCGAGACCTACCGCTTCGACATGCACACCCAGGACCGCGACACCGCCACCGACCGGCAGCGCCAGGAGGTGCGCGGCATGCGGCAGAACGGGACCGTGCTGAACTGGAAGAACGGGGAGACCTGGAAGGTCACCTACCAGATGTTCATTCCGTCCAGCCTCCAGGCGACGACCAGCTTCACGCACGTCTTCCAGACCAAGATGCCCGGTACCGGCACCAGCCCGCTGACGGTGATGTCGCTGCGGCACACCGGCGGCAGGCAGACCATCGAGTTCAAGATCTTCGAACCCGAGGTGCTCGTCGGCCGGGTCGACCTGCCGCCGTTGCAGAACAAGTGGATCGACGTGGAGATCGAGCAGCGGGTCGGCAACTCCGGCCGGGTCCGCTGGATCCTGCGCGACGGCGGCACCACGGTGATCGACGCCGCCAAGAACGGCGACACCTATCTCAGCGACGTCATCCGGCCCAAGTGGGGCATCTACCGCTCGCTCAGCGACTCCGCGCACCTGAAGAACTGCCACCTGCTGCTGCGGAACCTCAAGGGCTATCAGTACGTGTGATCACTTCGACGGCTCGATCCCGAGCCCGTCGACGACGGCGGTGGTCACCGAGGTGTAGCTGGACACCGTGTCGTCGTCCGGCTTGCTCTGGCGTTCGCCGATGAACTGGCCGGTGCCGGGATCGACGATGATCTCGTACAGGTGCCCCTGGGCTTCGACCCCGAGGCCCACGCCGAGCCTGCCGTCGAGATTGGCGTGCTCGTCGCGGATCTCGAGACCCGGCACCATGGCCAGTGCCCGGTAGAGGTTCACCCGGTCCGCGGCCGGGATCAGGCCGCCGCGGAGCATGTCCCCGGCGAGGACCACCATCTGCTGGTCGGGGGACTTGCCCTTGCCCGCGGTTTCCGCGCGCATCCAGTCGTGGAACGCCGCCGGGTCGTCCGGCAGCGCGGTGACCTGTGCCGGGGTCGGCCGCAACCAGCCGGACAACCCCTGGCACCGCTGCGCCGGTTCGAGGTCGAAGTCACCGCATTCGGCCCGGCGCTCCGACACGCTCGGCCCGGCCACCGACCGCTCGGCCGGGGTGAGGTCGGCCTCGCTGCCCTTGACCCACTGGCGCTTCCCGGTGTTCCGCGAACGCTGGAGCCATTCCTGCTTCCAGTCGGCGGGTGCCCAGAGCTGGCTGACGTACTCCGCGAGGTACTCGTTCCCGTTCTCGTTCATCGACAGGCCCCACATGTGGGTTTCGACGTACCGGAACTGCCCCGGCCCGACCGGCTGATCGGCCGCCCCGATCCGGTCCGCGGCGGTGTTCAGCACCGCGGCCGCCGCCCCGGGCGTCTCCCAGAACGGCAGGGCGGGCACCACCACGGCCGCGGTGGTCACCGCCGCGACCGTGGCGATCGCCATCGCCCAGCGCCGACGCCTGCGCGGGGGCCGCGCGGGCCGGTCGGCGGGCGCCGGCTCCCCCGCCACGCTCGCCAGCTCCGCCCGCGCCTTCGCCAGGGCCCGCTCCCCCGCGGGCACGTCGGCGTTCAAGGTCGCCAGTGCCAGGTCCAGTTCCTCTTCCGACCACATGGGCCGCACGTCCTCAGCCACGGGGTGCCTCCTTGCGCAGGTGCCGACGGACGCGGTGCAGCCGGGAGCGCACCGTGCCGACGGGGATGTCGAGTGCCTCGGCGGCCTCGTTGGTGGTCAGCCCGGCCCAGGCGATCAGCAGCAGCACGTCCCGGTCGCCGGGGGCGAGCGCGGCCAGCGGCCCGGCCAGTTGGCGCGCCGCGGTCTGGGCGTCGACCCGTTCGGCGACCCGGCCGGCATGGCTGTCGACCGAGTCCGGTGCCTGCTGGGCGCGCAGAGCCCGCACCTGGTCGCGCACGTGCCGGCGCAGCAGGTTGGTGGCGATCCCGTAGAGCCAGGACCGCACGGCGGCACGCAGGGGGTCGTAGCGGTGCCGCTGGTGCCAGGCGATCAGGAAGGTCTCGCTGACCAGGTCGTCGGCGACCGCCTCCCCGATCCGGCGGACCAGGTAGTGCCGCAGCGGGGCGGCGTGCCGGTCGAACAGCAGGCCGAACAGGCGCCCCGGCTCCGGCCCGGTCAGATCGGGCCGGTCCAGGCGCACCGGGGAGTCGGCGGGCTCGTCGGTCATCACACTCACACCGACTATTGCCACCAGACGGCCGCGACGTTCACGGCCGTTGTGCGATCAGGCCAGGAAGCCGATGCGGTCGTAGACCTTGGCCAGGGTGACGGACGCGACCTCACGCGCGCGCTCGGCCCCCTTGGCCAGCACCTTGTCCAGCTCGGCCTGGTCGTCCAAATAGGACTTGACCCGCTGCTGCACCGGCGTGACGAACTCGACCAGCACCTCGGCGAGGTCCTTCTTCAGATCGCCGTAGCCCTTGCCCTCGTACGCCGTCTCCAGCTCGCTGATCCCGCGCCCGGACAACGCCGAGTAGATGCTCAGCAGGTTGGCCACCCCGGCCTTGTTCTCCTGGTCGAAGACCACCTCACGGCCGGTGTCGGTGACCGCGGAGCGGATCTTCTTCGCCGAGCGCTTCGGGTCCTCCAGCAGCTCCACGATCCCGTTCACCGCGGACGCCGACTTGCTCATCTTCGCCGTCGGGTCCTGCAGGTCGTAGATCTTCGCGGCTTCCTTGACAATGTGCGGCTCCGGCACCACGAAGGTCTTGCCGAACCGGTTGTTGAACCGCTGCGCCAGGTTCCGCGACAGCTCCAGGTGCTGGCGCTGGTCCTCGCCGACCGGCACCGCGTGCGCCTGGTAGAGCAGGATGTCCGCGGCCTGCAGCACCGGGTAGGTGAACAGCCCGACGCTGGCGCGGTCGGTCCCCTGCTTCTGCGCCTTGTCCTTGAACTGGGTCATCCGGCTCGCCTCGCCGAAGCCGGTCTGGCACTCCAGCACCCAGCTCAGCTGCGCGTGCTCGGGCACCTGGCTCTGCACGAACAGCGTGCTGCGGTCGGGGTCGACGCCGAGCGCGAGCAGCTGCGCGGCGGACACCCTGGTGCGCTGCCGCAGCACCTTCGGGTCCTGCTCGACGGTGATCGCGTGCAGGTCGACCACGCAGTAGAAGGTCTCGTGCGTGTCCTGCAGGCGCACCCACTGCCGCACCGCGCCCAGGTAGTTGCCCAGGTGGAACGAGTCGGCCGTGGGCTGGATCCCGGACAGCACGCGAAGACGGGTGTTCTGCTCCTGCTCTGTGGACACCCCCGGATTCTGTCATCCCCGCAGGTGCGCCGGTTACGCGGATGGCCCACGACCAAAGTCTTAAACGGTTAAACAGCACCTACTTCCGGCGGTCGTCGCGTCCGGTGCGGATTTCTAGCGTTTGTACTACCTCCGGTTCCCCCTTCCGGACACGGCGAAGGAGAAACTCCATGAAGTTAAGGTCCCTGCTGGCCGGCGTGTTCGTCGCCGGTGTCACCGCGCTCGGTGGCCTCGCCGCGCCCATGGCGTCCGCCGACACCGCCGCCGAACCGGCGGGTGGCGTCACCCCGTTCATCGTCGGCGGCGGCAACGCCACGCAGGTCTACTCGTTCATGGTGTCGCTGCAGAGCTCCAGCGGCGGCCACTCCTGCGGCGGCTCGCTGATCAGCTCGACCTGGGTGGTCACCGCGAAGCACTGCGGCACGCCGTACCAGGTGCGCGTGGGCACCACGAACCGCACCAGCGGCGGCACGGTGGCCCGCGTCGCGCAGCGCATCGCGCACCCGAGCGCCGACCTGGCGCTGCTGCGCCTGCAGACCGCGGTGCCGCAGGCGCCGATCACCATCGCCTCGACCTCAGGCGCGGTGGGCACCGCCACGCGGATCATCGGCTGGGGCCAGACCTGCCCGCAGCCGGGCGGCTGTGGCGCGCCGATCACGCTGCAGGAGCTGAACACCTCGATCGTCGCCGACAGCGGCTGCTCCGGCATCAACGCGGCGAGCGAGATCTGCACCGGGAACCCCGGTGGCAACAAGGGCGCCTGCTACGGCGACTCCGGCGGGCCGGAGATCAAGCAGGTCAGCGGCACCTGGCAGCTGATCGGCGCGACCAGCCGCTCCGGCGGTGGCTCGGTCTGCGCGACCGCGCCGTCGATCTACGTCGACGTGCCGTACTTCCGCAACTGGATCAAGACCAACAGCGGGGTCTGACGGGGCCCGGCCCGCGCCGCACCACCGTCCCCTCGGGCGGCGCGGGCCGAGCAACCCGGTCAACGCCCCTTCGGGCAACGAGAAGACCGCTTCCAGGATCGCCACCGCCCGGAGCGACTCAGGTCGCTCCGGGCGGCTGCGTCCGCTGCGCCAGTAGCTCAGGGTGGTCAGGCTGACCCGCACACCGTGCCGGGCCAGCCGGTGCCGCACCCGGTCCAGGCTGAGCCCGCTGCCGGTGATCGCGCGGTCCAGTGCCGCCGGGAAGGCCTCGCTCTGCGCCGTTCGCATGCCAGCGAGACTGGCTCGGCGTAGAACAACAAACAATCCGGAGCCGGTACCTAGAAATTACCCAACGGCCAGCAGGCGCCGCCCGTACGTGGTGGTGCGCTGGCTCGCCGGGCGCCCGGCGAGCGCGGCCAGGTGCTCCAGTTCCGCCTTGGTCCGCGAGGAACCGTGCTCGGAACCGGCCATCCGCGAGATGGTCTCCTCCATCAGCGTGCCGCCGATGTCGTTCGCCCCGCCCCGCAGCACCTGCGCGGTGCCCTCGTCGCCGAGCTTGACCCACGAGCACTGCACGTTGTCGATCCGGCCGTGCAGGGCGAGCCGCGCGAACGCGTGCACCGCGCGGTTGTCCCGCATGGTCGGCCCCGGCCGGGCCACGCCGGCCAGGTAGATCGGCGCGTTGTGGTGGACGAACGGCAGGCCGACGAACTCGGTGAACCCGCCGGTGTCGTCGGCGATCCCGGCCAGCACGCGCAGGTGCCCGAGCCAGTGGCCGGGGTGGTCCACGTGGCCGTACATCATCGTGCTGGAGGACTGGATGCCCAGCCGGTGCGCGGTGCTCACCACGTCGACCCAGGTCTGCGCCGGCAGCTTGCCCTTGGTCAGCACCCAGCGGACGTCGTCGTCGAGGATCTCCGCCGCGGTGCCCGGGATCGAGCCGAGCCCGGCGTCGCGCAGTTCGGTCAGCCACTCCTCGATGCTCACCCCGGCCTTCGACGCCGCCGAGACGATCTCCATCGGCGAGAACGCGTGGACGTGCATCTCCGGCACGGCCGCCTTGATCGCGCGCACGATGTCGGCGTAGTAGGTCATCGGGAGCTTCGGGTCGATGCCGCCCTGCATGCAGACCTCGGTGGCACCGGCGTTCCACGCCTCGACGGCACGCGCGGCCACCTCGTCCACCGAGAGGCGGAAGGCGTCGGCGTCGCGCTCGCGCTGGGCGAAGGCGCAGAACCGGCAGCCGACGTAGCAGACGTTGGAGAAGTTGATGTTCCGGTTGACCACGTAGGTGATGTCGTCGCCGACCACGTCCGCGCGCAGGTCGTCGGCCAGCCGCGCCATCGTCTCCAGCGCCTCGCCGTCGGCGGTGAGCAACGCCATCGCGGCGTCGGTGTGCCGCGGTTCGAGCAGCGCGCCCGGGTAGTCCGCGGCCAGCCGCAGGCCCTCGCGGACGTCGGTGCTCAGGCGCTCGGGCGCGGTCGGCACCTGGGTCTTCAGGATGTCCCAGTCGCCGTAGACGCTGTCGAAGTCCCCGCGGCGGTCGCTGGTGCGGCCCTCGGTGTCGATCGATTCGTTGAGGTCGGCGCGGCCGATCGTCTCCAGCCCGCCGTCCGGCTCCTGCCAGGTGTGGCCGACGACCTCGGCGTCCGGGTTCGCCATGCCGTCGGGCAGCGCCAGCGCGCCGACGTGCGGGTGCACCCGGACGTCGAGCCACTTCTCCGCTTCCCGCACGTACTTCGGGTAGACGGCGAGGCGTTCCTTCAGCTCGAACCCGGCTTCGCGGGTGGCGTCGGCGAGCACGTCGATCCGCGGCCACGGGCGTTCGGGGTTGACGTGGTCCGGGGTGACCGGCGAGACGCCGCCCCAGTCGTCGATCCCGGCACGCATCAGCAACGCGAGTTCGTCGCCGACGAGGTTCGGCGGGGCCTGCACGCTGACGCCGGGCGGCATCAGCAAGCGCGCCACGGCCACCGTCGCGGCCAGTTCGGTCAGGTCCAGGTCGGGCGCGGACCGCATGGCGGTGTCCGGCTTGGCCCGGAAGTTCTGGACGATGATCTCCTGGATGTTGCGGTACTGGCGGGCGCGCTGGCGGATCGCGTGCAGCGCCTCGGCCCGTTCGGTCTTGTTCTCGCCGATGCCGACCAGGATGCCGGTGGTGAACGGCACGCCGCTGCGACCGGCGTCGTCGAGCACCCGCAGCCGGACCGCGGGCTCCTTGTCGGGGCTGCCGTAGTGCGGGCCGCCCTTCTCCGACCAGAGCCGCTCGGCGGTGGTCTCCAGCATCATCCCCATGCTCGCCGCGACCGGCTTGAGGCGCTGGAACTCCGCCCAGCTGAGCACGCCGGGGTTCAGGTGCGGGAGGAGGCCGGTCTCCTCCAGCACGGCGATCGCGCAGGCCCGCACGTAGTCCAGGGTGGAGTCGTAGCCGCGCTCTTCGAGCCACTGCTTGGCTTGCGGCCAGCGGTCCTCGGGCCGGTCGCCGAGGGTGAAGAGCGCCTCCTTGCACCCGGCGGCGGCGCCGGCGCGCGCGATCTCGAGCACCTCGTCGCGTTCGAGGTACATCGAGTGCAGCTTGCCCGGCACGGTGACGAAGGTGCAGTAGTGGCAGCGGTCGCGGCACAGCCGGGTCAGCGGGATGAACACGCTGCGGCTGTAGCTGATCACGCCGGGGCGGCCGTGGTCGGTCAGGTGGGCGTCACGCACCTTGGCCGCGGCGGCGAACAGCTCTTCGAGTTGCTCGCCCCTGGCGTGGAGCAGGACGCTGGCCTCGGTGACGTCGAGGGCGACGCCGTCAGCGGCCCGGCGCAAGGCCCGGCTCAGTGCCGACGGACTCGGCTGCGGATCAGGCGGGGTGAGGAACACGCTCTGGGCCATGATCGCGAGCCTACGGCCGCCTCCGCGCGGCCGGTAAGGGCTTCTGCTGTGAGAGAAGACTCCGGCGGGCGGGAATAAACGGAGGTCGGGCCGGTGACCCACGACTCGTTCCGGTGACCCGACTGCTCCAGTCCAGTGACTGGCTCAGCCCGCAACCGGCGACGCCAGCCCGCTGGCTGGCGGCTCACCCTCACGACCGGCGGCCCCAGTCCGGCTCACCCTCGCCATCGGCGAGCCAGCCAGGCGGCCACCTGCTCAGCCCTTCGCCATCAGTGGACCGGGCCCGGTGACCAGCACATCGCTTCCGGCGACCAGCTCTGGTGACCGGGGAGTCACCGCGGTCACCGGTCAGTTCGATGACCGGGCGACCAGGGAGTTCAGCGGGATCAGTGCGGCGACTGCGTCGGGGCGAGGGCGGGTTCCTCGGCCAGCACCGGCTCCGGCTGCTGCGCGGCGCGAGCCTTCTTCCGCTGGCGCAGCACACCGGCGGCCATGCCGAGCACCCCGAGCACGACGGCCACCAGGCCGACCGGCCCCAGCACGCCGAAGGTCATCGCCTCCGGCTCCGGCCGCGCGGCGGCGGCGTTCGCCATGCCGAGCGTGCCGCAAAGCAAGCCGATCACCAGGGTGACCGCGACGGCGGCCAGACGCGTGACGGACCGCATCAGGCCTGGCAAAGAGTTGCGCACCGGAGTGCCTCCTGCGACGAATGCTGCCCCGTTCGAGGGACGCTTGCCGTGTTGATGGTCAAAAAGCTACCGAGCGTGTCAAGCCCGGCTCCTTCCGCTCAACTTCGGAGGAGAGGGTAGCGAGGCCGGGCGACCGGGCACACACCCCCCTTGCAACCACTCCACTTGAAGTACTACAGTCGTCGTGGTTCAAGCGAAGGAGTTCCCATGCGAAAACTGACCTACCTGGTCGCCACCTCCATCGACGGCTACATCGCCAAGGCCGAGGGCGGCGACCCCACCGGCGTGCCGGGCTTCTTCGTCAACGAGGGGGACCACAACGAGGCACTGCTGCGCGACTACCCGGAAATGATCCCGACGTTCGCGCGCCCGATGTTCGACCTCGGCGACACGCCGAACAAGGAATTCGACACCGTGCTGGAAGGCCGCAAATCCTTCGAAAACGGCCTCGCGGTCGGGATCGACGACGCCTACGAGCACCTCCGGCACCTCGTTTTCTCGACCACCATGACCGAGCCGCCCGGCAAGGTCGAACTGGTCACCACCGACCCGGTGGAAAAGGTGCGCGAGCTGAAAAAGGAGGACGGGCAGAACATCTGGCTCGTCGGCGGCGCGACGCTGGCCAACGCCCTGCGCGACGAAATCGACGAGATCGTGGTGAAAATGCACCCGGTGGTCGCCGGGGCCGGAATGCCCATGTTCAGCGGGGAATTCCGGCCCGAGCGGTACCACCTGAGCAAGCACGCGGCCTATGAGTCAGGGGTGATCGTGCTCACCTACAGCCGGATCGAATCCTAAGTAGACGGTGCAACCCAGCCGCGCCGCTCGCCTTCGGCGATCAGCGTGCTCGCCGCCGCCCACAGTTCCGCGGACGCGTCGCCGATCACGGCCTTGCGTTCCCGGACCGTGGCGGCGGTGACGCCGGGCGTCTGCCAGGTGCCGCCCTTGGCCAGCCAGTTCAGCAGGAGCGGTTGCATCCGGTCCATCGCCTTGGCGAATCGCGCTTCCGGCGTTTCCCGCGCTTCGAATTCGTCCCAGAGCGCGCGGAAATGGGCGGCCTGGTCATCGGGCAGCAACCCGAACAGCTTTTCGGCGGCGGCTTCTTCGCGCTCCTGCTGACTTTCGCGGCCGTGGTCGTCGTAGAGCGGGGTGTCGCCCGCGTAGATCTCGACGAGGTCGTGCACCACGACCAGTTGCACGGTGCGCCCGAGGTCGATCGGCTCGTCGGCGTATTCGGCGAGCACGGCGACCATCAGCGCGAGGTGCCAGGAGTGCTCGGCGTCGTTCTCGCGCCGCTCGGCCGCCGCGAGCGGGGACTGGCGGAGCACGGTCTTGAGCTTGTCGGCCTCGGCGAGGAAGGCGAGCTGGCCCACCAGCCGCGGCGGCAGCCCGTCGGGCAGGGGATTGCTGGTGATCAGGGGTTCGTCCACACCCCGAACGTTCGCAAATCGCACACCGCGGTGTCGAGTTCGTTAACGCCGTTCACCCGGGTGTTTCGTGATCGCTAAGCCTCGGTTTCCGGCCTTGTTGGGACTGGATGGCCGTGCGCATGCTGCTGTTCGGGCGAGCGACCGTTCGCCCGAACCCAGCAGAGAGGACGAGAAGCATGCGCACTTCCCGCCGGAGCAACGCCCAGCGCTGGACCCTGCGCGGCCTCGCCGTGGGCGCCGCCGTGCCGTTCGCCGCACTCGCACTGAGCGGCTCGGCCTCCGCCGCCGAACTCACCCCGATCGCCGAGTACCTCGACGCCACCATCGCGAGCACGTCGAAGGCCCTGATCTCCGCACTGGCCACCCTGCTCGGCGTCTCGTAGCGCACCGCGTCACGAATGTGGCTTTCGGGACGCGCCACGTCTCGAAAGCCACATTCGTGACACCGGCTCAGATGTTGTAGACGGCGGTCACCGGGGCGTGGTCGGACCAGCGCTCCGCATAGGTGGCCGCGCGCTCCACCTGGATGGACTCGCACCGGTCCGCCAGGCCCGGGCTCGCCACGTGCAGGTCGATCCGCCACCCCGCGTCGTTGTCGAAGGCCTTGCCCCGGTACGACCACCACGTGTACGGGCCCGGCCCCTCCGGGTCCAGCCGGCGCTGCACGTCGGCGTACCCGGCCTCCTCGTAGACGCGCCCCAGCCACGCCCGCTCCTCCGGCAGGAAGCCCGAGTTCTTCCGGTTCGTCCGCCAGTTCTTCAGGTCCACCTCGGCGTGCGCGATGTTCCAGTCCCCGACCACGAGCACCTCGCGCCCGTCGGCCTCGGCCTTGCCGCGCAGGTCGGTCAGGTACGGCAGGAACGCGGCCATGAACCGCTCCTTCTCCTCCTGCCGCGGCGTGCCGACATCCCCGCTGGGCAGGTACAGGCTCGCGACCACCACCTCGGCGAAGGTGGCCTCCAGGTACCGCCCGCTCTCGGCGAACTCCGGCGCGTCGAAGCCGATCCGCACCGACTCCGGCTCGACCCGGGAGTACAGCGACACCCCCGCCCGGCCCTTCTGCTCGCACGGCGCGTGGAACGCGTGCCAGCCCTCCGGCTCACGCACCTCGTCCGGCAGCAGGTCGGTTTCCGCGCGCACCTCCTGGCAGGCGACCACATCCGCGCCGGTGGCGGCCAGCCACTCGACGAACCCCTTCTTGGCCGCGGCACGCATTCCGTTGACATTCACAGTGGAGACGGTGAGCACGCCGGGAGGCTACCCGCCGCCCCGACAGTTCACGCGCCGAGCCGCTCCGAGAGGTCGGCCTCGTACCGGCCGGCGATCTTGCGCAGCTGCGGCCCCATCAGCGGTTCCAGCAGCTTGAGCGGCCCCTTCGTCTCGATCGCGACGTCGCAGACCACCTCCGTGCCCGCATCCACCGATCGGATGTGCCAGGCCCCCGACACGGTCACCGGCCCGCGGTCGAGCGTGCGGAACGCCACCTCCCCCGGCGGATCGGCCCTGGTCAGCTCGACCTCGCTGGCCGTCTCCTTGCGCCCCGGCCGCACCCGCTGCCGGTACCGCGCGCCGACCCGGCCCACCTCGCCGGAGACGAGCTCCGAGGTCAGCACGTCGAACCGCCATTCGGCCTGGTGCGTGAAGTCCGCGAGGTACGCGTACACCTCGTCGGCTGGCCGCCGCGTCACAACCTTCGTCTGCACGTTCTTCATGCCGCTGAAGTCGCGGATCCGGCCGGTTTCGCCACAGTCCACCTGGGAGGATCGCCGCATGGCGCGATTGACGGTGCTCGGCAGCTGCGGCGCGTACCCCGAACCCGGCCGGGCGTGCAGCGGGTTCCTGCTGGACCACCACGGCTTCCGGGTGGTGCTCGACCTCGGTTACGGCACCTTCGCCCGGCTGCTGGAGCACGTCCCGGACGGCGGCGTGGACGCGGCGGTGATCACGCACGCCCACCCCGACCACTGCTCGGACCTCAGCGCGCTCGGCCGCATCCGCGCCTACAACGACGGCGGCAAGGTCCCCCTCTACTGCCCACCAGGCGTGCTCGACGTGCTCCGCGCGGTCGAGCCGAACCCCGATCCCGCCGAGGTGTACGAGTTCCACGAACTGTCGACCACCACCTCGGTGGGGCCGTTCACCCTCCGCACCTGGCGCCTGCCGCACCACGTGCCGAACTGGGGCGTGCGGCTGAGCCTGCCGGACCTCACCGTCGCCTACACCGGCGACAGCGGTCCCGATCCCGCGCTGGCCGAGCTGGGCGCGGACGCGGACCTCTTCATCGTGGAATCGACGCTGCAAGGACCATCGCCGCGAACCCAGCCGCGTTATGTGATGACCGCGACCGAAGCCGCGGGCTGGGCGGCTCGCGCGGGCGCGAAACGCCTGCTGTTGACGCACTTCTGGCCGGGCAGCGACCGCCGGGTCTCCGCGCGCGAGGCGGACGGGGTGTTCGACGGGGAGGTCCTGCTGGCCGAGGAGGGGCTCACCCTGGAGCTGTGATCAACCGCAGTTCGCGCCGTCCATCGGCTTGAGGAACTCGGTGGCCGCCCAGCGGTCCTGGGCGATCATGCGGAACCCGTTCTGCACCACCGGGTGCGCGTCGGTCTGGGCGTCCTGCTTGAACTTGCCGACGATCTGGGCGTTGTCGGCCGGCTGGGACCGGACGTTCAGCACGTCGGCGGTGACCGTCATCCGGCAGCCGGTCGGCCCACCGCCGCCGCTGGCCTCGGAAGCCCGCTTGTCCGCGCCCATCACGTAGATGATGCCAATGCCGACGACCACCGCGATCGCGATCAGGATCTTCTTCGGTATGCCGAGTACCACCGGTGCTCCTCAGTGCTCGCGAGATCCCCCGCAAAACCTGGTCCCGACCAGGGTAGACGGAGAGTTGATCGAGAGACAGGAGCGACCGGGACAACCACCCAGGGAGGCCAACGCCGTGACCGGCCGGTCACCCTGGGTGGTTGCTCGGGTGGTCAGCCCTGGGCGACCTTCTTGGCCAGGTTCTCGTCCAGCGTCGCGAGGAACTCCTCGGTGGTCTGGAACGGCTGGTCCTTGCCGACCAGCAGCGCGAGGTCCTTGGTCATCTTGCCGCTCTCGACGGTCTCGATGACGACCTGCTCCAGCTTGTTCGCGAAGCCGATCAGCTCGGCGTTCGAGTCCAGCTTGCCGCGGTGCTCGAGGCCCCGGGTCCAGGCGTAGATCGAGGCGATCGGGTTGGTCGAGGTCGGCTTGCCCTGCTGGTGCTGGCGGTAGTGCCGGGTCACCGTGCCGTGCGCGGCCTCGGCCTCGACGGTCTTGCCGTCCGGGGTGCGCAGCACCGAGGTCATCAGGCCGAGCGAGCCGAAGCCCTGTGCCACCGTGTCGGACTGCACGTCACCGTCGTAGTTCTTGCAGGCCCAGACGTAGCCGCCCTCCCACTTCAGCGCCGCGGCGACCATGTCGTCGATCAGGCGGTGCTCGTAGGTCAGGCCCTTGGCGTCGAAGTCGGCCTTGAACTCGGCGTCGAAGATCTCCTGGAACACGTCCTTGAACATGCCGTCGTAGGCCTTGAGGATGGTGTTCTTGGTCGACATGTAGACCGGCATCTCGCGGTCGAGGCCGTACTGCAGCGACGCGCGGGCGAAGTCCTCGATCGAGCGGCGGTAGTTGTACATGCCGATCGCGACGCCGCCGCCCTCCGGGTACTGGGCGACCTCGAACTCCATCGGCTCGGAGCCGTCCTGCGGGGTGTAGGTCAGCGTCAGCGTGCCGGGGCCGGGGACCTTGAAGTCGGTGGCCTTGTACTGGTCGCCGTGGGCGTGGCGGCCGATGATGATCGGCTTGGTCCAGCCGGGGACCAGCCGCGGGATGTTCTGGATGATGATCGGCTCGCGGAAGACGACGCCGCCGAGGATGTTGCGGATGGTGCCGTTCGGGCTCCGCCACATCTTCTTCAGGCCGAACTCCTCGACCCGCGCCTCGTCCGGGGTGATGGTGGCGCACTTCACGCCGACGCCGTGGCGCTTGATGGCGTTGGCCGAGTCGACGGTGATCTGGTCGTCGGTGCGGTCCCGCTCCTCGATGCCCAGGTCGTAGTACTCGAGGTTCACGTCCAGGTAGGGGTGGACCAGCTTGTCCTTGATGAACTGCCAGATGATGCGGGTCATCTCATCGCCGTCGAGTTCGACGACGGTCCCCTCGACCTTGATCTTGGCCATGAGCAGCGGTGCTCCTCTCGCGGGTCTTCGCGTCTCTATGCACGTCTCGTGGTAGCGGTACAAGCGTACTGGTAAATCCGGGCGGGGTGTGGCCGCACCCTGGTTACTCAGCAGTAATAGAGCGCGGAGGCTTTCGTCGGCATCCAACCAGGGCGCGATCGGGGCCGCCAACCGCGACTGGCACCCTCGTGGGCATGGGACTGTTCACGGTGCCGGAGGCGCGGGCGGAACTCGAGCAGCTGAGGCCGTGCATCGAGGAGTTGATCACCCTGCGCGCGGACGCGGCGGAGCTGGCCGCGTCGCTCACCCCGGAGGGGGCGGCGACCGCACTGGGCGGCCTCCCGGAGCTGAAGGCGGCGCAGGCGCGGCTGGACGAGCTGATGAGCACGATCCAGGGGACGGGCGCCGAGCTGAAGGGCTTCGCACCCCTGCTGATCGACTTCCCGGCCGACCTGGACGGCATCCCGGTGCTGCTGTGCTGGCTCGAAGGCGATGAGGGCCTGACCTGGTACCACCGGGCGGATCTCGGCTTCGCGGGTCGCCGCCCGCTGCCCTGACGGGCGGGCCTCAGTCGCCGAGGGACAGGGTGACCAGTCCGGCCTTGGCGTCTTCCGCGGTAACCGTGATCTTGCCGCGGTGACTCACCTCGACCTGGTAGAACTTCTCGCCATCCGGCACGTCTTCGACCATGAGGGAATACGAGCAGGAACTCGACGCGCTTTTCCCGGGTCCCAGGCTCCCGTCGCCGACCACATTGCCCGAAGCGCCGTAAACGGTGACCGAAGCTCCCGCGCGAATATCCGAATAGCCGCCGGATCCCCGGCAATCGTTGATCGCGGTTTTGCTGTCGTACAGCGTCATCGAGCCACGCAGGGTGAAGGAGTCCGGCGTGGAGGTCGAACCGGCGATCGTGACCAAACCCCAGGTGCCACCCAGCAAAGCAGCGCCGGAAACCACGCCCACGGCGAAAGTGAGCCACGAAATCCGGCGCTGCGGGGGCGGCGCGGGAGCCACCGGAACGGCGTGCTGAACATCGCTCGACATGTGTGCTCCCACCTCTCAAGCCCATTGTTGGCTTGAGAGTCGGCGCGCGATCGCGAGTTGTTACGCGGAGTCAGCCCGTCTTTTTGCCCGCGGCTTTGGTGGCCTTCTTGAACGCGCGCACCTCGGCCAGCGTTTCGGGGCTGGTGACGTCCGCGATCGAGCGGCGCGAGTCCTCTTCGCCGTAAGCGCCGGCGGCCTCGCGCCAGCCGTCCGGTTGGACATCTCGTTGTTTTCCGAGCAGCGCCAGGAAGATGCGCGCCTTCTGGTCCCCGTAACCGGGCAGGGCCTTCAGCCGCTTCAGCACCTCCTTGCCGGTCGGGGCGCCTTCGGACCAGATCGCGGCGGTGTCGCCGTCGTAGTGCTCGACGATGAACTGGCACAGCGCCTGGATCCGCTTCGCCATCGAACCCGGGAACCGGTGCACGGCGGGCGGCGTGGCGCAGAGCGCGGCGAACGCCTCGGGGTCGTGCTCGGCGATCTTCGCCGCGTCGAGGCGGTCGGTGCCGAGGCGGTCGGCGATCTTCTTCGGCCCGATGAAGGCGACCTCCATCGCGACCTGCTGGTCCAGCAGCATCCCGGTGAGCAGGGCCAGCGGATCGGCGGACAGCAGCTCGTCCGCCGCCGCGTCGCCGGTGAGGTGCAGCGTGCGCGTCATGCGGCCCAGGATCGCACGCGCGGGGTCACAGGTGCCGGTGCACCGCGTGGTGGTGGACGACGAACTCGGCGAACACGTGGACGCCGTGCCTGCCGTCCACCTTCGCCAGCGCCGCGCGCAGGTCCCGCAGGTGACCGGGAGTGAGCTGCAACGGCGGCTCGTCCGGCTGATAGGTCGACCCGATCGGGTAGTCGACGCCCGGCTCCGAGGTCATCTCGATGTGGCACCCGAGCACGTGCGAAACCTGCTTTTGCCCGCAGAAGCCGATCAGCCGGTCGATCGTGGCGGTGTAGGCGGGCAGGTCGAAGACGTACAGGCGGCCCGGGTACAGGGTGTCGCCGGTGAACAGGATCCCGGTCTCGCGGTCGTAGAAGACCACGGCGGCGTCCTGGTGCCCTGGTCCGGGGATCAGGTCGAGCACGCGGCCGCCGAGGTCGAACTGCCGGACGTCCTCCGGCCAGTCCCGGAAGCCGAAGAACTCGATCACGTCGGCGCGGTCACGGCCGACGACCGTGGTCCGCGGCCGGTCGGCGAACTGCCCGTCGGCGGCGACGTGGTCACCGTGACCGTGCGTGTGCGCGACCACGAGTTCGCGATCACCGATCAGGTCATCGACGGTGGCACGCAGCGGGAAGTGCGCCGGATCGGCGGTGGCGCCGGTGTCCAGGAGCAGCGCCCGCTCGTCGCCGATCAGCAGGAACAGGAACGGCGCCTCGTAGTTCAGCGCCTTGTTCTGGCGGAGGATCAGCGTCCGGTCGTCGTAGGCGTGCACCTGCAGCGGCGGTGCGGTGTCGAACTTCGGCACCGGGTGGCCGGGGTGCCAGCGGACGTCGAGGTTCACCGGGCCGCTTTGGCCTTGGCGGCCTTCTTGAACGCGCGCACCTCGGCCAGCGACTCGGGGCTGGTGACGTCGGCGATCGACCGGTGCGAGCCCTCGTCGCCGTAGGCGCCGGCGGCCTCGCGCCAGCCTTCGGGCTGGACGCCGCGCTGCTTGCCGAGCAGGGCCAGGAAGATGCGCGCCTTCTGGTCGCCGAACCCGGGCAACGCCTTGAGCCGCTTCAGCACCTCCTTGCCGTCGGGCTTGCCCTTCTTCCAGATGCCGTCGGTCTTGCCGCCGTAGTTCTCGACGATGTGCTGCGCCAGCGCGTGCACGCGGCGCGCCATCGAACCGCCGTAGCGGTGGATCGCCGGCTTCTGCACGCACAACTCGACGAACTCCTCCAGGTCCGCCTCGGCGATCTTCGTGACGCTGAACCCGTCCATCCGATCCGCGATCTTGCGGGGCCCGATGAAGGCGATCTCCATGGCGATCTGCTGGTCCAGCAACATCCCGGTGAGCAGGGCGAACGGGTCATCGGAGAGCAGCTTGTCCGCCGCGGCGTCCCCGGTCAGGCGAAGTTTGCGCGTCATGAGCAGATCCTGACACGCCGACGCGCAGGGGGACAGTGTGCGCGTCAGACGCGGGCGATCCAGACCACGTCGGGTTCGCCTCGGGGGACCGGGATTTCGAGCACCCGCACCTCGTTGAAGCGCTTCCGCAGGCGCGCGGTGAACTCGTCGCTGGCTTCGGCGCTCCACACCGCCAGCACCCCGCCGGGGCGCAGGCGGGCGGCCAAGCTGTCCAGGCCCGCCGGGCTGTAGAGCGAGGCGTTGCCCGCCGTCACCGTCCACTTCGGACCGTTGTCGATGTCCAGGCACAGGGCGTCGAAGGTTTCCTCGGTCTCCCGCAGCCACCGCACCAGATCCGCCTCGACGACGGTGACGCGCGGGTCGGCGAGCGCGTCACCGTGCACCTCGCGCAGCGGGCCCGTGCGGTTCCACTCGATCACCGCCGGTTCCCGCTCCACCACGAAGATCTCGCCCACCCCGGCGTGGTCCAGCGCCGCCCGCAGCGAGTAGCCGACGCCCAGCCCGCCGATCAGCAGGCGCGCCCGCCCCGGCACCAGGTCCGCGGCCACCGAAACCAGCAGCCGCTCCGACTCCCCGTTGCGGGTGTCCATCAGGAACACCCCGTTCGCGATCACCTCGAAATCCGCACCCGCCCGGCGCAGCACGAGCTGACCGCAGACTCCCTCGACTTCCGCGAGCACCTCGGTCACCCGCCCCAGCCTAGTGGTCACACCAATCCCGCCAGCTTGTAGAGCACCAGGCTCCCGGCCACCGCCACGTTCAGGCTGCTTCCGGTGCCCACCATCGGGATCTCCACCACGCTGTCCAGCAGTTCCAGCGCTTCCGGTGGCACGCCGTGCTGTTCGTGCCCCAGCACCACGACCGTGCGCCGGCGGGCCGCGGGCAGGTCGCCCAGCCGGATGGACTCGTCGGCCAGCTCGACACCGACGACCGCGCTGCCCGCCTCGCGTTCGCGTGCCAACCACCCGAGCGGATCGTTCACCCAGTGCACGCAAGCGGGCTGCCGCAAGGTGTTTCCACGTCGCAGCGCTTCGGGGACCCACGAAAACCTTGGCACCGCGAGACAAGCGCCCACGGCGTCGCAGGTTCTCAACAGTGTGCCCAGATTCGCGCCGTGCAACGGCCACAGCGGCGCGGCCAGCAGATGTCCCCAGCACCGGTGCGCGCGGCGCCGGCGGGAAGCCCGCAGTTCTCCGGGGGTGCGCACCCGGATCGCCGGGCTCATCGGAGCTGAGGCGAACCGCCTCCAAGAATCGAGATCAGCATGTCGGCCATCATCCCACAGCCGCGGGCACCGGCGGGGCGACAACGGCACGACGTCGCCAAGCCAGCATCGCGATCGAACCGGCGGACACGGTCAGCGCGGCGGCCACCGTCGGCAGCAGCGTCGGCCCGCCGTACCGGGTCACCACCCCGCCCGCGACCCCGGCCAGCCCGACCCCGAGGTAGATCGCCGACGCGTTCAGCGACAGCGCCAGCCCGGCCGACGACCCGGCCACCTCGATCAGCCGGTGCTGGATCGGCGGGTTCACCGACCAGGTGGACAGGCCCCAGACGAACAGGGTGATCGCCGCGCCGGCCACCGAGGTCGCGGTGAACGGCATCACCGCCAGCGTCACCGCCATCGCGCTCATCACCGCGATCAGCGGCCGCCGCGAACCCCAGCGGTCGGTGATCCGGCCGCCGACCGAGTTGCCCAGCACCCCGCCCGCGCCGTACGCGAACAGCAGCAGGCTGACCAGCGTGCCGTGCACACCGGCGGTTTCCGCGAGCAGCGGGGTGATGAAGGTGTAGACGGTGAACGCGCCGAGGCAGCCGAGCGCGGTCGCGCCGAGCAGGGCCAGCACCCGCGGGTCCTTCGCCACGGTGAACCGCGTCAGGAACGGCACCGGCGGCTGCGGCGCGACCGAGGGCAGCATCAGCCGCACGGCCACCGCTCCGGCCAGCGCCACCACGCCGACCAGCGCGAACACCAGCCGGTAACCGCCGTGCTGCGACATCAGGCTGCCCAGCGGCACGCCGAGAATGGTGGCCACGGTGAGCCCGCCGAACACCATCGCGACCGCCCGGCCGCGGCGCTCGGGCGGGCTCAGTTCCGCGGCGACGGCGCTGGCCACCGGCGTGTACACGGCGGCGCCGATCGCGGTGACGATCCGTGCGGCGAACAGCAGCGGGTAGTCGGTCACCAGTGCGGCGAGGAAGTTCCCGGCCGCGGTCACCGCGAGCGCGGCGACCAGCAGCGTGCGGCGTTCCCAGTGGCTGGTCAGCGCGGACAGCAGCGGCGCGCCGATCGCGTAGGCGATGGCGAAGGCGGTGACCAGCTGGGCGGCCGCGGCGGTGGACACGTTCAGCGCGCTGACCAGCGCGGGCAACAGCCCGGCGACCACGTACGCGCTGGTCCCGACCGAGAAGGCGCCCAGCGCCAGTACGTAGGTCCGACGGGAGGAGTCCGGCATGCTCACCCTTTGTTCGATGGCGATCGTAGTTCGATGGTTACCGTACTATGCCTGTCCAGTGGTTTGAAGCGAGTCGTACAATCTGGACATGTCCACCGAGACGGCGCCGGCCTACCTCTATCCGGAGCGCGACGAGATCCGCATCGAGCCGGTGCTGCACGCGCTGGCCGACCCGGTGCGGCTGGAGATCGTCCGCCAGCTGGCCGCGCGGGGTGAGATCGCCTGCGGCGCGCTGGACGTCCGGATCAGCAAGTCGACGCTGACGCACCATTTGCGCACCCTGCGCGAGGCGGGCGTGATCATGGGCCGCCAGCAGGGCACGGCGCGCTACAACTGGTTGCGCCGGGAGGACCTGGACGCGCTCTTCCCCGGTCTGCTCAACGGCATCCTGCACGCGCCGCGGTGAGTTTCCGTCCTTTGTGGACGAAGTGACGCCGATCATGGTGGGCAGGCTCACGCGATATCGGGATGACTTCCGGCGCGCGATCGGTTGAACTGGGAGCAGGACAGATCAGCGATGTCGGGGTCCGCGCTGAGCTGTCCTTTTTGCCGTCCCCCATCTGTATCGGTACAGACTTCCCGAGAGGAGAACCGTGCCCATCGCGCTGCTCGCGCTCGCCATCGGTGCCTTCGGCATCGGCACCACCGAGTTCGTCATGATGGGCGTGCTGCCCGAGACGGCCGCCGACTTCGGGGTCTCCATCCCGACCGCGGGCCACCTGATCTCGGGTTACGCGCTCGGCGTCGTGATCGGCGCACCGCTGCTCACCGCGGTGGCCGTCCGGTTGCCGCGCAAGACGATGCTGCTCGCCATGATGGCGATGTTCACCGTCGGAAACCTGCTTTTCGCGCTGTCGCCCAACCACGAGTGGGGCGTGATCTTCCGCTTCCTGGCCGGTTTGCCGCACGGTGCCTTCTTCGGTGCCGGTGCGGTGGTCGCCTCCAGCCTGGTGGGCAAGGAAAACCGGGCCAAGGCGGTGTCGATGATGTTCGTCGGCCTCACGCTGGCCAACGTGATCGGGGTGCCGCTGGGCACGCTGCTGGGCCAGCAGGTCGGGTGGCGCGCCACGTTCGGGGTGGTCGCGGTGATCGGCCTGGTGGCGATGGCCGCGATCCAGAAGCTGGTGCCGTTCCAGGGCAAGCCGGTGGAGAGCTCATTGCGCGGGGAGCTGGGGGCGTTCCGCCGTCCGCAGGTGTGGTTCGCGCTGGCGATCGTCACCTTCGGGCTGGGCGGGGTGTTCGCCTGCCTGTCCTACATCGCGCCGATGCTGACCGACGTCGCCGGGTACGCGCCGGGTGACGTGACGCTGCTGCTTTCGCTGGCCGGGCTCGGTATGACGCTGGGCAACCTGCTCGGCGGACGGCTGGCCGACCGGGCGCTGATGCCGAGCCTGTACGTCGCGCTGACCGCGCTGGCGGCGGTGCTGGCCGTGTTCACGGTCACCGCGCAGGGGAAGGTGGGCGCCGCGATCACCGTGTTCGGGATCGGGCTGGCCGGGTTCATGATCGGGCCGATGCTGCAGGCGCGGATCATGGAGAAGGCCGGTGGCACGCCGTCCTTGGTGTCGGCGGCGGTGCAGTCGGCGTTCAACATCGCGAACTCGATCGGCGCGTACCTGGGCGGCCTGGTCATCGCGGGTGGCCTGGGGCTGGTCGCGCCGAACTGGGTGGGGGCTTCGCTGGCGGTGCTCGGGTTGAGCATCGCGGTGGTGTCGGGCCTGCTGGACCGGCGGGAGCAGGCGGCTCCGGTGCCGGTGGCTGCCTGATCGTTTTGCCGAAGGGGCGCAGGGGTTTCGGACCTCTGCGCCTCTTTTGTTTTGTGGGACGCGGTGGGCCGGGGAGGTGGCTCGGGGGCGGGTCGCGTGGAGTGGGATGAGCTGGGTGGGGCCGGACGGCAGGGGGCTAGTGGACGGGCGCGGGTGCCGCAGGGGGTGCAGGGGGCGCAGGCCGCAGGGGGCCAGGGGCAGGCCGCAGGGGGCGCGGGCCGCAGGCGGGCGGGCAGGTTTTGGGCGGAGGTGGGCAGCTTGGGCGGAGGCGGCCCGATCCGGCAGGGCTCACCGGCCGGACACACGCGGACAGTGACGCGGGCCCGGTCCCGCGGGCAGTGAGGCGGGCCTGGTCCGGCGGGCTCGGCGGGCGGGCGTGGGTAGGTGAGGCGGCCCGGGCGGGTGGAGCGGCTTGGGCGGGCGAGAAGGGCAGGCGGGGCGACGTAGGTGGGTGGCAAGGGCGGGCGGAGCACCTTGAGGTGGGCGGGAGGAGCGGGCGGGCAGGGCGGGCACGGTGGGTGGGCGGGCGCAAGTAGACGAGGCGGCCCGGGCAGGCGGAGCAACTTAGGTAGGCGGGAAGGGCGGGGCGGCACGGTGGGCAGAGTGGGCGGGCGGGCGCAAGTAGATGAGGCGACCCGGCGGGTGAAGCGGCTTGGGCAGACGGGAAGGGTGGGCGGGCGGCAGGTAGGTGAGGTGGGCCCGGGCCAGCGGAGCGGAGCGGCTTAGGCGAGCGAGAAGGAAGCCGACGAAGCGGAGCAACGTAGGTGGACGAGAAGCGGGCGGGTGGCAGGTAGACGAGGCGGCCCGGGCCAGCGGAGCGGGTTAGGTGGGTGGGAAGGGGCCGGGCGAAGCGGGGCAGGTCGAGGTGGTGGGGACGGTCTGCGTCAGGAGGTACTCGGCGCGGGCGGCATCAGCGCAGGGGCTGAGCGGGGTGTGCCCATGGCCTTCGACGGTGATCAGGTGTGCGTTGCCCAGTAGGCGCCTCGAGGTGTGCGCGTACGAGAGCGGCGTAACCGGGTCGTAGCGGTTGTTGATCAGCAGGGCCGGAGTAGCCGACTTCAGGTGCCAAGGGCCCGTGTAGCGCTGTGGCGAGGAAGGCCAGGCCGCGCACGGTTGGGTCAGGTACCACCAGCTTCGCCCGTAGTGTGGCGACTGGGCATCGAAGGCCCCGTTCAGCAGCGGCCACGCCGAAGGCACCTGCGGCACCCGCACATCCGCGCAGGTGATGGCGGTGAACGAGTCCAGGAAATCCAAGCGGAAGGCCAAGGCCGTCAGGATCTCCGACACCACGCGCTCGTCCCCCGCCGGGCCGCGTTCCAGTTCCGCGACCAGGGTGGCGAAGGCGGGCCACCCCTCCTGCGTGTCGTAGAGCATGCTCGCCTGGCTCGGCACCACGTCCCGGTACCGCACCTCCAGCGAACCCACCGTGATCGGGCCCCGCTTCAACCGGTCCAGCACGGCGGCGTTCCTGGCCAGCGCGTTCCCCGAAAGCGCGCACCGCGGCCCGGCGGCGTCACACAATCGGGCGAACTCCCGCAGCACGCCCTCCGTCCCGGCCGACCGCTCCAGCAGCGTCGACGTGGTCCGGTTCGTGTACCCCTCGGGATCGATCATCGCCGTCAGCTGCAGTGCCCGGACCCGCTCCGGGAACATCGCGCCGTAGACCTGACCGAGGTAGCTCGCGTACGACCCGCCCGCGTAGGTCAGCTTCGCGTCCCCGACGGCCTCCCGCAGCCAGTCCAGATCCCGCGCCGCGTCCGCGGTGGTCAAGTGCCCCAGCAACGGACCACCGTGTTCGGCGCACCCCCTCGCGTACTCCCTGGCACGCGAAGCGGCGGCCCGCTCCTCCTCCCGGTTCGCCGGTGGGATCACCGCCGCGGCCCAGAACTCCTCCTGCTCCGCCACCGAGGCGAAGCACCGGACCTGCCCGCTGCGCCCGATCCCGCGCTGGTCGAAGGTGACCACGTCGAACCGCTCGGCCAGCTCCCCCTGAGCCAGCTCGCGCCCCTTCGCCGAGTCCACCCCCGAACCACCGGGCCCGCCCACCGCGAGGAACAGCGTGCCGATGCGGCGCGCCGGATCCGCGGCGGGCTGGCGCACCACGGACAGGCCGAACTTCGGCCCGTCCGGGTGCGCGTGATCGATCGGCACTTCGGCGATCGCGCACTGGTACCGCTCGAGCCCCGACTCGGTGCACGGTCCCCAAGCCAGCGACGGTCCGGCAGCCGCGGCGGGTGCCACGACCACGACCAGCGCCAGCACCCCGGTCAGCGCGGTGGCGAAGAGCCTGGATTTGATCACCGGTCAATGGTGACCGGCGGACACTCTGGTGTCGTCCGTCTTTCGGCGGAGATGGCCCCCTACGAAAGTTTCAGACGCCGGGACCGCGCGTGATCGTCAACGCCACAAAGAGAATGAGCGTCGCGAACGTGGTGTAGGTGATCACGTCGACCGCCTTGCCGCGGATGGCCAGCAGCCCCGCGCGCGCGTCCGAGAGCACCCCGCGCAGCACCGCGGCGGTCAGCAGCGCGCCGCCGATCAGCGCCGCGCCCTGCCGCCAGTGGTACATCCCGATCCGCAGCGCGGCCAGCGTCACCAGCGCCATCACCACCAGGAACGGCACGTGCACCAGCCACGGCCTGCGGTCCTTGCGCGGCGGCGGCGCCGGGGCGGTCACCGTGGTCACCGCGCGGCCCGCTCGGCGGCTTCCACCACGTTGCTGATCAACATCGCCCTGGTCATCGGGCCGACCCCGCCGGGGTTCGGCGAGATGAACCCGGCCACCTCCTCGACCCCGGCCGCCAGGTCGCCGGCGATCTTGCCGTCCACCCTGGACACCCCGACGTCGAGCACCGCGGCGCCCGGCTTGACCATCTCCGGCGTGATGATGCCCGGCACGCCCGCCGCGGCCACCACGATGTCCGCGCGCTTGACCTCGGCGGCCAGATCACGCGTCCCGGTGTGGCACAGCGTCACCGTGGAGTTCTCGCTGCGCCGGGTGAGCAGCAGGCCCAGCGGCCTGCCGACGGTGATGCCGCGGCCGATCACGGTCACCCGCGCGCCGTCGAGCGGTACGTCGTAGCGGCGCAGCAGTTCCACGATGCCCAGCGGGGTGCACGGCAGCGGCGCGGTCTCCCCGAGCACCAGCCTGCCCAGGCTGACCGGGGCCAGGCCGTCGGCGTCCTTGTCCGGGTCGATCCGCTCGAGGATGGCGCCGGTGTCCAGGTGCTTCGGCAGCGGCATCTGCACGATGTAACCGGTGCACGCGGGATCGGCGTTCAGCTCGTCGATCACCGCTTCGAGCTTGTCCTGGGTGATGTCGGCGGGCAGGTCGCGCCGGATGGAGTTCACCCCGACCTTGGCGCTGTCGGCGTGCTTCGCCTTGACGTACCAGTGGGAGCCCGGGTCGTCGCCGACCAGCACGGTGGCCAGCCCCGGGGTGATGCCGCGCTCGGCGAGCGCCGCGACCCGCGGCTTGAGCTCGTCGAAGATCGCGTCCTTGGTCGCCTTGCCGTCGAGAACCGTCGCCGTCACGGGTTTCATTGTGGCAAACGGCGCGTCCGGCGCCGCCCGCCGCCCAGCGCGGCGATGCCGATCGCGATCAGCGCCAGCACCACCCCGGCGATCGTCTCCGGCGCCAGGTGCTCGCCGTGCGCGGGCAGCAGCAGGTCGAGCAGCAGCGCGCCGATCAGCTGCCCGGCGATCGCGGCCAGGCCGAGCAGCAGCACCCCGGTCCACCGGACCACCAGCGAGGCGATCGAGATGAACAGGATCCCGACGATGCCGCCCGCGTAGAGCAGCGGGTTCGACGGGAAACCGGACGGGCCGCCGCGGACCAGCAGCGAGACCACCCAGGCGAGCACGAGCGCGACGAAGCCCACGGTGAAGTTGCCCAGCGTCGCGGTCAGCGCACTGCCCGAGGCCGCGCCGACCCGGCCGTTGACCGCCTGCTGCACCGCCACGCAGAAGCCCGCGACCAGTGGCAGCACCATCAGCCACAGCTCGCCGGCGTCGGTCTCGCCGAGCCCGCCGGACACCGAGCCGAGCACCGCCACCAGGGTGAGCACCGCCCCGGCCACCCGGGGCCAGGTCAGCGGGCGCGGACCGGCTGGGCCGAGCCCGGCGCGGTCCACCGCGAGGCTGCTCACCGTCTGCCCGGCGACCACGCCCACGGTGAACATGGCCACCCCGATCGCCACCACGACCAGCGCCTGCCCGGCCACGAACATGGCGCCGGCCAGGCCGCCGAGACACTGCCACCACCGCAGCTCACCCGAGCGCACGGCGTCGCGCACGCGGACGACGCCCTTCCGCATCTTCGGCGCGAACGGCAGCGCGGCCAGCAGGAGGACGAGGCCACCGCCGAAGGAGAACACCGCCGCGAGCATCGGGTCGCCGAGTTCGACGCCGAGCTGGCCGTTGATCCGGCCCTGCACCGCCATCGTCACGCCGGAGAACACGGCGAGGCTCACGCCGAGCACCTTCGCGGCCACCGAGGGTGCCTGCGGGGCCGGCGCCACGGCGCCGGTGGGTTCACGCACGGTGCTCATCCCTCCCAGTGTGACGGCCCGGCGTCACCCCCGGCCGGTGATCCTCGTCTCCGCGACCCCCGGTCGGGCGAGGCAGAAAGCGGGTGTGAGCTGGCGGTCAGGCCCTTTAGTCACATGTGCCGTGCATTGCCGGAGCGGACCAGTCAAAATGTCGGGGTGGCTCAACCGACGACCCAGCTGAACGCAACCGAGCAGGACACCCTGGTCAAGCAGATCGGGCTGGCGCTTCTGCGTGCCGCCCCGCGTGACTGGCAGCGTGTCACCGCCGAGTATCGCGCCGTGGGCCGGTACCACGAGCTGACCGGGGAGATCGTCACCGCCGACGGTGATTCCCGCGAGTGGGTGGCCACCCACGACATCGCCACCCTGTTCGGCAGGCTCCGCGGCGGGATGTACCGCGACGGCCGGGGCACCTGGTTCAACGCCCGCTACCAGCTCGACCACCCGTCCAGCTACAACCTCGAGTACGACCGCGACGAGCCGACGTGGGACCTGATGCCCCCGCCGCAGGCCTACGCCGACGAGCTGCGCATGTTCCCGCGCGCCGAGGAGAACATCCCCGAATGGCTGATGCGCCGGATGTCCGGCCTCGGCCCGGAGCGGCCCGGCCCGCGCTTCCGCATCGCCAGGGTCTTCGACGGCACGGATCCGGCAGGCCACCCCGTGATCACCCGTCCCGACCTGGAGCACGACGAGCAGGACCGCCTGCTCGACTACCTCGACGCCGCCCCGGTGGTGGTGCCCGGCCGCGGGTACGACACCGACCGCCTGGCCGAGGTGCCCGAGGCCGCCGTGCCGATCGCCTTCCACAGCGACGGCACCTGGATCTGGCCCGCCGCGGTCAACTACTACCTGCGCACCTACGGCGTCTCGCCGGAGCAGGACCTGATCGACCACATCCACCAGCACAACTTCACCGTCGCCGAGGTGCCGGAGGCGACCCGGCAGGCCGCCGCGGGTTACGTGCACAGCAGCGGCCCGCCGCCGCGGCCGGGCGCGCCGTCGAGCCCGCCGCCGGTGGCCCCGCCCGCCCCGGTCGCGCCCCCGGCCCCGGCCGCGCCGCCGGAACCGCAGTTCGAGCAGTTCGACGAGCCGCAGCAGCAGTCGTACGCCGACGCCGCCTACGACGACCAGTACGAGGCCGAGTACGACGACAAGACCCCGCCGAGCCAGGACCAGTACGCGACCGAGCCGCACGCGTACCCGGATCCGCAGGACGGGTACCAGCCGGGCTTCGACGAGCAGGGCTTCAGCGAACCCGAGCCCGCCGGGGCCCACGGTGCGCACGAGGTCGTGGACATCGACGACGAGGACGAGTTCGTGCCCGCCGGGCCGGACCAGGCGACCCGGTTCACCCCGGCGCCGAAGCCGGACGTGCCCGCCGCCGCGCCCACCCAGGTCGCGATGACCCCGATCGCGCCGGGCGGCCCGCCGCCGGTCGAGGAGCCGGAGCCGGTCGAGCACGGGGACCCGGTCCTCGACGACCTGCAGGACAAGCTGGACGAGCTGCGGATCCCGGACGAGGAGTACCGGATCGGCGAGCCCGCCGAGCACGGCTGGAGCCTGGAGCGGATCGACGCGGGCTGGCGGGTCGGCTGGTACGACGGTGAGCTGACCAATCCGGCGGTCTTCGGCGACGCCGACGACGCGGCCGCGTTCATGCTCGGCAAGCTTCTGCTCAACGGCCGTCCGCAGGCGCGGAGCCAGGCCCAGCCGCCTGCCCCGCCGCAGCCGCCACCGCCGGCGCAGCCCCCGACACCGCCCCCGCCGCCACCGCAGGCACCCCCGCAGCCGCCGCCCGCGCCGCCGACCCAGGTGGTCGCCCCGGTGCGCGAGGAGCCGCCGGAGCCGCCCCAGCAGCCGTTCCGGCAGCCGCCGCCCCGCCAGTCGCCGACGCCGGTGGGTGCGCTGCTCGACGGCGACCAAGCCGGTCCCGGCCTGATGACCACGCTGACCCCGGAGGTGGCGCCGCCCGCGCCGCCGTCCCGGCCCGAACCGCCCGCCCGGCCGCCGGAGCCCGCGCCGACCCAGCAGGTGCCGGTGCCGCCGGTCGAACCGCCGCGCCCGGCCCCGGCCGCGCCGCAGCGGCCCGCCCCGCGCCGGGAGGATGCCGCCGCCGGTGGCAGCGGCGGGGGTGCGGGTGGCCAGCAGTGGCCGATCAAGCCGCTCGCCGGTGAGCCGCCGCTGACCCTGTTCCGCGGCAAGGAGCTGCGCGAGCTGCCCGCGGGCAGTGAGCTGGACCGGTTCGGCGGGCCGAACGGCAACCTGACCTACGTGGCGGGCACGCCGTTCGAGGAGCGCTCGCTGGTGCCGGAGTGGGTCAACCGGCCCTACCACGTCTACCGGGTGCAGCGGCCGCTCGAAGCGCTCGCCGGCATCGCCATCCCGTGGTTCAACCAGCCCGGTGGCGGCGCGGCGTACCTGCTGCCCGCGTCGATCGAGGACCTGCTCAACGAGGGCGACCTGATCGAACTGGACCCGGGCGAACCGCCGGTGGACTGAGGTCTGTGCACGAAGAAGGGGCGTTCCCGCCGCGGGAACGCCCCTTTTCAGCTCACCAGCAGGCCGTGCGCGGCGGCGAAGGCGATGGCGGTGTCCATGTCGACCCGCGCGCCGGCGAGGTTCGCCTGGCGCAGTTCGCGGGCTTCGAGCTTGGCACCGCGCAGATCGGCGCCCTCCAGCTTCGCGCCGGCGAGCCGGGCCCCGGACAGGTCCGCGCCCGACAGGTCCGTTCCGGAGAGGTCGGCGTCGAGGAAGTTGGCCTCACGGAAGCGCAATCCGGCGAGCGCGACCTTCGCCAGCCGCGCGCCGCCCAGTGACGCGAGGGTGAAATCGCACTCCCGCAAGGAAATCGGCCGCATCCGGCACGCGGTGAAGGACGAGCCGAGCAGCGAACAGCTCTCCCAGGTGGTGTCCGCGAGCACCGTCCGGTCGAACACGCACGAGCGGAACGCCGACGCGGTGTGGCGGGATTCCCCGAGGTCCGCCTTGGTGAAATCGCATTCGTCGAAGGTGCAGCCCTGCGTCACCAGGCCGCGGAGGTCGGCCTCGGTGAAGTCGCAGCCGACGAACCGCCGTCGTTCCCAGTTCGCGCCGGGCAGTACCGCGTCTCGGTAGTCCTCACCGGTTTCCGTTTCTGCTTCCACCGCCCCAGCTTCGCAGAAGCGGTCAGGCCTCCAGCTCGCGGCCGATCTGGGTGACGCGGCGGATGCGGCCGTCCGGTTCGACCGAGCCGAACATGTGGATGTCCGAAGCGAACTTGGTGCCCTTGCGCATGGTCGCGCGCAGGGTGTACCGCGCGGCGATGCGGTCGCCGCAGACCAGCGCGTCGTGCACCTCGACGGTGCAGCTGGTCGCGTTCTTGCGAGCGGGGCGCGCGTGCGCGATGAGGCGGTCGCGGTTGAGCAGGATGCCTTCGTTGCGGTACTCGATGTCGGGCGTGTGGTACCGGTCGAACACGGTTTCCGGCGACTCGGTGCCGAAGGCCATTTCCTCGGGGTACGAGGTCAGGTAGGCGATGAGGTCTTCGGTGGTCATGCTCGGCTCCTTAACTTTGACAGTGCTGTCAAGGCTAGAGCGGGCCAGTAAAGTTGACAAGCATGTCTGAGTTGACCCCGAAGCGGCGGCGCCGGGCCGACGCCGAACGCAGCGCCCACGCGATCCTCGCCGCGGCGAGCCAGGTGCTCGGCGCGCGTCCGGACGCCAGCGTCGAGGAAATCGCCGAAGCCGCCGGGGTGAGCAGGCAGACCGTGTACGCGCACTTCCCGTCACGGGAAGCGCTGGCGGCGGCGGTCGTCGAGCGGGTGACCGCGGAGGCGGTCGCCGCGATGGACGCGGCGAAGCTGGACGAAGGCCCCGCGGCCGACGCGATCCTGCGCCTGTTCGACGCGAGCTGGCGGACCTTCGAGCGGTACCCGCGGCTCCCCGCCATCGCGGGTGCGGACGAGCAGGACCACGGCACCGTGCTCGACCGGCTGGACCGGGTGATCCGCCGTGGCCAGGAAGCCGGTGAGTTCAGCCGGGACCAGTCACCGGCCTGGCTGGCGGCCGCGGTGGTGGCCCTCGGTCACGCGGCCGGCGCCGAAGTCGGCGCCGGCCGGATGACCGCCGAGAACGCGACCGCGGCGGTGCGCCACAGCCTCCTCCGCGTTCTCGGTGCGGTCACCTAGGTACGAGCTCGGAGAATTCGTCCCAGGTGGGGACGCGCGGAGGAAAACGCAGGTGCATGCCCACCTCGCGGGGCAGGTTGTTCGCCTTGCGCGCGTTGCAGCCACCGCAGGCGGCGACCGTGTTCAGCCACGAGGTCCGCTCCCCGCCGCGGGACAGCGGCAGGACGTGGTCCACGGTGGCGGCGTGCCTGCCGCAGTAGGCGCAGAGGTGGTTGTCCCGCCGGAGCACACCGCGGCGCGACCAGCGCGGCGGCGCGGCGTAACGCCACTTCATCACGACGTACTTCAGCAGCCGCACGATGCGCGGGCGCGGGAAGACCCCGAACGCGGGGCCGGTGCCCGCCTCGTGGACCACGGCCACGTTGCGCACCAGCATGCGCACCGCGTGCGGCACGGAAACCCGTTGCAGCGGCTCGTATCCCGCGTTCAGCACTAGAACGTCCACTTCGGACACCTCCCTTCGTCCAGGCACGGAAATAGTGGCCCCGGACCGTTGGGCAGGTCAATCCGATTATCGGAAATCCCGGGATTTGGCGGGAATGCGCAACTGCAACCGCTGCAGGCGGTCGGCGATCAGGTTGACCACCCCGTCCGCGCGTTCGACCACCCCGCGCACCAGCAAGGCGGAACTGTCGCGGGCGACCCGGTGGTACCGGCGCCACAACCCGGCCGAGCAGACCACGTTGATCATGCCGGTCTCGTCCTCGAGGTTGATGAAGGTGATGCCGCCGGCGGTGGCCGGGCGCTGCCGGTGGGTGACCGCGCCACCGGCGAGGACCCGCGTGCCGTGCTCGACCCGGTGCAGCGCCTCGGAGGAGAGCGCCCCGAGCGCGTCCAGCTGGTCGCGGACGAACTGCGTCGGGAAGCTGTCCGGGGACATCCCGGTGGCCCACACGTCGGCCACCGCCAGCTCCAGGTCGTCCATACCGGGCAGCGCGGGAGCGGCCACGCCGACCGCGCTGCCCGGCAGTTTCTCCGGGCGTTCGCCGGCCACGGCGCCCGCGGCCCAGAGAGCTTTGCGCCGGTCCGCCTCGAAGCAGCCGAACGCACCGGCCGTGGCCAGCGCCTCCACCTGCGGGGTCTTCAGCCTGACCCGGCGCGCGACGTCGGCCATGTCCGCGAACGGGCCGCCGCTCGCGCGCTCGGCGACCAGCGCCTTCGCCACGTCCTCGCCGATGTTCCGGATGGTCGCGAGGCCGGTGCGTACGGCGTTTTCCTTGTCACCGTGGGGTTCCAGCGTGGCGTGCCAGTCGCTGGCGTTCACGTCGGGGCCGAGCACCACCACCCCGTGCCGCCGCGCGTCGGCGACCAGCGACTGCGGGGAGTAGAAGCCCATCGGCTGCGCGCGCAACAACGCCGCGCAGAAGGCGGCCGGGTGGTACAGCTTGAAGTAGGCGCTGGCGAACACCAGGTACGCGAAGCTCAGCGCGTGGCTCTCGGGGAAGCCGAAGTTCGCGAACGCCTGCAGCTTGACGAAAATGCGCACGGCCAGTTCGCGCTCGACGCCGTTGGCCTCGGCTCCTTCGTAGAACCGCTTCCGCAGCCGCTCCATCCGCTGCTGGGAACGCTTCGACCCCATCGCGTGCCGTAGTTGGTCGGCTTCGGCGGCGCTGAACCCGGCCACGTCCAGCGCGATCTGCATCATCTGCTCCTGGAACAGCGGCACGCCATAGGTTTTGCCCAGCGCGTTCGCCATCAGCGGGTGGTCGAAGTCCCACTCCTCCTTGCCGGTGTAGCGGCGGATGAACGGGTGCACCGAGCCGCCCTGGATGGGGCCGGGGCGGATCAGCGCGACCTCGACGGCGAGGTCGTAGAACTTGCGCGGGGCCAGGCGCGGCAACGTCGCCAGCTGGGCGCGGCTCTCCACCTGGAACACCCCGATCGCGTCGGCGCGCTGGAGCATTTCGTAGACCTTCTTGTCCTCCAGGTCCAGCTTTCCCAGTTCGATGGTCTTGCCTTCGAATTCGGCGACCAGGTCGACCATGTAGTGCAGTGCGGAGAGCATGCCGAGGCCGAGCAGGTCGAACTTGACCAGTCCGGCCGTGGCGCAGTCGTCCTTTTCCCACTGCAGCACGCTGCGATCGGCCATGCGCGCCCATTCGATCGGGCAGACCTCGCTCACCGGGCGGTCGCAGATCACCATGCCGCCGGAGTGGATGCCCAGGTGCCGGGGGTAGCCCTCCAGATCGCCTGCCATCGCCAGCACGTCGGCCGGGATGTCGTGGTCGTGATCGTCCTTTGTGGAATTGAGCGGGCCCCAGCGGTCGAGCTGCTTGCTCCACGCGTCCTGCTGTCCCGGCGAATACCCGAGCGCGCGGGCGGCGTCACGCACGGCTGAGCGCGAGCGGTAGGTGATCACGTTGGCCACCTGGGCGGTGTGCAGCCTGCCGTACTTCTGGTAGACGTGCTGGATCACCTCCTCGCGGCGGCCGGATTCGATGTCCAGGTCGATGTCGGGGTAACCGTCGCGGTCCGGGGCGAGGAAGCGCTCGAACAGCAGCTTCCACTTCACCGAGTCGACCTTGGTGATGCCGAGCGCGAAGCAGACCGCGGAGTTCGCCGCCGACCCCCGGCCCTGGCAGTAGATGTTGTTGCGGCGGCAGAAGTCGACGATCTCCCAGACGATCAGGAAGTAACCGGGGAAGCCGAGTTCCTCGATGATGCGCAACTCGTGTTCGAGCTGGGCGTACGCTTTCTCGTTGCCCTCGTACCAGTGGGCGGCGCCCTTCATCACCTCCTGGCGCAGGAAGCTGGCCTCGGTGTGGCCGTCGGGCACGTCGAACGGCGGGAGGTCCGGCGCCACCAGGCTGAGGTCGAACGCGCATTCCGTGCCCAGCAGGGCCGCGCGCTGCACCGCGCCGGGGTAGCGCGTGAAGATCTCCTGCATTTCCTTGCCGGAGCGCAGGAAGGCGTTGTCCGCAGCGGGTAGCCAGCCTTCCATCTCCTCGATGCTGCGGCGGGCGCGGATCGCGGCGAGCCCGGCGGCCAGGCGGCGGCCGTGGCGCGGGGTCGCGTAGTGGACGCCGCCGGTGGCGACCAGCGGGAGCCCGAACGACTCGGCGAGGTCGCGGATGGCGTCGTTGTGGTGGTCGTCCATCGGCTCGCCGTGGGACACCAGCTCGGCGACCACGTGCTCACGGCCGAAGAGGGCGACCAGCTGGTCGAGCCGGGTGCGCGCGGCGTCGATGCCTCCGTCGACCAGCGCGCGGCGCACCGCCCCTCGGCGGCCGCCGGTGAGGACGACGCACTTGCCCGCGGTGTCCTCGGCGATGGATTCCAGGTCGTAGACGGGGCGGCCTTTCTCCGACTGTGGTCCTTGGAGCTGGCCGCGGGTGATCGCGCGGCAGAGGTTGCCGTAGCCCTCTTGCTGGTAGGCGAGCAGGAGGAGGCTCTCGCCCTCGGGGTCGGGCAGGCCGTTCTGGGGGCTGTTGAGGCCGAGGCTGAGCTCGGTGCCGAACACCGTGCGGAGGCCGAGATCCGCGGCGGCCTCGGCGAAGCGCACGACGCCGTACATACCGTCGCGATCGGTGAGGGCCAACGCATCCAACCCCAGGCGGACGGCTTCCTCCACCAGTTCCTCCGGGTGGCTCGCGCCGTCGAGGAAGCTGAAGTTCGAATGGCAGTGCAACTCGGCGTACGGCACGCGCACGGCTGCGCCCGCCTGGTCGTCCCCGCGGCGGGTGCGCAGATCCTCCGGGGGGCGGTAGGCGTGACGGTGCCGAGTCCAGGCGGGGCTGTCGCCCCCGTCCCGCTCGGACTCCGGTGGAATCGCCTGCCCGGACAGCTCGCGTGCGGGCTCCGGCTGGAGCGGTTGCTGCCCGGACGCCTCACGCTCAGACTCCGGCTGTCGTCCGGACAGCTCGCGTTCCAGGTCCTGCCAGCGGACCGGCGGGTTGTTCCAGCCCATCAGCCGTACTGGTGCTCACCGGTGCGCTGGAGCGGGATCAGCGCGGACAGGTCCAGCTCGATCCCGGCCACCTCGGCGGGCGCGCCACCGAGTTCCTCGCTCAGCCATTCGCGCACCCGGCGCAGGTACTCCTGGTCACTCACCAGCCGTACTCCCCTTCCACTGTCCACTTCGGATTGTCGAGCGTGCGGACCAGCAGCAGTGCCGACGTGCCGTCGAGCACCACCTGCAGCCGCACCTGGTCGGTTCCCCGGCCCCTGGCCTGCCACGGCCCGGACCAGCCGCGCACCGGGCGCGCGTCACCGCCGTCCACCGCCACCGCGGCGGGTGGGCCGCTGAGCTGGTACCGCTCGGTGATCCCCACCTCGGTGCCGCCCGCGTCGAAGACCCGGGCGGGCAGCGGCTCGGGGAACACCGTCGCGGGCATCGGCAGCCGTCCGTCCCAGCGGGCTTCCGGCAGGCGCGCGGGCACGCGGCGATCGCCCCACGGCACCAGCCGCACGCGTTCGGCCGGGCCGCGCCCGCCGTCGAGCACCGGGGTGAGCACGGCCTCCGGGCCGAGCAGGCCCTGGACGTGCACCATCGCCTGGGCGGCCCGTTCGTCGGCGAGTTGCTGCTCGGTGCCGATCAGGCCGAGCTGCAACGACCGGCCCTCGACGGTCTCCTCGGGGACCAGCTGGAGCCGGACCACGCCCGCGGTCGGGCGGCCGGTCCTGCCCTTGAGCCAGCCCTCGAACTGCCAGCGGACCCGATCGGCCACGCCCTGCTCGTCCAGCGGTTCGGCGCAGCGCCAGATCCGCGACATCTCCTCGCCGTTCTCGGTGACGGCGTGCACGCCGAGCCGGGTGCAGGCCAGGCCCCAGGCCGCGAGCCCGGCCTGGAAGCCGGCGGCCATGGTCTTGGCCGTGAAGGCGGCGACGTCCACCCGGTCCAGCGGCGGGTCGCACTCCTTGGTCACGGTCAGCTCGGGCGGCGGGCGGCGGCGGACCGGTGGCCGCTCGGATCGCCCGGACGCCAGCCGGTGCGCGATTTCGCCGTCCGCGCCGAAGCGGCTGAGCACTTCGCGGGTGGTCAGCGCCGCGAAGGCGCCCAGCGTGCGCAGGCCGAGGCGGCGGAGCAGGTCGACCAGTTCGGCCCGGTCCGCACCGGGCTGGTCGAGCACGCGGATGTCCAGTGGGGCAAGGAAGTTCGCGGTGCCGCCCGCCTCCACCAGCGCCGACCGGTGGGCGGCGAGGGTGGCCGCGAACAGCCCGTCCGCGATGCCCACCTGGCATTCCACGCCGACCTGCGCGGCCACCTGGTCGACGAGCAGTTCGGCCAGCCGTGCCTCGCCGCCGAAGTACCCGGCGGCCCCGGCCACCGGCATGGCGACGATGCCCGGCCGCACCACCTCGACCCCGACCACCAACTCCTCAACGGCGACGGCGACGGCCTCGAAGAACCGGGCATCCCGCTCCGGTTCGGCGCCGAAGACCACCAGCTCCGGGCAGCGGGACTGCGCCTCCCTGCGCCGCATGCCGCGACGGACCCCGTCGGCCCGCGCCAACGCCGAACAGGCGACGACGCGATTCGCGGAGAACACGGCAGCGGGCCGATCCGGCGGGGTTGCTTCCGCCGCGCAGGCGGCCACCACCGGCCAGTCGGGGCACCAGAGCACCAGCATCCGGATGCGGTTGTTGTCGCTCATCCGACACCGGCCTCGACTGGCTCGGCCCAGTGTTCTGGCTTGCTCCAGTGTTCTGGCTCGCTGTGTTCCGCTGCCCACTGCCTTGGCGCGGCATGCTCCGGCCCCCACCACTCCGACACGGCATGTGGCGGCGGCTCGGCAGAAGCAAGCCGCGCTGATGCAGCCTGCATCGGTGGCTCGGCAGGCACTGGCCGCACCGAAGTGGCGGGCATCGGTGGCTCGGCAGAAGCAGGCTGCACGGAAGCGGCATGCAGTGGCGGCTCGGCGGGGGCTGGCTCCGCCAAGCGTTCTGGGTGGGCGTCGTGAAGTGCGGGCAGGGTGACGGTGGCGCGCAACGGGCGCGCGGCGGCACCGCGGCCGTTGGTGCGCACGTTCAGATCAGCGCCTCGCAGGAACCCCTTTCCCGACTCCATCAAGCCCTGCCAGGTGATCGCCTCGCAGGTCAGTTCCACCTCGGCCCCCGGCCAAGGTCCCAGTGACAGCAGGACCGCACCCCGGTTGCGGGCCCGTGCCGAAAGGCGGCGTGCCAGTTGCTGGGAACGGGATGGACCGGCACCGCGAGCGCCACCGCCCGCGCCGCCCACGGCCACCAGGTCCATCCCGTCCAGCAGAGCGGCCGTGACCGCGCCGAACTCCATTCCCGGCCGGTTGACCAGCGCGAGACGGTCCACCGCGACCCCGAGCTCGTGCGCCGCCACAACGCCGAGCTCGGGAACACCCACCACAGCCGCCCAGGAACCCCGCGAGGTGGCTTCGGCAAGCAGGGCCAGTAATAACGAGGGAGAGCCGTGCACCGCGACCGTGCCACCGCGTCGCAGTCCACCGGCGGGCAGCAACCCGGCCAGCTCGGGCAGGACGGGCAGCACCTTTCCCGTCACCTGAGCATGCCGGGCGGCCGCCGCCACCCCACTCGCCGTACTGACCCCCGGCAACGCCGCCAGCCGCGCCAGCGGAGCGGGCGAGGCCGATGACGCCGGAACGGTCACACCAACCGGCACCGGTCACCTCCTCCACCCAACGACGTCGCGGACCACACCCGTGCTCTTGGCAACACGAGCGCCATGCCATCGTCACCGCGGGGAAGGCGGTCACCTTGTCGAACGTTTGTTCGATAGCTCCAGTCAAGCAGTGGCCGTCGATCATGTCAACTGCGGAACACCCTGACGGGTGATGAAGGTTTCTTCAGCCCGTCAGACCCGCCGCGGTCAGGGACAGGTGCGCCGCCAGCACCTCCGCCGCCGCGTCGGCGTCGCGCGCCAGCGCGACCTCCTCCAGGCGCTGGTGTTCGGCGACGCCGTCGCGTTCCGGATTCCGGTGCGCCGACCAGCGGCGAGCCAGTTCGCTCGCGGTCCACAACCGGTCGAAGGTCTCCAACAGCACCGGATTCCCGCACCCCTCCAGCAACGTGCGATGGAAAACCCGATGCGCTTCCGACCACGCCGCGCTGTAGTACTCGCCCTCCTCCTCGACGTGCGTCGGCGTGCGCACGAGGCGGTGGTGCGCCGCCCGCACGCGGGCCTCCCACTCGACGTCACCGCGCTCGACGGACAGGCGCAGCACGACCGGCTCGATGCTCCGCCGGGCCTCCGCGATCTCCTGCCAACGGCGGTCGGAGTAGGCCGGAACGGCGAACCCGCGGTTGGGCAACCGGTCGGCGAGCCCCTCCCCGACCAACCGCACGAGCGCCTCGCGCACCACCGCCAGGCTCACGCCCCGCTCCTTCGCGATGTCCTGCGGTTTCAGGGCCTCACCAGGGGGTCGATCCCCGCGCATGATCGCGTTCCGCAGGTGGTCGTGGACCCGCTCGGAGAGCATCGTCATGCGCCTCAGCGTAGACGATCTGGTAGATAATCGATTATCTTTGCTATGGTCGATTACATGACCGATCCCTTCGCCCGCCTCCCCGAGGTTCCGGCCTTCACCGTCACCACCACGAGCACCGCGCTGCCCGGCGGCGACACCAGCCCCCAGCTCTCCTGGACCGGCGCCCCGACCGGCACCAAGAGCTACGCCGTCACGATGTACGACCCCGACGCCCCGACGATGTCCGGTTTCTGGCACTGGGCCGTCGCCAACATCCCCGCGACGGTGACCTCGCTGCCCGAGGGATCCGTTCCCGAACCGGCGTTCCAGCTGCCCAACGACGCCCGCGTCGCCGGTTTCGTCGGCGCGGCACCGCCCGCCGGGCACGGTCCGCACCGCTACTTCGTCACCGTGCACGCGCTGGACGTCGAGGACATCGGGGTGCCGGCGGACGGCACGCCCGCCCTGCTCGGGTTCGCCATGTCCTCCCACACCCTCGGCCGCGCCACCCTGATCCGCACGGCGGAAACCCCTGGCGTGGAACGGATCGAGGTCTCCAGGCTGATCCCGGCGACGGCCGAAGCGGTCTTCGCCGTGCTCACCGATCCGAAGGGGCACGTGGACATCGACGCGTCGGGCATGCTCCTCGACGCCGACGGGGACCCGGTCGAGCGGCCCGGTGACCGGTTCGTGGTGCACATGGACCGGGAGGCGCTCGGGGACGTCCCGCTGGGCAAGTACGACGTCGAGGTGGTCATCACCGAACTCGTCCCCGGCGAGGAGATCGCCTGGACCGTCGAAGGGCAGTTCCGGCCGCACGTCGGCCACGTCTACGGCTACCGGCTGACCCCGGCCGAGGGCGGCACCCTCGTCACGTCCTACTACGACTGGTCGCGCGTCGGCGACGAGTGGCGGGAGCGCGTCACCTTCCCGGTGGTCCCGGAATCGGCGCTCAAGGCCACGCTCGGCATCCTCGAACGAACCGTCCGCCGCCGGGGCTAGGGATCGCGACGGAGGTGGATCTTGTGGCCGCGCCGGAGGAGCACCCCGCCGACACCGCGCCCCTGGTGATCGGGGTGGAGTTCGATGCGGCCTAGGTACACCTCGTCCGGCTCCTCCTCGACCACCAGCACGCCCGCGTCGACGCCGTCCACGGTGACGATCTGCCAGCGCTCCGGAGTGAACGAGCGCCGGTGGTACTCGCGCTTCGCTTCGTCCTCCCAGCCCCACAACTCGGCCACGTACTCGCCCAGTGCGGCCTTGTGCAGGCGGAAGCAGAACTCGTCGTCCTCGGGCGTGGCCGGGCGCAGCGCGATGGTGGTCATCGGGGCTAGCCCAGGTTCGCGGCGATCCCGGTGGCGAACGCCTTGGCTGCCTCGTCCGCCTGTGGCTGCGGGATCTTGGCCGTGCCGAAGAACCAGAACTCCTTGTCCCAGCCCGTGTAGTTCAGGCTGAACTGGGTGTTCCCCTTCAGCACACGGACTTCCGCACCGCTGTAGGAGCTGCTACCGGTGACCGGCACCAGGTACGCCCGGTCTCCGAGCCCCTCGACCTCCACCGCGCCAGGTTCGCGCGGCTGCTGTTCGAAGGACTCGGCGGCCTCCTGCTCGCCGTCCCGGCCGGTGTACTGGTTGATGTACAAGGTCACCGACCGGAAGTGGACCGTCTCCTCCGGGGACGGCGCCCAGCCGCAGTTGACCTGCCGCAGGCCCCCGGTCGCCACGGTTTCGTCGCGGCCGCCGCTCAGTGACGACGCGTGGTACTTGGCCGTCACCTGTTCGGGCAGCTGGCATTCGGGCGCCGCCTGGCTCGGGGAGCCCGGGCCGCCCACCGACTCGTTGTACTCGATGGCGAACAGCACCAGCGGGATGGAGATCCCCAGCAGCAGCAAGCCGCCGAAGACCAGGCCGAGGACCAGTCCCAGCCTGCTCTTCTTCCTCGGCGGCGGTTGCGGTGGGTAGCCGTAGCCCCAACCGGGCTGCTGCGGGTACCCCATCTCAGTGCGCGAAGTGCCGCGTGCCGGTGAGGTACACCGTGACGCCGGCGGCCTCCGCCGCGGCGATCACCTCGGCGTCGCGCACCGAGCCGCCCGGCTGCACCACCGCGCGCACCCCGGCCTCGATCAGCACTTCCAGTCCGTCCGGGAAGGGGAAGAACGCGTCGGAGGAAGCCACCGCGCCCTTGGCCCGGTCACCGGCGCGCGCCACCGCGAGCCGCGCCGAGTCGACCCGGTTCACCTGGCCCATGCCCGCGCCGACGGTGGCCCGGTCGTGCGCCAGCAGGATCGCGTTCGACTTCACCGCGCGCACCGCGCGCCAGGCGAACTCCAGGTCCGCCAGCGTCGCCTCGTCGACCGCCTCACCGGTGGCCAGCGTCCAGTTCGCCGGGTTGTCGCCCTCGGCGTCGATCCGGTCCGCCGCCTGCACCAGGAGACCGCCGGAGATCGGCCGCTCCTCGAGCCGGGACGCCGCGGCCTCCGGCAGGCGCAGCAGCCGGATGTTCTTCTTGCGCGTCAACACTTCCAGCGCGTCCTCGTCGAACGCGGGCGCCACCAGCACCTCGGTGAAGATGTCCGCGATCTGCTCGGCGGCGGCCAGGGTGACCGGGCGGTTCGTGGCGATCACCCCACCGTAGGCCGAAACCGGGTCGCAGGCGTGCGCCTTGCGGTGCGCCTCGGCGACGTCGACTCCGACCGCGATGCCGCACGGGTTGGCGTGCTTGATGATCGCCACGGCGGGCTCGTCGAAGTCGTAGGCCGCGCGGCGCGCGGCATCGGCGTCGACGTAGTTGTTGTAGGACATGGCTTTGCCGTGCAGCTGCTCGGCGTGCGCGATCCCGCCGCCGCTCCAGTGCCGGTACAGCGCGGCCTCCTGGTGCGGGTTCTCGCCGTAGCGCAGCACGTCGGCGCGTTCCCAGGAAGCGCCCTTGAAGTCGGGGAAACCGGCGTCGTCGGCCGGGGCGTAGGCGGTGGCGAACCAGTTGGCCACGGCGATGTCGTAGGACGCCGTGTGCGCGTAGGCGGCCGCCGCGAGGCGCTTGCGGTCCTCCTGGTCGAACCCGCCGTCGCGCACGTTCTCCAGCACCCAGTCGTAGCGCGCCGGGTCCACCACGACGGCCACGCTGCCGTGGTTCTTCGCCGCGGCCCGCACCATCGCCGGGCCGCCGATGTCGATGTTCTCCACGCAGTCCTCGAACGAGGCACCCGAGGCCACCGTCTGCTGGAACGGGTAGAGGTTCACCACCAGCAGGTCGAACGGCGCGATGTCGAGCTGCTTCAGCTGCGCCACGTGCTCGGCGCGGTCCCGGTCGGCGAGCAGCCCGGCGTGCACCCGCGGGTGCAGCGTCTTGACCCGGCCGTCGAGCGACTCGGGGAACCCGGTCACCTCCTCGACCGGGGTGACCGGCACACCGGCGTCCGCGATCACCTTCGCGGTGCCGCCGGTGGACACGATCTCCACCCCGGCGGCGTGCAGGCCGGTCGCCAGTTCCAGCAGTCCTGCCTTGTCCGAAACGCCGATCAGCGCCCGCTTGACCGGCTTCCGCCCCGGCTCGCTCACCTGAAACTCACCTTCCGTCCGTCCACCGTGCAGCCCGCACGGCACAGCTTCGCGACCACGTCCACCAGCAGCCGCCGTTCCACCGACTTGATCCGCTCGTGCAGCCGGTCCTCGGTGTCGGACTCCTCCACCACCACCGCCTCCTGGGCGATGATCGGGCCGGTGTCCATGCCGGCGTCCACGAAGTGCACGGTGGACCCGGTGACCTTCACCCCGGCGGCGAGCGCGTCGGCGACCGCGTGCATGCCGGGGAAGGAGGGCAGCAGCGCCGGGTGCGTGTTGAGCACCCGGTTCTCGAAGCGCGCCAGGAACTGCTCGCCGAGGATCTTCATGAACCCGGCGGAGACCACCAGATCGGGCCGGTAGGCAGCGACCGCTTCGGTCAGCGCCTTGTCCCAGGCCGCGCGATCGGGGTGGTCGGCGACGCGCACGGTGAAGTACGGCACGGACGCGCGATCGGCACGGGCGAGTGCCTCGATCCCGGTGCGGTCGGCGCCGACGGCGACCACCGTCGCGCCGAAACCGGGGCGGGCGGATTCGTCGAGCAAGGCCTGCAACAGGGTTCCGGACCCCGAGGCGAGCACCACCACCCTGGCCGGGGTGGGCAGCTCCAACCGACTAGGCAGAACGGGTCTCCTTGCTCGGGCACATGGCCATTGACCTGGGCACGCCCAGCCTAGTCGCGGCGCTCGGGCTCCTCGGAGGCACCCGGAGCGGGCTCCTCGGCCACGTCTGCTTCGTCGGTCGCGATGGCTTCCTCGGCCCAGTCCGCCACGGCGGCTTCACCGGCCCGGTCGGCTTCACCGGCCCAGTCGCCTTCGTCGGGCGCGCCGGTCCAGTCGGCTTCGTCGGTCGCGCCGGTGGCGGCCGATTCCTCGGCGGAGTCGGCGGAGTCGTCCGGTTCTTCCTCGGGATCCTCGTCGGTGTCGGAGGTGTCGGAGGTGTCGGAAGCTTCGGCGGTGTCGTCGTCTTGGATGGCGTCGAAGACTTCCGTGATGGCGTCGTCGCCCGGGATGTCGTCGGGCGCGGGCGCCACCGGCCCGGTGCTGCCGGTCAGCCAGGCCACCGCCGCCGCCGGGAGCGCCACCCAGCACGAACCGGCCAGCGAGAACAACGCGATCGGCACGGTCACCGGGTCGAACAACGCGTCCCCGAACCGCCCACCGGCGAACGTCCCCAGCAGCACGCAGCCGAACCCGGCCGTGGCACCGGCGATCGCCGCCGCGCGCACGCGGACCAGCGGGTCCGGGTCGCAGCGGCGCAACGTCCAGCCGCTCAGCGCGCCGGCGAGCGCGGGCAGCACCAGCAACGCGGGCCACCAGGCCGCCTGCGCCTCCGGCAACGCCGCGAGGAGCGGCAGCGCGGGCACCGGCCCGCCGTCGAAGGCGAACGGCGTGATGTTCACCGCACCGATCGAGAACCCCGGCCCGGCCGCGAAGGACAGCCCGGCCACCACCGCGTTCGGCAGGTACACCACGGAAACCAGCAGCATGCCCGCCCCGCTGCCGGCCGTCTCGGCGTCGAACAACCGCATGGTCTCCGGCACGGACAGGCCGAACCCGAGCAGCGTGACCAGCGCCCCTGCCACCAGCAGCGCCACCAGCCCGAGCACGCCGGCACGCAGCCCGCGCACCGCGACCGGGTCGACGTACTGCCGCACCGGTTCCGGCACCCCGCAGCGGGCGAGCACCCCGGCCGCCGCGGCCGCCCCGGACAGCACGCCCGGCAGCAGGAACGCGGTCAGCGGTTCGACTTCCACCTCCGTACCGCTGCACAGCACCGCGACGGTGACCCCGGCGGTGGCGTGCGCGCACGCGATCACCCCGACCACGCCGAGCGCGTGCGTGGCGTCGACGTGCCCGAGCTTGCGCGTGGCGCTCGACGCGACCTTGGCCACCAGCAGCAGGAGCAAGATCGTCGGCAGCAGCGGCAGCACCCCGAGCGGGGCCCCGCCGAGACCGAGCGGCACCTGCTGCGTGGCCAGCCAGGCCGGACCACCACCCCGCAGCGCACCACTGATGCTGAACCCCGAACCGGGGGCGAGGCCGACCACCGCGGCCACCGAACCGGCGGCCAGCGTGTAGCCGGCGAGCAGCGGGAGCACGGCGGCGACCAGGAGCACGCGGAACCGAGCCGCCCCGGTGACCTCCTCGTGCGTGCCGTGGTCGCTCAGCCGCTCGGCGCCGTCCGGCCCAGTGGTGAGCACCTGCATACCGCTGACCCTCGCATCCAGGCTGGGCCATCCGGGTGAGCCACGCCGTTGATCGAAAATGGCACCAGCCACAGCCACCCGGTCGGGGCACAGCGAAAAGGCCACCCGCGCGCACGCGGGTGGCCTTCGATCGGACCGGGGATCAGCTGCTGGGCTTGCCGAACCCGCCCGGCGGGGTGCCCGGGGACTGCTGCCCACCGGACTCCGAAGAACCCGAACCGCCGGACTGGAAGAACTGGCCCTGCTGCGGCGCGTAGGTGGTCGACTGCTGCCCGGGGGGCGGCGGCGTGACCGGGGTCGAGTACTGCGTCGGCGCCGCGAAGCCGCCCGAGTCGGGCTGGTTGCCGCCGGTGGGCGCGTACTGCGTGGTCTGCTGCGACGAGGCGGGCGGCGGGCCACCGAACTGCGGCTGCTGCGGCGCGTACTGACCAGGCTGACCCGGCTGCCCCGGCTGCCCGGGCTGACCCGGCTGCGCGGGCTGCTGCCCGGTCGGCGGGCCGAACTGCGGCTGCTGCGGCGCGCCCTGCGGCTGCGGCGTGGGCAGCTTCAGCACGTTGTAGTCGAACAGCAGCGCCGCCACCGCGGCGAGCAGCTGCAGGAAACCGAGGATGACGATCACCGTGATGATGCCGGGAACGGTGTCGTTCTCCCCGTAACCGATCACGTGGTCCAGCGCCTGCAGCGCACCCAGCACGCTGATCAGCGCGGCGAACGGCAGCACCTTCGGCGCGTTCGGCAGCACGCGCAGCGCGGCGAGCAGGCCGCCGACCAGGAACCAGGTGGTCGACTCGGTGGCGGGCGACGCCTCGTCCGAGAAGCCGACGAAGTACTGCACCAGGCCCAGCACCGACACGGCCAGCGCGAGGATGACCGCGAAGTTCAGCGCCCCGGCCTGCAACTGCTGCTGCTGTTGCGGCGGCGGGCCGACCGGCGGGAACGACCCGGTACCCGGTCCCTGGGGATTGTGGGGGCCGCCACCCTGCGGAGGGTAACCAGGCCCACTGCTGGGAAAGGACATCCGTGTTCTCCTGTCGTCCGACCGGCCACTCGGCGTGTGGCAAAAGAGGCGGCTTGTGGTTACTGAACGCTAGCGCACCAGCGGCGCTGGCCCGCCCGCTGGCTCAGACGTTCCGGCGCCCGAAATGGTTTCGTCACCCCCGGCACCGATCACGACAAAGGCCGGGCACCCGATCGGGTGCCCGGCCTCGGTCTGGGAGCGCTGGGCTCAGTGCAGGCTGTTGTACAGCTCGCGCGCGAGGTTGGCGGTCTCGGTCGGCGTCTTGCCGACCTTCACGCCGGCGGCCTCGAGGGCCTCCTTCTTCGCGGCCGCGGTCCCGGACGAACCGGAGACGATCGCGCCCGCGTGGCCCATGGTCTTGCCCTCGGGCGCGGTGAAGCCCGCGACATAGCCGACGACCGGCTTGGTCACGTTGGCCTTGATGTAGTCCGCGGCCCGCTCCTCGGCGTCGCCACCGATCTCACCGATCATCACGATGACCTCGGTGTCCGCGTCCTCCTGGAAGGCCGCGAGCGCGTCGATGTGCGTGGTGCCGATGACCGGGTCACCGCCGATGCCGACCGCGGTGGTGAAACCGATGTCGCGCAGCTCGTACATCATCTGGTAGGTCAGCGTGCCCGACTTGGACACCAGGCCGATCTTGCCGGGGCCGGTGATGTTCGCCGGGATGATGCCCGCGTTCGACTTGCCGGGGCTGATCACGCCGGGGCAGTTCGGCCCGATGATCCGGGTCTTGTTGCCCTTGGCGACCGCGTGCGCCCAGAAGTACGCCGAGTCGTGCACCGGGATGCCCTCGGTGATCACCACGGCCAGGCCGATCTCCGCGTCGATGGCCTCGACCACGGCGTCCTTGGCGAACTTCGGCGGCACGAAGACGACCGAGACGTCGGCGCCGGTCTCCTTGATGGCCTCCTCGACGGTGCCGAAGACCTTGAGCTCCTTGCCCTCGATGGTCACCGTCTGGCCGGCCTTGCGGGCGTTCACGCCACCCACGATGTTGGTGCCGGACTTGATCATCTTGGTCGCGTGCTTGGTGCCCTCGGACCCGGTCAGGCCCTGCACGATGACCTTGCTGTTCTCGTTCAGGAAGATCGACATCTCACGCCCCTGCCGCTGCGAGCTCGGCAGCCTTGTCAGCCGCGTTGTCCATAGTGTCCACCACGGTCACCAGCGGGTGGTTCGCCTCGGCCAGGATCTGCCTGCCCTCTTCGACGTTGTTGCCGTCGAGCCGCACGACGAGCGGCTTGGCCGCTTCGTCACCGAGGATCTTCAGCGCTTCGACGATGCCGTTGGCCACCGCGTCGCACGCGGTGATGCCACCGAAGACGTTGACGAAGACGCTCTTCACGGCCGGGTCGCCGAGGATGACGTCCAGCCCGGCGGCCATCACCTCGGCCGAGGCGCCGCCACCGATGTCGAGGAAGTTGGCCGGCTTCACGCCGCCGTGCTTCTCGCCCGCGTAGGCCACGACGTCCAAAGTGGACATCACGAGGCCCGCGCCGTTGCCGATGATGCCGACCTCGCCGTCGAGCTTGACGTAGTTGAGGTCCTTCGCCTTGGCCTTGGCCTCCAGCGGGTCCTCGGCCTGCTTGTCGACGAGCGCGTCGTGGCCCGGCTGGCGGAACGAGGCGTTCTCGTCGAGGGTGACCTTGCCGTCGAGGGCGATGATCTTGTCCTGCGGGTCGCGGACCAGCGGGTTGACCTCGACCAGGGTGGCGTCCTCGGAGACGAAGGTCTCCCAGAGCTTGACCACCACGTCGGCGGCCTCGTCGACGACCTTCTCCGGGAACTTGCCCGCGGTCAGGATCTCCACGGCCTTGGCCTTGTCCACCCCGGTGATCGCGTCGACCGGGATCTTGGCCAGCGCTTCGGGGCGCTCCACCGCGAGCTGCTCGATCTCCACGCCGCCCTCGGCCGACGCCATCGCGAGGAAGGTGCGGTTCGCGCGGTCCAGCAGGAAGGAGAAGTAGTACTCCTCGGCGATGTCCGAGGCTTCGGCCACCAGCACGCGGTGCACGGTGTGGCCCTTGATGTCCATGCCGAGGATGGCTTGCGCCTTCTCCTTGGCCTCATCGGCGGTGTCGGCGAGCTTCACGCCACCGGCCTTGCCACGGCCGCCCGTCTTGACCTGGGCCTTGACGACCACCTGGCCACCGATCTCCGCGGCCGTCGCGTGGGCTTCTTCGGGCGTATGGGCCACGGCACCGGACAACACCGGTACACCGTGGGCGGCGAAGAGATCCCTCGCCTGGTATTCGTAAAGGTCCACTACTCCAGTCTCCTGACGACACGCCACTGTGCTGGTTTCGTTGGCGGCTTTTCTCGCCGAGTCGACCCTAGCGACCTGCGGTTCGGTAGTGGACTCCGCACCCGGTGAAGTCGGTCACCGACGGGCCCGTGACCTCGCTCCTGTGGCCATCTTCACCCGGTCGACACCTTCTTGAACGGTGCGGAAGCCGACCACTTCGACACCGTCGAGCGCGACTTCCGGCGCCGACGGCGAAACCGCGATCACGGCGGGGTCCTCCTGCTCGGCCGCGCTGACGACTTCTTCGGCGGTTTCGAGCACGCCCGCGTAGATCACCTCGATGCCTTCGTCGCGCAGCGCCCTGGCTACTTCGGCCAGCACGGGGGTTTCGTCGAAGGCGGCGAGGAGCACGCGCGGCGGAACGGTCACGACTCGTCGTCGGCGGCGCGTGTGACGAATCCCGCGGAAATCGCCGTGGCGATCACGGCGGCGATAGCCAGCCAGAGGCCCGCACCGCTGGTGGCGCCGTCCAGTTCGACGAGCGGCAACTCGGCCGCGCGGAGGACCAGGACGAAGAGCACGCCGAGCAGCAGGGCGAACGCGCGCATCGGACGGCTGCGCAACGAGAGCGCCAAGGCGGCGAGCACGGCCACCAGCGCGATCACCGTGCCCCACCAGGACGCGCCGAAGCCGGTGACCAGGGTGGGCGGGTCGTAGTCGGGCGCGGTGACCACCGGGGTGGCGAACGCGGCGACGGCGAGCACGGCCGCGGCGACCACCGGCGTGGTCGCGCTGCCCGCCGGGCGGCGGCCGTCGTCGTTCTCGCGCTCGACCATGCCCGCGACGGCCGAGCAGATGCCGGTGACGACCGCGGCGAACAACGCGATGGAGGTCCACGTCACGCCGGGGCCGGGGCTGAGCACGCCGCCGAAGCGGGAGGCGGTGAGCACGGTGTCGAGCACGGCCGTGCCCGCGAGCGGCACCACGACCCAGGCCACGGACAGCGCCGGACGCAGGGTCTCGCCGAGGCCGGGCAGGAGCACGGCCAGTCCGAGCACTCCGAGCAGCACACCGGCAACCACGAGCAGCAGGGCCGCGGGCGACTCGGGGGCCTCGATGGCCGGGGAGGAACTGCTCACCTGCGCGGTCAGTCCGCCGAGCGCGGCGGCCACGGCGGTGAGGACGGCGAGCGCGCCGGTCGCCAGCTCCAGGCGGCGGCTGCCGGGCAGCTTGGCTTCCTCGGCGACGTCGGGGTCGTCGTTCTGCTGGGTGCCTTCCTGACGGGCGACGGCGAGCGCGGCGAGCCCGAGCGCGGCGACGATCGCCACCACCGGGCCCGCGCTGACCGAGGCGTCCTTGACCGCGAACCCGGCGATGAGGTTCGGCACGGCGACCGCGAGCACCCCGGCGGCGAGGCCGAGCACGCTGCCCCTGGCGGCCGCGCGCAGGCCGGAGCCGAAGGCCAGCGCGGCGCCGAGCGGCATGGCGAAGGCGATGAAGAGGGCGCCGGTGAGCACCGGCCACGGCGATTCGAAGGCGTTGCGCGCGGGGAGGTAGGGGTCGGCGGACTCGAACGGCGCCATCACCAGCCCGACCCCGGCGACGACGGTCAGCCCGATCGCGAGCACCACGAGGCGGGGGCCGCCGGGCAGGTCCGTGCCCTCGGCCTCGGCTTCGCGGCGCACGAAGTACACGGCGGCGATGCCCGCGGCGGCGGTGAGCACGTGGCCGGCGAGCAGTGCCCACAGGCCGGGGCCGGCGGTGCCGGCTTCCAGCTGGACGGGCACGTGGAACTCGGGGCGGGCGGCGGTGGAGAGGTCGACGAGGAGCTGGAGGTCGAGGAGGAGGCGGCCGGGTGCGAGCACGGCCGTCCCGGCGAGCACCCCGGCCGCCAGCGTGGGGCGGCCGCGGGTGAAGGCGAGCACCGCGAGCGCGGCGGGGAGGAGCGCCAGCACGATCAGCGGGGCCGCGCTGGCGTACCCGGGAGCCGCGTCCCCGACGACGGGGAGCACCCCGCCGACGGCGAGCAGGACCGAGCCGAGCACCCCGGAGAGCAGCGCCCCGGTAAGGAGACCGGGCTTGGAAGTCATCGCGACGACGCTAGCAAGCCCCGGCGGTGCGGGGCCGGGCGCCACGCACCCTCGATCCGGGGCCACTTGGGTCCGGGGGCCGCCTGGGTTCGGGGGCCACTTGGGTTCGGGGCCGCTTGGGTCCGGGGGGCCGCTTGGGTCCGGGGCACTCGGATCCGGGGGCACTCGGATCCGGGGGCGACGCAAACCTGGGATCCGGCGCCCGTGCCCTTTGCGTCCGGGCGCGACGCAGCCCTGGGACCCGGGCGGCACGGAACCTCGAGATCCGGGCGCCACGCGACCTTCGGGTCCGGCCGCCACGCGATCTTGGGAGCCGGGGCGCCAAGCACCCTCGGGATGTGGCGCGACGCAGCCTTGGAATCCGGGGCACTTGGATCCGGGCGGCGCGCAACCTGGGTGGCGGTCAGGCGTCCAACGGCATATCGCTCCCTTCGGGGCGGAGCGGTACAGGGGATTGCCCGCCGGCGGGGCGGCGGACAACCACCACAGGGAACCGGGGACTGAATGGCCGGGGTCCGCCCGCACTTCGTGGGTGGGCCCCGGTCATTTTCTTGGGGGAGCCGGGTCCTTTCTTGGGGGCCGGGCCTTGGACGACGGGCTTCGTAAGCCGCTGATCGCAGTCGTGACTGGCCGCCGTCGCCACGGGGGTGCGGTCGTCACTGGGCACGGATGTCGCGGCCACGGTGGTCACGGGAAGTGGCTGGGGCCCGTGCGCCGCCGCGGTGCTCGCGAACTTTCGGTGGGCTCGCAGCGGTTCGGGCTCAGTGGGCCGCGGGCGATCAGGTGCCCGGCGATACGGCGCGGCGGCGGAATGGGCGTGTGAGCTGCACCGATGCGACCAAGAACCGATAGTTCGGACGGGTGAAAGCCCTCATCAGCGGGAGCGCAACGGTTTATTCCGGGCGCGACCCGGGTAAATCGGGACAACGGGAGCTTCAGGGGACCGCGGGGGCGGTTTTGTGACCTGGGACACGGGTGGATGCCTGTTGTCCAGGTCACACCTACGGAGTAATCAGGGGTCTACTTTTAGTCATATGCACAGCTAGTGCGCGCGCCCGTCGGCCTCGTTCGGCCGACACGGCTGCTGCGCCTTGCCCCGGGCGGTGCCCCTTCGTTACTGTCCCCGGGTCCCCATTACAGTCAGATCACGAATAGGACGCCGAGCAACCACCCCCGAGGTTGCTCACCGGGATCCCCCGCCCGGCAGCCCGAACGCGAGATCTGATTCCCCGAAGATGGAAGGCCCCGTAGTCTTGGCTCGACACCGCTCCCCCGGCGGCCAAGTTCCTTCCCCGGAGCTCGAAGACGCACTTGACGGTGCGGTCGTCCGAGTCCGGGGCACGCACCGGCTCCCCCCGCCCCCGTCCGCACTCCGTGGCCGCGTTGTGGTCGCCGCTGTCGCCGCCGGCGCGTTCGCCGCCGCGGCCGCCGGCTCGACGCTCCAGTCGCTGGGTTCCGACTCCGACGCCAATGTGACGCCGCTGGCCAGCTCTCGTGACGCCAGCGCCGCGTTCGGTGTCGGTGGCGACACCAAGGCCAGCGCTCCCGAGCTCCTTCCCGTCGCGCTCAGCAGCGACGCCTCCGCCGAAGTCCAGAAGCTGGACGACAGCGCGTCGGTGACCACCGCTCGCGTGGAGCGCGAAGAGGCGGAGCAGCGCAAGAAGGAAGAAGAGGCCAAGCGCCCCAAGATCGTGAACCCGTGCCCCGAGGCCCGGTTCACCTCCGGCTTCGGCGCCCGCTGGGGCGCCAGCCACAACGGCATCGACCTCGCCGCCCCGATCGGCACCCCGATCCTCGCCGCCGCTGACGGCACGGTGATCGAGGCCGGTTCCGCCAGCGGCTTCGGCCTCTGGGTCCGCATCCAGATGGACGACGGCACGATCCACGTCTACGGCCACATGAACAGCTTCTCGGTCCGCTCGGGCCAGAAGGTCAAGGCCGGCGAGCAGATCGCCGAGGTCGGCAACCGCGGCCAGTCCACCGGACCGCACCTGCACTTCGAGGTCTGGACCGGCGGCGGCAAGAAGATCGACCCGAGCCCCTGGCTGCGCGAGCGCGGCGTCAAGATCTGATCCTTCCGGATCTTCCGGTGGACAGCCCTCGTCCCTGACGGACGAGGGCTGTCCTCCACCACCGTCACCCCCACGCGCCACCCCGTCCGGGCCTTCGGCGTGCGCGTGCCGCGCGGTGCCGAGCTGACCGGGACGCGAAGAGCACCGCAACGCCGAATTCCAGCGCGCGGGCTGCCGCGTGCGCAGTGACCTACGGGACGTCGCCGCGCACGCCGCACCGGTTCGCCACATGTCGTTTCTCCTGCTCCCGGGGGGTGCAGGGACCCACCCGCTCGTCGAACTTGTGTTCGACGTCCGTTATAGCGGGTGGGTACGACAGTTTCAGAGCTTCTGCATCGGGACGCTGCCGATCAGCATCAGCTTGACCTTGCCGGAGGCGCCGAAGTCGATGGTCGCGGTGGCGCGGGGACCGGTGCCGTCGGCCGCGACCACCGTGCCGAGGCCGTACTTGTCGTGGCTGACGCGGTCGCCGACGTCCAGCTTCAGCGCCACGGTGTCCTTCCAGCCCTTGAAGTTCGTCGTGCGCATCCCGCGCGAGGAGAGGCCGGCCTGCGCCGAATCCCCGCCGAACGAGGACGAGCGGCTCCCCCAGGTGGTCGCCGCGCGCGGGGAACCGGAGCGGAAGCCACCGCGGGACGGCTCCTCGCGCCGCCAGTCGAGCAGTTCGGCCGGGATCTCGTCCAGGAAGCGCGAAGCCGGGTTCGCCATCGGCTGACCCCAGGCCGTCCGCGCGACCGCCCTGGAGACGTACAGGCGCTGCCGCGCGCGGGTGATGGCCACGTAGGCCAGCCGCCGTTCCTCGGCCAGCTCGGCCGGCTCGGACAGCGCGCGCATGTGCGGGAAGATCCCGTCCTCCCAGCCGGTGCAGAACACCACCGGGTACTCCAGGCCCTTCGCGGTGTGCACGGTCATCAGCGTGACCACGCCCGCGTCGTCGGCGTCCTCCCCGTCCGGCGACGGGATCGAGTCGGCGTCGGCGACCAGCGACACGCGCTCCAGGAAGGCGGGCAGCGAGCCGGGCACCACCACGGTGTCCTCCGGCGGCGGCGTGACCTCGGCCGCGAACTCGCCGAATTCCCTGGCCACGGTGACCAGTTCGGTCAGGTTCTCCACCCGCGAGGCGTCCTGCGGGTCGTCGGAGTCCTCGAGCTCCTGGCGGTAGCCGGTGCGTTCGAGCACCGCCTCCAGGATGTCGGCCACCTCGGCCTCGTCCTCGACCAGTCCGCCGAGCTCGTCCATCAGCGCCAGGAAGCCCGCGATGGCCTTCTGCGACCGCGGGTTCATCAGGGTGACCTTGCCGTCGACGGACTCGCGCAGCGCCGCGGCGAACGAGATCCGCTCGCGCTCGGCGTGCGCGGCCACCACCGCTTCGGCCCGGTCGCCGATGCCGCGCTTGGGCACGTTGAGGATGCGGCGCAGGCTGACCGTGTCCTCCGGGTTGGCCAGCACGCGCAGGTAGGCCAGCATGTCGCGGACCTCGCGCCGCTCGTAGAACCGCACCCCGCCGACCACGCGGTAGGGCAGGCCGAGCCGGATGAAGATCTCCTCGAACACGCGCGACTGGTTGTTCGTGCGGTAGAAGACGGCCACGTCGCCGTAGGTCGCCGCGCCCGAATCGGCCAGCTCGTCGATCTCGCCGGCGACGAACGCGGCCTCGTCGTGCTCGTTGTCCGCGACGTAGCCGACGATCTTCTCGCCGTCGCCGGAGTCGGTCCACAACCGCTTCGCGCGGCGGTTCGGGTTGCGCGCGATCACCGCGTTCGCCGCGGAGAGAATGGTCTGCGTGGAGCGGTAGTTCTGCTCCAGGAGGATGGTGTGCGCGTTGGTGAAGTCGCGCTCGAACTCCTCGATGTTGCGGATGGTCGCGCCGCGGAAGGCGTAGATCGACTGGTCCGCGTCACCGACCACGCACAGCTCGCCCGGCTCCACGCCGGACTCGGTGGTCCCGGTGCCGACCAGCTCGCGGACCAGGGTGTACTGCGCGTGGTTGGTGTCCTGGTACTCGTCGACCAGCACGTGGCGGAACCGGCGCCGGTAGTACTCGGCCACGTCGGGGAAGTTCTGCAGCAGCTCGACCGTGCGCATGATCAGGTCGTCGAAGTCCATCGCGTTGGCCTGGCCGAGGCGCAGCTGGTACTCCGCGTACGCCTCGGCGACCCGGCGCTCCAGGTCGTTGGCCGCCTTCGCCTTGGCGTCCTCGGCGTCGAGCAGCTCGTTCTTCAGGTTCGAGATGTGGATGGCCAGCGTGCGCGCCGGGTACCGCTTCGGGTCCAGGTCGAGGTCGCGGGCGACCAGCGTGATCAGGCGCTTGGTGTCGTCGGCGTCGTAGATGGAGAAGCTGGAGGTCATGCCGAGGGTCTTGGCCTCGCGCCGCATGATCCGCACGCACATGGAGTGGAAGGTGGACACCCACATCGCGTTGGCGCGCTTGCCGACCAGCTCGCTCACCCGGTCGCGCATCTCGGCGGCGGCCTTGTTGGTGAAGGTGATCGCGAGGATCTGGCCGGGGTGCGCGCCGCGCTCGGCGAGCAGGTAGGCGATCCGCCGGGTGAGCACCCTGGTCTTGCCCGACCCCGCGCCCGCGACGACCAGCAGCGGCGCACCGGCGTGGGTGACCGCGGCGCGCTGGGCGGGGTTGAGGTCGGCCAGCAGGGCGGACTCGCCGGTGGGGGCGGGGAGATCGAAGAGGGTGTCCATCGCCTGTCCACGTTACTCGGGAGGGGTGACGAAGTACGGCACCGGACGTAGGTGGCGGAGCCGCCCGGGAGCCGATGCCGGGACGGGCCACCCGCGCGCACCCTGGTGCCATGTCCAGTACAGAGCCGACACCAGCCAGGATCCGCGCTTCGGACGCCGAACGCGAACGGGTCGCCACCCGAGTCCAGTCCGCCGGCGCGGCGGGCAGGCTCACCCTCACCGAAACCGACGAACGGGTGGCCGCGGTCTACGCCGCCACGTTCACCGACGAACTGACCGGGCTGACCGCCGACCTGCCACCGGAGCGGGCGTCGTTCCGGCGCGCGCCGGTGCACGCCGTGCGCGCGCTCCGGGTGCACGCGGGGATCGCCGCGCTGCTCTCGGTGTTGCTCGTGGTCCGCTGGGCGTTCTCCGGCGCCGAGTTCTTCTGGCCGCTCGTGCCCATCTTCTGGCTTGCGCTCAGCGTCGCCGGGCACGCTTGGGTGCGCGGGTTCCCGGCCCGGCGGCGTGACGTTGTGCAATACTGACGGCGTGCGGCGCTACCACCGATTTTTCTACGGGATCCGGACTCCGGCTCCCGTGTCCGCGTAGTGCCACGACGCAGTCACCACGAAGCCCCGGAGTCCACGGACCCGGGGCTTTCGCAGGCTTTGGGACCCGAAGCGGAGCCGGACCCGAGCACGGAGGTCCCGATGAACCCCCAGACCGACGAGACCAGCGAAGTCGCCGACGCGCAGGACATCGACGCGCTGCGCAAGGAGATCGACTGGCTCGACAAGGAGATCCTGCGCCTGGTGAAGCGCCGGGTCGAGGTGTCCAAGACGATCGGCGCCGCGCGGATGGCCGCCGGTGGCACGCGCATCGTCTACAACCGCGAGATGGACGTGCTCGCCCGGTACCGCGAACTCGGGCCGGAGGGCCGTGAGCTGGCGATGGCGCTGCTGAACCTCGGCCGGGGGCGGCTCGGCCGGTAACGATGCCGGAAGTTCAGGGTGTGCCCTGAGCCGCGGTGCGCCGGAGACGGGCACACTGGACGCATGGGAACGATCGTCAACCTGATCGCCGTGGTGGTGGCCATCGCCGGGCTGCTCGCCGCGCTCGGTCACGCCGGTTACCTCGCGATGCTGAACAAGGCCGCCAAGGACAGGGCGGGTGGCTCACCGATCGCGCAGTACGTGCGCAGCCGGTGGGCGGTGGCGGGCGGTACCACGGCCGCCTCGTTCCTGGCGCTGCTGATCACCGGAAGTGAGGCGATCCCGATGGACATCCTGGCGATCGTGCTCGCCGCCGGTAGCGGAGCGGTGGCGACCAAGGCGTTGCAGTCCACCCAGCAGAGGTATCGCAGCGGCGGCTGAGGCCCGGAGGCACACTCAGAGCGGTCACTCGGGGTGCCGTCCGGGGCGCGCCACCCGCCCGGCGCGCCCGTCGGAGTGAATTTTCTGCAAGTTGCAGATTCGATGGCGCGTTCTTGCCCCGGGCCTTCTACTCTGTTCTTCGAGAGGACCCGCGTGTCAGTTCGGGCATGCGAGGCCGGTGGTCTCGCATGTGCACAGTCGGATGCTCGTGCAGATGTGATGTGCAAATGCTCGGCAGCACCGAATGTGCAACTGCTCCGATCGGGTTGAACCGGGCAAGACCACCGTCAGCACGGCAGGGAGGAGAGGTCCACCCAGCATGAACGGCAGGATCGACTCCACCGGCACCGGTACCGGGCACGGCCGTCACCGCCGCGGCTCCGGCACCTGGACCCCGGCCGTCCCGCACGCGCAGGGACACCACTCGCACCGCGCCTTCGGCGGTACCGGCACGCTCGAGCCGCCCGCCCAGCGCACCGACCCCGGCTTCCGCGCCTCCCGCGGCGTGCTGCCGGTCCCGGCTCGCACCGACCTCGGCACCCGCGCCGACCTCGGCACTCGCCCCGACCTCGGCCCCGGCTTCGGCAACGGCCCCGGCCTCGGCGACGGCTCCGGCTTCGGCGACGGCCCCGGCCTCGGCGCCTGCCCCGACTTCGCCGACACCGCCCCCTTCACCCCGCCGGAACTGCCCAGCCAGCGAGGTGAACAGCGTCCACCCGCCGCCGAGGTCACCGGGCCGGTGCGGCGCACCAAGGTCACGCTGACCCCGCCACCCCCGCCGCCCGCGCCGGAAGAGGACGAGGCCCGCATCTACGTCGCGCCGCCGGTGGACGGGCTGGGCACCTTCGACCTCGGCTCGGTGCCCGCCTCGGTCACCCCGCCGCGGACCTGGCGCAAGGCCGCCTGGTTCGCCGCCGCCTCCTCGGGTGGCGTGGTGGTCGCCATGCTGTGCGCCGGTTCGTTCCTGGTCGGCCAGCCACCGGCCAGCGAGTCCCGGGCGATCAACGGCTGGCTCGGCGAGAACGGCGGCGGTGGCCACCCGCTGGTCCAGGGCGACCTGCCGCTGCCTGGCGACGGCACGGGTACCGGCACCAGCACCGAACCGCCCGCGACGGACGTCACCGACCCGTCCGTGCCCGGCAGCGACCTCCCCGCCTCCAGCGACCAGCCCGGCACCGGCACCCGCACCGGCGACGCGCCGTCCTCGGTCGGCGGCAGCCGCCCGACCACCCCGCAGACCGGTCCGGGCAGCGGCCGGCCCGACAGCAGCCAGCCCCAGCCCGACCTGGCGAAACCGCCCGCGAAGCCGGCCAAGCGCGAGTTCGAGAAGCAGCGCTACTGGACCAGCAACGACCCGAAGACGATGGCCGACCACTCGGAGAAGTTCTTCAACACGGTCACCGAGGACCCTGGCTCGGCCGCCGCGCTGACCGAGGGCGAACTCCAGCAGGAAGGCGCCTCCGGCCTGCGGGAGAGCTACTCCGACGTGGCGTACTTCGAGGTCAAGCACATCTACGTGGACCCGAACGACGGCGTCACGGTGAACACCGTCGAGGTGACCCACGCCGACGGCAGCAAGACCACCGAGCAGCGCACCCTCGTCTTCAGCGAGAACGACAAGATCACCGACGACGGCCGATGAGCGTTACAGCCAAGCGCTAGGCCGTTCGGCCCAGCGCCGAATGGCTCAGGATTGGGCCATGTGAGTGGCCTTGACTGCCGTTCGTCGTGCCGGAGGGGCTATCCGGCGATCGAGGGTGGCTCCGGGCCGTGCTCGTTCGGTTACCTGGAGGCGTGCACGAGACAACCGGTATCCAGCAGGAGCCGGCCAGGACCCGGGTGGAGGACGTGGTCCCACCGGAGATGCTGGCCGATCCACTGGTCGACCGCGCGCACCTCGAGGAGGTGTTCGCCGCGCCGGAGAAGTTCCTGCCCGAACCGGTCCCCGAACCCGTGCCGGACCGCGAGCCGAGGCAGCCGGACGCGCCACCGCACGAGCCGGAGAGCCGGTTCGCCCGCCGCTCCAAGCTGTTCGGGCTGCTCGGCGCCGCGGCGCTGCTGACCGGCTCGATCGCCGCCGCGGCCATGCTGCGCGACCGCCCGCCGGAGCACTCGGCAGGCACCGTCCAGCCCGCGGAAGCCGGGATCACCGGCGCGGCCGCGCTCGGCGGGTTCGCCATCCCGGCGCCACGCGGGCCCGCGCCCACCATGCCGAAGCTGCCCGCGACCTCGGAGACCACGACGTCCACCGGCCAGAGCACCACCACCACCGGCGGCACCACCGCGGCCCAGGTGGTGCCCGGCACGGTGTCCCCGGCGGCGGGCACGTCGACCAGCACCCCGGCCGACAAGCGCGCACTGGTCGAGCAGTTCTACCGGCGGGTGGACGTCGATCCCGGCGGCGCGCTGTCGATGCTCACCGACGCGCTGGCCGGCGAGCAGCCCGGCGACCTCGTCCGCGCGTGGACCGCGATGGACTCGGTGCACGTGGAGAGCGTGCGCGAGCAGGCGGACGGCTCGGTGCTCGCGGTGGTGAGCATGTTCGGCGACGACGGGCGGCAGCTGCGGATCACCCAGCAGCTGTGGTTCACCGGCCCGGACGGCGGACTGATCTCCCAGGCGCGCTTGCTCTCCGCCCAGCACACTTCCTAGGCTCGTCGCCGCTCGCCGTGACCAGGCCCACCCACGCGTTGGGTGCCGCCTGCGTGTGCGCAGAGTGAACGCCCTAGCCTTAATCACGAGACGGTCTCGGCAAACCAGGCCCACAGACCGTCCCCCTGTGCATACGCTTCAGCGGGCACGAGTTCCACCGTCAGGCCCGTGGAGCACCAGAAGGAGGTCGCGTGAGCGACGAGGGTCGCCTGGTCGCCGGTCGGTACCGCATCGTCCAGCGGATCGGCACCGGCGCGATGGGCGCCGTCTGGCAAGCGCACGACGAGGTACTGGCGCGCACGGTCGCGATCAAGCAACTGCTGCTGCAGCCGGGACTGGACGGGCACGAGGCCGAGGACGCCAGACAGCGCACGATGCGCGAGGGCCGGATCGCCGCCCGGCTGCACCACCCGAACGCGATCACCGTGTTCGACGTGGTCACCGACGACAACGGCCAGCCGTGCCTGATCATGGAGTACCTGAACTCCACCAGCCTGGCGCAGGTGCTGCACGAGCACAAAACGCTGCCGCCGATGGAGGTGGCGCGGATCGGCGCGCAGATCGCGGAGGCGCTCAAGGAGGCGCACGCGGTCGGCATCGTGCACCGCGACATCAAGCCGGGCAACATCCTGATCGCGGGCAACGGCCACGTGAAGATCACCGACTTCGGCATCTCCCGGGCCAAGGACGACGTCACCGTCACCAAGACCGGCATGATCGCCGGCACCCCCGCCTACCTGGCCCCCGAGGTGGCCATCGGCGGTGACCCCGGCCCCGAGTCGGACGTGTTCTCGCTGGGTTCGACGCTGTACGCGGCCTGCGAGGGCCAGCCGCCGTTCGGGCTGAGCGAGAACACGCTGAGCCTGCTGCACGCGGTGGCCGCCGGGCAGATCAACCCGCCGCGCCAGTCCGGGCCGATGGCCAGCGTGCTCGCGGTGATGCTGCACCCCGAGGTCGACCACCGGCCGACCGCCGAGGAGTGCCAGGACCTGCTGGACGCGGTCGCGCGCGGCGAGACCCCGCTCGGCGGGCCGACCGAGGCGCTCGCCGCCCCGGCCGCGGCGCTCGGCGCCGGTGCGATGGCCGGCGCGCTCGGCACGCAGACCCTGCCGGAGCCCGACGAGATGTCCGGCGGTTACTCCGGCACGCTCTCGGACACCCCGGCCGCCGGCGGTTTCTACGACGACCGCCCGGACGAGGGCTACGCGCCCGCCGAGGGCTACCCCGACGAGGACTACGACAGCGACCAGTTCCGCGCCGCGGCCGCCACCACGGTCGCGCCGGCCCCGCCGCAGCCGTACCCGAACAACGACGACGACGGCTACGACTACCAGCCCGCCCCGCAGGGCGCGGCGACGGCGGCGGACGACCGCCGCGGTGCGTGGAAGAAGCCCGCCGCGATCGGCGGCATCGTGCTGGTCGCGCTGGTGGCGCTGGGGGTGTGGATCTTCCTGCCCGGCGACAACAAGGCGGGTGACGCCGACCCGATCGCGCCGCCGCCCGCGCCGAGTTCGAGCGCGCCGTCGAGCACCGAGAGCTCGGTCGTGGAGTCGAGCGTCGAGGAGGAGTCCTCGTCGCGTCCGGAGCCGCCGAAGCAGACGTCGTCGGCCCCGCCCAAGGACAACACCCCGACCAAGGACACGCCGACGCCGACGAAGTCCTCGCCGAAGCCGTCGAAGTCCACGCCACCGGACCCGTCGACGGAACCGAGCGGACCGCCGCCCAGCGGCACCGAGTAGGCAGGCTCACGCTCGCTGTGGCGCGGTGGCAGTGGATCACCGGTTACTGTGGATGGCCAGAACCCCCGGATCGTTGGCGTGACAGAGGTAGTTGATTGAGTTCTCAGGGCGCGCTCATCAGCGGCCGCTATCGGCTGGACCAGCCGATCGGGCGCGGGCGAGCGGGAATCGTCTGGATGGCGTACGACACGCGCCTGCACCGCAACGTGGCCGCGAAACGGCTCTACCTGCCCCCCGGACTCGATCCGCAGCAGGCCGAGCACGCGCGCGCGGTCGCCATGCAGCAGGGCCACGACGCCACCCGGATCTCGCACGCCTGCGCGATCACCGTGCACGACGTGGTCCGCGACGGCGCCGACGTCTGGCTGGCGATGGAGTACGTGCCCTCGCGGAACATGGTCGACTTCCTGTCCGAGTACGGCAGGCTGACCGCCGAGCAGGCGGCCTTCCTCGGCGTCCAGCTGGGTTCCGCGCTGATCGCCGCGCACGCCGCCGGCATCCCGCACCGCGGTCTGCAGCCGAGCAACGTGCTGCTGGCCGACGACGGCGGGGTCAAGCTGACCGACATCGGCATCTCCGGCTGGCTCGACCCGGCGTACCTCTCGCCCGAGGTGCGGCGCGGGGAGACGCCGACCACCGCGTCCGACTCGTACTCGCTGGGCGCCACCCTGTTCGCCGCGGTCGAGGGCGTGCCGCCGATGGGCCCGGACGGGGCGGGCCCGCAGGTGCAGCCGAACCACACCGGCGTGCTCTCCGGCGCGCTGTCGAAGATGCTGCGCGCGGACCCGGTCACCCGGCCGACCGTCTCCGACATCATCACCTCGCTCAAGGCGATCACCGACGGCAGGCAGACCGCGTTCATCCCACCGACCGCGACCGCGTTGCCCCAGGTGACCACGCCCCCGCCGGCCGAGCACGGCGCACCGCACCAGCAGACGCGCATCGGCGAGATGGCCCCCATGCCGCCCCAGCAGACCCAGCGGTCGGCCCCGTCCGGGGATCAGATCCGCCGCTGGGTGGTGATGGCGCTGGCCATCTTCTTCGCGGTGGCGATGGGAATCGCGTTCACCGAGCTGTTCCTGCTCTGACCGAGGCCGCCCGCAGGCCGTCGACCAGGTGGCGGACCACCGGCAGCTCACGCGCGTGCGAAGCGACCGCGGCGTGGATGCAGCGCACGACCTCCGGCCGGACGACCGGGCGCACCACCACGCCGGGATGCGGGGAGCCGAGGCCCAGCTCGGGGATCAGCATCACGCCGAGCCCGGCCGCGACGAAGCCCTGCGCGGTGGCGTAGTCCTCGGATTCGACCGCGAACTCCGGCGTGAACCCGGCTTCGGCGCAGGCGCCGAGCAGGATGTCGAGGCAGGGGCCGAGCGGTTCGATGCCGACCCACGGCTCGCCGCCGAGGTCGGCCAGCTCGATCACCTCCTTCGACGCGAGCGGGTGCGACCGGGGCAGCACCGCCCGGTAGGGGTCGTCGAGCAGCGGGAACAGGTCGACGTTCTTCGCCGGTCGCCCCTGCCTCGGCACCACGACGATGGCGAAGTCGGTCTCGCCGGACTCGACCGAGGGCAGCGGGTCCTCCGGCTCGGTCAGCTTCAGGCTGAGGCGGACCCCGGGGAAGTCGCGGCGCACGGCGGCCACCGCGGGCGGCACCAGCGCGGCGCCCGCGGTGGCGAAGTACCGGATGGACAGGCTCCCGGTCCGCCCGTCCTTCAGCTCGGCCAAAGCTGCTTCTGCCCGCAGAAGCTGGTGGCCGAGCACTTCGGCGTGTTCGGCGAGCAGGCGTCCGGCCGGGGTCGGGCGCACGCCGCGACCAGCGCGTTCGAGCAGGGGCGTGCCCGCCTCGCGTTCCAGGGTGGACAGCTGCTGGCTCAGCGCCGACGGCGTGTAACCGAGCGTGCGAGCGGCCGCGGAGATCGAACCGCTGGTGATCACCGCGCTCAGCACCTGCATGCGCCGGAAGTCGAGCATGGTCCGATCTTACAGTTCTGCTAACAGATCACTGCAGAAGATTTCGCTTGTTCTTATCTCTCGACCTGGCGAGGCTGGACCCGTACTCGAGGGAGGCTGGGGTGACCGAAACGAAGACCCTGTTGCGGATGGGCGCGCTCGCACTCATGTGGGGGTCGAGCTTCTTCTGGATCAAACTCGGGCTGCACGCGTTCTCGCCGGTGCAGCTCGTGCTCGCCAGGCTGGTGCTCGGCGCCGGTGTGCTGTTGCTGCTCTGCCTGCTCAACCGCCACCGGCTGCCGTCGGACCGGCGGCTGTGGTTCCACCTGGCGGTGGCCGGGCTGTTCCACTGCGCGCTGCCGTTCCTGCTCTTCGCGATCGGCGAGCAGACGGTGGACTCCGGCATCACCGGGGTGATCAACGCGACCACCCCGCTGTGGGCGCTGCTGGTCGCGGTGCTCTGGGGGATGGAGCGGAAGCTGGGCCTGGCCAAGGGGGCCGGGCTGGTGCTCGGCCTGGCCGGTACCGCGGTGATCTTCGCGCCGTGGCAGGCGTCCGGCCTGCTCAGCTGGGGCGCGCTGGCCTGCCTCGCGGCGTCGGCCAGCTACGGGTTCGTGTTCGTCTACGAGGAGCGGTACCTCTCGCGCAGCGGGTCGTCGCCGATCGTGCTCGCGGGCACGCAGATGCTGCTGGCCAGCGGGTTCATCCTGCTGGCGATGCCGGTCGGCGGCACCACGCCGGTGCACTTCGACCTGGGTGCCTTCGTCGCGGTGGCGGTGCTCGGCGTGTTCTCCACCGGGATCGCGTTCGCGATGAACTACCGGCTGCTGGAGACCGAGGGCGCGGTGGCCGCGTCGACGGTGGGGTACCTGCTGCCGGTGGTGTCGGTGCTGCTGGGCAGCCTGTTCCTCAGCGAGCAGCTGGACCTGCGGGTGCTGACGGGCATGCTGATCGTGCTCGGCGGCGTCGCGCTGACCAGGGTCAAAAGGCGCGCGACGCACCTCGAACTGGAGCCGATCCCGGTGGAACCGGCTCCAGCGAAGTAGTTCAGACGAGACGGCGGTCGGAGGCCCAGCGGGACAGCTCGTACCGGTTGGACAGCTGGGTCTTCCGCAGGACGCTGGACACGTGGGTCTCCACCGTCTTCACCGAGATGAACAGCTCCGACGCGATCTCCTTGTACGCGTACCCCCGCGCGAGCAGGCGCAGCACGTCCCGCTCGCGCGGGGTCAGCAGGTCCAGTTCCGGGTCGCTGATCGGGGCGGAGCCGGGCCGGTCGGCGAAGGCGTCCAGCACGAAGCCCGCCAGCCGCGGCGAGAACACCGCGTCGCCGTCGGAGACCCGGACCACCGCCCGGACCAGCTCCTTCGACGAGATCGTCTTGGTGACGTACCCCCGGGCCCCCGCCCGGATCACCGCGATCACGTCCTCGGCCGCGTCCGACACCGACAGCGCCAGGAACACCACGTCCGGCAGCTCCGGCCGGATCCGCCGCAGCACCTCGGCGCCGCCACCGTCCGGCATGTGCACGTCGAGCAGCACCACCTGCGGGCGGGTGCGCGCGATCCCCGTCGCGGCCTCGGCGACGGACCCCGCCTCGCCGACCACCCGCACCTCCTCGGTGATCGACTCCAGCTCGGCCCGCACCCCCGCGCGAAACAAAGCGTGGTCGTCCACCAGGAACACCGACACCGGCTTCTTCGCTTCGTCCGTCACGCGACCTTCCCAACCTTGAGCGGCATCTCCAACTGCACCTCGGTGCCCTCGCCAGGGGCGGTGCGCACGCGGCACTTGCCGCCGTTGCGCTCCATCCTCCCCCGGATCGAGTCCGCGAGGCCATGCCGGTCGGCCGGAACCGCGTCCTGGTCGAACCCCTTCCCCCGATCGCGCACGAACACGGTGACCGCCGTCGGCTCCACCTCGGCGTACACGCTCACCTCGTCCACCCCGGCGTGCTTGGCCGCGTTGACGATGGCCTCCCGCGCGGCCTGCACCAGCGCGGTCAGCGGTTCGTCCAGCTCGGCCTCGCCGACCACCACCTGCTGGACCGAGATGGCGAAGCTGTCCTCCACCTCCCCGCACGCGGTCGCGATGGCCTCCGACAAGCGCGTCAGGCGGCCCCCCGACTGCCCCGCCTGAGAAAGGCCCTCCGACCCCGACTTCTCCTTGTCCCCGTACCCCGACGGCCCGTAGAGCCAGCTGCGCAGCTGCCGTTCCTGTCCCCTGGCCAGCCGCGCCACCTCACGCGGGTCCCCCGACTGCTTCTGGATCAGCGCCAGCGTCTGCAGCACCGAGTCGTGCAGGTGCGCGGCGATCTCGGCGCGTTCCTCGGTGCGGATGCGGGCCCGCCGCTCCTCCCCGAGGTCGCGGACCAGCCGGACCCAGAACGGCACGGTCAGCACCGCCACCCCGATCAGCGTGGCCAGCACCGCGAGCAACGCGAACTGGATCTGCTCCATGCTCCCCGAGCGGAGCAGCACCACGCCGACCCCGGTCATCACCAGCGCCGCCCCGGCCAGAATGCGGATCGCCGCCGACCAGCCGCCCGCCCCGGACAGCGTGCCGACGACCCCCGTCTTGGCACCCGTCCGCCAGCGGCGGCGCTGCGATTCGTCGGCCTCCCGCCAGACCACCGCCGCGCCGATCAGCGCGACCGTCAGCGGCGCGGCCACCCAGCCGCTGAACAGCCCGCTCAGCGCACCCCCGGCCACGGACAGGCCGACGCCGAGCGCGATCAGCCCGAACGCCTGCTGGCGGTCCTTGGCCGAGCCCTCCTTCTTCTCCTCCTTGGCGTTCTGCGGGACGAACACCCAGAGCAGGCCGTAGGCGAACATGCCCACCCCGCCGAGGCCGCCGAGCAGCGCGAAGGCCATCCGCACCCAGAGCACGCGCACGCCGAGGTGGTCGGCGAGACCGCCGGCCACCCCGGCCACGGCCCGCCCGGACCGCCGCCGGTACATCTTCGGCGGGCCCGCTTCCTCGACCGCCGAGCGCGGCGCAGGGATCACCACGGTCTCCGCATCGGGCGGCGCGGGCGCGGTGGGTTGCTGGAGCTGTTCTGGCACGTGGCCCATGGTCACACGGCGACGCGCCGGAATCATCAGGGAAACCCCCGAGGTGGACCCGGGTCCCGCCACCCCTGAGCAAGTTCAGGGGACTTCCCGGATGTGCCGGGGCGGTCCGGAGCGCATTCTCGATGGCATGAGTGGGACATCGACGCAGCCGCCGGAAACTTCGAAGCCGGGGCTCAACGGTTTCGAAGAGACCGTCAAGGACTTCTGGGCGAGCCGCCCGCGCCGCCCCAAGCAGGGGCGCAAGGTCGCGGGTGTGGCGGCGGCGATCGGCAACCGCTACGGCATCGACCCGGTGGTGGTGCGCGTGGCGCTGGTCGCCGCGACCGTGTTCGGCGGCATCGGCATCGGCCTGTACGTGATCGGCTGGCTGCTCTTCGCCGACGAGCACGACGAGGTCGCGCCGATCGAGGGCCTGATCGGCCGCGGCCGGACGTCGATGAACCCGGCCTTCACCGTGGTGCTGGCCTGCTCGCTGTTCTTCGTCATCCCCTGGTCGTTCGCCGGCAACTGGTTCGACGGCGGCGGGTTCTTCGGCCTCGGCCTGATCCTGCTCGCGCTGTACCTGCTGCACCGCAGTCGCGGCCAGTTCAACCGTCCCGCCGTGCCGCCCGCTCCCGGCCACGACGCGGGCTTCACCATGACCGACGGAGGTACCACCGTGTCCAGCAGCACCGACGCGCCCCCGCAGTGGGATCCGCTCGGGGCGGCGCCGTTCGCCTGGGATCTGCCCGATCCCCACCCGGCTCCGGTGCTCGCCGACGAACCACCGCCGCCGCCGGTGCCGCGGCGCCGCTCGTCCCCGGTCGGCAAGATCACCTTCGCGGTGGCGCTGGTCACCGCGGGTGTGCTGACCACGCTCGGCCTCACCGGGGTGGCGTGGTTCAGCCCGGCCCACATCATCGGCGTGACGCTCGGGGTGCTCGGGGTCGGCATGGTGGCCGGTGCGCTCACCGGTGGCGGCCGCGGGCTGATCGGCCTGGCCGTGCCGCTGTCCATCGCCGGGGTGGCGCTGACCGCGGTGCCGTTCCACGCGGTCGGCGGCGGGGTCGGCAACATCGACGCGACGCCGCGCTCGGCGGGCGAGGTGCTGCCGGTCTACCAGCAGACCGCGGGCAACATCGACCTCGACCTGACCCAGCTGCCCGAGGGCACCCCGGTGACCACCACCGTGCGCTCGACGCTCGGCAGTTCGACGGTGATCGTGCCGGAGGACGCCGACGTCCAGGTCACCTGCGAGAGCTCGGTCGGCGACATCGAGTGCCTCGGTCGCGAGCACAGCGGCCTCGGCAACGCGCCGATCACCGTGACCGACCACGGCAACGACGGCGTCGGTGGCCCCCAGTACAACCTGACCGTGACCACGTCGACCGGCAGCGTGGAGGTGCGCCGTGGCTGAGGAATCCGAAACCACCCCGGTGAAGCGCCGGCTCGACGTGTTCACCCTGCTGCTCGGCATCGCCACCCTCGGCGCCAGCGCCTACGTGCTGACCGACGGTGCGCTGCCGCTGCCCGGCTTCGACCCGCGGTGGCTGGTCGCCGGCGCCGCGGTGCTGATCGGCCTGCTGCTGCTCGGTGCTTCGTTCAGCGGCAAGAAGCGATAACCCACTCAAGCGGAAAAGGGCCCCGGACTGATCCGGGGCCCTTTCCGCTATTCCCACTCGATCGTGCCCGGCGGCTTGCTGGTCACGTCCAGCACCACGCGGTTCACCTCGGCCACCTCGTTGGTGATCCGGGTGGAGATGCGCTCCAGCACCTCGTAGGGCAGTCGGGTCCAGTCCGCGGTCATCGCGTCCTCGCTGGACACCGGCCGCAGCACCACCGGGTGCCCGTAGGTCCGGCCGTCGCCCTGCACGCCGACGCTGCGCACGTCGGCCAGCAGCACCACCGGGCACTGCCAGATGTCGCGGTCCATCCCGGCCGCGGTCAGCTCCTCGCGCGCGATCGCGTCGGCCGCGCGGAGGGTGGCCAGCCGGTCCGGGGTGACCTCGCCGATGATCCGGATGCCCAGTCCCGGCCCGGGGAACGGCTGCCGGTGCACGATCGTCTCCGGCAGGCCCAGCTCCAGCCCGACCCGGCGCACCTCGTCCTTGAACAGCGACCGCAGCGGCTCGACCAGTTCGAAGGCCAGGTCGTCGGGCAGGCCACCGACGTTGTGGTGGCTCTTGATGTTCGAGGTGCCCGCGCCGCCGCCGGACTCGACCACGTCCGGGTAGAGCGTGCCCTGCACCAGGAACCGGTAGTCGCCCTCCGCCTTGAGGTCGCGCTCGGCCTGCTCGAACACGCGGATGAACTCGCGGCCGATGATCTTGCGCTTCTGCTCGGGATCGGTGACCCCGGCGAGCGCGTCCATGAACCGCTCGCGCGCGTCCACGGTGACCAGGTTGACCCCGGTGGCCGCGACGAAGTCCCGTTCCACCTGGGTGCGCTCGCCCGAGCGCAGCAGGCCGTGGTCGACGAACACGCAGGTGAGCCGGTCGCCGATGGCGCGCTGCACCAGTGCCGCGGCCACCGCCGAGTCCACCCCGCCGGACAGCCCGCAGATCGCCCGGCCGTCGCCGACCTGCGCGGCGATCGCCGCCACCTGCTCCTCCACAATGGACGCCGTGGTCCACTGTGGACGGATACCGGCGATCTCGTGCAGGAACCGGCGCAGCACCTCCTGCCCGTGCGGGGAGTGCCCGACCTCGGGGTGGTACTGCACCCCGGCGATGCGGCGTTCGGTGTCCTCGAACCCGGCCACCGGCGCGCCCTCGGAGGTCGCGGTGACCACCGCGCCGTCCGGTGCCTTGGTCACGCTGTCGCCGTGGCTCATCCACGCGGGGTGCCGCGCGGGCAGTTCGGCGTGCAGGACGCCGCCGCCGTCGCCGCTGACCTTGACCTCGGTGCGGCCGTACTCGCGGGCGCCGGTCGCCTCCACCGTGCCGCCGAGCGCCCTGGCCAGCAGCTGGAAGCCGTAGCAGATGCCGAACACCGGCACGCCCGCCTCGACCAGCGCCGGGTCCATCGCGGGCGCGCCCTCTTCGTACACACTGGACGGTCCACCCGAAAGGATGATCGCGGACGGGTTCTTCGCCAGCAGCTCGTCGACTGCGGCGGTGTGCGGTACCACCTCGGAGTAGACCTGGGCCTCGCGGACGCGCCGCGCGATCAGCTGCGCGTACTGCGCCCCGAAGTCCACCACGAGCACCGGCCCGGTGCTGCTGTTCACTCGCCGACCTCCTTCTCCTCGCGCACTATCGTCGCAGGTGATGACTTCGAGGAAAGGACGGGGATGCGAGCCACGCTGATCTACGGAGCGGGGGACGTGCGCGTGGAGGACGTGCCGGACCCGGTGCTCCGCGCGCCGTCGGACGCGGTGGTGCGGGTGCTCCGGTCGTGCGTCTGCGGCAGCGACCTGTGGCCCTACGCCAGTCGTGAGGCCACCGAGCAGGGGCAGCGGATCGGGCACGAGTTCCTCGGCGTCGTCGAAGACACCGGCGCCGAGGTCACCACGGTCAAGACCGGTGACCTGGTGGTGGCGCCGTTCGTCTACTCCGACGGCACCTGCGAGTTCTGCCGCGAGGGCCTGCACACCTCGTGCCGCAACGGCGGCAACTGGGGCGTGCACGGGGTCGACGGCGGCCAGGGCGAAGCGGTCCGCGTGCCGCAGGCGGACGGCACGCTGGTGAAGCTTCCCGTCGGTGAGGACACCGCGTTGCTGCCCTCGCTGCTGACCCTGTCCGACGTGTTCTCCACCGGGCACCACGCCGCGGTCACCGCGGGCGTGAGCGAACGCACAACGGTGACTGTGATCGGCGACGGCGCGGTCGGCCTGTGCGCGGTGCTGGCCGCGCGGCGCCTGGGTGCCGAGCGCATCGTGCTGATGGGCCGCCACCGCGACCGCACCGATCTCGGTCGCGAGTTCGGCGCGACCGACGTGGTCGCCGAACGCGGCGAGGAGGGCATCGCGAAGGTGCGCGAACTGACCGGGGGCACGCACACCGTGCTCGAATGCGTCGGCACCAGGCCCGCGTTCGAGATGGGCATCGGCGTGGCGCGCCCCGGCGGGCGGGTCAGCCGGGTCGGCGTGCCGCAGTACACCGAGGGCCCGATCGGGCGGTACGTGTTCGGCAACAACATCACCGTCACCGGCGGGGTCGCGCCCGCGCGGAACTACATCGAGCAGCTGCTGCCCGATGTGCTCGACGGCCGCGTCGAACCCGGCCGGGTGTTCGACGTGACCGTGCCACTGGACGAGGTCCCCGCCGCCTACCAGGCGATGGCCGACTGCAAGGCGCTGAAGGTGCTGGTCGCGTGAACGAGGAAGCATTCACCCCCGAACCCCGTCCCGCCTGGATCGCCGGGCTGCCCGAACAGGGCGCGAGCACGATGGAGGTCACGCACCCCTTCGACGGCCTCGAAGTCGCCACGGTCGCGGTGCCCGGCCCGGAGCAGGTCGAGCGCGCGGTGGCGAAGGCGGCCTCGGTGGCCGCCGAGTTCCGCCGCCGCCCGGCGCACCAGCACGCCGCGGTGCTCGACCACGTCTCACGCGCGCTCGCCGAACGCGCCGAGGAGATCGCCGAGGTGATCACCGCGGAGAACGGCAAACCGCTGAAGTGGTCGGAAGTCGAGGTGCGGCGGGCGATCTCGGTGTTCCGGATCGCCGCGGAGGAGGCACGCCGGTTCGACGGGCAGTTGCAGCGGCTGGACACCGACGAGGGCGGCGAGGGCAGGCTGGCGCTCGTCCGGCGCGTGCCGCGTGGGCCGGTGCTGGGCATCGCGCCGTTCAACTTCCCGCTGAACCTGGTGGCGCACAAGGTCGCCCCGGCGCTCGCGGTCGGTGCGCCGATCATCGTGAAACCGGCACCGCGCACCCCGTTGTCCGCCTTGATCCTGGGCGAGATCCTGGCCGAGACGGATCTGCCGGACGGCGCGTTTTCCGTGCTGCCGCTGGGAAATGCCGAAACCTCGGCGCTGGTGGCCGATGCGCGGCTGCCGGTGGTGTCGTTCACCGGCTCCGGTCCGGTCGGCTGGTCGATCGCCGACGCGGCCGCGCGCAAGCACGTGGTGCTCGAACTCGGCGGCAACGCGGCGGCGGTGGTGCTGGCCGACTGGCCGGACCTCGCCGGGGCCGCGCGGCGGATCGCCACCTTCGGCAACTACCAGGCCGGCCAGTCGTGCATCGCGGTGCAGCGGGTGATCGTCGAACGCGCGGTCGCCGACGAGTTCGTGCCCGCGCTGACCGAGGCGGTGCGCGCGCTGCGGACCGGCGACCCGTACGACACCGAGGTCGAGGTCGGGCCAGTGGTCGACGAAGCGGCGGCGGAGCGAATCGTTACCTGGATCGGCGAGGCGGTCGACGGCGGCGCGCGGGTGCTCGCCGGTGGCGGCCGGGACGGCGCGACCGTCGAACCGACGCTGCTGATCGACGTTCCGCGGGACGCGAAGGTCTGGGCGGAAGAAGTGTTCGGCCCGGTGCTCGCGATTTCCGTGGTGGATTCCGCCGACGCCGCGTTCGAGGCGGTGAACGATTCTCGATACGGGCTCCAGGCAGGGGTTTTCACCCGCGATGTCGGGCTCGCTTTTCGCGCTTCCGCTGAGCTGGAGACCGGCGGCGTGATCATCGGTGACGTGCCGTCCTACCGCGCGGACCAGATGCCGTACGGCGGGGTCAAGGGCTCGGGACGCGGTCGTGAGGGCGTTCCGGCGGCGATGGCGGACCTGACCGAGGAGAAGGTGACGGTACTGACCGGGATCACTCTTTAGGACTAATACAGAAAAGGGCCTGCGCACATAGTAATTCCCATACCTCCATTCGTGCGGTACCTTCAGCCAAGGTTCCTTGGGGGGAACCCGATCCGGACACCCAGCGTCGCATCTTGGTATCAGCTTGCGGCGTACGGAAAAGGTTGGTTGCGCCGGTGCCGGCGCATTCACGAGGGAGGAAACGAAGATGAGCACGCCCACGGAGGAGTTGGCCCCGGAGTCGGACGACACCACGCCGGACGGTCCGCGCAACACCAGCACCGACCCGACCACCCAGGGCCCCCGGAACACCAGCGTCGACCCGACCACCCAGGGCCCGCGCAACACCGCCACCGACCCGACGACGCAGGGCCCGCGCAACACCAGCGTCGACCCCACCACCCAGGGTCCCCGCAACACCAGCACGAACCCGACCACGCAGGGCCCGCGCAACACGAGCGTCGACCCCACCACTCAGGGTCCGCGCAACACCGCCACCGACCCGACCACCCAGGGTCCCCGCAACACGAGCACCGACCCGACCACGCAGGGCCCCCGGAACACGAGCACCGACACCACCCCGGACGGCCCGCGCAACACCAGCACCGACCCGACCACCCAGGGCCCGCGCAACACCAGCGTCCCCGCGTCCTGAGGCGATCGCCGTAGCTTCCGCCGGGCGGGATCCCCCCGCCCGGCGGACTTCGTCCCGCGTCCTCATGTGGTCTGATAGTCGGGTGGCCGCCCCTAACGATTCCGGAGCGACCCGGCGGCACCGGCGTTCCCGTGCCCGCGAAGCGGTACTGGACCAGGTCGCCGAACTGCACGAGACGGCCGTGCGGATCCGGCACGCCGGCCGTGAGCGCGAGGGGATGCGCCTGTTCCGGCGCGGTCTCGCCCTGCTCGAGACGATCTCCCCCGAGGGCGCCCGCTGGCTCGCGCTCCACATCGAGCTGTGGATCCGGCTCGCCTACTCCGAAGCCGAGTTCGGCACGGTCGCCGACGGCCTCGCCCGCCTCGACGCCGTGCGCCCCCGCCTCACCGAACTGCCCGAGGGCCCGGTCCGCACCGAACTCCGCGGCTTCATGGACCACATCCACGGCACCATGCTCTCCAGGGCCGGCTTCGACGAGGCCAGCCTGCCGCTGATGGAGTCGGCGATCGCGCACCGCCGCCGCCTGGTCGCCGAGGCCACCGCCGACAGCCGCGAACGGCTGACCGAGGCGCTGGTCGCGTCGGCGAGCAACCGCGGGCTCACCTTCGTCACCCTCGGCAGGCTCGCCGAAGCCAGGCAGGACCTGGACTACGCGAGCGAACTGGCCGCCGAGTACGACTTCCCGCAGAAGAGCGCCTACCTCCAGCACATGCTGGGCGACCTGGAGAAGCGGCTCGGCAGGCTGCCGCAGGCGCTGCACCACTACGGCGAGGCCGAGCGCGCCTACCTCGAACTCGGCCCGGACATGCTCTACCGGCTGCGGATCGACCAGGCGCAGGCGCTGCTCGGCGCCGGACTGGCGGTCGAGGCCGGGCGGCACCTGGACGAGGTGCTGCCGCAGATGCGCCGCCAGCGGGTCGGCCAGGACCTCGGGGAAGCCGAGTTGTTCCGCGCCGCCGCGGCCCTGCTCGAAGGTGATCTGCCCACCGCGCAACAGCTCGCGGGTTCGGCGCAGCGCCGGATGCGGCGACGCGGCACCGAGGGCTGGGCCACCCTCGCCGAACTGCTCGGCCTCCGGGTGCACACGATGCGCGCGCTGTCCAGCGGCCGGGTGCCCGCGGCGCTGGTGTCCACCGCGGGGCAGCTCGCCGCGCGACTGTCCGACCTGCGCCTCGGCGAGGACGCCGCACTGGCGAGAACCCTTGCGGCACAACTGGAAGTGCGTCGCGGGCGGGTCGACGAAGCGGGCGAGCTGCTGCGCCGCGTGCCGCGGCCGAAACCACACACCCCGCTCGAACACCGCATGCTGTTGCGCCTGTGCAAAGCGGAACTGGCGGCGGCACAGGGAAATCGGCGCAAGGCGTTCGCGCAGGCGCGGGCCGGGCTGGCCGAACTCGGGCAGGCACGCGACCGCATGGGCGGGCTGGAACTGGTCTCCGGCACCGCGTTGCACGGCCAGGAACTCGGCGATCTGGCGATGCGGCTGGTGCTCGACGGCGGTGAGTCGGCCACCGAGGCGCGTCAGCTGTTCAACTGGCTGGAGCGCACGCGGGCGCAGATGTACCGCTACGAGCAGGTGTCCGGGCTGGAGAACACGCAGCTGGTCGAGTCGATAGCGGAAATCCGCCACGTCGGGCACGCGCTGCGCGAAGCCAAACTGGACGGCAGGCCGGTGGCCGGGTTGCAGGCGCGCTACAACGAACTGCGGCACGCGGCGACGCGGCTGGGCTGGCACGCGGCGACCCGCTGGGGACGGCCGCGGCCGGTCGCCACCGTCGAGGACGTGGCGGCCAGGCTCGGCGACCGGGTGCTGATCAGCTTCGCGGCCTCCGGCGACAAACTGCTCGCGGTGGTCGTGCACGACGGCCGGGTGCGGATCGTCCGGCTGGGTTCGGCGCGCGACGCCGCCGAGCGGACGCGGCGGCTGCACGCCGACCTGAACGCGATGGCGCCGGACCACCTGGCCGAACCGCTGCTGCAGGCGATCTCGGCGTCGGCGCGCAAGGAGGCCGACCTGCTCGACGCGCAGCTGATGCGGCCGCTGCTGGAGATCCTCGGTGACCGCGAGGCGGTGCTGGTGCCGACCGGGGCGCTGTACGCGGTGCCGTGGAACGTGCTGGGCTCGCTGCGGTACCGGCCGATCGTGGTGGCACCGTCGGCGACGGCGTGGCTGGCCGCGTCGAAACCGGAGCCGGAGGCCACCGGGACCGTCCTGGTGCGCGGCCCCAACCTGCTGGCGGCGACCGGTGAGATAGACAAGCTCGCCGCGCACCACCGGAACGCCACGCAGTTCGCCGCCGACCGCGCCGACGTGCGCACGGTGCTCGACGCGTTGGACGGCGTCGACCTGGCGCACATCGCGGCGCACGGTTCGCACGAGCCGGACAACGCGCTGTTCTCGAAACTGGAACTGGCCGACGGCGCGTTGTTCGCGCACGAGGTGGCCGCGCTGCGAAGACCGCCGCGCCAGGTGGTGCTGGCCGCGTGCGAACTCGCGCTGAACCTGATCAGACCGGGCGACGAGGCACTCGGCTTCGCCGGCGCGCTGCTGGCGAGCGGGACGCACACCGTGGTCGCCGCGGCCAGCCGGGTCGGCGACCACCCGGCCGCCGCCGCGATGGACGACTACCACCGCGCACTGGCCGCCAACGTCGCCCCGGCCACCGCACTGGCGGACGCCGTCGGCGTGGACCCGCTACGCCGCCCGTTCATCTGCCTCGGCTCCGGCGGCGGCCCCTGAGCCGGTCACCGGCACCGCGCAGCCAGCGCAGTGCAACCAGCGCAGCGAGCAGTGCAGCCAGCTCTGCGGAACCGGCTTCTGCGGGCAAAAGCAGGTTCGGACATTTCGGACGCTTGGCGGTCAGGCCAGCGGCAGGCGCAGGCCGCCCGGCGCCTCCGCCGGGACGACCGGGTTCTTCGGGGCCACCGGCGCGAGCCGTTCGTACCCCGAAGACTGCGCCGGCCGCGGGTCCACCTCGCCCTTGTTCGGCCAGAACGACATCGCCCGCTCCGCCTGGGCGGTGATCGTCAGCGACGGGTTCACGCCCAGGTTCGCGGTGATCGCCGAACCGTCCACAATGGACAACCCGGGATGCCCGTAGGCCCGGTGGTACGGGTCGATCACACCCGAGGCGGCGTCCGTGCCGATCGGCGCGCCGCCGATGAAGTGCGCGGTCAGCGGGATGTCGAACACCTCGCCCCAGGTTCCGCCCGCGATGCCGTCGATGTGCTCGGCGGTGCGCAGGTTCGCCTCGTGCCCGGCCGCGATGAACGACGGGTTCGGCTCGCCGTGCCCCTGCTTCGAGGTGTACTTCCGCCGCCCGAACAGGCCGCGCCTGGTGTACGTGGTGATCGAGTTGTCCAGGCTCTGCATCACCAGCAGGATCACCGTGCGCTCGCTCCACCGGTACCCGTTGAGCAGCTTCGCCGACTGGATCGGGTGCCGCACCAGGAACCGGACCGCCTGCCGCCACCGCGGCACCGGCGAAGCGCCGTCGGTGGCGATGGTCTGCAGCAGGCTCATCGCGTTGCTGCCCTTGCCGTAGCGCACCGGCTCGATGTGCGTGATCTCGTCGGGGTGGATCGACGAGGTGATCGCCACCCCGCGCGTGTAGTCGTGCGCCGGGTCCACCGTCGGCCGCCCGGAGCCGATGATCGCCTCGGAGTTCGTCCTGGTCAGCTCGCCCAGCCTGGCCGACAGCCGCGGCAGCGCACCGGTGTCCTTCATCTTGTGCAGCAGGTTCTGCGTGCCCCAGGTCCCGGCCGCGAGCACCACCTTGCCCGCGGTCACCGTGGTCCGGAAGCGCGGCGAGGTCTTCCCGGTCTTGCGCAGGTCCACCTCGAACGAACCGTCCGGCCGCTCGCGCAGCCCGGTCACCGTGGTCAGCGGGATGACCTTCGCCCCGGCCCGCTCCGCCAGGTACAGGTAGTTCTTGACCAGCGTGTTCTTCGCGCCGACGCGGCAGCCGGTCATGCACGAACCGCATTCGGTGCAGCCGGTGCGCGCCGGGCCCGCCCCGCCGAAGTACGGGTCGGCCACCCGCTTGCCCGGCTCGCCGAAGTACACCCCGACCGGCGTCGGGTGGTACGAATCCGCGACGCCCAGGTCCGCGGCGACCTTCTGCATCACCTCGTCGGACGGCGTGACCGTCGGGTTCGTCACCACGCCCAGCATCCGGCTCGCCTGGTCGTAGTGCGGGCCGAGCTCGGCCTCCCAGTCGGTGATGTGCGCCCACTGCCGGTCGGTGTAGAACGGCTTGAGCGGCCGGTACAGCGTGTTCGCGTAGACCAGCGACCCACCGCCGACCCCGGCGCCCGCGAGCACCATCACGTCCTTGAGCAGGTGGATGCGCTGGATGCCGAAGCACCCGAGCTGCGGCGCCCACAGGTAGCGCCGCACGTCCCAGGAGGTCTTCGCGAACTCGTCGTCGGCGAAGCGGCGGCCCGCCTCGATCACCGCGACCCGGTAACCCTTTTCGGTCAGCCGGAGCGCGGCGACGCTGCCGCCGAACCCGGAGCCGACCACTACGACGTCGTAGTCCGTGGTGGTGTTACGAGCAGTCACAGGTAAAACCATAACCCGCGAGCCGCTTGCTGACTACCAGTAAGTTACCGGCCGGTTAGGGTCAGCCCCGGATGGTCAGCCCGACCTTCTGGAACTCCTTCAGGTCGGAGTAGCCGGTCTTGGCCATCGCCCGCCGCAGCGCGCCGAACAGGTTGATCACGCCCTCGGCGTCCGAGGACGGTCCGAACAGCAGCGTCTTCAGGTCCACCGCGTAGTCCGGCCCGGCGGCCACGCGCGAACGCGGCAGCGACGGGTGCGCGGCCGCCGCCGTCCAGTAGAGGCCCTGCCCCGGCGCCTCCGAAGCGGCCGCCAGCGGCGCACCGAGCATGACCGCGTCCGCACCGCAGGCGATCGCCTTGGCGATGTCCCCGGAGACGTTGATGCCGCCGTCGGCGAGCACGTGCACGTACCGGCCGCCGGTCTCGTCGAGGTAGTCGCGCCGCGCCGCCGCCGCGTCGATGATCGCGGTCGCCATCGGCACGCCGATGCCGAGCACGCGGTCGGTGCTGGTCACGCCGGGGCTGGCGCCGTGTCCGACGATCACGCCCGCCGCGCCGGTGCGCATCAGGTGCATCGCGGTCCGGTAGTCGCCGACCCCACCGGCGATCACCGGCACGTCGAGGTCGGCGATGAACTGCTTGAGGTTCAGCGGGTCGCCGTCGCGCACCACGTGCTCGGCGGAGACGATCGTGCCCTGCACCACCAGGATCTCCACGCCGGCGGCGAGCAGGTCCGGGGTCAGCTCGGCGGCGTGCTGCGGGCTCACCCGCACGGCCACCGTCACGCCCGCCTCGCGCACCGTCCGGATCGCCTCGGAGATCAGGTCGAGCCGGATCGGCGCGGCGTGCATCTCCTGCAGCACCCGGGTGAGCGCGGTCGGGTCGCCGTCGCCCTCCTCGGCCGCGCGCACGATCCGGAACATCGCCTCTTCGACGTCCGGCTGGCGCGCCCACAGCCCTTCGGCGTTGAGCACGCCGAGCCCGCCCAGCTCGCCGACCGCCACCGCGGTGCCCGGCGAGACGATCGCGTCCGTCGGGTGCGTCACCAGCGGCAGGTCGAACTGGTAGGCGTCGATCTTCCAGGCAGTGGAGACCACCTTCGACGACCGGGTGCGCCGCGAGGGCACGATCTCGATGTCGTCCAGGTCGTAGGCCCGCCGAGCGGTACGGCCCATTCCGATCTCGACCAGATCCCGCACGTGACGTCCCTTCCTCGAACACGATGTTCCAGCGCACATTGTGTCCAGTGGGCTTCACCGCGGCACGCGGGGGGCGTCAGTTCGGCGCGCCGGCCACGTAGATGTCGCCGTCGGCCACGCTCACCTCCCGCGCGCTGGACGCCCCGGTGGCCAGGATCCGCGCCGGATCGCGGAAGCCGGTGATCACCTCGACCCGCTGCACCGGCTTCGGCGTGCGGATCACCGTCTCCGCCCGCCAGTCCAACCCGTCCCGTGCGGACAGGAGGTAGGTCTCGATGTCCGGCAGGCCGTCCCTCGTGGCGTAGACGCGCCAGTTCCCGTTCCCGGCGGGTTCGATCTCGCGCGTCCGGAGTCCATTCGCGACCTGCTCGCGTTCCCAGGTGGTCCCGGTCCACCTGGCGGCGTGGTCCAGCGGGATGCCGTTCGCGTCGAACTGGAACCACAGCACGAACGGCTTGCCGTCGGGCCCGAACCCGACCTGCTGGATGTAGTCCGGCGACTTCAGCCCAGCGGGGCGTTCCAGCGGCGTCTCGGCCACCTTCAGGTACCGCTCCTGGTCGGCGTCGTCGATCTGCGTGCCGAGGTCACGGCCGTCGGCGGCGTGGAAGCGCAGGTTCGCCGGGTTGAACCAGGCGTAGTAGACGTTCCGGTGGTAGTAGTCGTGGACGTGCTGGTCCGGACCACCACCGGCCAGTGTGTAGACGATGTGGACGCGTTCGGGCCGCCCGAGCGAACCCGGTTCGTACCGCAGCTGTCCCACGTAGACCTCGTCCATGTGGTCCGCGCGGCCCTTCGAGCCGAAGGCGAACTCCTGCCCGGTCAGCTGCACGGAGTTCTTCCACGTTCGGCCGTTGTCCCGGGAGATCAGGTACTTCATCGGGCGGAAGTCGGTCGGCGCGCTCGGGTCGATCTCCCGGGTGGTCTCGCGGTAGAACACGATCAGCGTGCCGCGCGCGGTCTTGACCGGCATCGGGTAGCTCGCGGCGTCGCCCTCCGGCAGTTCGGTGTGCGTCCAGTCGCCGTCGAGCGAATGCGGGCTCGGCGCCCGGCTCAGCACGGTCCGGCTGTTGTGCATGCCGCGGAAGATCAGCAGGTGCCCGTCGTCGGCGAGCACCATCGTCGGGTAGTTGTGCGGATCGGCCTCACCGCCGGCGATCAGCTTCGGCGCGGTCCAGTCGCCGCCGCGGTGGTCGTAGGCCTGGACGTAGGTGTCCGCGTTCACCCCGGACCACGAGATGAAGGTCACCCCGGCCGCCGGGTCGTGCACCCCGCCCGCCAGCGGGCGGCGGTCGGTGCGCGAGGCCACCGTGTCCGCCGGGGTCATCACCGAGAACGCCGGATCCGCCTGCGCGGGCGCCGCCACCGCCAGCAGGACGGGGATCAGCAGAACGTGTCGCCACATGAACGAGCCTCCTGGTGCGTCCCAGGCGGCGGGCACCTCATCCTGGCACCGAAGACGGTGGCCGCGCCAGCGTCGTCACGCCCGCATGCGCACCCAGTGCCAGGTGCCTGCCGACGTCACCACCAGCAGCCCGATCAGGGCCGCGAGGAGCGGCGGGCCGCTCAGCCCGGTCGGGTCCATCGTGTCGAAGGAACCACCGGAGGTGCGCACTCCGACCGGGTGCCCGCCGACTTCGCTCAGCCGGACCGTGACCGGGGCCCCGGCCACCAGCCCGGGCGGCCAGTCGTCGCCGGTCACGCCGAACTCCAGCGTCCGCCCGTCCTCGGCCCGGGCCACCACGTCGGTCCGGTCCCACCGGCACGGCGGTGCACAGGGCTCCGGCCGGGTCGCGCTGACCACCACCGCCGGCACGTCGTGCTCCGGCGACCGCAGATCGGCCACGGTGATCACGATGCCGACCACGCACCCCACGACCACCAGCCCCGCCAGCACCAAGCCGGCGACGAGCCGCACTAGCGCGTTGTGTAGTTCGGCGCCTCGACCGTCATCGTGACGTCGTGCGGGTGGCTCTCCTTCAGCCCGGCCGCGGTGATCCGGACCAGCTGCGCCTCCTGCAGTTCGGCGACGGTGCGGGCCCCGGCGTAGCCCATGCCCGAGCGCAGCCCGCCGACCAGCTGGTGCACCACGGTGGACAGCGGCCCGCGGAACGGGATCCGGCCCTCGATGCCCTCGGGCACCAGCTTGTCCTCGGAGAGCACGTCGTCCTGGGCGTAGCGGTCCTTCGAGTACGACTTCGCCTCGCCGCGCGACTGCATCGCGCCCAGCGAGCCCATGCCCCGGTAGGTCTTGAACTGCTTGCCGTTGACCAGGATCAGGTCACCGGGCGCTTCGGCGGTACCGGCCAGCAGGCTGCCCAGCATGACCGTGGAGGCCCCGGTGGCCAGCGCCTTGACGATGTCGCCGGAGTACTGGATGCCGCCGTCCCCGATCACCGGCACGCCGGCCGGGCGGCAGGCCTGGTCGGCCTCGTAGATCGCCGAGATCTGCGGCACACCCACCCCGGCGACCACGCGCGTGGTGCAGATCGAGCCGGGGCCGACCCCGACCTTCACCCCGTCCACGCCCGCCTCGACCAGCGCCTGCGCCCCGGCCCGGGTGGCCACGTTGCCGCCGACCACGTCGACGGTGTCGCCGAGTTCCTTCTTCAGCAGGGCCACGGTGTCCACCACGGCCCGCGAGTGCCCGTGGGCGGTGTCCACCATCAGCACGTCCACGCCCGCGTCCGCCAGCGCCATCGCGCGCTGGTGCCCGTCGGCGCCGACCCCGACCGCGGCACCGACGATCAGCCTGCCGTCGGTGTCCTTGGTGGCGTTCGGGAACTGCTCGGTCTTGACGAAGTCCTTGACCGTGATCAGCCCGCGCAGCTTGCCCGCGCCGTCCACGATCGGCAGCTTCTCGATCTTGTGGCGGCGCAGCAGCCCCAGCGCGGCGTCGGCGGTCACCCCGACCTGCGCGGTGACCAGCGGGGTGCGGGTCATCACCTCGCTGACCGGGCGGGTGTGGTCCACCTCGAACCGCATGTCGCGGTTGGTGATGATGCCCACCAAGGTGCCTGCCGCGTCGGTCACCGGGACGCCGGAGATGCGGTAGCGGGCGCACAGCGCGTCCACCTCGGCCAGGGTGTCCTCCGGGGAGCAGGTCACCGGATCGGTCACCATGCCCGCCTCGGAGCGCTTGACCACCTCGACCGCGGTGGCCTGCTCGTCGATCGGCAGGTTGCGCTGGAGCACGCCCATGCCGCCCTGCCGGGCCATCGCGATGGCCATCCTGGCCTCGGTCACCGTGTCCATCGCGGCGGAGACCAGCGGGATGCGGAGGCTGACGTTGCGGGTGAGCCGGGTCGAGGTGTCCACCGAGCTCGGCACCACATCCGACTCCGCGGGCAGCAGCAACACGTCGTCGAAGGTCAGCCCGAGCATGGCGAACTTGGTCGGGAAGGTGGCGGGGTGCTCGCTGGTCATGGCTGGCTGTTGGCCTTCCTGGCGCGGGTGAGGGGTGGGTCGAAAGCGACTCGGCGCGCTAGTAACCGATGGTATCTGGACGCGCCCCGGGGCCCGCCCGGTACCGTGCAGCGCGTGCCGCACGACGTGTTGCCCCCAGACCCGTTCGCCGACGACCCGGACGATCCCGCCAGGGAGGTCGCCGGGATGGACGACGACGTGACCGAGCCGATCACCGCCGACGAGCGCACCGAGCTGCTCGCCGACCTGTCCGATCTGGCCGTGTACCAGGCCCTGCTCGCCCCCCGGGGGGTGCGGGGCATCGTCGTGGACTGCGGCGAATGCGACCAGCCTCACTACCACGACTGGCAGTTGCTCCGGGCCAGCCTGGAACAGCTGCTCAACGACGGGCGCATGCGCCCGCACGAGCCGGCCTTCGACCCGAATCCGGCCGACTACGTGAGCTGGGACTACTGCCGCGGGTTCGCCGACGGGGTCACGACCACCGAAAGCGCCTACTGAGGTACCCGACCGCGAAAAGGCCCCCGGCGAGCTGCCGGGGGCCTTTTCGCTGAGCTGGTTGTGCTGCTCGCAGCTGGTTGCACTGCTCGCTGCGCCGGTTGCGCTGCGCTGGCTGCGCGGCGCTGGCTGCGCGGCGCTGGCTGCGCGGCGCTGTTACGCGGTGCCGGTTACGGCATGCCTGTTGCTGGGTGCCCGGTTACGCGGTGCCAGTTACGGGATGCCCGGTTATGGGGTGCCCGCGGTTACGGGGTGCCTGCCTCGGCGGGCAGGTTGCCCTCCACGGCGTTGCCCTTGTTGCCGCCGGTGCCGGTGTTCGGCTCCGAGCCACCGCCGGAGCTGATCTCCGAGGTGGTGGTCGGCGGCGGCGGGCTCGACGGCTCCTGCGGGCTGCTGGTCGGCGCGGTGTTGTCCGGCGGCAGTGTGGTCGGGATGTCCGTCGGCGGCAGCTGCGGGCTGTCCACCGGCGGCGTGCCGGTCGGCGACGTGCCCGTCTGCGAGGTGCCCGGCTCGGTGGTGCCCGGGTTGTTCGGCACCTCGGGCTTCGGGTTCTCCAGCCGGGCGCTGAGCTGCCGGTGCTGGGCCATCAGCTGGTCGAGGTTGTCCTCGACGGACACCTGCCGCAGCGCGGCCTGCGCGTCGTCGAGCGCCTTGCGGGCGTCGTCCAGCCTGCCCTCGCTGATCGCGATGTCCGCCGCGTTCAGCTCGCTGCGCACCTGGGCGGCGGCCTCGATCGACCGGGCGTGGTCGGCGTAGAGCACCTTGGTCAGGCCCCACAGCGTGTCGCCGGGCTGGGCGTCGCGCGCGGCGAGCCCGGTGCCGGTGAAGGCGATGGCGAGCACCGCCGCGGCCGCGGCCACCGGGACCAGCAGGCGGCGCTTGCGCCCGCGGTTGCCGTGCTTGTGGGCCAGCGCGGCGGTCTTCACGGTGACCACCGCGGCGTCGGTGTCGATCAGTTCCGGGATCGGCTGGCTGTCGATGTCCCGCCGCCAGGCGAGCAGCAGCGCGTTCAGTTCCTGGTCTCCGAGTGCGTCCGCGACCTGGGGGTCGGACCCGCCCAGTGCGTCGAGCAACGCGTCGTCGGCCTGCACGGCCGACAGGTCGGGCACGGAGCCGGGCACATCGCCCGCCGCGCCGTCCTGCTGCTCGAGCTCACGCGGACCTTCGCGTTCGGTCACTCAGACCACCTCCTCAGCGGCCAGTACCTTGCGGAGCCGCGCGAGCGCGCGGTGCTGGGCCACGCGGACCGCGCCCGGCGTGGAGCCCACCGCTTCGGCGGTCTCCTCGGCGGACAGCCCCACGACCACGCGCAGGACGACGATCTCACGTTGTTTGTCGGGCAGGACCTGCAGGAGTTGCGCCATGCGCTGGTTCAGCTCGCCCTGGAGGGCGCGCTGTTCCGGGCCGACGCCGCCTTCGACCTCGTCCGGGACCTCGGCCACCGGCTCGGCTCGGTTGCGGGCGGCCGCGCGGTGCGCGTCGGCCACCTTGTGCTGGGCGATCCCGTACACGAACGCCAGGAAGGGGCGCCCCTGATCACGGTACGAGGGCAATGCCGTGAGCACCGCGAGACACACCTCCTGCGCGACATCGTCCGCCGAAGCGAACGAACGTTCCTGCCTGCCGACTCGGGCGCGGCAGTACCGCACCACAAGGGGACGGATAGCGGCCAGCAGCCGCTCTACTGCCTGGGGGTCTCCCTCGACAGCGGCGGCGACTGGCTCGTCCAGTCCATCCCCCACATTGGCCATCGCAGACAACAGTCCCGGTGTTACGTCTAGGCGTGCAAAGAGCCCGGCGTGCGGCATTCGTCATCCCTCACGCCGGTGACACCCACCGTACCGTCCGGCACCGCTGGCGCTTGCTCACGGTCGTTCTCGGCGCGCCTCGCGGGGCGCGGCCGGATTTTCAGCATCCCGGTCCTTCAATTTTCAACAACTTACAACGGGTCCGGACCGGGTGGTGTTACAGCTGAGCACAAAATGTCCGGCGTCCTCCACTGGATGGAAGGAGGAGCCGGACAGCAGGTGACCCGGTGGGGTGGGGAGGTCGAGCGTTCGAGCTGGTCAGAGCTACTCAGGAGACCAGACCGCGACGGAAGCCGTGGGCGACGGCCTGGGCGCGGTCGCGCACGCCGAGCTTGCGGAACAGCCGGCGGGCGTGGGTCTTCACGGTGTCTTCGGAAAGGTACAGCTCGCGGCCGATCTGCCCGTTGCTCTTGCCCTGGCTCATCCCGCGCAGGACCTGGAGTTCGCGCTCGGTCAGCTGGACGCCGGGGTCCGACGGCTGACGGGGCGCCGGTACCGAGGTGCTGGCGAGGGTGTGGGCCAGTGCGGCGACGAGTTCCGGACGGGACGCGTCCCACCGGAGGTAGCCGCGGGCCCCGCCGGCGATCGCGGCGGCGATGCTGCCCGCGTCGTCGGGGGCGCCGAACACGATGACGTTCGCCTGGGGGTTCGCGGAGACGAGCCGTCGGGTGGCCTCCACCCCGGTCGGCACCGCGCGCTGGGTACCGACGAGCACGACGTCCACCGGCTGCCGGGAGTACCTGGCCAGCAACTCGTCACCGTGCGCTACGCAGTCGATGCGACTGACCCCTGGAACAGCAGACATCACGCGAGTAAGCCCTTCGCGGACACTGCGTCGGTCGTCGCAGATCAAGACCGTCGTCACGGGGTTTCCTTCCTGCAGCCGGGTGACATTCCATATCCCCTATCGGACGCTTTAGGCCCCACCTTGACACGATCCGGTGGCTTTTTTTGAAATGCCCTAGCCCGGATGTCGGTATCGGTGTGCGCGGTCGAGCCATCGGAGCCGCTTCCGCCTACTCCGGGGCTACACCGGCACCCAGGGTGATTCCCGTGCAAGCCGCCTCCCCCCAGGGTCTGCGCGTAGTAACACTGCGTGCAACACTGTATCCGCTCTGGATCGATGCAGATGGCCATTAGCAGGAACCAAATCCGCGGAAATGAGGGCGGCGGGCCAGATAAGTGAGCGAAGTTCATATTTCTCGGCGGCCAACCGGGCGTTTCGGACCAGATCGAGTGCCCGCTCCCGCCCAGCGGAATCGCCCGCAGCGGTGAGCGCCGCGGCGAGCACCAGATCCGACTTGATCCCGTGGCGCACGGCTCCGCACGCGCGGGCGAGCTCGGCAGCTTGCTCGGCGGGCGGGAGGGCGGCTTGAGCGTTGCCGGCGGCCAACTCGATCTCCGCCCCGATCCAACCGGCCCGGATGCGCCCCCTCCAGCCTCTTGAGCGTGCTTCTGCGGGCAAACGCCGCTCCCCGCCGACCCGCTCGCCCGACGACGCCTCCCCTGCCGCCAGGAGCCGACCTGCTTTTGCCCGCAGAAGCCGAGCAGCCCGCAGGCGGCCCAGGCCGAGGTTGTCGGCGGCCAGGCCGAGCAGCCCATCGACCAGTGCCCCCTCGGCATCCAGCCCGTCCGCATCCAACTCATCCGCGCCCAGCCCGCCCGAACCCCGCGGCCCACACTTTCCAAGATCAGTAGTGGCCCAAGCCACCGCCAGACCATCGAAACGCAGAGCAGCCCCATGCCCACCCAACTGCCGCCGATGCGCCGCGAACCCAGCCGCCGCATGGGCCGCGAGAACCCGGTCCCCACCCCGCATGAGCTGCTGGAACAGCGTCGCCGCGGTCGCATACCGGCCCTCGGCCCCAGCCAGAATCCCGGCCAGCAACCGCTCCCGCCCCGAACCTGCTTTTCCCCGCAGAAGCCGCCCCGCACCCGGGTCGTCGCCGAAGGCGGCCTGACGCAGCAGTTCCTCCACCCGGTCAGTCTCGCGGACCGAGCAGCACGTACTCGACCCGGTCGACCGCCGCGGACAGGTCGGCGAGCAGTTCGACCTTCGACGGCAACGCCGCCGCGTCCCACCCCGGCCCGCACGCGAACAGGCGGCTCCGCTGCCGCCCGCGCGCCACCCGCGAGAACAGCCGCGCGTCCGCCACCCCGGCCCGCCGCGCCCACAGCACCACCGCCGCCGGCGCACCCCGCCGCACGGCCACCGCGAGCACTTCCGCGGGCAAAGGCGTGGCGAACAGCTGCGTGCCGACGCCCCGGCAGGCCAGTTCCGCCGCGAGCGCGTACAGCGCCAGCCCGTCCCGCTCCTCCGGCACGCTCGCGAGCAGCACCGGCCGGTGGTTCCGCGGCTCGTCGAGCACCGGCGTCGCGCGGATCAGCGCGGCGAGCACGGCGTCGGCGAGCAGGTACTCGACCTCCGCCCCGGCCGACGCGCCGCCGCCGCGCCACCGGTCGCCGAGCGCGGCCAGCACCGGCTGGATCACCCCCGACCACGCCGAGAGCACCCCCGCCCCCTCGATCACGTCGGCGAGCGTGCGCTGCACCGCCCGCGAGTCGAGCGCCAGCGCGGCCGTGCTGAGCCGCCGCGCCAGCCGCGACTGCCCCGGCTCACCTGCTTCCGCGGGCAAAAGCAGGTGCCCGTCGGGGGTGTCGATCCGCAGCGACGTGGCCGGCGCCGCTTCGGCGGCCTTCGGCATGCGCTCCAGCGCGTACCGCGCGGCTTCGGCGGTGGACGTGCCCCGCAGCAGCGCCTGCTGCATCAGTTCGAGGCGGCCGATGTCGGCGGGACCGTAGCGCCGGTGCCGCCCGCCGACGTGACGGCTGGGCCCGAGCCCGTACCGCCGGTCCCACGTCCGGAGCGTGGCCGGAGCGACGCCGAGTCGGCGCGCGACCGAGGCGACGGGGAGGCTGGGTTCGCCGGGATCGGGCTCAGCCGCGGCAGGCGCCACCAGTTGGCCTGCCGCGTGACCTAAGTCGCCCTCGGATCCCACTCGCCCCAATATCCCGGCCGGTCAGAGGGGTGGCAAGCCGGAGCTGTGCGGTCACTCACACATCCGGGGGATGCCTAACGGCTGAATCAGGCCGGATCTCTTGAACAAGTATTGGCGCGCTTCTAACGTTACGCCCGTTGCACCGAATGGAGTAGCGAGCGTTGTAGGAACTGCGGATTCCGGCGGCGAAATCCCGGATAGCGGAGGCGGTCACGATGGCAGACACGCGCAGGCTCCCTGGCCCCAACGCCGATGTGTGGGACTGGCAACTCGAGGGGTCGTGCCGGGGGATGGACAGCGGCTCCTTCTTCCACCCCGACGGGGAACGAGGCCCGGCGAGGGCCAGACGAGAAGCCAAGGCGAAGGCTATCTGCCAGGCCTGCCCGGTGCTGGAGATGTGCCGCAGGCACGCGCTGGCCGTGCACGAACCGTACGGGATCTGGGGCGGGCTCTCGGAATCCGAACGCGAGAACATCATCAAGGCGGGCAAGCGCTCGCTGAGCCTGTCCAGCACCTGAGCCGCACCCCGGTGAAGGCGCTTCCCGCCACCGGGAAGCGCCTTCGTCATTTCCGGGCGGCCGCGAACGCGGGCCAGGCCAGCATCGCGGAGTCCACCACGGACTTCAGCTCGCCCGCGCCCACCCCGTCCCGCGCCTGCACGGAAAGTCCATAGAGGACTGTCTCGTAGAACAGCGCCATGGCATCGGCATCCGCCTCCTCGGCGATGTCACCTTCGGACTGTCCACGGCGGATGCGGTCCAGGATGGACCGGTGGTTGTCGCGGCGCTGTTCCACCAGGAAGTCGTGCACCCCCTGGTTGGCCACCGCGAAGTTGGTCGCCGCGTGCACCACCATGCAGCCCGACGGCAGCTCCGGCTCGGTGAACGCGCGCGCGTTGTCCCGCAGCATGCGCTCGATCGCCCCACGCGCGGTCGGCTCCTCCGCGAGCGCGCGGCCGGTGAGCCCGCCGTGGGTGCGGCCGTACAGCTCGACGGCCTCCCGGAACAGCGCTTCCTTGCAGCTGAACGCGGCGTAGAGGCTGGGTGAGTTGATGCCCATCGCCGCGGTCAGGTCGCCGATCGAGGCGCCCTCGTAACCACGCCGCCAGAAGACGTACATGGCTTCGCGCAGCGCGGCGTCCCGGTCGAACGCGCGCGGACGGCCACGTGGTGACATGAACCACCTTCTGTAACAAGCGATACAAAAACCCTTGACGCCTCATCCTACGCGCCGGTTTTATGTAGCGATCGATACAGAATAGGAGCGGGCATGAGCACTCTGGACGGGCGCACGGCACTGGTCACCGGGGGCAGCCGGGGCATCGGCGCGGCGATCGCCACCCGGCTGGCGGCCGAGGGCGCGAACGTGGCGGTGACCTACACCAGCGCGGCGGACCGGGCGGCCTCGGTGGCCACGGCGATCGAGGGACTGGGCCGCAAGAGCCTCGCCATCCAGGCCGACAGCGCCGACCCGGTGGCGCTGGCCGCCGCCGTCGACCAGGCCGCCGAAGCGCTCGGCGGGCTGGACATCCTGGTGAACAACGCGGGCATCTTCCCGACCGCGACCATCGAGGAGGTCAGCGTCGAGCAGATCGACCACACCTTCGCGGTGCACGTGCGGGCGGTCTTCGTGGCGGCGCAGGCGGCGCTGAAGCACATGGGCGAGGGCGGCCGGATCCTGACCATCGGCAGCAACCTGGCCGAGCGGGTGCCGTGGCCGGGGCTGAGCCTGTACTCGGCGAGCAAGTCCGCGCTGCTGGGGCTGACCAGGGGGCTGGCGCGGGACCTCGGGCCGCGGGGCATCGCCGCGGTGCTGGTGCAGCCGGGCTCGACCGACACCGACATGAACCCGGCGAACGGCGACCACGCCGGCGGGCAGCGGGAGCTCTCGGCGTACGGGGAGTTCATGGCGGCCGGGGACATCGCCGCCACGGTCGCCCACCTGGCCGGGGACGCGGGCCGCTTCCTCACCGGCTCGGCCGTCACCATCGACTCCGGCACCAACGCCTGACCAGCGGAACCGGCTTCTGCGGGCTAAAGCAGGTTCGGGGCAAAGCGGACAAAAAGAAGGGGCGGCACCCGCGTGGGTGCCGCCCCTTTCGGTACTGCTGGTGGTGCCTAGTGCGCGTGCCCGTGGCCCGCGCCGGCGCCTTCCTCCTCCTCGGCGGGCTTCTCGACCACGGAGCTTTCCGTGGTGAGCACCAGCCGGGCGATGGAAGCCGCGTTGGCCACCGCGGAGCGGGTGACCTTCACCGGGTCGACGATGCCGGCCGCGAGCAGGTCGGTCAGCTCGCCGGTGGCCGCGTTGAAGCCCTGACCCCAGCTCTGCTCCTGCACCTTGGACACGATGACCGCGCCCTCGAAGCCGGCGTTGGTGGCGATCCAGTGCAGCGGCGCGGTGAGCGCGTCGCGCACGATGCGGACGCCGGTCGCCTCGTCACCGGTCAGGCCGAGGCCGTCCTCGAGCTCCTTGACCGCGTGCACCAGCGCCGAGCCACCGCCGGGCAAGATGCCCTCCTCGACGGCCGCCTTCGTGGACGCGACCGCGTCCTCGATGCGGTGCTTGCGCTCGTTCAGCTCGGTCTCGGTGGCCGCACCGACCTTGATCACCGCGACGCCGCCGCCGAGCTTCGCGAGCCGCTCCTGCAGCTTCTCGCGGTCCCAGTCGGAGTCGGTGGTCTCGATCTCCTTGCGGATCTGGGCGATCCGCGCGTCGAGGTCGGACTTGGTGCCCGCGCCGTCGACGATGGTGGTGTTGTCCTTGGTGACCTCGACCCGGCGGGCCTTGCCCAGCGAGCTCAGGTCGGCCTCGGCCAGCTTCAGGCCCACCTCGGCGGAGATGACCTCGGCGCCGGTGACGGTGGCGAGGTCGTCCAGGAACGCCTTGCGGCGGTCACCGAAGAACGGGGCCTTCACCGCGACCGCGGTGATGGTCTTGCGCAGCGAGTTGACCACCAGGGTGGACAGCGCCTCGCCGTCGACGTCCTCGGCGATGATCAGCAGCGGCTTCTTGGCCTCGACGACCTTCTCCAGCACCGGGAGCAGGTCCGCCAGTGCGGAGATCTTCTCGCGGTGGATGAGGATGTAGGCGTCCTCGAGGATCGCGCGCTGCTCTTCGGGGTTGGTGGCGAAGTGCGCCGACAGGAAGCCCTTGTCGAACTGCACGCCTTCGGTGATCACCAGCTCGGTGGCCAGCGTCGAGGACTCCTCGATGGTGATCACGCCGTCCTCGCCGACCCGCTCCACGGCCTCGCCGAGCAGGGCGCCGATGGTGGCGTCACGCGAGGTCACGGTGCCGACCTGCGCGATGTTGTCGCGGCCCTTGACCGGGGTCGCCTTGGCCTTGAGGACCTCGACGACCTTCTCCGCGGCGGCCTCGATGCCGCGGCCGACCGCGGTCGGGTTGGCGCCGGCGGCCACGTTGCGCAGGCCGACCTTCACCAGGGACTGCGCCAGCACGGTGGCCGTGGTGGTGCCGTCGCCGGCGACGTCGTTGGTCTTGGTGGCGACGTTCTTGGCCAGCTGGGCGCCCAGGTTCTCGAACGGGTCGTCCAGCTCGATCTCACGGGCGACGGTGACGCCGTCCAGGGTGATCGTCGGGCCGCCGAACTTCTTGTCCAGGACGACGTGCCTGCCGCGCGGGCCGAGAGTGACCTTCACCGCGTCGGCGAGCTTGTTCACCCCGCGCTCCAGCGCGCGACGAGCGTCCTCGTCGAAACTGATCTGCTTGGGCATAGCGTTTTCCGCTTACCTTTCGAAGTGGTTAGAACGCACGGACGCCCCGGCTCCCCGGCAATCGGGGCCCCGGGGCGTCATGCGCTGCAGAGCGGACGTCAGTTGATGACGGCCAGCACGTCGCGGGCGGAGAGGATCAGGTAGTCCTCGCCGTTGTACTTGACCTCGGTACCGCCGTACTTGGAGTAGATGACGACGTCGCCTTCCTTGACGTCCACCGGGACGCGGTTGCCCTTGTCGTCGATGCGGCCCGGGCCAACGGCCAGAACCTTGCCCTCCTGGGGCTTCTCCTTGGCGGTGTCGGGGATGACCAGACCGGAGGCCGTGGTCTCCTCGGCCTCACTCGTCTGGACAACGATCTTGTCCTCGAGCGGTTTGATGTTCACGCTCACCGGGTTGACCTCCACGGGTCGGAAGAAAGCGTTGGCAGGTTTGAAGGTTTACGACTCCTACCACCCCCGCCGTCGCGGGTGCCGGGGCGTGTGCGGTGCCGTGCAATTAGCACTCTAGCCACGTGAGTGCTAGTCGCGCAAGGAGGGTCCACTTGACGTGGCCCACCTCCCCGTGCAACTCGCTGACCGGCCCCGTTGTTCCGGCCGGACGCGAAAGGAATTCACGGAGTGGTCATCCCGGACGGTTGTCCCGTTCGACGCGGGCGCAGTGCGATCGGGGGCGACAGCCGGTTCCCACCACCTTGTTGAGGAGTCATCGTGTCGATGAGCACCCCCTCCCGGCGTTCCGTCCTGCTCGGCGGCGCCGGCGCGCTCGGCCTGGCCGCGCTCGGCGCCTCCGGACTCGCCCGCGCGACCACCTCCGCCGGCGCGGGCCTCGCCGCCCCCGGCGAGGTGTTCACCCTCGGCGTCGCCTCCGGCGACCCGTACCCCGACAGCGTCGTGCTCTGGACCCGCCTCGCCAAGAACCCGCTCGCCGAGGACGGCCTCGGCGGCATGCCCGCCCGCGGCCAGGTCGTCGAGTGGCAGATCGCCAAGGACGAGAAGTTCACCGACCTCGTCCGGGGCGGCCGCACCTGGGCCAGCCCCGACGCGGCGCACAGCGTGCACGTCGAGGCCGACGGCCTCGCCCCCGGCACGGAGTACTTCTACCGCTTCCGCGCCGGCTCCGAGATCTCCCCGGTCGGCCGCACCCGCACCGCGCCCGCGCCGGGCCAGATGACCGACCTGACCATGTGCTTCGCCAGCTGCTCCCACTACGGCCAGGGCTACTTCACCGCCTACCGCCACCTCGCCCAGGACGAGCCGGGCCTGATCCTGCACCTCGGCGACTACCAGTACGAGTACGCCGCCGGCACCAACGAGGTCCGCAAGGTCGTCGGCCCGGAGACGGTCAAGCTCGCCGACTACCGCCTCCGCCACGGCCAGTACAAAACCGACCCCGACCTGCAGCTCGCGCACGCGACCGCGCCCTGGCTGGTGGTCTGGGACGACCACGAGACGGAGAACAACTGGGCCGACGAGGTCCCCGAGGACTCCTCGCAGACCCCCGGCGAAGCCTTCCTCGCCCGGCGCAAGGCCGCCTTCCAGGCCTACTACGAGAACATGCCGCTGCGCCGCACCGCCCGCCCCAACGGCATCGACATGCGCCTCTACCGCCGCCTGGCCTGGGGCGACCTGGCCACCTTCCACATGCTCGACACCCGCCAGTACCGCGACAACCAGGCCTGCGGCGACGGCGTGAAGGCCAACTGCGCCGAGCGCCTCGCCCCGACCAGGTCGATCACCGGCGCCGAGCAGGAGAAGTGGATCGTCGACGGGTTCAACGCCTCGCGCGCCCGCTGGGATGTCCTCGGCCAGCAGGTGTTCTTCGCCCAGATCGACCTGACCCCCGGCGCGGCCGAGGGCTACAACATGGACGCCTGGGACGGCTACAAGGTCAACCGCGACCGCATCGCCACCGCGATGGGCGACTCGGCGGTCCGCAACGGCGTCGTGCTCACCGGCGACGTCCACCGGCACTGGGCGGCCGAGATCAAGGAGACCTACGGCCGGCCGGACTCCAAGGGCGTCGGCGTCGAGCTGGTCACCACCTCGATCACCAGCGGCCGCGACGGCAACGACGACCCGAACCAGGCGGTGCTCGACGAGAACCCGCACGTCAAGTTCCACCGCAACCGCCGCGGGTACATCCGCACCCGGTTCACCGCGGACGAGCTGCGCGCCGACTACCGCGTGCTGCCGTACGTGACCAAGCCGGACGCCCCGGTCAGCACCGCGGCCAGCTTCGTGGTCGAGGACCGGGTGCCCGCGCTCAACCCGGCCTGAGCCCGAACGGCCTCTTCCTGACGAGGTCCGCGCGGTGTTAGGTAGGTGCTCACAAGCATCCACCTAGCACTGGGGGCCGGTTACATGCGGCGAACAGCAGCAAGACTGGCGGTGTTGCTACTGGCGGCGGGCGCGGTTTCCGTGCCCGCCGCCCAGGCGGCACCGGCCGATCAGCAGCGGCAACGGGACTTCGCCGCGGCGGCGGCCGAGTTCGGGGTACCGCAGGACGTCCTGCTCGGCGTCTCGTTCCTCGAGTCCCGATGGGACACCAACGCGGGCACGCCGAGCACCTCGGCGGGGTACGGCCCGATGCACCTCACCGACCTGCGGACCGCGGGCGTGGGCACGCACCACGACCAGGGCGAGGAGGACCCGCGCGGCGACGAGTCACGCCCGCCGCTGCACCCGGAGGCCGGGCCGCCCGCGCCACCCCCGGATTCCCTGCAGTCGCTGGACACCGCGGCCGAACTGACCGGAGTGGACACCGAGACGCTGCGCACCGACCCGGCGCAGAACATCCGCGGCGGTGCCGCGCTGCTGGCCGCCCACCACCGCGAGACCGGTGACTGGTACCAGGCCGTGGCGAAGTACAGCGGCAGCGAGGAAAGCTCCGCGGCCACCGCGTTCGCCGACGAGGTGTTCAGCACCATCGCGACCGGCGTGGAGCGGGTCACCGACGACGGCCAGCGCGTCAGCCTCGCCGCGACGCCCACCGCCGCACCGAAGGGCGTGCCCGCCGCGGCCGGGCCGATCGAGTGTCCACAAGGGATCTCCTGCGAATGGATCCCCGCGCCGTACCAGGAGATCCCCGGCGGGTACGGCAACCACGACAAGGCGGACCGGCCGAACAGCCAGAAGATCGACTACATCGTCATCCACGACACCGAGGGTTACTGGAACGGTGTGCTGGACATGGTGCAGGACCCGACCTACGTGAGCTGGCACTACTCGCTGCGCTCCGCCGACGGCCACATCGCCCAGCACGTGCCGACCAAGGACGTCGCCTGGCACGCCGGGAACTGGTACGTCAACGCGAAGTCGATCGGCCTGGAGCACGAGGGTTTCGCCGCCAAGGGCACCTGGTACACCGAGGCGATGTACCGGACCTCGGCGAAGCTGGTGCGGTACCTGGCCGCCAAGTACGAAATCCCGCTGGACCGCGACCACATCATCGGCCACGACAACGTGCCCGGCCTGAGCCCGGCGAAGATCAAGGGCATGCACTGGGATCCGGGCCCGTACTGGGACTGGACGCACTATTTCGATCTGCTCGGTGCCCCGGTCGACCGCGCGGACACCGGCTCCGGCGACTGGCGGCCGAACACCGGCATGGTGACCATCGCGCCGGACTTCGCCACGAACAAGCCCGCCTTCGAGTACTGCGAGAAGGACGTGCCGCTGTGCCCGCCGCGCGGGTCCACTTCGGTCATCCTCCGCACGGAACCGCGGGCGGACGCCCCGCTGCTCAAGGACATCGGCCTGCACCCGGAAACCGGACAGTCCACAATGCACGTTTCGGACATCGGCAGCCGGGTGGACAGCGGGCAGCAGTACGCGGTCGCCGAGGTCAAGGGCGACTGGACCGCGGTGTGGTACCTCGGCCAGAAGGGCTGGTTCCACAACCCGTCGAACGCCACCGCGAAACCGGTGCAGGGCAAGGTGGTCACGCCCAAGTCGGGCCCGGTCCAGATCTGGGGCGGCGCGTACCCGGAGGCGTCGGCGTATCCCGAGGGCATCACCCCGCGTGAGTTCATCCCGTTGCCTTACACCATGGAAGCCGGCCAGCGGTACACGCTGGGCCTGACCACCGGCTCGGAGTACTACTACGCGGTCAACTTCGACACCGCCGACCACCAGGTGGTGCGCGGCAAGACGAAGTTCGTCCAGGTGCAGTTCGGCCACCGGATCGCCTACGTGAAGGCGGACGACGTCCGGATCCTGCCCTCCTGGGCGCCCAACTAGCGGCCGGCCGGGGGCCGTCTCAGACCGAGACGGCCCCCACCGGCAGCGCCGGATTGGCCGCGAAGTCCAAAGAGGACGGCTTGACCCCGGCGGCCACCACGTGCGCCCCGAGCGCGGCGATCATCGCCCCGTTGTCCGTGCACAGCCGCGGCCGCGGCACCCGCAGCTCGATGCCCGCCTGGTCGCACCGCTCCTGCGCGAGCGACGAAAGCCGCGAATTCGCCGCCACGCCACCGGAAATGACGATCGTGCCGATACCGGCTTCCTTGGCCGCACGCACCGCCTTCGCGGTCAGCACGTCGGCGACCGCCTCCTGGAACGAGGCCGCCACGTCGTCGACCGGGATCTCCTCACCGCGGCGTTCAGCGCCTTCCACCCAGCGCGCGACGGCGGTCTTCAAGCCGGAGAAGGAAAAGTCGTTCTTCGCGTCGCGCGGGCCGGTCATGCCACGCGGAAAGGCGATGGCGGAGGGGTTTCCGGCCTTGGCGGCCTTGTCGATCGGCGGCCCGCCGGGGTACGGCAGGCCGAGCACCCTGGCCACCTTGTCGTAAGCCTCACCGGCCGCGTCGTCCACAGTGGACCCGAGTTCGACGATCGAACTGGCCACGTCGTCCACCCGGAGCAGCTGCGTGTGCCCGCCGGAAACCAGCAACGCCAAGCAGGGCTTGGGCAACGGGCCGTGCTGCAGGGTGTCCACCGCGATGTGCCCGGCGAGGTGGTTGACCCCGTAGAGCGGCACGTCCAGCGCGGCCGAGTAGGCCTTCGCCGCGGCGACGCCGACCAGCAGCGCACCGGCGAGCCCCGGCCCGGCGGTCACCGCGATGGCGTCCACATCGGACATCTTCAGCCCGGCGTCGGCGAAGGCGCGTTCGGTGGTCGGCACCATGGCTTCCAGGTGCGCGCGGCTGGCCACCTCGGGCACCACGCCGCCGAACCGCGCGTGCTGGTCCACACTGGACGCGACCGCGTCGGCCAGCAGTTCCACGGTGCCGTCGTCGTGCAGCCGGACCAGGCCGACGCCGGTCTCGTCGCACGAACTCTCGATGCCCATGACGATCCGGGCGCCCATCAGCCGGCCTCCTCCGCGGCCACGCCCAGCGGCGGCCGCACCATCGTGTAAGCGTCCGCACCGGACGGCTGGTAGTAGCGCTTGCGCACGCCGAGCTTGGTGAACCCGTGCGTCTCGTACAGCTTGAGCGCGACCTCGTTGTCCGTGCGGACTTCGAGCAGCACCGGCGCGCGCAGTTCGTCGGCCTTGGCCAGCAACGCTTCCAGCAGCGCCTTGCCGATGCCCTTGCCCTGGTGTTCCGGGGCGACGCCGATCGTGTGCAGGCTCGTTTCGTAGTCACCGCGCGGGCCGACCACGGCCAGTCCCGCGTAACCGAGCAGTTCCTGCCCTTCGTAGGCGCCGAGGTAGTGCGCGCCGGAGTCCAATTCGGACCGGAACGCGGCGGCGCTCCACGGGCTGTCGCCGGGGAAGAGGATCTTCTCGATCTCCACGCAGCGCCGGATGTCGCCGCGGCGCAACGGCCTCAGCTCGACCGTCACGGCGTGGTCACCCGCTTGCGCGCGGTGGGTTCGACGGCGTCCGGGCGCCGCAGATAGAGCGGGGTCATCGGGGCGGGTTCGGCGCCGGAGCGCAGTGCCTCCCGCGCGGCCATGACCAGCCCGAGCGGGGACGGGTACTCGGGTTCGAGGATGCGCAGCCCGGTCTTCTCGGCGAAGTACCCCGCGGCGGCCTTCGCCGTGGTCACCAGCTCGGCGGGACTCTGCACGGCGGGCTCGCCGACGCGCTTGCCGTCGACGTCGTACTCCGCCCAGTACACCTCGCGGCGGCGCGCGTCGGTCACGACGAGGAACGGCTCACCGGGGGTGACCTCGGCGGCGATGGCGTCGAGGCTGCACACCGGGTGGACCGGGATGCCGAGGCTGTGCCCGAGCGCGGCGGCGGTGGCCATACCCGCGCGCAGGCCGGTGAACGGTCCCGGGCCGGCTCCGCAAACGATTGCGCCCAGGTCGCGGAGGTGGGCCCCGGCGGCCTGCACGGCGTCGAGCACGTGCGGGGTGAGCAGTTCGCCGTGGGCGCGGGCGTCGATGGTCACCCGCTCGGCGGCGAGGGCCAGCGAATCGGGCTCGAGTTGGACCACCCCGGCGGTCACCGCGGGCGTGGAGGTGTCGACGGCCAGTACTAACACGGTTCCCCAGCCTACGACTCACCCGACCGGTGGCGTCGCGCAGGCAACCCGCACCGGCTGGGCGCGTCTGGTTGAGGTGAAGAGTTGACCGGCCGCTGCGGGGATCGGTCAACCGCGAACGAAAGGGAACCCATGTCCACGCTGCGCCGAGCGCTGATCGTCACCACGGCGGCCCTCGCCCTGACCGCGGGCACCGCCTCGGCGGCCCCCACGGGCTCGTTCCTCAACCTGGACAAGGAGATCGTGCGGCCGGGCGAGCGGGTGCGGGTGGTCGCCGGGTGCGGGGTGGAGGGCCTGAACCTGGTCGGCTCGACCGCGTTCGCCGCCACCGGCCAGGACGGCCCGTACACCGGAAACGGCGGGGTGGCGGTGTTCACCGTGCGCTCTTCGGCCCTGTCGTGGGGCACCGCGCTCATCCGGGCGGACGCCGTTCCCGGCGTGCACCAGGTAACCGAACGCTGCGGCGGCGGGCACGCGGGCAGCACGGAGCTGACCGTCGTCTCCGCCTGATCAGCCGCGCTCGGGGTGGTCGGCATCGACCGTGACGACCACCCCGGAAGTCGAGGTGAAGGTCGCCATTCGCCCGTCGACGGTGATCTCGGTGAAGGGATTGCCCTCGGCGAGGAAGGCGACCCAGCGCGGGGTGCGGGCCGCGTCGAGCCTGGCGAAGAAGCCGTCCGCGCCCTGCGACCCTTCACCACTGGTCAGCCAACCGTCCCCGGCGGGCAGCCCGACCTCCCGCAGCGGGTGGATCGACGCCACCCAGTCGGGGTCCTCGGCCAGCAGTTCCGCCAGGTCGAACCGGTCGCCGACGGCCAGCCCGCCGGGTGCGTCCCGGTCCAGCCGGAGGTCGTAGGCACTGCCGTCGGCGAGGAACAACGCGTCCTCGATCGGCACCTGCTCGTTGCGCCACAAGTCGGCCAGCAAGGACCGCCGGTCCGTCATCGTCTCCTCCGTCCACGCCGTCCGCCACCACCACAGGATCCCGGTGGCCCCGGGCGCTCGGACAACCCGGTGTCCGGTACCGGCTCGCCGTTCGGGCCGCGGTTGCGCGGGTCGCGGAACCGCCGCTGGAACGACTCCTGCCAGGTGCGCCCGGTGGTCGAAGCCGGGTCAGGCGCGTTGGGGTCGACCCATTCGAGATCGCTCGACTCGGTCAGGCCGAGTGCGTCGGTCCAGCCGGTCGGGTTGTGCACGTAGGAGTTCGCCCCGCCCGTCGACGAGTTCCCGCCGGCGGTCGTGGACGGCCCCCTTCAGCGACACCTGACGGGTACGACGGTGGGAGAGGTGCGTCCGGTTCCGTCGTGGTGAAGATACCCGGTCAGGCCTCTTCGTCCGGGTTCCAGGACAGCAGGCGCACCTTCGCGACCGTGCGCAGGTGCCGCTTCATCGCCGCCGCGGCGGCTTTGGGGTCGCCGTGGCTGATGCCGTCGAAGATCCGGTAGTGCTGGGTGAGCGACCGCTTCGGCCGCCCCGGCTGGTGCAACGACTCGGTGCGGCTCTCGGCGATCTGCTCGGCGATCGAAGTCATGAACTCGGCGAGGATCGGGTTCCGCGCGGCCGCGGTGATCGCGGCGTGGAACCGGCGGTCGCCCTCGATGCCCTGCTCGCCGTTGTCGATTTCCTCGGCCATGTACCGCAGGGCGTCCTCGAGCGCGTCGAGATCCTCCTTGGTGCGCCGCTCGGCGGCGAGCTCGGCGAGCTTGGTCTCCATGGCCTCGCGCGCCTCGAGCACATCCGGCAGCCTGCGCCGGCGCTCCACCAGTTCCTCGACCGGTTCGAGGTCGAGCTTGGCACTGGTCAGGTAGGTCCCGCCGCCGTGCCGCACCTCGACGAGGCCCTGCACGTCGAGCACCACGATGGCCTGCTTGACCGACGCGCGGCTGACGCCGAGCCGCTGCGCCAGTTCGCGCTCGGCAGGCAGCTTGTCACCGGCGCCGAGGCCGGACTCGACCACGTACTCCCGGATGCGCTGGACCACCTGCTCGTACAGCCGTGGCCGCGCCATCGGGCGCAGTGCGTCGGACCCCATGAATCCCTCCGGCAACGGTCGGCCTGGACCACCGAGCCTAACAGCCGGTGACCGGCTCCCCACCGGAAAACGGCCAAGTGGCTCAGCCACTGAACCACTGCCCCCTTGACAGCGTGATCCAGCACACCGCAAAGTGGACCAGCCACTGAGCCACTAGGCCACTGAGCCACCGAGTGGACTGGCCACTCAGCCACTGCGGCGACCAACGACGGGAGCCCTGATGTCCGCCGAGCTGATTTCGATCCTTGTTCTCGTGGTGATCTTCGTGCTCGCCACCACCAGATCGATCAACATGGGGGTGCTGGCCTTCGCCGGCGCGTTCGGGGTGGGGACGCTGGTCGCCGGGCTGGACGCCGACGGGATCTTCGCGGGCTTCCCCGGTGATCTGTTCGTGGTGCTCGTCGGCGTCACCTACCTCTTCGCCATCGCCAGGGCGACTGGCACCACCGACTGGCTGGTCCACGCCTCCATCCACCTGGTCGGCGGCCGGCTCGCCCTCATCCCCTGGGTGATGTTCGCGGTCACCGCCGTGCTCACCGCGATCGGCGCGGTCAGCCCCGCCGCGGTCGCCATCGTCGCGCCCATCGCGCTCGGGTTCGCCTCCCGCTACGGCATCAGCCCACTCCTGATGGGCGCCCTCGTCGTCCACGGCGCCCAGGCCGGCGGCTTCTCCCCGATCAGCGTCTACGGCTCCACGGTCAACAGCATCGTCAGCCGCGAGAACCTCGCGGGCAGCGAGACCGTGCTCTTCCTGGCCAGCCTCGCGGTCAACCTGGTCATCGCGGCCATCCTCTTCGTCGTGCTCGGCGGGCTCAAGCTCGGCCGCACCCGCGTCACGGCCGAGGACGACGCCGAAGAGACCCCCAAGCTCAACCCCGCCCGGATCGCCGTGCTGGTCAGCCTGCTCGCGCTGGTCGTCGGCGCGCTGGTGTTCGACCTCGACGTCGGCCTGACCGCGATCTCGCTGGCCGTGCTGCTCAGCGTGTTCTGGCCGGACACCGGCCGCAAGGCCGTCGGCGAGATCACCTGGCCGACCGTCCTGCTGATCTGCGGTGTGCTCACCTACGTCGGCGTGCTCCAGGAAATGGGCACGATCGACTACGCGGGCAACGCGGTGACCGGCGTCGGCGTGCCACTGCTCGCCGCGCTCCTGCTCTGCTACATCGGCGCGATCGTGTCCGCGTTCGCGTCCTCCGTCGGCATCATGGGCGCGCTCATCCCGCTGGCCGTGCCGTTCCTCGCCCAGGGCACGGTCGGCCCGATCGGCATGATCGCCGCGCTGGCCGTCGCCGCCACCGTGGTCGACGTCAGCCCGTTCTCGACGAACGGCGCCCTCGTCCTGGCCAACGCGAAAAACGTCGACCGCGACACGTTCTTCCGGCAGTTGATGGTCTACGGCGGCATCATGGTCGTGGTGGTCCCGGCCGCCGTGTGGCTCGCCCTGATCGTGCCCGGCTGGGGCTGACCCAGTACTACCGAGGAGGTTCCGCGTGCGTTTGTTCCCCGCCCTCGAACAGGCTTCCGACCAGGAAGCCGTCCGGTTCGGCGACCGTGCCCTCAGCTACGCCGAACTGTCCGCCGTCACCGGCACCCTCGCGACGAGCCTGCGCGACCTGCCGCCGGGAGCGAAGGTGGCGGTGTGGGCGACGTCCACGCTGGAGACCACGGTCGCCGTCGTCTCGGCGCTGCGGGCCGGAGTGCCCGCCGTGCCGATCAACCCCAAGATCGGCGAACGCGAACTCGAGCACATCATCGCCGACAGCGCGCCCGCGCTCGTGCTCGCCGAAGCGGAGGCCAAGCTCCCCGCGGGCCTGCACGACTTGGCACGCAAGGACATCGAGCTGACCAGCGGCGAGGTCCTCCCGCTTCCCGAGCCCGATGCCGAAGCCCCGGCGATGATCGTCTACACCTCGGGCACCACCGGGCCACCGAAGGGCGTGGTGCTCCCGCGTCGCGCCATTTCGTCCACATTGGACACGCTGGAGGACGCGTGGCAGTGGACCGCGGAGGACGTGCTGGTGCACGGGTTGCCACTGTTCCACGTGCACGGGTTGATCCTCGGCATGCTCGGACCGTTGCGGCGCGGTGGATCGGTGATCCACCTCGGCAAGTTCTCCACCGCCGCGCTCGCCACCGAACTGGCCGGCCGCGGCACGATGATGTTCGGCGTGCCCACCATGTACCACCGCATCGCCGGTGAGCTGGAAACCAACGAGGCACTCGCATCCGCGCTGCGGGGCGCCCGGATCCTGGTCTCCGGTTCGGCCGCCCTGCCGGTGCACGACCACCAGCGCATCACCGCGGCCACCGGCCAGCAGGTGATCGAGCGCTACGGCATGACCGAAACCCTGATGAACACCAGTGTCCGCGCCGACGGCGAGCGCAAGCCCGGCACCGTCGGCGTGCCGTTGCGCGGGGTGGACGTGCGGCTGGTCGACGAATCCGGCCAGGCCATCGAAACCAGCGACGGCGAGACCGTCGGCGAGATCCAGGTGCGCGGGCCGAATCTCTTCACCGAGTACCTGAACCGCCCCGACGCGACCGCGGAGGTGTTCGACGACGGCTGGTTCCGCACCGGCGACATGGCCACCCGCGACGCCGACGGATACCTCCGCATCGTCGGCCGCAAGGCCACCGACCTGATCAAGAGCGGTGGTTACAAGATCGGCGCCGGGGAGATCGAGAACGCGCTGCTGGAGCACAGCGGGGTCGCCGAGGCCGCGGTCACCGGCGAACCCGATCCCGATCTCGGCGAGCGCATCGTCGCCTGGATCGTCCCGGATGGACCGAAGCCCGCAGAACAAGACCTGGTCGACCACGTGGCACGGCTACTCACCCCGCACAAGCGACCGCGGGTGGTCCGGTTCGTGGAAGCGTTGCCACGCAACGACATGGGCAAGGTGATGAAGCGAGCTCTCGGTGCCTGAGCGGCTGTCGGCCCGTGCCGTGATCGAGACCGTCGCCACCGGCTTCGCCGAGTTCGACTACGGACCGGTCGAATATTCCGAAGTGGACGGTCCGATCAGCTGGCCCGGTTACGACGAAGCACACGCTAAAGCGGCTAAACGCACCGGGGAAAGCGAATCCGTGGTGTGCGGCCACGGCCGAATCGGTGGAACCGAGGCGGCGGTGATCGCCTTCGAGTTCGGTTTCCTCGGCGGCTCGATGGGCGGACGCACCGGCGATCGGGTGGAGGCCGCCTTCGTCCGAGCCCGGGAATTGCGGCTGCCACTCGTTTTCCTGATCGCGACCGGCGGCAGCCGGATGCAGGAAGGCATGCGCGCGTTGTCCCAATTGCAGCGCGTGGCCCGGCAGATCGCGTTGACCCGAGAAGCCGGTTTGCCCCAGATCGCGGTCCTCCGCGACCCGGCAACCGGCGGCGGCTGGGCGACTTTGGGCGCGGGCGCGGATGTCACACTCGCGCTTTCCCAGGCACAGGTAGGATTTGCCGGTTCCCGCGTCCGCCCACCCGGCGACGCGCACGCCTACACCGCGGAGGCGCAATACGAATCAGGGCATATCGACGCAGTGGTCGAACCAGACGAGCTGCCCGGCGTGCTCGCGTCTTGGCTCGGCCTGCTCGCCGGACCGGCTGCCACGGAAGCGCCGGTTCCACCCGCACTGGGCCGCAAGGAACTTCCGGAAACCGGTTGGGAGGCAGTGCGAAACGCCCGCGCGGCCGAACGCCCACGCGCACAGTCCTATTTGGATCACTACTTCGACGAACGCGAAGAGATCAGCGGAGACCTCTGCGGCGGCCGCGATCCCGGCGTGCTTTGCGGCTTCGGCAAGCGCAACGGGGAAACCATCGCCTATGTGACTCAGGCCGGTACGCCGACACTGCCGTCCGGGTTCCGCACCGCTGCCAGGTTGGTCTCGCTCGCCGATCGCCTTGGCCTGCCCATTTTGACCATTGTGGACACTCTCGGTGCGGCGAATGACGCCGCTGCCGAAGGTTCCGGTGCGGGTCCGTCGATCGCGGAGTTGTTCCTCGCGGTGGCGAGCGCGAAGGTGCCGATCACTTCGCTGGTGATCGGTGAAGGTGGTTCCGGTGGGGCGCTGGCGTTCGCCGCGCCCGGGCGGACGTGGATGACGCCGGACAGCTACTTCTCGGTCACCTCACCGGAAGCCGCGGCGTCGATCCTCAAGCGCGACCCTTCGGAGGTGCCGGAAACGGCGAACCAGCTGCGCCTGCGACCGCAGGACGTCGTCGAACTCGGTGTCGCGCAAGGCATCGCCCCGCACGTGGAGGACAGCCGATGAGCCTGGTCGAACTCGACGCGGTGGACCTGGCCGAGAAGATCCGGCTCCACGAGGTGTCGTGCACCGAGGTCATGGCTGCGTACCTGGACCAGATCGAGGAACACAACCCGAAGCTCAACGCGATCGTCGCGCTGCGCGACCGCGACGACCTCATGCGAGAGGCCGCTGAGCGGGACAAGGAGCCGAACCGCGGCTGGCTGCACGGGTTTCCGTTGGCGGTTAAGGACCTTTCGGCCGCGGCCGGATTGCCGTGGACCTACGGGTCGCCGGTTTTCGCCGACCAGATCGCCCAGCACGACGACCTCTTCGTGCGGCGGATGAAGGACGCGGGCGGCATCGTCATCGGCAAAACGAACGTGCCGGAATTCGGGCTCGGCTCGCAGACCTACAACCCGGTGTACGGACCGACGAGGAATCCCCACGACCTGTCGCGCACGCCGGGCGGCAGCAGCGGTGGTGCCGCGGCGGCGGTCGCGGCGCGGATGCTGCCGGTGGCCGACGGCAGCGACTACCTCGGTTCGCTGCGCAACCCGGCGGCGTTCACGAACACGTATGGGTTCCGGCCGTCGCTCGGAAGGGTGCCGTCGACCTCTTTCGTGGCGCAATTGGACACGGCCGGGCCGATGGGCCGGACGGTCGCCGACGTCGCCGCGTTGCTGTCGGTGCTGGCCGGGCCGGACCCGCGGGCGCCGCTGGGCATCGCCGAGGACCCGTCGATGTTCATGCCGCCGCTCACCCCGCGCGACTTCCGCGGCACGCGGATCGCCTGGGTCGGCGATTTCGACGGGTACCTGCCGATGGACCCGGGCGTGCTGGACGTCTGCCGGAGCGCGTTCGCCGGGTTCACCGCACTGGGCTGCGAAGTGGTCGACGCGGTGCCGGACTACCCGATGGACCGCGTGTGGCAGGCGGTGCTGACCTGGCGGGGGTTCAACGTCGCGGCGAACCTGGGTTCGTTGCACCGGATGCCGGGGGCGCAGCTGAAGCCGGAGCTGGTGTGGGAACTCGAGCAGGGACTCAAGTTGTCGGCGGCCGACCTCGGCCCGGCTTCGCTGGAGCGCACGCGGTGGCTGGACGCGCTGCTGCGGTTCTTCGAGGACTTCGACTTCATCCTGGCGCCGAGCGCGCAGGTGTTCCCGTTCGACGTCGGCACGCCGTGGCCGACCACCGTCGGCGGGCGCGAGATGGACACGTACCACCGGTGGATGGAGACCGTGGCGCCGTGGTCGCTGGCCGGGGTGCCGGTGCTGGGCATGCCGGCCGGCTTCAACGCCGACGGCCTGCCGATGGGCGTCCAGCTGATCGGCAAACCCCGCGCCGACCTGGACGTCCTCACCCTCGCCAACCTGCTTTTGCCCGCAAAAGCATGATGGGCGCCTCCTAGGATGACGGTGATCGTCTGAGTTCGAGGGAGCCGTCCGCATGCCGCTGAATTTCGATCTGTCGCCGGAGCAGCTCCGGAGCTACCAGGGCACCAACCCGCGCCCCGCCGATTTCGACGGTTACTGGGAGAAGGCCCTCGCCGAGTTGGACGCGACCGAGCCACAGGTCGAGATCAGGCCCGCCGAGTTCTCGGCGCCGTTCGCCCGGTGCGAGGACCTGGAGTTCACCGGCGTCGGCGGCGTCCGCGTCCACGCCAGGCTTGCGCGGCCGCTGACGGACACCGAAGGCTCGGCCGTGCTCTTCTTCCACGGCTATAACGGCAGGTCAACGCCCTGGACCGAGTTGCTCGCGTACGTCGCGCGCGGGCAGACCGCGGTCGCGATGGACATGCGCGGACAGGGCTGGGGCGCGACGGCCACCGGCTGGGCGGTGAGCAACCAGCTGCTGCTCGGCCTGGAAGAAGGCGCCGACCAGCTGCACATGCGGCACGCGTTCCTCGACACCGTCCGCCTCGCGCGCACGGTGATGGACCTGCCCGGCGTCGACCCGGACCGGGTGGCCACCACCGGGCACAGCCAAGGCGGCGCGCTGAGCCTCGCGTGCGCGGCGCTCGAACCACGGATCGCGCTGGTCGCGGCGGTGTTCTCGTTCCTATCGGACTACGAGCGCGCGTGGGAGCTGGCGCTCGGGGAAGCGCCGTACAACGAGATCACCACGTGGTTCCGGAAGCGTGACCCGCTGCACCGGCGCCGCGAGGAAATCTTCACCCGACTCGGGTACATCGACATCCAGCACCTCGCTCCGCGTGTCCGGGCCCGGGTCGACTGGACGGTCGCGCTGGAGGACGTGGTGTGCCCGCCGTCGACCCAGTTCGCCGCCTACAACAAGCTCACCGGCACCAAGTCCCTGCGCGAGTACCCCGACTTCGGCCACGAGGACCTGCCGGGCATCGAGGACGCCCTGTACACCGTCCTGCACACCCTCTGACCAGGCAAACATGCTTCTGCGGGGAAAAGCAGGTTTCCGGCTTTTGCCCGCAGAAGCCGGTCAGGGGGTGGGGAGGAGGGGGGTGCGGGAGTGCCAGCTGCCGTGTGGTTCGAGGGTGATCGTGCGGACGTCGTCTTCTGCCCGCGAAAGCCGCACCACGAGGTGGTCGATGGACAGGCGGTCGGCGGAGCCCTCACCCCATTCGACGACCACGGCCGACGCCTCCAGGTCGGTGTCCAGGTCCAGGTCGTCCAGCTGGGCCAGGTCCCCACCCAGCCGGTAGGCGTCGACGTGCACCAGCGGCACCGGCCCCGGGTGCACCCGCGCCAGCACGAAGGTCGGCGAGCTGACCCGCCCGCTCACCCCGAGCCCTTCGGCGATGCCCCGGGTCAGCGTGGTCTTGCCCGCCCCGAGCGGCCCGGCCAGCAGGACCAGGTCGCCCGCCCGCAGTTCACGGCCGAGTGAACGGCCGAACTCGATCGTGTCCTCCGGGGTCGTGCACTCGAAATTCACCGGTTCAGCCACCGCCACAGTCGTCGTGAGGAATCCGCGCCGTCCACACCGGCGCACCGTTGCACTAGGTCGATCAGGTGGCTGTTCACCAGCTCCGGCTGTTCCAGCTGCACCATGTGCCCCGCCCCGCGCACACGCACCAGCTCCGCGTCCGGCAGTTCGGCGGCGATCCGCTCGGCGTGCGAGTAGGGCGTCACCCGGTCCGAGTCGGCGCCGATCACCAGCACGTGCGCGTGCTTGAGCCCGGCCAGCGCCGCGTACCGGTTGTGGCTGCCGAGCGTGTCGGCGAAGTTCACCAGCCCCAGCACCGGCGTCACTTCGAGCATCTCCAGCATGAAGTCGACGATCCGCGGGCTGACGTCCCGCGCACCGAACGCCAGCCGCCGCACCGCCTGCCGCGTCAGCTGCCCGCCTGCCGCCCGCACGAACTCCACCAGCCCCGGCTGCCAGCCCGCCAGCTCGCTCACTCCGCGCGTCAGCGGGTTGTACTTCGACAGCAGCCCGCGCGGGATGCCGCGGGTACCGACCTCACCGGCGGCCGTCGCGATCAACGCCACCCCGCGCACCCGGTCCTCGAACAGCTCCGGGTGCCGCTGAGCCAGTTCCATCACGACCATGCCGCCCATCGAATGGGCCATCAGCACCAGCGGCCCGTCCGGCGCGACCGCGCGGATCACCGCGTGCAGGTCCTCGGCCAGCTGCTCGATGGTGCTGGTTTCGTGGTTCGCCGCGCCGGACAGGCCGTGGCTGCGGTGGTCGTAGTAGACCTGCCGCACGCGCGGCAGCGTCAGCGACGCCAGATCCCGCCGCTGAAAATGCCAGCTGAGCTGGGAAAGCGCGAAGCCGTGCACGCCGACGAGGGTCAGCGCGGGACGGCCGCCGTCGGCGGGATCGACCTCGGCGACCGCCAGCGGGGTGCCGTCGTCCGCGGCCACCGTCGACGTGCGATCCGGCTTCAACTCACCGAGCGGCTCGTCGCCGAACGGGTCCACGCGATGCCGCTTCTGCTGGGTGGCGATGGTGATCGCGGCGGCGGCCGACCCGGTCAGCACCGCGCCGATCCCACCGGCGATCGCCAGGAGTCTCCGTGACGGAGCCGCCATCAGCGCTGCCCCGCGTAGCTGCGCGCCACCCGCGGCCGGTACATGCCGGTGACGATCTCGTAGTCGATCGTGCCGATCTTGTCCGCCCACTCGGTGGCCGTCGGCGCCCCGCCCTCGCCGGTGCCGAACAGCACCACCTCGGCGCCCGGCGCCGGCTCGTGGTCACCGCAGTCGACGACGAACTGGTCCATGCAGACCCGGCCGACCACCGGCCGCCGTTTTCCGTCGAGCCAGACGTCCAGCCGGCCAGACAACGTGCGCGGCACGCCGTCCGCGTACCCGCTGGGCACCAGCGCCAGCGTGGTCGCCGCGTCGGCGGTCCACGTGTGTCCATAGGAGACGGACTCGCCCGCCTCGACCCGTTTGGTCGAGACCACCGACGAGCGGAAGGTCATCGCCGGGCGCAGGTCCTCCTGCTGCGGCACGGGGTTGAGCCCGTACATCGCGATCCCGACCCGCACCAGGTCGAAGTGCAGGTCCGGCCGGGTCAGCGTGGCCGCCGAGTTCGCCAGGTGGCGCACCGGGTTCAGGCCCGCTTCGAGCGCGACCTCGTACGCCTGCTGGAACCGCGAAGCCTGCCTGTCGATCGACGGGTGGCCGGGTTCGTCCGCGCAGGCCAGGTGCGACCAGATGCCCACCACCTCGACCGCGGGATCGGCGGCGGCCGACTTGACCAGCGCGGGCCAGGCGTGCGGCGGGCAGCCGTTGCGGGACAACCCGGTGTCGATCTTCAGGTGCACGCGCGCGCGGCCACCGGCTCGCCGCGCCGCGTCGGCCGCGCGTTCCAGCTCACCGGCGTTGCTCAGGCCGAGGTCCACCCCCGTCTCGACGGCGGGGGTGTAGTCGGTGTCCGCGGTGTCCAACCAGGCCAGCATCGGCGCCTGGATACCCGCTTCGCGCAAGGTCAACGCCTCGGCCAGCGAGCAGGCGCCGAGCCAGGTCGCGCCCGCCTCGAGTGCGGCGCGCGCGACCGGCACCGCACCGTGCCCGTAGGCGTCCGCCTTCACCACCGCCATGGTCGCGGCGCCGGAGGCGGCCGCGCGCCCGGCGAGCAGCGCGAGGTTGTGGCGGATCAGGTCCAGGTCGATGCGGACTTCAGCGCGTGGGAAGGGGTCTGGGCTCATGACCAGCCCATTTTCCCACAGGGGTCACTCCAGGCGGGCTCCGGTGGTGGCGGAGAACACGTGCAGTTCGTCCGGCCGCACGCGGAAGTGCAGCGTGTCACCCATCGACGGCGGCGTCCGCGGGTCGACCCGCGCCACCACCGTGGTGCCCGCCTCCGGGTCGTCACCGGCCAGCTTGCCGTAGCAGTACGCGTCCGAGCCGAGTTCCTCGACGAGGTCCACCTTGACCGGGATGGTGCCCGCGCCCTCCTGCGCCACTTCGAGCGACTCCGGGCGGAAACCGACGGTCACGCCGTCGTCACCGGCCTGGGCGATGATCTCGCGCGGCAGGGCCACCTTCGCCCCGCCGACGTTCGCGCCGTCCTCGGTGAGCGAGGCGGCGACGAGGTTCATCGCCGGCGAGCCGATGAACCCGGCGACGAAAGCGTTTGCGGGGCGTTCGTACAGCGCACGCGGGGTGTCGCACTGCTGCAGCACGCCGTCGGACAGCACGGCCACGCGGTCGCCCATGGTCATCGCCTCGACCTGGTCGTGCGTGACGTAGACGGTGGTGACGCCGAGGCGGCGCTGCAGCGCGGCGATCTGCGTGCGGGTGGACACGCGGAGCTTGGCGTCCAGGTTCGACAGCGGCTCGTCCATCAGGAAGACCTGCGGCTCGCGCACGATCGCGCGGCCCATCGCCACGCGCTGGCGCTGACCACCGGAGAGCGCCTTCGGCTTGCGGTCGAGGTACTGCTCGATGTCGAGCAGCTTCGCCGCGTCGCGCACGCGCTCCTTGATCTCCGAGGCGGGCTTGCCCGCGATCTTCAGCGCGAAGCCCATGTTCTGGCCGACCGTCATGTGCGGGTAGAGCGCGTAGTTCTGGAACACCATGGCGATGTCCCGCGACCGCGGCGGCAGCTGGGTGACGTCGCGGTCCCCGATCCAGACGGAGCCGTCGTCGATGTCCTCCAGCCCGGCGAGCATGCGCAGGCTGGTCGACTTGCCGCAGCCCGACGGCCCGACCAGCACCAGGAACTCACCGTCGGCGATCTCCAGGTCGAGCGCGTCCACCGCGGGACGGTCGGCTCCGGAGTAGTGCCTGGACGCCTTGTCGTAGGTAATCGTCGCCATTCAGCTTTCCCTTCCTAACGCTCGCGCGTGCACGAGTTCGCGGGCGGCGTGGTGCCGTTGCCGGATGTCCTGGCCCGCGTCGGTGTCCGGCTCACCGAGTCGCAGCACGTCCGAACCCCGCCAGCTCGGCGGCGCGGTGGTCCCGGCCAGCGCCCAGGCCGCCTGGCGGGCGGCCCCGAGCGCCACGTACTCGGCGGGCGCGGGCAACTCGACCGGGAGGCCGAAGATCACCGGCGCGGCCGCGCGCACGCTGGCCGACTGCGCGGCGCCGCCGATCAGGAGCACCCGGCGCGGTTCGACCCCGTGCCCGGCGATCGCCTCCAGACCGGCGGCCAGTCCGCACAGCATGCCTTCCACAGCCGCGCGAGCCAAGTTCTCCGGCTTCATGTTCGACCTGGTCAGGCCGAGCAAGGTGCCGTTCGCATCCGGCAGGTTGGGGGTGCGCTCGCCGTCCAGGTAGGGCAGCAGGGTCAACCCGCCCGCACCGGCTTCTGCGGCCAAAGCAAGGTTGTCGAGGCCCGCCAGGTCGACGCCGAGCAGGTCGGCGGTGGCGGTGAGCACCCTGGCCGCGTTGAGCGTGCAGGCGAGCGGGAGGAAGCGGCCGGTGGCGTCGGCGAAACCGGCGACCGTGCCGGAGGCGTCGGCGGGCGGGGTCTCGGACACCGCGAACACCGTGCCGCTGGTGCCGAGCGAGACCACGACGTCGCCGGGGCCGAGTTCGAGGGCGAGCGCGGCCGCCATGTTGTCGCCGGTCCCGGCCGACACCAGCACCCCGTCCGACGTGTGCCCACCTGCTTCTGCGGGCAAAAGCAGGTCCGGGAGGGCGGGGGTCCGGCCGAAGGCGCGCTTGAGCAGGTCAGTGCGGTATTCGCCGGTGGCGGGCGAGAAGTACCCGGTGCCGGACGCGTCCCCGCGGTCGGTGGTCACGCGGTCCGGGCGGCCCAGGATCCGCCAGTTGAGCCAGTCGTGCGGCAGCACCACGCGCGCCACCCGCGCGGCCAGTTCCGGCTCGTGCTCGGCGAGCCACCGCAGCTTGGTGATGGTGAAGCTGGCGACCGGCACCGAGCCGACCGCCTCCGTCCAGGCGCCCGGCCCGCCGAGTTCGGCGACCAGGTCCTGCGCCTGCGGCCCCGAGCGCGTGTCGTTCCACAGCAGCGCGGGCCGCACCACCTCGCCGTCCTCGTCCAGCGCGACCATGCCGTGCTGCTGACCGCCGACGCCGATCGCCGAGACCCCGTCGAGCAGGCCGTCGGCCGCCTCGGTGAACGCCGTCCACCAGTGCTTCGGGTCGACCTCGGTGCCGTCCGGGTGCGCCGCGCGGCCTTCGCGGACCACGGTCCCGGTCTCGGCGTCGCAGATCACCACCTTCGCCGATTGGGTCGACGTGTCGACTCCGGCGACCAGCGTGGGAGTGTGCATGGTCACGAGCCTGGCCGGACTTGGAGCTTCCGTCCAGTACTTGCGCGGAACATGTCCAGTGCGCGGGGGTACTCGTCGAGCGCGAGCGAGTGGCTGATCATCGTTCTGGCGTCCACCGCGCCCCGCCCCATCAGCTCGACCGCGCGCCCGTAGCTGTGCAGCACGGCCATGCTGCCGACGATGGTGATCTCGTCGTTGTACACGCGGAACGGCGAGAACGACGCGGTCGCCTCGGCCGGGGCCACGCCGAACTGCTGGTAGGTGCCGCCCCGCCGGACGCGGGTCAGCGCGTCCTCGATCGCCGCGACCACGCCGGTGCAGTCGATCACCACTTCCCAGCCCTGCGGCCGGTCGAGGTCGTCGGCGTTCGCAGCCACCGCGTCGGCACCGAGTGCTTTCGCGGTCGAAAGCCGGTCGGCGTTGAGGTCGACCACGGACAGGGAACCGGCGCCCGCCACCCGCGCCAGCTGCAGCATCAGCAGGCCCATCGTGCCCGCGCCGTAGATCAGGTAGTGCTCCCCGAGCCGCCGCGGCAGCAGGTCGAACCCGCGCACCGCGCACGACAGCGGTTCGATCAGCGCCGCCTCCCGCACGTCGACGCCCTCGGGCAGCCGGTAGCAGTTCCCCGCCGGAGCGAGCGCGTACTCCGCGGCGGCACCGTTCGTGGTGACCCCGATCGCCGCCCACCGCTCGCAGAGGTTCCCGCGGCCGATCGCGCAGTAGTGGCACTCCCCGCAGAACAGCGACGGGTCGACCGCCACCAGATCACCTTCGGCCAGTCCGGTCACACCCTCACCGAGCGCGACCACCTCACCCGCGAACTCGTGCCCCGGCACGATCGGGTAGGGCGTCGGCGCGAACTCCCCGTCGACGATGTGGAGGTCGGTCCCGCAGATGCCGCACGCCGACACCGCCACCACCACCTGCCCGGCCCCCGGCGCCGGGTCGTCCACTGTGGATACCGTCACCGTGCCGGGTTCCTCGATCACCACCGCGCGCATGCTCAGTCCTTTCCGTTGGCGTACACGACTTCCACCCCCAGGTCCCGCATGGCCGCCACCTCGTCCGCCGGCGTGCCGCCGTCGGTGATCACCAGGTCGTAGGCGGAGACGTCACCGTGGGCGTAGGTGGCCGTCTTCCCGAACTTCGAGTGGTCGGCGACGAGCACGTTCCGGTTGGCCATGCCGAGCACGCCGCGCTTCAGCTCCCCGTAGTCCTGCACCGGGTGGTACAACCGCCCGCCTGCCACCGCGGTCACCGAGACGAAGCCCAGATCGGCGCGCGTGCGGTCGAGCGCGGCGAGCGCGTCCGGCCCGATGCACGACTCGAACTCGGCGTTATACCTGCCGCCGATCACGATCAGCTCGATCCCCTCGGCGGGACCGAAGATCTTGATCGCACTCATCGAGTTGGTGATCACTACCAGCGGCGAGATCGCCGCCATCCGCCGCATCAGCGGGAACAACGTGGTCGAGTCGTCGACAAAAACCGTCTGGCCAGGGCGGACTTCGGCGATCGCCACCTCGGCCAGCGACTCCTTGAGCGCGGTGTTGAGCCCTTCGCGGAAGCGGGTCGCGGTCTCCATGGTCAGCGCCGGGTACGCCTCGACCTTGCCGCGGAGTTTGCGCAGCAGGCGGCGTTCGGCGAGGTCGTCGAGGTCGCGGTGCATGGTCATCAGGCTCACGCCGAACGCCTCGGTCAGGTCGTCGATGCGCACCTCGCCGAGTTCGATCACCCGGCGCAGCACGTCCTGGCGACGCTGCTCGACGGCGGCGTCCGACGGTCGGGTTCTAGGCATGCGCCACCTGCGGCAGCACCACGGGCTTGATCACGCTGGGATCGGTTTTCGCGATGGTGAGCGCCTTCTCGACTTCGTCCAGCCCGAACCGGTGCGTGACCAGCCGGTCGAGGTCGACGTCCCCACCGGCGGCCAGCGCGATCGCGGTCGGCCAGGTGTTGGCGTACCGGAAGGTGCCGGTGACCTCCAACTCGAAGCCCTGCACGTGGGCCAGCGGCAACGGGATCTCGTCGCCGCCCATGCCGATCAGCACCACCCGGCCTGCGCGACCGACCTTGCGGATCGCCGCCCCGATGGCCCGCGGCGCACCGGAGCACTCCAGCAGCACGTCCGGTTCGAAGGCGGACTCGGACAAGTCCTCTTTGGACACATCGATGGTGGCGGTGGCGCCCAGTTCGGCGGCCAGTGCGAGGCGTTCGGCGTTGATGTCGGTGACCACGATCTCGGTGGCACCGAAGGCCCGCGCGGTCTGCGCGGCGACCAGCCCGATCGGCCCGGCACCGGTGATCAGCACGCGCGCACCCGGTCCGACCGACGCCTTGCGGCACGACCAGACCCCGACCGACAGCGGTTCGAGCAGGCCCGCCGCCTCGTCGGAGAGCTCGTCCGGCACGGCGTAGGCGAAGTCCTCGCGCAGCACCACGTACTCGGCGAACGCGCCGTCGATCGGCGGGGTGCCGAAGAACCGCATGTCCGGGCACAGGTTGTACTGGCCGATCGTGCACTGCTCGCAGGTCGAGCACGGCACCCCGGGCTCGATCGCGACGCGCTGGCCGATCTCGTGCGCCCGCGCCTCGGCCCCCCTGGCGACCACCACTCCGCTCGGTTCGTGGCCGAGCACCAGCGGTTCGCGCACCACGAAGTCGCCGATGCGGCCGTGCTCGTAGTAGTGCACGTCCGAACCGCAGGTGCCCACTGCGGTGACCCGGATGAGCACCTCGTGCGGGCCCGGCTCGGGCACGGGACGTTCCTCCAGCACCACCTCCCCCACCCCGTGCAATACGGAAACCTTCATGGTTCCGGGGATCTTCCTCATGCTCACTCTCCCGTCACGGCACCCAGCGTCAGCCCGGTGACCAGCCAGCGCCGCACGGCGAGGCCGGCCACGATCATCGGTAGCACCACTATGGTGCCGATGGCGGTGAGCTGCCCCCAGTCGATGCCGGTCTGGGTGACCAGCTGGTCGGCCGCGATCGGCAGCGTCTGCGAGTCCGGGCCGCTGAACACCAGCGCGAAGGCGTAGTCGTTCCAGGAGAACACCAGGCACAGCACGAACGTGGTGACCAAACCTGCTTTTGTCAGCGGAAGCACGACGTGCCGGAAGGCCTGCCAGCGCGTGCAGCCCGCGACCAGCGCCGACTCCTCCACCGACGGCGGGATCTCCGCGAAGAAGGCGCTCATCAGCCAGATCGCGAACGGCAGGTTGAAGGTCAGGTAGGCCAGGACCAGGCCGGGGATGCTGTCGATCAGTCCCGCACCGCGGAAGAGCAGGAACAACGGCAGCACCACCACCGCGATCGGCGCCATGCGCGTCGAAATGATCCAGAACGCGACATGCTTCTTCCCGCGAAAGCGTGTTCCCGCGAGGCCGTAGCCGGCGAGTGCGCCCAGCACCACGGCCAGAACCGAGGAGATCCCGGCGGCGAAAACGCTGTGCAGGATGTACGGGCCCAGGTTGTTCGCGCCGCTGAACAGCTTCGCGTAGTTGTCCAGCGTGGGTTCGAAGAACACCTGCGGCTCGGGCGAGGTGACGTCGGTGTCGGACTTGAACGACGACAACGCCATCCAGACCAGCGGCACGAGCGTCCACAACAGACCGAGGAGCACGATCACCCGGACGCTCAAGCGCGCGCGTAACGGGCTGCGGTCGACCGGTGTCGTCATCGCGCGAGTCCCTTCTTGTCCAGCAACCGCACGAAGGTCCGCGCGATGATGATCGACACCACCAGCATGACCAGCCCGATCACCGCCGCGTAGCCGAGGTCGAAGAACCGGAAAGCCGTTTCGTACAAGCGGATCGGCACCACCTTGGTGGCATCGGCCGGACCCCCGTTCGTGGTCACCGAGATGATGTCGAAGTAGCGGATCGCGTCCATCGAGCGGATCAGCAGCGCGACCAGCAGCACGCTGGAGATCGACGGCAGGATGATGTGACGCAGGTTCTGCCAGCCGCTCGCGCCGTCGAGCGCGGCCGCCTCGCGCACGCTCAGCGGCACCGAGGTCAGTCCGGCCAGGGTGATCAGCGCGATCAGCGGCGTCCACTGCCAGACGTCCATCGCGACCACCGCGACGAACGCGGAGGTGCCGCTGCCGAGGATGTCCTCCTCGTAGCCGAGCAGCCTGAACACCCAGGCGTACAGCCCGAAGGTCGAGTCGGTGAGGAACCGGCCGAGCAGCCCGACGATCACCGGCGCGACGAACATCGGCAACAGGAACAGGCTGAGCACGGTGTTGCGCCCGCGCGCCAGTTTCCACAGGCAGAGCGCGAAAACGATGCCGAGTCCCATTTCCAGGCCGACGGTGAGCACGAAGAAGGCCAGCGTGCGCAGCCACTGCAGACCGAGGTCCAGGTCGGTGAAGAAGCGGATCCAGTACTCCAGGCCGACCCACTCGAACGACACCCCGCCGAGCAGCCGCACGCGGCTGAAGCTCATCGCGATGACGGTGAACAGCGGGATGAACGACAACGCGGCGAGCAGCAGCATGCCCGGGGTCATCATCCGGCCGTGGAAGCCGAGCTTCTTCACGACGACCACCCCCTGGCGGTGATCCGGTCGATCCGGGTGGCGGCCGCGCGCATGGCCTCGGCGGGGCTCGAATCACCGGCGAGCATCTTGGACAGTTCGGTGTAGATCGCCGTGTCGCACTCGTTCCACATGGGGATCTTCGGCCGCAGTCCGATGTTCTCCGGTTCCCAGGCACGCGAGACCGCGGGCGCGGTGAGAATGTTCGGCATCGGTGACGGGCGTTGTTCGGCCTGTCGGACTTCGGGCAGCCGGTAGACCGAATCGCGGGTGGGCGTGCCGCCGCCCGCGCTGCTCTTGAGGTTCGCGAGCTGGGTTTGCGGGGAGGTCGCCCAGTTCACGAACAACCACGCGGCGCGGCGCTGGTTGGGCAGGGTGTTGCCGCTGATCGCGATGCCGCAGCCGCCGTAGTGGTTGGCGGAGCGGGCCGGGCCGCGCGGCAGCGGGGCGTAGCCGAACTTGCCGGGCATGGCCTTCTCGTTGGCGGCGGCGTACTCGTGCCAGTTGACGCACATCGCGACGCGCCCGGAGCTGAGCGCGGGGGCGAGGCCGTTCCAGTCCCAGGTCTTCGACGACGGGTCGGCGACCTGGAGGAGGCGCTGGTACACCTCGGCCGCGGCGATCGCCGCCTCGGACCCGAGGCGGCAGGGGCCGGGATCGACCGTGCCGTAGAGGCCGATCTCCTTGCCGTTGTCGAAGTAGTCGCCGCCGTAGGCCCAGAGCACGTTGGAGAAGTCGCACATCAGGGAGTCGTGCTGCTTGGCCTGCTGGCCCGCCCCGAAGGTGACGTCGTCGGTGTGGTCGTTGAACCAGCGGGCGATCCGGAAGTACTCCTCCCAGGTGCGGTCGAGGCCGGGGGTCGGGTCGAAGCCGAGGTCCTGGGCCATGCGGGGGCCGTGCTTCTCGAAGAGGTCGGCGCGGTACTGCCAGATCATCGTGGGGCAGTCGTAGGGCAGGGCGAAAATCTTGTCGCGATCGCCGAACCGGCCGGCCGCGTCGAGCTGCGTCGGAATGAAGTCCCCGAACCCACCCTCGAGCGGCGGCAGGCTGCTTTCGCCCGCTAAAGCAGGTAGATCGACGAGCCCCTTGGAGTAGGGAGCGAGGACTTGGTAGGGGTCGGCGTAGATCACGTGGTACTGGGACTCGCCGCCGGCGAGGTCGAGCGCGACCTTCTGCACCATGGCGGAGAGCTCGAGCGTGATGATGTTGACGTTGATGCCGGTGAGCTCGGTGAACGGCCGCAGGTTGGCGGCGATGGCCGCGGTGGGCGCGGTGTTCTCGGAGATCAGGTTGAGCGTGGTCCCGGCGAACTGCCGCCAGCGATCGTCGGTGGCCAGGCGGACCGCGTCCTCACGACCGCCGCACGCCCCGAGCGCCGCGACCACCCCACCCCCCACCACCCCGCGCAACAGGCTTCTGCGGGCAAAAGCAGGTCGAGCACCCGGTGCCGCCATTGGCTCCTCCGAAGGACTGGGTCAGACGCATGCGGTCTCGCGCATGCCGCGACGGCCCCATTCTTACCAGAGCTTCGGCCCGTTGTTAACACAAAATGCGATAACTACGCCCAGCTGTCGCAAACCTGCTTCTGCGGGCAAAAGCAGGTTCGGACAAAACGGGCAGGCTGGTGCGCTGAGGTACAGAGAGAGGGGAAGCCGCTGGTCAGCGGGTGATGGAGGCGCGGATCGCGCGGATGGCGGCCGGGATCGCCGCCTGGATCTTCGAGGCGGGGGCCGGCACGCCATCGGCGGCCAGGTGGGCGGCCAGCCCGTGCACGTGTGCCGCCGCCCCGGCTGCCAGCCACGGATCCAAGCCGGCCGCGAGCAGCGCGCCGATGAGTCCCGAGAGCACATCCCCCGAGCCGGCCGTCGCCAGCCACGAGCCGCTCGCCACGTTCACCAGCGTCCGGCCGTCCGGCGCGGCGACCACCGTGCTGTGCCCCTTGAGCAGGACAACCGCGTCGAACCGGCGCGCCGCGGCGCGTGCCGCCGCCGGTCGGTCCGCGCCCGGCGCCGCCCCGGTCAGTCGCTCGAACTCCCCGGCGTGCGGCGTCAGCACCAGCGGCGTGCCCGGGTCGCGCGCGTCCAGCACGTCCGGGAACTTCGCGATCAACGTGATCGCGTCGGCGTCCGCGCAGACCGGAACGCCCTGGTCGAGGACGTGCCGCAGCGTCTCGCGCCCCTCGTTCCCGGTGCCCATGCCCGGCCCGGTCACCCACGCCTGCACGCGCCCGGCGTCGGTCACCGAACCGGTGCCGACCACCTCCGGCCAGTCCGCGCGCACGACGTCCGCCGCCGAACCGGCGTAACGGACCATGCCCGAGGTCGCCAGCACGGCCGACCCCGTGGCCAGCACCGCCGCGCCGGGGTAGGTGGCCGAACCGGCGGCCACCCCGGTCACGCCCTGGGTGTACTTGTCATCGTTCGGCCCCGGGATCGGCCAGGCCGCCGCGACATCGGCGACGCCGAGCTGCACCAGGTCCGGCTCACCGAGCTCACCGGCCAGCCCGATGTCGACGAGCTGCGTTTGCCCGCAGAAGTCGGGGTTGAGGACGTGGATCGGTTTGCGGGCACCGAAAGTGACCGTGCGCGTGGCGCGGACGGCGGGGCCGTTGACCTCGCCGGTGTCCGGGTCGACGCCGCTGGGCAGGTCGACCGCCAACACCGGCGCGCTCACCTGGTCCACCAGCTTCGCCGCGTCCGGACGCAGCGGGCCCCGCGCGGACAACCCCACGATCCCGTCGATCACCAGGTCCGCCCGCTCGATCGCGGGCCCACCTGCTTCTGCCCGCAGAAGCCGCCCGCGGGCGCGGCGCAGGGCGGCGAGGCCTGCCGTGTGGGCGCGTTCCGGGTTCAGCAGAATCGCGGTCACCGCGACACCGCGCTTGCGCAGGAAGGCGCCGGCCCAAAGCGCATCGCCGCCGTTGTTTCCGGCGCCGACCAGCAGGACCACCCGCGTTCCGGCCACCCGTCCGGTGTGCTCGGCGAGCATCTCCGCGGCGTGCACCGCGACACCGAAGGCGGCCTTGTGCATCAGCGCGCCTTCGGGCGTGACGGCCAGCAGCTTCTCCTCGGCCGCCCGAATCCGGTCGGTGGTCCAGATTCCCAGCACGCGGTGGCCTCCCCGCCCTACTCCACGGTGACGGACTTCGCCAGGTTACGCGGCTTGTCCACGTCGTACCCGCGGCTGCGCGCGATCTCCGCCGCCAGCACCTGCAGCGGCACGGTCGACACCAGCGGCTGCAGCAGCGTCGGCACCGCCGGGATTTCCACCAGCTCGTCGGCGAACGGGCGCACCGTCTCGTCACCCTCTTCGGCGATCACGATCGTCCGCGCGCCCCGCGCCTGGATCTCGCTGATGTTCGAGACCAGCTTGGCGTGCAGCACCGCGCGCCCCTTCGGGGACGGCATCACCACGACCACCGGCAGCCCGTCCTCGATCAGCGCGATCGGACCGTGCTTGAGCTCACCCGCCGCGAAGCCCTCGGCGTGCATGTACGCCAGTTCCTTCAGCTTGAGCGCGCCCTCCAGCGCCACCGGGAAGCCGACGTGCCTGCCCAGGAACAGCACCGCCTTCGAGTCGGCGATCTGCCTGCCCAGCGCCTTCACCTGGTCCACAGTGGACAGGACCTTCTGCACCGCGGCGGGCATCGCCTCCAGCTCGGCGAACTCGCGGGCGACCTCGTCCGGGTACTTGGTGCCGCGCGCCTGCGCCAGCGCCAGGCCGACCAGGTAGTTCGCGGCGATCTGCGCGAGGAAGGCCTTGGTCGAGGCGACGCCGATCTCCGGACCGGCGTGCGTGTAGAGCACCGCGTCGGACTCACGCGGGATCTGCGCGCCGTTGGTGTTGCAGACCGCCAGCACCCTGGCCTTCTGCTCACGCGCGTGACGGACGGCTTCGAGCGTGTCGGCCGTCTCACCGGACTGGGAGACCGCGACGACCAGGGTGTCCCGGTCCAGCACCGGGTCGCGGTAGCGGAACTCGCTGGCCAGCTCGACCTCGACCGGCAGGCGCGTCCAGTGCTCGATGGCGTACTTGGCGACCAGGCCGGAGTGGTAGGCCGAGCCGCAGGCGATCACGAAGACCTTGTCGACGTCGCGGAGGTCCTGATCGGACAGGCGCTGTTCGTCGAGGATGATGCGGCCGTTGTCGAAGTGCCCGCGCAGCGTGTTCGCCAGTGCCTCGGGCTGCTCGTCGATCTCCTTGAGCATGAAGTACTCGTGGCCGCCCTTTTCCGCGGCCGAGAGGTCCCAGTCCACGGTGAACGGCTTGGCCTGGGCGGGCTCGCCGGCGAAGTCGCTGACCTCGTAACCCTCGCGGGTGATCACCACGACCTGGTCCTGGCCCAGCTCCACGGCCTCGCGGGTGTGCTCGATGAACGCGGCGACGTCGGAAGCGACGAAGGTCTCACCTTCGCCGACACCGACGACCAGCGGCGAGGACCGGCGCGCGGCGACGATCGTGTCCGGCTGGTCGGCGTGGGTGACCACCAGGGTGAAGGCACCTTCGAGGCGGCGGCAGACCGAGCGGACGCTGGCCGCGAAGTCACCCGCGGTGTCGCCGTCGGCGTAGGCGCGGGAGATCAGGTGCGCCGCGGACTCGGTGTCGGTGTCGCTGCTCAGCTCGACGCCCTCGGTCTCGAGCTCGGCGCGCAGGGTGGCGAAGTTCTCGATGATGCCGTTGTGCACGACCGCGACGCGGCCGCTGACGTCGCGGTGGGGGTGGGAGTTGCGGTCGACCGGCGGGCCGTGCGTCGCCCAGCGGGTGTGGCCCATGCCGGCGGTGCCCGCGAACTCCTTGCGCCCGGTCAGGTCGAGCTGGGCCTCCAGGTTCGCCAGGCGGCCGGCCTTGCGCTCGACGTTCAGCGCGCCCTCGCCGTCGAGCACGGCGACGCCCGCCGAGTCGTATCCCCGGTACTCCATCCTCCGGAGCCCGCCGAGCACTACGTCCAGCGCCTGCCGATGACCGACATATCCCACGATTCCGCACACGCCCACCAGGGTAACGAGGCACCATCGGCCCCCTCGCCCGGCACATCCCCAACCCCCGTCGACCTGCTTCTGCGGGCAAAAGCAGGTCACCTGCTTTTGCCCGCAGAAGCAGGTTGGTGTCGCCGGGCTGGGGAGGGGCGCTGGCAGTAGGCTCCCGGCATGGCGCCCAAGCCCAAGCACCTGCTCGAAGAGCTGTCCCACCCAGGCCCGCACGAAGTGCTCCGGGGCAATCTGGGCCTGGTCGGCGTGCCCGGCGTGGTCTTCACCCCGCGAGCCGGGCTCGGTCTGCCCGCGATCGCCTTCGGGCACGGCTGGCTCCAGCCGCCCACCCGCTACCGCGAACTGCTCCGCCACCTCGCGAGCTGGGGCATCGTCGCCGCGGCGCCCGCCACCCAGCGCGGGCCGCTGCCCTCGCACCGGCTGTTCGCCACCGACCTCCGCACCACGCTCGAGCTGGTCACGAAGGTCCGCCTCGGCCCCGACGGCATCAGCGTCGACCCGGCCAAGCTCGGCCTCGCCGGGCACTCCACCGGCGGTGGCGCCGCCGTGCTTTCGGCCGCAGAAGCCGACGTCAAGGCGGTCGCCACGGTGAACGCGGCCCAGACGATTCCGCCGGCTTCCGAGGCGGCGCGCCGCCTCACCGTGCCGTCGCTGCACCTCGCCGCCGACGGCGACCTGGTCGCCCCGCCGGTCGGGCACGCCGAAGCCATCGCCAAGGCCTGGCAGGGCCCGGCCCAGCTGCGCTACCTCGGCAAGTCGTCACACCTCGGCATCACCGAGGGCAGGCACTGGAGCGGCCTGCTGCTGCACGGCAAGCCCCACCGCGGCACGCAGCGCCTGGTCCGCGCCCTGCTCGCGGCCTTCTTCCTGACCCACCTCACCGGCACCGACAAGTACCGGCCGCTGCTCGAGGCGGATGTGAAGAACGCCACGATCGCGGTGGACGACTCGCTCGAACTCACCGACGCCTGAGCTGACCCGCCAACGCGGAAGACGCCCGGCCCCCACGGGGTCGAGCGTCTTCTGCGGGCAAAAGCAGGTTTCCGGGCTACTTCATCCAGCTGTTGTTCGAGAAGTCGTCGTCGTCGAAGGACTCTTCCCGGCGGGCGTGCCTGCCCGCCCGGCGCGGGGCCGGAGCCGGTTCGGCCACCGCGACCGGTTCCGGCGCGGGCGCCGCGGGCGGCGGCGCCTGCCACCCTCCGGCCTGCTGCGGTTCCGCCCTGGTCATCGGCGGCGCCGTGTTGACGGGATGCCCGGTGAACCCAGGCCCCTCCTCGTCGTCCTCGACGCCGAACCCCATGACGTTGCTCTTGTCGGCGAGCGTCTTCTCCGTCGCCCAGCCGCCGGCTTCCTTTTCCCGCCGCCCCAGCTCACGCCGGTGGTCGACGTACCGCTCGGCCGCCTGGATCTGCTTGGACATGTAGTCCTGGGCCTTCGCCTTGGCTTCCTCCGCCTGGCGGTCACGCAGCGCGCGGCGATCGGCCTGCTCCCGGACGAGGCCCTCGAGCCGCTCCCGCATCCGCGCCACTTCGTCAGTGATGCTCATCAGCACTCCTCACGCGCGCTCACCGGTCGTACCGGATGGAGCGGTCGCCTTCCTCGTCCAGGGAACCACTGATCCGGCCACCGGCACCACTGGTCTCGAAAATGTTGCCCGCGACCTTGTACTGGCTGGAATTGCGCTCCTGGTCGCCGCTCTGGCCACCACCGGCGCCACCGCCCATGGCCCCCATGCCGCCCATCATGCCCATGCCGCCACCCATGGCACCGGCGCCCGCCCCGGCACCCGCGGCAGCCGGCGCCGCGCCGACCCCGGCGCCACCCGGCGCCGAACCGAGACCGGCCGCGGCCGGTTCCGGCGAAGCCGCGCCGACCTGCGCACCAGCGGACAGCGAACCCGTGTTGCCGAGGTCGCCGCTGGCACTGCCGGACACCCCGCCCGCGCTGCCGCCACTGCCACCGGCACCACCCGCGGAACCACCGCTGTCGCCGCCGGCACCGCCGCCGCCCGAGCCACCGGCACCACCGTCGGCGGCCGGCTTGGTCTCGACCTCGCCGTCCTCGGGCAGGTCGAGGCCACCGGGCGAGCTGAAGCCCGAGCCCTCACCGGGAGCACCTTCGCCGGAGGCACCGCCGCCGCCCGCGCCCACGGCGTCGGGCTTGCCCGCACCGCCCGTCGGGTCGGAGTCGTCGAGGCCGTTCAGCGCGTCCTTCTCACCCTTGTTGTCCGCACCGAGCGTGTAGGTGACCGGCTCGCCCTTGCCGTCGTCGACCGTGACCACGGTCGGGCCCTTCGGCCCCTGCGGCTGCTCCGCGGTGATCTTGACGCCGTTTTCCTCGATGACGATCTTGCCGTCGGGACCGGGCTTGTAGACCTTCTCCTCGCCCTCGGCACCCGCCGCGCCCTCGGCGCCTTCGACGGGCTTGCCGTCCGGGCCGAGTTCGCCGTTGCCGAAGTCGAGCTTGTACTCCTTCGGCGGCGGGGTGCCGTCGTCGAGCGAGATGTCCATCTTGCCGTCCTTGCCCGGCTCGGACATCGTGATCTCGTTGTCGCCCTGCTTGACGGTCATCGTGTCGTCGTCGTCACCGGCGTCCTTGATGGCCTCGCCGGTCTCCGGGTCGATCGGGTACGGCTTGCCCGTCTCCGGGTCGACCTCGAGCGGCTTGCCGGTGATCGGGTTGGTGCCCTTGTCGTCCTCGGCCGACGGCGGCTCGGTCGCGCCGGGCGTGCCACCGCCACCGGTGCCGCCACCGCCGGAACCGGTGCCCCCGCCACCAGAACCGGAGCCGCCACCGCCGGTGCCACCGCCACCACCGCCGGTGTCGCCACCGCCGCCCTTTTCCTTCTCCTTCGGCGGCGGCGGGTTCTCCGCCGCGGCGTTGGCGAAGCCGTTCTCCGCCTTGCCCATCACGTCGGTCAGCTGGGTGTAGGCCTCGTCCACGAATTCCTTCGTGTCCTTGCACAGCGTGTCGAAGCTGGTCCAGAGACCGTCCCACATCTCGACGTTGAACTGGTTCTGGATCCACTGCTTGGCGAGGCGGATGCCCTCTTTTTTGATGTCGTCGTCATCGCAGCAGCCGTCGTCGTTCAACTTCTCACGCATGTTCGTGCCGAAGTTGACGTCCATCCAGCCGGCGACCTTCTCCATCTCGTCCTTGCCGGCCGCGGAGTCGTTCGCAATGTTGATCACGGTGGTGGCCATGTCGACGTCGGCCTTGCCCACCATCGTGGTGTGCATCTCGATGACCGCGTCGACCTTGCCCTTGACCAGCTGGTAGACCGCGTCCACCGCGGTCGAGGTGGCGGACGAGGCGCCCTCGAGGAAGCCGACCAGCTCGTCCCCGGGGGTGTTGATCTTCTCGTTGTAGTGCTCGTTCGCCTTGTCGGCGGCGGGCCCGGTCCAGCTGTCGGACAGGCCGTCGAGCTGGCCGCGCGTGTCCTTGAGCGCCTGGCGGACCTGGCCGGCGGCGATGGAGAAGTCCGAGGAGTCGGTCAGGAACTCCGCGAAGTTGATGCCCTTCTGCTCCTCGTACCGCTTCTTGATGTCGGTGTTGTAGTCGAGCGCGCGCGTGCGGCCGCGGCAGTCCGCCGGGAGCTTGCCGAGCAGCGGGCCGAAGTCCTTGAACACCTGCAGGCTGGGTTCACCGTGCTTGAGCAGTTCGTCGGACATCTTCGTGCCACCGCCGCCGGGGGCGGGCGGTCGCGAACTGTCCAGCGCTGTTCTGCCGGCGTCGACGTCCTTTTGGTGCTCGCGCTCGTTGTAGGTGTTCTCCGAGCCTTCTTTTTTGGCGTCGTCGTACAGCTCGTCGGTGAACTTCTCGCTCCCGAGCCCGATCGGGTAGCCGTTGTACGCCTCTTGGTACTTGGAGATCTCGGCGCGCTTGGCGTCGTCGGCGTCCCACGCTTCGGCGCTGCTGCTCGACCAGGACTGCAGCAGGGCCTGCTTCTTGTCCGGCGAGACGGCCGGATCGTCGAGTACGGCCTTGACTTCTTCCCACGTCTTGGCCATCAGTTGCTCCCGGCGTTGTTCATGGCGGACGACTGGGACTGGTCGTTGGCGGTGTAGGACGCGCCACCGGCGGCGATGTTCGCGGCGAAGCCGGTCAGCGCCGTGGTGTACCCCTTCACCGCGGCGGACAGCGTGGCGACGGAAGTCGTGTAGGTCTCCGCGTGCGTGGCGTGCGCCTCGCCGAACTCCTTCGCGGTGATCTTGGACTTCTCCAGTTCCTTGGTGCCGTCGGTCACGTCCTCCGCGAACTCGGTCATCTTCTTCGAGGCGGACGCCATCGCGTCGGCATCGACCTTGTGCCCACCCACCGGTCAGCTCCCCCTTGGTCCGAGGTCTCCTAGTTCAAGTCAGGAACTCTGACGCACCCGAACGGCGAATGGTGCCGTCGCAGATGCACACAGAATGTACTCATGCGGCTGACCGGACGCACAGGATTCGCCTGTTTGCATACCCGAACGCGTCACTGGCCGGAACCGGCCGCGCCGGACTTGGCACGGAGCGCGTCCGCGAGCACCTCGGCGGTGCCGGCGATGTCGGTCAGGCGGTCGCGTTCGTCGAGGTCGATGGTCACTTCGAAGAAGACCTCGATGGTGGCGAGCAGCTGAACGCGCTGCTTCGAGTCGAGGCCGAGCTCGTCGAACGACGTGGTCACGTCGAGCGCGTCCGGGGACAGGTGGAACGAATCGCAGACCAGCTGCTTGACCTGGGCGTGGTACTGGCTGGCGTCTTCGGTGTTCACCAGCTCATCGTGCCTCATACCGCGCTTTCGCGGCCGAACGCGCCACCTTCCCACTGGACGTCCGCGGCACCCCACCGTCTTCTGCGGGCAAAAGCAGGAAGTCGCGGAGGGCGATCTCGTGCTGGGCGGACACCGCGGCGCGCACGGCCTTGCCGACCTCGGCGAAGTCCACCGCCTGGTCGCGGACCGGCTCGGCCAGCACGACCACGCCCTCGCCCCGGTCGTCGGCGATCCCGAAGGCGGCCACGCGATCGCGCCGGATCCCCGGGTGCGCGTCGGCGGCGGTCTCCTCGATGTCCTGCGGGTAGAGGTTCCGGCCGTCGACGATGATCAGGTCCTTGATCCGGCCGGTGATGTAGAGCTGCCCGTCGTGGACGACGCCCAGGTCGCCGGTGCGCAGCCAGCCGTCGATGAAGGTCTCCGCGGTGCGTTCCGGTTGCCGCCAGTAACCGCTGGCGAGGTGCGGGCCGCGCACCTGGATCTCGCCGACCTGGCCGTCCGGACAGGTCTCACCGTTGTCCACGATCCGCACCTCCTGGCCGAACGGACGCCCGACCGAGACCAGCTCGGTGCCGGTCTCCGCGGCGACCGCCGATCCGGTCGCGAGCGCGTCCCGGTCGAAGGTGGTGATGGTGGGACCTTCGTCACCCGCGCTGGAGACGTAGACCGTCGCCTCGGCGAGCCCGTAGGACGGCCGGTGCGCCTCGGGGCGGAAGCCCTGCGGCGCGAACGCCTCGGCGAACGCCCGCACCGTCGCCGGCCGCACCGGCTCGCTCCCGTTGAGCACCACCCGCACATCCCCCAGGTCCAGGCTTCTGCGGGCTAAAGCAGGTACCGACGTGACGGCGTAGTCGAAGGCGAAGTTGGGGGCGGCGGTGAAGACCGCCGGGTAGTCGGACAGCTGGCGCAACCAGCGGACCGGGCGGCGGATGAACTCCAGAGGCTGCATGAACACCGACCGGGCGCCGGCGAACACCGGGACGCACATCAGCTGGATGAGCCCCATGTCGTGGAAGAACGGGATCCAGCCGACGCAGGTGGTGTGCTGGTCGACCTGGTAGGCGCCGGCCACCTGCCAGACGCTGGCGGTCAACGCTCGGTGCGTGATCACCGCCCCGGCCGGCTCCCGCGTCGACCCCGACGTGTACTGCAGATACGCCACCCGCTCACCGTCTTCTGCGGGCAAAAGCAGGTCATCGGCTTCTGCGGGCAAAAGCAGGTCTTCGACGCAGAGGAGCTGGTGGGGAGGGGTGACGGGGGCGGAGGTGGTGAAGTCGGTGAGCTTGTCTACCGCTGAGCTGGAGGTCAGCCAGACCCGCGCTTCGCAGTCGTTCAGGGCGCTGACCAGGCGCCGCCGGTGCGAGCGGACCTCCGGCGCGAACAGCGGCACGGCGACCACTCCGGCGTACAGCGCGCCCAGGAAACCGACCACGTAGGTCAGATCCTGCGGCATGACCAGTGCGACCCGATCACCCGGCGCCGCGACCCGCCGCAGCCGCGTCGCGACCGCCCGCACCTGCCGCACCAGCTCCGCCCAGGTCAGGTCGCGCGGCTCCGCGTCACGCCCGCCCGTGCAGTCGAGGTAGGTGAACGCGATCTCGGTCGACTCCGCCCGGTCCAGCAGGTATTCGATCAGCGGCCGCTCCGGCGCACCGCTCAACCCGCCCACCACTTGTGCTCGGCGAAGTCCTCCTCCTCATCCGCGGCGGCCGCGCGTCGCCGGGGCGCGGGGGCGGCGGGAGGCGCCGGAGCAGGCGGCGGTGGAGGGGGCGCTGAGGGCGGAGGCGTCCACGTCTGCGCGGGCGCCTTCGGCTGCTCGTCGAACTGCAGGAACTCGTAGTTCTCGTCCTTCTCGCTGCCATCGGCGAGGGTCGACGAGGTGGCCCAGCCGCCGGCCTTGTCCTCCCGCCGCTTCAGCTCGACCTGCTGCCGCACGGTCTCGTTGAGCTCGTGCATCCGCTCGCCGAGCGCCGCCGCGGACTTGCCCTGCGTGGTCACCAGCCGCTGCTCGCGGAGCGCGCGCTGCTCCTGCCGCTCCCGCGACAAGGCCGACAAGGCCGTTCTGGCGGCGCGCAGCCGATCTTCGACGCTCACCGGGTCCTCCTGCTCACCGGCCGAATCCGATCAGGCCGTCATCATCGTCGTCCAGCGAGCCGCTGATGCGGTTCGCAGGCGCCGGCGTATCGAAAAGGTTGCCGGAATGCCGGTACTGGTTGGGCTGGCGCTCGGTGTCGCCGGCGTTGCCGCCACCGGCTCCGCCGCCCATGCCACCCATCATGCCCATGCCCGCCGCGGTCGCGCTGTCCTGGGAGGACGCGGCCGGTTGGGGCGAGGTGCCGCCCGGTGCCGAGCCGAGGCCGGTCCCGCTGGGAGCGGCGCCGGGGACGGACGCGGTGTCGCCGAGCGCCGGTTCACCGAGGCCGACCGCGGCGGCTCCGCTGGACAGGAAGTCACCGGCACCGACCGACTGGGGCGCCGTCGACTGCCCCATCCCTTCCGCCTGCTGACCTGCTTCTGCGGGCAAAAGCAGGTCGTCGGGGGCGGCTGCGGTTGGCGCAGCGAGGGCCGGGGCAGCGGAGTCTGCGGCCGGAACGGCGGGGTCCGCGCCAGGAACGGCCGGAGCTCCGGAAGGAACGGCAGGCGCCTCGGCTGAAGCACCTACGTCTCCGGCTGAAGCAGCCAGGTCTCCGGCTGAAGCAGCCAGGTCTCCGGCTGAAGCAGCCAGGTCTCCGGATGAGGCAGTTGGGCCTCCGGGTGAGGCGGTTGGGCCCCCGGGTGAGGCGGGAACCCCGGCAAGGGCGCCGGGTGCTGAGGCCGGTTGAGACTCAGCGTCTGAGGGTTGTTCTCCCAGGACGTACCTGGTCGGCTCACCCGAACCATCGTCGACCTCGACGACGGTTTGGCCATCCGGGCCGTCCGGGCGTTCGGCGGTGATCTTCAGCGGCCCGTCCTCGACGAGGATCTTCCCGTCCTCGCCCGGCCGGAAGATCTCGTCTCCTTCGGTCCCCTCACCCTCGAAGGCCAGCTGGTAGTCCTTCGGCTCGCCCGAGGGGCCCTCGACCGTGATCGCCATGTTCCCGTCGGCGTCCGGTTCGGAGAGGGACAGCTTGTTCTCGCCCTTTTCCACGGTCAGCGTCGCGCCGCCGGGCTCCTTCACCGCCTCGCCGGTGAGCGGATCGATCGGGTAGGCCTCGCCGGTTTCCGGGTCGAGCTCGAGTTCCCCGCCGGTGACCGGGTTCGTCTCCGCAGCCGCCGTGTCCGGCGCCACCGTCTCTGGTGCCGCGGCGGTCTCCGGTGCGGCCGGCATCGGCGGCGCAGCGGGCGGCGAGGGCGGGCTGGGCATCGACGGAGTCCCACCGGTCCCACCGGCGGGCATGGCGGGCGGTCCGCCTCCGGTCATCGCCGGAGCGGTCCCGCCCGGCGGCGGGCCGGACGGCGACGGTGCCGCGGCGGGAGCCGCCGCGTCGGTGAATTCGTTGGCGTAGTCGCTCATGAATTCCGCGAGCGCGTACCACTGGCCGTCCACCGTTTTGTTCGTTTGATCGCAGAGATCGCCAAAAGCCTGGAGCAGCGGCTCGAATTCCGCTTTGAACGAAGTCAGCCAAGTTTCACAGAACTGCGGGATGATCTCCTCGGCGTACGGGAAGGTCATGCCAAATTCGTTCAGACCGGCTTCCAGGTTGCTGTTCCACTGACGGTCGAAGAACCGCACCGCATCCAGCCGGTCCGCCTCATTGCTGTCCGAGCCACCAGGCGCCACCCTGGCGATCTTCGCGGCGGTTTCGACATCGGCACCGGCAATGGTCGCCCTGCTCAGCAGCAGAACTTCATCCACCTGCTGCTTCAGCGTTTCGTAAATCGCCGTGACGGTTTCCGGGATGAGGGTGGCCGCGCCTTCCAGCTGGTCCAGCAATTTCTGCGAATCCGGGACGATGCCTTCCTCGTACTTCGTCCGTGCGGCCGCCGCGCCGGCACCCTCCCAGTCGCCGAACAAGGTGTTCAGCTCGGCACGGGCCCCCTCCATGGTCTGCTCGACCACTTCCCGCGCCTTGCCGTACTCCTCCGCCTCATCGGTGAACTTGCGGAAGTCGATGCCGCGGTTCTGGTGGAAGCGGTCCCAGATCGCCGGCATGTATTCGAGCCTGCTGACCCCGGGAACGTTGTTCCAGACCTGGTCGATCCAAGTGGAGAAAAAATCGAGGGCGGGCTTGGCCAGATCGAGCACGTCGTCCGATTTCGCGACTCCAGCACCATTGGCGCCAGGCGGTTGCTGCGCGGACAGATCCCCGTGGGCTTTCGCGGTGCCTTGCTCGACCTTTCGCCCGTGTTCCATTTCCTGGGCGGCCTGTGCTCGGACCTCTTCGTGAGAAGCCCCACCGGCTATCCGGCTCAACGGATCGAGCGCGGATTGCACCAGCCTTTTCTTGGTCTCTTCGGAAACGTGCGGGCTTTCCAGCAGTTCGGCGTCTTCCCCGGCCATCAGTACACAGCCTGCTGGTTGACCTGCGCGGCATTCGCCTGATCCGCGCTCGCGTAACTCTGCCCAGCGCTGCCGATGCCACCGGCGAGCGCGGTCAGTTCGGCGGTCAGCCCTTTCAACGCGGCGCCCACCTGTTCCGCGCCCGCGCTGTAGCTGTCGAAATGGTGCGCGTGAATGCGGCCGAACTCCTCCGGTTTGACCTTCGGCGGGGTGAGGCGATCAGCTTGCGCGGCCGGTTTGCCCACCTGCTCCTTGAGCCGCGTCTGCGCTACCGCCATTGCCTCCGAATCAGCCCGGTACCCACCTTCTGGCACAACTCCCCCTCAATCGTGTGATCACCGCGTCATGCACACGGAATGTACCGGGCCGGTGACCGTGATGCAGCAAGTTGACCGTTTTGCGGGGTGAAGCTCAGGAGGCGGTGGACACCACTCCGGCGAGGCGGTCGGCGGCCGCCTGCGCGGTTTCCTGCGCGGCTGCCTCGACCATCACGCGCACCAGTTGCTCGGTGCCCGACGGCCGGAGCAGAACGCGACCTTCGTCACCCAACTCGGCTTCGACCGCGTCGACGGCCTTGCGCACCGCGTCCGAATCGGCGACCGCGGCCTTGTCCGCGACCCGCACGTTCACCAGCACCTGCGGCAGCCGCCGCATGACGCCGGCGAGGTCGGCCAGCGACTTGCCGGTCGAAGCCATGCGGCTCATCACGCGCAGGGCCGTCAGCAGACCGTCACCGGTGGTCGCGTGCGCGGGCAGCACCACGTGACCGGACTGCTCGCCGCCGAGCGCGAACCCGCCCGCACGCAGCTCCTCGAGCACGTACCGGTCACCGACGCCGGTGGTGCGGATGTGGACGCCGTGCTCGCGCATGGCCAGGTGCAGGCCCAGGTTGCTCATCACGGTAGCGACCAGGGTCTCGTCGGTCAGCTCGCCGGACTCCGCCATGGCCAGTGCCAGCACGGCCATGATCTGGTCGCCGTCGACCAGTTCACCGGCGGCGTCCACGGCGAGGCAGCGGTCGGCGTCACCGTCGTGGGCGATGCCCAGGTCGGCGTTGTGCTCGCGCACCGCGGCGCTGACGCGGTCCATGTGGGTGGAGCCGCAGTCGTCGTTGATGTTGATGCCGTCGGGGTCGGCGTAGATCGCGATGACCTCGGCGCCCGCCTTGCGGTAGACCTCGGGCGCGGCGGCCGAGGCGGCGCCGTTGGCGCAGTCGACGACCACGCGCACCCCGGCGAGCGAGTGCGGGGTGGAGGCGAGGAGGTGCTGGACGTAGCGGCTGAGCGCGTCCTCGACGTCGGTGACGCGGCCGACCTCGGCGCCGGTGGGCCGGACGCCGCCGTGGCCGAGACCGGCCTCGATCTCGTCCTCGATGCCGTCGGGGAGCTTGTGCCCGCCCGCGGCGAAGAGCTTGATGCCGTTGTCGGGCATGGGGTTGTGCGAGGCGGAGATCATCACGCCGAGGTCCGCGCTGAGCGCGCCGACCAGGTAGGCGACCGCGGGCGTGGGCAGCACGCCGAGGCGGCGCACGTCGGCGCCGGCGGACGCGAGCCCGGCCACGACGGCGGCTTCGAGCATCTCGCCGCTGGCGCGGGGGTCGCGGCCGACCACGGCGACCGGGCGGTGCGAGTGATCGTGCGCGGCGAGCACCCTGGCGGCGCTGGCGGCGATCGACATCGCGAGTTCGGGCGTGAGCTCCGCGTTGGCGAGGCCACGCACCCCGTCCGTGCCGAAAAGGCGAGCCATCGATCCTCCTTGAACGAACAACCCCGACACCCTACTGGACCTGGGGATACACCCGGCCGCGCCCCACAACCTGCTTTTGCCCGCAGAAGCCTGCCGCGGACCTGCTTTAGCCCGCAGAAGCAGGTCAGGGGTGGTGGGCTCGGGAAAGCACGGAAGCGCCCACCCGTATGAGACGGATGAGCGCTTCCGTGGGTTGCTTGCTGCCCGTGGGCAGATCAGCGCTTGCTGTACTGCGGCGCCTTGCGGGCCTTCTTGAGGCCGTACTTCTTCCGCTCCGTGGCGCGCGCGTCACGGGTCAGGAAGCCGGCCTTCTTCAGCGCGGGACGGTCATCAGCGTCGACCTCGACCAGCGCACGGGCGATCGCCAGGCGCAGCGCGCCCGCCTGACCGGAGATGCCACCACCGTGCAGGTTGCCGAAGATGTCGAACGAGTCCGGCTTCTCGACGGTCACCAGCGGCTCGCGGATGAGCTGCTGGTGCACCTTGTTCGGGAAGTACTCCTCGAGGCTGCGGCCGTTCAGCTTGAACTCGCCGGTGCCGGGCACGAGGCGGACGCGGACGACGGCCTCCTTGCGGCGGCCGACGGTCTGCGCGTTGCCGCCGGCGGCACGCGAGGGCTTCGGGGCGGCCGGGGTCTCGCTGGTCGCGAAGGCCTCGGTGGCGCCCTCGTCGGCGACGACGTCGGTCTCGGGGCTGGTCACAGACTGTTCCTCACTCACTGGGCGACCTGCGCGATCTTGGTGATCTCGCGCGTCTGGGGCTGCTGCGCCGAGTGCGGGTGCTCCGGGCCGGCGTAGACCTTGAGCTTCTTCGCCTGGGCGCGGCCGAGCTTGTTCTTCGGCAGCATGCCCTTGACGACCTTCTCGAGCAGGCGCTCCGGCCTGGTGTCGAGCAGTTCGCCGAAGGACCGCTTCCGCAGACCACCGGGGTAGCCGCTGTGGCGGTACGCGAACTTCTGCTCGCGCTTGTTACCGGTGAGAGCGACCTTCTCGGCGTTGACGATGATGACGAAGTCACCGGTGTCCACGTGCGGGGCGTAGGTCGGCTTGTGCTTGCCGCGCAGCAGCGTGGCGACCTCGGTCGCGAGCCGGCCGAGCACGACATCCTCGGCATCGATCACGTGCCAGGCACGAGTGACGTCGCCGGGCTTGGGGCTGTACGTGGGCAAGGGTCTACCTCGTCGTCAACATTGCGTGTGGGTTCTGTGCGGGCCTAGCGCTTACGCGCCGCAGCGCACAACGACATCTGAAGATACCCGCTGGCTTCGGAGAGGGTCAAAGCGGGGGTGTCCGGCCGTGCTCGATACTAGGGTCTCGACGAGGAGACCGCACTACAACCCGGGGGTGAGCGAGGTGAGCGGCACGTTTCGGAGCACCCGCGCGCGACGGCTGGCCGCACTGCTGACCGGCGCCGCGCTGCTGCTCACCGCGTGCGGTCAGGGCAAGGCGGGCACGGCCATCGCCGACGGCGACGACGCGGCCACCTACGTCAGCGAGAAGTTCGCCGAGCAGCTCGGCAAGCTCGGCGACCAGTTCACCGGCGACCGCCCGCGCAAGAACACGCTCGACCGCTACGCCAGGGTCGACGACAAGGACTCCGACTCCACCATCACCGGCGTCCAGCTCGGCAGGCCGCCCGCGCGGCTGTCGACGAACCGGTCGAAGGAGGACCCGGAGGAGTACCTGGACTCGTTCCACCCGGCGGGCAGCGCGGTCGAGTACCTGAAGCTCGGGCCGGTCTACGCCAGCCTCGCGCCGACGCCGTGGGTGTCGATGCCCTACAACGGCGACCAGTACGACGAGTGCTTCTGGGGCGGCCAGCAGGACGTCTGCAAGATGGTCAGCGCGGTGACCGAGGCCACCCAGAGCCCCAAGGCGCGGGCCGCGAAGAGCGCCAAGCGTCTGGACGACGGCACCGTCGAGCTCCACGCCGACATCACCCTGCGCCTGTTCCTCAAGCACCGCGTCGTCGTTTTCCCGCAGAACCTGATCGACCTGATGACCGAGCCGATGCAGGACGAGCCGATCCCGACCAAGATCACCATCGACCCGCAGGGGACGATCAAGGCGATCGAGATGAACGCGAAGATCGCCAAGGACGGCCACGAGGTCGAGATCCGCATGCACTACCAGCACCAGGGCGAGCCGACCGAGCGCGACCTGCCCGAGGTGCCGCCCGAGGCGGAGGTCACCGCGCTCACGACCGAGGCCGAGGTCAACGACTTCTACGACCGCATGGGCGAGATCCAGGGCAGCTGACCAGGGCCGACGAGGGGGAACGAGGAGATGACGGGGAACGCGCGGAGGGCCGCGGCGCTGGCCGCGAGCCTGCTGCTGCTCGCGGGCTGCGCCCAGGGCAAGGCGGGCACCGCCATTCCCGACGGCGACGAGGCGGCGGGCTACGTCAGCGCCAAGTTCACCGAGACCCTCGAGAAGCTGCACGACGACTTCGAGGCGATGAAGCCGCGCAAGGCCACGATGGACCGGGTCTTCCACGTCAACGGCGAGGGCGTGGACGTGCAGATCAGCACCGTCCAGGTCGGCAAACCGCCCGCCGAGCTGGTGCGCAACCACTCGAAGGTCGACCTCAACGACTACACCGACGCCCTCTACCCGGCAACCGGTACGACGAACTACACGCTCCTCGGCCCGATGTACGCCGGCCTGGCGCCGACGCCGTGGGTGTCGATGCCGCGGAACTTCGCCGTCGGGGAGATCGGCGCGTGCGCGACCGGGATGTACCTGACGCCGTGCAAGATGGTCAACGCGATGGTGAAGTCGACCAAGGAGAACAAGGCGGCGAAATCGGCGAAGCGGCTGCCGGACGGCAGCGTGGAACTGACCGTCGACATCACTTTGCGCACCTTCGTCGAATTCAAGATCGAGCTTTTCCCGGACGATCTGATCGCGAAGTTCACCGACGAGATGATGAACACGATCATCGCCACGAAAATAACCCTGACCCCGCAGAACACCGCCTCGAAGATCGAGATGAAGGGCACTTTCTCGGGCAAGTCGAAGAGCGGGAACGACGCCAAGATCGACATCGACTACCTGTTCCAGATCACCGAGGGCGCCACCGAACGGGACATCCCGGCGATCCCCGACGCGTCGCAGGTGACCGTCCTGCCCGACCAGGGCGCGGTCGACGACTTCAACCGCAGGCGCGCGGAAATCCAGGGCCGATGAGCAGGCGACTGCTCGCGGCCGGCGCCGCCACCGCCCTCCTCGTCGCGGGCTGCGCCCAGGGCAAAGCCGGCACCCCCATCCCGGATGGCGACGAGGCCGCGGGCTACGTCAGCGCCAAGTTCACCAGCACACTGGAAAAACTCTACGACGACTTCCAGAGCATGCCGCCACGGAAGTCCACACTGGACAAAACCTTCCTGATCAACGGCGAGGGGATCAGCACCCAGGTCAGCACGGTCCAGGTGGGCAGCCCACCGGCGGAACTGGTGCGCAACCACGCCAAGGACGACCTCAACGACTACATGGACTACCTGCACCCGGCGGGCGAGAAGATCACCTACGCGTTGCTCGGGCCGTTGTACGCGGGCCTTGCCCCCACGCCCTGGGTCTCCATGCCCGCCGAATTCGCCACCGGGGAACTGGGGTCCTGCGTCACCGGCACCTACATCGCCGCCTGCAAAATGGTCAACGCGATGGTCAACGCCACCAAGAACTACAAAGCCGCGAAGGGCGCGAAGCGGCTCGCCGACGGCAGTGTCGAACTCGAAGTCGACATCACCTTCCGCACGTTCCTGGAATTCAAGATCGAGCAGTTCCCGGACGATCTGATCGCGAAGTTCACCGACGAGATGATGAACAACCTGGTCAAGACGAAGATCTCGCTGACGCCGCAGATGAAGGCGCGACAGATCGAGATGACCAGCAAGTTCGCTGGGAAGTCCAAGACCGACAAGGACGTGCAGATCGACGTCCACTACCTCTTCCAGATCACCGAGGGCGCCACGGAGAAGGACATCCCGGCGATTCCCGACGCCGCCCAGGTGACCGCACTGCCGGACCAGGCCGCGGTGGACGAGTTCAACCGCCGCAAGGGCGAGGTGCAGGGCCGGTGACCAGGAGTGACCATGACTGAGAACAAACCGACCGTCGCGCGAGGTGACCGCTCATGACCCAGCCGCCGAACCAGCCGGGCCAGTGGTGGCAGCCCGGCGCGCCGGACCCCCAGCAGCAGTGGGGTCAACAGCAGCAGCCCGGCCAGTGGCAGCAACAGCAACAGCCGCCTCAGCAGCAGCCGCAGTACGGCGGCTACCCGCAGCAGCAGCCCGGTTATCCACCCAGCGGGCCGCAGCAGCAACCGCAGTGGGGACAGCCCCAGGGCTATCCCGCACAGCAACAGCCACCCGTACCGCAGCAGCCGCCCGCGCAGGAGCAGCAACAGCAGCAGTACGGCGGCGGTTTCCAGCCGTCGGCGAGCCAGTACGGCGGGCTCGGCGCGTTCGGCGAGGGAGCCGAGAATCAGAAGAAGTCGAAGAAGAAGCCGCTGATCATCGGCGGCGTCGCGGTGCTGGTGCTGGCCGCAGGCGGGGCGGCCGCGTGGTTCGCCGGCGTCTTCAGCGGGGATGTGCTCGACCCGAGCTCCGTCCAGAGCGGCATCACCACGGTGCTGAAGGACAGCTACGGCGAGCAGGACGTGCAGAACGCGAAGTGCCCGGACAGCCAGGAGATCAAGACCGGCCACACCTTCGACTGCGACGTGAGCGTGGCGGGCCAGCCGAAGAAGGTCACCATCCGGGTGCTCAACGACAAGCCTGAATTCGAGGTCGGCGCACCGAAGTAGGTTGCCGCACAACGCAAAGGGCCCCGACCGGAGTCGGGGCCCTTTGCTACGAGATCATGCTCAGGCGAACATGTTCCCGACACCCTTGTCGGTGTCCTGGTAGCCGTCGGCGATCTGCGGCAGCGCGGTGGCGATGCGGGCCAGGAGGGACTTCATCTCCTCGAGGGAGCGGTTCCACTCGTCCTGGCGCTGGTTCCACGCCTCCATGGCCTCACCGGTCCAGGTTTCGACCAGCGGAGCCAGCTGCTGCTTCAGGTCCTCGAAGCGCTGCTCGAGCTCGCCACCGGTCTTCTGGCAGTCCTCCGCCGCGGTGCGGATCGTCTCGTAATTAACAACGATCGACATTTCTTACCCTCCGTTTTAGTGAAAGTCTGTGGATTTACGAGAGCTGAGATCAGCCGTTGAGGATCGAACCGAGCTTGGAGACCTGGTCCTTGACGTCGGTGTCCTGGGTGTCGTACTTGACACCGGACTGCTGCAGCATGTCGGCGATGTGCTGGAGCGCCTCGTTGATCTTCAGGGTCTTGGCGTCGAACGCCTCCATGACCTGCTGGAAGACGGTGGCGGCCTCGCCGGCCCAGCCTTCGCGGGTGGCTTCGATGTTCGCCTTCAGGGTGGCGAGGTTGGAGTCCATGTCCGCCTTGGTCTGCGACACGTTCTTGTGCGCCTCAGCGAACAGGGTCGGGTCTCCGGTGTAACCGCTGCCAGCCATGTGAGTGGCCCCCTTCGTTAGTGGATGTCCGTACCAAGCTTGTTTGTTTGTACGGACCTACGACGCAGACCTTGCCATGGTTGGTTCCCCTTGTCGCCATCTGTTCCCAAGTAGTTGCTTGCGTTAACGCAGGATCTTGGAACCGACTGGAACCGGCGGTTTCCGATGACCGGCAGGGCAGCCTGGATCCGTTGCGACACAAGGGTTTCTGACTACTTGCGCGGGTCGCCGGGACGGGTTCCGTCCACCCTGCGCATGATTCGCTCTTGCGAAAAGTCCTCGTCTTCTTCACCCACACGAGGCCGCTTCGGCCGTTCCCTCTTGCGAATTGGAACCAATTCCGCGGGCGAAGGCAGATTTTCGACCGGCAGCGCGTTGCGAATGCGAAAGCCGTTCGCCGCCGCGCGCAGCGCTGGGCTGGTCGGGGTGGTGTCGCCCGCGGGCAGGCGGCGGGCCCGGAGCTGCTGCGCGAGCGCGGCGTTCTCCGCCCGGTGCCGGTCGCTGCGAGCCTTCGCCTCCCCGGCGACGCGCTCCGAATGGGTGACGGCGTTCTGCACGGTGGCCCGGAACCGCGCCGCGGCGTTGTCCTCCACGGTTCAGCGCCCCGAGGCCTGGTTGGTCAGCTCGAGGGTGCGCACGATCTGCTCGCAGGCGGGACGGACGCGGTCCTGGAAGCTGTCCGCGTACTGGCAGCCGACGTGAATGCGCACGTCCCCCTTCGCCTCCACGTACCAGTCGACGTACCAGGTACGCACCCCATCAGTCTTGAGCTGGCGATAGTAGATCAGGCTTTTGCCCGCAAAAGCCTGCCGGGGTTCGAAGGTGGGGTACTCGCTGGCGCGGGCGCGCACGGCGGACTCGAGTTCGCTGGTCAGCCTGCCCGGGTCGGCCGAGGCGTCGTAGTTGTTCGAGTACTCCTGCACGACCACCAGGTCCAGGCCGGACTGCGCCTCGGCCGGGTGAAGTTCGACCTTGCGCTCCTCGACCACGCCCCCGGTCTGCGCCCAGTCCGACGGCGCGACGAACCGGTAGTTGTACTGCGCGATCGTCCGGCCGTCCTCACCCTGGTTGAGCAGGAACAGCGTGCCCACCAGCGCCACGACGAGCAGCACCACCGCGCCGACCAGCCACGGCACCCTGCGCTTCCACTTCCCCCGCGAACCTGCTTCTCCCTGCGAAAGCACGGGCTGCCCGAACGGCGGGGACGGCGGCGGGTGCACCGGCTGCGGTACCCGTCCCGGCGGCGGATGCCCGGGCCCCGGTCCCGGGAGCATGCTTTTCCCCGCAGAAGCCTGCGGACGGGGGCGGTCGCCGGGGCGGACGATTTCGGTGCGTTGTTCGCCGAGTGGGCGCAGCGCGGGGGCCCGCATCGGGGTGCCGCCGGGTAGGGCGCCGGTGCGGTCCGGGTCGATCAGCACCGCGCGCAGCGCACCCCGCGCGACCACCGTCTCCGGCTGGTCCAGCGTCGTCGGCACCACCCCGGTCCGCTCGTGCACCAGCCGCGAAACCATCGGGATCCGGCTCGAGCCGCCCACCAGGAAGATCGCCGTCAGCTGCTTCGGCCGCAACCCCGCCTCGTCGATCGCCGCCGCGGTGAGTTCGACCGCGCGTCCCAGCGGAGCCGCGATCAGCTTCTCCAGGTCCTCCCGCGTCACGTGCGCGTCGGCGAAGGGCGGCGGCATCGGCACATCGGTGTACGTATGCCGCGACAGCGTCTCCTTCGCGCCACGCACATCTTGCCGCAGAACCCGACGTCGTCGCCGGTCCGCGAGCTCGCGGCCTTCGACCAGTTGCCGCCAAGCCGCCGGAGCCGAACCTGAAACCAGGCCTCCGACGTGCTCCAGCAGAGCCTGGTCGACATCGGCGCCACCGAAACTCGGGTCGCCGCGCGTCGCCAGCACCTGGAACCCGCCGCGCCGGTCGGCCGGCCCGCGCGGCATCCGCCGGACCACGCTCACGTCCACGGTCCCGCCACCGAGGTCCAGCACGGCGATCGTCTCGCCGGGCCGCCCGCTGAACTCGACCGTCCGCTCCTGGTTGACCTCCGTCGCGGCGAACGTCGCGGCGTGGAACACCGCGGCCGCCACCGGCTCCGGCACCAGCGCCACCTCGTGCGCCAGCCGACCTGCTGCTTGCCGCAGAAGCCGCGTCCGGATCGCGCCCCAGTCCGCCGGGTGGGTCAGCACCAGCAGGTTCACCTCGGCCCCGCCGGCCACCCGCCGGGCCTCGTCGACCGCACGGCGGAGCACCGCGTTCACCGCATCGAGCACGCGGAGCACGGTGTCGCCGAGCAGCAGTTCACCCTCGTCGACGCGCCGCTTCGGGTTGGGCTCGAACCGCGACGGGTCGACCGCCGCCTGCCGCTCGGCTTCCTGGCCGACGAACAGCGTGCCGTCCGGCGCCGCGTACACCGCCGACGCCATCAACGGCTGCCCGTCGACCACCACGACCTGCGGTTCGCGGCCGTTGATCGACGCCACGACACACGTGCTCGAGGTGCCGAAGTCCACCGCGACCCGCAAGGTCACAAACCGCTCCCGTACTCATCCCACCGCACCGGCCCCGGGCCAGCCGATCACTCGCCCTGCAGGAAGGCGACGTGCATCAGTTGCTTGCCGACCTTACGGCTGACCAGCGTGCCTCGGCCCGGCGGCATCTGCGACGGCTTGACGTTGCCGAGCAGCTGCCCCTCGTCCTTGGAGCCGTTCATGATGATGCCCGGCATGGCGATTTCCTTGAGCTTGCCGATCACCGGGTCGTAGGTCGACTTCGCGGCACCACCGGAACGCCGGGCCACGACCAGGTGCAGGCCGACGTCCTTCGCCTGGGCCAGGAACTCCGACAGCGGCTTGAGCGGGTTGTTGGTCTGGGTCACCACCAGGTCGTAGTCGTCGACGATGACGAACAGCTCCGGTCCGTTCCACCAGGAGCGGTTGCGCAGCTGGTCCGGCGTGACGTCCGGCCCGGGCAGCCGCTTCTTCATCGAACCGGCGACGTCCTTCATCATGCCGTCCAGCTGGTTCGACGACACCGCGTAACCGGCCAGCTGGTCGCCCTCGATGAACCCGAGCATCGTGCGCCGGTAGTCGACCAGGATGACGACGGCCTCCTTGGCCGTGTACCGGTCGGTGATGCCCTTGGCGATCGTGCGCAGCAGGTTCGTCTTGCCCGACTCGCCGTCGGCGAACGCCATGAAGTGCGGGTCGGCGTCGAAGTCGAGGTAGACCGGCGAAAGGTCCTCCTCGTTGAGGCCGATCGGCACCAGCTTGGTGTTCCGCTTCGAGTCCTGGGCGAGCAGCTGCTCGTACGGGAACATCTCCGGCAGCAGCCGCACCTGCGGCGCCGGGCGCCCCTTCCACGCGGCCTTGATCTTCGCCACCGCGTCGGCCACCCCGGCACCGACGTTCTCCGGATCGCTCGACCCGTCGACGCGCGGCAGGCCGGTCAGCATGTGCAGCTTCTCGCGGGTGAGGCCGCGACCGGGCCGCCCGGCGGGCACGTTGACCGCGACGCGGCGGTCGATGTCGGACTCGCTCGGGTCACCGAGGCGGAGTTCGAACCGGGTGCCGAGCATGTCCTTGATCGCCGGGCGGATGTCCGCCCAGCGGTTCGAGGCGATGACCACGTGCACGCCGTAGGACAGACCCTGCGTGGCGAGCTTGGTGATCTGCGGTTCGAGCTCGTCGAAGTCGTCGCGCAGGGCCTTCCAGCCGTCGACGATCAGGAAGGCGTCACCGAACGGGTCCTGCTCCGGCTTGATCTCGCCGCGGCGCTGCCGGTTGCGGAACTCGTTCATCGAGTCGATGCCCATCGCGCCGAAGCGGCCTTCACGCTCGTTGGCCAGCGTGGTCAGCTCGGCGACGATGCGGCGCGCCTTGTCCGGCTCGCGGCGGGCCACCGCGACCCCGCCGACGTGCGGCAGGTCGGCGAGCCCGGCGAGCGTGCCACCACCGAGATCGACGCAGTAGAACTGCACTTCCTCGGGGGTGTGGGTGAGGGCCATGGACATGATCAGCGTGCGGAGCATGGTCGACTTGCCCGACTGCGGGCCGCCGACCAGCACACCGTGCCCGGCGGCGCCGGAGAAGTCGGCCCACAGCGGGTCGCGCCGCTGCTCGTACGGGCGGTCGACGATGCCGAGCGGGACCTGCAGGCGGCCGTTGCCGAAGAAGCCGACCGGCGAGAGGCCGCGGTCCTCGGTGGGGTTGAGGTTGGGGAGCAGGGTGTCGAGGGAGCTCGGCTCCTTCAGCGGCGGCAGCCACACCTCGTGCGCCGGCGGCCCCTGGCCGACCAGGCGGTTGACGATGACGTCGAGCTCACTCGGCTCGACCGCTTCGTCCGATTCTGCTTTTGGCTGCTGAATCACGGGCTCCGGCTCGGGCTCCGGTTCCTTCGGCAGCTCGACGAAGTCGGGCACGAACAGCTGCGGCCGCTTGTCCGCGCGGACCACGGTCGCGCCTGGCGCGGCCATCTTGATGCCTGCTGGGCGGTACGGACCCGAGACGTAGGACGCCTTGAAGCGCACCATCGTTGAGGTGTCGTACTTCAGGTACCCACCGCCGGGCACCGACGGCAGCTCGAACGCGTCCGGCACACCGATCGCCGCACGAGATTCCGCGGCCGAAAACGTCTTCAGACCGATCCGGTAGGAGAGGTGCGAGTCGAGGCCGCGGAGCTTGCCCTCCTCGAGTCGCTGCGAGGCGAGCAGCATGTGCATCTGGAGCGAACGCCCCAGCCGGCCGATCGCCACGAAGAGGTCGATGAAGTCGGGTTTCGCGGACAAAAGCTCGGAGAACTCGTCGACCACGATGAACAGGGCGGGCAGCGGGTCGAGGTCGGCGCCGTTCTCTCGGGCCTTCTCGTACTCCCACACGTTCTTGAAGTTGCCGCCGTTCTTCAGCGCCTCCTGGCGCCGGTTCATCTCGCCGGCCAGCGCGTCCTTCATGCGGTCGACCAGCGTGACCTCGTCCGCGAGGTTGGTGATGACCGCGGAAACGTGCGGCGCGCTGTCGAGCCCGAGGAAGGTCGCACCACCCTTGAAGTCGACCAGCACGAAGTTGAGCGTGGTGGACGAGTGCGTGGCCAGCATGCCGAGCACCAGCGTGCGCAGGAACTCGGACTTACCGGAACCGGTCGCCCCGATGCACAGGCCGTGCGGGCCCATGCCCTCCATCGCGGCTTCCTTGATGTCCAGCTCGACCGGCTGGCCGTACTCGCCGACGCCGAACGGCACGCGGTAGCGGTCGCGGATCGGCCGGGGGCGCCAGGCCTGCTGGACGTCGAAAGTCATCGGGTCGCCGGGGATGCCGAGCAGCTCGAGCAGCGACGGGTTGGACAGCAGCGGCTCGTCCTCGTCTGCCTCCTGAGCCGCCGTCCCGATCCGGTACGGCGAGAGTTTGCGGGCTAAAGCCTCCGCCTCGACCAGGCTCAGGGTGTCCGGGCGGCCGAACCACTCGACCCCGCCCGCGCTCCGCGCACCCAGCCGCTCCTCCTCGACGACCAGCCGGAGCCCGCGCCGGGCGGCCAGGTTGCCGATGGAGTCGGACAGGTCGATCAGCGTGACGCCGACCAGGCCCTCTTCCAGGATGATCTGCTCTTCACGGGTCACATCGGCGTCGTCGACCACGATCACGATGTGCGGCTGGTCCGGCGGCGGCGTCGCGTTGCGCGAGAAGCGCTGCCGGTCCCGCAGTTCCTCGTCGAGCCAGGCTTCGATCTGGGCCAGCGAACCGGCCATCATCCGCAGCTGGCCGATGCCGTCGGACAGCGCGGGGTGCTGGACGTGGGGCAGCCACTTGGCCCACTCCCACTCCTCCTTCGCCCGCCCGGCCGTGGCGATCGCGATCAGCACGTCGTCCGGCGAGTGGAAGGTGACCATCTGGGCCAGCGCCGCCCGCGTCAGCCCGCGGGTCAGCTCCTTGTCCCCCTGCATGCTTACGGCCGCGAAACCCCGCAGCGTGATCTGCGTGGGCAGGTCGGGAACGATCGAGTGCGCGCGCACGAACCGGCGCAGCGCAAGCGTGGCGATCGGCTCCAGTTCGTCGACCGGGCCGGTCTGCGGCGGCACCAGGCGAGTGGCCAGCCGGTGCGAACTCCGGCCCACGCGCAGGTGCAGGAAGTCCTGGTCGTTCTGCCTGCGCTCCCACATGCGGCGGCTGGTGGCCAGCGACCACAGCGCCTGCGGATCCGGGTGCACCCATTCGAGCGCGGCACGCTGGTCGACCATCGCCTCGCGGGCCCGTTCCCGCATCTGGCCGAGGTACCGCAGGTAGTCCTTGCGGTCCTCGTTCATCTCGGCCTTCTTCTGACCGCCCCCGCGACCGCCACCGCCCGCCATCATGCCGACGGTGCCCATCACCATCATGGCGCCCATCATCAGCATCATCGGGTTACGCCCACCGAGGGTGAACATGAAAATCATCATCCCGATGGAGGCGACGATCATCACCACCGGCAGCAGCTTCATCACGATGTTGCCGGGGATCGTCCGGGGGACCTCGGGCGGCGGCTCCAGGTGAACCTCGCCACCGGGTGGGCGCGGCGCGGCCAGCCGCGGCGACCGTTTGAACTGCAGCGTGCTCACCGAAGGACCCCTCTTCAACTCGGCGATTCCGGCCGCGAGGCAGACACGGCCGGTCCACACGGTAGCGAACCGGACGGTCCTCCGGGTGAAGACCGCCCAACCTGGCCGGGATCGTGCGAAGTACCCCCACGACCACCGGAAGTGCGTTAATACTAGAGCCGCTCGCCGACCGGGCCGATCCGTTCGGCCACGGGCGGGCGAAGACGGTGACGCGGGCGTTGGGTATAAGTTGCCCGCAGCATTCTCTCTAGGCAGGGGGCATCCAGTGGCGACGGGCACGACGGTATTCAGCAGGGTGACGGTGGTCGCGCCGCGCACCCGCATCGACGTGGCCCTACCGGCCGACGTCGCGGTGGCCGATCTGCTGCCGATGCTGCTCGACATGGCCAAGGAGACCACCCCCGACGGCGGTGCGCGCCACGGTGGCTGGGCGCTGGCCAAGCTGGGTGACGCCCCGCTGGACCCGAGCCGGACGCTCGCGTCGCTCGGCGTGATCGACGGTGAGCTGCTGCAGCTGCGCAAGCGCAACGAGAACCCGCCGCCGCCGCTGTACGACGACGTGGTGGACGCGATCGCGGAGTCCGACCCGGACAGCTTCCGGCCGTGGACCAAGGAGACCGCCCAGCGCATCGGCCACATCGCCGGCGGCCTCGCCCTGTTCTTCGCGGCCGTGGCGCTTTTTGCGGGCGGAAGCTTGTTCGGCGGGAGCGCGCTCGCCTCCGCCATCGCGGGTGGCGTCGGGTCGATCGCCTGCATCGCGCTCGGGGCCACGCTGGTCAAGGCGTACCAGGCGGAGTCGACCGGTGTGCTGATCGCCGCGGCCGGTGGCCTGCCACTCGCCTTCGTCAGCGGTTTCTACATCGTGCCCGGGCTGGGGATCCGGGCGAACCTGCTGCTCGCGTCGGCGCTGGTGCTCATCGTCGCGTCGGTGGCGATCATGGTTATCGGTGCCGGGATCACCACCTTCATCGCCGCGGCCACGGCCGCCGCGCTGTGGTCGATCGCCTTCCTGGTCGCCACCTTCGTCGCGCACCCGATGCCGGGCATCGCCGCCGGCACCGCCGCGGTGTCGCTGGCCTTCATCTCGATGTTGCCGAGGATCACACTCCAGTTGGCGAAACTGCCGCTGCCGCACGTGCCGGGCAGCGCGGAGGAGCTGAAGGAGGACTCGGGCTTCCCCGACTACACGGCCATCGAGCGCCGCACCGCCGTCGCGCACAACTACATGACCGGCCTGCTGATCGGCTGCGGTGCTACCGCGGCGCTGGCCTCGATCATCACCGCCACCTCGCCGAGCATCTTCGGCGTGATCATGGCCGTGGTCGCCACCCTCGTGCTGCTTCTGCGGGGAAGGGCATACGCCAACGGCAGCCAGGCCGTCGCCCTGCTCGCCACCGGCATAGCTTCTGCGGGCGGAATCCTGTTGGGCTGGCTCTGGACCGAAGACGGCATGGGCAGGCTGATGTTCGTGGCGGGCACCCTGGTGCTGGTCGCGGCTGGTGCGCTGGTGGTCGGGGTGATCTTCCCCGGACAGCGCTTCTCACCGCCGCTTCGCCGCACGGTCGAAATCATCGAAGCGATCTGCATCGCGACGGTGCTGCCGCTCGCGCTCGCGGTGATGGACCTGTACTCGACGCTGCGCCACATCGACTTCCCGCGCTGAGCGGGAACCTTTAGGGGGAAGAAGTGCGTTCGTTCGGAACACCGTCCCGGCTGGCGACGGTGCTGCTCACCGCCACCGTCGCGGTCCTGGCCCCCGGCCTGAGCCCGCTGACCGCGAGTGCGCAGCAGGGGACGCCGCCCCCTGGCACTCCACCGGGCACGGCGCCGCTGGTCCCACCGCCGGTGGACCTGGGCAAGCTTCCGTCCGCGACGAACAAGCCGGACAAGAACTACGTCAAGAAGATCCAGTGCGTCACCCGCGACCTGGACAACAACATCCCGCTGCCCGACATCCCCTGGGCGCAGAAGTACCTGCAACTCGACAAGGTCCACGACCACATGCGGGCGGCGACCAACGGGCACGTCGGCATGACGCCGACCGGGGAGATCATCCGGGTCGCGGTGATCGACACCGGCGTGACCGAGCACCCGGCGTTCGGCCAGCCGGTGCAGTCCGGCGGGGACTACGTCAACACCGAGGGCCGCGGCCTGGAGGACTGCGACGGCCACGGCACCGAGGTCGCGGGCATCATCGGCGCCCGCAAGCAGGACGACATCGGGTTCATGGGGGTCGCCCCCGACGCGCAGATCGTCTCCATCCGGCAGTCGAGCCAGAACTACCAGGTCGACGACAAGCCGGAGCCCCCACCGGCGGCTCCGCCGAGCGGCGAGTCCGGCCAGCCGTCCGGTTCGCAGCCGCCGCCGTCGGGCGGCGCGGGTGAGGAGTCCGGCACCGAAGAGCCCGCCGAGTCGAGCGGCACCGCCGGTGCCTCCGCCTCGGACACCGTGCCCGGCCAGGGGAACCAGGGCCGTCAGCAGGGTGGGCAGGGCGCCGGGAACCTGACCACGCTGGCCCAGGCGGTCCGCACCGCCGCCGACACCGCCGGCGTCCGCGTCATCAACATGTCCGTCGACAACTGCCGACCTGCTTCTGGCGGCGGAATCACGCCGGAGGAGCAGGCGCTGCAGGCGGCGGTCCGGTACGCGGTGAACAAGGACATCGTGGTGGTCGCCGCGGCGGGCAACACCTCCGAGGCGTGCAAGCAGAACAACCAGCCCGACCCGAGCAAGCCGATCAACATCGTCAGCCCGCCGTGGTTCACCGACGACGTGATCTCGGTGGCGGCGATCGACGAGACCGGCGGCGTGGCGCCGTTCAGCGTGAACGGGCCGTGGGTGACCGTGGCCGCGCCGGGGACGCAGATCATCTCGCTGGACCCGTCGAAGAACGCGCGGATGGGCGACTTCGCGAACCAGACCGTGGAAGGCGAGCAGGTCCTGCCGATCCAGGGGACGAGTTTCGCGTCGCCCTACGTGGCCGGGCTGGCGACGCTGATCAGGGCGAAGTTCCCGAACCTCAACGCGCGGCAGGTGATGAACCGGATCACCACGACCGCGCAGCACCCGGGCTCGCGCACCGGGCGCGACCAGTTCGTCGGCTACGGCGTGATCAACCCGATGGCGGCGCTCACCGCGGTCATCCCGGGCGAGGACAAGATCGCTTTGTCGACCCCGCTGGAGCAGAAACTCCCCGTCCCCGTCGCCCTCCCGTCGGACCTTCCGCCCGCAAACGACGGTGACCAGGCGCCGATGATCGTGGCCCTCTCCGGCGCCGCCGGCGGCGTGGTGGCCCTGCTGATCACCCTGTTCGTGGTGCACACCGTGCGCCGCAACCGCCCCGCCACCCCCAACAAACCCGCCTAACGCCCCCGGGTGACCTGCTTCTGCAGGCAAAAGCAGGTCACCCAGCCCGGGCGAGCCTGCTTTTGCCCGCAGAAGCGTCAGGTGCCTTTGTCGGGGGACTTCCGGACTGGGTCTTCGCCGAGGACCGGGGGCGCGACCTGCTCCGGCTTGCCGAACAGGTCCGCGGGGTCGGTGGTCGCCCGGGTCTTCACCCGGTGCTCCTGATTACCCCCCTGGCCGCCGCCTCCCATGCCACCCATCCCCATGGGCATCATGCCGCCCATCATCGGGGACCCGGTGGTCGCCGCAGCACCCCTCGACGCAGTAGCACCGGGGTTCGCTGCCACCGGCTCGGCGGCCGGCGGCGCTCCCGCGGACACCTGGTTGCCTGGCGACGGCGCCGACGGCACAGCGGTGTCCGCGCCGAGCGCCCCGGCACCGCCGCTGGCGGCGTTCTCGTTGCCGCTACCGCCTCCACTACCGCTGGGCGGCGCGGCCGCCTTTTCCGCGGGCGCGTCCGTCTTCTCAGCAGTCGCCGCGGGCCCACCGGGCGCCGCCACCGCCGCTGCGGGCTCGGCCGGGGCGTCCTTCAACGCGAACTTCTCGCCGGGGAACTGGCTCTCCATCGCGACGCTGCGCGCTTCGGCGTCCTTGCCCTCGACGCCGTCACACAGACGGGCGAATTCTTCGAGCACGTCCCGCACAGAATCGTGGAGGGCCTGTGTGGACTGCTGCACGTCGATGAGGTGATTCCTCGCCCGCTCGGTGCCGCCCACCGGCAACATCGCGGACTCGGAGGCGACTTCTGCGGCATCAAGCACGACGTCGATCATCGTGCCGGTGATCCGCTCGATGGCGTCGGCGGTGTCGTCGAGGGCGTCGGCCATGGTGGTCATGGCCTCCTGCGCGGCCTCGCTGGCCGAGTTGATCTTGCCCATGTACGCCACGAAGGCGTCCGCGTTCTCGCCTTCCCAGCCCGCATCCACCTTGCCGAGCGGCTCCGCGAGCTCCTTCGAGATTTCGCCCGCAGAAGCCGCCGCCGCACGCCAGCGCTCTGCTTCTGCCCGCATTTCCGTCCATTGACCGACGACGGGCACGAGATGCGCCTCGACGATGTCAGTGACGCCCAGCTGCTTCGACAGCTCGGAGAGGAACTCGAGGTGCCCACCCTTGCCTTCTGCCTCCGCCGGTGCAGGCGGCGCCTCCACGGGCCGCTGTGGCACCTCCGGCGCCCCAGCCGGATCCTGCTTTTGCCCGCTAAAGCCTGCGACTGCGGCGGGTGGGGCGGTGGCGGCCCGCAGGCCCTGGAAGACGTCGGGCTCGGAGTTCGGGGTGCTCATCAGGACTCCACCGCCTTCTTGAGCGTGGAGACCGCCTCTTCTTCGCCGCCGCCGTGTTGCCCCGCGACCTCACGCAACGCTTCTGCGGCCGAAAGCAGGGCGTCGCGGCCGTCGGCGAGTTGTGCGTGTAGGGCGGCTGCGGCGCGCGCGTACGCGTCCGCAGCCCCCGCCTCACGTCCCAGGACGCCGAAGTCCTCACCGGCCAGCGCCTGGCCCGTCAGCGCGCCGTGCGCAGTGTCCAGGTTCGCCGCGGCGTCCTCCACCGATCTCGCGTAATCGGCGACCACCTCGGCATCGACCTTGAAACCCGACACAACCACACCTCCGGACTCGCTTGCCGACTTCTGCGGTGTGACGACGGTTCCCGGCCGACGGTTCCGTCAGCCGCCCGCGCCGCCGGCCTGCGGAGCCGAGCTCGGGAACGAGCCCGCGTTCGGGTCCACCGGCACCGAGTCGTAGGTCCGCTTCGCATCGTTCACGTTCAACGTCGTAGCCGCCGCCGGGAGCAGTTTGAGGATGTTCTCCGGCGCCGGCGCCTGCGGGTCAGGACCGAACAGCGCCTGCGCCGTCGGCAGGTCCGGCACGCCGTACCGCAGCCCGAGGTCGGACACCAGCGAGATCGGCCCCGACGTGAACGAGTCCTTCGACTGCGCCGACCGCACCACCGCGGCCCGGCCCGGCTGCATGTAGAAGTTGTCGATCTTCATGCCGTCCGGCGTCGCCTGGCCGACCGCGACCGGCGTCTGCCGCGCACCGTTGGCGTCCTTCGGGAAGGGCACCTCGTTGCTGACGTAGACCGCGGTGCGCTCGTCTTTGGTGGCCCCGTCGCCCTGCGTCTTCCAGCCGAGACAGGTCGCCGGCGTGCCGCTCTTGATCGGGTCCAGGATCTCCGGCTTCAGCTTCGGGTAGGTGTCCACCTTCAGCGCCTCGGGCGCGCCCGGGAGGACCCGCTTGACGTTGGCGATCTGGTCGAGGTTCACCGTGCGAACCTCCTTGTTCTGCGGGACCGAGGTGTTCGTGGTCCGGATGATGTCGCCGGCCACCTCGGTGATCTCCTGGATGCCGGTCGAGTGGATCACCCAGAACTGGGTCGGCGCGCCGGACGGCTGCGTCTTGAACACCGCGCCGATGGGCAGGCTGTCGATGTTGAAGCCGCTGGTGGGCGCGCCCGCGTTCTGCACCCGCTGCTCGTTCAGCTGGTCGACCTCGGGAATGGCGTTGAGCAGACCGGTCGAGATCTTGCGGCCGTTGACCGTCACACCCAGGGCCGCCTTGACGATATTGCCCGGCGCGAGCCGGGCCTTCACCACGCTGGCGTTCGGCTGGTTCGCGTGGTTGGCGAGCCGGTAGACGAGGTAGGTGGCGGCGTTGTCGCCGGTGACGAGGAGGGCTTCGCGGTCGCCGAGTTCGCGGCCCATGCCGTCGGTGCCGAGGTTCGAGACGCCGGCGAGCACGCTGGTTTCGCGGGAAGCCTGCTGCAGACCCACGTTCTCCGGCTGGTTCGGGTCGATGCGGAGGAAGTCGCACACCGCCCAGTTGTCGGAGATGCGCTGGTCTTTATTCGGCAGAAGTTGAGGCGCGTTGATGATGCCCTGCTGCCGACCGCGGGGGATGTCCTTCAGTTGCTCGTCCGGCACCACCGCGGGCTCGACGAGCTTGGGCGCGGAGCCTTGCTGCTGACCGGCCTGCTGCCCGTCCGCCGGCGCCTGCTGTTGCTGACCGAGCAGCATCAGCCGCGCGGAGGCGAGGTTGAAGGTGGGGATCAGCTTGGTCGGGTTCTCGGTCTTGACGTAGATCTGACCGGACTGCTCGCCGATGACTATGCCCGCAGAAGGTGGCTTCGGCGCCGGCTTGATGAAGCCGAAGATGATGAACCCGAGCATGCCGATCACAGCCAGCACGACGCCCACGATCGTGGCACGCGAGTGCGTCCGCATGGGGTCGTGGAGCATGACGGCGTCCTTGCGGACCAACGCGGACTGCATCCTGCGCAGCACGAACTGATATGCCTGGACCTGAGACTTTGTTGTCGGTGTTGACGGCATTCTCGACCTACAGCTCTCCCACTCGCGGTACGGTTCCGCAGGATAGCCGCACGGGGACGGCTGGTGGTTGGTTTCTACCAACTCCGGCTAGGGTTCGACACTCCGGACTGGCTTTCCGGCGCAGTTGCAAGCACGAGGGGAAGAGAACGAGCGGATGTCGGTCACCACTCCTCCACGTCCACCTGGACCTCCGGGGCCGCCTCCGGGTTCGCCACCACCTCCGCCCGGCGGCCGTCCGCCCGGCCCGCCGCCGAGGCGTCCGGGGGGCCCTGCCGGTGGACCTGGTGGTCCCGCCGGACCGCGAGTTCCCGGTGGACCGGGCGGACCCGGTGGGCCTGGTGGACCGGGAGGTCCTGGTGGTCCCGGTGGCCCGGGTGGGCCCCGCGGTCCCGGTGGCCCGGGAGGCCCCGGGGGTCCGGGTGGACCTGGTGGCCCCGGTGGCGGTCCGCCGCCCGGCCCGCCGCCGCGTCCCGCTGGTGGTCCGCCGCCCGCCGCTCCGGTCCGGATCGGTGCCGCCCGGCGTCGTGCGATGGGGATCAACCTCGGTCCGCTGCCGGTGATGAACCTGGTCGTGGTCGAGGTCGGCCTGGCAATCGGGCTCGTGTTGCTCGCGATCAACGAGAAGCTGCTGTACGTCTCCATCGGTGTGACGGCCGTCGCGCTGGTGATCGCTTTCCTGCGCTGGGGTGGGCAGTGGTTCACCCAATGGGTTGGTCTCAGCCTGCGGTATTCGATGCGCTCGCACAGCCGAGTGGCGAATCCCACTCCGCCGAGCAGCATCGAGTCGATCGCGGCCGCCGAGGACGCGGTGACCGGTCCGGACGACCCGCGGGTGAACCTGCTGCGGCTGGTCGTGCCGGATCTGGTGGTAGCGCACGGGGTTGACCACGAACGGCAGCAGGTCGGTCTCGCCTGGAACGACGGGACGTGGACCGCGGTGCTGCTGGTCGAACCGGCACCTGCGCTGATCAGCCAGGCCGGCGGGGCGCCGAGCCTGCCGCTGTCCGCCCTGGCGCCGTGTCTCGAGGACCGCGGTGTGGTGCTGGACTCGATCCAGGTGATCTGGCACTGCTACCCGGGTAGTGCGGCGCTGCCGTCGGACTCGCCTGCGCTCAGCTCGTACATGGAGGTGCTGGGCCCGCTGCAGGCGGCCGCCCGGCGGACGACGTGGGTGGCGATCAGGCTGGACCCGCGGCGCTGCCCGACGGCCGTGCGGGAACGTGGTGGCGGCGTCGTGGGCGCGCACCGCGCCTTGATCGGCGCACTTTCGCGGGTTAGGAACGCTCTCGAGTCGCAAGGCGTCCCCACCCGCCCCCTGGACCCGGACGAACTGCTCCGCGCCGGGCTTTCGGCCGCAGAATTGACCTCGGTCGCCGGCTCAGGCACCCGCGTCGGCCTCCAAGAGCGCAAGGACAGCGTGACTTCTGCGGGCATAGGCCATGCGAGCTACGCGATCAGCGGGTGGCCGAAGGGCAAGATCACCGGCACCCTGAACGCGCTCAGCAGCGTGCGCGCCCTGTCCTCGACGATCGCCATGTCCATCTCGCCTTCTGCGGACGAAGGCAGGATCGGGCTCCGCGGTGTGGTGCGCTTGAGCGCGCGAAACCCGCGCGAGTTGGATGTCGCGTCTGACCGGATGAAGGCCATCTCCGACCGCCTCAACATCGACCTCACCCTGCTGCGCGGCCGTCAGGTGTCCGGCCTGGCCGCCACGATGCCGATGGGAGGCACGGCATGAGCACGCGAATGCGCGACGCCGGCCAGAACATCGGCGTGGCCCCCGAGTTCTCGGTGGACCCCGCGATGCTGGACGCGGTCAGCCCGTCCGGCGACCGCGGCGGCATCGTCCTGGGCTCCGGTCTCAAGGACGAGCCGCTGACCATCTCGGCGCTTCGGTCAACGCCGACCAGGATCGTGCTGGTGGGCGGCCTCTACCTGGCCCGGCAGGTCGCACTGCGGGCGATGGCGGTCGGTGCGTGGGTCGTGGTCGCCACCGGTCGTCCCACGGCGTGGCAGCTGCTCGCGAAGGCGGCCGGGAACCAGCCGAACGGCCGCCCGTCGCCGCTGGTGCAGATTCGACGTCTGTCGCCGGTCGAGCTTCCGCGGCCTTCGGAAGACGCGCCGCTGCTGGTGATCACCGACGGCGGCCCGACCCCGCAGGACCTGTTCCCGCCGCGTTCGCCGTGGCAGACGACGGTCTACGTGCTGCCGTACCTTCACCCGCAGGCCGGAGCCACGGCGAACGCCGCTGACCTGGTGCTCATGCAGCGTCTCCCGATCGGCCAGGCGGAGCTCGCGGCGCGCATCTGGAACCTGCCGCCGCAAATGATGCGGCAGCTGACCACCCTGAAGGATGACCAGGTGGTGGCGCTGGGCCGCAACCTGTGGCGCCCCCTGCGCCTGGTCACCACCCCGAAGGAACAACAACTCCTCGGCCCAGTCCGCCGAGGCGACTAACCACCACCCGGGCGGGGCATGCTTCTGCGGGCAGAAGCATGCCCCGCCCGGCTTTGCCCGCAGAAGACGCCTCATCGCCGCGTAGCACGTTCGGCGTGGGGTTGTGGATTGTTTCGGGCGTTGTGGACAAGTCGGGTGCGTTGGGCGTGATTGGGCCGGTTCTGTCGGTGCCGCCTCGCAGGCTCCGATCATGGCCAAGAAAATTGTTCTCGACCCGTCCCTGAAAGACGTCTTCCGCGGTTCGGCTGCCATCGCGGCTGGCTTCGTGACCAAAGCACAGCTGCAAGGACCTCGGTTCAGGCGGCTGTTCCAGGACGTTTACGTCCGCGCCGAAGCCGAAGTCACGCACGAGCTCAGATGCCGCGGAGCAACCCTGCGAGTACCGCCGGAAGCCGTGCTGACCGGCCGCTCGGCGGCCACCATCCGCGGCGCGAAGCTCGCCAAGCCCTACGACCCGGTCGAATTCGTCGTCCCCGAGACCTCTCGCTTCGGTCCGGTAGCCGGGATGCGCATTCGACGCACGGATATCCGGCCAATCGAATCGAAGCGTTGGGCGAACGCACGAATCGCGCGACCAGTCCGCATCGCCCTCGACCTGATCTTCCGCCATGCGCCTCGCCTGCGAGGCACCGTGCGCCGCCTGCGCACGGCCGTACCCGACCTCGACATGTTCCTCCGACGGATCAGGATCAGGCTCGACAAGCTCAAGGCCGAGTGCCGACGGCGAAGGAACTGGGGCGTGCGCCTCGGTCGCCTGGCCCTTGAATTCGTAGACACCAAAGCAGAATCGCACCCCGAGTCCGAGCTGCGAGTAATCATGCAGTGCGGCGGTCTACGCCCCACGACCCAACTGAACGTGCACGAGAACGGCGAGTTCATCGGCCGCCTGGATCTGGCGCTCGAAGAAGACAAGTTGGCTGTCGAATACGACGGCCGAATGCATGACACTGCCGCGCAGCAACGCCGCGATGAGGAGCGCCGACAAAGGTTACGAAAGGCAGGCTGGAAGTTCGTGATTGTGCGCGCGGAGCATCTCGCTACCGATTACCAAGAGATCCTGAAACGAATCCAGCTGGTTCGAGCTGGCAGCTGAACTACGAAACTGAATCAGGCGTCCGGATGTTGCGCGTCTGCTCGGCTCGTTGGGCCAGCTCGGCGTCGGGCGGATAGTCGACGGCCACCAGGGTCAGCCCATGGGCGGGTGCGACCGCGCTGTCTCGTACGCGGGACTCCAGCTGCTGCCCTGGCCAGCCTGTGTCCTTGCGACCGTCTCCGACCTGGAGCAGCGCACCGACGAGGCTGCGGACCATCGAGTGGCAGAACGCGTCCGCCGAAACCTCGACCTCGACCGCGTACTCAGCCGTGCGACGCCAGACCAGCCGCTGCAGCTCTCGAATCGTGGTGCCGCCCTCTCGCTGCTTGCAGAACGCGGCGAAGTCGTGGAGGCCGAGCAGTTCGGCCGAGGCCTCGTTGAGGCGGTCCACGGACAACGGACGGCCCCAGGCGAGCGTGTCGTACCGGCGCAGCGGGTCGACGCCCCAGGGGGCGTCTGAGACCCGGTAAAGGTAGTGCCTGCGGGCCGCGGAGAACCGGGCATCGAAGCCGGGCGGAGCCACCGTCGCGGCGAGCACGCGCACGTCCGCAGGCAGGTGCCGGTTCCAGCGGTGACGCATGCGCTCAAGATCAGGAATCCCGCGCTCATCCACCGGAACCCGCGTGTTCATGCTTTTGCCCGCAAAAGGCTGCGCGTCGAGGTGGAGGACTTGGGCGGAGGCGTGGACGCCGGCGTCTGTGCGGCCGGCGACGACCACGGAACGGGGGACGGCTACGCCGGGCGGTTGCTTGGCGAGGGTGTCCTCCAGGACGCCCTGAACAGTGCGCCGACCTGGTTGTTTGGCCCAGCCGGAGAAGTTTGTGCCGTCATAAGACACTTCCAGGCGCAGACGGACGAGCCCGCCCTCCCCAGTGGGGGTGGCGGGCTCGTCCGGGGTGTTCTCAGCCGTCAGGACTCGTCCTTCTTGGCGGTGCTTTCGCCCGCAGAAGCAGCCTCGTCGGTGGCTTCGGGGGTGTCGGCGGGGGTCGACTCGGGGGTGTCCGAGGCCTTGTCGGTCTCGGGGGCGTCCTCGTCGGCCTTGGTCTCCTCGGCCGGGGCCTCCGCGGTCTTCGGGGCCTCGTCCTTGGCGAACTTGGTCTTGCGCGCGGCCTGCGCCTCGGCGGTCACGGTCTTCTCCGCCACCAGTTCGATGACCGCCATCGGGGCGTTGTCGCCCTTGCGCGGCATCGTCTTGGTGATGCGGATGTAGCCGCCCGCACGGTCCGCGAAACCGGGACCGATCTCGGCGATCAGCTTGTGCACGACCGACTTGTCACGGATGACCTGCTGGATCTGCCGGCGGTTGTGCAGGTCGCCCCGCTTCGCCTTGGTGATCAGCTTCTCGGCCAGCGGACGCACCCGCCGGGCCTTCGCCTCGGTGGTGGTGATCCGGCCGTGCTCGAACAGCGACGTGGCCAGGTTGGCCAGCAGGTGCCGCTGGTGGGCGGCCGACCCGCCGAGACGGGCTCCCTTGGTGGGGGTGGGCATCGGTTCTCCTAGTTCAGCTTCTCAGCCACGGAACCAGGTCGCTCCGATGCGTCACCACATCGGAGCGACCACCGGTCCTACAGCTGCTCCGTCTCTGCGTAGTCCTGGCCATCGTCGTGGCCGTTGTCCGAAATACCGTCGGTGATCCCGCCAACGCCCTCGGACCAGCCCTCGCCGTCGTAGCTGGTCGCGGCCGCGGTCGGGTCGAACCCGGGCGGGCTGTCCTTGAGCGCGAGGCCCAGGCCGACGAGCTTCAGCTTGACCTCGTCGATGGACTTCGCACCGAAGTTGCGGATGTCGAGCAGGTCGGCTTCTGACCGCGAAACCAGCTCGCCGACCGTGTGGATCCCCTCGCGCTTGAGGCAGTTGTAGGACCGCACGGTCAGGTCGAGGTCCTCGATCGGCATCGCGTAGGCGGCGATGGTGTCCGCCTCCTGCGGCGACGGCCCGATCTCGATGCCCTCGGCGTCGACGTTGAGCTCACGCGCCAGGCCGAACAGCTCGACCAGTGTTTTGCCCGCAGAAGCCACAGCGTCGCGGGGGGTGATGGACGGCTTGGTCTCGACGTCCAGGATGAGCTTGTCGAAGTCGGTGCGCTGCTCGACACGGGTGGCCTCGACCTTGTAGGTCACCTTCAGCACCGGCGAGTAGATCGAGTCGACCGGGATCCGGCCGATCTCGGCGCCGGCCTGCTTGTTCTGCAGGGCGGGCACGTAGCCGCGGCCACGCTCGACGACCAGCTCGATCTCCAGCTTGCCCTTGCCGTTCAGCGAGGCGATGTGCAGATCCGGGTTGTGCACGGTGACCCCGGCCGGCGGCACGATGTCCGCGGCGGTGACCTCACCAGGCCCCTGCTTGCGCAGGTACATGGTGACCGGCTCGTCCTCCTCGGAGCTCACCACGAGCTCTTTCAGGTTCAGGATGATGTCGGTGACGTCTTCCTTCACCCCGGGAACGGTGGTGAACTCGTGCAGCACCCCGTCGATGCGGATGCTGGTGACCGCCGCGCCCGGGATGGACGACAGCAGCGTGCGCCGCAGCGAGTTGCCGAGCGTGTAGCCGAAACCGGGCTCGAGCGGCTCGATGGTGAACCGGGACCTGGTTTCGTTGACCGTCTCTTCGCCGAGAGCCGGCCGCTGGGAAATCAGCACTTTCCTTCTCCTTGTCCTGCCGACGCCCGCCATATGACGCCGAAAGGGGTGGCGTGGCGGCGGCGCACTCGGGGCGCCGCCGCCCGATCACCGCCGGGCCTGAGCCCGGCCGGGATCACTTCGAGTAGAGCTCGACGATCAGCTGTTCCTGGACCGGAACGTCGATCTGCGCACGCTCGGGCAGCTGGTGGACCAGCACCCGCAGGTTCGACTGGACGACCTGCAGCCATGCCGGGATGGGGCGCTCGCCGAAGGACTCCTTCGCCGCCACGAACGGCAGGGTGCCCATCGACTTCGGCTTGACGTCGATGATGTCGAACTTCGAGACCTGGAAGCTCGGCACGTTGACCTTCTTGCCGTTGACCAGGAAGTGGCCGTGGCTCACCAGCTGGCGGGCCTGACGGCGCGTCCGGGCGATGCCGGCGCGGTAGATCACGTTGTCGAGCCGGGACTCCAGGATCTGGAGCAGGTTCTCACCGGTCTTGCCGGTGCGGCGCACAGCGTCCTTGTAGTAACGGACGAACTGGCGCTCGAGAACGCCGTAGGTGTAGCGAGCCTTCTGCTTCTCCTGAAGCTGAAGCAGGTACTCGCTCTCCTTGATGCGGCCGCGGCCGTGCTGGCCGGGCGGGTACGGACGGCGCTCGAAAGCCTGGTCGCCGCCGATGAGGTCAACCTTGAGGCGACGGGAAATACGCGTCGCCGGGCCGGTGTAACGAGCCATTTCTGCTTACTCCTCCCCGTTCCTCAGACCCGGCGCCGCTTGGGCGGGCGGCAGCCGTTGTGAGGCTGCGGGGTCACGTCCTGGATGGTGCCGACCTCGAGACCCGCGGCCTGCAGCGAGCGGATCGCGGTCTCGCGGCCCGAACCCGGGCCCTTCACGAACACGTCGACCTTCTTCATGCCGTGCTCGGCGGCCTTGCGGGCCGCGTTCTCGGCGGCCATCTGCGCGGCGAACGGAGTCGACTTGCGGGAGCCCTTGAAGCCGACGTGGCCCGAGGACGCCCACGAGATCACCGCACCGGTCGGGTCGGTGATCGACACGATGGTGTTGTTGAAGGTGCTCTTGATGTGCGCGTGGCCGTGGGCCACGTTCTTCTTTTCCTTGCGCCGGACCTTCTTGGCCCCGGCGGTACGAGACTTCGGTGGCATGTCTGGGTGATTCTCCTCGGTTAGCGCGAGTTCTCTTGGTGAGCGGCGGCCGCTTCACGCTGCCCGCGCCGGATCACGGAACCGGCGTCGGTGTACAGCTGGCGGAGCGCCATCGGGCGGGCGTACAGAGCAGACGGTGAAACGCACGAACCCGTGCCGCGGCGCTGGGCGCCGCCGATGTGCACGACCTTCTTGCCCCGAATGCTCACTTCTTGCCAGCCTTCTTCTTGCCGGCGACCGTCTTCTTCGGACCCTTGCGGGTGCGGGCGTTGGTCTTGGTCCGCTGCCCACGGACGGGAAGCCCGCGGCGCCACCGCAGACCCTCGTAGCACCCGATCTCGATCTTCCGACGGATGTCGGCGTTCACCTCGCGGCGAAGGTCACCCTCGACCTTGAAGTTCTCGTCCATGAAGTCCCGCAGCTTGAGCAGGTCGTCGTCGCTGAGGTCCTTCACGCGGGTGTCCGCGTTCAGCTCGGCGGCGGCGATCATCTGCTTGGAGCGGGTACGGCCGATGCCGTAGATGTAGGTCAGCGCGATCTCCAACCGCTTTTCGCGGGGGAGGTCTACGCCAGCGAGTCGTGCCATTGGCGCTGGTGCTCCTTGTCTGAATTCGTCTCTTCAGGTCTGCTCCCCGCCCGGTCCCGGGACCGACTCGCTGTCGATCCGGCGGCTCGCGCCACCGGTGTCCCGGCCCCGGCCTGAAGTCCGGGGGTGAACCAGGCCGCTGGGCGGCCCGGCAGGTGCGGGGAGAGTTGTTGTGCCGTCAATCCACTCTTCGACGAGTGGGTGATCAGCCCTGCCGCTGCTTGTGCCGCAGGTTCTCGCAGATCACCATGATCCGGCCGTGGCGGCGGATCACCTTGCACTTGTCGCAGATCTTCTTGACGCTCGGCTGGACCTTCACGTCTCCTGCTTTCCTGCTTGTACTCGTTGCGCCGTGATCACTTGTAGCGGTAGACGATGCGACCACGGGACAAGTCGTAGGGCGAGAGCTCCACGACAACCCTGTCCTCAGGCAGGATGCGGATGTAGTGCTGCCGCATCTTGCCGCTGATGTGTGCAAGGACCTTGTGGCCGTTCTCCAACTCGACGCGGAACATCGCGTTGGGAAGCGGCTCGATTACGCGGCCTTCGACCTCGATGGCCCCGTCCTTCTTGCCCATGTCCTCCGCGTTTCGTGATTGGTTGAGCGGTGAGTGCTTGCTGTGGTGCCCGGCGCACGCGCCGCCCCGACTCCGATGCCGCAGGTTTGCACGCGCGCTGGAACCGGCGAGATGAGTACGCCGACTTGACAGTGTACGCAAGCCGTGTCGCGACACCCAACCGGGGGTTGACTGTGTTAGGTCACATCGCGGTCGGGTGCTTCCGGCAGGCCGAGGCCGCCGGGCAGGCTCCAGGGTAGACGGCGGGGAGGCGACTCGCCAGTAGCGGAAAAACACCAGGTCAGGCGATACGAAACGACCCGATCAGGGCGCCGCCCCGGCCGGTCCCACCCCCGGGCCGATCGGCTTCTGCGGGCAAAAGCAGGGTGCGGGACATGCTTCTGCCCGCTAAAGCAGGTCAGGCGGGGGCGGTGAGGACCCAGGGGCCGTCGTCGGTGATGGCGACGGTGTGCTCCCAGTGGGCGGCTCGCGAGCCGTCGGCGGTGACCACGGTCCAGCCGTCGTCCAGTTCGAGGGTTTCGCCACCGCCGCCGGTCAGCATCGGCTCGACGGCCAGCGCCATGCCCGGCTTCAGCCGCGGGCCCTTCCCCGGCTTCCCGACGTTCGGCAGGAACGGCTCCATGTGCATCTGCGTCCCGATGCCGTGGCCGCCGTACTCCAGGATCATGCCGTACTCGATGCCGTCGGCCTCGCCGGCGCGTTCCGCGGCGGTCTGCACGGCGTACGAGATGTCGGTGAGCCGCGCGCCCGGCTGGACCGCCTCGACGCCGGCCCACATCGCCACCCGCGTCGCGTCCGAGAGCGCGAGGTCCTTCGCCGACACGGACGGACCGACCGCGATGGTCACCGCGGAATCGCCGTGCCACCCCTCCAGGATGGCGCCGCAGTCCACCGAGATCAGGTCACCGTCGGCCAGCACCTGCGAGGCCGCCGGGATGCCGTGCACGATCTGCTCGTTCACCGAAGCGCAGATCGACGCCGGGAACCCGTGGTAGCCCTTGAACGAGGGCACCGCACCGGCGTCCCGGATGGTCTGCTCGGCGAGTTCGTCGAGTTCCTTCGTCGAGACCCCGGGCCGCGCGGCCTCGGTGACCAGCTCCAGCGTGCGCGCCACGACCAACCCGGCGGCGCGCATCGCTTCCAGCTCGCCCCGGGACTTCAGCTCGATCATGCGACCTCGGCGGAGAAACTTCGGAACACTCAGTCCGCCCACAGTCACGAGCGGTCAGGCAGTGCGGCCAGCACCCTGGCCGAGACCTCGTCGACCCCGCCGACGCCGTCCACGGTCACCAGGATGTCGCCGTAGTACTCCAGCAGCGGCGCGGTCTCCGACCGGTAGACCTGCTGCCGGCGCCGGACGACCTCCTCGGTGTCGTCGGAACGACCCCGCGAAAGCAGCCTGCCGACCACGACGTCCTCGGGCACCTCGAGCTGGATCACCGCGTCCAGGCTGGTGTCGGCGTCGGCCAGCATCTGGCCCAGCACGTCCGCCTGCTTGGTGTTGCGGGGGAAGCCGTCGAGCAGGAAGCCCGCCTTGGCGTCCGGCTCGGCCAGGCGCTCGCGGACCATCTCGTTGGTGACGGTGTCCGGCACCAGCTCGCCCGAGTCCATGTAGCGCTGCGCCTCGCGGCCCAGCGGCGTCTGCTCGCCGACGTGCGCGCGGAACAGGTCGCCGGTGGAGATGTGCGGCACCCTGAGCTTTTCGGACAACGCGACTGCCTGCGTACCCTTACCTGCTCCGGGAGGCCCGACCAGAACCAGCCTCGTCATCGGAGGAACCCTTCGTAGTTGCGCTGCATGAGCTGGCTTTCGATCTGCTTCACGGTGTCGAGACCGACACCCACCATGATCAGCACGGCGGTGCCACCGAACGGGAAGTTCTGGTTGTTGCCGTCACCGGTGATGGACAGGAAGAAGTTCGGCAGGATCGCTACCAGACCGAGGTAGATGGAGCCGGGGAGGGTGATCCGGCCGAGCACGAAGCTCAGGTATTCGGCGGTCGGCCGCCCCGGGCGGATGCCCGGGATGAAGCCACCGAACTTCTTCATCTCCTCCGCACGCTCGTCCACGTTGAACGTGATCGTGATGTAGAAGTACGTGAAGAAGATGATCAGCGCGAAGTACAGCAGGATGTGCACCCAGCTGGACTGGTTCACCACGTAGTTCTGCAGGAAGACCTGCCAGCCCGAGCTGCTGTTCGGATCGCCGATCAGGCGGCTGATCAGGTCCGGCAGGTACAGCAGCGAGGAACCGAAGATGACCGGGATGACACCGGCCTGGTTCACCTTGATCGGCAGGTAGGTCGAGGTGCCGCCGTACATCCGGCGGCCGACCATGCGCTTGGCGTACTGCACCGGGATCCGGCGCTGGCCCTGCTCGACGAAGATGACCGAGGCGATGATCGCCAGGCCGAGCACGCAGACGAAGGTGAAGACCACGGCGTTGTTGCGCTCGAGGATGTTGGCGCCCTCGGTCGGCAGCTGGGCCGCGATGTTCAGGAAGATCAGCACGGACATGCCGTTGCCGACGCCGCGCTCGGTGATCAGCTCACCCAGCCACATCATCACCGCGGTGCCCGCGGTCATGGTGACCACGATCAGCGCCAGCGAGTAGATGCTGTTGTCCGGGATGACCGGCTGGTCGCAGTCCTGGAACAGCTGGCCGCGGTCGGCCAGCGCGATCACGCCGGTGGCCTGCAGGATCGCCAGCGCGATCGTCAGGTAGCGGGTGTACTGGGTCAGCTTGCCCTGGCCGGACTGGCCTTCCTTCTTCAACTCCTCGAACCGCGGGATGACCACGGTGAGGAGCTGGACGATGATGCTCGCCGTGATGTACGGCATGATGCCCGTCGAGAAGATCGACAACTGCAGGAGAGCCCCACCGCTGAAGAGGTTCAGCAGCGAGTAAATGCCCTCTTGATCGGTCTGCGCCTGACATGCCTGGACGTTGGGGTAGGAAACCCCAGGAGCTGGGGTGATCGCGCCGAGCCGGTACACGGCCACGATCATCAGCGTGAACAGGATCTTCTTGCGCAGGTCCGGCGTCGCGAGAGCCGAGCGGAAGGCGCTGAGCACGCGGGGGACCTCCTCGACGTCATCGGCCATCGAACCGATGAACGGCTTGGCCGGCACGGTGACCGGCGGGAACACAACTCACTGGCAGGCAAGCCAGGAACGCATCAGGGCACACTTGCCCCAAAGCGTGTCGCCGACTCTAACAGCACCCGGATCGCGCGTGGCACCGTGTGCGGCTTATTCGCGGGGAGGCGGATGCGGAGGTTGCTCGCGAGAGGTGCTGGTCACCCGTTCGTGGCGAGTGATCTTCACCGGTGAGGGCGGTCACAGCGGCCGGGAAGTGCTGTGGTGAGGGAGATTCTGTCCGCTGTGAGCGGACAACCGGAGTTGGCGGAACCACCCGGGTGGCCTAGTACTCACGTCCTGGAGCCGGCGAGCAGGCCCGCCATGCCGAGGAGCACGACGCCGGTGCCGCGGTCGATGTTGCGGCGGGCGCGGAGGCTCATGCGGGTGGCCTTCACCAGGGTGCCCGCGACGATGTAGACGGTTCCGGCGAGGAACTCGGCGAGGAGGTAGATGGCGCCGAGGAGAGCGACCTGGCCGGGGACGGGCCCGTGGGCGGGATCGATGAACTGCGGCACGAACGCGGTGAAGATGAGCACCGCCTTCGGATTGGTGATGGCGACCAGGAACTCCTTGCGGGCGATCCCCAGGGCGCTCTGCCCCGCCGCCGGATCGGCTTCTGCGGGCAAAAGCCGCCTGGCTTCGATGAGGATGCGCACGCCGAGGTAGACCAGGTAGGCGACGCCGACCCACTTGACGATGGTGAGCGCCGGGGCCCAGGCCGCGAGCAGCTGGCCGAGCCCGGCGGCGACGGCCGCGATGAGGAGCACGAACGCGGCGAGCCTGCCGAGGAGGCCGATGAGGGCCCTGCCGAGGCCGTGGCCCATGCCGTGGTGCAGGCCGAGCAGGTTGTTGGCGCCCGGCGTCAGCGCGATGAGGGTCGACGCCCCGAAGAAGACGACCAGCCAGCCCATGTCCTGCTCCCTTCGATCGGGCGCGACCCTATCGCCGCCCCACCCGCGAGCGCTCCCCGATTCCGGCGACATGCTTCTGCGGGCAAAAGCAGGTTCGGTCAGGGGTGCGCTGGTGGGTCCTCGGGGGCTGGGAAGCCGTAGCGCGGGGTCGAGACGTCGTGGACGGCGGTGTCGGCGGGTGAGTCCTGGCGCGGCGTGCGTTGTGGATCGAGGTTGAGCAGGATCGCGGCGACGATCGCGAAGACCGCGCCCGCGGCGACCATCCAGTAGCCGAATCCTGGGCCGGCCGGGGCGCCGCCCGAGGAGAACAGGGTCGTCCAACCGATCGCCTGCATGCCAATCGAGCCCGCGATCGCGAGCAGGAAGGCTGCGGCCGCGACGGAGGCGGCGCGGGCCGGGGCCGCGGCGCCCGTCTTGAGGGAGCGGACGGTGAGCGCGGCCGCGGCGGCCAGGACCAGCGCGGCGACGATCAGCATGGGGCCGTTCCTGGCGAAGGGCGCGAGAAGGTTGCCTGCCTCGAGCGGCGGGAACCCGCCCGTGTCCGACTCACCGGACCAGCCGCTGACGGTGATGCTGACTTTGTCGGAGTCGTCGACACCAGGCAGGACGCTGACGAACAGCGGCAGGAACGAGCCCGCGACGGCGAGCAGGAGCGCGGCCAGGGTGAGGAGCACGCTCAGGCCGCGGCGCTGGTCTCGGGCAGGAGCCGGTTCAGGTGGAGGCGGCTGATCCGTCATGGGCGCGATCCTGGCACTGACCTGCTTCTGCGGGCAAAAGCAGGTCCCGACGGCGGCGGTGCCGACTTCTGCGGGGAGAAGCGGGGTCGCGAGGTCTGAGGGCGGAGCTATCAGCTTCTGCGGGCTAAAGCAGGTGTCGGCTTTCGCGGGGAGAAGCAGGGTTCCGGCTTCCGCAGACGAAGGAGGCGTCGGATTCTGCGGAGTAAAGCAGGCACCGGCGTCCGCGGACTAAAAGAGGGTCCGGCTTCTGCGGGCTAAAGCAGGGTCGGCGTTCGGCGGTTGAGGCGGGTGTGTCGGCTTCTGCGGGGTAAAGCAGGTTGATGGGGCGGGAGTGGGGCGGTGGTGGTGGCAGGGGGGCCGGATGGTGGGTGGCAGGAGAGGGTGGGGCGGAGGGAGGAACGGATGGGCTGTGGGGATGGGTGGGTACGGAAAAGGCCCGCCTGGTCCGGATGGACCTGGCGGGCCTTTTGCGGGGAAAAGCGTCAGTTGGTGGTGGCGGAGCCACCGGCGGACTCGAGCTTCTCCTTGGCCGAGCCGGAGAAGGCGTCGGCGGTGACGTCGAGCTTGACGCCGTTGATGTCACCGTTGCCCAGCACCTTGACCAGCTTGCCCTTGCGGACCAGGCCGCGAGCGGCCAGCTCTTCCGGCCCGACCTTGCCACCGTCGGCGAAGACGCGGGCGATGTCGCCCACGTTCACCGGCTGGTACTCGGTGCGGAACCGGTTCTTGAACCCGCGCAGTTTCGGCAGGCGCATGTGGATGGGCATCTGCCCACCCTCGAAGCGCACGGGCACGTTCTTCCGCGCCTTCGTACCCTTCGTACCGCGACCAGCCGTCTTGCCCTTCGAACCCTCACCACGGCCGACGCGGATCTTCTCCGACTTGGCGCCGGGCGCCGGGCGCAGGTGGTGGATCTTGATGGCCGTCATGACTTGACCTCCTCGACCTCCACCAGGTGGCGAACCGTGTGGATCAGGCCACGCACCTGGGGAGTGTCCTCACGCACCACCGACTGCCGGATCTTGCGCAGCCCGAGGGTGCGCAGCGACTCGCGGTGGTTGTGCTTCGTGCCGATCTTGCTCTTGACCTGCGTCACCTTGAGCTGAGCCATCTCAGACCCCCTGACCGGCGCGCTGGCGCAGCATCCGGGCCGGAGCGACGTCCTCGAGCGGCAGACCGCGACGGGCCGCCACCTCCTCCGGACGCTGCAGGCCCTTCAGAGCCGCGACGGTGGCGTGCACGATGTTGATCGCGTTGTCGCTGCCGAGCGACTTCGAGAGCACGTCGTGCACCCCGGCGCACTCCAGCACCGCACGCACCGAACCACCGGCGATCACACCGGTACCGGCGCTCGCCGGGCGCAGCAGCACCACACCGGCGGCGTCCTCACCCTGGATCGGGTGCGGGATGGTGCCGGCGATCCGAGGCACGCGGAAGAAGTTCTTCTTCGCCTCCTCGACGCCCTTGGCGATGGCCGCGGGAACTTCCTTGGCCTTGCCGTAGCCGACGCCGACCTGACCGTCGCCGTCACCGACCACGACCAGGGCGGTGAAGCTGAAGCGACGACCACCCTTCACGACCTTGGCCACGCGGTTGATGGCCACCACGCGCTCGAGGTGCGGGGTCTTCTCCTGGGCCGCCCCGCCACGGCCGCCGTCGCGGCGATCCCGGCGCTCGCGGCGGTCATTGCGGTCGTTGCCGCCCTGCCCGCCGGGACCGCCCTGGCCGCCGCCGAATTGCCGTGTACGTCCCGGCATCAGGCTTTCCTTCCATTCACCAGCATGCACTGCATCGTCATCAGAACTCCAGGCCCGCCTCGCGGGCGGCGTCCGCGAGCGCGGCGATGCGGCCGTGGTAGGCGTTGCCACCCCGGTCGAACACCACGCTGGTCACCCCGGCGTTCTTGGCGCGGGCGGCCAGCAGCTCGCCCACCTTGGCGGCCTTGGCCTTCTTGTCGCCGTCGGCCGCGCGCACGTCCGCCTCCATGGTCGACGCCGCGGCCAGGGTGTGCCCGGCCAGGTCGTCGATCAGCTGGACGGACAGGTGCCGCGAGGACTTCTTGACGGCCAGGCGAGGCCGCTCCGGAGTCCCGCTGATCTTCTTGCGGAGCCGGAAGTGCCGACGGGTCTTCGCCACGCGACGGCGGGTCGAGACGTCCTTGCCGACCGGCTTGCGCTTCGTCGTAGTCGTGTCGCTCATGATCACTTACCCGTCTTTCCGACCTTGCGGCGGATGCGCTCACCCTCGTACCGCAGGCCCTTGCCCTTGTACGGGTCCGGGCGGCGCAGCTTGCGGATGACCGCGGCCGTCTGGCCGACCTTCTGCTTGTCGATGCCGGACACCGAGAACCGGGTCGGGGTCTCCACCTTGAAGGTGATGCCCTCCGGAGCCGGGATGTGCACCGGGTGGGAGAAGCCGAGCGCGAACTCGAGGTCCGAGCCCTTGGCCTGCACGCGGTAACCGACGCCGTGGATCTCGAGCTTCTTCTCGTAGCCCTCGGTCACGCCGACCACCAGGTTGTTCACCAGGGTGCGGCTGAGCCCGTGCAGGGCGCGGCTGGAGCGCTCGTCGTCCGGGCGCTTGACCTCGATGACCCCGTCGTTGAGCTCCGCGGTGATGGGCTCGGCGATGGTGTGCTCGAGCGTGCCCTTCGGTCCCTTGACCGAGATGTGCTGCCCGTCGATCTTCACCTCGACCCCGGCGGGGACGGTGATCGGCAGCTTTCCGATACGTGACATAGCTTGATCCCCTCCCTTACCAGACGTAGGCGAGGACTTCGCCGCCCACGCCGTTGCGCTTGGCCTGCCGGTCGGTCTGCAGACCGGAGGACGTCGAGATGATGGCGACCCCGAGGCCACCCAGCACGCTGGGCAGTTCGGTGGACTTGGCGTACACGCGCAGACCGGGCTTCGACACACGCCGGAGGCCGGCGATGCTGCGCTCACGGTTCGGGCCGTACTTGAGCTGCACCACGAGGTTCTTGTGCTTCTCGCCCGGCTCGTCGCGGAACGCCGAGATGTAACCCTCGCGCTTGAGGATCTCGGCGATGTTCGCCTTGAGCTTCGAGTGGGGCAGCACGACCTCGTCGTGGTACGCGGAGTTCGCGTTACGCAGACGGGTCAAGAAGTCTGCGATCGGGTCGGTCATCGTCATGGTGACCTGTCAACCTTTCTCGCCCTGGTTCCCCGCCACCATCGTGGCGGGGCCTGTGGCGAACTTGGGAGTCTTGAAGGAAGCCTTTACCAGCTGGACTTGCTCACGCCGGGCAGCTCGCCCGCGTGCGCCATCTCGCGCAGGCAGATACGGCACAGCCCGAACTTGCGGAAGACCGAGTGCGGACGCCCGCACCGCTGGCAGCGGGTGTAGCCGCGCACCTTGAACTTCGGCTTCTTCGCGGCCTTGTGGACCAGTGCTTTCTTGGCCATCGGCTCAGTTCTCCTTGAACGGGAAGCCGAGCTTGCGAAGCAGCGCGCGGCCCTCGTCGTCGGTGGTGGCGGTGGTGACAACGGTGACGTCCATGCCGCGCGGGCGGTCGATGGAGTCGGGGTCGATCTCGTGGAACATGGACTGCTCGTTGAGACCGAAGGTGTAGTTGCCGTTGCCGTCGAACTGCTTCGGCGACAGCCCGCGGAAGTCCCGGATACGCGGCAGCGCGATGTTCAGCAGCCGGTCCAGGAACTCCCACATGCGGTCGTTGCGCAGGGTCACCCGCGCGCCGATCGGCTGGCCCTCGCGCAGCTTGAACTGCGCGATCGACTTCCGGGCCTTGCGCACCTCGGGCTTCTGCCCGGTGATGGTGGCCAGGTCGCGGATGGCGCCTTCGATCAGCTTGCTGTCACGGGCGGCGTCGCCGACGCCCATGTTCACCACGACCTTGACCACACCGGGGATCTGGTGCACGTTCGCGAACTCGAACTCCTTCTGGAGCTCGCCCGCGATTGTCTCGCGGTAGCGCGTCTTGAGACGCGGCACGATCTTCTCAGCGGTGGTCATCAGATGTCCTTGCCGTTCCTGCGCGAGATCCGGACCTTCTTGCCGTCCTCGCCGATGCGGTAGCCCACCCGGGTCGGCTTGCCGTCGGAGTCGACGACCATCACGTTCGACACGTGGATGGGGGCTTCCTGGGTCACGATGCCGCCGGACTGCGCACCGCGCTGGGTCTGGCTGATCCGCGTGTGCTTCTTGATCCGGTTCACACCCTCGACCAGCACCCGCGACCGCTCCGGGTAGGCCTGGATGACCTTGCCCTTGGCGCCCTTGTCCTTGCCGGCGATGACGACGACCGTGTCGCCCTTCTTCACCTTCACTTACAACACCTCCGGCGCGAGCGAGATGATCTTCATGAACTTCCGATCGCGCAGCTCACGGCCGACCGGGCCGAAGATGCGGGTGCCACGCGGCTCGTTGTCGTTCTTGATGAGCACCGCGGCGTTCTCGTCGAACCGGATGTAGGAGCCGTCCGGACGACGCCGCTCCTTCACCGTGCGGACGATGACGGCCTTGACCACGTCGCCCTTCTTCACCCCGGCAGCCGGGATGGCGTCCTTAACGGTGGCGACGATGATGTCGCCGATACCCGCGTAGCGCCGCCCCGAACCGCCGAGCACGCGGATGCAGAGGATCTCCTTGGCACCCGTGTTGTCGGCGACTCGCAGTCGCGACTCCTGCTGGATCACGTCAACTCCTGTATGTCTCGCCGGTTCTCACCCCGTGGTCCGGGGTGAGCCTGGCGGAACGGATAGGGAACTTGGAAAGTCCCCCGGCTTACTTGGCCTTCTCGCGGATCTCGACGAGCCGCCAGCGCTTCGTGGCCGACAGCGGTCGGGTCTCCATGAGCAGAACGCGGTCGCCCTTGCCGGCGGTGTTCTCCTCGTCGTGCGCCTTCACCTTGGTGGTGGACCGCATGACCTTGCCGTAGAGGGCGTGCTTCTTGCGGTCCTCGAGCTCGACGACGATGGTCTTGTCCATCTTGTCGGAGACGACCAGGCCCTCCCGGACCTTGCGGTAGTTGCGGCCGGACGCCTGGTCCTGCGCCGCGATCGGCTCGCTCATGCGGCACCTTCTTCGTTCTCGGCGTCATCGGGGGAGACGGACAGCCCGAGCTCGCGCTCGCGCATCACCGTGTAGATGCGCGCGATGTCCGAGCGGACGGCGCGCAGCCTGCGGTTGTTGTCCAGCTGCCCGGTGGCCATCTGGAAGCGGAGGTTGAACAGCTCCTCCTTGGCCTCCTTGAGGCGCAGCACGAGCTCCTCCGCAGTGAGTTCGCGCAGCTCCGATGCCGCAGCAGCTCCGGCCTTCGCCATCAGAACTCACCACCTTCACGGGTCACGATTCGGCACTTCATGGGCAGCTTGTGGATCGCGCGGCGGAGCGCCTCGCGAGCCGTGGCCTCGTTGGGGAAGCTCAGTTCGAACATCACCCGGCCCGGCTTGACGTTGGCGATCCACCACTCGGGCGAACCCTTACCGGAACCCATGCGGGTCTCGGCGGGCTTCTTGGTCAGCGGGCGGTCCGGGTAGATGGTGGTCCACACCTTGCCGCCACGCTTGATGTGGCGGGTCATGGCGATACGGGCCGCCTCGATCTGCCGGTTCGTCACGTAGCTGTGCTCGAGTGCCTGGATCCCCAGGTCACCGAAGCTGACCTTGGTACCGCCCTTGGCGGCACCGGCGCGCTTCGGCGAGTGCTGCTTCCGGTGCTTGACCTTGCGCGGGATGAGCACGTCAGCCCTCCGTCTTCTCTGCGGCGGCCGGGGTGGTGCCCTCGGCAGCCGGGGTCGCCGACTCGGCGGCGGTGTCGTTCTTGGTCGCCGCGGCGGCCCGGCCCGCTTCCGTGGAGGTGGCCGTGGTGCCCGACGCGCCGGAGCGGCGCGGGCGGGACGGACGGTCGCCACGGTCGCGACGCGGCGCGCGCTCGGCGGCCGCGGCGGCGTCACGCGCCTCCTTGGCCTTGAGCCCGCCGACCACGTCACCCTTGTAGATCCACACCTTCACGCCGATGCGGCCGAAGGTGGTGCGGGCCTCGAAGAAGCCGTAGTCGATGTCGGCGCGCAGCGTGTGCAGCGGCACGCGGCCGTCGCGGTAGTGCTCCGAGCGCGACATCTCGGCACCGCCGAGGCGGCCACCGCACTGCACGCGGATGCCCTTGACCTGCGGCGAGCGCATGGAGCTCTGGATCGCCTTCCGCATCGCGCGGCGGAACGCCACGCGGTTGGAGAGCTGCTCCGCCACACCCTGCGCGACCAGCTGCGCGTCGGCCTCGGGGTTCTTCACCTCGAGGATGTTCAGCTGGACCTGCTTCTTGGTCAGCTTCTCCAGCGCACCGCGGATCCGGTCGGCCTCGGCGCCGCGGCGGCCGATGACGATGCCGGGGCGGGCGGTGTGGATGTCCACGCGGACCCGGTCACGGGTGCGCTCGATCTCCACCTTCGAGATGCCGGCCCGCTCCATGCCCGTGGACAGGAGCTTGCGGATCTTGACGTCCTCCGCCACGTACTCGGCGTACTGCTTGTCGGCGTACCAGCGGGACTTCCAGTCCGTGGTGATGCCCAGCCGGAAGCCGTGCGGGTTGATCTTCTGGCCCACTACCGGCCACCTGCCTTCTTGCTCTTCGCCTTCTTGTCGGCCTTCGGCCGCGACTCCACCTCGACGGTGATGTGGCTCGTGCGCTTGCGGATCCGGTACGCGCGGCCCTGGGCCCGCGGGCGGATGCGCTTGAGGGTCGGGCCCTCGTCGGCGTACGCGTTCTTGACCCAGAGGGTGTCGGGGTCGAGGTCGAGGTTGTTCTCGGCGTTGGCCATGGCGCTGGCGAGCACCTTCGCCACCGGCTCACTGGCCGCCTGCGGTGCGAACCGCAGCACGGCGAGGGCGTCGGCGGCGCTGCGGCCCTTGATGAGCTCGATCACCCGGCGCACCTTGGTCGGCGAGTCCCGGACGAAGCGAGCCCGCGCGAAGGCCGTCGGCAGTTCTGCCTCGACCGTCGCATCCTTGGCGTTCATCGCTTGCTACCTCTTTGCTGTCTGTCGCACCGCTCAGCGGCGGCGGGACTTGCGGTCGTCCTTGATGTGACCCTTGAAGGTCCGCGTCGGGGCGAACTCGCCCAGCTTGTGACCCACCATCGCCTCGGTGACGAACACCGGGACGTGCTTGCGGCCGTCGTGCACCGCGATCGTGTGCCCCAGGAAGTCGGGGATGATCGTGGAGCGGCGGGACCAGGTCTTGATCACCGTCTTCTTGCCGGACTCGTTCAGCGCGTCCACCTTCTTGAGCAGGTGGTCATCCACGAACGGGCCCTTCTTCAGGCTGCGCGGCATAGTCTTCTACCTCCCTGCTCAGCGCTTCTTGCCGGTACGCCGGCGGCGGACGATCAGCTTGTCACTCGGCTTGTTGCGGCGGGTGCGACCCTCCGGCTTGCCGTTCGGGTTGACCGGGTGGCGACCACCGGAGGTCTTCCCCTCACCACCACCGTGCGGGTGGTCGACCGGGTTCATCACCACACCGCGGACGGTGGGGCGCTTGCCCCGCCAGCGGTTACGACCGGCCTTGCCCCAGTTGATGTTGGCGTGCTCGGAGTTGCCGACCTCGCCGACCGTGGCGCGGTTGCGCACGTCCACGTTGCGGATCTCGCCCGAGGGCATCCGCAGCTGGGCGTAGGGACCGTCCTTGGCCACCAGCTGGACCTTGGCACCGGCGGACCGGGCGATCTTGGCGCCGCCACCGGGGCGGAGCTCGATCGCGTGGATCACCGTGCCGACCGGGATGTTGCGCAGCGGCAGGTTGTTACCGGGCTTGATGTCGGCGCGGGGGCCGTTCTCCACGGTGTCGCCCTGGCGGAGCTTCTCCGGCGCGATGATGTAGCGCTTCTCGCCGTCCGCGTAGTGCAGCAGCGCGATGCGGGCCGACCGGTTGGGGTCGTACTCGATGTGCGCGACCTTGGCCGGGATGCCGTCCTTGTCGTGGCGGCGGAAGTCGATCAGCCGGTACGCCCGCTTGTGGCCGCCACCCTTGTGCCGGGTGGTGATCTTGCCGGAGGCGTTGCGGCCGCCACGGCCGTGCAGCGGACGCAGCAGCGACTTCTCCGGGGTGGACCGCGTGATCTCCGAGAAGTCGGAGACGCTGGAGCCACGGCGACCGGGAGTGGTCGGCTTGTACTTGCGAATACCCATGTCTGCTCAGTCCCTTACGCGGCGGGTCCGCCGAAGATCTCGATCGGCTTGCTCTCAGCGGACAGGGTCACGACGGCGCGCTTGATGTCCTTGCGCTTGCCGAAGCCGTACCGGGTGCGCTTGCGCTTGCCCTGGCGGTTCAGCGTGTTCACGCTGACGACCTTGACCCCGAAGATCTGCTCGATGGCGATCTTGATCTGGGTCTTGTTGGCGTCCGGGCGAACCACGAACGTGTACTTGTGGTCCTCGAGCAGCCCGTAGGACTTCTCGGAGATCACCGGCGCGAGCACGATGTCGCGGGGGTCAGGAATGGCGACGGAACTCACTGCTCGTCACTCCCTTCGGCAACTTCGCTCGACCGCGCGGTCGCCTTGGCGCCCTTGCCCTTGGCGGGGCCGGCGACGAAGACGTCGTACGCGGACTTGGTGAACACCACGTCGTCGTTGACCAGCACGTCATAGGTGTTGAGCTGGTCCGGCGTGATCAGGTGCACGTCGGTGAGGTTGCGCACCGAGCGCCAGGTCAGCTCGTCGTCGCGGTGCAGCACCACGAGCACCCGCTTGGCCTCGGTCAGCGCGCGCAGCGCGGTCTTGGCGGCCTTGGTCGACGGCTTCTCGCCGGTGACCAGCTCGGTGACCACGTGCAGCTGGCCGGCGCGCGCCCGGTCGGAGAGGGCGCCACGCAGGGCGGCGGCCTTCATCTTCTTCGGGGTGCGCTGGGTGTAGTCGCGCGGCGTGGGGCCGTGGACGACGCCACCACCGGTGAACTGCGGGGCGCGGATCGAACCCTGGCGGGCGCGACCGGTGCCCTTCTGGCGGTACGGCTTCTTGCCACCACCCGCGACCTCGCCGCGGGTCTTGGTGTCGTGCGTGCCCTGCCGCGCGGCGGCCAGCTGGGCCGTCACGACCTGGTGCATCAGCGGCACGTTGGCCTGCACGTCGAAGATCTCCGCGGGGAGCTCGATCGTGCCGTCGGCTTTACCGGCCGGGGTCTTCAGCTCGACGCTGGTCATTCGGTGTTACCACCCTTCGCGGCGGTCCTGACGAAGACCAGACCGCCCTTGTTCCCGGGGACCGCGCCCTTGATCAGCAGCAGGCCCTCGTCGGCGCGCACGTCGTGCACGGTCAGGCCCTGCGTGGTGACCCGCGCGGAACCCATCCGGCCCGCCATGCGGAGCCCCTTGAAGACGCGGCCCGGGGTGGCGCAGCCACCGATCGAGCCGGGCTTGCGGTGCACGGCCTGCGCACCGTGGCTGGCGCCCTGGCCCTTGAAGCCGTGACGCTTCATGACACCGGCGTAGCCCTTGCCCTTGGTGGTGCCGGTGATGTCGACGACCGTGCCGGCGGGGAACACCTCGGCGGTGATCTCCTGCCCGACCTCGTAGCCGTCGGCGTCGGTGGTGCGCAGCTCGGCGAGGTGCCGGCGCGGGGTCACCCCGGCCTTGTCGAAGTGGCCCGTGCGCGGCTTGTTGACCCGGCGCGGGTCCACGGCGCCGAAGGCCAGCTGCACGGCGCTGTAGCCGTCTTTGTCCTGGGTACGGACCTGGGTAACCACGTTCGGCCCGGCCTGCACGACGGTCACCGGAACCATCCGGTTGTTCTCGTCGAAGACCTGGGTCATGCCGAGCTTGGTGCCCAGGATGCCCTTCACTTGCCTGTCAGACATGAGTCTCTTATCTCCGCCGCTCGCCAAACGCTTACTGGATGTTGACGTCGACGCTGGCCGGCAGGTCGATGCGCATGAGCGCGTCCACCGTCTTCGGCGTCGGGTCGAGGATGTCGATCAGCCGCTTGTGCGTGCGCATCTCGAAGTGCTCGCGCGAGTCCTTGTACTTGTGCGGCGAGCGGATGACGCAATAAACGTTCTTCTCGGTGGGCAGCGGCACCGGGCCCACGACTGAGGCACCGGTGCGCGTGACCGTCTCGACGATCTTGCGCGCGCTGGCGTCGATCGCCTCGTGGTCGTAGGCCTTGAGCCGAATGCGGATCTTCTGTCCCGCCATGGTGGCTGCGTTCCTTGTCGTCTCGTGCCGCTATCTGTTCAACCCGGGCCGGAGCCCCGGTTTCCGCAGTTCAACGGCCTGGTCTCCGGTCCACGCGGTCGGGCGTGTCGCGCCCGCTGCACAGACGGATCCCTCGGGATCGTCGTCCTGCCTGGTCTTCCTCAACGTGAGGGGGCCGCCGGAAACCGGCGTCCCTTGCCCGCAACCCTCACCCGAAGGAAGAGCTCGGCGGACCTCGGCTCTCGTGACAGGGCGGCCGCAACCCGGGTCGGGTTCGGCCGCCCCATCACGAAGCAACCTGAATAGTGTCGCACAGGCGATTTCACGACCTGAACCCGGGGTCAGGAGCCCCCCGGGTTCAGGTGGAAATCACTTGTTGATCTTGGTGACCTGGCCGGCGCCGACGGTGCGGCCACCCTCGCGGATGGCGAACCGCAGACCCTCGTCCATGGCGATCGGCTGGATCAGCGACACGCTGATGTTGGTGTTGTCGCCCGGCATCACCATCTCGGTGCCCTCGGCGAGGGTGACCACGCCGGTGACGTCGGTGGTGCGGAAGTAGAACTGCGGGCGGTAGTTGTTGAAGAACGGGGTGTGACGGCCACCCTCGTCCTTCGACAGGATGTAGACCGAGCCCTCGAACTCCGTGTGCGGGGTGGTGGTGCCCGGCTTCACGATGACCTGGCCGCGCTCGACGTCCTCGCGCTTGATGCCGCGCAGCAGGAGGCCGACGTTGTCGCCCGCCTGGCCCGAGTCGAGCAGCTTGCGGAACATCTCGACACCGGTGACGGTGGTCTTGGTCGACTTCTCGCGGATGCCGACGATCTCGACCTCTTCGTTCACGTTGACCTGGCCGCGCTCCACGCGACCGGTCACCACGGTGCCACGACCGGTGATGGTGAAGACGTCCTCGATCGGCATCAGGAACGGCTTGTCGAGGTCACGCACCGGGTCCGGCACGCTGTCGTCGACGGCGGTCATCAGCTCGAGAACGGCCTCGGCCCACTTCTCGTCGCCCTCGAGGGCCTTCAGGCCGGACACGCGCACCACGGGGGCGTCGTCGCCGGGGAACTCCTGGGAGGACAGCAGCTCGCGGACCTCCAGCTCGACCAGCTCGAGGATCTCCTCGTCGTCGACCATGTCGGCCTTGTTCAGCGCCACCACGATGTAGGGCACACCGACCTGGCGGGCCAGCAGCACGTGCTCGCGGGTCTGCGGCATCGGGCCGTCGGTCGCGGCCACCACCAGGATCGCGCCGTCCATCTGCGCGGCACCGGTGATCATGTTCTTGATGTAGTCCGCGTGACCGGGGGCGTCCACGTGGGCGTAGTGGCGCTTCTCGGTCTGGTACTCGACGTGCGAGATGTTGATCGTGATACCGCGCTGCTTCTCTTCCGGCGCGTTGTCGATCTGGTCGAACGCCCGCGACTCGTTGAGCTCCGGGTACTTGTCGTGCAGAACCTTGGTGATCGCCGCGGTCAGAGTGGTCTTCCCGTGGTCGACGTGACCGATGGTTCCGATGTTGACGTGCGGCTTGCTCCGCTCGAACTTCGCCTTCGCCACTGGAATGTCCTCCTGGACTTTTTGAGCTTGCTCACCGAACGACGTGGCTGTCGACGGCGAATCATCTGGTCGGCCGGGCGGGCCCCGCTTCGGGGCCCGCACGACCGCGGGCTTGGGGTGTTACTCCCCCGTCGCCTTGGCGACGATCTCCTTCGCGACGTTCGCGGGAACCTCGGCGTAGGAGTCGAACTGCATGGAGTAGTTCGCCCGGCCCTGGGTACGCGACCGCAGGTCACCGACGTAGCCGAACATCTCCGACAGCGGAACCAGTGCCTTCACGACACGGGTCCCTGCGCGCTCCTCCATGGCCTGGATCTGGCCACGGCGGGAGTTCAGGTCACCGATCACGTCACCCATGTAGTCCTCGGGCGTGGTGACCTCGACGGCCATCAGCGGCTCGAGGATCACCGGGCCGGCCTTCTTCGCGGCTTCCTTCATCGCCATCGAACCGGCGATCTTGAACGCCATCTCCGAAGAGTCGACCTCGTGGTACGCACCGTCCAGCAGGGTCAGCTTCAACCCCACCAGCGGGTAACCGGCCAGCACGCCGTACTGCATGGCGTCCTGGGCGCCCGCGTCCACCGACGGGATGTACTCCCGCGGGATGCGGCCGCCGGTGACCTTGTTGTCGAACTCGTACAGCGCACCGTCGGTCGTCGCGAGCGGCTCCAGCTTGACGATCACCTTGGCGAACTGACCGGAGCCACCGGTCTGCTTCTTGTGCACGTAGTCGAGCTTCTCGACGGTCTTCTTGATCGTCTCGCGGTAGGCGACCTGCGGCTTGCCGATGTTCGCCTCGACCTTGTAGTCGGACTTCATCCGGTTCACCAGCACCTCGAGGTGCAGCTCACCCATGCCGGCGATGATCGTCTGGCCGGTCTCCTCGTCGAGGTTGACCTGGAAGGTCGGGTCCTCTTCGGCGAGACGCTGGATGGCCAGCGACAGCTTCTCCTGGTCGGCCTTGGTCTTCGGCTCGATGGCCACCCGGATGACCGGCTCCGGGAAGGTCATCGACTCGAGCACGACCGGGTTCTGCGGGTCGGCCAGGGTGTCACCGGTGGTGGTGTCCTTCAGGCCCTGCACCGCGTAGATGTGGCCGGCCTGGCCCTCGTCGACCGGGTTCTCCTTGTTGGAGTGCATCTGGAACAGGCCGCCGATGCGCTCCTTGCGCTCCTTGGTCGCGTTGACGACCTGGGAGCCCTTGGCGACCTTGCCCGAGTAGACCCGGATGTAGGTCAGCTTCCCGAAGAACGGGTGCGCGGCGATCTTGAACGCGAGCGCGGAGAACGGCTCGGAGACCGAGGCCTCACGGGTGGCCTTGGTCTCACCGTCGGTGAGGGTGCCCTCGACGGCCGGGACGTCCAGCGGCGACGGCAGGTAGTCGATCACCGCGTCGAGCATGGGCTGCACGCCCTTGTTCTTGAAGGCGGAACCGGTGAGCACCGGGTACGCCTCACGCGCGATCGTCAGCTTGCGGATGCCGGCCTTGATCTCGGCCTCGGACAGCTCCTCGCCGCCGAAGAACTTCTCCATCAGCGCGTCGTCGGTCTCGGCGATCGCCTCGACCAGCTTCTCGCGGTACTCGGCGGCCTTGTCGGCGAGCGCGGCGGGGATGTCCTCGACCGCGTAGTCCTCACCCTTCTGGACCTCGCCGCGCCAGGTCAGCGCCTTCATGCGGACCAGGTCGATGACGCCCTCGAAGTCGCTCTCGGCGCCGATCGGCAGCTGGATGACCAGCGGCCGGGCCCCGAGGCGGTCCTCGATGGTCTTCACGGTGAAGTAGAAGTCCGCACCGAGCTTGTCCATCTTGTTGACGAAGCAGATGCGCGGGACCTCGTACTTGTCCGCCTGGCGCCAGACCTGCTCGGACTGCGGCTCGACACCTTCCTTGCCGTCGAAGACGGCGACCGCACCGTCGAGCACCCGCAGCGAACGCTCCACCTCGACGGTGAAGTCGACGTGACCCGGGGTGTCGATGATGTTGATCTGGTGGTCGGCCCAGAAGGTGGTGGTGGCAGCCGAGGTGATGGTGATACCCCGCTTCTGCTCCTCCTCCATCCAGTCCATGGTGGCGGCGCCGTCGTGGACCTCGCCGATCTTGTAGTTGATCCCGGTGTAGAACAGGATCCGCTCGGTCGTGGTGGTCTTACCGGCGTCGATGTGGGCCATGATGCCGATGTTGCGGACCTGGTTCAGGTCGGTCAGCACGTCACGTGCCACTGCAGTGTTCCCCTGTCTCAAGCTTGGGGCCCGGGCTGGCTTGGATCGACAGCCGGGCGGACGTCACCAGCGGTAGTGGGCGAACGCCTTGTTGGACTCGGCCATCTTGTGCGTGTCCTCGCGGCGCTTCACGCTCGCCCCGAGGCCGTTGCTCGCGTCGAGGAGCTCGTTCTGCAGGCGCTCGATCATCGTCTTCTCACGGCGCGCCTGCGAGAACGAGACCAGCCAGCGCAGCGCAAGGGTGGTCGAGCGGCCGGGCTTGACCTCGATCGGCACCTGGTAGGTGGCGCCACCGACGCGGCGGCTCTTCACCTCGATGGTGGGCTTCACGTTGTCGAGCGCGCGCTTCAGCGTGACGACCGGGTCGGTGCCGGTCTTCTCGCGAGCGCCTTCGAGCGCGCCGTAGACGATGCGCTCGGCCAGGGACCGCTTCCCGTCCTTCAGCACCTTGTTCACCAGCTGGGTGACCAGCGGCGAGGCGTAGACGGGGTCGGAGATCAACGGCCGCTTCGGCGCGGGACCCTTGCGGGGCATATCAGCTCTTCTCCTTCTTCGCGCCGTACCGGCTGCGCGCCTGCTTGCGGTTCTTCACGCCCTGCGTGTCGAGCGAACCGCGGATGATCTTGTAGCGGACCCCCGGCAGGTCCTTCACACGGCCGCCGCGCACGAGCACCATCGAGTGCTCCTGCAGGTTGTGGCCTTCACCGGGGATGTAGGCGGTGACCTCGATGCCGCTGGTCAGCTTCACACGAGCGACCTTGCGCAGCGCCGAGTTCGGCTTCTTGGGGGTCGTGGTGTACACGCGGGTGCACACGCCACGCCGCTGCGGGCTCCCCTTGAGGGCCGCGGTCTTCTGCTTGGCAGCCTTGTCCTGGCGGCCCTTGCGGACCAGCTGCTGGATCGTGGGCAATGGACCAGCTTTCTGTCGCGATCTTGCTTGTTTCTCCCCGGCCCCCGCGGTCGGGCGTGTCGGCCCGCGTCAGGGTCTGACGACCCAACTGACTTCCCATCGGGGTTTCCGTGGAACTGCTTGTGCTCGCCAGCCCGCCTGAACGGCCCGGCGAGCGCTGCACGCGTCCCGCCCGGCGCCTGACGGCACACGGAGCGGCCCGACATGTGCCGGGCACGGTCATCAAAGATACCCGGCCCGATGGGCAGCTCCCAATCGGGGGGTCGTATCCGGGGACGGACCACCCAGTCTAGCGCCTCCACCGCGGAGCGTGGCGGATTCCCACCGGCCGCGTCACCACCACCCCACCCACCCGCCGGAACCTGCTTTTGCCCGCAGAAGCAGGTTCCGGCGGGCGCGGGTGTCCGCATTCGCGCAGGTCAGCGCGGTGACCTCCTTTTCCCCGCAGAAGCCGATCCCGCCCGGGAGCGGACTGGAGATGATCTTCGGGAGCTGGACACACGAGTGGGGCGCCACCGGCGGTGCGGTGACGCCCCACTCGTGGGCCGTGGTTCAGTCCTCCGGCTTGGCGTGATCCGGCCGGCCCGGGTTCGGGTCCCGGGTGAGGTCGATCAGCGGATGCCGGGGCGCGCCCTCCGGGGCGGCGCGGCGGCCGGTGGTTTCCGGCACCGGCTCGGTCCACTCGTTCTGCTCGGTGTTCACAGCGCCCTCCTCGTGTCGCCTGCTGCAACCCGCGCCACGCTACGCCCGCCGATCACCGCGCCAGGAGACGCCCGGAGCCGCTCCCGCCGAATGGAACTCAGAACCGGACTTTCCGGAGGTAATCGAAGCCGACCTTGGCGGTTTTGAGCGGATCGGCCGGATTGTCGTGCTCCACGATGTACTCCCGGATGCCGGGGGTGCCGTCGAAGATCTTCCGGAAGTCGATGTTCCCGGTGCCCACGTCGGCCCAGCCGCCGTCCGCGCCGCGGTCCTTGACGTGGTACTGCAGCACCCGCCCGCGCTGCTCCCGGAACAGCTTCACCGGGTCCACCCCGGCCACCACCGCCCAGTACAGGTCGACCTCGAAGTGGGTGTACCGGCTGCTGGTGCCCTTCGCCAGGATGTCGAACGGCCGCACGCCCTCGACCAGCGCGAACTCGTGGTCGTGGTTGTGGTACCCGAACTGGATGCCTGCCTTGGCGAAGGCCCTGGACGCCTTGTCCAGCCGCTCGGCGAAGGCCTGCCACTCGGCCTTCGTCGCGTACTTGGCCCACGGCACCGCCGAGTACCGGTGCCCCAGCGTCTTGGCGTCCTCGATGAGCTTGTTCACGTCACCGTCGATGCCGATGTGGCTGGAGGTGGCGCGCAGGCGGTGCTTGTCCAGGATCTTGCGGAACTCGGCCGCGCTGCGCCCGTACGTCCCGGCCATCTCGACGTTGCGGAAACCGATGTCGGACAGCGCGCCGAGCGTGCCGTCGAGGTCCTTCTCCAGCAGCGACCGCAGGGTGTAGAGCTGCACGCTGATCCGGTGCAGCGGGATGCTGCCGTGGCCGTGCCCGTGACCGTGGCCACCACCGGCGGAGGCGACCCCGGGCAGCGCCAGCATCGCGCCGCCGACCGCCGCGGCACCGGCCGCGCCGCGCAGCATCGAACGACGGGAAAGGTTTCTGTCGACCATCAGATGAACCTCACTTCTGGTTGCTGAACGCGGCGTCGAACGCCGCCGCGGGCTTGTCGAACAGCAGGCCGCGCAGGAAGGTCACGGCCTCGGCCGCCCCGCGCAGCCGGTCCATGCCGGCGTCCTCCCACTCCACCGAGATCGGCCCGGAGTAGCCGATCGAGTTCAGCGCGCGGAAGCAGTCCTCCCACGGCACGTCGCCGTGCCCGGTGGAGACGAAGTCCCAGCCGCGCCGCGGGTCCGCCCACGGCAGGTGGGAGCCGAGGCGCCCGTTCCGCCCGTCGAACCGCTTCCGGGTGTCCTTGCAGTCCACGTGGTAGATCCGGTCGGCGAAGTCGAGGATGAAGCCGACCGGGTCGAGGTCCTGCCAGACGAAGTGCGAGGGGTCCCAGTTCAGCCCGAAGGCCGGGCGGTTGCCCACCGCCTCCAGCGCCCGCTTCGTGGTCCAGAAGTCGTAGGCGATCTCCGAGGGGTGCACCTCGTGCGCGAACCGGACGCCCTCCTGGTCGAACACGTCCAGGATCGGGTTCCAGCGGTTCGCGAAATCCTCGTAGCCGTCGTCGATCACGGCCTGCGAGACCGGCGGGAACATCGCCACGTACTTCCAGATCTTCGACCCGGTGAAGCCGACGACGGTGTCCACACCGAGCTTGGCCGCGGCCCTGGCGGTGTCGGCGAGTTCGGCGGCCGCGCGCTGCCGCACGCCCTCCGGCTCGCCGTCGCCCCAGACGCGGCTGGGCACGATGGCCTGGTGCCGCTCGTCGATCGGGTCGTCGCAGACGGCCTGGCCGACCAGGTGGTTCGAGATGGTCCAGACCTTGAGGTTGTGCTTGGCCAGCAGTTCGAGGCGCTGCGGCACGTAGTCCTCTTCGGACAGTGCGCGGTCGACCTCGAAGTGGTCGCCCGAGCACGCGATCTCCAGCCCGTCGTAACCCCATTCGGAGGCGAGCTTGCAGACCTCGGTGAACGGCAGGTCCGCCCACTGGCCGGTGAACAGCGTGATCGGACGACTCATAGCGAGCTACTCCTTCTATTTGAGTCCTTGCAGCGACAGCAGCAGCGGGTGCACGTCGGTGGCGGACAGCCGGCCGGCCGGTTCGAAGGCGCTGTCCGAGCAGAGCAGCACCGGACCGTCCTCAGCCGAGTCGGGCAGCCTGCCGTGCGAGCCGCGCACCCAGCGCGGATCGGTCGGCACCACGTTCATCGCGTACCGCAGCCCGGCGAACTTCTTCGCCAGGTTCAACCCCGCCTTGGCCTTGGCGAGCCGGTCGGCGGGGTCGAAGAACAGCTCGGCCGGGTCGTAACCCGGCTTGCGGTGGATCTCCACACCGCGCGCGAAGTCGGGCGCGCGGTTGTCGTCGGTCCAGTAGTAGTAGGTGAACCACGACTCGGGGTCGGCGACCGCGACCAGCTCGCCGGCGCGCTCGTGGTCCAGGCCGTAGCGGGCCTGGGCCTCCCGGTCGAGCACCTCGTCCACGCCGGTCAGCTCGGCCACGACGGACCGGACGCGCTCGAGGTCGGCGGGGTCCTGGACGTAGACGTGGGCGACCTGGTGGTCGGCCACGGCGAAGGCGCGCGAGGTCCACGGGTCGAGGTACTCCATGCCCGCCTGGGTGTAGACCTCCAGCAGGCCCTCGCGGCGCAGCGCCCGGTTGATGTCGATCGGGCGGCTGACGTTGGTGATGCCGTACTCGCTGAGCGCGACCACGGTGGCGCCGCGGTTGCGGGCGTCGTCGAGGAGCGGGGCGAGCGCGTTGTCCAGCTCGCGCGCGGCGACGGCGGCCTGCGGGTGGTCGGGCCCGAAGCGCTGGTGGTCGTAGTCCAGGTGGGGCACGTACGCCATGAGCAGGTCGGGTGCTTTTTCCCGCAGAAGCTTGCGGGTGGCGCCGATGACCCACTTGCTCGAGGTCAGCGAGGCCGTCGGGCCCCAGTACTGGAACAGCGGGAACTCGCCGAGCTCACCGGTCAGCTGGTCGTGCAGCTCGACCGGCCGCACGTAGGCGTCCGGCGACTTGCGGCCGTCGGCGTGGTAGATCGGCCGCGGCGTCACCGTGACGTCGGTGGTCATGCCCATCGCGTACCACCAGCACACGTTCGCCGAGGTGTAGCCGGGGTGCGCGGCCCGCGCCGTCTCCCACAGCTTCTCGCCCTGAACGAGCCGGTTGTGCTGGCGCCACAGGTAGATCTCGCCGAGGTCGCGGAAGTACCAGCCGTTGCCGACGATGCCGTGCTGCGCTGGGGTCAGCCCGGTGAGGAAGGTGGACTGGGCGCTGCAGGTGACCGCGGGCAGCACCGTGCCGAGCTCGGCCTGCCAGCCGTCGGTGGCCAGCGCGGACAGCCGCGGCATGTGCCGCAGCGCCTTGGGGGTCAGCCCGACGACGTCGAGCACCACGAGGGGTTTCATGCGGAAGCCTTTCGAGAGTTCAGCTGGTCGCGCGCCCAGCGCAGCTCGGCGGCGATGCCGCCGGCGAGGTCGTCCCCGCCACCCGGGAGCACGCTCCAGGTGTAGGTCTCGACCTCGATGTGCGGCTCGCCCCCGAGTTCGGCGAACACCGCGGTCAGCACGTCGGTGGTGCTGCTCAGCGGCGTCGGCGGGGCGGCGTGCAACGGTATGTGGAAGTGGACGCGCCACGGCCCGTGCGCGGGGAGTTCGGCCGAGGCCGAGGGCAGGTCGTCCGACGCGAGCACGGTGCCGTCCTCGGCGAGTTCGCGCACCTGGTGCAGGTAGCGCGGTTCGGCGAAGGCGGCCAGTGCGGCTTTCGCGTCCTCCGCGGCCGGGTCGGCGACGTGCAGTGCGGCCGAGGCCTGCACCTTCACCACGTCCAGCCCGGCGTCGGCGATCCGCCGCAGGGTGTCCACCGGATCGGCGAACGAGACCGCGAGGTGGCAGGTGTCCAGGCAGAGCCCGATGTGCGCGGGGTCGACGCGGCCGGACAGCCAGCCGAGCGCGTCGGCGACGGTGTCCAGCACGCAGCCCGGTTCGGGCTCGACCGCCAACCGGATCGGGCGGTCGCCCCGGGCGAGGACCTCGGTCAACTCGGTCAGCGCGGCGGTGGCCGCGGCATCGTCGACCGGGGTCCACGGCTCCCGCCAGGCCAGCGGCAGGGTGGAGATGCTGCCGTATGCCGCGTCGTCGGCCAGCAGGCCACCGAGCACGGTCACGCAGTCGAGCGTGTACCGCAGCCGCGCCGGTTCCGTCCACTTCGGATGGTAGACGGCCTGCTTGACCACCTCGTCGTGGAAACCGCCGTACGGGAAGGCGTTCAGCGTGCACACGCCGAGCCCGCGCGCGTCCAGCTCCGCACGGAACTTCGCCAGCGCGGCCGGGTCCTCGGCGAGGCCGCGCGCGACCGGCGCGGCCAGCCAGAGCCCGACGCCGAGCCGGTCCTCCCCGTACTGCTCGCGGACTGGTACCGAGTACCGGTCGAGCTGCGCCAGGATCCCGCCGAGGTCCTCGGCGGGATGCACGTTGGTGCAGTACGAGATCACTTGCGGCCACCCCGGAGCACCGAGTTGCCCTGGAACTCGCTCGCCTCACCGCTGAACCCGGGCAGCGGGTCCAGCGTCAGCCTGCCGCTCTGCGCGTAGAAGTCGACCGGGTTCTGCCACAGCACGGTGTCCACATGGGACTCCTCGTACCCGTCGGCGAGCATCGCCTGGCCGGTCTTGAGCGTTTTCAGCGGGTCCGAGCGGCCCCAGTCGGCGGCCGAGTTGACGATCTTGCGCTCCAGGCCGTACTCCCGCAGGATCGCCACCATCCGGTGCTCGTCCATCTTGGTGTCGGGGTAGATGGAGAAGCCCATCCACGCGCCCGCCTCGGCGACCAGGCCCACAGTCACCTCGTTGAGGTGGTCGACCAGGACGTGCTCCATCGGGATGCCGGACTCGCGGACCACGTCGAGCGTGCGCTTGGTGCCTTCGAGCTTGTCGCGGTGCGGGGTGTGCACCATCACCGGCAGCTCGTGCTCCTTGGCGAGTTCCAGTTGGCGGGCGAAGACGTCGTCCTCTTCGGGGGTCATCGAGTCGTAGCCGACCTCGCCGACCGCGACCACGCCGTCCTTGGCCAGGTACCGCGGCAGTACGTCGAGCACCTCGCGGCAGCGGGGGTCGTTGGCCTCCTTCGGGTTCAGCGCGATGGTGCAGTGGTGGCGGATGCCGAACTGCGCGGCGCGGAACCGCTCCCAGCCGATCAGCGAGTCGAAGTAGTCGGTGAACGAGCCGACGCTGGTGCGCGGCTGGCCCAGCCAGAACGCGGGCTCGACCAGCGCGCGGACCCCGGCGGCGTACATCGCTTCGTAGTCGTCGGTGGTGCGTGAGGTCATGTGGATGTGCGGGTCGAAAATCCGCATCAGTGCTCTCCCCTTTCCAAGATGGCGCGCGCGTCCGCGGGTACTTCACGGCCCGCCGCGCTCCGCTCCGCCGCGTAGTCCGAGACCATGCGGCGCAGCTCATCGTCGACCCGGCGGTCCAGCTCCGCGACCGCCGCCAGGGGAACCCCGGTGAACAGGCATTTCAGTACCCCGTGGCGCCAGGAATGGGCATCGAGGTGGGTGGCGGCGAACGCGCCCATGGCGGCGGCGACCAGCCGGGTGTCGTTGGTGCGAAGAGCGTCGGCGACCAACTGGAGCCCGGCGGCGACGACGTTGTCATCGGGCTTGTCCAGCGCGTTCAACCCGCGGAGGACGCCGCGGCGCTCCGCGTCGTCGCCATACCGATACAACTCCCCCACCTCCGCCGCGAAGGCTTCTGCGGGCAAAAGCAGGTTCAGTTCGGTGAGGAGGCGGACGCGGGCCTGGTCGTCGAGGGTGCCCTGGACGAGCCCCTGCGGATCGGCCTCGGCGGCGACCGGCGTGCGGCCGACGCCGCGGCCCGCCGCCGGGAACAACCTGCCGATCGAGTCGGGCTTGGCCCTGACCTGCGCCACCGCGTCCACGACCCAGGGGTGATCGGCTTCTGCGGGCAAAAGCAGGTTCAGCACGCGGAAGGCCCGGGCGGCTACTTCGGGAGCGGCGTGGCTGTGCCGCGGCAGCTCGACGGCGGCCAGGCCCTCGTAGCCGATCTCGGTGAGCGCACCGAGCGTCGCCGGGAGGTCGAGTTGCCCCTCACCGAACTCCAGGTGCTCGTGGACGTTGGGCAGCATGTCGTCGAGTTGCACGTTGAACAGCAGCGGACCGGCCAGGCGCACACACTCGGCGGCGTCGACCGGCTCGACCGCGACGCAGTGCCCGACGTCGAGCGTGACGCCGAACAGCTCGTGGTTGCCGAGCTGTTCGCGCAGGTCCAGGACCTGCTGGAGGTGCTGGACGAAGTGCCCGGGCTCGGGCTCCATCCCCACCCGCACCCCTAATGCTTCTGCGGGCAAAAGCAGGTTCTGGAGGCCCTCGCGCAGGCGGGCGCCGGCGGTGGCGTCGTCGAGGTCAGGGGGTTTGACGCCGGACCAGAAGGACACGCAGTCCGCGTCCAGTTCGGCCGCGATCCGCATCGCCCGCTCCAGGAAGCCGAGCCGGGGCGCGGGGTCGTCCGAGAGCAACGTCGGGTGGTGCTTGCGCCACGGGTCGAGCAGGTAGCGCGCGCCCGTCTCGATCACCACCCGGTTCAGCCCGAGCGACGACAGCCGCGCGGCCACGCGTTCGAGCTGCTTGGGCAGGTCGTCGGCGTAGGGGTTGAGGTGGTCGTGGTCCAGCGTGAGCGCGACGCCGGTGTACCCGAGGTCCGCGATCACGGCGAGCGCGTCGAGCAGCCGGTGGTTGGCGAAGCCGTTCGTGCCGTAGCCGAGCGAGAAGGTCATGTGGGGCTCACCTTCCTCGACAGCTTGCGCGCGATCGGCAACGCCGAGGCGACCAGCGCGGCGCCCACGATCGAGCCGCGGGCGGCGATGGCGGCCTGCAGCGGCACCATGCCGTGGATGCCGGTTTTTGTGGCGTTGCGCACAACTTTCGCCGACGGATCGGCGACCGCTTCCGCCTGCGCGCGACCGACGAACCCGGCGTACCCGGAGCCCGCGGTGAGCGAGGCGAGCCGGTGCCAGCCGGTGTGCGCGGGGCCGCTGACCGCGAGCGCGGTGGCCGCGCTGCTGGTGGCCAGTGCCGCTTTCGCGGTGGTCGGCGAGGCGCCGTGCACCTCGCCGGTGGACAGCGCGGTGACGCCCAGCGTGTGCACGCCGATCGCCGCGGCCGCCGGGGCCGCCGCGCGGGTGTTGCCGCCCGCGCCGAGCAGCACGTCGAGCGCGCGGCAGACGGCCATGCCGAGCGGGCCGGCCGGGGTCGGCTTGAGCAGGGTGTCGTAGGCCCAGACCGCGCCGGCCAGCGGCACGGCGACCTTGAGCGCCTGCTTGCCGCCGCCGAGCGCGGCGAGGCTGAGCCCGGCGACGGTCAGCGCACCGCCGGTGGCCAGCGCCTCGTTGGCGGAGATCCGGCCGGACGGGATGGGGCGCTCGGGCCGCTCGACCGCGTCGAGGTCGCGGTCGGCCCAGTCGTTCAGCGCCATTCCCGCCCAGTAGAAGGAGGCGGAAGCCAGCGGCAGCAACAACCGCCGCCCGCGCAACCTGCTTTTCCCCGCAGAAGCACCCGCGACGGTGTCGCCGAGGACGGTGAGGGCGGCGGGGGCGCGGACCAGTTCGGCGAGGGTGCGTAGCCGGCTCACAGGGTGCCCGCCCACTCGTGCAGGAGGCGGGTCTGCTCGGCGAACCGGTGCTCGTCGCTGCCCATCGGGTCCTTGAAGAAGAAGCCGAGCCCGGTCAGCGCGCCCGACTGCCCCGCGGCGTGCGCGGCGGCGGTGAACCGGGCGAGGTCCAGCACCAGCGGCGCGGCCAGCGCCGAGTCGTAGCCGGTCCAGGTGAACTGCAGGCTCATCCGCGCGCCGAGGAAGCCCTCGAACGACACGTTGTCCCACGCGGTCTTGGTCTCGCCGAGGTCGGGCACGTTGTCGATGTGCAGCGGCGCGGTGACCTGCTCGCCGAGCAGCGCGGCCAGGCCGCGCGCCTTCGACTCGAGCTTGCTGTTGACCTTGGTCGGGTCGCCGAGGGTCTCGCCGTCGCCGCCGCCGAGCAGGTTGGTGCCCGACCACGAGCGCACGCGCAGGGCGCGCGAGGTGAACATCGGCGCGAGCACGGTCCGGAGCAGGGTCTCGCCGGTCTTGCCGTCGCTACCCGCGTACGGCAGGCCCAAGTCCGCGGCGAGCGCACGGAGCGCGGACATGCTTATGCCCGCAGAAGGCGTGAACTCGACGTAGGGGCTGCCGGCGCGCAGAGCGGCGTAGGCCATCAGCGAGCTCGGCGGGAGCACGGCGCGCGCCGGGTCCTCTAGGGCGGCTTCGAGCAGGCCGAGGTCGTTGTGCTCGGGCAGCTCGGGGGTCGGCGCCTCGGTCGACGAGACGTTGACGACGACCACGCGGTCCAGGTTGTGCCTGGCCGCGAACGATCGGATGTCTTCTGACAGTCTTTTCCCCGCAGAAGCCTGTGAGCCGGTGTGGGTGGCGGGGTGGTAGCCGTCGCGGATTTCGGCGTCGACGGAGGTGAGGCCGGGGCGGACGGCGGCGAGCACCGCGTGGCTGAACACGCCGGCGTCGGCGAGTTGCTCCGCCCGCTTCTCCAGCGGGGTGTGCACGATGTCGTGTCCGCCGAGCACGATGTCGTCCCACGCGGGCAGCGGCACCGAGGCGAACGCGGGCAGTTCGCTGACGCACCCGGTCGGTCCGGCGACCCCCGCGCGCAACGCCAGCAGCCCGACCGCGGCCGTGGTCGCTACCGATCCTCTGGCCCCCACCAGCCACAAGCCGGTGCGCATACCTCGCTCGGACATCACACAACACCTCTCCACGAAAGAACGGCGGCCCGGTGTGGGTGACGACCGATCGAGGTCGCCACCCACACCGTCCTGATCAGGGTTGGCCCTGAGTGGTCAAACCTTTCGGATGGAACCACCCGAAGGCGCGATCGCGATAGACCATTCGATTCGCTGGGCCAACTCGTTACCGTCCCTAACCAATACGCCCCGCACCTCGGCGTCGGAGACCAAGCCAGGCTTGGCCGCCAGCTCCGCGAACGCGCGGTATTCCTTGACCGCCTTGGTGTCGTTGCCGTTCGCCTCGGCCTGCCTGGCCTTCTTGAGCTGCTTGCCCAGCTCGTTGTAGGCGGTCAGCGACAACCGGCTGGTCGCCCGGAACCGATCGAGCAGCTGCTGCGCGTCCCGGCCGGAGGTGATGGTGACGAACTGCACCTTCTGGCTGGTCCGGTTCCCGGCGGCGTCCACAGCGGACACCGTCAGGTCGTGGAAGCCCAGCGGCAGGCGGTACAGCGCGACCAGGTCACCGTCGCGCACCGGGGCGCCGTCCAGGGTCGCGGTCACCTCGGTGACCCCGACCTCGTCCTGCGCGTCCAGTTCGAGCACCAGGTCGGCCGAGTCGCCGTAGACCGCGCCCTGCGTGGCCCCGCCGATCGCCACCGTCGGTGCCGTGACGTCCAGTTCCTTGATCTGCACGTTGCGGAAGAAGACGTCGTCGCCGTTGCCGTGGTTCTGCAGGCCGATGAAGCCCTGCGAGAGGTCACGGGCCGGGTCGGTCTCGGTGTACTCGTTGATCACCACGCCGTTCAGCACGACCTTGATCGTCTGCCCGGCCAGCACCAGCTCGTACGAGTTCCACTCACCCGGCGGCTTCAGCGCGGCGTCCCGCTTGGCGATGTCGGCGCCCTTGAACCCGTAGATCGCACCGGTGGTGCGGTCGGGGGCGTCGGTGGCGTCGATCTGGATCTCCTGGCCCTGGTTGACCGCGACCCACGGGTCGTTGCCGGGGTCGGGGAAGCCGACGAACACACCGGAGTTGTCGTCCCCGGCCAGCTTCCAGTCCAGCTTCAGGCTGTAGGCGTTGAACTCCTCCTGGTGCCACAGCAGCCCCATGCCACCGACGGTCTTCCAGCTGCAGTCGGCCTGCAGTTCGAAGGAACCGGGACCGGCCATCTTCCAGTTCGCCATGCTGGCCTCGGTGCCGTCGAGCAGGGTGGTGTACCCCGCCTCGGGCGTGGCCGGCTCGCAGGCGGTGACCACCGGCTGCGCCACCCCGGGACCCTGGACGTTGATCGCGTCCACATCGAACAGCCCGCCGGTGCCGGTGCCGCTGAACACCAGGAACAGCGGCTTGGTGCCACCGGGGTCGGTGATCGGCGCCGGGGGCAGGTCGACGTAGGTGTCCCAGCCGCCGGTGCTCGGCACCGGCACGGTCTGGACCACCGGGCCGTCCACCGCACCCGAGCGCACCTCGATGGTGCCGCCCGCGCCGCCGGAGCTGACGCGGTAGCCGATGCCGGTGACGCCGGTCAGGTTCACCGGGCTGAACTGGATCCAGTCGCCCGCGTCGATGTAGCCGACGCGCTTGCCACCGCTGGCCCCGGCCGCGGCCACGATCTGCGTGCCGTTGTTCTCGGTGAAGAACTCGGCCTGCTTGAGCTTGGGCTGCAGGACGTTCTCCGCCGAACCGGTCAGCGGCGGCACCTGGCCCGAACCGTTGTCGGTGTAGCTGGCGTTGATCACGCCGAAGATGTCGGCGTCGAGCCCGTGGCCCTCGTCGGCCGGGGTCTCGATGACCCCCTCGCACCCGGTCGCCTGGCTCAGCGGGTGACCGTGGTTGTCGTGGCCGAGGATGTACTCGACCTTGACCTTCGCGCAGTCGACCGGCCCGTCCTCGGGGTCGGTGACGGTGACCTTGAACGGCACCTTGTCGCCGAAGCCGAAGAAGCCGCCGTTCACCGGCGCGTCCAGCGTCACCGTCGGTGCGGTGTTGCCCGCGGTGACCACCACGCTCGCCGCCCCGGTCAGCCCGGTCGGGTCGGTCACCGACAGCTTCGCGGTGAACTGCCCGGCGGTGGCGTAGGTGTGCGAGACCACACCCTCCTCGGTGGAGTCGGTGGTGCCGTCGCCGTCGAAGTCCCAGGCGTAGGTCAGGTCACCGCCGTCCGGGTCGGTGGTGCCCGCCGGGTCGAAGCTGACCGTGAGCGGGGCGGGACCGGAGGTCTTGTCCGCGGTCACCTTCACCTCGGGCGTGCGGTTGCCCTTGGTGTAGTCGATCCGGTAGACCGCCGACTCCGCGGAACCGCCGAAGTAGCCGGTGCCGTAGTCCAGCACGTACAGCGAACCGTCCGGGCCGAACTCGATGTTCATCGGCCGGACCAGCTCCATCGAGTCGAAGAACGGCTTGATCTCGCCGCGCTCGCCGTTGGCGCCGACGGCGATCTCCTTGATCCAGCCGCGGTCCCACTCGTAGGCGAAGTTCTTGCCGTCGTAGTACTCGGGGAACTTCGTGGTGTTCTCCAGCGCCGGGTCGAACCGGTAGGTCGGGCCGCCCATCGGCGACTCGCCGCCGGTGCCGAACTCGGGCACCGATCCGCCGTCGTAGGGGATCCAGGCCGGCTGCACCGGGGGCAGGTCGACCAGGCCGGTGTTGTGCGGGCTGGTGTTCTTCGGGGCCGCGCAGTCGAACGCCTGACCCGACTGGCCGGTGGCGAAGTCGTAGTCGATGAACGGCTGGTTGTCCCCGACGCAGTACGGCCAGCCGAAGTTGCCCGGCCCCTTGATCAGGTTGAACTCGACGGTGCCGCCGGGCCCGCGGGCGGGGTTGGCCGCACCGGCGTCCGGACCGTAGTCACCGAGGTAGATCCAGCCGGTCTCCTTGTCCACGGAGAACCGGAACGGGTTGCGGAAGCCCATCGCGTAGATCTCGGGCTTGGTCTTGTCCGTGCCGGGCGCGAACAGGTTGCCCTCGGGCACGGTGTAGCCACCGTCGGCACCGACCTTGATGCGCAGCAGCTTGCCGCGGAGGTCGTTGGTGTTGCCGGAGGTCCGCTGCGCGTCGAAGACCGGGTTGCGGGTGTCGCGCTCGTCGATCGGGGTGTAGCCGTCCGAGGCGAACGGGTTCGAGTCGTCACCGGTGGACAGCAGCAGGTTGCCCGCGGCGTCGAAGTCGATCTCACCGCCGGCGTGGCAGCAGATGCCGCGTTCGGCGGGAACCTGGAGGATCTGCTGCTCACTGCCCAGGTCGAGCGTGTTGTCCTCGCTCAGCTTGAACCGCGAAAGCTGGTTGTAGCCCTTGAACGGCTCGAAGTCGGCGGCGGTGCCGTTCTCCGGCGCGTCCCCGGCGGGCGTGTTCAGCGTGGGCGCGTAGTAGAGGTACACCCAGCGGTTGTTGGCGAAGTCGGGGTCGACCGCCACGCCTTGCAGGCCGTCCTCGTCGTGGTTGTAGACGGGGACCTGCGCGGCCAGCGAGGTGGTGGCGCCCGAAGTCGTGTACCAGACGCGGCCGTCGCGCGAGGTGTGGATCACGTCGCGGTTGGGCAGCACGGCCAGCGCGATCGGCTCGCCGGTCTTCTCCTCGCCCTTGGCCAGGGTGATCTGGTCGAAGTCGGCGTCGCCCGGCTCACCGGTTCCGGGGTCCTCTGTGGAGCAATCGCCCTCGGCCAGCCCGCTGGCGTAGAGGATGCCGCCCTTGAGGTGGTTGAGGAACTCCGGCTCGCTGTAGGACTGGATGGTGTGCCCGCCGCCGGTGTACCAGGAACGGCCACCGGAGTTGGTGTGGCACCAGGCGATCGGGTGGTCGCCCATGGCGCCGTTGCCCGGGTCGTAGCTCTGCTCGTCGAGCGAGGCGAGCACGTGCACGTCCTGGCGCGGGTTTTCGCGGTAGTTGTACCACTCGTCGGTCCGCGGCCACTGGTACGGAAGCTCCGAAGTGGACGGATGCTGCCGGTCCTCGACGTTGACCGTGGCCTGCTGGATCTGCGGGTGCGAGTTGAAGTACGCCCCGACCAGGTCGCCGTAGAACGGCCAGTCGTACTCGGTGTCGGAAGCGGCGTGCACGCCGGCGTACCCGCCCCCGGCGGTGATGTAGCGCTCGAAGGCGCCCTGCTGCTCGGGGTTGAGCACGTCCCCGGTGGTGGACAACCAGATCACCGCGTCGAAGCGGGCCAGGTTGGTGTCGGTGAAGGCACCGGCGTCCTCGGTGGCTTCGACGGAGAAGTGGTTGTCGGCGCCGAGTTGCTGGATGGCGGCGATCCCGGCGGGGATCGAGTCGTGCCGGAACCCGGCGGTCTTCGAGAAGACCAGCACGCTGGCTTCCTCGTGCTGGGCACCGACTTCATCGGGCTGGGCCGCGGTGGCGAGCGCGCTGCCGCTGAAGGCGGTCGCCGCCGAGAGGGCCAGCACCCCGAGCCGGATGGCGGTCCGGCTGGGCTTGGGTGGACTTTCCGATCGGAGTTTTCTCAATCCGCGCATGACGAATACACACACTTCCTTGGGTGGCGGCGGTACGAGCGAGGAGACCGAACGAAAAGGGCTGGGGTCACCTCCCCCCGGCCGTGGCGGTGCTGACGGTGGTGCCGGCCACCGGAGTCCAGCGCGCCTCGTCGGCGGCACTGATCTCGACCGCGTGCAGGACCTGCTGAACGCACAGGCCGTCGTCGAAACCGGGGGCGGGGTCGGTGCCCTCGCCGATCGCGGTCAGGAAGTCCGCGACCTCGTGCGTGAAGGTGTGGTCGTAGCCCAGTCCGTGCCCCGGCGGCCACCAGCCTTCGAGGTACCGGTGGCCGGGCTCGGTGACCAGGATCCGGCGGAAGCCCGCCTCGGTGTCCGGGGCGGATCCGTCGTGCCACCACAGTTCGTTCATCGACTCGAAGTCGAACGCCATGCTGGCCTTGGTCCCGTTGATCTCCAGGCGCATCGCGTTCTTGCGCCCCAAGGCATATCGGGTGGCTTCGAAGCTGGCGACCGCACCGCCGGACAGCCGCGCGAGGAACAACGCGGCGTCGTCGACGGTCACCTCGCCCGTCGAGCCGTCGCCGCTCGGGCGCTGCTTGACAAAGGTGTTGGTGAGCGCGGAAACCCCGGTGATCAGCTCACCGGTGACGAACTGCGCCGCGTCCACGATGTGCGCGCCGAGGTCGCCGAGCGCGCCGGAACCGGCCTTGTCCCTGCGCAGCCGCCAGGTCATCGGCGCCTGCGCGTCGGACAGCCAGTCCTGCAGGTAGGTCGCGCGCACGTGCCGGATCTCACCCAGCGCGCCGTCGCCGACGAGCTTGCGGGCGTGCGCCAGCGCGGGCACGCGGCGATAGTTGAACGCCACCATCGAACGCACCCCGCGGGTGGCCGCCGACCGCGCCGCGGCGGCCATCCGCTCGGCCTCTTCCACCGTGTTGGCGAGGGGTTTCTCGCACAGCACGTGCTTTCCGGCCTCCAGTGCCGCGATCGCGATGTCCGCGTGCGAGTCACCGGGGGTGCAGACGTCGACCAGGCCCACGTCGTCGCGGGCGATCAGGTCGCGCCAGTCCGTTTCCACCGCGGCGAAGCCGTACTTCGCCGCGGCGGCCTTCGTTTTCGCTTCGTCCCGTCCGCCCAAGGCGGCGAGCACCGGGGTCAGTGGGGTGTCGAAGATCCGGTGCACGTTGCGCCACGCGTGCGAATGCACCGCACCCATGAACGCGTGCCCGACCAAGCCGACCCCGATGCGCTCCCCGCCTGCCGAACTCATTGCTGTTTCCCCGTTCTCCGCGCTGTGACCGACGACCTGCTCGCTACGAGTCGAAGCCGACGTCCATGTACTGGTCCACGTTCTCCTTGGTGACCACGGCCGAATAGGTGGTGATCTCGGAGGGGATCTCGTGCTCGGCGAGGTCGCCGACGCCCTTCGCCTGCCCGAGCAGCCTGGCCAGCGCGATCGCCGAGGAGGCCATCGACGGGCTGTAGAGCACCGTCGCCTTCACCGGGTTCGCGTCGGACTTGATGTGGTTCATCATGTTCTTCGAACCGGCGCCGCCGACCATGATGAACTCGCTGCGGTTGGCGTTCTCGACCGCGGCGAGCACGCCGACGCCCTGGTCGTCGTCGTGGTTCCACAGCGCGTCGAGCTTCGCGGCCGACTGCAGCAGGTTCGCCGTCTGCGACTCGCCGGACTCCGGCGTGAACTGCGCGGAAACCCGGGGGCCCACGGCGAAACCGGCGCGGGTCAGCGCGTCCTTGAAGCCCTGGCTGCGTTCCTGGGTCAGCGGCAGCGAGTCGATGCCGGCCACCTCGCCGATCACCGGCGCGGTGATGCCCTTGGCCTTCATCTGCTGGGCGATGTAGTTGCCCGCGTTGACGCCCATGCGGTAGTTGTCGCCGCCGATCCAGGTGCGGTAGGCGAGCGGCGTGTCGAACACGCGGTCCACGTTGATCACCGGGATGCCCGCGTCCATCGCCTGCTGGCCGACGCCGGTCAGCGCCTTGCCGTCGAACGGCAGGATGACCAGCACGTCCACCTTGGCCGTGATCAGGGTTTCCACCTGGGCGATCTGCTGGTTGACGTCGTTCGTGCCCTCGGTGGGCTTGAACGTGACGTCGGAGAACTTCTCCGCCTGGGCACGGGCGTTGGTGGTCATCGCGGCCATCCAGCCGTGGTCCGCGGCGGGCGCGGAGAACCCGACGGTGACCATCTTGCCGGGCTGGGCGTTGTCCCCCGAGCCCGCCGCCACCGGCTGCGCGTTGTTGTTCTCCGCCGCCGGCGGCTCGTTCGAAGTACAGCCGGCCAGCACCACACCGGCGCCGACCGCACCCGCGCCGAGCAGGAACCCGCGGCGGGCCAGGAAGGACTGCGTCATTGCTCCTCCATTGGTTGTTTAGGTGGTGCTTCGTTCCCCACGACCGCGGAACCGCAGCAGGACGGCCAGCACGATGATCGCGCCCTTGGCGATGTTCTGGATGTCGGTGTCGAGGTTGTTGAGCGTGAAGATGTTGGACAGCACGGTGAAGATCAGGACGCCGACCAGGGTGCCGATCAGCGAGCCCTTGCCGCCGGTGAGCAGCGTGCCGCCGATGACCACCGCGGCGATCGCGTCCAGCTCGTAGAACATGCCGTTGGTGGAGGCCCCGGCGGTGGTCCGGGCGACCACCATCAGCGCCGCGACCCCGCAGCACAGTCCCGCCACCGCGTAGACCAGCGCGGTGTGGCGCTTGACGTTGATGCCCGCGAGGCGAGCGGCTTCGGCGTTGCCGCCGACGGCGTAGGTGCGGCGGCCGAAGGTGGTCCGGTTGAGCACCACCCAGCCGACGCCGAAGACCAGCGCGAACATCCAGATCAGCACCGGAATGCCGAGGATGTCGCCGCGGAAGAAGTCGAGGAAGCTGGTCTCGCCGACCACCTGGGTCTTGCGGCCGCTGAGCCGCTCGGCGAGCCCGCGCGCCGAGGCGTACATCGCCAGCGTGGCGATGAACGGCACGACTTTTCCGTACGACACCAGCAATCCGTTGACCAGGCCGCAGCCGAGGCCGACCGCGAGGCCGCAGATCACCATCACGACCGGGCCGTAGGACTGGGTGGCCAGCGTGGTCAGCCAGACGCTGGAGAGCGCGACGATCGAGCCGACGGACAGGTCGATGCCGCCGCTGATGATCACGAAGGTCATGCCGACGCTGACCACGCCGATCGCCGCGGCCAGCCGCAGGATGGTGGAGATGTTGCCTTCGGTGAAGAAGACCTCGGGGCGGGTGAAGTAGCCGACCAGGCACAGCACCACCAGCACCCCGGTGAGCCCGATCAGCCGGAAGTCCAGCGGGAAGCCGGAACCGTTCTTCTTGGCCGCCGGCGGTGCCGGCGGCGGGTCCGGCTCCGTGTTGATCGGCCGCGATTCGGTCTGTTCGGTCATGCCGCACTCCCCTCGAGGATCAGGTCGAGCACCCCGGCCTCGGTGAGCTCGTTCGCCTGCCGGTCGGCCAGCACCCGGCCTTCGCGGAGGACGAGGACCCGGTCGGCCAGACCGAGTACCTCCGGGATCTCGCTCGAGACCAGCACGATCGCCACTCCGGTCTCGGCCAGTTCGGTGATGAGGCGGTAGAGCTCGGCGCGCGCGCCGACGTCCACCCCTCGGGTCGGTTCGTCGAGCAGCAGCACCCGGCAGCCGCGCACCAGCCAGCGCGCGAGGACCGCCTTCTGCTGGTTGCCGCCGGAGAGCGTGCGCGCGATGCGCCGCGGGTCGGCGGGCCGCAGGTCCAGCCGCTTCAGCGTGTCGCCGGAGTCGCGGAGTTCGCGGGCGCGGTCGGTGAAGCCGAGCTTGGCGTAGCGCGACAGGCTGGCCAGCGTCACGTTGTGCGCCACCGGGAGGTCGAGCAGCAGGCCCTGGCTCTTGCGCTCCTCCGGGGCGAGGCCGATGCCCGCGCGGACGGCGGCGTGCACGCTGCCGTTGCGCACGCTCTTGCCGTCGACGTGGACGCTGCCGGAATCGGCTTTCCGCGCGCCGGCGATGGTCTCCAGTATTTCGCTGCGCCCGGCGCCGACGAGACCGGCGATGCCGAGCACTTCCCCGGCGTGCACGGAAAAACCGATCTCCTCGAACTCGCCACGGCGGGCGAGGCCCTCGACGCGCAGCACCTCGGGCGTGCCTTCGGGCCGCGGTTCGCGGGTCGGCCCGAAGACCGTTTCGACGCGGCGGCCCGCCATCAGGGCGACCAGTTCGGAGGTCGGGGTGTCGCGGGCGTCGAGGTTCTGGGCCACGGTGCGGCCGTCCTTGAGCACGGTCACGCGGTGGCCGATGCGCCGCAGTTCTTCGAGGCGGTGGGAGATGTAGACGATCGCGACGCCGTCGGCGGTGAGCTCCTCGACGATCCGGAAGAGGTTGTCCACCTCTTCACCGGCGAGCGCGGCGGTCGGCTCGTCCATCACCAGCAGGCGGGCGTCGTGCGCGAGCGCGCGGGCCATCGAGACGAGCTGCTGGTGGGCGGCCGAGAGCTTGCCGACCTCGGTGCCGGGGTGGATCTCCGGGTGGCCGAGGCGGGCCATCAGCTCCTGCGCCCTGGCGCGCTGCTCGGCGACCCTGGTGAAGCCGAAGCGCTGGCGTTCGTGGCCGAGGAAGATGTTCTCCGCGACCGAGAGGCCGGGCACCAGGTCGAGCTCCTGGTACATGGTGGCGATGCCGAGGCGGAGCGCGGCCGACGGGTTCGCGGGCGAGACCACCTCGCCGCGCCAGTGCAGCTCACCCTCGTCGGGGTGGTGCGCGGCGGCGAGCACCTTGATCAACGTCGACTTGCCGGCACCGTTCTGGCCGAGCAGGCAGTGCACCTCACCGGGCACCACCTCCAGGTCGACCCCGTCCAGCGCACGCACGCCGGGGAACACCTTGACCACGCCGCGCACCAAGAGCAACGGGGAGTCGTTCATCAGGAGACCTCCGATTTCTCCACGTCATCCCGCCCGACCCCGCGAACCTGCTTTTCCCCGCAGAAGCCGCTCGCGGCCGTCGGGGCGAGGGTGGGATCGGCGAAGAGGCGTTCGGTGGCCAGGTGGGCCGCGCCGAGCAGGGCGGCCGAGGTGCCGAGCGTGGAGGCGACCACCCGGCAGCGGGTGCCGGGGCCGGTGGACCGCGCGCCGAGCGCCACCCGGATCGGCTCGACCAGCCATTCGGCGAGGCCGGCGAAGTAACCGCCGAGCACCAGCACCTCCGGGTCGACCAGGTCGACCACGGTGGCGAGCGCGGTGCTCAACGCGGTGCCGAGGTCGTGCACGGCGGCCGCGGCGCGCTGGTCTCCGCTGCGGATGCGGTCGCGGAGCGCGATCACCCTGGCGTCGACGCCGAGCGTGGGGTCGTGCAGCGAGTCCGGCGGCGAGGCGGCGGCACGCAGCAGGGCGGGGAACCCGGCCTTGGTCTCCAGGCAGCCGGTGCGGCCGCAGGAGCAGGCGTCCCCCATCGCGTCGATGGTGATGTGCCCGATTTCGCCCGCGAAACCTCGTGACCCGCGGAGGACCGAGCCGCTCGAGACGAGTCCGCCGCCGACGCCGATGCCGCCACTGAGGTAGAACAGCTCCCGCACACCGGGGCCTTCGAGGACCTCGGCGAACGCGCCCAGGTTGGCTTCGTTCTCGACGACGACCCCGGCGAGGTCGACGCCGAGGCGGGCGGCGATGAGGTCGGCGAGGCCGGCGTCGCGCCAGCGCAGCGCCGGGGCGAACCGGAGGACCTGGGAGTCGGTGTCGACCAGGCCGGGCACCGACACCGCGACGCCGATGGGCGGCCCGTCGAGGTCCGCGCAGACGGCTTCGGCGAGAGCGGCGAGCTCGTCCATGCCGCGTTCGAGCCCGAGCTGGGCCACGTCGGCGACGCTCGCGCGGCTGGCCAGCGGCACGCCGGCGAGGTCCATGCTCATCGCGGAGAAGCCGTCGGCCTCCACGCGCAGCGCGAGTCCGTAAGCCGCCTCGCCGCGGAGTTCGACCAGCTGGCTGGGCCTGCCGTGCCCGCCGTTGCGGAGCCCGGCCGGGCGGACCAGGCCGCGGTCGCCGAGCTCGGTGACGAGGCTGGAGACGGTGGCCTTGTAGAGACCGGAGTGGGCGGCCAGCTGCGACCGCGACCGCGGGCCGCGCCGGAGCGCGCGAAGGAGGCCGGCGAGGTTCGCCGTGCGCTGGCTGATCTGCTCAGCCTGCACGCTCACGCCCATGGCCACCTTGCCTCCACTTTGTAGTGTCGCCAGCGAAAGTAAGGTGGCAAAGTTCACTCGTCAAGGTGAAGAACCAGCCATCTTTTGTCAATCCACCCGATTAGACCAGTTCGTTACGTACCTACTTTCGTTCACAACGTTCAAAAGCATGTACGCCGCTGCCGTTTCCCACCGGCGCTCGCGACGGCGAGAAACTAACCCACGGTCACGCCTCAACCCACAACGATCACCAGGCGTGACAAACCCGGGCAACCTGCTTCTGCGGGCAAAAGCAGGTTCCCCAGGTCAGGGGTGGCTGGTCAGGAGGAGAGGGTGAAGGCGCGGTCCGCGGCGGACCAGGCGGCGCCGATGACGCCCGCGGTGTCGCCCAGTTCGGACAACACGATCGGCAGGTTCCCGGTGGCCAGTGGCAGCGAGCGCCGGTACACCGCGCTCCGCACCTCCGCCAGCAGCTGGTGCCCCAGCTGCGCCACACCGCCGCCGATCACCACCATGCCCGGGTTGATGAAGCTGACCAGCGAAGCCACCACCTGCCCGAGCCGACGGCCGCCGTCGCGGATCAGGTTCACCGCGCCGAAGTCGCCCGAGGCCGCGGCGAGGCCCACGTCGTGCGCGTTCACCTCACCCTTCTCCGCGAGCACCCCGGCCAGGAACGCCGACCGCCCGCTGCGCGCCAGCGTGAGCGCGTCGCGCGCGAGGGCCGAACCGCCGAAGTACGCCTCCAGGCAGCCGACCTCACCGCAGGCGCACGTCGGCCCGTAGTCGTCGAGCCGGATGTGGCCGATGTCCCCGGCCGTGCCCGCGACCCCGCGGTAGACCTTCCCGCCGAGCACGATGCCGCAGCCGATCCCGGTGCCGACCTTCACGAAGATCAGGTCGTCCAGCGAGCGCGCCACCCCGGAGTGCCGTTCACCGAGCGCCATCGCGTTCACGTCGTTGTCCACCGCGACCGGGCAGTGCAGCAACCCGCCGAGGTGGTCCCGCACGGCGAACCGGTCCCAGCCGGGCATGATCGGCGGCGCCACCGGCATGCCCTCGGCGAAGCTCACCGGCCCCGGCAGCCCGATCCCGGCGGCGAGCAACCGGCCCGGCGCCTCCTCGCGCACCTTCTCCGCCAACTCCACGACGCGGCTCAGCACCGCGTGCGGCCCTTGCCGGATGTCGCAGTCCTCGACCGTGTACCCGAGCACCTCGCACGCCGCGTCCGTGACGGCGACGCCGACCGAAGTCGCACCGACGTCCACACCGAGGATGCGGAGATCCCCGGCGAGCCGCAGCAGCGTCGAGCGCCGCCCACCCCGGCTCGCCGACGGACCGGCCACCTCGACCAGTCCCAGCTCCCCCAGCCGGGTCACTTCGGCGGCGACCCGCGCCCGCGGCAGTTCCAGCCGCTCGCCCAGTTCCACCCGGGACATCGGGCCCTCGTCCCGCAACAGGGCCAGCAGTTCGGTCTGATGACGGGTCTCGATCATCGGCTGTCCCTTGGTGGATCCGCTGCTCACCGCAGCAGCCTAGAACCTGGGGGAACGATTCCGGTGAATCGCTGGGCGGTACTGCTCCATTTGTACGACAATCAGCCGCGTCGTCAGGCGAAAACAGCAGCTGGAGGGGCCGATGTCGGCGGAATTCGACCAACTCGTCGCGAAGTTCGAAGAGTTCCAGGCCGGGCTCAAGAACGTGGATGAACGCCTGGCGAACATCGGGGGCATGCAGGCGGAGATCAGCGAACTCGAGGCCACCGCCAGTTCCCCGGACCGGTCGGTCACCGTGGTCACCGGACCGGGTGGTGCGGTGAAGGAAATCCGGCTCACCGAGGAAGCGATGCGCCAGCGACCGCAGGCGCTTTCGGCCGCGCTCATGCAGACGCTGCAGGCCGCCGTCGCCGAATCCGCGCGGAAGCAGGCGGTGATCGTCGACGCCCACATGGGTGGTGAGCTCGGCGCCACCGAACGGGTGCTGGAAACCCAGGCCGAACTTTTCGGAACCACACCGGAGGCGCTGCGGTCCAAGCTCGCGGAAGAAGAAACCGCACCGGCCCGGCGCCCGCGTGACGAGCACGAGGACTTCTCGGAGCAGACGTTCCTCAGCGCCTCCGACGAGCCGCCGCGGCCGGGGCCGTCGCAAGCCGGTGGCGGTTCCCAGGGTGACGCGTTCCTGAAGAACCTGTTCGAGGAGGACGACCGCTGATGCCGGACGGAAGCGGCTTCAACGCCAAGCACGAGCGCCTGAAGGACTTCAGCGCGGACCTGACCAAGTACGAGGGCTGGGGCAACGACCTCAAGAGCAAGGTCACCGAATCGGATGTCGCCGACAAGTCCTGGGGGCTGGTCGGGCTGATGACCAAGGACAACTACTCCACCATGCTGGCCGAGCTGAACGACCTGCTCGGCCAGCTCAACGAGGGCGTGCTGGCGCTGTCGACGAAGTTCGAGCGCGCCTCGCAGGCGTACCAGTCGACCGACCAGGACTTCGCGAAGGGCTTCAGCGACCTGCTGAACGAGATCAACACGGGCGGTTCGGCGTCGGGGGGCGGCAATGGCTGAGACCACGAAGACCAGCGAGTACGACAAGGGCCTGTCGATCAAGACCGGCGAGAACAACTTCGACCAGGCGATGGGTGCCGCGCCGGCGCCGATCAGCAAGGGCTACACGCTGGTCAAGGACGTCAAGGGCGCGTTCGAGAGCAAGGACGCCGGTGACATCGCGCTCGCCGCGGGCACGGTGATCACCGACACCACCGGTTTCATCCAGTCCATCGGCAGCACCGCGCAGGAGATCGCCACCGATCCGATCGGCTGGCTGGTCGGGCAGGGACTGAGCTTCCTGGTCAGCATCTTCCAGCCGCTGGAGGACGCGATCGAGCTGGTCAGCGGGGATCCGGAGGGACTGTCGCAGGGCGCGGGCAACTTCAAGGCCATCGGCGAGAGCATGGTCCGGATGAGCCAGGACCTGGTGAAGAACGCCGACGAGACGCTGCAGGAGTGGACCGGCGAAGCCAGTGACGCGGCGAAGAAGCGGCTGGGCGAGTTCGCCAGCGGCATCGAGGGCGTGGCGGCGAAGTCCGGGAACGTCAGCGAGATCCTGCAGTTGTCGAGCATGCTGATGACCATCGTCAAGCAGGTCATCATGGCCATCATCACCGAGCTGGTGACCTGGCTGATCACCATCTGGATCCCGGCGCTGGCCGCCGCCGTGCCCACCGCGGGCGCGTCGACCGCCGCCGCCAGCACCGCCTCGGCGGCCAAGGGCGCGAGCAGCGTGTCCAAGGGCAACAAGATCGTGCAGATGCTGCGCAAGCTGCTCGACAAGATCAAGGAGTTCTGGGCGAAGCTGAAGGACAGCCTGGCGAAGGTCAAGGCGGACGGTTTCCTCAAGTCGCTCAAGAACAACCAGGCCGCGCTCGACCGGGTCGGCAAGATCGGGCTGGAGAAGGGCGCGGGGTACGGCGAGACGCTCGGGAAGTCCGTGCTGACCGGGTTGAAGGAAGCCGGGATGAAGGGCCTCAAGGAAATCCCGAAGGCGACCGTCGGCATCAACCCGAGCAACTTCGGGGACAGCTCGGGTGAGGGCGTCAAACCGGGCGCGATCGTGAACGACCTGTTCGCGAAGGGCATCAGCCACGCCAAGGCGGGCAAGAAGGCGAGCGACGCCGGCGCGATCGGCGACGAGCAGAGCCACGAGGAGACCAGCGACAAGCTGGACATCTGAGTCGATGGCGCTGATTTCGGGGACGGTCTTCGCGGCGGGGGTCGGTGGCGGCCTCGCGGTCGGCGTGGCCTCGGCGGTGTTCTACGGGCGCGCGGTGAAAAGCCGCAAGCGCCGCGAATTCGACCGGGTGCTGCGGAGGCGGGCGGAAGAGCCGGATTTCGGTTCGTTCGTGTATTGGAACACCGGGGAGCCGCTTCGACCCGAGGAGCTTTCCGGCTTCGGGTACCGGGGGCAGCGGTTCGTCGCCTTTCGGCACACGGTCACCACCCGCCGAATGCAGGGCGACGATCCGGTGCAGGACACGGTGCCGTACCGCGTGGTGCAGCTGGCGGTGCCGGTCGGGCCGCAGCTGGCCATCGTGCCGAAGTCGCAGGAGCGGGATTGGGCGCGTGGCGGGGAGCCGGTCGCCACCGGCGTCGCGGAGTTCGACCGGATGTACACGCTGTTCACCGAAGATGCGCCGTTCGCCCGGGCTGCTTTACCCCGCGAAAGCCTGCACTGGCTGGCGGGGCGGAAGGTGAGCACGCCGATCGTGCTGGCGGAGGGGGTGCTGAGCAGTGAATCGGCGGGTGAGCTGGATGCGAACGTGCTGCGCCATGCGGACCTGCTGGTCGAGTTGGCGTATCGGATGCCGCCGCTGAACGTGGCCGGGGAGGGCAGGTCAGCCCCCAGTCGCTACCTGGAGACGACGGCGAGCGCTGCGCCGCCGGACGAGAGCGCGGCAGCCCACCCGGACACAGCACCGGAGGAAGCTGCGGGGACCTCGCCAGGTGGCCCACCGTCGGGAACGGCGGCGACCCAGCAGGGCGGGCCGTCGGAAGAGGCGGCCGCGATTCGGCGGAGCAAGGCGGCGGAAGAGACTGCGGCGATTCGGCGGGACAAGGCGCCGGAAGAGACTGCGGCGGTTCGGCGGGGCGGGGCACCGGAGGATGTGGCGGCGATTCGGCCGGGGGTGGTGGAGCGGGGGTTGCTGGTGCTGCTGGTGCTGGGGTTCCTCCCACTGCTGGCGACGCTGGTGATCATCGGGGCGGTGGCGTTCGTGAACTCCGTTGCCTACTTCTTCGGGGCGGAGGCGCGGGTGCTCGCCGGGGGTGAGCCGTGGTTGCCGTTCCTGGAGAGCGGGTGGTACGGCCCGTTCACCGACTTCGGGACCGCGGCGCAGAGCTTTCTGCTCGGCGTCGTTTTGTTCGGGCTGCCGTTGCTGGCCGTTGGCATCGGGGCGGTTCGGGTGTCCCGCCGGTCCCGGTGATGTCGGCCGTCCCGACGATGTCCGCGGGGGCGGCGGTGGCGGCGAGAGCGCCAGTGATGCCGGCGGTCCCGGTGATGTCGGCGGTCTTGGCGGCGTCGGTGGAGGCGGCGGAGGTGGTCTCGCTGATGGTGGGGATGGCGGAGAGGTCGGCGTGAAACCGGCTAGAGCGGCGCTCTGAGGTGGGATTGGTGCTCTCGATGGAGAGCGGTGCTCTTGATTTGGATGGGCGCTCTTGTGGAGCGGTGATCGCAGGAGGAAGGGGGAAGGCGTGACGTTCAAGGACTACCTACCCGCCTTCGTCGTCGCGGGGTATGCGCTGGCGGGGGTGCTCGGCTGGCTTCGCGGCCGGGTCGGCGTTCGCGGGCGAAAGCCGCTGGCCGTAGCGGTTTGGGTGCTCGTGGTCGCGACCAGTTTGTTCTGGCTGGTAGCGGGCGCCGGGCTGTCCGGCACCATCACCGTCCTGGCGATCTTCGTGGTGCTCCCCTTCGTGGTGATCTTCCTGTCCCAGGTCCTCGGCCGCGCCCGCCGCAAGCGCGCCAACGACGACAACCTCCCCCCGATCTGGCCCGCGGTCCTCCTCGCCATCGGCGCCCTCGCCTTCTGCATCCCCGCCGCCAACCTCATCCTCAACGGCCTCAGCAGCCTCGTCGGCCTCGACCACAACGTCGATCTCCTGGTCACCGCCACCGAGGACACCAGCACCTTCGAGGACGGCGCACCCCGCACGGTCAGCGGCGAGTACCTCCTCGACGGCACCCGCGTCTTCGTCGACCGCTCCTGGTGGTTCGACTTCGGGCTTTTGCCCGCAGAAGCCGACACCATCCCCGTCTCCGTCGCGCCGATGTGGCCCTACCCGGTCTACGAGAGCACCTGGTCGGCCACGCTGATGACGCTCTTCGGCGTGGCACTGCTCATCCCCGGGGTCCCGCTCGCCCTGCTCGCCCTGCGCGAGCGCGGCAAGGTGGCGTGAACCCCGGGGACGCCGGCGTCAGTTCGGGATGAGGTTGTTCGGCGCCTTCACCACGGACTGCACCAGCCCGAGCACCGGAACCCCCAGCGGCGCGAACGTCCAGATGTTGTTCAGCTCACTGGTGTCCGGCTCGTCGACGATCACCGGGTCGGCGAGCGCCGGCGCGGCGACACCGACCAGCGCGATCCCGTACAGCACGGCCGCGGCCACCCCGCGGGCGAGGGACTTCTTCATGACTTCCTCCTTATGCGACAAAAAATCAAGCACCGATCAGCTTGAGCAGGTCGAACACCGGGGCCAGCCCACCGGGCACCCCGATCGTCGGGTCGAGCACGGGACCGAGGTCCACGCCCGGCAGCACCCAGATCGGCGTGCTGTCCGCGGCCGAGGCCACCCCGCCCGCGGCACCGGAGAACGCCGCCACCGCGACGCCGGTCACCAGCACCCGTGAAACCAGCTTCTTCATCTCTCCTCCAAGGACTCCCATCAAAAGCCGCGCTCAGGCGAGCAGCGGCAGGCTCACCGGGACCACGGTCGCCTTCGGCACCCACTGCCCGGCCAGCTCTTCGGTCATCGGCATGCCCGGCGCGTGCGCCTCACCGGGCCCCATCGGCATCACCGTCACCTGCGCGGCGGCGTAGATCTGCACCTCACCCTCGACGGACTGCGTGCCCAGCCAGGTGTGGAACCCGGCCATGGTGGGACTTTCGCCGCCGAACGCGTTCCCGACGGCGACCGCGTAGCTCACCGGCAGCTGCTCCCGCGGGTCGAACCGCAGCGGCACCGAGGTGGTGGTCACCGAGGTCGCCAGCGGGGTGTTGAGCAGCCACGGCGCGAGGTAGAGCCCGTGCGCGTAGACCGGGCTCTCCGCCTGTTGCGCCCCGGCGGTGGTCAGCGCCCGGTGCGCCTCGGCCCAGCCGGACACCGCGACCAGCGCGTTCTCCGGCTGCTGGTCGGCGTCGATCCGCAGCCCGGCCGCGGCCGCCGCCTCCCGCACCACCTCGGCCGCCGCCACCCCGCGCGGGGAGTCGTCGGCCTTCAGCGTGATTCCCTTCGCACCACGGGAATCCAGGAAGGTGACCAGTTTTCGCAACGCGTCGGCGTCCTCATTGGACAATGCGTCGGCCGGGCACGAGCCGAGCACGTCACGACGGCCGGTGATCAACCCGCCCAGCGCGGCGCTGGCGCATTCGGGACCGTCCACCCCGGACGCCGACGCGAACCCCGGCTGGTCACCGGTGTCCACGTCCACAGTGGACTCCGCCGCACCGGCGCGCAGCAGCACCTCGCTGCGCCCGGCGGGCAGGTCGATCTCCGCCCAGGTGCCCTCGGCCCCGGCCCGGGGCAGCGCCCGGACCGGCGTGCCACCGGGCACCGCGACGTCGAGCTGGTCCCCCGCGCTGGCCGGGAAGTGCACCAGATTGCGCCCCGGCCGTTGCGGGCTGATCAGCACCGGCACCCGCTGACCACCGAGTGACGCCTCGCCGAGCACCGGCACCCCGGGGACCGGCAGCTCGGCGGGCCGCGGGATCGCCGCCAGCGCGCTGAAGGCGACAAAACCCGCGACGATGCCCACCGTGCCGTAGCGGTAGATCCGGCCCGGCCGGATCGCCGCCACCGCCGTGACCAGCAACGGCAGTCCCACCACCACGAGCAGCGCGATGCCGAACGCGCTTTCGTGGACCCGGCGGTCGAAGCCGATCCCGGACGTGGCCAGCCGCACCGCACCGGCGAGCACGAGCAACCCGCCGAGCGTGAGCGACAACGGCCCCGGCCGCAGGGCGTCGGTGCGCAGCTGGTCCGCCGGAACGGCCACGGAGAGCACCGTGACCCCGAACCACGCGGCCGCGGCGGCCACGTAGACGGTGTCGACGGCGAATTCCACCCCGGACCGCCCGACGGCGGTTTCCAGTACCAGCAACAGGATCAGTGCCGCCGACAACCAGCGGGCCGGACCCGGCCTGCCCAGTGCCGACGGCACCGCGAGAACCAGGACCACGTGCACCGCGGCGCCCACCACGTTGACGTCCAGCACCGGTACCGAAACCGCCGCCAGCACGGCCGAAACCGCGGCCAGCACCCAGGTGAACACGGTTACCCTGGCCGGGATCCGGTCCGCCAGCGGGCGCAGCAGCCCGGTTCCGGCGACGAAGGCCGTGCCGAGCAGCAGCACGAGCCGGAGCAGCAGCGCGGCGGTGTCGGCCCCGGCCGACCCGGTGACGCCGATGTGCGAGTGGTCCATGGCCCCTACTCCTTTGTCCGCACGGGGGACGACCCCCGTACCCCCGAACTACCTGACGTCCGCGTCGGCGATGACGAACAGCTCCGAGTGCGGTTTGGCGTTGCCGAACGACCCGTGCGGCCAGTCCTTCCGGTTGAAGTTGATGCCCACCTGACCGGAGAACTCGTCCTTGAAGGTGTTGTCCACGCTGACCTTGCCGTCGGGACCGAGGTTCAGCATGTTCACCTTGTGGTCACCATCCAAACCGGACCGTGCGACGAAGTAGTTCGACACCGCGATCCGTTCCGGCGACTTGGTTTCGTGGTAGAAGCCGTCGGCGCCGAGCTTGAAGTTGTCGTAGGCACCCCAGTGCGGGCCCGCGGCGGGCTGGCCGGGGTTGATCGGCGCGGCACCGGCGACGGTCGGGCAGTCGCTTTCCGCGCCGCCCGTCTGCGCTTCGGCCAAGGTGTCGATCCTGCACTGGAAGTCGGTGCCCGCGGCCAGCAGCTTCTGGATGTCGAGCACGTAGACCCCACCGGTGGTGCCGGGGTCGTTCGGCCCCAGCGCGCCCTTGCCCCGCCCGGAAATCGCGCGGTACAGGTACTTGTCGTCGGGGCTGGTCTGGATCCAGCCACCGTTCGAGCCACCGCCGTTCGAGTCGTTCCCGGCGTGGATCGCCTTGTTGGCGGCCCCGTCGTCGAACACCTCGACCCACTTCGGTTCCTTGGCGGTGATGTCCGGCGTGTAGTGCACCGCACCGCCCTGCATGGTCTGGGCGAACGCGCCCTTGTGGCCGGGCAGGTTGGTCACCGTCGTCTCCATCACCGCGCGGCTCTCCGCGTGCAGCGGGTCCGCCGGATCGGCGCGGGGGCCGTCCTGCAGGTAGGACACCGCCTTCAGCTTCGGGTTGTCCCGCTCGGTGATGTCCCAGGTCCGCACGGTCGGCCGCCGCAGGTACGGCGACGGCTGCTTCACCGGGTCGAGGATGATGTTGCGCGGTTCCGCGTAGTCGCTGGTGACCAGCGTGTTCAGGTCCTCGCGGGCCTGGATGCCGTGCGGGTTGGCACAGGTCGGTTTCCCGAGCTGCGGCAGGTTCGCGCACAGCTTCGCGTTGTCGCCCTGCGGGGTCGCCGCCGAGGTCTGCGACAGCACCTTGCCGGTCTGGTCGAACCGGACCAGCGCGCCGGGACTGCCGGCGAACCCGTTGCCGACGGCGACCTGCCCGTTGGCGTAGGCGTACGGACCGGGCACCACCGGGCCGCCCATGTAGGTGCCGTAGGCGGTGCCGTCCTTCAGCGTCCAGTACGCGTCGGGCACCGAACCGCCGAGGGTGTTGGTCGGCAGGCTGATGCCCTTGAGCTTCAGCTCCGGCAACGCGCTGACGTCGAAGGCGTAGGTCGCCGCGGCGAACAACGCGCCAGCGTAGATCGTGTCGCCCTTGTGCCACACGTACTGCATGTGGTGCGGCTCGTTCTCCACCAGCGGGCCGACGGTGGCGGTGTTGACCACCTTGCCGTAGGTGCTCGAGCCCTCGGTCGCGTCGATCACGGCCAGGAAATCGGGGCCGGGCAAGGCATTGGTCACCTTGCCGAGGCCACCGGCGAGCGAACCCGGCAGGTTCTTCACGTCCTTGACCAGCGTGTCGGCGATGTTCTCGTCACCGGCCCAGACGAGCAGCCATTTCTTGCGCTTTTCCCCGGCCGCGCGAGCGGTTTGCTGGCCGCCGACCAGGTGGTTCTTCACCCAGTACTGCTTGCCGTCGGAGGCGGTCTTCGAATCGGTGAAGGTCTGCACGTCGGCGTACGCCTCGGTGCTCGACCCCTGGTAGGTGACCGCGCCGACGGCGAGCACGCCCGCCAGTGCGCCGATCACGAGTTTTCGCCATCGGGGCGAAGTGGACAGCATGAATTAACCCCTATTCCTTCCGAATGGTGAATTCGAAAAATCACCCGCGGGAAAACACGCGGGTCAAGAGCGCGAAGGAGAGGAAATCAGGAAGCCGGACAGAGCGCGCTGGCTTGCTGGCGCAGGTCGACGTGCAACCGCCCGACCAGTGCGACTCGAATGGACATGCCCGGAATGTTCTCGGCACCCCCCGGGGGTGTCAATCAGGTGATCAAAGGATGGGACGCCACCGGAGGGAGTGGCTTTCCCACCATTCAGGGCAGCCGGAAGGCCCCTTCGGCGGCTTTGCTGGGCCGAACGGGCGAACTGTTCCCAGAGTCCGGACTGGGCCATCTGCCGGTCGCTCACACCGGGTGATCGGACCCGGAACTCGGTCACCAGTCCCGTTATTCTTTCGTTACGTATTTTCGGGAACTCTTCCACCCCAGCGCTGTTACCAAGAGCGGATGTCGCACATCCTCCGCAAGGTGCTCGCCGCCGCGGCCGCCGTCCTGGTCTCCGGCGCCACCTTCGCCGCGCCCGCTTCGGCGGCCCCGCCCCGCCCGTTCGTCGTGCTGCAGGACTTCGCCCCGACCATCCAGCACGACATCCGGTACTACGGCCCGCACAACTTCGTCGGCACGAAGATCGACGGCTACCGCGAACCGCTGTGCATCCTCACCCGCCCGGCCGCCGAGGCGTTGCGGCGCGTGCAGTGGAAGATGCTCAGCCGCGGGTACACGCTGAAGGTCTACGACTGCTTCCGCCCGCAGCGCTCGGTCGACCACTTCGTGCGCTGGGCCAAGGACCTCGAAGACGAGAAGATGAAGCCCGAGTTCTACCCCAACGTGGCCAAGGACCGGCTGTTCGCGGACGGCTACATCGCGGAGAAGTCGGGCCACAGCCGGGGCAGCACGGTCGACCTGACCGTGGTGAAGCTGCCGCCGCGCCACCAGCGGCCGTACGTGCCCGGTGAACCGCTCCAGCCGTGCACCGCGCCCGCCGGCGAGCGCTTCCCGGACAACTCGGTGGACATGGGCACCGGCTTCGACTGCTTCGACACGCTCTCGCACACGGCGAACCCGCTGATCACCGGGAAGGCCCGGGAGAACCGCGACCTGCTGGTGAACACCATGGCCGAGGCCGGGTTCCGGAACCTGGTCGAGGAGTGGTGGCACTTCACCCTCAACGACGAGCCGTACCCGGACACCTACTTCGACTTCCCGGTGTCCCGGAAGTCGGTGTACCGGCCCTAGATCCAGCCGTGGTCGCGGGCGATGCGAGCCGCTTGCCCGCGGCTGCGCGCACCCAGCTTCGCCATCGCCGACGAGGTGTAGTTGCGCACGGTACCCGCCGACAGGTGCATCGCCCGCGCGATCTCGGTGGCGGTGGTGGTGTCGTCTACCAGGCGCAGCACGTCCAGCTCGCGTTCGGTCAGCGGGCAGTCGACCTCGGCGATCGCGTCGGCGGCGAACTCGGGGTCGACGTACCGCAGTCCGGAGTGGACTCGGCGGATCACGTCGGCGAGCAGCGAGGCCGGTGCGGTCTTCGCCAGGAAACCCTTGGCACCGGAGGAAAGCGCCTGCCGCAGCACGCCCGGCCGCGCGTGCCGGGTGAGCATCACCGAGCGCACCGCCGGATGGGCGGCGGCGATCCGGTCGAGCACGGCGAGGCCGTCGAGCACCGGCATCTCGTGGTCCACCACGAGCACGTCCGGCCGGTGCTCGGCGACCGCGGCCAGCGCGGCGGCGCCGTCCGGCACCCCGGCCACCACGGTCAGGTCCGGTTCCAGGTTGAGCAGCGACTCGATGGCCTGCCGGGTCAGCTGCTCGTCGTCGGCCAGCACGATGCGGATCACCGGGGCACCTCCGCCCGCACCTCGAAGGCGTTGCCGTGGGGTTCGGCGCTGAATTCCCCGCCCGCTTCGGTGATGCGCCGGTTCAGCCCGCGCAGGCCGGAACCTTCGCGACCGTCCTGCCGCATCGGCGCGACGCCGTCGTTGCGCACGTGCAGCACCGCCCGATCGCGGCGGATCTCCAGGCGCACCAGGCAATGGCTCGCGTCGGCGTGCCGGAGCAGATTGGTCACCGCCTCGCGCAGCACCCGGCCGAGCAGCTCGCTCGACTCGGCGCCGAGCCGCGCCGGATCGCCGGTGAACTGCCACCGGATGCCCGCCGATTCGAGCAGTCCGCGGGCCCCGGCCATCTCGATCACCAGCTCGGTGGACCGCCTGCCCTGCACCAGCGCGCGCACGTCGTGCACCGCGCCCCTGGCCAGCCGCTGCACCTCGGTGAGTTCGGCCCGCGACCGCTCGGGATCGACTTCGCTGAGCCTGCTGGCCAGTTCGCTCTTCAACGACACCACCTCCAGTGCGTGCCCGAGGATGTCATGCAGGTCCTCGGCCAGCCGCAGCCTTTCCTTGGTGGTGGCCAGTTCCGCGGCGTCGTGGCGGGCCTTCTCCAGTTCCAGCGTGAGCCGCCACTGCCTGAGCAGGAGCACCTCGGCGTAGGTCATCAGCAGGGTCAGCGCGAAGGTCAGCACGCCCTGCCCCGGCGCCCCTGGCTGACCCGTGACCACCATGCTGACCGCCGCGGTGAGCCCCATCAGCGCCGCGAACCCGACGCCGAACCGCCAGCCCGCCTCGGGGAACCGCCCGATCAGCAGGTCGTGCCCGATCAGCCCGGCGGCCAGCGACCACACCACGCCGTGGCCCTCGGTGCCGAAGGCGATGGCCAGCAGCCCGCCCGCGAGAGCGGTGAGCGCACCGGCCTGCCACCACGGCATCCGCTCGATCGGACCGTCGATCGAGCGCACCGTCCAGCGCCAGTGCCCCAGTCCGCCCAGTACCAGCCCGGCCACCAGCGCCACCAGGCGCGCGGCGTCCAGGTGGTCCCGCACCTCGGCCAGCACCAGCACACTGCCGACCGCGAACACCGAGAACAGGATGTTGTACCGGGTGTAGCGGCGCAACGATTCGAGGGCGGCCCGATCCCGTCCCCGCACCCGCCACCTGATTCCGCGCACCGGCTCACACTAACCACAGATGACACCTGTCACGTGCCCCGCGTACGACCGTCATCGGCACCGGTGACAGCGACGACTAAGAACGAGCGCGCCCCCGGGGCATGGTTTTCCCCATGAACGCGATCGAGATTTCCGAACTGAAGTACTCCTACGACGGCTTCACCGCCGTGGACGGCGTCGACTTCACCGTGCGGGCGGGCGAGATCTTCGCCCTGCTCGGCACGAACGGCGCGGGCAAGACGACCACGCTGGAGATGATCGAGGGCTTCCGGCGGCCGGAAGCCGGCCGCATCCGGGTGTTCGACCACGATCCGGCGCGGGCGAGATCGCGGCTGAAGCCCCGGATGGGGGTGATGCTGCAGCAGGCGGGGCTGATCGAGGAGCTGTCCACCGCGGAGACCCTCCGCTTGTGGGGGGCGCTGAGCAGCCGCACCGACGACGTCGACGCGCAGCTGGACCGCGTGGAACTCGGGCACCGCCGGGACACCCGCGTCGAGCAGCTGTCCGGCGGTGAGCAGCGGCGGCTCGACTTCGCGCTGGCCACCTGGGGACGGCCGGAGCTGGTGGTGCTGGACGAGCCGACCACCGGGCTGGACCCGGAATCGCGGCAGCGGCTGTGGAAGACGGTCGAGCGGATGCGCGACGAGGGCAGCACGATCCTGCTCACCACGCACTACCTGGAGGAGGCCGAGGCGCTGGCCGACCGGGTGGCGATCATGCACCAGGGCCGGATCTCGGTGGCGGGCGCGCTGACCGACGTGCTCGCCGCGCACCCGTCGCGGATCTCCGCGCGGGTGCCCATGCCCGCGCTCGACCACCCGCTGCCGCTGTTCGACGGCACCCTCGAGTCCACATTGGACGAACGGGGGGCGTTGCTGGTGGTGGAGACCGGTGCGCTGCAGGACGACCTCGGCCTGCTGATCGACTGGGCGCGGCAGCACGGCGTGGTGCTGGAGCGGCTGTCCGCGACGCAGGCGTCCCTCTCCGAAATCTTCCTCACGGTGGGAGCCGGGCGATGACGATGATGCTGCGACACGGGTGGTTCGAGATCCGGCTGCTGTTCCGGCGGAAGCTGACGCTGTTCTCGGCGACCGTGCTGCCGGTCGGGCTGTGCGTGCTGACCTGGTTCACCGTGCGGGACGCGCCGCCGGAGAACTGGGGCACGCTGGTCGGCGACCGGTTCACCATGCTGATGGTGCTGTCGGTGTTCATGACCAGCATGACCATCTACACCGCGCGGCGGCAGTCGCTGGTGCTCAAGCGGTTGCGGACCACGGAGCTGCCCGACGCCGGGGTGATCGGCGCGATCACCATGCCGGTGGTGGCGATGGGCGTGGTGCAGGCGCTGGTGTACTTCGGGTTCTGCCTGTACCTCGGCGCGCCGATGCCGGTGCACCTGTGGCTGGTGGTGCTGGGCATGGCCGCCGGGCTGGTGCTGACGGTGGCCGCCGGCATGGCCACGGCGGCGCTGAGCAAGAGCGTCGAAGCGACGCACGTGACCTCGTTCCCGGTGCTGGTGGGGGCGCTGGCCGGGTTGTTCATGGTGGGTTCGTCGAGCACCGGCGTGGCCACCGCGGGGGTGCTGATGCCGTTGCTCGGGCCGGCCGACCTGCTCGCGAAGGGGTGGACGGGCTTCGACACCGGCCCCGTCCCGATCACCACGGCGCTGGGGTCGACCCTGCTGTGGGCTGTCGTGTTCGCCGCGGTCATCGGCCGCTTCTTCAAGTGGGAGCCACGCTCGTGAAGCACTTCGAACTCCTGATGGGCACCAAACTGGCCAAGACGCCCGGGGTGCAGCTGGCCGTCGACCTGACCGGGGTGGCGCTGGCGATCGCGATCCTGCTGATCGGCGGGGTGACGAACGTGTGGGCGTGGACCCTGCTGCCGGGCGGCCTGCTGGTCGCGGCGGTCATCCGCACCACGATCGTCGCCCGGCGCGACAACACCCCCTGACCTGCTCTTGCCCGCGGAAGCCGCATGCTTCTGCGGGCAAAAGCAGGTTGTCACCTTCGTGGGGGTGGGGGCGTCAGGTGGGGGTGGCTTTGTTGCATCTGGACTCCAGCGCGCACCGTGCTGCCGAGTCGACCAGCCGTCAGCTCACCGCGGAGTTCGCCCGGCGCTGGCTCGCCCGGCATCGCGGTGCCGGTTACCGGTACCGGGATCTCGCGGCCGAGCCGGTCGCGCCGATCGGTGCGGCGTACTGCGCACTCGGCCGTCGCGTGGAACAGCACGGCATGGCGCCCGCCGAGGGCCTGATCGAGACCGCGGCCGAGCGCCGCGAGTGGGCGCTGACCCGGGAACTGGTCGACGAACTGCTGGCCAGCGACGTCCTCCTGATCGGCGCGCCGATGTACAACTACTCGGCGCCCGCCGCGCTCAAGGCGTGGATCGACCGGGTCAGCTTCCCCGGCGTGCTCGAGCTCGCGGACCTGCGGGTGGTCGTGGTGACCGCGTGCGGCGGCGCCTACGAGACCAGCGAGCGGGACTTCCTCACCCCGTACCTGCGGGCTTACTTCGGCAAACAGGGTGTGGTGAACCTCGAAATCGTCACGGCGGACCGGACCCTGGCCTGGCTCGTACCGGGCCGGGAACCCGACCGACCGGCCGCCGCCGAGTCACTCGCCGCGGCCCGGGCCCGCCTGATCCACCTGGCCGACACGGTCTGAACAGCGGGGGCAGGAGGTCAGTCGGTGGCGGCGGGGTGACCGGTGCTCGCGTGCTGCACCCAGATCGTGTGGGCGGCTTCGTCGACCAGGTACCAGACCCGGCCGCCGCCGGTGACCTCGAGTTGCCACATCGGGAGCACCCGGCCGCTGTGCCTGCCGGTGGCGAGGGTGCCTTTGAGCTGGTGGTGCCTGCTCGTGGGCTTCCCGGGACCGGCCCCGGGGTCCGACCGCATGGTCACCCAGGCGGCTCGTGTGTTGCCCGGTGCCTGCTGGCACAGGTCCTGCCAGCCCTTCACCGCCTCGTTGGTGCTGAACCGGACATCCCACTCGTCGCCGGTCGGCGGGGGTGCCACGCGGTCTCCGCGTTTCGGGCTCACTCCACCTCGCCGGGGGCGGGCACCAGGCCCAGATCGTCACCGTCGCGCTGGAGGATGGCGGCCAGCTCCGGGTCCGCGTGCACCTCGGCGGTGTGCCGCCAGGCCGCCACGAGATTCGCCACCGGCGCCGGGTTGCGCAGGGATTCGGCCGCCGCGAGCGTCTCCACCAGCTCGACGACGAACGCCCGCACGTCCTCCTTGGGCAGGAACCTCACCCAGGGAAAGGCCACCGGCACGACCTCGGTGGCCAGCGAACGAGCCTCGTCGTCGTGCTCCATCAGGGCGAGGAACATCTTGGTGGTCGCCGTGACCACCTCGGTCACCTGCGCCGCCCGCTCCTCGGTGACCAGCAGCAGGTCCGGCACGTCCTTGCCGCGACGGCGGATCCGCACCGAACGGGTCGCCGAACGCTCGACCTGTCCCACCACCTTGAGCGGCTGGTTGGACAGGTCCGAAAAGTTGACCTCCGACACCGGCATAGTTTCACACTACTTGCAAAGTCGTGGGATGTCATCCGCTGATCAGGGCCTGAACAGCGGAGAGCCCCCGCTCCCAACCAGGGAACGGGGGCTCTCGCGGTGGTACTGCTTACCGGAAGTCGCGACCGAAGTCGTAGTCGTCCAGTGGGACGGCGGCGCCGGTGCCGGTGCCGAACACGTCCGGGGTGTAGTAACCGTCGTCGTAGGACGGGATCGCGTAGGCGGCGACCCGTGCCTCCTCGGTCGGCTGCACCTGGATGTTCCGGTACTTGTTGATCCCGGTACCGGCCGGGATCAGCTTACCGATGATCACGTTCTCCTTGAGGCCCACGAGCTTGTCCGACCGGCCGTTGATGGCCGCGTCGGTCAGCACGCGGGTGGTCTCCTGGAACGACGCCGCCGACAGCCACGAGTCCGTGGTCAGCGAGGCCTTCGTGATCCCCATCAGCACCGGGCGACCCGAGGCGGGCTCGCCGCCCTCGGCCACCGCGGCCCGGTTCGTCGCCTCGAACTTGGTCCGCTCGGGCAGCTCACCCGGCAGGAAGTCCGTGGCACCGGAGTCGATGATCGTCACGCGGCGCAGCATCTGCCGCACGATGACCTCGATGTGCTTGTCGTGGATCGACACACCCTGCGCCCGGTACACCTTCTGGACCTCGTCCACCAGGTGCATCTGCGCCTCGCGGGGACCCATCACGCGGAGCACCTCGTGCGGGTCCGGCGTGCCCTCGAGCAGCTGCTGCCCGACCTTGACGTGGTCGCCGTCGCCCAGCGGGCCGTCCGGGGTGTTCGCCAGCCGCTGCCGCTTGGACAGCTTGTCGAACACGATCTCCTCCGACCCGTCGTCCGGGATCAGGGTGATCTTCCAGAACCGCTCGCTCTCCTCGATCCGCACGCGGCCGTCGACGTCGGCGATCGGCGCCTTGCCCTTCGGCACGCGGGCCTCGAACAGCTCCTGGACACGCGGCAGACCGGTGGTGATGTCGTCACCGGCGACGCCACCCTGGTGGAAGGTACGCATGGTCAGCTGCGTACCCGGCTCACCGATCGACTGGGCGGCCACGATGCCCACCGCCTCGCCGACGTCCACCAGCTGACCGGTCGCCATCGAGCGGCCGTAGCAGGTGGCGCAGATGCCGACGGCCGACTCGCAGGTCAGCACCGAGCGGACCTTGACCTTCGAGATCCCGCTGGAGACCAGCTTCTCGATGGCCGGGTCGCCGAGGTCGTCACCGGCGTTGAGCACCACGTTGCCGCTCGCGTCGGCCGCGTCGGCCGCCAGGGTCCTGGCGTAGACGCTGGTCTCCACGTGCTGGTCGCGGACCACCTTGCCGCCACCGATGTCCTCACCGATGATCATGTTGATGCCGCGGGTGGTGCCGCAGTCGATCTCGCGGACGATGACGTCCTGCGAGACGTCCACCAGACGACGGGTCAGGTAACCCGAGTCGGCGGTACGCAGCGCGGTGTCGGCCAGACCCTTGCGGGCACCGTGCGTGGCGATGAAGTACTCCGCCACCGACAGGCCCTCGCGGAAGTTCGCCTTGATCGGGCGCGGGATGTACTCACCCTTCGGGTTCGACACCAGCCCACGCATCCCGGCCAGCGACCGGACCTGGGTCATGTTGCCCGCCGCCCCGGACTTCACGATCACCGAGATCGGGTTGTCGTCGGGGAAGTGCGCCTCCATCACCTTGGCGACGTCCTCGGTCGCCTGGGTCCACACCTTCACCAGCTCGTTGTTGCGCTCGGCGTGCGAGAGCTGACCGCGCTGGTAGCGCTTCTCGACCTGGTCGGCCTTGCCCTCGTACTCCTCGAGGATGCCCTTCTTCTCGTCGGGCACCAGCACGTCGGAGATGGCGACGGTGACGCCGGACCGGGTGGCCCAGTAGAAACCGGCGTCCTTGAGGCGGTCCAGGGTCTGCGCGACCTGGGTCATCGAGTACCGCTCGGCGAGGTCGTTCACGATCGCGGCCTGCCGCTTCTTCGGCATCGGCTCGTTCACGAACGGGTAGTCCGCCGGCAGCAGCTCGTTGAACAGCACGCGGCCAAGGGTGGTCTCGGCCAGCCACGGCTTGCCGGGCTCCCAGCCCGCCTCGGCCAGGCGCGCCTCGTCGGCCTTGGCCGGCTGGCGGTCCTTGACCCGGATCTTGATCGGCGCGTGCAGGCTGATCGCCTTGCGGTCGAAGGCCATGATGGCCTCGGCCGGCGAGGAGAAGGCCTGCCCGGCGCCCTCGGCGTCCTCGGTGAGGCGGGTGAGGTGGAACAGCCCGGTCACCATGTCCAGACGCGGCATCGCCAGCGGGCGACCCGACGCCGGGGAGAGGATGTTGTTCGCCGACAGCATCAGGATGCGGGCCTCGGCCTGCGCCTCGGCCGACAGCGGCAGGTGCACCGCCATCTGGTCACCGTCGAAGTCCGCGTTGAACGCCTCGCAGACCAGCGGGTGCAGCTGGATGGCCTTGCCCTCGACCAGCTGCGGCTCGAAGGCCTGGATGCCGAGGCGGTGCAGGGTCGGTGCGCGGTTCAGCATCACCGGGTGGCCGGTGATGACCTCTTCGAGCACGTCCCACACCTGCGGGCGCGAGCGCTCCACCATCCGCTTGGCGGACTTGATGTTCTGCGCGTGGTTCAGGTCGACCAGCCGCTTCATCACGAACGGCTTGAACAGCTCCAGCGCCATGTCCTTCGGCAGACCGCACTGGTGCAGCTTCAGCTGCGGCCCGACGATGATCACCGAACGGCCGGAGTAGTCGACGCGCTTGCCGAGCAGGTTCTGGCGGAACCGGCCCTGCTTGCCCTTGAGCAGGTCGGACAGCGACTTCAGCGGGCGGTTGCCGGGACCGGTCACCGGGCGGCCGCGGCGGCCGTTGTCGAACAGCGCGTCGACGGCCTCCTGCAGCATCCGCTTCTCGTTGTTCACGATGATCTCGGGCGCGCCGAGGTCGATCAGCCGCTTGAGCCGGTTGTTCCGGTTGATCACGCGGCGGTACAGGTCGTTCAGGTCCGAGGTGGCGAAGCGGCCACCGTCGAGCTGCACCATCGGGCGCAGGTCCGGCGGGATGACCGGGACGGCGTCGAGCACCATGCCGCGCGGGTCGTTGCCGGTGACCTGGAAGGCCGCCACCACCTTGAGCCGCTTGAGCGCGCGGAGCTTCTTCTGCCCCTTGCCGTTGCGGATGGTGTCGCGCAGGTTCTCCGCCTCGGCGGCCACGTCGAACTCGGCGGCCAGCTTCTGGATGGCCTCCGCGCCCATGCCACCGGTGAAGTACTCGCCGTAGCGGTCGATCAGCTCGCGGTAGAGCAGCTCGTCGGCGATCAGCTGACGCGGCTCGAGCTTGGTGAAGGTGGTCCAGACCTCTTCGAGACGGTCCAGCTCACGACCGGCGCGGTCGCGGAGCTGGCGCATCTCGCGCTCGCCGCCCTCCTTGACCTTGCGGCGGACGTCGGACTTGGCGCCCTCCGCCTCCAGCTCGGCCAGGTCGGCTTCCAGCTTCTGCGCGCGGGCCTCGATGTCGGCGTCGCGCTTGAGCTCGAGGTTCTTGCGCTCGACACCGATCTCGTTCTCGAGCGTCGGCAGGTCGTTGTGCCGCAGCTCGGTGTTCACGCCGGTGATCACGTACGCGGCGAAGTAGATGATCTTCTCGAGGTCCTTCGGGGCCAGGTCGAGCAGGTAACCCAGCCGCGAGGGCACGCCCTTGAAGTACCAGATGTGGGTGACCGGGGCGGCGAGCTCGATGTGGCCCATCCGCTCGCGGCGCACCTTGGCGCGGGTCACCTCGACGCCGCAGCGCTCGCAGATGATGCCCTTGAAGCGGACCCGCTTGTACTTACCGCAGTAGCACTCCCAGTCGCGGGTCGGACCGAAGATCTTCTCGCAGAAGAGCCCGTCCTTCTCCGGCTTGAGCGTGCGGTAGTTGATGGTCTCCGGCTTCTTCACTTCACCGAAGGACCACTGGCGGATGTCGTCAGCGGTGGCGAGGCCGATCCGGAGCTCATCGAAGAAATTGACGTCCAGCACGTCGTTGCATCCCCTTGGGGTCTGTTCGGGGGTCTGGGGGTCGCTCCCCAGAGGGTCCCTGTGGCTAGAGGGGGTGGCTACCCGGCCGGTACCCGCGGGAGGCAGGTACCGGCCGGGCGCGCGGTCATTGAACGACGTCGTCCACCGAGGGCGACTCGTTGCGGGACAGGTTGATGCCGAGGTTCGCCGCGGCGCGCTCGAGGTCCTCGTCGTCGGAGTCCCGCATTTCGATCGCCGCACCGTCGGAGGACAGGACCTCCACGTTGAGGCAGAGCGACTGCAACTCCTTCAACAGCACCTTGAACGACTCCGGGATGCCCGGCTCCGGGATGTTCTCGCCCTTGACGATGGCTTCGTACACCTTCACCCGGCCGATCACGTCGTCCGACTTGATCGTCAGCAGCTCCTGCAGCGTGTAGGCCGCGCCGTAGGCCTGCATCGCCCAGCACTCCATCTCACCGAAGCGCTGGCCACCGAACTGCGCCTTACCACCCAGCGGCTGCTGGGTGATCATCGAGTACGGGCCGGTGGAGCGGGCGTGGATCTTGTCGTCGACCAGGTGGTGCAGCTTCAGGATGTACATGTAGCCGACCGAGACCGGGTACGGGAACGGCTCGCCGGAGCGGCCGTCGAGCAGCGTGGCCTTGCCGTTCTGCTTGACCATGCGCTCGCCGTCGCGGTTGGGCTTGGTCGCCGACAGCAGACCCGTCAGCTCCTCCTCCTTGGCGCCGTCGAACACCGGGGTCGCGGTGTTCGTGCCCGGGTCCACGTCGTGCAGTTCGGCGGGCAGGTTCTTCGCCCAGTCGGGGTTGCCCTCGACCTTCCAGCCCTGCGAAGCCAGCCACCCGAGGTGCAACTCGAGGATCTGGCCGATGTTCATACGACGCGGCACACCGTGCGTGTTCAGCACCACGTCGACCGGGGTGCCGTCCTCCATGAACGGCATGTCCTCGACCGGGAGGATCTTGCCGATGACGCCCTTGTTGCCGTGGCGGCCGGCGAGCTTGTCGCCGTCCTGGATCTTGCGCTTCTGCGCCACGTAGACGCGGACCAGCTCGTTGACGCCCGGGGGCAGCTCGTCGTCGTCCTCGCGGGAGAACACCCGGATGCCGATGACCTTGCCGGTCTCGCCGTGCGGCACCTTCAGCGAGGTGTCGCGCACCTCGCGGGCCTTCTCGCCGAAGATCGCGCGGAGCAGGCGCTCCTCCGGGGTCAGCTCGGTCTCACCCTTGGGCGTGACCTTGCCGACCAGGATGTCGCCGTCGCGGACCTCGGCACCGATCCGGATGATGCCGCGCTCGTCGAGGTCGGCCAGGACCTCCTCGGAGACGTTCGGGATGTCCCGGGTGATCTCCTCGGCACCGAGCTTGGTGTCGCGGGCGTCGATCTCGTGCTCTTCGATGTGGATCGAGGTGAGCACGTCGTCCTGCACGAGGCGCTGCGACAGGATGATCGCGTCCTCGTAGTTGTGGCCCTCCCACGGCATGACCGCGACGAGCAGGTTCTTGCCGAGCGCCATCTCACCGTTCTCGGTGGACGGGCCGTCGGCGATGACCTGACCCTGCTCGACCCGGTCGCCCTCGTTCACGATCGGGCGGTGGTTGAAGCAGGTGCCGTGGTTGGAGCGGCGGAACTTGTACAGCCCGTAGCTCTTCCGCGTGCCGTCGTCGTGCATGATCGTGATCAGGTCGGCGGAGAGCTCCTCGACCACGCCCGCCTGCTCGGCGACGAGCACGTCACCGGCGTCGACCGCGGCCCGCAGCTCCACCCCGGTGCCGACCAGCGGCGCCGAGTTGCGCAGCAGCGGCACGGCCTGGCGCTGCATGTTCGCGCCCATCAGCGCGCGGTTCGCGTCGTCGTGCTCGAGGAACGGGATCATCGCCGTCGCGACCGACACCATCTGGCGCGGCGAGACGTCCATGTAGTCCACGTCCAGCGGGTCGATCAGCTCGACCTCGCCGCCCTTCTTCCGGACCATGACGCGGTCCTCGAGGAAGTTGCCCTCGTTGTCGATGACGGCGTTGGCCTGGGCCTTGACGAACCGGTCCTCCTCGTCCGCGGTCAGGTAGTCGACCTGGTCGGTGACCCGGCCCTCGACCACCTTGCGGTACGGGGTCTCGATGAACCCGAACGGGTTGACCCGCGCGTAGGAGCACAGCGAGCCGATCAGGCCGATGTTCGGGCCTTCCGGCGTCTCGATCGGGCACATCCGGCCGTAGTGCGACGGGTGGACGTCGCGGACCTCCATGCCGGCGCGCTCACGGGACAGACCGCCGGGGCCGAGCGCCGACAGGCGGCGCTTGTGGGTCAGCCCGGACAGCGGGTTGTTCTGGTCCATGAACTGCGACAGCTGCGAGGTGCCGAAGAACTCCTTGATCGCCGCCACCACCGGGCGGATGTTGATCAGGGTCTGCGGGGTGATCGCCTCGACGTCCTGGGTGGTCATCCGCTCGCGGACGACGCGCTCCATGCGGGACAGGCCGACCCGGATCTGGTTCTGGATCAGCTCGCCGACGGTGCGCAGGCGGCGGTTGCCGAAGTGGTCGATGTCGTCGGTCTCGACCGGGATCGTCTGGTCGCCGACGGTCATCTTGTCCTCGCCGGCGTGCAGCCGGACCAGGTACTCGATGGTGGAGACGATGTCCTCTTCGGTCAGCGTCCCGGTGTCGTACGGCGTGGTCAGGCCCAGCTTCTTGTTGACCTTGTACCGGCCCACCTTGGCCAGGTCGTAGCGCTTGTCCTTGAAGAACAGGTTCTCCAGCAGGGTCTGCGCGCTCTCCTTGGTCGGCGGCTCGCCCGGGCGCAGCTTGCGGTAGATGTCGAGCAGGGCCTCGTCGGTGCCCGCGGTGTGGTCCTTCTCCAGGGTCGCCATCAGCGTCTCGGAGAAGGAGAAGCGCTCGCGGATCGCCTCGGTGGTCCAGCCCAGCGCCTTCAGCAGCACGGTGACCGGCTGGCGGCGCTTGCGGTCGATGCGGACGCCGACGGTGTCGCGCTTGTCCACGTCGAACTCGAGCCACGCGCCGCGGCTCGGGATGATGCGGGTGCTGAAGACGTCCTTGTCGGTGGCCTTGTCGACGCTGGAGTCGAAGTAGACACCGGGCGAGCGGACCAGCTGGGACACCACGACACGCTCGGTGCCGTTGATCACGAAGGTGCCCTTGTCGGTCATCACCGGGAAGTCACCCATGAAGACCGTCTGGCTCTTGATCTCGCCGGTGTTGTTGTTGACGAACTCGGCGGTGACGAACAGCGGCGCCGCGTACGTCATGTCCTTGTCCTTGCACTCCTCGACCGAGGCCTTGACCTCGTCGAAGCGCGGGTCGGAGAAGGAGAGGGACATGGAGCCGGAGAAGTCTTCGATCGGGGAGATCTCGTTGAGGACCTCCTCCAGACCGCCGACCGGGTTCTCTTCGCCTTCCTCGACGCGGCGTTCGAACCACGCCTCGTCGCCGGTGAACCATTCGAATGACCGGATCTGCACGTCCAGCAGGTTCGGGGTGCTCAGCGGCTCGCGGATCTTCGCGAAGGACACCCGCTTGGGGGCGCCGGGGATTCCCGAGAGCTCTGGAGACTCCGAAGCAGATACAGCCGAGGTGGTCGCAGCAGTGGCCTGGTTCGCGGGAGAGACTGCCAAGATGCGTCCTTCCAGGGACAATGAGCGGCTGACAGACGCGCTAGCAGGGCGTAACACGGACTGTCAAGGGTGCGGTGGTGCCGACCATCCTAGCTGCCTGCTTCGGGCAGCCTGAAAGAGGGCAGCGCAAAGAAGCAGTCTAGCCCCGAAGGCCGCGCTTGTCGAGGGGGCACGCCCGACGGGGGCCCAGCCTCATTCGCCTGCCTTCCACGACGCCGGTTTCCCGGTGTCCACCGGCCCTGCCCTCCCGCACGAGGCGGGCCGTTGGGAGTAAGCGTGACCCCCCGGAGACCGCGAGTCAAGATGCCACTCCCGCCAGGAGGCCAAACCGCAGGTTCGCGGGCGGATTTTCCGCCGGATGGCGGAGCGTGCAGCCCCCTTGTGCACAGAGTCACAAGCTCGCGGCGTGCTCCCACCAGGCCTTTAACCCGCCTCGACCGGCTTTTGCCCGCAGAAGCAGGTCGCGCCGGGGGCGGTTCGGGGGGTGTCACGAATGTGGCTTTCGAGACGCGTGGGGTCTCGAAAGCCACCTTCGTGACGGTTGGACACGGGCCTCGGGGGTCAGTTCCCCGGGGCGGGTGGGGCGCCCGGGGCCGGGGCCGGCTGGGTGGGCTGCGCCGGCTGGCCGCCCGAGTAGGTGTTCAGGTCGGTGATCTTCCACTTGCCGTCGCGCAGCTCGGTGGTGAACCACATCTGGGCGCCACCGGCCGAGGTCTGGTTCTGCGCGGTCCGGGTGGAGGTCTGGTCGGCGGAGACCATCACCTTGGCGCGGTCGCCGTCCAGCAGCACCACCGCGCTGCGGGTGACCTTCATGGTCACCACCATCTTCTGCTCCGGCGCGAGGCGCTTCACCTCGCCCATGAAGCCGTTGTACTTCTGCCGGACCTCGTCGTTGACCAGCAGGTCGTTGGCGGCGTTCTCGGTCTTGGCGATGTCGTTGAAGTCGTAGGAGAACAGCGCCTCGGCCGCACTCGTCACGGCCTGCTTGACCTGCGCGGTCTTCGCCACGTCGAGCAGGGCGGTGTTGTCCGTGGAGGCGGAGACCTCGCTCTCCTCGATCTTGAACCAGACCGCGAGCCCGGCGAAGACCACGGCGGCCACCAGCAGCAGCGCGATCAGCGCGCCACCACGCTTCCGCGGGGAAAAGACGGTCGCGGCGACGGGCTCGTCCTCGGCGGCGAGCTCCTCGGCCTCGGCTTCGGAGGACGGCTTGCGGACGCCGGTGTCGCGCGCCTTGGGCCGCGGGCTCGGCTTCGCCGCCTTGGCCGGGGCCTCGGCAACCTCGGACTCGGCAGCCTCGGACTCGGTCGTCTCGACCCCAGCCACCTCGGCCTCGGCCCCCTTGGCCCCAGCGACCTCGTCCTCGGCGGACTCAGCGTCGGCGGCCTCGGGCTCAGCGGCCTCCGGCTCGGCCACCGGCGACTCGACGGCCGCGGTGGTCTCCGCGGTCTCGACAGCCTCGGTGGCCTCGGTGGTCTCGGCCCCCACGACCTCCGTGGCCTCGGGCTCGACGGGCTCCACGGGAGCGGGCGCCGGGCGCGGCTTCGGGCTGGGCCGGTTCAGGGACTGGGTCTCGGACTCCGCGCCGGGCCTGCGGATGCCGGCCACCTTGGGCCGCCGCACCGGGGTGCTGCCGGGGCGGGGCGGCTGGCGACGGTTGGCCATCAGTACAAGCTCCTCACTGCTGTCCAGCGCCGACGACGGGAACGTTGCCGATGCTCGACAGCTTCCACTCGTCACCGACCCTGGTCATCTCGATCTCCACGCGCAGCGACTTGACGCCCTTCTGGTCGCCCTGGGTCACCTCCGTGGACAGCGCCACCAGGCAGGTCGCCTTGCCCTCGTGCTCGTTCAGCTCCTCCACCGCGATGTCCTGCACGGTGGACACCACCACGGTCTTCGCCTGGCTGATCGCCTCGCGGAACTTGCCCTCGGACTGGCGGGCCTGCTCCTGGATCGTGCCGGTGGACAGCTCCTGCTGCTTCTGGAAGTACTGGTCGAGGTTGTTGTAGTCGAACTCGGTGAACGCCTTCACCGCGGCCGTCCCGGCGACCAGCACCTCGTCCCGCGCCTGGGCCAGCTCGGCGTCGTCCCCGGTGGCCGCGAAGACCCACTGGGCGCCGAAGATCGCGGCGGCCAGGAAGGCCGCGGTGGCCAGCGCCGCCGCGCCCAGCAGCAGCGGCCGCGAACGGTCCCGCGGCCCGGGGGTCTTGTCCACGACCTCGTCGGTCGTCACCGCGTCCTGCTCCGAATCCATAACTCTCCAGACGAAATGCGGTTGCTCAGCCGGGCAGGCCGAACAGCGAGGGCAGGCTGGTCAGGCTCAGCCCCGGGCTGCCGGCGATCCCGGGCACCCCGCGCAGCGCGGCCAGCTCCTCCTGCGAGCGGTTGGCGTTGGCCTTCAGCTCCTCGTCGGACGGCACCACCGGCACCCCGTTGTACGGCGCGTTCTGCGAACCGCGGACGTTGATCGGGCTGCCCTTGGGTTCCGCACAGTACGCATCGCCCTTCGCCGGGCGCGGGGTGAGGTCCTCGGGCCGGTTCCCGGTGCGGAACTCGTCCACGTCCCGGTAGCCCTTGGTGCACGACGGCGGGTCGAACAGGTTCAGCGCCAGCCCGAGGTGCGCGGTGCCGTCGTTCGGCGCCACCGTCTGCGCGCCCACCGACAGCAGCGGGTAGGTGACCAGCCCCTGCTCCAGCCCGTCCAGCCGGGTGACCAGCAGGTTCGACGTGGTGAGCAGGTTCGCCACCACGGCGCCGAGCCCCGGCCCGGTCTCCTGCACCACCTCGCTGATCTGGGTCGCCACCTGCGGGGTCACCCCGATCACCTTCCGGAGGTCGCCGTCGGAGTTCTTCAGCGTCTCCGACAGCTTGTTCAGGTCCCCGCTGAACGAGGCGAACGACCCGGCCAGGTCGTTCTGCGTCTCCAGCACCTTGCCGCCCTGCTCCAGCAGGTTGACCGTCTCCGGCAGGTTGTCCTGCGCGGCCCTGGTGAAGTCGCGGGCGGTGTCCATCAGCACCTGGAGGTCGTCCCCGGTGCCCTGGAAGGCGTCGTACGACTCGTCGACCACGGTGCGCAGCGCGTCGGTGGGCACCGAGGAGGCCAGGCTGTCCAGATCGCCGAGCACCTGGTCGGTGGGCACCGGGGTGACCGCGCGCTCGGCCGGGATCACCGAGTCCTGCGCCAGGAACGGCCCGTTCTCGTTCTTCGGCCGGAGGTCGACGAACTGCTCCCCGACCGCGGACCGGTTGACCACCATCGCCTGCAGGTCCGACGGGATCTGCGGCATGTCCGGTTCGATGTTCAGCTCCGCCTGCAACCCGCGCTCGGTCAGCGACAGCTCGCCGACCCGGCCCACGTTGTAACCGCGGTAGGTGACCTCGGCGTTGGTGAAGATGCCGCCGCTGGAGCTGAGCTCCAGGTGCACGGTGTAGCCGCCCTGGCCGAACACCCGGCCCACGTCGGTGAACCGGAACAACGCGTACACGATGGACAGCACGGCGATCACGAAGAAGGCCACCAGCTGCAGCTTCGTCTTGCGCACCAACATCAGCCGGCACCTCCCGAGAGCACGTCGAAGATGCCGCCGACGCCGGTCTGCTGCGGGGCCGGGGCCTGCCCGCCGGTCGGCGCGGCGGGCGCGCCGGTGCCGAGCGGGGTGGAGGTCGGCAGCGGCAGCAGCGGGGGCGCGTTCGGGTCGACCCCGTTCTGCCCGCCGGTCAGGCCGAGGCCCTCGGGCAGGATGTCCTGCAGCGGGTTCTGCCTGCTGCGGCCCAGGTTCGCCAGCACCTCGTTGAGGTTCAGGTCGATCTTGGCGTACAGGTTGAAGTAGTCGCCCTTCACGCCGTCGACGGCCGCGTCGCTGAACGGGAAGGTCAGCAGCAGCTCCAGCGCCTTCGGCAGGTCGTTGCCCGCCTCACCGAGCTTCTGCAGCGTCGGCTGCAGCGCCTTGAGGTTGGCGACCAGGTCCTCCTGGCTCTTGTTCACCGTGTCGGTGGCGACGCCGGACAGGTCGTTGAGCGCCTGCAGCATGGTGACCAGCTGCCCGCGCTGGTCCTCCAGCGCCTTCAGCCCCGGCCCGAGGTTGTCCAGCGCGCCGGCGATCTGGTCGCGCTGACCGTTCAAAGTGGACGAAAGCCGGTTCAGCCCGTCGAGCGCCCTGGTGATGTTGGACGACTGCTCGTCCAGGCTGGTGACCAGGTCGTTGGCGTTGTTGAGCAGGTTCTTCAGGTCCGGCGCGCGGCCCTCGGTGGCCGCGTTCAGCTCCTTGGTGATGGTGTTGAGCTGCTCCACGCCACCGCCGTTGAGCAGCATGGACAGCGCGCCGAGCACCTCCTCCACCTCGACGTTGCGGTTGGTCCGCTCGACCGGGATGAGCATGCCGTCGGCCAGCCGTTCCTGCGCCTTCGCCTCGGCGGGCGGGCTCAGCTCGACGTACTTCTCGCCGAGCAGACTCGACTGCCGCAGGTTCGCCAGCGCGTTCGACGGCAGTTCCACGTTGCCGTTGACCAGCACGCTGACCTCGGCGGTCCAGCCGTCCGGTGCCAGCCCGATGCTCTCCACCCGGCCGACCGGCACCTCGTTGAGCTTCACCCCGGCCTGCGGGATCAGGTCGAGCACGTCCCGGAACTGCACCTTCACCGTGTACGGGTGGTCGCCGAGGTCGGCGCCGCCGGGCAGCGGGATGTCGTAGATGCCGGTGAACCCGCAGCCGGACAGGGTCACCGCGGTGACCGCACCGAGCGCGGCGAAGGCCGTCCGCTTCAGCTTCACTGGGCCCCTCCCGACATCACGTCGACCAGCGGCAACGGCAACGGCGGTGCCTCGCCCTTCTTGGCCGCGGCCACCACCTGCGCCACCGAGGGCAGCGGCAGCGCGCCGTCGAGCACCGGCTGCAGGCCCTTGCACAGGTCCCCGACCACGTCGAGCTGGTCCGGGGTCTGCTTGAGCAGGTTGCACACCATCAGCACCGGCGGCTGGGTCAGCTCGTTCAGGTTCGCGCGCGCGTCGAGCGTGCCGGAGGAGGCGTTGTAGGTGTTGACCAGGTTGCCCAGCGCCACCGGCGCCACGTCCAGGATCTCGGCCAGCGCGCCGCGCTGGTCCACCAGCGTCCTGGTGATGCTGGCCAGCTTGTCCACATTGGACTTGAGCTTGTCGCGGTTCTTCTCCACGAAGCCCTGCACCTGCTCCAGCGTCGGGCCCAGCTGCTGGACCGTCTCGGCCAGGTTGCCGCGCTCGTCGGCGAGGAAGCCGGTGACGTCGGCGAGCTGGCGCTCGAACTCGCGGATCTGGCCGTCGCTGTTGGCCAGCGTGGTGGAGAAGTCGCCCAGGTTGCGGACGGTGGCGAACAGGTCGTCCTTGTTGCCGGCCAGCGTGCCGGAGGCCTGGCCGAGGCGGGTGATGGTGTCGTGCAGCGCCTGGCCGTTGCCGTCGAAGTTGTCGGCGAGCGTGGTCAGCAGGGTGTTCAGCGAGCCGTCCTTGTTCACCCCGTTCGGGCCCAGCGACTGGCTGACCCGGCTGAGGCTGGCGTAGAGGTCGTCCACCTCGAGCGGCACCGCGGTGCGCTCGATCGGGATGGTCGCGCCCTCCTCGATCACCGGCCCGCCGGTGTGCGCCGGGGTCAGCTGCACGTACCGGTCGCTGACCAGCGACGGCGACACGATCACCGCCTGCGCGTCGGCGGGCACGGCGACCGCGCGGTCGTACTCCATGGTCACCCGGACCCGGTCGCCCAGCGGCTCGACCTTCTCCACGGTGCCCATCTGCACGCCGAGCATGCGCACGCTGTTGCCCTCGTACAGGCCGACCGCGGTGGGGAACCAGGCGGTCAGGTGCTTGCGGCCCGGGTCCTTCAGCGTCCACCACAGGCCACCGGCCACCAGCAGCGCCAGCACGCAGGCCACGCTCAGCCAGCGGGCCACGTTCATTCCGAAGCGGGTATCGGTCATTTCGCGTTGCACCCGTCTTCGTTGATCGGGCCGACGGACGGCAGCAGCAGGCCGCAGATGTAGTTGTCGAACCAGCGCCCGTTGCCGATGGTGTTGTTGAAGACCCGGATGAACGGGGCGAACTCGCGCAGGCCGGCGGCCAGCGAGTCCTGGTTGCGCTGCAGCATCGAGGTGAGCTGGTCGAGCTGGGTGAGCACCGGGTCCAGCTGCGCGTCGTTGTCGTCGATCAGGCCGCGCAGCTCGGTGGACAGCGTCTTGGTGCCCTCCAGCAGCTTGCTGATCGCCTCCTTGCGCTTGCCCACTTCGTCAAGCAGCTTGTTGCCGTCCTGGATCAGCTTGGTCACTTCGGCGTCGCGGTCGACCAGGGTCTGGCTGACCTGCTTGGTGTTGGACAGCAGCTGGGCCAGCTGGTCGTCGCGCTTGGCGATGGTGTCGGACAGCTCGGACAGCCCCGACAGCGCGCCCTTCACGTCGTCCGGGGTGTCGGAGAAGGTCTCCGAGAGCACGTCGAAGCTCTTCGCCAGCTGGGTGGTGTCGATCTCGTCGACCGTGCTGGACAGCCCGCGGAAGGCCTCCAGCACGTCGTACGGCGAGGCGGTCCGCTCGCGCGGGATGGCCACGCCGGGGTCGAGCACCTCGTCGCCGATCGGGTCGAGCGCCAGGTACTTCTGCCCGAGCAGGGTCTTCAGCTTGATCGCCGCGCTGGTCTTGTCACCCAGCCAGGCGTCCTTGACCTTGAACGAGACGCGGACCTTGTCCCCGGCCAGCTCGATGTCGGACACCGCGCCGACCTTGACCCCGGCGATCCGGACCTCGTCGTCGGGCACCAGCCCGGCCGCCTCGCCGAACTCGGCGGTGTAGCTGGTGCCGCCGCCGATCACCGGCAGGTCCTCGGAGTTCAGCGCGGCGAGCACGCCGAGCACGATCACCGCGATCCCGGCGAGCGCGATGGGAATGGGGTTGCGTTGCTGGAAGCTCTTCATGCGCCACACCGCTCCCGGTTGACCGGCGCGATCGGCACGTTGATCGGCTGGCTGATCAACGGCGGCAGCGCCACGCTGCCGGTGACCTCGCAGGCGAAGAAGTTGAACCACGAACCGTAGTCGGCGGTCCGGCTCAGCGTGGACACCTTGTACGGCAGGAACTGGATGAAGTGCTCCACCACCGGCTCGTTCTCGTTCAGGTTCTCGGTCAGCGTGCCCAGCGCGGCGATGTCGTTCTTCAACGGCTCACGGGCCTCGCTGAGCAGCCCGGAGGTGGTCTCGGCGAGCCCGCCGAGCGAGTCGATCGCGTCCCCGATCGGCTTGCGGTCCTCGGCCAGGCCGGAGACCAGCCGCTGCAGCGTGGCGATCAGGTCGGACAGCTGCGGGGTGCGCTGGTTGATCGTGTCCAGCACGCCGTTGAGATTGGTGATCACCTCGCCGATCACCTGGTCCTTCTCGGCGATCGTGCTGGTCAGCGACGCGGTGTGGGCGAGCAGGCTCTCCACCGTGCCGCCTTCTCCCTGCAGAACCTGGATGACCTGGTAGGACAGCTTGTTCACGTCCTCCGGGTTCAGCGCGCGGAACAACGGCTTGAACCCGTTGAACAGCTCGGTCAGGTCCAGGGCCGGCTTGGTGCGCTCCAGCGGGATGTTGCCGCCCTCGGGCAGCAGGTCGCCGGGGGTGCCGGTGCCCTGGGCGAGCGAGATGTAGCGCTGGCCGACCAGGTTCCGGAACTTGATCGTCGCGGTCACCCCGGCGGGCAGCCTGCGCCCGGCGTCCACCTCGAACTCGACCTCGGCCTGGCGCCGGTCCACGATCCGCACGTCGGACACCTGGCCGACGCGGACCCCGGCGATGCGCACGTCGTCGTTGGGCAGCAGCAGCGTGGCGTCGGTGAACCGCGCGGTGTACTTCGCCGTGCTGGTCAGGTTCAGGTTGGCGATGCTGATGCCGAGCACGGCGGTGAACAGCACGGTGATCACGATGAAGACGATCAGTTTGACCAGTGATCCGGTCACCTTCACTTGAAGGTCACCTCCGCCCCGCGGTACAGCGGTCCCACCAGCAATCCGCTCCAATCCGGCACCTGCGCGGCGTCCACGCCGGTCTGCATGCCCACCAGCTCGTTCAGGAAGCGCTGCTCCGCCGGGCTGTACGCCAGGTCACCGCCGGACGCGCCACCGCCGACGCCGACCGCGTTCGCCGCGTTGCTCGGCGGCAGCAGCCCGTCGTTCTGCGACCGGGCCGGCGGCGGGTGCACGCTGCCGTCGTCGATCGGGCCGTCCGGCGGGTGCTGCGGGAACGGGATCGGGAACTGCTTCATGTCGTAGCACCGCGGACCGCGCTTGTCGTTGAACTCCGGCTCGTCCTGGCCCGGCTTGTACGGCCCGCGGTTCACCGTGATCTCGATGGTGGCGTGCAGGCCCGGCTGGCTGGTGCCCTTGCCCAGCGCCTTGTCCACCTTCGGCACGGTGTCGGCCATCTGCCCGATCACGCACGGGTACTCGGGCGCGTACTTGGCCAGTAGCTCCGCGGTCGGACGGGCGGTCTCGCCGAGCGCGATCAGGTTCGACTTGTTCGCCGCGAGGAACGAACCGAGGTCCACCGACGCGTTGGTCACGTTCGCGTACAGCGCCTCGAGGTTCGGCTTCTGCTCGGCGATCGTGCCGGTGGTGGTGGTCAGGTTGTCCAGCGCCTGCACCAGTTCCGGGGCGCTGTCGGCGAAGTTGTCGGAGAACTTCGCCAGTTCCTGGAGGTTGCGCTGGAGGTCGGGCAGGTGCGGGTTCAGGTCGCCGACGTACTGGCCGAGTTCGCTCAGCGTCTCGCCGAGCGGTTCACCGCGGCCCTGCAGCGCGCTGGAGATCGCGGTGAGCGTGGTCGACAGCTTCTGCGGCTGGACCGCCTGCAGCACCGGCAGCAGGTGCTCGAAGGCCTGCGACAGCTCGACCGCGCTGGAACTGCGGTCCTGCGGGATCACGTCCCCGTCGGCGATCTTGGTGGCGGTCGGGTTCTCCGGGATCTCCAGCGAGACGAACCGCTCGCCGAACAGGGTCTTCGGCAGGAACCTCGCGGAGACGTCGGCCGGGATCAGCTGCGCCGACTCCGGCAGCAGCTCCAGGGTCAGCTCGGACCCGTTCGCCGTGGGGGCGATGTCGGAGACCACCCCGACGATCAGCCCGCGCACCTTGACGTCGGACTGCTTGGCCAGCTGGTTGCCCACCTTGTCGGCCTGCAGCTTGACGTGCACGAAGGAGCTGAACGCCTTGTTGTACATGGCGATGCTGAGGGTGACCCCGCCGATCATCACCACGATGAAGGCGAGCCCCAGCAGCCGCTTGCGAATCGTGCTCATCCCGCGATCCTCACCGTGGTCGTGGTCCCCCAGATGGCGAACCCGATGAAGAAGTTCACGATCGCCACGGTGACGATCGTGGTCCGCACCGCGCGGCCGACCGCCACGCCGACGCCGGCCGGGCCGCCGCTGGCGCGGTAGCCGTAGTAGCAGTGCGACAGGATGATGATCACCGCGAAGATGAGCACCTTGACGAACGAGATGAACACGTCTTCGGGTGGTAGGAACAGGTTGAAGTAGTGGTCGTAGGTGCCCGCCGACTGGCCGTAGAAGTACACCGTGACTATTCGCGAGCCGAGGTACGACATCAGCAGGCCGATGATGTACAGCGGGATGACCGCGATGAAGCCGGCGATGATCCGGGTGGTCACCAGGTAGGGCAGGCTCGGCACGCCCATCACTTCCAGCGCGTCGATCTCCTCGGAGATGCGCATCGCGCCGAGCTGCGCGGTGAAACCGGCGCCGACGGTGGCCGAGAGCGCGAGCCCGGCGACCAGCGGCGCGATCTCGCGGGTGTTGATGTAGGCCGAGGCGAACCCGGCGAAGGCCGCGGTGCCGATCTGGTCCAGCGCGGCGAAGCCCTGGAGGCCGACCACCACACCGGTGAACACGGTCAGGCCGACCATCACGCCGACCGTGCCGCCGATCACGGCCAGCGCGCCGGAGCCGAAGCTCACCTCGGCGAGCAGCCGCATCGTCTCCTTCATGTACTTGCGCAGCGACTGCGGGATCCACGCCAGCGCGCGAAGGTAGAACGACAGCTGGTCCCCGAGCTGGTCGAGCAGGCCGAGCGGGGCGTTCACCGCGCGGCGCGCGCCCTGGCCGATGGTGTGGCGAAAGGCCATGTCAGCTCCCCTTCGCCGGAACGACCTGCAGGTAGAGCAGGGTGAGGATGAAGTTGACGAAGAACAGCAGCAGGAAGGTGATCACCACGGCCTGGTTCACCGCGTCGCCGACGCCCTTCGGCCCCGGCGGCGGGTTCAGCCCGCGGTAGGCGGCCACCACGCCGGCGATGAAGCCGAAGATCAGCGCCTTCAGCTCGCTGATCCACAGGTCGGGCAGCTGGGCAAGGGCGGAGAAGCTGGCCAGGTAAGCACCCGGGGTACCGCCCTGCAGCACCACGTTGAAGAAGTACCCGCCGAGCACGCCGATCACGCTGACCACGCCGTTGAGCAGGACCGCGACCAGCATCGAGGCGAGCACGCGCGGCACGATCAGCCGCTGCACCGCGGAGACGCCCAGCACCTCCATCGCGTCGATCTCCTCGCGGATGGTGCGAGCGCCGATGTCCGCGCAGATCGCCGAACCACCGGCGCCGGCCACCAGCAGCGCGGTGACGATCGGCGCGGCCTGCTGGATGATCGCCAGCACGCTGGCCGCGCCGATGAACGACTGCGCGCCGAGCTGGGTGATCAGCGAGCCGAGCTGCAGCGCGACCAGCGCGCCGAACGGGATGGCGACCAGCGCCGTCGGCAGGATCGTGACGCTGGCGATGAACCACGACTGCTGGATGAACTCGCGTACCTGGAACGGGCGCTGGAAGATCCCGCGGATGACGTCGAGGCCGAGCGCGAAGAGCTTCCCGGTCTCGCGGAGCATCCCGATCCCGGGGATCTTGGCGGAAGTGGCCGAACTCATGTACCGCCCTGCCTGGGATCACGCGATCGGGGTTCGGACCAGCCGCTCTGCGGCATGCTGGCCACCTGGTCCGCGGGCAGCTGACCGCGGTGCTGGTTGGGCGGCTGCCCCTGGTACTGCGGGGGTTGCTGCGGTCTGGCGCCGACCAGCCGGTGGGGGTGCACGCCGTAGTGCTGCTGCTCCTCCGGGGAGAGCGACTCGATGACCTTCTCCTGCGCGGCCGCGGGCAGCGTGTGGAGGTTGCGCATCACGCGGTCCTGGCGGCGGCGGGCGCCCATGCGCTCCGGCAGGCCGGGGGTGGGCTGCATCTGGGGCGGCACGCCGCGCACGTCCTCGACGCCACCGGCGTGGTGCCCGGCGTCGAACATCGCCTTCTCGGCGGCGATGGTGGCGGAGTCCTTTTCCTCGCTCATCCCGATCGGGCCGTCCATCCGGCCGTTCAGGAACTGCTTGACCACCGGTTCCTCACTGGTCAGCAGCACCTCGCGCGGGCCGAACATGACCAGTTCCTTGCGGAAGAGCATGCCGATGTTGTCCGGCACCGTGCGCGCCAGGTTGATGTTGTGCGTGACGATCAGGAAGGTGGCGTCGATCTGCGTGTTCACGTCGATGAACAACTGGCTGATGTAGGTGGTGCGCACCGGGTCGAGGCCGGAGTCCGGCTCGTCGACCAGGATGATCTCCGGGTCCAGCACCAGTGCGCGGGCCAGCCCGGCGCGTTTGCGCATACCGCCGGAAATCTCGCCGGGGAGCTTTTTCTCCGCACCGGCCAAACCGGTCATCTCGAGCTTTTCCAGCACGATCCGCTTGATCTCGGTTTCCGACTTCTTGGTGTGCTCGCGAAGCGGGAAAGCGACGTTGTCGTAGAGGTTCATCGAGCCGAAGAGCGCGCCGTCCTGGAACAGCACGCCGAACAGCTTGCGGGTCTCGTACAGCTTCGACTCCGAGCACCGGACGATGTCGACGCCGTTGATCGTGCAGCTGCCGCGTTCCGGCTTGAGCAGCCCGATCATCGACTTCAGGAACACCGATTTGCCGGTACCCGACGGGCCGAGCAGGACGGAGACCTCGCCTGGCGGCAGGGTCAGTGACACGTCCCGCCAGATGGCCTGCCTTCCGAAGGACTTCGTCAGACCCTCGACGACCACCTCGGCACCCATCGCACCTCCAGGAGCAGTCTTCATTGTCGGCTCTTGCAACCCACCCTGGTGTAGCAACGAGCAGGCCGGACACAGGTTACTCACGAGTTTTCCCCGGCGGGCGGGGTCGGGCGCGGTGGCAGCACCGTAGCCCATCAGGGGGAATCGCGCAGCAAATAGCGGAAGGGGCGGGCACCTCGCGGTGCCCGCCCCTTCCGGCAGTACTGGGTCAGCCCAGGATCACTTGAGCGAGATCTTCGCGCCCGCGCCCTCGAGCTTCTCCTTGGCGGCCTCGGCGGCCTCCTTGTCGACCTTCTCCAGGATGGCCTTGGGCGCGCCCTCGACCAGCTCCTTGGCCTCCTTCAGGCCCAGGCCGGAGACGACCTCGCGGACCACCTTGATGACCTGGATCTTCTTGTCACCGGCGGACTCGAGCACGACGTCGAACTCGTCCTGCTCCTCGGCGGCGGCCGGCGCGGCGGCACCCGGGGCGGCGGCGACCACGGCGGCCGGGGCGGCCGCGGTGACGTCGAAGGTCTCCTCGAACTGCTTCACGAACTCGGACAGCTCAAGCAGCGTCAGCTCCTTGAAGGCGTCGAGCAGTTCTTCGGTGCTCAGCTTCGCCATGATGGCGTTCCTCTCTGGATGTGAACTCTAGAGTTCAGGGGTTGATTTCAGCTTTCGGCAGGTGCTTCGCCCGCGCCGCCCTCTTCGCCCTTGCGCTTCTCTTCGAGCGCGGCGGCGAGCCGGGCGACCTGGGAAGCCGGCGCCTGGAAGAGCGCGGCGGCCTGGGACAACTTGGCCTTGAACGCGCCGGCGGCCTTGGCCAGCAGCACCTCGCGGCTCTCGAGGTCCGCCAGGCGGTTGATCTCGGAGACGCTGAGGGGCTTGCCGTCCATGTAGCCGCCCTTGATGACAAGGGCGCTGTTGTCCTTCGCGAAGTCACGGAGCGCCTTCGCGGCGTCGACCGCTTCACCTTCGACGAAGGCGATCGCGGTCGGGCCGACGAAGAGGTCATCCAGACCCTGGACACCGGCTTCCTGCGCAGCGCGCTGGACGAGGGTGTTCTTCGCGACGCGGTACTTGGCACTGGAGCCGAGAGCGACACGCAGCTGCGACAGCTGGGCGACGGAGAGGCCGGTGTACTCGGTGACAACGGTGGCCGAGCTCGTACGGAACCTGTCCGCGATCTCGGCGACGGCCGTCACCTTGTCGGGCTTCGCCATGGTCGCCTCCTCTCTTGGCTAGTTGACCGCTCGGGTGGAGGAACCCCGGAATGGAAAAACGCCCCAGCGCAGACAGGCGCGGGGCGTCACAGGTCGCGTAGGGGCGGCCAAGCCTCGTTCCTCCTGCGCGGGCCGCCCGCCACTCCGTGGGGGACCTTCGTTCCCCGGGCTTGACGCCCGGAGAAGACCAGCGGTCTTCGGTAGAACCGCCGACAACTATACGACCCGCCTGCGAGCCCCCCACACCCACCCCACCCGAACAGCCAAAACCACCTTCCGCGGGCAAACGGGCGACCCCCGGAGACCTGCTTCTGCGGGCAGAAGCAGGCGACCGCCGGAGACCTGCTTCTGAGGGCAGACGCAGGTTGAGCGGGTGAACCTGCTTTACCCCGCAGAAGCCGGTCGGGCGGGCAGACCTGCCTTTCACAGGCAGAAGCCGGTCAGGCGAGTGGACCCGCTTCTCCCCGCAGAAGCCGGTTGACCGCCGGGACCTGCTTTTGCCCGCAGAAGCAGGTCCCCGCGGCGTCACCCGGCTTTTGCCCGCTAAAGCAGGGTGGCGGGCAGACGGGGCGCGGGTGGACCGGCATCATGGGTCACGTGGCGGACCAGCGTGGAGAAGAGCACCCCGGGGCCGAGGTCGAACCTGCCCGCCGGGCGGAGCCGGCCCCCCAGCCGCCGGCCGATCCGGAGCAGTTGCGCCAGTTCCAGCAGTTTCAGCAATTCCAGGAGTTCCTCAAGTTCTCTGAGGCACAGAAGGCCCAGCAAGCCCAGCAACCGGGCAGCGAGCTGACCCAGCAGCCGTCGTCCGGCCTGGCCCCGCAGTCACCCCTCGAGTCGACCCAGCCACCGCTGCCCCAGCCCAGCCACCAGCCGCTACCCCAGCCGAGTCAGCAGTCACTGCCTCAGCCCAGTCATCAGCAGTTGCCCCAGCCGAGCCAGCAGTGGCTTCCCGCGCAGCCACCCCAGCCGCCACCACCGCCCAAGGTCGCGGTGCCGCGGTGGCTGAAGCGCTTCGGCGCCAAGTTGCTGAGCGCCTTCCTCCTGCTCATCGTGCTGCTGATCGCGGGCAAGCTCGCCTACAACCATTTCTTCGGCACCGGCGATGAAGATGACCGGCCAGCAGCGGAGACCGGTGGCGGCAACTATCAGGAACGCCCCCTGCTCGCGCCGACACCTTTCGAGTCGGTACGCGGTGTCTACGACGCGATAGCGCAGAACGACCCGACCGACGCCTGCAATCTCTTCGACGAAAAGGCTCGGCAGGAGTTCGCGGTCAACATGGGTTACCCGGACTGCAAAGCCGCCGCCGGGGCCTTGAACATTCAGGTCGAGCACGACAACGACTACGCAGAGTCCATCCAGAAGCGGTCCAACGTGCCCATCCAGAGCACCATGCGGATCAGCTCCTGCGACTACACGGTGAAGGGTGGCCCCTCGCTCGGCGCCTTCACCGTGAAGGAAGTCCAGCACAGCCAGTGGCTGATCATCGGACACGAGAAGGAGCCCAACCCGTGTCCGCCCAAGCCGAGCGCCCCGCCGTCCAACTGACGCTCGTCACACCCTGTCCACATCAGACAGCCTTCGCGTTTAGGGTAGCTTCACCTAACTCAACGGAGGTTGTTCCAAGTGCGTAGAAAGACGCTGGTGGCGACGGTCGCCGTCGCTCTGGTGGGGTTGACGGCGTGTGGTGGGGGCGGCGATCAGGCCGCCGCGCCGGGAGGCTGGTCCTTCACCGACGACCGCGGGACCACGGTGACCGCGGCCGGGACGCCCCAGCGGATCGTCGCCCAGGTTTCGTCGGCGGCGGCCCTGAAAGACTTCGGGGTGAAGGTGACCGGCACCTTCGGTCCGCTGGTCCGCCCCGACGGCACGGTCGAACCGGAGGCGGGGAGCCTGGTCCCGGCCGAGGTCACCGACGTCACCGGCCAGGCCTACGGCACGCTCAACCTCGAACGCCTCGCGTCGCTGAAGCCGGAACTGCTGGTCAGCGGCAAGTACGCCGAGTTCCCCGGCCTCTGGCACCTCGAGGAGGACCAGGAGAAGCGCGCGCTCGAACTCACCCCGACCGCGGGCATCGTGCAGTCCGGCGCCGACCTGCCCAAGACGATCTCGCGCTATAAGGACCTCGCCCGCAGCCTCGGCGCCGACGTCGAATCGGCGCAGGTCAAGGCGGATGAGCAGGCCTTCCAGGCAGCCGCCCAGCGGGTCAAGGACATCGGCGCGCGGATGAAGGCGGAGAACCGCAGCATCGTGGCGATCGGCGGGTTGCCGGACCAGTACTTCGTGGTGGTCCCCGCCCGCAACCCCGACCTCGCGTACTACACGGAGGGCCTCGGCCTGCCGATCAAGACGCCGGACAACCCGGACGCCACCGGCGGCGGCTACTTCGAGACGCTGTCGTGGGAACGGGCGGACAAGTACCAGGGCGACCTGCTGATGTGGGACACGCGCCCGGCGTCGATCCCGCCCGCGCAGCTCAAGGCCAACCCGGTGTTCGCCGCGATGCCCGCCGCCGCGAACGACCGCTTCGTCGAATGGGATGCCGTCGCGCCGCTGAGCTACGCCAGTTACGCGAAGATCATGAACAAGCTCGCGGACCAGCTCGAGGCCAAGCTGGCCACGCTTTAGCCCGCGAAAGCCGCTCCCGCCCGCCGACCTGCTTTAGCCCGCAGAAGCAGGTCAGGCGGGCGAACCTGCCTTTGCCCGCAGAAGCCGCATCGGTGGGTGGGCCTGCGTTTGCCTGCGGAAGCCGGGTCGGCAGGTGGGGGGTGCGGTGGCGTGCGGAAGTTGGGGAGGGGGCGGGCATGAAAAAGGGCGGTCCCGCGGGGTGCGGGACCGCCCTTTGTGTTCAGGTGGCTCAGGCGTTCGCGTCCTCGGCGAGGAGGTTGCGGGTGCGAGCCGGGTCCACCGGGATGCCGGGGCCCATGGTCGTGGTGAAGGTGACCTTCTTCAGGTAACGGCCCTTCGCCGACGACGGCTTGGCGCGCAGGATCTCGTCCAGCGCGGCGGCGTAGTTCTCCACCAGCTTGTCGGTGTCGAACGAGGCCTTGCCGATCACCAGGTGCAGGTTGGCCTGCTTGTCCACGCGGAAGTTGATCTTTCCGCCCTTGATGTCCGAGACCGCCTTGGCGACCGCGGGGGTCACCGTGCCGGTCTTCGGGTTCGGCATCAGGCCACGCGGGCCGAGGATCCGGGCGATGCGCCCGACCTTCGCCATCTGGTCCGGCGTCGCGATCGCGGCGTCGAAGTCGAGCCAGCCACCCTGGATGCGCTCGATCAGTTCGTCGGTGCCAACCGCGTCCGCGCCGGCGGCTTCGGCCTCGGCGGCCTTGTCGCCGGTGGCGAAGACGATGACGCGGGCGGTCTTACCGGTGCCGTGCGGCAGGTTCACGGTGCCGCGGACCATCTGGTCGGCCTTGCGGGGGTCCACCCCGAGGCGCATGGCGACCTCGACGGTGGCGTCCATCTTGGTCTTGGAGGTCTCCTTGGCGAGCTTCGCGGCCTCGAGCGGGGCGTACAGCCGCTCGCGGTCGATCAGCTCGGAGGCCTGGCGATAGGCCTTGCTGCGCTTGGTCATGCTCTGTCCTTCTAGCTCAAAAGATGCGGATCAGGTGTGGTGTGGGCCAGCGCTGGCCCTCCCACGGTCGTGCGGTGAGGTCAGCCCTCGACCGTGATGCCCATGGAACGGGCGGTGCCGGCGATGATCTTCGCCGCCTGGTCGATGTCGTTGGCGTTGAGGTCGCTCTTCTTGGTCTCGGCGATCTCGCGCACCTGGTCCCAGGTCACCTTGGCGACCTTGGTCTTGTGCGGCTCACCGGAGCCCTTCTCCACGCCCGCGGCCTTGAGCAGCAGCTTCGCCGCCGGCGGGGTCTTGAGCTTGAAGTCGAACGAGCGGTCCTCGTACACGGAGATCTCGACCGGCACCACGTTGCCGCGCTGCGACTCGGTCGCGGCGTTGTAGGCCTTGCAGAACTCCATGATGTTGACGCCGTGCTGACCCAGCGCCGGGCCGACCGGCGGAGCCGGGTTCGCGGCCCCCGCCGAGATCTGCAGCTTGATGATCGCTGCAAGCTTCTTCTTCTTGGGTGGCATTGCTTCGTGTCCTTCTCACTATCAAGTCCCCCGCACACCTGCCAGTACGCGGGGACTGCCGGCTCTGTGCCGAGCCGTCAGATCTTGGAGACCTGGTTGAACGACAGCTCGACCGGGGTCTCCCGGCCGAAGATCGACACCAGGACCTTCAGCTTCTGCCCGTCGGCGTTCACTTCGCTGATCGTGGCGGGCAGGGTGGCGAACGGGCCGTCCATCACGGTGACCGACTCGCCGACCTCGAAGTCCACCTCGACGGTACCCCCGCCGAGCGGAGCCTCCGCCGTCGCGGTCTCGCCCTTGCTCTTGGCCGGGGCGGCCTTCTCGACCTGCGGCGCGAGGAACTTCAGCACCTCGTCGATGGTCAGCGGCGACGGGCGCGAGGTGGCGCCGACGAAACCGGTGACCCCGGGGGTGTTGCGCACGGCGCTCCACGACGCGTCGTTGAGCTCCATCCGGACCAGGATGTAGCCGGGCAGCACCTTGCGCTGCACCTGCTTGCGCTGGCCGTTCTTGATCTCGGTGACCTCTTCGGTGGGCACCTCGATCTGGAAGATGAACTCCTCGACGTCCAGCGTCTGGGTACGGGTCTCGAGGTTCGTCTTGACCTTGTTCTCGTAACCGGCGTACGAATGCACGACGTACCAGTCGCCGGGCGCGACCTTGAGCTCGGCGCGCAGCTTGGCGACCGGGTCCTCGTCCTCGTCGGCCTCGGGCTCCTCGGCCGGTTCCGAATCGGATTCCGGTTCCGTGGCCGCCGCGTCGTCGGCCGGCTCGTCGGAGCTGTTCGCCTCAACCGGCTCGGTGTGCTCGTCGTCGTTGTCGACGGCCTCGAACACCTGCGCGTCGGAAAGGTCGGTCAGCTCCTGACCGCTGCCTGTGCCGTTGTCGGAGGTCACGTTCCGTCCTCTCAGTTGATCACGTGTCGTACTCGGGGCGTAGCCGTGGCACCGCCGTCCTCAGCGGCGTCCCCCGGCGCGCTCAGTTGCCGAATACGACACCGATGGCCTCGTGGAACACGAGGTCCAGGCCGAAGACCAGGGCCACCATGAACGCCAGGAAGACCAGCACCACCGCGGTGTAGGTGACCATCTGCTTGCGGGTCGGCCAGATGACCTTCCGCAGCTCGGCCCACACCTCGCGGATGAAGCGGACCAGCCGCTTGATCGGCGAGGCCTGCTTGTCCTTGCGATCACGCTTCGGCGTCGGCTTGGCCTTGGCGTCGGACGCCTTGCCCGCCGGCCGGGTCTTGTCCCCGTCCTCTTCCGACTTGGCCGCGCCTGCCTTGCCGGCTGGCCGGGCGGAGGCGCGACGCTCACGCCGAGCCGCGGCGGTGACCGGACGAGAGGGGCGCTTCGGCTCCTTCTCCTGGTCCTTCTCGCCGTCCTCGCTCACGAACCACTCCTCCGCTTCACCGACTGATACGCAGGGGTGACAGGACTTGAACCTGCAACCTGCGGTTTTGGAGACCGCTGCTCTGCCAATTGAGCTACACCCCTTTGAGCGCAACCGCCGCTCTTGGACGCATTCGACCCTCCCCGCATCCCTGCGGGGACGAGTGTCGGGCGTTCCAAGTTCGGAAGTCTACGGCAAGGCCCACCGGCGCGTGCAAGCTACCCCTCTCGACGGCCTTGGCCACCTTGTGGCGAAGCACACCCGCCGTGGAAAACTGCCCCCATGACCACCCGCGACCGCATCTCGGCCAGGATCGCCGGCATCAACCCGTCCGCCACGCTCGCCGTGGACGCCAAGGCCAAGGCCCTCAAGGCCGAAGGCCGCCCGGTGATCGGCTTCGGCGCCGGTCAGCCCGACTTCCCCACGCCGGACTACGTGGTCGAGGCGGCCGCCGCGGCGGTGCGCGATCGGGCGAACCACGGCTACACCGCCGCCGCGGGCCTGCCCGAACTGCGCGAGGCGATCGCCGCGAAGACCCTGCGCGACTCGGGCCTGGCGGTCGAGCCGTCGCAGACGCTGGTGACCAACGGCGGCAAGCAGGCGGTCTACTCGGCCTTCGCCACGCTGCTCGACCCGGGCGACGAGGTGCTGCTGCCCGCGCCGTACTGGACCACCTACCCCGAGTCGATCACCCTGGCCGGTGGCGTGCCGGTGCAGGTCACCGCGGACGAGTCGACCGGTTACCTGGTCAGCGTGGAGCAGCTGGAGGCCGCGCGGACCCCGCGGACGAAGGTGCTGCTGTTCAACTCGCCGTCGAACCCGACCGGCGCGGTCTACCCGCGCGAGGCGGTCGAGGCGATCGGGCGCTGGGCGCTCGAACACGGCATCTGGGTGATCACCGACGAGATTTACGAGCACCTGGTCTACGACGGCGCGAAGGCGGAGTCGCTGCCGGTGGTGGTGCCGGAGCTGGCCGACCGGACGCTCGTGCTGAACGGCGTGGCGAAGACCTACTCGATGACCGGCTGGCGGGTCGGCTGGATCATCGGCCCGGCGGACGTGATCAAGGCGGCCTCGAGCTACCAGTCGCACCTGTGCGGCAACGTGTCGAACGTGGCGCAGCGGGCAGCACTGGCCGCCGTCGCCGGTCCGCTCGACGCGGTGGCACGGATGCGCGAGTCGTTCGACGAACGGCGCCGGACGATCGTCGCGATGCTGTCCGAGATCCCCGGCGTCGACTGCCCGACGCCGGAGGGCGCCTTCTACGCGTACCCCTCGGTGAAGTCCTTGCTGGGCAAGGAAATCCGCGGCGAGCGCGCCACCGATACCGTGCAGCTGGCGGAGATCCTCCTGCGCGAGGCCGAAGTTGCCGCTGTACCAGGCGAAGCGTTCGGCACGCCCGGTTATTTCCGGTTCTCCTACGCACTGGCCAAGGACGACCTGGTCGAAGGCATCGGCCGCGTCGCGCGACTCCTCGGAGAGGCGCGCTGATGCGACTCGGCGTCGGCCTTCCGCACTACGGCGCGCTCGCCGATGCGACGGGCATCGGGACCTTCGCCGCGCACGCGGAGAAGGTCGGTTACGAGTCGATCTGGGTGGGCGACCGGGTGCTGACGCCGCTGGAGCCCAGCGACCTCTACCCGGGCGGCACACCGGAACGGCCGTACCCGCCGCAGTTCACCAAGTACCTCGACCCGCTGGTCGCGCTGACCGTGGCGGCGACCGCCACCGAGCAGATCCGGCTCGGCAGCAGCACGCTGATCGGCACGTTGCACTCGCCGCTGCTGCTGGCGCGCACCCTCACCTCGCTCGACCTCGTCAGCCAGGGACGGCTGGACGTCGGGCTCGGCATCGGGTGGATGCGCTCGGAGTACGCGGCGGCCGGCGTGCCGTGGGCAGCACGGGGCAGGCGGCTCGAAGAGCTGATGGACGCGCTGGTGGCCATGTGGACGGGCGACCCCGTGACGCACGAGGGACCGCTGTGGCAGATCCCGCCGTCACAGGTGGACCTGCGCCCGGTGCAGCGCCCGCACCCCCCGCTCCTGCTCGGCGCGCACACCGAAGCCGCGCTGGAGCGCGTCGGCCGCAAGGCGGACGGCTGGCTGCCCGCCGGACGACCGCTGGAGGTCATGGCCCAGCAGTGGGACGTGATCCGCACGGCCGCCGACCGCGCCGGACGCGATCCCGGCAAGCTGCGGCGGATCCTGCGCCTGAACCCGCGCCCGGGCGCGGAACTACCAGACGTCGCCGCCCAACTCGCCGCCGCTCGCGAAGCCGGCATCGAGGAGGCCTTCGTCGACCTGCACTTCATCACCGCCTCCGTCGCCGAGGCGACGGAACGCGCGGATGACCTGTTCGCCCTGGTGGCCCGAGGCTGATCACTCTCCTTTCTCCATAGGCTCCGTAGACGTGGACCTCGCCTGCCGTGGCCTCCCGCCGCTCGCGGCTCATCACCTCCTCTCACGGGGCGAGCTGGCTGGCCCCGGCTGACCAAGGTCCTTTTCGAGTCACTGTTCACGCTACGCCACACCCCCGTCACTCAAGTCGAGTTGTCCACAGGTCACCCCCGCATGTGGACAACCCTGTGCGAATAGTTCTATCTTCGCTAGAACAAAGCGCATAGTTCTAGTACAGTTAGAACTATGCTGGTACGCATCGACCCGGCCTCCCCGCTGCCCCTGTTCGAGCAGGTCGCAGCGGCGGTACGGCGTGCGCTCGCCGAGGGCGACCTGGCCCTCGGCGAGCAACTGCCGCCCGCGCGGGAGCTGGCGGCCTCGCTCGACATCAACATCCACACCGTCCTCCGCGCGTACGCGCTGCTCCGCGACGAGGGCCTCATCGACCTGCGGCGCAGGCGCGGCGCAGTGGTCATCGCCGGCGCACGCGAACGCGCGCGGCTGACGGAACTGGTGGGCGACCTCGTCACCGAGGCCAAGCGGCTCGGCCTCGACGCCGACGAGCTCACCCGGACGATCAAGGAGCGCTACTCGTGAACCGACTCCGCATCTCCCTCGCCACCGGTGGCCTGCCCGCCGCGCTCGCGATCACCACCGGGCTGCTGTACGAGAGCTGGCGCGGCCGCCTGCCCGACCCGATCACCGCGCACTGGCAGAACGGCGGCCCGGACGGCACCGCCGACGCGGGCGTCTTCGTCTCGATCATGGTCGCCGCCACCGCGATCCTGCTGGTCGCGGGCAGTCTCGTCCTCAACCGGCGACCCCACCGGATCGGCGCGGGCCTCGCCGCCGGGATGGCGGCCTTCCCGGCCATCGTGGCGCTGACCGTGCTCGCCGCCAACCTCGACCTGACCGACTGGCAGCAGGCGGAGAACTTCACGCTCGTGCTGGTCGGGCCGCTCGTGGGCCCGCTCGTCGTCGGCCTGCTGGGGGCGCTCATCGCGCCGAAGTCGGTGGTGCCCGCGCCCAGGACGGACGGGCCGACCGTCGGGCTGCGTCCCGGTGAGCGCGCCTTGTGGACCGGCGGTTCGAGCAACAACTACCTGCCGCTGCTCGCGCTGTTCACCCCGCTGACCATGTTCGCCGTCGACCTGCCGCTGGTGGTGTACCCGCTGCTCACCATCCTCGTCGCGCTGGCGCTGTACGCCATGTCGAGGCTGCGGGTGCGGGTCGACGCCGACGGCGTGACCATCCGGCTGATCGGCTTTCGCAGGCAAATGACGCTCGATCGGATCGTGGGGGCCGGGGTGGGGCGCGTGAGTTTCTGGACCGGGCTCGGGGTCCGCGTCAACCCGCTCACCGGCGACACCGCGTACAAGGTCCGCGGCGGTGACGCGCTCCGCATCGACCTGAAGACCGGGCGCAGCGTGTACGTCACCGTCGACCGGCCCCGCGAGGCGGCCGGGCTGCTGAACGACCTGCTCCAGCGCAACGGAGCGTCGTCACCCGGTACGGGGAGTGCAACCCGCGCCTGATCGCGTACAAACGGTCATGTGGCGAAAAACGGGGGCGGTTGCCTACTGGTCGTCGTAGTGCTCGCGGCCGCCGTGGGCTTCGGCTACTACAAAACGCAGAACGGCGGCTCCGAGGCGGCACCGGCGCCGCCGGGCTCGGACATCGGCGGCGGCACCGGGCGCTACGTGGCACTCGGTGACTCCTACACCTCGTCGCCGAAAACCGGGAAGCAGGCGGGCGAACCGGCCGGGTGCGCCCGCTCGGACAACAACTACCCGCACCTGGTCGCCGCCGAGATCAATCCCGCCGAGTTCGCCGACGTCAGCTGCAGCGGCGCGGTGACCGCCTCCATCACCGGCTCGCAGAAGACGAACAACGGCACCAACCCACCGCAGCTGAACGCGGTCAACGAGGCGACCACGCTGGTCACCCTCGGCATCGGCGGCAACGACGTCGGCTTCATCGGCTTCGCCGCCGACTGCGTGGCGGGCTCGCCGAACGCCGGGCCCTGCAAGGAGAAGTTCACCTCGGGCGGCAAGGACCAGCTCGCCGCGAAGATCGACGCCACCGGCAAGAAGGTGGCCGACCTGCTCAAGAAGATCCGCGGCAAGGCCCCGAAGGCGCAGCTCGTGGTGGTCGGCTATCCGACCGTGCTGCCCGACGGCGACGGCTGCTGGCCCGCGCTGCCGGTCGGCGCGCCCGACGTGAACTACCTCCGCGACGCGCTCGCCGACCTCAACAACACGCTCTCCGAGACCGCCAAGAACAACGACGCCGGTTTCGCCGACACGGCCGCCCCGACCAAGGGCCACGACGTCTGCACGAACCCCGACACCCGCTGGGTGGAAGGCCTGGTGGCCACCTCACCCGGCATCGGGCTGCACCCCAACGCCAAGGGCCAGCAGGCGATGGCGAAGGCCGTGCAGAAGGTGGTCAGCTAGGCCGGACGACGGCCTGCGCCTTGCCCAGCACCGACTTGCCGTCGAACTTCGCGGTGACGTCGACCCGGGCGGTGCCGTCCTCGTTCACCTTGGCGACCTTCGCGGTGAACTCGACCAGCGCGCCTTCGTCGTTGTCGGGGACCACGACCGGGCGGGTGAACCGGGTGAAGTACTCGGCGAGCCTGCCCGGGTCGCCGAGCCAGTCGGTGACCACCCGCGCGCCGAGCGCCATGGTGAGCATGCCGTGGCCGATCACATCCGGCAGCCCGACCTCCTTGGCGAACCGCTCGTTCCAGTGGATCGGGTTGAAGTCCAGCGACGCCCCGGCGTACCGGACCAGCTGCGCCCGGGTTACCTGGACGGACAGCGGCGGTAGCTCCTCGCCGACGGTGAACGTGCTCACGCGCCCTCCCCTCGGACGACCAGCTGGGCGCGCGTGGTGCACACGTGCGCGCCTTCGGTGTCGGTGATCTCGGCGCGCAGGGTGATGAAGTCGTTGCCCGCGCGGGTCATGATCTCGTCGATGTGCGTGGTCAGCTCGATCACGTCGCCCGCGTGCACCGGGCGGCTGTGCACGAAGTTCTGGTCGCCGTGCACCATCCGCGAGTAGTCCAGCCCCAGCTCCGGGTCGCCGACGATGACGTTGATCGCGCGCAGGTTGACCACGGTGAGAAAGGTCGGCGGCGCGATGACGTCCGGATAACCGGCGGCGCGGGCGGCCTCGGGATCGTGGTAGAGCGGGTTGTCGTCGCCGATCGACTCGGCGAATTCGGCGATCTTCGCCCGGCTCACGGCGTAGGCGCTGTCCGGCGGGTACGACCGGCCGGCGAACGAGGGGTCCAAGGGCACTCGAGCAGGCTACCGGGCACAGCGAAAGCGGGGCATTCCGACCAGGAACGCCCCGCTTTCGCGGGCTGAAGCAGGTCAGTTCAGCGAGACGCCGTAGGCCGAGAGGGCCTCGGTGACCGGCTGGAAGAACGAGCTGCCGCCGCCCATGCCGGAGGTGATGCCGACGCCGACGCTGCCGGCGAACAGGCAGCCGCCCGAGTCACCGGAGTTCACGCTGGCGCTGGTCTGGATCAGGCCGCTCACCGCGCCCTGCGGGTAGTTCACCGTCACGTCGGTGCCGGTGACCGAACCGCAGGTCAGGTTGGTGGTGCTGCCGCTCTTGCAGATCTCCTGGCCCTGGCTGGCGTTGCCGGCCGAGGTGATCGCCTGGGTGGAGCCGTTCCACAGGGTGACCGCGCCCGGCGCGTCACCGCTGTTGTTCTGGATCAGGCCGTAGTCGTTGCCGGGGAAGCTGGCCTCGACCGACGGGCCGATGCCGTCCCAGTTGGCCACCGCGCCGGTGCAGTGCCCGGCGTCGACGATGTAGTTCTGGCCGCCCTTGTTGGTGTTGAACCCGGCCGAGCAGCGCGAGCCGCCGCCGGTGATGGCCTCGCCGTTGAGGATGGCCGGGCTCATCTCGCCCGCGACGTGCTGCACGCGGACCTGGTCGCCGAGGGAGCCCACCGCGGCCAGCAGCGCGTCGGTGCCCTGCGCGGCGTCGGCGATGGTGACCACGATCTGGTTGGTCTTGGCGTCCTTGCCGATCGAGGTGTGCGCCACGGCGGGCACCGCCTCGAGCGCGCTCTGCGCGGTCTCGAGCTGCGCGAGGGAGTACTTGACCACCTTGGCGACCGCACCGGTCGCGGAGACCCGCTCGGCGCCGGCCGCGTCGAGCACGTTCACCACCGGGGTGCCGTCGGTCTCGAAGAAGCCGCCGGCCTGGCGGTCGCCGAGCGCGCCGAGGGCGGTGGTCAGCGTGTTCGCCCTGGCTTCCTGGGTGTTCAGCAGTTGCTTCGCCTGTGCTTCGGTGAGGCCCTTCGCGGTGACCGAGGCGATGGCGGCGTCGGCGACCTCGGCCGCGTACCCGTCGACTCCGGCGGCCGCGGTGGCCGGGGTGAGGAAACCGATCGCCGTGGCGCCGGCCAGCAGCGCGATCGTGGACCGGGCGATCTGGCGCCGGCCAGGATTGATCTTCATTCGGCAACTCACTTTCGCAGGGGACCGAACAGAACACCGGCCGTAACCGGCAGTACACAGTGTGTTCAAGGTCACCCGAAAGTGGTACCGACTTTAGTCGGTAACTTGCCAACTACGACATACGTGTTGGTTATTCACCGTTCAACGCCAACAGGCCGCCCCCGATAAACGGGGACGGCCTGGGAAGGTCGTGTGGAACGCGCGAGCGCCGAGCGCTCAGCGGGTCTCCTTGTGGGTCCGGTGCGTACCGCAGTTCGGGCAGAACTTCTTCATCTCCAAGCGGTCCGGGTTGTTGCGCCGGTTCTTCTTGGTGATGTAGTTGCGGTGCTTGCACTCTTCGCACGCCAGCGTGATCTTGGGTCGCACGTCGGTCGCAGCCACGGCACTAGCCTCTCTCTACACAGAAAAATGTCCCGGCAACGAGAGTTGCGTGCATGCGCGCAACCACCGGGGGTCCAGGGGGCTCGCCCCCTGGCGGGGGTCCGGGGGGTCGACCCCCGGGTCAAACGGCGAAGCGGCAGGGTTTGCGCAGTTCGCAAACACAGCCCACCCAGCCCGCGTAGCGGTGGCCGGACTTGAACCGGCGACACAGCGATTATGAGCCGCTTGCTCTGCCAACTGAGCTACACCGCCGCACATGACCGTTGCCGCGATGCGCGCTTACGCATCGCGGCGCAGGTCACCGAGCCCCTTTACGGAATCGAACCGTAGACCTTCTCCTTACCATGGAGACGCTCTGCCGACTGAGCTAAAGGGGCCTGCTCTGTTCTTGCTCGAAAAGATTACCAAGGCCCTCCCGGGCCCCTGAGCGGGGGGTCCCTTTTGGCAAAACCTCAGGTCAGCAGGGTCAGCACGGTCTCGGTGTGCCGTCCGGGCGAGCGCGCGGTGCGGGCCAGCAGCCACGCCTCCAGCCGGTCCTCGGCGAGCGGGCGCGAGATCAGGTAGCCCTGGGCCACGTCACAGCCCATCGCCTCCAGCTGGTCGCGCGCCACGTCGTCCTCCACGCCCTCGGCGACCACGGTCAGGCCGAGCGAGTGCCCGAGTTCGACGATGGACCGGACCACCGCGAGATCGCCCAGATCGGTGCCCATGCCGAGCACGAAGCTCTTGTCGATCTTCACCTGGTCGACCGGCAGCTGCCGCAGGTAGGCCAGCGACGAGTACCCGGTGCCGAAGTCGTCCACGGCCAGCACGATGCCCAGCGAGTGCAGCTCGCGCAGGATCGGCAGCGCCTTCTGCGGGTCGGACATCACGCCGGACTCGGTCAGTTCGAAGGTGAGCAGCTCCGGCGGCACCTCGAAGCGCTCCAGCGCCTCGACCACCTTGCGCGGGAACTCCTCGTCGGCCAGGTTCCGCACGCTCAGGTTGACCGCCGCGGAGATCCGCAGGCCCTCGTCCAGCCACTTGCGCACCCGCCGCAGCGACTGCTCCAGCACGAACTCGGTGAGCACGCCGATCAGGCCGGCCGCCTCGACCGCCGGCACGAACTCGTCCGGGTCGAGCTTGCCGAACTCCGGGTGCACCCAGCGGACCAGCGCCTCCACGCCCTGCACGTGCCGGTTCGGCAGCGTCACCTTGGGCTGGTAGTGCACGCTGACCTGGCCGTCCTCCACGGACTGCCGGAACTGCGTGACCATCTGGAACCGGCGCATGAATATCTGGCCCATGCTCGGCACGTAGCCGCGGACCTCTTCACCGCCGCGCGTAGCGCGCACCGCGACGTCGGCGCGTTGGAGCAGGGCGTCCACGTCGACCGCGTCCGCACTCTCCTCCTCCGGCGTCGGCGAGGCGTACCCGACCTTGGCGTTGGCCTCGACGGTCAGCCGGTCGACCGGGTAGGGCGCGGACAGTTCGGCACGCAGGCATTCGGCGATCTCGTGCGCCTGCTCCGGCGTGCGCTCGACGATCAGCGCGGCGAACGAGGCGCCTTCCAGCCGGGCGAGCGGGACATCGCTGCCGAGGGTGTCGCGGATGCGACGGCCCGCCGCGATGACCATGCGGTCGGCCCAGGCGTACCCGAGCGCGTCGCTGACCGTGGAGAACACGTCGAGCTCGATCCGGAGCACCACCGAGCCGAGGCGTTCGCGCAGCGGCTCGCGCGCCACCTGGCGGAAGCCGGGCCGGTTCAGCAAGCCGGTGAGCGGGTCGTGGTAGGCGTCGTGGCGCAGGGTGGCCAGCAGGCGGCGGTTGTCCAGCGCGGTGGCCAGGTGGCTGGCCATGGTGCCGAGCAGCTGCACGTCGGACTTGCCGAACCCGCGCCAGCGGGACAGCCGGTCGTGCGCCTCGATGATGCCGAGGAGCTGGTTCGCGCTGCGCAACGGCACCACGAGCGCTTCCTGCGCACCGCGGTCGAGCAGGGCACCGCGCACCTCGGGATTGGCTTCGGTGAGCCGGAAGTGGCGGACGTGCGCGCCGGGCAGGCGCACCAGCGGGTCGTCGGCGGTGGTGTCTTCCGCGGGCAAAGGATCGCCCGAGACGACCGCGCGCATGGCGTCGGTGGGCTCGAGCCGCAGCCGCAGCACCACGCGGCCGGCGGCGAGCTGGTCCTTGATGCGTTCGGCGATCGCGCCCCATTCGACGACGTCCACGCCGCGGCCGAAGTCGTCGGCACGGCTCGCCGGGCGGGCGGCCGCCTGCTGACCGGACCGCGCGACCATCAGGCTCACGTCGGACAGCGCCTCCATGTCGCGCTGCTCGCGCAGCAGGTCGGAGTAGGCCCAGTAGAGCGCGGTGAGGCCGAGGAACACGGCGAGCACCAGCGGCCAGGCCTCGGGGACGTGGAAGATCACCAGGTAGCCGGACAGGCCGACCGAGGCGTTGACGAAGCCGACGACCAGGATCCGGCCGGTCAGCCGCAGCGCGGTGCTGACCCGCATCCGGCGGCGCAGCACGCGGACGGCGGCGAGCGCGAGCAGGGTGCTGACCAGCGGCGCGGTCAGCGTGCCGGCGAGCGCGGCCACCCACGGCATGCCGGGACCGCCGACGGCGAACTTGACCAGCCCGGCCACCGCGAAGGCACCGGTGATCTCCAGCAGGAACGCGCCGGCGTTGTACAGCACGCGACCGCGTACCTTGCGAGCCAGCAGCGTGCCGACCCCGGCGATCAGGTGCGCCACCAGCACCACTTCGAACGGTGCGATGAAGAAGCCGATGACCAGCGGGATCTCGGTGAAGGAGATGGTCCACGAGATGCCGCTGCGGACGTCGACGTTGATGCCGAGCTGTTCGGCGAGCAGGAAGGCCAGCGCGAGCACCGGGGTGATCCACCAGAGCATCGCCGAGCCCTCGAAGGGCAGCCACCAGCTGACCACCGCGGCGGTGACCAGGCCGACGGTGAGCACCGTGGCGGTGTAGACGCGGAACCGGCGTTCGTCCACCGCCGCCTCGTCCGCGGCTGCCGAGGGCACCGGGCCGGCGGTAGCGGTTCTGCCGCCTGAGTCCGGCATGCAACCTCCTTACGGCCTGATCGCGAACGCGGGCTCACTGTACCCCGGAGGGGGTATTTGAGCCTCGTTCCGACCATTATGGGATCAGCTAAGGGTTAACTCCTAGCCAACCGCGTGGACCTGGGGGAACCACCGGGGTGAAACGCGAGTGGTATTCGGGTCCGGCGGCGCGGTGGGCCGGGTGTCTCTCTGAAGACGCCGGGGACTTGAATGTGTGACGTGGACCTCACAAATTTTTCCGCCATCGCCGACGAGCACGCAGCTCGGCTCAAGGCCATCGACCCGCTCCTGCCCGCGCCCGGCGACCTGCCGGAGGACACCGGCTCGGTGCTCACCGCCGAGGCGAACGGCTCGGCCGGCCTCGGCGTGCTCTCCTGCGAGAAGACCCCGGCCGACGCTCCCGGCGCGCAGTGGCGCGCGCTCGTCGAGCACCGGCTGGACCTGCGCTTGGCCGGTCCCGACCCGGGCACCGCGCTCGGCCTGCTGCTGGAGAAGTGGCAGGAGCGGCTGGCCGAGTCCGGCACCGCCCGCGGGGACTGGGAGACCGCCGCCGTGGTCATCCGCCCCAGCCGCGACTCGACCGGCGCCGGTGAACTGCTGCGGCACGGCTTCGCGCCGGTGCGCGTGGTCGCGGTCCGGCCCGCCGAACGCCACGGTCGCGGTCCTCGCCAGACGCCGGGCGTCGCCGTGCGCACGGCCACCCGCGGTGACCTCGCGAACGTGGTCGAACTGCTGCTGGAGCTCCAGCACTACGACGCGCAGTTCGGCGTCGCGACCGTGCGCGAGAGCACCGAACGCGCGCTGACCGCCGAGGTGGAGGAGGTGCTCGCGCACGACGAGCCGCCGCTGTGGATCGCCGAGGTGTACGGCAAGGCGCTCGGTGTCGCCCGCGTGCAGCTGCCGCCGTCCTCGGACTGGGCGAAGATTTACATCGACCAGACCGCCCGCCCGAAGATCGGCTACCTGACCTCGCTGAACGTCGCCGAGCAGGCCCGCAGCACGGGCGTCGGCACGGCGCTGGCCGCGCACGCGCACCAGGTCTTCGACACCGAGGGCGTGAGCCACGCGCTGCTGCACCACGCGCTGGCGAACCCGCGTTCGACGCCGTTCTGGTACGCGCAGGGTTACCGCCCGATGTGGACCTACTGGTACCGGCGGCCCGGGGTGCGATAGAACTGTTGAACGCAGTTCGCCTCACCGCCCGGAGATCCCGTTGACCGAGAGCACCGATTCCGCGCCCGAAGCCCCGGCCGGGGTGGACACCGAGAAGCCGTCGTCGGCCCGGGTCTACGACTGGTACCTCGGCGGCACGCAGAACTGGGCGGTGGACCGGGAGTTCGGCAAGCGGCTGGAAGAGCAGTGGCCGCACGTGAAGCCGGGCGCCAAGCACAACCGCGAGTTCATGAACCGCGCGGTGCGGGCGGCGCTGGACGCGGGCATCCGGCAGTTCCTCGACCTCGGGTCCGGCGTGCCGACCGCGGGCAACGTGCACGAGGTGATCCGCGAGGAGCTGGGCGAGGACGAGCGGGCGACGGTGGTCTACGTGGACTACGAGGCCGTGGCCACCGCGCACGCCACGCTCATCCTCGAACGGCAGGGCGCCACCGGCTGGGCCGGCCACGTCCAGGAGGACCTGCGCAACCCGAAGGCGATCTTCAACCACGAGACCACCCAGCGGCTGATCGACTTCGACCAGCCGGTCTGCCTGCTGATGATGGCCGTGCTGCACTTCGTCGGCCCCGACGACGACCCGGACGGCCTGGTGCGGACCTACCGCGACAAGCTGGCGCCGGGCAGCTGGCTGGCGCTGTCGCAGATGTCGGTCGGCGGCACCACCGGCGCCGAGGCCGACGGCGTGCGGAACTTCGCCGCGCAGTACCGGAACACGCAGAACCCGGTGTGGCTGCGCGACCGCGAGGAGATCGAGCACTGGATCGCGGACTGGACGCTGCTGGAGCCGGGCATCACGCACCTCCCCGACTGGCGCCCGGACCGGTCGCTGACCGCCCGCGAGGCCAAGGCGAGGCCGTTCGCCTGGTGCTTCGTCGCGGAGAAGCCGTAGGCGGATTTATTCCCCGGTGACGCTCGCTACGGGCGAACAGCCAGCGGAAACAAACCCGCGCTCCGGAAAGTTGAGCTGAGCAGACTCAACTGAGAAGGAGCATTCGATGACCGACACCCGGCTCCTGCCCGTACTCCCCCTCGACTCCGACGTGGTGCTGCCCGGCATGGTCGTGCCGTTCGACCTGACCGAAGCCGAGACGCGCGCCGCGGTGGAGTCCGCGCAGGCCAAGCCCCAGGGTCCGACCGGACCCGGCATCCGGACCGCCCCCAAGGCGGAGGTGCTGATCGTGCCGCGCGTGGACGGTGAGTACGCCGAAATGGGCACGGTCGCCACCGTCGAGCGCATCGGCCGGATCCCCGGCGGCAACGCCGTCGTGGTCCTGCGCGGTGTCCGGCGGGCCCACGTGGGCGCGACCGGCGACGGGCCGGGCGCCGCCCGCTGGGTCCACGCCGAGATCGCCACCGAACTGCCCGCCGGTGAGCAGGGCAAGCAGCTCGCCGGTGAGTACAAGGCCGTGGTGCTGTCCATGCTCCAGCAGCGCGGCGTCTGGCAGATGCTGGACGCGGTGCAGGAGCTGGAGGACCCGTCGGCGCTGGCGGACCTGGCGGGCAACGCGCCCTACCTGGACACCGAGCAGAAGCTCGAACTGCTGCGCACGCTCGACGTCACCACGCGCCTGGAAAAGGCGCTGGAGTGGACCCGCGAGCACCTCGCCGAGCTGGAAGTGACCGACACGATCCGCAAGGACGTGGCCGAGGGCATGGAGAAGCAGCAGAAGGAGTTCCTGCTGCGCCGCCAGCTGGAGGCGATCCGCAAGGAACTCGGCGAGCTGGACGGCAGCGGCGAGGACGACGACTACCGCTCCCGCGTGGAGGCGGCCGAACTGCCCGAGCACGTGCGGAAGGCCGCGCTGGCCGAGGTCGACAAGCTGGAGCGCACCTCCGAGCAGTCGCCGGAGGGCGGCTGGATCCGCACCTGGCTGGACACGGTGCTGGAGATGCCGTGGAACACCACCACCGAGGACGCCTACGACATCGCGGGCGCCCGGGAGATCCTCGACACCGATCACGCCGGCCTGGACGACGTGAAGGAACGCATCATCGAGTACCTGGCCGTGCGCAAGCGCCGGGTGGACAGCGGTGCGGTCGTCGGCGGACGGCGGTCCGGCGCGGTGCTGGCGCTCGCCGGTCCTCCCGGGGTCGGCAAGACCTCGCTGGGTGAGTCGATCGCGAAGGCGATGGGCCGCAAGTTCGTCCGGGTGGCGCTCGGCGGCATCCGGGACGAGGCGGAGATCCGCGGGCACCGGCGCACCTACGTCGGCGCGCTGCCCGGCCGGGTGGTGCGGGCGATCAAGGAAGCCGGCTCGATGAACCCGGTGGTGCTGCTCGACGAGATCGACAAGGTGGGCGCCGACTACCGCGGCGACCCGACCGCGGCGCTGCTGGAGGTGCTGGACCCGGAGCAGAACCACACCTTCCGCGACCACTACCTCGAGGTCGAGCTGGACCTGTCGGACGTGGTGTTCCTGGCCACGGCCAACGCGCTGGAGACCATTCCCGGCCCGCTGCTGGACCGGATGGAGCTGGTCACCCTCGACGGCTACACCGAGCACGAGAAGGTCACCATCGGCCGCGACCACCTGCTGCCGCGTGAGCTGGAGCGGGCCGGGCTGGCCGCGGGCGACGTGACGCTGACCGACGCGGCGCTCAGCCGGATCGCCGCCGAGTACACCCGGGAAGCGGGTGTCCGCGCGGCGAACCGGACGATCGCGAAGGTGCTGCGCAAGATCACCACGAAGGTGGCGCTGGGCGAGGTCGAGCTGCCGGTCGCGGTGGACGCCGCCGACCTGGACACCTATCTCGGGCGGCCGCGGCACCTGCCGGAGTCCTCGCTGCCCGCGTCCACCCAGCGCACCTCGATCCCCGGGGTGGCGACCGGGCTGGCGGTGACCGGGGCCGGTGGTGACGTGCTCTACGTGGAGGCGTCGCTGTCGGACAAGGAAACCGGCGGCACCGGGCTGTCGCTGACCGGGCAGCTGGGCGACGTGATGAAGGAGTCGGCGCAGATCGCGCTGTCCTACCTGCGGTCGCGGGGTGCCGAGCTGGAACTGCCGGTCGGTGACCTGGCCGAACGCGGGATCCACATCCACGTGCCCGCCGGGGCGGTGCCCAAGGACGGGCCGTCGGCCGGGGTCACCATGACCACCGCGCTGGCGTCGCTGCTGTCGGGCCGGGTGGTCCGGGCGGACGTGGCGATGACCGGTGAGGTTTCGCTGACCGGGCGCGTGCTGCCGATCGGCGGGGTGAAGCAGAAGCTGCTCGCCGCGCACCGGGCCGGGATGAAGACGGTGATCATCCCGCAGCGCAACGAGCCGGACCTCGACGACGTGCCCGCCGAGGTGCTCGCCGAACTGGACGTGCACCCGGTGGCCTCGGTGCGGGAGGTGCTGGCGCTGGCGCTGACCCCGGCGGCGGCACCGGTCACCCAGGCCGCCTGAGCCAGTCGGGAGGGTGCGGGGACCCGCGCGGCCCCCGCACTCACCTGCGGTCACGCTGGTCTCCCGAGTGCAGGTCGCCGACGAAGCGGCCCCGCCCGCCGGTCATCTCCGACACGGAGAGCATGCGGGTGGGGCGGTCGTCGGCTTCCTCTTCCTCCTCGGCGTCCTCGTCCTTGTTCCGGTTCTTCAGCCGCTTGACCACGAAGACCACCACGGCCAGCACGACCAGGCCGATGACCACCTTCTGGAAGATGCCCGCGTACTCCTCCATCACGTGCCAGTTGGCGCCGAGGATGTAGCCGGCCACCACGAAGATGGTGTTCCAGATCAGGCTGCCCAGGGTGGTCAGCGAGAGGAACTTCCAGACCGGCATCTTCTCGATCCCGGCCGGTAGCGAGATCATGCTGCGGAACAGCGGGATCATCCGGCCGAAGAAGACCGCCTTGGTGCCGTGCTTGGCGAACCACTGCTCGGTCTTGTCGAAGTCGGAGCCCTTGACCAGCGGGACCTTGCAGATCAGCGCGCGGCAGCGGTCGCGGCCGAGCAGCGCGCCCAGGTAGTAGACGATCACCGCGCCGGCGACCGAGCCGAGTGTGGTCCAGATCAGCGCCTCGGCCAGGCTGAACGTGCCCTGGCTGGCGGAGAAACCGGCCAGCGGGAGCACCAATTCGCTGGGGATCGGCGGGAAGAGGTTGTCGAGGCCGACGATCACGGCCGCGCCCACCCCTCCGAGCGTGTCCATCAGACTCACCGCCCAACCGGCGAGCCCTCCCATCTCCGGGGCTTGCTGGGCGAGTTGCGTGATCATCGGCGGCCTTTCATGGTCGTCTGCACCTGCCAACGAAGCTACGAACCGCTTGAGTTCCGGACCATGCGGTGAGGCGTCCCATATCCACCCGAGTACCCCAGGGCGAACCTGCGGGAAACCGCAGTTCGCCCGGGTCACCAGCCGATTAGCCTCACCAGGGTGGACATGAGATGGGCACGCACCGCCAGGCGGGGTACCGCCGGGCTGCTGCTCGGCGCGCTCACCTCGTTCGCCGAAATGATCTACCTGTTCTTCGGCACCTTGGCACTCGCGCTGCCGCCCGCGCGTGCCGGGGTCTACCGCGGGGCGCGGGCGCTGGCCGAGGTCGAGCGGCGTCGCCTGGCCCGGTGGTTCGCCGCGGAGAACGGCGACGACTACACCGGCGACCGTGCGGTGCTCTACCTGGCGCTGCGCTGCCTCACCGGCGCGGTCGGCTTCTCGGTCTTCATGCTGATCTTCTACGGCAGCACGTCGGTGGCGATCATGATCGGCCAGGTCTTCACCGGTGGCCGCGTCGGCGGCGGGGACGAGCCCGCCGACTGGTACGACGGGATCACCATCGTGGTGCTCGGCCTGCTGCTCGCCTTCCTCGCCGTGCAGGGGCTGATCGGGGTGGCCAAGGTGGACCTGCTGCTGGCCGGCCGGTTCTTCGGGCCGAGCAAGCAGGAACAGTTGCGCCGCCGGGTGTCCGAGCTGTCGATCAGCCGGGCCGAGGTGGTCGAGGCGGTCAACGACGAACGCCGCCGCATCGAACGCGATCTGCACGACGGGGTGCAGCAGCGGCTGGTGGCGCTCGGCATGCTGCTCGGGCGCGCCCGCCGCGCCGGGGATGCCGCGCACGCGGCGGACCTCGTGCGCCAGGCACACGAGGAATCCCAGCAGGCCCTTCGTGACCTGCGGGAAGTGACCTGGCGGGTGTACCCGACCGCGCTCGACGACGGCGGGTTGCACCCGGCGCTGGAGGCCGTCGCGGAAAGCGCGGGCGTGCCGGTCCACCTCGACTTCCGGCTCGCTTCGCGGCCGCCGCCGGCGCTGGAGACGGTCGCCTACTTCGTGGTGTCCGAGGCGGTCACCAACGCGATGAAGCACGCGTCGGCCACCCGGATCGACGTGTCGGTGCGGCGGACCGGCACCATGATCGTCGTGCGGATCAGCGATGACGGCGTCGGCGGGGCGCGCCAGGGCGGTGGGCTCTCCGGCCTCGCGCGCCGGGTCGCCGCCGCGGATGGGGAGTTCACTGTAGACAGTCCGGTCGGCGGTCCGACCACGATCACCGCGGCACTGCCGTGCGCGTAGTGCTCGCCGAGGACAGCACCCTGCTGCGGGAAGGGCTGGTCCGGCTGCTCGCCGAGGAGGGGCACGAGGTGCTGGCCGCGGTCGGGGACGCCGACGCGCTGCTGTCCGCCACCGCCGCCCACCGCCCGGACGTGATCGTCACCGACGTCCGGATGCCACCGTCGCACACCGACGAAGGCCTGCGCGCGGCGCTGGAGATCCGCTCGCGGTTCCCGGAAACCGGCGTTCTCGTGCTGTCCCAGTACGTCGAAAAGCGTTACGCCACCGAACTGATCACCGACGACGGTGGCCGGGTCGGTTACCTGCTCAAGGATCGTGTGGCGCAGGTGGGCGAGTTCCTGGACGCGCTCGCCAGGGTCGGTGCGGGCGGCGCCGCCTTCGACCCCGAGGTGGTGCGGCGACTGCTCGCCAGGACCACGCACACCGATCCGCTCGGCAAGCTGACCGCGCGCGAACGCAAGGTGCTCGACCTGATGGCGCAGGGGCACACGAACGTGGGAATCGCCGGTCAGCTCTACGTCTCGCTGAGCGCGGTGGAAAAGCACGCCAACGCGATTTTCGACAAGCTGGACCTCTCGCGCACCAGCGGGTACAGCCGCCGGGTGCTCGCGGTGCTGCGCTACCTGGGTTCCTGAGCACCGCTGCTCCGCGTCGCAAAAGACGCTCGGGCGCCAGCCGCCCGACCACCCCGCCGCCGGACGTCAGCCGCCGAACCCAGGTTCCCGACCAGCCCGCCACCCCGCACCCACCCGACCCAATTCGACCGCCGATCCCTCACCGCTCAGCCACCAGCCACCCCGACGCACAGACACCCAGCCGCCGGGCGCCAGCCGCCGAGCGCCGAGCGCCGAGCCCAGGTTCCCGACCAGCCCGCCACCTCACCTCCACCCCGCCCAACGCGGTCACCGATCCCACACCGCACAGCCACCCAGACACCAGCCATCCCGCCACGTCGCCGCCGGGTGTCAGGCGCCGACCCCAGGTTCCCGAGCAGCCCGCCACCTCACCTCCACCCGACCCAACTCGATCACCGATCCCTCACCACACAGCCACCAACCACCCGCCGCACAGACACCCAGGCACCCAGGCACTCCACCGCCGCCGGGGGTCAGGTGCCGAGTCCGGGTTCCTGAGCGGCCCGCCACTTCGCGTCCACCCGACCGAGCTCGGTCACCGGCGCCTCGCCGTGTAGCCACTCCCGTGCGATGCGGTGCCAGTTGCCCCGCGCCCGCAACCTGCCGAGCAGGCCGAACGCGTACAGCTCCGCCCGGCGCGCGAAGAGGTGTTCCGGCGGCAGGGTCTGCCAGCGCATCTTCCGGTAGTGCGGCGAGCGCGGGTCGATCGAGCTGATCATCGCCTCGGCGGCGAGTTCGGGCGTCGCTTCGATCTCGGTGTCGGCCAGGTACCAGCCGACCGCGTCTTCGATGTAGGCGAGCACCTCGTCCGGTTCGATCCGGTCGGGTTCGCCGAGGATGCCGGCGGCGGCCATGCGCGCGTGCACCTGTTCGGCGTCGCCGTCGGCGGCGGCCCGGAGCACCGTCCGTTCCAGTTCCCGGCTTTCCGGGCTCATCCGCTTGAACAGCCCGAAATCGAGGAACGCCACCCGCCCGTCCGGTTGCAGCAGCACGTTGCCGGGGTGCGGGTCGCCGGGGAAGTCGCCGGTGTGGAACAGCGAGCCGCAGTAGAAGCGGTAGATGATCTCCCCGACCCGGTCGCGCACCGGCCGCGGCTGCTCGGCGATGGCATCGAAATCGAGGCCGTCGACGAACTCGGTGACCAGCACGCGTTCCCCGCAGACCTCCCCGATGGCATCCGGGACCGCGAAGAACGGGTGCCCGGCGAAACGCGTGGCGAGTTCGTGCTGCGTCCGCGCTTCCAGCCGATAGTCCAATTCCTCCTCGACGCGCAGCCGGATCTCCGCGGCCAGCGAGTCCATTTCGAGCCCGGGGAAGATGTTCGGCGCGAGCCGGAGGAACAGCGCCAGGTTCTTCAGGTCCGCGCGCACCGCGGTGGCGATGCCGGGGTACTGCACCTTCACCGCGACCTCGCGGCCGTCGGCCAGCCGGGCGCGGTAGACCTGCCCGATCGAGGCCGCGGCGACCGGATTCTCGTCGAATTCGGCGAACACCTCGGCGATCGGCCCGCCCAAATCCCCCTCGATCACCTTCCGCATTCCGGAAAACGGCACCGCCGGGGCCTGCGCCAGAAGTACCGCGAGTTTCGCGCGGAATTCCGGGCGCACCGACTCGGGCACCAGATCGAGATCGAGCACGGAAAGGAGCTGCCCGAGCTTCATCGCGGCGCCCTTCATTCCGCCGAGCACCGAAACGAGCTGATCGGCCGCCGCGAGCGCCCGGCGATCGAGCAGCCTGCGCTTTTCTTCACTCGAACGGCCCAGCGCGGCCACCCGGCCGCCCGCCTGCCGCAGCACCTGCCCGGCGGCCAGCCTGCCCAGCGCGGTCCCCCGCACCAGCCGCGATCTCGGTGGCGCCTTCGCCATCGTCCCTCCCCGGGCGTAACCGGCCTTTATAGCGTGCCGTACGTGCGAAATCGACCGTTTTCCGCATATCGCCCGGCGCCAATCACGAATACCGGGCGCCAGAATACGGCGCGGCCGTCCGTGGTTAACACGCGGCCGAATCCAGCGGCGCGCTCCGTAGAACCCGAGGTGGCGGTGCGTAATCGTTTGGACTAATGCAGAGCTGAGCCGTACACGGAAGTTCAGGTCCCGTAAGCTGAGCAGGATGGAATCCGCGTCCACGTCTTCGCCGGCGACGCCCCGCGCTCGCCGGGGCAGGCCGCCGGAGAAGGGCCTGGCCGAGCGGCGCCGCAGGCAGATCGTCGACGCCGCGTGCGTCATCTTCACCGAACGCGGGTACGAAGCCGCGAACATCTCCGAAGTGGCCAAGCACGCGAAGGTCGGCCAGGGCACCGTCTACCGCTACTTCGAGAGCAAGCGCGAGCTGCTCGACCACGTGCTCGACCACTGCGTGGAGCGGCTGATCACCACCGTGCGCGCCGCGGCCACGCGCGAGAAACCGCGTGACGCCGAGGAGTTCACCGCGCAGCTGCGCGCGATCGCCCGGCGGTTGTTCACGCTGATCGACGAGGAACCGGACCTGCTCAAGCTGGTGCTGGTGGAGGCGGCGGCGATCGACGCGGAGCTGAAGGCGCGGCTGCTCGGCCTGGAGGCGACGCTGTCCGCGCTGATGGCGTCCTATCTGGAACACGGTGTGCGCGCGGGGTGGTTGCGTTCGAACCTCGACACCGCGGCGGTCGCGCACGGGTTGAACGCGCTGATCGTGCCGGGGTTCCTGCTGGCGTTGCGCGGTGAGGCGACGGAAGAAAAACGCGTGCGGTACATCGACACCCTCGTCGGGTTCGCCGTTCACGGGGTGAGTAAGTGATAGGAGCGTCCGTGCGCAACCGTACGGCAGAGCGGCGGGTCCAGCTGGTTCGCGCCGCGCACCACGTCTTCTCTTCACAGGGCTATCGCAACACCGGGGTTTCCGACATCGTCAAGGAAGCCGGCGTCAGCCACGGCACCTTCTACAACTACTTCGACAACAAGCGGCACATCCTCGACGACGTGCTCGACACCGGGGTCGACTTCATCCTGAACGCGGTGGTCGGCACCGACGAGCCCGACGACGCGTCCACCGCGGACGAACTCGCCGCGCAGTTCCGCACCATTCTGACCAGAGTGTTCGACCTGGTCGACCGCGAGCCGGAGCTGGTCCAGTTCATCCTGCTCGACGCGCCCGCCATCGACGACGCCTCGCTGCAGCGGCTGCTCCGGTTGGTCCGGACCTTCGGCGCCACCGCCTCCGCGTTCCTCGCGAACGGGGTCCGCCGCGGCTTCCTGAAGTCCGATCTGGACACCGAGATCGCCGGTGAGGGCCTGCTGTCGCTGATCATCTCGGCGATCCTGACCGGGGTGCGCGGTGGGCTGACCCCGGCCGAACGCGAGCGGGTGATCGAGGCGTTCGTCAGCTTCGCGATGCACGGGGTCAACTAGGCACCGCCCGCACCAGTTCGCGGTCGCCGTGCCCGCGCACGCTGATCGCGCGCACCTCGTTCATCGGCACCAGCACCGAACCGCCGAACCGCGTGGCCTTCTCCGAAGCCGCCCAGCTGCCCGCTTCGTGCTCGGCGCCCGCGGTGTCGGTGACCACCAGCCGGCAGTGCTCACCCCAGGCGACCCCGGCGACCTCCACGTCGAACCGGGTCCAGCCGGACGCGGGTGCGAGGCGGGCGGTCAGGTGCACGCCGTCGCCGGAAGCCGCGCTCAGGATCGGGTCGGTGAACTCCGGCTGGCCGATCAGCAGGCCGCCGGCGAGCGCTCCGCCGGCCAGCACCACGGCGGCGACCAGTCCGGCGAACCGTCTCCGCCGGTGACCGCGGCGGCGTTCCTCGCGCACCCGTTCGATCGCCCGCCGCAGCACGGGATCCGGTGCCGGACAGGAAAAAGCCTGGCCATTCCGGGAATGGCCAGGCCGGTTCCGCGCTGGCTCAGTAGCCATTGCCGCCGCTGTCCGAGGCCGACCCGGCCGGGGCGGGTTCGGACTTCTTCTCCTGCTTGCTCTGCTGGGCGACGAACGGGGCTTCGGACTTGCAGCCCTCCGGCATCATCGCGTACCAGGTGCCGCCGACGCCGTGCCCGTTCGCCTGCCCGGCGGCGGTGTCCTTGGCGTAGGTGTAGACCGGCCAGCCGCCGACGGTGACCTGCTCGGTGCCGTCGTCGCGCTTCACCTTGCCGACCAGTTTCGCGTCCACACCGGACAGTTCGGGGTCACCGTTGGCGAGCAGCGGCGGCCAGGTGGTGGCGCAGTCGTCGTTGCAGACCGACTTCGGCGGCTTCTTGCTGTCTTTGCTGAACAGGTAGAGGGTCAGGCCGTTCTGCTCGGTGAGCACGCGGCCGACGCCCTCGACCTCGGCGGCGGTCAGCTTCACCGCGGCCTGCTGCTGTTGCTGGGGCTGCTCCTCGGCCTTGACCGCCTTGCCGCCCTGGGGGTTCACCGCGTACCAGGTGCCGCCGACGGCCTGGCCCTTGACCTCGCCCGCCGCGGTGTCCTTGGCGTAGGTGTAGACCGGCCAGCCCTTGACCGTGACCTGCTTGGTGCCGTCCGCCCTGGCCACCTCGCCGACCACCGAAGCGTCCACACCGGACAGTTCGGGAGTGGCGCCGTCGCCGGCCAGTAGTGGGGGCCAAGCCTTCGCGCAGTCGCCTTCGCAGTTGGACTTCGGCGGACTCGCGGTGTCCTTGTCGAACCGGTAGAGGGTTTTGCCGCCCTGTTCGGTGAGCACCTGGCCGAGACCGTCGATCTCGGTGGCGGCCAGCTTGACGGTGGGCGCGGCCTGCTGCGCGGCGGGGGCGACCACGGCCTGCTCGTCGGCTACCGGCGCCGCCGCCCCGCCCTGTGCGGCTCCCTGCCCACAGGCGCCCAGCACGGCCATGCCGAGCGCCGCGGCCGTAGCCGAGAGAACGATTCGCTTGCGTGCCATGGGACTTACTCCTTCGCTGGTCGGAAGGTCCCGCCCGTGCCGCGGTGACCGACACCCGGCAACACGGGGGTGCGCCGGAGCCGGTTCGAAGTTTTTCCAAGATCTTTCTCGCGTGCGCCGTTCTCTGATGCGTACAGCGTTCGCAGACCTCGGGAATCGGGGCTTCAGCGGATACGGGACGTACTGAGCGCTGAGCAAACCGCTCACCGCGGCGGCGACGATGATCCCGGTGGAGGAGTGCTGGCGCCGGGCACGTACCCGATCCAGAACGCGCTGCACGAGCTGTCGGTGACCAGCGACGGGACCGCGGCGTGGCCGACGCTGGACCAGGATGAGTGGCTGAAGCGGCTGGGTTCGGTGCCGTTGATGTACCAGCCGGGTGAGCGGTGGCAGTACCGCCTCAGCTCGGATGCGCTGGGGGTGCTGGTTTCGAGGGTGGCCGGGCAGTCGTTCGAAGCGTTCCTGCGGGAGCGGTTGTGCGCGCCGCTGGGGATGAAGGACACCGGATTCTCGGTCCCGTCCTCGGAGCTCCACCGACTCCCGACGAGCACGAGGGGGGTATGGCTTCGGCATGGTCGTGCGCACGCACCGGCGGGACTTGGCGCCTCCGGGCCAATTCGGCTGGGACGGGGGCCTGGGAACCACGGCCTACGCCGATCCATCCGGCTTCCGCGGGATCCTGCTCTCCCAAACCGCCCTGGGCTGCGGCCTTGCACCGGCACTTCTGGACCTGCGCTTACCAGGCGGCGGGATAACGCGGAAACGCCCCGGTGACCGAGGTCACCGGGGCGTTTCCGCTGGTGTGGCAGGTGAGGGATTCGAACCCCCGAAGGCGAAGCCGTCTGATTTACAGTGCGGCGTCCGAACCACACGTGACCTGCCACGATGGGCCGCGTCAGCCGATCTTCGGGGCATACTCGGCGCCCGGAGCGCCGGATCGCTATGCAGCTCGACGGGGCTGCCCTGAGAGGGCGAACGAAACGGAGGACAGCCAGTAGTCGGCGTAACCGGTGTGATTGAGCCTGGAACGGGCAAGCAACGCTTCCGCTCTACAGAGATCCCCGGCCAACCGGGAGCCGCCAAGCGGACCCGAACTCCTGACTGTTGCTTACAAGCAGCTGGGTTCGCCGTTCGCTGGAGGTCATCAACGCCGTACCGTTTGATGAGAGGCACGCGGCCGGTCAACGCACCGGCTGGGCTTTCAACGAACAGAGCAAACGAGATGGTGAGGAGCGAGCGGATGTGGTGCAGACGACTCAGGGCCTCTTCGCGCCAGCAACCCCAACACGGTTGACTGTGATAAATCTACCTCAAGACGCTTCACCGATCCCTGCCAGCGCGTCAAACCTGGCCGTATAGTATGAAGTCCAACGACCACTGAAATCCGCAACACTTCGAATAGCTACATAAATGCTTTCGTCACTGCGAACTCGCCCGCCGCCATTTTTCCTAGAGTAACCATCAATAAGCCCCTTCAGCACTGCTGCCAGCCACTTTCCCTTCAGCAACTCGCGTTCGCGTCCAGAATCATAATAGCGGTCCAGTTTCAATTTAGCCAAGCGGTTCGCATTTTGCCAAGATGCAGAACTGGTCGACCTTTGCCGCATTTTAACCAGAGTGGCCTTGACGTGATCCGCATCGCAATCCCCCGCGACCCTCTTAGCACCAACCGGCGGCGCACCAACCCGAGGTCCTCCCACGCCCGAGAAAAGAGCAATCAGACATACGAAAAACCATTCACGCCAGTTCTTCGCAAGTTCTTCTTGCCAACCCTCAATGCTCGCCGCAAACTTCTCAGCTTCAGCCTTACCGGATGAGGTCAATACTTGAATAAGCTTCACAATGTCGCAACTATTCAACAACTCCGCTTCAGCGTCCGCGTGGCGCGTATATGTTACATACTTAGACCTAATGTACCTTCCAGTTAAGCGGTCATGGTCAGCGTCCACGCAGAACATCACCACTTTTCTTCCCCCACTTGTTTTGACATCTAGCGACCCCGAGGATTTCATCCGTTTATATAGATTGAGAACACGAGCTTTACCGCCAGATCTGTCTCCATTTTCAACATCTACCAGCTCTACTGGCTGCAGTTCATACTCATACTCGCCGCGCAGCTTGGATTTCGCAACAAGCTGCTCATAGAACCATGGATCAGTCTCTTTACCTTCAAACACGAGGAAAATTGTCGGTTTCATAGCCATCTTAACGCGCATTTCGAAAGCGCGCGGACTCCACGAAGGCATGCTCATGATCCGCCGCCCCCTTAAAGTTCGAAGATCTCAGAAGGACGTAGGTCTGCGAGTATTTCAGGCGAGTGAGTCGCAATGATTATTTGCGCGTCCGGGTTTACCGTGCGCATCGCGTCAACTAACTTCCGCTGCCAGTCGACGTGCATCGAAAGTTCCGGCTCGTCGATAATGATGGCATTCTTCTCCGCGACCGCAGTTTCAAGAAGAATGAGGATGAGTTGCTTCTCCCCGCTCGACAATAATTCAAGAGGTATGTTACCGTGCCCACTCGACTCGATAGACACTTGACGAGAAGCAAGATCAAGATGCTTCCTTCCCAAGAATAACTCATCTACTATAGACTCAATTTTACGAGAAGGACGTTGAGCTTCTACAATTTTTTCTTCGACGTCAATTATTTCTTCAACCACGCCGCGAAGCACGTTCTCGCGCTCGTACGAACTCGTGAACTGCTTAAGGTTGGCTTTCATCTTGATGTTCTGCGACAGAAAGAACCTATGAACCAAGTCGTAAGCTTCGCGCGAACTTAGTTCATAAGTGGTCTTCAAATGCCCGTCCTGCGAGCGGGCGATGACGGAATTGAGGATTGCAGCTATGCCTTCTTGCTGAATTTCACGCACCCGAACTAGCTCGCGCCTGGAGTACCTCTCCCAAATACCCTGGATTGTCTCCGCAAACATTTGGTCATATTGGGCCTCGTCTAGAATCTCGACCGGACCACCGCGGTTACGAACCCGAGGATAGCTGCCTTGATGGCCAGTAATACGCGATGTCGGAAGATATCTAACCCCAAGCGACCTTTCCGATTCCTTTCCTTTCGGAACCGTAGTCCACTCAAGCACAGCAGGCGCGATTACCGACTCGTCGAACAATGATGGACTGAAATCATCGGTTACATCCGAGACCCTCAGCAGATGCTCTTGGCGATCCAAGATCGCACGCCGATATTTTCTCATTAATGCCGGATCTTGAAGAGGCGTACGATCAATGGTCCGAGTAAGCGACTTGCTTCGCCCTGGAAGGCCCGCCTTTAGCTCAAGCGTGGCAACATTGAACCTCACTCGATGAAGGCCTTCCACGGACGCTCGAATACCTCGATCAAGTAACTTCAGAAAGGAAGTCTTACCACTCCCATTTGCGCCATAAAAAACGTTTACTCCGGGATTCAAAGAAACATCTATTATTTTCTTTTGACCCGCTAAGCCTTCAACTCGAACACGAGAAACTGTCGCCATATGCCCTCGGACACCTCCTCTTGACTGCAGAGTCAAGCACTCTAGCAGCCGATAGCCGAGCTTCCAGCTCTCACGCCGGAGAGGATTACGATCGTTATAACTGTCAAGTACCAACGTTGAGCTAAACTAGTCCGCATGTCAGCAACAATCGAGCGGGCGATGGAAACCGGCCGGGAGTTCACGTACCCCCTTGGCCGTCGCTGGCTCCACGTTCAAGCTGTAGCTCAAGCCGCCCACCGACTGTCAATCGCGATACCGGAGCCTGCGCGTAACGATCTAGTCAGCGCAGCATGGCTTCACGACATCGGATACAGTCCAAAAATTGGACACACAGGCTTTCATCCGTTGGACGGGGCGCGTTATCTCCAAGCTCACGGTTGGCCGAACGCGGTCGTGAACCTCGTAGCGCACCACTCGGGCGCAAGGTTCGAGGCCAAGGAGAGAAATCTCAGCAAAGAGCTAAGTGTCTTCCTCTTCGAAGACACGCCCGCGCTCGACGCCCTCGTCACAGCCGATTTAACTACTGGGCCAAATGGCGAGCGGCTGACCTACGACGAGCGAATTGCGGAAATCCTTGAGCGCTACCTGCCGGAGGACCCGGTTCATCGGACCTGGGTGAAGGCCGCGCCGATCCTCAAAGAGGCTGTTCAGCGCACCGAGGAACGCCTAGCGAAGGCTCAACCCAGGTAGGGCGCCGTCCGGCCGGTGTCCAGGCCGTGGTCGATGCGGAGGCGCATCGACGGGTGGATGTTCAGGCCGTCTAGGTCCGCGGGCTCGACCCACCGCACCGCCTTCGTCTCCGTGCCGTCTTCCCGCGGCTGTCCCCCGGTCCACCGGCCCTCGAAGCACAACGAGAACTGCTGCCTGACCTCCCCATCGTCGTAGGCCATGACGTGCCGGGGGTCCGTGTACGTGCCGATCAGGCGAACAATCTCGACGTCCAGGCCAGTTTCCTCCCGCACCTCCCGGACCGCGGTGTCCGTGATCCGCTCGCCGGCATCGTGCCCGCCGCCGGGCAGTGCCCACAGGTTGTTGTCGATCTTGTGGATGAGCAGCACGCGGCCAGCATCGTCCCGGATCACCACAGTGACCGACGGGACCACGCTGTTCGCGGCCGGCGCGTTCGGGTCGTCGAAGTAGTCCACGCGTGCCATAGCCGCTCTCCTAGCTGGTCTCGGGAACGCCGACCGACCACACCCGCTCGAACGAGCGCATGTAGTGCTGCCACATCTGGCCGGACGGGATGCGCTTCAGGTGCAGAACCGGGCTCTGACCTGCAAGCGCGCCATGGGCATGGCCGTTGACCAGCAACTCATCATCGAATCGGTAGATCGAGTTGTAGAGGATCGTCCCGTGCGTTCGGACCTCGACACCGTCCAGGTCGACGACGTCGGACAGGTACCGGCGCATGAGCTGGATGCGGCCTTCCAGCCCGCCGGGCGTCTTCTCGTCGAGAGCACGCTGGATGACCGCAGGAGACGTCTCATCACCGACGAGAAGCCGGAAACGCACGCCCTCAGCGACCTTCTGCCTGATCAGCGGCACCAAGTTGTACTGCTCGACCAGGAACGCCCCCGAGAACACGAGTACGTCCATCTGCTCGCGGACGCCGTGCAGCAGCGCTTCCCAGTTCGCCCCCGTGATAGCCGATCGGGACGGGTACAGGTGGACCAGCTCGGACTCGACCGGCGTCGGCCGGGAGTCTCCGGCGAGCGCGGGCCACAGGTCCGCTTCCCGCACGCCGAGCAGCTCAGTGAGCTTGTGCCGCGTGGTGCGGTGCGGTCGCCGATCCTCGTTGCTGATCCACCGGTCCACCGTCTTCGGGTCGACGTCGACCTTGGCGGCCAGCGTCTCCACGGTCAGGTTGGCCGCCAGCATCGCCGTGCGGAACCGATCATTTGCCACGCTCCGGACCCTCCACTTCCCGGGACGTTTCGGACGTTTCCACGGGACGCGTTCTGACGCAAGGACGTCCCGGACGGTCTTCGAAAGTGCGGTGCCTACGTCCTCCGAGCTGCGGTTTTCTTTGATCACGCCACCGAACGGAGTGGCCAGGAACGAAGAGAACGGAGCGAGACATGGCCCGCAAGACCCCCACCATCGTCCCCGAGACCGGCGGCGGCATCCTGCCCAAGATCATCGGCACCGTGGTCCTCCTCGCTCTGGCCGCGCTGGTCGTGAAGCACCCGGGGCCGACCGCGGAATGGGTCAAGGACCTGTTCGCCTGGGCGACCAGCGTCATCGACGGCGTTTCGGCGTTCCTCGGGCACATCGGCAACTAGGACTTCCCCGTGCCCTCTTCGATGCGCTGCACCCGCTCAGTCAGATCAGCGACCGCTTGTCGAAGCTCGCGCAACTCCGCGGCAACGTCCAGGCGGCCGGTCTCGGCAGGCAGCTCGTTGACGAAGACGCCGACCGCGGGTGTCGCGGTCAACCAACCGTCATCTTGCAGTCGCCGCAAGGCTTTCTGCGCCGTGCCCAGCGCGACGTCGTACTTCTCGGCAAGGTCGCGGTTGCCGGGGAGCTTGTCTCCCGGCTTCAACACCCCGGCTCGGATGTCCTCCCGGATCGACTCGGCAACACGCTCGTAGACGGCCATACCAGCCGTGTTGGCGTCCATCTGCGCAGTCTAGCGAATCTGACTCACACCGACATAGTTCACCCGAATGCCAGTCTTGCAACTGACTCATACTGATATAGATTGCTTTATGTCAGTCAGCAGAGAGGAACTCCCGATGAGGTCCGCACACATCAGCCGCCGCCGAGCCGAAGCCGCCTGCGATGGGTTCGACTGGGACGACGTTTTCGCTGTTCAGGAAGCTGTCGCCCTGTCCTTCGAGCGTATGGAGATCGACCGGGACGCGGAGCTGGACCGGCTCGCGCAGACCGCGGAACTGGAGCTGACCGAGGACGAGCAGGCCGCGATGCACGCCTTCCTGCACGGCTTCACCGACGCCCGCCGTGCCCACCGGAACCGTCGCCGCTCCGGTCGTGAGGTGCTGCGGTCTCTGCCGGTCCAGGTGCCGGCCGCCTCGTTCGATGGAGAGGCCGCGTGATGAACGAGCGCGTCATCGGCTACTGCCCCGTCAATGAACTGATCAAGGTCAACGTCGAGTCGTTCGGCTACCTGCACGACGCTCCGCCGCGAGACGCGCACCTGGTGGTCGACCTGCGGAACTGCCTGCACAACCCGGCCGCCGACCCCGCCATGCGTGAGCTGACCGGCCTGTACCCGCGGGTCCGCCAGCACGTGCTCGACACCCCGGGCACCGCCGATGTACTGGCGAGCGTCCTGGAGACCACTCGCGTGCTTCACCAGCTCCACAATCCGCGCCGGCGCAAGGTGATCGTCGCCTTCGGCTGTGCCGGTGGACGCCACCGGTCGGTTGTGCTGGCCAACGAGCTGACGAATGCGCTCAACCGCGCGGGGATCGCCACGTCGGTGGTTCACCGAGACATCTTGCAGCCGGTCGTACGGGACAACCGATGACCCGCTTGCTGCTCACCCCTTCTGACCCCGGACCGGCGGCCCATCCCGCCAAGAACAAGCCCACCGGGCCGGGTCTCCCCAACCAGTCGCATGGCTACACGGAGAGGAACACGATGGTAGGCAAGCTCCGCGCCCGGATCAGCCCCCGCGCGCGTCGATTCGCCCAGATAGTGGTCGGCGATCGGGTGGTCTACACCCCGCATGCCCTGAACGCGCTCATCGACACCACCGTCAAGCGCGAGATCGCCGGTTGCCTGAACGAGCGTGCCCAGTGGCACCGCCGCGTTGCCGACCTGACCTCGCTTCCCGACTGCTCGTTGGACGACTGGAAGCGCGCTGCCTGGCACATCCTCGAAGCGCGCCGGTTGGAGAAGATGGCCGCCGCCGAGCTGGCTCGGATCGCCGGTGGTGAGGACCGGTGAACCCGCGCAACCGCAAGCAGACCGTGGTAACCGTCTTCGACGGCCGGATTCACCACGTGGCCCTGTGCCGCGGCTTCCTCGACGGCCTTCCCGTATTCGCCTGGGGTGAAGCTCCCTCCGTGCTGCTGACCAAGTCACAGCTCCGGGACGCCGGACTCCGCCCGAACGGGCAGGACCCGTTGGCGCTGCTGGTCTTCCGCCACCACAAGCCGTTCAGGCACGAGACGGTGGCCGAGCTGTTCTCCGTCGAACTCGCGGCTGAGGTCCGCCCGTTCCGGCCGGGGCAGCTCGACGCAGCCAACCAGGCGCGGCGCACGTGCGGCGGCTGCAACCGGGTCAAGCCCTACGTCGTGCCGACCTCGACTCGCCGGTGCTGGGACTGCTTCGACGCGGATACGGCGGGGGTGGCGGCATGAGCACCTTCGACGTCCTGTCCCGCTACGGCACCGCGGCTCTCCTGCGGTTCGCCGGCGCGGTGGCGCTGTTCCTGACCCTGCACCTGATCCGCATCCCGCTCGTACTGCTCGCTCGCGTGCTCGAAGGCGTCATGCGCCGGATCGACGGCTACGCCGTGCGGCAGGCCAGTGCCAAGCCGACCAGCCCGATCAACCACTTCTTCGCACACACCACGCCTTCGGGAGGTGCCTGATGACCGAGACCACCGAGACCGTTTTGCGCGAGCAGACGCGCACCGAACTGGCCGTGCAGTGGACCGTGTGGCACTTCGGCGAGCTCTCCGCCGTGTCGGTCCCGCTCCTGCTCGGGCTGACCGTGAACGGCTGGATTGCGTTGTTGGCGGCACCGGCCGCCGCGGTTTGGGCCGTCTTCGAGGTGCGCGCCATCCGGCGGATGCCGCCGAAGCGCCCCGCGCAGATCGAGGCCACCGCCACCGAGGACGAGACCAGGACGGAGGCCAGCGCATGAACTGGGCAGCCGAACGACGAGCGAACCGCGCGGCGGAAGCCGAACAGGACCGGTTGAACGCGGACGCTGCCAGCGCGCGGCGGATCGCCGAGCGCAACGCGCTGGCCGAGCAGGCCCGTGCCGACGCGGCCTTGTTGACCAAGCAGAAGCGCGCTGAGCGTGAGGCCAAGGCCGCACGGCGGACCGCGTTCTGGGCTCGACTTCGCACCTGGGCGACCGCGCACACGGTGGACCTGCTCATCTACCCGCTCGCGATCGCCAGCGCGCTCATGGCCATTCCGTCGATGGCCCTCTTCGGGTGGGAGGTCTACGGCAACGCGACCGGGGTTGTCCTGCCTGTGCTCTCCGAACTGGGCATGTGGGCGTTCGCCGTGGCAACCACCGCGTCCCGGCGGGCGCACCCGGACCGGCCGGTGTGGGCATTGCAGGCCGGCGTGTGGATGTTCGCGCTCGTCGCCTTCGGGCTCAATGTGCTGCATGGGCTCAGCCGGGGCATGTCCGCCGCGGTGGTGATGGGCGTCGCCTCGATCGCCGGCGTACTCGCTCACCAGCTCGTGACCGCGGCACCCCGGCGGGCGGCTGCCGATCGGCGGGCCGCTCGGGTAGACCGTCGTGCGGCGCGCAAGGTGGCCAAGGTGCAGCGCGCGGCAGTCCGGCAGGCAGTTGCCGAGATCGACGCGGCGGGCCGCGCCAGCCTGGTCTACGTGCCCGGTCGGTACTGCCTCAGCGGGCGCGGACGTCTGGTCGAAGCCGTCGTGCCCGGCATGCCGGTTGAGCCGCCGGCGGAGCTGGCCGAAGTGCTCAGCGACGAGGTGTCCGCGTGGCTGGCTACGCAGGCTCGACCCTCAATCCCGGAGGTGGACGCCGGACCGGTGGCGACCCTCGATCGCTCCGGCGACCAGCGTAAATCGACCCCGACCCACCCGTCTCCGCAGCGGCAGAAGCGCACCCTCACTGACCTCCGGCGGGAGTTCGCCGACGCGGTGGCCACCGACTCGATCGACCCGAAGTCGGCGGAGTCGATCCGCAAGACCCTGCGCTGCTCGCCGGCGCGAGCCAGGCAGTTGCGGGACGAATACCGGAAGGGGAACGCGGCGTGAGCACCACCGACGAATCGACCGAGCTGGCTCAGGTCCACTACCTGCCGGGGCACCCTGAGGTGCTGGACGGCGAACTCGTCAGCGCCGAGGAGTTCGCGCGGCTGACCAGCCAGAAGCGCCAGGCGATCGAGCGCTACCGCGCCTACGGGAACACCGTGGTCGCCACCGGCCGCGTGATGCGAACCGCGGCGACGCACGACCGGACCAAGGCCGCTCTCGGACACGGGATGACGGTCGTGCAGGGCTTCGAGTCGTGGGCACGGCGGACCTGGGACGCGTCCACGCTCGGCGTGTATCGGCGGCAGATCAAAGCCGCTGAGGCGGTCGGCAACGTGGACGAGATCAAGGAGTGGACCGACCGGATGGAGCAGGTCAAGGAACGTCGGCACAAGCGGCTGATGGACCTCCCGGAGCTGATCAGGGGCATGACCCGAGCCGGGCTGATCGGCCTAGCAGCCCTGGTCGTGCTGGTCCTGCTGATCGGCCTCCTAGTGCAGCTCTCCGACGCCGGATCGTTCTTCGGCGTGATCGGCGGGGTGTTGGGCGGACTTCGGTGGGCGTTCGGTGCGATCGCCTGGGCGTGGACACCATTGATCCTGGTCGCGCCGTACGTGGTGAGCACCGGCGTGCTGTTCGCGGCATGGCGTGAGGGACGCCGACGCGGCCAGGCGCCGAGCTGGCTCGCCACCTCTTCCGATGCGGACGGAGACGTCACGATCGACGAGACCACGATTGCCCGCGCGCTATCCGCGCTCCGAATTCCGCAGGTCACGGCGTATCTCAAGGAAGGGCTGCCGTTGCAGTTCATCACTCCGGCCCGCCGGGATGGGCGCGGTACGCACGCGATTGTCCGACTTCCCGCCGGGGTCACCGCGGAGAAGGTGGCGCGACGACGGGCTGACCTGGCGACCGGCCTGCACCGACTGTCCAAGGAGGTGTGGCCGACCACCGGGAGCGAAGCCGGGATCTTGGACCTGTGGGTGGCGGACAAGGGCGCGCTCGCCGAGGGTGCTGGGCCGTATCCGCTTCTCGAAGACGGCACCGTGGACGTGTTCAAGGGCGCGCCGTTCGGCAAGACGCTGCGGGGTGAGCCGATCCTGGCCCCGCTGATGGAGCGCAACACGATCACCGGCGGCATGCCTGGTCAGGGCAAGTCGAGCGCCGCGCGGGTCATTATGGCCGGCGCCGCGCTCGACCCGACCGCCGAACTGCGCATCTGGGTTCCCGATGCGAACTTCGACTTCGAGGCGTTCAGGCCGCGGTGTTCCCGGTACGTCATGGGCGCCGAAGACGAGAAGATTGCCGAGATCCTGGAACACCTGCGGGAGTTGCACGCCGAGGTGCAGCGACGCGGTGAACTGCTGATCAAGTACGAGGTCCCGGCCGTCACGCGTGAGCTGGCCAGCAAGAACGTCGGGTTGCACCCGCTGTTCGGCCTGCTCGAAGAGGCGCACGTTGCGATCCAGCACAGCCAGTACGGCAAGGAGATTGCGCAACTCCTGGTGGACATCGTCCGGTTGGGACGGAAGCGCGGCATTCACCTGCTCGTGTCCACCCAGGCGCCGACGAAGGACAGCATGCCGCGCGACGTCACGCGGAACTGCTCGAACGGCGTCGCGTTCGCGGTCGGTGACCACGTGGCGAACGATGCGCTGCTGGGCCAGGGCGCCTACGCGGCCGGGCACCGCGCCACCGAGCTGATCCCGGGCACCGACAAGGGAACCGCCGTGGTCAAGGGCTTCACGGGGGAGCGCTCCGACATCGTGCAGGTCTACTTCTTGGACGTGGCAAGGGAGAACGACCAGGTGACGCCGATCATCGAGCGCGCCATGGCCGCGGTCGCCAAGCGCGGTGAACTGCCCGGCGGTACTGCGCCGGCGCGGCAGATCGAGGCGAAGCGGGACCTGCTCGAAGACATCTCCGATGTGCTCGACGCCGACCCGGTTCCAGCCGCGAAGGTGGCGGTTCTGCTGAGCAACCACGCGCCGGACTGGCCCGCCTACCGCGGTCTCACCGGCACGCGGCTGTGCGCCGACCTGGCAGCGATCGGCGTCAAGGTCCCCAGTTCGAAGAACCGCTACCCCGTCGATCCGGTGACTATCCGTGAGGCTATGGCCAAGCAGGCGACCGCGGATCTGGACGACGAGGACTAGCGAGGTTAGGTCGGTGCGGGTGCCTGTGAAACGCCGGAATCCAGCACTCAACCGAGTGTTCCGCACCGACCTAACCGCCTAACCCAGCTAACTTTTCGCAGCTCAAGAGGGCTGTATACGCGGTAACCCGCCGGGTTAGGAACCTAACCCCGTTTCCGCGACCTAACCCGCCGAACTAACCCACAACGCGCGATCGCTCGGGTCATCGCGGCGGCACCTCATACCCAACTTCGACTACCCAAAGTCATCGAAAGGCATCACGATGAACTCCGCGACCGCAAGCAGTCCGATGCTCGCCTGGGCGCTCCACTTCGCTTCGATGGGCTGGCACGTCTTCCCACTGCGACCGAACACCAAGAAGCCGACCGGCCACCGTGAAGCCGACTGCCCGCGGACCGGCCGGTGCGCCGAAGGGCACTGGACGCCGGAACGCCGCGCGACCACCGACGCCGAGCTGGTCCGCTCCGCCTGGGCCGACGGGCAGCGCTGGAACATCGGAATCGCCACCGGCCCGGCCAGTCTGGTCGTGGTGGACCTCGACGTGCCGAAGGGAGGCGAGTCCGGCGTGGACGGTGCCACCACACTCGCCGAGCTGGCCGCTCAGCGCGGCGGGCCGCTGCCCGACACCTACACCGTGACCACTCCGACCGGCGGGCGGCACCTGTACTTCACCAGCCCGCCCGGTGTCCGGTTGCGCAGCACGCAGAAGCACGTGTGCGCCAATGTGGACACCCGCGCGTGGGGCGGCTACGTGGTGGCGGCCGGATCGGTCCTGCCGGAAGGCGGCTACGAACTCGCCGACGACACCGAGCCGGTCCCACTGCCCGCCTGGTTGGTCCAGGCGTGCGCCGAGAAGCCCGCAGCGGCCGACTCAGCGCCCGTGCAGATCCGCTCTCGGGACACCAGTTCGTACGGGATGGCTGCGCTCGCCGGTGAGGTGAAGCGGGTGCGAGACGCGGAGCCAGGCAGCTACAACGGCGTGCTGTCGTCTGCCGCGTACACGATCGGTCGCAAGGTGGGCGCCGAGATCATCGATACCGCAGTGGCCCGCGCCGAACTGGTCGCCGCCGGCGAGACGCTGATCGGGTCCGCGCACTGGCCGCCGAACGCGCGGGAAGTGGCGCGCGTTGTCGACGCCGGGCTGACGGCCGGGGCCGCGAACCCGGTGGCACGCCGAAAGGACGCGGCCTGATGTCCGCCGTGGACACCGCCGTATCCGCCATCGACGCGGCGATCGGTGCGACCGCCGGCACGTGCGTGAAGTGCGGACGTTCGCTGGCCGACTCACCGTCCGACGACTTCTGCTCGGAGAACTGCCAAGCCCTGTGGCGCACGGAGCACGCGACGGTGCTGCCGGGACACGAAGTGCTCGACCGGGTGACCGCGTTCGTCAGGAGGTTCAACATCTTTCCGTCCGAGCACTGCGCGCCGATGCTCGCGCTCTGGTACGCGCACACCCACGCCGCTGACCACTTCTACGTCACGCCAAGGCTGATCCTGTCGTCGGTGGAGCCGGGGAGCGGCAAGACCCGGGTGCTCGAAGTCGCCCAGTTCCTCGTGCGGTCGCCCGAAATGACGATGTCCGCGACCGCCGCCGCCCTGTTTCGGATGGTCAACGACGGGCCGATCACCATCCTGTTCGACGAGGTGGATGCGATCTTCAACCCGAAGAACGGCGGCAACACCGAGGACCTACGTGCGCTGCTCAACGCGGGTTACAAGCGGTCGGCGACCATCCCGCGGTGCGTCGGTGACGCCAAAGCCATGAAGGTGCAGCGGTTTCCCGTCTACGCGCCGGCCGCGCTCGCGGGGATCGCCGGGAACATGCCCGACACCATCACCACCCGCGCCATCACCGTCCACATGCAGCGGCGGCGCGAGGACGAGGAAGTGGACGAGTTCTGGGAGGAAGACGTAGAGCAGGAAGCCGAGCCGCTGCGGGAGATGCTGGCCGCGTGGGTCGCCACCGTCACCGACAAGGTGAGCAAGGGCCGACCGGCCATGCCGCCCGGCGTCCGCGACCGGTCCGCGGAGATCTGGCGACCGTTGATCGCCCTGGCCGATGCCGCCGGCGCGCACTGGCCGACCACCGCGCGGGCTGCCTGCTCGCACTTCGTGGAAGCGGCCAACACCAACCGCAGCGGCGGCGCGGTCCGCCTGAAGTTGCTTGCCGATCTACACGAGCTGTTCACCCGGCACGACACCGACAAGCTGACCACCGTCGAGATCCTGGACGCGCTGTGCAGCCTCGAAGAGGCGGACTGGGCCGACCTCGACGGCAAGGGCAAGGCGCTCGACGCACGGCGGCTCGCCAAGGAACTCAAGCCGTACGGCGTCGCGTCGAAGGACATCAAGCAACCCGGGGGCAAGGTGACGAAGGGCTACCGCGCCACCGGCCCCGGCGGGCTCGCGGACGCGTGGAGCCGCTACCTGCCCACTGCCGCTACCGGAGCTACTTCCGCTACCGAGCAGGTCAACGAGGTAGCGGATACGGGTGGGGTAGCGGCAACAAGCGCTACCTCCGGCACCTCACCCCCGGCTCAGGTGGGCATCGGGTAGCGGCCCCAAGCGCTACCCCCTCCGTATCCGCTACCCGCCTGAGCAGGCAAGTAGCCCAGGTAGCGGCAGTAGCGGACACCTCCTGAACCACTTCAACACCGCACCGGCGGCCTCAGCGCGCGATCCGCGCGACCGCCGGCGACGAGGGGAAACAACACCGATGGCTGCCAAACGCCAGCACCTCACCATTGCCGCGCTCTGCGAAGAACTGGAAATCTCCCGCCGCACCTTCTACGAGTGGCGCGCCAAGAAGCGCGCGCCCCGCTGCATCAAGCTCCCGAACGGCGAGATCCGAGTCCGGCGAATCGACCTCGACAACTGGCTGGACACGTGCGAGGAGGCCGCCTGATGGACACGAGCTACAACGTCCGAATCTGGAAGATCGAAAAGTACGCCGGGAAGCGCAAGACCACCTACCGCGTCCGGTGGCTCGTGGGCGGCAAGAAGTTCGGCGAGTCCTTCGAGACCTACGCCCTGGCGGACAGCTTCCGTTCTCGCCTGGTCACTGCGTCACGCGACGGGTTGGCATTCGACGTCGTGACTGGGCTGCCCGTCTCGATGATTCGGACCACCGAGACCATGACGTGGTTCGACTTCGCCTGCAAGTACGCCGACATGAAGTGGCCGGACTCGTCACCCAAGTACCGGAAGTCGCTCGCGGAATCGTTGATGACCATCACGGTTCCGATGCTGAAGGGGACGGTTCCGGTCGAACCGCGGACCTTGCGCACGGCACTGAAGATCGCCTTCAACACCAAGGCCCGCGACAACGAGCACCCGAGCGAGGTTCAGCACGCGATCGCGCAGGCAAGCCGAGCAAGCCGGCGAGTGGACGAGCTGACCAACCCGGATGTCCTGCGCACCTTGCTCCGCGCTCTCGATCTCCGGCTGGACGGTGAGCGGGCAGCCGCGAATACGGTTCGAATCCGGCGGGTGACGTTGGGGAACGCCGTGGACTACGCGATTGAGAAGAAGCTACTCACGGCGAATCCGCTGCAGGAGGTGAAGACCAAGAAGCGGAAGTTCGTACTGCACGAGGTCGACCCGAAGTCCGTGGTCAACACGATGCAGGGGCGGATGTTGCTCGAAGCCGTGAACGAGGTCAGCAAGCAGGGACCCCGGCTGGTCGCGTTCTTCGGGCTCATGTACTACGCGGCCTTGCGACCGGAGGAAGTGACCAACCTCAGCAAGCACAACCTGTCGTTGCCGGAGAAGGGTTGGGGAGATCTCCACTTGGAAGGCGCCCGGCCCGAGATCGGTCGGGAGTGGACGGACTCCGGCACCGCGAACGAACTGGCTCCGCTGAAGCATCGGGAGAAGGACATTGGCCGAACGGTGCCCTGTCCACCTGCGCTCACCGAGCTGCTTCACGAGCACATGGCCAGGTTCGGCACAGCACGAGACGGACGCCTGTTTCGCGGCGCACGCGACGGCGGCCGGGTGGGCAGCACGGTCTACGGCCGTGTGTGGGCAGCAGCTCGGGAGCGCGTCTTCACGCCGGAGATAGCCGCCGGCCCACTCGCCAAGCGACCGTATGACCTACGCCACGCCGCGGTGTCGACGTGGCTCAACGGCGGGGTGGAGCCGACCAGGGTCGCGAAGTGGGCCGGGCACAGTCTCTCTGTCCTCCTACGCGTCTACGCGAAGTGCCTCGACGGAGGCGAGCAAGCCGCCCGGGACCGCGTCGAGCGCGCGCTGGACGGGCTCTGAAACGTCGGGGCGCATTTGGGGCGAGCCGCCGCAAACGGCTGCCTGTGGCCGCACACGGCCGCACACAGCAAGATCGGCCCGGCGTCCTGTTTTCGCAGGTCACCGGGCCGATCTGGCTGGTGTGGCAGGTGAGGGATTCGAACCCCCGAAGGCGAAGCCGTCTGATTTACAGTCAGATCCCTTTGGCCGCTCGGGCAACCTGCCGTAGCCGGATCAACCGGCCGAGGAAGAGAATACAGGCCGACGTGGCGGGGTCGGCACCCGGTCTCCTCAAGCTAGGCTGGGCCGACCGACTAGTGCGATGACGAGGTGTGAGAACCAGTGGCGGATCCCTCATTCGACGTGGTGAGCAAGGTCGACCGGCAGGAGGTGGACAACGCGCTCAACCAGGCGGGCAAGGAACTCGCCACCCGCTTCGACTTTCGCGGGGTGAACGCGAAGGTCGAGTGGGCCGGCGAGGAAGCGATCGCGATCGAGGCCGAGACCGAGGAGCGCGCGCTCGCCGCGGTCGAGGTGTTCAAGGAGAAGCTGATCAAGCGCGGCATCTCCCTGAAGGCCTTCGAGGCCGACGAGCCCGCGCTCTCCGGCAAGATCTACAAGGTCAGCGGCCGCATCCTGCAGGGCATCGCCTCGGACAAGGCCAAGCAGATCGCCAAGTTCATCCGCGACGAGGGCCCCAAGGGCGTCCAGGCCCAGATCCAGGGCGACCAGCTGCGGGTCTCCGGCAAGAAGAAGGACCACCTGCAGGACGTCATCGCGGCGCTGAAGAACAAGGACTTCGAGATCGCCCTGCAGTTCACCAACTACCGGTGACGCGGCACCGGGTGGCGCCCCGAACCGGGGCGTCACCCGGGCGGGCGACGTAGCCGGGAATCGCGAGCACGACGTGGTGTAATCGCGCGGTCGCCGTCCGAGAGGGGTTCGATGCGCCGCGTGTTCACCGGGCTGGTCCTGCTGGTTTCGCTCTCGGTCCTCGGGAGCCTCCTCAGTCCCGTGCAGGCCGCGACCGCCGACCGCAAGCTGCTCTTCGAGGGCATGGGTTCATACCCCCGGCTGATCCGCCTGGAGCACTCCGGCACCCGCAACGGCCGCATCCTCGCCGCGATGACCAGCGAGGACGGCCGCGGGCGGTACGCGCCGGTGTTCCAGAGCGACGACGAGGGCGCCACCTTCCGCCAGATCAGCGAGATCCGCGACCCCGAGGGCGCCACCGGCATGTGCTGCGGCACCCTCTACGAACTTCCGCAGCGCGTCGGCCGCCTCCGTGCCGGCACCCTGCTCTGGGCCGCCAGCTACGGCCAGAACGCCGGCCCGAGCCGCCGGATCGCGCTCAAGGTCTGGGCCAGCCGCAACGGGGGCCGCGACTGGGAGTTCCTCTCCGAGGCCGCCCGCTCGCACAACCACGACGGCATCTGGGAACCCGAGTTCACCGTCGACGCCGGCGGCACGCTCTGGCTGCACTTCGCCGACGAGACCGAGGCCCCGCAGTTCGCCCAGGTGCTCAACCGGATCGGCTCGGCCGACGGCCTCAAGTGGGGCACCAAGCAGCGCACCATGGCCATCCCGCCGCACCGCGTGCGCCCCGGCATGCCGATCGTGCGGCGGCTGCCCGACGGCCGCTACTACTTCGGCTACGAGATCTGCAACTACGGCAGCCACTTCTGCGACCCGTACTACAAGATCTCCCCGGACGGCGCCAACTTCGGCGACCCGGGCGCCCCCGGCACGCAGATCACCACCGACGACCGCAGCCACTTCCAGCACGCGCAGACCATCACGCTGTTCCCCGGCGGCGCGAACGGCACGCGACTGCTCATGGTCGGCCAGATCTTCGTGCGCTCCAACGGCGATCCCCTGCCCGGCAACGGCGCCACCCTGCTCGCGAACGACAACTTCGGCGCCGGCCCGTGGTACGAGCTGCCCGCCCCGGTGCGCGTCACCAAGCCGATCGACCACTGGTGCCCGAACTACAGCTCCACCCTGCTCCCGGTGGACGGCGGCACGAACGTGCTGCAGATCGCCGCCGACCTCGAGCCGAACGGGATGTGCCGCGCCTACTTCGGCAAGGGCCCGGCGTTCTGATCCCGCAACAACCCGGCCGTCCACGCGCCGAGCGCCGCTTCGGCCTCGGCGCGGGTGGCGACCGGGTCGTCCGCGTAGGCGATCATCAGCGCCGCCTCGGCGACCGCGCTGAGCACCAGCTGCGCCAGCACCTTCACCGGCCGCGGCTCGAACAGGCCGTGCTCGATCGCCGTGCCCACCAGTTCCTCGATCAGCCCCAGCCCGTACTGCGCCTCCAGTTCGCGCCACGCCTGCCAACCCAGCACGGACGGGCCGTCGATCAGGGAGATCTGCCGCACCTCGGGCCGTGAGCAGGCGTCGAGGAACGCGGTGAGCGCGACGGCCATGCCGGTGAGGAAGTCGGGCTGGGCGGCCATCTCCGCGCGGATCGCGTCGGTGACCTCCTGCTCCAGCTCCTCGACCACGGCGCGGAAGAGCCCCTGCTTGTCGCCGTAGTGGTGGTAGAGCGCACCCCGGCTCACCCCGGCCGCGCGCACGATCTCGTCGGCGGGCACCGCCTGGTAACCGCGTTCCGCGAACAGTTCGCGCGCCGCGGTCACCAGCGCGTTCTTCGTTCCCGCCGACCGGTCCCGTTGCGTTCGCCTCACCCGGTCAATCTGCCATGACGCCCGCGAACTCGACGATGTGCCCGGCCAGCGCGCCCGGCTGGTCCTCCGGCACGAAGGTGTAGGAGTCCTCGATCTCGACCAGCCGCGCGTCCGGGAAGGCCTCGGCGAACCGCCGCGCCAGCGGCAGCGGGAACAGCTTGTCCTCACCGGCCCAGGCGAGCAGCACCGGCCTGCCGAACGCGGCCAGCTTCGGCGCGGCCTCCAGCGTGTAGCGGTTGCTCACCCGGCGGACGAACCGGCGCAGGTCGCGGCGCACCCCGGCGCTGCGCCACGCCGGTTCGAGGTAACGCCGGATGATCCTGTCCTCCACCGGGTGCTTCGCCACCCAGCCAAATGCGATAGGCAGGCGCTGCAACGGTTTCACCCGCAACAGGGCCGCGGTGAGCAAGCCGAACCCCGGCACGCGCGCCAGCTTCGGCAGCGGCGCGAAGATCGGCGGGAAGAAGCTCTCGAAGCAGTCGGACGGCGTGAACACCACGGCGCCCACGCGCTCGGGCCGTCGCGTGAGCACCAGCTGGGTCAGCGCACCGCCAGTGTCGTTCGCCACCAAAAGCACATCGCGGAGGTCCAACGCGTCCAGGAAGTCCGCGATGAGGTCCGCCACTCCAGGCGGGCTCAAGTCCGCGTCAGGCCGCAACGGCAGTTCGTGTGCGCCCAGCGGCAGATCCGGGGCGATGCAGCGGAACCCCGCTTCGGCGACGGCGGGCACCACCTTCCGCCACAACTCGGCGTTGACCAGCAGTCCGTGCACAAAAACCACGGGCCGCCCGGCGCCCCGCTCGAAGTACCGCACCGTGCCCTGGGGCAGTTCGACCGCCGCGGGCACCCCCAATTCCTGGCTTCGCTCCATGCCCCAAGGTTACATACAGACTGTATGTATGTAAATGACCCGATACTGTGTTCCGGTGGCAGCCGAGACGAGATGGGGGAACGACGCATGAAGGGCATCGTGCTGGCCGGGGGCAGCGGAACCCGGCTCCACCCGATCACCCAGGCGGTCTCCAAGCAGCTGCTGCCGGTCTACGACAAGCCGATGATCTACTACCCGATCTCGGTGCTGATGTTCGCCGGGATCCGCGACATCCTGATCATCTCCACCCCGGCCGACCTGCCGAACTTCCAGCGCCTGCTCGGCGACGGCAGCAAGTTCGGGCTCAACTTCAGCTACGCCGAGCAGCCCAGCCCCAACGGCCTCGCCGAGGCGTTCGTGATCGGCGCGGACTTCGTCGGCGGCGACGACGTGGCCCTCGTGCTCGGCGACAACATCTTCTACGGCCAGGGTTTCTCCAGCAGGCTGCAGACCGAAGTGTCCACTTTGGATGGCTGCGTGCTGTTCGGCTACCCGGTGAAGGACCCGGAACGCTACGGCGTCGGCGAGGTGAACGCCGACGGCAAACTGGTCTCCATCGAGGAGAAGCCTGCCCACCCCAAGTCGAACAAGGCGATCACCGGACTCTACTTCTACGACAACGAAGTGGTCGAGATCGCGCGCTCGCTCAAGCCGTCGCCACGCGGTGAGCTGGAGATCACCGACGTGAACCTGGCCTACCTGCGTGCCGGGCGGGCGAAGCTGGTCGACCTCGGCCGCGGTTTCGCCTGGCTGGACACCGGAACGCACGACTCGCTGCTCGAAGCCGGGCAGTTCGTGCAGGTGCTGGAGCACCGCACCGGCGTGCGGATCGCCTGCCTCGAAGAGGTGGCGCTGCGCATGGGCTTCATCACCGCGGACGAGTGCTTCGCGCTCGGTGCCGCGCTGGCGAAGTCCGGTTACGGCGACTACCTGATGGCGGTGGCCAAGTCGGCGGGAGCCAACTAGGCGTTGTCCGGCAAGTCTGCTCGATGGGCTTCGTGATCCAGGTGGTTCCTGGCGGTGCGGCGGATTCGGCCTCGTACTGGCCGTACTCGGCCGAAGCCGCCGTGCCGCCAGGGGCCGCCTGGGCGCGAAGACCGCGAGCGTGACTTGCCGGACAGCGCCTAGCCGCGGCGGGCGAGTTCCTCCAGCCTGCGGACGCGTTCGGCGATCGGCGGGTGGGTGGAGAACCAGCGGGAGAACTTCTCGCCCGGCCGGAACGGGTTCGCGATCATCAGGTGTGACTGGGAAACGAGCTTCGGCTCGGGGACCAGCGGAGCCGCCCTCGTGCCCGCGTCGAGCTTGCGCAGGGCGGCGGCGAGGGCCAGCGGATCCCCGGTGAGCGCCGCGCCGGAGGCGTCCGCCTCGTACTCGCGCGAGCGGCTCACGCCCATCCGCACGATGCCCGCCGCGATCGGCCCGACCAGCACCAGCAGCAGGGTGACCAGCGGGTTGTCGTCCTCGCGGTCACTTCCGCCGAACACCCCGGCGAACATCGCCACGTTGGCCGCCACGCTGACCACGCTGGCCAGCACCCCGGCCACCGAGGAGATGAGGATGTCGCGGTTGTACACGTGGGCCAGTTCGTGCCCGAGCACCGCGCGCAACTCACGTTCGTCGAGCAGTTCCAGGATGCCGGTGGTGCAGCAGACCGCCGCGTGACGCGGGCTGCGCCCGGTGGCGAAGGCGTTCGGCGCCGCGGTCGGGCTCAGGTACAGGCTCGGCATCGGCTGCCGCGCGCTGGTGGCCAGCTCGCGCACGATGCGGTGGATGGCCGGGTACTCCGCCTCGGAGATCGGCCGGGCGCGCATGGCCCGCAGCGACAGCTTGTCCGAGCGGAAGTAGGCGAACCCGTTCATGCCCAGCGCCAGCACCAGGCCGATCAGCAGAGCACCGCGGCCGAAGGCGGCGCTGATCGCGATGATCAACGCGCTGAGCAGGCCCAGCAGCAGGGCGGTCCGCACCCCGTTCCGGTGCTTGTGCACTGGTGGCCGCCTCCCTTCGCGTACCGGGCCTCCCGGAGTCAGAACGCGTGCGGACCGCACGAGGTTCCAGCAGGATCCTCACCCGGTCGGGCGTCCGGCACAACCGGCGGTCACCCGGGAGCGGAGTTAGGGTCGAGACGATCGTGACACCACGCGACAGGAGCGCTACCCACGGCTGACCAGTGAGGACTCCATGCGGGCAAAGCTGATCTCGACCCTGTTACTGGCCATCGGACTGGTCACCGCGCCCCCGGCGCACGCCGAGGACGTGGTCACCATCGCCGTCGGCGACCGGCCGGCCGCGGTCGCGGTGAATTCCGTCACCGGCGCGGTCTACGTGGCCGGGAGCCGCTCGATCACCGTGGTGGCGGCCAACCTGGTGATCGCCACCGTCGACGTCGGCGGCCCGCTCAGCGACATCGCGGTCAACGAGCGCACCGGCCGGGTCTACGCGGCCAACCCCGGTGCGGGCACGGTGACCGTGCTCGACGGGGACAGCAACGCCGTGCTCGGGGTGATCGCCGCCGGGCCGGGAACGTCCACTGTGGATGTCGACGAGAACGCGAACACGATCTACGCGGCGGGCGGCCCGGCCGGCGCGGTGACCGTGCTCGACGGCGTGAGCGACACGCTGCGCGAGACCCTGTCCGGGCCGGCGGGACCGCTGATCGGGGTCCGGGTGGACGCGGGCCGCCGGGTCGCCTACTTCACCGGTGACCGGAGCCGGACGGTCGAGGTGCTGGACACCGTCGGCAAGACCTTCGTCGGCGCCGCGCCGGTCGGCAACGCGCCCGCCGGGCTCGACCTGCACGAGGCGAGCAACACGCTGTACGTGGCGAACTCCGGGATCCACCACATGTCCGTGGTCGACGGCGCGACCAGGGCCGAGACGGCCACGGTGCTCCTGCGCAGCGCGGCCTCCTCGGTGGCGGTGCACCAGGCCAGCGACACCGTCTACACCAACGGCGGGCCGAACGGGCTGGTCCGGATCGACGGCCGGGAGAACAAGGTGACCGGGGAGCTGTCGCTCGGCACCAACGCCGGGGACGTCGCGGTCGACCAGCACACCCGCATCGTCTACGTGGCCGACCCGCAGCGCGATTCCTTGCTCGCCATCGCCGGGTTCTGAAGCCCGGGTGAAGCCCCGCTGAAGTTACGGTCACCGGAGGTGACCACGGCGGTACGTTGCGGTCATGGAACTCGGGCTGCAGATTCCGGACTTCACCTTCGAGGGCGGACCCGCGCGGCTGGGCGCGGACCTCGCCGAGATCGCCCGCACCGCCGACCGGGGCGGCTTCGCCTACCTGGCGGTGATGGACCACTTCTTCCAGATCCACCTCTTCGGCCCGCCGGAGAAGGACATGCTGGAGGCCTACACCACGCTGGGCTTCCTCGCCGCGCACACCGAGCGGGTCAAGCTGCTCACCGTGGTCACCGGCGCCTACTTCCGCCACCCCGGCCTGCTCGCGAAGGCCGTCACCACGCTCGACGTGCTGTCCGGCGGGCGCGCGATGCTCGGTGTCGGCGCGGCCTGGAACGAGGAGGAGGCGCGGGGGCTCGGCTTCCGCTTCCCACCGCTCGCCGAGCGGTTCGAACTGCTCGAGGACGCGCTGCGGTACTGCCTGGCGATGTGGTCGGACAGCGAAAAACCGTTTTCCGGCAAGCACGTCGAGGCTGAGCGCCTGCTGAACTCGCCGCCGGCGCTGAGTTCGCCGCACCCGCCGATCATGATCGGGGGCGGCGGCGAGCGGAAGACGCTGCGCTTCGTGGCGAAGTACGGGCAGGCGTGCAACCTGTTCAACACGCCCGATCTGGAGCACAAGCTCGACGTGCTGCGGGCGCACTGCGAACGCGAGGGCCGGAACTACGACGAGATCACCAAAACCGTGTACCACCCGCTGGTCACCGGTGAGCACGGGGAGCGAACTGACGAGCTGGTCCGGGAACTGCGGCGGCTGGCCGGGCTCGGCGTGGACGCGGTGATCGGCGGAACGCCGGGGGCCGAACGGATCGCTCCGGTCGAGCACCTGGCGCGCGAGGTGATCCCGGTGATCGCTCCACTTTAGCCGCTGTCCGTTGACGTAGCCGCCGCCGCGTAATTTACTGGTCGCTTCCAACGGGCGAGGGCACCGAGGACGGCCAGTGGGCGATCAGGGGCACCAACTGCGCGGCGGCATCCAGCCGGACGTCTCGGCGGTGACCAACGTGTTGGCGGGGCAGGGATTCCACGGTCCCGATGGGACACCGCTGAGCGAGGCGCTGGTGTTCGCCTGCTCCGGCGGCATCGGCGCGGGCTACATCCTGTGGGAGTTCCAGCACGACGGCAACAAGCCGCTGGTGCTCGGCTTCCGCGGCCGCTGGCAGTACCCGCAGGCCTGGCTGGAGTCCACAGTGGAGCGCCTGGGCGTACCCGCCGAGGTGCACACCACCGGTGGCGCGGCCGGCGCCGCGCAGCGGCTGACCGCCGAGCTGGCCGCCGGGCACCCGGCGATCGTGCTGCCCGACCGCTACCTGCTCGGCTACTGGCACCTGCCGGCCAGCACCGAGGCGATGGGCGGGCACTTCGTGGTGGCCTACGGCGAAGAAGACGGCCGGGTGCTGGTCGACGACCGCAACCTGGCGCCGCTCACGGTGGAGCGCGCCGCCTTCGACCGGGCCCGCAGCCGCGTGGTCTCCTACCAGAACCTGCTGGTCCGCCTGCTGCCGCCGGAGGACGGGATCGGCGCGGCGGACCTGCGGGCGGCGGTGCGCGGCGGACTCACCGAATGCGCCGAACGGCTCTCCGCCAAATCCGCCTCCTTCTCCCTGCCCGCCTGGGCCAAATGGGCGCGCCTGCTCACCGACGAGCAGAAGCCGAAGGGCTGGCCGACCATCTTCGCCGACCGCGGCGGGCTGACCGGCACGCTGTTGTCCATCTGGGACAGTGTTACGCCCGCCGGGATGACCGGCGGCAGCCTGCGCGGGTTGTTCGCCGCCTCGCTGGCCGAAGCGGCCGTCGTGCTCGACCTCCCCGAACTCGCCGAGCAGGCGCACCGCTGGCAGGAGATCAACGGGCTCTGGCACCAGTTCGCCGACACCGCGCTCGACCCGAAGATCGAGCCGTTCGCCCGGATGCGCGACCTGGCCTCGACGATCTCCGGCGGCATCTTCACCGAGGGTGACGCCATGCAGCAGTCGGCCGGGCAGGCCGCGGCCGAGCTGTGGATGCTCCGCGCCCAGCACGACGCCGTCTGCCCACTGTCCACAAAGGAGGTCCACGTGCTGTTCCAGGAACTCGGCACGCGGCTCCGGGTGATCCACGAGGCCGAGACCGCGGCCATCGGCGCGCTCCGGTCGGTGATTTTCGAACCGTAGCGCGATCATGCGTTCACGCTGCGTGTAACGACTGCTCGCAGCCCGGCGAATCACAGCGTGGAGCCGGGCCGCAGGGGCGCCCGCGGAACGGGGAGTCGGACGTGGAACGCATCGGCCTGGCCGTGATCGGCGCCGGTTACTGGGGCCCGAACCTGGTCCGGAACGCGCAGGCGACACCGGGCCTGCGCCTGGAGTACCTGTGTGACCTGGACATCTCCCGCGCGCAGCGGGTGCTCGGCGGTTACTCGACGGTGCGCGCCAGCGCTTCGCTGGACGAGGTGCTGGCCGACGACTCGGTCGGCGCGGTGGCCATCGCGACCCCGGCGGGCACGCACCTGAAGGTGGCGCTCGCCGCGCTCGAAGCGGGCAAGCACGTGCTGGTGGAGAAGCCGCTGGCGGCGAACCTGGCCGAGGGGCGGCAGCTGGTCGATGCGGCGGAGAGCCGCGGCCTGGTGCTCATGCTCGACCACACCTACTGCTACACCCCCGCCGTGGCCCACCTGCGGGAACTGGTCCGCGGCGGCGAGCTCGGCGACATCCAGTACCTGGACTCGGTGCGCATCAACCTCGGCCTGGTGCAGCCGGACGTGGACGTGCTGTGGGACCTGGCCCCGCACGACCTGTCGGTGTTCGACGCCATCCTGCCCGACGGGCTGGAGCCGCTGGAGGTGGCCGCGCACGGGTCCGACCCGATTGGCGCCGGGCGCGCCTGCGTCGCGCACCTGACCATCCGGCTGACCGGCGGCGCGATGGCGCACGTGCACGTGAACTGGTTGTCGCCGACCAAGATCCGCACGATGGTGATCGGCGGGTCGAGCCGCACGGTGGTGTGGGACGACCTGAACCCGAGCCAGCGGCTGTCGATCTACGACCGCGGCGTGGACCGGCGCACCGATCTCGGCGCCGGCGAGCGCGAGCAGGCGATCATCTCCTACCGCGTCGGCGACATGGTGGCCCCGGCGCTGACCGAGCGCGAGGCGCTGCGGGCGGTGATGGCGGAGTTCGCCGACTCGATCCTCGGCGGCCGCCGCCCGCTCACCGACGGCCGGTCCGGCCTGCGCGTGCTCGCCCTGCTCGAAGCCGCCAGCGAAAGCCTGGCGGCCGGAGGGACGTTCGTCCCGATCAAGACGGAGGTAGCCGCGTGAGCGGGCAGCCCATCGAAGGACAGCGGTGCCTGGTCACCGGGGGTGCGGGCACGATCGGGTCGGCGGTGGTCGACCAGCTGCTCGAGGCGGGGGCCGCCGAGGTCGTCGTGCTGGACAACTTCGTGCGCGGCCGACGGGAGAACCTGGCCGACGCGGCCGGCGACCGGCTGACCATCGTCGAGGGCGACATCAACGACGCCAAGCTGGTCCACGAGCTGTCAGAGGGCATCGACCTCGTCTACCACCTCGCGGCCATCCGGATCACCCAGTGCGCCGAGGAACCGCGCCTGGCCCTGGAGTCCCTTGTGGACGGGACCTTCACCGTGCTGGAAGCCGCCGCGGCGGCGAAGGTGCGCAAGGTGATCGCCTCCTCGTCGGCCTCGGTGTACGGGCTGGCCGAGACCTTCCCCACCGACGAGCGCCACCACCCGTACAACAACGACACCTTTTACGGCGCCGCGAAGGCGTTCAACGAGGGCATGCTCCGCAGCTTCAAGGCGATGTACGACCTGGACTACGTGGCGCTGCGCTACTTCAACGTGTATGGCCCGCGCATGGACGTGCACGGCCTCTACACCGAGGTGCTGATCCGCTGGATGGAACGCATCGCCGACGGCAAGCCCCCGCTGATCTTCGGCGACGGCGCGCAGACGATGGACTTCGTCCACGTGCACGACATCGCGCGGGCGAACATCCTGGCGGCGCGCGCCCCGGTCACCGACCGCGTCTACAACATCGCCAACGCCACCGAGACCAGCCTCCGCGAGCTGGCGCTGGGCCTGCTCACCGCGATGGGCTCGGACCTCGAACCCGAGCACGGCCCCGAGCGCGCGGTCAACGGCGTCACCCGGCGGCTGGCCGACATCTCGGCGGCCGCGCGCGACCTCGGCTGGGAACCCCGGATCAAGCTGCCCGACGGCCTGCGCGGGCTCGTCGAGTGGTGGCAGAAAGCGTAGGGAACCTCGATGTCGGCGATCCGCTACCTCGGCCACGCCGGGTTCACCGTGGAGCACAACGGGACCCGGTTGCTGATGGACCCCTGGTTCTTCCCCGCGTTCCTCGGTTCGTGGTTCCCCTACCCGGACAACCGGCACCTCCTGCCCGACGTCGTCGAGGGCCGGTGGGACTACCTCTACGTCTCCCACGCGCACGAGGACCACTACGACGAGAAGCTGCTCGCCGGCCTGGACCGGTCGATCACCGTGCTGGTGGCGAAGTACCGCTCCAAGGTGATGGTGAAGCACTTCCGCGCGCTCGGCTTCGAGAACGTCATCGCCCTGGAGCACAAGGAATCCCTCGAACTGGCTCCGGGCTTCACGGTGACCGTCTACCTGGACACCAGCCACAAGGAGGACAGCGGGCTGCTGGTCGACGTCGACGGCTACCGCTTCCTCGACCTGAACGACTGCAACACCGCGATGTCCGAGCTGCCCACGGACATCGACCTGCTGGCGGCCCAGTTCTCCGGCGCGATGTGGTACCCGAACTGCTACGACTACCCGCCCGCGATGATGGCGGAGAAGGTGGCCGGGGTCCGCGACGACCTGATGGACACGCTCTACCGCAAGGCGAAGCTGACCGGGGCGCGCACCTACCTGCCCTCGGCCGGGCCCGCCTGCTTCCTCGACCCCGACCTGGCCGAGTACAACGACCGCGACAGCACCATCTTCCCGGTCTGGGACCAGGTCGCCGACGGCTTCGCCACGGCCTGCCCGGAGATCGAGGTGCTGCGGCTTGGCCCCGGCGACTCGATCGAGGTGGACCCGGCCGCGAAGACCGCCACCGCCCGGCGCCTGCCGGGCAGCAAGCTCGACGAGGACCTGGACGCCTACCGCGAACGCCGCCGCGCCGAGTGGGAGGAGTTCCACGAAGGCCCCGAGCCCGCGGTCACCATGGACGAGGTCGAGGCGTACTTCAGCACGCTGCAGCGGTGGAACAAGCGCTTCCTCGGCGACTTCAGCAAGGACATCCGGCTGATCACCGGCACCACCAACTGGGACGTGCGGCTCGGCAGGCTCGCCGAGCACTTCGTGATCGAGGGCGAGGAGCCCTACGACCCGGACTACACGCTGCTGGTGCCGCCGCGCGTGCTGCGCGCCATCGTCGACGGCAAGACCGGCTGGGAGGAGGCGCTGCTGTCGATGCGGCTGGGCCTGCACCGCGAGCCGGACGTGTTCGACCTGACCTTCATGGGCCTGCTGCGGTACGGGAACCACCCCGCGCAGACCATGCAGATGCTGCGGGAACGGCAGAACACCGAGACCATCGAGCGCGACGGGCTGCGGTTGCAGCGGTTCTGCCCGCACGCCGGCGAGGACCTCAGCTTCGCCGACATCGGCGGCGGGCGGATCGAATGCCCCCGGCACCACTGGATCTGGGACGCCCGGACCGGCAAGTGCGTGGACAAGGCGTCGATCGACCTGCGGGTGGAAGTGCTGGACGAGAACTCGCCGGTGCTGGTGGCGGAAAAAACCCGAGATCAAGAACCCGGGTGATTTCCCACCTGTTCGGCCGCTTTACCCCTTTCCGCCATTACGTTATGTAGCGCTTTCCTTGCCAGTACCAACGTTATGGAATTGCGACGACTCATTCGCGTGAGCCCGAGCGGAATGCTGTAACAACACTCGACTTCCACTCGATTTCCCCGGCGTCTGGCCACCGGGTTTTCCCGGTCACCTCCCTTTGAACGGAAGGCACGACCATGCACGCCCATTCCACCCAGGGGGAGCACAGAGCGGGGCGCCGGTACCGGCCGCTGCTCCTGGCCTCGGTCCTCTTCGTACTGGCGGGCTGCCTGGTGGCCGCCCCGGTGCCGTTCGGCACCACGGCACAGGCGCAGGCCGCCTGCGCGAACAAGATCGCCTGCGAGAACGAGGCGGCGGGCACCGATGACTGGCAGGTGTCCAATTTCGACGACACCATCGCCGGCTTCACCACCGACATCAGCGCCACGCCCGGCTCGACGGTCACCTTCAAGGTGAAGACGAACGCGCCGGGGTACAGCGTGACGATCTACCGGCTCGGCTACTACCAGGGCAAGGGGGCGCGGTACATGGGCACCGCGACCCGCAACAGCAGCCAGTCGCAGCCTGCCTGCCTGACCGATCCGACCGGCCTGCTCGACTGCGGCAACTGGGCGCCCTCGGTGACCTGGACGGTGCCCGCGAACGCCACCTCCGGTCTGTACTACGCGGTGCTGCGGCGGTCGAACCTGACGCCGGAGGAGCTGGCCAGCAACCCGCCGGAGAACGAGATCGCCTTTGTCGTCCGCGACGACGCGAGCACCTCGAAGATCCTGTTCCAGACCTCGGACTCGACCTGGCAGGCCTACAACACCTACGGCAACGGCCCGAACCGCGCGGGCAACAGCATGTACTTCACCACCTACGGCGAACCGGCGCCCGGTCAGCCTGCCAACCCGACCGGCCCCGGCCCGCAGGGGTCGGCGTACAAGGTCAGCTACAACCGCCCGCTCTACGGCCAGGGCGACGAGAACTTCATCTTCAACGCCGAGTTCCCGATGCTGAAGTTCATGGAGCGCAACGGCTACGACATGAGCTACACCACCGATGTGGACAGTGCGCGGCGCGGGCAGCTGATCAAGAACCACAAGGTGTTCATGGCCGTCGGCCACGACGAGTACTGGTCGAAGGAGCAGCGGTCCAATGTGGAGGCCGCCCGCGACGCCGGGGTGCACCTGGCCTTCATGACCGGCAACGAGGTGTTCTGGAAGACCCGCTGGGAGCCGAGCATCGCCGGTGCGCCGACCGACTGGCGCACGCTGGTCTGCTACAAGGAGACCAAGCACGACGGCAAGATCGACCCGCACCCGGACTGGACCGGTACCTGGCGCGACGCCCGCTACAGCCCGCCGTCGGACGGTGGCAAGCCGGAAAACGCGTTGCTGGGCAACATCTTCACCGTCAACGGCAAACGCGAGGACGCGCTCACCGTGCCCTCGGCGTACGGCAAGATGCGGCTCTGGCGCAACACCGCGGTGGCGCAGAAACCGGCCGGTGACGTCTACACCTTCAAGTCGGGCACGCTCGGCTACGAGTGGAACTCGGTGGAGGACAACGGGTTCACCCCGCCCGGCACGGCCCAGCTCTCGCGCACCACGGTCACCATGGACGGGTTCTGGGTGCTGCAGAACGAGGGCGACGAATACGGCTCCGGCACCAAAACCCACGCGCTGACGCTGTACCGCCACCCCAGCGGCTCGCTGGTGTTCGGCGCCGGGACCGTGCAGTGGGCGTGGGGCCTGGACAACGAGCACGCCTTCCCCGAGCACGACCAGACCGCGGACCCGGCGATCCAGCAGGCCACGGTGAACCTGATGGCGGACATGGGCGTGCAGCCGACCACGCTGATGGCCGGACTGGCCGCGGCGTCGGCGAGCACCGACACCGCGGCCCCTTCGGTGGCCATCACCAGCGCGCCGCCGACCACCGTCGGCACCGACTACACCATCTCCGGCACGGTCACCGACGCCGCGGGCAAGGTCGCCGGGGTCGAGGTCTCGGTCGACGACGGCGCCACCTGGCACCCCGGTCTGTGGACCGCGGGCACCACCAGCTGGCAGTACAAGTTCACCCCGGCCACCTCCGGCACGCCGACGGTCAAGGTGCGCGCGGTGGACGATTCGGCGAACCTGTCCGCCCCGGTGTCGCGGGTGATCACGGTCAACATGCGGACCTGCCCGTGCAGCATCTGGACCTCGCAGATGACCCCGGCCAACCCGGCGGCCAACGACGCCGGCGCGATCGAGGTCGGCGTGAAGTGGCGCGCCTCGGCCGACGGGTACGTGCGCGGCATCAAGTTCTACAAGGGACAGGGCAACACCGGCACGCACACCGGCAGCCTGTGGACCAAGGACGGCCAGTTGCTCGGCACCGGCACGTTCACCAACGAGACGGCCACCGGCTGGCAGACGCTGACGCTGCCGACCTCGGTGCCGGTCACCGCCGGGGTCACCTACGTGGCCTCCTACTACGCGCCGAACGGGCGCTACAGCGCGGACAACTTCACCTTCACCGGCAACGGCGTCTCACTCGACCCGCTGACCGCGTTGAAGAGCGGCGTCGACGGCACGAACGGCGTGTTCAAGGGCGGTGGCCCCGGCTTCCCGCAGTCCAGCTACCAGGACACCAACTACTGGGTGGACGTGGTGTGGGCGCTCGATCCCGGCCCGGACACCCGCGCGCCGATGCTGTTGTCCACCGCGCCGCTGGCAGGCGAGACCTCGGTGTCGACGGCGAGCCCGCCGGTCTCGGTGACCTTCGACGAGAACGTCGCGCCGAGCACCGTGCAGTTCACGCTGACCTATCCCGGCGGCTCCGAGCCCGGCACGGTGTCCACCACCGGCGGCAAGGTGACCTTCACCCCGCAGCTGGCGCTGGACGCGGGCACCGTCTACACCGCGACCGTGCGGGCCTCGGACGCCTCGGGCAACGCGGCCCAGCAGGTGCAGTGGCAGTTCACCACCGGCTCACCCCGACCGGCGGCCTGCCCGTGCACGGTGTGGGACGACTTCACGCACCCGGTGAACAAGGCCGATCCGAACGACTCCTCGCCGGTCGAGCTGGGCACCAAGGTGCGCTTCGACGGCAAGGGCAACGTGCTCGGCGTGCGGTTCTACAAGGGACCGGGCAACACCGGCACGCACACCGGCACGCTGTGGAACGCCGCCGGGCAGCCGCTGCGGACCGGCACCTTCGTCAACGAGAGCGCGGTCGGCTGGCAGACGCTGATGTTCAGCTCGCCGGTGCAGGTGCAGGCGAACACCACCTACGTGGTCTCGTACTACGCGCCGAACGGGCACTACGCCGGGGACAACGCGTACTTCCGCGACAACGGGGCCGATCACGCCGGCATCCGAGCGCTCGCCGAAGGGGTCGACGGCGGCAACGGCGTCTACCGCTACGGCTCGGGCGGCGGCTTCCCGCAGAACTCGTGGGGCTCGTCGAACTACTGGGTCGACGTGATCTTCCAGAACGGGCTCAACGGCGACACCACCCCGCCGGCGGTCACCAGCCGCACCCCGGCCTCGGCCGCCACGAACGTGCCGCTGACCACCGCGGTCAGCACCACCTTCAACGAGCCGATCGACCTGTCCAGCGTGCAGTTCACCCTGCAGGACCCCGGCCTGGCCAAGCTGACCGGCACGGCGGCGCTGTCCGCCGACCAGAAGACGGTCACCTGGACCCCGTCGGCGAAGCTGGCGCCGGGCACCACCTACACGGCGAACCTGAAGGTGGCCGACGCCAACGGCAACGCCATGCCGACGCCGACCACCTGGTCCTTCACCACCACGACCACGCCGAGCTGCCCGTGCTCGCTGTTCTCCTCGGCCACCGTGCCCACGGTGCAGGCCGAGAACGACAGCGGCTCGTACGAGCTGGGCGTCCGGTTCAGCTCGTCCGTGCCGGGCACGGTCACCGGGGTGAAGTTCTTCAAGGGCACGGGCAACACCGGTACGCACACCGGCAGCCTGTGGACCGCGGGCGGTCAGCTGGTGGCCACCGGGACCTTCGTCAACGAGACCGCGACGGGCTGGCAGACCCTGCTGTTCGCCACACCGGTGAGCATCCAGGCCGGTGAGTCCTACATCGCCTCGTACACCGCGCCCAACGGCCACTACGCGGCCGACGGGAGCTACTTCGAGCGAACCGCGGTGACCAGTACCCCGCTGACCGCGGGCGCGACCGGTGGGGACACCCCGAACGGGGTCTACCACGTCGGGCCGGGCTTCCCGCAGTCGTCCTTCCGCGGGGCGAACTACTGGGTCGACGTCGTGTGGCAGCCGGCCCCGTGACCGGACGGCACCGGCGCTCGAGCCGCGCGGGACGACGACTCACGGTCGTCGTCTCGGGCGTGCCCTGGGACGGGGTGAAGGGCTCCGAACGGCAGCTCGCGGAGGCCCTCACCACGCACACCGACGTGCTGTGGGTGGATCCCCCGGTCTCCCCCGCGACGCCCGCGCGCTACCGCGGGCTGAGCGGGGCGGGCAGGCAGTGGCGATCGCGGACCCGGCCGGTCTCCGACCGGCTGACCCGGCTGACCCCGGTCGCCCTGCCGGGCCTGTCCCGGCCGGGGGTGCGCGCGGCCACCTGGCCGATGGTGCGCTCGCAGATCCGGCGCACGCTGCGCGGGATGCGGCAGTGGCCGACCGCGGTGCTCGCCTGCTCCACCCACGACGTGCTCGGCGGGTGGGGCGCGGGCGTGACGAACGTGCTCTACGGCACCGACGACTGGGTGGCCGGGGCCGAGCTGATGCGGATGGACGTCCGGCAGATCGTCGCCGGGGAACAGCGGAACCTGGCCAGGGCGGACGTGGTGCTGGCGGTCGGTCCCGAACTGGCCGCGCGCTGGCGGGACTCCGGGGTGGCGCCGGAGGTCTTCCCGAACGGCTGCGATCCCGATGCCTACGCCGGGATCGACCAGGTCACGCCGATCGAACTGCCGCCGGGCTTCCCGGACAAGATCGCCGGGCTGTCCGGGCAGCTGTCCGACCGGATCGACCTGCGGTTGCTGGAGGCGGTCGCGGACACCGGGGTGGGCCTGCTGCTGGTCGGCCCGCGTGCTCCGGGCTGGCAGCCGGACCGGGTCGACGCGCTGCTCGCGCGGGACAACGTGCACCACACCGGGCCGGTGCCGTTCGAGCGGCTGCTGCCCTGCCTCGCCCGGTTCGGGGTGGGGCTGACGCCGTACGCGGACACCGCGTTCAACCGCGCGTCCTTCCCGCTGAAGACGCTCGAATACCTCGCCGCGGGCCTGCCCGTGGTGAGCACGGACCTGCCGGCGAGCCGCCGGTTGCAGGCCGAGTTCCGGGAACTGGAGATCACCGGCGACGCGGATTCGTACGCGCTCGGGGTGCTCGACGCGCTGTCCACCTCGCCCGGCGAGGCGCGGGTGGCGGCGCGGCGCGCGTTCGCCCGCCGGCATTCGTGGGCCGCACGCGCGGCCCGCCTGATGGAGCTGCTGGAGAACAGGGAGGGAACCACGTGATTCCGGTGATGCGGCCGATGCTGGGGGACGAGGAGGCCGACGCCGTGGCGGCGGTCGTCCGCTCGGGCTGGATCGCCCAGGGACCCAAGGTGGCCGAGTTCGAGCAAGCGTTTGCGGCCCGGATCGGCGCTGCTCACGGCGTCGCGGTCTCCTCGTGCACCACGGCGCTGCACCTGGCGCTGCACGCCATCGGCGTCCGGCCGGGCGACGAGGTGGTGGTGCCCTCGTTCAGCTTCATCGCCACCGCCAACGCGGTGCGCTACTGCGGGGCGACCCCGGTCTTCGCCGACGTCGACGAGCTGACCGGCAACCTCACGGTGTCCACTGTGGACGAGGTGCTGACCACCCGCACCAAGGCGGTGCTCGCGGTGCACCAGGGCGGCGTGCCCGCCGACGTGGACGCGCTGCGCCGGTTGTGCGGCAGCATCCCGGTGCTGGAGGACGCCGCCTGCGCGGCCGGGTCGACCTACCTCGGGCACCAGGTCGGCGCGGGCGCGCCGCTGGCCGCCTGGTCGTTCCACCCGCGCAAGCTGCTGACCACCGGTGAGGGCGGCATGCTCACCACCGACGACGCCGAACTGGCCGCACGCCTGCGGCGGCTGCGCGAGCACGGGATGAGCGTGTCGGCCGCGGACCGGCACGCGGCCGGTACCGCGATCGTCGAGCAGTACCTGGAAACCGCGTTCAACTACCGGATGACCGACATCCAGGCGGCGATGGGCCTGGTGCAGCTGACCCGGCTGGAGCCGCTGGTCGCGCAACGCCGGTCGCTGGCCGCGCGGTACCACGAACTGCTCGCCGAGGTGCCCGGCGTGCGGCCGCTGCGCGATCCCGCCTACGGCAAGACGAACTACCAGGCGTTCTGGGTGCTGGTCGACGAGAACGTGGACCGCAACGGCCTGCTCGCCACGCTCGCCGAGGCCGGGATCTCGGCGCGCCGCGGCATCATGGCGTCCCACCTGGAGCTCGCGTACGCCGGGCACCCGCACGTCCCGCTGCCCGTCACCGAACGGCTCACGCGGCATTCGCTGATCCTCCCGCTGCACCACGAACTCACCGCCGAGGACCAGCGCCACATCGTCGGCACGCTCGCCGCCGCACTGAGTCCGGTGGTCACCCGATGAGGCCACTGCTGCTGGTCGGCGCCGGTGGCCTGGCCCGCGAGACGCTCGCCGCGGTTCGTGCCGGGACGGACTGGAACCCGATCGGCGCGCTCGACGACAACCCCGCCACGCACGGCACCGAGATCGACGGCCTGCCCGTGCTCGGGCCGTCCGCCATGGTCCACGAGCGGACCGACGCGGCGGTGGTGATCTGCGTGGCCAACGTCCGGCGCCCGTACGCGCGCCGGGACCTCGCCGCGCGGCTGGACCTGCCCGACGACCGCTACGCCACGGTGGTGCACCCGGCCGCCTCGCTGGCCCCCGGCACGGAGGTCGGGGCCGGCTCGATCCTGTTCGCGGGCGTGGTGGTCACCGCGCCGCAACGGGTCGGCAGGCACGTGCTGGCCATGCCGCAAGTGGTGTTCACGCACGACGACGAGGTCGGCGACCACTCCTGCTTCGCCGCCCGCGCGGTGCTCGCCGGCGGAGTCCACATCGGACAGTGCGCGTACCTGGGTCAGGGCGCGCTGGTCCGCGAGTTCACCAAGATCGGCGAAGGCGCGGTGATCGGCATGGGCTCGGTGGTGCTCACCGACGTGCCCGCCGGGCAGACCTGGGCAGGCGTTCCGGCGAAACCTCTGGGGGAACAGTGAGGATCCTGGTCTACCCGCACGCGATGGAGATCGGCGGCTCGCAGCTCAACGCGCTGCAGTTGGCCGGGGCGGTGCGCGACCTCGGGCACGAGGTGACCGTGCTGTCCGAGCCGGGGCCGCTGGTCGACTACGTGCGCGAGCTGCGGCTGCCGCACGTGGAGATCCCGCTGCACCGCCGTCGCCCGTCGGCGCGGGTGGCGCGGCGGATCGCCGGGCTCATCGACGACCTGGGCATCGACGTGGTGCACGGGCACGAATGGCCGCCGGTGCTGGAAGCGGTGGCCGCGACGGCAACCCGACGGGAGACCGCGGTCTACGCCACCGTCATGTCGATGTCCGTGGTGCCGTTCTTCCCGCGCGCGGTGCCGATGACCGTGGGCACCGAGGAGATCCGGGCGGCCGCGCTGGCCGCCGGGCACCGGCGGGTCACCCTGCTCGAACCGCCGGTCGACACCGACGCCGACCGGCCGGACCTGGACACCTCGTTCCGCGAGGAGCACGGGCTCGATCCGGCCGTGCCGTTGCTGGCGATGATCTGCCGCCTGGTGCCGGAGTTGAAGCTGGAAGGCCTGCTGGCCGCGTGCGACGCGGTCGGTGAGCTGGCGGTCGCGGGCCGGAAGGTGCAGCTGGTGATCGTCGGGGACGGCCGCAGCCGTCCCGAGGTCGAGGCGCACGCGGCCCGCGCGAACGAGCTGGCCGGCTCGCGGGTGGTGGTGCTGACCGGCGAGATCAGCGATCCGCGGCCCGCCTACGCCGCCGCGGACGTGCTGGTCGGGCAGGGCGGTTCGGCGTTGCGCGGGATGTCGTTCGGCAAGCCGCTGGTGGTGGTCGGCGAGCGCGGGTTCAGCGAGCTGCTGACCCGCGAGACGGCACCGCGGTTCCTGTCCGCCGGGTGGTACGGGCAGGGCCCGGGGTCGCGGGGTTCGGGTGTGCCGGGACTGCGGGACACGCTCGACCACGTGATCGCCAATCCCGTGCTGCGCCAGGAACTCGGGGCGTTCTCGCGGGAGCTGGTACTCGAGCGGTTCAGCCTCCGCGGCGCCGCCGAACTGCTGGAACGCGAGTACACCGCCGCGCGGTACGGGCCCCGGCCGCTCGTCCCGCTCGCCGCCGACGCGGCCCGCAGCGCCGCCGGGTTGTTCGGCTACAAGCTGCACCGCAAGTACCAGGGCCTCCGTGGCACGGCCCGCACCGACGACGCCAACGCCAACCCGGTTCTTTCCCGCGAAAGGGCAGTCAAATGAGCGGAATTCCCCTGGTCGACCTCGCCGCACAGCACCGGCAGGTGGCCGACGAGGTCGCCGACGGCTGGGCCGCGGTGCTCAAGGCGACGGCGTTCGTCGGCGGCCCGCAGGTCGCCGCGTTCGAGGCCGAGTTCGCCGCGTTCTCCGAGGTGGCGCACTGCGCCGCGGTCGGGAACGGCACGGACGCGATCGAACTTTCCCTGCGCGCGCTGGGCGTCGGCCCCGGTGACGAGTGCGTGCTGCCCGCCAACACGTTCATCGCGACCGCGGAAGCCGTGGCCCGCACCGGCGCCACGCCGGTGCTGGTGGACGTCGACGAGCGGACCGCGCTGCTCGACCCGGACCTGCTCGCCGCGCGGATCAACCCGCGCACCAAGGCGATCCTCCCGGTCCACCTGTACGGGCAGACCGCGGCGGTCGAGGACATCCTGCCGATCGCGCGCGCGGCCGGGGCCTCCGTGGTCGAGGACGCCGCTCAGGCGCAGGGCGCGCGGCGTCACGGCGTGGTGGCCGGCGGCCTCGGTGACGTCGCGGCGACCAGCTTCTACCCGGGCAAGAACCTCGGTGCCTACGGTGACGGCGGAGCCGTGCTGACGCAGGACGCCGGGATCGCCGAACGGGTCAAACTGCTGCGGGAGCACGGTTCCCCGCGGAAGTACGAGCACACCACGCTCGGCTTCAACTCCCGCCTGGACACCCTCCAGGCCGTCGTGCTGTCGGCGAAACTGCGCCGCCTGGCCGGGTGGAACGCCGCCCGCCGGGAGGCCGCCTCGCGCTACGACGCGCTGTTGAGCGACTTGCCGCAGGTCCAGCCACCCGTGGTGCTGCCGGGCAACGAACCCGTGTGGCACCTGTACGTGCTGCGGGTGGCCGAGCGCGATCGGGTCCTCGCGCACCTCCAGGCCAACGGGATCGGCGCGGGCATCCACTACCCGACGCCGGTGCACCGGACGCCCGCCTTCGCTTCGCTCGGCCACCGGCCGGGCGATTTCCCGGTCACCGAACGGCTGGCCGGGCAGCTGCTGTCGATCCCCCTTTTCCCGGAGATCACCGCGGCGCAACAGGAACAAGTGGTGGAAGTGCTGATGGAGGCGGTTCGATGACCGAGGTGCGGGTGCATCCCCAGGGGTTGTGCGAGAGCGACCAGGTCGGCGCGGGCACGCGGGTGTGGGCGTTCGCCCACGTGCTGCCCGGCGCGAAGGTCGGCAAGGACTGCAACATCTGCGATGGCGCGTTCGTCGAGGACGGCGCGGTGCTGGGCGACAACGTGACGGTGAAGAACGCGACGCTCGTCTTTCGAGGAGTGACCTGTGAGAACGACGTTTTCCTTGGACCGAACGTGGTGTTCACCAATGACCTGCGCCCCCGCGCGCACATCAAGCGCGGGCCGGACTCGCTGCTGCTGACCAAGGTCCGCCGCGGTGCCACGCTCGGCGCGGGCGTGGTCGTGGTGTGCGGCACGGAGATCGGCGAGCACTCGTTCGCCGCGGCGGGGGCGGTGGTGGCGCGCGACGTGCCCGCGCACGCGTTCGTCGCGGGCAACCCGGCGCGGCAGAAGGGCTGGGTGTGCGAATGCGGTGAGCCGCTGGACAGCGCGCTGACCTGCGCCGGCTGCCTGTCGGTGTACGAGCACCGCGAGGACGACCGCGGGCTGCGGAGGCGAACGGCATGAGGGCCGCGCGGCAGGCGGCACTTTCGGGCACCGTGCTCCTCACGCTCGCGTGCTCGCCTGCCGCGCCCACCGTGCCGCCACCCCCGGTGACCACGAGCAGCCCGGCACCGGCGAACTTCGCCTCGGTGCCGTGGGAGGGTGGTCCGGCGTACTACGCGGCGTTCGGCAAGGCCGCCGAAGCGGGCTGGACGGATCCGTCGTTCTTCCCGATCGGCGTCTGGTTCGAGTCGGTGCTCGAACCGAAGGACACCGAGCTGGACAAGGCCGCCGGGATCAACACGTACTTCGAACTGACCTCGAACAGCTCGCTGCCGCTGGTGCGCGAGGCCGGGATGCACGCTTTTCCCAGCGGTCCCAACGATTCGGCCGGGCCGGAGACGGTCGGCTGGACGCTGACCGACGAGCCCGACATGTGGGCGGGCCCCGGGCACGGCGCGTGGACCGGGAACGCGCCGGGCAAGGGTGAGGTCTGCGTCGGGGAGCCGTGCGGGTACACGGTGATGAAGACGCTCGCGGACAAGCTACCCCCGGACGACGGCCGCCTGCGGTACGCGAACTTCGGCAAGGGCGTGATGTTCTGGGAGACCGACGAGCAGGCGGGCACCTTCGTCAACGACTACACGACGGCGACCTCGGCGGATCTGTACTGGTACACCGATCCGAACATCTGCACGTCGCCGTCGGAGGGGCCGGCGATCGGGGTCGCGCCGGAGCAGTGCCGGGTGGCCGCGAACTACGGCCGGGTGGTGGACCGGATGCGCTCGCTCGACCTGGCCGACGGGAAGCTGCAGCCGATCTACGCGCTGATCGAGAACGGCCACCCGTTCACCGAGGCCGACGCCCCCACGATCACCGGTGACCAGCTGGCGGGGGCGGTGTTCAACTCCCTGATCCACGAGGCTCGGGGGATCATCTACTTCAACCACAACTTCGGCGGCGAGTGCGTTTCGCAGCACGTCCTCCGCGACGCCTGCGGGGCGGCGATCCGGCCCGCGGTGACCGAGGTGAACCGGCGGGTGACCGAACTGGCGCCGGTGCTGAACACGCAGTCGCTGGTCCACCTGTTCAGCCCGAACCTGGACACCATGTTCAAGCGGCACAACGGTTCGACGTACATCTTCGCAATGCCGAAGCGCGGTACGGCGCCCGGGCCGCAGGCCTTGGCCCTGCCCGCGGGGCTGACCGGCGAGGCGAAGGTGCTCTTCGAAGACCGCTCGGTGCCGGTGGTGAACGGGACCATCACGGACACGTTCGCGGCCGAGCACAGCTACCACGTCTACGTCCTCCCCGGCTGAGGCCCGGTAACGTGCAAGATCGATGAGCGATTTCAAGTTCGACCCGGACCTGGTGCGCGCGCTGGTCCGGGACCAGCACCCGGATCTCGCCGACCTCGAACTCCGCGAGGTCGACGGCGGCTGGGACAACCAGCAGTGGCGGCTCGGCGACGAGCTGGCCGTGCGCCTGCCGCGCTCCGAGCGGGCGCCCGGCCTGCTGGCCATGGAACGGAAGTGGCTGCCGGTGCTGGCGGACCGCCTGCCGGTGCCCACGCCCGTTCCGGTGCGCACGGGCGAGCCGTCGGAGCTGTTCGAGCACACCTGGACGATCGCCCGCTGGGTCGACGGTGAACCGGCCGATCACGCACCGATCACCCGCGCCGACGCCGCCGAGGTGCTCGGCGAGTTCCTGAGCGCGCTGCACGAACCGGCCCCCGCCGACGCGCCCGTCAATCCCATGCGCGGCGGCCCGCTGGCCGAATGGTCGCCCGACCTCGACGACCGCGCGCGGGACGTCTGGGAGGCGGCCCTCGCCGCGCCCGTGTGGGACGGTCCACCGCTTTGGCTGCACGGCGACCTGCACCCGGCCAACGTGGTCACCCGGGACGGGACGCTCGCCGGGGTGCTCGACTTCGGCGAGTTGTGCGCGGGCGACCCCGCCGCCGATCTCTCCGCCGCCTGGATCCTGTTGCCCGAAGGCGGGGCGAGCCGGTTCTTCGACGCCTACGGGAAAGCCGACGAAGCGACCATCCTGCGCGCCCGCGGCTGGGCCATCCTGCGGGCGCTCGGCCTGATCATGATCGGGCGCAACGGGCGGCTCGGCCTGCCCGGCGGCAAACCGACCTGGGAGCCGGCCGGTTACGCCACGCTCGACCGCGTCCTAACGTAGTTCGCGCAGGTGGTGCCGCAGCGGCCAGACGAACGGCAGGTATCCCAGGAGCCCCAGCCCCACGCCGAGGAACAGTTGCAGCGCCGACGGTTCGGTCAGCAGGCGAACCCCGAACATCACCGCGATCATCACCACGACGCCGAGCACCGGCCGCAGCAACGCGGACCCCAGCTGCCGCAGCGAAACCCCCGTCCGCCGCACCATCCAGGCGAACGCGGGCAGGATCACCAGCGCCGCCACCAGCGCGTGCAGCGCGGCCACCCCGGCGATCCCGTTCCACAGCGCGCCGATCGGGAGCGCGACGACCAGCGAGCCGAACCACCCGACCTGCAACCACAAACAGGTCCGCGACCGGCCCAGCGCGACCAGGAAGTCGTAGCACAACTCGGCGAAAACCCGGACCACCCCGAGGATCGCGAGGAACTGCACGACCGCCGCCGCGGCAGCCCACTTGCCACCGTACAAAGTGGTCACCGCGGGCAGCGCCAGCACGCCCAGCGCCGCGCACACCGGCAGGGTCGGCACCGCCAGGATCACCGCGAGCCGCGTCAGCGCCTCGCCGCGTGACGAAACTTCGTCCTGCACCCGGGCGAAAGCCGCCAGGGAAACCCTCCGCATCACCACGGAGAACGTGTTCACCGGCCAGCTCGCCAGGTTGAACGCCACCACGTAGAAACCGAGCGCGGTGACGTCCAGCAGCCTGCCGATCACCACGTAGTCCACGTTCAGCATGGCAAAAACGACAAAGCTCGCCGCCGCCAGCGGCAGGCCGAACGCCAGCAGCTCCTTGGCCTGCCGCCGGTCGAACCCGGGTCGCGGCCAGTAGTCGACCAGCTTGAGCAACATCAGCGCGGACAACGCGTTGCCCGCCAGCTGCCCCCACGCCAGGCTCCACGCCCCGGCTCCGTTCAGCGCCAGCGTCACCGTCAGGCCGCAGGTGACCACCAGGTTCAGCAGGTCTGCCGCCAGCTGCGCGCCCTGCCGGAACGCGCGGTTCACCAACTGCACGGCGGTCGCGGTCACCCCGTCGATCAACACCGACACGCACAGCAGCCGCAGCACGCCGACGGCCTCCGGTGAGCCCATCGCCTCGGCGAACGCGGGCGCGCCGAACCAGCATCCGACGTACAGCAACGCGCTGGACACCGTGGAAATCGTGGTGACCGTCGGCGCGATCGTGCGCGGATCGCCCTGCCACCGGACGATCGCCAGGCTCACGCCCAGTTCGTTCAACGACAGCACGGCCTGCAACGCGACCAGCGCCACGGCGAACACACCGAAGTCCTCCGGCGCGAGCAGCCGGGCGAGCAGCAGCGAGACGAAGAAGCCGCCGAACTTGCCGATCACCGTGTTCAGCAGGCTCAGCACCAGCGCCCGCCGGACCTTCGGCGGGGCCTCTTCCTGGGTGGTCATTCCGCCCCCGCCTTCAGGCTCGCCTTGAGTTTCTCGGTCCAGGTGACGCGGCCGACCCTGGCGGGCGGCGGGTTCTCGGCGCGGGCGACGCGCAGCAGCGAACCGCACAGGCCGACGGAGAAGAAGCTGAGCCCGGCGATCACGCTGAAGCTCAGCAGGTCGAAGGTGGCCGCCGAGATCAACGCGATCAGCATCGCCGAGATCATCGCGCCGGCCAGGCTGCGCATCTCCCGGTTCCGGCTGATCACGCACACGCGCACCGCCGCGTACAGCCCGACCACGAACATGCCGACGAAGGTGACCAGGCCGATCCAGCCGGTTTCGATCAACGTCATCAGGTACTGGTTGTCCAGGATCAGGTACTTGTCCGGCAGGAAGGTGCCGAAGCCGCGGCCGGACAACGGGTGGAGCGCGATGTGGCGCCAAGCCTCGTCGTAGTCGTCGGTGCGCGAGGTGACGCTGGGATCGGTGTCGATGTTGGCGAACAGGCCGTACAGGGTGCCGAACAGGCCGGGCACCGCCAGCACCGCGGCCGACGCGAAGCCGAGCGACATGCCCGCGACCACCAGCCGCCGCCGTCCGCGCACGGTGGCGACCACCACCAGCAGCACCACCGCCAGGCTGAGGATCGCCGTGCGGGACAACGAAACCAGCGCGCCACCGCCGACCATGGCCAGGCACAGCGCCCACTTCCAGCGCGGTTCACCCCGGTCCATCGCGCGGAACAGGTAGTGCGCGGCGAACGGGATGGCCAGCGCGCACACCACGCCGAATTCGATCGGGTGGTTGGTGGTGCCGGACGGCCGGCGGAAGCTGGCGCGTTCCGGGTTGCTGTACTCCGAAGTGGCCTTCAGTCCGGGCAGTTGCAGGTACTGCGTCAGGTCGATGTCCAGCGCGAACTGGACCAGCCCGATGCCCGCGCAGATCGCGATCACGCTGACCAGCACGCGCAGCACCCGGTTCAGCCGGTCGCGCACGGTCACCGTGTCGCAGACGAAAACCCCGATCGCGGTCATCGCGGTGATCCGGATCATCCCGCTGTCGGCCAGGTTCAGCTCGTCGTCGGGCAGGTGCCGCCGGGTCGCGACGCCGTAGGTGATCAGGTTCGCGGCGAGGAAGCAGGCGAGCGCGACGCGCGGGGCGTTGTGCCCCTTGGCCACGCCGAGGGTGTCGACCAGTTGGCTGCACAACCACAGCACGCCGAGCAGCGCGGCGAAGGCGATGGTCGGCGCCAGCGTCATCGGGATGCGCGAGAACACCAGGCGGGCCGGGATGATCAGCAGCATGGCGAGGTAGATGCACACCAGCCCGGCGCCGTCGATCCGCTTCCAGATCGGCTCGGCCCGGCCGACGAGGGGCGCGGTCTGCACGCCGGTTCCCGTCAGCGTCTTGGCTCGGACGGCAGGGGCCCGACGCTCGCGATGAACACGGTCGCGTCGTCGTCCGGCTGCCCGTTCTCCAGCCGTGGCCGGGCGCGCGGCTCGCTCTTGGCCTCGGCGGCTACCTCGGCGGCTTCTTCACGGCGGCGCCGCATCGCGCGGGCCACGCTGTCGAAGGCGAAGGTGCCGGCCAGGGTCAGCAGCAGCGACAGCACCAGCGCGGCGCCGGCGAACCGGATCTTGCCGCCGGTAAGCGGTTCCGGCTGGGTGGGCTGCACGAGTTCCTGCGCCTTGATGAAGGTCGACTCGGGCGCCTGCACCGCGCGCTGGCGGTTGTCCAGTTCGGTGCGCGCGCGCTCCAGGACGCGGGCCACGAGGTCGCGGCTCTCCTGCTCGGAGGTGGCTTCGGTGGTGACAAACACGAAGGGGCCGTTGGTCTGGCCGTTGTTGGCCAGGTAGGTGCTCCCCGACTCCGGCCCGGCGCCGACCTGCTCCTTGGTCAGGGGGTCGTTGAGGATCTGGGAGACGATCTGCGCGGAGATGACCAGGCTGCCGTCGAAGGAGAGGAGCGGGTTGGTCAGCGAGCCCTCGGTCGGGTCGGCGGTCACCTTGGCCCCGGTGGACGGCGCGGTGAGCACGAGGGTGCCGGAGGAGCTGTAGCGCGTCGGGATCGAGAGGTAGGTGAACGCGGTCAGCCCAAGCGCCACGGCGAGGGCGGGGAGTACCACGTACCACCGCCTCCGGGCGAGCTGAACGAATCCCCAGAAGTCCATCTACCCCTCCACGAGCCGGTCCTGGGGCGCCCAGGCGTCACTGGTGTAGTCGCCTCCCGCGAGGATTCGTTACCGCTGCTCAGGGCGCTCAGTTGCGGCCCTGGATGTTGCCGATGACCAGGTCGAGCACCTGATGCGCGGCCGCACAGGGATCCTTCGTGCCCACGTTCTTTTGCGATAACGAGACCGCCGCTTCCACCGTGGACCGATCCGAGGTGCCCACGGCGACGTGGCACTCACCCCTAGTCATGGTCTCGTCCGTGGTATCCCAGGCGACGGCCGGATAACCGCGCACGGGGCTCATCTCCTTGAAGAACTTGTACTGCTGGCTCTTCGCCGCGCCATAGATGGCGGTGAGGCCGTTGTCGGTGACCTTCGGAAAGTTGACTGACACAGAGGCGGCCTGCGACCCGTAGCTGTGCCACCTGCAACCCGGGCCCGAACGGTCGTCCCTGGTTTCGTTGATGTCCGCCCCGAGCAGGCCGGTGACCTGCGCATCGGTCAGGTTTTCGCAAGGCTGCGCCTCCGGCCCGCTGGTGTCGAGCGGGTTGTCGACCTTGGGGGCACCGTGACCGGGCGCGTCGGATTGGGCGGCGGGCGGTTCGCTCGCGTCTGTGGTGGACACGGTCGGCGTGCCGGGTACGTCGTTGCCTCCGCAGCCGCCGAGCAGCAGCACCAGGCACGCTGCCCAGAGCAGGTTCCGGGTGGGGCGACGCATGCTAGAGCGAACCTCCTTGGTTGCCGATCTGGTCACCGGCACTGGACTCGGCTTCGGCGTACTGCCCGGCTGCGGCGCGGAACTTCTCGGCCTGGGCTCGGCAGTAGTCGACCCGGCCCCGCAACGCGGACAACAGTGCTTCACCCGATCGGCACACGAGCTGAGCGTTGTCCCCCGAAGCGTATTCAGCACCCGGCCCCTCCACCCGCGCGAGCACCTCCGCATGCTCCATGTCCGCCATGTAGCCATCAGCCAGCTCATCCCACTCGCGGGCGATCTCGAGCAGTTGTTCCGGTTCGAACGAGTAGCCACCTGCTGGGGCATTGGCGGCACCCCCAGTGGCATGGGCCAGTTTACCCAGTTGCCCCACGCTCTCGCCGAGTTGGTCCAGGAAGCCACCGCCGGGCGGCGTGTACGCCGGTGGCTGGTCAGGCGCGCTCAAGCTGGTCCCCTCCCCGAGGCCAACGGCGACCGAACGGGTCACCATCCGAACGCCGTGCGTAATTCGTAAATTACACCCTCGCGGCCCCCGCTTGGTCGGCGTTCAGCGGATCAGGGGGCCACCGCCGTGGCCAGCAGGTTGTCCCGGAAACGGGGGACTCGCAGCAGCGGCTTGCCCACGCGCATCAGCAGCCGGTCCGTGCGGCGGTTCGGCACGTGCGCGAACTCCCGCAGCTCCAGCTCGATGTCGGCGAAACCGGCGCGTTCTATCTGCCAGCGCAGGTGCTCGGCCGAGTACTCCAGCACGTGCCCGCACCCCTTGTCCCCGGGGGTGTCGAAGTGGTCGAAGATCGGCCGCCCCAGTGCCAGGTACACGATGTTCCGCAACCGGTACAGGTTCGGCGTGGTGCAGATCAGGTACCCACCGGGGCGCAGCATGGCCCGCAGCCGCCGGAGCGCGACGTGCCCCGGGACCGGCAGGTGCTCGATCACCTCGGACAGCAGGATCACGTCGAACTTCCGGTCCCCGCCGCTCTCGTCCACCGCGAGGTTGAAGCGGAAAGTCTCGATGCCCTGCTCGGCCAACGTCGGGAAGCACGCGTCGGTGATGTCGGCGACCGTCGCGCGGTCGGACCACAGGTGCCTGGCCATCGCCGCGAGCTGACCGCCGCCGACCTCCAGCACGTCCACCGGCTCTTCCGGGGCCAGCGCGGCGAACCGGTGCAACACCGCCTCGTACCGGGTCTGGTACCGCGGGTAGTACTGCGGCTCCTCCTGCCAGCTCCCGGCGAGCACCACCTGGTCGAAGGCACGGGTGAAGTCCGCCGAGCCGAATGCGCGCATGATCGGTCCTATCTGGTCGCTTCGGCGCAGGCCCTCAGCGCCACGTGCCGGTTTTCGGGGGAGGTGCCGGATTTCGCGGAGATCATCACGGCCAGCGCGTCCGGGGCGAGCCGGCCGGCGAACTCCCGCGCACCGGCCTCGTCGAGCGGGGTGGTGTCCCAGTAGGTGTGGCAGTACAGCGAATCCGAGGGCACCCGGGGAATGGAACCGCCGAGCACCTCGTCGGCGAACACGCCGTAGAGGATGAACTCCGAGATGTGCAGCTGCCCGGTGAACAGGTCGAGCCAGCTCTTGCCGGTGACCTCCTGGATCCGGTTCTGCAGCAACCGGACCACTGCGGGCTCCCAGACGTTGAACGGGCTCACGTAGTCCGGCAGCGGCGGCCCGGCCGACGGCGGCAGCCCGAGCAGTTCACGGGCGACGGCGTGCCACCGCACGTGCCTCGGCATGCCGGCGTGCACCGCGTTCTCCGCGCGGAACAAGCCGATCCGGCCGTTCACCGCGAAGCTCTCCGCCGTGGTGCGCCGGACCAGCACCACGTCGGAGTCCATCATCAGCACGGCCCGCGCGTCGAACCGCGCGGCGGCGGCCAGTTTCACCGCCTGCTGCAGCACCCAGCCGCGCACCGGCGGCCACGGGCGCCTGGCGTTGAGCCAAATGCCCGGTTTCGGCGTGGCCAGGTACCGCTTCGGCAACAGTTCCGGGTAAGTCCACACGCGACAACGGTCACCCTCGTAACGCGCGAACAACGCGCGGTCCGCGGGCGGCACCACCACGTAGTGCACCGCGTCGGTGTGGTCGAGCACGGACCGGTGCAACGCCTCGAACAGCGGCGCATCCGGTGCGTAACTCGGCGTCAGCACGGCGAAATCGGTCATCCAGCACATTCCCGTCTCACAACAGCTCTGAAGGCCGCCCGGTGCCCGGCGTCGCGGAAGCGCAGCAGTTCGTGCAGGGCCACCAGCGAGCGGAAGACCGCGACCGCACCACGACCGTGGTACTTGGCGAAGTACCGCACCCGGTTGACCGCGAGCAGGGCGGTGAACGCGGGCCCGGAACCCGAACCGCCACCGCGGTGGGTCACCGTGGCTTCGGGCACGAAAACCGTGCGCAGGCCGGTGGCCCGGACGCGGCGGAAGAAATCGACCTCTTCGGAGTAGAGCCAGAACCGTTCGTCCCAGTCCCCCACCAGTTCCCGGCAACGAGCCGTGATCAACAGGGCCGCACCACAGGTCCATTCGGGATCGGCGGCACCGGGCCGGTACGCGCTTTCGGCCCATTCGGTCTCGCTCCAGCCCGACGGGAGCCACGCCGCGCGCCTGCCGAGCAGGGCGTCGACCAGCGCGCGCCGCCGGGACGGCTCGAAGCGGCGCGACCGGGCCAGCGCCCCGTCCGCCTCCCTGAGCACCGGCACCGCCACGCCCACGCCCTCTCCGGCCGCCCGCACCAGCGCGCGCACCGATTCGCCATCCACAGTGGAATCCGGGTTCAGCACCAGCACCGCGTCCCGCGCGCCGACGTGGCGCCAAGCCACGTTGAGCGCGCCCGCGTAACCGAGATTCGCCCCGGTTTCCACCACCCGCGCCCCCGCTTCCCTGGCCACGGCGACGGTGTTGTCCCCGGAATCGTTGTCGACCACCACGGCGGGGAGATCCGCTTCGGCGAGCCCCGCGAGCAACGCGGGAAGATCACGAGCACTGTTGTAGGTCACGATCACCGCAACCGGCATGCTCGGCTAATCGGGTCGTTTCGGCGGCCCGTTACCGAAGGATGCCGATCCGAGACCTGGCGGCCGATAACGGCATGGGCCGGTTAATCGATGCAACAGCCGGACGAAAGGCGCCGACTGGTGTATCTGACTACGCGGAACAGCCCACGGGTCACCGAAAAGCCGGTGGCGGGCGGAAAGCTGCCCTCCACGGTGTTCGCGCTGGGGTTCGTCAGCCTGCTCACCGACGTGTCCGCCGAAATGATCACCGCGTTCCTGCCGGTCTACCTGCTGTACACGTTGCAGCTCGGTTATGTCCAGTTCGGACTGCTCGACGGGCTGTACAACGGGGCCACCGCGATGCTGCGGTTGTTCGGGGGCTTTGTCTCCGATCGCCTGCGCAAACCGAAAATGGTCGCCCTGGCCGGGTACGGCACCTCGGCACTGGCCAAACTGGCCTTCCCGCTGGTCGGCGCCTCGGGCGCGGGCATCGGCGGGGTGCTCGCCTTCGACCGCGCGGGCAAGGGCCTGCGCACCGCGCCGCGCGACGCGCTGATCACCCTGGCCACCCCGCCGGGACGGCTCGGCCGCGCGTTCGGCGTGCACCGGGCGATGGACACCTTCGGCGCGCTGCTCGGCCCGTTGGTCACTTTCTGGATCCTGGCCGAACTGGGCACCGGCGCCTCCCCGGTTTTTGTGGTCAGCTTCTGCTTCGCCGTGCTGGGCTGCATCGTGCTGGCGACCTTCGTCCGCGAGCACGAACCACCGTCCCCGAAACCGGCGCGCTCACCGGTGTCCTGGCGGGCCTGCGCCGGGTTGCTGCGCGACCGCCGCATCCGGCGGATCACCCTCGCGGCCGGCCTGCTCGGCCTGGTCACCATCAGCGACGCCTTCGTTTTTGTGGTGCTGCAGAAGACCTCCGGCGTGCCGCTGGAACTCCTGCCGCTGCTGCCGCTGGGCACCGCGCTGGTGTTCCTGGCCGCGGCGGTGCCGATGGGCCTGGCCGCCGACCGGTTCGGACGCTGGCCGGTGTTCTTCGCCGGGCACGTGGTGCTGCTCGGGGTGTACGCGGTGCTGCTGGTGCCCGGCGGCGGCTTCCCGGTCGCGATCGCCGCGCTGCTCGGCCACGGCCTGTTCTACGCGGCCACGGACGGGGTGCTGATGGCCTGCGCTGGGCCGCTGGTGCCGGAGTCGCTGCGGGCCAGCGGACTGGCCGTGGTCCAGACCGGACAGGCCGTGGCGCGCCTGGTCTCCTCGGTGGCCTTCGGTTTCCTGCTGGCCGCGATGACCATGCGTTCGGCGGTGTTGCTGGTGCTCATCGCCTTCGTGCTGGCGCTGGCCGGGTCGGCGTTCCTGGTGCGACAGCGGAGGTCGGATGCGCTGGCTGCGTGAACACCGCGTGGGGGCGGGGATCGTGGCGATGGTCCTGGTGGTGCTGGCCGGCGGCGGGTACGTCTTCTGGACCTCGGCCACCGAGCGCGCGGGCGCCTCGGTGGGCGCGCCCATCCCCGGTGACCTGCTGTTCATCGACCAGTCCGACGGCCGGGACGTGGTGCAGCGGGTGCCGCTGTCCGATCCGGACGGGCCGCGGCAGGACACCGCGGAACGCTGCCAGCGGGTCTACTCGGCGGCGGGCACCACGGTGTGCCTGCGCCTGGCCGGACCGGGTCCCAGCTACGAGGTGGCCGTGCTCGGCGCGGACGGCCGCGCCCTGCGCACGCTCGGCCTGGCCGGGATCCCCAACCGCGCCAGGGTGTCCGCCTCCGGCCAGATCGTCTCGTGGACCTCGTTCGTCACCGGCGACTCGTACGCGGTGCCCGGCGGCTTCTCCACCCGCACCGGCGTGCTCGACCTGCGCACCGGTGCGCTCGTCGAGTCCCTTGAGGACTTCTCCACCACGGTGGCCGGGGAACCACTGCTCTCGGCGGACCGCAATTACTGGGGCGTGACCGTCGCCGGTGATGACCGCACCTTCTACGCGACGGTTTCTTCCCAGAACCGCACCTGGTTGGTGAAAGGCGACCTGATCACCAGAACCATGGTGGAAGTGCGACCGGGACCCGAATGCCCGTCACTTTCACCCGATGGCACCAAGGTGGCGTACAAAAAGCGGGTCGGGCGCTTCGGGCAATGGGAACTGGGGGTGCTCGATCTGACCAGTCGCCACGAGCAGGTTCTTCCCGGAACCACCGGAATCGACGACCAGGCGGTCTGGCTGGACAACACCCGATTGGCCTATGGACGAGTTCCCGGGGACGGTCAGAAATCTTCCGTCTTCACCGTTCCGGCCGACGGATCGGCGCCGCCGGAACTGCTCGTCGCCGAAGCTTCATCTCCGGTTCCATTGCGGTGAACGAGAAGCTGTAACGTTTTCCGGGCCGGGTCGACTAAATTCCACGCGACCCCTGATCATCCCGCGGTCGCGCAATTCCCCACCCCCCGGAATTCGAGGCGGCGTGCATGACTGCTGAGCTGGTCAGCGTTCGAACCAGGCAGGAAACGGTAACGGTCGGTGTGCTGGAAATAGCGCCGCTGACCGAAACCGGACTCGTCGAACTCGTCGACCACGCGTGGACCCGCGGTGCGGGCGGCTGGGTCGTCACCGCGAACGTCGACATCGCCCGCGCGGCCACCCGCCGCCCCGAACTGGCCGAGCTGATCCGGCAGGCGGACGTGGTGGTCGCCGACGGCATGCCGCTGGTGTGGGCGGCCCGGCTGGCCGGGGACGACCTGCCCGAACGCGTCACCGGCTCCTCGCTGGTGTTCTCGCTGTCCGCCGCCGCGGCCGCCGCCGGTCGCTCGATCTACCTGCTCGGCGGTGAGCCCGGGGTACCGGAGGCCGCCGCCGACGCGTTGAGCGCGCAGTACCCGGAACTGAAGGTGGCAGGCACGCACTCGCCGCCGTTCGGGTTCGAGCGCGACCCCGCCGAACTGGCCGAGGTGATCGACCGGGTGCGGGCGGCGAACCCGGACCTGGTGCTGGTCGGACTCGGTTTCCCCAAGCAGGAGCGGCTGATCGAGCGGTTGCGCGAGGTGCACCCGGAGGCCTGGTACGTCGGCTGCGGGGCGGGCATCCCGATGGCCGCCGGTGAGTTCAAACGGGCCTCCGAGCGGGTGCAGCGCCTGGGCGGCGAGTGGCTGCACCGGCTGGCGCTGGAGCCGAAACGCCTGGCGCGCCGGTACTTCGTCGACGACGCGCCGTTCGCGTTGCGCCTGCTGGCGGGGGCGGCGGCGCGGCGGGTGACGAGATGACCGAACCACTCGCCGTGGTGGTGGTGACCTACCACAGCGCGGACGTGCTGGCCGAGTGCCTGGGTTCGGTGCGGATCGCGCTGGAGGGCATCGCGGACGCGCGGATCATCGTGGTGGACAACAACTCCGGCGATGGCACGCTCGAAGTGGCCGCGACCACCTGCCCGGAGGCCGAGATCGTCCGCCTGCCCGGCAACCTCGGCTTCGCGGCCGGGGTCAACGCGGGCATCACCGCGGCCGGTGGCGCGGACGTGCTCGTGCTGAACCCGGACATCCGGCTCGAACCGGGCGCGATCCGGGCCCTGCGGGAGGCGCTGGAGGTGCCGGGCACCGGCATCGCGGTCCCCTTGCTGCTGGACAAGATCGGCCGCCCGGCGTTCTCCCTGCGCCGCAAGCCGACCGCCCTGCGCGCGCTGGGTGAGGCGCTGCTCGGCGGCACCAGGGCCGGGCTCGTCCCGGCCTTCGGCGAGCTCGTGGTCCGCCACAGCCGGTACCGCGAACCCGGCACGGCGGACTGGGCGACCGGCGCCGCGTGGCTGGTCTCGCGGGAGTGCCTCGCCGCGACCGGCCGCCTCGAAGAGCGCTACTTCCTCTACTCCGAGGAAACCGAGTACATGCTCCGGGCGGGCGACGCGGGGTTCGCGGTCCGCTTCGCCCCGCGGGCCGCGGCGACCCACCTCGGCGGCGAGCAGTCGACCTCGCCCGAGCTCTGGTCGATGGCGACGACGAACCGGGTGCGCCTGCGGCGCCAGCGCGCCGGACGGCTCGCCGCGCTGGCGATGTGGTTCGCCGTGGTGCTCAACGAACTGCTGCGGGTCCGGCGGGGGCCGAAGCACCGGCTCGCGCTGCGCGACCTGGTTCGCTGGCGGCGCTGGCCGTCGCCGCCCGGGGAGGACACCGGGTACATCTGCTTCTCCGCGCAGGACTGGTGGTACCACAACCGGGCCCATTCCGACTTCCAGCTGATGCGCGCGGTCGCCGAGCACCGGAAGGTGCTGGTGGTCAACAGCATCGGCATGCGCATGCCGTCACCGGGCCGCAGCACCCAGGTGGTCCGGAAGATCCTGCGGAAGCTGCGCAGCGTGGCGATGCTGGTCCGGCGGCCGCTGCCCGAGCTGCCGAACTTCCACGTGATGTCGCCGCTGCCGCTGCCGTTCTACGGTTCCCCGCTGCTGCGCCGGATCAACGCCTTCGTGGTGCGCGCGCAGGTGACGGCGGTGAGCCGGGCGCTGGGCCTGCGGCAGCCGGTGATCATGGTGACCATTCCGACCGCCTGGGACGTGGTGCGCCCGATGGCCCGCCGCTCGCTGGTCTACAACCGCTCGGACCGGCACTCCGACTTCCCCGAATCGGACCGCGCGACCATCCAGGAGCTGGAACGCGGCCTGATGCGCGGCGCCGACACCGTGCTCTACGTCAGCCAGGCCCTGATGGACGAGGAGCGGTCGCTGACCGGCGAGCGCGCGCACTTCCTCGACCACGGCGTGGACGTCGACCACTTCCGGCCGCGGCCGGTCTCCGAGCAGCCTGCCGACCTGCGCCGGATCCCGGGTCCCCGGATCGGGTTCTTCGGCGCGCTGGACGAGTTCGTGGTCGACTTCGAACTGCTCGAGCGCGTGGCCGCCGAGCTGCCGGAAGCCTCCCTCGTGCTGATCGGCGACTCGGGCCACCCGATGGACCGCTTCGACAAGTACCCGAACGTGTACTGGCTGGGCTTCCGTTCGTACGAAACCATTCCCGCGTACGGCTCCGGTTTCGACGTCGCACTCATGCCCTGGCAGGACACCCCATGGATTCACCACTCGAACCCCATCAAGCTCAAGGAATATCTTGCGCTCGGGCTGCCCGTGGTCAGCACGGAGTTCGCCGAACTGGCGAAGTACGACGGCCGCGTGCGCGCGACGTCGGGGCACGCCCGGTTCGTCGAAGCGGTCCGCGAGACCCTGCACCGGGGCGGCTCGTCCACTCCGGAACAGCTCCGGGCCTCGGTCGCCGACTACTCGTGGCGCTCCCGTGCCGCGGCGCTCACCGCGATCGCCGAGACGGCCCGGCGCTGACCAGGGAGGGCACGCTGCTGCTGGCCGTGATCGGCGTCAGCGTGCTCGCACTGGCCCTGCTGTTCGTCTGACTACTTGCGGATCTCCATCGTGCAGCACTTGGGGCCGCCGCCCGCCTTGCGCAGTTCCGAGATGTCGACGTACACCGGTTCGTAGCCGCGCTCGGCGAGGCGGGCGCCCAGCGCGGTGGCCTCGACCGGCAGCACCACGTTCCGGCCGTCGGAGACCGCGTTGAGGCCGAAGCACTCGGCGTCGGCGGCGGTGGCTTCGACGGCGTCCGGGAAGAGCCGGCGCAGCACGCGCAGGGAGCCCGCCGAGAAGGCCGCCGGGTAGTAGGCGACCTGCGCCGGGGTGCTGTCGGTGGCCTCCGCGAGCACGAAGAGCGCGGTGTCCAGGTGGTAGAACTTCGGGTCGATCAACCGCAGCGAGACCACCGGCACGCCCAGCGCCTCCTGCGCCTCGCCGTGTGCCTCGGGATCGGTGCGGAAGCCGGTGCCCGCCAGCAGCAGGCGGCCGGTCCAGGCGAAGTCGCCCTCCGCCTCGTTGATCTTGGACGGCATGGTCAGGTCGCGGTAGCCGTGCTCGACGAACCAGCGGCGGAAGTGCTCGGCCTCGGCGGTCCGCTGCGGCGCGCGGAACCGCGAGCCGAGCACGCGGCCGTCGATCACCGTGCCGGAGTTCGCCGAGAAGACCATGTCCGGCAGGCCCGGCTGCGGGGTGATCTCCTCCACGGTGTGGCCGAGGCGGCGGTAGGTGTCCCGCAGCTCGCGCCACTGCTCGACGGCGCGCTCGGCGCTCGCCGGTTTGCTCGGGTCCATCCAGGGGTTGATCGAGTACTCGACCGCGAAGTACCGCGGCTCGCACATGAGGTACCGGCGCGTGGTCGGAACGCGCACCGCGTCCCGCACAGCCTGATCGACAACCGTCATAGCGCCAAGGTAAGGGTGACCTGACTGTGCAAGCAATCGCCGTTCCTTGCGCATATTCGTGCTAAACATTGCGAATGAACACCATCGACCAGCGGATCGTTTCGTGTCTGGTGACCAACGCGCGATCCAGCTACGCCGAGATCGGCAAGGTGGTCGGGCTGTCCGCGCCCGCGGTCAAGCGCCGCGTCGACCGGCTGCTGGAGACCGGGGTGCTCAAGGGGTTCACCGCGGTGGTCAACCCGGAGGCGCTGGGCTGGGGCACCGAGGCCTTCGTCGAGGTGCACTGCCAGGGCAACATCGCGCCCGCCCGCATCCGCGCCCGCCTCGAACCGCTGCCGGAGGTGGTCGCCGCCTACACCGTCACCGGTGCCGCCGACGCCATCGTGCACCTGCGCGCCGGGGACATCCACCAGCTGGAAACCGCGCTCGAACGCCTGCGCGGACTGGAGATCGTCGACCGGACCGTGTCCACCGTGGTGTTGTCGAGGCTGCTGGAGCGCCCGCCGAACCCGAGCGCATGATGGACGGATGATCCGCAGCGAGAAGCGCGGCAAGGTCGCCGTGCTCACCATCGACGCCCCGGACACCCGCAACGCCCTCACCCTGGACCTTTCCGCTCGGCTGGCCGCCGAAGTCGCCGCCGCGGAGGCCGACGAGGGCGTGCACGCCGTGGTGGTCACCGGCACCCCGCCCGGTTTCTGCGCCGGGGCCGACCTCTCCGCGCTGGGCGAGGCGAAGGAAGAAGGACTGCGGGCGATCTACGAGGGCTTCCTCTCGGTGGCCAGGTGCACCTTGCCGACCATCGCCGCGGTCGGCGGGGCCGCCGTCGGCGCCGGGCTCAACCTGGCGCTGGCCGCCGACGTCCGGCTGGCCGGTCCGCGCGCGAAGTTCGTCGCCCGGTTCCTCGAACTCGGACTGCACCCGGGTGGCGGCATGACCTGGATGCTCCAGCGCGCGGTCGGGAGCCAGCGCGCGACCGCGATGACGTTGTTCGGCGAAGTGCTCGACGCGGCCGCCGCCGAGGCCGCCCGTCTCACCATGCGGACGGTCGATGGGAACCACGACCAACTTCTCGAAGCCGCTGTGGAACTCGCCGGCCCGGCCGCCGAGGCACCCCGCGAACTCGTCATCGCGACCAAGAAATCGATGCGCGCGACCGCCGTCGAGCCGTCCCACGAAGCCGCGGTCAACATCGAGATAGCGCCCCAACTGGAGTCTTTGGAGTCGCCGGAGTTCGCCAGGCGGCTCGGTGCGCTCCGCGCACGCATTAGCCGCGATATAGGTCCCGGCGCTATCAAGTAGGTGGGGTGACCGGCCACACTCGGGGCTACCACAGGTACCTGTTACCATGAGTCACAGGTAAGTCGGCTCACACCACGAGATACACCAGAAGCTCTCCAAGTAGCCTTGAGGTAGAGGCGGCATTGTGAGATCCCCGGTGCTAGGCACTGCCAGTCGGGAGAGAGGGAATCCCTGACCCATGAGCACGAGTGCGAACGGCAACGGCGCAGACGCACTGACCGCGCTGTCGCCGTCCAGGCAGACCGAGATCAGCAAGCTGGACCGCGTGGTCATCCGCTTCGCCGGTGACTCCGGCGACGGTATGCAGCTGACCGGGGACAGGTTCACCTCGGAGGCGGCCGCCTTCGGCAACGACCTGTCCACCATGCCGAACTTCCCGGCCGAGATCCGCGCGCCGCAGGGCACCATCCCCGGCGTCTCCAGCTTCCAGGTGCACTTCGCCGACTACGACATCCTGACCCCGGGAGACCGGCCGGACGTGCTGGTGGCGATGAACCCCGCCGCACTCAAGGCGAACCTCGCCGACGTCCCACATGGCGGGACGGTGATCGTCAACACCGACGAGTTCTCCGGTCGCAACATGACCAAGGTCGGCTTCGACGGCAACCCGCTCGAGGACGAGACGCTGGCGCCGTTCCAGGTGCACAAGGTGGCCATGTCCACGCTCACCCGCGGGGCGCTGGAGGAGACCGGGCTGTCGAAGAAGGACGCCGAGCGGGCGAAGAACATGTTCGCGCTCGGGCTGCTGTCCTGGATGTACCACCGGCCCACCGAGGGCACCGAGCGCTTCCTGCGCGAGAAGTTCGCCAAGAAGCCGGACATCGCCGAGGCGAACATCCTCGCCTTCCGCGCCGGCTGGAACTACGGCGAGACCACCGAGTCCTTCGCCACCACCTTCGAGGTCGCCCCGGCCAAGCTGGCGCGCGGCACCTACCGCCAGATCACCGGCAACACCGCGCTGGCCTACGGGCTGGTCGCCGCCGGGCAGCGGTCCGGGCTGCCGATCCTGCTCGGCACCTACCCGATCACCCCGGCTTCGGACGTGCTGCACGAGCTGTCCAAGCACAAGAACTTCGGCATCCTGACCTTCCAGGCGGAGGACGAGATCGCCGGCATCGGCGCCGCGCTCGGCGCCTCCTACGGCGGCGCGCTCGGCGTCACCTCCACCTCCGGTCCCGGGGTCGCGCTGAAGTCGGAGACCATCGGCCTCGGCGTGATGACCGAGCTGCCGCTGGTGGTCATCGACGTGCAGCGCGGTGGCCCGTCCACCGGCCTGCCGACCAAGACCGAGCAGGCGGACCTGCTGCAGGCGCTCTACGGCCGCAACGGCGAGAGCCCGGTGCCGGTGGTCGCGCCGCAGACCCCGGCCGACTGCTTCGACGCCGCCATCGAGGCCACCCGGATCGCGCTGAAGTACCGCACGCCGGTGCTGCTGCTCTCCGACGGCGCGATCGCCAACGGCAGCGAGCCGTGGCTGATCCCGGACGTGGACAGCCTGCCCGACCTCCGGGTCGAGTTCGCCAAGGAACCCAACGCCACCGACGGATCCGGTGAGTTCTGGCCGTACGTCAGAGATCCCGAGACGCTCGCGCGCGCGTGGGCCATTCCCGGCACGGCCGGGCTGCAGCACCGCATCGGCGGGCTGGAGAAGGCCGACGGCACCGGGCACATCTCCTACGACCCGGACAACCACGACAAGATGGTGCGGCTGCGCCAGGCCAAGGTCGACGGCATCGACGTGCCGGACCTGGTGGTCGACGACCCGAGCGGCGGCAAGGCCAGGGTGCTCGCGCTCGGCTGGGGTTCGTCCTACGGCCCGATCGGTGCCGCCTGCCGCCGGGTGCGCAAGGCGGGCCTGCCGATCGCGCAGGCGCACCTGCGGCACCTGAACCCGTTGCCAGCCAACCTCGGCGACATCCTGAACTCCTACGACACCGTGGTGCTGCCGGAGATGAACCTGGGCCAGCTGGCCATGGTGCTCCGCGCCAAGTACCTCGTCGACGTGCACTCCTACACCAAGGTCGCCGGGCTGCCGTTCAAGGCGGAGGAACTGCAGGGCGTCTTCACCGACATCATCAAGGGGGTCGAGGGCAAATGACCGCGATCGATCTGGGCCTGCCCACGCTCGGCGGCCTCGACGGCGTGCCGACCACCGACGAGCCGCAGAAGGCCAAGGACTACAAGAGCGACCAGGAAGTCCGCTGGTGCCCCGGCTGCGGTGACTACGTGGTGCTCAACGCCGTGCAGTCGTTCCTGCCGACGCTGGGCCTCAAGCGCGAGAACATCGTGTTCATCTCGGGCATCGGCTGCTCGTCGCGCTTCCCGTACTACCTGAACACCTACGGCATGCACTCGATCCACGGGCGCGCGCCCGCCATCGCCACCGGGCTGGCCACCACCCGGCCGGACCTGTCGGTGTGGGTGGTGACCGGGGACGGCGACGCGCTGTCCATCGGCGGCAACCACCTGATCCACGCCCTGCGCCGCAACGTGAACCTGAAGATCCTGCTGTTCAACAACCGGATCTACGGGCTGACCAAGGGCCAGTACTCGCCCACCTCCGGGCCGGGCATGGTCACCAAGTCCACCCCGATGGGCAGCCTGGACACCCCGTTCAACCCGCTGTCGCTGGCGATCGGCGCGGAGGCCTCGTTCGTCGGCCGCGCGCTGGACTCCGACCGCAAGGGCCTGACCGAGGTGCTGCAGGCCGCGGCCGAGCACCGCGGTTCGGCGCTGGTGGAGATCTACCAGAACTGCCCGATCTTCAACGACGGCGCGTTCGAGGTGCTCAAGGACAAGGACGAGGCGCAGCGCAGGCTGATCCCGCTGAAGGCCGGTGAGCCGATCCGGTTCGGGCCGGAGAACGAGTTCGGCGTGACGCGCGGCGGCTGGGGCGGTCTCGAAGTGGCCAAGGTCAGCGAGATCGGCGAGGACAACCTGGTCGTGCACGATCCGTCCATTGAGGACACTTCGTACTCGTTCGCGCTGTCGCGGATCGGCGACCAGAACCTGAACCACACGCCGATCGGCATCCTGCGCCAGGTTTCCCGGCCGACCTACGACGACCAGGCCCGCACCCAGGTGGAGCAGGCCGCGGCGACGAAGAAGCCGGACCTGCAGTCCCTGCTGCACGGCAAGGACACCTGGACGGTCGTCTGATTCTGGTGGCTCAGCCGAGCGGGCGCTTCGGCGGTCAGCCGAGCGGGCGGAAGCCGACCCGCTCGGCGTCGGTCGCGCTGCGGAACCACACCTCGGCGACCATGCGCGGGAACTGCGGGGAGTCCTCGGTGCAGTAGCGGAGGGCGGTCACGCTGGCCTTGACGGTGAAGTCGTCGGAGGGGCGGCCGCCGCCCGGTTTCGGCATGGCCGAGCCGGGGCCGAACGGTCCCAGCGGCACCGAGGTCTCCGGCACGAAGTCCCGCGCGGGCGGGGGTTCGGGGATGCTGCCGTTGGTCCCGGCGGGCTCGAAGAGCGAACCGCTGTTCTGGCCCTGTTCCAGTGCCGGTTCGCGACGCTCGATCTGGCGGACCGACGGCTCGATCGGCTGGGGCGGATCGAACCCCCCGGGCGGCGCCTGGCGGGGCTGGCGCTTGGGCAGTACCTGGGTGCGCTCGGCGGCCAGTTCCTCTTCGTAGGAGGGCTCGGCTTCTTCGTCGCTGAAGGCGTACGCGGGCGGTTCTTCTTCGGCGGGCGCCGGGGTGAAGAGGCTGCCGGGGCGGTCTTCGTCCTTGTCGAGGAGGCCGCTGCCGTTGTAGTAGACGGTCTCCTCGGCCTTCTGTTCCCTGGAGAACCAGCTCTGCTCCACGGACTCGTGGTGGGGCTCGGCTTCTTCTTCGTAGTGCGGGCGCAGCTCGATGTCGGACTGGATGGGCTCGGGGTCGAGCGCCGGCTGGTACGCGGTGGTCGACTCGTTCGCGTAGGCCTGCCCGTCTTCGTAGGGTTGCCCGTTGTCGTAGGCGGGCTCATTGTTGCCGCGCTCGGCCTCGAACTGCTCGCCCTCGTACGGCTGGCTGGCGTCGTACTGGCGCTCGCCCTCGTGCTGGCGGTCACCGCCGAACTCCTGCTCGGCCTCGTACTGACGCTCGGCGGCATACGGCTGCTCGGGCTCGAACGTCCGCTCGCTCTCGAACTCCTGCTGTCCCGCGTAGGCCTGCTCAGCCTCATACGTCTGACGGGACTGATCAGCCGGTTCGAAGCCCCGCGGCGGCTCGGGCTCGAACGTGCGCGTCGGCACCACAGCCTCCGTCCGCTCGGACTCGAAGCCCCGCGGCGCCTCGGACTCGAAACCGCGTGGTGCCTCCGGCTCGAAGGCGGGCTGGTACGCCGTGGCCGCGGCGGCGGGCCCCGGGTCGAAGGTGCGCGTCGGCTCGCGTTCGGCCCTCGGTTCCGGCGTGAACTGGCGGGTCGCCTCGCGCGGCGCCGCCTCGGCGGCGGTCAGCCGTCGCTGCAGCTCCTTGACCTGCTTGCGCGCGGGCAGGACGAGCAGCAGAACGGTCAGCAGCACCCCGATCGCGAACGCCGCCACGCTCCACAGCCAGACCTGCGTGAAAATGGACATCTCCGCCGCGTCCCTCCTTCCGGTCCCCTCGGTTGAGTGACGGGACCGGGCAGCCTTCCTTACGCCCCTTTCGGGGGACCCCTCAGCCGGTGCGGGCCACCAGGTAGTCGGCGACCGACTCGCAGGCGTCCCGCGCCGGTGACGCGGGGAGCGAAGCCAGTTCGACCCGCGCGCGCTGAGCGTAGTCGGCCAGCGTGTCCTTCGCCCGATCGAGTCCGGAAGAGACCCGGAGCAGCCCGAGCGCCTCCTCGACCAGGTGATCCTCGGTGATCGGCCCGGAGAGCAGTTCAACCAGTCGGGGGTCGGTGGCCGGGTCGGCGAGTGCGTAGAGCATCGGCAGCGTGCGCACGCCCTCGCGCAGGTCGGTGCCCGGCGACTTGCCCGACTGCTCCGAGGCCGACGCGATGTCGATGACGTCGTCGGAGATCTGGAACGAGGTGCCGATGATGTCGCCGAAGCGGCGGAGCGCGTCGATGTGCTCGGCGGGCGCGTTCGACAGCATGCCGCCAAACCGGCCGGCGGTGGCGATCAGCGAACCGGTCTTCTGCGCGATCACCGAGAGGTAGTGCTCGACCGGGTCCTCGCCGTCGAGCGGGCCGACGGTCTCGCGCATCTGACCGGTGACCAGCTCGCCGAAGGTCTCCGCGATGATCCGGGCGGCGTCGGTGCCGAGGTCGGCGACCAGCCGCGAGGCGTGCGCGAAGAGGAAGTCGCCGGTGAGGATGGCGATGGTGTTGTCCCAGCGGGCGTTCACGCTCTGCGCGCCGCGGCGCATGGTCGCCTCGTCCATCACGTCGTCGTGGTACAGCGTCGCCAGGTGGACCAGCTCGACCGCGGCCGCCGCGGTCACCACCGCGTCCCGGCCGCCGACGCCGAACTGCGAGGCGAGCAGCGTGAACAACGGGCGGAAGCGCTTGCCCCCCGCCACCACCAGGTGCGACGCGGCGTCGTTGACCGCCTTTACCTCACTACGCACGGTTTCGCGCAGGAGTGCCTCCACGTCACTGAGGCCACCGGCCAGCTCGCGCAGAAGTCCCTCGTCGGCGATCTGCAGACCGACGGCCGCGCGCAAGTCCTCCATAGCGCCATCACGCACTGCCACTTCGGCTCCGCCCTCTCAGCACTGGGTCACGGGTTCACCCAAGCCTAATGGCTGGGGTAGTACGGCCGGTGGCCTCCCGCTACTCGCCACAGGTGACGAACACGACAAACCACGGTTCGCGCGGGTCGGGCTGAACGGTGAACAACTTCCGCGGACGCGTGCTAGCTTCGGTGCGTAGTGCACTGCGCGTGCCTCCGTGACGACTCGGTGTCGCCCCGGAGCAACGGCCCTTGGGGAGGGGACCTTGACCACGCCCGACCAGTCACCGCAGTACACCCCGCCCACCAGCGGGGACGGCGGTGGCAGCTGGTTCGACCACATCGCCGACTGGGCGAAGGCCGCGGACTCCGCCGCCTCCGCCCCAGCCGGCGGTTACGCGTTCGAACCGGCCGAACTCATCACCATCGCCCGCGAATGGGACGACCTGGCAGCGGCCTACAAACGGGACAAGATGCAGGCCTGGACCCTCGCGCAGGCCCAAGGTCCCGGTGCCGAGTACGCCTCGGGCGACCACGCCCAGTTGGTACGCCAATCGGGCGAAACCCTGCTGAGCGCCCTGGATGACCGGATCGAGTACTGCCTGTCCCAAGCCGAGAAGTTCCGCACCGCCGCCGGGAGCTACGCCCAGGCGGACACCGAGGCGGGCGCTGAAATCAGCAACCAAGGAGGCACGCTCTAGATGCGCCGACCGACTCGAAGCCTGCTCTGCGCAGCCGGCTTGGTCCTCCTGCTCAGCGCCTGCGAGGGCAAGGACGTCCCCGGCGCACCCACCGTGCCCACGGCAGGCGCGATGGAGCCATCGCCGTCGGCCGACGCATCGGACGTTCCCGCTTTCGGCGCGCCGAAGGTGGACAGCCCGATCGACATCAGCAAGTCGGAAGCACAGCCGTGCGAGACGCTCACCGACGCCCAGATCAACGGCTTGCTTGGCTCGGACACCAAAGAAAGCCGCGAGGAATCCGGCGACATCATCGCCGGGCCGGGTTGCACCTGGCACAGCTACGGCTCGCAGAGCGCGTTCGTCGGCGTCTTGTTCCCCAAGGTCACCGACCTCGGTCTGAGCGGCTTCTACCGGGCCAAAGGCGGCCAGTACAAGTTCTTCGAGGAGATGGCGCCCGTGCGTGGGTACCCGGCGGTTGCCTGGAACGGCACGGACGAAACAGCCAAGGGCGTGTGCAACGTGGTCGCCGGTACCTCCGACCGGGCCACCGTGAACGTGACCGTGACGCTTTCGGAGAAGAACGTGGGGAAGAAGAACCCGTGTGAGGCCGCGAGGGACGTGCTGGACATGGTGATCGGCAACATCCAGGGGGTCAGCTGATGAACGGGCCCCTCAACGCGTCGCAGATCTATGAGCAGATCAACGGTGGTCCCGGGACGAACTGGCTGGTGGCCGCCCAGGAGAGTGCCACGGGCCTGACCTCGAACCTCTCCGAGCGCGCGCAGCAGATCGCCAGTCTCGCGGGCAAGATCCAGGCCGGTTGGACCGGTGAGGCCGGGGCCAACGCGGCCAACGCCGCCCTGCCGCTCGCCAAGGCCTCTCTGGAGGACGCCTCCCTGCTTGCCAAGGCTGGTAGTGCGCTGGAGGACCAGACCTCAGCCTTCGGCACGGTCAAGAACAGCGTGGTCCCGGTACCGCCCACCAAGCCGGAGCTGACGTCGGCCGATGTGTTCGCGGCGGTCACCACCGGCAACTGGGACGGCTACAACAACAAGGTCGGCGAGTGGCAGGCCAAGAGCCAGCAGAACATCGACGCCTTCGCCGGGTACCACGCGTCGAGCATGGGGAACGGCGACACGATGCCGAGCACCTTCGCGCCGCTGGTGGATCCCGGGGCCTCGATCTCGCTCGCGGGCGAGACCCCCGCGTCCAACGGGGGTCAGCCGAACGGGCCCATCGGCGGCACCGGCGGCGGGCCGCCGAACACGGTGGGGGGTAGTCAGTCCCACGCGCCTGTGCAGAGTGGGCCGACACCGTCCTCGGTTTCGCAGCAGCAACAACCGGCGCCGTCGGACGGTACGAAGGCTGCGGCCTACAACCCGTCTCCCGTGACGCCGTCGTCCAACGGCACGTCGAACTTGCCCTACTCCGGCGGTACCAACACGACCACACCGCCGCCCATCGGTGGAGGCTTCAAGACCGGTCCGGGTAACAACGGCACCGGTCCGTGGGGGCCGATTGGTGGAACGGGTCGCGTGCCGGGTGGCACGACCGGTAGGCCGGTCAATACCCCGGGGCGTATCGGCGGACCGGGCCTCAACGGCGTGCCCGGCACCACTGGCGGACCAGGCACCACCGGCGGACCGGGCGTCACCGGCGGGCCGCGCACCACTGGCGGACCGGGCCTCACCGGCGGCCCCGGCGGACCGGGCACCACTGGCGGCCCCGGCGCCAACAGCGGCGCAGGCCGCACCGCCACCGGCCCCGGCGGCATCTCCGGCACGGCAGGCGCCAACGGCAGGCCCGGCACCACCCCGGTCGGCGGCGCCACCCCCGGCGCGAACCGCGGCGAGGAGGACAAGGAGCACCAGCGCCCCGACTACCTCCTCGGCCCGGACCCCGACGAACTCTTCGGCGGCGACCGCGAAAAACCCGTACCACCCGTCATCGGGGAAATCGGAAAGCCCACCTGATCGTGGTCATCGCGCACCGCGCCGAGATTTCGCTGAACACCTTGCTCTCCGCCATGCGGTGGACCGGTTACGACCAGCCGCACCTGGTTTTCGCCGGGGGTGAGCGGTATGTGCCGCCGACCGCCACCGCCGGGCTGGACAAGGCCGCCGAAGAAGAACTGCGCGAATGCGGTTTCGTCACGGGCAAGGGAAAGCGGCTCACCGGCGAATTCGAGGACACCCTGCACCTGCTCAACCGCCCGCCGATCGAGTACTTCGCGCACGTCCGCACCCGGGACGAGAGCTACGAAATCCTCGTCGCCGGGCACGACCGGACCGCGGTGGTGGTCGTGCACCAGGACGAGCGGGTGTGGCTCAAGCCGTACCGCGGCAAGAACGCGGCGGCGCTGCTGGTGGACCACCTGCCGGACTTCCCGGCGGCGAAGTTCACCCCGTTCACCGTGCCCCGGCACGAAATGGTGGAACAAATCGGCGTCTCCGGGATCTACGACGAAAAGCGTTCGAGGAGCGCGGAAGCCAAAGAACTCGAGGAGATCTTTTCCGTGCCCGAATACGGATCGGGCTTGCTGCACGCGGCGAGGTGGGACCACCGCGGCAATCGGCGCCAGGCACCCGTCGGCCTCAGTTATCTCGACATCGACGCCGGACGGGTCGGGTTGACCAGCGGCGGACCACTCGGCAACGAACACATCGTGGTGCTGCCGGGCGACCGGACCCGCCTGAGCGAAAAGGTGGCCTCATTGGGCGCAAGCCTGCACTGAGCCGCGAACCGATATGCCACACTCGGTCTCCGGACGACTACGGACGTGAACAGGGGAGGTTCGCGCGTGACGAGCCCTGACCAGCTCTTCGCCGATTTCGAGGCCAAACTCGCGGAAACGCAGCGCAAAGCGGAACAGATGCGCGCGGAGATCGAGACGGTGTCGGTCAGCGAACGCAGCAAGGACGGCCAGATCAAGGTCACCGTCAACCACGCCGGCAACCTCACCGGCCTGGAGATCGGGCCGATCGCGCGGGCCAAGGCGGACCTGGACCAGCAGATCATGCGCACCATGCAGGCCGCGCAGAGCAAGCTCGCCGAGGCGATGCGGGGCGGCGTGCCGTCGATCGCGGGCACCGAAACCATGGCGGAGCTGATCGAACAGCTGAACGCCGCCTACCCGGAGCCGGAGCCCACCGACTACGTCGAGGGCGGCTACGCCCCGACCGACGAAGGCAGCCGCTTCGTCGCGGAGCACGAGAGCCCGGCGCCCGCGCCGGCCGCCACGCCGCCCCCTCCCGCGGCCCCGGCCCCGGAGCGCCGCCCGCGCCCGGCCCGCCCCACCGAAGACGCCCACGACGACGACTACTTCTCCGGCAACGACTTCCTCACCGACGAAGGCGACCGCCGATGAGCGGCGCGGTGGGCGGGGACCAGGGCTTCAACGCCGACCCGGACGAGATCGACGCCCACGCCAAGCGAGTCGGCGAGGTGCAGGCGCAGCTCGACACCGCGGTGGACGCCGCGAATCAACGGATGGGCGACGAGGCGTTCGGCTTGCTCGGTATCCCCTTGTCGTTCTTGTGCAACGACTCCATGGAAGACCTGCGCGCGGCCCTCCAGTCCGCCGCCGAGTCGAGCCGGCTCCACGTCGACAACGTCCGCAAGTGGGCCGAGGTCAAGCGCGTCGATGAGGAGAGCATCGGCTCGCTGCTCAAGAAGGTGGGTGAGTAATGGGGCAGCCACAGGGCGAGAACTCGATCATCGCCGCCGCCAAGGCGAACACCGAGGCGGGGAAGACCCCGGTCAAGAGCGCGCTGCAGGGCGCGGGCCTGGTCCAGGACATCGCCGGCGGGCGCGAGCAGCTCGCGCAGGGCGACTGGACCGAAGGGCTCCTCAGCCTGGCCGCGGGCGGCCTGGACGCCGGGATGAAGATCAAGGACATCCAGGGCGGGGGCAACCCGGTCGAGATGCTGATCAGCATGGGCCTCGGCTGGGTCGTCGAGCACCTCTCCCCGATGAAGGACTGGCTGGACCAGCTCACCGGCAACCAGGACGAACTCGATCTGACCGTCCAGACCTGGGCCGAGATCAGCAAGCAGGTGCAGGCCACCGCCGAAGAACTCAACGCGACCGTCCAGCAGGACTGCGCGACCTGGACCGGCACCTCCGCCGACCGCTATCGCGAGTACATCCAGCGCAGGCTGGACACACTGGTCCAGCTCTCGGACGACGCCAAGTCGTGCGCGGGCCTGATCGACGTGGCCAAGACGGTGCTCGCGGTGGTGCGGAACCTGATCCGCGACCTGATCACCGACGTCTGCGCCAAACTGATCTTCATCCTCTTCCGGTACCCCCCGCCCGCGTACCCCGCCGCGCTGGCCGCCGAGGGCATGCCGGTGGTCGTGTCCAAGTCGCAGGAGGGCCTGAGCCTGCTGCAGAAGCTCTCCCGGGTGTGGCAGCGGTTCCGGGAGCTGCTCGCCGGCATGCGCGCCCGCTTGTCGGAGGTGGTCAAGACCTTTGCCGCGGAGAGCGGCGAAATCTTCGGCCGCAAGAGCCTCCAGAACCGGGCCGTCACCGAGGTCTTCAAGGAAAGCGGCAAGAAGGTCTTCGGCGAGGTGGGCAAGGGCACCACCGCCGGGATCACCGGCAGCACCAAGCACGACGACCAGGCGGCCTCCGGTGAAACACTGGAGAAGCGCGAGCACGACGAGAAGATGACCAGGGTGTTCCCGGCCAGGAATCCGGAAACCACGCAGACCTGGACGGGGAGAATTGACTGACCGGCTGGTCATCGACAAGGCCGCTCGATTCACCCGGCGCCGATGGAATCTCGCGCTGGGGTCGATCGCGTTCGGGGCCGCGGTTGCGGTCGGTACGCTCAGGCGGGGTTTCGGGCTCGAAGGGCTGCAGTTGGCCGGGCTCTTCGCCATTTCCGGTTTGTTGTTGCTCGGCTGGATGGTCTACACCAAGATCCGGAAGAAGCGGGTGCTCGTCCTCGATGGTCGGTCCGTCGAACTCCGCGCGGTCGACGGCTCCGGTTGGCTGATCGCCCGGACGGAGATCGAACGCCTGGTGTTGCGGCGAGTCAAGCAGGCCAACGATCGCCGCGAACTCCCGATGTACGGGTATGAACTCAGGCTCAGGCTCCGGCCGGATGCCAAGCTGGGCAAGCAGAACGGGCTCGTCGCCACCAAACGCGGTCCCGTGCAGACCACTCCGGACCGCTTCACCGAGGCGGAGGCCTGGCGGATCCAGGAGTTCGCCCGCGACCGCCTCGGGGTCCCGGTCACCGCCAGCCGGGTGGCCCCCACCGTGCGCGGCCAGGTGGCCACGAGCATCCCGGCGCCGCCCACCGGCAAAACCGGCCACCGCCGACCGATCGCCGTCTACCCGGCCGGCGTGCGCGCCCTTTTCCGCACGGTTTACGCGACCAGGCAGCCTTCCCGGGTGTACCGGGTTTTCTCCAGCGTGCTGGGGTGGATCTCGTTCGTCACGCTGTTGGTTCAATTCTCGGTTGTCGAACTCGCCGAGCACACCGAACTCTTTTTGGGCGTTCTCGCTCTCCTCATCGGCAGTGTGGTGGCTTATTGCCTCGTCGCCCAGCTCGATTTCCGGGACGAGGCGAGGCAGCGGCGCGCCACCGAACTGGTGATCAGCGAACACGGTCTGCGCTGGCGGTTCCACAAACCGGCTCAGTACCAAGAACACCCGCTCCCGTACCGGCTGGAGCTCCGCTGGCCCGAAGTGCGCTCCATCCAGGTGACCAACCAGATCTGGCGCGGGCGAACCGTGCGCACGGTGGAGATCGTGCCCGGTGACGACGAGTTCGCGAAGCGTCATCCGGAGATGGGGCACCTTTGGGAGACGGGTTTGGAGCTGGGCCCCGCGGTGCCACCGTCGACGGGTTCGTACCGGCTGCAAACCGATTTCGAGAGCGCGGCGGTACGCCAGTTGACCGCGGCCATCGAGGCGCACCAGCCCGGCGTCCTCCACCTCGCCACCGAACACGTCCCCACCGAAAGCGCCCACCACAACGAGTTTTCCGGCAATCACTTCCGCACCTACGAAAGCGAGTGGTGATGACCAAGGACATCGAGGCCGATCCCGAAGAACTGCGGCACCACGCCACGAACGTGGAGAACCTGCAGAACGAGCTGTCGGCCGCGCTGGGCGCGATCACCCAGGTGACCGACCCCGACGCCTTCGGCTTGCTCGGCCGTCCGCTGGCGATGGTCTGCGCGAACTTCATCGACGAGACGACCAACCAGCTGCGCACCGCGGCCGAGACCACCGGGGACCACGTGCGGAAGGTGCGGGACTGGGCGACGCGCACCGATGACAACGAGGAGTCGATCAAGCAGCTCTTCGCCACCATCGGGGAGCCGAAGTGACCGAAGAGCACGAGCCGATGACCACCAAGGGGCTTCTCGACGGTGTCCAGGGAGACATCGAGAAGAACAAGTTCCGGATCGCCGGTCTCGACCTCGAGGGTGCGGGGCTGCTCCAGGACATCGCCGACGGCTGCACGAAGTGCGGCAACGGGGAGTGGACCGAGGGCCTGCTCGACATCGGTGTCGGCCTGGGCGCCGATGGGCTGGGCCTGCTGAAGAACCCCGTCGAAGCGTTGCTCGGCATGGGGTTCGGCTGGGTCATCGAGCACCTGTCCCCGTTGAAGGACCTGCTCGACTGGTTCGTCGGCAACCAGGACCAGCTCGGGTTGGCCGTGAACGCGTGGGCCAAGGTCTCCGACGGGGTCCAGGCCGCCGCGGAGCACTTCACCGCGAAGGTGATGGAGGACAGCGCCACCTGGTGGGGTGTCGGCGCCGAGCAGTACCGGAAGTACGCCCAGCAACGCGTCGACATCCTCCACGCGCTCTCGGACTCGGCCCGTACCGTGGCCACCGCGATCGAGACCAGCAAGTCGATCCTGAAGGTGGTCCGCGACATCATCCGCGGCATCCTCGCCGACACCGCGGCCAAGGTCATGATCATTCTCTGCCGCACCCCGCCGCCGGGTTATCCCATGGCGGTGGCGACCGAGGTCGCGCCCACCGTCGCGCAGCAGTCGAGCAAGGCCATGTCGTGGACGCAGCGGCTGGTCAAGGCCTTCCAGAACCTGCAGCGGTTGCTGGCCGACCTGATGGGCAGGCTGGGCGGCCTCGGCAGGCTGCTGACGAACGCGGGCCGGGGAGCGGGTGCCCACGGCAGCGTGCTCAAGAACGCCACCAAGCAGGCGTACGGCGAGGTGCGCCAGGATCTGCCCAAACGTGTCCGTACGGAGATCCTCAAGGAAGCCGCCAAGACCATCGGCGGCAACACCGTCAAGCACGAAGCTTCGGATGGCGAAACCGAGGCGGATGGCCAAGCCCGCTGGCACGAGTCGGACGCCAAAGAGCAGAGCGACAAGCACAAGACCCAGATCTACGACACGCGGCCGGAGTACGACGTGCCGGAGACGGCCCAGCCCGTGAGGCCGTTCGAGACCAAGGGGGCCAACAAGATCACCGGGTCGATCGACTGAGCCAGGCACCTCTCGGTACTGAGCAGGCTCGCGAAAGTGCAGACGCTCATGGCTATTCGAGCAACGGGAGCAAGGCCCTGACCACCTCGGTGACCCGCTTGGACGCGGTGGCGTAGCCGACCGACTCCGGGTGGTCGCTCAGCACGACGACGATGTACCGGTCGTTTTCCCCGACCAAACCCGTCGTGTGCAGTTGGCGTTTGGGGCGGCAGCACGCCCAGCCCTGCTTCACCGCCCACGGGGTGGTCCCGGCGGCGTCGGGGATGCCGAAGTGCTGGGCGAAGCCGTCGGAACCGTGGGGGGTGGTGGCTCGCAGGCCGCGGAGGATCGGTGCGCGGGAGGCGTCCGGGGCGCGGCTGAGCAGGTACCGGTAGATCCGCGCGACGTCCGCCGCCGTGGTGGTGGTGTCGCCCCAGCGGCCTGGGTCTTCCGGCGGCCGGGTATCGGCGAGCTGCATGCGTTTCGCCCAGCGGGTGACGAGGGCGCCACCGCCGGATTCCGACCAGAGCCGGCTGGCGATCTCGTCGTCGCTGCGGGCGATCATTCTTTCCACTGTGGACGGTGAAGCCGCGCCGCTTTCCAGTGCGTCCAGTGCGATGAGGAGCTTCACCAGTGACGCCGAGGTGAACTTGGCGGTGCTGCGGTGGTCAGCCAGGGTTTTCGCGGACTCCCGGTCGTAGACGACCACGCCGAGCTTGGCGTCCGGGGCGGCGGCGGTGACGTCCGCGGCGGACGGGGCGGGGTCTTCCGGAGGAGGCGCCGGGGAAACGGCGGGCGGATCAGGCACGACCGAAGCGGGCGCGGCCGGACCGGGCCCGGCCGAAACGCCCGAGGCAGCCGCCGCTTCCGCCGGTGGGGCCACCGCCCGGGGCACCGTCGCGCCCGGCACCACCGCGATCGCGACCGCCGCCCCGGCCAGCAAGCCCACCAGCACCACCGATCCACCTGCTTTCATGCCCGTTGTCCGGCAATCCACCGGAGAGCGTTCGCGAAAACCCGACCATTTGTGACGTGGATCACCGACGACCCCAACCAGCGGGACGCCGGAACGGGCACCGGTCAACCAGTAGCGTGGCCAGAATCAGCGAACCCCGGGCTCCCGCGGCCGACCGTCCGGCACTGGACGGCCCGGCGGCCTTCGAGCAGCTCTTCGACACCTACGCCCGGCCCCTGCGCGGCTACCTCGCGGGCCGCGTCGGTGAGCACGCGGCCGACGACCTGGTGGCCGAGACCTTCCTGATCGCCTGGCGCAAGCGCGCGGTCTACGACCCGGAACTGGCTCCGATCCGCGGCTGGCTCTACGGCATCGCCACCAACCTCGTGCGCACCCACGTGCGCCAGGAGATCCGCGGGCTGCGCGCCACCGCCCGCGCCCACCGCGGTCGCGAACACACCGGCGAAGGCCACGACGCACTGGTCGCCGACCGCGTCGACGCGCAGCGCCGGATGCGGCTGCTGGCCGGTGCCCTCGCCAAACTCACCGAGCAGGAACGCGATGTACTGCTACTCACCTCATGGGCCGGGCTGGAACCCGTCGAAGTCGCCACCGCGCTCGGCCTCCCGGCGAGCACCGTGCGCTCGCGCCTGCACCGCCTCCGCCACCGCCTGCAGACCCTGCTCACCCAGTTCCCCCAGGAGGACGCCGATGAGTGACCAGCGCGAACTCGACGAGGCACTGGCCATGCTGCACCAGCGGGAGCGGACCGCCGCGCCGGACCTGGACGCCCTCCGCGCCCGGGTACTGGCGGGACCCCAGCACGAGCGGAAGAAGCGCTGGCTCCTCCCGGTGGCCGCGGCCGCCGTGGTGCTCGCGGGCGTCACCGCCGTGCAGGTGACCAGGGAAGCACCGGAGGAGGCCCCGCCCGCGGCGCCCCCGGCGTCCGGCGTCCCGCTGCTGGAGCACGCCGCGAAGACCAACGCCGACGCCCGGTGGCGGAACGAGGGCACGTACCTGCACGTGGTCACCCGGGGCACGCGGGACCGAACGCTCGTCTACGGCAACATCGCGGACGACGACGTCGTCGACAGCGCGCCGAACTCCGGCTACACCGAGGTCTACGAGCAACGCGTCGAATCCTGGGTACCGCTCGTGCCGGACCTGATGTGGCGGGAGAAGCGCAGCAGTGAAGGCGAAACGCGGTGGGTGGGTGGCAACGATCTCAGCCGGATCAAACCGGCGACGCCGTGGTTGAAGGACGGCGACTGGACGGCCCCGTGCGGCAACTACTTCCCCGCGGAGAAGCCGAAAACCGCCTGCGGTGGCGCGAACGACCCCGCCAGCCCGAGCTTCTACGCGACCGTGCCGACCGAACCGGCGGAGATCCTCAGCTGGTTGCGGAAGCGCAGCAACGCGCCCCTCGACTCGGGCGCGGTGTTCGCCGAAGGGGTCGAGCTGATGTCGTCCGGCGTGATGCCGAAGGAGCGCTACGCCAACTGGTACCGCGCGCTGGCGATGATCGACGGGGTCCGCGACTACGGCGACGTGACGCTGCCCGACGGCAAGGTGGGCGCGGCGCTGGGCGTGCCGTCCGAACGTGAGCGGCGGGAGCTGGTGATCGACCGCAACGACGGCCGCTTCCTCGGTGAACGCCGGATCGCCGGGCCGAGGCCGAAGCAGTCGTGGATCCCGGAGGGCACCGTGGTGGGCCTCATCTCGGTCACCTCGGAACAGATCCCCCGCCCCGACGGCCTCTGAATGCTATGAGTGGGGCATTACTTGCAATCAACGCAAGTAATGCCCCACTCATAGCAATCGGTTCAGCTGGCGAAGCCGCCGGCGCTGGCCCAGTCGAGGGCGAAGGCCGGGATGATGCCGAGGACCAGGGTGACGATCACGCCGAGGGTGATGGCCACCGTGGTGAAGGTGCCCGGCACGGTCACCGTCGGCCCCTCCGGTGACGGCTCCGAGAAGTACATCAGCACCACGACGCGCAGGTAGAAGAACGCCGCCACCGCGCTGGCCACCAGCGCGATCACCACCAGCGGCGCCATGCCGTCGGTCAGCGCGGCCTCGAACACCACGAACTTGCCGATGAACCCACTGGTCAGCGGGATCCCGGCGAGCGCGAGCAGCAGGAAGGTGAACACCCCGGCCAGCACCGGCGACCGCTTGGCCAGCCCGGCCCACGCCGACAGGTGCGTTGCCTCGCCGTTCGAGTCGCGCACCAGGCTGACCACGCCGAACGCGGCCAGCGTGGTGAAGCCGTAGGCCAGCAGGTAGAACAGCGTGCCCGACAGGCCCTGCTCGGTCATCGCGATCGCACCCACCAGGAGGAAGCCCGCGTGCGCGATCGAGGAGTAGGCGATCATCCGCTTGACGTCGGTCTGGGTCAGCCCGAGCACCGCGCCCAGCACCATCGACACGATCGCCACGCCCCACAGCACGCCGCGCCATTCCCAGCTGGTCGACTCGAAGCCGACGGTCAGCACGCGCAGGATGGCGCCGAACGCGGCGACCTTGGTGCAGGCCGCCATGAACGCGGTGACCGGGGTCGGCGCGCCCTGGTAGACGTCCGGGGTCCAGGTGTGGAACGGGCCGACCGAACCCTTGAACAGCAGGCCGACCATGAGCAGGCCGAGGCCGGCGAACAGCAGCGTGTCCGAGCGGTTGGTGCCCGCGGTGGCGTTCGCGATGTCGGCCAGCTTCACCGAGTTCGCGTAGCCGTAGAGCAGCGCCAGCCCGTACAGGAAGAACGCGCTGGAGAAGGCACCCAGCAGGAAGTACTTGACCGCCGCCTCCTGCGAGATGAGGCGGCGACGGCGGGCCAGTCCGCACATCAGGTACAGCGGCAGCGACAGCACTTCCAGCGCGATGAACATGGTCAGCAGGTCGTTCGCCGCGGTGAAGACCATCATGCCGCCGAGCGCGAACAGCGTCAGCGGGAAGACCTCGGTCTGCATGCCGGTGGACCCGACCTGCGCGCGGTCCTGGAAGGTGCCCGGCCGGATCGCCGCCTGCGCGACGAAGGCGCCGCCCGGCTCGACCGAGCGGTCCGCGATCAGCAGCACCGCGCCGATCGCCAGCGCCAGCAGCGTGCCCCAGAGGAACAACGCCGGCTTGTCGATCGAGAGCGAGCCGGTCAGCGTGGTCACACCGCGCTCCGGCGAGTCGCCGACGTAGACCACCAGCGCGATCCCGGCCGCCACGATGGCCAGCAGGGACAGGATGACCTGCGCCGACCACCGCTGGTGCTTGATCAGGAACGCCTCGAACAGCACGCTGACGCACGCCGCGCCGAGAATGATCAGGATCGGCAGGATCGCCGCGTAGTCGATCGCCGGGGCGGAGATCTTGCCCGGATCCTGGGCCAGGAATACCTCGAGCATCAGTTGCCTTCCTGCACGGCGGACATCGTGGCTTCCACCGAAGGAGTAATCGTGTCCAGGACCGGCTTCGGGTAGAAGCCGAGCCCGATGATCAGCACCACCATCGGCGCCAGCACGCCGATCTCCACTTTGGACAGGTCGCGGATCGCCTTCTTGGCCCCGACCTCGGGCGCCACCGCGGTACCCGGGCCACCGCCCGCGCCGATCAGCGCGTCACCGCGCACCGGGCCCTGGAAGATCCGCTGGTACAGCCAGAGCACGTAGGCCGCGGCGAGCACCAGGCCCAGCGTGGCCACGATGGTGAACACCGGCCGGGTGTCGAAGGACCCCAGCAGCACCAGGAACTCGCTGATGAACGAGTTCGTGCCCGGCAGGGACAGGGTGGACAGACCGGCGATGAAGAACAGCCCGCCGAGCACCGGGGTCACCTTGGCCATGCCGCCGTAGTCGGCGATCCGGGTGGACCCGCCGCGGGCGATCACCATGCCGATCACCAGGATCAGCATGCCGGTGGCCAGGCTGTGGTTGAGCATGTACGACACCGAACCGACCTGAGCTTGCTCGGTGAAGGCGAAGATGCCCAGCGCGATGAAGCCGAAGTGGGCGATGGACACGTAGGCGATGAACCGCTTCATGTCCGACTGCCCGGCGGCCAGCATCGAGCCGTAGACCACACCGGCCACGGCCAGGGTGAGCACCAGCGGTGCGAGCGCCTGGCTGGCGTCGGGGAACATCGGGATGCAGTAGCGCAGGAAGCCGAACGTGCCGACCTTGTCCAGCACGCCGACCAGCAGCACGGCCACGCCGATCGGCGCCTGCCCGGCCGCGTCCGGCAGCCAGGTGTGCAGCGGCACCAGCGGCGCCTTGATCGCGAAGGCCAGGAAGAAGCCGAGGAACAGCCAGATCTGCGTACCGGTCGGCGCGTCCCGCACCACCGAGACCAGCGTGGCCCAGTCGAAGGTGCCCTGGCCCAGCTCGTCCGACGCCATCGAGTAGGCGCCGATCGCCGAGGCCAGCATGATCAGGCCGCCGAGGAACGAGTACAGGAAGAACTTGACCGCCGCGTACTGCCGGTTCGGGCCGCCGTAGCCGCCGATCAGGAAGTACATCGGGATCAGCATGATCTCGAACAGCACGTAGAACAGGAACACGTCGGTGGCCGCGAAGACCGCGATGGTCAGCGACTGCTGCACCAGGATCAGCGCGAAGTAGCCACCCGCGCTGCGCCCCTTCGGCAGCTTGTCGATGGCCGCGGTGCCGCCGATGATCAGCGGCACCAGCAACGCGATCACCGCGATCATCACCAGCGCGATGCCGTCCATGCCGAAGGAGATGTGGATGCCGAAGTTCGGGATCCAGTCCATCGAGGACGCCTGCTGGATGCGCTCGCCGCGCGGCTCGTAACCGAGCCACAGCGGGATGATCAGCAGCAGCTCGACCACCGAGACGGCCAGCGCGGTGAGCGTGGCGACCCGGTCGTTCGAGCGCAGCGCGGTGACCGTGATCGCCCCGGCCAGCGGCAGCAGGATGAGGACTAGCAACAGGGTCATGAGAACCTCACCAGCAGGAGCGCGGCGATGACGACGAACGAACCGCCGAGCATGGACAGCGCGTAGGAGCGGACGAATCCGGTCTGCAGCCGGCGCAGGCGACCGGAGCCGCCGCCCAGGCTCGCGGCCAGGCCGTTGACCGCGCCGTCCACACCCCGGTTGTCCAGGAACACGGCGAACCGGGTGAGCCAGATGCCCGGCCGGGCGACCAGCGTCTCGTTCAGCGCGTTGCCGTACAGGTCCTTGCGGGCCGCGCGGACCGGGAAGGACACCCGCTCCGGCCGCTCGACCGGGGTGTCGCGGCGGAAGATCAGGTAGGCGGCCAGCGCGCCGAGCGCGGACAGGCCAACCACCAGGAACGGGATGAGGCCGTGCGGCAGCGCGGTGTGCTCGGCCTCCCGCAGCTCACCCAGCGCCGGCGTGAGCCATTCGACCAGCGCGTCGCCGGTGGTGAACAGGAAGCCCGCGGCCACCGAGCCGACCGCCAGGATGATCATCGGCACGGTCATCACCGGGGGCGACTCGTGCGGGTGGAAGTCGCGGCCATCGCTGGACTTGATCTCCTTCCAGCGCTGCTTGCCGAAGAAGGTGAGCATCACCAGCCGGGTCATGTAGAACGCGGTGAGCGCCGCACCCAGGGTGGCCGCGCCACCGAAGACCCAGCCCTGCCAGCCGGGCGCGCCGAAGGCCGCTTCGATGATCGCGTCCTTCGAGTAGAAGCCCGACAGGAACGGGAAGCCGATCAGCGCGAGGTAACCGAGGCCGAAGGTGGCGAAGGTGATCGGCATCTTGCGCCACAGCCCGCCGAACTTCCGCATGTCCACCTCGTCGTTCATGCCGTGCATGACCGAACCGGCGCCGAGGAAGAGCCCCGCCTTGAAGAAACCGTGGGTGAGCAGGTGCATGATGCCCAGCGCGTAACCGAACGGGCCGAGCCCGACCGCCAGCATCATGTAGCCGATCTGGCTCACCGTGGAGTAGGCGAGCACCTTCTTGATGTCGTCGTAGGCGCAGCCGATGACGCACCCGATCAGCAGCGTGACCACGCCGACCAGGGTGACCACCAGCCGACCGGACTCGGTGGCGTTGAAGATCTCGCCGGAGCGGGCGACCAGGTAGACGCCCGCGGTGACCATGGTCGCGGCGTGGATGAGCGCGGAAACCGGGGTCGGGCCCTCCATCGCGTCCGGCAGCCAGGCCTGGAGCGGGAACTGACCGGACTTGCCGCACGCCCCGAGCAGCAGCAGGATCGCGATCGCGGTGACCACGCCCGGCGGGATCTGGTCCACCGCGGCGAAGACCTCGGCGTAGCCGGTGCTGCCGACGTACTTGAACATCAGGAAGATCGCCAGCGCCAGCCCGACGTCACCGACGCGGTTCATCAGGAACGCCTTCTTCGCCGCGGTGGCCGCGGACGGGCGGTCCTGGTACCAGCCGATCAGCAGGTACGAGGCGAGGCCGACGCCCTCCCAGCCGAGGTACAGCGTGACGAAGCTGTTGCCCAGCACCAGGATCAGCATCGAGGCGACGAACAGGTTCAGGTAGCCGAAGAACCGCCGCCTGCCGCGGTCGTCGTGCATGTAACCCACCGAGTAGAAGTGGATCAGCATGCCCACCCCGGTGATCAGCAGCACGAAGGTCATCGACAGCGGATCCATCCGCAGCCCGAAGTCCACCTGCAGCTCGTTGACCGGGATCCACGAGAACAGCTTGACGTCGCTGGGCGTGTCGAAGCTGTTCGCGAAGAACAGCACCAGACCGTACACAAAGGACAGTGCGACGGTGGCCGTACCGAGCAGGTGCCCCCACGCGTCGGTGCGCTTGCCCCCGACCAGCAGGATCAGCGCGCCGAGCGCCGGGAAGGCGACCAGCAGCCACGATGATGCGATCACTCTATGACCCCTAGTACTTCAGCAGGTTCGTGTCGTCGACCGAGGCCGACCGGCGGGTGCGGAAGATCGACATGATGATCGCCAGCCCGACCACCACTTCGGCGGCGGCCACGACCATCACGAAGAACGCCATCACCTGGCCGTCGAGATTGCCGTTGATCCTGGCGAAGGTGACCAGCGTGAGGTTCACCGCGTTGAGCATCAGCTCGATGCACATGAACACCACGATCGCGTTGCGGCGCACCAGCACCCCGACCGCACCGATGGAGAACAGCAGCGCGGAGAGCAGGAGGTAGTTCGTCGGCGTCATTTCGCTTCGCCTTCGTCCTTTTCTTCCTTGCCACCGACCAGTGCGTGCGCGTCGGGGCCGGGCTCGTCGCCGGCGACCTGCTTGCGCTCGCTCTCGAAGTGCGAGGCGGTGGTGGACTCGATGATCTCCGACAGCGACTCGGGCGCCACCGAACCGTCCGGCAGCAGCGCGGGGGTGGCCACCGAGTTGGCGGTGGCGAACACCCCGGGGCCGGGCAGCGGCGAAGGCCGGGCGTGCTCACCGCGGAAGCGGGCCACCACCAGTTCCTTCTGCGACTTCTTGCCGCCCTTGCCGTGCCGGTCGGAGAAGGCCAGCACCATCGCGCCCATCGCCGCGGTGATCAGCAGCGCCGAGGTCAGCTCGAACGGGAAGAGGTACTCGGTGAAGATCTTGCGGCCGAGGCCGCCCGCCGCACCGCCCTGCGGGCTGGCCGGGTCGACCAGCGGAGCCGGGGTGACGTCGGCCAGCGACCGGGCCAGCGCGGCGGCGAACAGCCCGGCCATGCCGATGCCGAGCAGCGCGGCGGCGAGCCGCTGCCCGCGCAGCACCTCCACCACCGAGTCCGAGGAGTCGCGGCCGACCAGCATCAGCACGAACAGGAACAGCATCATGATCGCGCCGGTGTAGACGATGATCTGGGTGAAGCCGAGGAACGGCGCCTGCTGGACCATGTAGAGCACACCGAGCGAGAGCATGGTCAGCACCAGCCACAGCGCGGAGTGCACCGCGTTGCGGGCGAAGATCATGCCGAGCGCACCGGCCACCGCGAGCGGGGCCAGCACCCAGAAGGCGATGGTCTCCCCGGTGGTTACCGGCACCGCCTCCGGCAGCGGCGGAGCCTGCGCGAGCAGCGCGGTGATCATGACGCGCTCCCTTGCTCACGAGCCAGCTGCGGCCCGTTCACGTAGTAGTCCTGCTCGTTTTCGCCGAGCCGCATCGGGTGCGGCGGTTGCTCCATGCCGGGCAGCAGCGGGGCGAGCAGGTCCTCCTTGGTGTAGATCAGCCGCTGGCGGTCGTCGTCGGCCAGCTCGTAGAAGTTGATCATCGTCAGGGACCGGGTCGGGCAGGCCTCGACGCACAGGCCGCAGCCGATGCAGCGCAGGTAGTTGATCTGGTAGTCCGCGCCGTACCGCTCGCCGGGCGAGTAGCGCTCCTCCTCGGTGTTGTCACCACCCTCGACGAAGATCGCGTCGGCCGGGCAGGCCCAGGCGCACAGCTCGCAGCCGACGCACTTCTCCAGCCCGTCCGGGTGCCGGTTGAGCTGGTGGCGCCCGTGGTAGCGCGGCGCCGCCGGCGCCCCGGCCTCCGGGTACTCCTCGGTGGCCACCTTCTTGAACATCATCGAGAAGGTGACGCCGAAGCCCTTGATGGGATCAAACATCCCCATCGGTGTTCTCCCTTCCGGCGGAGACCGCGGCGGGCTGCTTCTTCGACACCCGTGCCTTGGCCTTGAGCGCCCGTTGGCGCGGGGTGGTCTCGGGGACCTTGAGATCGAGCGGGGGCAGCGGGTAGTCGCTGCCGGTGACCGGCACGCTGTCGGCGTCGCGCAACTGCTTCTCCGGCACCATGAACGCGATCACCACGAGCACCAGGAGCACCACCGCGCCGACCGCGATCCACACCCCCAGCGGCACCTCGTCGGTGCCGCGGATGGCCCGGATGGTGGCGATCATGACGATCCACACCAGGTTCAGCGGGACCAGCACCTTCCAGCCCAAGCGCATGAACTGGTCGTAGCGGTACCGGGGCAGCGTGCCGCGCAGCCAGATGAATCCGAACAGCAGCACGAACATCTTGGCCATGAACCAGATGACCGGCAGCCAGCCGCTGTTCAGCGCGTGGTCGGCGCCGACGAACGGGAACATCCAGCCGCCGAGGAACAACGTGGTGGCGAACGCCGAGACGATCACCATGTTCACGTACTCGGCGAGGAAGAACATGGCGAACTTCATCGAGCTGTACTCGGTGTGGAAGCCGCCGACCAGCTCGGATTCGGCCTCCGGCAGGTCGAACGGCGCGCGGTTGGTCTCGCCGACCATGGAGATCAGGTAGATCACGAAGCTCGGCAGCAGCAGGTAGAAGTACCAGCCCGACTGCTGCGAGGCGACGATGTCGCTGGTGGACATCGACTGCGCGTACAGGATCACGCCGACGATCGACAGGCCCATCGCGATCTCGTAGGAGATCACCTGCGCCGCCGAGCGCAGCCCGCCGAGCAGGGGGTATGGCGAACCGGACGACCAGCCCGCCAGCACGATGCCGTACACGCCGATCGAGGAGCAGGCGAGGATCACCAGCACGCCGACCGGCAGGTCGACCAGCTGCAGCAGGGTCCGCTCACCGAAGATCGAGACCTCCGGGCCGAACGGGATCGCCGAGAGCCCGACCAGCGCGGGGACCGCGGACAGCACCGGCGCCAGGAAGTACACCTTGCGGTCGGCGGTGTCCGGGATGATCTGTTCCTTGAACGGCAGCTTCAGCGCGTCCGCGAGCGACTGCAGGTACCCGCCGGGGCCGACGCGGTTGGGGCCGGGCCGGTTCTGCATCCGGCCGACCGCCTTGCGCTCCCAGACGATCAGGAAGATCGTCAGGATCGGGCCGATCAGCAGGATGACCACGGCCTTGATCAGCACCAGCCACCACGGGTCGTCGGCCAGGATCTCCGCGCGGGTCATTTCCTGGGCCTGCATCAGGAACGGGGTCACCGCTCACCTCCAGCGATCGAGACCACCGAGCCGTGCCCGGCCGCGAGCGCGGCGCGGACCTGGGAGCCTTCGGAGTTGCCCGGCAGCCAGACCACGCCGTCGGGCAGGTCGGCGACCACCACCGGCAGCGTGATGGCGCCGCGCTCGGTCGACACGGTCACCGTCTCCATGCCGTTCGCGGTCGCCTCGGACAGCCGGGCCACCACCGGGCGGGCGGTGCCCGCCAGGTGCGGTTCGCCGTCCTGCAGCGAGGCCTTGTCCAGCAGCTGCCGCCAGGTCGCCAGCACCGCCTGGCCGGCACCGGGCTTCGGGGCGGCGGGGGCCGCGACCTCGGGGGCCTGGCCACCGCGCCGGGTGGCCAGCCGGGCCAGGTCGCCGGCCGCGGCGGCCGGGGTCTGGGTGAACAGGTCGGCGTCCATCTCGACCGCGAGCGTGTCGAGCACGCGGCAGTCGGGCAGCGCGCCGGTGCCCTCCAGGGTCACGGTGAACTCGCGGCGGCGGCCTTCCCAGTTGAGGAAGGAGCCGGACTTCTCCACCGCGGGGGCGATCGGCAGCACCACGTCGGCGTGCGCGGTGACCGCGCTCTCGCGCAGTTCCAGGCTGACCACGAAGCCCACGTTGGCCAGTGCGCGGGCGGCCAGGTCCGGGTCGGGCAGGTCGGCCGGGTCGAGCCCGCCGACCAGCAGCCCGTCGAGCTGACCACCGGACGCGGCTTCGAGGATGCCGGTCAGGTCGCGGCCGGGTTCGGCGGGCAGTTCGCCCACGCCCCAGGCCTCCGCCACTTCGGCGCGGTCCTCGGCGCTGGCCACCGACCGGCCACCGGGCAGCAGCGTCGGCAGCGCGCCGACCTCCACGCCACCGCGTTCCCCGGCGCGGCGCGGGATCCACGCCAGCCGGGCCCCGGTGCGGGCGGTCAGCCGCAGCAGTGCGGAGAACAGGCCGGGCACCTCGGCGGCGCGCTCGCCGACGAGCACCACTCCGCCCGCGGCCAGTGCCTCGTCGAGGTCCGGCGCGTGCTGGGCGAGCGCGTCGATCGCGGCCGCCTCACCACCGGGCACGCAGGCGAGCAGCTCACCGAAGGTCTTGCGCACCGACGGCGTGGTCCACTGTCCCAAGTGGACGATCTTGGCCTTCTTCGTGCGGGCCGCCTTGCGCAGCCGCAGGAAGACGATCGGCGCCTCCTCCTCCGGCTCGAAGGCCACGCACAGCACGGTCGGCGCGTTCTCGATGGCCGAGAAGGTCACCCCGGTCTCCGGGGTGGTGCCGACCACGTGCGCGGTGAGGAAGTCCAGCTCCTCCGCCGAGTGCGCCCGCGCGCGGTAGTCGATGTCGTTGGTGCGCAGGGCGATCCGGGCGAACTTCGAGTACGCGTAGGCGTCCTCGACGGTCAGCCTGCCGCCGGGCAGCACCGCCGCGCCCTTGCCGTCGCGGGCCTTGGCCAGGCCGTCGGCGGCCGCGCGCAGCGCGTCGGTCCAGGAGGTTTCCTCCAGCTCACCGGTCTGCGCGTTGCGCACCATCGGGCGGCGGAGGCGGTCCTCGGCGCCGGCGTACCGGAACGCGAACCGGCCCTTGTCGCAGATCCACTCCTCGTTGACCTGCGGGTCGTCCCCGGCCAGCTTCCGCATCACCTTGCCGCGGCGGAAGTCCGTGCGCTCGGCGCAGCCCGACGAGCAGTGCTCGCACACGCTCGGCGAGGACACCAGGTCGAACGGCCGCGACCGGAACCGGTAGGCCGCACTGGTCAGCGCGCCCACCGGGCAGATCTGGATGGTGTTGCCGGAGAAGTAGCTCTGGAACGGCTGCCCGCTGGTCGTGCGCGAGGCCATGTCCAGCACGTCGGCCGTTTCCGCGGTGCCGATCTGCTGGTGCGCCCCGCGTTCGAGCAGCTCGATGAACGGGTCACCGGCGATCTGCGCGGAGAACCGGGTGCAGCGCTGGCAGAGCACGCAGCGCTCGCGGTCGAGCAGCACCTGGCTGGAGATCGGCAGCGGCTTCGGGAAGGTCCGCTTGGTGTCGACGAACCGCGACTCCGCGCGGCCGTGCGCCAGCGCCTGGTTCTGCAGCGGGCACTCGCCACCCTTGTCGCAGATCGGGCAGTCCAGCGGGTGGTTGATCAGCAGCAGCTCCATCACGCCCTGCTGCGCCTTGTCCGCCACCGGCGAGGTCAGCTGGGTCTTGACCACCATGCCGTCGGCCACCGTCATCGTGCACGAGGCCTGCGGCTTCGGCATCGGGCGGCCGTTCATCTCCACCTCGACCAGGCACTGGCGGCAGGCGCCCGCCGGGTCGAGCAGCGGGTGGTCGCAGAAGCGCGGGATCGAGGTGCCGAGCCGCTCCGCGGTCCGGATGATCAGCTCGCCCTTGGGCGCGATCACCTCTTCACCGTCGATGATCAGTTTGACGTGGCCTTCGGGGACGGGCGTCTCTTCCGTCGACGAGGGCTTGTCGGGTGCGATGGTCATGCCTGCGCTCCCACCAGCTCGCGCTTGTTGCTCTCACACAGGGCCAGGAACTCGTCCCGGAAGTACTTGATGCCACTGGTGATCGGGCTGACCGCACCGTCACCGAGCGCGCAGAAGGAGCGGCCGAGGATGTTGTCGCAGACGTCGAGCAGGGTGTCGATGTCGGCCTCGGTGCCCTTGCCCTCGACCATGCGCTCGAGGATCTGCGCCAGCCAGTAGGTGCCCTCACGGCACGGCGTGCACTTGCCGCACGACTCGTGCTCGTAGAACTGGGTCCACTTCATCACGGCCCACGGCACGGAAACCGTCTCGTTGAACACCATCACCGCGGTGGTGCCGAGCATCGAGCCCGCCTCGGCGGCGCCCTCGAAGTCCAGCGGGGTGTCCAGGTGCTCCGCGGTGAACATCGGCGTGGACGAACCACCCGGCGTCCAGAACTTCAGCGGGATGCCGTCCTTCATGCCGCCGGCCATGTCCAGCAGCTGGCGCAGCGTGGTGCCGAGCGGGCACTCGTACTGGCCGGGGTTGGTCACGTGGCCGGAGATCGAGTAGATCTTCGGGCCGGGCGACTTCTCGCTGCCCATCTTGCGGAACCAGTCGGCCCCGGCGTTGACGATGTAGGGCGCGCTGGCGATGGTCTCCACGTTGTTCACCGTGGTCGGCGCGGCGTAGAGACCGGCGGCCGCGGGGAACGGCGGCTTGAGCCGCGGCTGGCCGCGACGGCCCTCCAGCGAGTCGAGCAGCGCGGTTTCCTCACCGCAGATGTAGGCACCGGCGCCCGCGTGCACGGTGATGTCGAGGTCGAACCCGCTGCCGACGATGTCCTTGCCGAGGTACCCGGCTTCGTAGGCCTCGCGCACGGCCGCGTTGAGGCGGCGGATGCAGTGCAGCGCCTCACCGCGGACGTAGATGAAGCAGTGGTGCGAGCGCATCGCGTACGAGGCGATCACGCAGCCCTCGATCAGCGAGTGCGGGTCCGCCATCATCAGCGGGATGTCCTTGCAGGTACCCGGTTCGCCCTCGTCGGCGTTGATCACCAGGTAGTGCGGCTTGTCCTCGTTGGGCGGCATGAACGACCACTTCACGCCGGCCGGGAAGCCGGCCCCGCCGCGGCCGCGCAGGCCCGCGTTCTTGATCAGGGTGACCAGCTGCTCCGGCGTACCGGCCAGCGCCTTGCGCAGCGCGGTGTAGCCCTCGAGGCGCTCGTAGGTGGCCAGCCGCCAGGAATCCGGCGAGAGCCAGCGCTTGGTGAGGACCGGGGTAATGGGGTCAGCCATCGGCTTGCCTCACTTCTTCTCTTCGACGGCGGGCAGCGGCACGTCTTCCATCACCGGCGCGGTCCAGCCGCGCTCCTGCGCGACCTGCGCGCCCCGCAGCGTTTCCACGGCCTGCGACGGCCCGTCCACCTCGGCGCGGTAGGTGCGCTCGTCCTCCGGGAAGAACCCGGCGAGCTGCAGTTCCGCGCCCTTGAAGTCGCTCAGCGGGGCGCCGCGCGTCGGCGCGGGCTTCTTGCCCGCCCGCAGCGCGTCGACCAGCGCGACCGCCTTGTCGGTGGTCTGGTTGTCGAAGTACTCGTAGTTGACCTGGATCACCGGGCCGAGGTCGCAGGCGGCCAGGCACTCCGCGTGCTCGAGGGTGATCGAGCCGGGCTCGCCAGGCGTGCCCGCGGTTTCCTCGTGCCCCAACGGCTTTTCGTCGGAACCGAGGTGGCGCTGGAGCTTCTGGTAGATGTCGTCCCCGCCGAGCGCGGCGCACAGCGTGTTCGTGCAGACGCTGACCAGGTGCTCACCGCACGGGCGGCGCTTGTACATGGTGTAGAACGTCGCGACCGCGCTGACCTCGGCGTCGGACAGGTCCAGCTGCCCGGCGCAGAAGGCGATGCCCTCCTGCGTGACGTACCCCTGCACCGACTGCACCAGGTGCAGCATCGGCAGCAGCGCCGAGCGGCTCACCGGGTAGCGCGCGATGATCTGCTGCGCCTTCTCCACGATGTCCGGCCCGAACGGGCTCTCCAGCACAGCGGTGTCCAAAATGGACGCCGAGTCGCCGGGCGCGATCCCCCGCACGTCCACGTCACCACCGGCCGAGACGTGCGTCTCGTCGGCGTAGTCGGGGCCCGGCTCCGGGCGTTCCGTCGAAGAGGTCATCGGTCCACTCCCCCCATCACGGGGTCGATCGACGCGATCGCCGCGATCACGTCCGCCACCAGCCCGCCCTCGGCCATCGCGGGCATCGACTGCAGGTTGATGAAGCTCGGTTCCCTGACGTGCACGCGCAACGGGCGGGTGCCGCCGTCGGAGACCAGGTGCGCGCCCAGCTCACCGCGCGGGGACTCGACCGCCGCGTACGCCTGGCCCGGCGGCACCTTGAAGCCCTCGGTGACCAGCTTGAAGTGGTGGATCAGCGATTCCATCGACTGGCCCATGATCTTGCGGACGTGCTCGAGCGAGTTGCCGAGCCCGTCGCTGCCCAGCGACAGCTGCGCCGGCCAGGCCACCTTCGCGTCGTCCACCATCACCGGGCCGGGGCCCTCGTCGGCCAGCTTCTTCAGCGCCTGCTTGATGATCTTGAGGCTCTCGCGCATCTCCTGCACGCGGATCAGGTACCGCGCCCAGCAGTCCGCGTCGGTCGAGGTCGGCACGTCGAACTTGAACTCGTCGTAGCGCGAGTACGGCTCGGTCTTGCGCAGGTCCCACGGCAGCCCGGCCGAGCGCAGCACCGGCCCGGTCACGCCGAGCGAGAGACAGGCGTCCACCGGGAGGAAACCGACGTCCTTGAGCCGGTTGCGCCAGATCGGCTGGCCGGTGAAGAGCTTGTCGTAGAGCGGGAGCCGCTCCTCCATGGTCTTGACGAACTCGGCGACCGCCTCCTGGTAGTCGTCCGGCATGTCCTGGGCGAGCCCGCCGGGCCGGATGAACGCGTGGTTCATCCGCAGGCCGGTCAGGTGCTCCAGCAGGTGCAGCACCACCTCGCGCTCGCGGAAGCCGAGCGTCATCGCCGTGGTGGCCCCGAGTTCCATGCCGCCGGTGGCGATGTAGACCAGGTGCGAACCGATCCGGTTGATCTCCAGCAGCATCACGCGCAGCAGTTCGGCGCGCGGCGGGGCCTGGATGCCGAGCAGTTTCTCCACCGCGAGGCAGTAGGCCATCTCGGTGGACAGCGGCGCCAGGTAGTCCATCCGCGTGACGAAGGTGACGCCCTGGGTCCAGGTCCGGTATTCGCAGTTCTTCTCGATGCCGGTGTGCAGGTAGCCGATGACCGAGCGGAGCTGGGTGACGGTCTCGCCCTCCATCTCCAGCACGAGCCGGAGCACGCCGTGCGTGGACGGGTGCTGCGGGCCCATGTTGATGACCATGCGGTCGTCGTGCTCGGCGTCGGAGAGCACGTCGTCCCAGTCACCGCCGGAAACCGTGTAGACCGGGCCCTCGGTGGTGCGGCGCTCTTCGGCGTAGGTGTCCGCGCTGGCCGACCCCCGCGGTGAGGTGTCCGTGCCGGTCTCGATGTCCGAGATCTTTTCGGTGCTGCTCACGAGTAAGACCTCCGCTGGTCCGGCGGCGGGATCTCCGCGCCCTTGTACTCCACGGGAATCCCGCCGAGCGGGTAGTCCTTGCGCTGGGGGTGGCCGTCCCAGTCGTCCGGCATCAGGATCCGGGTCAGCGCCGGGTGGCCGTCGTAGACGATGCCGAACATGTCGTAGGCCTCCCGCTCCTGCCAGTCGGCGGTCGGGTAGACCTCGACGATGGACGGGATGTGCGGGTCGTCCACGTCGACCGCGACCTCCAGCCGGATGCGGCGGCGGAAGGTCATCGAGGTCAGGTGGTAGACCGAGTGCAGCCGCTGCGGCACGTCGACGCCGTAGTCCACGCCGGAGACCGAGCTGCACAGCTCGAACCGCAGTCCGCCGTCGTTGCGCAGGGTCCGGCAGATCTCCAGCAGGTGCTCGCGCGCGACGTAGAAGGTGATCTCCCCGCGGTCGACGGTCACCTGCTGGATCGCTTCGACCGGCACGCCGTTCTCGCCGAGCGCGGCGAAGAACTCGTCGGCGAACTCGTCGAACCAGCCGCCGTAGGGGCGTTCGGCCGGGGCCGGCGAGTAGGCGGGCAGCCGCAGGCCGCCGTAACCGGAGGTGTCCCCGGTGCCGGAAACGCCGAACATGCCCTTGCGCTCGCGACCGGCGACCACCGGCTCGGCCGGGCGCGGGCCGGACGGCCGCAGTTCGGCCGACTCGGTGCGCTCGGCGCTGGACTGCTCTCCGCCGGTGACCGGCTTTTCTTCCTCAGGCATCTTCGTCACTTCTTCGCGTACTTGATGGAGGACGGGATCAGCTCGGTCCTGGCCCCGCTGGCCGCGCGCAGTTCGGCGCGCCGGGCGTTCAGCGGCTCGTCCTGGATCTTGGCGTGCAGCTTGAGGATCGCGTCGAGCAGCATCTCCGGCCGCGGCGGGCAGCCGGGCAGGTACATGTCCACCGGCACGATGTGGTCGACGCCCTGCACCACCGCGTAGTTGTTGAACATCCCGCCGGACGAGGCGCACACGCCCATCGCCAGCACCCACTTGGGCTCGGCCATCTGGTCGTAGATCTGGCGGAGCACCGGCGCCATCTTCTGCGTCACGCGACCGGCGACGATCATCAGGTCGGCCTGGCGCGGGGTGGCGCTGAAGCGCTCCATGCCGAAGCGCGCGATGTCGTAGCGGGAACCGCCGACGGTCATCATCTCGATCGCGCAGCAGGCGAGCCCGAAGGTGGCCGGCCACATCGAGTTCTTGCGCGCCCAGTTGACCAGGCCCTCCAGGCTGGCCAGCAGGATTCCGTTGGGGAGTTTCTCTTCGAGACCCATGCGTTTGGCCCCCTAGTTCCAGTCGAGGCCGCCGCGCCGCCACACGTAGGCGTAGGCGAAACCGACCGTGGCGATGAACAGGACGATCTCCACCAGGCCGAACAGGCCCAGCGCGTCCGCGGAGACCGCGAACGGGTAGAGGAACACCATCTCGATGTCGAACAGGATGAACAGCATCGCCGTGACGTAGTAGGCGATCGGCATCCGGCCGCCGCCGACCACCGGCTGCGGCGAGGGTTCGATCCCGCACTCGTACGCGGCCAGCTTCGCCTTGTTGTAGCGGCTGGGGCCGACGAGCGGGCCCAGCAGCACCGACAGCACGGCGAAGGCGATCGCCAGCACGAACAGGATGACCAGCGGGAGGTAGACGTCCAGGGTGGGGGCCGCGGCCCCCTGAGCCAGTTGTCCCGCGAAGTGTGGTGGTTGCAACGCCAGCACGGTTCGTCCATCCCTTCCGCGCCGCTGCGATCGAAAACTCGGTCTGAGTGCCTCGTGGCGCACCCTAAGCGACCCGGATCACACCTCCGAGAGTTAGGGCAGCCTTACTGCTCGTGCAGTTATGGCCCGCGACCTCGGCGACCGCTTGTGAAAAAGTTCACAAGCGAGCCGTCGAAATTGTGAAGCGGTTCACAAGGCACGGCGTCAGTGTAGGACGCGAGTCACAGCCTTGTCGCCATCCCCCGTGGTATAAGGCTTACCTAACTTTCCGGGTGATCACGGAACGCCCGTACTGCGTCACAGGTCGCAGACCAGCGACAAAGGGACTGAACGCGCCCATTCCCGGCACTGACACGGTTTGTCCGGTGTGAGGTAACACACGCCAACCGAAGAGGCGTTCGCTTACCGGGGGCTGGGCGTGGCCCGCGCGGCGGCGGCGATGAGCCGGTCGACCACGTCGCCGCCCTTGGCGTCGTAGCAGCCGGAAAGTCCCTTGTACACCAAGGGAAGCAGGGTGTTGATGCGCAGCCCGTACTTGGTCGCGGCCCGCATCACGGCCGGTTTGCCGATCAGCTTCGCGAACACGTTGCCGAGCCGGTAGTACCCGCCCATCAGCTCCGCGACGGCCATCGGGTAGCCCTGCAGCGCGCGCTCCCGCGAGGAGCCCTCCGGCCGCGCGAGCGCCTGGACCACGGCCTCGGCCGCCAGCTGCGCCGACTCCATCGCCGCCGAGATGCCCTCGCCGTTGAACGGGCTGACCATGCCGCCGGCGTCGCCGAGCAGCAGCAGGCCGTCGCGGTAGTGCGGGGTGCGGTTGAAGCCCATCGGCAGGCCGGCGCCGCCGACCTTGCCGATCGCGTTCTCCTCGCGGTAGCCCCATTCCTCGGGCGTGCTGTCCAGCCACTGGCGCAGCAGCGCGCGGTAGTCGGTGCTGCGGAAGGCCTTCGAGGTGGACAGCATGCCGAGGCCGATGTTCACCGTGCCGTCGCCGAGCGGGAACGCCCAGCCGTACCCCGGCAGCAGCTTCGGCCGCGCCGGATCGGTGCGGTCCCACAGCTCCAGGTGGCCCTCGATGAACGGGTCGTCGTGGCGCGGGCTCTTGTAGTACCGGCGCACGGCCACGCCCATCGGGCGCTTCTCGTTCTTGCCGATGCCGACGCTCAGCGCGAGCCGCGCGGACACCCCGTCGCAGGCCAGCACGAGCGGCGCGCGGTAGCTGACCGGGCGCTTCTCCTCGCCGGTCTTCGCCTCGACGCCGACCACGCGCCCGGTGGCGTCGGTGATCGCGCCGGTGACCGTGGTGCGCTCCAGCAGCCGCGCGCCCGCCTTGACCGCGGTCTTCGCCAGCAGGTCGTCGAAGTCCTGGCGGGTGCGGGAAACGCCGTAGGGCGGGTAGCTGGTCAGCTCCGGCCAGTCCAGCTCGAGGGTCAGCTCGCCGGTGAGGATGCGCAGGCCGCGGCTGTGCACCCAGCCCGCGTCCTCGCTGGTGTCGATGCCGAGGTCGATCAGCTGCTTCACGCCGCGCGGGGTGAGCCCGTCACCGCAGACCTTCTCGCGCGGGAAGACCGTCTTCTCCAGCAGCAGCACGTCCACGCCGGCCCTGGCGAGATAGGTGGCCACGGTGGAGCCCGCCGGGCCCGCGCCGACCACGATCACCTCGGCGTCGCGAGTTTGCTGCAGAGAGGTCATGGGGCCGAGTGTACGGGCGGCTTGGTGGCCCGATGGATTGCTACGACGCCGAATGTGAGGTTCATCCACTCCACATCGGTCCAGCCCGCCGAGGCGATGATCTCGCCGAACTCGCGTTGCGCCGGCCAGGCGAGCATCGATTCGGCGAGGTAGCCGTAGGCGTCCGGATTGGACGAGAACCGGCGCCCGACCCAGGTCATCGCCTTGAGGATGAACCGGCGGTAGAGGAACCGGATCGGCGGGAAGGTCGGCGTGGACACCTCGCAGATGACCAGCCGCCCGCCCGGCCGCACCACGCGGGCCAGCTCGGCCAGCGCGGCCTTGGTGTCGACGAAGTTCCGGATGCCGAGCGAGACCGTGGCCGCGTCGAAGCTGTCGTCGGCGAACGGCAGGTGCAGCGCGTCCGCGGCGACCATCGGCACCTTGCGGTGCAGTCCCGCGCGCAGCATGCCGATGGAGAAGTCGGCGGCCAGGCACCACGCGCCGTTCGCGGCGTACTCGGTGGTGGACACCCCGGTGCCGGCGGCCAGGTCGAGCACCTTCTCGCCGCGCTTGGCGGCCAGCACCCGCGAGGTGGTGATCCGCCAGCGGCGGTCGAAGCCGAAGGTCATGAACGAGTTCGCGCGGTCGTACCCGTCGGCGACGCCGTCGAACATGGCGGCGACTTCACGCGGGTCCTTGTCGAGGCTGGCACGGGACATGCCGCCACAGTACGTCGCTACCCGCCGAGCACGCGCAACATGCCCCGGACCGCGCTCGGCCAGGTGAACTCCTCCGCCCGCGACCTGGCCGCCGCGCGGCGCTCGGGTTCGGGCCGGTCGAGCACGCCGGTGACCCCGGCGGCGAAGGCGGGCGCGTGGTCGTCGACGGCCGCGCCACCGGGCGGGCGCACGATCTCGCGCAACGCCGACGAGGCCGACACCACCGCGGGCGTGCCGGAGGCCAGTGCTTCGAGCGCGGCCAGTCCGAAGGTCTCGTGCGGGCCGGGCGCGAGCGAGACGTCCGCCGACGCGAGCAGCCGGGCGACCTCGGTGCGGTCGGCGACAAAACCGAGGAAGGTCACCGGCAGGCCGCGGGCCCGCCGCTCCAGCGCGCGCCGCCGCGGGCCGTCCCCGGCGATCACCAGCCGAACGTCCACTCCGGACTCGGTGAGCTCGGCGACGGTGTCCACGCTGCGCTCCACGTGCTTCTCCGGCGACAGTCGTCCACAGTGGACTATCAACGCCTCGGCGCCGCCGAGCAGTTCGGCGCGGAGCGCGGGGTCGTGCCGTCGCGGTGCGAAGGCGAGCAGGTCGACACCCAGCGGCACGCGGCGCACGTTCGGCACGCCGATCCGGTCGAATTCGGCGCGCGCGAACGCGGTGGTGCAGACGACCGTGTCGTAGCTGCCCGCCATCCGCCGGTTGGCCGCGTCGGCCCAGTGCCTGGCCATCGGCGCGGGCACGAGGAACTGCTCCAGCAGCCGGTCCAGCCGTTCGTGCGAGATGACCACGCTCGGCACGCCGTGGCGCCGCGCCCAGGTCCCCATGCCGCGCAGGGTCAGCCGGTCGGACACCTCCAGCCGGTCCGGCCGCAGGCCGCGCAGCACCACGCGCACCCGGTGCGGGTCGACCGCGCGATAGCCGCCGGTGCCCGGGATCTTGGGTGCGGGCAGCTGGAATCGGCGCACGCCGGAGGGCAGCACCTCCTCCGCGTACCGCTGCCCCGGCACCACCAGCGTCACCTCGTGGCCGCCCGCGACGTACCCGGCGCCGAGGTGGTGCAGCGCGGTGCGCAGCCCACCCGATCGCGGCCCGTAGAAGTTCGCGAGCTGGACGATGTGCACTCAGGCCGCCTGCGCCGCCCGGCCCGCCACGGCTTCGTAGTGGCCCATCAGCTCACCGCACACCGCGGGCCAGGTCCGGCCGAGCACCACCTTGCGCGCCTTGCTCCCGAGCCGCTCGCGCAGGGCCGGGTCGCGCAGTTCCTCGATGCGGGCGAGCAGGCCGGTGGCGAAGCGCGCGCGTTCGGCGGGCAGGAGGTAGCCGGTCCGGCCGTGCAGCACGAGGTCGCGCGGGCCACCCGCGTCCGGCGCGAGCACCGGCAGTCCGGACGCCATCGCCTCCTGCACCGCCTGGCAGAAGGTCTCGTGCGGGCCGGTGTGCACGAAGACGTCGAGGCTGGCGTAGGCCACGGACAGGTCGTCGCCGTACTTCGCGCCGAGGAAGGCGGCACCGGGGAGGCGGTCGCGCAGGCCGTCCAGCTCGGGCCCGTCACCGACGACGACCACGCGGATGCCCGGCACCCCGGCCAGCGTGGTCAGCCGGTCGACCTCCTTCTCGGGCGCGAGCCTGCCGACGAAGCCGACCAGCAGCTCGCCGTTCGGCGCGAGTTCGGCGCGCAGGCCGGCATCGGCGTGCGACGGCGAGAACCGCTCGATGTCCACGCCCCGGCCCCAGCGGTGCACGCGCGGAACGCCGTGCGCCTGGAGTTCCCGCACCGAATCGCTGGACGGCGCGAGCGTGCGGTCCGCCCGGGAGTGCACGCGGCGGACCCAGCGCCAGGCCGCCCGCGCGCCGAGGCCGAGGCCGTACGCGGCGGCGAAACCGGCGATGTCGGTCTGGTACACCGCGATCGAGGGCACCCGCAGCCGCCGGGCCGCGGCGAGCCCGCGCGCGCCGACCACGAACGGCGACGCCAGGTGCACCACGTCCGGGCGGAATTCGGCCATCGCGGTGAGCACGGTCCTGGTCGGCACCCCGATCGGCAGCGAGTTGACCACCGGCAGGCCGAGCGCGGGGATCCGCACCACCGGCGCGCCCCGGTACTCGGCGGGCCCGGCCCCCGGTGCGATCACGAGCACCTCGTGCGCCCGGTCGCGCAGGTGCTCGACCACCCGCAGCACGGAGTTGGTGACGCCGTTGACCTGCGGCAGGAAGCTTTCGGTGACGATGGCGATACGCACGATCGGACTGTCGCACGCGCGGGTGACGCACCGGCCAACGGCGTTCGAACTCCTCGGTCAGCGGGAATTCGCCATGGGCCGGTCACCTCACCGTCGGGTTCCGGTCACCGAGCGCGGCCATGCTAGAGCGGCGTGACCCTCTTGTCGTCCCGCCCGGCCAGGCCCGTCGAGCCCGCCCTGCTGTCCAAGGCCCTCGAAGTCGCCGGCCGGCTGGCCAACGACGCCACCGACGTGATCACCGCGACCGCGGGCCGGGGCGCCCGGCCGGAAACCGGGGACACGCCGTTCGACTGGGTCACCGACACCGAGCGCATCCTGGAGCGGCACACCCGCCGGGTGCTGACCGCCGAGTTCCCCGGGGTGCCGGTGGTCGGCGAGGAGTTCGGCGCCGACCTGGGCGCCCACGAAGCCGAGTACCGCTGGGTGGTGGACCCGGTGGACGGCACGGCGAACTACGTGGCGGGCATGCCGTGGTGCGCGTTCAGCCTGGCGCTGGTCGACTCGTCGGGGCCGGTGGTCGGGGTGATCGCCGACCCGTACCGGGGCCAGATCTACGCGGCGGCCCGCGGTCGCGGCGCCAGGGCGAACGGCACGCCGGTGCGGTTGTCGGGGGAACCGGTGCGCACCACCGGCGCGATCATCTGCACCGAACTGGGCCGGGGCGGGGCGTGGCCGGGCATGGCGGGGTTCATCGAACAGGCCTCCGCCGCGCACGCCGGGGTCCGGGTGCTCGGCTCGGCGGCGCTGTCGGTGGCGCAGGTCGCGATGGGTCACGCCGGGGCCGCGGTGCTGCACAGCTACCACGAATGGGACGTCGCGGCCGCGGTCGCGCTGGCCATCGAATCGGGCGCGGTGGTGATGGACCGGCACGGGGAAGGCAACGCGCTGCCCTCGGACGGCCTGCTGGTCGCGGCGCCCGGCCTGGCCGAAACGGTGCTCGACTGGTGGCGGGGTACGTCACTCAGCCGGGGCTGACCTGCGCAGCAGGCGGCGGGAGAACCACCACGCCGGACCGGCGACCAGCCAGGTGAACAGGACCGTGGTGCCCAGCGGCAGCAGGGTCAGCGAGGCACTCCGCCCGGCGACGCGCGCCAGTTCGGGGTCTTCGGTGTTGTACTCGACCCGGACCAGCTGACCGGCTTCCAGGCCCTCCGGGTAGAGCACGCCCAGCGAGGGCGTGTGGGCCACGCCGTCCGGGGTGACGAACCGGATCAGCGTCCGGTCGAAGGAGACCGACAGCACCTCGGCGTCGGCGAGACCGCGGTGGTCGGTGATCGAACTGTCGTTGCGCACCGCGGCGAAGAACAGGGTCACGCACAACAGGGTGAGCACGGCGGCGATGCCGACCAGCACGCGGGCACCGATCCGCAGCAGCTTCTCACTCCTGGGGGACATGGGGACACCCTAGCCACCCGGGCCTCGTGGGCGTGGCAGGTCGCGCCAACACCCACGAGCCCGGGCTCGGTCCAGTCACGCGGAAGCCCGCGGGCTGGTCGGGCGTGCACCCGACCAGCCATGGTGCGGACGCTAGTAGTCCCGCCCGGCTTCCGTGCCGTGGTCGTGGCCGTGCCCGTGCTCCGCCAGTTCGGCGTGCGTGAGCCTGATCTTCGACCACGACTTCGGCTCGGCGGGCGCACCGTCGGCCGCGCGGGCCACGGTCGCCGCCGAGACCGCCGACGGCTGTCCGGTCGGGCTGAACTCCGGGCGCCCCGGGGTGTACAGCCAGGTCTGGAACAGGTCGTACAGCGGCTTCCCGGAGATCTTCTCCGACAGCGCGATGAACTCCGGAATCGTGGCGTGCGTGCCCTTCTTCTGCGCCTGCCAGGTCTGCAGGATCTTGAAGAAGCTCTCGTCGCCGACGGCCTTGCGCAGCGCGTGCACGGTCAGCGCACCGCGGTCGTAGACGGCCGCGTCGAACTGCTTGTCCGCCCCCGGGTCACCGGGCTTGACCTGCCAGAACGGGCTGTCCGCCGGGTAGGAGTTGTACAGGTACTCGGCCAGCTCGTCGGCCGTGCCCTCGCCGATGCTCTCCGACCACAGGAACTCCGCGTAGCTGGCGAAGCCCTCGTTCAGCCAGATGTCGCTCCACTTGCCGAGCGACACCGAGTCGCCGAACCACTGGTGCGCCACCTCGTGCGCGACCACCGAGGTGTTCGAGCCGTTGCGCCAGAAGCTGTTGCCGTAGACCGAGCGCGTCTGGTTCTCCAGCGCGAAGCCGATCGCGTTGGACGCCACCCCGCCCTGCGCCTCGAACGGGTAGGGCCCGAACTGGGTGGCGAGGAACTCGGTGACCTCGGGCGTGCGCTCGATGCTGGCCTTCGCGGCGGGCAGCGCGGCGCCCAGCGCCGGGTCGTAGGCGGACAGGAACGGCTGCCCGCTCGGCGTGGTCGACTGGAGCACCTCGAACCCGCCGACGGCGAGGAAGGCGAGGTAGCTGGCCTGCGGCTGGGTGCTGCGCCAGTTCCACCGCGTCCAGCCGGTGCGCTGCTTGGTCTTGCGCACCAGGGTGCCGTTGGTGATGGCGGAGACCGCGTCGGGGACCTCGACGGAGACGTCGAAGGTGGCCTTGTCGGTGGGGTGGTCGTTGGCCGGGTACCACCACTCCGAGCTGAACGGCTCGTCCACCACTTCGGCGCCGGTCGGCGTCTTGCGCCAGGCCGTCGCACCGTCGACGACCACCTTGGACGGGGTGTCGGCGTAGCTGACCACGATGGTGACGAACTGGTTCTTCGCCAGCGGCTTGGCCGGCTTCACCACCAGCTCGCTGGCGTCCTTCGGGTCCTTGCTGAACTGCGCGGGCGCGTTGTTCACCCGCACCGAGCTGACCTTGAGCGCGAAGTCCAGGTTCAGCGACGACAGCTCCTGCGTGGTGGTGGCCAGGATGGTCGTCTGCCCGGACAGCTGGTCGGTGGCCGGCTGGTAGGTCAGCCTGATGTCGTAGTGCTGGACGTCGTAACCACCGTTGCCGGCACCCGGGTAGTAGGGATCCCCGGCCCCTGGCGCACCGGGCGCCGGGGCGGCGCTGGCCGAGGTGGCCAGCAGGATCGAGGCGAGGCCGGTGGCCACCGCACCGGCTCCCGCGCGAGTTCTCAGGCGCATCTATACCCTCCCAAGTGTCCATGGCTCGAGCTTGGGCGAACCTATCGCCGCGGCTGGGCCCGAGGAACAACCAAAAGGAGGGTCTTGCCTGCTGAGAACGGTCCAACCGGGAATTTGACGGTCGACCTGAACAGTGATCTCGGCGAGGGCTTCGGCATCTGGACCCTCGGCGACGACGAGGCCCTGCTGGACGTGGTGACCAGCGCGAACGTCGCGTGCGGCTTCCACGCCGGTGACCCGACCATCATGCGCGCCACCTGCGACCGGGCGGCCAGGTCCGGGGTGGTGATCGGCGCGCAGGTGTCCTATCGGGACCTCGCGGGGTTCGGCAGGCAGCGGATGGACGTGCCGCCGGACCGGCTCGCGGACGAGATCACCTACCAGATCGGCGCACTGGACGCCTTCGCGCGCGCGGCCGGGACGCGGGTCGCGTACGTGAAGCCGCATGGAGCGCTCTACAACACCGTGGTGACCGACGCGGCGCAGGCCGAGGGGGTCGCCGAGGGCGTGCGCCGGTACGGCTCGCTGCCGGTGCTGGGCCTGCCGGGCTCCGCCCTGCTTTCGGCCGCGGAAGCCGCCGGGCTGCCCACGGTGACCGAGGCGTTCGCGGACCGGGCCTACACGCCGGACGGCCACCTGGTCTCGCGGCGGGAACCGGGCGCGGTGCTGCACGACGCCTCGGCCATCGCCGCGCGCTGCGTCGACCTGGCCACGCACGGGCGGATCACCGCCATCGACGGCTCCACGGTGACCGTCGGAGCCCGCTCGATCTGCGTGCACGGGGACACGCCGGGCGCGGTGGACATCGCGCGCGCGGTCCGGGCCGCCCTGGAATCGGCAGGCATCCGCCCGCGCGCTTTCGCGGGCTGACCCATTGCTATGAGTGGGGCATTACTTGCGTTGAATGCAAGTAATGCCCCACTCATAGCAATGAACCGGGGTCAGACCGAGGCGGAGACCGCGGCGCGCAGGCGGGCGTGCAGGTCGCGGTGCCGGGCCCGGTCGACCCGCACCTCGATCACCCGCAGCCCCGGCGCCGGGCGCAGGGCCGCCCGGAACTCGGTCAGCGTCTCGGCCACCACGTGCGGCACGCGGTACCCGGCGCACAGCGCGCCCAGGTCCGCCCCGTGCGGTGTGCCGAACACCCGCTCGAACCCGGCGCTGTGCTCCGGCGCGCCCTGCTCCAGCAGGGTGAAGATGCCCCCGCCGTCGTCGTTCAGCACCACGATGGTCAGGTCCGGCCGGTACTCCGCGGGCCCGGTGAGCAGGCCGTTGATGTCGTGCAGGAAGGTCAGGTCGCCGAGCAGCGCGTACGACGGTCCCTTGTGCACGCTGGCGGCGCCGATCGCGGTGGACACCGCGCCGTCGATGCCGGCCACCCCGCGGTTGCGGTGCACCAGCACGTCCGGCCGCATGCCGCCGGCCAGCGCCACGTCCCGCGTCGGGTTCGACGGGCCGACCACCAGCATCGCGTCCTCGGGCAGCGCCTCGACCAGCTCGGCGGCCAGTCGCAGCCCGGTCGGCCACGGCTCCTCGGCCAGCGCCTCGCGGACCGCGGCCTTCGCCGCCGCGTCCGCGCGCTGCCAGCTCGCCAGCCACTCCGGGTCGGCGGGCTTGGTCGGCTCGGCGAACCACTGGCCCACCTGCCGGACGTTGTGCGCGGGCGCGGGCCAGTCCGAATCCGGCCGGACCAGCAGCACCTCCACGTCGGCGTCCGAGAGCAGCGCCTGGACCTGCCGGAACACCGTCGGCCTGCCGAGGCAGAGCACCTGCTCCGGCTTGTGCTTCTCGATGAACTCCGGCACGCCGAGCAGCCAGGCACCGGCGCCGATCGCGGTCGACCCGGTCAGCCCGATGCCGCCGGTCTCCGAGACCACCGGCCAGCCGTGCTGCTCAGCCCACTCGCTGGCCGCGCCGACCCCGGTGTCGCAGGCGATGACCAGGCCGTGCCGCGCGGACGGCACCACGAACGCGGGCAGCGCGCCGAAGTCGGGCAGCTCGGTCCACCGGGCACCGCCGGGGCGGCCCTCCAGCGACTCGTACCACTCGCCGTCCTCCTCGTCGGGGACCAGCGGCTCGCGGAACGGGATGTTCAGGTGGACCGGCCCGCTGCGCCACTCGCCGTAGGCCGCGTTCCAGGCCCGGCAGACCTGGCTGCGCCAGTACGAGTTCTGCCCGGCGCGGCGTTCGGCGACGGCCAGCTCGTCGCCGTAGCGGACCGCGTCGCCGTAGAGGCGGCGCTGGTCGATGACCTGGTTGGCGCCCGCCGCGCGCAGTTCCGGCGGGCGATCGGCGGTGAGCACGATCAGCGGCACGCCGGCGCGGTCGGCTTCGAGCACGGCCGGGTGGAAGTTCGAGGCGGCGGTGCCCGAGGTGCACAGCACGGCCACCGGGCGGCCGGTGCGGGCGGCGATGCCGAGCGCCAGGAAGGCGGCGCTGCGCTCGTCGATCCGGACGTGCAGCCGCAGCTTGCCCGCCGAGGCCGCGTCGTAGAGCGCGAGCGAGAGCGGGGCGTTGCGGGAGCCGGGGCAGAGCACGACGTGCGAAACGGTGTTGCGGATCAGCTCGTCCACGATCACCCTGGCCTGCGCGGTCGACGGGTTCACCGGGCGTCCCCCGGCAGGTCCTCCGCGCTCATGGCCATAGGTCCTATTCTCCCAGGCGTGAGTGACGCCCAAGTTTCCGAGCTGTTCGACCCCGCCTCGTGGTCCGAGGTCGAAGGTTTCGACTTCACCGACATCACCTACCACCGTTCCACGGAGAGCCGCTCCGGCAAACGCGTCGTCCGGGTGGCTTTCGACCGGCCGGACGTCCGCAACGCCTTCCGGCCGCACACCGTCGACGAGCTGTACCGGGCGCTCGACCACGCGCGGATGAGCTCGGACGTCGGCTGTGTGCTGCTCACCGGCAACGGCCCGTCGTCCCGTGACGGCGGCTGGGCGTTCTGCTCCGGTGGTGACCAGCGTATTCGCGGTCGGTCCGGGTATCAGTACGCGGACGGGGAGACCTCCGACACGGTGGACCCCGCGCGGGCCGGCCGGCTGCACATCCTGGAGGTGCAGCGGCTGATCCGGTTCATGCCGAAAGTCGTGGTCGCGGTGGTGCCGGGCTGGGCGGCGGGCGGCGGGCACTCGCTGCACGTGGTGTGCGATCTCACGCTGGCCTCGGCCGAGCACGCGCGGTTCAAGCAGACCGACTCCGACGTCGGCTCGTTCGACGGCGGGTACGGCTCGGCCTACCTCGCCCGGCAGGTCGGGCAGAAGTTCGCCCGCGAGATCTTCTTCCTCGGCCGGTCCTACACCGCCGAGCAGATGAACGCCATGGGCGCGGTCAACGCGGTGGTCCCGCACGCCGAGCTGGAGGCCGAGGCGCTGCGCTGGGCGTGGGAGATCAACGGCAAGTCGCCGACCGCGCAGCGCATGCTCAAGTACGCGTTCAACCTGATCGACGACGGCCTGGTCGGCCAGCAGCTGTTCGCCGGCGAAACCACCCGGCTGGCGTACATGCAGGACGAGGCGGTCGAGGGCCGCGACGCCTTCCTGCAGAAGCGCGACCCGGACTGGTCCGGCTACCCGTACTACTACTGATGCGGGTCGTCACCGACTTCGCGGAGCTGCCGGGGGCGCTGGCGGCGGCACTGGACGGCGGTCCGGCGGTGCTGCCGGTCGGCGACCCCGCGCTGGCCGAAGCCATGCGGCCGGACCTGCCGGTCGAGGACGGCACCGCGGTGATCATCGCGACCTCGGGTTCGACCGGGGCGCCGAAGGGGGTGCTGCTGTCCGCGGCCGCGCTCCGGGCGTCCGCGACGGCCACCCACGAGCGGCTCGGCGGCCCGGGCCGCTGGCTCCTCGCGACACCACCGCAGTACATCGGCGGGCTCCAGGTGCTGGTGCGCTCGATGCTCGCCAGGACCTCGCCGGTGGTGCTCGACTCGCGCGCGGGGTTCCGGGCGGCGGACTTCGCCGAGGGGGTGCGTGAGCTGGTCCGGCAGCCGGGGCCGCACTACAGCGCGCTGGTGCCGACGCAGTTGTCACGGCTGGTGGACGCGGGGCCGGAGGTGACCCGCGAGGTCGCCAAGCTGGACGCGATCGTGCTCGGCGGGGCGGCGCTGGACCCCGGGCTCGCCGAGCGCGCGGCTTCGGCGGGGATCACCGCCGTGCCCGCGTACGGCATGAGCGAGACCGCCAGCGGTTGCGTCTACCGCGGTGTCCCACTGTCCGGAGTGGACATCCGCATCGGGGACGGTGGCCGGGTGGAGATCGCCGGATCCGTGCTGGCACACGGGTATCGGCTGAACCCGGAGCTGACCTCCGAGTCCTTTGTGGATGGTTGGTTCCGCACCAGCGACCTCGGCCGGTTCGACGGCGGGCGGTTGGCGGTGCTCGGCCGGGCCGACGACGTGATCAACACCGGCGGGGTGAAGGTGCCCGCGGCCGCGGTGGAGAGGGTGCTGCTGGCGCATCCGGCGGTGCGGGCGGCGTGCGTGGTCGGCGTGCCGGACCCGGAGTGGGGCGAGGCCGTGGTGGCCGCGGTGGTGCTCGCGGGTGACCGTCTTCCGGAGGACGAACTGCGGGCGGCGGTCCGCGCGGAAGCGGGTGCCGCGGCGGTGCCGAAGCGGGTGCTGGCGCTGGCCGAACTGCCGCTGCGGGGGCCGGGCAAGGTGGACCGTAGCGGGGTCCGCGGGCTTTTTGAACAGGGGTGACACGGTCGGGCATGGTTGATTGACAGATCACGCAGCGTGCCTTTGGCTGGCGTTCCGTGATCAAGAGAATCCGGGCGGTCACCCTGTGCGTGCTGCTCGCCCTGACCGCCCTGACCACCCCCGCCTTCGCCACCGGACCGGTGAGCTGGACGGTCGAGCCGCCACGAGGCCGGATCGACCCCGTGCCGGGCACGCCGGCCAGCGCCGCACCGTTGAGCATCGAGGAACTGCCCGCCAGGCAACTGGAGTCCGAAGTGGACACCGTGCGGGCGGAGCACGACGTCCCCGGCCTCGCGGTCGACCTGCGGGGGCAACGCCCGGACGGGCGGTGGACCGAATGGGTCGAGGCGGTGCCGGGCGCGCCGACCGCGCTGCCCGGCGCGACCCGTTCGGTGCAGGCCCGGCTGGTGCTGACCGGGCCGGTCGGCATGGCGGTCGGGCCGGTGGGGCTGACCGCGTGGCGGGCCGGGGTCGAGGTCGCCGATCCGACGCTCGCCGCGACGTACCGGGTGTTCGCCACCCGGGAGGGCCTGGTCGGCGGGACCACCGCGAACGGGCACAAGATCGTGCAGCGCGACCACTTCGTGGCCCTGCCCTCGCGGCGCGGGCTGGCCGGGAAGGGGCAGGGCAACTACTCGGTCAAGGTGTGCACGGCGGACCACGCGCGGTGCGAATGGGCGCCGGTGTGGGACGTCGGGCCGTGGAACATCAAGGACGACTACTGGAGCGTCGAGCGGCTGAGCTGGGGTGAGCTGCCGCGCGGCCTGCCGCAGGCGCAGGCGGCGTACGAGCACGGGCACAACGGCGGGAAGGACCAGTTCGGCCGGAAGGTGGCGAACCCGGCGGGCATCGACCTGGCCGACGGCACGTTCTGGGACGGGCTGAAGCTGAAGAACAACGCCTGGGTGAACGTGACCTACCAGTGGACCGGCGGTGGGCCGTGGGGCACGGTGACCTCGCTGGACTCGCTGAACGTGCGGACCGGCCCGAACAGCGGCGAGCGGCAGGTGGGCCTGGCGGCGCGGCACGCGCAGATCCGGATCGACTGCTTCGCCGCGGGCGAATCGGTGCCGGGCACCGAAGGCACCTCGGACCGCTGGTACCGGCTGGCGGAGGGGATGTACGTGTCGGGCGCCTACGTCCGGCTGGCGCAACCACCGCCCCCCTGCTGACCCGGATTGAATGCTATGAGTGGGGCATTACTTGCGTTGAATGCAAGTAATGCCCCACTCATAGCATTCGGCGGGCGGGGCCACCCCTGCTGATCGGGGCGTGGCGCCGGTGACCAGAATGATCGGTATGGCGACGCTGACCGAATGGATCGAGGGGGCGCGGCCGCGGACGCTGCCGAACGCGGTGGCACCGGTGGTCGCCGGGATCGGGGCGGCGACGGCGCTCGGCGCGTTCTCGTGGTGGCGTTCGCTGCTCGCGCTGGGCGTGGCGCTCGCGTTGATCATCGGCGTCAACTACGCCAACGACTACTCCGACGGCATCCGCGGCACCGACGCCGACCGCGTCGGCCCGCTGCGGCTGGTCGGCTCGGGCACGGCGAAGCCGAAGGCGGTGCTCGCCGCCGCGCTCGCCTCGCTCGGCCTGGCCGGGGTGCTCGGCCTGGTGCTGGTCGCCGCGAGCGGGTACTGGTGGCTGCTCGCGCTGGGCGCGGTGTGCCTGCTCGGCGCCTGGTTCTACACCGGCGGGCGGCGCCCGTACGGCTACCACGGCTTCGGCGAGGTGGCGGTGTTCGTGTTCTTCGGCCTCGCCGCCGTGCTGGGCACGGTGTACATCCAGGCGGGCCGGATCAGCTGGGAGGCGCTGGCGTGCGCGGTCGCCGTCGGCTGCTTCTCCACCGCGGTGCTCACCGCGAACAACCTGCGCGACATCCCGACCGACGTGACGTCCGGGAAGCGCACCCTGGCCGTCCGCCTCGGCGATGACGGCACGCGGCGGTTCTACCTGGTGCTGGTCGCCGTGCCGTTCGTGCTGAGCTTCGCGCTCGGCCTCCTGACCGACCCGCGGCTGGTGATCGGCGTCCTGGCCGGCGCGCTGCTGATCCGCCCGGTGCGCGCCATCCGCTCGGGCGCCACCGGCCCCGGCCTGATCCCGGCCCTCAAGGACACCGGACTGGCCATGCTGGCTTGGGCCGTGCTGACCGCACTGGCGCTGATCCTGCTCTAGTCGGCGGGGAGGAACTTGCCGCTGACCAGGAACTCCTCCATGGCGGCTCGGTGCGGGGCGAGGTTCATGCCCTGCGCTTCCACCCAGTCGTCGTTGTAATAGGTGTGGGCGTACCGGTCGCCGCTGTCACAGAGGAGGGTGACCACGCTGCCCGCCTGGCCCTCCGAGACCATGCGCGAGATCAGCTTGAACGCCCCGTACAGGCTCGTCCCGGTCGAGCCGCCCGCCCAGTGCCCGGTGTGTTCGCGCAGCAACCGGATCGCCGCCAGCGAGGCCGCGTCCGGGACCTGGAACATCTCGTCGATCACACTGGGCACGAACGACGGTTCACACCGCGGCCGTCCGATGCCCTCGATCCGGGACGGCATGCCGGTGGCGTAGTCGAGCGCACCGGTCTCCCAGGCCCCGTAGAACGACGAGTTCTCCGGGTCGACCACGGCGATCTTCGTGGTGTGCCGCCGGTAGCGGACGTACCGGCCGAACGTCGCGCTGGTGCCGCCGGTGCCCGCGCCGACCACGATCCACGCCGGTACCGGGTGCCGCTCCGCCCGCAGCTGGGCGAAGACCGACTCGGCGATGTTGTTGTTGCCGCGCCAGTCGGTCGCGCGCTCGGCGTAGGTGAACTGGTCGAGGTAGTGCCCGTTGCACTCGGCCGCCAGGCGCTCGGCCTCGGTGTACATCTCGGCGGGCACGTCGACGAAGTGACACCGGCCGCCGTAGAACTCGATCAGCGCGACCTTCTCCGGGCTGGTCTTGCGCGGCACCACGGTGACGAACTCCAGCCCCAGCATCCGCGCGAAGTACGCCTCGGACACCGCGGTCGAACCGCTGGACGCCTCGATCAGCACGGTGTCCGGGCCGATGTGGCCGTTGACCAGGCCGTACAGCAGCAGCGACCGGGCCAGCCGGTGCTTGAGCGAGCCGGTCGGGTGCACCGACTCGTCCTTGAGGTACAGGTCGACGCCCCACTCCGGGGGCAGCGGGAACACGTGGAGGTGGGTGTCGGCGCTGCGGTTGGCGTCGGCCTCGATGATGCGCACGGCCTCCCGGGTCCACGCGCGGTTCTGCTGGCTCATTCGGCTTCGCTCAGGTCGCCGCGGAGCTGGGCGCGGAGCTTCGCGCGCTCACGGGCGCGCTTCTCGTTGCGCTTGGCGAGCTGGGCGGTGACCCGGGTGTTGAGCCCGCGGAAGGCGAGCAGCCCCAGCGGCAGGCCCACCACCAGGCCGACCGCCAGCGCCACCAGCAGCGGCACGTTGACCAGCAGCAGGAGCGCGGCGACCACGGCCACCAGGCCGAAGCGCGCGAGCAGGTACAGAGTCAGGTCGCGACCCAGGTGGCCAGGAACTACAGCGTCACTCACGTCTATGCAGGTTACGCGCCATCTTCGGCGGCTTCCTCCAGGCCTTCGTTGTTGGGCCTGCCCTCGAAGCGGGTGGACAGCACCACGGTGGTGCGCGTGCGGGCCACGCCGTCGATCCGGCGGAGCCTGCCCAGCGTGCGCTCCAGCTCGTCCACCGTGGACACCCTGACCTTGACCACGAACGCCTCGTCGCCCGCGACCGCGTAGCAGCTCTCCACCTCGCCGAGGCTGCCGAGCGCTTCGGCCACGTCCTCGTCGGCGGCGGTGTCGGTCGGCTGGATGCCGACCAGCGCGGTCACGCCGAGGCCGACCGTGCTCGGGTCGACCACCGCGTGGTAGCCGGTGATCACCCCGGCCGCCTCCAGCTTGCCGACGCGCTCGTGCACCGAGGACGCCGAGAGCCCCACGGTCCGGCCCAGCTCGGCGTAGGTCGCCCGGCCGTTGAGCCGCAGCGCGGCGATGATCCTGCGATCGAGTGCGTCCATAGCGGCTCACCCTAGCCAGGCCCGCCGGAGGGGGCGTGATGTCCGAGTCGCGCCGTTTATCCCTTACTACCTCTTTACTCTTCGACAACCGTTCGAGTACCTGCCGGGGTAAGTGCGACGATTGCCCCGTTGAGAGCTGGCTACCTACCTACCGGTATAGCCGCGAGGTCGTGAAGGAGGCGGAAAGTGACCGCGACCGTCGGAGGACGACTGCTCACCCCGGGTGAGGTCGCCACATTGTTCCGAGTCGATCCCAAGACCGTGACCCGCTGGGCCACCGCCGGGCGGATCGGTTCCATCCGCACCCCGGGCGGGCACCGCCGCTTCCGGGAAGCCGAAGTCAACGAGCTGCTCGCCGAGCTGACCACCGACGCCAGCGAGCCCGCGCGCCGCGGCTGAGTCGCGTTCACCAGGCTTGCGAACCAACGGGGATGTCTCACGACATCCCCGTTCGCATGTCACGACCCGGGGGTGCGGCCCACCCCGTCGCACCCGCAAACCCGGCAAAAGGGTTAACCTCGGGGGAAGCACATCCGCGCACCACAGCCAGAAGGGATCGAGCATGCTCTACCTGCTCGCGGCGATCGGAGCACTGACGGTCGCCGTTGTCCTGTGGCGAACGTTCGGCGCCCCCCGCCCCGGAGTCCCGTCGTCACAGCCCCGCGTCGCCCCCGATGACGACCCGGACTTCCTCCGCGGTCTAGCCGAGCAGCAGCGGCAGAAGGGCCGCGACGAGGACGAGCAGAAGTAAAACCGGGCTTTACCGTTCGACGGCGAACCCGTCCGCCACGGTGGCCGCCAGTTCCAGCAGGGCCAGCCGGGTTTCGGCCTGCAGGCGGTCCAGCTCGATCTCGGCGCCTTCTTCCAGGTGCGGGTCGAACGGGATGCGGCAGACCCCGCGCACGCGCGCGGCGAAGTGCGCGGCGAGCTTGTCCAGGTCGACCGAGCCGCCCTTCGGCCGCACCGAGTTGATCACCGCGACCGAGCGCTTGACCAGGTCGCCGTACCCGTGCGCGTCGAGCCAGTCCAAAGTGGCCGAAGCGCTGCGGGCGCCGTCCACCGAACCGGACGAGACCACCACCAGCGCGTCGGCGACGTCGAGCACGCCCTTCATCGCCGAGTGCATCAGGCCGGTCCCGCAGTCGGTGAGCACGATGTTGTAGAAGTGCTCCAGTAGGTTGACCGTGCGCCGGTAGTCGTCCTCGGAGAAGGCCTCCGACACCGCCGGGTCCTGCTCGCTGGCGAGGATCTCCAGCCGGCTCGACCCCTGCGAGGTGTACGACCGGACGTCGCTGTAGCGCGTGATCTTGTCCGCGTCCCGCAGCAGGTGGCGCACGGTGGCGGTGGTCTCGATCGGGATCTTCTGCGAGAGCGTGCCGCGGTCCGGGTTGGCGTCGACCGCGACCACCCGGTCCCCGCGCAGCGAGGCGAAGGTGGCGCCGAGCGTGGTGGTGGTCGTGGTTTTGCCGACGCCGCCCTTCAGGCTCAGCATGGCGATCTTGTAGCAACCCCGCAGCGGCTGGTTGACCTGCGCGATCAGCTCCCGGCGCCGCCGGTCGGCCGGGCTCTCACCGGGGTTGATCAGCTTGCCGGACCCCACGTACAGCGCCTTGCGCCAGCCGGACTGCGGCCGCCGCCTGGTCGGCTTGACCAGGTGCGCCGTGGTCAGGTCGTCACCGGGCAGCGGCTGCCTGCCGTGCTGCGGCTGGGGCAGCAGGTTCGGCGGCAGCTGGGGCGCCGGCGGGCCCTGCGGGGTCTGCGGCTGGGGCAGCGGCGGCAACGGCTGCTGCTGGTCGTACCCCGGCTGCGCGTACGGCTGCTGCTGCGGGTGCAGCGGCGGCAGCTGCTGGTCGTACGGGTCGGCGTAGGGCCGCTGGTAGGGCGGCACCTGCGGGACGTCGTACGGCCCCGACGTGGAGCCCGCCGCCGGGTGCGGGGCCGAGTCGGTGCGTTCCTCGGAGAAGTGCGCCTGGTCCGGCGGCGGGGGCGCGGGCTGCCACTGGGTCGGCTCGTCCCCCGGTTCCGGCTGCTGACCGGGCGTTTCGTCAGATCCGGTCACCTTCGCGATCCTCCAACTCCCTCACGTCGCACTGGCACGACGGTAGCCGGGATCCGCGGCGGATGTCAGCCGACCCCGGCGTAGGAGTGCAGTCCGGTGGTGACGAGGTTCACGAAGAACAGGTTGAACACGGTGGCGGCGAAGCCCAGCACGTTGATCCAGGCCGCGCGGTTGCCCCGCCAGCCCGCGGTGGCGCGCGAGTGCAGGTAGGCGGCGTAGATCACCCAGGCGATGAAGGCGACCGTCTCCTTCGGGTCCCAGCCCCAGAACCGGCCCCACGCGGCCTCGGCCCACACCGCGCCGCACAGCACGCCGAAGGTGAACACCGGGAAGGCGAACACCGTGGTCCGGTAGGCGACGCGGTCCAGCACGTCCAGCGAGGGCAGCTTGGGCCCGAAGCGCGCGAACTTCTCCGGGTTCTTCTCGTGCCTGCTCCGGATCAGGTAGAACACGCTGGCCACGCCGGGCACGAGGAACACGCCGGAGCTCAGGATGGCCGCCGAGACGTGGATGACCAGCCAGTACGACTGGAGCGCGGGCTGCACCGGCGCGGCCACCGCGTAGAGCATGGTGCCGCCGATGAACATCAGGATGACCACCGGCAGCAGCACGAACGCCGACAGGTGCCGGATGTCCGACTTGCGCAGCACCACCAGCCAGGTGGCCACGGCGATCAGGCAGACCGCCATGATGTATTCGTACATGTTGCCCCAGGGCACGCGGTGCGTGGCGACCCCGCGCAGCACCAGCGCGGCCAGGTGCAGCAGCACCCCGAGCACGGTCAGCGCGACGCCCATGCGGCCGATGCGCTCGGCCCGCTCGCGCCGGGCCGGTGCCTCGTCCACCGGGGGCACGGTGGTGGCCAGCACGGCGGTGCCGCCGCCGACCAGTGCCGCGGCCTTCTCCTTCGTGCGCTGGGCGGCCTGCCTGCCCTTGCGCCCGAAGGACTGCTCGACCAGGAAGAACATCATCGCCAGCACGTACACGGCGACGGAAGTGGTGTAGGACAGGTCGCTGTACTGCGACAACGTCTCGTTGACCATGCGCTAGTCGTCCTTCTTCTCGTGGAGCGAGACCGCGATCCGGTTGAACTCCTCGCCGTAGCCGGCCTGGTCCGTCCTGGCCAGCCCGCCCACTTCTACTACAGTACGTCGTAGCTCGGCGCCCTCGGCGGGCGGGGTGATGCGGACCCAGAACCGCCGCCGCTTGACCAGCAGCGAGCCGACCAGCCCGAGCAGCATGGCGATGGCGCAGATCAGCACCCAGAACTGCGTCGGGTCGTAGGACACCTGGAGCGAGGCGTAGTTCTCCACCCCGTCGAACCGGATCCTGGTGCCGTCGTCCAGCGTCAGCTCCTGGCCCAGCATCAGGTTCTCCCGCGCCACCTTGACCAGCCGCCCGCTGTCCACCATGGACTGGTTGACCTCGAAGATGGACTGGCCGCGGCCGGAGTCGATGCCGAGGTCGCCGCGCAGCACGTCCACCGCGACCCCGGGCTCGGTGAGCACCGGGCTCGACGAGCTGAGCACGTTGCCGTGCACGAAGGCGGTCGGCGCGAACAGGCCGGTGATGGCCAGCTGCTTCTTCCGGCGCTCCTCGGTGTCGGTGATGCCCGGCGGGTCGAACTTGGTCGCGCCCTCGGAGAGCATCGTGCTCGGGTCGACCAGGCGCCACTGGATGGCCTGCGTGCGGGTGGTGCCGTCGGGGTAGGTGACGGTGAACTTCGGCGCGTAGCCGTACCCGAGCACGTAGACGCGGTCCTCGCCCATGCGCAGCGGCTCGTTCATCTTGACCTGGAACGGGTGCCAGGCGCCGGTCTCCAGGTCCGCGGCGGTCTGGTACTCGATGTCGGCCTGGTAGTGGATCGGCTGCAGCTGCTCGGTGTACTCCGCGGTGAACTTGTTCACCTTCACGCAGAACGGGGTCAGCTCGGTGCCGTCCACCTGGAGCCCGGGCTCGAAGGCGTCGTAGGCGTAGATGCCGGCGTTGCAGAACTGCGAACCGTTGGCCAGCACGGTGACCTGGCCCTCGTAGCCGAACATCTTGCCGATGGCGAAGAACACGATCAGGCCGAGCATGGCGAAGTGGAACAGCAGGTTGCCGGTCTCGCGCAGGTAACCGCGTTCCGCGCTGATCGTGCGGACGCCGCCCTCCTCCTCGCGCTCGACCTGGCGCCAGCCGCGCAGTCGCGTTCGGACGGTCGCGGCCACCTCGTCGGCGGTCGCGGCGGTCTCGAAGTGGTGGTGGTGCGGCATGCGCGAGAGGCGGCGCGGGGTGAGCACCGGCTTCGCCCGCATCGCGCGCACGTAGTCGACACTGCGCGGCGCGAGGCAACCGACCAGCGACACCATCAGCAGCAGGTAGATCGCCGAGAACCAGACGCTGGAGTAGACCTCGAAGAACTGCAGCCGGTCGAGCAGCTCACCCCACCAGCCGTGGTTGGTGATGTACTCGTCGGTCTTCGGCGCGTTCAGCGCGCGCTGCGGCAGCAGGGCGCCGGGCAGCGCGGCGAGCGCCAGCAGGAAGAGCAGGATCAGCGCGGTGCGCATGGAGGTCAGCCCGCGCCAGGTGTTGCGGACGAAGCCCAGTGCGCGCCGGAGCGGGGTTTCGCGGTACGGGCGCTTCGGGGGCGCGTCCGAGGTGACCGTCACAGTGGTAGCTCCACTTCGCTGATGAACGCCACCCGCAGCCAGCCGACCAGCTCGCCCCACAGCCCGGTGACCAGCAGCAGGCCGACCACCACCAGCAGCGCGCCGCCGAAGACCTGCACGCGGCGGCCGTTGCGGCGCAACCAGCCGGTGACGCGCACGGCCCACCGCGCGCCCAGCGCGATCAGCAGGAACGGCACGCCGAGGCCGAGGCAGTAGAGCAGGATCAGCAGGAAACCGCGGGCCGCGGTGTCGCCGGTGGAGCTGGCCAGCACCAGCACCCCGGTCAGGGTCGGGCCGATGCACGGGGTCCAGCCGAGGCCGAAGACCGCGCCGAGCAGCGGCGCGCCCCACAGCCCGCCGCGCGGTACGCGGTGGGAGCGGATGTCCTTCTGCAGCGCGGGGATCAGGCCGAGGAACACCAGGCCCATGGCGATGGTGACCACCCCGCCGATGCGCTGCAGCAGGTCCTGGTTGACCAGCAGCGCGTCGGAGATCCAGACCAGGCTGCCCAGGCCGAGGGTGAACACCACGGTGAAGCCGAGGATGAACAACCCGGCCGCGCCGACCACGGCGAAGCGGCCCTTCTTCGGGGCTTCGTCCGCGCTGACCGCGGGGGCGTCGGCACCGACCAGCGCGGACAGGTAGGCGAGATAGCCGGGTACCAGGGGGACCACGCACGGCGAGGCGAACGAGACCGCCCCGGCCAGCAGGGCCACCCCGGCGGCGAGCAGCAGCGGACCGGAGGTCGCTAGCTCGGTCACTGGGTCCACCCGATCAGGGTAAGGAATGAAAAACCCGTGAACCCGACCGGTACGGCGTTACTCGGCGGTGAGGCGTTGCACCACCGGGATCAGGTCGCTGGCGAGCAGGCCGCGCAGGAAGACCATGGCCACCCGGTGCTGCTTGTCCAGCACGATCGTGGACGGCACGGCGTTGCGCGGATAGCCCTTGAGCATCAGCAGCGACCGGCCGGGCGGATCGTAGATGGACGGGTAGGTGAGGTTGTGGTTGCGGACGAAGTCCTGCGGGGCGTTGCGGTTGTCCTCGCGGACGTCGATGCCGAGCACCTGCACGCCGGGCACCTCGCGCTGGACCCGCTCCAGCTCCGGCGCCTCGGTGCGGCACGGCGGGCACCACGAACCCCACAGGTTGATCACCACCACCTTGCCGGGGAAGTCCGCGACGGCGAGCTGCTTGCCCTCGGTCATCAGGTCCTCACCGGACAGCGGCGGCAGCGGCTGGCGCTGGGCGCCCTCGTAGGTGATGTCGACCTGGCCACCCGGCGAGACGAACTCGAAGTTGGTCCCGCGGGTGACCGCGTCGGAACCGCTGGTGCAGCCCGCGACCAGCAGGACCACCGCGGCGAGCGAGGCGGTGAGCTTCCTCATGCCCCGGTCACCTTCGGGTCGGTGTACCCGGCCGGTTCGCTGTAGACGATCCGGTCGAGCCGGTCGCCTTCGAAGACCAGGCTGGTCAGCGAGGCCAGCGAGCACTGCCGCTGCCGGGGGTCGTGCCAGAGCACGCGCCGCTCCAGGAACCGCCGCAGCGTCCAGATCGGCAGCTGGTGTGACACGCACAACGCCTCGAAGCCCTCGGCCTCGACGCGCGCGCGGTGGATCGCGCCGAGCATGCGGTGCGCGATCTCCACGTACGGCTCGCCCCAGGACGGCTTGAACGGGTTGACCAGCTTCGGCCAGTGCCGCGGCTGCCGCAGCGCGCCGTCGCCGACGGCGACCCGCTTGCCCTCGAACTGGTTGCCCGCCTCGATCAGCCGCTCGTCGGTGGCCACGTCGAGCCGGTGCGCGTCGGCGATCGGCGTGGCCGTCTCCTGCGCGCGCTGCAGCGGCGACGCCACCACGTGCACGATCTGGTGGCCCGCCAGCGCCTCGGCCACGGTGAGCGCCTGCCGCTGCCCGCGTCCGGACAACCGGAACCCGGGCAGGCGGCCGTAGAGAATGCCCTCGGGGTTGTGCACCTCGCCGTGGCGGAGCACGTGGACGATCGTGGTCATGACGCCTGCTTCGCGGCCGCGGCGGCCTCGGCCGCCGGGGTCAGCGCGGCTTCGATCTGCTCGAACACCGCGTCGTCCATGGCGGCGTTGACGAACCACGCCTCGAACGCGCTCGGCGGCGCGTACACACCGCGGTCGAGCAGCGCGTGGAAGAACGGCGGGAAGCGCCAGGTCTGCGCGGTGGTCGCGTCGTGGTAGTTCCGCACCGGCTCCTCGGTGAAGAACACGCTGACCAGGTTGCCCGCATACGCCACGTGGTGCGCCACCCCGGCGGCCGACAGCGCGCGGCCGAAGAGCGCGCCGAGGCGCTGGGAGTTCGCGTCGAGCGCGCGGTAGACCGACTCGTCGGCGTGGCGCAGCGTGGCCAGGCCCGACGCCACCGCGACCGGGTTCCCGGACAGCGTGCCCGCCTGGTAGACCGGGCCCGTCGGGGCGAGGCGGGCCATCACGTCGGCGCGACCGCCGAAGGCCGCCGCGGGCAGCCCGCCGGACATGACCTTGCCGAAGGTGTAGAGGTCGCCCGCCACGCCCTCGATGCCGAACCAGCCGGCCGCGTTGACCCGGAACCCGGTCATCACCTCGTCCATGATCAGCAGCGCGCCGTGCTCGTGCGCGAGGTCGCGCAGCGCGGCGTTGAAGCCCTGGTCCGGGGCGACCGCGCCCATGTTGCCCGCGGCGGCCTCGGTGATGATCGCGGCGATTTCCCCGGGGTTGTCGGCGAACGCGCCGCGCACGGCCTCGATGTCGTTGTAGGGCAGGACGATCGTGTCCGCGGCCTGCGCACCGGTGACGCCGGGCGAGGTCGGCAGCCCGAGCGTGGCCACGCCGGAGCCCGCCTGGGCGAGCAGCGCGTCGACGTGGCCGTGGTAACAACCGGCGAACTTGATGATCTTGCTGCGCTCGGTGAAACCGCGGGCCAGCCGGATCGCGCTCATCGTCGCCTCGGTGCCCGAGTTGACCAGGCGCACCTGCTGCACCGGCTCCACCCGGCCGATGATCTCCTCGGCCAGCTCGACCTCACCGGTGGTCGGCGTGCCGAAGGACAGCCCGGCGGTCGCGGCTTCGCGGGCGGCCTCGACCACCGCGGGATGCGCGTGCCCGAGGATCATCGGGCCCCACGAGGAGACCAGGTCGACGTATCTGGTGCCGTCGGCGTCCCAGAGGTACGCGCCCTCGCCGCGAACCATGAACCTCGGCGTTCCGCCGACCGCGCTGAACGCGCGCACCGGCGAGTTGACCCCACCGGGGGTGGCGGCCGACGCGCGCGCGAACCATTCCTTGGACTGTTCGACTGTCACGGTCGCCAGTCTGACAGAGCAGACCGACCGGCGGCTCACCCGCGGCCGGGCGGGCGCTGACCGCCCTGGCCGCCCTCCGGTCGCATGATCACCCCGCCCTGCCCCGGCTGCGGCCCGCGGTTGCCGCCGCCGGGCACCGCCGACGTGCTCTCCGGCGAGGACGGTCCGGAAAGGAGCGCGTGCGTCCACGCGCCCGCGCCGAAGACCACCACGAACGCCACCAGCGCGGCCAGCACGAGCGTGGTGCGGCTGGTCGGACGGGCCGCCCGCGCCAGGTCCGCGGTGAGGTCCCCGATCGGCTCGTTCACCACTTCGGCGGCGGAAAGTTGTTGTGTCACCAGCGTTCCTACTCGTGTCGAAGGGCGTCGATCGGGCGCAGGGCGGCCGCCCGCGCGGCCGGGTAGCTGCCGAAGAACAGGCCGATCAGCGCCGAGACCGCGAAGGCCAGCACGATCGACGACGGCACCAGCACCGGCGTGATCCCGGCGACGTCGAACCGGCTGCCCAGCACCCCGAGCAGCACACCCAGCAGGCCACCGAAGAGGCTGAGCAGGGTCGCCTCGGCGAGGAACTGCCCGAGGATGGCCGCCCGCGGCGCGCCGATTGCCTTGCGGATGCCGATCTCGCGGATCCGCTCGGTGACCGTGACCAGCATGATGTTGGTCACGCCGAGCCCGCCGACCAGCAGCGAGATCGCCGCGACCGCGGTCAGCAGCACGGTGAAGGTCTCGGTGGTCGACTGGCTCGCTTCGAGCAGTTCCGCCGAGTTCTGCACGGAGAACGCCTCCGCGTCGGACAGCCGCGCGGTGAGGATCGCGGTGATCTCGGCCTGCGCCAGCGAAACCGCGTCCGGGGCGGCGGCCCGCACGACGATCTGGTCCAGTCCGCCGTACCCGGTCAGCGAATCCTGCACGGCGGTCAGCGGTGCGATGGCCACCTCGTCGGCGTTGCGCTCGCCGGTGCTGCCCTTCTCCGCGAGCACGCCGACCACGGTGAACTCGATGCCGTCGAGCAACACCTTCTGCCCCACCGGATCGGCCCGGCCGAACAACTCCTCGGCGACGGCCGGGCCGAGCACCACCACCTTGCGCGCGGCCGTCACGTCCTCGGCGGTGAACAACGCGCCCCGCGCGGCCACGCGGTTCGTGGTGGTGAAGTACTCGAGATCGGTGCCGGTCACCGCGGGCAGGTCGTAGCTGGTCTGCCCGGCGACGGCGGTGGCCGAGGCGGACACCACCGGCGAGGCCGCCTGGACGTCGGGCGCGCCCAGCGGATCCACCAGCGCCTTGGCGTCCTGTGTGGACAGTTGACGGGCGTCGGGGCCGCGCGCCGGCGTCACCGTCAGCACGTTGGTGCCCAGCCCTTCGATGCTCGCCGCGACCTTGGCCGACGCGCCGTTGCCGACCGCCACCAGCACGATCACCGCCGCCACGCCGATGGTGATGCCGAGCGTGGTCAGCGCCGAGCGCAGCTTGTTCGTGGTCAGCCCGCGCGCGGCGAACCGGAGGACCTCCACCTCACCACCCCGCCTCGTCGGCCACGATCCGCCCGTCGCTGACCCGGACCACCCGGTGGGCGTGCGCGGCGACCTCGTCCTCGTGCGTGATCACCACGATCGTCCGGCCGAGCGCGTGCAGCCGGTCGAACACGGCGAGCACCTCGGCGGTGCTGGCCCGGTCGAGGTTGCCGGTCGGCTCGTCGGCCAGCAGCAGCGCCGGCGCGGTGACCAGCGCCCTGGCCAGCGCGACCCGTTGCTGCTGCCCGCCGGACAGTTCGCTGGGCACGTGCTTCGCGCGATCGGTGAGGCCGACCAGTTCCAGCGCGGCCATCGCCCGATCCCGCCGCCGCGCCCGGCGCAGCCCGGCGTACACCAACGGAAGTTCCACATTGGACAGTGCACTGACCCGGGGAACCAGGTTGAAGGACTGGAACACGAAGCCGATCTTCCGGTTGCGCAGCAAGGAAAGCTGGCTCTCGCGCAACGCGCTCACCGGCACCGAGTCGAGCACGTACTCACCACCGGTCGGCACGTCCAGGCAGCCGAGCACGTTCAGCAGCGTCGACTTGCCCGAACCGGACGCGCCCATGATCGCCACGTACTCGCCGCGCGGCACCACCAGATCCACCCCGCGCAACGCGTGCACGGCGGTTTCCCCGTCGCCGTAGGTCTTGCGCAGCCCGGTGACCTCGATGACCGGGCTCACCGCCGCGCCTCCGCCGCTTCCAGCACCACCTGGTCGCCCTCGGCCAGCCCGGACTTCACCTCGACCAGCGCCTGGCCGCGCACCCCGAGTTCCACCCGCACCGGCACGTCCTGGCCGTCACGCCGCACCAGCACCGTGCCGCCGCCCTTGACCGCGGCGGCGGGCACCGCGAGCGCGTTCTCGGCCTCGGCCACGGTGATCGACACGCTCGCCGACTGGCCCGGCCGCAGGCCCTCCGGCGGTTCGGCCAACTTCAGCTTCGCCGGGTAGGTCACCGTGTCGCCGCTCTCCGCGGGGGTGAGCGCGATCGACTCGACGGTCGCGGTGATCTCCTTGCCGGACAACGCGTTGACCGTGATGGTGGCCTGCTGGCCGGTTTTCACCTTGGCCGTGTCGACCTCGGCGATCGACGAGTCGACCACGTAGTTCTGGAGATCGGTGAGCACCACGAAACCGGCCGAGCCGTTGCCGACCTGCTGCCCGACGTAACCGTTGATGGTGGTGACCGTGCCGGCGCCCGGCGCCTTCAGCACGGTGTTCGCGACGGCGGTCTTGGCGTCGGCCACATCGATCTCGGCCTGGTCCACCTTCGCTTGCAGAGCCGCGCTGGTCTCCGGCGCGTTCGCCAGTTCCTCCTCGGCGGCGGCCAGTTCGCTCTGGGCCAGGTCCAGCTTGCGGTCCGCCTGCGCACTGTCCAAAGTGGCCAGTCGCTGCCCGGCGGTGACGGTGTCGCCGACCGCGACCTCGATGGTGGCCACCGCACCCGCGGTGCCGAAATCGGCGTTCGCCGTGTACACGCTGGCCACGGTGCCCGCCGCGGACACCGACTCGGTGACGTCCGCCCTGGTCACCGGGGTGGTCCTGGACTGCGCCTGCGCGCCGCCCTCGGCGGGCGCGAACGCCTGGTACGCCCCGAACGCGGCGCCACCGAGCGCCAGGACGAGTACCCCGTTGATCAGCCAGGTACGGCGTTTGGTCATGCGGCGACGGTCGTCGCCGAAGTTGTTGGCGGGCTGGGAGTCAGCTGTGCGCGGGCTGTGGATCCTTGCGCGGCTTGCGCGGGCGGGCCCGTGCCCCGAGCACGAACTGGCGCACCGCGTCCACCACCAGCAGGGTGGCTGCCAAGCCGAGCACGATCGCCGCGAGCACCCAGTTCCCCGCGTAGTGGAAGGAGGTCAGCTCGGCCCCGTCCGACGCCCGGACGCGCACCGTGCTGATCGACGCCGACCAGGCCAGCGTCGCCAGCCAGACCGCCACCCCGGCGAGCACCAGCTCGACCACGGCCACGATCGCGCGCGACGGGCGGTGCAGGCGATGGGGCGTGCTCGGGGGCTCCGGCGGCCAGTCCGGCTCGATATCACTCACCGTCAGACTCTCTCACGATGCCGGTCACCCGGCGCAACGCGGCGCGCAACTTTTCGGCGTCACGCGCCCAGGCCAGCACCACGCTGCCGTCGTCGAGCCGGAGCGGCACGTCCTCGAACTTCCGGGGCACCGCCGGGCCGCCGCCGAGCACCTTCGCACCCACCGGCGTGCCGACGTCGTCGAGTTCGGAGATCCGCCCGACCGGCAGGCTTTCCCGGCCCTGCCACAGCGCCTCGGTGGTCACCTTGACGCTGAGGAACCGGCGCCGGGCGTACACCCAGAGCATGGTCACGCCGAGCAGCGCCAGGCCGACCAGCACCCACTCGATCCCGTGCACCGGGCCGCCCGCGAGCAGTTCGAGGCCGAAGCCGGCCAGCGCGAAGCCGGGGCCCCACAGCAGCGGCGCGCCCCCGGCGCCCGGCTCGTCGAGCAGCACCCGGGGTTCGGTCACCGCTTCGGCAGCTTCGGGAAGTAGGACTGCACGCTGGGCAGGTAGAGGCAGACGGTGGCGGCGACGATCAGCGCGCAGGCCAGCAGCTTGGCCTCGTTGGCGAAGAACAGCACCTGGAAGACCACCGTCACCGCGGCGAGCACGGTCAGCACGGTGCGCGCCGAGCGCGTGCCGTCCTTGGCCTTCCAGGCGAACAGCAGGAACAACGCGGCGAACACCACAGCGCCGACCAGGAAGGTCCACAGCACGGTGGTGATGCCGCCGGCGATCTGCTCGGCGGTCAGCCGCTGGTCGCGCGGCAGCTCCAGGGTCAGGTCGATGATCTGCTGCTTCATCACCAGCGAGAGCGCGAAGCCGAGCACCATCACCGCGCTGGCGGCGATCCACAGGTACCAGGACACCTTCACCGGCTGGGGCAGCGGGCCCGCCACCGGCTTCGCGGTCTCGTCCCCGGACAGCGCGGGCGCCTTGGGCAGGCCTTCGGGTTCGGGTTTCTCGGTTGGCTCGGTCACGGCGGTGACTCTAGTTTCCCCGCTCGGTCAGTCCAGCCAGCGCGCCGCTTCGGCCGCCCAATAGGTGAGGATCGAGTCGGCCCCGGCCCGGCGGATCGAGGTCAGGACCTCGAGGATGGTCGCTTCGCGGTTCAGCCAGCCGTTCGCCACCGCGGCCTCGACCATCGCGTACTCGCCGGAGATGTTGTACGCGGCCACCGGCACCGGCGAGACCTCCGCAGCAGCGCGCACGATGTCCAGGTACGCGAGCGCGGGCTTGACCATCACCATGTCCGCGCCCTCGGCCACGTCCAGCTCGATCTCGCGCAGCGCTTCCCGCGCGTTGCCCGGGTCCTGCTGGTAGGTCTTGCGGTCGCCCTTGAGCTGCGAGTTGACCGCCTCGCGGAAGGGGCCGAAAAAGGCGCTGGAGTACTTCGCGGAATAGGCGAGAATCCCGGTGTCGGTGAATCCGGCGTCGTCCAGCGCGCGGCGGATCACGCCGACCTGACCGTCCATCATCCCGCTCGGGCCGAGCAGGTGCGCCCCGGCCCGCGCCTGCGCGAGCGCCATTTCGGCGTAGCGCTCCAGGGTGGCGTCGTTGTCCACGCCGCCGTTCGCGTCGAGCACGCCGCAGTGGCCGTGGTCGGTGAACTCGTCGAGGCAGGTGTCGGCCATCAGCACGGTCTCGTCGCCCAGTTCGGCCTTGAGATCGCGGAGGGCGACGTTGAGGATGCCGTTCTCGTCGGTGGCACCGGAGCCGATGGCGTCGTGCCGCTCCGGGATGCCGAACAGCATGAGCCCGCCGACGCCCGCGCGCACGGCTTCGACGGCCGCCTTGCGCAGCGAGTCGCGGGTGTGCTGGACCACGCCCGGCATGCTCGCGATCGGCCGCGGCGCGTCGGCGCCCTCGGCCACGAACATCGGCAGGATCAGCTGCCGCGGGCGGAGCGTGGTCTCACTGACGAGGCGCCGCATCGCGGGGGTGACACGCAACCGGCGGGGGCGATGTTCGGGAAACACCCTTCCGACGGTACTCCCCGCAATTCCGTGGAATTGCGGGGACCCGGCGAAATGCTTTTACTGACGCTTTGTCAGAAAATGCGGTGGTGCAATTTTCTGACAAAGCGTCAGCTCAATTCGGACTACGAGCGGCGAGCGCGCTTCGCCTTGCGCGGCGGGGGCAGGGCGCCCTCCGCCCGCAGCCGGGCGGCGTGCGCGGCGAGCGCGTCCACCAGCGCGGTCACGTTCGGCACCTCCGGCTGCACGTCCACGCGCAGGCCGAACTCCGTCGCCGTCTCCGCGGTCTTCGGGCCGATGCAGGCCACCAGGGTCCGGGTGTGCGGCTTGCCCGCGATGCCGACCAGGTTCCGCACGGTGGACGACGAGGTGAAGCACACCGCGTCGAAGCCGCCGGTCTTGATCATCTCGCGGGTGTCGGCGGGCGGCGGGGCGGCCCGGACGGTCCGGTAGGCCGTCACGTCGTCGATCTCCCAGCCGCGCTCGCGCAGCCCGGCGGACAGCGTCTCGGTGGCGATGTCCGCCCGCGGCAGCAGCACCCGGTCGACCGGGTCCAGCACGTCGTCGTACGGCGGGAACTCGGCCAGCAGGCCCTCCGAGGACTGCTCACCGGTCGGCACCAGCTCCGGGATGATGCCGAACGAGCGCACCTTCGCCGCGGTCGCCTCGCCGACGCAGGCGATCTTCACGCCGGAGAACGCCCGCGCGTCCAGGCCGAACTCCTCGAACTTCTCCCACACCGCGCGCACCGCGTTGGTGGAGGTGAACACCAGCCACTGGTACCGGCCGTCGACCAGGCCCTTGACCGAGCGCTCCATCTGCGCCGGGCTGCGCGGCGGTTCGACCGAGATGGTCGGCACCTCGTGCGAGGTGGCGCCGTGGCTGTGCAGCCGGTCGGCCATGTCGCCCGCCTGCTCCTTGGTGCGCGGGACCAGCACCTTCCAGCCGTACAGCGCGCGCGACTCCCACCACGACAGCTTCGAGCGCTGCCCGGCGGCCTGCCCGACGGTGACCACCAGCGGGCCGACCAGCTCACCGGCGTCCGCCGAGAGCGAGGCCAGCGTGGAGTCCACCGTGCGCTGGGTGTTGATGGTGCCGTTCGAGGTGACCGCGACCGGGGTGGCCGGGGCCAGCCCGTGCTCGGTCAGCCGGGAGGCGGCTTCGGCGAGGTGGCTGGAGGTGGCGTGCAGCACCAGCGGGGCACCGGTGCCGGCCAGCGCGGCCCAGTCGACCTCACCGCGCACGTCGACCTCGATGTGCGTGCCGCCGAGCGCGACCCCGGCGTAGGCGGGCACCGCGGCACCGGGCGAGACGCCGGGCACCACGTCGAACACGGCGCTGGTCTTGGCCACGGCCTGCACCTCGGCCACCGCGGCGGACTGGGTCAGCGGGTCACCGGCGACCAGCCGGAGCACCAGCCGGCCCGACTTGGCCTCGTTGACCAGGTCCTTGGCCACTTCGGCCGGGTCCCCCACGGCGGGGCGCACCTCGGCGTCGGGGTGGGCGAAGGCCAGCACGCCGGCGGGCACGTCCGGATCGGTCACCACGACCTCGGCCTTGCCCAGCAGCTCCTGGGCGCGGACGGTCAGCAGACCGGCGTCGCCGGGGCCCGAGCCCACGAAGGCGACGCGCCCGGTGGTCTTGCGCGCGGGGGTCATCTCTACGTCTCTCCTCTTTACAATCGGCCGCCTGAACACCTCGGCCATCTGGCAAGCATTGTTCCCCGGTTGACCAGGGAAAACGAGAATCAGTTCGCGGTCAGCGCGCCGGCGCCGAGGTCGAGCAACTCGGCGGCCAGCTCGCGGCCGAGCTTCTCCGCCTCGGCCTTGCCGGCCACCGCGGAGGCGCGCAGCATGTCCACCGCTTCACCGTCACCACCGACGGCCGCGGTGCCCCGCAGCGAAACCCGCTCGATCACCGAGCCGTTCTCGTCGAGGTCCTCCACCACTTCGGCCAGCGCCCCGACCGGGGCACTGCACCCGGCCTCCAGCGCGGCCAGCATGGCCCGTTCCGCGGTCACCGCGATCCGGGTGGCTTCGTCGTCCAAAGTGGACTGGAGCAGCGCGGCCACCTCGGCGTCGTCCGACCGGCACTCCACCGCCAGCGCGCCCTGCGCGGGCGCGGGCAGCAGCTGGATCGGGTCGAGCGTCTCGGTGATCCGGTCCAGCTTGCCGACCCTGGCCAGGCCGGCCCTGGCCAGCACCACCGCGTCGAGCTCACCGCTGAACACCTTGCCCATGCGGGTGTCGATGTTGCCGCGGATCGGCACGATCTCCAGGCCGAGGCCGAGCGCGCGCAGCTGCGCGGTCCGCCGCGGCGAGCCGGTGCCCACGGTCGACCCCGGCGGCAGTTCGCCGAGGGTCAGGCCGTCACGGGCGATCAGCGCGTCACGCGGGTCGGCGCGCGGCGGGACCGCCGCGATCACCAGTCCCGGCGCGGGCGCCGTGGGGAGGTCCTTGTAGGAGTGCACGGCGACGTCGATCTCCCCGGCGGTCAGCGCGTCGCGCAGCGCGGAGGTGAACACCCCGATGCCGATCTCGGTGATCGGCGCGCTGGAGCGGTCGCCGGGGGTGGAGATGGTGACCAGCTCGACCTTGGCGCCGGTCTCTTCCAGCGCCTTGGCCACGGTGCCGGTCTGGGCCAGCGCGAGCTTGCTGCCGCGCGTGCCGATCCTGATGGTCCTGCTCACTGAAGTTCACCGTTGGTTTCTTGTGGATCGGAGGGACGCGCGACCACCTGCGGCGCGGCGGGGTCGAGCTCGAACAGCTCGCGCAGCGCGCTGGCGTAGTCGGTTCCGGCGTCCTGTCCGGCGAGTTGCTTCACGCGCACGGTCGGCGCGTGCAGGAGCTTGTCCACCACGCGGCGGACGGTGCGGCCCAGCTCCTCGCGGACCGTGGTGTCGAGTTCCGGCAGCCGGTTGTCCAGCCGCAGCAACTCGGCGTCGACCACCTCCGCGGCCCGCTTGCGCAGGGCGGTGACGGTCGGGGTGACCTCGGCGCTGCGCTGGCCGGCGAGGTACTCGCGCACCTCGTCCAGCACGATGCCGGTGGCCTTGGCGAGCTGGCGGTCGGTCTCGGAGGTGCCGGTCGCCGCGCTCATCCGGCGGCGGACGGTCTCCAGGTCGACCACCCGGACGCCGGCCAGCTCGGCGACGGCCGGTTCGACGTCCCTCGGCAGGCCGAGATCGCAGATGACCAGCTCACGGCCGTCGCGCGGGAGCACGTGCGAGGTGTCGAGCACGGCGTCGGCGGCACCGGTGCTGGAGACCACCACGTCCGCCCGGCCGACCGCCGCGGTCAGCTCGGTCATCGGCACCGCGGTGGCGGGCACGCCCTGCTCGGCGATCGAGGCGGCCAGCCGCTGGGCGTTGGCCAGCGTGCGGTTCGCCACGGTGATCGAGCCGATGCCCGCCTTGCGCAGGTGCGAGCCGGTCAGCGCGCCCATCGACCCGGCACCGATGACCAGCGCGTGCTTGCCCTCGATGTCCCCGGCGGCCCGCAGCGCCTCGGACACCACGGAGGCGCCCAGCTCGCCGAGGCCGGTCTCGGTCTGCACGCGCTTGCCGACGCGCAGGGTGGTCTGGGTCAGCTCGTGCAGCACGCGGCCGACCGTGCCCGCCTCCCGCGCGGTGGCGTAGGCGGTGCGCACCTGGCCGAGGATCTGCGTCTCGCCGATGACCATCGAGTCGAGGCCGGAGGCCACCGAGAACATGTGCTCGACGGCGGCACCGGCGTAGTGCACGTAGAGGTTGTCGTACAGCGCGGCGGGTTCGACCCCGGCCTGGCGCGCGAGCACCGCGGAGACGTCGGACAGCCCACCGTGGAAGGCGTCGACCACCGCGAAGACCTCGATGCGGTTGCACGTCGAGAGCACCATGACCTCGGCGATGTGCGGGGCCTGCTGCAGTTCGTGGAGCACCTTGCCCAGCTCGGCGGCGGGCACCGCGGCCCGCTCCAGCATGGTCAGGTCCGCGGTGCGGTGGGAGAGCCCGATGGCCAGAATGCTCACGATCGCACCACCATGCCGTTGTTCGCCACGCCGTTCACACCCGCTTCTTCGTCGGCCCTGCGCGCCACGTGGAACGAGAGGATCTGCAGTTCCACCGCCAGGTCTACCTTGCGCACCTCGACGTGGGGCGGAGCCTGGAGCACCACCGGCGCGAAGTTGAGGATGCACTGCACGCCACCGGCCACCAGCCGGTCGCAGACCGACTGCGCGGCGGTCGGCGGGGTGGCGATCACGCCGATGGAGATCTCGCGCTCGGCGCACACCTTCGGGATCTCGTCCAGGTGGGAGACCGGCAGCCCGCCGACCGGCACGCCGATCAGGTCGGGGTCGAGGTCGAACAGGGCCTCCACCGGGAAGCCCCGGCCGGGGAAACCGCCGTAGTTGGCCAGCGCGTGGCCGAGGTTGCCGATGCCGACCACGGCCACCTTGTGCTTGCGGGTCAGCCCGAGCGTGCGCTCGATGTGGCCGACCAGCACCGAGACCTCGTAGCCGACGCCGCGGGTGCCGTAGGAACCGAGGTAGGACAGGTCCTTACGCAGCTTCGCCGAGTTGACCCCGGCGGCCGAGGAGAGCTCTTCGCTGGAGACCGTGGTCGCGCCCTGCTCCGCCATCGCGGAGAGCACCCGCAGGTAGACGGCGAGGCGGGCGACGGCGGCCTCGGGAATGGACTTGGCGCGGACCGGGTCGGCGACCCCATTGACTCCACTGGCCCCGTTGGCCCCGTTGCCGTTCACCGGCACGGTCGGCATCTCGGCGGTCGGCGCGTTGTCGGCGTCGGGGGTGCCCGCCTGCCTGGCCGAACCACCTCGGCGGCCCCGATGGCCCCCCTGTGCGACCACGCCTGCTCTCCTCGTTGATGCCGTTCTGCTGACAGATCCGGGTCGAAAAATCAACCCTTGACCCGGCGGGCGACTCAGTGTTCGATACCCGGCGCCGCGCGGGGCGATGGCACTACGGTAGCCACTTGTGAACGCATGCACAAAGTGACTGGTAGAGCGCTTGAACCCGAGGCTACCCGCCCGGCTTCCATCCGCCGAAAACGGAAACCGAGTCCCGGTATTCCGCGTCACACTGGTCGATAGGGGGTGGCCGGTGGTGCACATGGAGTTCGAAGTGCTCGGCCCGATGCGCGTCCGCCGGGCCGACGGTCCGTCCCAGCCGGCCGGGAGATTGCAGCGGATCCTCTTGGGAGTGCTGCTGACCAGGGCGAACCGCCCGGTCCCCGTCGACGTGCTGACCGACGCGATGTGGGGGGAGCGCGCCGACCGGCGGGCCGCGCAGAAGCTGCAGCTGCACGTCCACCGGCTGCGCGGGCTGCTCGGCGAACCGGACCGGCTGGTCTTCGACTCCGGCGGCTACCTGCTGCGCGTGCTGCCCGGTGAGCTGGACGCGGAGAGATTCGCGTCACTTTCCGGCGAGGCGTCCGACGACCCCGCACTGGCCAGGAAGGCGCTGGACCTGTGGCAGGGCACGCCGTTCGAGGGGCTCGACGTGCCGTTGCTCACCGACGAAGCCCGGCGCCTCGCCGAGACCCGGCTCAACCTGCTGGAGGCGTTGTTCGAGGCGGAGCTGACCGCCGGGCGGCACCTGGCCGTGGTGGGTGAGCTGGGCGCGCTGGCCGGGGCGCACCCGTTGCGCGAACGCCTGCACGCGCTGCTCGTCCGGGCCCTGTACCGCGGCGGCAGGCAGGCCGACGCGCTCGCCGCGTGCCGGACCGCCCGCCGCGTGCTGCGGGACGAGCTGGGCCTGGAGCCGGGCGCCGAACTGCGGGAACTCGAACAGGCGATCTTCGAAGGCCGCGAGACCGAGCCAGCCGGGCCGTCACCCGTTCCGGCGCAACTCCCCGCGCAGGCACGCGGGTTCACCGGCCGCGAGCGCGAACTCGCCGAGCTGGACGTGCTCACCCCGCTGTCGGTGATCACCGGGACCGCGGGCGCGGGCAAGACGGCGCTGGCGCTGCGCTGGGCCCACCGCACGCGCGACCGGTTCCCCGACGGGCAGCTCTACGCCGACCTGCACGGCTACGGCCCCGACCGCCCCGCCGACCCGTCCGACGTGCTCGCCGGGTTCCTGCGCGCGCTCGGGGTGGACGGCGCCGCGCTGTCGCCGGTGCTCGCCGAGCGCTCGGCGAAGTTCCGCACGCAGGTCGCCGGGCGGCGGCTGCTGATCGTGCTGGACAACGCGCGGACCGCCGAGCAGGTGCGGCCGCTGCTGCCCGGCACCGGTTCGTGCGTGGTGCTGGTGACCAGCCGCGACACGCTGACCGGACTGGCCGCGGTCGACGGCGCGCGGCGGCACGAGCTCGACCGGCTGTCCCCGGCGGCCTCGCTCACCCTGCTCCGCGAGCTGACCGGCGACCGCGTGGACGCCGAGCCCGAAGCCGCCGCCGAGGTGATCGAGCTGTGCGCGCGGCTGCCGCTGGCGCTGCGGATCGCCGCCGAGTCCATTCGCGACCGGCCAGCTCGCAGCATTTCCGCACTGGTCGAGGAACTGGCCGACGAACGCGCGCGGCTCGACCTGCTCGACGCCGACGGGGACCCGAGGGCCGCCGTCCGCTCGGCCTTCTCGTGGTCGTTCCAGCACCTGCCCGCGGAAGCCGCCAGGGTGTTCCGGCTGCTCGGGCTGCACCCCGGGCACGACACCGGTGAGCAGGCGGTGGCCGCGCTGGCGGACACCGACCTGCGGACCGCGCGGCGCGCGCTCGGGCAGCTCCGGCGCGCGAACCTGGTCGAGGCCGGCCCCGACGGCCGCTACGCGATGCATGACCTTCTGCGGGCATATGCCGGTGAGTCGGCCGGTGAGGACGATGAGGCGTCACGGCGGATCCTCGGCTGGTACGTGCATTCGGCGATCGCCGCGCGGGCCGCGCTCGATCCGCACGCCCGGCCGATGTGGAGCGACGCCGTCGAACCGCCGTCCCACCTGCCCGTCTTCGGCGACCGCGCGGCGGCACTGGCCTGGTTCGAGCTGGAGCGGGAGAACTTCGGCGCGGCCGTCCGCGACGCCGTGGCCCGCGGGTACACCACGGTCGCCTGGCAGCTGGCGTCGGCGTTGCTCATCTACTTCTATTCGAGCCGCCGCTGGGACGACTGGCTGGGCACGCACCGGACCGCGCTCGAAGGCGCCGACGCGCTGGGCCGCGCGCACATGCTGAACGGGCTCGGCGTGGCCTACGACGACCTGCACGACCACGACCGGGCGATCGCTTGTCACCTGGAGGCGGCTGAGCTCTTTGACGCCGAGGATGACGGGCTCGCGGCGGCGTGGAACCAGAACAACCTCGGTGTGGCCTACGACAACGCGAAGCGGTTCCCCGAAGCCGCCGCCTGCTACGAGGACGGCCTGCGGCGGTTCCGCGCGCTCGACGACCCGCGTGGCGAGGGCTACTGCCTGAACAACCTCGGCGATGTGCTCCGGCAGCAAGGTTCCTACGCCGAAGCCGAGGCGTACCTGCGGGAAGCGATGGAGGTCCATCGGCGGGCCGCCGACACCCCCGCGCGCCGGTTCACCCTGTGCACGCTCGGAGATCTGCACCGCGACAGCGGTGAGCCGGAACGCGCGCTGGAGGCGTACCGGGAGGCGGTGGAGATCAGCAGGCTGCTCAACGAAAGCTGGCGCGCGGCGCGGGTCCAGGCGCGCCTCGGTGCGGTCCTGCACAGCATCGGGCGGGACGGCGAAGCGCGCGAGTTCCTGCGCGAGGCGCTGGAGGTGTTCCTGCGCAACGGCGACGCGGAGGCGGCGGAAGTGCGGAAACTGCTCGCCGAGATCGGGTGAAACCACGATGAAAGCGGCAACTGCCACCCTTCCGGCATGGCGACTTCGCTGACCGCGCTGGCCGCGCGCAACAACCGCGCCGACGAGGGCCTGCTCGCGTTGCGCAAGGACCTCGCCCAGCGAACGGTCACCGCGCGGGACCGCGGGGACCTGGTCGAGGTCGAGGTGGACTCCGGCGGCAAGGTGCTCGCGGTTTCGGTGAATTCGACGCTGGTGCGCAAGGTCGACGCGAAGACGCTGGCGAACGCGATCCTGCAGGCCTCCACCGGCGCCCAGCGCGCGGCGGCGGAGCTGGTCGCGGAACGCCGGGCGTACCACCTGGGCACATGAGCACCTGGGTCCGCGCGCACGTCGACGACGAGGCGGCGCCGATCCGCGTGCCCGCGGCGGGAAAGCCGGTCTGGATCAAGGCGGATGGCGAAGTCAAGGCATTACCGGCAGGGGTGCGGGTGCGCGTGGAGGACGAGCACGAGCCGCCGTCGACCTGGTTGGTGCCGTCGTTCGAGCTGCCGCCGAGATGAAAGCGCCGGGAAAGCAGCCCCCGGCATCATGGCGCGGACCAGCACGAAGGGGGAAAGCATGACCGGATCAGGGTTCCGCGTCGACACCGGGCGGCTCCGCCGGACGGCGGGCGGGTTCCGCGCGAACGCGGATTCCGTCGGCACCACGGTGGAGCGGCTCTCGGCGGCCAAGGTGCCGGCCGAGGCCTTCGGCATCTCCGGGCCGGGGCCGGAACTGGCCGCCGACATCGAGAAGGCCGTCGGGCACCGGCTGGAGCGGCTGCGCACGCGGCAGACCCGCCTCGGTGAACTCGCCGGGAAGCTCGACACCGCCGCCGACGACTACGACCGCTCCGACGCCGAGACCCAGGAAGACCTGCGAGCCGCCGGGCGGTCGGAATGACGCACCCGGCACTGCAGAAGGCACTGGACGCCTGCCGTCCGCTCTCGGCCGCGGCGAGCACCCTCGGTGCCGCCGACCCGGCCGAGGTCCTCGCGCACGTCGACTGCGATCCCGCGTCGATCGAGTCCTACGCCGCCAAGCTCCGCGATTCGGTCGCCGAGCTGGACAAGGCCATCGACGAGCAGAAGGCGACGATCACCGAACTCCAGGAAGAGGAGGGCGAGGGCGCGGCCGCCGCGATCGACGAGGCCAAGAAGGAACTCTCCGAACTCGAGCAGGACCGCGCGGAGCTGGACAAGCTCAGCGGCCAGATCAGCGAGATCGGGCAGCAGATGGAACAGCTGGTCGTGTCGACGTGCGAGCAGATCGCCTCGATCGCGAACGGGGCCAGGCCGGCCGCCGAGGCGGTGGCCGCCGGGGTCGCCGAGGACGGGGACGAAGAGCGCGTCATCAAGGCGATCGACGAGATCATCCGGCTCGCGCAGCAGTTCCAGGCGCAGGTCGACCAGCTGCGCCAGAAGTTCCAGTCGCTGGTGCCGGGACCCGCCGAGGCGGAAGCGGGCGGCGGGAGCCCCGGTTCCTCGGAGGGCGGCGTCAACGAGGGTGAAGCCGAAGCCGGCACCTCCGACGGCGGCGGCTCCGAAGGCGGCGTCAACCGCGGCGACGGGGGCGAGGGCCATCAGGCCCCGTCCGGCGGCGCGGGCAGCGGCGGCAACTGACCCGGGTCACGGATGTGGCTTCCGAGCCACATCCGTGACGCTCAGGCGGCGGTGATCGAGATCGAGTGCCAGCCGGTGGCGCCGTCCGGGACGGTGCCCTGTACCTCGCCGGTCTGCACGTAACCCGACCGGTCCACCGCCCGGCAGTACAGCTGGTGCGGCCCCTTCGGCACGTCCAGCTGCACCCACCACATCCGCCAGGTGTCCGCGTTCACCTCGGCCGACAGCGTCGCGGGCACCCACGGCCCCTGGTCCAGGCGCACCTCCACCCGGTCGATCCCGGTGTGCTGCGCCCAGGCGATCCCGGCGACCACGGTCTTCCCTGCCGCCTGCGCGGCGAACGGCTTCGGCACGTCGATGCGGGACTGCGTCTTCACCGGCCCCTCCCGCGCCCAGTCGCGCTCCAGCCAGTACGCCCGCCGCGCCGACCAGGTGGTCACCTCGAGATCGGTGACCCACTTGGTCGCCGACACGTAGCCGTACAAGCCGGGCACCACCAGCCGCGCCGGGAAGCCGTGCTTCACCGGCAGCGGTTCCCCGTTCATGCCGAGCGCGAGCATCGCGCCGCGGCCGGGGTCGAGCACCGCCGAGATCGGCGTGCCGCAGGTCCAGCCGTCGGTGCTGGTGGAGAACAGCTGCTCGGCCCCCGGCCGCACGCCCGCCTCGTTCAGCAGGTCCCGCAGGTCGACGCCGACGAAGGTGGCGGTGGAGATCAGGTCGCCGCCCACCTCGTTCGACACGCAGCACAACGTCACCGCGCGCTCGACCAGCGGGCGGTCGCGGATGTCCGCGTAGGTGAAGGTGAGCTCGCGGTCGACCAGGCCGTGCACCCGCAGCCGCCAGTCCTCGGCCCGCACCTGCGGCAGCGCCAGGGTGGTGTCGATCTTGTAGAAGTCCGCGTTCGGGGTCAGGAAGGACGGTGTGCCGAGCTTGCGGAAGTCGGCGTCGGCCGGGATCGGCGGCGCGGGCCGCGCCGGGACCAGCCCACCGACTTCTGCCCGCGAAAGCTCGGCGTCGCGGCTCACCCCGATCACCTGACCGGCCAGCGCGGCGACCCCGGCACCGGCCGCGACCCCGGCCCCGCCGACCAGGAACCGCCGCCTGCTCATGCCGCCGTCGACGGCCTCCTCGGCGGACGCCACCCCGTGCAGCCAGGAGAACACCCAGCACCCGACGAGCAGCGTGGCCAGCGGCGCGAGGATCGCCAGCTGCCCGAGGTCCGGCCGCCGCAGCACGGCAACCACGCCGAGCACGCCGAACGCCCCGATCAGCACCAGCCCCGGCGTGCGCGAACGCCGCGAGATCAACCCCGCGACGGCGGCCAGCACCAGCATCACCAGGCCCATGCCGACAAAGAGCGCGAGCTTGTCGTACAGGTAGAACGTGTCCTTGCCGAACTCGGTCAGCCAGCTCGGCGAGAACTCCGCGATGGTGCTGCCCACCGCGACCACCGGCGACGAGTTCCGCCCGAGGAACGCGGACAGCAGGTGCCCGGCCGCGGCCGCCGCGCCGACGGCGACCACCCCGATCGCGGCCGCGCGAAGGCGTGGCAGGCGTGTGTCCATGCCTCCATCGTCGTCAGCCGCGGGCCGGATCGCCGCTCCCGCGCCCTTACGAGTGCATTACGCGAGCGCCGCGCGCAGCCGGTCCTCCTCGACCGACCAATACCCGTGCTCGTCGCCGTCGACCAGGATCACCGGCACGCGGTCGCCGTACTCGGCCCGCCACTCCGGATCGCTGTCCACGTCGAAGGTCGACCACGCGACCCCGAGCTCCCCGCAGATGCGCGCCACGTCGGCCTCGGCGCGCACGCACGCCGAGCAGCCATCCCTGGTCACCACCGTCACCTCATGCGCCATGGTTTGCCTTCCTACCGCAACCGCAGCCTGCGGAGCTTGCCGGTCGCCGAATGCGGCAGGCTCTCGGCGAACTCGACGGTGTGCGGCACCTTGTACCCGGCGAGCTTGCCCGCGCAGTGGTCGACCACCTGCTGGGCGGACAGCGAGGCACCCGGCGCGACCACGACGACGGCCTTGACCGCCTCGCCGCTGCGCTCGTCCACCACGCCGACCACCGCCGCCTCGACCACCTCGGGCAACTCGGTGAGCACGGACTCGACCTCGTTCGGGTACACGTTGAACCCGTTCACGATGATCAGGTCGTTGGCGCGGTCGACCAGGTGCAGATCGCCGTCGGTGTCCAGGTAGCCGACGTCGCCGGTGCGGAACCAGCCCTCGTCGTCGGGGCCGTGCGCGCCGTCGGGCCAGTACCCGGAGAACAGGTTCGCGCCGCGCAGCGCCACCAGCCCGGTGCCGCCGTCCTCCTCGTCGAAGCTGTCCACCAGGTCCTCCGGATCGGAGAGCACCGGCCCGGTGGTGCCGTCGCTCTCCACCAGCCGCAGCTCGATGCCGGGCAGCGCGCGCCCGACCGAACCGGGCTTCGGGTAACCGGTGACCAGCGTGGTGGTCACCACCGGCGCGGCCTCGGTCAGGCCGTAGCCCTCGTAGACGTCCAGCCCGGTGGCGGCCCGGATCGCGGCCAGCACCCTGGGGTGCAGCGGCGCCGCGCCCGAGGTCATCCGGCGCACGGTGGCCAGCCCGGTGCCCAGTTCGTCGGCGTCCAGCGCGGCGAACTCGGCGTACATCGCGGGCACGCCGGCGATCGTGGTGACGCGGTACTCGGCGCAATCGGCCAGCGCGCGCCGGGCGTCGAACCGCTCGGACAGCACCACGGTGGCGCCGACCGCGGCGGCCTGGAGCAGCCCGGGGCCCAGGCCGTAGACGTGGAACAGCGGGATCGCGACGAACACGCGGTCGGAGTGCTGGAGCACCAGCGGCCGCACCGACGAGAGCTGCTCGATGTTGGCGAGGAGCGCCCGGTGCGACAACATCACGCCACGCGGCGGGCCGGTGGTGCCCGAGGTGTACGAGACCACGGCGATGTCTTCACCACCGCCGACCGCTTCGACTCGCTCCCCGGTCGCGCTGACGTCGGCGGCGGGCAGCGCGGTGACCCCGTCCGGCAGTTCCTCGGCCTCCGGGTCGTGGCTGACCACCAGCTTCGCCCCGGAGTGCTCGACCAGCGGCTGGATCTCGGCGCCCGGCGCCTGCGGCGACAGCGGGACCGCGATCCCGCCCGCGCGCACCACGCCGAACAGCGTCACCGCGAACGCGGTGGAGGTCGGCAGGCGCACGACCACCCGGTCACCGGGGCTCAGCCCGGCGTCGGTGAGGCGGCGCGCTTCAGCGTTCACCGCCGCGTCGACCTGTGCCCAGGTGCTCTTCCGGCCGGTTCCTGAATCGATAAGTGCGAGTGAATCCGGCCAGCTCCCGGCGGCCGCGGAAACCAGCGCCGAGACGGAGCCCGCGGTGCCTGCCGTGGCCTGGTGGTTCTGGTGATTCCCCTGTTCGGACGACAAATCCCAACCCCTTCCGCGAGCGCACCCACACCGTAACCAGTCTGTCATCCCCCTCCCCCGAAGCGGGGATATCGCCCGTTCGTGGCGGTCACATCACCGGAACACCACTACCTACTTCGCGGTAACAACACGTATGCTGCACTGGTCCTGAGGTGGTGTTGATCACTCAGCGACGGACTGACGACTCGCCAACGGGGCCCGGGAGGTGCGGATCGATGAGCCTGCAGGTCGCCTTGGCCGGGGGTTCGGGCACGCTCATCGGCACGAGCGCGCCGAGCCGCCGGGCCGTCGCCGCGCAGCGCGCCGCGCAGGCCGAGGCCGTCAAGGCCGAGGCGTGGGACCTGGTGCACGCCGCCCAGCAGGGCGACGCCGGCGCCTTCGGCAAGCTGTACGACCGGTACGTCGACATGGTCTTCCGGTACGTGCTGTTCCGCCTCGGCGACCGCGACCTGGCCGAGGACGTGACCAGTGAGACCTTCCTGCGCGCGCTGCGCCGGATCACCTCGGTCACCTACCAGGGCCGGGACGTCGGCGCCTGGTTCGTCACCATCGCCCGCAACCTGATCCTCGACCACGTGAAGTCCAGCCGCTTCCGCCTCGAAGTGGTCACCGACGAGGTGGCCGAGGGCGGGGCGAGCCCGTTCACCGGGTCCACCGCGCAGAGCCCGGCCGGGCCCGAGCAGCAGGTGATCAGCCGCGCGACCAGCTCCGAGCTGTTCCGCTGCATCGACGAGCTGGGCAGTGACCAGCGCGAATGCATTCTGCTGCGGTTCATGCAGGGGCTCTCGGTGGCCGAGACGGCGGAGATCATGAACCGCAACGAGGGCGCCATCAAGGCACTGCAGCACCGCGCGGTCCGGCGGCTGGCCCAGCTCATGCCGAGCGGTTTGCGGTAACCCGGATTGATACTGGCCAGTACGCCGTAACTGTCGTTATCCGCTGTTCGTTAGCCAGCCGTGAAGTTGCCGTGGGAGCGTGAGCGCGACCGGTTCGCGCGCGCCGTCGAGGACCCGTCGCCGGACGACGACGAGTTCCGCCACGAGCTGGACCTGGTCGGCCAGCTCCGCAGGCTCGGCAACACCGCCACCCCCGGTCCGGAGACCAGGGAGCGCATCGCCGCCGCCATCGAGGCGCGTCCGGTCGTGCCCCCACCGCGGCGCCGCACGCGGTGGGGTCCGGTGATCGCGGGCGGGCTGGCCGGCTTGATCGGGATCGGTGGTCTCGGCGTGGCCCTCGCCGGGGACGCCCTGCCCGGCGACTCCCTCTACGGCATGAAACTCGCTGGTGAGACCGCCACCGTCGGGCTGACCTTCGACGACGAGGCCAGGGCGGGCAAGCGGCTCGACCACGCGGGCGGGCGGCTCGCCGAACTCCGTGAACTCGGTGGCCGCGACGCCGCGGAGTTCCGGGCCACCCTGGACAGCTTCGGCCAGGCCGCCCGGGAGGGCACCGCCGAGCTGACCGCGGTCGCCACCGGGACCTCCGGCGCGCAGCTCACCGGCCTGCGGTCGTGGGCCGCCGAGCAGGCGCGGGTGCTCGCCGACCTGCGACCTTCGGTGCCGGAAGGAGCCAGTGTCGCCTTTGACAACGCTGTCGTACTGATGGACCGGGTCGACCGGCGTGCGGCCGCGCTCGCCGAGCGGATGAGCTGCTACCAGATCACCTCGGGCAAGCACGACGACCTGGGCGCACTGCCCGCCACGGCCGGCTGCGGTGACGGCAGTCCGCCACCCGCCGTACCGGCCGATCCCGGCGCCCCTGCCGATCCCGACGACCCGGCGCTCGTGCCGGTGGACCGGCCGGAGTCACCCACGGTGGCCACGCCGCCGGTCGACGACCGCCCGATCACGGCCACGCCGGTCCTCGTCGCGCCCTCGCTCCCGGCACCACCGGTGACCGAAGCGCCACCACCGGTCACGCGGCCCAGGCCGCCGATAATGCCGCCGCCACCTGGTGAACTCCTGAGACTTCCCCCACTGTTGCCGGGATTGCCCGAGGTGAGGGTCGGCTGGTAACCCGGCGGCCACTCCGGCTCGCTACCCTGTGCACAGGCGTTTCCCACAAATCGGAGGCGGTGAGCGTGTCGCGGTGGAGTGGCAAGGATAAGAGTCAGGAACTGGAGCGGCTCGCGGAACTGGCCGGTGAGGCCTCCGCCGAGGCCGCCGTCGCGATGGAGCAGTCGCCGTCCGCCGTGCTGACCGTTCCCGCGCAGGACCTGGCCGCCGGTACGGTGCCGCCGGAGCCGGTCGCCGGGCCGGCCGAGGCCGACGGGGCCGAGCCCCCGGTCGCCGCCGCGCCGCCGGACCTGACCGCCGCCGCCTTCTTCGACGTGGACAACACGATGATGATGGGCGCGTCGATCTTCCACTTCGTGCGCGGGCTGGCCTCGCGGAACTTCTTCACCACCTCCGACCTGGCCGGGTTCGCCTGGCAGCAGCTGAAGTTCCGGGTCGGCGGCCGGGAGAACCACGACGACATCAAGTCGCACCGGGAGAAGGGCCTGTCCTTTGTGGCCGGTCGCACGGTGCAGGAGATGGTCGACGTCGGCGAGGAAATCTACGACGAGCTGATGGCCGAGAAGATCTGGTCCGGCACCAGGGCGCTGGCGCAGATGCACCTTGACGCCGGGCAGCGGGTCTGGCTGGTCACCGCCACCCCGGTGGAGCTGGCCGCCATCATCTCGCGGCGGCTCGGCCTGACCGGCGCGCTCGGCACGGTGGCGGAAAGCGTCGACGGTGTCTACACCGGACGGCTCGTCGGTGACCTGCTGCACGGGCGCGCGAAGGCCCACGCGGTGCGGGCGCTGGCCGCGCGTGAGGGCCTGAACCTGCGCCGCTGCACCGCGTACTCGGACTCGTCGAACGACATCCCGATGCTGTCCGCGGTGGGCACCTCGGTCGCGGTGAACCCGGACTCGGGCCTGCGGGAGGTCGCGCGGGCGCGGGGCTGGGAGATCCGGGACTTCCGCACCGGCCGGAAGGCCGCCAAGATCGGCGTGCCCTCCGTCCTGGGCGCGGGCGCCGTCGCCGGCGCGGTCGCGGCGGGCCTGGCGTACCGCCGCCGCTGACGCACGGTCGCCACGCCAGCCACGCCAGCCACGCCGAAGCGGCGGAGCCGCTTGCTGTGGGCCGTCAGCTCGCACCGCAGCGGGTTCTCAGGCGGCTTCTCGCGAGGACAGCTTCACCGTGGTGAATCGGTTATTCATGAGGTGGAGATCCCGGAGCGAGAAGACGCCTGAGGTTCCGCCACCCGCACCGCCACGCAAGCCACGCCGAACTTTCCCGTAGCTCAGTCGCGGAAGATGCTGCGGCGTTGGGCCAGGCGGCGGTAGAGGGTGTGCTGGATCGACTCGCGGACCTGGTCGGTCAGGTTGAACACCAGCATCGGGTCGTCCTCGGCGTCCGGGCCGAACTGGTCGGTGCGGATCGGTTCGCCGAATTCGATGTGCCACTTCGTCGGCAGCGGGATCGCGCCCAGCGGCCCCAGCAGCGGGAAGAACGGCGTCACCGGGAAGTACGGCAGCCCCAGCAAGCGCGCCAGCGGCTTGATGTCGCCGATCTTCGGGTAGATCTCCTCGGCGCCCACGATCGAGCACGGGATGATCGGCACCCCGGCCCGCATCGCCGCCGAGACGAAGCCGCCGCGGCCGAAGCGCTGCAGCTTGTACCGCGAGGAGAACGGCTTCCCGATGCCCTTGAACCCCTCCGGCCACACGCCGACCAGCTCACCCGCGCGCAGCAGCCGCTCGGCGTCCGGGTTGCAGGCCAGCGTCTGCCCCGACTTGCGCGCCAGCGAACCCACCAGCGGCATGCGGAACACCAGGTCGGCGCCGAGCCCGCGCAGGTGCCGGTGCTCCGGGTGCTCGTCGTGCACCGCGACCGCGGTCATCAGCGCGTCCAGCGGGATGGTCCCCGAGTGGTTGCTGACCAGCAGCGCCCCGCCCTCGACCGGCAGGTTGTGCACCCCGTGCGTGCTGACCCGGAACCACTTCTCGTACAGCGCGCGGAACGGCGGCATCAGCAGCGCGTCGGTCAGCTCGGCGTCGAAGCCGAACTCGTCCACGGTGTAGTCGCCGGTGAGCCGGTTGCGCACGAACTTCAGCAGGGTGACCAGCGCATCGGGCAGTTCGGCCTCGGCAGGCACGACCGGTGCGGGCCGAGCCTTCGGGAACTGGACGACCGGCGCGTCGGCGAGCCCGGCCGCTTCCTCCGCGGCGCCCTCCGGCCGCGCACCCGCGGCCGGTGGCTCGGGGGCCTTCTCACGGCCCGGTCCGTGCAGCGGAATCACCTGCGCGCTCATGCTCGTGGTCACTTCCTGCGCCCTGCCTTCCCTTCTGTCCCTGACCCCGTCCGCGCGGCTCATCGCCCGCCGGCCTGACCGGTGGCGGCGGCGACGGCCACCTTGCCTGCCAGCTTGGCCAGCCGCGGGCCGTCGAGCACCGGCCGCAGCCCGCGCCCCTGCACGTAGTCGTCGAACGCCTCGCGGGTGGTCCACCGGGGCGTGTACCCGAACTCCCGCTTGAGCTTGGTGGTGTCCACCACGCGGCCGAAGTTCAGCAACCGCACCTGGTCGGCGGAGAAGTCCACCAGCTTCGCCCCGCGGAGCACCTTGCCGACCGACGGCACCACACCGCGCGGCATCGGCAACTCGACTCGGCCGGCTCGCCGGATCGCCTGCGAGAGGGTGAGTACCCCCTCGCTACCCACGTTGAACACCCCGGGTTTGTCCTCCAGCGTGGCCTGTTCCAGCACGGCCAGCGCGTCCGAGGAGTGCAGCAGCTGCATCCGCGCGTCGTAGCCGAGCACGGTCGGGACCACCGGGAGCGAGAAGTAGCGCGAGAGCACGGTGTCGACCTCGGGGCCGATCAGGTTGGTGAACCGCGCCATGGTGATGGTGATGTCCGGGCGGCGGCGCGAGAGCCCGCGCACGTACCCCTCCATCTCCACCGCGTCCTTGGCGTACCCGCTGCTGGAGGTGGGGATGAGCTCGGAGTCCTCGGTGAACACCGCCTGCGACCGCGAACTGGCGCCGTAGACCGCGGCGGTGGATTTCACCACCAGCTTGCGCACCTGCGGCGATCGCTGACACGCGGCGAGCAGGCGCATGGTGCCGATCACGTTCACCTCCTTGATCGCCGTCCGGCGGCCGGGGGCGGCCGGGTGGCAGGTGGTGGAGGCGTGCACCACGGTGTCGACCTGTGCGGTGCTGATCACCTTGGCGATCAGCGGGTTGCGGATGTCGGCGCGGACGAACTCGGCCCGGCCCATGCGCTGGAGCACGGACTTGGCCGGGGAGGTGGTGTCGACGCCGATCACGCGCTCGAAGTCGGGGTTGCTGCCGAGCCGGGCGAGCAGGCGCCCGCCGAGCTCTCCGCCGACTCCGGTGACGAGCACGATTCTGGACGGCATTCGGCCCCCTGGCGGGATTGTGCGGGCATCGGGTCTCTCGGGCGGGACAGCCGCAACTCCGGACGCTGTCACTCGGTGCGCGGCTGGTTACTCAAGACCGTATCGCGCTGACGCACCGGAGATGTTACCCCGCGACGAGCGGGCCGGAAGACCGTCTTACCAGCTGTTAACGCAGCTCAACCGATTCCGGGGATGGACCACACTAATGGCGGCGGCCCGCCCGGCTGAGCCGGACGGGCCGTTCGCTGCGTTGGTCACGCAGCCGATGGAACCTGTGGTTCGCCGCTCACTTGCCCTGCTTGCGACGCTGCATCCGCGTGCGGCGCAACAGCTTGCGGTGCTTCTTCTTGGACATGCGCTTGCGGCGCTTCTTGATGACCGAGCCCACAGGTGCTCCTTAACCTCTCGTCAGTGATCACCCGGCCCGGCGCGGCGTGCAGCGCAACAGGACGAGCGGCCTACTAGGTTACCGGTGGCCGCGCGGCCACCGGTCGGCGGGGGAGGTGTCATCCCACGTCGTAGTAGGCGCTGTCCAGGTATTCGTGCACCGACTTCTCCGGCACCCGGAACGACTTCCCGACCCTGACGGCCGGGAGTTCGCCCGAGTGCACGAGCCGGTAGACGGTCATCTTGGAGACCCGCATCAGCGTGGCCACCTCGGCAACCGTCAGGAACTGGACCTGGCGTGGTGGTGTCAGGTCCTCTTGTTTCTTCTTCGTCGGCATAGTCACCGCGTCCTTCGACACGTGTCGCGCCGCGCGGCTTCCCCACCGGCGGTACCGACACGCACGTGCTTCTAGCGAGGGTAGCGGGACAGGTGAGACTAATGCGACGCCTGTCACCGGAAATGGCCCCAACCAGGCCCGATATCGCCAGGATTCCCCCGTTTGCTGGCCAGCCACCTGGGGGAACGGGGGCGGTCAGTCGTGTGCCTTGCCCAATTCCACCGACCGGTCGCGGGCCGCTTCGATGGCCGCGAGCAGCGCCGCGCGGACGCCGTGGTTCTCCAGTTCGCGGATCGCGTTGATCGTGGTGCCCGCCGGTGAGGTGACCGCCTCACGCAGGGTGACCGGGTGCTCGCCCGTCTCGGCGAGCATCTTCGCCGCGCCGACGGCCGACTGCACGATGAGCTTCTCCGAGATGTTGCGCGGGAGGCCGAGCAGGATGCCCGCATCGATCATGGCCTCGACCAGGAAGAAGAAGTACGCCGGGCCGGAACCGGAGAGCGCGGTGACCGCGTCCTGCTGCGACTCGGGCACGCGCACCACGCTGCCGACGCAGGTGAGCAGCTCTTCGACGAGCGCCAAGTGGTCGGCGGTGGCGTACCGACCGGGTGAAATCGCGCTCATCGCCTCGCCGACCACCATCGGGGTGTTCGGCATCACCCGGACGACTGGGGTGCCCTCGGCCAGGCGGCGCTCGTAGAGGGCGGTCGGCAGGCCCGCGCACAGCGAGACGACCAGCGTCTCGGGGCGCAGGAGCGGCCCCAGCTCGTCGAGCAACGGCTCGATGTCCTGCGGCTTGACCGCGACGATCAGCACGTCGGCGAGCTTCGCGGCCTCGGGCACGTCGACGCCGCGCACGCCGTAGCGGCGGGTCAGCTCGTCGACGCGCTCCGGGTAGCGCTCGGTGAACAGCAGCTCGTCGGGCCTGCGCCCGCCGTGCAACAGCCCCGACAGAAGGGCCTCGCCGATCTTTCCCGCCCCGAGCACCGCGATGACAGCCATACCCGATTATCACCGGCCCGCCCGGCCGCGCACCGCCCCGGGCCTCCTCCGCCCCCACCCCCGGTTGATTGCTATGAGTGGGGCATTACTTGCAATCAACGCAAGTAATGCCCCACTCATAGCAATCGATCCGGAACTGTCGGTGTTGACGGGCAGGATCCGGCCGCATGAGCCGTCTACCGCATTCAACCGAGTCCTACCTGCGCAAACACGCCAGGTACGGAGTAATCCGCGCCGCCGAACTGCGGTGCTTGGCCGTGCCAGAGAGCACCACGTACCGACGTTGCCAGCCCGGTGGTCCGTGGACGCATCTCTTACCCGGAATCGTGCTGCTCGCCAGAGCCAGTCCAACCCCGCGACAACGCGTGGAAGCGGCATTGCTGCACGCCGAGGGGCACGGGATCGTGACCGGGTTCGAGGCTGCCCGCCGGTACGGCCTGCGGAACGTGCCCACCAGCAGCGAAATCCACCTCTTGCTGCCGGCCACCCAGCAAGTGCGCAGCTCTGGTTTCGCGTTCGTCGAACGCACCATCCACCCGCCCGAACCAAGGTGGATCGACGGCATCCCGCTCGCGCCCCCAGCTCGCGCGGTGCTCGACGGCGTAAGACGCGTGCGCAAGCGGGATCCGGTCCTCGCACTGCTGATCGAGGCAGTCCGCACCGGCCTCTGCTCACGCTCTGAGCTCTGCGCGGAACTCGAGACGGGCAGCCGCCGGGGCACCGCCCTCCCGCGTGCACTGCTGAAACTCCTCGACGAGGACGTCCGCTCGGTGCCCGAGGCCACGGCGGCCACGATCTGGCGCCGTGCCGGATTACCACCGGCCAGGCTCAACACTCCGCTCTTCGATCTCACCGGTGAATGCGTCGCCATGCCCGACCTGTGGTGCGATGAGGTCGGTCTCGCCTGGGAGATCGACTCGTTCGAACATCACTACCAGCACGCCGACTACCGCCAGACGCTTGCGCGCAACGCGCGTTATACGAGCCTGGGCATCGTCTTCCTGCAGACATTGCCCAGCCGGTTGACAGCAGAGCCGGGCGAGGTGGTCAAGGAACTTCGCGCTGCCTACGAGGTCGCGAAGAAGCGCCCACGCCCGCAGATCATGCTCCAGCTACCCGCCTCATAACGGGCTCTGCCGGAGGTCCAATGCTATGAGTGGGGCATTACTTGCGTTGAATGCAAGTAATGCCCCACTCATAGCATTCAGCTGGGCGCGGTCGGCATGGGTGTAGCACGGGCGGTGGTCAGCTGCCGGGGGCCAGCGCCAGCTGGCGCGCCTGGCAGATCAGGCGACCCGCCGAGTCGATCACCGTGGCGTCCGAGTCGAACCAGGACTCGTGGATCGAGCGGCAGTCGACCTGGACGCGGAGCCAGCCGGGCGCGGGGCGGCACCGGACCAGTGCGGTCAGCTGCACCGTCGGCGCCCACCCCATCCGGCCCACGTTGAACACCACCGGCGGGTTCACGTCCCCGGCGAGCAGCGCGAAGAACGGGTCCGGCTGCCCGGCCCTCGGCCGGACCCACAGCCGGATCCTCGGCGCGTCCGCGGTCCGCCCCGCCAGGTACCCCACGGTCGACGGGTCGAGCCGCACGTCGCAGGCCTTCGCCAGGTTGAACGCGCCTTCGGCGGTGTTGCCGCCGATCTGGATCGCGCCGGGCGGCGGTTCGGCGGGCACCGGCGGCACGTCCGTCCACTCCGGACGCCGGACGGGCAGCCGCCCGGTGGTCACCCTGGCCTCGACGCAACTGCGCCCGCGCTGCTCCAGCCGCACCCCGATCACCGTGGCGCGACGGCCCAGCTTGTGCAGCTCGGTGCGCAGCAGCACCGGCCCGATGGCGGGCGGGTGCAGGAACTCGGCCGAGACCACCAGCGGTTCCGCCTGCGACTCCCCGCGTTCGCCGAGCGCCGCCTGCGCGGCCCTGGCCAGCAGCGCCAGCAGGAACCCGCCGTGCGGGTGGGTGCCGATCGACCACTCCGGCCGCAGATCGGCGGTGAACGTGCCGTCGCCCAGCGAGCGGACCGAAATCGCCGCGCCGAACGGCACGGCCTCTTCTGCTGCGCTCACGAACGGCTGGCCAGCGCGCGCAGGAAGAAGCTCAGGTTCGCCGGGCGCTCGGCCAGGCGCCGCATCAGGTAGCCGTACCACTGCTCCCCGAACGGGACGTACACCCGCACGGTCTCCCCCTCCCCGGCCAGCCGGCGCTGCTCGTCCGGCCGGATCCCGTACAACATCTGGAACTCGTAGCTGCCCTGCTTGCGCCCGTACCAGCGCGCCCGCTCGCCGAGGATGTCCACCAGCCTCGGGTCGTGGGTGGCGAACATCGGGTAACCCTCGCCGGCCAGCAGCGCGTTCGCCGCCCGCACGTAGCTCAGGTCCACCTCGTGCGCGGTGGCGAAGGCCACGGACTCCGGTTCCGCGTAGGCCCCCTTGCACAACCGGACGCGGGAACCGGCGAGCGCCACCGCGTCCGCCTCGGTCCGGTGCAGGTACGACTGCAGCACCGCCCCCACCCACGGCCAGGTGCGGCGCAGCTCCGCGACCGTGGCCAGGGTGGCGTCGGTGGTGGTGTGGTCCTCCATGTCGAGGGTCACCGTGGTGCCGCACTGCTCGGCCGCCGCGCAGATCCGGTAGGCGTTGTCCATGGTCAGCCGCTCGGACAGCTTCTGCCCCACCGCCGACAGCTTGACGCTCACCTCCGCGTGCGGCGCCAGCCCCTCGCCGTGCAGCTGGTCGAGCAGGGTCAGGTAGGTCCGCACGGTGCGCTCGGCCTGCTCGGCGTCGGTGGTGTCCTCGCCGAGGTAGTCCAGGGTGGCGGTGAGCCCGTCCGAGGCGAGCGCACGCACCGCCTCGACCGCCCGCGCGCAGCTCTCCCCGGCGACGAAGCGGTCGACCACCGACCGCGTACCCGGTGCGGTGGCCACGAGCCGGCGCAGGCGGTCGTTGCCTGCGGCGGCGAGGATCGTTGATCGCACGGGGTTCACGCCCGGAACTTTACGTGTTCGCCGTCCCGAAACCGAGTCAGCCCGAGACAAAAATGATCTTGGTTCGTTACTGCCCGAGGTGCAGGCGCGCGTACAGCAGCGCTTCGGCGAGGTCCTTGACCCGGCGGGACCGCTCCCCGGCGCGGCGGGTGTTGATCTCCAGCACCACCTGCCCGGCGAACCCGCTGCCGCGCAGCAGTTCCAGCACCTCCGCGCACGGCTGCCCGCCGTGGCCGGGCACCAGGTGCTCGTCCTTCGGCAGGCCGGTGCCGTCGGCCAGGTGCAGGTGGACCAGGCCCGCGCCCATGCGCTCGGCCAGCGCGATCGGGTCCATCCCGGCGGCCGCGGTGTGCGACAGGTCGAGCGTGTAGTGGCGGTAGCCGACGTCGGTCGGGTCGATCGACGGCCGGAACGCGGACACCCGCGCGTCCCGGTTCCGGCCCGGCGGCCGGACCTTGAACATGTTCTCCACCGCGATCGCCACCCCGCTGCGGTCCTCCAGCTCGGCGACCAGGTCGGCGAAGCCGTCGCCGTAGCGGCGCTGCCAGCGGAACGGCGGGTGCACCACCACGGTGGCGGCGCCCAGCTCCTCGGCCGCCTCCACGCTCCGGCGCAACCGGACCACCGGATCGGGTGACCACACGCGCTGGGTGATCAGCAGCGACGGCGAGTGCACCGACAGCACCGGCATCCCGGTGCGCTTCGACCACTTCCGCAGCTCGCCGACGTCCTGGCTGATCGGATCGGCCCAGACCATCACCTCGACCCCGTCGTAACCGAGGTCGGCGGCGAGCTCGAACCCGGCGCCGGCTTTCAGCGGCCAGACCGAGGCGGTGGACAGGCCGATCGGAGTGCTCACGCGGGCATGGTCCTACTTGGACAGCAGGAGCAGTGCGGCGGGGCTCACCGTGACCACCAGGCCGACCAGCACCGCGAGCACGGTGGTCTGCATGTCGTCGGCCCGGCGGATCTTCCGGACGATCCACACCAGCGCCACGATCACCAGCAGCGCGGCGATCAGCGCGGCGGCCGGGATCCGGCCCCACAGCCAGTTGAAACCCAGCCAGACGCCGGCCCCGCCGATCACGCCGAGCGCCAGCTGCGCGCCCATGACCAGCCACTGCTTGCCCGGCGACGCCTCGTCCTCGGGCAGTTCGTCGACCCCGGCGACCCCGTCGTACGGGTCGTCCAGTTCGGCGAAGTCGCCGTCCTCGGCGTCGAGCTCGGTGTCGAACCCGTCGTCGTAGCCGGGCCCGCGGTCCCGCCGCGGCGGGGCGTCGAAGTCGTCGGCGTAGGCGGGACCGCCCAGTTCGCCGGCGACCGGCCGCTGCACGGCTTCGAAGTCACCGGTGCTGAACCGGCCCGAGGCGAACTGACCGCTGGCGTACGGGTCGCCGGGCGGCCCGTCCATCGGGTCGTCCACCGGCGTCATCGCGGCCTGGGTGTCCTCCAGGCGCGCCTCTTCCCGGCGCTGGCGCCAGCCGGCCAGCCCGGCGGGCGGCTCGTCGGGCTCGGGCTCCGGTTCCGGCGGCTGGGCGGGCCTCGGGTTGAACCCGCTCTGGTAACCGCTGGCGTACCCGCTCGCGTAACCGCTGTTGTACCCGCTGGGCGGGCCGTTGTCCGGCTCGTCGGGCACCACCGGGATCTGCTCGGTGTGCTCCTCGCGCTTCGGCGGCGTGGGCCGGCGCACCGGGCCACCACGGCGGCGCGGCGCCCGCGGCGGCACCGGGTACCCGCCGGTCGGCGGCGGACCGGCCTCCGGCTCGGCGGGCGGCGCCTCGGCGTCGGAGTCGAGGCCGTCCAGGCGCGCCGAGAGCGCGCCGGGCGGCGGTGCGGCGGGGGGTGGTGGCTGCTGGCGGCGGCCTCGTGGCGGGACCCGCCGGGTGGGCGGGTCGACCGGGTTCTCGGCCGCGGGGGCGCCATGCCGCGAGCGGGGCGCGCGAGCGGGCGGCTCGTCCTGGGGCCGGGGCAGCGCGCCGGACTCCTGCTGCGGACGCGGCAGCGCCCCGGAGTCCTGCGCGGGCCGCGCGAAGGCCCCCGATTCCTGCGGACGCGCCTCCTGCTGGGGGCGCGGCATGGCGCCCGAGTCCTGCTGCGGCCGCGGGAACGCGCCCGACTCCTGCCGCGGCGGCCGGGGCAGCGCGCCGGAGTCGTGTCGCGAGCCCGACCGGCGCGGGGTGCCGTTGCGCCGGTTCGCCGGGGGCGGGGTGTCGCCCTGGACGCGCTCGATGATCGCCTGCGGAGCGGTGTCGCTGATGTCGCGCCGGGGAGTCTCCTCCTCGTCGTCGGCACGCCGACGACGGCGGCGTGAGCCGCCCTGTGCACCGTGTTGGGCGAGCAGTTCGGCCACCGTCTTCTGGGGCTGCTCGCCACCGCTGTCTTGGGTCATCCCTTCCACCGTGCCTGTCGCCCGTCGTCGAAGTCCAGTCCCCGTCCGCCCAGTGCAGTGTCCTCGGCCCCGTTGGAATGGTCCAGCCGCCGCAGGATCACTCCCTCCCGCAACGCCCACGGGCAGATCTCGAGTTCCGGCAGTGACAAAGCTCGCATGGCGGCCTGTGCCACCAGCGCGCCGCCCACCAGCTGGTGGGAACGGCTGCCGCTGACCCCCTCGAGCTGGGCCAGGTCGGCCGCGGTCATCCGCGAGATGAACGAGATCAACTGCCGCAGCGCGGTGTCGGTGAGCGCGCGGCGGACCCGGGGTCCGTCCGCCGACGGTGCCGCACCGGTCAGCCGGGCCAGTGAGCGGAAGGTCTTCGAAGTCGCCACCACCCGATCGGGTAGCCCCTGCTTGGCCACCTTCTTCGCCAGCCCGGCCAGTTGCTCCTCCAGCCAGGCCGAGGTGGCGATCAGCTCGGACCGGCTCGGCGGGTCGTGCTTGAACCGCGTCCTGGTGATCCGCCCGGCGCCCAGCGGCAGCGACTCGGCCAGCTCCGGCTCCTCGTCCATGCCCATCGCGACCTCGAGCGAGCCACCGCCGATGTCCAGCACCAGCAGCTTGCCCGCCGACCAGCCGAACCACCGGCGGACCGCGAGAAAGGTCAGCCGCGCCTCGTCCACCCCGGAGAGCACCTGCAGGTCGACCCCGGTTTCCTCGGTGACCTTGCGGAGCACCTTCGCCGAGTTCTTCGCCTCCCGCACGGCCGAGGTGGCGAACGCCATCACCTCGGCGCAGCCCAGCCGCGCGGCCGCCGCCTTGGCCGACTCCACCGCCCGGACCAGGTCGTCCCCGCCCGCCTTGCTCAGTTCACCGGAGCCGGTGATCTGCTCGGCCAGCCGCAGGACGGTCTTCTCGGAGTGCATCGGCAGCGGGTGCGCACCACGGTGCGCGTCCACCACGAGCAGGTGGACGGTGTTGGAACCGACGTCGAGGACCCCAAGGCGCACGGGGGTAAACGGTACCCGGCTGAGCAGACCCGCTGGTCGGCAACCGAGATTAAACCGAGATCATGACTCGAACTTGTAGCCGAGACCACGCACCGTGACCAGGTGCCTCGGCGAGCCCGGGTCCGGCTCGATCTTCGACCGCAGCCGCTTGACGTGCACGTCCAGGGTTTTGGTGTCCCCGACGTAATCCGCGCCCCACACCCGGTCGATCAGCTGGCCGCGGGTGAGCACCCGGCCCACGTTGCGCAGCAGGTACTCGAGCAGGTCGAACTCCTTGAGCGGCAGCGAGACGTCCGCGCCGTCGACGGTCACCACGTGCCGTTCGACGTCCATCCGCACCGGACCGGCCGCCAGCACCAGCGGGGCCAGCTCGCCGTCGGTGCCCGGCTCACCACCGCGCCGCAGCACCGCGCGCACGCGGGCGATCAGCTCGCGGGCCGAGTACGGCTTGGTCACGTAGTCGTCGGCGCCCAGCTCCAGGCCGACCACCTTGTCGATCTCGCTGTCGCGCGCGGTCACCATGATCACCGGCACACCGGAGCGCTGGCGCAGCTGCTTGCACACGTCGGTCCCGCTCATGCCCGGCAGCATCAGGTCGAGCAGCACGATGTCGGCGCCGTTGCGGTCGAACTCCTCCAGCGCCTGCTGGCCGGTGGTGGCCACCGCGGCGGTGAAGCCCTCCTTGCGCAGCAGGAAGGCCAGCGGATCGGCGAAGGACTCCTCGTCCTCGACGATGAGCACCCTGGTCACAACTGTCCTCCATGATCGGTGACGTCCTGGGCAACCACGAGGCGGGGAGTCCGCTCGGGGGGCATGTCGGCGCGGGTGGCCGCGGCCGGAGCACCGGCGCCGCGGCCGTTCTCCGGCAGGTGCGCGGGTATGCGCAGGGTGAACGTGGAGCCGGTTCCCGGGCTGCTCCACAGGCGCACGTCGCCGCCGTGGTTGGCGGCGACGTGCTTGACGATGGCGAGGCCGAGCCCGGTCCCGCCGGTGGCCCGCGAGCGCGCCTTGTCGGCGCGGTAGAAGCGTTCGAACACGCGTTGCTGGTCGGCTTCCTCGATGCCGATGCCGCGGTCGGTCACCGCGATCTCGACCGCGCCGTCGACCAGCCGCCTGCTCACCGAGACCGGGCTGCCCGGCGAGGAGTAGTTGATCGCGTTCTCCAGCAGGTTGGACAACGCGGTGACCAGCAGCGTGCGGTCGCCCTCGATGAGCAGCGAGCTGGGCTGGTCGGTGGTCACCGCGATCTCCGAGGACTCGGCCGAGAGCCGGACCCGGCCGAGCGCCTCGCGCACCACCGCGTCCACCTCGACCACGTTCAGGTCGGGCAGCCGCTCGGCGCCCTGCAGCCGCGACAGCGCGATCAGCTCGGTGACCAGCTGGCCCAGCCGCGTCGACTCCCGCAGGATCTTGCCGCCGAACCGGCGGACCTCCTCGGTGTCCTCCGCCGCGTCGAGCACGGCCTCGGTGAGCAGCGCGATCGCACCGACCGGGGTCTTGAGCTCGTGGCTGACGTTGGCCACGAAGTCCCGCCGGGTGGCTTCCAGGCGGACCGCGTCCGAGTGGTCCACCGCCTCGACCACGGTGAACCCGTCCCCGAGCGGGCGGAGCACGCCGAGCACCGCCTCCGGCTGGCGACCCCTGGTCTCCAGCGGGGACAGGTCGATCTCCATCGGGTCGTCGGTCTCGACCACCTGCTCGGCGGCCTTGCGCGCCCTGGCGTCGGCGCGGTTGTCCCGGACCAGGCCCAGCTCCTCGGCCCGCGGGTTGTGCAGCACCATGTCGCCGAAGCGGTTCAGCACCACCACGCCGTTGGTCGAGGAGTGGATCAGCCGGGACAGCAGTTCGGCCACGGTGGGGCCGACCGGCCGTCGGCGCTCGGTTCGACGGCGGCGCAGCGAGGCCGCCAGGAAACCGGCTACCGCGCCGACCACCAGTGCACCGATGGCCAGAGCGAGTGAAGCGGGCACGGTCACGGGGGAATCGTAAGCAGTCAGGTGGCCGTTTGGCCTAGTCCTGGCTGCCTGGTCGTGACGCCCGTGACACCTTTGGGCGGTTTGTTCGCGCGCGCGTCAGTGCGTGTTCACGCATTCGTAGCCGAATTCAGTCGGCCGAGTTCCTCCGATGTGAGTTCGAGGCTCCCGGCCGCCACGTTTTCGGCGAGATGCGTGACGCTGCCGGTGCCCGGAATGGCCAGTACGTTCGGCGACCGGTGCAGGGTCCACGCGAGCAGGACCTGCGCCTCGGTCACCCCGTGCGCGGCGGCGACCGCGGCCACCGCCCCGTCCGGGGCTCCGTCCTGCACGGAGAAGAACGGGACGAAGGCGATTCCGGCTTCGGCACAGGTGTCCAGCAGCGCGTCGTCGTCCCGTTTGGACAGTCCGTACCAGTTCTGCACGGCGGTCACCGGGGCGATCGCGGTGGCCTCGGCCAGGTGCTCCGGTCCGACGTTGGAGATGCCGAGGTGCCGGATCAGGCCCCGCTCGCGCAGGTCCGCGAGCACGCCGAACCGCTCGGCGAGCGAGCCGGAACCGCGGTCGAGCGCGTTGCCGATCCGCAGGTACACCAGGTCGAGCTCGTCGCGGCCGAGTTCACGCAGGTTCTGCTCGACCTGCGCGCGCAACTGGTCGGGACGGGCCTCGGGCTGGTGCTCACCGGCCGCGTTCCGGCTGGGGCCGACCTTCGTGGCGATCACCAGGTCGTCGGAGTAGGGGGCGAGGGCCCGCTTGATCAGGTCGTTGGCGGCGACCGCGCCGTGGAAGTAGAAGGCGGCCGTGTCGATGTGGTCGACGCCGAGTTCGACGGCCCGGCGCAGCACGGCGATGCCCTGCTCGGGGTCGCGTTCGGCGCCGTTCGGGCCGAGCGCCAGCCGCATCGCGCCGAAGCCGAGCCGGTGCACGAGCTTGTCACCGAGTTTCCAGGTGGAGTTGGTCATGGCTCCAGCCTTCGCGGTCATCGTTATTTCATCCACCATCGGCAACTTGCTGCCAGAATCGAACTCGTGATCACCGTGGTCAAGGGTGAGGAAGAACTGTTCGCGCGAACCGCGCACCTGTTCGCGAGCGCGACCGAGGTCGCCTGCGCGGCGGCCGATCTGCGCACCTTCGCCGTGTCCCAGCGGCCCCCGGTCACCGCCGCGGACCACCGGGGCAAGCGGGTCCGCAAGATCTACCGGCCGCCGGTGCTGCTGGAACCCGTCGCCGCCACGCACCTCGAGCAGCTGGTCGGCATGGGCGCGGACATCCGGATCAGCGCGGACGAGATCAACGAGACGATCATCCTGGACCGGCGGGTGGTCATCCTGGCGGGCGACCTGGTCGCCGGCACGCGCTCCTACAGCGTGCTGACCGCCGAGGAGACCGTGCAGGGCGTGGTGTCGCTGTTCGAGGCGGCCTGGCGCGGCGCGACCGAGCTGGCCGTGTACGACGCGCGGGTGGCGGAGATCCGGGTGCTGGCGCCGCGCATCCTCGACATGCTGGCGTCGGGGTGCAAGGACGAGACCGCGGCCCGCTCGCTCGGGCTGGGCCTGCGGACCTACCGCCGCCGGGTGGCCGAACTGATGACCGCGCTGGGGGCCACTTCGCGCTTCCAGGCCGGGGTCCGAGCGGGAGAACTGGGGTTGCTGTGAGGGTTTGGCCCGTTCTGTGCCTGGTGGTGCTGGTGGGATGCGCGCAGGCGGTGCCCGGCGCGCCCGCGCTGCCGCCGGTGTCGTCGAACCTGGCGCTGGTCGACGTCGTGGCCACCAATGACGTGCTGACTGCGTCGAGGACCGCGATCGAGGCCGTGTTCAGCTTCGACCCGGCGAATCCGGGCGCGCAGGCCGACGCCGCCGCGAAGCACCTGACCGGCGGCGCGCGCACGCAGGTGGAGAGCACGCTCGGCCAGGTGCGCCAGGCGGGCGTCAAGGCCACCACCACCGTGCGCGAGGCCGCGGTGGCCGAGCTGACCCCGGCCTCGGCGAAGGTGCTGATGATGCTCGACCAGACCAGCACCCGGCCGGGCTCCGCCGCGTCGAGCACCGGTGGCGCGGCGGTGCTGGTGACGGCCCAGCGCGAGGGCACCACCTGGCGCGCCGCCGACATCGTGGTCAACCCGGCGCTCCCGCCGGTACCGGCGTCGCCGGGCGGCCCGGTGGCCGACGCCCGTGACTCCGCGCTGGCCGCGGCCCGCTCCGGCCTGGTCACCTTCATGTCCGTGGACAGCAACGACGTCGACGGCTGGTTCAGCGGCCAGCTGGCCATCGCCACCGACCCGCTGCTCTCGGAACTCCGCGCCGGGCAGCAGGGGGCCGCCGCCGCGGTGCGGCAGCAGGGCACGAAGGTCACCGTCGCGCCGGACGCGGCGGTCGCGGCGAAGTCGGCCACCCCGGACCTGGTGGTCGGACTGGCGGTGGTGAAGACCTCGGTGACCAGCACCGCCAGTCCGCAACCGGCCGAGCGGGTGGACCGGGTGGCGTTCGAGCTGGCGCGGCAGCCCGACGGCTGGAAGTTCCGCGCCCTGTCGATCCTGCCCGGTTAGCCCGGCCACTCCAGCACGGCGCGTTCCTGCGAAACCGGGTACCCGGCGCGCTCGAACGCGGCGGCCATCGGCTTGTTGCCCAGGTCGGTGGCCGCCAGCACGGTGGTCTCGCCGTGTTCGACGAGCACGTGCGTGCACTCCACCAGCAGGTCGTAGCCGTAGCCGTGGCCGCGGTGCTCGGGCACCACGCCGATGATGCCGACCACCGCGCCCGAGTAGTTGCGGCCCGGCACGGTGATGCCGACCAGGTCGCCGTCGGGGGTGAAGGCCAGCCGCCACCACTCGCGCGGGGACGGCAGCCAGCGCAGGAACTCCAGCTCTTCGTCGGCGGCCTGCTTCAGGCCGCCCTGGGCGATGGCGCGCTGTGCGTGGGCGTCCAGCGTGCCCTCGTGGGTGCGCATGAACGCGGCGTGGATCACGTCGTCGTCCGGTTCGGGCCGGAAGACGAGGCGGCCCGGCCGCTCGGGCAGGCCGTCGTCGAGGGTCCAGGTGTAGCGGAACCGGTCGACCAGCTGCCGCATCCCGGCCGCCAGCGCGGCGTCGATGCGGGTCTGCCTGGCGGCCACGACCTCGGGCCGTTCCCGCCAGTCGGCGGGGAGCGCCAGCTCGTACTCGGCGCGGAACCCGGCGGCGCGCAGCACCGCCACCCCGGCGTCGAAGTCGGTGAAGTCGAACCAGTCCAGTGCTACCGGCTCGGTGTCCTCGGGGCCACCCCACCAGGCGGCGCGGGCGACCACGCGGCCTTCGCGGAGGGCGACCCAGGTCCAGTCGGGCCGGTACTCACCCTTGGCCCACATCTCGGCGAAGTCCCGGCCGAAGATGCCGAACCCGACCAGCTGAGGCAGGTCCAGGGTGTCGAACAGAGAACCTTCGCCCGCGGTGAGCGGGCGGATGACCAGATCGGTCAAGGTGGTTGCCTTTCAGGAGCGGTGGGGGAAACACGCTCCCGGTCAGCAATCGGCAAGCTGACGACGCCCGGTGGCGGCGGGAGCGGCAAACAGGTTCACGTTCATCGCTCACACCTCTTCCTCGTCCCAGCGGGCGTCACGGACACCGTATCCCGATGTCCGTGACGTCCGTCAAGCTTTTTATCGCCCTTGGTTGGCCACGGCGGCCGCGGCTTCCTTGGCGGCTTCGGGATCGAGGTAGGTGCCGCCGGGGTTGATCGGCTTCAGGTCCTCGGTCAGGTCGTAGCGCAGCGGGATGCCGGTCGGGATGTTCAGCCCGGCGATGTCCGCGTCGGAGATCCCGTCGAGGTGCTTGACCAGTGCACGCAGCGAGTTGCCGTGCGCGGCGACCAGCACGGTCTTGCCCGCGCGCAGGTCCGGCACGATGTCGGACTCCCAGTACGGGATGAACCGCTCGACCACGTCCTTGAGGCATTCGGTCAGCGGGGCGTCGATGCCGGCGTAGCGCGGCTCGCCCGCCTGGCTGAACTCGTCCCCGGGCTCGATCGGGGGCGGCGGGGTGTCGTACGAGCGGCGCCAGAGCATGAACTGCTCCTCGCCGAACTCGTCCAGGGTTTGCTTCTTGTTCTTGCCCTGGAGCGCGCCGTAGTGGCGCTCGTTGAGGCGCCAGTCCCGGCGGACCGGGATCCAGTGCCGGTCGGCGGCGTCGAGCGCGAGGTTCGCGGTCGAGATCGCGCGGCGGAGCAGCGAGGTGTGCACGAGGTCGGGCAGCAGCCCCGCCTCGGCGAGCAGTTCGCCGCCGCGCTTCGCCTCCGCGGCGCCCTGCTCGGACAGCGGCACGTCCACCCAGCCGGTGAACAGGTTTTCCGCATTCCACGTGCTCTGCCCGTGTCGGAGGAGCACCAAGGTCCCTAGATCGGCCATGGTGGTCAGCCTGCCAGCCGCGCGCCCGGCGGGTGTGGTCGGGTGCGGGGTGAACAGGGTTCTACCCACAGTGCGTTACCGCCGGGTAGGAGTATCACCCGAATGCTGGTAGTGACACGCAAGTCAGCATTCGGTTGGCCAGCGAACTGCGCTCAGTTAGCCCCAACGGCAGATTTCACTCGAATGGAGTAGCCAGTAGTCTTGTGATTACAGACCTGCTTCTGCCAAGTTGGCTATCGACTCGCTCGGCCGGATCCACGCACTCCCCGGCCTGAGCGAGCTAGGACGCAGCTCGTCTCCCCCCTGCCGAGCTGCGGCCCGCCGGCCCCGTTGGCACCCCCCTCGTCACCGGGTCCAGAAGCGGCGGGAACGTTAAGCGGGGCGGCTCGAGTTCGCGACTCCCCCCTCCCTCGAGCCGTCCCGCCTTTCCCCGGGGGACTTCGTGGCTGCGCCACTTCGCCCCCGGCGGCGGGACGGCGTGCCGGTAGCGGGGGGCCGAGCCCCCCCGGACCCCCACGGTGCGAGCTCCTCGTCTTGGCGAGCGCTGGGCACGTTGTGGGGGAACCAGCGCGGCCCTTGCGGTGGATCGTTCGCGGCTTCGCCGCATCACTGGGTGCCTGCCGGGTTCGCCCTCGGGACGGGAGCTGGGCTGCCACGGGACAGGACCTCGCGGCCACAAACGGGAAACGTTCGCGGCTTCGCCGCATCACTCGGCACGGCGGGAGTTCTGTTGTCAAGGCATCTTTCCCGCCTTGACAACAGAACTCCCGCCGTAGTCACACTGAAAAACCGGGATGGCCCCTCACCCCTCAACCCCCTCCGACGGCGCAGCAGCCCGCCGCTTCAGCACGTACCGGATCGCGAAGTACAACGGCACCCCCAGCAGCACCGCGAACGGCAGCACCGCCCCCAGCACCGTCAGCAACCCGCCCCCGAAATCCAGGAACGCGTCCCAGCCGCCCGCCAGCCCCCCGACGAAACCGCGGTCCTCCTCCACCGTCGGCGGACCGCCCGGCACCATGCTGACGTTCAGTGAAATGGTCGACATAGCCACGCTCCCCGCCAATGCCTGTTGCCGCGCCTGCAAGGACTCCAGCTCCGCTTCCCGCGAAGTCAGCTCCCGCTCCACCGAGGTGATCTCGCTGATGGAGCTCGCCTGCCCGAGCAGCGCCCGGACCCGTTCCACGCTCGCGCGCTGGTTGTTCAGCCGCGATTCGACGTCCACCACCTCTTCGGTGACGTCCTTCGTCTGCAGCTCCCGCCGCAGCACCTTCTCGCCGGTGCCCGCCAGATCCGACAGCACCTGGTCCAGCCGCTCCGCGGGCACCACGATGCTCAGCGAGGCCGACCGCTCGTCGGTGCGCTCCTGGCCGGTGTAACCACCCGCGCCGGTCGCGATCTGCGCGGCCTTCTGCACCGTCACGGCCACATCACCCGAGCTGAGCGACAACGTCGCCGTGCGCACCAGCTTCCGGTCGGTGATCGCCACCGCCTGGCCCGGCGGCACCCCGGCGTCCCCGGCGGGCGCGCTTTCGCTCTGCTGCTGCGGTTTCGAAGCCCCCTTCTCCGTCCCCTTGTCGGGCGCCGCGTTCGGCGCGGCCACCTCCGGCGCCGCGGCACCGCTCGACGCACCCTTCTCCTCGGCGGTGCACCCGCCCAGCACGATGGCCCCCAGCACGAGCGCCGCTACCGCAAAACGTCTCTGTCCCATGCGCTTCATGGGCGAGTAGACGGAGAACGGCCTCAGGACAGTTGCACGCCCGGCATCACGAATCCATCACCGGCCCGGTCGACGCCGATTCCGGCTGCATCAGGTGCTTGAACGCCTCGAGGTTCGCCAGCGACTCGCCCCGCGAGACGCGCCAGTCCCACTCCCGCCGGATCGAGGTGGCGAAACCGATCTCCAGCAACGTGTTGAAGTCGCCGTCGGCGGCCTCCAGCACCTGGCCGAGGATCTTGTCCAGTTCGGCCTCGGTGACCGCGTCCAGCGCCAGCCTGCCGACCAGGTAGATGTCGCCGATGGCGTCCACCGTGTAGTGCACCGAGTACAGCTTCGCGTTGCGGCGCAACAGATAGCGGTAAACCTCTTCATGCGCCTCGTCCGGCCGTCGGCAGACGAACGCCTCCACCGAGAACGCGTGCTCCCCGGCCACCAGCCAGCAGTTCGTCTGCAGCTTCTTGGTCCCGGGCAGGGTGACGAAGTACCGCCCCTCGCCCTTGCGCTCGTACTTCAGTTCCGCCGCGTCCAAAGTGGACCGGATCACACCGTCCACGGTCAAACCGCCACCTCCGTCCGGAACGCGCTGAACGACGCCGCCGCCTCGGCGTAGGCGTCCAGCAGCGCGTCGGTGGTGCGCCGCCAGGAAAAGCGGCGCGCGTGCTGCACGGCGTTCGCCGCCAGTTCCCCGCGTCGTCCCGGCTTCAGCGCGACCGAAGCCAGCGCACCGGCCCAGTCCCGCGCGCGGTGCGTCGGCACCAGCAGCCCGGAGACGCCGTGCGCCACCGCCACCGGCAACCCGCCGACCTCCGCCGCGACCACCGGGGTCCCGCACGCCTGCGCCTCGAGCGCCACCAGCCCGAACGACTCGTTGTAACTGGGCACGGCTACCACATCGGCCGCCCGGTAAACATCCACGAGCGCCGGACCGGGTTGCGGTGGCAGGAACCGCGTCTGCCGGTCGATACCGAGCGTGACGGCCAGCTCCTTGAGCGCCTGCGGCTGCTCCAGCCCGCTGCCCGACGGCCCGCCGACGATCAGCACCACCAGCTTCTCCGCCAGCGACGGATCGCGCCGCACCATCGCCGCGGCCGCGTGCAGCAGCACGTCCGGGGCCTTCAGCGGCTGGATCCGGCCCGCGAAGGCGAGCACGACCGCGTCCGGCGGCAGGCCCAGCGCGGCCCGCGCGGCGGATTTCGATCCCGGGGTGAAGCGGTCCAGGTCCACGCCCGGCGAAACGGTGTGCACGGCCTGCGGCGCGGCGTCGTACAGGCCGACCAGCTCGCGGGCCTCGACCGCGGTGTTCGCCACCAGCCGGTCGGCCTCGGCGACGATCTGCTCCTCGCCGATCACCCGCGTCCGCGGCTCCGGGGTGTCGCCGTCGGCGAGCGCGGCGTTCTTCACCTTGGCCAGCGTGTGCGCGGTGTGCACCAGCGGCACGCCCCACCGGTCGCGCGCGAGCCAGCCGACCTGCCCGGACAGCCAGTAGTGCGAGTGGATGACGTCGTAGTGACCCGGCTCGTGGAAGGCCTCGGTGCGCAGCACGCCGGAGGTGAACGCGCACAGCTGCGCGGGCAGTTCGTCGCGGCCGAGCGGCTCGAACGGCCCGGCGGGCACGTGCCGCACCAGCACGCCCGGCACCAGCTCGGCCACCGGCGGCTGGTCGGAGGAGGTGGCGCGGGTGAACACCTCCACGCTGATCCCGCGGCGCGCCATCTCGGTGGCGGTCTGGCTGACGTACACGTTCATCCCGCCGGCGTCACCGGTGCCCGGCTGCTCCAGCGGCGAGGTGTGCACCGACAGCACCGCAACCCGGCGTGGCCAGCGGGTGGCCCTGTGCAACGAGACCGTCACGTGGTCGCTCCTTGTTCACTCCGCGCAGCTCAGTGGGCGAATCGCTCGCCGGCGAACTGCGCGAGCGCGGAGTTGAACTCCGCGGCGGCCTCGACGAACGGGAGATGCCCTGTCCCTGGCATCCAACGCGTCCGGGCCCCCGCAATCTTCCCGGCGGCGTACTCCCCGGCGGAGAGATCCACCACTTGGTCCTCCACGCCGTGCACCACCAGCGCGGGCACGTCCAGCCCGCCGAGCACCACCGAGCTGTCCACGTCCCGGCGGAACAGCGCCGCGCGCACCGCGGGCGGCACCGACAGGCTGGTGCCGAGCAGCGACTGCGCCAGCGGGCCGTCGACCGGCCGCGAGGACATCCCGGCGCACAACGCGGTCAGCGCGGGCACCGCCTCGGCCGGGTCGTCGGACAACGCCGCGGGCAGCGCACCCCGCATCGCCGGGCCGGTCTTCCCGCCGGGCCTGCCGCGCCCGATCTCGGTGATCGCCCCGGCCAGCACGATGCCCGCCACGTTGGTGGTGCCGTGCACCCGCAGGTAGTCGGTGATCACCAGGCCGCCGTAGGACCAGCCGACCAGCAGCACCGGCGCGCCCGCCCCGGCGAAGTCGATCACCGCGGCCAGGTCCTCGGCCCAGGCCCGCGGGTCGTCGTAGCCGAGCGCGGGCACATCGGAACCCCCGTGCCCGCGCAGGTCCATACCGACCAGCCGGTACCGGCCGCTGAGCCCCGGATCGGCCAGCTGCGGGGACCAGGCCAGCGAAGACTGGGCCCAGCCGTGCACAAAAACGATGGCCGAGGCGTTCGCCGCACCCGCTACCCGCAGGCTGAGCCGCACACCACCGGCACCGACTACTTCGGTGAGCAAGGCTGGCTCCCGAGAACCTAGATGGCCGACTTGGACTGCCAAGTCTTCCAGTCGAGCAGCCAGTCCATCACATCGGAGGTGGTCGGCATGCTCGCCTTGGAGCCGGTGATCTCCACCGGGTCGCCGATCAGCGCCGAGTCGAAGTAGGCCTTGGCGTCCGCTTCGAGCAGGTTCACGCAGCCGTGCGAGGTGTTGGCCTTGCCGATGTTGCCGCGGTTCTCCTCGTTCTCGTGGATGAACTCGCCGTGGTTGGAGATGCGGCAGCACCACTTCTTCTTGACGTTGGTGTAGCCGTAGCGCGCGTTGTCGAAGATCGAGGTGGGTTCCTTGGTCATCACGATCAGCGTGCCGTTCGGCGTGTTCAGGTTCGGGTCGGCGTCCTTGCCGTTGCTGCACGGGTAGCTCGCGTGCTCGGCGCCGTTCCGGTAGACCTTCATCACGTGGTCGGGGGTGTTCACCTTGACCACCTGGTTGCGGCCGATCTTGAACTTGGTGGTCACGTCGGCCTTGGCGTAGACGCCCTTGCCCAGGTCCACCCCGTACAGCTTGGCGCTGACCTCGACCTCGGTGCCGGCCGGCCAGTACTCCTTCGGCCGCCAGTTGACCTGCCGGTCGGACAGCCAGGCCCAGGCGCCCTCGACCTCCTTCGAGGTCTTCACCTCCAGCGCGGCCTGCGCGGCCTTGCGGTCGCCGACCGCGGCCTCGAACTTCACGCTGATCGGCATGCCGACGCCCACCTCGGCGTCGTCACCGGGGTTCAGCGTGGCGCGGATCACCTTGGCCGGCTTGACCGTGTCGAACTTGCCCGCCAGCTCGACCGGCTTGCCGTCGCTGCCCGCCGCCTTCGCCGCGTAGGTGTAGGACTTGCCGTAACCGAGCTGCTCGGTGCTGGTCCAGACGGTCTTCTCCGGGTTGAGCCCGCCTTCGAGCTCCTTGCCCTCCGGATTGGTCACCTTGACCTCGGTGAGCGTGCCGTCGGTGACCTTGACCGTCACCGGCTTGGCCACCGGCGCGTCCTTGGCGTCCACGGCGGGTTCGGCGGTGACCACGGCCTTGGGCGGCTCGGGCGCCTGCGCCTCGCCACCGCCCGGATTGGTACCGCCGCCCTCGTCCCCGGAGCAGGCGGCCAGCGCGATGGGCGACAGCACCACCGGAGTCACCATCGCCGCCCGCAGAACCGTCCGCCGTTCGAACACCGCACACCTCCATGTCCCCGATGAAGCACTCGCCCCCTAGACGCCGCCGACCCGTCGCCGGTTGCTTGCGGCCCAGGTCACAGGCCGCAGTTGATCAAGAGCGGCTCCGGGTGGAGTTCCACGCCGAAGCGGTTTTCAACCCCGTCGCGGACCTCGCGCGCCAGTTCCAGCAAGTCGGCCGTGGTCGCCGAACCGCGGTTGGTCAGCGCCAGGGTGTGCTTGGTGGACAACGAAACCCGGCCACCCGCACCCTGGTGACCCTTGCCGAACCCGGCCCGTTCGATCAACCACGCGGCGGACAGCTTCACCCCATTGTCGGCGGGGTACTGCGGCACCGGCACGTCGTCGCCGACCACCTCGCCGATCCGCGCCAGCACCGCGGCCACGCGGGCCTCCGGCAGGATCGGGTTGGTGAAGAAGGAGCCGGCGCTCCAGGTGTCGTGGTCGGCCGGATCGAGCACCATGCCCTTGCCGCGCCGCAGGTCGAGCACCGCGTCGCGGACCGACGCGGTGGGCACCCGCGCGCCGATCTCCACGTCGAGCCGCTTGGCCAGCTCGGCGTACCGGATCGGGCTGGACAGGCCGTCGCCGTGCAGGTCGACGTCGATGGAGAGCACCACGCCGTGGTCGGTGCCCTTGAGCACACTGGTGCGGTAGCCGAGCCGGAGCTGCTCCTTGACCAGCGTGCGCACCTCGCCCATCCGCCGGTCGTACAGGCGCACCGAGCGCAGCAGGTCGCCGATCTCGAACCCGTAGGCGCCGACGTTCTGGATCGGCGTGGCGCCGACCAGACCGGGGATGCCGGACAGGCACTCCAGCCCGCCGAGGCCCTCGCGCACGGTCCACTCGACGAACTCGTCCCAGTTCTCGCCGGCTTCGGCGGTCACCCGCACGATCGGCCCGTCCTGGCTGAGGCTGCGGCCCTTGGTGGAGATCTTGAGCACGGCGCCGTCGAAGCCCTCGTCGGCGACCACCAGGTTGGAGCCGCCCCCGAGCAGCAGCAGCGGTTCGCCGCCGTCGTCCGCGGCACGCACCTTGGCGACCAGATCGTCGCTGGTGGTGGCCTCGTCGAAGCGGACGGCCGGGCCCCCGAGGCGCAACGTGGTGTGCTCGCGCAGGGCCGCTTGGGCGGGAGATCGGAGAGTGCTCACGCCCTTGAACGGTACTGTCCCGCTCATGGCATCCCGTATCGAGCACCGCGCGGAGTTCGCGCAGGACGTGCACGAGGTCTACGACGCGCAGTCCGCCGAAGAGGTGCTGCGGGCCCGCCTCGAGCTGCTGGGCGGCAAGCACGCCGGGCTGCCGGAGCACTCGGCCGACGAGCACCGCGCGGCCTACAAGCTGGTGCAGGGCATCGGCGCGGACCAGCTGCCGTCGGCCGTGCGGGCCCTCCACAAGGGTGATCTGATCGTCCACCGCGAACAGGTGTGGGAGCGGTCCGGCGACGGGTACACCGGCTCGGCGAAGGCCACCGTGGACGGCGTGCCCGGCGAGATCACCGCGCGCACCGAGCTGGTGCCGAACGGCACCGGCGCGACGTTGGTCACCAGCGGTGAGGTCAAGGTCCGCATCCCGCTGGTCGGCGCCAAGCTGGAGCAGGTGATCGCCGAGCAGGTGACCCGGCTGCTGGTGCGGGAAGCGGAGTTCACCGCCAAGTGGCTCGCGGACGGCTGACCCACCCCGTCGGCGCGCCGACCAGGGGGACCACCAATCCGAACCGCCTGCGCCGGATCGATCGCTGGCTGACCGGCACGCCCGCGATCGGGGCCGTGCTGCGAGCGGCCGACGACCCGCTGGTGGTCGATCTCGGTTACGGCGCGTCACCGGTGACCACGGTCGAACTGGCCCACCGGCTGCGTTCGGTGTGCCCCGGCGTGCGCGTGCTGGGGCTCGAACTGGATCCCGAGCGGGTGGCCGCGGCGGCACCCGCCGCCGATCCGCCGTGGCTGGAGTTCCGGCGCGGCGGGTTCGAACTGGCCGGGGCGCGACCGGTGCTGGTCCGGGCGTTCAACGTGCTGCGGCAGTACGCCGAGCACGAGGTCGAGGCGGCCTGGCGGAGCGTGCTGGACCGGCTCGCGCCCGGTGGACTGCTGGTCGAGGGCACCTGTGACGAGATCGGCCGCCGGTGCGCGTGGATCACCCTGGCCGTGGACGGGCCGCGCACGCTGACGCTGTCGTGCCGCGCGGAGAGCCTCGACCGGCCGTCCGGGATCGCCGAGCGGCTGCCGAAGTCGCTGATCCACCGCAACGTGCCGGGTGAACCGGTGCACGAGTTCCTCACGGTGTTCGACGCCTGCTGGGACACCGCGGCCGGGCACCAGGCCTTCGGCGCGCGGGCGCGGTGGGCCGAGGCGGTCCGCCTGCTGGCCGACCGGGGCTGGCCGGTGCTCGACCGGCACCCGCGCTGGCGGCTCGGCGAGGTGACCGTGCCCTATTCGAGCGTCGCCCCACGCTGAGTGTTCATCCCGATCATCCCGGGCCGTCACCGCGGTTGCCGACGATGAGTTCGTGCTCGAATTCCTGCAGGCCGCGCTCGGTTCGCCGTGGTTGTGGCTGCTGGTGTTCGCGGTGTCCGCACTGGACGCCCTGCTGCCGTTCATGCCGAGCGAGACCGCCGTGGTCGGCCTGGCCGTGCTGGTCGGCGTCGACTTCGGGATGCTCGCGCTGCTGGCCGCGGTCGCCGCCTCCGGGGCCTTCGGCGGCGACCTGCTCAGCCACGCGATCGGGCGCACCGCGGGCCCGTCCGTGGTGGCGCGGCTGCAACGCGGCGAGAAGGGTGCCCGGCGCTACGCCTGGGCGCAGCGGAAGGTGGCCGAACGCGGCGCGCTGCTGATCGTCGCCGCGCGTTACCTGCCCGGCGGCCGGGTCGCGACGGGGCTGGCCACCGGGAGCATGCGCTACCCGCTGCGCCGGTTCATCGCGCTCGACGCGCTCGGCGCCTCGCTGTGGGCGGTGTACAGCGTGGTGCTCGGCCTGCTCGGCGGTGCCCAGTTCGGTGACGAGCCGGTGAAGGGGCTCGCGCTGGCGTTCGGCATCGGGCTCGCCGTGGTGGCCGCGCTGGAGGTGGCCCGCCGCGCCGTGCCGGGGCGCACGGGGAAGGATGGGCAACCGTGCCACCGTCAGAACGCAGATATGTGATCACCTTCGGCTGTCCCGACCGGACCGGGATCGTCGCGCGCATCGCCTCCTTCCTGGCCGAGGCGGGCGGCTGGATCGTCGAGGCCGCCTACCACACCGATCCGGAGACCGGCTGGTTCTTCACCCGGCAGGAGGTGCGGGCCGACTCGCTCCCGTTCGACGTCGACGAGCTGCGCGCCCGGTTCGCCGGGGTGGCGCGCTCGCTGGGCAGCGACACGGACTGGGCGGTGGCCGACTCCGCCGAGCGGCGGCGCGTGGTGATCCTCGTCTCGAAGGAGGGGCACTGCCTGTACGACCTGCTCGGGCGGGTCGCCTCCGGCGAGCTGGACGTCGACGTCAGCGCGGTGATCGGCAACCACGAGTCGCTCGGCGACATCACCAGGGCGCACGGCATCCCGTTCCACCACGTGCCGTTCCCGGCCGACGGCAAGGCCGAGGCGTTCGCCAAGGTCCGGGAGCTGGTCGATTCGCACGACCCGCACGCGGTCGTGCTGGCGCGCTTCATGCAGATCCTGCCCGCGGAACTGTGCGAAGCGTGGGCCGGGCGGGCGCTGAACATCCACCACAGCTTCCTGCCGTCGTTCATCGGCGCGCGGCCGTACCACCAGGCGCACACGCGGGGCGTGAAGCTGGTGGGCGCGACCTGCCACTACGTCACCGCGGACCTCGACGCCGGGCCCATCATCGAGCAGGACGTGATCCGCGTCGGCCACGGCGATTCGGTGGTCGACATGGTGCGGAAGGGCCGCGACATCGAGAAGTTCACCCTGGCCAAGGGCCTGCGGTGGCACCTGGAGAACCGCGTGCTGGTGCACGGGAACCGCACCGTCGTCTTCTGACGGCGGCGCGGTCCCGGCGTTACCGGCTCAGGTGGGCGGAGAGGGCCTCGTCCGTGGGTTCGACCAGGAAGGTGCCGTCGTCGAAGACGATGGTGGGAATGCGGCGGGCACCGTCCTGCAGCGCGCGGACGGCGGCTTCCGCTTCGGCATCGGCTTCCACGTCGACGTACCGGTAGGCGACGCCCTCGCGGTCGAGGAACGCCCGGCTGCGGCGCACATCGGGGCACCAACCGGCCCCGTAGACGATCGGTTCAGACACGGACCAGCATCTTCCCGGTGTTGGCGCCGCCCAGCAGATCGATGAAGGCCTGCGGCGCGTTGCGGATACCGTCCACCACGGTTTCGGAGTACTTCAGCTGCCCGCCGGCCACCAGCGGCGCCACCTCGGCGACGAACTCCGGCTGCTTGGCGTTGTGGTCGAAGACCAGGAAACCCTGGATGTTCAACCGCTTCCCGACGATCTTCATCAGGTTCCGGGGCCCGGGCGCGGCCTCGGTGTCGTTGTAGGTCGAGATCATGCCGCACACCGCGAAGCGCGCGTGCAGGTTCGACGACTCGATCGCCGCTTCGAGGTGTTCCCCGCCGACGTTGTCGAAGTACAGGTCGATCCCGTCCGGCGCGGCCTCGGCCAGCTGCGCCGCGACCGGCCCGTCCTTGTAGTTGAACGCCGCGTCGAAGCCGAGTTCCTCGGTCAGCCAGCGGACCTTCTCCGCGGAACCGGCGCTGCCGATCACCCGCTTCGCGCCCTTGAGCTTCGCCAGCTGACCGGCCACCGAGCCGACCGCACCGGCCGCGCCCGAGATGAACACGGTGTCCGCCGGGGTGAAGTGCGCGATCTCGTGCAGGCCGACCCAGGCGGTGAGCCCGGTCATGCCGAGCACGCCGAGGTAGCTGCTCAACGGCGCCAGGTTCGCGTCGACCTTCACCGCGTGCTTCGCGTCCAGCACGGCGTGGCTGCGCCAGCCGAGCTGGTGCACCACCTTGTCGCCCGGCTTGAAGTCGTCCACAGTGGACTCGACCACCTCGCCGGCGGCGCCGCCGTGCATCACCTTGCCCAGCTCGTACGGCTCGGCGTAGGACTTCGCCTCGGACATCCGGCCACGCATGTACGGGTCCACGCTGATGAACTCGTTGCGCACCAGGATCTGCCCGGGCCCCGGCGACGGGACCTCGGTGTCCACAATGGAGAAGTCCGACGGGGTCGGACGGCCGTGCGGGCGGGCGGCGAGCCGGATCTCGGTCGCCTCGGTCGGTGCGGTCACCGCGGAACTCCTGTTCGTCGAGGACGTGCCTCTGGGCAGAACGGGCTCAGTAGGCGGGGCATTCCGGTCTGTGGCTCAGACCGCTTTCTCGAGGTTCTGCAGCACGCCGTCGTAGATGCGCTTGAGCCCGCCGGGCGCGAAGGTCTTCTCGAAGAAGCCGCCGATGCCGCCCGCGCCGGTCCAGCTGGTCTCGATCCGGACCAGGCTGCCCTCGCCGACCTCGCGCACGGTCCAGGTGGTCACCATGGTGGAGTTGGCGTCCGTCTCGACCAGGGTGCCGGGGGTGGGCTCGGACACGGTGGCCGCGACGTCGCGCACGCGCTTCGAGGTCGCCTGCAGCTTCCACTTGGCCACGGTGCCCGCCCCGGTGCCGCCCTCGACGACCTCGTAGTCGCGGTACTGCTCGGTGAGGATGGTCGGCCGCGCGGTGTAGTCGGCGACCAGCTCGCGCACCTTCTCCACCGGCGCGTCGATCTTGCGCTCCGCGGTGGCGGTGACCTTGCCCATGAAGACTCCTTCTGAAAACGGGTTCCGGCAGGTCACCACCCTCCCACAGCGACTAGATCAACCCCTGGTTGGTCAGCCATTCCTTGGCCACGTCGGCGGGCAGTTCACCGTCGGAGTCGACGAGCTTGTTCAGGCCCCGCAGCTCGTCGGTGGTCAACTTCGCGCTCACCGCGTTGACCACCGCGGCGAAGTCCGGGCCGCGCTCGTCGAGCACCTTCTTCGCCACCGCGGGCACCACGTTCTCGGTGGGCACGATCGACAGGTCGTCCTCCAGCGCCTTGAACGCCGGGTCCACCACCAGCGGGTTCACCGAGTCGACCGGGATCACCGTGACCGCGCCCGAGCGCAGCTGCTCCACCCGCGGCCCGGCCTCCTGCACCGCCTGGAAGGTGGCGTTGACCCCGTACGTGTCGCGGATGCCGGCGAAGCAGGTCGACCGCTTCTCGCACTCCGGCCCACCGGCGACGACCACGTTCGGCAGCTTCTTCAGGTCGCTGATCTTCGCCAGCCCCTGCGACTGCGCCAGGTCCGCCTTCACCAGGTAGGTGTTCTTGTTCTCCGCGGGCGCGTAGTTCAGCAGCCCGATGTTCGACGGCGCGAACAGCTCGGTCAGCTTCGCGTGCTCGGCGGCGGCGTCCTTCGGCGCGGTCTCGTTGAACCCGTTCACGATCGCCGCGCCCTGGTACTCGGGGAGGAAGTGCAGCTCGCCCTTCTGCAGCGACGGGTAGATCAGCTCGCGCGAGCCGAGGTTCAGCTTGCGTTCGACCGGGTAGCCCTTCGCCTCCAGCGCGTTGCCGTACAGCTCGGCGAGAATGGTGCTGTCGGTGAAGTTGAAGGACGCGAGCACGATCGGTGCGCCGCCCTTGCTCTCGGCGGTGCTGCCGGTGTCCCCGCCGCCGCAGGCGGTCAGGCCGAGCGTCGCGGCGGCCAGTACGGCGGCCAGTCGGAATGTCCTGCGCATGAGAAGTCTCTTTCGTCCGGGAGTGGCAACGCTAACCAAGAGCCACGACATCCATCCACATTCCGAGATACGACCGAGACCGCTTCCCAAATCGCGGGAGCACCAGGTCCATCCGGGGTAGGCTCACGCGGTGCGAGCCCCCTTCGCTACTCAAAGCGATCGGCCCCTGTTCGAATGGCGCTGGGTCGAGCGCAACGCGGACAACATCGTCACGCGCTTCACCGAGCACCTCTCGCTGACCGCCACCGCGCTCGGCATCGGGCTGGTGCTCTCCATCGGCCTGGCCGTGCTGTCCCTGCGCTGGCGCTGGTTCTACCCGGTCGCGCTGAGCACGGCCGGCGCGCTGTACGTCATCCCGAGCCTCGGCGCCTTCGCGCTGCTCGTGCCGTTCACCGGGCTGTCGTTCACCACCGCGGTGATCCCGCTGGCCACCTACACCCTGCTCATCCTGGTCCGGAACATCGTCACCGGCGTGCAGCAGGTGCCGACCGAAGTCCGCGAAGCCGCCATCGGCATGGGCTTCACCCGGGCGAACCTGTTGTTCAAGGTGGAGCTCCCGCTGGCGCTGCCGGTGGTCATCGCCGGGCTCCGGGTGGCCGCGGTGACCACCATCGGCCTGGTCACCGTCACCTCCATGCTCGGCATGGGCGGCCTCGGCTTCTTCATCCGCCAGGGCATCCAGACCACCACGCCGAACCCGACCGCGATCATCGTCGGCATCGGCCTGTCCATCGTGCTCGCCGTGCTGGTCGACCTGCTGCTGTGGCTGAGCGAACGCGCACTCGCGCCCTGGACGCGGAAGGCCCGCGCATGAACGTCTTCGACCAGCTCACCGCCTGGCTCGGGCAGCCGGGCCGCTGGAGCTTCACCGATTCGGCGGGCATCCCGTACCGGACCGTCGAGCACCTGGGCTTCTCGCTGCTGTCGCTGGCCGTCGCCGCGGTGCTGACCATCCCGCTCGCGCTCTGGCTCGCGCACTACCGCAAGGCCGCCTTCCTCGCCTCCAGCGCGGTGAACATCGGCCGGGCCATCCCGAGCTTCGGGCTGATCATCCTGTTCTGGTTCCTGGCCAGCCGCTGGGAGGTCGACACCACCTTCTGGCCGTTGCTGATCGCGCTGGTCGCGCTCGCCCTGCCACCGCTGTTCACCAACACCTACGCCGGCGTGACCACGCTCGACCAGGCCCCGGTCGACGCGGCACGCGGCACCGGCTACACCGAGACCCAGATCATGCTGCGCATCGAACTGCCGCTGGCGCTGCCGGTGGTGCTCGCCGGTGCCCGCGTGGCGTTCCTGCAGCTGGTGGCCACCGTCGCGATCGGCGCGATCGTGAACGACGGCGGCGGCCTCGGCCGCTACATCGTCGACGGGTTCGCGCAGGGCGCCGGTGGTTACGGCGAGATCCTCGGCGGCGGGATCGCGGTGATCGTGCTGGCGCTGGTCTGCGAAGCCGTGTTCTCCCTGATCACCCGGTTCGCCGTGCCGCGCGGGCTCCGGCTCACGCGGAACGAGCTGCCGAGTCGCGCCAAGGCGACCATTTCCTGACCAGCGCTTCGAGTTCCGGCCCGAGCGGCCGGTCCTCGGTCAGCGGGTCGATCAGCCCGGTCGGTTCACCCCGCAGGAAAGCCGCCTGCGCGAGTCCGATGTGCTCACACGCGGTGATCACCAGCAGCCGCTCGACGGCCGCGCGCAACTGCTCCCCGGCCGCACAGGCAAACGCTTGCACGTCCTCCTGACCGTTGGAGGTGTCGATCGAGCCGAGCGTCGCGGGGGCGGCGAGCCGTCGCAGTGCGTGCAGTTCCCCGACCGCCCGCTTGTGCAGCGGGGTGAGGCCGGTCTGCGGTCCCGGGGTCACCGCCAGCTGCGGGTTGAGCCCGCTGAAGCGCTCGTCGAGCAGGCGGTGCAGTCGCTGGACGCCGATCTCCCCGAGGTGCGCGAGCGCCGCGCTCACCGCGTCCATCCGGAGCCCGAGGTCCGAGCCGTGGAACACGTCGGTGGAGACGAACTCGCCGTCCAGGAAGGCGGGCGAGTCGGTGACCACCAGCGCGCGTTCGACCTCCTCGGCCAACTCGGCGAGCACGCGGCGGGCGTGCGCGGTGGCGCGGGCGCCCACCCGCGCCGAGACCGGCGGCTGCACGGTCCCCGGTTTGACCGGGAACTCCGCCGCCGCGAACCGGTCCACCACCTGGTTTGCTTCCGCGCCACGGAGAATCGCGTGCGTGATCGCGATCGGGGTGCCCTGGATGAAGGTCAGCCCCTCCTTCGGCCCCGGCTGGTACGGCTGGACCCCACGCTCCGCAAGCGCGTCCACGGCGGACTGGCCGTCGAGCATCCGTCCGATCCCGACGAACGTCTGGAACGCGTGGCTCAGCGGCAGGATCTCGCCCGCGCTGCCGATTCCGTCACGCGGTACGGCCGGGACGAACCCGTCGCCGAGCCGGTCCACCAGGAACTCCACCGCTTCCGCGCTCGCGCCGGTGGACGGCAGCAGCATTCCGCGCAGGCGTACGGCGAACAGCGCGCGGACATCGCGTTCCGGCAACCACGGCGGTCCGCCGACGGCCCGTCCGATCAGCAGGCGGCGCTGGTGCCCGGCCTGTTCCTCGGCCGACAGCACCACGTCCACCATGCGCCCCATGCCGGTGTTCACGCCGTAGACGGGACGCGCGGCGGCGGTCAGCGCGTCGAGCACCGCGGCCCGGTTCGCCGCCAGCGAGGCCAGCAACCCCGGCGCCAGTTCGACGTGCTTTCCTTCCGCCACCGCGACGATCGCGGCGGCGTCGAGGTCTTCGGGCGCGGTGATCATCGGTAGGGCAGCATGGTGCCGACGTCGGCCGCCTCGGCCCGCTTGAGGATCATGTTCGCCACCGACAGGTCCGTTGTGGACAGTCCACGATGCCAGAAGAGGATGCGCTCGTCGTCGCCTTCCCGGCCCGGGCGCTTGCCCGCGACCACCTCACCGATTTCGGCGTGCACCCGGTCCTCGGTGAGCAGTCCGGCGTTGAGCTGCGGCCGCAGCGCGCCGAACTTCGGGTTGCCCGACCGGGATTCACGCCAGTTGTCCACCACGACCTTGTCGATCGCGTCGAGCAGGTCCAGTTCCAGCGCGCTGATCGTGCCGTAGGGCACCAGGAAGCTGCCCGGCCGCAGGAACTCCTTGCGCACCAGCGCTTCCGGCTCGACCAGCCGGGACGCCTCGACCATGATGTCGGCGCCGTCCAGGGTGTCCGCGGCGTTGTCGAGCACCCGCACCGGCTTGCCGAGGTGCTCGCTCAGCTTCGCCCCGAACGCCTCCCGCGACTCCGGCCGCTTGCTGGTCACCCGGATCTCGGCGAAGTCGAACAGCGAGTCCAGCAGCACCACGTTCCACCACGCGGTACCCCGCGCGCCGATGTGTCCCAGCACGCGGGAATCCCGGCGCGCCAGGTACTTCGCGCCGACCGCGGTCATCGCGCCGGTGCGCGCGTCGGTGATCATCGTGCCGTCCACGATGGCCTTCGGCATGCCGGTGTCCGGGTCGAGCAGCAGGATCAGCGCCATCTCGCTGGGCAGGCCGCGCTCGAAGTTGGTGACGAAGTCGCCGACCACCTTGACCCCGCTGACCTGCTGCGAGGACAGGTGCCCGCGCAGCACGTTGAAGTGGCCCTTGCCGCCGTTGTCCGGCACCAGGTGCGTGCGCGGCTCGAAGACCACGCGGTCGTGGCCGTGGTCGACGAGCACGTCCTCGACCGCGCCGACGATGTCCGCGCCGGTCACGCCGAGGGAGTCGATATCGGCGGCGTTGAGGTACCGCAGCCAGACCGAGGTCACCTGCCCAAGCCCTCCACCACTTCCGCGCCCGGCAGCGAGGCCACCAAGGCCCCGGAGACCAGCAGCTTGCTACCCCGGATCCCGCTGCCGAGCACCAGCTCGGGCGCCTCGGCCACGGCCTTGTCCACCAGGATCGGCCAGTCGCCGGGCAGGCCGATCGGGGTGATGCCGCCGTACTCCATCCCGGTCAGCTCCACCGCCTCGGCCATCGGCGCGAAGCTGATCTTGCGCACGTCGATCCGGCGCTTGATCGCGTTGTTCACGCGGGTCGTGGCGAGCACCATCGCCGCAGCGTAGCGAACCTCCCCGGTGCGCTTGCCGGAGAGCACCACGCAGTTGGCGGCGGCGGACAGCGGGAAGGAGTAGGCGGCGCAGAGGGCCGCGGTGTCGGCGAGGCCGGGGTCGATCTCCGCGACGCCCACCTCGCCCTCGAGCTCGGTCAGCGCCTTGGCGACGGGGTCGGCGAGGAGTTCGGTGCGCTCGATGGCCGGTTCGACGGTGAGGGAACCGGCGATGGTCCAAGTGCGGGTCACCGCGCCAAGCTAGCCACGCCGGAAATACCGCAGGTATATCAGCGGATCCAGGTTTCGCGGGGGAAAGCGGCGGGTCAGCCTGCTACCGGTTTGCCGAGGTCCTCGATGACCTCCGCGCCGGGCAGCGACGCCAGCAGCGCCCCCGAGACGAGCAGCTTGCTGCCGCGGACGCCGCTGCCGATCACCAGCTCGGGTGCCTCGGCCACGGCCTTGTCCACCAGGATCGGCCAGCCCTCGGGCAGCCCGACCGGGGTGATGCCGCCGTACTCCATCCCGGTCAGCTCCACCGCCTCGGCCATCGGCGCGAAGCTCGCCTTGCGAACGTCGAGCCGCCGCTTGATCACGTTGTTCACGTCTGCGCGAGTGGTGGCGAGCACCATGGCCGCGGCGTAGCGGACCTCGCCGGCGCGCTTGCCCGAGACCACCACGCAGTTGGCGGAAGCGGCGAGCGGGGAGCCGTAGGCCTCGCAGAAGGCGGCCGTGTCGGCGAGTTCGGGATCGATCGAGGCGACGCCCACCTCGTGCTCGATGGCGGCCAGTGCCTTGGCCACGGGCTCGGCGAGCAGATCGGTGCGCTGCGTGGCCGGTTCGACCGAAAGGGAACCGGCGATGGTCCAGGTGGTCACGCGACCAGGCTAGTGGCGTCCGCTGCGGATGGTGACGGGCCTCACCAGTTGTGGCCGCCGCGCTGGACCTCGATCAGCTTCGGCCGGACGTCCACTATGTAGACCAGCGAGGCGACCAGCCCGGCCAGCCAGAAGATCATGCCCGGCCCGTAGAAGCCGAACAACGCCATCGCCGCGGTGCTGCCACCGGTGATGGCCATCCAGATCGGCTTGGTCTTGCGGTCCGCCGCGGTGTAGGCGTCCGCCCGCTGGGTCAGCGAGTGCAGGAACGCGAACGCACCAGCCACCACCCCGGCCCAGTGGATGATGTCCACGATCCACCCTGCGATTAACGGCACGCTGCCAGGGTACGGCAAACCGGGCGAACGGCTCAGGCCCCGGCACCTCACGGGTGCCGGGGCCTGCGGTTCCGCGCTGGCGAAGACCTACTTCTCGGTCTTCGGGGTGGCGGTGTTGCCGGTGCTCTTCTTCGCCGTGCCGGTGCTGGTGGTGGTGCTGCGCCGGGTGGTGGTGGCGGGCTTCGGCGAGGTGCGGTTGGCGGCCTTGCGGCTCGCGCTGCGGACCTCGTGCGCCACGTCGTCGCCGAACTCCTCGACGGACTCGGCGGCCTCGTCGGCGACCTTCTCCACGGTGCGGGCGGTCTTCTCGCCCACCGAGCGGGTCTTGCGGGTGACCTTGCCCAGCACGTCCTCGACGCGCTCACGGGTCTCGGCGGTGACGCCCTCGACGCGCTCCTCGACCGTGTGCACGACCTCTTCCAGCTGGTCGATCACGTTCTTGACCTGCGGCTGCGCGGCGAACTTGTCCCACGCCTGCTCACCGGACTCGGCCAGCTTGTGGTACAGCTTCAGCGCCGCGTCGGTGTACTCGTCGATCACCTTGCGGAGCTCGGCCGGGTCCAGCTTCTCGCGGAGGCTCTCCACGTCGGTGGGCAGCTCTTCGATGTTCTTGCGGGCGGTCTCGCTGCCCTCGGTGACCCGGGTCTTGGCCTTGTTCACCGCGTCGGCGACGGCCTCGGCGGCCAGGTTGCCCGCACCCAGCGCGGCGAGCAGCGGCGTGCGCACCTGCTCCAGCGCGGCGTTCAGGTTCTTGCGGGCTTCTTCGGTGCGGTTGCTGCTGGTGGGGGTGCTCATCTGCTTCCTCACTCCTTGCTGGTTCCGGTTTCGCCAGCGGTGGCTGGTGGCTTGGTGGCCGCCTCCGCCACGTGGTTCTCGCGGCGGAACGACTCGTACACGTCGAGCAGGACCTGCTTCTGCCGTTCGCTGAGCTCCGGATCGGCGCGGATGGCGTCGCCGACCGGTCCGCCCTTCGGCAGGTCGAGGATCCCGGCCTGCACGTAGAGCGCTTCGGCGGAGATGCGCAGACCCTTCGCGATCTGCTGCAGGATCTCCGCGCTCGGCTTGCGGACCCCGCGCTCGATCTGGCTCAAGTACGGGTTGGACACGCCGGCGAGCTTCGACAGCTGGCGCAACGAGATCTTCGCGCTGTTGCGCTGCTGCTTGATGTACTCGCCGATGTCGGAAGCGATGTCCGCGACCTTGTCCATCGGCTTGCCGTGCTGCTCGCCCGAATCGGTCATCCGCGGAACCTCTCCTCTCGACACCACCGACGGTACGCGGCAGTGCTAGCTATTGCAAGCACTCTGCTTGCAACCATCGAGTGAGGTCTGCGTCACGGGGTTAACCTGGGCTTATGGCACTCGAGCGGAGCCAGGCGCTGGCCGCCCGCCTGCGGCGGTCCGGTGTGCTGACCGAGCGCGCCTGGGTCGAGGCCTTCGCCGCGGTGCCGCGCGAACTGTTCGTGCGGCGGTTCTTCGCCGCGGCGGGCGACGGCTGGCGCGCGGTCGCCGCGGGCGACGACGGCTGGCTCGACCAGGTCTACTCCGACCAGGTGCTGGTCACCCAGCTCGACGGCGACGACTCGGCGTGGGACCGGGCCCGCGCGGACGGCCCGCTGCCCGGCACGCCGACCTGTTCCTCCAGCATGCCGACGATCATGGCGATCATGCTGGAGGAGCTGCACACCGGCGACCGGGCGCGGGTGCTGGAGGTGGGCACCGGCACCGGGTACAACACCGCGCTGCTGTGCCACCGCGTCGGCGCTCCGAACGTGTCCACTGTGGACATCGACCCGGCGCTGGTGCGGACCGCCACCGCCGCGCTCGCCGAAGCCGGTCACCACCCGGAGTGCGTCACCGGCGACGGGGCGCGCGGGCTGCCCGGCAGTGCGCCGTTCGACCGCGTGCTCTGCACCTGCGCGGTGTCCACCATCCCGCCGGACTGGGTGGCGCAGACGCGCCCGGGCGGGCTGATCGTCACCACGCTGAACCGGCCGATCGGCGCGGGACTGGTCCGGCTGGTCGCCGAGGAGGGCACCCTTGCCTACGGCCGGGTGCTGGCGAAGGACGGCCGCTTCATGCCGTTGCGGGCCCATCGGCTCGCCGACCCGGCCAGGCTGCTGTCCGATATCGGCGACGCCCGCGAAACGCGCCGCACCTCGTTGCCGGTCTCGGCGGTGCTGAGCCCGTCGAGTCCGCTGGAGTTCTTCGCGAGCCTGGCGCTGGAGGGCGTTTTACCCGCCTACCCCGGGGAAACGGGCGTCGTCTACCTGGTGCACCCCGACGGTTCCTGGGTTCGGCACGCCGAGGAGAACGGCCGGTTGGTGGTGTCGCAGGGCGGGCCGCGCAACCTCTGGGACCTCGCCGAACAGGCCCGTGTGCGCTGGCGCAAGCTCGGCAAGCCCGGCCGCGCGCGCTTCGGTGTCACCGTCGACGGCGACCGGCAGGAGTTCTGGCTGGACGACCCGGGCAGCCGGCACCGGTGGCCGTTAGGCGGGTAGGCGCTTTTCGATCCAGGCGAGGGCGTGGTCGACCGCGTCGTCGATGGTGGCGCGGGTGGTGTCGAACAACTCCACCGGCGGGTCGAGCGTGGCCGCCGAGGCACGCAGCCAGTCGTTGAACTCCAGCATCTCCGCGATCCGCGGCTCGTCCCATTCGCGCCAGGCCGGTCGCGCGCGCAGCCGCTCGGCCAGCGCGTCCGGTTCGGCGACGAAGGCGAGGTAGTGGATGGGATCGAAGTAGGCGCGCTCGGGCAGCGGCTCGAACTCCGGTGGCGCCACCGTGCCGCAGAGCACCACCGGGCGCCCGCTCTGGTGGATCATCGCGGCCATCCGGAGCCAGGTGGAGCGGAACGCGCCGTGGCCGTACCCGTCAGGCGAGTTCTCGCGCAGCACGCCGGTCCAGAGCACGTCCTGCTCCAGCGCGACCACCCGGCCGCTCAGCTTCTCCGCCAGCCGGGGGCCGACGGTGGACTTGCCCGCGCCGCTGGGCCCGGTGAGCGCGAACAGCGGCAGCCTGCGGAACGGCCAGTGGTGACCGCAGCGCGCGCACGCCAGTTCGGCGCCGGCGGTGACCGGGTGGTCGCCCCGGTCACCACACGCCGGGCAGATCTTCAGGTCGAGCACTACTCAGTCGAACAGGTTCTCGAGGAAGCTCTTGCGGCGCTTGTGCCCGTGCCCGCCGTAGGCCCGCGGCGAGTCGCCGTACCCGTGCCCGCCGCGGTAACCGCGGGGCGAGTCCGAGTACCCGTGACCACCGTGTCCGCCGTAGGGCCGCGGGGAGTCGCCGTGGCCGCCGCGGAAGGGCTTCGGCGAGTCGCCGTGGCCACCGCGGAAAGGCTTCGGCGAGTCGCCGTGCCGCGGCATGTGCCCGCCCGCCGCGTACGGCGGCGGCGCGCCATGGCTGTAGTAGGAGCCCTCGGCCGCGACGATCTGCTCCAGCTCACCGGCATCCAGGAAGATGCCGCGGCAGCCACCGCACTGTTCGAGGTGGACGCCGTTCTTGTTCAGCGTCCTCATCTGGTTCTGGCACTTCGGACAAATCACGTGTCACAGCCTACGCATAACCGGGGCCGCATGGGTGCGCCTCAGCAAGCGCAGAGGCAGAACGGGTGACCCGCCGGATCGGCGTAGACGCGGAAGCCCTTGCCCTCGTGGTCGCGGGTGTCGTCGAGCAGGCGGGCGCCGAGGTGCACCGCGCGCTCGTGCGCGGCGGCCAGGTCGGACACGGTCAGGTCGAGGTGGAACTGCTGCGGCTTCTTCGCCGACGGCCAGTCGGGGGCGCGGAAGTCGGCCACGCGCTGGAACTCGATCTTGGGCCCGCCCGCCGGGTTGGTCAGGGTCAGCCAGCCCTCGTCGCCGTCGGCGGCGGGCCAGTCGAGGAGCTTGGCGTAGAAGTCGGCCAGTTCGAGGGTGTCGGCGCAGTCGAGCACGACCGAGCCGAACGCGGGTACCGCGGTGGTCATCCGGGATCCTCTCCGTTCTGCGTAACCAGCATGAGAAGTATGGCGGTTATCGTCGGCAGCCACAACCCGCGTGACGCCTACACTGGTGACGTGCGCACCACCCCGGAAGCCGATGTCACGCTGGTGCTCGACTTCCTGAACACGCTGGACGTCGAGGAGGGCACCGACGCGCTGGACGGTGCTGATTCTTGGCGCGCCTGGGTTTCCGCGCGCGATCTGCGCCCGTGCCCGGTGCCCGAGGCCAGGGCGGCGCGGAAGTCGCTCCGCGCGCTGGTCGGCGACACGACCGCCGCACCCGCCGAAGACGTTGAGATACCCGTGCGGATTTCGGTCACCGCGAACGGACCGTCGCTGGTCGCGGATTCGGCGGTCGGGTCCGTGCTCGCCGCCGCGACGCGGTTGTCGTTGCTCGGCGAGTTCTCGCGGGTCAAGATCTGCCCGGCCGACAACTGCCGCTGGGCGTTCTACGACCGTTCGCGCAACCGTTCCCGCTCGTGGTGCTCGATGAGCGCGTGCGGCAACCGCGAGAAGGCCCGCGCCTGGCGGCAGCGCTCCACCCAATCGTGAAGCCAGGCCCTACCACACGCCTTCCACCTGTGGACAACCCGGGGGATAACTCGGGATTCTGTGGATAACTCCCCCGCTGGAGGGTCACCCGGAGGAACGCCAACCGCCATCCAGGTGACGCTCAGAGTGAACTCGGCTCAGGTGAGCTGGTCCCGCCGCTGCTGCAGGAAAGCGCGTTCGGTGTCGTTCGTGCACAGGGAGATCGCCTCGTCGTAGGCCGCCGCTGCCTCGGCCGGGCGGTCCAGCCGCGCCAGGAAATCCGCCCGCGTGGCCGGAAGCAGGTGGTACCCCGGTAACTCCAGGTCCTCGATCGTGGCCAACGCGAGCGCCGGGCCGTGCACCTCCGCGACGGCGACCGCCCGGTTCAGCGACACGATCGCGGTGGGCGCGTACTCCAGCAGCTGGTCGTACAGCGCCAGCACCTGCGTCCAGTCCGTGGCGGGCCCGTCCGTGTGCACGGCGTTGATCGCGGCCTGCAACTGGTACGGCCCCGGCCGGCCACGCCGCAGGCACTGCCGGACCAGCTCGTGACCCTCGGCGATCAGCGCCCGGTTCCACAACGACCGGTCCTGCTCCGCCAGCACGACCAGCTCACCCGACGGCCCCACCCGCGCCGGCCGCCGGGCCTCGGTGAGCAGCAACAACGCCAGCAGGCCGGTCACCTCCGGCTCGTCGGGCATCAGCCCGGCCAGCGCCCGCGCCAGCCGGACCGCCTCCAGGCACAGGTCCGTCCGCAGCAACTCGCCGGAAGTCGACGTGTAGCCCTCGTTGAACACCAGGTACAACACGGTCAGCACGGACGAAAGGCGGTCGGGGAGTTCCGCCGCACCCGGCACCCGGTAGGGGATGTTCGCGTCGCGGATCTTCTTCTTCGCCCGGACGATCCGCTGCGAGACCGTCGCCTCGGGCACCAGGTACGCCCGCGCGATCTCGGCCACCTCCAGCCCGCCGATCAACCGCAGCGTGAGCGCGGTCTGCGCGAGCGGCGAGAGCGAGGGGTGGCAGCAGGTGAAGATCATCCGGAGCTGGTCGTCGCGCACCGGTCCCACCTCCTCCGGCTCGTCGGGTTGGTGCAGCAGCAAGGCCTGCGCGTGCCGGGCCTCCCTGGTGGATTCCCGGCGCAGGCGGTCGATCGCGCGGTTGCGGGCGGTGGTCACGATCCACGCGCCCGGGTTGGCCGGCGGCGCCTCCTGCCACTTCCGCACGGCCACCGCGAACGCGTCCTGCACCGCCTCCTCGGCGAGCCCGATGTCGCCGAGGAGGCGCGTCAGCGTCGCCACGCACCGGCCGTACTCCGCGCGGTAGACGCCGTCGAGGTCCACGCTCATTCGACGATGCCGTCGAACGGCCGCACCTCGATCGGGCGCCCGCAGGCCAGCGCGCACTTGTCGGCCCAGGCCAGCGCCTGGTCGAGGTCCTCGCACTGGATCACCCAGAACCCGCCGAGCTGCTCCTTCGTCTCGGCGAACGGGCCGTCGGTCATCGTGGTCGTGCCGTTGCCCGGCCGGACCACCGTGCTGGCGTGCGACGGGCGCAGGCCACCGGCGAACAGCCAGGTCCCGGCGGCCCGCATCTCCTCGGTGACCTTGCTCGTGCGCGCCATCTGCGCGTCCAGTTCGGCGCCGGTCTCCATGGTGGTCTCGTCGAGCTGGACGGCGAGCAGGTACTGCTTCACGGCGAACTCCCTCAGCGGTCGGACAGGCGGCGGGCGATGGCCGGGATGACGATCGCGGCGGCGACCACGTGCGTCAGCATCAGCAGCGCCTTCGTCGCCACCGACGCGTCCGCGAGCACATCCGGTACCAGCGACAGCGCGGTGAGAGCGATAGTGCCGCGAACGAAGGCCGTGCGGGGGTGACGCGCCGAACGGGCCAGCACCAGCGCGAGCACCAGGCCGAGCACGGAGCAGAGGACGGTCAGCACGGCGAAGCCGAACGCCGGGATCGGCGTGCCGCCGACCACCGGGACGATCCCGGCGAACTCCGCCGCCGCGGCGACGGTCGCGGTGGCCGCGCCGGCCACGGCCGCGGCGGTCAGGCCGCCGGTGATCAGGGGTTTCACGAACGGAACGGTGGTGACGGACATGGGTGCCTCCGGTGCGCGGTGACCGGCCCGGTGCCGGTCCCTCACCTTGGCTACGAACGACGGCGGGCCCGTTCGACACCCGCCGCGGGAAAAATCAGAAGAGCAGTTGCGCCAGCGTGTAGATGAGCAGTCCGGCCAGCGCGCCCACCACGGTGCCGTTGATCCGGATGAACTGGAGGTCGCGGCCCACCTGGAGCTCGATCTTCCGCGAGGTCTCCTCGGCGTCCCAGCGCTCCACGGTGTCGGTGATGATCGTGGTGATCTCGTTGGAGTAGTTCAGCACCACGTACGCCGCCGCGCCTTCGACCCAGCCGTCCACCTTCTCCCGCAGGGAGTCGTCGGACTTCAGCTTGCCGCCCAGGCTGAGCAGGCCGTCGCGCACGCGCTTGCGCAGCTCGCTCGACGGGTCCTCGGCGGCGGTCAGCAGCATGCCCTTGGCCGTGCCCCACGCCGAGCCGATCAGCTTCTGCACCTCCTGGTGCTCGATCACCTGCTGCTTGACCTGCTCCGCGCGCTCCATCGTCTTCGGGTCGGACTGCAGGTCCTGCGCGAACTCGCCGAGGAACTTGTCCAGCGCCAGCCGCATCGGGTGGTTCACGTCGGTCTTGATCGCCCAGGCGAAGGAGAGCACCTCGCCGTAGACCTTGTCCGCCAGCATCTCGTCGACGAACTTCGGCGACCAGCTCGGCGCGCGGTCGGAGACCACCCGCAGCATCGAGGTGTGGTTGTCCCGCACCCACTCGTACCCGCGGTCGCACAGCAGGTCGACCAGCTTGTGGTGCGCGCCGTCGGCGAACACCGAGGCCAGCAGCCTGCCCAGCGGCGGGCCCCACGGCCGGTCCAGCAGGCGGCGGGTGACGGCCTGCTCCACCACCGCCTGCACGTCGTCGTCGCGGAGCACGGTCACCGCGCCCCGCAGCACGGTGGCCAGCTCGGAGGTCACCCGGTCGGCGTTCTCCGGCTGCGAAAGCCAGCCGCCGAGCCGTTCGGAGATGCCGATCCGGCGCAGCTTGTCCCGGACCACCGCCTCGGACAGGAAGTTGCTGCCGACGAACTCGCCGAGGCTCTTGCCGAGGGTGTCCTTCTTGTTCGGGATGATCGCGGTGTGCGGGATCTTGATCCCCAGCGGGTGGCGGAACAACGCGGTCACCGCGAACCAGTCGGCCAGCGCGCCGACCATGCCCGCCTCCGCGGCCGCCCGGACGTACCCCACCCAGCCCGGCCACCCGGCCGACTGGGCCCAGCTGGTCAGCAGGAAGATCACGAACGCGCCGAGGAGGAAGGACAGCGCGACCAGCTTCATCTTCCGCAGGCCGGCGCGCTTGGCTTCCTCGCCGGCCAGTCCGCCCGGCGGGTCGGCGGGCTTCGTCAGTTGCTCCACACCGCCATTCTCCGTGAAGATTCACCCTTGTGCGCGAACCAGCTCTCGTCCCCCGTCTGCAGCCGTTCACTTCGACGATCTTCGCCGAGATGACCGCACTGGCCACCGCCACCGGGGCGGTCAACCTCGGCCAGGGCTTTCCCGACACCGACGGCCCCGCCGGGATGCTCGACGCGGCGAAGGACGCGCTGTTCGGGGGCGCGAACCAGTACCCGCCGGGTCCCGGCCGCCCCGAACTGCGCAAGGCGATCTCCGCGCACCGCGCCCGCTACGGCCTCGACTACGACCCCGACGGCGAGATCCTCGTCACCGCCGGCGCCACCGAGGCGATCGCCGCCAGCCTGCTCGCGCTCACGCAGCCGGGCGACGAGGTGATCGTGATCGAGCCCTACTACGACTCGTACGCGGCCGCCGTCGCGCTCGCGGGCGCCACCCGGCGGGTGGTCTCGCTGGTCGAGCGGGACGGCCGGTTCGCGCTGGACACCGAGGCCGTGCGCGCGGCGGTCACCCCGAAGACGCGGGCCATCCTGGTCAACTCGCCGCACAACCCGACCGGCACCGTGTTCACCCCGGCCGAGCTGACCGCGCTCGCCGCGATCTGCGTGGACCACGACCTGATCGCGATCACCGACGAGGTCTACGAGCACCTGGTCTTCGACGACGCCGAGCACCTGCCGCTGGCCGGTTTCCCCAGCATGCGCGAGCGCACGGTCGGCATCTCCAGCGCTGGGAAGACGTTCAACTGCACCGGCTGGAAGATCGGCTGGGTCTGCTCGACGCCCGAGCTGGTGGCCGCGGTGAAGGCGGCCAAGCAGTTCATCACCTTCGTCTCCGGCGGCCCGCTGCAACCGGCGGTGGCCCACGCGCTGGAGCACGAACTGGAGTGGGTCGAGCAGCTGCGGCGGTCGCTGTCGGCCAAGCGCGACCGGCTCGCCGCCGGCCTGGCCGAGGCCGGGTTCGCCGTCCGGCCGAGCGCGGGGACCTACTTCATCTGCGCCGACGTGCGTCCGCTCGGCTTCACCGACGCCGCGGAACTGGCCTGGCAGCTGCCGGAACGGGTCGGCGTGGCCGCCGTTCCGGTCAAGGTGTTCACAGACCACCCGGACGAGTGGCAGCACGTGCTGAGGTTCGCTTTCTGTAAGCGGGACGAGGTGCTCGACGAAGCGATCGTGCGCCTGCACAAGTTGGCCGGCTAGGCCGCGCCCGGTGCTCGGGGTCCGAATCGGACACGGAAAGCGGGCCGGCTGGTTACACTCAGCGCAACCGGGTGGTCGTGCGCACCCCCGGGTGGGCAACGGTGAGTGATCAACAACCAGCGGAGAGCCACCGGGCACGGTAGCCCTGTTCCGCCTTCCGGGGTGGATCGAACGCGATCGAAGTGAAACACTCCACACGAATGCTAGAAAGAAGGCGAACCCGGGGGTCCGTCGCAGGTTTCGACAGTTCCCCCCGTCCCCAGCGAACCGACGATCTTCCGGGCACCCGGTCCAGGACGGTGGTGATGGCGGTGCACAGCACAACGGAAACGGAGCGCCGCTCCGCCGTTCGTGCTGCCGCGCGCCGGTTCCTGGTCACCGCCGGTCTCACCGTCGCCGGGGCCGCGCTCACCTTCACCTTCAGCTCGGCCGCCTGGGCCGACGACACCAGCACCTCCAGCGGTACCGGCCAGTCCTCCACCACGGCCGCGGTGACCGCCGAGACCACTTCGGCCCCGGCGGCCAGCGAGCCCGCCGAGGAGCCGTCCACCGAGACGGCCGAGCCGGAAGCCACCCCGTCGACCGGGAAAACCAGTACCCAGCAGGCGAAATCGCCGAAGACCACCGAGCCGGAGACCAGCTCGACCGCGCTGGCCACCACGGCCACCTCGACTGTCGAGGACGAGCCGGAGCCCGAGCCGGTGAAGCCGCAGTCCAGCGGCGGCGGCCTGCTCGGCGGCCTGGTGAACACCGTCGGCGGCGTGCTCAACGCGGTCACCAGCACCGTCGGCTCGGTCGGTGACGCGGTGCTCAAGCCGATCATCGCGCCCATCGTGGCGCCGATCGACCACTGCCCCGGCGGCACGGACATCGTGGTCACGATTCCCGAGCTGGACAGCGGTTTCGACGCCTGGCCCGCGCCCGCCACCGGCGACGCGCGCGGCCGCACTAGCACGATCGCCGTGGTCGAGCCGGCCGACGCGCCCGCCGCCACCGGGACCACCGAAGCTCCGGCCGACGAGCCGGAACCCGCCAGGGTCACCCCCGCGCAGCTGACCACGGTCACCGCGCCGGTCAAGGACAAACCCGCGCCCGCTCCCGTGGCCCCCGCGCCCAAGTCGGACGACGACGCCAAGGTGCGCGCCGGTTCCGGCGGTGGCGGCGGTTCACCGGGCGGCAGCGCGCCATCGGCACCGCCCTGCGCACCAGCCGGGCATTCCGCGTCCGCCCACCCGGGGCAGGACAACAACGGCGGCCGGGGTCACTTCGGCGTGCTGACCTCTTCGGACAGCACGACCCAGCTCCGGCTGATCGGCACCAGCCGCGACCACGCGGCCGACGGTGCGGGCAGGGACGCCGCCCTGCCGACCACCTCCCCCGACTGACCCCACCCGGTCCCGCGGGGAGAACTGCGTTCAGTTCAAGATCAACTTCTCCCGCGTTGCGCTGTTCGGAGTCCTTTGCCTCCGCCATTCATCGGGGTCTTCGTTGTTCCGTTCGCCCATCAAGCTTCCCGTTCGGCCGACCGCGCCCGGCCGTTTCGGGACCTGGCCCCGGCGTCGCACTGCCCCTGCGACGCCGGGGCCCGCACCGGGCTCATACCGGGCGCCGCTGCTCACCGCGCCGAGCAGCGGCAACCACCCGGTACGAGCCTGAGGCCGCGCGCTTCCCGGCACGTCGAGGGGCTGTGCCGGGAAGCTGCGGCGGCCGTGCGGCCGGTGCGCTGGATTCCATCGCCGTTTCACCTCCCTGGAAGCGACGGACCAAATCCAGTGCACCGGCCGCATCGTGTTTTCGCGGCTGGTTCAGGCCACCGGCACGTCCAATCCGGACCGGTCGCAGCCGCGGACCGCCGCCGCTGCCGTGCTCAGCCGCCGGACGGCGTCGTGGATCTGGTCCGCAGGCAGCGCGAACGGCAACCGCAGCCGTCGTTCGAGGCCGCCGTGCACGCCGAAGCGCGAACCCGGCGCGATCTGCAGTCCGTGGTTCGCCGCGGTCACCGCCAGCCGCGTGCTCATCGGCTCGGGCAGCTTGCACCACACCGAAAGCCCGCCGGCGGGCACGAGGAACTCCCAGTCCGGGCAGTACCACCGCAGCGCTCCGACCAGCGCGTCCCGCCGGTCGCGCAGCTCGCCGCGCCGCTCGGCCAGTCGTGGCCGCGGATCGGCGAGCAGTTCCGCGAAGATCAGCTGCTCCAGCACCGGTGAACCGAGGTCGATCGCGTACCGGGCCGACCGCAGCCGCCCGAGCAGCTCCTCCGGGGCCCGCATCCAGCCGATCCGCAGGCCGCCCCAGTGCGATTTCGACGCCGAGCCGATGGTGATCGTCCAGTCCGGCGCGAACCTCCCCAGCGGCGGCGGCCCGTCGAGCGGATCACCCTCCAAATCCAGTTCCACCAGGGTTTCGTCGATCACGGCCGGCGTGCGGGCGCGGGTCAGCAGCGAACCGAGCCGTTCGCGCCCGGCCGCGTCGAGCCGGTGCCCGGTCGGGTTGTGGAAGTCGACCACCAGGTAGGCCAGCCGGGGCGAGGCCTGCCGCAGCACCGCCTCGATGCCGTCGAGGTCCCAGCCGCCGTCGCCGAGCGCGACCGGGACGGCGGTGGCGTGCACCCCGCGGATCGCCTCCAGCGCGTTCGGATAGGTCGGCTGCTCGACCAGCACCCGGTCGCCCGGCCCGGCGAGCATGCGCAGGGCCAGCACGAACGCGTGGTGCGCGCCGTTGGTGATCATCACCTCGTCCGGCGTGGTGGGCAGGCCGCGGGCGGTGAACCGCGCCGCGATGCGCTCCCGCAGCAACGGCAGGCCCTGGTCGAAGTACCCGTGCTCGGGCAGTTCCGCGGCGAGCAGGTTCCTCGCCGAGTCCACCGCGGGGATGAGCCCGGCGACCGCGGGCGGGGCCGCGCGCGCGAAGTCGATCAGGCCGCGCCCGGACGGCTCGGCGTCCGGAAGCGCCTTGCGCGGGGAAGTGATCCACGAGCCGGAGCCGCGCCTGCTGGCCACCACGCCGTCCGCGCGCAGCCGGTCCAGCGCGGCGCCGACCATGGTCCGGCTCGCCCCGAGTGCCTCGGCCAGCTCCCGCTCGGCGGGCAGCCGGGTGCCCAGCGGGAGCTGGCCGTCGAACACCTGCAGTTCGATGGCCGCGGCGAGGTCGGCCGCGCCCTGCCGCGAGCCGCTCTTCCGCCACACCCCCAGCATGGTGGCCAGTCGACTGCCGGATACCCGTCCACCTGGTGGGAGTGCTTCGTTCATAAGGCCAATTATTGCCAATTGGCCATGGTAAATCGAGCCACTCTTTCCGATAGTGGGACATGTGGCCCAGTTGGAATTGCACCCCGTCAAGGCGACCGTCGATCCCGGACGGCGCTTCCCGCAGCTGATCGGCGGACTCGCGCTCTACGGCGCGAGCATGGCCATGCTGACTCGAGCCGGCCTCGGGCTGGACCCGTGGGACGTGCTGCACGAAGGCGTGATGAAGCAGGTCGGCCTGTCGTTCGGCACGGTCACCGGGATCGCGTCACTGGTCGTGCTGCTGCTGTGGATCCCGCTCCGCCAGCGGCCCGGCATCGGCACCGTGGCCAACGTGCTGATCATCTCGGTCACCGTGGACGCGGTGCGCCTGGTGCTGCCCGATCAGCACGACCTGTTCTGGCAGGTGGTGCTGCTGGTCGGCGGGGTGGTGCTGAACGCGCTCGCCACCGCCACCTACGTCGGCGCCCGCCTCGGCCCCGGCCCGCGCGACGGGCTGATGACCGGCCTGGCCGCCCGCACCGGCTGGTCGGTCCGCCTGGTGCGGACGCTGATCGAGATCGTCGTGCTGGCGGGCGGCTGGTTGCTCGGCGGCACCGTCGGCCTGGGCACCGTGCTCTACGCGGTCTCGATCGGCCCGCTCACCCAGTGGATGCTCGGCTACGTGGCCTGGCGGCCGCGCTCACGCGGTACGACGGCGGGATAGCGCCAGCCGCACGCTCGCGACGGTGATGCCGTGCGCGGCGAGCTGGTCGGCGGCGAGACCCGGTTGCACGGTCAGCGCGAGCAGCAGGTGCTCGCTGCCGATGTGGCGGTCACCCATTTCCGTCGCCTCGCGCAGACTCCCTTCGAGCGCGGCCTTGGCCTCCCTGGTGAACGGCAGGTGCCTCAACCGGCGGCGGGACTGCGGCGCGCGGCCCGCGAGTGCGTATTCGCCGTGCGAGCGCTCGACCGCGTCGACGATCTTGAACACGTCGATCCCCAGTTGCTCCAGCGCTTCGGTGTCGGCGTCGCTGAGCCCGCCGCGCCGTCGGATCTCCTCGAACTGCGCGATCAGCCCGGCCTGGTCGGGCAACCGCGCGTCGAGCAGTTCCGCGACCGGGCCGTCGGCGTTGCCGCGCAAGGCGATCAGCAGGTGCTCGGGCCCGATCTCCCCGGCGCCCGCGTCGCGCGCCACCTCCTGCGCGCCGACCACGCTCAGGCGCGCGCCGACGGTGAATCGTTCGAACATCTCAGCTCCTCCCGTACTTCTTGTGCACGGCCTGGCGGGTCACGCCCAGCTCACCGGCGATCTCCTGCCACGACCAGCCGTGCACCCGCGCACTGCGCACCTGCACCGCTTCCAGTTGTTCCAGCAACCGGCGGAGCGCCGCGACCGCGCGCAATCCCACCCGGGGATCGCGGTCGCCCGCCCGCTCGGCCAGATCCGTCGCTTCCGTCATGATGTCAACGTAGATTGACAATCCGGCGTTGTCAACCGCCGTTGACGGCTATCGTCGGCGCATGCCCGTGATCGAGGTCGCCGAACAGGCAGGCGTCGGGGCGGACGGGTGTCCGCGCCCGAGCGAGGACCACCTCCTGGTTCTGGACAACGCGGTGGTGCTGCTCGACGGCGCCACCGCGCCGAGCCCGGACGTGCCCAGCGGCGGCTGGTACGCCGGACTGCTCTCGGCCCGTCTCGCGGAGGGTCTGCGTGCCGCGCCCGAGGCCGATCTCGCCGCCGTACTCGCCGCCTCGATCACCGCGGTGGCCGAGGAAAACGGCCTGCGCCCGGGAGCTTCGCCGTCGAGCACGGTGGCCATCGTGCGCTGGACCGAGGACCGGCTCGACGGTCTGGTGCTCGCGGACAGCCCGATCGTGGTGTTCGGGCGGTCCGGGCCGCAGTTGCTCGCCGACGACCGCATCGCTTCCCTGCGCGGGGACGGCAAACTCCAGACCGGCCACGACGTCCGCGTGCGGCGCAACGCCGAGGGCGGGTTCTGGGTCGCCGAAGCCGATCCCACCGCGGCGGGCAAGGCGGTCACCGCGAGCTGGCCGCTGCCGGTGGTGGAAACCGTGTTGATGGCCACCGACGGCGTGTCCACCGGCGTCGACGACTACCACCTCTTCGACTGGCCGCAAGCCCGCGCGCTGGCGCGGGACCGCGGCGCGCACGCGGTGCTCAAAGCCGTTCGCGAAGCCGAGGAGGGCGACCCCGACCGGATCCGGTGGCCCAGGCCGAAGCGGCACGACGACCAGGCGCTGGCGGTGCTCGACTTCCGGTAGGCGGTAGTCAATTCGGGGGATATCAGGGACTTACCCGGATCTCACCGAGCCGGGAAAGCGGGACTATTCCCGCATGGGGAATCCAGGGGCGAGAAAACTCGCCGCACCCGCGATCACCGCGGCCAGGGCGAGGCGCTGGGTGGTCATCGCGAGTGCGGCGATCGGGTGGGCGTTGTTCACCCTGATCATTTTGCACGCGGTCAGCGCGAGAAATCCGGTGACGGACACGCTGAGCAGTTATGCGCATTCGGAGCGCGGTGGCGGAATGCTGGAAGCCGCGCTGCTTTCCCTCGCGGTCGGCACGATCGCCGTGCTCGGTGCCCTGCGCGCCACCGGGATGCGGCTGGGGCTGACCACCTACATCCTGTTCGGGGCGACCGCGCTCGGGCTCAGCCTGGCCGCTTTCTTCCCGGCCACGCTGGATTCCGGCGGTGACGTCGCCGCCGGCGTGGTGCACCAATACGCGAGCCTGATCGCGTTTTTGTGTCTTCCCGGTATCGGAATGTCGTTGCGGGAACGAGTCGAACTCGAGCACACCCGGATTCTGCTCAACCGGATCTGCGTGGTCTATGCCGGCGGGCTGTTCTTGTTCGGCCTCAGTTACATCACCAGGGACATTCCACCGCTGGAGTGGATCAACACCGTGGTCCCGGTCGGGTTCGCCCAGCGGATCTCGTTCGGCACCGGTTTCGCCCTGCTCGGCGCGCTCGCGCTCGCCGCTTCCCGATCGGCGAAGTCGATCAGCTGAACGCGGTGAGCGCCTCCGGGCCGTACCCGAAAACCCCGGGCAGGCCACCGGTGTGCCAGAACACCACGGGCCCTTCCTCCGGCCGCGGTTCGGCGATCAGCGCCGCCGCGGCCTTGCCCGTGTAGACCGGGTCGAGCACCACGCCTTCGGTCCGCCCGAACAGCCGCAACGCCTCCCACACCTCGTCGGTCGGCACACCGTAGCCGGGGCCGAAGGTGCGATCGGTGATCCGCACGTGGTCCAGCGCCGGGGCGTCGATGCCGAGGTGCTTCGCGCCGTCGGCGACGAGCGCGCTCAGGGTTTCCGCCGATTCGGCCGCGTCGTGCCCGACGCACGCGACGTCCAGCCTGCCGCCCCAGCCGAGCGCGAGACCGGCCGCGGTACCGCCACTGCCTTGTGCCACAACGATTCGCGCGGGCCCGGTGAGCTGCCTGCGGATTTCCTCGGCAGCCGCGACGTAGCCCAGCAGGCCCACCGCGTCCGAGCCGCCGACCGGCAGCGTCGCCACCTTCCGGCCGTCGGCCGCCGCCTCCGCGACGAGCCGGTCGTAGGTGGCGCCGGTTTCCTCGGCGTCCGCGCAGCGGTGGACGTTCGCGCCGAAGAGGTGGTCGAGGATGATGTTGCCCGACCGTTCGTAGGCGTCCCCGTCGCGCGGGACCTTGGCGGTCAGCACCAGCTCGCAGCGCAGCCCGAGCTTCGCGCACGCGGCGGCGGTCTGGCGGCCGTGGTTGGTCTGCAACGCGCCGAAGGTGATCACCGTGTCGGCCCCGTCGGCCAGCGCCTGCCCGAGCAGGAACTCCAGCTTGCGCAGCTTGTTGCCGCCGACGCCCAGCCCGTTCACGTCGTCCCGCTTGAGCAGCACGGTGGTGCCGAGCGCCTCGCTCAGCCGGGGCGCCTCCTCCAGCGGGGTCGGCCAGGTACCGAGGTGAACGCGGGGGAACCGATCGAGCGTCATGGCTGCCAGTTTGCCAGACGGCTGGTATCGTTCGTTCGAACGAACGAGGAGGTCGCGATGACCGGCACGCTCACGTTTCCCGGCTTGCTGGAGCAGGCCGCGCGCCTGGCGGCGGGCGAGGTGACCTCGGTCGAGCTGACCGAGGCCGCGCTCAAGCGCATCGAAGCCGCCCAGCCCCGGCTCAACGCGTTCCGGCGGCTGCGCACCGAGGACGCGCTGGCCGACGCGGCTCGCGCCGACGCGTTGCTCGCCAAGGGAAACCGCGCCCCGCTGCTCGGCGTGCCGCTGGCGATCAAGGACGACGTCGACATCGCCGGCCAGCCCACCGCGTTCGGCTGCTGTGGTGAATTCCCGTTGGCACGGGCCGATTCCGCCGTGGTGCGCAACCTCCGCCACGCGGGCGCGGTGATCGTCGGCAAGACGAACACCCCCGAACTGGGCCAGTGGCCGTTCACCGAAGGCCCGGAGTTCGGCGCGACGCGCAACCCGTGGCAGCTCGAGTACACCCCCGGCGGCTCGTCGGGCGGTTCGGCCGCCGCGGTGGCCGCCGGGCTGGTGCCCGCGGCACTCGGTTCGGACGGCGCCGGCTCGATCCGCATCCCGTCGGCGTGGACGAACCTGGTCGGCATCAAACCGCACCGCGGCCGCGTGCCGACCGCACCGGATCCCGAGCTGTTCCACGGGTTGACCGTGCTCGGGCCGCTGGCCAGGACGGTCGCCGACGCGGCCGCCCTGCTCGACGCGGCGACCGGCACCACCAGCATGTTCCGCACCGCCGCCGAGCGCGAACCCGGCAAGCTGCGGATCGGCCTGTCCACCCGGATCGCGTTCACCGCCACCCGCACGCGGCTCGATCCCGAAGTGCGCCGGGCGGTCGAGCGGCTGGCGGAGTCGCTGGCCGGGCTGGGCCACGAGATCGTCGAGATCGAGCCGAACTACGGCATGGTCGGGCTGAACTTCCTGCCGCGCTCGCTCACCGGCGTCCGCGACTGGTGCCGCCGGGTCCCCGACGGTGCGCTGCTCGACCCGCGCACCAGGGCCAACGCGCGGCACGGCACCGCGCTGGCCGGCCCGGCGCTGCGCCTGGCGAAGGCCACGGAACCCTTGCTGCGCCTGCAGATCGGCGCGGTGTTCCGCAAGGTCGACGTGCTGCTCACGCCGACCACGGCCACCCCGCCGCCCCGGATCGGGAGCTTCGACGGGCTGTCCGGCTGGGCCACCGACCAGGCGATGATCGCGGCCTGCCCGTACGCGTGGCCGTGGAACGTGCTGGGCTGGCCGGGGGTGAACGTGCCGGCCGGGCTGACCGGGTCCGGCCTGCCGCTCGGGGCCCAGCTGCTCGGGCCCGGCGAGTCGGAGCAACTGCTGATCTCGCTGGCCGCGCAGCTGGAATCGGTGGAGCGCTGGCAGGATCGACGGCCGCCGGAATGAGCGCACGCGAGGCCGTCCTGCGCGCGGCGTTGAAGGTGGTCGGGGAGCAGGGCGTAGCCGGGCTGACGAACCGGCGGATCGTCGCCGAGGCCGGGGTTTCGCTCGGCTCGCTGACCTACCACTTCCCGAGCCAGACCGAACTGCTGCACGAGGCCATGCTGCTCTTCGCCTCGGAGGAGGCCAAGAAGCTGACGGGGCTCGCCGATACCCACCGCACGGACGGCATTTCGGTCGAGCAGGCGGCGGCCGCGGTGGAGCAGGTGCTGGAGCAGATGACGTTCACCACCGACGACATCGCGCCGCTGGAGCTGTACCTCCAGGCCGGGCGTGATCCGGAACTGCGGGACGCCACGCAACGCTGCTTCGCCGCGTACGACGAGCTGGCCACCACCATTCTCGCCGCGTTGGGCGTACCGGATCCGCAACGCCTGGCGGGTCCGGTGGTCGCGTTGATCGCCGGTCTGCAACTGCGGCGCCTGGCCACCGGCGAGGCGCCGGCCACCCCGGCGTCCACCGCGCTGACCATGTTGATCCGCGGTTCAGGCGCCTAGGCTGGGGTTCATGGTCCCGCTCGTGCACGCGCCGCCGGTGTTGCGCGGCACGGCCGCGTGGAAGTACTTCGGGGACTTCCGCGGGTCGCTGCTCGCCGGGCAGGTGTTGTTGCTGCAGGTCGCGCACCCGGTGGTGGGCGCGGGGGTGCAGGACCACTCGGAATACCGCGAGGACCCGTGGACGCGGTTGATGCGGACGGCCGGTTCGCTGTCGATCTGCGTGTACGGCGGTCGTCGCGGGGCGTTGTACGAGGCCCAGCGGTTGCGCGAGTTGCACCGCCCGTTCACCGGGACGGACTTCAGCGGGCGGCGGTACAGCGCGCTGAACCCGGCGGCCTACGCCTGGGTGCACGCCACGCTCGTGATGCTTCCCGTTGACGCGCAACGGTTCTTCGGTCGCGAGATCCCGGCCGACGAGCTGGCCGAGTACTACGCGCAGATGTGCGACATCGGCCGGATCCTCGGCCTGCGGGAACGCGACCTGCCGCCGGACTGGTCCGCGTTCGAGCGGTACTACGCGGAGATGGTCGAAGGCTTCGGCCCGAACCCGGCCATCGAGACGTTGCTGGAAACCATCCGCACGGTGCCGAACCCGTGGCGGTGGCTGCCTGCTCCACTGTGGACTCGGTTGCGCCGGGCACAGCACCGGTTCCAGCTCTTCATGATCGGCGGCACGCTACCGCCCGCGCTGCGTGGTGCTTTGGGTCTACAGTGGACGGAACGGCAGCAGGTCCGGTTCGACCGGTTCTGCCGGGTGCTGCGGCTGGCGGAGGTGGTGCCCGTGCCGGTGCGCTCGGTGCACCTGCGGTCGATCGGCTGGCTCAACGTCTGGTTGCGGGACCGCCGTCTCGGTTAGGGTCGGATCATGGAACCGGTCCGGATGCCGCTGCGGGTGCGGTACCACGAATGCGATCCGCAGGGTGTGGTGTTCAACGCGAACTACCTCGCGTACTTCGACATGGCGAGTTTCGAGTTCTTGGCCGCGGTGCTCGGGAAGTCCACCGGGCTGAACGACCACGGCGTGGATTTTGTGGTGGCCGAGTCGAACGTGCGCTACCTGCGTGCCCTGCGGTTCGAGGACGAGCTGGTGGTCGGCGTGCGCATCGCGCATCTGGGCACCACGTCGCTGGTGCTGGAATTCGAAATCTGGCGCGGTGAGGAAACCGTGGCGATCGGGACGAACCGCTACGTGTTCGTCGACGAGAAGACGCTCACGAAGAAGGTGCCGCCGGAGGAGATCAGGGCGAAGCTGGTGGCGTACCAGGCGCTGGGAGCAAGCCCAGATCCAGCTTGAGGTCCTGGCGGGCGCCCAGGCCGAGGGTCACCGCCTCGGTGCAGCCGGTTGTCGGATCGGCGTCGGAGTCGTGGGCGTCGTCGCCCGCGTTCGGGGTGGTGGCAAGGCGCCCGGCGAGGTCGAAGCAGACCAGGTAGGTGCCGTCGGGGAGGTTGCTGAAGCCGTAGCGGCCGTCAGGCCCAGTACTCACGGCGAACCCGGTCGGGGTGCCGTCGCCGTGGTGCAGGGTCACACGAACCCCCTCAACCGGCGGCTCCTCCGCGACCTGCGCCCCCTCGCCTGCGCGCACTCCCACCACCGACGACTCCGCCGAAACCTGCGGCCCCTCGCCTTCGCGCATCGCCCCCGCCGAGGCCCGCGGCGCCTCGCCCCCGCGCGTCGGCTGCTCCGCGGTTTGCAGGCCGTCGCCGTTTTGGTCGAGCCAGACGTAGTCGCCGAGTTCGTTGCCGGGGGCGGCGAGGCCGGCGTCCAGGGTCAGGTCGGTCGAGGTGAGCGCCGGCTTTGTGCAGCCGGTGGCCGGGTCGACATCCGAGTCCACCTCGTCGTTGCCCGCGTTCATCGCGGTCAACCGGAAGTCCCCAACCTCCTCCGGCAACTCACCGAGGGCGAAACACACGTGGTAGGTGCCGTCGGGCAGGTCGCCGAACAGGTAGCGCCCGTTCTCCGCGCTGCGCGTGGTCTCGACGGTGTTCCCGGCTCCGTCGTAGAGCGTCGCCCGGACCCCCTCGACCGGCGGTTCGCCCGGGTCTTGGAGACCGTTGCGATCGGTGTCGAGCCAGACGTAGTCACCGACGAAGTGCGTGGTGGCGGCCGACGCCACCCCAACGCACGAAGTCAGCAGGCAGGCCAGTGTGGCCAGCGCTCCGAGTACCACCCAACGACGCCATCTTCTGCTGTTCATCTTCGCGCTCCCGCCCAGTCGGGCGATCAGCGTAAGCAGGCAGGGGGCGCCGGGAAAGATCGGAACGGCAGCCTCATCCGTTCGTGTTAACCCACCCGGAAAACCGGATAACCAGGAGCAATGCGCCGCAGTTCGGCTTCCGGCGAATTCGCGTCGACTCCATGGAAGAAAACGCCGACCTCGAATTTCCAGCGCTTCAAATAGGCGCGGAGCAATTCGGGCTTCTCGTCGTCAGACAATTCAACGGCGCGAAACTCCTCAATCCGCCTACCGACGCGCAATCGCCCTTCCCCGGAGACGCGGAGGTTGCGCACCCACTGCGTCCGCCCCCGCGGGGCGACGAGGTAGCGCTCGCCCTCGAAGGTGAGCAGATTGACCGGCACAGTGCGCCACTCGCCGGACTTGCGCCCGCGCACCTGCAGCTCGCGGCTACCCCAAACGCTGACCCCAAGCCGCGTCAACGTGGTGACGATCCGGTTGAACACCTTGGTGCCCACCCCAGGCTCCTGATAGCGACTGGCGGCGGAGGCACCGCTACCGGCTTCAGCCCCCTTGGTCGCCGTCGCTCTCTTGCCAGCCACCGCCGGAGCGCCAGCCTCGGCGACACTCGGGCCAGCGACAGCCGCTATGCCTGCGGCACCCGCGGCGTCAGCCGGACCAACGACACCTGCAGCGTCAGTGGCACCCGCCGCGGCGACCGGACCAGCGACAGCCGCGATGTCGGCGGCCCCCGCCGCGGCGGCCGGACCAGCGACAGCCGTGGTGGCAGTGGCCCCCGTGATGGCAGCCGGACCAGCGGCCCCCGTGATGGCGGCCGGACCAGCTACCCCCGCAGGGGCGGCCGTACCAGCGGCACCCGCAAGGGCGGCCGGACCAGCGGCACCCGCAGCAGTGCCCCGGTCAGCGGCAGGAGTGGCGTTGCTCATCGAAAGCCTCCTCAGACGGTTCCGAGAGCAGTGCTCTCGTTTAAGAGCAGTGAACACGCGGGGGCGCTCCGAGTCAAGAGCAGTGCTCTCGAATTGGTGCAGCGCTCTCGAAGCGCTACAGTGATCCGCATGCCGGCAACGCGTACCGCCCGTGACCGGGCCAGGGCCGAACTCACCAGGGAGATCAAGGAGGAAGCCCGCAGGCAACTAGCCGAAGCCGGCGGCGCCGGCCTCTCCCTCCGCGCCGTCGCCCGCGAGCTCGGCATGGTCTCCTCGGCCCTCTACCGCTACTTCCCCAGCCGCGACCACCTCCTCACCGCGCTGATCATCGACGCCTACGACGCCATCGGCGCCGCCGCCGAGGCCGCCGACGACCACCGCTTCGCCCCCCGCCAGCGCTGGCTCGACATCTGGGCCGCCACCCGCGCCTGGGCCCGCGCCCACCCGCACGAGTACGCGCTCATCTACGGCTCGCCGATCCCCGGCTACCAGGCCCCGCAGGACACCGTCATGCCCGCGGCCCGCGTAGCGATGGCGCTGGTGCACGTGATCAGGAGCGCCCACGTCACCCCGCCGCCGGCCCCGCCGCTGCCCGCCGAACTCCGCGCGCAGGCGACCACCCTGCTCGGCGCGCTCGGCAACGACCTCACCCCGGACCTGATCACCCGGATGCTGATCTCCTGGACCCAGTTGTTCGGCATGATCAGCTTCGAACTCAACGGGCAGTACGTCGGCAGCGTGGACCCTGCCGACTCGTTCTTCGCTTATACCACTGGGCAGATGGCGGATTTTGTCGGGCTCTGACTTCGGTGGGCAAATCCCCCCGATCCGGACAACTGACTCGATTGAGCTGGGGAATCGCTTTTCACCGAGCTGACGCCCTCGTCACAATTCGATAACCAGCCCGGATTCCTGCAACGAAATCACCCTTTCGAGCGAGAAGAGTTCGACGCTCTGAAGGGGGCCCACATGAGACTTTCCAGCCTGGGGAGGGCTGCGCTCGGCTTCGCCTGCTCAGCTCTGCTCGCGGCCGGCCTGGCCGTCGCCGTCCCGGCGACCCAGGTCGCGGTCGCGCAACCACCGAATCCCGGTGAGCCGCTCAAGCTGCCACCGGGTTTCGCCCTGCAGGACACCGGAACCGGGCTGGGGGCCTGGAACCTGACCGACTTCGGCTACCTGCCCGACGACTCGTTCATCGCCACCGGCAAGACCGGCGACGTGAAGTGGGTCGGTCCCAACGGACCGAAGCAGCTGATCCACCTGCCGGTCAGCAGCTGCTGCGACATCGGCCTCACCGGCCTCGAGATCGCGCCCGACTACGCCACGTCCAAGCAGATCTACCTGGCCAGGACCATTCCCACGCCGTCCGGCTTCACCAGCCGGATCTCGCGCTGGACGGTCACCGGCACCACCGAGCCGACCGGGCTGGCCAACGAGCAGATCCTGCTCGACGTCCCCGGCACCATCCAGCTGCACAGCGCCTCCGGCATGGTCGCCGACGCGACCGGCAACCTGTGGGTCTCGGTGGGGGACAACACCGACACCGACACCTGGCACGCCGAGGCGTTCCGCGCGCAGGACCTGAACTCGGTCTACGGCAAGATCCTGCGCATCACCCCGTCCGGCGCGGGGGTGCCGGAGAACCCGTACTACGACGCGGCCAACCCGAACTCCGCCAAGAGCAAGGTCTTCGCCAGCGGCTTCCGCAACCCGTTCCGGCTCTCGCTGGACAAGACCAGCGGCCTGCCGGTGGTCGGCGACGTCGGCTGGGGCACCTGGGAAGAGCTCAACTACGTGGTCCCGGGCGGCAACTACTCGTGGCCCTGCTTCGAGGGCAACGGCCCGACCCCCGGCTACAGCACGCAACCGCAGTGCAACGGGGTGACCAACAACCCACCACTGTGGACCTACCAGCACGGCATGGCGCCGGGCCAGGGCAACTCCGTGGTCGCCGGGTTCGTCTACACCGGTGACAGCTACCCCGCGGCCTACAAGGGCCAGTTCTTCTACGGCGACTACGTCAGCCAGCGCATCTGGACGCTGAAGTACAACGCCCAGGGCCAGCTGGTCCAGGCACCGGCGGCCGACGCGCCGTTCGGCACCGGCCTCGGCGGCCCGGTGGAGTTCGGCGCGGCGACCAACGGCGACGTGGTCTACGCCGACATCGCCTCGGGCAACGTGCGCCGGATCGTCTACGTCACCGGCAACATCGCGCCGGTCGCGAAGGCCACCAGCACCACCGACCCGGCCACCCGCACGGTCAGCTTCGACGCCACCAAGTCGATGGACTTCGACGGCCCGGCCAGCGACCTGACCTACACCTGGAACTTCGGTGACGGCACCACCGGCACCGGCGCCACCGTCTCGCACACCTACCCGGCCAGCCCGGCGAAGTTCACCGCCACGCTGACCGTGAAGGACAAGTCGAACGGCACCGGCACCGCCACGCTCACCGTGGCCCCGTCGAACCACTCGCCGGTGATCACGCTGACCACCCCGGGCGACACCAAGAAGTTCAAGGTGGACGAACCGGTCAACCTCAGCGGCACCGCGACGGACGCCGAGGACGGTCCGCTGACCATCACCTGGACCTCGGACATCGTGCACTGCGCCGAGGAAACCACCTGCCACACCCACCCCGACGCGGGTGGCACCGGCGGCTCGTTCTCGATGCCGTTCACCAAGCACACCGACTCGCGCATCGACTTCACCGCGAAGGTGACCGACTCGCAGGGCGTCACGGCCACCAAGACCTACGTGGCCAAGCCGAACGAGTTCAAGCTCACGCTGAAGAGCAACTTCCCGGCGTCGCTGGTCATCTCCGGCGAGAGCAACGGGAACGTGGCGATGGTGACCGAGGGCGCCACGCCGAACCTGATCGCCGGGGCGAAGGCCACCGACGGCATCGCGTCCTTCTCCAAGTGGGACAACGGTTCGACGAACCTCTCGCGGGCGTTCACCATGCCCGGCGCGGACACCGTGGTGAACGCGACCTACCTGACCCCGATCGACAGCCGCTACAGCTCCGACGCGACGGTGCGCGGGCTGCTCGGCAACCCGACCGCGGCCGAGGTCAAGGACGGCAACGTCCGCTACCGGGCCTACGAGCGGGGTCGCCTGTACTCCTCGCCGCAGACCGGCGCGGTGGCCATCTACGGCCACATCCTGACCAAGTACCTGGCCCTCGGCGGGCACCAGGCACTCGGCCCGCCGCAGAACGACGAGACGGGCACGCCGGACGGCGTCGGCCGCTACAACGCGTTCACCGGCAACTGGTCGATCTACTGGACCCCGGGCACCGGTGCGCACAGCATCGGCGGGCCGATCCGGGACAAGTGGGGCTGGATGGGCTGGGAGGGCGGCATTCTCGGCTACCCGGCGACCGACCAAGTGGCCACGCCGACCGGTGGCGGGCAGTTCGTCGACTTCACCAACAACGCGTCGATCTACTGGCTGCCGACCACGCCGGGCAACGGCACCGCGGCGGTCTACTCCCAGATCCGGTCGAAGTGGCTGGCAATGGGTGGCGCGACCGGGGTGCTCGGCATGCCGATCACCGACGAGCTGGTGGGCCCGAACGGCGGGCGCTACAACAACTTCAGCAACTACGCCTCGATCTACTGGCACTACAACTCGCCGGGCAGCGGGGCGTGGTCGATCATGTCGCAGATCCGGGACCGCTGGTACTTCGACGGTGGTGCCGGGGGCTTCCTCGGTTACCCGGTGACCGACGAGCTGATGACGCCGGACACCATCGGCCGGTACAACCACTTCTCGAACAACGGCTCGATCTACTGGACGCCGTCGTACGGCGCGCAGTCGATGTGCTGCCAGATCAAGAACAAGTGGGCGTCACTGGGCTGGGAGAAGGGCTACCTCGGGTACCCGACCAGCAGTGAGTACACCGTGGCCGGTCAGCCGACCTGGCGCAGGCAGAACTACCAGGGCGGCTTCATCACCTGGACGCCGAGCACCGGGGCGTACGACCACAAGTAGCGGCAACTGAAGCAAGGGCGCGGGGTCATCACGACGGCCCCGCGCCCTTCTTCATGCCTCCAGCAACCGTCGCAGGAGGTCCCCGAACTCCTCCCACCAGGGCAACTGCTCGGAGCGGGGCAGGTACTTGCGGCGCTGCTCGAGCAGGGCGTCCACTTTGGCCTGGAGCACGGTCACCACTTCCGGAGCCAGGTCCAGTTCCTCGCTGAGCTGGCTCAGCAACGCGACCTCGCGTGCCTCGGTCACCGAATCGGCGCCGGCGAGCCACGCCGCCGCGGCGTAGACGAGCTCACGGTCCGCCGCCGACAGCGTCGCGATCGCCACCGGGACGAGCTCCTCGCTCTCGGCCACCGGCACCCCGTTGAGTCCCAACGCCTCGGCCACCACCTTGAGCGCTTGCTCCTCTTGGCGGGACACGTCTTCGTCCGCTCGGGCTACCAGGCGGGCCGCGTGGAAGATGGCCTGGCGGGCTTCGGTGGCCAGTCCGTGCACCAGTGCCCTGGTCGCCGACCGCTCGTCGGCCACCATCTGGTCGAGGAGGTTGGCGCTGCGCGCGGCGTCGGTCAGCACCATCGGGTCGAGCAACCGCTCCGCCGTGGCCCGGGGCGCGATCCCGAGTTCCACCACGGCTTCCTTGACCGACACCCCGCGATCGGCGGCGTGCTGGGCGGCGCGGATTCCGGCGTCGTGGCCGAACACCCCGCCGACCACAGTGGACAGTCCCAGGGCTTCCTCGGCGTGGCGGCGGTTGGCTTCCGCGTCGATCTCCAGTCCGCGGAGGCACTTGTCGGCGAACAACGGCATGGCGTTGGTCAGCAGGTGCGCCGACTCGAAGAGGTTCTTGGCGATCACCGCGGTCCACGCGTTGAAGTCCAGCTCCGCGCCCTCGACGGCCATGGTGACCACGGTGTCGTTGCCGCAGACCTGGAAGCCGACCTGGACCACCAGATCGGCCATCACCGGGCTGACGTTGCCCGGGGTGTACGCCGAACCGGGCTGGACCGCGGGCAGCCGGACCTCGGTGCCGCTGGCCAGGATGCGGAGGTCCCTGGCGACCTTCATCAGGCCGCAGGCGAGCGCCTTGAACACGGTGGAGACGTACTGGAAGACGTCGCCGTTCTGGAAGGCGTCGAAGAAGTTGGTGTGCCTGCGGAGTTCCAGGCCGGTGGTTTCCCGCAGGCGCGGGTAGATCCGGTCCAGGTAGCGGGCGCCGACGCCGAGCCCGGTGCCGGCGATGGTGCCGCCCATCGGCACTTCGAGGCAGTGCTCGGCGGCGTCGGTCAGCCGCTCACCCCCGCGGCGCGCGACGGCGAGGTACGCGCTGAAGGCCTGGCCGAAGGTGACCGGGACGGCGTCGTGGAGGCAGGTGCGGGAGAGCTTGACGGTGTCGCGGTATTCCTCGATCTTCTGCTCCAGCACGCCGGCCAGGTAGCCGACGGACTCCTTGAGCCGCACGATGTCGCGGTGCAGCGCGATGTTGACCGCGGTGGCCATCGCGTCCGATGTGGACTGTCCGGCATTGACGTGGTTGGCCGGGTGCACGAACTCGTAGCCGCGGCGGCCGGAGAGCAGTTCGTTGGCGCGGTTGGCGAGCACCTCGTTGACGTTCATGTTGGGCGAGACCCCGCCGCCGGCGCTGAGCACGTCGACCGGGAACTCCTCCGGGCCGAGGAGCCCGGCGACCACCTCGTCGGCGGCCTGGCAGATCGCCTCGGCGACCGGTTCACGCAGGACACCGGCGTCGAGGTTCGCCAGTGCCGCGGCTTTCTTCACTTCGGCGATCGCGCCGACCAGCCCGGGCTGGGCCCCCAGCGTCTGCCCGGACACGGCGAAGTTGCGCCGCGCGCGCTCGGATTGGACGCCGTAGTACGCCTGGAAGGGGATCTCCACCCTGCCGAGCGCATCCTCCTCCACGCGGTACCGAGCGGTCATCACGGCACTCCCAGCAGCCTCGTCGCGTCCTACCTCGGACGTACCGATGTTGAGCCCCGGCACCCCCACCCGCCACGACCCACCCCCACATTTCACCCGTCGGCACCCCCCACCCCAACCCGAACGGCCCACACCCGATCACACAGCCGAACCGCCCGTGGACCTGGGAAAACCCCCGGTGGAATTCCCACGCCACCCCCGGCTCCCGGCGGCTGGGAAGCAGCGGCCACGGCTCCGTTCGCCGACAAGCGACGGGCCACCGCGGGCACAGGAAGCCACCAGCCCCGATCAACGGCGGCAAGAGGACCCGCCGGATCCCGGGCACGAAAAAACCGCCCTGACCGGAGTCAGGACGGTTCGTGGAGTGGTGGCCAGGGCCGGGGTCGAACCGGCGACCTTCCGCTTTTCAGGCGCAGACGTTACAGCAGGTCAGAAGACATGCATCCCTGACTTGTGCACCTTGCGTGCATCAGTCGATCAAGTCACCCCGACTGGTCAGTGGGCTTGAAGCCCACTCGACGACTCACTCCACCTGATCCCGTAGGCAAATCCCGGGGTCAAGCTGCGAAATTGAACATGAACTTCGCCCGCACCATCTGGGATAATTTTTTCATTCTTAACATAAGGATCGCGTATGTCTCCCTGAAAGGCAGATTCGATCAAATCGACCGATTCTGGACATTCTTTCCCAAAACGGACTCGCAAGTCAAAGAAGTCGCATTGCTTACGCGGAACACAAACGTAGTGCAGTTCCTCCGGCGGCCCCGGCACTCGCATCCGAAGACCAAATTCGTGAAGCGCACCGCGGCGCAGCGGCATCGGTAATCGAAGCATCATGCGAGCCCGATCACTCGACTCCATCACTCGAAAATACAACGTCCCACCGTATATCATGTCGATTTCAACAGGAAGCTTCGGGGACTCCGCCTTGGTCGACCTGCTCACATCGGCAGTTAAGGCGAAGTCGACTTCGGCGAGCTCATCGGCATCGATAATAATCCTACGAGTTTCAAAGACCTCAGGCGTGTCTAAGTCTAAAATCAATGCCACTCGCAGTTCTTCAGTATGCCAACTACGATCTTTCAATTGCGAGCTATTCGACCCAACAGACGAGTGAGCCAGTTGCGCCATCTGCTCTATGGCGTCATCGATCCTCCTGCGGACCGTACGGTCATCCCGGTCCATTGAAATCGCAAGCTGACGCACTCGATCCTGATAGAACGGGCTTGAGGTACCCTGAATACCGAAGGCTCCGCGTATCATTTGCGCTGAATCAACAGGCAGCAATTCGGCAAGATTTTGCATCCACTGGACCAGTTTTCTTCTAACCTCAGCATTGTCGTCACCGGACGACATGCCGCTCAAGCGACGAGCAACAGGTCCAATTCGATCAGAAAGTTGACTTGCCGCAATCCCTCTACCCTTGCGAAGAACCTTAAGCTCTTCAACCAAAGCCCGCACGGATTCTGTCATAGCATGCACCGAATCATGACTTTGAACTGGCGACCACACGCAAGCTGACCCGATTGGCCGACCTCAACAAAAATGAAGCACTTGCGCGCGGCCACCATGATCAACCCACCGGGCGCAGATTGAACCTACTGGACCTGCTTCCCAATTGATACGCGAGTATCCAACTTGCAGCGGACGCAGCTAGCGCCACCTCTAAGGGATACCCCCGAAGCACCAGAAAGCCAGCAAATAACTGAATCAAGATAACGATAACTACCGAACCAAGAGGGTTCTCAACTTGAGGAGGTTCGATGTTGGGCATGCAGGGCTGCCTTCTGCGAAAAAACGGCATCTTGCGTGATCCTCTCGGCTAAAACGTGTCCAGGCAACGTGCCTCAGCAAACTGCCGCCGAAGTTGCAGCTCCGGCCGCGCGAGACAGACCAATTCTGACGCACCGCGACCACAAAGGGAAGCAAGGTCACTTAGGGTAGCCGACTGGTTACAGATAGAAGGGCCCGGTGGCTGCAACCACGGGCCCATGCGACGTCGCCTGGACACAGCGGGGATCGCGCAGTCTAGGGTACGGACCGCCGACGCCAGAACCAGAGATGACCTTGAATAGTCAACATTCTGGCTTGTGGACAGCGGCGATGACCACTGGACAGCGCACAGCCCCGAAGCTGCTGGACTGGACGCGTCATATCCCTGTTTTCGCAGCTCCTGGCGCTGACGGTACAGCATTTCCTCAGTGCCTAACCACGATCGTCTTCGGGAGCTTCACGGCGCTACCTCGGGCCGCCAGCTCGCTCAACTGGCCTGCCAGCTCACGATCCCGCCCTTCGACCACGTGCAGGTACCGCAGCGCAGCAGCCGCCGACGCGTGGCCCAGCCGCTTCTTGAGGTCCGCCAGCGTGGCCCCGGTCGAAGCGGCGAGGGTCTGCCCCGTGTGCCGCAGGTCGTGGAAGCTCACCGCCAGGCCCACGCGGTCCCGAGCCCGGACAAACGCCTGGTAGACCGCGTTGCCCCGCATCGGTCGACCGTCCTTGCCCACGAAGAACCGATCCTTCCCAGCCCACTCCCGCATGTGTTCGACCAGGTAGGGCAGCACGTGAGGCGGAATCGCCACGTCCCGCAGACCCGCGTCCGTCTTCGGGTCCTTGTCGTACGTGAGTGGCCTCTCCAGCAGCTCGACCCGGTTCTTCCGGACCCAGACCACGCCGTTCACCAGGTCGACGTCCTCAGTCCGGAGGGCGCAGATCTCCCCTCGTCGGAGGCCGCACCAGGCCGCCAGCAGGACAGCCGCCCGGTACCTCGGCGTGATGGCCTCCACCACCTCGGCCACCTGCGCCGGGGTGGCGATGCCCCGTTCCTTCGCCTTGTCCGACCCGGCGCCCGGGATCTGGCATGGGTTGTTCGAAATGGCCCCGTCCCGCTTCGCGGCGTTCATCACCGCCCGCAGGAACCGGTATGACTGCGCGATGGACGTCTTGCCACCCTTCCCGGCGAGCGCCTTGGCGTACCAACTCCGCACCACGGGTGGAGTAATCGCGATCAGCGGCAGCTCCAGAAGCTCGACGATGTGCAGCCGCATGTTGCGGCGGCAAGTCTCCTCCCACCGGTCGCCCACGTCCGGGTTGTCACGCAGATACGCGTCCGCGTACTCGCCGAACGGCTGGCGCCCGAGCTTGTCATCCAGCCAGGCACCACGGCTGATGTCCGCTTCCACGCCGACCAGCCACCGATCCGCATCCGTCTTCGTGCGGAAGGTGTTCGGCGCGTACTGCCGCTTGTTGTTCGGCCCGATGAACGACGCCTGCCAGCGCTTCGACGGCAGTTGCCGCACCAGGCCGAACCGGCGACGACCTCCCTTCTTCGCCATCACGCAGCCCTCCCGCCGAACCAACGGACCTCGATCGGCTCCACACGGGACGCCTCCACGAAGGTCTCCAGGTCTTCGACCGCCAGGCGCACGTGAGCGCCGAACTTGTGGAAGGCGATCCGCCGTTCCGCCACGAGCCGCCGGACGAAGCGCACCGAGGTCCCGAGGTAGACAGCGGCATCCGCCACGTTCAGGTACTTCGCTTCCATCTGTCCCCCAGGTCAGGCCGCTTGCGGAGTTGCCGAAGTTTCTGGATCACCTGGTGGTCCCTGCGCCGCGAGTAGCGCCCGGTCGTACTCGGCCCGCCAGGAGATGCGCTCCGAGATGGCATGCATGAGCAGGTGAGCCCGGGGCGGAACGTGCGGGTCTCCGGACTGGACCTTGCGCCAGACCAGCCGTGCCGGTTCTTCGGCGGGCCGACTTATGCCGGCTGCGGCCAACGCCTGGTGAACGAACGCTTTCCGGTCCGCCTTGTGGTCGGCGAGCGACTTGCCCGACCACTTCCGGGAGACAAGCACGCGACGACCGGGCAGGCCGAGCGTGGTCCGCCGGTGAGCCCGTCCCTTGCAGTGCCCGGGGATCGTGCGGGAGCCCGCGCCCTGCGGCTGGACGCCGTAGAGCAGCCAGACCGCGCACCGAGGCGAACACGGGGTGATGGCCAGCTCAGCGTGAAGCCGGTCATGGTGGTCCCGCTGGCTTGCCGTCGTTGCTTCGACCACTTCGCCGGTGGCCTTAGTGAGGTATTTGGTCAGGTACCCGATGTGCCGTCCGGCTTCCTCCGAGCCGCCGAGGATGCCCTTGGAGTGCACTTGACGGCCGAAGGTCACCACGTGGGCCGGTTCCTCGACCGCTTCCACGGCTTCATCCCACGGCGTCAGCGGAGTCCGGGTCTCCGGGTCGAGGAAGGCCCGCGTCCGGGGGTCCCAGACTGGGAGCCGGTCGCCGTCGTAGACGAGTTGGTCATGGTTGGGCCACCACACCTGGTGGTAGGTGGCCGCCGTGACCTGCCGGACGACGTCGTGCGGGATCGAACCGCGGAGCGCGGCGTGTAAGTGTGGCGCGGTCCGCTTCTGCGGCTCGACCGTCGCGAAGTACTGCACGTCCCAGCCGACGCAGCGCCGGAGGTTCTGCCACCATCGGTCCACCAGCGCGGAGAAGTGCACCGCGTCGCGAGCGGCCCGCCGGTAGTCGTAACTGGCCGGATCGACCGGCGCCCCGTCCTCCCGCACGCGCCCGTAGGTGTCACAGGTCAGCGTGACGAACATGGACGGCCGGAACTTGCCCGCGAACTCCCGCCCGAGCGTGGTCTTGGCGACCTTCTGCCGGGGCAGGTTGGGCGCGTCCTGTCGCCGCTTGGTGGACCGCTTCACCGGCTTGTTCTCCGGCAGGTCCGGCGACGGCAGACGGCCGCGCATGCCGAGTTGCCGAAGTTCGTCGTCGACGGAGCGGATCTCTTCGCGCAGTTCCTCGGCTTCTGCCTCCTCTCCCTCGGCCATGGTCTTGCGGTACTCCTGCACGAGGTCCGCGCGGAGTTCCATGAGTTCGGTTTGTTCCTTGCTCGGCGGGTCCGGCGTGAAGTCGGGTTCCTCGGTGAGGTGCCAGCCTTCGCGGCACTGGGCCATCCGCAGCGCCTTGGCCTTCTTGGCGCAGGGCGCGCAGACGGATTCCACAGTGGACCCGCAGGGCACGGCGACGTACCGGAGTTCCCCGGTGTCGAGGTCTCCGGCTTCCATGGTGAACGGCCGGACGCACACGCCGTGCTTCTCGGCGGTGGCCTTCATGACGTCGGCGGACAGCGGCAGCCGCATCCGCTCGGCACGGGTGCTCATCAAGCGGCCACCTCCCCGCCGCGTGCCCACCTGCGCAGCAGCGACACGGCAAGGTCCTGCCGGGTGTCCGGTGGCAGGTCCGGAAAGGACACCGCGTCGAAGGGCACCGCGTCATAGACCCGGATCGGGACGCCCGCAGGCACGCGGCCGGTCACGTCGAGGTGCACCGAGTCGCCCGAGGGCGTGCGCCACAACGACGCGGAGACCTCGGCGAGCGTGTCCGCCCAGGTGACCAGCGCCGCGCACGTCCGCGTGAGGCCGACTTCGCAGAGTTGCACGGTCACCGGCCGGGACCAGGAGTCCACAGTGACCATGGCCGGAGACGGCAGATCATGACGCCCGAGGTGGTCCTGGACGGCATCAAGGAACGGGATCACGTTCACGCCACCGCACCCCCGTCCGAGTCGTTGCGGGCCGGGAAGGGCAGCACGTCAGCACGCCGGACGGGCACGCCGGTGACGTACTCGACCAGCTCAATCAGGTCGTGGTCGGTGATGTGGAAGGCCCGAGCGCGGAACGGTTCACGCTTGCCGTCTTCCTTGCCCCAGGCAACACCGGGCGTGTGCTCGGAGATCTCGTGAGCCGCCGCGCCGCGTTCGCGCACACCGTCGCCAAGGACCATGTCCACCTGCGCTTTCTCGTCCAGGCGCAGCGCGATCCGGGTGGAGAACAGGTGTCGGAAGGCGACGATCTCCTTGCGCGGGTCCTGGACCAGCCCGAGCACGCAGACACCGGGCGCGCGGCCCTGGCTGGTGATCGTCTGAACAGCCCGGTTCGCTCGCTCCCGCAGGTTCTTGTCCGGCTGGTACGCGAGCAGGTCCGCCAACTCGTCGATGACCACCAGGAGGAAGGGGTCACCGGTGTTCGGGTTCCACGAGCGCAGGAAGCCCCGGTACCGCTCGGCACGCTGCTTGACCTCGGCCGCGATCTCTTCGAGCAGGCTCACGGCCTCTTCGCCGTTGTTGAACACGACCGAGCGGAAGACCTCCGGGGCCTGGCCGAGTTCCATCCCGCCCTTGGGGTCGATGCCGTACATACGAACCGCGCCCGAGCGCAGCGCGGGAGCCAGCGCCCAGGCCACAGCCCAGGCGAGCGAGCCCTTGCCCGCACCGGTGACGCCGACGCCGAGCACGTGGGTTCCCTGGAGGGGCAGGCGCCAGGGCTTGCCGTTCTCCTGTCGCCCTACGGTCACGCGCTTGAGGTCCACCGCGGATTCCTCGGCGGCCAGCGGCGGGGCCGGGATGGCACGGGCGAGCGGGTCCCGGTGCACGAAGTCGAGTTCGAGCCGACCGGGCTTGCGGACGCGGACTCGGCACGAGGTGGCGCGGAAGGAGTGCGCCAGGCCGGAGGCGCGCAGCTCCCACTGTTCCGGAGCCTGGCCCTTGACCATGCGAACCCGCACCCGGTCCCGCCAGCCCTCGGAGCGGACCAAGCCGAGTGTGGGCCGGTACTCGCGGCCACGGCTGGTCTTCACCAGGTCGGACAGCCGCATGACGGTTCGCCAGTGGCCGGCATAAATGGCGACCCGCCGATACTCGGTCCGGGCCTGCGGCAAGGCGAAGCGCTGGAAGGAGGAGCGAGCGCGCCACCACCACAGCGCCAGCACGGCCGCCACTCCGGTGAGCACCCAGAGCAGGCCGAGGTGACCGAGTGCGGCGTCCAGCCATCCAGCGAGCAGAGCGACGCCCATGGTCAGCGGGTAGCGCCACAGGATGCGGCCGACCTGGTACGTGGTCCAGCAGATCAGCCACGCGAGAATGACCGGCGACAGGACGACCTTGACCCAGCGGGGAAGCAGGGTCCACCAGGGCAGTCGGGGACGGGCGACTTCCAGCGGCGCCGGGTCGATCCATCGGGAACCGTTGTGGTTCATCGGAAATCACCGCCCACCACGGCAATTCGGGTGAGATGGGTAATCCCCTCTGGTGTGCGACAGTTGCCATCGTCTAGCGTTGTCATTGTTCACTTCCGTGAGGTTGTGAGCAGCGCAGGACCGGCGAAGGTTGGTAGCCAGAGTTCCGGTTCTGCGCGCTATGTAGGGAAATTTCCGCATCTGGGCGTGCTTGTACGCCGCACGACCAGCGCGCGTTGTTTGTCCTATGTGGATCTATTCGCCGCCGGAGCGGGCGAGGTGGTCAGCGAGTTCCGCCGCTCCGTCGCGGAGCTGGCGCAGGAGGCCAATGAAGCGGGGCCACTCCGCCGGGTCGGTCGGGGGCATGATCGCCAAGCTGTCGGGGTCGAGGTAGATCACCAGGGCCGCCAGCTCCTGTGCTGAACCAAGCTGTTGCATCCCCGCGACCGCTTCCGGGCCCGGGAACCACGTCGCGTTGAACGCCATGGCTGAGTTCGCCTTCCTGTGCTGCGCGTTCGCAGTCGATTGCCTGCGCGTCGAACGCCTGCGCCGCCGACTCCAGCGCGGCCGAGAGCCACCACGGGAAGCGGTGCTCACCGCGGATTTCCCGCCAGGCCGTGGCGACCGACGCCGAGGCGGCGGCCAGGTCCGCGAGGGCCTGACCGCTGTGGTTGTTGGTGCGGGCCGCGACCGCAGAAGCCGCCGTGAACTCCCGGTACGCCTGTTCCCAGGTCGCGATCCGTTCGTGCGACACCATCCGCCTTGCTCCCTAGTTCTGGGCTGAGTCGGCGCGCAGGTTCTCGACCCGCGCCCGCCGTTCGAATTCCTCAGCGGCAACAGATGCCGCGTGACGAGCCCACAGCGGTGCTGCCAGATCGGCCGACAGCACACGCCAGGACTCCGCCACCACGTGGTACGCCAGCGCCAACCGCCGCACCGCCGCCACGTCACCCACCTCGGAGCGCATCGCGGCGAACAGTGCGGCGGTCTGCTCGGCATACGCGGTGTTCCACCGAGCGACCGCCTCACGCGACGGCCGCTTGACCATCACGCAGCCGTCTTCTGCTCGTTCGGACCGCTGGTCTTCGCCGTCGAGGACTTCGCCGGAGTGGCCGACTTGGGCTCCCGCATCCCGGAGGCGCGCAAGACCCAGCCCTGGTACTTGAACTTCTCGCCCATGACGCGGGCCTCCACGGTCAGGCCCTCGAACACGACCGGACGGAAGTCGAAGCCCGCGATCGCCGCCGCAGGCGGAACCGGCTGCACCCGGTCGAGCAAGGTCACCGTGGCGGACTTGTCGCGGTCCTTCTCGGCCGAGGGGTCGGTCACCGTGACCTTCCACTGCGGCAGGCCGGTCTGCTCGTCGATCTTCTGCTTGGGCTGTTTGCCGCGGGCCTTGTCCTCGTTGGAGACGTACTCCATGTCCGGAGTCACCGGGCCGACGATCGCGGCACCCTCGGGAAACACCTGGTCATGGTCGATTTCGAAACGCGTTCCGCGTGCTACTGCCATCTGTGATTGCTCCTAGGCCGGGCACCCCATTCGGTGCTGTCTAACGTGGCTGACCCTGCCAGGCTACCTAGCCTGGCTAGACAAGTCAATCAAGCAGTGATCGGCCTAGCTCGCTAGCTGGCCTAGACAAGGCAGATACCCTTGACATGCGCACGTGCGCACCTCGATGTGCGCACTTCGGTTCACGAAAGCACGCACGTGCGAGGTTGAGAAGCGAGAGAGGAATGCCTGATGGCGCTGGATCCAGACGACCCGCGTCCGCCATATGTGCAGGTGGCCAACGCCCTGCGAGCGGCCATCCTCACCCGCAAGTTCACCGCCGGGGACAAGCTGCCGTCGCGGAACGAGCTGGCCAAGACCTACAACGTCGCCCCGATGACCGTGCAGAACGCCCTGCGCGAGCTGCGCGAAGAAGGGCTGATCGTCTCTCGACAGGGCAGCGGCGTCTTCGTCCGAGAGCGCACCGAACGCCCCGTTGGCCTGCGCCCGCACATCGAACGCGCCTTCGAGGCCCAGCACGTCACGATCGACTTCGCCGGGTTCTCCGGCGAGACTCTGCACGGAGCGATGGCCGAACCGCTGGACAAGATCCGAATCGGCCGGCTGCGCCCCGAGTCGATCCATGTGCGCCTGCTGCTGCCCGACCCGCGCCAGCCCTGGAGCCTGCCGGTCACCGTCGAGGACCAGGCCGACAGCCCCGGCTTCCGCCAGCGCGCCGAAGAGATCATGCGCCGCCACACCCTGGCCATCGTCGATTCCGTCACCGAACTGGCCGGACTTGGCCTGGTCCAGGAAGCCACCGCGGAAATCCGGGTCCACCCCGCCGCGCCGCTGTTCAAGCTCTACCTGATCAACGAGGAAGAAGCCTTCTTCGGCTTCTACCCGGTCCGGGAGCACGTCATCACCTTCGGCGGCGAGACCCAAGCGATGTACGACCTGATGGGCAAGGACGCCATCCTGTTCCACCACTCCGCCAACGACGACGACACCTCGACGGGCAGTCAGTACGTCGACCAGGCAAAGACGTGGTTCACCAGCATGTGGACCACCGTCGCCAAGGAATACCAGCGGTGACCACCGGCGACGAAGCCAAAGCCCGCGAACTCCTAGCCAACGCCAAGGCCCTGCTCCTGGACTTCGACGGGCCCATCTGCTCCGTCTTCGCGGGCCTGCCCGCCCCGGCCGTCGCCGAACAACTGCGCGTGGTCTTGGCCGATGGCGGTCACACCGATCTGCCGGAATCCGTCGCCACCACCGGCGACCCCTTCGACGTCTTCCGCTACGCCGCCACCCTTGGCGACGACGAAGCCCGCTACGTCGAAGCCGCCTTCACCGCCCTCGAAGTCGAAGCCATCGCCACCGCCGAACCCACCCCAGGCGCCCACGACCTCATCCACGCCTGGCACGAGACCGATCGCCCACTGGCCATCGTCAGCAACAACAGTGTCACAGCGATTCGCTCATACATGGCACTCTACGACGTAGAGTCGATCATCGAACTCGTCGCCGCTCGCTCCGACCACAGGGTCGAACTGCTTAAGCCGAACCCTTACCTAGTTCAGCAGGCACTGACTTTCCTCAGCGAATCTCCAGGTCAGACCATCATGCTCGGGGACTCGAGAACGGATGTAGAGGCTGCAAGAGCTGCAGGCGCGGTACCCGTCGGCTACACGAACAAGTCAGCCAAGGAGCGCTGCCTTACCCAAGCGGGCTCGGCAGCCAACACATCAAGCATCGCGAGTCTGCTGACTTGTCTTCCGAACCACTAGCAAGCGTGCCGTCGTCATCCCGGCCTGCGGAGCAGGGAGAGGGTCGACCACGCGGCACCTCCGTTGACGTCGCTTGACGACATATGTAAGCTAAGAGCCGACTCATTGCGGGACCTTGGGCCCGTCTTATCGAAGGGGACGGCTTAGCCGTCCCCTTTGCTTCGTCTACGGCAGTGGTGTACCGACTGCCGCCCACACAGGTCCCTTCGGCTTCAAGTCGACCTGGATCCCTGGAACTCTCTGGCCGGCGACCAACGACTGATTGGTAGTAAGGAGTCCACGCACTCCGCTTCCTGCCGCTACCAGTGCACCACCCCTCGGCAGTGGCGAAGTAACACGCAATGGCTCCACAACGTCCGGATCGAACGTAGCGTTGCCCTTGAGTAGCTGACCCACAACGCGGTCCACGCCGTCAGCTCCCCGATGCACCACCACAGTATCGCCCGGCCGTACCCCACCCAGCATGAACGGCACTCGCTTGTGGGCACCGCCTCCGTGATCAATTTCTATCGCCAGGGGACCCGAACGCTTGACCACGATCGCGGTCGACCATGTGGGCTGGGTCTGAGGTGCATTCCCACAGATCAACGCCGGGAACGAACCGAGCACTCGCTCCTCCCAGGCTATGTCGACGGGATAGAGGGAGGCGACTTGCCCTCGCCCAGGGAGGGCCGTGCTGGACTCCGGGATCCCCACGATCCCCGAATGATGCTCGAGACGCGGATGACTTCGTGATCCTCCAACGGTCCAGTTGACAGCCTTACCGTCAAACAGAGCACACGCCAGTAGTTGCCTGTACTCGTGGCCGGTGGTGAGTCTCGCGTCTCCCGACATCGTGGCGTAGGCCGCAGGACTGAGCAAGGCATACGGATGACCGCGGTGCTGCACGACATCGACAGCCGCGACTGTGATTGGCACCTTGCGTTCCATCGCATAGTTCACTGCAGGTGTGAGATCAATGTCCTTGCTCAGGACAACGATGCCCTCAACTGCCGACTTCCCAGCAGCGATCTCCTCCACATACCGCGTGATCCGCACGCAGCAAGCGCAGTCGACCATCTTCTCCTCGGGCCGACCAGCCGCTTTCACATGCAACTCACCCAGCAAAGGGTCACCACCATCAGTGATAACGCTCTTCCGGTAGGCATCGTTGTCCGCATGGAACCGAGCCAGGCTCACCCTGTCCCGAGGGCGCGCCAAAGCAAGCCCTACATGGACAGCGGCCACATCGAATCCATACGGCACTAATGCGGCACGGATGCCCGGCACAGTCGGCAGAGCACGCAACCCGATCGCGTCTCCGCTCTGGTGGTAGACGTTGCGGCTGTCCACAACCACGGCGACGACAGCTCCCAACGCTCCCACCTTCCCATCCTTCACGATGCAACGCATCATACACCCGATCGGCTTTCTCTCAACACAACCGGCCTCAGTGTTGTAAGTTGAAAGAGTGCAACCTGAGCAGATCCAAGTGACTACTTTCGGTCACCCTCGACACCAAGAAGACGGTGACTACTGGTGGTTCGACCCTGCCCCGGTACCACGCGACCTCACCCTTGACCCCGAGACTCAGCTCGCCTTGTCGAACGCGGACGCCGCCCTCGGCCGCCTCTCAGGCGTTGGCGGCATGCTCCGCGAGCCACGCTTGCTGATGCGCCCCTATGCCGTCCGCGAAGCCCTGGCCAGTGCACGCATCGAAGGCACCCAAGCCAGCCTTACCGACGTCTTCCAAGCGGAAGCCAGTCGCACGCCCACACGTGAACGGGATATCGCGGAAGTGTCGGCTCATGTGGACGCCCTTGAGCGAGGATTCGAAATAGCCTCCGAGCAGCTAAGCGTCAAAGTCTTATGTGAAGTCCATAGGATTCTAATGGAGCCTGACCGAGCAACTAAACCTGGAGAATCGATTCGATCGGACCCAGTTTGGCTTGGGTCTCCAACTCAAAGACCAGAGACTGCTATTTTTGTTCCGCCGGTAGGAGACGCGCTAAATCGAGCACTGGCCGACTGGGAAGACTACCTAGAGAACCCACCCCGAGTGCCCGCTCTAATTCGCGCAGCGTTGTTGCACTACCAGTTCCTGACCATACACCCGTTCGTTGATGGCAACGGCCGCACTGGAAGGATGCTGGTCCTTCTCTTCCTGCGTCAGCAGGAGATCCTGTCGGTACCACTGCTCTACGTAAGCCCCTACTTCGCCAACCGAAGGCGAGAGTATTACGACCGACTGCAGGCGGTCCGCGAACGTGGCGAGATTCAACAATGGCTACAGTTCTTCCTAACCGCTGTTGCCGCCCAAGCAGACGACGGAGTTCTACGATCTCGCGAGCTACTCGGCTTACGTGAGCGATACAGAGCCGAACTAGCAGGGACCCGAAGTCGTGCCATCGAGGTAGTAGAGACACTATTCATGAACCCGATAGTTACATCATCACTAATACGTAAGCAGCTTGGCGTAACCAATCAAGGAGCCTTGAATCTGATTCGCAGCCTGGCATCACGTGGCTGGCTCACGGAACTTGGAGTGCACGGCAAAGGTGGGGGCACTCTCTGGCTGGCGAACGAAGTATTTGCCGCAATCGCGGGCGATGAAAGCGGAGCCTAGTTTTACTATTGTTCGCTAAAGTTGCCGAATTTGGCTCTATGGGATCAAGGCGCGCCGCCAGCGGCGGCGCGCGGGCGGACTGGCCGACACCGGCCACGCCTCGGCGGGCGCACCCATCGCGACACACTGGGCTCCCGCTCCGCTCCGCCCAGCGGCCGCCCGGTGCGCCCGCCAGGGCGCGGCCGGGTCACCAGCCGCAGGCAGCGCGCAGACGGGTGACGCCAGCTCCCAGAGCAACCCGACGAACCACACCGACTCGGCGAGCAACGCTGGCTCCGGAGCACTCACGCAGACGAGCGCGGGTCACCGAGCGTCCCCTTCCCCGCGGATCGTCGTACACCAGCCTCGCCGCATCAAGGGCGCCTACGGCGTCGCTGCGCGATGGGCGGAGCCCACCCTTGACCCGCCGAGCCCGGAGCCACGAGACGGCAGGGACGAAGGTGACGGGGGCGGAGCAAGCGGCCGGGAGGGTCGTGCATCCCGCGTGCAACTACGGGCGGGCAACGGCGGTCAACCGAGGCAAGCGACGGCAAGTGAGCCAGGCCACCCCCGGGCACGAAAAAACCGTCCTGACCTGAGTCAGGACGGTTCGTGGAGCGGTGGCCAGGGCCGGGGTCGAACCGGCGACCTTCCGCTTTTCAGGCGGACGCTCGTACCAACTGAGCTACCTGGCCGGGAACGCCGGCGAGGAGCCGAACGATCTTGCGACCCTGACGGGACTCGAACCCGCGACCTTCGCCGTGACAGGGCGACGCGCTAACCAACTGCGCCACAGGGCCTTGCGTTTACTACTGTACTGCGTACTCCCAACGGGATTCGAACCCGCGTTGCCGCCTTGAAAGGGCGGAGTCCTAGGCCGCTGGACGATGGGAGCCCGGCCGGTTTCGGTAAACCGACCCGACCGCGCTCTCAGGTCGTCCCTGGGAGCGAACATAAGCATAGGGCACGCCCCAACCGGGTTTCACGGGGGTATCCCTTAAGCCCCGACAGGGCCTGCGAACTGCGCTTTTGCCGCGCTCCGGCCCGCACAAGGCGCCGGAGGGGGCGAAGGGGGCCGCGGGGCTCGGCGACGGACAGCGAACCACGGGCACTCCTCTCAAATCAGTCATAACGGTGTTATCGCACGCACGCCCGTGAAAATGGTGTGAGAAATCGATTGCCAAGCAGGCTCACCGGCACTACGTTCCGAACCAGCGCCCAGGTGCGCCACCAGGGGGTGTGCACCTGGGCCCCACTACTCCCGCCGCGACCTCATGGGCCGGCCACGGCGATCACCGCTGAACCGGCAATCGCCCTTCCTCGTCGGGTGTCAGCCCCAGCATGTCCAGCAGCTCGGCACAGTCGTCGACACCGGTGGCGCCCTGCGCCACCGCGAGCCTGGCACGGCGCACCTGATCATCAGAGATCCTCGGCGTGTCCGAGTGCCCGGACCGCTGCGCCGGCACCCCACCGTTCGCCGAGCCGTTCCCCGCGTCACCTTCATAGCGAAGGAGGAACTGTCGAACTTCGAGAGACCCGCTCATTGGCTCCTCCTCAGGGTTTCCGTAAAGCTTGGCCGCGAGGCTAGCGAGCGGACCTTGCCCCCCACAGCCCCCCGCAGAGTGAACCTCCCATGACCGGATGTTCGCTCTCCGCGACGATGACGAACGCACCCGCCGACTGCCCACAATGAACGCCGGGCAAACCAAAAGTGACACGGCCGCCGGATTTTTCGCGTCTACCACTCGCCCAACCCCGCCGACTCGTGTAACAATCGACTTGCTGACACACCCCCGGTCAGCGCCTGTGGAGATCCCCTCCGGCCCCCGCGTTCCTCCCCCTGGCGCGGGGGCCTCTCCATTGCTGCTCCAGGCCCTTCGGGCCTGTTCGCAGGCTCCCCATTCCGCTTGGGGGCCGAGCCCCCAAACCCCCGCGGTGCGTGCTCCTCACCCTGGGCGAGCGCTGGTCGAGCGGCGATTTACCAGCCCGGTTCGGGGCCGCCATCTAATGGATCATTGGTAATCGTTTGCTGTCGGTTGAACATTGTCCAGTGGTGATTGTTTTGGACAATGGGCGCGTCCCCCAGACCGGGGGGGAATGGTGTCGGCGGGGAGTGGGGGGATTACGGAGGGTGGGTTTTTCTTGATCGGGATTAGCGCGGATGGACTATTGCGGGGAAAAGGTGGCAACAGACGGTGTGTCGCGCGCCACACTCGACACGGACCCGAAACCTTACCGTTATCCTGTCCGGGTGCCTCTTCCCTCACTTGGACGCCTGAGCACCAAGACGAACCTCAAGGCGGTCAACCCCGGACGTCACCGCAACAGCCCCGCGCGCGAGGCCGAGACCGCGGTCGACGACCACGAGCTGACCAGCTACCTCGCCGCGCTCGCCCCCGACGCGGACGACCCGGAGAGCACGGGTACCGGCCGCCGGTTCGGTGAGGCCCAGGTCTTCCAGATCCGGATGAACACCATCGCCAGCGAACAGTTGAAGGACCTCGCCGCCGAGCGCGAGACCTCGCCGCAGGCGCTCGCCATGGAGTGGGTCCTCGAGCGCCTCTCCTGGGAGGCGCAGGCCTCCTCGGCGCAGGACCAGACCCAGTCCCGCCACAACCGCGTCAGCGACGCCCACACCGACCAGTTCACCTTCGACCAGAACTGGGAGCAGCCCGTCTCCGGACGCCTGCGCTGAAGCCAAAAGAAACCGGGCCCCGGCGGAAGTTCCGCCGGGGCCCGGTTGCTTCAGGTGACCGATCTCAGATGACGCGCACCTTCTGAGCCTGCGGGCCCTTCTGGCCCTGGCCCACCTCGAACTCCACCCGCTGGTTCTCCTCGAGGGTGCGGAAGCCGCGCCCGTCGATCTCCGAGTAGTGCACGAACACGTCGCCCTCGCCGCCGTCCTGGGCAATGAAGCCAAAGCCCTTTTCAGCGTTGAACCACTTCACAGTGCCTTGCGCCACCGCTTACTCCTCGTTACAGATCCGCTTCGGGCCTCCGCCGGAGCAGTACCCGGGCCGTCCCGGGCGGTTCCAACGAGTCGAGCGAAGAGCACTGGAGCGGCTCATGGCCCGCGTCAGAAGTTCCGCGAGTGTGAAGCCACGAACACGCAAAACGACGGCCTGTGGGCAGCGTACCGGGATCTCACGGAATCTGAACCCCACAAAGCAGTCTTGGGCAGAACAGCGGCACCAAGTCACCGAAACGTTGTAAGCATCCGCCCGCCCGGCGGATCCCCCTTAGCGCGTCCGGCGGCCGCGTGAAAAGTGATCCTCATCACGTTTTCCTGGATCAACGCCTGAGCTCCGCCAGGCGTCAGAAGGGCGTCAGGGGACGATAAGGGGACACGCAGTGACACTTCACTTCCGACGGCGGGCACTGGCCGGGCTCGCCCTCATCACGGCGCTGGGGCTGAGCGCCTGCACCGGGGAAACCGGGAACAACGCGGCGGGCACCGACGGGGGCCAGCCGGCCCCGGCCGGCCCGGCGAAGGTCGCGGTGCAGCCCGCGGCCGGGGCCAAGGAGGTCTCGCCGGGCGAACCGGTACAGGTGACCGTCACCGACGGCACGCTGGAGCAGGTCACGCTGACCAATCCGGACGGCAAGCAGGTGGCCGGGCAGCCCGCGCCGGACAACCGCAGCTGGACCACCACCGAACCGCTCGGCTACGGCAAGACCTACACCTGGGGCGGCACCGCGGTCGGCACCGACGGCTCGAAGGCGCCGGTCGGCGGCGCGTTCACCACGGTGACGCCGAAGCGCCAGCAGCACGGCCAGCTCAACGTCGGCGACGGTCAGACCTACGGCATCGCGATGCCGATCAGCGTGACCTTCCCCGACCAGAAGGTCACCGACAAGGCCGCGGTCGAGCGCGCGCTTACGGTGGAGACCACGCCGAAGACCGAGGGATCCTGGGCCTGGCTGGAAAACGACACCGCGGTGCACTGGCGGCCGAAGGGCTACTGGCAGCCGAACACCGAGGTGAAGGTCAACGCCAAGCTGTACGGCGTGAAGCTGGCGAACGGCGTGTACGGCAAGGACAACGTCAGCGCCTCGTTCAAGATCGGGCGCTCGCAGATCGTCAAGGGCAACACCCAGACCCACCGCATGCAGGTGATCCGCGACGGCCAGCAGGTGGCCGACTACCCGGTCAGCTACGGGCTGGACAGCGATCCGGGCCGCGTCACCAAGAGCGGCACGCACGTGGTGATGAGCAAGCACGACACGTACTTCATGAACAACGCCCGCTACGACTACGAGAACTTCAAGGTCAACTGGGCGGTGCGCATCTCGAACAACGGCGAGTTCACCCACGCCGCCCCGTGGTCGGTCGGCGACCAGGGCCGGAAGAACGTCTCCCACGGCTGCCTGAACATGTCGGTGGAGAACGCCAAGGAGTACTACGACAGCGCGCTCACCGGCGATCCGGTCGAGATCGAGGGCAGCACGCAGCAGCTCGGCCCGAAGGACGGCGCTTACCACGACTGGACCTACTCCTGGGACCAGTGGCTCAAGATGTCCGCGCTCAACAGCTAGAAAATCCGATGCAACCCGGGAGGTGCGGCGGCGCATGTCTGACTGTGCAAGTGCCGCCGCACCCCGGCGGCTTCCGTTGACTAGGAGCCGAATTGCGTACTCGAATCGTGCTCGGGGCCGGAGCCCTGCTGCTCGCCGCCGGTGCGGCCGTCACCGTGCCCGCTCTGGCCAGCACCACGCCGCCCGAGCCGGCGCCCGCGGTCACGGCGCCGCCGGCCGCCCAGCCGGCCCCGCCCACCCAGTCCGAGCGGCCGACCATCCCGCCGGCTCCCGCGCCCACCTCCGCGCCCGCGGAGCAGCCGGGACCGCCGCCCACCGCGGTGCCGTCCTCGTCGAAGCCCGCCGTGCCGGCGCCGTCCGCGGCTCCCGCGCCGCCGTCGACCAAGCCGGCCGCGCCCGGTGTGCCGAAGGCCATCCCGGCCGGGCCGACGGGCGACAACCGCTGATCCGTTGAAGCGCCGGACCGCGTCGACCGGGCCGGACTCGTCGTACGACGACGAGTTCGCCCGGTTCTTCGGCGAGCGCGCGCACCAGTTGCGGTCCACCGCCTACCTGCTCTGCGGCGACTGGCACCACGCCGAGGACATCACCCAGGCCGCGCTGCTGAAGCTCTACCTCGCCTGGCCGAAGCTGGAGCGGCACGACCGCCTCGACGCCTACGCCCGCCAGGTCGTCACCCGGACCTTCCTGGCCGAACGGCGACGGCCGTGGCGCCGTCGAGAGCAGCTCACCGACCTCCCGCCGGAGCAGGCGGGCGAACCGGGCGGCCCCGAGCAGCGCATGCTGGTGCTGCGCGCGCTCGCCGCGGTGCCGCCGAAGCAACGCGCCGTGCTGGTGCTGCGGTTTTGGCACGATCTGAGCGTGGAGGAGACCGCGGCGGCCCTGCGCTGCTCCACCGGGAACGTGAAGAGCCAGAGCGCCCGCGGCCTGGCCACCCTGCGCGACCGGCTCGGCCCGCACTTCCACGAACTCTCGCTCACGTCGAAGGGAGGCAGCACATGACCGAGAACGACCCGACGGAGATCCGGCGGCTGCTGGCCACCACCGGCGCGGGTGAGGGGCCCCCGCTGGGCCTGCGTGCCGACGAGATCGCCGCCCGCGGCACCCGGATCCGGCGGCTGCGCAAACGGCTCGCGATCGCGGCGAGCGCGAGCACCACGATCGGGGTCGCGGTGCTGGTGGTCTTCTTCACCGGCAATGCCGCTGTACCCGCGCCACCCGCGCCGGTGATGCCCGCGAAACCCCCATTGAGCATCGCCCCGCCGCCGCCGTCACCACCGACGTCGAGCATGCCGGAAATGCCCGTCCCGACCGGTGCGCCGGAACCATCCGAAACCTCCAGGAAAAGCACGCCCGCCGCGCCCTCCGCACCCCCGGCCGCCCAGCCGTCCAGCTCCTCACCTGCGGATATGCCGAATTCCGCGCCGCCGCAGTCGCCGGGCTCCAAACCACACATCCCGGCCCCACCGTCCACTAAGGCGTCCAGCTAGAAAGTTTCCAACAGCCGTTCTAGGGTCGACGAATGAGCGATCAGGCGGTCGGCGCCACGGACGCGGCGCCGCGGGAAGCGGATCCGAAGCAGATCCGGAAAGCCGTCGCCGGTTCGGCGATGGGCAATTGCATCGAGTGGTACGACTTCGGGGTCTTCGGCTTCATGCCGGCCATCCTCGGCCAGGTCTTCTTCAACGCGGGCAGCACCTCCGAAGGCGCGCTCGCCACGTTCGCGCTGCTCGCGGTGACGTTCGTGATCCGGCCGTTCGGCAGCGTCGTGCTCGGCCCGCTCGGCGACAAGCTGGGCAGGCAGAAGGTGCTCGCCCTGACCGTGATCCTGATGTCCGGCTCCACCTTCGTGATCGGCCTGCTGCCGTCGTGGGAGACCATCGGGCCCGCCGCCGCGGTGCTGGTGATCCTGTTGCGCGCGCTGCAGGGGTTCTCCGCCGGTGGGGAGTACGGCGGCGCGGCCACCTTCATCGCCGAGTACGCGCCGGACCGCAAGCGCGGTTTCCTCGGCAGCTGGCTGGAGTTCGGCACGCTGGTCGGGTTCTTCCTCGGCGCGGGCACGGTGACGCTGGCGACCGTGCTGCTGGGCAACGAGGCGATGGCCGACTGGGGCTGGCGCATCCCGTTCCTGCTCGCCGGGCCGCTCGGCCTGGTCGGGCTGTACCTGCGGAACAAGCTCGAGGACACCCCGGTGTTCCAGGAGATCGAGAAGGCCAAGCAGGTCTCGAAGTCGCCGCTGAAGGAGCTGCTCAGCAAGCACTGGAAGTCGATCCTGCACCTGATCGGCCTGGTCATCCTGCTCAACGTGGGCGACTGGATGATGTTCGGCTACATCGAGACGTACCTGAAGGACGTGCTGAAGCTCGAGGGCCACGCGCCGCTGCTGATCGTGATGGCGGTGATCCTCGGCATGCTCGCGGTGATCGTGCCGATCGGCTCGCTGTCGGACAGGATCGGCCGGAAACCCATCCTGATCACCTGCTGCGCGGGGTTCCTGGTGGTGCCGATCCCGGCGTTCACGCTGATGGAGAACAGCAAGACGGACACCGGGGTGAACGCGCTGATGCTCGGTGGCGGGCTGGCGCTGTTCGGGCTGTGCCTGGTGTTGTTCCTGTCGGTGGTGGCCTCGACGCTGCCCGCGATGTTCCCGACGCAGGTCCGCTACGGCGCGTTCTCGATCGGGTACAACTTCTCCACCGCGGCGTTCGCCGGGACCGCGCCCTACATCGTCGGTTCGCTGGTGGACTCGACCGGGAACACGCTGTGGCCGGCGTTCTACCTGATGGCGGCGGGCGCGATCGCGGCGATCCCGATCCTGCTGCTGCCGGAGACGGCCGGGGTGTCGCTGCGGGGCATCGTCAGTTCGCGGATCACCCGGCGCGGGCGGGCGGCCGCCGCGAAGTAAGTGCGCTTTCAACCACTTCGCGTAGTCGTATTAACGTGGGCGCATGACCAAGTCGCCCCAGCCGTGGCCGCCGGTGGAGACCGAGCCCGCGGTACCGCACCCGCAGGCGCCGCCCGCCGGTACGAAGCTCGGCATGCACTACGAGCACTGCTTCGGCTGCGGCGACCAGCAGGACGCCGGGCTGCGGCTGCGCTCGACCGTCGGTGAAGGCGGCACGGTGACCTCGCAGTTCCTGGTCACCGAGGCGCACCAGGGCGCGCCGGGCCTGGCCCACGGCGGGTTGCTGGCCTGCGCGTTCGACGAGGCGCTCGGCGCCACCGTCGGGCACCTGCTGCGACGGCCCGCGGTGACCGGGAAGCTGGAGACCGACTTCGTGAAGCCGGTGCCGGTCGGCTCGACGTTGTTCATCCAAGCCAAGCTCGACGGCGTCGCCGGGCGCAAGATCTACGTCAGCGCGGACGGCCGCCTCGACGCCGAGGACGGTCCGATCGCGCTGCGGGCGCGCGGGCTGTTCGTGCAGGTGGGCTTCGAGCACTTCGCGAAGCACGCCGGTGAGGAGTCGGTCGAGCGGCTGAAGGCCAGCGGCCGGGCGGCGGAGCGGGACTGGGACATCAACCCCTGATGTTCCTGCTCGTCGTCGGCGGGGGCCTGGCGCTCCTGCACATCTACATCTGGAAGCGGTTGGTGCGCGACACCACGTCACCGGGGCTCGTGCGCCGGGTGGCGGCGGTGGCGCTGATCCTGCTGGTGGCGTTCATGATCGCCGCCTTCGTCTTCGGCACGCGGTCGGATCCGGCGGTGGCGCAGTGGTTCGCCTGGCCCGGGTACCTGTGGCTGGCGCTGTTCTACTACCTGATGCTGGCCACGCTGGTGCTCGAGGTGCCGCGGCTGTTCCTGCGGAAGTGGGCGAAGTCGGAGGAGCCGATCGCCGGGGTCAGCCGCCGGGTGTTCCTGGCGCGCGGCACCGCGGCGATCGCCGGTGCGGCCGCGGTCGGCATCGTCGGCTACGGCACTTCCGTGGCGATGGGCGGGCCGACGGTGAGCCAGGTCCCGATCACCCTGCGGCGGCTGGACCCGCGGGCGTCGGGGTTCCGGATCGCCCTGATCAGCGACGTGCACCTGGGGCCGCTGCTGGGCCGGTCGTTCACGCAGCGCGTGGTGGACCTGGTCAACGAACAGCGCCCGGACGCGGTGGCGATCGTCGGCGACCTGGTCGACGGCACGGTCGAGCACCTGGCGGAGGCCGCGGAACCGTTGCGGGAGCTGCGAAGCACGCACGGCACGTTCTTCGTGACCGGCAACCACGAGTACTACTCGGGGTACACCGAATGGGTCGACCACGTGCCGACGCTCGGTATCCGCCCGCTGCGCAACGAACGCGTGCCCATCACGCACAACGGCGGCACCTTCGACCTCGCGGGCGTCAACGACGCGACGGCCTACCAGTGGCAGGACGACGCGGACGTCGGCAAGGCTCTGCAGGGTCGCGATCCTTCGCGCGCGGTGGTGCTGCTGGCACACCAGCCGGTGGATGTCGCGGACGCCGTCGCGCACGATGTGGACCTGCAGCTTTCAGGGCACACGCACGGTGGGCAGATCACGCCGTTCGAGCTGCTGGTGAGCCTGCAACAGGGCGCCGTCGCAGGCCTTTCACAACACGGGAACACGCAGCTGTACGTGACGCGGGGAGCGGGTTTCTGGGGCCCGCCGGTACGGGTAGGCGCCCCACCAGACGTGACCATCGTGGAGCTGCGGGCGCTGTGAATGTGGCTTTCACTGCGGATTCCGCAGTGAAAGCCACATTCACCGCACTCAGGTGAGCGTGCGTGGGCGGATGGCGTTTGCCTTGTCCACCAAGGCGATTCGTTGATCCGTCGTACTGACGAGCCGGGCCAGGGTGCGGTAGCAGCGTTCCAGGCCGAAGCGGAGTTCCCGCTCCGAAGCCAGTTCGCAGCCCAGCACCTTCAGCCCGCGATGCGTCTCCGGCTTCGCGGCGCCCGCGCGCACGAAGCCGTACGCCGCTTCCAGCACCTCCGCCGAGAGCCGCGTGCGGCGTTCCGCGTCGAGCGAGAGGCGTTCGATGCGAGCGCCGGCGTCGAGCAGGTCGCGGTCCGAGGCCACACCGGACTCCCGGTTCGGCCGCGTCTTGATCTTGATCGCGGCCACCTGCGCGGCGATGTAGTGCGAGGACGAGGACGAAACCGACTCCAGCACCTCGATCGCGCCCGCCCGCGCGCCCTGCGCCAGGTACACCCGCGCCAGGCCGAACGCGGCGCTGACGTAGCTGTGGTCGGTCTTCCACACCAGCTCGTAGAACCGGGACGCGCCGAACGGGTCGCCGTTGGCCTCCGCGCTGATCGCCAGCGCCAGCTTCGGCGCGATCTCACCGGGCAGTTCGTCGTAGACCGCGTCGAAGGCCACCTGCGCCACCCGCGGCCGCCCGCCGGCCAGCTCGATCAGGCCGCGGTACCAGTCGATCCGCCAGTCGTGCGGGAATCCGTTCTTGACCGCCAGGTACTGCGCGGCCTGCAGCTGGCGGTTGGCCTCGGCCAGTTCGCCCAGCTCGATCCGCGCCCGCACGATCCGCAGTCGCACCTCGATCGAGTTGTGCGGCGCGTTCACCAGCGCCTCGATCGCCTCGCGCGGATCGGCCGCGGCGGTGGTGGCCAGCACGCCCGCCGCCGGGTCGTCGGTGTCGACCTGCGGCACCGGCAGCCCGCCGACCACGTCATCCGGACTGGGCAGCGGCACCGGCCGGCCCGCCTCCGGCACGTCCATGTCCACCCCGAACGACCGGGTCTCCGGGCCGAACACGGTGGACGCGCCGGGCCGCGGTTTCCCGGTGCCCATGGCCATGATCTCGCGCAGCACACCGGTGAGCTGGTCGCCCATCTCCTCGGCGGAGAGGAACCGGCGGTCCGGGTCGGCGTGCGTGGACCGCTTCAGGAACCGGTGGTACGAACCGAAGAGCGCGAACAGCGGCACCTGGTCGACCGGCGGCAGGGTGGACTTGTACTTGTTGGTGTAGCCGGTGAACTCGAAGCTCAGCACGGCCAGCGTGCGGCCGACGGTGTAGAGGTCCGAGGCCACCGAAGCGCCGTGCGTGGCCAGTTCGGGCGCGCTGTACCCGGTGGTGAAGAACAGCGGGCTCTCGTAGTCGTCCATCCGCCGGACCGCGCCCATGTCGATCAGCTTGAGCTGCTCGTGGGTCTGGATCACGTTGTCCGGCTTGAGGTCGCAGTAGAGCAGGTTCTGGCTGTGCAGATAGCCCATCGCGGGCAGGATCTCCAGCCCGTAGGCGATCACCTGGCCGATCGGCAGCGGCTCGGCGCGGCCCGCGGTGCGGTGGTGGGCCAGGGCGAGCTGCCGCAGCGACTGACCGCCGATGTACTCCATCACGATGTAACCGACGGAGTTGCCGGTGACCGAGTCCGGGTGCTGCACGAAGTTGTAGATCTTGACGATGTTCGGGTGCTCGACCTCGGCGAGGAACCGGGTTTCGTTCACCGCGGCGGCCATCGCGGTGGCGTCACCGGTGTCGATCAGTCCTTTGAGGACGACCCAGCGGTCGCTGACGTTGTGGTCCTGGGCCAGGTAGATCCAGCCGAGGCCACCGTAGGCCAGCGCGCCGAGCACCTCGTACTGCCCGCCGACGATCTCGTGCGGGCGCAGCTTCGGCTTGAACGAGAAGGCGTTGCCGCACTTGGCGCACACGCCCTCGGGCGAGCCGGGCTGGCCGTCCTTGCCGCGGCCGACCTTGGCCGAGCAGTTGCCGCAGAAGCGCTTCTCCTCCGACACCATCGGGTCGGTGAGCACGGCGGAGGCGGGGTCGCGGTAGGGCACCTGCGGGACGTCGACCAGCCCGGCGCCGAGGCGGCCGCGGCGCGAGGTGCGCGAGCCGGTGCGGCGGGAGGTGCCGGGGAAGGCGCCGGAGCCGGTGTGCGGGCCGGTGCCCGTTCCGGTGCCGGTCCCGGTGCCGCGGCCGGTGCCGGTGCCGGGGGACATGCCGTCGCTGCTGCTGGGCGGGAGCACGCTCTCGGTGCCGGGGTCGGGCAGCTGCATCGGGCCGCTCGGCTCGGGCATCGGCGGGGGCGGCGTGATGCTCTGGGTCGCGGGCGCGGGGGCGGCGAGCACGCTGGTCGGCTGGGCCTCCGCGGCCTGCGGCTGCGACGGCGGCTGGCGGCGGGGCACCTGGCCCGGGCGCACGCCCTGGGGCTGACCCGCTTGGGGAACGCGGCCCGCCTGCTGCGCGGGCTGGCTCGATGGGCCCTGCGCGTAACCGGACTGCTGCTGGCCTGCTCGGCCCTGCGCGGGGAAGGGCTGGCTGCTCGGTCCCTGGGCCGGCAGCCCCTGCGGTGGGGACGACGGCCCCTGCTGCGCCGACTGGCCGCGCTGGCCCGCCGAAGCGGCCTGGCCGCGTTGGTCCGGCGAGGCGGGCGCACCTTGCGAGTCCGCCTGGCCGCGCGAAGCGGCCCGGCCTTGCGAGGCGGACTGGCCCGACGAAGCCGACTGGCCCGGCGAAGCGGGAGTGCCCGACGAAGCGGGCGTGCCCGACGAAGCGGCCGGGGCCTGCGTCGAGCGTTGTACCGGGCGCATGTCCTGCACCGTCGGTTGTTCCTGGGCTGGGCGCCGGTTCGGCTGGTGGACCGTTCGGTCGGCTTCGGCCACCTGGTCACCGCCGCCGAGTACGTCCGGCGACAACCGCCAGCCGGTGCCCTGGTCGTCGTCGGCGGGCGGCTCGGTCCAGCCACCGCCGGGCTCGTCCGGCGCGGCGTGCCTCGGCCGGCGTGGCTCCTCCGACACTGCGTACCTCCAAGCGACCGCGGATCTCCCCGCCTGATCCTAGATGGTCGCCTGCCGCCGAGTGCCTTACAGCGCCGATGCGAGCAGGTCGATCGCCTCCGGCGGGCTCGGCCGCAGCGGCGCGTTGTCGGTGACCGGGTCGGCGAGCGCCGCCGCGACCAGGTCCGGCACCAGGTCACGGGTCACGCCGAGCTGCGCGAGCGTCGGCCGCACCCCCACCCGGTCCAGCAGCTCACCCGCCATGCCGATGGCCGAGTCGTACCCACCGGCCAGCGCCACCTGCGCGTACGCGGGCGCCGCCGCGGTCGCGGAGTAGCGCATGACCGGCTCCAGCACGCCCGACAGCGCCAGCCCGTGCGAGATGCCGAGCCGCGCGGTGATCGCGTGACCGAATCCGTGGACCAGCCCCAGCCCGGACCGCGTCAGCGCCAGCCCGGCCAGGTGCGCGCCGAGCAGCATGCCCGCGCGCGCCTCCAGGTTCGCCCCGTCCTGCACGGCCACCGGCAGCCACCGCGTCACCTTCGCGATCGCGCGCCCCGCGTACCGGATGGACTCCGAGTCCGCGCGCGGCGAGGACAGCGATTCGATCCCGTGCACCAGCGCGTCCACCCCGGTCACCGCGGTGACCCGCGGCGGCAGGCCGACGGTCAGCTCCGGGTCCAGCACCACCGCCACCGGCCGCACCGACTCGTGTCCCAGGTAGACCTTCCGCCCGGCGTCCTCGAACACGCCGAAGCCGTTGGTCTCCGCGCCCGTGCCCGCGGTGGTCGGCACCGCGATCACCGGCTGGCCGTCCGCCCCCGGCCCGGCCGCCTGCAGCGAGATCGCCTTGGCCGCGTCCAGCGCGGAACCGCCGCCGACCCCGAGCACCGCGGCCGGACCGTACCGCCGCAGCACCTGCCCGCCCTCCTCGATGATCGACACCGACGGGTTCGCGCGCACGCTTTCGTAGCAGCCATAAGGAATCCCGGCGCGTTCCAGCACGCGCAGCACCCGCCCGAGCACGCCGGTGGCGCGCAACCCGTTGTCGGTCACCACAAAGACCCGCCGGTACCCGAGTTCGTCGAGCACCGCGGGCAGCGCGCCGGTGGCGCCGATGCCGAACTCCACCCGCGTCCTCATGAGAGGTCGAACCAGGTCGTCTTGAGCCCGGTGTACCCGTCGAGCGCGTGCAGCGACTTGTCCCGCCCGCCGCCGGTCTCGCCGAAGCCGCCGAACGGGGTGATCACGTCGCTGGCGTCGAAGGTGTTGACCCACACCGTGCCCGCCCGCAGCCGCGCGGCCACCCGGTGCGCGGTCCGGAAGTCGGCCGTCCACACCGAGGCGGCCAGGCCGAACCGCGTCTCGTTGGCGATCCGCACGCCCTCCTCCAGCTCGTCGAAGGTGGTGGTGACCAGCACCGGCCCGAAGATCTCCTCCTGCGCCACGGTGGCGGTGTTCGGCACGCCCTCCAGCACGGCGGGCTCGACGTACCAGCCACCGGTCTCCTCGTGCAGCCGCCGCCCGCCGTGCACGGCCGTCGCCTCCTCCTGCCCGACATCGAGGTAACCGAGCACGGTGGCCAGCTGGGTGTCGTCGATGACCGGGCCGATGGTGGTCGCCGGGTCCAGCGGATCGCCGACGGTGAACCCCGCCAGCACCTTGCGCACCGCGTCCACCAGGTCCGCGGCGATCGAGGAGTGCACCACCAGCCGCGACCCCGCGTTGCAGGTCTGCCCGGCGTTGTAGCAGAAGCCCCAGGCGATCGACTCCGCCGCTTTGTCCACATCGGACACATCGGCGAGCACCAGCTGCGGTGACTTGCCGCCCGCCTCGATCGAGATCTGCTTGCCGTTGGACGCCGCCGCGTACCCGAGGAAGGCGCGCCCGACCGGCGCCGAACCGGTGAACGCGATCTTGTCCACCGACGGGTGCAGCCCCAGCGCGCGACCGGCGGTCTCGCCGAACCCGGTCACCACGTTGAGCACTCCGTCCGGCAGACCGGCCTCGGCGGCCAGCCTGGCCAGCACCAGCGCGGACAGCGGCGACTGCTCGGCGGGCTTGAGCACCACGGAGTTCCCGGCGGCCAGCGCCGGGGCCAGCTTCCACGACGTGATCAGCAGCGGGTAGTTCCACGGGACCACCGCGCCGATCACGCCCAGCGGCTCGCGGCTGACCAGCGCGAGCGCGTCGCCGCCGGTCGGCGCGATCTCGCCGTAGACCTTGTCGATCGCCTCGGCGTACCAGGTGAAGGTGTCGGCCGCCTTGGCCACGTCGACCCGGCTCGCCTCCCCGATCGGCTTGCCGGTGTCCATGCTCTCCACGCGCGCCAGTTCCTCGGAGTTCACGCGCATCAGGTCGGCCAGCTTCAGCAGCACGCGTTTGCGCGCCGCCGGTGGCTGCGACCGCCAGCGGCCGTCCTCGAAGGCGCGGCGGGCGGCGCGGACCGCGAGGTCGACGTCCTCGCCGTGCCCCGACGCCACCTCCGCGAGCGCGCTGCCGTCCCTCGGCGCGGTGGTGGTGAAGGTCTCCCCGGCGACGGCGTCCACAAAGGACCCGTCGACGAACAGGCGTTCCATCACGCGGTCCTGGTGGCGTCGATGGCGGATTCGTCGAGGTCGATCCCGAGTCCGGGCGAAGCGGGTACCACCAGATCACCGTCCACATCGATCATCAGCGGCTGGGCGAGCATGAAGTCCCGGCGAGCCGGGGTCCAGCCGGGCGGGTCGTACGGGAACTCGAAGTACGGGGTGGCGCCCACCCCGGCGGCCACGTGCAGGTTGGCCAGCACGCCGATGCCGTTGGTCCAGCTGTGCGGGGTGAACTGGCGGTGCTTGAGCCGCGCCAGTTCGGCGAGCGTTCGGGCCCGGTGCATGCCGACCGCCAGCACCACGTCCATCTGGTACACGTCGAGCGCGTCGGCTTCCAGGTAGGACAGCAGTTCCGGGATCGACGACTGCATTTCACCGGCGGCGATCCGCACCCCGGTCGAGCGCAGCGCCTTGAACCCGGCGACGTCGGCGTAGGGCAGCGGTTCCTCCACCCAGAACACGTCGAGCTCGGCGAGGCGGCGAACCACCCCGCGCACCTTCGCGAAGTCCATCGCCGGTTCGACGTCACCCGGCATCCGCCACGACTGGTTCAGGTCGACCATCAGGTCCACCCCGTCACCGAGCGCCTCGCGGACCGCCCGTACCACGTCGACGCCTTCGTCGAGGCGCCGCGAATCGATCCGGATCTTCAGCGCGCGGAAACCGGTCTTCGCCATTTCCAGCGAGGCTTCGACGCGTTGCTCCGCGGTCTTCAGCTCACCGGTGGAAGCGTAGGCGCGCAACCGTTTCGCCGCGTTGCCGAACAGCATGGACACCGGCTGCCCGCTCGCTTTGCCGATGATGTCCCACAACGCCGCTTCCAGCGGCCAGTACTTGGCACCGTGGAAGTTGGCCGATTCGATGGCGCGCACGTGGCGCGAGATGTCCAGCGGGTCGGTGCCGAGGAACAGGTGGCGGTAGGCGTCGAAGCCGGCCATGGTGTCGCCGGAGCCGATGCCGGTCAGCCCGGCGTCGGTGTGCACGCGCACCACCGTCGCGTCGAACGCGGTGCGGGGCACCGGATCCCACGCGGCGGCGAACGGCGGGTCCAGCTCCAGCCGGAGCTGGTCCACGGTGATGTCGACGATTTTCATCGGCACCCTCCCCCTCGGTGGCGAACGCCGAAGTTACGTTCACGGCCGAGGAGTCACAAGGGGCATAGGCCGAATCGGAATCGTTGTTGCGCTGGTGGCAACTACCGCGCATATGCTGGTCCGGTGCCCCGGGACCCGCAGCGAGGCGCCGGCCTGCGCCGGGACTTCGCCCTGCTCGAAGCGCTCGCCTCGCCGGAGGCCGCCGCCGCGGACGGGCTCGGCGTGCTCCGGCTGGCCGAGCTGACCGGCCGCGAGAAGAGCCAGGTGTCCAGGGCGATGCGTGCGCTGGCCGAGGAGGGCGTGGTCGAGCGGCACCCCGGCACGCTGCGCTACCAGCTGGGCTGGCGGCTGTTCGCGCTGGTCTCGCGGGCCGCCGAGACGCGGCTGGAGCGGCAGGCCGAACCGGTGATGCACCGGCTGGCCGCCGAAGTCGAGGAGACCACGCACCTGTGCGTGTTGCGGGAGAACGGCGTGCTGACGGTGTTCTCGGTGTCGCCGGGCCACTCGTTCCGGCTGGCGGGGAGCGAGGGGCACTCGACGCATTCGGCGTGCACCTCGGTCGGTCGGGTGCTGCTGACCGATCTCACCCCGGACGAGCTGCACATCCGGTTCGGCACCACCGAACCGCTCTGCGCCGAGCACCCGATCCGGCCCCGCAGCATCGCCGAGCTGTGGGTGGAGCTGAACCGGGTGCGCGAGCGGGGGTACGCGGTGGTCGACGAGGAGTACGAGCCGGGGCTGGTCGGGGTGTCCGCGCCGATCAGGGACTTCCGCGGCCGAGCCGTGGCGGCGCTGAACCTCGCCGCGCCGAAGTCACGCCTCGGCGACCGCCTGCACGACGCGGGCCGCCGCACCCGCCACGCGGCGGGCGAGATCTCCGCCCTGCTCGGCCACCGGCCTCAGCGGTAGGTCGGCTGCGGTGGGTTCGCCGGGCCAAGGCTTTCCGAGAGCCAGCGGTTGTAGCTCTCCTGCCACGGCCCGTTCCGCACGCCCTCCAGCACCGCGTTCACGAACTTGATCATGTCCGTGTTCTGCTTCGGCACGCCGATGCCGTAGGACTCCACGGTGAACGGCTCGCCGACCACCTTGGTCGTCGGGTCCTGCTCGGCCATGCCGGCCAGGATGGTGTCGTCGGTGGACACCGCGTCCACCTGGTTCTGCTGGAGCAGCACCATGCAGTCCGACCAGTTCTCCACGGTCACCAGCACCGGGTTGTTCACGTCCGCGGCGATCACCTTCGACGAGGTCGAGGTGCTGGTCGCGCACACCCGCTTGCCCGCCAGGTCGGCGAGGCTGCGGACGTTGGCGTTCTTCGGCGCGAGCAGCCGCTGCCCGGCGGTGTAGTAGACCGACGAGAACCCGATGTCCTTGAGCCTGCCGCAGGTGATGCTGAACGTCCGCACCACGATGTCCACCTCGTTCTGCTTCAGCAGCTCCGTCCGCTGGGCCGAGGAGATCGCGCGGTACTGGATGTGCGAGCGCCACGCGTTGCCGAAGATGGCCTTCGCCACCTCGTTCGCGATGTCGATGTCGAACCCCTCCAGCTCACCGCTGGTCGGGTTGCGGAAGCCGAACAGGTAGGTGGTCTGGTCGACGCCGACGATCAGCTGCCCGCGTTCCTTGATCTTGTCCATGGTCGAACCGGGCGGCATGCCGGTGCCCTCCGGGCGCAGGCTCGCCGTGGCGTTGCAGTCCTCGCCCTTGGGCTCGGGCGGCGGTTCGGCGCCCTCCACCACGTTCGCCGGGAGCGGCCGCGCTGCCGACGCGATCGGCGCCGGCTCCACCGGGGTGCCCGCGCTCCCGCACCCGGCGAGCAACACGCCCACCGCGAGAAGTGCCAGTGCGATCCGGGTCCTCTTGTGCGTCATCGGTACTCCATCAGCCTTTCCCGGATCCCCATCGTCGCCCCGGCCGCGGCGATCACCGCGAGCACGGCGACCCCGGGCGCCAGCAGGGTCAGCGCGCCGTCGGCGAAGGAGGTCTCGTCGAGGAACTCCTGCCTGCCGTCCTTGATCACCTCGACCAGGCTCTCGTCCATCCGCAGGAAGGCGCCGGTGGACCCGTCGGCCATCCGCTCGTCGATGGCCAGGCTGACGGCTTCGTCGTACTTCCCGCTGTCGTCGTTCTCGCGGACCTTGCGGTGCGCCTGCAGCCAGGTGCCCGCCTCGGTGATCGCGCGGTCGACCTGCTCGGTGTCACCACCGTCGGCGGCCAGTGTGCGCAGCTCACCGAGCAGCCCGCCCTTGCCACCCGCTTCGGGCGGGCCGACCATCTTCGTGGTCAGCTCGGTGAACTCCTTCTCGTACTTGGCGCCGTCCCCGCGCGCGACCAGTGTCAGCGTCTCGTCCGCCCTGGCCTGCTGCGCGGCGATCCGCGCCTGCACCGCGAGGTCCACCTGGCGGGTGCCGTTCTCGCTGCCGCTGCCGACCGCGATGCCCTGCACCACCAGCGCCACCGCGCTCCAGAGCAGCGCGAGCACCACCGCGCCGGTGGCCACCAGCAGGCCGACGTTGAGCACGCGGTTGGTCCGGCGCTTGAGGTGGACCTGGGTGGCGATCAGCGACCCGAGCAGCGCGAGCACGAGCACGCCGGCCACCCACGGCACGTCGGTGGCGTCGTCCTGCTCGGTCAGCAGCCGCTCGGTGTCGATGCGGTAGAGGTCGGCCGCGGCGGGCAGGATCTTCGTCCGCATCAGCTCGGACGCCTCGCGCAGGTAGGAGGCACCGGCCGGGAAGCCCTGGCGGTTGTTCGCGCGGGCCGTCTCGATCAGCCCGGTGTAGACCGGGAACTGCTGGTTGATCACGTCGACCTGGGCGGCCGCCTCGGGCACCCCGCCCGCGTCGGAGGCCGCCTTCGCCAGCGCGGAACCGGCCTGCGCCACGTCCAGCTCGTACCGCGACCGCAGCGCGGGCGGTTCGGTGCCGGTGGCGAGGAAGGCGCTGGCCGCGGTCGCGTCGGCGTCCGAGAGCGAGCGGTACACCTGCTGCGCCGCCACCGCCAGCGGTTCGCGGTGGTCGATCAGCTCGTTGATGGTGTCCTTCTTGCCCTGCACCGAGATCGCGCCGATGATGCCGGCGATCAGCGCGAGCAGCACCAAGCCGACCGCGATCACCGACAGCCTGCCCGGCGTGGCCGCGGCCGACCGCACCACCGCGCGCACGGCCAGTCCCGGCAGCGCGAAGAGCCCGGCGAGCCCGGTCCGCGTCTCCGCCGTGGTCGGCGGCGGTTCCGCGCCCGGCCCGCGCGGCGGCCCGGAGCTGGGCGGCCGGGGCGGCGTCGCCACGCTGCCGGTGCTACCGGTGCTCGTCATCGGATTCCTCCACCCCTCCTGCGTACGCGCATGAACGTATAGGAGATACCGCGACCGTCACCACCGACCTGCGGGGCACAACCGAATCGAAATCAGCCCAGCTCGTGCTGGTACGCATAGCGCACGGCTTCCGCGCGATTCCGGACGCCGATCTTCGCGAACGCGTTGTTGATGTGCGTTTTGACCGTGGTTTCCCCGATGAACAGCCGCGCCGCGATCTCGGCGTTCGTCAGCCCGCCGCCGATCAGGCCCAGCACCTCCGCCTCGCGCGTGGTCAGCCGATCGGGCGGCACGCGGGTGGCCGGCGGCGCGTCCAGCGCCTCGACCAGGCGCTGGGTCACCGCCGGGTCGAAGGCCGACTGACCGGCCACCGCGCAGCGCAACGCGGTGGCGATCTCCGTCCGCCCGGCGTCCTTGGTCAGGTAACCGCGGGCCCCGGCGCGCAGCGCGCCGCCGATCGACTCGTCGTCCGCGTAGGTGGTCAGCACGACCACCGCGATCCCGGGGTGCTCGGCGGTGATCCGGGTGGTCGCCGCCACCCCGTCGAGCACCGGCATGCGCAGGTCCATCAGCACCACGTCGGCCTCGGTCCCGGCGGCGAGCAGGTCGAGCACCTGGCGGCCGTTCGCCGCGGTCCCGGTGACCAGCACGTCCCCGGCCATGCCGAGCAACGCGGCCAGGCCCTCGCGCACGGCCTGCTGGTCGTCCGCGACGATGACCTTGATCATCGCCGCACCTCCGCCGTCACCAGCCATCGCTCTCCCCCGTCCGGTCCCGCGTTCAGGGTGCCACCGGCCAGCTCCAGCCGCTCGCGCATACCGGTCAGCCCGAAGCCCTTCCCCCGACCGGGTCCCGGCGGCAGCCCGTTCGCCACCTCGAGGCGAACGCCCTGGTCACCGGACCGCAGCAGCACCTCGACCCGCGCCCCGGGGGCGTGCTTGGCCGCGTTGGTCAGCGCTTCGCGGGCGACCGCGGTCAGCGCCACGGTGGCCACCGTCGGCACCGCGACCACCTCACCGCACAGGTCAAGGTCGACCGGACCGCGATCGCGCCGGTGCACCTCGACCAGCCGGGCGACCGCCTCCGGCAGCGACGGCAAGTCCTGGCGCAGCGCGGCCACCGCCTCGCGGGCCTCCCCGAGCCCGTCCACCGCCAGCCGCCGCGACCGGCGGATCGTGGTGAGCGCGGCGTCGCGGTCGTCGCGCTCGGCCAGCAGCGCCTCCGCCAGTTCGAGCTGAACCCCCAGCGCGCCAAGGGAATGCGCGAGCACGTCGTGGATCTCGCGGGCGATGCGGGTGCGTTCGTCGAGCGCCGCCGCCCTGGCGTGCTCGGCGTGGGCGAGGCGGGTCTGTTCGAGCAGCTGCTCGGTCTGCCGCACGCGGAGGTCGGTCTGGCGGCGGTTGAGCCCGCACAACGCGGAGACCAGCACCGCGGCGGACGCGCCGCCGACGTCCCAGGCCGGGCGGTCCCAGAGCAGGCAGCTGCCGATCACCAGCACCAGGTCGAGGCCGACCACTGCGGCGATCAGCCGGCCACCGGCGATGGTGAGCCCGGCGAACCGCCCGATGGTGAGCAGGGTGATGATCGTCGCGGTCAGGCCGGCGGCGGGCCCGGCCAGCGCGGCGGCGGTCGCGGTGGAGACGACCAGCATCGGCACGGCGAGCCGCGGCCGCCTGCCCAGGGTCGCCACGAAGACCAGCCAGGCCGCGGCCGACACCCCGTACCCGGCCCAGACCCACGGGTCGCGGTCGTCGGAGACGATCAGGAAGAAGGCGATCAGCACCGTGCCGAGGCCCTGGATGATCACCCAGGACGGGGCGATGCCACCGGAAGACTTCACCTGGTCAGCCTAGGTGCGCGCCCGGCTCGCGGAACCCGCCCGAGGGTGGAGAACCGGGTGGAGATACGGCGAAGGGGCCGCCACCGGTAGCAACGGTGACAGCCCCTTCGTCGAAGAGCTGAGGGTCAGGTCAGATGACGTTGACCGAGGTGGCCTGCGGGCCCTTCTGGCCCTGGCCGATCTCGAACTCGACGCGAGCGTTCTCCTCCAGCGTGCGGAAGCCGTTGCCCTGGATCTCCGAGTAGTGAACGAAGACGTCGCCGCCGCCGTTGTCGGGAGTGATGAAGCCGAACCCCTTCTCGGAGTTGAACCACTTCACGGTGCCCTGAGTCATATAAAACAATCTCCATGCGTAAAAACAAACGAGGGGCCAGGCCGGCCACCCGGGTCAAAACGGAACGGTTTGCCTCCCCGAGTGGGGAACGCACTACGCCCGCTAAGTCTTGCGAGCGTGGCTGAGAAGAGAACGGGTGTCAGCACCCAGCACGAACACAAAAGCTTGAGACCACCGGAAGTAAAGCACACAACCGGGGCCGCCCGCCAGTGATGAGGCCCGTCCGGGTGATCTGCCCGACCCGGAGCTATTCCCCGGTCCGCCTGCCGCTCGCCACCTCGGCCGAGAACGGGGACCGGGTGACCGCGTCCCGGTCGGCCGCGCTGGTCATCGACTTGATCGGCTCCGGCGCCTCGGTGTTGCTGAAGGCCACCGGCGCCACGCCGGAGGTCCTGGCCGGATGCCCCGCTGTTTCGTTCCCCATGTTCGCCACCCTCTCTCCGCGGACCCCGTACCGCTCGGTCCGTGTGCCGCCGATTGTGCCACGGCGGACCGACAAAAACCGGTCAGTGAGAAGGCTTCGCGCGTCAGCTCTCCAGCCGGGACCGGAGCATGCTGCTCAGCCGCTGGTCGGGGGCGATCACGTCGGGATCGGTGCGCACGTCGACCACGCACGGCCGCTGCCGCATCAACGCGCTGGCCAACGCCGGTTCGAGCTCCTCCTGGTCGTTGACGGTGTACCCGGCCGCGCCCAGACCCCTTGCCCAGGAAGCGAAATCCACCGTTCCGACGGCCACAGAGGACAACCGGCCGTGCGAGCGGGCCTGGTGCGCGGCGATCGCGCCGTAGAGGCCGTTCTGGAACACCACCACGATCACCGGGGCCCGGTGGCGCACCGCGGTCTCGATCTCCTGCCCGGTCATCAGCGCGCCGCCGTCGCCGACCATGGCGACCACGGTCCGGTGCGGTTCGGCCAGCTTCGCGGCCACCGCGGCGGGCACCGCGTAGCCCATCGCGCCGTTGCACGGGCCGAGCTGCGTGCGCGGCTGGGTGAAGCACCAGTACCGGTGGACGAAGGCGGCGAAGTTGCCCGCGTCGCTGGTCACCACGGTGTCCTCGGGGGCCAGCTGGCGCAGCGAGCGCACCACGTCGGCCGGGTGGACCGGTCCCGAGGTGCCGCGCTGCGGTGGGCGCATGAACTCCTTGACCGCCTGGTGCGCGACCGTCCAGTTGCGCTTGCGCGGTTTGGCGGCCTGCCGGAGTTCGCTGAGGAACCGGGCCACGTCGGTGTCGACGTGGAAGGTCAGGCCGCGCCGCCGCGGCCCGGGACGGCCGCCGCCGACCATCACCAGCGGCTGGGTGTAGGCCGGGTAGCGGTACCGCTGCGTGGTCACCTCGTCCAGCCGGGTGCCCAGCGCGAGCACCAGGTCCGCCTGCTCCAGCGCGCGGAGCTGGTCGTCCGGGACGTGGTGGCCGAGGTGGCCGACGTAGTTCGGGTGGTTCTCCGGGAAGGCGTCCTGCCTGCGGAACGCGGTGTAGACGGCCAGGCCGAGGTGGTCCACCGCGTCGATCAGCTGCTTGCGGGCCAGCCGCACGCCGCCACCGGCGATGATCACCGGGTACCGCGCGTCGTCGACCAGCCGCGCCACCTCGCCGGCCAGCCGCTCCAGCGAGCCGGGCGGCACGGCGACCTCGGCCGGTCGCTGCACCACGCTCTCGAACGGGCGCGCCCAGAAGTCGGCGGGCACGGAGAGCACGGCGGGCCCCTGGCGGCCGGTGTTCACCGCGTGCAGCGCCTCGGCGAGCAGGCCGGGCACCTCGTCCGGGGTGGCCGCCTGCGCCGTCCACTTGGCCAGCGGCGCGTACAGCCGGACCAGGTCGACCTCCTGGAAGGTCTCCTCGCCGAGGTCGCCGGAGGGTACCTGGCCGAGCAGCACCACCATCGGCGTCTCGTCCTGGAAGGCGGTGTGCACCGCGGCCGTCATGCTCGCCGCGCCGGGACCGCTGCCCGCCACCGCGACCGCGGGGGTGCCGCAGAGCTTGCCGTCGGCGTCGGCCATGAAGGCGGCGCCGGCTTCGTGGCGCGCGGAGACCAGGTTGAGGCGGGGTTCCACCTGGAGCGCTTCCAGCAGGTCGACCACGGATTCACCGGGAACCGCGTACGCGCGTCGCACCCCGGCCTCGGCCAGGAGGCGCACCACGGTGCGCGCAACGGTCAACCCCATGCGGCGTGCCACCCTTCGGTCCGCCCGAGCGCGGGTTATCGTACCCGGTTCCGGCCGGAGACGATCAGGAAAATTGTGCCAGTCTTACTGGTGAGTAACAAGGGGCCGGTCGGCGGTCAGCTCTCCGGGGCCGGGTCCACCAGCGGCCGCAGCGGCACCACGATGTGCTCGTTGAGCCATTCGCACTGCCTGCTCCAGAGCACCAGCGCGGCCGGGTCGGGGCAGGGCGCGCCGTCCACCTGTTCCCCGCGCGACCAGCGCTGGACCCACTCGGTGATGGCGATGCAGACGTCCAGCGCGGCCGAGCCCCAGCGGTACCGGTCCTCCCAGCCGCGCAGTTCCACCACCCCGCCGGACTCCGGCACCTCGGCTTCGACCTCGGCGAGGCGGTTCACCACCGGGAAGAGGATCTCCAGTTCCGAGCGCCCGTCGCCGCCGCGCAACCGCAGGATCGCCGCCACCCGCGGATCCGGTTCGCGCTCCGGCACGCCGGCCGCGTGCTGGTCGAGGCGGCGCCGGATGATCCCGCGCAGGGTGGCGATGTGCTCGCGGAAGAGGCTGAGGTAGCCGGGGTGGAACACGCCGACCCAGTGCTCGCCGCGCCGGTCCCAGCTGACCCCGCCGTCGAACGGGTTGCCATCGGTTTCCGCAGTCACGGCGGTAGGTTACGAGGCCCGCACCCGCTCGGGCGGGCCGGTCCAGGCACGCATCATCTCGGCGTACCTGGCAGACTCGGCCAGCAGCCCTTCGTGCGTGCCCAGCAGGGTGTGGTCGCCGTCCATCACCAGGAGGCCGTTCGCCCGCAGCGCCGAGCTGAGCCGGTGCGCGATGACCACCAGAATCCCGCCCCTCGCGGCGAAAGCCCGTTCCGCGTGGGCTTCGGCGGCCGGGTCGAGGTGGGCGGTCGCCTCGTCCAGGATGATCACTTCCGCCTGGCTCGCGTACACCCTGGCCAGGCCGAGCAACTGGGCCTGCCCGGCGGAAAGCCCTTCCGCGGCGTGGCCGATTTCGCCGTACAGCCCGCCGAGGCGGTCCACGAGTGCCCCGGCGCCGACCGCACGCGCGGCTTCGTGCAACCGGTCGTCGGTCGCCTCGGGGGCGAACAGCGCCAGGTTCTCCCGCACGGTCCCGGCGAAGACGTACGCCTCCTGCGGGATCAGCGCCACCATCCGGTGCACCGACTCCGCCCGCACCGACCGCACCGGCACCCCGCCGAGCCGCACCACGCCATCCTGCGGTTCGAGCTGTCCGGTGAGCAGCCCGGCCAGGGTCGACTTGCCGATCCCGCTCGGGCCGACCACCGCGAGGTGGTCACCGGGCACCAGGTCCAGATCCAGCCCGCGCACCACCGGTTCCGCGTGCTCGCCCCAGCCGAACGTCAGTCCCCGCACGGAAATCGCCGCGCCCGCCGGTTCGGCGTCACCGCTGGGTGGTTCCGGCGAACCGGCCACTTCGGACAGTCGGCGGACGGCGACCAACAGGCGCAGCACCACCGTGCTCGCGGTGGACGCCAAGCCCTGCAGTGCGGGCTGCATGGTGGTGGCGAGGTAGACCAGCGAACCGAGCGCGGCGCCGGCGGTCAGTTCCCCCGCGGCCACCATGCCGGGTGCGTTGAGCAGCACCAGGATCAGCGGGGAGAAGCCGCCGATCGCGATGACCAGCGTGCGCAGCGCGGTCGCCTTCGCCATCCGGACCGCGGCGCGCGCCTGGTCGTCGACGGCGTCGAACACCGCCATGCCCGCGGTCTGCTCGGCCCCGCACGCCACCACGTCCCGCATGCCGACGAGCACCCCACCGGCCACCTCCGCGGTGCGTTCGTCCGCGATGGCCACCGCGCGCTGACGGGCCGCGAGCGCGGGCAGCAGGCAGGCGAACAACGCGAGCGCGGTCAGCACCGGGATCGCCACCAGCCACGCCAGGCCGCCCGCCACGGTGAACAACCCGGCGATCGCGGCGACCGTGGTCACCAGCATTCCGCGTGCCTGCACCAGGAGCCCGGCCGTGGCGTCGCGGATGACCTCGACGTGCTGCGTGATGCGGGCGACCCCGCTGGCGTCGGGCGCGTTCCGGCTGGTGGCACCGTTGCGCAGGACACCGCCGACCACCGCGGTCACCAGTGCGTCGCGCAGGGGTTCGATCACCATGCCGAGCTGCCGCCACACCAGCCGTGACCCCAGTGCGCCGACCACCGCGACCAGCGCGAAGACCAGCAGCCACAGCACGCCGGTCAGCGGTGCGCCCGCGGCGAACCCGCGGTCCACGGACAGCGCGACCAGCCGCCCGGACAGGAAGGCGGGCACGCTTTCCAGCACCGAACAGCCGAACAGGACCAGCCCGCCCCGCCACTGCCTGCCGAGCGATCCCCAGTACAACCGGACGACGCTCATCGCTCGGTGTCCACAACGGACTCGGTGAAAACCGAGCGGTAGCCGGGTTCCTGCCACAGCACGTCGTGCGGGCCGACCGCCCGCACGCGCCCGTTTTCCAGCCACGCCACCAGATCCGCGCGGGCCGCGGTCCCGGCCCGGTGCGTGACCACCAGCCGGGTGCGCCCCGGCAGCGCGGTTTCGATGGCTTCGTCGACCTGGACCTCGGTGACCGTGTCGAGGCTGGCGGTCGCGTCGTCGAGCACCAGCACACGCGGGTTGCGCACGATCGCGCGCGCCAGGCCGAGCCGCTGGGCTTCCCCACCGGACAACGGGGTTTCCGACAACGGCGTGCGGTAACCGTCGGGCAGGCGCACCACCAGATCGTGCACCTGCGCGGTCCGGCACGCGTTGCGGACGGCGATCTCCCCGGCCCACGTCCCGTACGAGACCGCGTCGGCAACCGTGGCGCCGAGCAGCGCGGGCCGCTCGAACGCGTAGGCCACGTAGTACCGCAGCACCTCGGGCCGCAGGCGGCCGGTGGACACGCCGTCGAGCAGTACCCGGCCCTCCTCCGGCCGGATCAACCCGCCGACCACCCCGACCAGCGCGGACTTGCCGGACCCGGATTTCCCCACCACGGCGAGAAAGGTGCCGCCGGGAATGGTCAGGTCCACTTCGGACAGCGCGCCGGGAACGGTGACCCGCCGCAGTTCCACCGAACCGGGACCGGGGCGCACATCGGCGCGGCCGCGGTGCGGCAGCGGTTCGTCGAGCACCTCGCTGATCCGCTGCGCGCACGAGCGCGCCCTGGCCAGCGTGGTGAGCAGCGGGATCTGACCGACCAGGCCCATGCCGAGCGCGACGTACCCGAGTGCGGCGAGCACGTCGCCGACGCTCAGGCGGCCTTGCAACACGCCGAAACCGGCGGCGATCAGCACCGCGACCTCGACCGCGGGCAGCAGGAGGGCGGCACGCCAGATCATCCGCGCCTGGGTCTGCCACATCCCGGACCCAGCCCGGCCGAGTTCGGGCAGCGGGCGCAGCACCCGGCGCGTCTCGCGCTCGGCGGTGCCGGAGGCGGCGATGGTCCGCAGGCCGCGGATGGCGTCGAGCAGGCGTGCGCCGATCTCGCCGGACACGCGCTGGTAGGTCAGCACGTCGTCGGCGGTGTGCCGGAGGTGGGAGCGGGCCAGCCAGAGCGCGACCGGCACGCTGCCGAGGAAAACCAGGGCGAGCCGCCAGTCCAGCACCGCCAGCAGCACGATGGCGCCGGCCGAGAGGCAGGCCGCCGAACCCAGCTGCACCAGGATGGAGGCGACCGAACCGGCGCTCACGCAGTCGCCGGTGAGCCGGCTGATCGCGTCGCCGTCGGCGAACCGCGAGCGGGTGCCGAGGCCGAGCAGGTGCCGGGTGAGCCGTCGCCGCAGGGTCGCGGTGGCCGTGCTGGTGACGACCACGGTGAGCAGTCCGCCGAGCACGTCGGCGGTGATGTCGATGGCGCCGAGGCCGAGCAGCCACAGCACCTGGGGCCAGCTGCGCTGGCCGGAGATCGCGGCGTCCACCGCGCCGGCGAGCGCGCCGGGCAGCAGCAGGCCCGCGGTGGTCGCGGTGAGCGCGGTCAGCAGCACCAGCCCGAGCCGGGTGCGGTCCCCGCCGGCCACCTCGGCCAGCAACCGATCACCCCGCATCGGCGTGTCCCACCTTCCGAACCACTGTTGCCCGCCTGCCCGTACCGGGTTAGATAAGAACGCGGGAGCGGCGCACTTGGCCTGTGCCGCTCCCGCGTCTCGCCTAGCCGCGCCTAGCTCAGTGGCAGGTCAGCAGGGAGATGGTGCTGTTGTCGCAGGAGGCGAGCAGGCTCAGGTTCGAGCCGCCACCGCCGCCACCGCTGCCGCCGCCGAACTGGGGGCCCTCGGTGTCTTCCATGGCCTGCAGGTCCAGAACGAGCTCCATGGGAGTTCCTTTCGTCGGGTGTTCATCCGCCGGTCGTGCTCGACCGGGGTCCGGGGGACAGGAACGGCAGCACGGCGCCGTTCCCGTCGAGGGTGGCGGCCAGGGCGAGGAGCACCCCGGCACCGCCGGTGTAGAGGTCCATCGACAACCGCAGCAGCTGGTTGCCCGGGAAGGCGAGCCCGTCCCGGTACGGCAGCGCGTACCAGGCGAACCGCGACAGGTGCAGGTCCACCGCCGCCCGCGCGACCGGGTCACCGGTGCGCTGGACCTCGGCGAACAGGGTGGCCATCAGCCCGGCGCGGCCGAGCATCAGGCCGGGGTGGATGGCGAACTCACCGCGGCAGGCGTCCAGCAGCCGCGGCAGCTTCTCCAGGCAGGGCGCGTCCGGCCGGTGCGCGGCCAGCTGCTCGGCGGCCATCGCCACCCCGGCACTGCCCATGCCGACGTACGGCAGCGTCCGGGACCCGCCGTCGCGCACCTGCAGTGAGCCGTCGTCGGCGGGCACGCACTCCTCGAGGTCGCGCTCGACCGCCTTCGCCGCCAGGTCCAGCCAGGCCTGGTCGCCGGTGGCCTCGAACAACCGCACGAACAGCACGCCCGGCCCGGACCAGCCGCTCATCAGCCCGGCCCTGGCGTACTGCAGCGGTCCGCCGTCGGTGCCCAGCGCGTCGCCGAGCTGCTCGCCGATGGTGATCGCGGCCTGCTCGAACTCGCTGTCCCGCCGGGTCCCGGCGAAGTGCAGGTAGTTCAGGCCGATCCCGGCCAGCCCGCCTTCGAGGTTGTGGTCGGTGGTGGTCTGGACCAGGCGCCGGGAGGCCGCGATCAGCTCGTCGGCCCGGTCGTGGTGCCCGAAGTTCTCCAGCACGTAGGCGATGCCGTGCGTGCCGTCGTAGAAACCGGGGCGGCTGGGCGGGGTCCGGCGGACCGCGTCGAGCAGCCACTGCTCGTGCTCGGGGTACCGGCCCTCCCCGGTGACGTGCAGCGCGTGCAGCACGCCGGCGGCACCGTAGCCGAAGCCGAGCCCGCCGACCTCGAACTGCTGGATGTCACCGGGGAAGAGCCGGTCGTGCCGGTCCGGGGTGGCACTGGCCAGTATCGCCGTCGCGATCGACTTGCGCACCAACGCCCAGTCCGGCTTGGTCTCGTCGAGCGGGGTGACGGCCGGACGCGACTCGGCGTCCCCGCGCGGGGTGAGCACGTCGAGAATGCTCCGGCCGTACCCCTCGGGCAGGGGGAACCGGCGCTCGGCGAACTCCACCAGCGAAGCGATCTTGGCCGGCGCCAGTTCGAGGATCGTGTTGAGCGGCAGGAACAACCACAGCCGAAGCGCGGCCAGCGCGTACTCGTCGATCTCGAAACCGGTGCGATCCCGCTGCGCGCGGAAGCCGGGCGCGCCGAGCGCCGGCTTGGCCTCCTCCTCGATTCCCGCCGCCAGCTCGAAATCGATCAGGGAGACCGCGTCGTCGTTCTCGTCGTCCACCAGCACGTTCAGCGCGTGCAGGTCACCGAAGACCACCCCGCGTTCGTGCACCTCGGCGACCAGCCGCTCGACGCGGCCGAACAGCGCCAGCGCGCGCTCGGTGTACTCGGCGATGTCCTGCTCGGTGGCGTCCCGCCTGGTCAGCGGGTAGTTGCGGGCGAGCCAGGAGCCGACCGGCTTGCCCGGCACGAACTGCATCGCGAGGAAGTGGTGCTCCCAGACCTGGAAGCGGTCGTAGACCTCGGGAATGCCGGGGATGCCCGCCAGTCGCTGGAGGATCCGGTGCTCGCGTTCGAGCCGCGCCACCGCGTCCACCAGGTCGCGGTCCAGGCCGGCGTGCGGACGCGCTTCCTTGAGCACCAGCTCGTGGTCGTCGGCCAGCCGCTTGGCCAGGTAGACCCCGCCGCCGTTGGAGAAGTGCAGCGATTTCGACACCTGGTACGGGAACTGCGCGGGATCGCCGCCCTTGCGGGCCGCCAGGTGCGGCGCGAGGCATTCCGGCAGCTCGATCCAGTCCGGCACGTGGAAGCTCGGCCCGCGCTTGTCCGGTACCAGCGTGCCGTCCGGCTTGCTGATCGCCAGCACCCGGGTGCCGTCGGCTTCCACCCACTGCTCGGCGAAACCGCCGTAACGGGCGTAGAGCGGCCCTTCCCCGTAACGGAGGTCGCTGAGAATGTACGGGCCGGACTCACCCTTCAGCTCGGCGGAAAGGTCGGCCAGCACCCGCTGGAGACTCTCTTCATCCGGCGGATAAATGGTTATCAGCTTGCCACTACCATCTCGCGGCGCATATTTCGAATTGCGCGCCAGCAGGATCGCCCGGCTGCGCAGGTGCTTGAAGGCGATGCGGTGCTCGACGCAGTAGGCAGCCACCGCGAGCAGTACCCGCTCGGCGTTCGCCATCCCGGCCGAAACATGGATCTTCCAGCCCTGAGCAGGCAAAACCGCGTCCGCCGGGGACAGCGAGCGCCAGATCCCGCGCTCGCCGGACCGCCACCCGGAGTCCAGCGACGGCAGCAGCGCGGCGAAATCTTCCTTCGCCTGGCTGTCGTCGCGCTGTTCGTCGAAGAACAGCGGATCCGCGAAGCAGAATGCTTCGTACCGGAGGTCCATCCAGCAGAGACCTTTCTCAAGGGGATTTCCCGGCGGCCGATCGCCGTTTGGGATGCCGCAATATTTCCGCACGCCGGGGGGCCGGCGGCCAATCCGCCATTTCGGCGTTTCGGCCGAGCCGACCGGACCATCGACACTGGGCGTACTGACGAGTAGGTCAACACTGTGTCAACATCACCAAAAGTTGGTTCACCCGGTCGGTGCGTAACGAGCAAGGTCATCGACATAGGTGCTGGTAGGACCGCTTAAGGAAAGTGCACTAATTCATTCTAACGAGATCGTCCGACTTGGTGATCGGTTTTCCTCTTGTATCGTACGATCGCCGTAGCGGAGGTCAATCCTTGGTGGCGGTAGAAGTACCCACAGGCGCGAAACGGCGCCACAGCGGGCGCCAGATCCGGCCCGGCAGCAGGGCGCTGCGCTCCTCCAGCTCCACCCGGCCGCGCCGGTGCGCCTTCCAGCGCGCGGAACCCTGGTCGTAGCGGGTCCGGTATTCGATGGCGCAGACGTGGCGGACGCCCTTGTACCCGTAGTGCGCCGGCGCGACCAGTCGCAGCGGCGCGCCCGCGTCGGCATCGAGCGGTTGCCCGGCAAGGGAGTCGGCGAGCAGCACGTCGTCGGCGAGCGCGTCCTCCAGCGCGAGGCAAGCGCGAAACCCATCCAGCCCGGCGAAAACCACCCAGCGGCACTTCGGGTGCGGTGCCACGCGCCGCGACAGGAACTCGTGCACCTGGCGGAACGGCACCCCGCCCCAGCGCAGGGAAAGAGCGCTCCAAGTGGTCACGCAGTGCAGGTCGGCGACCTGCTCCCGCCGGGGTTCCCCGAGCAGTTCGGCCAGGTCGAGCTGCACCGGGCGGCGGACCACACCGGTCACCGTGACCACCGGGCGCGCGGGCACCTCCGGCCGGACGCGGGCGAACTCGGGCAGGCCGAACCGCTGACGTGCGGCGGGCCGTTGTCCCGGGGGCAGCACGGACATCGTGGGCACCTCCTGTTTTAGAGAGTAGTCTCCATTATTACCACTCGGGGCTCAACCCTGAGTTCTCCCGGAGATCGCCCGCCGCCGATGGCCGCGGTGCCGCGCACCTGTCAGCCTTTCCTTACACGTGAGGGGATGAGTCCGATGCCCGAGACCGGCGACGCGCTCCTGCGCACGCTGACCGCGCTGGCGAACCCCCACCGGCTGCGCGTGATCGGCGCGCTGGCCGGTGGGCGCCAGTACGTCAGCAAGCTGGCCAGGGAACTCGGCATCAGCAGGCCGCTGCTGCACATGCACCTCCAGCGGCTGGAGGCGGCCGGACTCGTCGTCGGCACGCTGGAAACCGGTGAGGACGGAAAACTCATGAAGTACTTCGAGGCAACGGCGTTCGCGGTCCGGCTCAGCCCGGCGACGATCGCCGCCGCGGTGCCGACGCTGTCCGAGCGGCAGGGGGAGGATCGATGAGCTGGCAGGAAACCACCATCACGATGGTCTCCATCGTCTTCGGCATGGCGCTGGTCATCGTGGTGGTGCTGCAGCTGAGCAAGATCATCAGCACGGTGGCCTCGGCCCGGCGCGAGCGGGTGCTGCGCGACCTGGCCGTCGAACTGCGGGCCGGCCAGGAGCACCTCAGCGCCGAAGTCGCCGAGATCCGCCGCATCGTCGAGGAAACGGGACGGAGGGTGCGCGAAGTCGACTACTAGGAACCCACGGAGAAGGGGCCGCCGAGCGGGAACTCGGCGACCCCGGACGAAGACACCGCACGCGCGTCCGCTGACCACGATCCGCGCGTGTGTTACCCGAGAGAGGCACGCATGTCTTCCTTGTCGATGCTACCCGCGCGCGCTGGGGTCTACACCACCTCTATCGCGCACACCGCCGAGCAACTCCGCGCCGCCCAGCGGTTGCGCTACCGGGTTTTCGCCGGTGAGCTGGGCGCCCGGCTCGACGGCGAACTCGACGCCGACGAGTTCGACCGGTTCTGTGACCACCTGGTCGTCCGGCACGAACCCACCGGCGAGGTGGTCGGCACCTACCGCCTGCTCCCGCCGGGACGCAGCGATTTCCTGTACTCGCAGGGCGAATTCGAACTCGGCGCGCTGGACCCGTTGCGCTCGTCGCTGGTCGAACTGGGCCGCTCGTGCGTGCACCCGGACCACCGGGGTGGCGCGGTGATCGGTCTGATGTGGACGGCTGTGGCGAGGTACGCGCACCTGTCCGGCAACCGGTACCTGGCCGGGTGCGCCTCGGTCCCGCTCGGTGATGGTGGTTTCGCCGCGGCCTCGACGCTCGCCCTGTCCGCGAAGCACGCCGGGCCGTACGAGGTGACGCCGCACCTGCCGTGGATTCCTTCGGTGGAAGGACGTCCGAGTTATGCACAGGTGCCACCACTGCTGCGCGGTTACCTCCGGCTCGACGCGTGGATCTGCGGAAAACCCGCCCACGACCCGGATTTCGGCGTCGCCGACTTCTTCATCCTGTTGCCGCTGGACCGGATCAACGAGCGCTACCTCCGCTACTTCCTGGGGGCGGTGCGATGATCCACAGCCCGTGCACACCCCTGTGCATAACTGATCCACTGCCGCCGGTCGACACCGCCGTGTTCGCGCGCCGGGCTTCCGCGCTGCTTTCCGCTTGTGCGGGCGGGAGCCTGCAGGACCGGTCGTGGCGGGCGTTGCGAGCGCTGGACGTCGAAGTCGACCATTCCGCTTACACACCAAGCGAACCCGGCACCTTGGTGGTGGCGAACCACATCTCGTGGCTGGACATCCCGGTGTTGCTGGCCCTGGATTCCGCGGTGTTCCTGGCCAAGCGCGAAGTCGCGAGGTGGCCGTTCGTCGGCGGCCTGGCGAAGCGCTCGGGGGCGTTGTTCATCGACCGGCACAGCTATCGCGGGTTGCCGCGGACCGTGGCGGATCTGGCGCGCACCTTGCGTTCCGGGCGTTCCGTGGTGGTCTTCCCGGAAGCCACCACGTGCTGCGGGGTGCATTCGGTGCCGTTCCGCCGGGCGGCCTTCCAGGCCGCGCTGGACGCGGGCGCGCCGATCCAGCCGGTGCGGATTTCCTACTGGCAGGGCGAAGTGCCGAGCACGGTGCCCGCGTTCGTCGGCGACGACACGGTGTTGGCCTCGGTGCGCCGGGTGCTGCGCGCTCGCGAGCTGAGCGTGCGCGTCAGCTCCAGTCCGGTGCTCGAGCCCCTCGGTGACCGGCGCCGCCTCGCCGCTCTGGCCCAGCGCCCATGCTTGATCTCCTGAACTCGTTCGCCGAGCTGGTGTCCGGCGCGCTGGGTTCGCCGTGGCTGTGGGTGCTGGTGTTCTTCGTGTCCGCTTTGGACGCTCTGCTGCCGTTCATGCCCAGTGAGACCACGGTGCTCACCGTCGCGGTGCTGCTGGGGCAGGCGACCGGCAGCCTGGTGGCGCTGGCCGTGCTGGCGGCGGCCGGGGCGCTGGCCGGGGACTGCCTGAGCCACGCCATCGGCCGCCGGGCGGGCCCGCGGGCGCTGGCGCGCCTGCAACGCGGCGACCGCGGGCGGCGGCGGTACGAGTGGGTGCGGGACAAGCTGGTCAGGCACGGCACCACGCTGATCATCGCCGGGCGGTACCTGCCGGGTGGCCGGGTCGCGGTCGGCCTGGCCACCGGCAGCCTGCGCTACCCGCTGCGGCGGTTCGTCGCGCTGGACGCGCTCGGCGCGTCGATCTGGGCGGTGTACAGCGTGCTGGTCGGGTACCTGGGCGGGGCGGCCTTCGCCGGCAACCCGGCGATGGGCCTGCTGGTCGCCTTCGGCATCGGGCTGGCCACGGTGGGCGTGGTCGAACTGGCCCGCCGCCGTTACGCACGGCGACGGGCCTCGCTCGATCAGGCCTCGCCGACGTAGATGGCTTTGTCGGCACCGAAGGCGGGCTGGAAGCTGATTTGCATTTCACCGGGTTGCGGGCCGACGGCGTAGGCGACCGAATAGGTGAAGGTTTTCCCGGGCAGCACGGTCGCCGATTCCAGCCCGCCCGCGCATTCACCGCCGAAATCGTAGACCTGGTCGGCCCTGGCGCCGTTGAATTGGGCGTCACCACCGAGGGAGAGGAGGGTGGCGTCGAAGGGTTCGCTGGTGCCGTTGGTCACCGTGACGGTGATCTTGACCGCGCGCTCGATGTTCGGCGGCGCGGCGGAGTCGCTCGGCTTGCACGCGGCCGGAGCGGTGACGTCCACGGCGAGGCCGCTCTCCCAGGTGTACCGCTTTCCCCAGGTCGGACTGTCCGCGGGCACCCCGCCCTCGCCCCGGCCGGCGTTGCCGACCTGGCCCTGGTTGGTGGTGCCGTTGAGGATCTCGTCCAGTTTCTCCACCGCCGCCTGCTGCGCGATCACGGTGAACACGATCGCCGCCACGCACAGCGCGACGCCGATCCCGGCGAGGATCTTCTTGCTGCCGAAAAGCGCGATCGCGCCGAGGATGAACCCCACTCCGGCGATCACCGCGGTGAGGTTGTTCAGGAAGATGATCGGCGAACCGACCACGCCGATGATTCCGAGAATGAGCGCGGCCCAGGCGAGCGCGGCGAATTTCGCCGGTTTGACGGGAGGCATCGCCGGCGGGGGCGCGTAGGGCTGAGCGGTCATGGCGGCGACTCCGAAAGTTCTGCGGGCAATTGCCCAACAATTCGCGCCCCGACTGCGCTCCGTTACGGCCACCCCACCCGCGTGACCGGAACGTCATCCACTTGCCCTCGAACGGGTGACGTCACTCGCCGAGGAGCCAGGTGAGGAAGGTGCGGTACTCCGCCAGGTGCTCGGCCGGGTCGAAGCCCGCTTCGTCGGCGGCCAGGAAGGCGGCGTCCGAGACGCGCTGGATCCACACCGCCGCCCGCGCCGGTGGGAAGGCCAGGCGCGCCGGGTCCAGCCGCCCGAGCAGTTCGGTGAGGGTGGCCCGGATCCGCAGCTCGTCCGCCGCGATCATCTCGGCGAACTCCTGGTCCTGGTTGATCTGCAGCAACGCCGCCGCCATCAGGCCGGGCACCAGCGGGTCCGCCAGATCCGCCATCAGGTGCTCGGCCACCTGCCGCACGCCGTCGGCGGGGTCGGCGGCGGCGAGCGCCTGCGCGCACACCTCGCCGTTGCGCGACAGGTCGTCGCTGAACAATGCGTGGAACACGTCCCGCTTGGTCGGGAAGTAATGGAACAGCGTGCCCGAGCCGATGCCGGCCCGGCGGCAGATGTCCGCGGTGGAGGTGCCGTCGACCCCGGCCGCGGCGAACTCCTGCGCGGCGGCCTCCAGGATCTGGGCGCGCTTGCGGGCGTGCTGCTCGGGGTTGACGGTGCGCATCGAGGTCCAGGATAACCCATTACCAGAGCGGACACTCTGTTAATCACGCCGATCCGGTACCCGGCCAGTAACGGAGATCGCCGTGGGCCGGGACGAGGTAACCGATGCCGCGTGGCTCGGGCGGCCCCTCGGCGAGATCGGCGGCGTAGACCCGGCCGGACACCTCATCGCCGATCAGTCCGAGCGAGAAGCCGGCACGGGCATAGATCCGCCTGCCGATTTCGGCCAGCCAGTCGTCGATCGGCCGCCGCCAGGCGAGGTGCGCCAGCGCGGCCTCGCCTTCGAACGGGTGCGGGTAGGCACCAACCCGGGGATCAGCGTTTTCCAACGCACCCAACGGCAGGTAGAAGTCCAGCCAGTCGCTCCCGTCGTCCTCGCGGATGGCAACCACCCCGCACACGATCGGTGTCCCGTCCGGCAGCGCGACGACCCCACGCAGGTGCTGGTACCGCTGCAAGGACTCGAAGGTGCAGCCAACGGCCGCCTGGTCCTGCGGCTCGCGGTCGACGCTCCCGTACCAACCCGGAACAGCGACGGCCTCATCCAGCGCGGTCAGCGCCCGCGCCAACCGCGCGTCACTGGTCGGCCCGAGCTCCAGCGCGAGCTCGTAGAAGCCGCCGTACCAGTTGTCAGCCAGGGTGAACGCCGCGGAGTCAGCCACCACACGATCATGCCCGAGCGCGGAAAAGCGGCACATCGCTTTTCGGCTACAACGGCCGTCTGGACACGATCACCTCAGTACCGTCTGGCCGTGCGTGAACTCGCTGTCGACTTCGGGACCTCCAACACCGTCGCCGCGGTCCGGGCCGACGGTGGGCCGCCGCGCCTGCTGCTGTTCGACGGCTGGCCGGTGCTGCCGTCCGCGGTGCTGCGCGGGCGCGACGGCGGTCTGGTCGTCGGCCGGGAGGCGCTGCGTGGCGCGCGGCTGGACCCAGCCCGCTTCGAACCGCACCCCAAGGAACGCATCGACGAGGGCGAGGTCCTGCTCGGCGACGCCGCGGTGCCGGTGGTCTCGCTGATCGCGGCGGTGCTGCACCGGGTCGCCGCCGAGGTACCCGCGCCCGATCGGGTGGTGCTCACCCACCCCGCCGACTGGTACAGCTCGCGCCGCGCGGTGTTGCTGGCGGCAGCCAGGGAAGCCGGCTGGCACGGCGACGTCCAGCTCGTCGCCGAACCGGTCGCCGCCGCCTCGCAGGCCACGGACGTGCCGCCGGGCCAGGCGGTCGCGGTGTTCGACATGGGCGGCGGCACCACCGACGTCGCCGTCCTGCGGCGGACGCACACCGGCTGGGACGTGCTGGCCGAGGCGGGCCTGCCGGACTTCGGCGGCCGCGACCTCGACCAGTTGCTGCTGGACCACCTCGGCGTCCAGCCGAACCAGACGACCGACGCGGCGGGCCGGCGCGCGGCCCGCGTGCTCGCCGAGGACGTCCGGGCGGGCAAGGAAGCGCTGTCGCAGTACGCGCAGACCGACATCCCGCTCCCCGCGCCCCAGCCCGACGCGCACCTGACCCGGCAGGAACTGGAAACCCTGGTCGAACCGGCCCTGCAACGGGCCGTCGAACTGCTCGCGGAGACCGTCGGCACGACCTCGCTCACCGCCGTCCACCTGGTCGGCGGGGCCACCCGCATGCCGCTGGTGGCCCGGCTGATCAACGAGCGCCTCGGCCTGTTGCCGACGATCGTCGAGTCGCCGGAGACCAGCGTCGCGCTGGGTGCGCTCGGCCCGGTGAGGAGTCCACAGTGGACGCCGCCGCCGCCACCACTGCCCCGGTCCACCCCGGTGCCCCCGCCACCGCCGCCCGAAAGCAGGAAACCGCCGGTCGCCGCCATCACCACGGCGATCGTGGTGGTCCTGCTGGCCGCCGCGGGGGTGACCGCGGCCGCGCTGCTGCGCCCGGACACCATCGGCACCGCGGTGGCGGGCCCGACGCCGTCAGCACCCCCGGACAACCCGGCTTTCCGCGGCGACCAGCAGCTGATCGCGTTCGCCGGATCCGCCGCGGGGAAGGCCGACGAGTGCGTCAACGTCATGGGCACCGCCAGCCAGGGCGACCTGTACTCGGCGCGCAACCACGTGCGCTGCCGCTTCGACGTCGACGGCATCGCCTACTTCGCGAACTACCTGTCCTCGGACAGCCCGCAAACCTGCGGCAGGCTCAACGAGGAGTTCACCGAACTGCCCGGCGCCCAGTGGCTCTCCGAAGAGGACTGGACCGGCGGCGACCTGCGGGGCAAGTCGCACGACATCGCCGCGACCAGCGGGAACAACGTGCTCTGGTACACCGACACGCAGTCGCTGTGCGCCTTCTTCGGCGCGAGCACCGAGCAGAACCCGCCGATGCCGGAAGTCCGGCAGGCCTGGGAAATGGTCGTGGGTGCGTAGGAAAGCCCTACGCACCCACGAAACCGCCCGGAGGATCAGACCGCGTTGCTGGTCTGCATCCCGATGTCGGAGTTGATCGCGGCGGTGATGATCCGGTCCCGGTTGGCACTGGTCAGCACGCCGTACCCGACGAGTTCCTTCGTCACCGCCTTGACGTGGCGCACGAACTTCGTGTGCGTCGCGTACTCGGCGTTCTCGGCGATGACGTCGTTGATCGTGCAGCCGTTGCCGATGTCGACGTTGCGCACCTGGCTGTCGATGCCACCGATGATCACCGTCGAGCGCAGGTCCGAATCCGGGCAGACGTCCTGCCCCGGCCCGGAACCGCCCTTGACCACGGTGAACGTGCCGGTGCGCTCGTCGGCCACGTTGCCTTCCTTGTCCGACGCCCGGTACTTGACCGTGTGCGTGCCGACCGCGGTCACCTCGACCGGGGCCGCGTAGGCCGCCCAGGCGGCCCCGTCCAGCTGGTACTCGATCTTGTCCACGCCGGAACCGGTGTCGGTGGCGGTCAGCGTCACCGTCGCCTTGTCCACGTAGGCCCAGTTCGAGTTCTGCGTCCCGGTCACCGCCATCGAGGTCTTGGGCGGCTCGACGTCACCGCTGCCCTCGACGATGGTGAACGCGGACGAACCCTCCGCGGAGGCGTTGCCCGCCTTGTCCGTGGCCCGGAACTTGACCGTGTGCGCGCCGAGCGCGGTCACCGGGACCGGTGCGGTGTAAGCGGTCCACGCACCGCCGTCGAGCTGGTACTCGACCTTGTCCACACCCGAACCCTCGTCGGTCGCGTTCAGCTTGATCGAAGCCGAACCGACGTAGGCGCCGTCCGAGTTCTGCGTGCCTTCGATCACCGCGGCGACCACCGGCGGGGTGGTGTCCTCACCACCGCCTTCTTCGACCACGGTGAAGTGCGCCATGCCCTCCGCGGAGGTGTTGCCCGCCTTGTCGGTCGCGCGGTGGTGCAGCATGTGCGCGCCCGGCGTCGAGACCACGACCGGTGCGGTGTAAGCGGTCCAGGCGCCCCCGTCGAGCTGGTACTCGACCTTGTCCACCCCCGAACCCTCGTCGGTGGCGGTCAGCTCGACCGAGGCCGAGCCGACGTAGTTGCCGTCGGGGTCCTGGTTGCCGGTCACCTTCGCGGCGACCACCGGCGGGGTGGTGTCCTCGCCGCCACCGCCTTCGACGATGGTGAACGACGACATGCCCTCCTGGGAGGCGTTGCCCGCCTTGTCCGTGGCGCGGTAGTGGACCATGTGCGCGCCGACCGCGGTCACCTGGACCGGGGCGGTGTAAGCGGTCCACGCACCGCCGTCGAGCTGGTACTCGACCTTGTCCACGCCCGAGTTGTCGTCGGTGGCGGACAGTTCGACCGCGGCGGAACCGACATAGTCGCCGTCCGCGTTCTGCTCCCCGGTCACCTTCGCGGTGACCACCGGCGGCGTGGTGTCCTCCCCGCCACCGCCTTCGGTGACCACGAACTCGCCCTGCATCGAGCTGTGCCCCGGCAGCGCGCAGAAGTAGCGGTACTTGCCCGGCGTCAGGGTGACCGTCAGCTCGTGGCGGCCCTGGTTCGCGTCCGACGGGCTGGCCGTGATGTTCACCTGCGCGTCGTGGTTGTAGCCCGGCGTGGAGGTGTCGAAGGTCAGCGTGTGGAGCATGCCGGTGTCGTTCCCGGTCGCCACGCTGTTCTCGAAGACGATGGTGGTCTCGCCGGCCACCGCGGTGGTGGGCGCGGAGGTGTACTTGGTGACGTTCTCGTCCGAAGTCCAGGTCAGCGTCTGGGCCGCGGCAGCCACTGGTGACGACGCCGACGCCGGCATCACCACCAGCCCCAGCATGGTCAGCGCCGCGGCCAGCGCGGCGAGCATTCGTCGGGACATAGCGGGAAAACCTTCCTAGGTGGTTGTGACCGCTGAGGGCTGGACGGTGGCGCACCGCGCCACCGCCCAGCTGGTCAACCGGTTACAGCGGCCGCACCCTGATGTCGCGGAACTCCATCAGGTCGTTGTCACCGTGGTTCTGCAGGCCGATGAACCCCTCGGCGAACTGCCGCAGGTCCGTGGGCGGGTCGCCCGCCCGCGACGACTGCAGTCCCGGCTTGTTGTCGAACTCGTTGATCACCTTGCCGTTGCGGATGATCGTGTAGTGCTGGCCGACAACCTTGATCTCGTACTCGTTCCACTGGCCCTTGGGCGTGACGCCGGCGGCGTCCAGCGGGTTCGGGTCGAAGTTGTAGACCGAACCCGTCTTCTGCGGTTCGCCGGTGGTCCCGTCGTAGAGCTGGATCTCGTGACCGCAGTAGATGGCCACCCACGCCTGCGACGTGGCCGCGGAACCGGTGGTGCCGCAGCTGCCCGGCGGCCGCTGGTCCAGCGGGATCCGGGGGTCGGGGAACCGCACGAAGACACCGCTGTTGGCGCTGCCCTGCGGGGCGATGTCCTTGAACTTCAGCTTCACCGAGTAGTTGGCGAACGACTGCCCGGCGTACCAGAGCATGCCCAGCCCGCCGCTGGGCCGCAGCGAACCGTCCGGCTGGATCTTGAACTCGCCCGACGGCGCCATCTCCCAGCCCTTGAGCGAGGTCCCGTCGTAGATCGAGGTGTACCCGACGTGGCCGGGCGTCCCGATCGGCGAGTCCTGCGCGATCTGGTTGATCTTGTCGCGCTGCTTGTCGTTGATGATCCCGAGCTGCTTCAGGTTCCGCGTCGCGTTCTTGACGTGGTCCATGAAGCCGGCCTTGGTCGGCCAGGTGCTCTCGTCGTCGATCATGTCGTCGACCTTGCAGCCACCACCGGCGTTCTGGTTGGGCACCGCGGTGTCGGTGTCCCCGATGGTGACCGTGGCCCCGGGATCGGCGACCAGGCAGCCGACGTTCGCCGTGGTCCGCGAGACCACCTTCTCGCCGTCGGCGTAGGTGGTGGTCAGCTTCGCGGTGAACGGGCCGGTGCGGGTGTAGGTGTGGCGGGGGTTGGCCTCGGTCGACATGGTGCCGTCGCCGAAGTCCCACTCCCAGGCCACGCCGCCGGACTTGAGCCCGTTGAACGCCACCGTCAGCGGCTTGCTCTGCACGTTGGTGTTCGTCGCCGCCGGCGTCGGGGTGGCCGCGCCGCCGGTGTAGGTGATCCGGATCAGCTTCTGGTTGGCGTCGAGGCTGAAGAACCCGTTGCCGTAGTCCAGCAGGTAGAGCGCGCCGTCCGGGCCGAACTTGGCGTCCATCCAGCTGAGCAGCTTCGAGTCGCCGCTGCCGCCGGGGATGATCTGGCGGAGCGTCTCGGCGAAGGCGGGCGGCTGCTGCGTGGGCACCCCGTTGGGGTCCACCGTCACCGCGACGCGGTTCTGCGAGTTGGACTGGTCACCGATGAACCACTTGTTGTCCCAGTACTCCGGCCAGGCCACGCCGCTGTTGGCGTTCACCAGTTCGTGGTGGTAGGTCGGGCCGGACATGACCGCCTGACCGCCACCGCGCAGGTACGGCTGGGTGTAGGTGGCGTCCGCGGCGTTGTAGGTCGGCACGGAGCTGTTCGGGCGGTTCGGGAAGATCGGGCCACCGCCGTCGGGCGAGTACCAGATCATGTTGTCCTTGATCGGCGGCAGGTTCACCAGGCCGGTGTTGCGCGGCGAGGTGTTCACCGGGTTGTTGCAGTCGTACCAGCCGGTCAGCACCGCGGCGTCGGAGCTGCTGCGGTCGCGGTACGGCTGCCGGTTGCCCATGCAGTACGGCCAGCCGTGGTTGCCCGCTTCGGTGATCACGGTCGCCGTCTCGTACTTCGCCGGGCCCAGCTCCGGGCTCGGCGAGCCCGCGTCGGGACCGACCCAGCCGGCGGTGACCCAGTTGGTCACCGGGTCGACCTGCAGGCGCGAGATGTTCCGCACGCCCATCACGTAGATCTCCGAGCGCGCCTTGTCGGTGCCCGGCTTGAACAGGTTGCCCGCCGGCACGGTGTAGGTGCCGTCGGCCTCCGGGTGGATCCGGATGATCTTGCCGTTCAGGTCGTTCGTGTTGCCCGAGGTGCGGCGCGCGTCCTGGAACGAGACGCCCTTGTAGTCGGCGGTCCAGTTGTTGCCGGAGTAGCCGTTCGAGCCCTGCGACGAGTTGCTGTCACCGGAACCGATGTAGAGGTTGCCGTCCTTGTCGAAGGCCATGCCGCCACCGGCGTGGCAGCAGCTGTGGATCTGCGTGTCCCAGGACAGCAGGTCCTTGCGGGTGGCCTGGTCGATGGTGGCCTTCGCGGCGTCGTAGGTGAACCGCGAGACCGTGCGCTTGCCGATCCGCTTGTCCTTGTCGATGGACTCGTACGGCATCCAGTAGACGTAGAACCAGCCGTTCTCGGCGAACTTCGGGTCCAGCGTCATGCCGACCAGACCCTCTTCGTTCTTCACCAGCTCGTCCCCGGAACCCCGGTTGCCCATCACCTTGAGCGTGGTGAGCAGCTTGACCTGCTTGGTGGCCGGGTCCCACTGGTGGATCGTGCCGCAGCCGAGGCCCACGTTCGGGTTGTCCCAGCTGGGCACCGGGCCGGTGGCGCAGGCGGCCTTGCCGATGTAGAACACGCGGCCGTTCGGCGCGATGGTCAGCCCGTGGGGCTCACCGATCTGGTCCATCTGCCCGGCGGCGTTCTGCCCGGACAGCTTCTCGATCTTGTAGTTCGAGGCGATGGTGGCCTTGCAGTCGCCGCGCACCATGCCGGTGGACCACTTCAGCGCGCCGAGCAGGTGGCCGCGGAACTGGTCCTCGCCGTAGCTGCCCTCGGTGCGCCCCATCCCGGTGTAGAAGGAGCGGCCGCCGTCGTAGTCGCGGCACCAGGAGATCGGGTGGAACGGGCCGTTGGCGGTCGGGCCGGGGTTGTACCCCTTCTCCTCGACCTGGGCGATGGTGTGCACCTGGCCGACCGGGTTCGCTTCCCAGTTCAGCCAGCGGTCGGTCCGCTTCCAGTTCAGCGGCAGGCCCTCGTTCGCCGGGTGCTGGCGGTCGAGCACGTTGACCGTGGCCTCGGCCGGCGCGGGCTCCGGCGGCGGCGGGTTCTGCGAGTTGTCGTAGTGCACGTCGAACTCGGCCAGCTGGGTGGCCGTGTCACCGGAGTTCGCGGTGATGTTCAGCCGGTAGTGCGCGTAGCTGGTGGTGTTGGCGTACTCGAAGGTCTTGGTCTGGAAGCGCTCGGGGAAGTCCTCGTTGGTGCGCTTGTCCAGGTCGGTCCAGGCCTGGCCGTCGTTCGACCCCTGCAGGGTCCAGTCCTTGGGGTCCCGGCCGGCGAAGTCGTTGGCCGAGGTCATCGAGTACTTGGTGAGCGTGGCGGGGGCGGGCAGCTGGTAGCTGACCCAGCCGGACTTGGCGAACGCGAGCCACTTGGTGTTCTGGTCGCGGTCGTTCAGCTTTTCCTTGGTCTCGTTCGGCGGGTTCTCGCCGCTGGCGGTGATCGCCGTGCGCGCGCCTGCCGGGCGAGCCCCGATCAGGCCGGTGAACCAGTCCGAGTTGGGCTGGGCCTTGGCCGCGTCGGACAGGCCGACGAAGCCGCCGCCCGCCTTCATGTAGTTCTTCAGCGCGGTTTCCTGCTCGGTGGACAGGGTCACGCCCTGCGCGGAGAGGAACACCACGGCCCGGTGGTTGGCCAGGTTCGCCGCGGTGAACACGCCCGGGTCCGAGCTGGACACCACGGTGATCCCGTTGTCCTGCCCGAGCCGCGCGATCGCGTCACTGGCCCGCTGCACCGGGTCCTTCTGGTCCGCCACCGGACCGTGGAACACCAGCACGGAGACCGGTGCCGCCGCGGTCGCGGCAGGCTGCGCCTGCGCCACGACCGAGGTGGCCAGTGGCGCCGCGAGCGAAACCACCGCCCCGACGGCCAGCATCGCCGCCGATCGTCGCCGTTTCGACCAGCCTGTCGAAACTCTTCGCCCCATCCCTGACTCCTTCATTGTGGTTGGGAACTAGTGGTTGCTGTGCGCGGTCGCACTGGACTCGGCCGTGTGGCCCGAGTGGTCGTGGTTCTTGAACCGGTCGATCGCCTCCTGCGCACCGGCGGGCATGCTGCCGTCGGGGTTGCGGACCAGGAAGATGCCCGCCATGCCCATGTCCGAGTGGTTCTGGACGTGGCAGTGGTACATCCAGGCGCCCGGGCCGACGCCCTCGCCGGCGATCACCTGGAAGCCGAAGGAGGCGCCGGGGTCGAGGTTCTTGTTGTCGATCACGTTGGCGTGGTCGTTCTCGCCGTTGAGCATCCCGGTGCGGGTGTCCGCCCAGCGGTGCGCGTGCAGGTGGAAGGTGTGCGGGAAGATGCCGTGGCCGATGCAGATCCACTCGACGCGCTCGCCCTGGTTGGCCTCGAACATCGGGGTGTCCGGGGCGACCTTGTTGTTGATCAGCATGTCGTTGAAGACCACGGTGTACTGCCTGCTCGGGAGCAGGTCGCCCCGCTTGCGCACGATCAGCCCGCCGTAGAGGCCCTTCTGCAGGCCGACGGTGCCGTGGTCGGTGCCCATGGCGTGGTCGTGGTACTGCCAGTAGCCCGCGCTGCCCGGCATCCAGAAGCCGTTGGCCGCCTTGTACTGCGTGCGCGTGCGCCAGATGTAGGTGCGGGTCTCGCCCGGCTTGTTGAACGAGTTGTTCAGCGGGGCGCCGTCGGAGTTGGTGTCGTAGTTGACCCCGTGCGGGTGGATGGACAGCCGCTGGTCGGTGTTGTTGACCAGCTCGATCTCCAGCGTGTCGCCCTCGTAGATCTCCAGCAGCGGGCCGGGGATGGTGGCCTTGCCCGGTTCGAGGCCGTAGCCGAACTGGCCGCCGGGCAGCGGCTCGGCGTAGACGGTGACCCGGCGGGTCACCCCGGCCGCCGCCGCGGCGTGCGGGGCGGCGGCGCCGGCCACCATGCCCGGGATCAGCACCCCGGCCGCGGCGGTGGCCAGCATCGAGCGTCGCGACAGCCCGGAACGAGCGGACTGGGCGGCTTTGTCCATGGCGGATCTCCGTTTCGGGGACTTCGGGGAGGGAGGCTCGGGGTAGCGGGCTTCGTCAGGTCCGGCACCGGCTCGCGGGCTGGTCAGCTCGTCGGCCTCGTCGGCCGGGTGCCGGTCCGGGTGGCTGGTCAGGTCGGGTGTTCGTCCGAGGACTGGTCGGGGCGGGCGGTGGCCTGGCGGCCCGTCGCGTCGGTGGTGGCCAGGTGGCCGGCCAGGCCGGGTGGTGGCCCGGCGGCTCGTCGGCCCGGGCGGTTCCGGGGGTTCCTCACGGCTGCCACCAGCCCGGGGCTGGCCCGGCGGCGGTCAGTGGAAATGCCGGAGCCCGGGGCGCCCCGCGGCCGTATCGACCCGGTGGCGACATCGTTGACATCGTTGACACCATTGCCACGTGCCTCGCCTTTCGACCCGGGCGTCCCTCTAGCGGCGCACGGACATCGTTCTTCCGACGAAATGAGAACAACTTATGTTGACTCGTGGCAAAAGTTAAGGGCCAAATGGCCTAACGGCAAGCACACGTACGTTCTGCTAGCAGCCGTAGCTCACGGTGACCGGAAAGTCGCGGAAAAAAGTTCGTCGAGGCTGTCGATGTCGCCCGGACCCGCTCGACGCATCACCGAACGCACCGAGACACCGAGCCACGGGAGCATCCGATGAGCAAGATCGTCAGCGCCACCTACATGACCCTCGACGGCGACATCAGCAACATGATGGACTGGCACTTCGACTACTTCGGCGAGGAGGCCCAGAAGGCCGCCACCGTGCAGCTCGCCGAGGCCGACGCGTTGATCATGGGCCGCGAGACCTACGAAGGGTTCGCCGCGGCGTGGTCCTCGCGGGCCGGCGCCGACGAGTTCGCCGACCGGATGAACAGCATCAAGAAGTACGTCGTCTCCACCACGCTGACCGAGCCCGAGTGGGCGAACACCGAGGTGATCAGCGAGAACGTGGTCGAGCGGGTCCGCGAGATCAAGGAATCCGGCACGAGCCTGCTGCAGTACGGCTTCGGCGACGTCACCAGGCTGCTGCTGGAGAACGGCCTGTTCGACGAGCTGCGGCTGTGGCTGCACCCGGTGCTCTCGGGCAAGGCGCAGCCCTCGGAGCTGCTCTACCGCGACACGCCGCAGGCAAAGTTCACCTACAACGGCGTCGAGGTGCACGACACCGGGCTGATCATCCTGAGCTACCTCGCGAAGAACGCGGCCTGACCGGCGGCAGCCCGCCGGAACGGCGTTATTTTTCCCGGCGGGCTCGGAAGATTCCGATGTAGACACGCGGTATACGTCCATTGTGGACTTTCGTAGGGCCGCCCGTGTGGCACGATGACGGGCGAGCACCCTGGGGAAGTGGAACCATGACGCGAACCCGCACGCGAGCGGAAGACTGGCCGCACGTCGAAACCTCGACCGGGTCGGCCGCGTGGAACCTGACCGTCGTCGTCGGCACCCTGGACCGGCCGATCGACGCCGAGACCGCCCGCGCCGTGGCCGAGCGCGTGCACGGCGAGCACCTGGTCGACCTGCTCGTCGACGGCGCGCGGTTCGGCGTGGCGGGCCGGAGCCTGCTTTCGGTCTACCCGGCGCTCGAACAGGCGGGCGAGGTCTTCGTCGACGCACTGGCCGAGTCCGGTTACACCCTCCGGCACTGGGACCGCGTCGAATGGCTCGCCGGGGTCAGACCCGGGCGGTGAGCACGGGCAGCCCGGGCCCGCCCAGTTCGGGCAGGGCGTGCCCGCGCCCGGCCATCGCCATCAGCAACGCCTCGCCGGGGCCGTGGACCTCGGGGCCGCGGCCGTGCCGCCAGTCGACGTCGGTGGCGACCAGGGTGAGGCCGCGCGCCCGGGCGAAGGCGCCGACGGGCGGGGCCCTGAGCGTGAGCCGCAGGGCGGCGCGGAGCCGCTCGGCCGGGATCTCGCGCGGCAGCCCGAGCGGGCGGCGGATGTCCTGGTGGTGGATGGTGGTGTCGACCAGCGCGATCATGCCGCCGAAGCCGGCCGCGAGCCCGCGCGGCCGGGGGTGCGCGCGGAGCAGGGCGATCAGCTCGTCCGGCTCACGCAGGTACTCCGCGACGCCGAGGTCGTTGACCCGGCCGGGCCGGAAGCGGCCCCTGGCGAACCGGCGGAGGGTGTCCGGCCAACTCAGCTCGTCGTAGCTGGTGGTGTGCGCGACCAGCTCACGCACGGTCCACTGTGCACACAGGCTGGGCGCGGCCCACTGCGCCGGGGTGAGGGTGGCGAGGAAGTCGGCGAAGTCGGCGCGCTCGCGCACGGCCAGGCCCATGGTGTCCCCCGAGGCGCTCATGGCCCCACCCTGACCCCGCCGCCCGGCCGCGTCAACCCGGCCCTCTGGTCCTTTGTGGACACCGCATGGGCACCGGCCGGACCCACCCTGCTCGGCACCGGCCCCCGGCCCGCTAGACTCACGAGTACGGGCCGTTAGCTCAATTGGTAGAGCTGCGGACTTTTAATCCGTAGGTTCTGGGTTCGAGCCCCAGGCGGCCCACTCGATCGGCGTCTTGGCGCAGCGTTCTGACCTGCGCGGATACCTCGGGCACCAGCGCGTTTCCGGAAACCCGCGCGCGGGGTGGGGCGAGTTCCTAGACTGAGTGGCAAAGCAGCCTCTGGAGGGAACACTCATGACCCGCCGTTTCGACCCGGATCAGATCGCCGAGCTGGCCAAGAAGGTCGGCGCGCTGCAGGACCGCTTCACCACGGCGGGCACCGACCTCGGCGACGGCGACCCCGGCGGCGCCTACGGCTCGCTGAAGAACGCGGCCAACGCCGGTCAGGCGACGAAGGGGTTCTACAGCGGCGTGAACAGCGAGTTCACCGCCGCCGCCGGGTTGGTCGAGGCGGCGTCGCAGGCCCTGTCCATCGCCGCCGAGCGCATGCGCAACGACGAGGACGCGGTCATCCACACCCTCGGCAGCGGCCGCGAGCAGGCTTGATCGGATCAGGACGGGAAACCAGGGGATAACCGATGACCACCGCAGGACAGCAGTTGAGCCCGCTCGACGACCCGGCGCAGGACCGTCCGAAATCCATGGACGCCATCGACCAGCACGCCCAGCAGGCCGAAAAGCTCAATTCGAGAGCCGTCAACGACCAGGCCGAGAAGGTCGGCGGGGCCGCCACCAGCGCCAGTGACCTCGGCGACGACCTCAAGATCTTCCGCGACGACGTGCTGCGCAACTGGGAGGGCAAGGACGCCGACGCCGTCGCCGACCACCTCGAGCAGCTCGGCAAGGCCAGCTACAAGGTCAGCGACAAGGCCGAGGCGGCCAAGAACATCCTCCAGCGCGTCTCCGAGATCCTGGAGAACGTCAAGCAGAAGGTCGCCCAGCTCGCCCAGGAAGCGAACGACAAGGACGCGGACAACCGCAACCTGATCGACGCCGCCCGCAAGCGGAAGAACAGCGCGACCGAGGACAGCGAGATCGAGGCGGCCGCGGCCGACATCGAGCGGCTGCGCCAGCTGAACGAAAAAGACTCCAACGGCAAGAAGGACGAGATCGAGCAGGCGCTGGACGCCGCCGAGAAGGAGATCGACGACCTTCTCAAGCCGCTCGGCCTGCAGATCGACGACGGCTTCGTCTCGCTCGTGCCCGCCGACACCGGCAGCACCACCACCGCCTCCAGCGCGGGCTCCACGCCCGTCGGCAACGGCGGCAACGCGCCGTCCTACAGCGGTGGCGGGAGCAGCAGCGGTGGCGGGGACTACGGCGGCGGCGGTGGATCGCCGGCCGGGGTGCCCGGCGACGGGCGGCCGGCCAAGCCGATCGACGCGCGCGGGGACAACCCGGCCAAGATCGCCGAGCAGTTCCTCGGCCGCAACGCGGGCGACCTCAAGGGCAGCGGTGAACTCCCGGCGATGCAGTCGTGGGTGCCCAACAACGTCAACTGCGCGAACTTCGTCTCCGGCTGCCTGGAGGCGGCGGGCCTGATCGACAAGGGCCAGGCGAGCGCGTCGGTGGCGGGCCTGACCGCCAACCTCGAGGCGGACGGCTGGAAGTCGGTGCCGCTGTCCGAGGCGAAGCCGGGCGACGTGGTCATCTCGAACGGCGGCGGGCACGTGGTGCTCTACGCCGGCGACGGCCAGTTCATCGGCTCGAACAACATCAACCCGGACGGCTCGCAGCAGATCAGCATGGGTGGCGGCGGCGGCCTGGTGAAGGTCCTCACCCCGCCGGGCTGAGCGGCCTGACGCACCGTCCGGCGAGGCTGCCTCGCCGGACGGTGCGGGGAACTCAGAAGCCGAAGACCGCGCGCGGGGCCTCGTACTCGTCCGGCCAGGTCAGCCAGGCCACGTCGGTCGGGCCGATGGCGTGCGCGACCAGCCTCCACGACCGCGCGTCGGCGACCGCGTTCGCTTCCTTGTGGAGCAGCGCGACGTAGACGTCGGACATCGCGCCGTCGGCCTGGCGCGCCCCGTACGAGGTACCGGCGAAGTTCGGCCTGCCCCCGTCCGGGCCGTGCATGTTGCCCTGCAGGAACACCCACGGTCCGACGCGGGTGAGGCTGTTCACCACCACCTGGGCGAGATCGCCGAACACCTCGCCGAGCGGCGCGGTGGCGGCGCGGAGCACCGCTTCCCGGACCGGGTCACCGGGCTCCAGCGACTGCGGAGCGGACTGTGCGGACGGGGTGTGCATTCGAGCTACCTCCCAATAGCAGGACAGCGACGGCGACCGCGCTGGCCCCGCTGATGCTACAGCTTCGCGTGGTCCCGGTACTGGCATTCAGCGTGGTTGCACCGCCAGCCGGACGCTTTCCCGGAGCAGCGCGCGGCGGCGTTCGTGCACCTCCTCCGGTTCGTCCGCGGTGGCCGCGTAGACGTTGCTCACCGGCGACCACGCCATCGACATCGCGATGACCATCGCCATCAGGTCGAACGGGTCGCCGTCGCGGACCAGGCCTGCCGCCTGCGCGTCGGCGATGGCACCGAGCTTGACCCCGTCGAGCCGGTCCGCGTCCGCCACCAGGTGACCGGCCGGGCGCCGCTCCAGCCGGGCCCAGGTGGCCAACCGGATCAGGTCGGGGCGCCGCAGGTACTCGTCGTAGAGCCGGACCGCCCAGTCCGCCAGATCGGTGGCGTCGATCCGGACCACGTTCGTGATCCGCTCCAGCGAGCCGAAGAAGATCGCGTCGAACAAGCCGTCCTTGCTGCCGAAGTAGCCGTAGAGCTGCGCCTTGTTGGTCCGCGCCGCGGCCACGATGCGCTCGACGCGGGCACCGGCGATGCCGTGCTCGGCGAACTCCCGGGTGGCCGCGTCGAGGATGCGCTGCCGGGTGGCTGCCCCGCGCGCCGTCAGGGAAGGCTCATCCATGCTGGTCAGGCTATCAAACAGAACAGTCGGTCTGGATAGCTGCTACGGTGAAATAGACCGAACAGTCTGTTTGATTTGGAGTCCCCATGCGCCCCACCCTCGGCTGGCTGGCCGACGGCCAGCTCCTGCGCCAGGTCCGCCTCGACCGACGCGACCTGCGTGCCGACGACATCGCGGTCCGCGTGGACTACTGCGGTGTCTGCCACACCGATCTGCACAGCCTCCGCGCGCACAGCGGAACCGCGCCCCTCGTGCCCGGGCACGAGTTCACCGGCGTGGTGACCGCCGCCGGTCCCGAGGTGACCCGCTTTGCCGCCGGTGATCCGGTCGCGGTCGGCAACATCGTCGACTCGTGCGGCGAATGCGCGATGTGCCGTGCGGGACAGGAGAACTTCTGCCACGAGTTCCCCACGCTGACCTACGGCGGTACCGATCGCCACGACGGTTCGACCACCTTGGGCGGCTTCTCGCGTGAGTACGTCGTCCGCGAGCGATTCGCCCACCGGTTGCCCGACGGCCTCGATCCCGCGGCGACCGCACCGCTGCTCTGCGCCGGGATCACCGTGTGGGAACCGTTGCACCACCTCGGAGTCGGGCCGGGCACCCGGGTCGCGGTGGCCGGACTGGGCGGTCTCGGGCACCTCGCGGTCAAGTTCGCCGTGGCGCTCGGCGCCGAAACCACGGTCATCAGCCGCTCGGCGGACAAGGCCGGGGACGCCGCCGCGCTCGGGGCCCGCGATCTCCTGCTCACCACGGAAATGGGTGGGGTGCGCGACCGGTTCGACGTGGTGATCGACACGATCTCGGCACCGCACGACCTCGCGCCCTACCTGAAGGCCGTCGCCATGGACGGCACGCTCAGCCAGGTCGGTTATCTCGGGCAGGTCACCGTGGAGGTGATGGATCTGCTCGTGGGCCGCAAGAAGCTCAGCTCCGCGGGCAGCGGCGGCCTGCCCGCGACGGCCGCCATGCTGGCCTTCTGCGCCGAGCACGGCATCACCGCCGACATCGAACTGCTGCCGTCGGCGCAGGTGAACGAGGCACTCGACCGCCTGGCGCGCAACGACGTCCGGTATCGGTTCGTGCTCGATCTGGCCGACCTCCCCGAGCAGGCAACCGGGCGGTGACCCGCTACCGTCCTGGTGGCATGAAAACTGCTCGGGTGGTGCTGGTCCTGCTCCTCCTCGCGGGGTGTGGAGCGGATGGCGGCGACGCGCTGCCCGCCGACGTCGCGGTGGTGCCCGGGGTGCCCGAGTCCGGTGGCGCGTTGAGCGACCGGCCGATCGACACCGGGGTGTTCCAGGGCTGGTACGGCCGGGGCTCGACGCTCGGGCACCAGGTGACCGCCCGGCCCGGCAGCCACTACGTGGTGGTCTCCGGCAGCGGCTGCACGCTGCCGGAGCAGTCCGAACTGGTCCGGACCGGCGACGACCTGCACGCCCGCTTCATCGAGGAGGACGAGGTCGACTGCGCCCAGGCGGACGGCTGGATCGCGCAGTTCACCGTCAACGCCGACGCCGTGCGCGGCGTCCGGACCATCGGCGGCAAGCCACCGCTGGCCCCGGACGGGCCCGGCACGCTGGAGGAGTTCATCGCGCTCGGCAGCCGTCCGGTCGACCTCCGGCACGCGGAACTCGGCACCGACCACGCGCAGGACCTGTACCAGGCGCTGGAGCGCGCGGGCAGCGCGAACCTCGTCCGCGCGGGCGCCACGCTGGAGAGCAGGCCACCGCAGCGCCGCCGGGGGTTCGCCTTCGTGCTGTCCGGTTGCGCCGAACTGGCCGCGGTGCTGGTCGTCGACCACCGGACGCTGACCGCGAAGGCGACCGGTGGCGAGGGCACGACCTGCGTCACCGCGAACTACTTCCTCGCCACCTTCACCATCGACCGGGACCGGATCCCGCCGGACCCCGTGCTCAGCCCCTGAACTCGAAGTCGGGGTGCCGCGGCGACGGCCCGTCGAACAGCGGTTGCGGGCGGTGCTTCAGGTGCTCGTCGAAGAAAGCCGTCAGGTAGGCGCGTTGCGAGGCCATGCTGCGAGCCGGGTCCACCGTGCCCAGGAACGGCGTGGTGTCCACGCCCAGCCGCGGCGCCAGCACCTGCTGGTCGGTGTAGCCGAAGTGCTCACCGGCCGGCAGGTGCAGCTGCCGCACCCAGGCGCGGTGGTGGCGCAGGAACTCCTGCCACGACAGGTCCGACGCCGCGCTGTGGTCGCCCGCGCTCATGAGCAGGAACGGGCGGTCCAGACCTTCGTCGGCCACGCGACCGAAATCGCGGTTCTCCTGGTGGTAGGCCATGCTGCCGTCGAGATTGGCACCCGCGTCGACGCGGCGATCGGTCACCATGGTCTCCCCGGCGGTGAACCCGCCCCCCGAATGGCCGAACATGCCCACCCGGTCGAGATCCAGCGCCCGGCCGAGCCCCGGCGGCAACCGCCGGTGGGCGGCGTCGGGATTTCCGCCGCGTGCCAGCACTTCCAGCTGGTCCAGCACGAAGCTGGTGTCCTGCACCCTGGTCGCCATCATCTGCTTCGCCACCTCGATGGTGCGTGGTGGCATGGCGTGCCCGGCCACCCGGCCACCGGGGAACTCGACCGCCACCGCCTCGTGCGTGTGGTCGATCGCCACCACCACGTATCCCTTGCTCGCCAGGTGTTCCGCCTGCGCGGTGCCGAGTGCGCGGGACTGCTTGGCCCCGGGCGAGTGGAGCAGCACGGGCTGGTGCCCGAAGGCCGGGGCGCCGGTGCGGGAGTGCGTGGCGAACCCGTAGTCGAACTCGGCCGGGTCGACGCCGATCAGGCGACCGTCCTCTTCAGCCGCGGCCGCGGCGACACCGGGCGGCAGGTACGGCGCGCGCGGCTTTCCACTGGGCAGCGCGGGATAGCGGACGGTGACCATCAGCTCCCGCACCGCACCCGGCACCCACGGGTCCTGGCGCGCGTGGTCGACCAAGTGCAGTTCGGTGACGCCGACCGCGTACCGCCCGCCCGGTTCCGGCAACACGGACCCGGGTTCGGCGGTGGCGGCCGGTGCGGCGAGTGCGGTGAGGGCGAGCGCGCCCGCCACGATTGCTCGTTTTCTCATGGCCACGAAGTTAGGAACCGCCGGGCGGCGGCACATCCGGATGATCACCGAGCCCGGCCCGGAGATCCGAAGTCACACCGGAATCACGGTCGGTACGATTAATCGCGATCGCCCACTAGGCTCCCCCGGGTGGAGAACGAGCTGGAACTGGGCATGCGCGAGCGCAAGAAGCTGCGCACCAGGAAGGCGCTCATCGGGGGCGCCCTCCGGCTCTTCCACGACAAGGGGTTCGACGAGACCACCGTCGCGGAGATCGCCGCGACGGCCGATATCTCCACGCGCACCTTCTTCAGCTACTTCGAGAGCAAGGACGACATCGTCTTCTATGACTACCGCGCGCGGCTCGCGCGGTCGCTGGAGCTGCTGAACCAGCGTCGCCCCGGCGAGGGTGCCGGGCAGTTGCTGAGGCGGGTGCTGGAGCAGAGCGTGTTCCAGCTGGCCGACGAAACCGACTTCGACCGGGCGCGGCTGATCGATTCGGTCCCCGCGTTGCGGGCGCGGGAACTGCACCTGCTGTTCGACACGCAGCGACGGCTCGCCCACGCGCTGCACCGCGCGTGCCCGGCCGAACTGGACCTGGTCGAGGCGGCCGCCATGGTCGGGGCGCTGGTGGGCGCGATCAAGATGGCCATCGCCGCCTCGCGTGGCCGCGGCGACGACCCCCAGGCCACCCAGGAAGCCATGCGGCGGGCAGGCGATCTCGCCCTCGCCGGGCTCGACTCGCGCAACCGGTCCACAGTGGATTGAAACACTGAGCACCTGCCGTCCTGCGTGGTGGAAGCGCGAGCCTGGTCACCGGGCGGCTACTGGCGGAGAACTGGGACAGCCGCCTCGCCCGGCTGAAGCACCTCGCGGAAGCCGGAGACGACAAGCCGTAAAGCCCCAACCTCGCGGAAGCCGGACGACAGACCGTAACGCCCCAACGTCGCGGAGGCTCAGGACGAAGGGTTGTAGTGCTCCATGGCCTCGGCCGCGGCGGTCTTGAGTTCGTCCGCGCCGACGCGGCCTTCGGCGTCCAGGACGGCGGCCCAGGCGTCCACCGCAGCGCCCGCGTAGGCACGCGACTCCGGCGTGTCGTGCTCGGCGGCGGGGTCATCGAACGATTCGCCGCCGAGGTGGCGGGCGAGGCCGAGCACGGCCTGGTCCCAGCCGGGCCCCACCGAAAGCGTGCCCGAATCGGGGAAGATCCCGGCCGGCACGGTGTGCTCCAGCACGAGCACCGTGGTCGCGCCCTCGCCGGCGGACAGCTCCACCTTCACGAGGCTGTTCTCGTCCCCGAAGGTCACCTCGAACAACGTCGGCGGCTCGCAGCGCCGGATCTCCCCGCCCGCGTTGCCCTCCAGTTGGAACGTGCCGCCCACCTTCAGCTCACCGGTGATCGGCAGGAACCACCGCGCGATCCGTTCCGCGCTGGTCAGCGCGTCCCAGACGTCCTCGACCTCGGCGTCGTAGGTGCGGGTCAGGCTCAGCGCCCGCACCTCACCCCCGTCGGCACCCGGCCGGTTGGCGACTTCGCGGCGCACCGCGTTGATCTCGTGGACGATGTCAATCACCGGACTTGCCCTTTCGCCGTTCTCGCTTGCCCCTGGCCAGTTCGGTACCCAGCGCGTCGAGGCGCTGGTTCCAGAACTGGCGGAAGTGCGCCAGCCACTCGTCGACCTCGCGCATCGGTGTCGCGTCGACGGCGTAGAGGCGGCGCGTACCCTCGGCACGGACGGTCGCGAACCCGTTCTCCCGCAACACCTTCAGGTGCTGCGAGACCGCCGGCTGGGAGATCCCGAACTCCGCGCTGATGACCGCGGTCACCGCACCCGAGGTCTGCTCACCGGTGGCGAGCAGCTCCAGGATGCGGCGCCGCACCGGGTCACCGAGAACGTCGAACGCGTGCACCCGCCGACTATCTCAGCAACGGCTTATATAAGTCAAGTCTGCCAGAACCCGCAGTGGTGCTCGGCGGCCAGGTCGACCGGGCGGATGCCACCCTGCCCGCTCGGCGCCAGCGAGAGCGCCCGCCCTGGCGTCCACTGTGGACGACCAGCACCGTTCGGGTCACCGCTGCGGGCGAACGCGGTCCAATAGTCGACCATCTGGTCGGCCAGCCGCTGCTGATCGGGCCGCAGCGGGAACTCGTACCCGCCGAGCGCGAACAGGTACGGCAGCTCCATCGTGTGCGCGGCCCCCAGCGGGATCGGCCCCGGCGTCAGCTCGGCCAGCGGCGAGTGCCGGTCGGCGAACTCGTAGGCGTACACCGGCACCTCGCGCGCCAGCTTCCGGCTGGTCGAAAGCTGCGTGCACGACCAGATCCGGTCGGTGGTCACCGCCGCCCACGCGTGCGCCGGGCTTTCGTATGCCGACAGCGGGTACTCCGCCGCGATCCGCGCCGCCTGCTCCGGCCCGGCCATGGCGACCAGCAGTTCCCGGTACTTCGCCGCGTCGATCTTCCCGCCGTCGAAGGCGATCAGGTAGCTCCGCGCCTCGTCGTGGTTGTTGCCGGAGATGACCGGCACGCGGTGGAACCGCCCGTCACGCAACGCCTGGCCCGGGTCCGTCGGCAGCACCGGCGTGCCCGTCGCGGAACTGGTGAACCGCGTGAACTGGCCCATCAGCTCGGCCGCCGGCCGCGCCCGCAGGCAGTCGACCGAGGCGCAGCCGAGTTCGGCGGCCATCGCGTCGCCGTCGGCCTGGATCGTCTCCTCCGGCACCCAGTACGAGCCCGCCTTCTGGCTCGGGTACTGGCTCGCGTCCGCCCAGTTGAAGTCGCACGAGCCGCTCTGCATGATCGCACGGTGGAACAGCCCCGCCGACAACGGCGAGGTCAGCTGCGCGCAGGTGCTCATCCCGCCCGCCGACTCCCCGGCCATCGTCACGTTGCCGGGATCACCGCCGAACGCGCGGATGTTGCGCTGCACCCAGCGCAGCGCGGCCTGCTGGTCCTGCAGGCCGAAGGTGCCGGAGCCGGGCAGGCCGTGCTGGCCGTAGAAGCCGAAGATGCCGAGGCGGTAGTTGATCGTCACCACCACCGCGTCCCCGCGCTCGGCCATGCGCTGGGCGCCGTAGTTGCTGCCCGCGCCCATGAAGAAGCCGCCGCCGGGCGTCCAGACCACCACCGGCTTGTGCTTCGCGCCGCCGGTCGGCGTGGTCACGTTGAGGTACAGGCAGTCCTCGTTCGTGCTGCCGCCGGGTGCCTCGGGATTCTTGTCCTGCGGGCAGACGCTGCCCGGCGCGGTGGCGTCGCGGACGCCGGTCCACGGCCGGACCGGCTGCGGAGCGCGCCACCGCAGCCCGCCGACCGGCGGGGCCGCGTACGGCACCCCCTGGAACGTGCGCACCTGCTCGGTCACCGTGCCGCGCACCGCGCCCGCGTCCGTGCGGACCACCGCCGGATCCCCCGCCGCGACCGCTGGTGTGATCAGACTGGACACTGTGGACAGTGCCAGCAGGCCGGCGAACACGGCCGTCAACCTTCTCATCGGGTCCCTCCCTCGTTGCTGAGGAACCCAGCCTCGCCGCCGCGGCGGCCCGGCGAATCACCTGAGCAGTCAGCCGGGTGTCCCCCGATCGGTTGATCAGCGCACCCGCACCAGGGTGATCCCGGCCAGCACGAAGAACACCAGCACCACCAGCGCGGCACTGCCGCCGCCGGTCGAACTGGTCAGCACCTGCTCGACCGCGCCGGCCAGCCGGATGCCGCAGTCGGCCAGCACCCAGTGCTTCCCCGGCTCGATCCGGGTGAACTCGACGGTGGTGCCGAAGGCGCCCCCGGCGTCGGCGACCGCGCGGCCCACCTGCTCGCCCTCCGAGGTCAGCTCCACCCTCGCGCCCGGATCGCAGCCGATGCCCGAGGCCACCAGCGGGTCACCGGGGTTGACCGTGGCGCGGTCGAGCTGGAGCACCCCGTCGGCGGGTGGCGGTGGTTCCTCGGGCACCGACTCGGGCGTCTCGATCTCCACCGGCGGCGTGGTGGTTGTCGTCGTGGTGGTCGTGGTCGGCGGAGTCGTTGTGGTCACCGGCGGCTTGGTGGTCACCACGGGCGGTTTGGTGGTCACCACCGGCGGCTTCGTCGTGGTCACCGGCGGTTTGGTGGTGGTCGGCCCGACCACGGTGAACACCGCGGAGGCGCTCAGCTCCTGCGACGCGCACACGCCCTGCACGGTGTGCGCGCCCGGCGCGGCCCCGGCGGGCACGGTCGCGCCGACCGAGCCGCTCGACGGCGGGGCGACCACCGAAGCCAGTCCCGCACCGTCCCAACTGAAAGCGATTGTTCGACATTTTCCAAATCCAGACCAGCCTATGGTGAATTGACTACCTGCCATTCCGCTGGACGGTTTCAAACTCACCGACGGCGCCTGCGCGGCCGCCGTGCCGGTCAGCGAAAACCCCGCAACGAGGCCAAAAAGTGCTGCTGTGGCAAAGATCTTCCGCATGCCGCGTTCCTTGTGTGTTGTAGCATTTTCGCACTGTCGGCAAATCTGAGGCTGGGACCACCGGATGAGACGCATCATGACCGCCGCGGTTGTCTCCGCCGCGGTTTTTTCACTCATCGGAACAATTCCCGCGAGCGCGCAGGACGAGCCGCTGGCCGTGGCGGTGACCGTCGACGGCCAGGACATCGCGGACCGCACGGTCACCATCGACCCGGCGAAACCGGTGGAACTCGGGCTCACCGCGATCAACCGCGGCACCCAGCCGGTGCGGGTGCGCAGCGTGCGGGTCTCCGGCGTGGCGCTGGCGCTGACCTTCTTCTCCTACGACACCACGGTTCCGTTCGAGGTACCGGCGGGCGCCCGCGTCACCAGGACGCTCGTGCTCGACCTCGCCGAACTGGACGGGCAGGCGATGGGCCTGCTGCCCGGTTCGGTCGAACTGCTCGACGCCGACCGCGAACTGGCCGCGAGCGCCGCGCTGGTCACCGACATCCGCGGCTCGTTCTGGTCGGTGTACGGCCTCTTCGGCCTCGCCGTGCTGTCGCTGACCGTGCTCGCGTGGGCGACCGCGTTGCTCGCACTGGCCAGGCACCGGCTCCCGCGCAGCCGCGCCCGCCGGGCCCTGCGCTTCCTGCCCGCCGGATTCGGCACCGGCCTGACCGCGGTGGTGACGCTGTCGGTGTTGCGGGTGATGCCGCCGGAACCCGCGCTCGAAGTGCCGGTGGTGCTGGGCGCGGCGGCGATCGCGCTGCTGCTCGGATACCTCACCCCGCACACCCAGCCCGCCGACGACGCCACCATCCCGATCACCACCAGGCCGATCGACCCGACGACGGAGGGCTACCCCGGATGACCGCCCCGGCCGCACTGAGCGCGGCGCTGCCGCAGTACCGGATCGGCGAGGAGATCGGGTCCGGTGGCATGGGCGTGGTCTACGCCGGGGTCCACCGCTCGCTGGGACGGCAGGTGGCGATCAAGCAGCTGCCCGCCGAGATCGCCGGAAAACCGGGCCTGAACGACCGGTTCGACCACGAGGCCCGCGTGCTGGCGAGCCTGGACCACCCGCACATCGTGCCGGTCTACGACTACGTGCGCGCCGGGCGCGGCAGCCTGCTGGTGATGGAGAAACTGGACGGCGGCACGGTCTACCACCGCTTCGCGGCGGGCCGGGTCACCGGCGAACAGGCGTGCGCGATCCTGCTGGCCACGCTCGCCGGGCTGCACGCCGCGCACACCGCCGGCGTGCTGCACCTCGACGTCAAGCCGAAGAACCTGCTGTTCAGCGCGGGCGGGGTGCTGAAGGTGGCGGACTTCGGCATCGCGCAGGTGATCAGCGAGGGCGCCACCCTGGTCACGCACGGCGGCGAGGTGCAGGGCACCCCGGCCTACATCGCGCCGGAGCAGGCGATGGGCAACGCGCTGAGCCCGGCGGCGGACGTCTACTCGGCCGGGACCGTGCTCTACGAACTGCTCAGCGGCGAGATCCCGTTCGACAACACGCGGGGTGCGCTGAGCATGATGCGGCAGCACATGTTCACCGATCCGAAGCCGATCCGGGGAGTGCCGGAGCCGCTGGCGTCGGTGGTCATGCGCAGCATCGCGCGGGAGCTCCCCGGGCGGTATCGCGAGGCGGAAACGTTTGCGGCCGACCTCGCGTCGGCGGCGACGGCGGTCTACGGGCCGGGCTGGCTGGAGCGGTCCGGGGTGCCCGTGCTGCACCTGACGCCCCGGGTCCTCGCGGCGCTGGCGACCCCGCACCTGGTGCCGAAGACACCGACGCTGACCACGCCCCGGCCGATCTCACCCAGCCCGAAGTGGCCGGTTTTCGGTGCGGTAGCGGCGTTGCTGGCCCTCCTCGCACTCGCGTTCTTCTCCCCGAGCCGGTTGCCGCACGTGGCACACGAGGCGACCGTCGTCGCCGGTGCACCACTGCCCGGCCCGGCCACGGTGAACCTGAGCCGGCCGATCACCATCGAGGTCGGCAACGCCGGGGACGGTCCGGTCGACGTCCGGCTCGACCTGGCCGCGGCCAACGTACCGCTCGGCTCGGCTTCCGCACCCGCGCAGACCACGGATGAGGGACGCCTGGTCACCGAGGTGGAGCAGCCGGGCCTGTCGCGGTGGATCGTCGGCGGGGCGGTGACCGGTGAGCTGCGGTTGTCCCGGCCGGGGGAACCGGTCGAGGTGCAGCGCTTCACCCTGCGCACCGAGCAGCACCCGCTGGCCAGCGCGATGGGGGCGGGCAGCCTGCTGCTCGCGTTGTTCGCCGCCGCCTACCTCGAATCCGGCCTGCGCACCCTGCGCCAGGGACGGCGCTGGCGGGCGGCGAAGGTGGCCGGTCCGGTGCTGGGCGCGGTGTTCGGCGTGACGGCGTGGCTGTTCGCCTCGGTGCTGCTGGAGCACGAACCGTCGCCGTTGTTCGCGCTGGGCGCGGCGGCGGCCGGTGCGGTCGCGGCCGCGTGCGTGGTGCTCGGGGTCAGGCCTCGGTCCGGGTCAGCCCGGTGAGGATGCGGCCGAGGAAGTCGGCGTCCGCGCCGATCGGTTCCCCGGTCATCAGCGGTTCCGGCACGGAGGAGCGGTGCACGTTGCGGCGGGGCAGCGACACCGCGCCCGCGGTGATGCCGATCGGCAGCGGCAGCTCGCACCAGATGCGCTTGCCGCCGTTGCGCAGCGGCTCGACGCCGGCGTGGTCACCGTCCAGCTCGGGCGCGGTCTCCGGCGGTTGCCCGTCCTCGACCTCGATGACCAGGCAGTCGCCGCGCACCTGGAGCCGCACCAGCACGAAGCCGGGGGTGCTCGGGGCGGCGCTCTCGACCGACGCGGTGACCAACTGGGCGACGAGTTCCTCGGCCCGGTCGATCAACGGGTCCAGGGACCATTCCCCGAGCGTGAACCTGACGAACATCGCCGAACAGCTGACCGCACTCGGCAGCGCGACCAGTCGGATGTCGTCGATTTGGGCGGCTTGTGTGCTCACCGTGCTCCCTTCGTCCCCGACCACGGTGACCGGCATAATGCCAGCTCACCCACTCGGTGTCACCCGTCGGGGTTAGATCCTGGTGGTATCTGCGGCCGCTTTCGCGCCTCCTCTAAGCGATACGAGGGGGACGTTCGATGGGACTGGAAGAACTGACCACCACGGTCCGTGGTCGCCGGGTCCGCTACACCACGGGTGGCTTCGGCACGCCGGTGGTGTTTCTGCACGACGAGGGCACCGCGTTCCGGCAGGCGCTCGAGATGATGACTACGCGCCGTATCCGGGTGTTCGCCCCGGAGCAACCGGGCAGCGATCCCGAATGGGTGACCGAATTTTTACATTCGGCAGGTCTCCGTGAACCGGTCACCTTGGTCGGGCACGGGCTCTGCGGGGCGGTCGCCGTCCGGACCGCGCACGCCACCCTGCACACCGTGCAGCGGCTGGTGCTGCTCGATTCGACCGGCGCGTCGGCACTGCGCCCGGCGCTCGAGGCCCTGTCGCGGCGCGAGCTGCCGGTCTCGCTGCTGTGGAGCGCGGACCGGACCTGGTCGTGGTCGGCGATGAACGCGCTTAACCTGGCGCTCGGCCAGCCGGGCCACCTGCTGATCTCGGCCGGGCAGAACTGGTCGGCCTGCCTCGCCCAGGTCATCGGTGATCTGGTCCGCCCTAGGCTGAACCTCGGCTTCCGGCCGGTCGCGCTAACCCTCTGCCGCAGCTAGCGCGCGGCGCAGCAGGAGCAGGAGCATCCCCTGGTCGGCGTCGCTCAGCTTGGCCAGCGGGGAGGCCTCGGTCAGCGCGTAGAGCATGGCGGTGCGCACGCGCACGCCCTCCGGGGTGAGCTGCAGCGCCTTCGACCGGCGGTCGCGGTGGCCGGGCACGCGCTCGGCGAGGCCGCGTTCGGTCAGCCGGTCGGCCAGGAAGGTGACGCTGGAGCGGTCGCAGCGCAGCCGTTCGGCGAGGACCTTCATCGCGGGCGGCGACTGGTCCGGGTCGATCGCGTAGAGCGCCTGCGAGAGCGGGGCGGTCAGGGACAACTCGGCGAGCGTGCGCTCCATCCGCGAGCTGGTGTGGTCGGCGACCGCGAGCAGGACCGCGGTCAGCTCGTCGAAGGTGCTCACGGGCGCACACTAGTTGAAGACGCCCTTAGTTTGCAAAACAAACTACTGGCCGAATCCGGGATGCGGGACCGGCCCGATCCGCCCTATCGTCCGGCCCCATGATCGATACCGGCCTCGCCGACCGCGTGGTGCTGGTGACCGGGGCCGCCAGCGGCATCGGCGCGGCGATCGCCCGCGCCTTCACCGCCGAAGGCGCCCGCGTCGCCGTCCACTACCTGGGTCATCAGGAAGAACCACCCGAAGGTGTGCAGTGGTCGCACACGGTGAGTCCGGTCGAGGGTGAAGCGTTCGAAGCCGACCTTGCCGACGACGAAGCGCCGGTGCGCCTGCTCGACCGGATCGAGGCCCAGCTCGGCCCGGTCGAGGTGCTGGTCAACAACGCCGCGCACTGCGAAACGCCGGACACCATCGAGACCATCAACGGCGGCAGCCTGAGCAGGCACTACTGGGTCAACGCGATCGCGCCCGCGCTGCTCACCGCGGAAGTCGCCCGCCGCCACCGCGGCGGCACCCCGCCGTGCGTGGTCAACATCTCCACCGACGCCGCCCGCGCCTTCCCCGGTCAGCTCGGGTACGGCACGTCGAAGGCCGCGCTGGAGGCGTTCACCCGGGCCGCCGCGCTCGACCTCGCGGGCGCCGGGATCCGGGTCAACGCGGTCGCGCCCGGCCCGGTGCAGACCGGCTGGATGGACGCCGACCTGCTCGACGAGGTGCGCCGGATCGTGCCGCTCGGCCGCGAGGGGCTGCCGGAGGACATCGCCGACGCGGTGGTCTTCCTCGCCTCGCACCAGGCCAGGTGGATCACCGGCCAGGTGGTGCAGGTGGCGGGCGGGCACGCGCTCTGACGGCGTCAACGCGGCGTCAACAACGCTCGCCGGAGTGTCAGCGGGCCGTAGGCGAGCGGTCCACTCCGGACTGAACGGGGTTGTGCTTGGCGGGTAGCACTCCCGACCCCCGGAGGTAGTCGTGACACTCGCCGAGCTGCTGCCCAGCCTGGGCTGTGCCGTCGCGGACCGGCTGGACGCCGCCGAATGGCCGCCCGGCACCCGGATCGGGCGCGACGGTGAACTCGTGTTCGCCGGCGCGCCGGTCACCCAGCTCGCCGCGCGCTTCGGCACGCCCGCGTACCTGCTCGACGAGGCACACGTGCGCCGCCAGGCGCGGGCGTACCGGGAAGCCTTGCCGGAGGCGGAAATCGCCTTCGCGGGCAAGGCGCTGTGCACCAAGTCCGTGCTCCGCTGGGTCGCCGAAGAGGGCCTTTCGCTGGACACCTGCTCGGGTGGTGAGATCGCCGTGGCGCGTGCGGCCGGCTTCCCCGCGTCGCGGATTCTCTTGCACGGCAACGTGAAGACGCCGGAGGACCTGAAGACCGCGCTCGAGTACGGCGTCGGCCGGATCGTGCTCGACTCGCTCGACGAGATCGAGCAAATCGGCGCGCTGGCGCACGGCAGGCAGAAGGTGCTGATCCGCGTGGTGCCCGGTGTCGACGGTGGCACGCACGCCGCGATCACCACCGGCACCGAGGGGCAGAAGTTCGGCTTTTCGCTGCTGCCGAGGGTCACCGACAACCTCGACCGCGCGGTCGCCGCCGTGCTCGCGCAGCCGTCGCTGCGGTTGACCGGGCTGCACTGCCACCTCGGTTCGCAAGTGTCCAGAGTGGACGCCTACGAGCAGGCGGCGCGGCGGATGGTCGAGGCGCTGGTGCACGTCCGCGCGACCTACGGGCTGGAGCTGACCCACCTGGACCTCGGCGGCGGGCACGCGGTCGACTTCGACCTCGCCGGGTACGCCCGGCGGTTGCGCGTGGCGCTGGCGTACGAGTGCTCGGTGCACGAGTTCCCGATGCCGCGGCTGACCGTCGAACCGGGCCGGGCGATCGTCGCGCGCGCGGGGATCACGGTGTACCGGGTGTGCGCGGTGAAGCGCGGGAGCCGCACGTTCGTCGCGGTCGACGGTGGCATGAGCGACAACCCGCGCCCCGCGCTGTATGGCGCGCGCTACACCGCGCGGCTGGCGAACCGGTACTCGCGCGCGGAACGGCAGCCGATGATGGTGGTCGGGCGGCACTGCGAGTCCGGCGACGTCCTCGCGCACGACGTGCCGTTGCCCGCGGACGTGCACCCGGGCGACTTGATCGCGGTGCCGGGCACGGGGGCGTACCACCACTCGCTGGCGTCGAACTACAACCAGGTCGGACGGCCCCCGCTGGTCAGCGTGCGTGACGGCGTCGCATCCCTGTTGATCCGCCGCGAAACCGAAGAGGACCTGCTGGCGCGCGACCTCGGTTAGACCGATTCGAGCACCATCGGCTTCGCGCGCACCTTCTCGTGCCAGCCGAGCGTGGTCACCGACGCGACCACGACGAGCAGGCCGATCCACTGCGTGGCGGTCAGCGTCGTGTTCAGGAAGGCGACGCCGATGATCGCGGCCGTCGCCGGGAACGCGAGTTCCGCCAGCGTCGCGCGCGAAGCCGGGGTGGTCCGCAGGCCCGCGTAGTAGAGGCTGAGCGCGAGCAGGCCCGGGATGAACGCGAGCAGCAGCAGGCCGGGCGCATTCGCCCAACCAGGTACGAAGGAAACGCCCTGCACGGCCACGATCGCCGCGGAAACCGGGAGGCCGACGGTGAACCGCAGCACGGTGACGTCCCTGGCGGGCAGGCTGTTCGAGACCAGCCTGCCGAGCACGGTGCCCGCCGCCCACAGCACCGCCGCGCCGATCGCGAGCAGGGCCGCGCGCAGGGCGTTGAGTTCGATGTCGAGCGGGTTCTTGAACGCCAGCAGCCAGGCACCGAGCAACGCGGGCGCCGCGAAGAGCGCGTAACCGGGGCGGATGCGCTCGCGCAGCACGAAGAAGGCGGCGAGCACGACGAACACCGGCTGGAGCTTCTGCAGGACGAGTGGCGTGACCGGGTCGCCGGTGCGGAAAGCCGCGGTGAACAGGGCCGTTGCCAGTGCCGACGAGCCGCCGCCGATGATCAGCACCGCGATCCACTCGCGCGGGCCGCAGCCGCGCAGCGCCCGCAGCGCGCGGGGGACGAGCGGGGAGAGCACGAGCACGACGATCAGGTGTTCCCAGAACACCACGGTGGCCGGGGGCAGGGCGTTGGCCAGTGGGAGGCGCAGCAGGCCGTCGGTGCCCCAGAGCGCGGCGGCGATGGCCACCAGCCAGGTCCGGTCAGCCGGAGTTCGTTCCGCAGTCACGTCGCCGATAGTACGACGGTTATCGAATAGATGGGGCTGTCAAGGCCTCCCGTGGGATTCACCTCATCAGGGGCGTGCGGTGGCGCGATCGCCTGGTGGAGCGATAGGCAATGTCCATGCGACGTCTGGTCCCCACCTTGCTTGCGCTGTGTTGTTCGGCCGCGTTGGCCGGCCCGGCCGAGGCTGCCTCGTCCTCGGACTTCGGCTTGGTCACCGCCCGCGGCGAGTTCGGATCGACGGCGTTCACGTACCAGCCTTCGCTGGTCCCGGTCGGCGCGCGGGCGAGCGTGTACTCGCTCTCCGCGCCCTCGTACGGCACAGGCGTGACGCTGGTGGTGCACGGTCTCGTGCCCGGCCGGGACTACGGGGCCCACGCGCACACGAAGCCGTGCGGCCCGGACGGCGCGGCGGCGGGCCCGCACTACCAGAAGCGCGTGGACCCGGTCTCGCCCTCGGTGGACCCGGCTTACGCGAACCCGTCGAACGAGATCTGGCTGGACCTGACCACCGACCGCTTCGGCACCGGCTTCAGCACCACGCGGGTCCCATGGCAGTTCTCGGGCGACCGGCGCGCCGCCTCGGTGGTCCTGCACGAAACCCACACGCACACGCACCCGGGACACGCCGGCACGGCGGGCGCGAGGCTCGCCTGCCTGACCGTCCCCTTCTGACCCCCTGGCGAGGCGCGGGTGTCATGAACGGTCTGCCGTCCTCAGCCGGCGGCAGACCGTTCATGGCCGCGAAGCCGCACGAATCGCCCCGAAAGTGGCGCCACCGCTCGTTCGAGCGGAAGCGGGCAGCTGTCGCCGCCGCGCGGACAACCCAGAAGTGCGTGCCTCTGCGCAACAGAGGTGGACATGAGATCTACGGGTGTCCGTGCGGCTATCACCGGACCGCGGTGCCGAACCACCGCACGATCACCGCGGGTGTCGCACAGAGCATCGGCAAGCAGATGGCTTGTCTTCCGGAGGGGTGGTTGCAATGAAGACGTACCGGGCGACAGCTCACCGCGAGGAGAAGTGGTGGGTGGTCGAGGTGGAAGGCGTCGGGGCGACCCAGGGTCGCTCGACCGCCGAGGCTCAGCGCATGGCCGCGGATCTCGTGGAAATGATGGAGGAACTCGCGCCGGACGAGTTCACGATCTCGGTCGAATTCGACATCCCCGGCCCGCTGGGAGAGGACATCCGGCGCGCGAGGGAAGCCACTCGCGAAGCCGACCTCGCCCAGCGCAAAGCGGCCGAGCGGACCCGCGAGGTGGTGCACCGCCTGCTGAACAGCGGGCTGTCCAAGCAGGACATCGCCAAGGTGCTGCACGTCTCGCCCCAGCGGGTCAGCCAACTGGTCAAACCCTGAATCGCCTGCCCTTGTCGATGTGATCGACACCACAGGCGACAATGAAGGGTGTGACCGCCACCCTGAGCAAGCCCGCGCTGAAGATCGGCCCCTACGAGGTCGATCCCCCGGTGGTGCTCGCGCCGATGGCCGGCATCACCAACGTCGCCTTCCGCAGGCTCTGCCAGGAGTACGGCGCCGGCATCTACGTCTGCGAGATGATCACCGCCCGCGCCATCGTCGAGCGGCACCCCGGCACGATGCACATGATGACCTTCGGCGAGCACGAGAAGCCCCGGTCCATGCAGCTCTACGGGGTCGACCCGAAGACCATGCGCGAGGCCGTCAAGATCATCGTCGGCGAGGGGCTCGCCGACCACGTCGACAGCAACTTCGGCTGCCCGGTCGCCAAGGTGACGCGCAAGGGCGGCGGCGCCGCCCTCCCGTTCAAGCGGAAGCTCTTCGCCAGCATCGTGCGCGAGTCGGCGAAGGCCGCAGCCGAGGCGGGCGTGCCGTTCACGGTGAAGTTCCGCGTCGGCATCGACGACGACCACCACACCTTCCTCGACGCCGGGCGCATCGCCGAGGCCGAGGGCGCCGCCGCGGTCAGCCTCCACGCGCGCACCGCCGCGCAGCGCTACTCCGGCCAGGCCGACTGGACCAAGATCGCCGCGCTCAAGGAGGCCGTCACCTCCATCCCGGTGCTCGGCAACGGTGACATCTTCTCCGCCGCCGACGCCCTGCGCATGGTCGACGAGACCGGCTGCGACGGCGTCGTCGTCGGCCGCGGGTGCCTCGGCAGGCCGTGGCTGTTCGGCGAACTGGAGGCCGCGTTCCAACAGCGGCCGCTCCCCACCCCGCCCAAGCTCGGCGAGGTCGCGAAGGTCCTGCGCCGCCACGCCGAACTGCTCGTCGAGCACGACGGCGCCGACAAGGCCCTGCGCGACCTGCGCAAGCACATGGCCTGGTACCTGATGGGCTTCCCGGTCGGCTCCGAACTCCGCCGCGGCTTCGCCATGGTGTCGAGCATGGACCAGCTCGACGACCTCATCGCCCGCCTCGACCACGACGCGCCCTTCCCCGCCGACGCCGAGGGCCCGCGCGGGCGCCAGGGCTCACCCGGCAAGGTCACCCTGCCGCACGGCTGGCTCGACGACCCCGACGACAACTGTGTCCCCGAAGCCGAGGACATGCACTCCGGCGGCTAGTTGACCGCAGCTGGGTGTAATTTTACACTCAGAGGTATGGCTGAGGCCCTGTACGAGAACAGCAGTGTCCTCCTCACCGAGGACGAGCTCGCCACCTTGGAAACCCTGGGGCAGACCCTGCACCGCGAGGCGGGCCACGTCTTCATCAGCGAGGGCGAGGAGACCGACTTCGCGCTGCTGATCCGCAAGGGCCACGTCAAGATCGTGGTCGGCCAGCCGCCGAGGATCGTCGCCATCCGCCACGCGGGCGAGATGGTCGGCGAGATGGCCGCGATCCGCCGGATGCCGCGGTCGGCGAGCGTGGTCGCCCTCGACGAGGTCGAGGTGCTCCACCTGCCCGCCGGTGCGTGGCTGAACTTCCTCTACGAGCACCCGCGCGCCATGCACGCCCAGCTGGCCAGCCAGCTCGAGCGGGTCGAACAGGCCACGCGCAAGATCGCCGAATCGGAGCTGGCCATCGAACAGCGCCTGGCGAAGTCGCTCATCGAACTGGCCGACAGCGGGATCGGCACGCCGTCCCCGACCGGGGTCGGGCTCCGGTTCAGCCAGCAGGACCTGGCCAACCTCACCGGCGCCTCCCTGGACTCGGTGAAGAAGATCGTCCGGAACTTCAAGACCGCCGGGCTGCTCGGGACCGGCAGGCAGACCCTGCTGCTGCGGGATCCGGTGAAGCTGCGCGAAATCGCCGACGGCCACCGCACGGCCGCGAGCTGAGGACGCGCCATGCCGGTCCAGTTGTTCACCAGCCAGAACTGGATCATCGCCGCGCTCGCGATCGTCGCGCTGGCGGCGATGTCGATCGCCCGCCACTGGCTGACCCACCGGACGAAGGTGCTGAGCGAGCGGCTGCGCAACGACCGGCTGTTCCGGGCCATCGACGGCGCCAGCCCGGAGGAACGGCCGAAGATCATCCAGGCGTTCGGCCGGCTCGAGCGGCCGGGCGAATGACCGCGGCGGCACGGGCGGTCGCCCGGCACCCGCTGATCCGGCGGCTGAAAGCACTGGGGTTCGACCCCGCCGACTTCGTCGTCTTCGGCAGCGGACCGCTGCTCGCGTACGGGATTCGCCGGAACATCCAGGATCTCGATGTGGTCGCCCGTGGGGCCGCGTGGACGCGGGCCGTCGAGTCGGGCACGCCCGCACTCGGCGCCATCACCGGTGACCCCTGCGTGCAGTTCTGGAACGGGCGCATCCAGTTCTTCCGGTCGTGGCTCACCCCCGACTGGGACGTCGACCGGTTGATCGACGAAGGGGAGACCGTCGCGGGCGTGCGCTTCGCCGCGCTGAGCGAAGTGCTTGCCTACAAACGATTGCTGGCGCGTCCCAAGGACCTGGCCGACCTGGACGCGATGGCGAGCTGACGCTCACGTCTCCGAGTAGCCGATGTCCACCGGATCCGTGGCGTCCGCCGAAATGTGCTCCCGGTACCACTCGGCGGAGCGCGCGAACTTCTCGCCGAAGTCGCCGCCCGGGGTCAGGTCGGCACGTCGCCAGAGCCGGTCGCTTTCGTACCAGTGGTCCTCCGCCAGCAACGCGAACTGGTGGTCGGTCAACCCGGGCAGCACCCTCCTCGTGCGCTCCCGGTGCGCCTCGAACCCCAGGTTCCGCGACGGCGGGCGCACGCCCAGCTCGCGGCACACCGTTCCGATCACCTCCCGCATCCGCACCGGCCGGGGATCGTTCGCGTGGAACACCGCCCCCCGGCTCTTCCCCCACGACAACCCCATCAACCGCACCACCAGCGCGGCCAGGTCGTTCACCTCGATCACGCTGGTGCGGGCGGCACCGCGCTCGATCCACGCAGGCACCGCCCTGACCAACCGGCACAACGCGGGCACGAACCACGTGTCACCCGGCCCGTACACCAGGTGCGGCCGGAGCACGGTGCCGCCGAACCGCCGCACCTCCCGCTCCGCCTGCGCGCGGCTCAGACTGGTCGCCGACACCGGTTCCGGCGCCAGCAGCGACTCGCTGATCCCGCGGTGCGGCCCGTGCCCGTAGACCGCCGTCGTGCTCATGTACAGGAACCGCTGGGTTCCGGCCTGCTCGGCTTCCCCCAGCAGGAATTTCGTGCCGTCCCGGTTGACCCGGCGGCACAGCTCCGCGTCACCACCGATCTGCGCGGCGATGTGGATGATCGTCGAGACCCCGTTCGCGATCCCGCGCAGCTCCCCGGGTTCGGACAGGTCACCCTTGATCACCTCGACCCCGGACTCGACCAGCCAGTCCGGCGGAGAACGGGTGAGCACCACCAGCGGTGGACCCCAGTCGAACCAGCCCACCCGGTGCAGTTCCCGGAACACGGCGGTGCCGATGAATCCGGTCGCCCCGGTCAGCAGGACCGGTCTTCCCCCAGTTCCCCCAGCGGCTCTTCCCATGCCTCAGCCGTGCACCAGCAGGTCGACGGTGCCGAACGCGGCGGTGCGGCCGGCCTGGCCGAACACCACCTCCACCGAGCGCACGCCCGACCGGACCGCGGTCACCTCGGTGGCGTTGACCTGCACCGGCGCGTCCAGCTCGATGTAGTGCTCGAAGTGGAAGTCGCAGCCGACCGGCAGCGCGTCCGGCTGCCCGGCGACCAGCTTCGCCGCCTGGCGGGCGGCTTCCATGGTGACCATGCCCGGCACGTGGTCCACCGGGTGGTCGAACATCACCGGGTGGGCCTGGTCCACCCGCAGCACCCACTCGCGGTCGCGCTCGCCGGGGGCCAGCGCGACGTCGCGGGCGCGGTCGCGGCCGACGGTCAGCGGCGCGACGCCCACCGGCGGCTCGACCTCGACCACCGCGTCGGCGCGCTCCCCGCGCAACCGCCGGTAGGCCGAAGTGGACACCGCACTCCACACCGCGCCGCCGGAGCCGATGAGCTCGCCGTCGCGGTAGCAGCCGATCTCCAGGCGCCCGCCCGCCACGCGCTTGCCGCGCCGCTTGAGGTCGTGGCAGGTGACCGCCAGCACGATGTCGGCGGGGCGCGCGCCCAGCCGCAGTCCGTCCGAACCGAGCGAGAAGGTCTGCCGGTGGACGATGAACTTCCAGTCCAGCGCGACGCCGAACTCGGCGTGGGCGATGAGCAGCCCCGCCTGCCGGATCGTCTCCGCCATCAGCATCGGATCGTGGTAGTCCGGTCTCAGCAGGCTGAAGAAGCTGTGGCCGCGGGGCCACTGCGCACCCACCTGGAACTCGGTGTCACCCAGCGTGCACAGGTCGGTCAGGAACACCTCGGAGACGGCCGCGCGGTGCACCAGCGCCCGCGGGATCGTCTGGTCGAAGAGGACGTCGGACCGCTGCGAGACCACGGCGTTACCGAACTCCGGCGCGGCCGTGACCACAGCCCCAGCCGGCCGGGTCATCATCGCTGTCATCAGCACTCCTTGTGTGGAAGCTCACGGTATGACCGTTTTGAACATACTGACTGCCCGGTTTTTTTTACAACCCCTTCGGATGATAAATTCTCGGTTAACCGCTTACAGGCCGTAGGATCTCGGCCGCTGAGTCGTCCGAACAGACCAGGGAACCGGTACCTGAGTCCTCCGAACAGCCGAAGGAATGGCGACTGGATCCCCCGAGAACCCAGGGAGTAGTACGTGCCCAAGCAGGAACGGGCCGAGCTCACGCGAACGGCCATCCTGGATGCGGCGGCGACGGTGTTCGACGAGCGAGGTTTCCAGGGCGGCACGCTGACCGACATCATCGCGGGCGCGGGCGTCACCAAGGGAGCGCTGTACTTCCACTTCTCCTCGAAGGAGGAGATCGCCAAGGCGATCATCTCGGAGCAGTTCACCATCTGGACCCCGCCGGAGGACCCGGACCTGGTCACCCTGCAGACCGCGATCGACCTGTCCCACGGCATGGCGATCAGCCTGCGGAACAACCCGCGCGTGCGGGCGGGCATCCGGCTGGTGATCGAGCAGGGCACCTTCTCCACGCCCACCCCGGACGCCTACCGGAACTGGATCGGGCTGGTGCAGACCTGCCTGGAAAGCGCCGCGCGCCAAGGGGATCTGCGCCCGGAACTGGATCCGGTGGACATCGCCACCTTCGTCATCGCCTCGTTCACCGGGGTGCAGATCAGCTCCGAGGTGCTCACCCAGCGCGAGGACATCACCGAGCGGGTGACCATGATGTGGCGGATCACGCTGCCCGGCATCGTGCCGGCGCGGCGGCTGCACAAGTTCCGCCCCGAGGGCAGTGAGCTGGGGGAGGTCGCCGAACCGGCGAACGGGGTCAGCCGAAGCTGACCGGGGGCCGGGCCGCGGCGGCCGAGCTGCCGGTGCGCTCCAGCCGGCTGGTGCGCGCGGGCACCGCGATGCCGGGCAGCAGCACCTCCCAGACCTTGGTCACCGCCAGCGTGCGCGGCCGGGGCAGGGTGCCCGCCCACCACAGCACCTCGAGGCCGGCGCTGGCGGCGACCACCTGGGTCAGCACCGCGTCCTGGGCCACGCCCGGCTTGAGCTCGCCCGCCGCGTCCGCGCGCGCGAGCGCGTCGCTGATCGCCTTGAGGAAGGCCTGGTAGAAGTCGCTGAACGGGGCGCCGCGGTCGGCGCACTCGCGGGCGGTGCGCATGCAGGCGCGGACCACCGGGCTGGCGTCCAGCCAGGCGGCGAGCGTGTGGGTCAGGTCGATCACGGTCTGCAGCGGGGAGTTCTCGTTGGACGCGAGCTTGGCCGCGTGGGACTCCAGCATCACGCAGCCGAGTTCCTGCACCGCGCCGACGAGCTCGTCCTTCGACGCGAAGTGGAAGTAGACCGCCCCCTTGGTCACCCCGGCCGCCTGGCTGATCTCGGACATGCTGGCGGTCGGGAAGCCGTCACGGTCGAAGAGCCTGGCGGCACACCTCACTATCTCGTTCCTGGTCTGCTCCGACCGGTGCTGCTTGGCCACAGGGGGCTCCTCGACTGCTGGGACGAACGATGTGACAGCTCATCCCGGCCCGCCTCATGCGGTGAGCGCGGGGAAGAGCGCGTCCCCGGGCCGGGTCGGTTCCTGATCGGAGGTGAGGATGCACCGGTGCAGTCGGCGCAGGGTCAAGGACGGCTCGAGGCCCAGTCCCTCGACCAGGCGGGTGCGCAACCGCAGGTAGACGTCGATGGCGTCGCCCCGTCGGCCGGCCCGCTGCAGCGCGAGCATGAGGTGCCCGTGCAGTCCTTCGTGCGTGGGGTTGCGGGCCACCAGCGCGGTGAGCTCACCGAGCAGTTCGTGGTGCCTGCCGAGCCGGAGATCGGCGTCGATCCGGCGGTCGAGCACGCACAGCCTGGCCTCCTCCAGGCGGTGCACCTCGACCTCGAGCAACCCCCCTGGCATCACGTCGGCCAGCGCGCGACCGCGCCAGAGCGCCAGCGCGCGCCCGAACTTCTCCGACGCCCCGGCGAAGTCACCGGCCTCGCGAGCGCGGTGCCCGGCCTCGGCGAGCCGGTCGAACTCCTTGACGTCGATCGTGAACCCCTCATCACGGAGAACATAGCCCCCTATCTCCCGCGCCAGGATCGCCTTCGGGTCCCGGGTGCGGCCGTCTTCGGCGCCCGCGCCCGCCGCACCGATCATGGACCGCAGGTGGAGCACGTAGGTCTGCAGGGTGGTCCGGGCGCTGCGGGGGATCTTGCCACCCCACAACTCCTCGAACAGCGCCGAGTCGGGAACGAGCTCTCCGGCGTGCACGGTGAGCATGGCCAGCAGCTTGCGTTCCTTGGCCGCCGTCGGCGCGACCGTTCTGCCGCAAAACTGGACTTCAAGCGGACCCAGCACCCGGATGTCCATCACAGCTCCCTCAGCTCGTCGGCGAGCCGGTGGTCACCCCTGCCAGCGGCCCGATACCCAAAATTCAAAACCGGGCGGTCGGTTTTGTCAACGGTTTCGGTACCGGTCGGTCGGTTTTTTCGTCGAGTGGTCGACCCCTCCCACCTTACGCAGACAGCCGCGCGGAGTCGGGCAAAACGACCGGAAGCTGCCGATCTTGGCCATCGCGCCCACCTCGACAGCTTGTCGGATCCCACTCGAGCCGACCTCGATTCCCGGGATCGACCCCTTTTTCTCGGCTAACTTTCGCTCGAACCCCGCACACGACGCAAAGGGGACATCATGCTGATCGCACGGGACGAGCAGGTCGCGGTGCTCAAGGCGCGGCTGGCCGCCGCCGAGTCCGGCACCGGCTCCGCGACGGTGCTGACCGGGGGCGTCACCTGCGGCAAGACCGCGCTGCTGACCCGGTTCGCCGACCTCGCCGAGGACTCCGGCGCGCTCGTGCTGCGGGCCGGCTGCGCCCGTGCCGAGCAGGGCCTGCCCTTCGGCGCGCTCGCCCAGCTGCTCCCCGCGTCCGCGCTCGCCGACGAGCGGATCGCCAAGGCGCTCGACCACGATCCCGACCGCGTGGTGGCCGACAACGAACTGCTGCGGGTGTCACGCGCGGTCGGCGCCGCATTGTTCGCGCTGGCAGCCGAGCGGCCGCTGGCGATCCTGCTCGACGACGCCCAGTACTGCGACGCGCCCTCGATGAGCTGCCTGCTCTACCTGGTGCGGCGGCTCGGCGGGCAGCGGGTGACCGTGGTGCTCACCGAAGGCGCCGGTCCGCTGGCCCTCGACCCGCCGGTGCGCGCGGAACTCTCGCGCCAGCCGCACTTCACCGCGTTGCCGGTGGACCCGCTGCCCGCCGGGAACGACCTCCCGCTCACCGGCGGCAACCCCCAGCTGATGCGCGGGCTGACCGAGGGCCGGTTCACCGAGGCGCTGCTCGGCTGCCTGCACCGGGCGGCGCCGTCCACCGTCGAGGTGCTCGGCGGCATCGCCGTGGTCGGTTCGGCCGAGGACGTGGCCGAACTGCTCGGCCGCGAGGTCGACGCCGACCTGCTGGCGCTGCGGGCGAGCGGCCTGCTCAACCCCGGCGACCAGGCCCACCCGGACGTCGCCGCCGCGGCACTGGGCACGTTCTCCGCGGAGGCCGCCGCCGACCTGCACGAACGCGCGGCCGTGCTGACCCACACCGCGGGTGCGGCACCGGAGGTGGTGGCCGGGCACCTGCTGCGGGCCCCGCGCCTGCGCCCGGACTGGGCGGCCGCCGTGCTGGGCGACGCGGCCGACGCCGCGTTGCGCGACCAGCGCCCCGCCGACGCCGTCCGGTACCTGGAACTCGCGCGCACCTGCACCACCGATCCCGCGCACCGGCTCGACCTGGCCGCGCTGCTGGCGAGGATCACCTGGCGGCTCGACCCCGGGCAGTCCGCCCGGCACCTCGAACCGCTGGTGACCGCCGCCCGCGACGGCAGGCTCGCCGGCCGCGACACCACCGAACTCGTCGGTTACCTGCTGTGGCAGGGAAAGCACGAGGAAGCACTGGCCACCATCCGCGGTCTGGCCGGGGACGCGCACCAGCTGGCGCAGGCCGAACTCTGGCTCAGCACCACCTATCCCGGGCTGAAGCGGCGGATCCGGTTCGACCAGTTGCTGCCCGGCGGGCAGGCGGGTGGCGCGCCGAAGCCGACCGTGCTGGGCGCCGAGCACCTGCTGCAGCGCTCGCAGTTCGGGGAGCGCGACCAGATCTCCCCGCAGGAGGAGTTCGGCGCGCTGCTCACGCTGATCTACGCGGGCAGGCTGGACGCCGCCGCGCACTGGGGTCGGCTGCACCACCTCCGGTTGCGCACCACCAGCCGCACCGGGCAGGCGCTGCTGGCCGCCGTCCGCGCGGAAATCGCGATGCGCCAAGGGGAACTCACCGTCGCGCACCGCGAGGCGAGTGAAGCGCTGCGGGTGCTGTCCGAACGCGGCTGGGGCGTCGGCATCGGTTTCCCGCTGGCCAACCTGCTGCTGGCGCTGATCGGCATGGGGCGGCTGGACGAGGCCGCCGAGATCGCCGAGCGGCCGGTGCCGCAGGCCATGTTCGACACCCGGTTCGGCCTGCACTACGCCTACGCGCGCGGGCAGTACAGCATGACCATCGGCAGGCACCAGGCCGCGCTCGCCGACTTCCTGTTCTGCGGTGAGCTGATGCACAAGTGGGGGATGGACCAGCCGTCGGTGGTGCCGTGGCGGACCGGCGCCGCCCAGGCCTGGCTCGAACTGGGCAACCGAGGGCAGGCCCGCAAACTGGTCGACGCGCAGCTCGCGCTGGCCGGTCCCGACCAGCCGCGGGTGCGCGGGATCTCCCTGCGGGTGCTGGCCGCGGCCAGCGAACCCGGCCAGCGACCGCAGTTGGTGGCCGAGGCGGTCAAGCTGCTGGAAGCCGGCGGTGACCGGCTCGAACGGGCCAAGGCATTGCAGTTGCTGGCCGGAGAACGGCGCCCGCAGGTGCCGAAGGTCAAGCCGAAGCCGATGGTGCGCCCGGCCGCGGAAACCGTGCGCGGACTGGAAAAACTCAGCGAGTCGGAGAGCCGCGTGGCCGCGCTCGCGGTGTGCGGCTGCTCGAACCGGGAGATCGCGGGCAAGCTCTACATCACGGTGTCCACTGTGGAGCAGCACCTGACCAGGACGTACCGGAAACTGGGCATCAAGCGGCGGTGTGACCTGCCGGTCGAGCTGCAGACGCTGGCGATCCGGAGTGCGTGAGGTCGATCCAGTACCGCTCGCGCTGGAAGGGGTAGGTGGGCAGCGCGACGCGGCGGGCACCGGGGAAGCAGGCGCGCCAGTCCACCGCGGCACCCCGCAGGTGCGCGCCGGCCACCGCGGTGAGGAACGGCCGCAGGCCACCGGGATCGCCCGCCTCGGCGAACACGCAGCCCTGGTCGGCGAGCGCCTTGTGTGCGTGCGCGAACAGCACCGGCTGGCGGAGGTTCCAGTACCAGTAGTCGGCGGTCAGCTCGGTGGTGTCGAACCAGTCGCCGGTGACCGTGGAGAAGAACGGCACCGCGGCCGCGGCCGGGGTGATCCCGGCGAGCAGGTCCTTGACCAGCTGCTCGATCTCCTCCACGTGGGCCGAGTGCGCGGCGTGGCCGACCGGCAGCCGCCGCACCCGGATCCGGTCCGCCTTGAACCGGTACATCAGCTCGTCCAGCGCCGCGGCGTCGCCGCTGACCAGCACCGACTCCGGCGAGTCGATGGCGGCCACGGCCACCCGGCCCGGCCAGAAGCCGATCCGGTCCACCACCTCGTGCTCCGGCAGGGAAACCGCGACCACGCCACCGCGGCCGACGATGCCCCGCAACGCCCGCGCCCGCAGCGCGGCCACCTTCGCACCGTCCTCGAGGGACAACGCACCGCAGACCACGGCGGCGGCGATCTCCCCGTCGCCGTGCCCGAGCACCGCGGACGGCCGCACGCCGAACGACTCCCACAGCGCCGCGACCGCGACCTGCACCGCCCACCGCACCGGCAGCACCACGTCCACGCGGTCCGGCACCAGTTCGTTGTGCAGCAACTCGGTCAGCGACCAGTCGACGTGCGGGGACAGCGCCCGCTCGCAGTCGGCGATCCGGTCGGCGAACACCGGGTGCTCCAGCAGTTCGTTGCTCGTCCAGTCCAGTTCACCGCCGGGGAAGACGAGCACCGGCGCGGTGGTTTCGGCGGCGGATCCGAGTACGAGGTTCGGCGCGGTGCGCCCTTCGGCGAGTGCGGTCAGCGCTTCCCGGAACTCGTCGGGGTGCTCGCCGATGATCACCGCCCGCTGGGTGAACTCGGTCCGCTCGGTCAGTGAGAGCCCGATGTCCGCCGGCGCGTCGGTGTCCAAACAGGACAGTAGCTGGGTGGCCCGCGCGCGCAAGGCGGCTTCGGACTTCGCCGACAGCGGCCACGCCATCGGCAGGTCGGCGATCGGCTCGGCGGGTTCCGGCCGGACCGTCCGCCGCACCGATTCGAGCAGTTCCGGTACCGAGCCCGGTCGCTCTGGCACCGTGGCCAGCACCGGATGGCCGAGCCGTTCGGCCTCGGAAAGTCGTTGCAGGAGCAGGATTCCGGCGCCTTCCGCCGGATCGTCGGCGACCGCGTCCGGGGTGGCCAGCACGCTCGCCCAGCCCGCCAGCGCCATCGACGACTCGCCCCGGCGCAGCGATTCGACGGCCCGCCGGCACGCTTCACCGGTCTCCACCGCCGGACCGGCGAGGCCGAACGCCTGCGCCACGCGCACCGCGGCGGGCATCGGCGGCGCGTCCATGGAGGCCGCCCACACCAGCGATTCGTAGTGCCTGCCGTGCACGCCGGTGAACACCCCGACCTTCTCGCCGCGCATCCGTTCCGGGTCGATCCCGGCGTTTTCGAAGGCCTCCCAAGCGGTTTCCAGCAGCAACCGGTGTTGCGGATCGACCACCAGCGCCTGTTCCCCGGTCATCCCGAAGAACGCCGCGTCGAAATCGCCCGGCGCACGCAGGAAAGCGCCGTGTGGCGCCACATCCCAGCCGCGATCCTCGGGCACCGGCCCGATCTCGCCGGGGAAGCGCCCGCTCACCCCGATGACCGCGATCGGTTCGTCGTCCGTGCTTTCGTTGCTGTCCAACGCATACGCAACGCCCGCGCGCACGATCAGCGGTGGTGTGGCCGAACCGAGCACCTCCGGCAGCACCACGGCGGTGGCCTCGTGCTCGTCGGCGAACACCAGGCGTTCCCCGCCGCGCGCCAGTTCCCGGGCCTGCTCGGTGGTGGTGAACGGGACCACCCGCGGCTCCGGTCCGGCCGCCCGGGGCAGCGGTGGCCGCGGGTGCCAACCGTCGTCGGCGGGTTCGGTGGCCACCGCGGGTTCGACGATGCCGGTCGCGTGCCGGGTCCAGTCCTCGCCGGAGCGCGTGTAGAGGTGGACCGCGCGCATGCCGTTCTCCAGCGCGCCGACGCGCACCTGGAACCGCGCGGGCAGCAGGAGATCCGCTTCCACGCGTAGTTCACGCACGTGCCCGCACCCCGCCTCCGCACCGGCGAGCGCGAGCAGTTCGGTCACCAGCTCGGCGGGCAACGGCTTGCCCGCGAGCCACGGGTGGGTTTCCTCGCGGAGGTCTCCGCAGCACAGGAGCGCGCCGGTCCCGGCGATCGGCTCGACCAGGTCGAAGACCATCAGCCCACCTCGAGCGATCGCGCCGGGCGCGCGGGCACCGGCGGGCCGGTCATCTCGATCAGCCGGTACCCGTGCTCGCGGTAGGCGGACAGGTTGCGCTGGAACGCCTCCGCACCGCCCGACGACGCCCGGACCAGGCGGCGCACGGTGATGCGACCGGCGCGGAAGCGGAAGGTCAGCTCGTCGATCGCGGCCGGGTCCCCGGACACCACCACCGACTGGGGCCCGTCGACCGCGAGCACGCCGATCCGGCCGTGCCAGCGGGCGATCCGGTCGGCCACCTCGCTCTCCGGCAGGGACACCGCGACCATCTCCTGCGAGCGCACGGCGACCGCCTTCGCGCCCTCCTCCACGGTGAGCGAGCCGCCGACCACCGCCGCCGCGATCTCGCCGACGCCGTGGCCGAGCACCCGCGCCGGGCGCACGCCGTGGGCCCGCCACATCGCGGCGAGCGCGACCATCGTCGCCCAGTCCTGGCCGTGCCGGGGATCGGTGTACCTGGCCAGCCGCTGCTCGCATTCGGCGTAGGTGGCGGCGAAGTCGGGCGAGCGATCGCACAGGTCCGCGGCCAGCCCAGGCTGGCCGAGCCGGTCCGGGAACACGAAGATCCGCAGGTCGTCGGTGCCGCGACAGTCGTAGGCCAGTGCGTGCGCCCGGCCGCCGCGAGCGCGGCGGCGTTCGGCGAGCGCGGCCAGGTAGGCGCTCGTCGCCGCCGCCGCGCCCTGGCCGGCCCGTCCCTGCACGCCGTCCAATGTGGACATCAGGACGAAGGCGTCGAGTTCGGTGGCGGCGAAGACGCGGTCGAGGTTGCGCGCGCCGACGACCCGGGTGAGCAGGTCGGCCGGGCGCAGTTCGGGCAACGGGCCGACGGCGTCGTGCCCGGCGGTGTGCACCACCGCGTCGATCGGGCCGCACTCCTGCTTGAGCCTGGCGAGCGAAGCCTCGTCGGTGACGTCGGCGGCGGCCATGGTGACCCGGGTGCCCGCCAGCAGCTTGCGCAGCTCCGCCGCCTCGGCCGCGGCCGGACCGCGGCGGCTGACCAGCACGAGGTGCTCCGCGCCCTGTTCGGCCGCCCACCGCGCGACGCGGGTGCCGAGCGCGCCGGTGCCGCCGGTGATGAGCACGGTGCCGCGCGGGACCCAGTCGTGCCCGGGCTCGCGAACGGTGCGGGCCGCGTAGAGCCTGCCGCGGTCGATGGCGAAGCGGTTGTCCCCGCCGCGGTGGGACAACGCGGTGGCGAACAGGCGTGCGGTGTCCGCGTCGAACTCGGCGGGCAGGTCGACTATGCCGCCCCAGCGGTGCGGGTTCTCCAGCACGGCGGCGCGGCCGAGGCCCCAGAGCAGCGCCTGCACCGGGTCGCCACCGGTGGCCATCGCGCCGCGGGTGACGCACCAGAGCGGTACGGACTGGCCCGCGTCGCCGAGCGCCTGCATCAGGTACACAGTGGACGCGACGCCGGGCGGGAGGTCGCCGTCGGTTTCGGCGAGCGCGAGGAGGGAGACCACCCCGGACAGCTCGCGGAAGATGCGGAAGCAGTCGGCCATCGCCCCGCGGTCGCCGGCGGGCACCAGGATCGGCTCGGCGCCGAACTCCCGGAGCACCGCGGCGAACCGGTCGCCGTCGTCGAGGTCGGGCACCACGATCGCCCAGCGGCCGGACAGCGCCGGGGTGCCCGACACCGGCCGCCAGTCGAGGCGGTGGCGCCAGCAGTCCAGCGCGTTGTCGATCCTGTCGCTCATTCCGCGGCCCTCCGGTGAGAACGGCTCTCGCTCGCGGAACCAGCATCGGGGCGGGCGGGGATACCGCCCACCCCTATCAGCGCCGGAGGCCCCTACCCCGATCCCGGTCCCCGTACGGCCAAGGGGTCACCGGCCGGGAACAGCAATCGGGAAGCAGGGGTGCGGTGGCTCAGAGTTCGTCGTCGCCGGGGCCGTAGCCGGGCATGCGGCCGGTGACCACGAAGATCATCCGGCGCGCCACCGAAACCGCGTGGTCGGCGAAGCGCTCGTAGAACCGGCCCAGCAGGGTGACGTCCACCGCGGCGGCCACGCCGTGCGGCCACTCGCGGTCCATCAGCACGGTGAACAGGTGGCGGTGGATGTCGTCGACCTGGTCGTCGTCGGCCTCCAGCTCCTTGGCCGCGCTCACGTCCTTGGTCTTGATCACCTGCTCCGCCTGCCGCGCCAGCCGCACCGCGATCGTGCCCATTTCGGCGAAGTAGCCGCGCACCTGCTCCGGCAGCACCGGTTCCGGGTGCCGCCGCCGCGCCGCCTTGGCCACGTGCAGCGCCAGGTCACCCATGCGCTCCAGGCTTTCCGCCGCGTGGATGGCGGCGAGCACGGTCCGCAGGTCGGTGGCCACCGGCGCCTGCAACGCCAGCAGCGCGTACGCCTGCTCCTCGCAGGCCGCCCTGGCGTCGTCGACCTTCGCGTCGTCGCTGATCACCTGCTCGGCGACCGCGAGGTCGACGTCGAGCAGGGCCTGGGTGGCCCGCTCCATGGCGTCCGCCACCTGCACGGACATGGCCGCCAGCTTGTCGGCCAGTTGTTCGAGTTCGACGTGGTAAGCCTCGCGCATGGGCCTCACCATACGGCCAGGACCACGCGAACGCCGCATCGCTGGGTGAACCGGGCGTGAACCCGGCCTAACGAATCCGGCGGGGCCTACTTCCCCGGCTCGGCCTGGCCTTTCTGCGTGCCGCCCTGGCTCGCCGGCGGTGGCGCGGCCGGTTTTTCGTCGGGCAGCGGGCTGTTGGTGATCAGCGCGCCGAACAGTTCCTTCGACTGCTTCTGCAACAGCACCTCGTTGCCGCGCTCGTTCGCGTCACCGACGGTCGGCACGGTGATGAACTTCACCGTGTCCGGGTTGAGCCCCTTCATCGACTGCGCCAGCGTGAGCATCTGGTCCACACCGATGTTGTCGCCGAAGGTGGCCGCGGTGAACGCGTTGATGAAGCCGGTCAGCTTGCCGCCGTCGAACAGGACTTCCTTGGACATGGTCTTCTTCAGCAGCGAGCCGATCACCAGCTGCTGGCGCTTGATCCGGCCGTAGTCGGAGGTGACGTCGCCCTTGACCTTCCGCGCCCGGACGAAGTTCAGCGCCTGGTCACCGGTGATGATCTGGTCGCCCGCCTGGGGCACGACCACCCCGAGCACCTCGTCGATCACCGGTTCCTCGATGTGCACCGGGACCCCGCCGACCACGTTGATCATGTCCTTGAAGCCGTGGAAGTCGATGCCGACGAAGTGGTTGATCTTCATCCCGGTCAGCTGCTGGATCTGCTTGGTGGTGCACTGCGGGCCGCCGATCGCGTAGGCCTCGTTCAACTTGGCCCGCTTCTTGCCGGGCACGACCTCGTCGAGGTACTGCCCGGTGCCGGAGTCCCAGCGCTTGCAGTCCGGCCGGTCCACCTCCAGGTCGCGCGGGAAGCCGACGACGATCGCGCGCTTCCGGTCGGCCGGGATGTGGGCGATCATCAGGGAGTCCGACCGGGCGCCGCCGACCGAGTCCGCGGTGCCGACGCCTTCCTCGGCCTCGGCGCCCGCGCGGGTGTCCGAACCGGCGATGAGGAAGTTCTCGTCGCCGAGCTGCCCGGCCGCGTCCTGGATGTCCGCCGAGTTCTCGTCGAGCGCGGCGATCTGGTTGAACTTGCTGTTGAACCAGGTCTTCATGCCCCACCCGGCGGCGCTGAGCACGAACATCAGGCAGGCCATCACGATCGCGGTGATCCGGCCCGCCTTGGCGGTGCGCTCCTGGTTGCGCTGCTTCTTCTCCTGCAGCCGGGTCTGGGGCGCGGGCTCTTCCTCGGGTTCTTCGGCGTTCAGGTGCCCGAGCGGGTGCGGTCGCGGTTTGGCCGCGTTCTCGCTCGGGTGCACGACGCGCTGCAGCCGCGTGCGGGTCTGCTCGATCAGCTTGACCGGCGCGGCGGTGAAGCGGGTGAGGCGCTCCTTGCGCTTGGCCTCCTCGGCCGCCATCTCGTCGTGCGCGGCGGAGAAGCGGGCGAGGGTGTTGTCGATCTTGCGGCGGTACATCGTCGCGTCGTCGACCGGCTCCATCTGGTCGGTCATGATCAGCCGGTCCTCGGGGGACGGCCGTTCGGGACGCACGGGCTTGGGCCGCGGCGGCTGTTGTGGTTGTGGCTGTGCTTGCGGTTGCGGCGGGCGCGGGTTGGCCACCGGTGGGGTGACCGTGGTCTTGGCCTCGGCCGGGGGCACGGGCGGCGCGGCTTTCGCGGGTGGCGCCGCGTGCGCGGGCGGCGCCACGTTCGCCGCGTTCATCGCGGGTGGCGCCGCGTTCGCCGCGGGCGGCATGGATGGCGCCACGGGCGGCGGTGGCGGCGGCTGACGACGCGACGGCCTCGGCGGCGCGGGCGGCGTACGCGGGGCGCGCGGCGGGGGAGGGGCGCTGTGCCGACGGCGGCATGCCGTTCGCCGGCGGCCCCGCCTGCCGACGCCGTCCGGGCGACCGACGCGGCGGCACCCCACCGGGCGCCGGGTTCGAGCCGGTCACCGGCTGGCGTCGAGGCGGCATCTCCTCATGCTTGTTCCGCGGCGGCGGCACCGGCCGAGGCGCGGGCAGGCCGGGCGAGCTCGGATGTCCTGGTGCGGGCAGCCCCGGTGAACTCGGGTGCCCCGGAGAACCGGAGCGACCCGGCGCAGGAAGCCCCGACGAACTGGGGTGCCCCGGCGCGGGAAGCCCGGAAGAACTCGGGTGCCCCGGGGCGGGAAGCCCCGAGGAACTGGGGTGCCCCGGCGCCGGAAGGCCCGAAGAGCTGGCGTGCCCCGGCGAGGCCGACCGCGACCGCGCCGACCGCGCCGATGGGGGCGGCGGCTCGGGCGCCGGTGGCGGCGGAGGCTCGGGTTCCGGCTCCGGCTCGGGTTCGGGCTCGGCCACCGGCGGGACCGGGTACTTGCCGGTCGCCTTGGCCATCACCTCGTTGACGCTGATGCCGCCGTAGGTGTCCATCGAGCGGCGCCGCGACCTGCGGGAACGACCGGTGCCAGAGGGGAGGTGATCGTCAGGCACTCAGTCTCCCTTCAGCACAACGGTGGTGAGTCGACCACGTTCCTCGACTGGACTCGGGGCAGGCGGGCTCCGGAGGATCATCGCCAGCCGGATGGCTTTCGTTATCCTACGGATACCCGCCGTTCGTGACGACACCATCCCGTGATGTTTTTACACACGGTGTGAGTTCAGCGGGTTACCGACAGGTTCCAGTCCACCGGTTATCACCCGCAGTGGGAATTCGCGCGAACACGAGTTACCCAGAGTGGCGAATCTGTCCGGGAATTTCCGAATCGGGATAGGCGACCACATTACGGCCGGCGCGCTTGGCCGCGTAAAGGAGGGCGTCGGCTTCGCGGAGGCGTTCCTCCGCGGGTCCCGGCCTGGCCGTCAGGCCCGCGCTGACCGTCACGGCGAGGCCCGGCCGCACGCGGTGCCACGCGTACCGCGCCACGCGGAGCCGTGCCCGCTCGACGGTCGCCAATGCCTCACGGGCGCCCAAATCGGGCATGACCAGCACGAACTCCTCACCGCCGTAACGCGCGCAGAAGGCGCCGTGCGGCAGTTCGTGCTTCAGCAGCGCGGCCACGCTCCGCAGCACGCGGTCGCCGACGAGGTGCCCGAAGGTGTCGTTGACGTGCTTGAACAGGTCGATGTCGACCATCGCGAGCGACAGGTGGCCGTCGGCGAGCCGCGCCAGCTGCTGGTCGAGGAAGCGGCGGTTGTAACCCGCGGTGAGCGCGTCACGCTCGAGCGCGGAGCGAAGGTGCAGGTAGGCGCGTTCCCAGTTGCCCTGGGCGGCGAAAACGGAGGCCATCGTCTCGTGCAGCGCGGGCAGATCCGCGGCCTCGGCGTGGACTGCGATCCCGTCCTTTGACACCGCTTTCACCTCCGCCACCTGATGTTCGTCGTCGAGCAAGAGGCGGCGCTTGAGATATCGGGACGCGGCGAAGGCGAAAATCGCTCAACCGGACGACGAAGCGTAACCGGTTCACGATTTCGGACACGGAGCGAAGCCGTAAACCCGTCGATCGAGCAGAACTACGCGTTGCGAGGCGATCTGCTCACCGATCGCGGCGCCCGCCCGGCGGATCGTCAGCGACACCGCCACCACGTACACCTCGCCCCGCGGCGGGTCGCCACCATCGGGTGACCACTCGGGATCGGGGCGGGCGGTGGACATCGCCGGGTAGACGTCGAGCGTGAGGTCGCCGAGGTCGCAGTCCTGGCCGGTGAAGTCCGGGTGCTGCACGGTTTCGAGGAAGCGCTCCTGCTCCTCGGGGCCCTGGTCGCCGGCCCGGTTGAAGTTGTCGAAGTAGCGGCCGATCAGGTCGGTGTCGGTCTCCTGCCGCGGCTTGAGCGGAGTCACTCCGCAGCCGCTGACCAGCAGGGCGAGCGCCAGGGCCACCGCTTTCCGCATGCGGTCAGATTACCGGGGAGCTGTTGAACTCCGGCGCGGTTTCCTGGCCCGACATCCGCTGGATCGCGTGCATCACCTCGTCGGTCACCTCGCGGCGCGCCGGGCCCGACTTCGGTGGTCCGCTGCGGTGGATCGGCGGCCCGAAGGTGACGCCGACCCGGTGCGGGCGCGGCAGCTTCCGCCCGACCGGCTGGAGGCGGTCGGTGCCGGTGAGCGCGACCGGCACCACCGGCACGCCCGCCGTCAGCGCCAGCCACGCGACGCCGGTGCGGCCGCGGTAGAGCCTGCCGTCGAGCGAGCGCGTGCCCTCGGGGTAGATGCCGAACACCTTCCCGTCGGCGAGCACGCCGAGCGCGGTTTCCAGTGCGCCCCGCGCCGCGCGGTGCGTGCCGCGCTCCACCGGCACCGCGCCCGTCGCGGTGAAGAACCAGCGGATCACGCGGCCGCGGAGCCCGGTGCCCTGGAAGTACTCGGCCTTCGCCAGGAAGTGGACCTGGCGGCGGGTGACCAGCTGGAGGACCACGCTGTCGATGAAGGACAGGTGGTTGCTGGCGAGGATGACCGGGCCGGTGCGCGGGAGGTGCTCGTGGCCGCGCACGACCGGCCGGAAAACCAGGCGGAAGAGCAGTCGGAGAAGGATCACGTGCGCACTATAGCTCTTTTAGCGTCCGATCGGTCGGACGCTAAAATCGGCCGGTGAGCCCACGCCGTTCTGTCACCGATGCCCGATCCACCCGGTCCGCAATCCTCGACCGCGGGGTCGAACTGGCGACCGTCGAAGGTCTCGACGGCCTCACCATCGGGCGGCTCGCGGCGGACCTCGGCCTGTCCAAGTCGGGTGTGCTCGGGCACTTCGGGGCCAAGGAGGCGCTGCAGCTGGCCGTGGTCGAGACGGCGACGGAGCAGTTCGGGCGGGAGGTGGTGGAGCCGAGCACCGGCACCACCCCGGGCCTGCCCCGCCTGCGCGCGCTGTGCGAGGCGTGGCTGGCCCACCTGACCCACCCGTGCGGTGGTTTTTTCGTCTCCGCCGCCGCCGAATTCGACCGGCGCCCAGGCCCGGTACGCGACGCGATCGCCGGGATGAGCGCCCTGTGGGAGCGTGACCTGCGGATGCACGTGCGGCTGGCCCTCACCGACGGTGACCTCGATGGTGACGCCGACCAGATCCTGTTCGACCTGATCGGCACCATCCTCGCGGCGAACCACGCACTCCACCTGAGCGGAGATCCGCAAGCCCTGTCCCGAGCGCGCCTCGCACTGGCACGAACCCTCGGCTGACTACCCGCGTTTCTCCTGGAGCAGGCACAGCAGCTCGACCGGACTGAGGCCGCACAGGGTGGCGGCTTCCCGGAGTGCGGGCTCGTCGAGTTCGATCTCCGGGTCCGGCCCCGGTGGCAACAGGGCCACCTTCGCCTCCGCCCACGCGCGGAGCGGACGCAACTCCGGGTTCCGCGCGCGGGTGATCACCTTGAGCCGCACGCGGATGCGCGGGCCCACCTTCCGCAGGTCCCGGTGCACGTCGGCGAGCACCTCGTGCGCGGTGGTGCCGAGCACCTCGCACAGCTCCACCAGCCGCGACACGGTCAGGCGGCGGGCGCCGGACTCGTAGCTGCCCAGCGTGCCGATCGACATGTCGTTGTGCAGCCGCGCGCACACCTGCTCGCGGCTGAGCTTGCGCGCCCGCCGGAGCCGGCGGAGGTGCTCGCCGAGCACCTCACGGAACGGCTGGTCGAAGTCCGGATCCACGGACACGCCGCTCATCGGCCCACCCCTTCGATCCGTTCGGCGCGCTCGCGCGCCTCCTCGGCCAGACCGGCCAGCAGCTCCGCGAGCTGCCGCAACTCGGCGGCGCTGAACTCAGCGTCGTCGATTTCCCTGGTCAGGCGCATCACCACGGTGCCGACGCCGCGGTTGACCCTGATCAACCGGGCAAGGGCACGCTCGTCTCGTTGACCCATGTCCACCCCCTCGTACAAATAGTGGCATATGCCACTATCGATCATGGGAGGCGGACGTTTCATGGATTGGGTGTCGGCGAGTCGGGGCGCCCCGATTCCGTTGCCACACAACGATTTATCCGGGGGCGCGGATAGCTATTCACCTAAGAGCGCGGGATCTGGGCGGGCAAAGGCTGTTGTCACACAACGATTCACGGCCCACGCGGGCAACGCCGTTGCCACGCAACAACTCACGGAGTCACCCGGGCAACGAATTCCATGCAGCACACGGGCCTCGTGAGCGCGATCCGTTGTCGCGCCAGGGGACTACACGTCGGGCTTGGCTGAGCGGGTGGCGCCGATCGAGGCGGCTACCACGCAGCAGATCGCCAGCCACTGGGGCACGTGCAGCGCCTCACCCAGCACGATCAACCCGGCCACGGCCGCCACCGCGGGTTCCAGGCTCATCAGGATGCCGAATACCCGCGGCGGGATCTTCCGCAGGGCCTCCAGCTCCAGCGAGTACGGGATCACCGACGACAGCAGCGCCACCATCAACCCGATGAACAGGACCCACGGGTCCAGCAGGTTCGTCCCGCTCTCGATCACCCCGGTCGGCATGGCGACCAGCGCACCGAACGCCATCGCCAGCGCCAGCCCGTTGCCCTCGCTCGTGCGACTCCCCAGTGCCGCGCCGAGCAGGATGTAGGCGCCCCAGCACAGGCCCGCCGCCAGGGCAAAACCCATCCCGAGCAGGGAGATGTCCCCGCGGGTTTCCGACAGGAGGATCACCCCGCCGGCGGCCAGCAACGCCCACACCGCGTCCCGCCAGCGGCGGGAGCCGGCGAGCGCCACACCCAGCGGGCCGAGGAACTCGATGGTCACCGCGATCCCCAGCGGGATCCGGGCGATCGCCTGGTAGAAGAAGATGTTCATGGCGGCCAGCACCAGGCCGTACCCGAGCACCACCGGCACCGCCCGGCGGCCCATCCGCAGCGCCGGGCGCCAGATCAGCAACAACACCACGGCCGCGAAGAACAGGCGCAGCGTCACCGTGCCCGACGGCCCGGTGATGGCGAACAGCTGCTTCGCGAAAGCGGCCCCGACCTGCACACTCACGATGCCGATGAGCACCTGCAACGTCGGCGGCACCGCACCGAGCGTCCGCCCGGCGAGGGCGAGGAGACCCGGCCGGGGCAGCGGTTCCCCCGCACCGCCGATGTACGCACTGACCATGGGTACGAACGTACCAATCCACTCCGACAATCCCGGATGCCGCAACCTATTGGAATAGAGCATTCCGTTCTGATACACTCATGGCATGTGGAAGAAGACGCTCGAAGCAGCCCACCAGGCCCTCCGCACCGCCGTCAACGGCGTGCCCGACGACGGGTGGGGCCTCCCCACCCCCTGCGACCAGTGGAACGTGACCCAGGTCCTCCAGCACGCCGCCGGGGACCAGCTCGGCTTCGCCGCGTTCCTCACCGGCGGGGACGGGCCGACCGAGGACCCGTTCGCGCCTTCGGGTGAACTTGACGGCAGAGACCCCAGAGAGTTGGTCGAGGCCGCCATCGACGCGGCGGCGAAGGCCTGGGCGACGGTGGACGACAACACCACCGAGGTGCCGGTGCCCGTCCCGCCCAACAAGCTGCCGGTGGCCATCGGGGCCGGGGCGTGCGCGCTCGACGCGGCGATCCACGCCTGGGACATCGCGATCGCGACCGGGCAGCCGTCGCCGCTTTCCGACGAGCTGGCCCGCGAGTTGCGGCCGACGGCCGAGGCGATCGTCGAGCCGTTGCGCGCGTATGGCGCGTACGCACCCGCCCTGAACAGCGAAAACGGCGGCGAGGCCGCGGAGTTGCTCCGCTACCTCGGCCGCCGTCCTCGCTAGGAAGCCCTCAGCCGAAGCGACCGGAGATGTAGTCTTCGGTCGCCTTCTGGTCGGGGTTCGAGAAGATCTTCTCGGTGTCGTTCAGCTCCACGAGCTGCCCCGGCTGGCCAACGCCGGCCAGGTTGAAGAAGGCCGTCTGGTCCGACACGCGCGCCGCCTGCTGCATGTTGTGCGTGACGATGACGATGGTGAACTCCTTCTTCAGCTCGGCGATCAGGTCTTCGATCGCCAGCGTCGAAATGGGGTCCAGCGCCGAGCACGGCTCGTCCATCAGCAGCACGTCCGGCTGCACGGCGATCGCCCGCGCGATGCACAACCGCTGCTGCTGACCGCCGGAGAGGCCACCGCCCGGCTTGCCGAGCCGGTCCTTGACCTCGTTCCACAGGTTCGCGCCGCGCAGCGCGCGCTCGGCCACCTCGTCCAGCTGCTTCTTGTTCTTCGTCCCGGCCAGCTTCAGCCCGGCCACCACGTTGTCCCTGATCGACATGGTGGGGAACGGGTTCGGCCGCTGGAACACCATGCCGATGGTCCGCCGGACCTGCACCGGGTCCACCGAACCGGCGTAGATGTCCTCGCCGTCCAGCAGCACCTGGCCCTCGACCCGGGCACCCGGGATCACCTCGTGCATGCGGTTCAGCGTCCGCAGCACGGTCGACTTGCCACAGCCGGACGGCCCGATGAACGCCGTCACGTTCCGCGGCGGCACCGACAGCGTCACGCTGTCCACCGCGTGGAACTTGCCGTAGTAGATGTCGACGTCCTTGACATCGATGCGCTTGGCCATCAGTTCCTACTTCTTCTTGGGGGCGACCAGGCGCCCGATGAGCGTGGCCGCGAGGTTGATCAGGGCGATGATGAGCACCAGCGTCAGCGCGGCGCCCCAGATGCGGTCGAAGCCGACACTGCCCTCGGTCATCGAGTTGGTCGCGCGCTCGTTGTTGATCAGCAGCGGCAGCGAGGCCATCTCGCCCTGGAACATGTCCCAGTGCACGAAGGACGAGTACCCGACCAGCACCAGCAGCGGCGCGGTCTCGCCCATCACCCTGGCCAGCGCCATCATGATGCCGGTGATGATGCCGGACAGCGCGGTCGGCAGCACGATCTTCACGATCGTCTTCCACTTCGGCACGCCCAGCGCGTAGGAGGCCTCGCGCAGGTCATCCGGCACGATCCGGAGCATCTCCTCCGAGGACCGCACCACCACCGGGATCATCAGCAGCACCAGCGCCAGCGACACGGCGAAGCCGTTGCGCGGCAGGCCCAGCGTGGTGACCCAGAGCGCGTAGATGAACAGCGCGGCCACGATCGACGGCACCCCGGACAGGATGTCGACCATGAACGTGGTCACCTTGGCCAGCTTCGTCCGGCTGCCGTACTCGACCAGGTAGATGGCCACCAGCAGGCCCAGCGGCACCGCGATGATGGCGCAGACCAGGCCCTGCAGCAGGGTGCCGACGATGGCGTGCAGCACGCCGCCGCCGACCTCGTCGGACAGCACCTGCGAGAAGTCCTCGGTCCACCAGTTGGTGAACGGGATGCGGGTGATCCCGCTCTCGACCACCGTCCAGAGCACCCAGACCAGCGGGATCACGGCGACCAGGAAAGCCAGCCAGACCAGCACCGTGGCCAGCCCGTTCTTGCTCTTGCGCGCCAGGCTGACCTGCTGGAACGCCGGTGTGACGGCCGGCCGGTCGGCGTCGGGAATCGTCGCGGTCATGGCTCAGTCCCCCTTCTTGTCGCCGATGATGGACCGGGCCGCGAAGTTGACCACGAAGGTCAGCAGGAACAGCACCAGACCGGCGGCGATGTAGGCGCCCGCCGAGGTGACGTCGTTGAACTCCGCGTAGTTCGAGGCGATCTTCGAGGCGAAGGTGGCACCGCCGTCGAACACGCTCCAGTCGAAGGTCCGCCCGACCGGGATGAACAGGATGATCGACAGCGCGATCGTCTCCCCGAGCGCGCGGCCGAGGCCGAGCATCGAGGCGCCGATGTAGCCCGCCTTGCCGAACGGCAGCACGGTGGTCCGGATGACCTCCCAGCGGGTGGCGCCCAGCGCCAGCGCGCCCTCGATCTGCGCGGTCGGCGTGCGCTCGAACACCTCGCGGGTGAGCGAGGTGATGATCGGCAGCAGCATCACCGCGAGCACCACGCCGGCGGTGAAGATGGTGCTGCGGATGTTCGGCGCGATGTTGCCGTCGCCGAAGATCGGGATCCAGCCGAAGGTGTCGTTGATCCACTGCGCCACCGGCTCGATGGTCGGCGCCAGGAACAGCAGGCCCCACAGCCCGAAGATGATCGACGGCACGGCGGCCAGCAGATCGATGATGTAGGCGAACGGCCTGGCCAGCCGCGGCGGGGCGTACTGGGTGAGGAACAACGCGATGCCCAGCGACACCGGCATGGCGATGACCAGCGCGACCAGCGAGGTGGCCACGGTCACCGACAGCAGGTCGGCGATGCCGAACTTCAGGTTCTTCGAGTCGCTGGTCTCCCAGACGCTGGAGAAGAAGCTGACCTGGTTCGCCTGCAGCGCGGGGATCGCCTGCAGCAGCAGGAACAACCCGATCAACCCGATCAGGATGACCACGAAGATGCCGCTGCCGGTGGTCAGGTTCTTGAAGATGCGGTCGCCCGGCCGGACCTTGCTGCCCTGCCGGGCGCGGTCGGGGGCTGGTTGCTCGGAAATCGGACCCTCCGGCACGGATGCGGACGGCGGACGCCCACCGGGGTCACCGGTGGGCGTCCGCGTCGAGGTTGGCTCGTTCATCGGCATGATCGCCTTGGCCTGTCTCTACCCTCGTCTCAAGCTGTCCGCAAGCAGGTCAGGCGATTGCCTTGACCGCGGTCAGCACCTTGTCCTGCAGGCTCTGCGGGATGGACACGTAGCCCTTCTCCGCCAGCGGCTGCTGGCCGTCGGTGGCGGCCACGTTCAGGTAGGCGCGCACCGCCTTGGCGACCTCGGGGTCGGTGTACTTCGAGCAGACGATCTCGTAGGTGACCAGCAGCAGCGGGTAGGTGCCCGCGGCCTTGGACGAGTAGATCGCGTCCAGGTCGAGCGCGAGGTCGTTGGTGCCCTCGGTCTTGAACTTCGCGCCGTCGAGCGTCTTGGCGACGTTCTCCGGGGTCAGCTCGACGCCACCGGCGCCGCTGTCGATCAGGGCCGGCTTGACGCCGTCCTTGGCGAAGGCGGCCTCGACGTAGGTGATCGCGCCGTCGGCGGCCTTGGCGGCCTCGACCACACCGTTGGACTTCTCCGCGCCGTTGCCCACGCCGCCCTTGAACTGCTTGCCGGCGCCCTGGGTCCACGCCTGCGGCGCGGCGGCCTTCAGGTACAGCTGGAAGTTGTCGGTGGTGCCCGACTCGTCCGAGCGGGAGACGACCTGGATCGGCTTGGCGGGCAGGTTCAGGCTCTCGTTGCCCTTGACCGCCTTGATCGCCGGGTCGTCCCAGGTCTTGATGCCGCCGTTGAAGATCTTGGCGGTGACCTCGGGGGTGAGCACCAGCTTGTCCACGCCCTGCAGGTTGTAGGCGACCGCGACCGGGCCGACCACCAGCGGCAGGTTCCAGGCCTCGCTGCCGGCGCAGCGCTGCTTGGCGCTCTCCACCTCGCCCTTCTCGGCGCTCAGCGGCGAGTCCGAACCGGCGAAGTCGACCTGGCCGGCGATGAACTGCTTGACCCCCGCGCCGGAGCCGCTGGGGTTGTAGTTCAGCTGCTGACCGGAGCACTTCTGCTGGTACTTCAGGTTGAAGATGTCGATCGCGGCCTTCTGGGCCGACGAACCTTCAGCCGACAGCGGGCTCTTGCCACCGCAGTCGACCTGGGCGGTGCCCGACGGCGCCGCGGCGGCGCCGGTCTGCGGGGCGCTGTTGTTGGTCGCCGCGGGGTCGGAGCCACAGGCCGTCAGCACGAGGGCGGCACCCGCCACCAGGCCGATGACCGCGTGCGGCCGCTTGATCTTCACTGCATTTCCTCCGCGTGGAAGAGAGTCCGGGGGGTTTCGGCCGCGGCGGCTGGCCGCGCCGATTCCGGACAGTAGGCAGCGACAGTGGACGGCTGACCGTCAACAAATGAACGGAAGGTGAACAAGGCGGCCATTGTGAGCAGTGCTACTAGACTCGACAGCCGCTCGTGTCCTGCCCGTGACCTGGGTGTTTGCCCACCGTGACGAGACGCTGGCTCCGGGTTAACGGGAATATTGCACGTCGACCTCGTAGCGCTGGAAACCCAGTTTCGTGTACACGGCGACGGCCGGGGCGTTGTCCCCTTCCACGTACAAGATCACCTGCTTGAGGCCGCGCTCGCGCAGGTACCGGAGCCCGGCCAGGGTCAGCGCCTTACCGAGGCCGCCGCCCTGCGCGCCGGGATCCACGCCGACCACGTAGACCTCGCCGACCGGCTCGCCGCCGAAGCGGGTCGGGTTCGGCGGGTGCACCTTCGTCCAGTGGAAGCCGATGATCTCGCCGTCGCGCTCGGCGAGGAAGAAGCCGTCGGCGTCGAACCAGGGTTCGCGCTCGGTTTCCCGCACCTCGTCGACGGTCAGCGCGCCCTGCTCGGGGTGCCAGTCGAAGGCACGCGCGTTCACCGCGACCATGGCCTGCTCGTCGCGACCGGGTTCGAAGGTGCGCAGGGAGACCCCCTCGGCGAGGGTCGGCTCTGGCCACTCCTGGCCGTCGACCTCCGCGCTGAGCACCAGGAGTTCCCGCGCGCGCTGAAGACCGAGCTTCGAAGCGATCCGCGCGGCACCGGGGTGATCACCGTGCGCCCACACGCGGAGCTCGCCGTCACGGGCGAACAGCGCCCGCGTCATCGCGGTGCCGTGACCGCGGCGGCGGTGGTCCGGGTGCACGACCAGCTCGGCGACCTGGCGGCCGAACGAGTCCCCACTGGTGTCGAGGTGGGTGTACCCGACCAGTGCCCCGTCCTCGTGCGCCAGCAGGTGCAGCCCGCCGGACGGCGGCTCGACCTCTTCCGGCCGCCCGTCGGCCTCGCGGGCGGCGCGCAACAACTCGCGCACCCGCCCGGCCTCGTCCAGTTGCTCCGACCACCGCGCGTTCGACATACCGCCAATCTATCGGCGGGAGAACTCCTGCTGCGGCACCTCGGCCTGCGGCTCGGCGGCCATCGGCTTGCTCGCGCCCTTGACCGGGCGCTCGAACTTGTAGCCCACGTTGCGCACGGTGCCGATCATCTGCTCGTGCTCCGGGCCGAGCTTGGCGCGCAGCCGCCGGACGTGCACGTCGACCGTCCGGGTGCCGCCGAAGAAGTCGTAACCCCAGACCTCCTGCAGCAGCTGGGCGCGGGTGAACACCCGGCCGGCGTGCTGCGCGAGGTACTTGAGCAGCTCGAACTCCTTGTAGGTCAGTTCGAGGGTGCGCTTGCGCAGGCGGGCGGTGTAGGTGGCCTCGTCGATCACCAGGTCGCCGATGCGGACCTCGGCGTCGGCCTGCTGGCCGCCACCGTCGCGCGTGCTGACCAGCCGCAGCCGCGCGTCCACCTCGGCCGGGCCGGCGGTGGGGAGCATGATGTCGTCGGTGCGCCACTCGGAGCTGACCGCGACCAGGCCGCCCTCGCCGACCACGGCGATCACCGGGGTGGCGGTGTCCTCGTCACCGGCGCCCTTGAGCAGCCGGCACAGGCTCTTCGCCGAGGCCAGGTCGGTACGCGCGTCCAGGAGGATCACGTCGCGGTGGCCCGCGTCGAGCAGGGCGGTGACCTCCGGCGGCCGGACGCGTACGGTGTGCGGCAGCAGATCCAACGCGGGAAGCACCGAAGTGGCATCCGGTTCCGCGGTCAGCACCAGCAGGTCCAGGCTCATCGCCACACCGCCTTATCGTTGTCGCGAGCACGCCGCTTCGGAGAACGGCTCGGGTCGGTGCTGAGTGAGAATAGCGACTGAACACGGGAAAGACATAGCGCTGCCACCTTGGTCACATCCGATCACGGCAGCTTGCGTCGATCCAGAACACCTGGTGAGAGGAAGCGCGGACGAGTGAGTGGCCCGGTGACCCAGTACGACACGAGCGCCCCACGACCCGAAGGGCGACCGCGCGGGAGGCGGGCGAGGCGGATCATCATCGTGGTGGTGGTGCTGGCCGCGATCCTCACCGCGGCGGACTTCGGGGCCGCCGCGTTCGCCGAGCACACGGTGTCCCAGAAGGCCCGTGAGCAGTTCAAGCTGACCGAGGACCCGTCGGTCACCGTGCACGGCTTCCCGTTCCTGACCCAGGCGCTCGGTGGTGAGTACGGTCACATCTCGCTGTCCGCCGCCGGGGTGCCGATCCAGGACCTCCTGCGGGACGTGGAGCTCAAGGCGGACCTGCGCGACGTGCAGGCCCCGCTGTCCGACCTGGTCGGTGGGAAGGTCGACTCGATCAAGATCGGCACGCTGGAGGGCCAGGTCAAGATCAAGGACAGCGACATCGCCAGGGTGGAGCCGCTGACCAAGATCGAGAACCTGAAGATCGACCCGGCCAGCGACGACTACGTGCTCAACGGCGGTTCCGACCCCGACGCGCCGACCACCATCGAGCCGGGCGACGAGTCGGAGGACGACGCCTCGGCCGGGGTCCGCATGTCGGGCACCCTGCAGCTGGCCGGTGAGAAGCTGGAGCTGTACTGCTTCGCGATGATCGAGCTGGACGGCGCGTCGATCCACATCACGCCCGAGCGGCTCCAGTTCGGGAATGACGGCGAGACCACCGTCGTTCCCCCTCAGGTGCAGAAGGCGCTGCTGCCCAACTTCAAGGCCACCATCGACGCCGGCAGCCTGCCGTTCGAGGTGACGCCGAAGGCGGTGCGGGTGGAGCAGGGCGCGGTGATCCTGAAGGGCGAGGCGAAGAACGTGACCTTCGCCGGAGCCGGGGCGAACGCGGGAGGGTGACTTGGTCGGCATCTGGGTGCTGCTCGGCACGCTGGTCGTGGCGACCGCGGCCGGTCTGTTGCTGCAGCGGCGGGACGGCCGGATCAAGTTCGCCAAGCCGGTGACGGAACCGGTCGGTTCCGAGGCCGCGGCACCCGCGACCGAAGCAGCCCGCACGGCGACCGGCCCCGGAACCGAAGCAGTCGAGCCGGGGCGAGACTCGACCGAGCCGGGGCACGAGCCCGCCAAGCCAGGGCGCAAGGCAACCGGGTCGGGGCACGAGGCAGCCGAGCCGGGACACGAAGCGGTCGGGCCGGTGCGCGAGGCAGCCGGGCCACAGCGCAAGGCAGCCGGGGCGAAGGGGCGGGGCGTCAGGCCCGCCACCCGGTTGCCCGCGCCGGTCGCCGAGGCGCTCGACCCGACCGCCGCGGTCACCCTGGTGCAGATCTCCACCACCTTCTGCGCGCCCTGCCGTCAGACCCGGGCGCTGCTGACCCACCTCGCGGACAAGACCGACGGGCTCCATCACGTCGACCTCGACGTGACGAACCAGCCCGAGGTCGCCCAGCGGCTCGGCGTGTTGCGCACCCCGACCACGGTGGCCTATGCCGCCGACGGTCGCGAGCTGCTCCGGGTCGGCGGCCTACCCAAGGCCCCTGACCTGCTGAAAGCCCTCGAACCACACCTCCAGCTGTCCGCATAGCGGGATCCGTCCCATCAGGTGAGCAGTGTTCCCACTCTGAGGGAAGCGTGGGTACGCTGGCGCTCGTGCACCTGCCACAGCCGGACTCCTCCATGCGGCGCTGGTTCCTGACCCAGCGGCGCGCGGTCGACCTGTGCCGGGTCCGCAGCAGCCTCTGTCGCCGCTGACGCGGTCACCGCGTCGTCGGTGACCCCTTTCTCCCCCAGCTCATTCCCCGTGCGTACCCACGCGCCCACCCGAGCCAAGGAGGTGGCATGTCGGCAGGACCAGCGGTCGATCCCCGAGGCCCCCGCTTCGCGGCCGTGCTCACCACCATCGTGCTGGCCGTCGTGCTGGTCACCGGCTGGTGGCCACTGCTGGCCGCCCAGACGGTGGTCTTCGCCATCGGCGCCTTCGTCGGGCTCAAACCGGCGCCGTACTCCCTGCTCTACCGCTACCTGGTCGCCCCGCGGCTGAAGCCGCCCACCGAGCGCGAGGACGCGGCACCGCTGCGGTTCGCGCAGGCCGTCGGCTTCGTGTTCGCGCTGGTCGGCACGATCGGCTACGCCACCGAGGTGACCGCGCTCGGGGTGGTCGCCACCGCCTTCGCGTTGTTCGCGGCCTTCCTCAACGCGGCGGTCAACTTCTGCCTCGGCTGCGAGGTGTACCTGCTGATCAGGCGGTTCGCGCCGACCGCCAAACCCACCTGAGCCGAAGAGAAAACCCGTCCCGAACCCAAGAAAGGCAGTGCCGCTCCATGAGCCGTGAAGACGTGCTGGTCACCACAGCATGGGCAGAAGAGAACCTCGACACCCCCGGTGTGGTCTTCGCCGAGGTCGACGAGGACACCACCGCCTACGACGGCGGGCACATCCGTGGCGCGGTGAAGTTCGACTGGCGCAAGGACCTGCAGGACCCGGTCCGCCGCGACTTCGTCTCCAAGGCCGGCTTCGAGGCCCTCCTCTCGGAGAAGGGCATCTCCAACGACGACCGCGTCATCCTCTACGGCGGCAACAACAACTGGTTCGCCGCCTACGCCTACTGGTACTTCAAGCTCTACGGCCACGACAACGTGCAGCTGCTCGACGGCGGCCGCAAGAAGTGGGAGCTGGACGGGCGCCCCCTCGACACCGGTGACGTCAAGCGCGAGCGCACCGAGTACCAGGCCAAGGAGCAGGACCTGTCGATCCGCGCCTTCCGCGACGAGGTCGTCCAGGCCATCGGCTCGAACAACTTCGTCGACGTGCGGTCGCCGGACGAGTTCTCCGGCAAGCTGCTCGCCCCGGCGCACCTGCCGCAGGAGCAGTCCCAGGTGCCCGGCCACATCCCCGGCGCGCTGAACGTGCCGTGGGCGAAGGTCGCCAACGAGGACGGCACCTTCAAGACCGAGGAAGAGATCAAGGAGCTGTACGCCGCGGAGGGTCTCGACGAGTCGAAGGCCACCATCGCGTACTGCCGGATCGGGGAGCGCTCCTCGATCGCCTGGTTCGCCCTGCGCGAGCTGCTCGGCTACCAGAACGTGAAGAACTACGACGGATCGTGGACCGAATACGGCTCGCTGGTCGGCGTGCCGGTCGAGACGGGAGCGAAGTGATGGCGGACGACGGTTGCGGCGCTCCGGCGCAGGAGGCCACCCCGGCCGATTTCGACACCAACGGCCAGGTCGTGCTGGCCGGCAAGGTGACCGGTGACGGCGGCCCGATCGGCGGTGCCTTCGTGCGCCTGCTCGACTCGGGCGGCGACTTCACCGGTGAGGTGGTCTCCTCGGCCGACGGCGACTTCCGCTTCTACGCGGCGCCCGGCGAGTGGACCGTGCGGGCGCTGCACCGCACCGGGAACGGTGAGGCGAGCGTCACCGCCGACGGCCCCGGCCTGCACCGGCTGGCGGTCGCGGTCTCCTGACCACGGCTTTTCGTACGAGGGGCTCTCCCGGCCGGGAGGGCCCCTCGTTTTGTGTCCGGTTATCCTGCACGCGTGCATATCTTCTTCACGGTGCTGCTGGTGCTGTCGGGAGTCCTGGTGACGTGGTTCGCCGCGTACGTGGTGTACCGCCTCTACACCGACAACCGCTGACCCCATGACCTCCGGCGACGACGCGATCCAGGCCGCGGCTGAACGCGCGGAGCAGACGCGCGCGCTCAACCTCCCCCAGTTCGACGATCTGCCCATCCCGGCCGACACGGCGAACCTGCGGGAAGGTCCCGAACTGCACGCCCAGTGCGTGCCCCTGCTGCCGCTCGTCGGCGTCTGGCGCGGTGAAGGGGAGATCAGCTACCCCACCATCGACGGCCCGCGCCGGTTCGCGCAGCAGCTGACCATCGCGCACGACGGCCGCCCGTTCCTCTACCACGAGGCGCGCTCGTGGCTGCTCGACGAGAACGGCGAGGTCATCCGCCCGGCCGCCCGCGAGACCGGCTGGTGGCGGCCGCAGCCGGACGACTCCTTCGAGCTGCTGCTCGCGCACAACACCGGCATCGTCGAGCTGTTCTACGGCGAGCCGCGCAACCTCACGTCGTGGGAGATGGCCACCGACGCGGTGGTCCGCAGCACCTCGGCCAAGGAGGTCACCGGCGCGAAGCGGCTGTACGGCCTGATCAACAACGCCGACCTCGGGTACGTCGAGGAGCGCGCGATGGTCGGCGAGGAGATGCAGCCGCACGTGTCCGCCTACCTCCGCCGCGTGGTGGGCTGAGCCGCGGCTCGATGCGCTGGCTGCCCTACGGACCCGACGCGACGCTGATCGAGTGCTCCTCGCTCGAGGAGGCCGGCGCGGTCCGTGCCGTGGTCGCCGCCGCGGCGGTGCCCGAGGTGACCGAGATAGTGCCGGGCGCACGCACCGTGCTGGTCGCGGTGGCACCCGGATCCGGCGCACTCGGCGAGATCCGTGCCCTGGTCGAAGCCGCCGACCTCGACCACCCGCCGTCCGGTGAGCCGCGGGAGATCACCATCGACGTGCACTACGACGGTGACGACCTCGACGAGGTGGCGCGGACCGCGGGCATCAGCACCGCGGACGTGGTCGACCTGCACACCGGCGCCGAGTACACCGTCGCGTTCACCGGTTTCGCGCCCGGTTTCGGGTACCTGACCGGGTTGCCGGAACCGCTCCGGCAGTCGCGTTTGGACAGTCCGAGGACGCGGGTGCCCGCCGGTTCGGTCGGCCTGGCCGGGGAGTTCACCGGGGTCTACCCGCGCTCCTCGCCGGGCGGCTGGCGGTTGATCGGGCGCACCGAGACCGCGTTGTTCGATCCACGCGCCGAGCGGCCCGCCCTGCTCTCGCCCGGTGACCGCGTGCGCTTCCGGAGTGTCCGATGAGGACACTCGAGGTGCTGGCCCCCGGCCCGGCCGCACTGGTGCAGGACCTGGGCAGGCCGGGGCTGGCGCACCTGGGCGTACCGCCGTCGGGTGCGCTGGACCAGCCCGCGCTGCGCCTGGCGAACCGGCTCACCGGCAATCCCGAGTCCGCGGCGGGCATCGAGGCGCTGCTCGGCGGGCTGCGGCTGCGCGCGGGGGCGTCCTGCACGATCGCGGTGACCGGCGCGGCGGTGTCCGTCACCGTCGACGGCAGGCCGGTCGGCTCGCACGTCCCGGTGCACCTGCGCACCGGCCAGACCGTCGCGCTCGGCACGCCCGCCCGCGGTTTGCGGTGCTACCTGGCGGTTTCCGGCGGCATCGCGGTCGCGCCGGAACTGCGGAGCCGGTCGCGGGACGTGCTCTCCGAGATCGGGCCGCCACCGCTCGCCGCCGGTGACGTGCTGCCGGTGGGTGCCCCGACCGGGGTCCCGGCGGGCGTGGACGTGCTGGCGCCACCGTCCTTTCCCGACGAGCTGAGCGTGCCGGTGCGCTTGGGCCCGCGCGACGACTGGTTCGACGACGCCGCCGCGCAACTGGCCGGGCCGTGGACGGTCACCCCGGAGTCCAACCGGGTGGGCCTGCGGCTCGACGGACCGGCGTTGCGCCGATCGGCTGACCGTGCCGGGGCGGAACTACCCAGCGAAGGCATCCTCACCGGGGCCGTGCAACTGCCGCCGAGCGGCCTGCCAGTGGTTTTCCTCGCCGACCACCCGAGCACCGGCGGTTATCCGGTACTCGGTGTAGTGGGAGCGAAATCACTCGCCGCACTGGCACAGGCACGGCCAGGAACCAAGCTGCGCTTCCGCTCGTCGACCTGAGTATGGAAGAGGTGACGGTGAGCGGCAACGAAGGCGTTGTCGACATCAGGGGGAGAGTTGCCGAGCAGGACTACGTCGAGAGCCTGCTGTACCTGCGCGGCTCGGTGGCGGCGCTGGACAGTTCGGCGTACGAGGGGTCGATCGGCAGGCTGGTGGCGCGGGCGCCGGCCGCACCGGCCCGGCCGGAGATGACCGACCGGCTGCGCATCGCGCTGGCCACCGGGCAGATCCGGCGGCCGCTGACCGAGACGCTGCGGCCGCTGACGGACCTGCTCGCGGACGGGCGGTACGAGCTGAGCGGTCCGGAGCCGCTGTTCACCGCGGCCGCCGAGCAGCGCGACTGGTACGTCATGGGGGTCGAGGCGGACGAGCCGAAGTGGCTCTACGAGGACGAACCGGACCGCTACCTGGTGCCCACGGAGGAGTGGCCGCCCGCCGACGAACCGCGGGTCGGCTATTACCGGACGGCCATCCGCGCCGGGTACCGGCCGACCGCGGCGCTGCTGCACCTCGCGGGCAAGCGGCGCTACAGCGGGTTCATCCTGGACGGGCACCACAAGGTGGCGGCCTACCTGGCCGAGAAGGTGGTGCCGCAGGTGGTGCGCATCTCGCGGCTGGACGCGCCGCCGATCACCGCCGCCGAGGTGCGCGGCGCGTTCAGCGACAAGGCGCTGGCGCACCGCGACTTCGGCAGCCTGCTGAGCGTGCTGGATCAGGCGTAGACGGCTTCGTAGGCCGCGCTCAGCTCCTGGTGCAGTGCGGTGGCGTCGGGCAGGGCCTTGCCGTCGAGGGTGTGCACCCTGGTCAGCTTGCGCACCGAGGAGGCGAGGAAGAGGCCGTCGCCGGAGTGCAGGTCGTCCACCGTCAGGTCCTCGATCTTGGCGGTGAACCCGGCGCGCTCGGCACCGCGGTAGACGGCGGCCTGCGTGGTGCCGGGCAGGATGCCGATGTTCGGGGGCGGGGTGGACAGCGTCCGGCCGCGCACCAGCACCACGGTCGCGGTCGGGCCTTCGAGCACCGATCCGTCGGTAGCGGTGAAAATCACATCCGACGCCCCGCGGCGGTCGGCCTCGCGCAACGCGGCCATGTTCACCCCGTAGGAGAGGGACTTCGCGCCGAGCAGCAGCCAGGGCGCGCGCTCGGCCAGCCCGGGGTCGATGCCGCGGTCGAGGGTCACCGCGGCGACGCCCTCGGCCCGCGCGCGCAACACCTTCGGATCGATCTCCAGCCCGAGCGCGAACGCGGTCGGCTCGGCGGCGGGATCGCCCTCCAACCCCCTGGTGTAGACCAGTTTCACCGCGATTTCGCCGTCGCCTGGCCAGTTCTCGACGACCTGCCGGACGGCCCGCTCCCAGGCCGCCGCGTCGGGCTCGGGCAGGTCGAGCATGGCCGCCGACCGGGCCAGCCGGTCGAGGTGCGGGCCCAGCTCCCTTGGCTCGCCGTCGGCCACCAGGATCGTTTCGAAGACCCCGTCCCCGCGGAGCAGGCCGAGATCGGTGACCCGGAGGTGGGCGGCGTCGGGATCGGCCAGAGTTCCGTCCAGGAAAGCAAGCACGCGCATACGCCGACCCTACTCACTAGCATGGGGACATGCCCTACAGCTCACCCTTGCTGGAACTTCCGCGCGCGGTCCCGACCCCGGACCACCACCCGGAGGCAGGCGTGCCCTGGCACTGGGGTGATCCGTTCGCCGAGCAGCGCACCGCCGCCCGGTCGGTGGCGGTGGTCGACCGCTCGCACCGCGAGTTCATCAGCGTCAGCGGCCCGGAACGGTTGTCCTGGCTGCACTTGGTGATCTCCCAGCACGTCACCGGACTCCCGGCGGACAGCGGTACCGAGGCACTCGTGCTCGACACGCACGGCCGGGTGGAGTCGCACATGGTGCTCGCCCACACCGGCGACACCGTGCACCTGGACACCGATCCGGGCGCGGTGGCCACCAGCGCCCTGCCCAAGGGCGGGCAGCAGCCGCTGATCGGCTACCTGGAGGCGATGAAGTTCTGGTCCCAAGTGGACATTCGGGACACCACCGCCGAGCACGCGCTGCTCACCCTGCTCGGCCCCGAGTCCGGCCGGATCCTCGACGCGCTGGGCATTTCGCTCGGCGACGCGCCGTACGACGTCGCCTCGTTCGAGGGTGGTTTCGCGCGGCGCATGCCGTGGCCCGGCCGCAGCAGCGTCGACCTGGTGGTGCCGCGCGCCGACCTCGCCGACTGGTGGACCCGCATCACCGACGCGGGTGCCCGGCCCGCCGGCAGCTGGACCTACGACGCGCTGCGCGTGGAATCGCTGCACGCCCGCGTCGGCGTGGACACCGACGAGCGCACGATTCCGCACGAGGTGAACTGGATCGGCTCCGCCGCCCACGTGGCGAAGGGCTGCTACCGCGGCCAGGAGACGGTCTCGAAGGTGCACAACGTCGGCCGCCCGCCGCGGCAGATGGTGCTGCTGCACCTGGACGGGTCGCCCGAAATCACCCCCGAGACGGGTGATCCGGTGCTGCTCGGCGAGAAGACCGTCGGCCGGGTGGGCAGCGTCATCCAGCACCACGAACTCGGCCCGATCGCGCTCGCCCTGCTCAAGCGGTCCGCGCCGACCACGGAAGAACTGCTGGCCGGTGCCGAGGACCGGCGCATCCAGGCCACCGTCGACCCCGACTCGGTACCCGCGGAGAAGGCCGCGCCGGGGCGCGAAGCGGCTGCCCGGCTGCGTGGCTGAGCGAGTGGTCCCTTCCGGATGCGAAATTTTGCGCCACACTGGTACCTCATCGCGGAACCGGGGGGCAGCACGAAGGATGATCACGTGATTGAAGTCCGGCCTGGTGGGCGCCGTCGCATCGACCGCGTCCTGAACCCCGAATACGTGCGCGGGCTCGACGACCTCACGCTCAACACGCTGCGCGAGCGCCGCAACGAGGCCGCGCAGGAGGAGACCGATCTGTCCTACCTGCGCCGCGTGCTGCACGCCCGCATCGACATCGTGCGTGCCGAGCAGCAGCGCCGCTCCAGCGGTGAGCTGTCCGGCAGCGTGGTCGACCAGTTGGCCACCATTCTCGCGGACAACGCGCTCGGCCCGGCCGCGCTCGGCAGGCTCCAGCAGCTGGAGCCGTCACGGGCGGGCGACTACCGGCGGCAGGCCGAGGCGCTGGCCGGCGACTCCGGGCTCACCGACGTCACCGAGCTGACCGACGAGAAGCTGGCCGGCACGCTCGCCGACTACCACCGCGCCGAGGAGTCCGTCTCCGCGCGCCGCCGCGAGGTGCAGGTGGTGGTCGACACCATCAACGGCGAGATCGCCGGCCGCTACGCCGAGGGGCTGGCCTCGGTCGACGAACTGCTCGCCAGTGAACGAGGGAAACGCGAGGACGCTTCTTGAACCCCACGCTCGTCGAGGTGGTCCGCTCCGGTTTCACCGAGAGCTTCCACCGCGGGTCGTTGCTGATCACCGGACCCGGCGGCGAGCCGGTGCTAGAACTGGGTGAGACCCGGGTCCCGGTGTACCCGCGGTCGTCGAACAAACCGCTGCAGGCGCTCGGCATGCTGCGGGCCGGGCTGGAGGTCGACGACGAGGACCTCGCCATCATCTGCGCCTCGCACAACGGCGAGCCCGAGCACGTCCGCCGGGTCGCCGAGCTGCTGGCGCGGCACGGCCTGAGCGAAGCGGACCTCCGGTGCCCGGCCGACTACCCGCTGCACGGGCCGAGCCGGATCGACGCCATCCGCGCCGGTGCGCCCGACCGGCTGGCGATGAACTGTTCCGGCAAGCACGCGGGCATGCTGGTCACCTGCGTGCAGCGCGGCTGGTCGACCGAGGACTACCTGTCGCCGGACCACAAGCTCCAGCGGATCATCGGCGAGGCCATCGAGGACCTGATCGGTGAGGAGATCGCGCACACCGGGGTCGACGGCTGCGGCGCGCCCCTGTTCGCCTTCTCGCTGGCCGGGCTCGCGCGCTCGTTCTCGCGCCTGACCACCTCGGACGACGAAGCCGAGCGCCGGATCGACCGGTGCATGCGGGCGAACCCGTGGCTGATCGGCGGCACCGGCCGCGAGGACACCGTGCTGATGCTGGCGGTCGATGGCCTGCTCGCCAAGGGCGGCGCGGAGGGCGTGCACGCGGTGGCCCTGCCGGACGGCTCCGCGATCACGGTGAAGATCGACGACGGTGGCCAGCGCGTCCGCGAGGCGGTGCTGGTGACTGCGTTGCGCAAGCTCGGGCACACCCCGGCCTCCGACGCGGCAGCGTCCGTTTTGGACGGTCTCGCGCGCGGGGCCGGCTGGGTGCTCGGCGGTGGGCGCGAGGTCGGCGAGTTCCGGGTGACGTTCTAGTTGAACCGCTCGCGGGCGGCGAGCTCGCTCCAGTAGTCGCGCAGCTCGCCGAACAGCTCGGCCAGCTCCTCGACATTGCCCTCGCGCAGGGCGTCGAGGATGTTGTGCACGTCCTCGGCGGATTTGTCCGATTCCAGGATCGGGTCGGCGATCAACTGCACGAGGCCGCCGTAGTCCAGCTCGACCGCGGAGTTGGGGTGGAAGTGCGAGAGCCAGCGCCCGGTCTCCTCCAGCACGCGGCCGGGGCCCGAGTCGCCGAAGGTCTGCTCGACCAGCTCGTAGGCCTCCTCGACCCGGCGCTGGGCGTCGCCCATGGCCACCCGCCAGGACAGCTCGCGGCGGGGGTCGTGCCGGGACGAGCCGAGCACCAGCCGCCGCTGGTCCGGGTCGACCAGGGCGAACCACGGCAGCGGCACGGTCCAGGTGGTGGACAGCACGTGCACCACCGAGCCGCGCAGCTCGCCGAGCGCGGCGGCGGTCCTGGCCCGGATGGACTCGGCGGTCACCCCGCCGGCGGTCAGCACGGCGGCTCGCAGCGCGGGGTGCGCGTCGCCGAGGAAGTTGACCAGTGCCGCGGCCGAGCGGGCGCGGAGTTCCAGCGGGCAGACCAGCGGGCCGGGGCCGACCTCGGCACCGCCGTCGGGCACCACCGGCACCTCGGCCGGATCGAGCACCAGCAGGTCGGTCTTCGCACTCGGCGCGGGGCGGCCGTCGACCAGCTCCGCCGGCAGCAACCGGGCGGGCGTGGTGACCTGTGACCTGAGCCACATCCGCTGTTCGCGCTCGCCGACGCTGGCGCGGGTCAGCTTGGCTCTCTCGACCGCCTCGACCAGGCGCGGGTCGACGGTGTCGCCGAACGCGGACAGCGGCTCGTACACCCTGAGGTAGGCCACGAACGGACGAAGCACCCGTGAATCGTGACACGGCTACCTGCGCGGATCACCACCGGAGGTCAATGTCGCGTCTTGCACACCGTGCCGCGTCGCATTCCACCCCCCGGACACGGTACGGTGTGTTCAGGAAAGAATTGTCGAGACGATGCGGGGCCGCCGCTACCCCCGGCCGCCCCGCCCCTGTGCGAGGGGGTCGAGCCATGGGGCGCGGCCGGGCTAAGGCTAAGCAGACGAAGGTGGCGCGGGAGCTCAAGTACTCCTCCCACGAAACGGACTTCGACGCTTTGCAGCGCGAGCTGTCTGGTAGGTCCTCGGACGTGGAACCACGCGAGGACGATCAGCGATACGAAGACCCGTACGCCGACGAGTACGACGAGTATCGCCGCTGAACGCATGAACGCGAGGGTGGGTGAGCCGGTGAACCCGGCGCCCACCCTCGCCTCACGCGTGCCTCCGCGAACAGGGCTTCAACTAGGAGGCAACGGTGCGGGTTGAACGGGTCGGAGTGATCGGTGCGGGCCTGATGGGCTCGGGTATCGCCGAGGTGCACGCGAGGGCAGGCCTCGACGTGGTGGTCAGCGAGGTGTCCCAGCCTGCGCTGGATGCCGGGCGCAAGCGCATCGAGAAGTCACTCGAGCGCGGGACGCGCAGCGGCAAACTCTCCACAGAGGACGCCGAGGCGGCGCTGGCGCGGCTGACCTTCAGCACCGACCTCGACGCGTTCGCCGACCGCCAGCTGGTGGTCGAGGCCATCCTCGAGCAGGAGCAGGCCAAGGTCGAGGTGTTCGGCGCGCTGGACAAGGTGGTCGAGGCCGAGGACGCGATCTTCGCCTCCAACACCTCGTCGATCCCGATCATGAAGCTGGGCATGGCCACCCGGCGGCCGGCCCAGGTGGTCGGCATCCACTTCTTCAACCCGGTGCCGGTGCTGCCGCTGGTCGAGCTGGTGCCCTCGCTGCTGACCGGTGAGGACACCATCAAGGCGGCCGAGGAGCACGCGACCGGCACGCTGGGCAAGACGGTGATCCGGTCGCAGGACCGGGCCGGGTTCATCGTGAACTCGCTGCTGGTGCCGTACCTGCTCTCGGCGATCCGGATGATCGAGTCGGGCTTCGCCTCGGCGGAGGACATCGACCGCGGCATGGAGCTGGGCACCGCGCACCCGATGGGGCCGTTGCGCCTGTCCGACCTGATCGGGCTGGACACCATCAAGGCGATCGCGGACTCGATGTACGCCGAGTTCAAGGAGCCGCTGTACTCGTCGCCGCCGCTGCTGCTGCGCATGGTGGACGCCGGGCTGCTCGGCAAGAAGACCGGCCGGGGCTTCTACTCCTACGGCTGAGACCGGAAGGTCACCGGGGCGCTGAAGGCGGCCCGGCGGGAGGCGCGCCGGAGGGTGGCCAGTACCGCCGGGCCGACCAGCACGATGGCGATCAGGTTGGTGATCGCGCGGCCGGTGTCCCAGCCGAAGGTCGAGGTCAGCAGCGAGAAGACGAAGAAGCGGTGCAGGTTCGCGCCGAGGTCGTCGCCGGGGACGAAGGCCAGGCCGGCGGTGGCCGGGTCCATCGAGGTCCCGGCCAGGAACGGCCAGAACCACATGTTCATCACGAAGCCGAAGAAGTAGGCGGCGACCACGCCGTACGCGGCCAGCATGGCGATCTCGCCCCTGCCGCGGACCCGCTGCGGCAGGAGGCCCGCGCCCAGCCCCAGCAGCGACGACGACAGCATCTGGAACGGCAGCCACGGCCCGACCCCGGCGGTGAGCAGGGCCGACGCGAACAGCGAGGTCGAGCCGAGCACGAAGCCGAAGCCGGGGCCGAACACGCGCCCGGCGAGGATCAGCAGGAAGAAGACGGTCTCGATGCCGCCGGTGCCCGCGCCCAGCGGTCGGAGGCCGGCGTTGATCGCGGACAGCACGCCCAGCATGGCCAGCGCCTTCGAATCGATGCCGCCGCCGGAGACCTCGGCGAGCACGATCAGGATCAGCACCGGCAGGGTGAACATGAAGATGAAGGGCGCGTCGGCCGAGTGGGCCTGCGCGCCCGGCTGAGGTGAGGCGAACAGCGGCCAGAAGAACATCGACAGCCCGAGGACGGCCGCGATGGTCAGCACCACGGCGGAGCGCGGGGTGATGCGCACAACCTTGGGCCGCTCGAGGAAGTCACCGGCTTCGGTCATGCCCGCTCTCCGGGGTTGTTGAGATCGGCCATGGCGGTGCTATCGCGGCCGAGGAAGCCGGGCCGGCCGAGGCCTTCGGAGCCTGAGCCGCAGTCGACGGTGGCGGTCGGGCCGAGGCCGCCGCGACCTGAGCCGCGGCCGACCGAGCCGGTCGGAACGAGACCGTCGCGACCTGAGCCGCGGCCGACCGAGCCGGTCGGAACGAGGCCGCCGCGACCTGAGCCGCGGTCGCCGGAGGCGGTCATGCCAGGGCCTTCGCTACCTGGTCGACCGTGAGCCACTCGGCTGGGGCCAGGACCTTCGCCACCTGCGGGGCGAAGGCGGGCGACGCCACCACCACCTCCGCCGTCGGGCCGTCGGCGACCACGTCGCCTTCGGCCATCACCACCACGCGGTCGGCCGCCGTCGCGACGAACTCCACGTCGTGCGTGGCGAGCACGATGGCCGCCCCCTTCGCCGCCAGCTCCGCCAGGACCGCGCTGAAGTGCCGTTTCGCGTGGTAGTCCAGGCCTCGGGTCGGCTCGTCGAGCAGCATCACCTCGGGCGCGGCGGTCAGCTGGATCGCCAGCACCAGCGCCAGCCGCTGCCCCTCGGACAGGTCGCGCGGGTGCTTGCCGCCGTCGATGCCGGGGGTCAGGCGGTCGAGCATGGCGCGGCAGCTGCCCGCCGCGGCCCCCGATTCGAGGTCGGCCTGCGTGCACTCGTTGTCCACCGAATCGAGGTAGAGCAGGTCACCGGGGGTCTGCGGGACCAGGCCGACCAGCCGCCTCGCCCGATGCGGCTTCAACGCCTTCGGATCCTGGCCACCGACGTCCACCTTGCCGCCGGCGCGCGGCCCGCTGCCCTGCAACGCCCACAGCAGCGACGACTTGCCGGACCCGTTGCGCCCCATCAACGCCACGATCTGCCCGCCACGCAGGTCGAGGCTGACCTCCCGCACGGCGACCAGCTCGCCGTAGCGCACCACCACCTTCTCCGCCGCCAGCTTCACCGGCGCGTCCGGCCGCGACACCACCACCGGCGACCGGCCGGTCAGCTGCTCGCGCAGCGGCCCGGCCCGGCGCCGGGCGTCCCGCACCGACAGCGGCAGCGGCGACCACCCGGCCAGCCTGCCCAGCTCGACCAGCGGCGGCGCGACGTCCGCGCCGGCCAGCACCTCGGCCGGGGTGCCGGACCGGATCGAGCCGTCGCCGGGCAGGTAGAGCAGGCGGTCGGCGTACTGCGCGACGCGTTCCATCCGGTGTTCGGCGACCACCACGGTGGTGCCGAGGTCGTGCACCAGCCGGGTGATCGCGGCCAGCACGTCCTCGGCCGCGGTCGGGTCCAGCGCCGAGGTCGGCTCGTCCAGCACCAGCACCTTCGGGTGCGCGGTGAGCACCGAGCCGATCGCCACCCGCTGCTGCTGCCCGCCGGAAAGCGTCCGAAGTGGACGGTTGCGCAACTCGGCGATGCCCAGCAGGTCCAGCGTCTCCTCGACCCGCTTGCGCATCACCTCGGGCGGCACGGCCAGCTGCTCCATGCCGTAAGCGAGCTCCTCCTCGACGGTGTCGGTGACGAACCCGGCCAGCGGGTCCTGCCCGACCACGCCGACCAGCTCGGCGAACTCGCGCGGCGGGTGCTGTGCGGTGTCCTTGCCCGCCACCCGCACGCTGCCGCGCAGGTGACCGCCGGTGAAGTGCGGCACCAGTCCGTTGATCGCGCCGAGGAAGCTCGACTTGCCCGAGCCGGTCCGCCCGGCGACCAGGCACAGCTCGCCCTCCTCGACCAGGAGGTCCACATCGGACAGCACCGGGGTGGTGGCTTCGGCGTAGGTGATGCTCACCCGCGAGAACTCGATCACGCCCGGACCCCCTCCCCGGTCAGCAGTGGTGGTGGTGCCAGCCAGGCGGGCAGCACGCCCAGCAGCAACGCCCCAGCGTGCCACGGCGAGAGTTCCGGCCAGCGCAGCGGGTTCAGCGACGGGTACAGGTTCGCCGCGTCGATCTGCGTGGTGGCGAACAGCGCCGCCGCCGCGCCCACCCCGGCCGCGGCCACCACGGTCTCCGGCCACCGCCACGGGTCGGGCCGGTAGGTGGTGCGCCGGACTCGCCGTCCGCCGAGCAGGAACCCGACCACCGAGACAACCAGCCCGCCGAGCAGCAGTGGCGTGCCCAGCCAGCCGGACGTGCCGTCGAGCACGCCGTAGACCCCGACGCACACCCCGGTCAGCCCGGCCAGCACGCACACCCCGACCACGACCCGCACCGATCGCGGCAGGTACCCGCGACGGCCGTACCCCCGCGAGTCCATCGCCGACGCCAGCATCAGCGACCGGTCCATCGCGTCCTCGAGCACCGGGATGATGATCCCCTTCAACGCCCTCATGCCCTTCTGGCGACCGGCTCGCAACCGCCGCGCGCGCCGCACCCGCAGCACGCTCTCGGCCAGCTGCGGCGCCACCGACAACGCCACGGTGACCGCGGTGCCGACCTCGTACAGCGCCCCGGGAACCGCCTTGAGCAGGCGTTTCGGGTTCGCCAGCGCGTTCGCCGCGCCCACGCAGAGCACCATGGTGGCCAGCCTCAGCCCGTCGTAGAAACCGCCGAGCAGCTCCTCGGCCGAGGTCGGGCCGAGCAGGGTGATCCCGGCGGCGATCGACGGCAGCGGGATCTCCGGCAGGTCGAACAGCACGTGCCCGCCGTCCTGCCCGCCGATCAGGATCCGGAACAGCACCCGCATCACCACGATGAACAACCCGATGTAGGCGTACAGCCGGAAGGCCAGCGCCCACGGCGCGTCGCTGCGGCGGTTGGCCACCACGAACCCGAGCACGGCGATGATCAGGCCGAGCAGGAACGGGTTGGTGGTGCGGCTGGCGGCGACCGCGAGCCCGAGGGCCCACAGCCACCACGCCGCCGGGTGGAGGTTCCTAGGAAGCACGTTTGCGACGGTAGGCGGTGACCCCCGCGGCTCCGCCGACCAGGAGCACCGCGGCGCCACCGAGCACCGCGCCCCACGGGAAGCCGGAGTCCCGCGTGGACGGCAACGCCTCGCCTCCGGTCCACGCGACGCCGCCCGGCGCGACCCCGCCGACCGGCGACGGGCTCGGAGGGGGTGTCGCGACCAGCGCGGGCGCGGAGGTCGGCGCGGCCGAACTGGTCGGCGCTTCCGAGGGTGGCGCTTCCGCGGGTGGTGGCACGGCTTCTTCCGGTGCGGGCGGCGCCGCCGGCACGCCGTCACGGCCCGGGATCGCGCCGTTCTGCTGCTCGGCGGGTGGCGGTGGCTCGACGGCCTGGTTGGGCCGGACCGGCCCGATCCGCGGGGCCGGGTTGTTCCCGGCGGACTTGTTCTTGGCGAACGACCAGCCTTCGAAGCTGCCCGGCGGCGGCTTCCGGTTCATCACGCCCAGCTGGCTGTAGGTCCAGCTGCCGCCGTTCGGCGCGTGCCAGTAGGCCCAGTACGCGGTGGCGGGCGGGGTGTCGATGCAGGCCTCGGTGTCCGCGCCCGGCTTGCCCTCGATCCGGCAGATGAAGCCCAGCCCCCAGCGCTGCACGCCGGTGAGTTCGAGGCCCGCGTTCTGCAACGCGGTCAGTCCGCTGGCCTGGCCACCGGGAGCGCAGCGGACGATCGTGTCCCCGCCGAGTTCCTGGAAGTCGACCACCACGGTGACCCCGGTGCCGTCGGGGCAGTAACCGGGCGAGCCCTTGCCGTGGTCGACGGCCGAGGCGGTGGCCAGCGGGGCCATCGACAGCACCAGCGCGGTCGAGGCGGCGATCCGGGCGAGTCTCATCGGGCGCTCCTCCGTCGTCCGGCGACCAGCAGGCCGACGCCCACGGCGATCAGCACCACACCGCCGACCAGGACCTCCGCGACCGGGGACCCGGTCTGCGCGAGCTTCTTCTGCTGCGTGCCGCCGGTGTGCTTCGGCGCCGCCGCCAGCCCCGGTGACGTGCTGCTCGTCGTGGTGCTCGGCTGACCCGACGAGGTGGAGGTGGGCGTCGAGGACGGCACCGAGGGCTCCGAGGGCTGACCAGGACCGGGGCCGGGGCCGGGGCCGGGGCCGGGGCCAGGGCCAGGACCGGGATCGGGGCCGGGGTCGGGGCCTGGACCGGACGGGGCGTGCGTGAGCGGCAGTTTCGCCAGCGCCAGCAGGGCCTGCGCGCCCGCGCGGCGCCACTGGTCCCGCTGCATGCCGGGGATCTTGCCGTCGACCGCGTTCGCCGCCGCGTCGTCGAGGCCCTCCTTGTTGTAGGCGAGTGCACCCACGTCCCCGGCGGCCTTCCCGGCGTTCTGCACGGTCAGCTGGTGGGTCACCACCCAGTCGGCGGCCCGGTTCGCGGCGGCGGTGTGGCCGGTGACGGCCAGCGCCTGGCCGACCAGTCCGGTGGAGTTGGTGTTCGAGCCGACGGTCGGGCCGGAACCGCCGAACGAGCCGTCGGCGCGCTGGGTCTGCGCCAGGTAGGCGGCGCCCTTGTCGGCCGCCGCCTTCGCGCCGGCCACGCCGTTCTTGTCCGCCTCCAGCAGCGCCTGCACCGCCATGCCGGTGGAGTCCGGGTCGATGGTCTTGTCGTCGGTGCAGGTCACCGCGTCACCACCGAAGTCACCGCCGAGGCGGAAACCACCGGCCGGGCACTGCTGCTTGACCAGGAAGCCGACCACCTCCGGCGGCACCCCACCGCTGCGGGCCAGGCCGATCACGCCGAGGGCCTGGTCGAAGGTGTTGGAGCCGTCGTTGCCGGTGTTCTTGCTGCGCAACTGGCCGTCGGGCGCGACCAGGTCGAGCGTGGCCTGGCGGAGGTCGCGGCCGGTGAAGTTCTTCGGATCGCGGCCCGCGGCCACCGCCGCGGCCAGCGTTTTGGCCGTCGCACCGGCGATCCAGGCGCTCTGGGTCTGGTCGATCGGGAAGGTGTAGAAGCCCGCGCCGTCCTTGTCGATCGCGTCGGCCACGCCCGCCGCCTGCGGTTGCCCGGTGGCGCGGAGCGCGAACAGGGCGTCGATGGTCAGGCCCCAGTCGGTGCCCATGAACCCGGGCAGCCGGTGGTCCACCAGCTCACCGGCCAGCCACTTCGCGGCGGCGGTCCCGGCGGCGGCGTGCGGGTTCACTTCGACGGCTGGTGCGGGCAGGGCGATCGCGGTGGCGATCCCGGCCACGCCGGTGATCCCGGCGAGCGCACGGACGGCGGCGCGCATGGAAGGGCCTCTCCCGGGACGCCCGGGACGCGTGCAGCGCGAAGCCACCAACACCCAGGACTCCGCCCGTAATCCTCGACAGTGGAGCCTTGCCTGCTCAGTGGGCATTCCGGCTCACGCCACGAGGCGATCACGGTTGCGGGTCAGCGCCGGATTCGCACCGGCTTCCCCCACACGAGCACTTGACACTAACCCACGGCGGTGGCGCCGGGGAAGCGTCAGGAAGAACGCTTGCGCCGGACGACGGTGACCACCGCGGCCCCGCCGACCAGGAGCACCGCGGCTCCGCCGAGCACCGCGCCCCACGGGAAACCGGCGTCCGGTTCGGCCTGCTGCGCCTGCCCGCCGGTCCAGGCGACCCCGTCCGGCGTGACCCCGGAGGTCCCGGCCTGCCGGACCGGCGCGATCCGCGGCGCCGGCGTGGTGTCCATGCTCTTGTCCTTGGCGAACGACCAGCCCTCGAAGCCGCCTGCCTGCGGCTTCGACTCCTGCACGCCGGCCTGGGCGAATCCCCAGCTCCCGCCGTCCGGCGCCTGCCAGTAGCTCCAGTACGCGGTGACCGGCGGGTAGTCGGCGCAGCCCTCGGCCTCGGGTCCCGGCTTGGCCTCGATCCGGCAGAGCGTGGCCAGACCCCAGCGCTGCGTGCCGGTGAGTTCGAAGCCCGCGTTCTGCAACGCGCTCAGGCCGCTGGCCTGCTCGCCGGGAGCGCAGCGGACGATCGTGTCCCCGCCGAGTTCGTGGAAGTCGACCACCACGGTGATCCCGTTGCCGCCGGGGCAGTACCCCGGGGTGCCTTTGCCCTGGTCCACGGCGGCGGCGGTGGTCACCGGGGAGAGGGCCGCGACGAGTGCCGCGACCGCGAGAACCGAGCGAAGGCGGCGCATGGGACAACCTTTCCGAGAGGGCACCAGACGTTAACCCACGACCGCGTAAGGCAGGATGTCCCCCGTGGATCAGCAGTTGCGGGTAGGTCTTGTCGGTGGCGGTCCCTGGGCGAAGACGGTGCACGCGCCGGGACTGGCCGAACACCCCGGCACCGATCTGACCGCGATCTGGACCCGGCGTCCCGAGGCCGCCCGTGAGCTGGCCGAAGCGCACTGCGCGACCGCCGTCGAAACCGTCGACGAGCTGCTCGACCAGGTGGACGCGGTCGCCTTCGCGGTACCGCCGTCCGTGCAGGCCGAGATCGCCACCCGGGCGGCGGCCGCGGGCAAGCACCTGATCCTGGAGAAGCCGATCGCCGCCGATCTCGCCACCGCGGAACGGCTCGCCGGGACCGTGGCCGAATCGGGCGTCGCCGCGCTGGTCATGTTCACCCTGCGGTACGCGATCCAGACCCAGGAGTGGCTGGCCGGGCTCAAGGAAGCGGGCGGCTGGGCCGGAGGCAGCGCGCGCTGGCTCTCCGGCGCGCTGCTGAACGAGACCTACCGCGATTCGGCGTGGCGGCACGAGAACGCGGGCGCGCTCGCCGACGTCGGACCGCACGCGTTCGACCTGCTCGACGCGGCGCTCGGGCCGATCACCGGGGTGCTCGCCGCGCACCGCACCGACGGCGACCTGTGGACTGTGCTGCTCGAACACGAAGGCGGCATCACCAGCACGGCGGTGCTCTCGCTGCGGTTGCCGATCCTGCCGACGGTGGTGGAACTGGCGGTGTTCGGCGAAAACGGGTTCCGCAGCGTGAACCAGCGGCCCGGCACCCCGCAGGACAGCTACACCGCCCTGCTCGACGACTTCGCCGCGCTCATCGCCAGCGGCACCCGCGACCACCCGTGCGACGTGCGGCGCGGGCTGCACATCCAGCGGGTGATCGACCAAGCCCTTCGGGTGGTTTCGAAGTAGCCCGGATCAGGCGCTACCCGGGGTCTTCCGCGCCGGGAAGAATTTCCGGACATGCGCTGGTTCAAGAGTTTCGCGACCGCGGTCGCCCTGCTCTCCGCGGTACTGGTGGTACCGCCGACGGCCTCGGCGTCGACCGATTCCCGCCTCACCGAGTGCTCCGCCACCTTCTTCCACGGTGACAAGCGCCTCGGCCCGCAACGCCTGCCGAAGGTGGGTGTGGTCGGCTGGCAGTTGCTGGGTTACCACCGCACCGGCCACCTGCCGGAGGAGCGGTTCCTCGCCGAGTACTACGACACCGGGGCGGGCAGCTGGCGGTACCCGCCGGCCGACGGCTACGTGATCGGCCCGGACGGCCAACCCGACCGCGAGGTCGGTGCGCTGGAACCGGGCGAGCGGATCGACCGCTACGGCAGTGAGTACGGCGGTTTCCTCGCGCCCAAGGGTTCGCACTACTCCACCCGGGCGATCCCGCCGCAGAACCTCGTCGGCGTCCCGGCCGAGCAGTGCAACTACCGCGCCTACCAGGTGCTGCGGGAGTTCTCCGTGTACGAGGGCCCGATCGCGCCGTGGTTCGCGCAGCCGGGCGGCGGGGAGCAGTACCAGCTCAACGGCGCGCTGGTGCCGGGCGCCCCGGCCCAGCTGAACGTGCTCTGGTTGGTGGACAACGGGTATCTCGCCCGCCTCTGAACAAAAAACGAGCGGGGCACCACCGCCCGGTGGGTGCCCCGCTCGCCGTCCTGGGGGTCAGGCGTCGATGCGCTCGTGCTCCGGCGTCTCCGCGGGCTTCCGCCGCAGCTTGCGCAGCAGCGGCCACGCCAGCAGCACCGCGATGATCGCGTAGACCACCACCGCCATCGGCGAGTTCACCAGTCCGGTCAGCTCACCGTCGGACAGCTGCAGCGCCCGCCGCATCTGCTGTTCCGCGCTCGGCCCGAGGATCACCCCGATCACCGCGGGCAGCACCGGCAGCCCGTAGCGCCGCATGGCGAACCCGATCAGCCCGATGATGAACAACAGCACCAGGTCGATCACCTCGCCGCCGACCGCGTAGGCGCCGACGCTGGCGAAGAACAGGATGCCCGCGTACAGGTACGGCCGCGGGATACGCAGCAGCTTCGCCCACACCGGTGCCATCGGCAGGTTGATCACCAGCAGCAGCACCGTGCCCACGAAGAGGCTCGCGATCAGGCCCCACACCAGCGCCGACTCGCGTTCGAACAGCAGCGGGCCCGGCTGGATGCCGTACTGCTGGAACGCCGCCAGCATCACCGCGGCCACCGCCGTGGTCGGCAGGCCCAGCGTCAGCATGGACACCAGGGTCCCGGCGGCCGACGCGCTGGCCGTGGATTCGGGACCGGCGACGCCCTCGATGGCGCCCTTGCCGAACTCGTCCTTGTGCTTCGACAGCCGCTTTTCCGTCACGTAGGACAGGAAAGTCGGGATCTCCGCGCCACCGGCCGGGATCGCGCCGAACGGGAACCCGATCACCGGGCCGCGCAGCCACGGCTTCCAGGTCCGGCGGAGGTCCGCCTTGGACAGCCACGGCCGCCCGACCGGGATCGGCTTCGCCTGCTTCTGCCGCAGGTGCGCGGCCACCCACAGCGACTCGCCGACGGCGAACAGGCCGACCGCCACGATCACCACGTCGATGCCGTCGGACAGGTGCAGCGAACCGAAGGTCAGCCGCGACTGCCCGGTCATCTCGTCCAGCCCGACCAGGCCGATGGTCAGCCCGATCAGCAGGGAGGCGAAGCCGCGGATGCGGGACTTGCCGAGCACCGAGGTCACCGCGATGAACGCGAGCACCATGATGGCGAAGTAGTCCGGCGCGCCGATGTCCACCGCGAGCTTGGCCACCATCGGCGCCAGCAGCACCAGCGCGGTGGTGCCGATGATGCCGCCGATGAAGTGCCCGATCGCCGCCGCGGCCAGCGCCTGCGAGCCGCGGCCCTTGCGGGCCATGGGATTTCCTTCGATCGCGGCCACCACCGCCGCGCTCTCGCCCGGGGTGTTCAGCAGGATCGAGGTGGTCGAACCACCGAACATGCCGCCGTAGTAGATGCCGGCGAACATGATGAACGCCGCGGTCGGGTCGAGCCCGTAGGTCACCGGCAGCAGCAGCGCCACCGCCATCGCCGGGCCGATGCCCGGCAGCACGCCGATCGCGGTGCCGAGGATGACGCCGATCGCGGCGAAGAGCAGGTGCTGCGGGGTGAGCGCGGTGCCGAACCCGTCCAGCAGATTGGTCAGCGCGTCCATCACAGCACTCCCATCAGCGGGCCACCGGGCAGCGGCACCCCGAGCAGTTCGTTGAACGCCAGCCAGGTGATCACCGAGACCCCGGCCGCGATCAGCGGGTCGCGCACGAAGTTCCGGCTGCCCAGCGCGAAGGCCGCGCCCCAGAACATCAGCGCCGACGAGATCGGGAAGCCGACCGTGTCGATCAGCGCCGCGTTCAGCAGGAACGCCCCGGACAGCAGGAGCACCGTGCGCCAGTCGGTCGGCGCGTCGAGGTCGATGTCCTCACCGGCTTCGGCCTCGCCCTTGCCGCCGCGCAGCACGTTGACCGCGAGCAGCGCGGCGACCAGCACCAGTGCGGACCCGACCAGCACCGGCACCGCCTTCGGCCCGACCGGGCCGCGCTGGGTGAAGTCGGTCGGGATGCTCAGCGCGTCGGTCAGCACCAGCACGCCGGTGGCCAGCAGGAGCACGCAGATGCCCAGCTCGGAGTGCTCGCGCCACCAGCTCTGCTTCTCCGGCGGGCGCTCGTCCACCGGCTCGTTGTCCACTGTGGTCGTCATGCCAGCCCCAACTCCTTCAGCACCGAAGCCACGCGGTCGTTCTCCGCCTTGAGGAAGGCGCCGTACTCGTCCCCGGCGGAGAAGGCGTTGGTCCAGCCGTTGAGCCGAAGCGCGTCCTGCCACTGCTGCGTGTCCTGCAGCCTGGTGAACAGCGAGACCAGCTTTTCCTTGTCACCGTTGGAAATTCCCGGCGGTGCGACGATGCCGCGCCAGTTCGTGAAGCTGACGTCCACGCCGGACTCCTGCAGCGTCGGCGCGTCCAGGCCGGGCACCCGATTCGGGCTGGTCACCGCCAGCGCACGCAGTTCACCGGCCTCGATCTGGTCGCGGGTCTCGCCGATGCCGGAGACGCCGAAGCCGACCTTGCCGCCGAGCACCGAGGCCATCAGCTCGCCGCCGCCGTCGAACGGCACGTAGTTCACCGTGGGCGGGGCGATGCCGGCGGCCTTCGCCATCAGCATCGGGGCCAGGTGGTCCGGTCCGCCGGGGGCCGAGCCGCCGCCGACCGGGACCGCGCCGGGATTGGCCTTCCACGCCTCGATCAGCTGGCCGATGTTCTGGTACGGCGAGTCCTTGCCGACCACCACGACGTCGGATTCCTCGGTGAGCTTGGCGATCGGGGTGGTGTCCTGCAGCGAGGACGGCGCGCGGTTGGTGTACACCGCGCCGACCACGCCGAGGCCCATCGACATCGCGAGCTTGCCGTTGCCGCGTTCGTTGACCAGCCTGCCGAGGCCGACCGTGCCGCCGGCACCGGGCAGGTTGAACACCTCGGTGGTGCCGTTGAGCCCGGCCTCCTCGATGGCCTTGACCGCGGTGCGGGCGGTGATGTCGTAGCCACCACCCGGTGAGTTCGGCACCATCACCCGGAAGTTGCGGATCTGGTCGCCGGCTTCGTCGCTCCCGGTGGAGACCAGTGGTGGGATGAGTAGGACCAGCACCGCGGCGACGAGCACCGACAGCCAGGTCTTCGGGTTCTTCATCAGGCACTCCGTTGTACGCCTGCACGGGGTGACCTCGGTTACACGAGGCCCGGTTAGCGAGTCATCGTGCCTTCGGTCGGGCCGTCTGTCTCGCTTGCGCGCTTATCGGTACTTGTGTTCGTTTTGCTCACGGATGCTTCATGCGCAAAAGCTGTCATAGTGAGCGCCATGCAGCGTGGATCACTGGCGCGCCAGCTGCTCGGGTGGCAGCTGGTGATCGTGTTCGCCCTGCTCGCGTGCGTCGCGCTGTTCTCGGTGGCCCAGTCGAACAAGTCGTTCACCGACGTCGAGGGCCGCCGCCTGCTTTCGGTCGCGGAGAACGTCGCCGCCACGCCGGGGGTGCGCGAGAACCTGCCCGACCCGCTGCGCCGCGACCCGCTGCCGGTGTTCGCCGAGGGCGCCCGCAGCCTCTCCGGCGCGGACTTCGTGATCATCACCGACCGCGCGCGCCGGATCATCACCTCCCCCGACCCGAAGCAGGTCGGCACCACGCTCGACCTCGGCGACAGCATGATCACCAGCGGCCGCGCCTGGGTCGGCGAGATCGGCGACTCGCTGGTCGCGCACGTCCCGGTGATCAGCGATCGCGGCACGGTCGACGGCATCGTCGCGGCGGGCAAGGCCACGCCCGGCTTCTTCGAGGGCTTCGGCAACTCGGCGAGCGACGCGCTGGCCCTGCTCGGCATCGCCACCGTGCTCGGCATCGCCGGTTCGGCGCTGCTCGCGTGGCGGGTCAAGCGGCAGACGCTGGGCATGGAGCCGAGGGAGATCGCCGGGCTGGCCGAGCACCGCGAGGCACTGCTGCACGGCATCAAGGAGGGCGTGCTCGGCCTCGACCAGCAGCACCGGATCACCCTGGTGAACGACCACGCGCGTGAACTGCTGGCGCTGCCGGACGACTGCGTCGGCACGTCGGTGGCCGACCTGGACATCAACGAACGGCTGAAGGACGTGCTCACCGGCCGGGCCGAGGGGGTGGACCAGATCGTGCTGCGGGCCGGGCGGGTGCTGGTGCTCAACCGGTTGCCGATCGCCGAACTGGGTGCGGTGGCCACCCTGCGCGACCGCACCGAACTGGTCAACCTGCGCGAGGAGCTGGCGGCCAGCTCACGCGCCACCGACACGCTCCGGGCGCAGGCGCACGAATTCTCCAACCGGCTGCACACCATCGCCGGGCTGATCGAACTCGGCGAGTACGACGAGGTGCGCGAGTACGTCGACCTGGTGGCGCACGAGCAGGGCGAGTGGCAGGACAAGGTGACCAGCCGGGTGTCCGACGTGGCGGTGGCCGCGTTGCTGATCGCCAAGGCCAGCCTCGCCGCCGAGCAGGGTGCCGGACTGCGGCTGACCGACGACAGCAGACTGGACCCGGTGGACGAACGGCTGTCCGGGGATCTGGTCACCGTGGTCGGGAACCTGGTGGACAACGCGCTCGACGCGTTGCGCGCGGCCGGGCCGGGGCACGGAGACTGGATCGAGATCGGCATCCGGCAGGACGAGACCCGGGTGGAGGTGGTGGTGCGGGATTCCGGACCGGGGGTGGCGCCGGAGATCGCCACCGAGGTGTTCGCGCACGGGTTCACCACCAAGGCCGCCGAGCACGGCGGGCAGCGCGGGCTCGGCCTGGCCCTGACCCGGCAGACCTGCATCCGGCGCGGTGGCTCGGTCGAGGTGCACAACGCTGCGCCGCCTACGACTACCGGGCCCCCGAACCGATCGGGTGGCGCGGTCTTCACCGCGGTCCTGCCGCTGATCCCCGAGCGGGTGGCGCGGTGATCCGGGTTCTGGTGGTGGACGACGACTTCATGGTCGCGAAGGTCCACAGTGGATACGTCGAACGAGTGACCGGGTTCAGCGTGGTGGGGGTCGCCCACACCGGCGCGGACGCGGTGCGTGCGGTCCGCGACCTGCGCCCGGATCTGGTGCTGCTGGACATCTACCTGCCGGACATGGACGGGATCGCGGTACTGCGCGCGCTGCGCGCCGATCCCTCCACAGTGGACACCGATGTGGTGATCATCAGCGCCGCCCGTGACGTGGACACCGTGCGCAACGCGATGCGCGGCGGCGTGCTGCACTACCTGATCAAACCATTCTCCGCCGCCGCGCTGCGCGACCAGCTGCTGCACTTCGCCGCGTTGCAGGCAAAACTCGCGCGCCTTTCGGAACGGCGTGAGGTGTCGAACCAGGAGGACGTGGACGACGTGTTCGCCGCGCGGCCACGCGGTGCCGGCGTGCTGCCGAAGGGCCTCACCCAGCAGACCGCCGAGTTGGTGGCGCAGGCGCTGCGTGCCCGCCCGGACGGGTTGTCCGCCACCGAATGCGCGCAGGCCACCGAGCTTTCCCGGCCCAGTGCGCGCCGCTATCTCGAATATTTCGCGGAAACCGGAAAAGCCGAGGTCCGCCTGCGTTACGGCGGTACCGGACGACCCGAGCGGTTATACCACTGGAACGCCGAATAACCGAAGATCACCTATTCGGGCGGGTTCCCTGAGGTGCCGATCCGATCGGCCGGTGCGATGGTGATCTTGCCACCGCCAAAACGCGACAGCGCGTTTTCCGGCACCCCCATTGAGCTGATGCGTTCGGGAAAGGGGAACGCGTGGATGCGCTGCTGCGAGATTTCGGCATCCTGATCACCATCGGTTTCATGGCACTACCCTTCACCGCCGCGGGCTGGTTCCTCCTGGCCGCCCAGCGACGGCGGAGAAGAAGACCCGCGCGCTCCGCGGTGCTCACCGCGGGCGCGGATTCGGCCATCACCCTGATCGGCACCCTGGCCTTCGTGCTGGTGGCGATGCCCATTCCCGGGGCGAGCGGGAGCACGCTCCAGCTGGCCCCTGGCACCGACCTCGACCTCGCGCTGTCGGGGCAGGGCTCGCTGTGGCAGATCACCGGGAACCTGGTGCTGTTGCTGCCCTTGGGCGCGTTGCTGCCGCTCCGGGTGGTCGCGCTGCGCACGGTCGGCCGGGTGACGGTGGCCGCGCTGAGCGCGTCGCTGCTGGTGGAGGTCATGCAGTTCGTCATCCAGGCGGGCCGGGTCACCTCGGCCGACGACGTCCTGCTGAACACCGCCGGCGCGACGATCGGCGCCGCGCTGACCCGGAACTGGTGGCCGCGGCCGCCGGTCATCCCACCCCAGTTGCGGCGCAGCGTGGGCGGGCAGCACCGGCCGTACGCCGCGCGCTCGAGAGTCGTGTGGAGCGGCACGCGCTGCATCAGATGCGGTGTCGACCGCCCGGCCGCCCAGCACCTGGCCACCGCCGAACGCACCTGAATGCGCGGCTTTTTCCACCAACGCGATGAATGGCGAAAGAGTCAGTCGTCGTAGCCGCGGCGCCGGGTTTTCTTGACGTCCGCGCGGCGTTTCTTCGCGGCGATCCGCCGTTCCTTCGAACCTCGAGTCGGTTTTGTCGGGCGGCGCGGTGGCGGCGGTGGTGCGGCGGCTTCCGACAACGCCATCACCAACCGCGCCCGCGCCGCTTCGCGATTCGCCAGTTGTGCCCGGTGTTCGCTCGCCGCGATGGTCAGCACGCCGTCCACCAACCGGCCCGCGAGCCGGTCGAGCAGGCGCGCCCGCACCGGCTCGGGCACCGAAGGCGAGCGCGCCACGTCGAACGAAAGCTCCACGCGTGAATCCGTGGTGTTCACGCCCTGACCGCCGGGTCCCGACGACCGCGAGAACCGTTCGGCCAGTTCCCCGGCCGGGATGACGAACCGGGAACCGACGCGGAGATCAGAACCGGGGGTGGTCACCGGAGAGCACCGCCCGCGGCCCGTCCGGGTCCTCGGCGGGCCGGACGTCGCCGAGCACCCAGGCGGGCACGTGCCGCGCGGTCAGCACGGCGAGCGCGCGGTCGACCTCCTCCGGCCCGACCACGGCGACCATGCCGACGCCCATGTTGAAGGTCTTCTCCATCTCGGCGCGCTCCACCCGGCCGCGGTGCGCGATCAGCGGGAACACCGGCGCCGGCGTCCACGTGCCGCGGTCCAGCGAGGCCACCAGCCCGCGCGGCATCACGCGCGCGAGGTTCGCCTCCAGGCCGCCACCGGTGATGTGCGCGAACGTGCGCACCTCGGTCTCGGCGGCCAGCGCCAGGCAGTCCTTCGCGTAGATCTTGGTCGGCTCGAGCAGTTCCTCGCCGAGCGTGCGGCCGAACTCCTCGACCTGGCCGTCCAGCGGCATCCGGGCGATCTCCAGCAGCACGTGGCGCGCCAAGGAGTACCCGTTCGAGTGAAGTCCGGAGGAACCCATCCCGATCACCACGTCACCGGGGCGCACCCGCTCCGGCCCGAGCACGGCGGCGGCCTCGACCACGCCGACCCCGGTGGCCGAGATGTCGTAGTCGTGCTCGCCCATCAGCCCGGGGTGCTCCGCGGTCTCCCCGCCGAGCAGCGCGCAGCCCGCCTGCACGCAGCCCTCGGCGATGCCGCCGACCAGCGCCTCGATCTTCTTCGGCACCACCTTGCCGACGGCGATGTAGTCCTGCAGGAACAGCGGCTCGGCCCCGGTCACCACCAGGTCGTCGACCACCATGGCGACCAGGTCGATGCCGACCGTGTCGTGCTTGTCCAGCGCCTGCGCCACGGCGATCTTGGTGCCGACGCCGTCGGTGGAGGAGGCGAGCACCGGCTCGGTCCAGCGGTCCAGCTTCAGCGAGAACAGCCCGGCGAACCCGCCGACCCCGCCGAGCACCTCGGGCCGCGTCGCCCGCTGGGCATGCGGTTTGAGCAGCTCAACCGCCTCGTCACCGGCATCGATGCTGACGCCGGCCGCGGCGTAGGTTGCGCTCGTGGACTCGCTCACGAAAGCGGTCTCCGTCCTTGGGAAAAGCGACTAGGGACGCCGGACGGCGTCTTCGGCACCGTACCCCGCAGGAGTGACGGGTTTGGCGGCACCGTCGGCGGCATCGAGACTCTCCAGCAGGTGTTTGCCGATCAGCGCGTCATCGGGCAACGCGATCGGGTACTCACCGTCGAAGCACGCCGAGCACAGGCGTGACTTCGGCTGCTCGGAGGCCGCGATCAGCCCTTCGAGTGAAACGTAACCGAGCGAGTCGGCGCCGATGGACCGGCGCACGCCGTCCGCGTCGACGCCGTTGGCGATCAGCTCGGCGCGCGAGGCGAAGTCGATGCCGTAGAAGCACGGCCAGCGCACCGGCGGCGACGCGATCCGGACGTGCACCTCCAGCGCACCGGCCTCGCGCAGCATGCGCACCAGCGCGCGCTGGGTGTTGCCGCGCACGATCGAGTCGTCCACCACGACCAGCCGCTTGCCGCGGATCACGTCCCGCAGCGGGTTCAGCTTCAACCGGATGCCCAGCTGGCGGATGGTCTGCGAGGGCTGGATGAAGGTGCGGCCGACGTAGGCGTTCTTCACCAGGCCCGAGCCGTACGGGATGCCGCTGGCCTGCGCGTACCCGATGGCCGCCGGAGTGCCGGACTCCGGCACCGGGATGACCAGGTCGGCGTCGGCCGGGAACTCCTTGGCCAGCCGCTTGCCGATGTCCACCCGGGTGGCGTGCACGCTGCGCCCGGCGATCGAGGTGTCCGGGCGGGCCAGGTAGACGTACTCGAACACGCAGCCCTTGGGCTCCGGGTTGGCGAACCGCGAGGACCGCAGGCCCTCGGCGTCGATGGCGATCAGCTCACCCGGCTCGACCTCGCGCACGAACGACGCGCCGACGATGTCCAGCGCGGCCGTCTCGCTGGCCACCACCCAGCCGCGTTCGAGCCTGCCGAGCACCAGCGGGCGCACCCCGTGCGGGTCGCGCGCGGCGTACAGCGTCGACTCGTCCGCGAAGACCAGGCAGAACGCACCGCGCAGGGTGGGCAGCAGGTCCAGCGCGGCGGCCTCGATCCCGCGATCGGCGGCCGCCGAGGCGAGCAGCCCGCAGACCAGGTCGGAGTCGCTGGAGGAGCCGGTCAGCCCGGCGTGCGGCTTGAGCCCGGCGGCCAGCGTGCGTTCCCGCAACTCGGCGGTGTTCACCAGGTTGCCGTTGTGGGCGAAGGACAGCCCGCTGCCGGTGTCGGTGGTGCGGAAGATCGGCTGCGCGTTCTCCCAGATGGTCGAGCCGGTGGTCGAGTACCGGCAGTGGCCGACCGCGATGTGGCCCTGCAGCGAGGACAGCACCTGCTCGTCGAAGACCTGGCTCACCAGGCCGAGGTCCTTGAACACGACGATCTGGCTGCCGTCGGAGACGGAGATGCCCGCGGCTTCCTGGCCGCGGTGCTGGAGTGCGTAGAGCCCGTAGTAGGCGAGCTTCGCGACCTCCTCGCCGGGCGCCCAGACCCCGAAGACACCGCATTCCTCGCGGGGTTCCGGATCGGGCTGGTCGGTAACGGCAGGTCCAGTAGTCGACTGGTCGGATACCACCGAGGAGCTCCCTGGAGAAGTGGTCGGGCAGGGCCAGTGTAAACGCTGATCCGGTGGATCCGCCGGGCTGCGCGCGGCATCACAACGCGGTCCGTCCACATGCGAAAGCCCCGGGTGACGAGGTCACCCGGGGCCGGTGGCGCGACTCCACGATCACGGTGCCGTGCCGGAGGCGCGGCCGAAAACTCAAGCGCTCGCTGGGAGCCATTTCGCGACGCCCGTGCGGCCGGGGACCCAGCAGCCGCGGCTGGTCTCCGGCTCGGGCTCGGCGGGGCGCTCGGGCAGCGCGAGCAGCTGGTCGATCACGGTCAGCACGGAGCCGCTGACCTGCCACAGCGTGGTGCGCGGGGCGAGGATGTCCGGTTCACCACCGGGCATCCGGGTGGCGATCACGTCGTCCTCGGCGTGGAGGCGCACCACGTCGATGACGTCTTCGTGCGCACGGATGCCGACCACGGCCAGCACCTCGCCCTCGGGGCTGCGCGGGTGCACGAACTGGAAACCGCGGTCGATCAGGCGGCGCAGGCCGGTCTCGGTGTCACTGACCGGGGGCGCGGGGGCGGTCGCGAGATCAGCTGAGGACATCGTCGAACTCTCCGTCCTTGGCTCCGGCGAGGAAGGCGGCCATCTCGGCCCGGGTGTAGACCAGGGCGGGGCCGGCCGGGAAACGGGAGTTGCGCACCGCGATCTCCCCGGTGGCCAGCGGGGCGACCTCGACGCAGTTGCCCAGGGCGCCGCTGCGGGAGCTCTTCCGCCACCGCGCGTCGGCCAGCAACTCGGCAGACATGCCGTTCGCGATCCGCGGCACTTCGACCCCCCACCTTCCCGGATTTACATGTTCAGCGGGTGCAAATGCACGTGCATTTGACTTGTGCTGATGACTCTAGCACGCAGTTCCGCAGATGAGGATGCACGTGCAGAAAATCTTGCACCCGTTCTCACTGCGTGAGGACAGTGGTTGTCAAGTTCCCACGAAGGTGTGAACACGCCCTGAACGGCGGGCACCGCCGTCACAAAATGTGAGCGTCAGTGCTCCGCGCGGATCTTCGCGATGGTGGTGCGGCTGCGCTCCGGGGTCTCGGCGTCGACCGCGAGGCGGTCCATCGCCCGGCTGTACGACTCGAAGTCGGCCAGCTTGTCCAGGTAGAGCGCCCCGGCGAGGTGTTCGATGTACACCACGTTCGGCAGCTCGGGCTCGGCGAAGCGCAGCAGCGTGAACGCGCCCTCGGCCGAGTAACCGCTCAGCCGGTACGGCACCACCTGCAGCGAGATGTGCGACATGGTGGTCATCTCGAGCAGTTTGTCCAGCTGCTCCTTGAACACCTTCCGGCCGCCGATCGGCCGGTGCAGCACCGACTCGTCGATGACCGCCCACAGCCGCGGCGCCTCCGGCCGGTTGAGCAGCTTCTGCCGCCGCATGCGGATCGCCACGCGGCGCTCCACGTCGTCGTCGCGCGATTCGGGACGGCCGTGGCTGACGATCGCCCGCGCGTAGTCCTCGGTCTGCAGCAGACCGGGCACGAACTGCAGTTCGTAGGTCTGGATGCGCTGCGCGGCCTCCTCCAGCCCGACGTAGTCGTCGAACCAGCGGGGCAGCAGGTCGTTGTAGCGGTTCCACCAGCCCGGCTGGTTGGACGCCTTGACCAGCTCGACGAAGACCTCGCGCTCGTTCGGGTCGTCGACGCCGTACATGGTCAGCAGGTCGACCACGTCGCGCTCCTTGAAGCCGACGCGGCCCAGCTCCATGCGGCTGATCTTGGACTCCGAGGCGCGGATGCTGTACCCGGCTTCGGCGCGGGTCACGCCTTCGCGCTCGCGGAGCCGCCGGAGCTGGGTGCCGAGCACCATGCGCCGCGCGGTGGGCCCGAAGGACTCACCACTCGGTCCCTCGATCGAGGTCACTTGCGCTCCGCTCCCTGTTCACTCACACCAGCAGTGAGGCGACCACCCAACGTACATATCCATTGTGCACTGTCAAGCCCGCCCGCGTTTACCCGCTGGACGTACCCCCCTACGCTACGTGGAACGTGCTCCAGTTCACAATCCCAGGAGGTTCGCCATGCCTGCCGGAACCGCAGCTCCGTCCGAACGCGTACCGGTGGGGGTGGACCCCACGCGAGCCAGCATCGCCAGGGTCTACGACGCCTTCCTGAACGGGAAGGACAACTACGAGATCGACCGCGAGGTCCTCCGCGGCGTCCAGCAGAAGGCGCCCGAAGCGCAGGACCTGGCCACCGAGAACCGCGGTTTCCTGATCCGGGCCTGCCGGTTCCTCGCCTCCCAGACCGGCGTCACGCAGTACCTCGACCTCGGCTCCGGCCTGCCCACCGCGGAGAACACGCACCAGGTGGTGCAGCGGCTGGTGCCCGAGTCGGTGGTGGTCTACGTGGACAACGACCCGGTGGTGCTCGCGCACGGGCGCGCGCTGCTGGAGGAGAACGACCAGACCCACCTGATCTCGGCGAACATCTTCCACCCGCGCGAGGTGCTGGAGCACGAAGAGGTGCGGGCGAACCTCGACTTCAGCCAGCCGATCGCACTGCTGCAGGCGGGCACCCTGCACCACCACGTCGGCGACCCGGACGAGCCCGCGCGGATCATGCGCGAGTACATCGACGCGCTGGCGCCCGGTTCGTACGTGGTGATCAGCCACTTCCTGGATCCGGAGAACGAGCACAGCGCGGTGGCCCGCAAGATGGAGGACGTGTTCGTGCACAGCCCGATGGGCTCGGGCTCGTTCCGCACGCACAAGGAGCTGATGGAGCTCTTCGGCGACCTGGAGATGGTGGACCCCGGCCTGACCCGGTGCGCCGACTGGTGGCCGGACGGCCCGCGGATCAAGCCGCTGAACCAGGTCCAGCACTGCATCGCCGGCGGCATCGGCCGCAAGAACTGAGCGTCACAGCTTCAGGATCGGCAACCAGTGGGCGAGGTCGGCGCGGCTGCCCGACGCGCTGACCCGCCCGCCGTCCACCGCGGCCGCCCAGTCCAGCCGCCCGGTGGCCAGTTCGAGCCAGGTGCGCGGATCGGTCTCCACCACGTTCGGCGGCGTGCCCCTGGTGTGCCGCGGCCCGTCCACGCACTGCACCGCCGCGAACGGCGGCACCCGCACCTCCACCGACCGGCCCGGCGCGTCGGCGGCCAGCGTGCGCAGGCTCAGCCGGACCGCCTTGGCCAGCTCGGGCCGCGCGGGCTCCGGGCCGTCCCCGGTCAGCCAAGGTGCGACCGCGGTCACCGCGGTCCGTAACTCAGCGGGGTCGACCGAACGCGAAGCGGGCATGCCCTCCACAGTAGAGTGGGCGCTCAGCCGGCTTGCTCAAAACCCAGGATTTCGAAGGAACGACATGGCGCAGCGCGATGACTCGGACCGGGCCACGGCCGACGGCCGCCCGGTGGCGGTCCCGAAGATCACCGACGAGATGCGCGCGAACGCCAGGGCGAACCCGGACAGCTGGCTGTACGTGATCGACGAGGCCTTCGACCCGAACGGCCCGGTGCCCTCGTGGGCGGTGGTCGGCGCGTACCCGGTGAACACCGCGGGGAACGTGGTCGAGGACTTCCACCCCAACGACCGGTACCGCCCGTCGCCCAAGGCGCTCGGTTTCCCCGAGCCGGGCAACGAGCTGGAGCGCCTGCTGCAACTGGTCCGGACCAAGCACCGCCCGGCGGGCGACCTGCCGAGGGTCATCCTCGACTCGACGCTCTTCGTCTACGCCATGTCGCCGGTCCAGCGCACGGTGATCGGCTTCCACAACACCGACGGCCGGGTCATGGTGCCCGCCTACACGGCGAAGAGCCTGGTGCCGAAGGACTGGCCGCACGCGCGCGCGGTGCTCGGCCGGGACATGGTCGAACTGCTCGCCGGGCACCCGGTGGCGATCAACCCGCACGACGTGGTGACCGCCGTCGTGCCCGCCGAGCACCTGCTCAAGGCGCTCGCCGAGGAAGCCGCTGACCAGGGCTGATTCACTCGATCGCGGGACGCTCGCCGCGCGGGGCCGGCTCGATGGAGGCATCGTGTCGTCTGGATGATCAGCCCCTACGCGGCAGGAGCGATGTGATGCGCCCGTTTCCGTGTCTCGCGATGTGCGCCGGGCTGGCCCTGATCGCACCGGCGATCAGCGCCGTCCCCGCCACCGCCGACTATTCGCTCGCCGAGGACAACCGAGCCGGCGCCCAGATCGCGGCGGTCGAAGGTGTGCACGGGGTCCCAGACCACGGCCGGTACGCGGCGGAAGGCCAGACGCTGGGCCACGACGTCAGCGGGCACCAGGGCGCGGTCGACTGGCCCGCCGCCGCCGGGGCCGGCGCGAAGTTCGTCTACGTCAAGGCCACCGAAGGCACCGGCTTCACCAATCCGCAGTTCGGCCAGCAGTACAACGGCGCACACGGCGCCGGCCTGGTCCGCGGCGCCTACCACTTCGCGCGCCCCGACGTCTCCGGCGGCGCCGAGCAGGCGCACTACTTCGTGGACAACGGCGGCGGCTGGTCCGGCGACGGCAAAACGCTGCCCGGCGCGCTCGACGTGGAGTACAACCCCTACAGCGACGACAAGTGCTACGGCCGTGACGCGGCCGGCATGACCGCGTGGATCAAGGACTTCTCCGACGCCTACGCGCAGCGCACCGGCCGGGCCCCCGCCATCTACACCTCGACGAGCTGGTGGAAGAAGTGCACCGGCGACAGCCCGGCCTTCGGCGGTACGAACCCGCTGTGGCTGGCCAGGTACGCGCCCGAGATCGGGCCGCTGCCGGCCGGCTGGGCGCACCAGACCATCTGGCAGTGGGCCGACGCCGGTTCCCTGCCCGGCGACCAGAACTACTTCAACGGCACCGAGGACCGCGTCACCGCCATGGCCGGCGGCTGACCCGAAAATTACTCACCGCGGGCATATCTTTCACGCGATTTCGTGACAAAGCCGACTCGGTCGTTAACAATCAACGCTCGAGCGGTCACCTGCAGTGAGCCGTTCACCGCGAGGGTATATGTGAAGGGATTCCCCTATGTCCATGCGAAGAAGCCGTCGCCTGTCCGGCGCGGTCGTCTCCATCTCGGCAGGCCTGCTCCTGCTGGGCACGCTCGCTCCTGCATCGGCGAGCACCTACAACGACGACACCGGCACCGCCCCTGCTGAAGCGGTCCCGGCCTTCGTCGACGGGCTGCCCGTCGACGAGTACGTCCAGAAGTACGACCACCCGATCGGCTCGCAGATCCAGCGGGTGGAAGGCGACCACTCCACCGAGGAGACCAAGGAAGCCGCCCGGCGGGAACCGGCCGTCGGCCCGGACGGGAAGCAGGTGCTGGCCAGCGTCGAGGGCATCGACGTGAGCGGGCACCAGCAGAACGTCAACTGGCAGAACTGGTGGAACCAGGGCAAGCGGTTCGCCTTCGTCAAGGCGACCGAGGGAACGGGGTACAAGAACCCGTACTTCACCCAGCAGTACAACGGTTCCTACAACATCGGCATGATCCGCGGGTCGTACCACTTCGCGCTGCCGGACCGCTCGTCCGGCACCGCGCAGGCGGACTACTTCGTGAACAACGGCGGCGGCTGGTCCGGTGACGGCAAGACGCTGCCGGGTGCGCTCGACATGGAGTACAACCCCTACGGCGCGACCTGCTACGGCAAGTCGCAGGCGTCGATGGGGGCGTGGATCCGCGAGTTCCACGACCGGTACCACGCGCGGACCGGCCGCTGGCCGGTCATCTACACCTCCACCAGCTGGTGGAACCAGTGCGTGGGCACCAGCCAGAACTTCGGCAGCACGGTGCCGCTCTGGGTGGCGCGGTACAGCTCCTCGGTGGGGACCCTGCCGCACGGCTGGGGTTTCTACTCGTTCTGGCAGTACACCTCGACGCCGATCGACTTCAACCGGTGGAACGGGGACTACGCCCAGCTGCAGAAGATGGCCACGGGCTGAGCCAGGCCCCGGGGGATTCCGCTCGGCGGGATCCCCCGGGATCTCAGCTGGGATCTCAGCCGGGCTAAGCGCCCTCCAAGGCCAGGTCGGTACACCTTTCGGGGTCGACAGCGCCGAACCGGAGGGCAGCCCGATGAGCTACGAAGAACCGGCGGGGAAACCGCCGACCGGACTGTTGATCGGCATCGCCACCGGCGTGGTGGTGCTGGCCGTGCTGGGGTTCACCGCGTTCATCGCGCCCGGCTTCCTGACCGGCGACCCCGCGCCCGTGGCGGCACCGCCGACGAGCAGCGCGCCCGCCCGCGCCACCACCACGACCCCGCCGTCGTCCCGGCCGGCCGAGACCCCGAGCCCGGTGCCGTCGTCCCCGGCCGAGCCCGCGCCGGGTGGCCGCGGTGGCTCCGGTCCCGCCGACGCCAGCGTCGAGCAGGTGATCAAGGACTTCGTCGCGAAGTTGAACGCCGGTGACGCCACCGGCGCGAAGGAACTCATGTGCGCGGGTGGCCGCGGTGACGATTCGGCCGTGGGCGCGCTCGCCGCGCAGAAGCCGTCGCTGGCGGTGGGCGAGCTCCAGGCAAAGTCGTCGAAGGTGCTCACCGGGCAGGTCACCGGCACCGCGGGCGGCAAGCCGGTGGAGGCCAGCGTGACCGCCACCGCGGCCATCGGCGAGGCGTGCGTCGGACTGTTCACCGTGTCGTGACCAGCGATTTCCGGGAGCCGCTGTGCTTCTGGCCATCCCAGCCGGAAGAATGGGCCGCGCCGCAGCTCACTCTGTGGTGAGATGCCACCCGCAACGCCCGCTTCACGGAAGGCAGCCTGATGACCTACCCACCGCAGCCGGGGCAGCCCTACGGGGAACAGCCCGATCCGTACGGCCAGGGCGGCTATGGCCAGCAGGGTCAGCCGCAGTCGGGCGGTTTCCCGCAGCAGGGCCAGCCCTACGGCCAGCAGCCCGGCTACGACCCCTACGGCCAGCAGCAACAGCAGCCGTACGGGCAGCAGCCCTACGGCCAGCCCGGGTACGACCAGTACGGGCAGCCGACCCAGCAGTACCAGGGCTACCCGGGTGGTGGTGACGGCTTCGGCGGCCCGCCCCCGAAGAAGAGCAAGACCGGGCTGTGGGCGGGCATCGGCGTCGGCGTGGTGGTGCTGGTGGCGCTCGGCATCACCGGCTTCGTCGCCCCGGGCTTCTTCCTGAGCAAGGACGAGCCGACGAACACCGCGGGCGGCCAGACCACCAGCCAGGCCCCGCCCGCCGAGGAGTCGAGCAAGGCGCCGTCCTCGAAGAAGGCGCCGTCGAGCGCGCCGAGCAAGGCGCCGAGCAGCAAGTCGGAAACCGGCAGCGGGGACGCGGCGGTGGAGAAGGTCATCCGCGACATGGTCGACAAGATCAACGCCGCGGACGCCAGCGGCGCGATGAGCTTCGTCTGCGACGGTTCGGAGGGCTCGACCCAGTCGACCGTGGACGAGCTGGTGGCCAAGAAGCCGAACCTGCAGATCGACGAGGTCACCTCGGACACCCCGGGCACCGTGGTCGCCACCGCGACCGGGTCGGCGGGCGGCCAGCAGGTGCACGCCACCTTCGGCGCCGGCGACCTGAGCACCGGCCCGTGCGTGGCCGCGGTGTTCGCTTTCTGATCCCGGTTGGCCCACCTTCCGGCCCGACCAGGCAGAATGCCGGTCAGGGGCAACGCGCACGGACTCGGGGAACCCGGGCCTCCGTCTCCGCGTCGCAGCTATGGGGCGCAGCTCGCGCACGCAGTACTCACGGAGGCTTGACATGACGTACCCACCTCAGCCGGGGCAGCCGTACGGCCAGCAACCCGACCCGTACGGCCAGGGCCAGGGCGGGTACCCCCAGTCAGGCGGCTTCCAGCAACCGGGTCAGCAGCCCGGGTACGACCAGTACGGCCAGCAACAGCAGCAGTACCCGGGTTACGACCAGTACGGCCAGCAGCAGCAGGGGTACGACCCCAACCAGTACCAGGGCTACCCCCAGCAGGGCGGGTACGGCACCCCGCCGCCGAAGAAGGGCAAGGCCGGGCTGTGGATCGGCCTCACCATCGGCGTGGTCGTGCTGGTCGCGCTCGGCATCACCGGGTTCGTCGCGCCGGGCTTCTTCCTCGGTGACGACAAGGAAGGCCCCGAGGGCACCACGAACGCGATCGTGGCCGCGCTGAACACCCAGGACAAGGCCGCGATCGAGGGCCTGATCTGCGGGGACGCCGACAAGCAGGTCAAGAACGTGCCCGGCGAGCTGGACGAGCTGAGCGCGGCGCGCCTGGTCTCCGGGCCGACGAAGAAGTCCGACACCGAGTACACCGCCACCGTCGAGGTGACGCTGAAGTCGGGCGGCGAGACCGGCCAGTTCGACGGCACCCTGGTGCAGTCCGGGGACAAGTGGTGCTGGAAGGGCGTCACCGGCAACACCAGCAGCGGCAGCTCGTCGAGCAAGCCGTCGGCCTCGAAGCCGTCGTCCGGCCCGAAGTCCTCGTCGAAGCCGAGCAGCAGCCCCGGTGGTTCCGGCAAGACCGACGGCAAGGCCGTGATCGACGAGTTCATCAGCAAGGTCAACTCCGGCGACAAGTCCGGCGCGCTGTCGATGGCCTGCTCCAGCACCGCGAGCCTGCTGGAGACCACGGTCGGCTACGCGATCGACGGCCAGGGCAGCTACACCGTCGCCTCGGCCCCGCCGGACGAGACGCTGGTCAGCGCGGACATCACCGGCACCGAGAGCGGGCGTTCGGTCTCGGGTTCGGTCAGCGCGACGAACTTCGACGACGCCGGGTTCTGCATCAGCACCTTCTACGCCTTCTGAGTCCGTGCGGCGGGCGTTGAAGTCGCCGCTGGCACTGACGATCGCGCTCGCGGTCGTGCTGCTGGTGGGGATCAGTGTCTGGCTGCTCACCGACCCGAAGACCACCCGTGCCGACGCACTGCGCACGGGTGGTCTCGCCGGTGCGTCGATCGTCGCGTTGTACGCGCTCTGGCTCAACGACCGGCGGCGCAAGGTCGAAGAGGGCAGGCAGGAGATCGAGCGGCAGCGGCACGTGCTGGAAAGCCACCGGGCCGAGCGGGACCTGGAGCGCGTCTCGGACGAACGCTTCGCGAAAGCCGTCGAACTGCTCGGGAACGACGCGGACCAGGTGCGGGTGGGCGCGCTGCACGCGCTGGCGGGCTTGGCGCGGACGCGGGAGGCCTACCGCCAGACCGTGCTCGACGTGCTCTGTTCCTATCTGCGGCGACCGTTCAAACACGACGACAAGGCTCCCGAAGCCGAGCGCGAGCGCGTGGTCCGGCAGACCGCGCAACGCCTCATCGCCGACCTGCTCCCGTCCCGCGACGACACCGAGGCCGAGGCGTACAACCTCGACCTGACCACCGCCACGCTGGACCACTTCGACCTTTCGGGCCGCCGGGTCGGTGAGCTGACCCTGCGCCACGCCGAAATGCACTCCACCACCCGCTTCCACGAGATGGCCATCGAAGGTCCACTGTGGATGACCGCGGCGCAACTGCACGGAAAGCTGCGACTGCACGATTCGAAGCTGAAGCGGGGTTGGTTCAGCGGCACCAAGTTCGCCGCGAAAGCCGTTTTCGTGCGCAGTGAGTTCGGCGCCGAAGTGAGCTTCGAGGGCGCGGTGTTCAGCGGTGAGGCCCTGTTCGAGGGCACCACCTTCACCGAATCGCTGGACCTCCAGCGCACGAAGTTCGACGACCACGTGGACCTGCGCCTGTCCGCGAAGCCGCCAAAGCTGGACCTGAAGCTCACCCTGGTCCGCCCGGACCGGGTGCCCGAGCTGCCCGACTGGCTGACCACCCAGCGCCAGCCGAACGGCGACGTGCGGATCGCCGCCGTCCGGGGCTGAGGCGTCAGTCGAACAACGCGGGGAGCGTGCGCTCCCAGGTCTCCCGCAGTTCGTCGAGGCCGAAGGTGGTCACGCCCTGGATCTCCAGCGCGCCCGAATCCGGGTCCACCACACCGGTCTTGCGCCACGGCAGGCCGCGCGCGGTGCACATCTCGGTGAACCGCAGCTCCTCGGTCCGCGGCACGGCCACCAGCACCCGGCCCGCCGACTCGGAGAACAGCTGCACGAACGGGTCCTGCTCGTCGTCCAGCACCACCCGGGCGCCGCACTGTCCGATGAGGACGGTCTCGACCAGCGTCTGCGCCAGCCCGCCGTCGGACAGGTCGTGCGCGGCGGAGATCAGCCCGTCCCGTGAACCGGCGACCAGGATCTCGGCGAGCAGCTTCTCGCGCGCCAGGTCCACCTTCGGCGGCAGGCCGCCGAGGTGCCCGTGCACGATGTGCGCCCACGCCGAACCGTCCAGCTCGTCGTGCGTGTCCCCGAGCAGCAGCAGCGATTCGCCCGCCTCCGCGCCGATCCCGGTCGGGATGCGGCGGCGGACGTCGTCGATCACGCCGAGCACGCCGACCACCGGCGTCGGCAGGATCGCGGTGTCGCCGGTCTGGTTGAAGAAGCTGACGTTGCCACCGGTCACCGGCACGCCGAGTTCCGCGCAGCCGTCGGCGAGGCCGTGCACGGCCCGCTCGAACTGCCACATCACACCGGGGTCGGTCGGCGCGCCGAAGTTCAGGCAGTTGGTCACCGCGACCGGGGTGGCGCCGCTGGTGGCCACGTTGCGGTAGGACTCCGCGAGCGCCAGCTGGGTGCCCAGGTACGGGTCGAGGTAGACGAACTTGCTGTTGCAGTCGGTGGACACGGCGACCCCGCGGCCGGTCGACTCGTCGATCCGGACCACGCCGGAGTTCGACGGCTGCGCCAGCACGGTGTTGCCGCGCACGTAGCGGTCGTACTGGCTGGTGACCCATTCCTTCGACGCCTGGTTCGGCGAGGAGATCACCTTCAGCACCGTCTCGCGGATCTCGTCCCCGGTCGACGGGCGTGCCAGCGACGCCGTGGTGTCCGCCTGCAGGGCGTCCTGGGTGGACGGACGGGCGAACGGGCGGTGGTAGACCGGGCCCTGGTGCGCCACGGTGCGCGGCGGCACGTCCACCACGACCTCGTCGTGCCAGGTGATCACCAGGTGCTCGCCGTCGGTCACCTCGCCGATCTCGGTGGCGGTGACGTCCCACTTGGCGCAGACCGCCATGAAAGCGTCCACATCGGACGGTGCGACCACGGCGCACATGCGTTCCTGCGACTCGCTGGAGAGGATCTCCGCCGGGGTCATGCCCTCGGCGCGCAGCGGCACCCGGTCCAGCACGATGTGCATGCCGCCGTCCCCGGCGGCGGCCAGTTCCGAGGTGGCGCAGGAGAGCCCGGCCCCGCCGAGGTCCTGGATGCCGACCACCAGCTTCTGCGCGAACAGTTCGAGGCAGCACTCGATGAGCACCTTCTCGGTGAACGGGTCGCCGACCTGCACGCTGGGCAGCTTCTTGCGGCCGGTGTTCTCGGAGAAGCTGTCGCTGGCCAGCACCGAAACGCCGCCGATGCCGTCGAGGCCGGTGCGCGCGCCGAACAGGATGATCTTGTTGCCGGTGCCCGAAGCGTGCGCGAGGTGCAGGTCCTCGACCCGCATCGCGCCCACGCACAGCGCGTTCACCAGCGGGTTGCCCGCGTAGCTTTCGTCGAAGACCACCTCGCCGCCGATGTTCGGCAGGCCGAGGCAGTTGCCGTACCCGGCCACCCCGGCGACCACGCCGGGCAGCACGCGGCGGGTGTCCGGCGCGTCGGCCGGGCCGAAGCGCAGCGGGTCGGCCACCGCGAGCGGGCGCGCGCCCATCGCCAGGATGTCGCGCACGATGCCGCCGACGCCGGTGGCCGCGCCCTGGTAGGGCTCCACGTAGGACGGGTGGTTGTGGCTCTCCACCTTGAAGGTGACCGCCCAGCCGTCGCCGATGTCGACCACCCCGGCGTTCTCGCCGATGCCGGCCAGCATCTTCGACCGCATCTCCTCGGTGGTGGTCTCCCCGAAGTAACCCAGGTGCACCTTCGACGACTTGTACGAGCAGTGCTCGCTCCACATCACCGAGTACATCGCCAGTTCGGCGTCGGTGGGCCGGCGGCCGAGGATTTCCCGGATCCGGGCGTACTCGTCCTCGGCCAGGCCGAGTTCGAGGTAGGGCTGCGGCACGTCGGGCGTCGCCGCAGCGTGCTCGGTGGTATCGGTGCTGGTCACGGTGTCCGCATTGGGGGTCGCCACGCGCCCGAGAATACGGGTGTGGTGGGGAGCACCTTGGAGGGTGGTCGCCGGAAAATCGGTCGCCCGCGCACCGGCCTCCGCCTTAACGTCGGAACTCGTGTCCGCGAAACCGTATCCCGCGCCCGACGTGCGCCTGCCCGAGCGGCTGACCCCGCTCGGTTACCTGTTGGCGGTGCTGCGGTCGCGGCCGTGGCTGGCCGGGGGCACGGCCGTGCTGGGCGCGCTCTGGCTGGTGCCGGGCGCCCTGCTGCCGCTGGTGGTCGGCCGGGCGATCGACGCGGGCATCGCCGGCGACGACACCGCCTCGCTGGTCTGGAACGTGGTGCTGGTCGCCGGGCTGGGCGTGCTGCAGACGGTGTTCGGCGCGGGACTGCTGTTCAACGCGCACGGCATGTGGCTGCACGCCGCCTCCACCACCCAGCGCCTGGTCTCGCACCACACGCTGCGGCTCGGCGCCGGGCTGCGCGGGCAGGCGGACACCGGCGACATGATGGCGATCGCGTCCTCGGACGAGAACCGGGTCGGCGCGGTCTTCGAGGTGTTCGGCCGGGTGCTGGGCGCGGTGGTCGCCTTCCTGACCGTGGGCATCGTGCTGCTGGGCACGTCCCCGCTGCTGGCCGCGGTCGCGCTGGTCGGCGTGCCGCTGGCGGTGGCCGGGATCGGCCCGCTGATCGCGCCGCTGCAACGCCGCCAGGAGGCCCAGCGCGAGGACCTGTCCACGGTGAACGCGCTGGCCGCGGACATCGTGTCGGGCCTGCGGGTGCTGCGCGGCGTCGGTGGGGAACGGCAGTTCGCGAACCGGTTCACCACGGCCAGCCAGCGCGTCCGCGAGCAGGGCAACGCGGTGGCGAGCAGCACGTCGTGGCTGGTCGGCGCCGAGGTGCTGCTGCCGGGGCTGGTCACCGTGGCGATCACCTGGCTGGGCGCGAAGCTGGCGGTCGCGGGCACGATCACGGTCGGCGAGCTGGTCGCCTTCTACGGCGCCTCGGCGTTCCTGATCATCCCGGTGAGCACCACCACCGAGGCGGCGGGCTCGTTCTCCGGCGCGATGGTGGCGGCGCGGAAGGTCAGCAAGATGCTGAGCCTGCGGCCGGTGCTGACCGACCCGGCGGAGCCGATCGCGCTGCCCGACGGGCCGCTCGAACTGCACGACACCGCGTCCGGCTTCACCGCGGTCGCCGGGAAGCTGACCGTGGTCGAGTCGCCGGACGCCGAGGAGCTGGCCGCCCGGCTGGCGCGGTTCACCGATCCGGCCGAGCCGGTGCTGGTGTCCGGAGTGGACGTCCGGCGCGCGGCACTGGCCGAACTGCGGTCGCGGGTGGTCTACGCGCACAACCAGGACGTCTGGTTCTCGGGGGTGCTGCGGGAGCAGATCGTCACGCCGGGATCGGTCACCGTCGAAGCCGCGCTCACCGCGGCGGACGCGGACGACATCGTGGACGCGCTCCCGCTCGGGCTCGACGAGCTGATCGGCGAACGCGGCCGCGAGGTCTCCGGCGGGCAGCGGCAGCGGCTGAACCTGGCCAGGGCGCTCGCGCTGGACGCGGACGTGCTGCTGCTGGACGAGCCGACGTCGGCCGTGGACGCGCACACCGAGGCACGCATCACCGAACGGGTCGCCGAGCTCCGGCGGGGCCGGACCACGGTGGTGTTCAGCCAGAGCCCGCTGTGGCGGGCGGTCGCTGACGAGTACGTAGTCGAGGAGAGGCAACCGTGCAGCTGAAGCTGCCGCTGGCCGGCGTGGCGCAGGCCCGCGGCTGGGCGATCGGCACGATGAAGGCGTTCCGCCGGGAGTTCGTGCTGGTGATCCTGTTCTTCTGCCTGGCGGGTGCCGCCGGGCTGGTCGGTCCGCAGCTGCTGGGCTTGCTGGTCGACTCGGTGGTCGAGGGCGGCGGCTTGTCGCTGGACCTGCTGGCGCTGGTTTTTGTGGTGGTGCTGCTGGTGCAGGCCGTGCTGAAGAAGGCGGCCAACCGGCGGGCCGGGTTGTTGGGCGAGCGGGTGCTGGCGAAGACCCGCGAGGAGTTCGTCGGCGACGCGCTGAAACTGCCACTGGGCACCGTGGAAGCGGCGGGCACCGGTGACCTGCTCAGCCGCGCGACGTCCGATGTGGACAAAGTCGACTACGCGATGCGTTACGCGGTACCGGAAATCACCGTCGCGCTGATCACCGTGGCGCTGACCGTGGTGGCCATGGTGGTCACCTCGCCATTGCTGGCGCTGGGCCTGCTGGTGGCCGTGCCGGTGCTGTACTTCCCGACCCGGTGGTACTGGCGGCGGGTGCCGTCGGTGATCGAGCGCATGCTGGACGCCTGGGGCGACGTGCAGTCGGGACTGCACGAGTCGACCGAAGGCGCCCGGACCGCGGACGCGCTGGGCATGATCGAACGCCGTCTCGCCGAGGGCGACCGACGCCTGGCGCGGGCCGTCCAGGGCGAACGCGACCTGCGGAAGCTGCAGGTGCGGTGGGCGCCGTGGCTGGAGCTCTCGCACGCGCTGCCGGTGGCCGCGATGCTGCTGATCGGGGCGTGGGCGTACACGCAGGGCTGGGCCGGACTGGGCACGATCACCACGATGGTGCTGTACATGCAGATCATGGCCGGGCCGCTGGACGAGCTGCTGTGGTGGATCGAGGACCTGCAGGTGTCGGGGACCGCGCTGCGCCGGGTGATCGGCGTGCGGGACGCGGCCACCGCCCCGCCTTCGGGGGCGGGGACACCGTCCGGCACCGAGATCGAAGTGCGTGACGTCCGCTTCGGCTACTCGGCGGACCGCGAGGTGCTGCACGGGATTTCGCTGTCGATCCCACGCGGTCAGCGGCTGGCGATCGTCGGGCCGTCGGGGGCTGGGAAGTCCACGCTGGGGCGCCTGCTGGCCGGCATCGCCGCCCCCGATTCGGGTTCGGTGACGATCGGTGGCGTCGAGGTCTCGCGCCTGCCGGAGGACGTGCTGCGGGGTGAGGTGTTGTTGCTGACGCAGGAACACCATGTGTTCGCGGGCACCCTGCGGGAGAACCTGACGCTCCCGGCCGGTGAGTGGTCGGACGCGGAGTTGCTCGGCGCACTGGACTCGGTGGGCGCGGGCTCGTGGGCGCGTTCGCTGCCGGACGGCCTGGACAGCAAGCTCACCACGGCGTCGGTGCCCGCGGCGATGGCGCAGCAGCTGGCGCTGGCGCGCGTGGTGCTGGCGGACCCGCACACCCTGGTCCTGGACGAAGCGACCTCGCTACTGGACACGGGCTCGGCGCGGGAGCTGGAACGCTCCCTGTCGCAGGTCCTGGCCGGTAGGACGGTGATCGCCATCGCCCACCGACTGCACACCGCGGCCGCCGCGGACCGGGTGGCCGTAATCGACGGCGGCACCATCACCGAACTCGGCACGCACGAGGCCCTACTGGCCGCTGACGGCCCCTACGCCCGCCTAGTCCACGCGGCCACCGCCTGACGGCGATGCAGTGAATGTGGCTTTCACCGCACATTCCGCAGTGAAAGCCACATTCACCGCACTCACCACCCCCCGGCGCCACCCGCCACCCGCCACCCGCCACCCGGCAACGCTCCAAGGCGATGCGCAGCAAACCGCGACCCGGCAACGGCACCGGACCACCCACCCACCCAGCCCCTCCCATCCCCGCTCCACAGCCCAAAACACGGCGAAGACCCCGATGTCAAGGCATCTTTCCCGCCTTGACATCGGGGTCTTCGCCGTAGTCACACTGAAAAAGCGGGGTGGCCGCCGAAAACAGCGAGCAACCGCCAAAACGAATCAGCTGGCGAGAGCCAAAGCATCCACCGCCGAATAAAACATGCCCAACCCGTCATCCGACGGACCAGTAAGTGCGTCGATCGCGTGCTCAGGATGCGGCATCAGCCCGACCACCCGGCCGTTCGCGCTGGTGATGCCGGCGATGTCGTTGCGCGACCCGTTCGGGTTCACGCCGACGTACCGGAACACCACCCGGCCCTCGCCCTCCAGCATGTCCAGGGTGGGCTGGTCGGCCACGTAACCGCCTTCACCCGACTTCAGCGGGACCAGGATCTCGGCCCCCTGCTCGTACCGGGTGCTCCACGCGGTGCTGGTGTTCTCCACCCGCAGCCACTGGTCCCGGCAGACGAAGTGCAGCTTGTGGTTGCGCACCAGCGCCCCCGGCAGCAGCCCGGCCTCGCACAGGATCTGGAAGCCGTTGCAGATGCCGAGCACCGGCATGCCCTTGGCCGCCGCCTCGATCACCTCGGTCATCACCGGGGCGAACTTCGCGATGGCCCCGCAGCGCAGGTAGTCGCCGTAGGAGAAACCGCCGGGCACGATCACCGCGTCGACACCGCGCAGGTCGTGGTCGGCGTGCCACAGGGGCACGGCCTCGGCGTCGGAGTACCGGGCGGCGCGGGCGGCGTCGATGTCGTCGAGCGTGCCCGGGAAGGTGATGACCCCGATGCGGGCGGTCACGCGTCCACCCGCCGCACGGTCCAGTCCTCGATCACCGGGTTGGCCAGCAGGCCCTCGGCGATCTTCGCCAGCGTCTCGTCGTCGACGGAGTCGTCGACCTCGAGCACGAAGTGCTTGCCCTGGCGGACATCGGTCACGCCTTCGAAGCCGAGGCGGGGCAGCGCGCCGGCCACCGCCTGTCCTTGCGGGTCCAGGATCTCCGGCTTGGGCATGACGTCCACGACGACTCGGGCCACGGCTGGTCGGCTCCCTATGTGTGCAGGTCAGCGGTACACCCAGAGCCTACTTCACCGTCCACGGCAAACCGGTGGGTAGCCCCCCGACAGAAGCCACCCACCGGACTGCCCGTGCTCAACCGGCGGCGCGGTACCGGTTCAGCGCACGACCTCGACCACCTCGCCCGGCTGCAGGGCGCGGTAGAAGGTGACGGCCGCGTTGTGCGTCAAGCGGATGCAGCCGTGCGACTGCTGCTTGATGTTCCCTTCGTGAAACGCGATGCCACTCGTGGTGAAGAACACCGAGTAGGGCATGGGCCCGTCGAAGGCCTTGCTCCAGTGGTCGATGTCCTTGTAAGTGACCTTGAACGTGCCCGGCGGGGTCCGGTAACCGGACTTCCCGGACGCCATCGGGACCGGGCCGTAGGTGACTTCGCCACCTTCGGCCAGCCACGCCTGCTTGGCGCTCAGGTCCACGCAGGCCGACGCCTTCGCACTGCACGGCATCGAAGCGGCGCTGGCGCTCGGGGCAGCGAACAACCCCAGCGCGCCGATCGCCGCGGTACCCGCGACCACACCGGTGATCTTCCGCAGCGCTCCCATGACGGGCCTCCCATCCGCTCGCTGGCGCGAGCTCGTGTTTGGTGCTGCTGATGTCGGGACGTAGCGATCACGGAAACGGTTGCTTGCAGGTCGGTAATTAACCGGAACGGCCCGGTGGCCGGTACGGAGCGTGGCCAAACGCCGACATCTGGGCGACACTCGGTTCCCCCCTTCCGCCCGAGCCCGAACCGGACCATCATCGGTTGGCGGAAGGTCAACAACAGGAGGCAGCGTGGCCGAGCGGGAGACTTTCGACTACGTCATCGTCGGGGCGGGCAGCGCCGGGTGCGTGCTGGCCAACCGGCTGAGCGCGGACCCGTCGGTCAGCGTGCTGCTGCTCGAAGCGGGTGGCGAGGACACCGCCGACGAGTTCCACATCCCGGCCGCCTTCCCCTCGCTGTTCAAGACCCAGCACGACTGGAACTACGAGACCGTCGAGCAGAAGTACCTCGGCAAGTCCACCTACTGGCCGCGCGGCAAGGTGCTCGGCGGCTGCTCCTCGATCAACGCGATGATCTACATCCGCGGCAACCGCGCCGACTACGACCGCTGGCGCGACGAGCACGGCGCGGTGGGCTGGGGCCACGAGGACGTGCTGCCCTACTTCATCCGCGCCGAGGGCAACGCCCGGCTCGGCGGCCCGCTGCACGGCACGGACGGCCCGCTGCACGTCGAGGACCGCGTGTTCACCCACGAGCTGTCCCACGCCTGGGTGAACTCGGCGACCACCTGGGGCCTCAAGCCCACCGACGACTTCAACGGCGAGAGCCAGGAGGGCGCCGGGCTCTACCAGGTCACCTGCCGCAAGGGCCGCCGCTGGTCCACCGCCGACGCCTACCTGCGCCCGGCGCTGGGCCGGAAGAACCTGGTGGTCCGCACGCACGCGCAGACCACGAAGGTGCTGCTCGACGGCACCCGGGCGATCGGCGTGTCCTACCTGGCCAAGGGCGCCGACCGCGCGGTGTACGCCGAACGCGAGGTGGTGCTCTCCGGTGGCGCGGTCAACTCACCTCAGCTGCTGATGCTGTCCGGCATCGGACCCGCCGAGCACCTGCGTGAGCTGGGCATCGAGGTGGCCGTGTCGCTGCCCGGTGTCGGCGAGAACCTGCACGACCACCCGGCGGCGGGCGTCATCTGGGCCACCAAGGGCACCACCGACCTGGTCAACGCCGCCACCCCGGCGGGACTGGTGCGCTACCAGCTCACCAAGCGCGGCCCGCTGGCTTCGAACGTCGGTGAGGCGGGCGGGTTCATGCCCACCATCGACGGCCTCGCCGCGCCCGACATGCAGTTCCACGTGGCGCCGACGCTGTTCTACGAGAACGGGATGCGCGAGCCGACCACGAACGGCTTCACCTCCGCGGCCACCCTGGTCGAGGTGGCCAGCCGGGGCCGTCTGCGCCTGCGCTCGGCGAACCCGTTGTGGCGCCCCGAGATCGATCCGGCGTACTACGCGGAATCGGCGGACTTCACCGCCATGCTGAGCGGGCTGCGCACACTGATGGACATCGGTCGCGGCGGCGAACTGAAGCGCTACCTGGACCGGCCGTTCCTGCCGGACAGCCACGACATCGACGACGACGCGCTGGCCGAGCACGTCCGGCAGAACACACAGACGCTGTACCACCCGGTCGGCACCTGCGCGATGGGCACCGGCGAGCAGGCCGTGGTCGATCCCGAGCTGCGGGTGCGCGGCGTGGAGCGCCTGCGCGTGGTGGACGCGTCGATCATGCCCGTGGTGCCCAGGGGCAACACCAACGCGCCCACCGTGATGGTCGCCGAGAAGGCGGCCGACCTGATCAGCGCTTCCCGTGCATGACGGTGATCAGCTTGGCGACCAGCGCGTCGGTCTTCTCCTTGCGGTCGAAGGTGGTCAGCGCGATGGGCGCGGTGAACCGCTGCCGCGCGATGGCCTTGGTGCGGGCGAACTCGCGCAGGCCCTCCTGACCGTGGATGCGGCCGAAGCCGGAGTCGCCGACGCCGCCGAACGGCAGTGAGGCGATGCCCGCGAACGACAGCGGCGCGTTGATCGCGGCCATGCCGGTGCGCAGCCGCCGGGCCAGCTCCATGCCGCGCGACTTGGAGAAGACCGTCGCGGCCAGGCCGTAGCGGGTGGCGTTGGCCTTCTCCACGGCTTCGTCCATCGAGGCCACCTTCGCGATGGTCACGGTCGGCCCGAAGGTCTCCTCGCGCACCGCCTCGGCGTCCTCGGGCACGTCGACCAGCACGGTCGGCTGGGCGTACCGGTCGCCGACCGCCTCGGCCCCGCCGACCAGCGCCTTCCCGCCGCGCGAGAGGGCGTCGGAGATGTGCTGCTTGATCACCTTGAGCTGCGAGGGCATGGTCACCGGGCCGTACTGCGCGTCGTGGTCGGAGCCGGCGCGCACGGCCTTGCTCTTCTCCACCACCTTCGCGACGAACTCGTCGTGCACCCGTTCGTGGACGTACACCCGCTCGACGCCGATGCAGGTCTGGCCCGAGTTGGAGAAGGCACCCCACACCGTCGCGTCGGCGGCGGCGTCGAGGTCGGCGTCCGCGTCGACCAGCACCGGGTCCTTGCCACCCGCCTCGATGACCACCGGGGTGAGCGTCTCGGCGCAAGCGGCCATGATCTTCTTGCCGGTCGCGGTGGACCCGGTGAAGGCGATCTTGTCCACGCCCGCGCGGGTCAGCGCCGCGCCGGTGGCGCCGTAGCCGGTGACCAGCTGCAGCACGGGGTGCTCCGGGACCACCTCGGCGAACGCGTCGACCAGCCACTTCCCCACGCCCGGGGTGAACTCGCTCGGCTTGAACACCACGGCGTTGCCCGCGGCCAGCGCGTAGGCGATCGAGCCCAGCGGGGTGAACACCGGGTAGTTCCACGGCCCGATCACGCCGACCACGCCGAGCGGCAGGTACTCCACCGTCGCGGCCTGGTTCGACATCAGCAGCCCGGCCGGGCGGCGCTTGCGGCCGAGCACCTTGCGGGCGTTCTTCGCCGCCCACGCGATGTGCTCGATGGCCAGCACCGACTCCAGCTGCGCGTCGGCGATCGGCTTGCCGGTCTCGTCGCGCACCACCTGGCACAGCTGCTGCAGCCGCCGGGTGAGCACGCCCTTCCACTGCTGCAGGCGCTGCGCGCGCCCGCCGAAGCCGAGCGAATCCCACCAGGCGGCGGCCTCGCGCGCCCGCTCGACGGCGGCTTCGACCTCTTCGGCCGTGTGCACCGGATAGGTGCCGACCACCTCGTCGGTGGCGGGGCTGAGCGAGTCGAACGTCTCCTGCGTGGCGGGTTTCGGCTGGACGGCGGTCATCGGCGTCTCCCGGTTGCTCGGTCTGGGGACCCCAAGGCTACGACGTTGCTGGCAAGGTGCCAACTACTCTCGCGGGGCCTTTGCCCAGAATGGCACAGGCGAGCACCGCGCTGGCCACACCGAACACCGGGGCCAGCCACAAGGGGAGCACGCCCACGGTCAGCGAGCCGAGCCCGAACCCGCTCGCCTGCACCACGAAGGACAGCGAGAACCCCTCCGACCGGCGCCCCTCCGGCAGCAGCCCCTGCATCTGCACCGAGGCCACGGTGACCAGCGGACCGGTGCAGAAGCCGATCAGCACCACCCCGGTGAGCAGCCCGGGCCAGCCCAGGTCGAGCGCCACCGTGCAGCCGCCCGCGATGAACCCGCCGAGCAGGGTGATCGCCTGCGTGCGCGGGGCCACGGTCAGGTGCACCCCGCGCCACGCGTACAGCGCGCCGCCGACGATGCTCGCGCCGGAGAGCACGGTGATGATCAACGCCGCCGCGCCTTCGGCCCCGCCCAGCCGCTGCGCCAGCGCGAACGGCGCGACCTCGACCGTGGACAGCAGGTGCCCGATGGTGAACTGGCAGGCCAGCCACGGCACGGCCGCTCGGATCGGCAGCGGCAGCCGTGCACCGGTCACCGGCACCGGCGCCTCCCGGCGCGGCACCAGCAGCGCCGACACGGCGAACACCGCCGCCATCGCGGCGATCGGCAGCACCGCGCCGAACCCGGCGAGCAGCGCGACCAGCAGCGGCCCGCCGATGATCACCGCGTCGATCAGCATCGCGTCCACCGAGACCGCGCGGGGCAGCAGCGGGCCGGTGACGGTGCCCGCGAGCAGGGACCGGAACCCGCCGGACAACCCGCCCGCGATCAACCCCGGCAGGACCACGAGCGCCAGCAGCACCGCGGGCGGCGCGTCCGCCGAGGCGGCGAAGGCCAGCGCACCCAGCCCGGCCGCCGCGCAGAGCAGGAAGAGCACCAGCCCGCGCGACGGCCCGATCCGGTCCAGCAACCGGCCCGCCGGCACCGAACCGGCCAGCTCGGCCACCACGAACACCGCCATCATCACGCCGCCGAGGCGGTAGGAGCCGGTGGTCGCGGTGGTCAGCACGGTGAACGCGAGCGGTGCCATGGTGGCCGGCAGGCGGGCCAGTTGCACCCCCATCGACCAGCGCCAATAGGGACGGTGCCGCAGCAGGGTTTCGGTCATGCGCCGAGCCTGTGCGGTACCGGGAACGAGCGATAATGATTCGGCCACACCCGAAAGGACGCCGATGATCGAGCTGGTGCTCACCGCCACCGGGGCGCAGCGGCTGCGGTTCGCGATCTCCCCGCTCGAGGAGGTGCTCGGCGCGATCCAGGTGCTCGAAGGCGCCCGCCGCCACCCGGCGTACGGCCCGTGGCTGAGCACCGCCGCCGAGCACGCGCGCACGCTCCCGCTCACCGAACTGCGCACCGTGCTGGGCGCCACCCGCTACATCACCGAGTTCCTCAGCCCGCCGCCGCAGGGCCCGCGCACCACCGTCGACGCCCAGCTCGCCGAACTGCGCCGGACCCCGCCCGAGCAGGTGGCGCTGGAACTGGCCATGGTCGACGCCGATCTCTCGGGCCTGCCCGAGGACCCGGCGCGGGCCCGCGATCTGCTCGGCGACCAACTCGAACTGGCCTGGCACGAGCTGATCGAGCCGCAGTGGCCGCGACTGCACGAGGTGCTCGCCGCCGACATCGACCACCGGACCCGGCGGCTCGGCGAAGGCGGCATCGAGCTGGCGCTGGCCGATCTGCACTCGCGGGTGAAGCTGACCGGGGACGTGCTGACCGTGGAGAGCGCGGCCCGGTCGCGCACCGCGCTCGACGAACGCGGGCTCCTGCTGCTGCCGAGCGTGTTCGCCTGGCCGAAGATCGGGGTGATCCTGGTGCCGCCGTGGCAGCCGTCCCTGCTCTACCCGGCTCGCGGAGTCGCCCGGCTGTGGGGCCCGTCGCGCGACCCGGACCCGCGGCTGGTGGCGGTGCTCGGCCGGACCAGGGCGCTGCTGCTGCAGGTGCTCGCCGAGCCGTCGACCACCACCGCGCTGGCCCGGCGCCTGGGCCTGGCCCCGGCCACGGTGTCCGGTCACCTGCGGGCGCTGGCCGGGGCCGGACTGCTCGCCGCCACCCGGCACGGGCGGTCCGTCCGGTACGCCCGCACCCGACTTGGCGCCGACCTGGTGGGCGCCTAACCTGGGGTTTGACCGGACAGACAGGGGATATCCTGATGCAATACGTCCATTTTGGACATTCGTGCGTGCTGGCCGAGACCGCGGGCGCGCGGATCCTGTTCGACCCGGGTTCGTTCTCCCGCGGCTTCGAGGACCTCCGCGACCTGGACGCGGTGCTGATCACCCACCAGCACCACGACCACCTCGACGGCGAGCGGCTGACCGCACTGCTCAGGGCGAACCCGCGGGCCGAACTGATCATCGACCCCGGTTCGCAGGATGCGGTGGAGAAGCTCGGGCTGCCGTCGAAGACCGCGCTGCCCGGCGACACCTTCGCCTTCGGCGGCACCGGGATCGACGTGGTCGGCGGGCAGCACGCGGTGATCCACCGCGACCTGCCGGTGGTGCCCAACGTCGGTTACCTGCTCGACGAGGGCGCCTTCTACCACCCCGGCGACGCGCTCTTCGTGCCCGAGCAGCAGGTCGACGTGCTCGGCCTGCCCACCGCGGCGCCGTGGCTGAAGGCCTCGGAGGCGGTCGACTTCCTGCGCGCGGTCGCGCCGCGGGTGGCGGTGCCGATCCACGAGAAGGTGCTCGCCGTGCCGGAGATGATGTACGGCATGTTCACCAACCTCGGCCCGGACGGCACCGAGGTCAAGGTGCTCAGCGAGGGCGAACCGACGAAGCTGTGAGGGTGTAGGTGCTGCTGGTGGCCCCGGCCTCCAGCGCCACGTCCACCGCGTCGAGAAAAGCCTGGCGACGGCTCGGCCGCCGCAGGTCGCTCGCGTCCACGCCCAGGCGCAGCAGCCCGCCCCGGCGCGCCACCCTGGCCGCGGTCAGCACCAGCGCGAAGCAGCGCAGCGTTTCGGTCCGCTGGTTCTGGCTGCCGAACCCGTGCACCCGCGCCCGCCGCACCTCGCCGGTCTCCAGGTCCCGGATCGAGGTGAAGTCGGCGCAGAAGCGGAAGCCGCGCTCGCGCAACGCGGCCAGCGTGCCGCGCGAAGCCAGCCAGCGCGGGGGCGCGAAGCCCTCGGTGCGCAGGCCGGCGTGGTCCAGCGAGGCGATCGCGGCGGTCAGCCGCAACCGGGCCTCGTGCGCGGGCAGCGCGGCGAACTCCGCCTTGCGGCCAAGGCTGACCGCGCGGTGGGTCGGCGGCACGGTGTGGTCGTACCCGTGCAGGAGCAGGTCGTCGCCGTGGTCCACCCGCTGCCGGAGCCACGAGGTGACCCCGGTCGACGGGGTGAACAGCAGGGACAGCGGCACCGCCCGCCGATCCAGCTCCTCGGCCAGTTCGGCGCAGCGGTGCAGCGTCCTCGGGGTCATGCCGGACAGCGAAACGAGCAGTCTGGTGTCCACGCGCCCAGTAAGCGCGCTGAGAGTGACCACCAGGTGACGGGGCGGAAGCCTCGCCGGAACTACTGCACGACGGTTTCCTTGGACGGCGCGTCGTCCTCACCCGCGGCCGCGTTGAGCTTGCGCTCCTCCCGCAGCGATCGGACCGCGGCGAACACGCCGACCGCCCAGAGCGCGATGATCGCGGTGTAGGTCACCGTGTAGACCCAGTCCGCGGCGCCGAACTCCTTGAGCAGCGTGCGCGCGTTGGTGAACACGATCAGCCCACCGGCCAGCGCGCCCAGCAGGCGCGGCGGCAGGTGCCGGACCAGCCACGCGGCCACCGGCGCGGCGATGATGCCGCCGATCATCAGCCCGAGCACCACGGTGTAGTTGAGGTTGTCCTCCTGCGACAGGGTGAACAGGAAGCCGAGGCTGGCGGCGAGCGCGACGATGAACTCCGAGGTGTCCACCGAGCCGACCACCTTGCGCGGCTCCAGCCGTCCCGAGGACAGCAGCGTGGTGGTGGCCACCGGCCCCCAGCCACCGCCACCGGTGGCGTCGACGAACCCGGCCACCAGGCCCAGCGGGGCGAGGAACTTGGCGCCCGGCCGCTTGCCGGTGATCAGCTTGCCCAGCTTCAGGAAGGCGAACCGGATCAGCACGTACAGCCCGAGCAGCAGCAGGATCAGCGTGATCCACACCGTCGCGTCCTCGGTGGACAGCGAGGTCAGCACGTAGGCGCCGAGCACCGCGCCGACCGCGCCGGGCAGGGCCAGGATGCCGACCGTGCGCCAGTCGATGTTCTTGAACTTCCAGTGGGACAGGCCGGAGGCCAGCGAGGTGCCGACCTCCGCGAGGTGCACCGCGGCGGACGCGGCGGCCGGGGCGGTGCCGACCGCGAGCAGGGTGGTCGTCGCCGTCACCCCGAACGCCATGCCCAGGGTGCCGTCGACGAGCTGGGCCAGCAGACCAGCCAATCCGAACAACAGGAAGGTGCGCATGGGGAACCTCGGTTCGCAGGATGGCGGCAGGGTGCGGGGACCGCCGGGAACGGGGAGTTTTTTACCGAGTTCTACTCAGTGGGAAAAGAAAATGGCCGCGACGCAGCGAGTCAGCGGCGGCAGAGAGCGGAATCGACGCGCACGAGATCGATGTGCCTGCGCTGGACCAGCGCGATCACATCGAGGAGGTGCACCTGCGTCGTCACGATCACGATGGTCCCAGACGTCCCCGTGCCGATCCAGCTCTTCCCAGATGGTGAACGGGGTACCGCTACTCCGGTGGTTCGGCGTCCCAGGTGCGCACGGCCACCTCGTCGCCGACGGCCAGCCGGCCGGGCCGGGTGACCGCCGCCTTCATGCCGAAGGCGACCTTGCCCGCCGGCACCCGGCGGTACTTCGCCAGCGTGCGGATCGGCTCGGAGCCGACGCGCTTGCCGGTCTCCTGGTCCACCAGCGGGACGGTGCAGCGCAGGCACTTCTTCGCATAGGCCAGCTCGATGCCGCCGGCGGTGAAGGTGCGCACCAGGTCCTCGACGTGCGGCTCGGCCCAGCCCGAGACCACGATGTTCGCCCGGAAGCGGTCCATCGGCACCGGTTCCCCGCCGGCCGAGGCGATCCGCTCGTTCAGTGAGTCCAAAGAGGACTCGGAGGTGACCAGCACGGCGTGCCCGTCGGCGAAGGCCGCGGTGCCCTCGGTCAGCCCGCCGGTGACGCGCTCGTGCTCGGGCGTGACCCGGAGGAACACCGACGGCTCGCCGATCACCTCGGAGAACCATTCGGCGGCCTCGCGGCCCTGGTGCACGCCCTTGCCGTCGAAGGTGAACACCGAGGCGGCGTGCCGGGGGCCGTCGACGGCCACCTCGTGCTCCAGGTCCTCGACGCCCGGCGCGCGCAACCGCAGCCGGGCGCCGTCGTCGAGCACCTCGACCCGCACCGCGGCCAGCACCGGGTAGCGGCGCTGGCTGCGGAAGGTGCCGTCCGGCGCGGCCGCCATGAAGGTGCGGTCGTGCCGGATCCCGGCCGCGGTCAGCTCCGCGGTGGTCAGGTCGACCCCACCGCACCCCTTGACCGGGTAGTGCACCAGCTTCGCGATCTTCGCCACCCCACCAGGCTAGAGGACCTGGGAGAGGAACCTCTTCAGCCGCGGGCTCTCCGGCGCCTCGAAGACCTGGGCCGGTTCCCCGAGTTCGACGATCCTGCCGTGGTCCATGAACGCCACGTGATCGGCCACCTGCCGCGCGAAGCCCATCTCGTGCGTGACCACCAGCAGGGTCAGGCCGCGCCCGGCGAGCCCGGCCATCAGCTCCAGCACGCCCTTGACCAGCTCCGGGTCCAGTGCGCTGGTGGCCTCGTCGAACAGCATCACCTCGGGATCCATCGCCAGCGCCCTGGCGATGGCCACCCGCTGCTGCTGCCCGCCGGACAGCGCGGCCGGCCGGTAGGGCGCCTTGTCAGCCAGCCCGACCTCGGCCAGCCGGTCGCGCGCGATCTGCTGGGCCTCGGCCTTCTCCAGCCCCTTCACGCTGCGCAGCGGCAGGGTGATGTTGTCCAGCACGGTCCGGTGCGGGAACAGGTTGAAGTGCTGGAACACCATGCCCACCCGGCGGCGCAGCTGGTCGGCGTCGGTGGCCACCACGCTCTCGCCGTCGAGCAGGATGTCGCCGGAGTCGGGCTCCTGCAGCCGGTTGACCACCCGCAGCAGGGTGGACTTGCCCGAGCCGGAAGGCCCGATCACGCAGGTGGTCTCGCCCTTGCCGACCCGCAGGTCGACCCCGCGCAACACCTCGAGCGTGCCGAAGGACACGTGGATGTCGCGCAGTTCCACGCTCGCCGCGCCGCTCATGCCCCGACCTTTCCGCCGGCCACCAGGTCCAGCTCGTCCTCGTGGTCGTTGTCGATCTTGCGCCCCTGGCGCAGCCGCCGGTCGATGTGGTTGACCAGGTGCGTCAGCGGCACGGTGATCACCAGGTACAGGAACCCGGCGGCGACCAGCGGCGAGAGGTTGCCGGTGTTCGCCGCGAGGTCCTGGCCGATCCGGAACAGGTCGCGCTGGCTGGACAGCAGGCCCAGGAAGTAGACCAGGCTGGAGTCCTTGATCAGCGCGATGAACTGGTTCACCAGCGCGGGCAGCACCCGCCGCACGCCCTGCGGGATGACCACCAGCAGCATCGCCTTGCCGTAGCTCATGCCGAGCGCGCGGCTGGCCTCCAGCTGCCCCTTCTCCACGCTCTGGATGCCGGAGCGGAAGATCTCGCCGATGTAGGCGGCGGCGATCAGGCTCAGCGCCAGGATGCCCAGCGGGTACGGGTTGTTGCCGACGATGTCCCGCGCCAGCACACCGAGGCCCTGGCCGATCAGCAGGATGGTCAGGATGGCGGGCAGGCCGCGGAAGATGTCGGTGTACACCCGGGCCGGCCAGCGCAGCCAGCGCTTCGCCGACAGGCCCATCACCGCCAGCACCATGCCGAGCAGGGTGCCGATCAGCGCCGAGGCCACCGCGAAGATGAGCGTGTTCAGCAGCCCGGTGCCGAGCAGGTCGGGAAAGACCTCCCAGATGTAGTCCCAGTTGAGGAAGGTGTCCAGCAGAACGTCCACTTAGGACGCCTTGAACTCGGGCGCGGCCGGGGCGGTGGGCAGGAACTGCTGGTGCAGCCGGGTCCAGGTGCCGTCCGCGATCACCTGCTTGAGGCCCTCGTTGAGCTTGCCGAGCAGTTCGGTGTTGCCCTTGCGCACGGCGAACCCGTGCGGCACGTCGGTGGTGAACGGCTTGACCACCTTGAGCTTCGCGTCCGGGTTCTGCGTGACGTTCTGCTCCGCGATGGTCAGGTCGAGGATGTAGGCGTCGACCGAGTCGGTCTTCAGCGCGGTGAGCGCGGCGGCGTAGTCCGGGAAGCGCACGGCCTGCGCGGCGGGCACCGTGGAGGTCAGCCACTTGTCGCCGACGGTGGCCTGGATCACCGCGACCCGCTTGCCCGCCAACGAGTTCTCGTCGGTGATCGGCGAGCCCTCCTTGGCCTGGATGCTCATCACCTCGTAGTTGTACGGCGCGGAGAAGTCCACGTTCTTCTTGCGCTCCTCGGTCTGCGCGATGGCCGAGCTGGCCACGTCGAACTGACCGTTGGAGACCTGGCCGAGCAACGAGGAGAACTCGGTCGCGGAGAACTCCAGCTTCAGGTTCTGCTTGGTGGCGATGGCCTTGAGCAGTTCGTTGTCGAAGCCGGTGTAGTTGCCGTTCTCCAGGTAGATGTTCGGCGGCGCGTCGCTGAGCGTGCCGACGCGCAGGGCGCTCTGACCGTCTTCACCGCTGCCGCACGCGGTGAGCAGCAACGCGGCCGCGAGGGTGGCGAGGATCGACTTCTTCATTTTTCGCTTTCCCTTCACGGGTTCTGGACCGGCAGGCCGGGGCCGCCCGGCTCCAGTTCGGCGGGCAGGGGTTCGGTGGTGAAGAACTGCGCGTGCAGGCGCTTGACCGTGCCGTCGGCGATCGCCGCGGACAGCCCCCGGTTGAGCTTGTCCAGCAGTTCCTTGTTGTCCTTGCGCACGGCGAAGGCGGACGGGGTGTCCTTGGTCTCCACCGTGTAGCCGAACTCCAGTGCCACGTCCGGGTTCTGGTCCAGGTACTTCTGGCCGATGTCCTTCGGCACCACCCAGCCGTCGAGCGTGCCGTTGCGCAGCTGCGCGAAACCCGCGTTGTAGTCCGGGAAGCGCACCACTTCGGCGCCCGGGACCTTCTTGCTCGCCAGGTCGTCCTGCACCGAGGCCTGCACCACGCCGAGGCGCTTGCCCGCGAACTGCGGGATGTCCTTCAGCCCGGCGTCCTTCTTGGTCACGATGGTGGTGAAGCCGGTGCTGTAGCCGTTGGAGAAGGCGACCGTCTTCTTGCGCTCGTCGGTGGTGGAGATGGTCGAGCTGCCGATGTCGAAGGTGCGATTGTTCACGCTGGCCAGCAGGCTGGCGAACTCGGTGCCGACGAACTCCACCGAGAAGCCCTCGCGGCGGGCGATGTCGCGCAGCAGTTCGTTGTCGTAGCCGGTGAAGTTGCCGTTCTCCAGGTAGATCGACGGCGGGGCGTCGGCGAGGGTGCCGACCCGCAGGGTCTGCCCGGCGGGGTCACCGGCGGACGACCCGCAGCCGGCCAGTGCGACGAGCGCGGCGGCCAGGGCGAGCGTTTTGGACAGCGTGGATCTCATGCTTCTTTCCGGGGTTCGGGCGCGTGTCGGCGCGGCAGGTTCGCGCCAACACTAGGGATTTCGCCCGCCCCGGAAATGCCGTCCCACACCGTGGACGTGCCTCGGTGCGCTTGCTCACACGGTGGCTAGAGGATCGGCGCCGGCGCGTAGTTCGCGTGCTCCGGGAAGCGCTTCAGCACCGTCTCGATCCGCTTGACCACGGCGTCGACCTGGGCCGTGGCGACCCCGGTGAACGAGATGCGGTCGGCGAGCAGTTTCTCCAGCTCACCGGCGTCGAGCGGGATGCGCGCGTCGGCGGCGAGGCGGTCGACGAGGTCGTTCTCGCCGGAGCCGCCCTCGCGCATGGCGAGCGCGACGGCGACCGCGTTCTCCTTGATCGCCTCGTGCGCGGTCTCCCGGCCGACGCCTGCGCGCACCGAGGCCATCAGCACCTTGGTGGTGGCCAGGAACGGCAGATAGCGAGCAAGCTCACGGTCCACCACGGCCGGGTAGGCGCCGAATTCGGTGAGCACCGTGAGGAAGGTCTCGAACAGGCCGTCCAGCGCGAAGAAGGCGTCCGGCAGCGCGACGCGGCGCACCACGGAATCGGAGACGTCGCCCTCGTTCCACTGGTCGCCGGAGAGCTCGCCGATCATCGAGAGGTAACCGCGGAGGATCACCGCGAGGCCGTTGACGCGCTCGCAGGAGCGGGTGTTCATCTTGTGCGGCATGGCCGAGGAGCCGACCTGGCCGGGCTTGAAGCCCTCGGTGACCAGCTCGTGGCCCGCCATCAGGCGGATCGTCTTGGCCAGGCTGGACGGGGCGGCGGCGAGCTGGACCACGGTGGACAGCACGTCGAAGTCGAGGGAGCGCGGGTAGACCTGGCCCACGCTGTCGAACCGGTTGGCGAAGCCGAGGTGGGTGGCCACCCTGGTCTCCAGGTCGTCCAAAGTGGACTTGTCGCCGAGCAGGTCGAGCATGTCCTGGCCGGTGCCGACGGGGCCCTTGATGCCGCGCAGCGGGTAGCGCTCGATGAGGTTCTCGAGCCGGTCGTAGGCCACCAGGAGCTCGTCGGCGGCGGTGGCGAAGCGCTTGCCGAGCGTGGTCGCCTGCGCGGCGACGTTGTGCGACCGGCCCGCCATGACCAGATCGGTGTGCTCGACGGCGAGGCTCGCCAGGCGCGCGAGCGTGGCGACGACGCGGCCGCGGACGAGTTCGAGGGAGCGCTTGAGCTGGAGTTGCTCGACGTTCTCGGTGAGGTCGCGGGAGGTCATGCCCTTGTGCACGTGCTCGTGGCCGGCGAGGGCGTTGAACTCCTCGATGCGCGCCTTCACGTCGTGGCGGGTGACGCGCTCGCGCTCGGCGATGCTGGCCAGGTCGACCTGGTCGAGCACGCGCTCGTAGTCCTCGACCACCCCGTCGGGCACGTCGACGCCCAGGTCGCGCTGCGCCCGCAGCACGGCGAGCCAAAGCTCCCGCTCGAGGCGAACCTTGTTCTCGGGGGACCACAAGGCAACCAGCTCAGCGGACGCATACCGGGCGGCGAGCACATTGGGAATGGCGGGCTTCTCACTCACCGGCTCAGGCTACCTTTCCGGTTGCGCCGGTCCTGGTGGGCGGTATTGCCTGGGCGGGTGCTGCCACCTGGTCGAACGATCACCTTCCGCGCCTGGCGAGCGGGGCACCGGTACGTGCCGCTGGCGGAGGTGCTGGTGTACCTGGGCCCGTTCGTGGTGGATTCGGCGTGGCAGCTGGAGATCGAGGAGTGGCTGGGTGGTGGCGACCTGGGCGCGATCCCGCCGGAGGCGCGGCTGTCCACGCTGGACCTGCTGGCGCTGATCCCGCCTTCGGTGCAGGTGGTCGACGGCGTCTTCACCGCCTGGGCGGGGTCGGCGCGGGTGGTCGTCGTTGAAGCCTTCGACAGCACCAGCTGGGACATCACCTCGACCGACGAGCGGATCCTGACCGCCCTGGCCGACCGCTACCCGGATGCCCACGACCTACCGACGTGAAGGACGCGTCCCCAAGACGACTCGCCCCCGGCCTCGCCGAAGGCAGCGCACCCCGGGAACATCCTGAAAACGAGACCCGGGAGCCAAAGCCGAGCACCCTCCCACCCAGCCCTCCCCATCCCCGGTCCACAGCCCAAAACACGGCGGTGACCTCGGTGTCAAGGCATCCTTCCCGCCTTGACACCGAGGTCACCGCCGTAGTCACACTGAAAAACCGGGGTGGCCCCCGACCACCCAGGCGGCACACAGAAGCCCCTGGTCTCCGTTGCTCCAGGTACCGGGGTGAGGACGGAATACTGGTGGCGTGGAGCACCTGATCGACCTGGACGAGCTCGTCGACCGGCTTCGGACAGCCGCCGATCAATGGCGGGCCCACGCCGAGGTAGGGCCGTTCACCTGGCGCGACGAGCGAGCGGAATGGCCGCAGCCGATCGTGACCGATCGGGCGAGCGTGGCGGTGCCCGAGTCACTCGGGTTCTGGCTCCACCAGGACGCCGACCGGGAAATCCATATCGTCATCTGGACCGGCGGCTGGGCCGACGTCGACACGATGGAGGGCGCGCTGCCCACCCCGGATTTCCGGGATGTCGATGGCGCGGTCGCCGCAATCGTCGCCATCGTCGATGACTTCCTCGCCTGAACGAACAGCAGCGCGACCGCCCAGAAGCAAGTACATCCCCCGCCCACCTCGGGGGGCGTCCCTAGGCCAGTCTACTGCGGCACCCCGACCCACGAGGGTTGTCCACAGGGGTTGTCCACAGGTGAGTATCGGTGTGGATAAAGTCAGCCGAGTGCCTCGCCCAGCATGCGGGCCGCGACCGCCCTCGGGTCCGGGTCGACTTCGATCAGGGCGTTCACCACGGCACCGTCGACCAGGGCGACCAGCCGTTCCAACTCGGCCGCGTCCACCGGGTTGCCCGAGCGCGCGAAGATCTCCAGCAGCAGGTGATCCAACTCGGCCGACAGGGTGCGCATCAGCGGGCGCAGGTACTTCCGCCGACCCGTCGCGACCAGGCGTTCGTACCGCAACAGCACCGCCTCGGCGTCGGCTTCGCGGTCGTCTCGCTCCGGGCCCAGCAGCATTTCCAGCACCAGGTCGACCAGCGAACGCTCCCGCGCCTCCTCCAGGCACTGCCTGCCCTGGGCCAACTCGAGCCGCGCGTGGTGCTCGACCGCCGCCGTCACCAGTTCCTCGAGGGAGTCGAAGTAGTACGTGGTCGACGCCAGTGGCAGCCCCGCGCGTTCGGCGACCGCGCGGTGCCGGATCGCGTCGAAGCCGCTTTCGGCCAGCAGCTGCGAAGCCGCTTCGATGAGCGCGGCCCGGCGGCGCTCACCCTTCGGCGTGCTCGCGGCGGTGGTCATGGGCGGACATTTTGCCAGCACGGGCCCCGCCCGCCGGTCAGAACCGCTTCGCGAGCGCGTCGGCGACACCCTGCATGTCCTTGGCGAACGGGGCGTCGGTCGAACCCGCCGCCGGAATGCTCAGCACCAGCACCGTCGCCCCGGTGCGCGACTGCGCCTCGGCGGTCAGCGTGCCTTCGGGCTGGGTGGCCAGCGTCAGCGACACCCCGGACGGCACCACCGACGCGGAGACGACCCCGCCGCTCACCGGGAACGAGGCCGACCGGAAATCCGTCGAACACACGCGACCGGGCATCGCCGTCCCGTCCGGGACGGGGACCGGGAGCTCGCCAGCGAGGGCGGTGGCGAGCTCCCGGTCCGCCTGGTCGCACCCGTGGGTGCCTTCGGCCCGAGGGCCGGTCTCCCCGGTCGTCTCGCCCCCCTGCATGGGCGAGCCGGACGGGAAGCTTTCTGGTGCCGCGATCGGAGGACGCCCCGACCCGTCCCCAGGTTGCCCCATGGGGCCGAGCTGGGTATTGCCATTCACCTCTTCGGTCGAACGGGGGGCCGCGGCGGAAGTCGCCTTCTCGCCGCTGTCCTGGGACACCCCGACCACACCCGCGCCCACGAGTACCACCAGCACGGCACCGCAAACCGACGAAACCATCGTCCGCCTGCGCACCGTCGCCCGCTGGGACGCCCTGGTCACCTGGCCGAGGTCGAACGTCGACTCGGGGGGCTCGCCCGGCGCGTCGCGGAACAGGGTCTCGAGCTGCCGGTCATCCACGGGAGTCCACCTCCTCACCGAGTCCGCCCAGTACCTTCCGCAAGTTCTCCAACCCGCGGGCGGTCTGGCTCTTCACCGTCCCTTCGGAACACCCGAGCGCCTTCGCGACGCCGCTGACGTCCAGCCCCTCGAAGTACCGGAGCACCAGCACCGCCCGCTGTCTCGACGGCACGCCGCGCAGTCCGGCCAGCAGGTCCTCCCTGGTGGCGACCTGCTCGTCGAGCCGGGGACCGGACTGGACGGCGGGCTCTGGCAGCTCCTCCACCTGCCGTTCCCGACGCCACGGCCGACGCGACTCGTCGATCGAGGCCCGCACCAGCGTCTTGCGCAGGTAGGCGTCGGTCGCCGCCCGGTCGCGGATCTTGCGCCACCGCCGGTGCAGCGAGACGAACGCCGTCTGCGCGAGATCGTCCGCGCGGTGCCAGTCGCCGCAGAGCATGTACGCGGTTCTACGCACGGAGTCCCGCTTGGCGGCGAAATACTCCGCGAACTCCTGCTCCTCGCGCTGGTCCACGCGGTTGGCTCTCCGCTCCTCGGGTGTTCGACAGGGTAGACGGAACCCGGCCCGTCCACGGTTGCACGGGTTGTCGGATCGATCCACCGGAACCGGGATTCCACCAGAACGTTTGAAAGCGCAACGAACGATATGGTGTGATCCGGCCGTGACCTTCGCAACGAGCCCGACCATCGATCTTCGATCGGACACCGTCACCCGCCCGGATGAAACCATGCGCGCCGCGATGGCCTCCGCGGAGGTCGGCGACGCGGTGATCGACGTCGACCCCACCCTCCGCCGGCTCGAAGAGCGCACCGCCGAACTGCTCGGCCTGCCCGCCGCGCTCTGGGTGCCCAGCGGCACGATGGCGAACATCATCGCGCTGTCGCTGCACCTCGGCCGCGGTGACCGCTTCCTCGCCCCGCGCGACGCCCACGTGCTGGTCCGCGAGCTGGGCTCGTCGTCGTGGCTGGCCGGCGGCATGCCGGAACCGCTCGAACCGGACGCCGGGCCCGGCCGTCCGACGGCGGCGACGCTGGCGAAGGCGATCGGCCCGCGCGACACCAGTTACCTCCTGCTGCGGACCACGCTGCTCTGCCTGGAGAACACGCACAACGCGGCGGGTGGCTCGGTCACCCCACCCCACGAACACGCCCAGCTGGCCGCCACCGCGAAGGAAGCCGGGCTCAAAGTTCACCTGGACGGGGCAAGGTTGTGGAACGCGGCGGTCGCGCTCGACCTGCCGGTCGCCGCGCTCGCGGTCGGCGCGGACACCGTTTCGGTCTGCTACAGCAAGGGCCTCGGCGCACCGGTCGGCTCCGCGCTCGCGGGCGGGCGCGAGTTCATCGAGCAGGCGCGCCGCATGCGGCAGATGCTCGGCGGCGGGGTGCGCCAGGGCGGCGTGCTCGGCGCCGCCTGCCTGCGCGCGCTGGACAATGTGGACGATCTCGCCCACGACCACGACAACGCGCGGCGGCTGGCCGAGGGCCTCGCCGAGATCGGCTGGTCGGTGCACGCCCCGCAGACGAACATCGTGCTGGCCGGGGTGCCGGACGTGCCTCTGACCATTTCCCGGCTGGAGAACACCGGCGTGCTCGCCTCCCCGATGGCCGGCAAGGTCCGGTTCGTCACGCACCGCGACGTTTCCGCGCTGGACATCGAGGAAGCGCTCAGCCGGATCAAATCGGTTGCCGGTCAGTGAAAGGAACCACGATGAACTGGGTGGTCTTCGATTTCGGCGAGGTGATCGTCCGGCGCACCGAGGCGCTGCCGGAACTCGCCACGCGTTACCGCGCCGCCCTCGGTGATTTCGAACCGGCGTACTGGAAACACCGCGACGCCTACGACGCCGGTGCCAGCGACCTCGAATACTGGGGCGCCATCGGCGCCGACCTCGGCGTCGAGGTGGACGCGGATTTCTCCGCCGAACTCACCGCGCTGGACATCGGCGGCTGGTCGCGGACCGACCCGGAAACCCTGGCCCTGCTGGCGGAACTGGACGAGGCCGGGGTGCCGCTGGCCCTGCTGTCCAACGCGGCGCCGTCGATGGGCAGGCACGTGGAGCGGCAGGAGTGGGCGCGGCATTTCCGGCACCTCGTCTTTTCCGGCGACCTCGGGGTGCTCAAACCCGATCCAGCGATTTTCCGCGCACTGCTCGACCGGCTCGGCGCCCGCGGCGAGGAATGCCTCTTCTTCGACGATCGCCAGGTGAACGTGGACGGCGCCATCGCAGCGGGGCTGCGCGCGGAAAGGTGGACCGGGAGTGGAAAAGCCCGGGCGCAGTTGGGCTGGAAGGGTACTGAAGGGCCGCTGCCGTTCAGTTGATGAGCGGGACGTCATAGAGTAAGTACTCGGTGTTGCCCCCGTCACAGTTCTGAGGTGTCCGCATGCCCGGCCCCGGCCCGGTGCCGATCGACTACTCGCAGCCCAACCAGGCCCGCTTCCACGACGCGCTGCTCGGCGGCGCGGACAACTACGAAGCCGACCGGGAGTTGTTGCGGCGGGTGCTCGAAGTCGTGCCCGGCGCCCCGGCGGCGGCCAAGGAACTCCAGCTGTGGATGCTGCGGGCGGTGCGCTTCCTCGCCGAGCGCGCGGGGGTCGCGCAGTTCGCCGACCTCGGCTCCGGCCTGCCCTCCGCGCCGCCCATCCACCGCGTGGTGCAGCAGTTCCACCCGCGCGCGCGGGTGGCCTACGTGGACAACGACCCGCTGGTGCTGGCCCACGGCCGGGCGCGGCTGGTGGACTACGACTCCACGCACTTCCTCGGCTGCGACTTCACCGATCCGGCAGGCACGCTCGCCGACCTGGCCGTGCACCTGGACCTGGACCAGCCGGTGGGCCTGGTGGCCAACGCGATGCTGCACCACCTCGAGGACCTCGACCAGGCCAAGAAGGTGCTGCACGGCTACGTGGACGCGCTCGCGCCCGGGTCCTACCTGCTGCTCACGCACCTGCACAACGAGAGCCCGGCGGCGCGGGAGCTGCTGAAGCTGTACGAAGGCACGCCGCTGCAAGCGGTCGCGCGTTCGCGCGAGCAGATCACCGAGTTGTTCGACGGGCTGCGGATCCTCGAACCCGGGCTGGTCCACGCGCACCAGTGGTGGCCGGACGGGCCGCGCATGCGCCCCCTGTCCGACGCCCACGAGACGCACCTGTGCGGGGTCGCCCGCAAGGATTAACTGACAGTCAACAGCACCACGTTCCCCGCCGCGAGCAGGCCCAGCACCAGCGCGGGCATGTACCGGCCCAGCTGGTCGTCAACCCGGCGGTGGGCCAGCACCGCCCCGAGCATCAGCAGGACCAGGCCGGCCGAAGCGGCGATGGCCAGCCCGACCGCCCAGAACCCGACGATCAGCGCCGCGACGGCGGCCAGTTCGAGCGCGCCGACCAGCTTGTCCGTGGCCGGGCTGATCCGCAGGTGGGCCGCCGTCTGCCGCATCGCGGGCGCGCCGGCGAGCTTCGACCCGCCCGCCGCGCAGAACACCGCGGCGAGCACGATCGACAGCGGCGAGAAGACCAGTCCGCTCGAACCCATCGCCCCGTCCCCTCCGCAGCGTGTACGTGCGCGTACAGCTTGTCAGGTGACGGGGGCCACTCACAACGGCTCAGGAACGCAGGCGCTTCGGGTCGCTCTTGCCCTTGATCGCACCGTAGGCCGCGGTGCCGACGAAGAGCACCCCGCCGATGACGGCCAGCCAGAACAGGCCCTTGACCACGAATCCGAGCACGGTGAACGCCAGCCAGATGACGATCAGCGCGCCGACGATCTTCCAGAACATGGCTTCCTCCGGTATCGCTTGACGTGCCCCCAGGCTCCCACGGCGGGTGGCCGATCAGCCCGTCACCAGGGCAACGTTCAGGGAAAAGCCGGGGTTCCCCCGAGCCAGCCGCCCAGCCGGCGCACGGCTTCGGTGAGATCTTCACGGGCACCGGCGAAGGACAGCCGGACGAACTTGCCGCCGTCCACCGGGTCGAAGTCGATGCCGGGGGTGATCGCCAGGCCGGTGTCGGCGAGCAGGCGCTGGCACCAGCTGAGGCTGTCGTCGGTGTACGCGGACACGTCGACGTAGGCGTAGAAGGCGCCGTCGACCGGGGCCGCGACGTCCAGGCCGATGCTCCGCAGGCCGTCGAGCAGGTGGTCGCGGTTGGCGCGGTAGTGCGCCACGTGGCCGTCCAGTTCGGCGTAGGACTCGGGGTGGAAGGCGGCGAGCGCGGCCTGCTGGGCGAGCGCGGGCGGGCAGATGGTGAAGTTGCCGGTCAGCACGTCGACCGCGCGGTGCAGCCGCTGCGGCACCAGCATCCAGCCCAGCCGCCAGCCGGTCATCGCGAAGTACTTGGAGAACGAGCCGAGCACCAGCGCCTCGGTCGAACTCTGCCAGGCGCACGCGGCCTCGGTGTCGTAGGTGATGCCGTGGTAGATCTCGTCGCTGATCAGCTGGACGCCGTGCGAGGAGCACCAGCCGGCGATGGCGGCCAGCTCACCCGGCGGCAGCACGGTGCCCGCCGGATTGGTCGGGCTGGCCACGATCAGCCCCTTGATCGGGCCGAGCTGGTCGAGCAGGTCCACGGTCGGCTGGAAGCGGGTGCTCGCGTCCACCCCGAACTCGACCACCTCGCAGCCGAGCGAGGTGAGCAGGTTGCGGTAGGCGGGGTAGCCGGGCCTGGCCATCGCGACCCGGTCGCCGGGGTCGAAGGCGGACAGGAACGAGAGCAGGAAACCGCCGGACGAGCCGGTCGTGACGATCACGTCCTCGGCGCCGACCTCGAGCGAGTACTGGCGGTCGTAGTGCTCGGCGATGGCTTCGCGCAGTTCCGGGATGCCGAGCTGGACGGTGTAGCCGAGGTTGTCGTCGTGGAGCGCCTTCTCGGCGGCCTCCCGCACCGGGCGGGGCGCGCCGGCGGTGGGCTGGCCCGCGGCGAGCGAAACGACGTCGCCGTGGGAACGCTGGCGGGCCTGCGCCGCGGACAGCACATCCATCACGTGGAACGGGGGAACGTCGGCGCGCCGGGCCGGACCGGGGAACGTGGCCATGGGTGGAGCGTAGGCGCGTTGCGCAAGCGTGATCTCCGCGGAGGCAACTGAACTGGGGTTATGGCGTCTTCCACTGGGTAGGCGACCTTCTGGGGGTTACGGTGAAGAAGCTGATCTCGGCGGTGACCGGGGTGGCCGCGGCCGCGGTGCTCGGTGCCTGCTCGGGCGGGGGATCGGCGGCTCCGGCCGCGGCGCCCGTGGCGACCACGACGACGCCGGTGGTGACCACGACGACGCCGTCGCCGTCCTCGGTGCCGGTGGAGACGCCGTCCAGCACGCCCCCACCGCCGCCGACGTCATCCTCGAAGCCGAAACCGAGCACCACGAAGCCCAAGCCGAAGCCGGTGGACAAGCCCAAGCCCGCCGCCGGGGTCCCGTGCTCGATCAGCTCGGGCGCGTGCGTGGACCTCTCGGCGAAGAAGACCTGGATCATCCGCGACGGCAAGGTGGTCTACGGGCCGGTGCCGATCACCGCGGGCAAGAAGGGCTACCCCACGCCGCTCGGCACGTTCAGCGTGATCTCGAAGGTGAAGAACTACCACAGCAGGCAGTTCGACGCGCCGATGCCGAACTCGGTGTTCTTCGTACCCGGCATCGCGTTCCACTCGGGCAGCCTGTCGCAGCAGTCGCACGGCTGCATCCACCTGTCGCCCGGCGCCTCGGCGAAGTACTTCTCCACGCTGAAGGTCGGGGACCCGGTGCAGGTCGTGCGCTGACGCGACGGGCTCAGTAGCCCTGGTACCCGCCGCCGCCGGCCATCGCCTTCAGGCCGGGGTGGCCTTCGAAGCCGCCGTAGCGGTCGAAGGTGTAGCGGACGCCCGCGATGATGTTGTCCACCGGGTTGTAGATGTCGTCGTGGCCGGGCAGCTTGTGGGCCTGGAAGGTCGGGTCGATGCACTGCATCAAGCCCTTGGACGGGGTGCCCTTGGCCGCGTTGGAGTCCCAGTTGTTGATCGCGTGGGGGTCGCCGCCGGACTCCTTCTCGATGATCGTCCAGATCTCGTCGATGTTGTCCTCGGTGACCGGGATGCCGTTGGCCTGGAGGATCTTGATGGCCTCGCGGATCCACTGGTCCACGTTGCCGGGCGGCGGTCCGCTGGACGGCGGGCCACCGCTCGGGCCGAGGCCGCCACCACCGCCCGAGGAGCTCCCGCCCCCGCCGCTGGACGAGCCGCCACCACCGCCGGAGCTGCCGCCGCCACCGCCGTTGTGGCCGCTGGAGCCACCGCTGGCGGTCCCGGGCGGGGTGACCGAGGAGAAACCGCCCTCGATCTCCTTCTTCATCAGCTCCTGTGACTTGGCGATCTTCTTGTCGGCCTCGGCGAGCAGGTTCTCGATGTCGGTCTTGGCGTTGCTGGCGGTGGTGTCGTTCTCCGCCTTGGCGGCGGCGATGATCGCGTCCGGGCTCGGGTTCGGCGTCTGCCCGTTCTGGGCCTGCTGCTGGGCCTGGGCGACCGCCGTGTCGGTGGCCGCGATCTTGTCGTCGATCTTCTTCTTCGCGTCGTCGCGGGTGGTCTCGATCTTGCGCTTGATCTCGGTGAGGTCCTTCTGCAGGCCTTCGAGCTCGGTGGCGACCTCGTCGAGCTTGTCCTTGAACTTCTTGCCCGCGTCCCCGACCTTGGCCACGTAGGCGAAGAACTCGTCGGCCGCCGGGCCGTCCCAGACCCCGTCCTGCAGGCCGGCCGCGGCGTTCTTCAGCTCGGCGGCGTGGTCGTCGGCATTCGCGCCGGCTTCCTTGAATTCGTCGGCCGCCTTCTGAATGGTGGCCGGATTGACCTTTTCGACCTCTTTGGCCTTGTTCTCGACCTCCGGCCATTCCGCCGGCAATCCGAGTGCGCCCATGATTCGACCCCCTTACGCCAGTTTCTTCTCAGGCCTGGCGTTGTTGCCGGGCGATGGCCTCACCGGAGGCCTGGTCGTTCTCCGCGATCAGGCCGGCGGCCCGCAGCAGGGCGTCGCTCAGTGAGGTCATCAGCTGGCCCCCGGCCTCGAACTCCGAGTGCACGCCGGTCTGGAAACCGCCGAGTGCGCCCTTGACGTCCTCCGAACCGCCCATGCTGCCGAACGGGTTGTGCTCCCCCTCGACCGGCATGACCTTGCCCTTGGACTTGTCGAATTCGTCGCGCAGCTTCGCCACCCGCCGCGCCGCGATCCCCATCGACTCCGAGTCGTACACAGGCACGTCTGGTCATCCCCTTCGCCAAGCTTCGTCCGTCGGATCAGACGTGGCTGCCCCGGCGGCGGTTCCCGCGCCCACTTTAGAACTTCCGCCGCACCTCGCGCGTGCTTTCCCCCACTGAGGTGTTTGTAGCATCGGGGCCCAGGAGCGTGGGGAGAGTCGTGAAGGCGTTGAATCCGGGCGAACCGGGGCAGGTCGGGCGGTATCGGCTCGTGGCGGCCCTTGGCGAGGGCGGGATGGGCCGGGTCCTGCTCGCGATGGCGCCCGACGGCAGGCTCGTCGCGCTCAAGCAGATCCACCCCGGCCTCGCGCACGATCCGGGGTTCCGGGAGCGCTTCCGCCGCGAGGTGGCCACCTCGCGCCTGGTCTCCGGCGCCTACACCGCGGCGGTGATGGACGCCGACCCCGACGCGGCGACGCCCTGGCTGGCGTCGGTGTTCGTGCCGGGCCCCTCGTTGACCGAAGCCGTGGCGGCCGGTGGACCGCTGCCGCCGGAGTCGTTGCGGTACCTGACGGCCGGGCTCGCGCTGGCACTCGGCGAGATCCACCGCGCGGGGCTGGTGCACCGCGACCTCAAGCCGAGCAACGTCATCCTGGCCGCGGACGGGCCGCGCGTGATCGACTTCGGGATCGCCCGCGCGGTCGAGGGCACCTCGGAGCTGACGCACACCGGCTCGATCATCGGATCGCCCGGGTTCATGTCGCCCGAGCAGGCCGAGGGACGCCCGCTGAGCCCGGCCAGCGACGTCTTCTCCCTGGGCGCGCTGCTCGCCATGGCGGCCAGCGGGCACAGCCCGTTCACCGGCACCTCCACCCCGCACACCCTCTACAACGTGGTCCACAACCAGCCGGACCTGCGCGGCCTGCCGCCGGAGATCCGGCGCATCGCGGAGGCGTGCCTCGCCAAGGACCCCGAGCAGCGCCCGGCCCCGGCGTGGATCCTCGAGCAACTCGGCCCGATCGCGCCCACCCACACCCCGTGGCCCCCGGTGGTGCCGCACCTGATCGAGCAGCAACGCCTCGCCGTGCACCAGGCGTTGCACCCGCCGAAGCCGCGCAAGTCCCGTCGTGGCCTGGTCGTCGCGGGGGCCGCGGCCGGGGTGGTCGCGTTGATCGCGGGGTCCATCCTCGCCGTTGAACTCACCTCCGACGACCCGCCGCCGCAGCCCGCCGCCCAGTCGGCACCACCCGCCCCGGCGACCAGCACGCCGCCCAACCCCGACCCGCTGGGCACCGACAAACTGCGCACGGTGGACCCGTGCCGGGTGCTCGACGGCAAGTCGGTGCCGGGCGTCGGCGTGCTGAAGCCCCGCATCGACGTGCACCTGTGGACCTGCACCTACGAGGGCCCGAACGGTGACTGGGTGGACCTCGGCCTCGGCGACAACCAGCCGATCGGCGGCGTGCCGTCCGGGGAACTCGCCGGGCTGCCGCTGACCGTCAAGGAGGGCGACGCCTGCGAGGTGGCGGTCCCGGTCAACGGCAGCGTCGACACCACGATCAAGGCCTCGATCAGCGCCAGCGCGAAGCTGGACCAGCCGTGCGACGTGGCGAAGGCGATGCTCACCGAGGCCATCACCCGGCTGCGCGAGGACCCGCCGCAGCACGAGCAGCCGCCGGGCTCGCTCATCCCGGTCGCGCCCTGCGCGCTGGCCTCGGCCGCCGAGGTCCAGCCGTTCCTCGGGCCGGTGACCGAGGTCAAGCCCGAGCACCTGCACGGCTGCCGCTGGGAGGTCTCCGGCTTCCTGACCGTCGACCTGATCACGAGCTATCCGCCGGTGCAGTCGAAGGACGCCTACTACGACGTCACCGGCACCGTCGACGTCAACGGCACACCGGTGTACCTGACCAAGAAGTACCGGGACGGTGCCGGGGCGAGTTGCACGCTGACCTGGCTGCACCGGCCCATCGACGACCGCAGCGGCGAGGTGGTCGAACTGCACCACAGCATCACCGGCGCCGCGCCCGCCCCCGACCAGGTGTGCACGCCGTCGCTCGAGTTCGCCAAGCTGATCATGCCGAAACTGCCGAAACCGTAGAGTCGCGCCGTGCAGCCGCTTCGCCCCGACGAACCACGCCAGCTCGGCCCGTACCGCCTGATCGCCGCACTCGGCGAGGGCGGCATGGGGCGCGTGCTGCTGGGCATCGCGCCCGACGGCAGGCTGGTCGCGGTCAAGCAGGTGCACGCCCAGTTCGCGCACGATCCCGGGTTCCGCGAGCGGTTCCGCCGGGAGGTGGCCACCTCCCGGCTGGTCTCCGGCGCCTACACCGCGGCGGTGATGGACGCCGATCCCGAGGCCGAAACCCCGTGGCTGGCGTCGGTGTTCGTCACCGGGCCGTCGCTGAAGGAAGCCGGGCCACTGCCGGTCGATTCGCTGCGGCACCTGGCCACCGGGCTGGCCGCCGCGCTGCTCGACATCCACCGCGCCGGGCTGATCCACCGCGACCTCAAGCCCAGCAACGTCCTGCTCACCGACGACGGCCCGCGCGTGATCGACTTCGGCATCGCCAGGGCCGTCGAGGACGGGCAGGAGCTCACCGGCACCGGCGCGATCATCGGCTCACCCGCGTTCATGTCGCCCGAGCAGGCCGGGACCGCGCCGGTCACCCCGGCCAGCGACGTGTTCTCCTTCGGCGCGCTGATGGTCATGGCCGCCACGGGACAGGGTCCGTTCACCGGCACCACCACCGCGCAGACCCTCTACAACGTGGTCCACAACCAGCCGGACCTCAGCGCCGTGCCGCCGGAGATCCGCCGCTTCGTCGAGCCGTGCCTGGCCAAGAATCCCGCGCACCGCCCGACTCCGGCGCAATTGCTCGACTTCCTCGGCCACGTCCCGCCCGGCACCACACCGTGGCCTGAGCACGTCCACGCACAGATCCGCCGGCAGGACGCCGAGGTCCGCACCGCGCTCTCCCTGCCACTGCCCGCCTGGCAGCCACCGCCACCGAAACCGCGTCCGGCGAAGAAGCGCCGCCGCTGGATCTGGGCGGTGAGCGCGGCGGTGCTCGCGGTGGCGCTGGTCGCGGGCACGGTGACGATCTACCGGGTGGCGCAGTCGGCGAAGGCCGAGCGCGACGCCCCACCACCACTGTCCATTCAGGACGCTCTGACCCCGGAACGCCTGCTGCGCGCCGATCCCTGCAAGGTGCTCGACAGCGAGTACACCCCCGACGAGCGTCCCGTGTACACCCACCGCTGCAAGTACACCGGCACCAAGGGCGTGGAGTTCGACCTGGTGCTCGGCGACGCGCTGGAGACCACCGGCATCCGCACCTCGCCGACGGTGATCGACGGACAGGGCGTGCTGCTCAACGACATCAGCGGCGGCTGCGAGGCGATGGTCCGGCTGCCCACCCGACCCCAGTCCAGTGTGATGATCTACAACTCCTCGCGGGACGGCGATCCGTGCGCCATCGCCGAAACCGCGATGACCGAGGCGCTGAAGCGGTTGCGCGATCCCGTGGTCGACCGGCAGACGTGGCCGGGCAGCCTGCTCCCGGTGGACCCGTGCTCGGTGCTCGACGACGCCACCGCCCAGAAGATCGTCGGCGCGGCGGTGAAACCCGCGCCGCAGGCGTTGCGCCGCTGCGAATGGGCCGCGCAGGACACGTTGTCGATCAGCCTCGACCACGGCGCGCCCGACACCGAGGGCGAGGAGGTCGATATCGGTGGGATTCCCGTGCGGCGCAAGGAAACCAACAGCTCCGGATCCAAACTGTGCGCGCTGGCCTGGGTGCACGTGAAGCCGAGCGCGCGCGAGGGCGACAACGTCCGGCTGACCTACTACTCGGCGACCGGCGGCGACGCCTGCGCGAAAGCGGAAGAGGCGGCAAAAGCGGTTATCCCGAAGCTGCCGAAGCCCTAACCTGGCCGGTGTGGATCTCTTTTCGCGCTCCTGGACGGCTTTGCTCGCGGCGGTCGCCGAACTCACCGATGAGGAATTCGCCCGGCCTTCGGGCTGCGCGGGCTGGCTCGTCCGCGATCTGGTCTGCCACCTGGTGATCGACGCCCAGGACGTGCTGATCACCCTGGTCACGCCCACCGAAGCCGAACCGGACCGCGACGCCGTCACCTACTGGGCGGTCTCGCAGACCCCGCCGACCGGCGACGACCCGCTCGACGCGCTGATCGTCCGGCTGGCTGCCGCGTACCAGGAACCGGGCCTGCTGAAGTTCCACCTCAACGACGTCGGGTCCGCCGCCGGACGCGCGGCGGTGCTCGCCGACCCGGGGCTGCGCGTCAGCACGCAGGACATGGTGCTCACCGCGGGCGACTACCTCTCCGCGTACGTCCTGGAGTGGACGCTGCACCACCTCGACCTGATCGCGCACCTGCCCGGAGCCGCGCAACCGCCCGCGGCGGGTCTCGCCAGGACACGCGAAATGCTGGAGGAAATCGCCGGGACGAAGTTCCCCGCGTCGTTTTCCGACCAGGACGCGCTGCTCGTCGGTACCGGCCGCCGCACCCCGACCGACGCCGAAACGGCCGAGCTCGGCGAGTTGGCCGCGAAGCTGCCTTTCGTGCTCGGTTAGACCTCTTCCATGAGTTCGTAAACCCGCTGGGCCAGCAGGGTGTTGTCGGCGGGGGCGATGGTCGCCCAGTTCCGGTTGTCCGTGTTGCGGGCCAGCTGGAACAGGTAACGACCGGCGTCGGTGTCGTGGAAGGCGACCACCCTCGGCGCCCGGCGCATCGTCCCGTCCCGGCCCTGCCGCTCCACCCCGAACTGGCCGCGCGCGAGCGTGCCGAGCAGCATCCCGGCCAGCTCCTGGCACTGCCACAACGGGACCCCGCGGTCCTCCAGCGCGGTGACCAGCGCTTTCGCGTCCCCGCGGGCGTCGGCGTCGGCTTCGACGAGCACGTCGTGCGGCAGGCTGACCGACCGGCCCACGCCGGGGGACAGCTCGCCGGTAACCGACACCGCGGCCTCGGCGAGCGAGCTGTCCCTGGTCGGGATGAGCCACACCTCGTCTCCGTCGACCACGCCGAGCAGCGCGTCGCTGCCCACGCTCGCCGCGAGCCCGTGGATCTCCCGTTCCGCCCACACCCAGACGTCGATGCTGAGCTTCGGGTGGGCGAGCAGGTTCAGCATGTCGAGCACGTCACCGTCGGCACGGCGGCCTCTGGCCAGGCGCTTGTCGGCGAGCGTGCGCCACGCCCGCTCGATCAGCGCCGCTCGTTCGGCGTGGGTGTGGCCCGGCGTCGGGACGTCGAGCGCAACGTGCCGCTCGGGCAGGCCTTGGGCTTCCCAGAGCACGTCGAATTCCAGCGCGGACAGCACCAGGCTGCCGTTGGGCGAACCCACGTCCTTGTTACTCCTCAGCGTGCGTCCCCGGCATCGTCGCGGCCGATCACGTCGGGCGCCACCATCCGCTGGTCGGTGAACAGGTCCTTGTCGTCGATGCCGAACTTGCGCACGTGCTCGGCGTCGTTCTCGCCGTCCTGGGTGGCCGCCTGCTCCAGGAACCCGCGGCGCTTCTCGGTCTCGGGGCCCTGGCCGGACCGGCGCAGCGCGCGCTGCTCCTCCTCGGGCAGGTCGCCCATCGGCACCTGGCCGGTCCGCGGGAACGAACCGGGGGAGCCGCTCCGGCCGACTCCGCGCCCGCGCCGGTCGCCCTCACCGGCCATCGCGCCGCCGACCGCACCGGCACCGAGGGCCGCCGCGCCGGAGGCGAAGTCGCCGACCCCGCCCGGCTTCGGCACCGCGGTGAAACCACCGGCCGCGGGCACCGGGCCGGGTCCCTGCGGACCGGAGCCGAAGATCTTGCCCTTGCCGAGCGGGCCGTCGGCACCGCCACCGCCACCCGGCGGGCCGCCCTTGCCACCGACCAGGTTGTCCGCACCGGGGCCACCTCCGCCGGTGAGCCCGCTCAGCTTGCCCGCGATCCCACCGGACTGGCCGGGCACGCCCGTGGTGCCGGGTGCGCCCGGGGTCACCGGCGTGCCGAAGTTGTTCGGGAACGGCTTGGCGCTGCCCTGACCGGTCGGCGGGTTCTGGCCGATCACGCCGGGCGTGTTCGGCACCCCGGGCTGACCCGGCCCCGGCTGACCCGGTTGACCCGGACCCGGCTGGCCGGGCTGGTTCGGCTGGGTGTGCTGCGGCACCCGGCCGCCCGGCACCACCGGCCCCGGCGCGACCACCGGCGGGGCGGACGACGGCGGGGTGGCCGAGCTCGGCGCGGTGGAGGAGTCCGGAATGGACACTCCGGGACGGCTGGCACCTTGTGGCTGCGCGGGCAGGCCCATCGGCGGGGTCGGCGGGTCGAACGCCGCGCCGGACTTCGTGGTCGGCATCGAGCCCTTGCCCCCGCTGGTCGGCGGGCAGTCGTCGATCGGCGAGCCGCCGGCGTGCACGTTGGCGGCCTGCGTGCCGATGTCGAGCGGGCTGGGCCCACCCGGCGCACCGGCCAGGTTGAGCGCCTCGGGTGCGTTCAGCGCCTCGGTCCAGGAGAGGTTGTCACCGCTGGCCTTGGCGTAGTCGTTCAGCACGCCGACGGCCTGGTCCTTCGCCTCGCGGGACTCCTTGACCGCCTTCGCGTGGTCGGTCTCGTAGCCGATCAGGCTCATCAGCCCGTCGCCGAGCGAGTACCCGCCCGAACCGGCGCGGATCGCGCTCGACTCCGGCAGCTTGTGCAGGGTCCGGGTGAACGCCTCGCCCTGGGCGAAGATCAGTTCCGCGGACTGCGTGACCTTGTCGCCCGCGTCGGCGGAGAACCCGGCCTGCTCGACCAGCACCGCGCTGGCCCGGCCACCCGCTCCGCTGGTCCACGCCACGCCGAGCTTCGACAGCTCCTCGCGCAGGGTCTTGTCGGTGTTGGCCAGTTCGGCCGCCACCGCCTTCATCGCGTCGACGGCCTCGCCGATGCCACCGACCCCGCCGCCGGAGCGGAACTTGTCGATCTCGTCCGCGATCCCGTTGGGGCTGTACCCGTCGAACCGGTGGCCGCGGATCCGCTCCACCATCGCCGAAATGTCCACGTCTCTCCCCTAACCCCTGGATCCCAAGGTCCGTACCGCCAGCGCCGCCGCGCCCGCCGACAGCTCGCACAGTTGCCGCTGGTCGAACGCGCCCCTGGTGACCGGGTAGAGCTGCACCCGCAGGGTCTGGCCTTCGGCCACGCCGACCAGCGTCTCGCAGTCGCTGGGTGCACCACCGCGGCCGTAGTGGGTCAGCGCCGGGAAGCGCTCCACCTGGCCCGGTTCGGTGTTCTTGCTGCTCTTGTGGCGGTCACCGGTCAGCCAGGCGGCGAGATCGGCGCCGGTGATCGCTTCCACGTAGTAGGTGTAGTGCGGTTCGCCCTTCGCGACCGGCAGCGAGCAGGTCGGGCCTTCGCGCTGGTTGTCCACGGGCAGCGGCTCGGGCTGCTCGGTGATCTTCAGCTCGTCGAGCTGCGGTTCGGTGAACAGCGTGCACGGGTCGACCCCGTCCAGGCGCAGCTCGGCCGGGCGCGCGACCAGCGCCGGCGCGGCCTCGGTGGTCGGCGCCGGGGCCGGGGCCTGCTCGGACCCGCACGCCACCGTGGCCAGCCCGGCGGCCAGGCAGACGAAGGGCTTAAGCCGGGTGGACACGCCGGTCCTCGAGGGCGCCCACGGTCGCGTCCTCGTTGACCTGGTACGTCTGCGAGGCGGTGCGCAACTGGTCGGCCAGCGTGCGCAGGCCCTCGACGTAGGAGCGGACCTGCTTCTCGTACGAGCCCTCACCGGCCACCACGACCTCGTTCCAGGCCTCGACGGCGTGCTTGCTCACGATGTCCTCGGACGGCGGATCGATCCACAGCTGGCCGAGGCGCTGCGCGAGCCGCTGCTCGAGCTGCTCGGCCTGGTCGTGGATGATCTTGGCCACCGCGTCGACCTGGTCGGGCTGGACCTGGAGGTCCTTGACCCCGGGCACCGACGGCACGGCCGTGGGCAACCCCGACGAGGTCTGGCGGTAGACCGCACCGGTCACCGACGGCTCGTTCTCTGACATCTGCGCACCCCACCTACGGTTGCCTGTGCTGGCAGGCTACCAACGCGCGGACAACGGCGGACTGCTCTTGGACGGGAGAACCAGCGTTATGGTTCCGCTCAATTCGCGGGAACCGCGATCTCCCCGTGGACGGCGCGCAGGGCGATGTCGGTGCGGTGGTGCGAACCGGGCAGGTGCACCTTCTCCACCTTGGCGTAGACCTCCTGGCGCGCGGCGGCGAGATCGGCGCCGACCCCGACCACCGACAGCACGCGGCCGCCGTGCGCGACCACAGCGCCGTCGTCGCGGCGGCGGGTGCCGCCGTGCAGCACGCCGTCGGCCTCGGCGCCGGTGATCACGTCACCCGAGCGCGGGACCCCCGGATAACCGTCGGCGGCGATCACCACGGTGACCGCGGCGCCCTCTTCCCAGTCCAGCGGCGGGTGCTCGGCCAGCTCGCCGGTGGCCACCGCGTGCAGCAGCCCGGCCAGCGGCGTGTGCAGCAGGGCCAGCACCGCCTGGGTCTCCGGGTCGCCGAAGCGGCAGTTGAACTCGATCACCTGCGGACCGTCGGAGGTCAACGCGAGCCCGGCGTAGAGCAGGCCGGTGAACGGGGTGTCCCGGTTGGCCAGCTCGTCGACCACCGGCTGCACCGCGACCCGGACGATCTCGTCGACCAGCCCGGCGGGTGCCCACGGCAGCGGCGCGTAGGCGCCCATGCCACCGGTGTTGGGCCCGGCGTCGCCGTCACCGACGCGCTTGAAGTCCTGCGCGGGCAGCAGCGGGACCACCGTGCGACCGTCGACCAGGCAGAACAGCGACAGCTCCGGCCCGTCGAGGAACGACTCCAGCAGCACCGGGTGACCGCCGTCGAGCAGGGTCATCGCGTGGGCGCGGGCCCGGTCGCGGTCGCTGGTGACCACCACGCCCTTGCCCGCCGCGAGGCCGTCGTCCTTGACCACCCAGGTCGGGCCGAAGCGGCCGAGCGCGGCGTCGAGGTGCGCGGGGTTGTCCACGATCTCGCTGTGCGCGGTCGGCACGCCCGCGGTGTTCATCACGTCCTTGGCGAAGGCCTTCGAGCCCTCGATCCGCGCGGCGGCGGCGGACGGACCGAAGCACGGGATGCCCGCCTTGCGGACCGCGTCGGCGGCCCCGGCCACCAGCGGGACCTCGGGGCCGATCACCACCAGGTCGGTCTTCCAGCGGGTGGCCAGCTCGGCGACCGCGGCCGCGTCGGAGACGTCGACGGCGAGCGGCTCGGCCAGCGCGGCGATGCCCGCGTTGCCCGGGGCGCACCCGATCGCGGTCACCGCCGGATCGTGCGACAGAGCCAGGACAAGGGCATGCTCACGGGCACCGGACCCGATTACCAGGACACGCACGGGGCCAGGGTAGCCGTGACCCGCACCCGACCGCCCGCCGGGATTGCTATGAATGGGGCATTACTTGCAATCAACGCAAGTAATGCCCCACTCATAGCATTGGGGTCAGCTACCCAGGGCCTGCTTGGCGCCCGCGTGCAGGGGGACCGGGTCGGTGTGGCTCGCGTGCTCCTTGACGATCTGCTTCGCCGCCGGGTGGACCTGCTCCAGCTCCGCCTTCCGGTCGAAGATCAGCTTGGTCAGCGCGCAGGCGTCCCCGGTCGGGAAGTCGTCGCGGACCACCAGCAGGTTCGGCACCACGATGGTTGGCACGTCGGCGGGCAGCTTGTAGGTGGCCGCCGGGATCGAGCCCGCCTCGTAGACCGGGTTGATCTGCTGCAGCTTCGGCAGCAGCGGGGTGATGTCGATGAACTTCACCCCGGTGCCCATCGAGGTGGTCAGGTCGGTGATCTCCGGGGTGGGCAGGCCGCCGGACCACACCAGCCCGTCGATCGTGCCGCCCTTCATGCCCTCCACCGACTTGCCCAGCGCCAGCCGCTGCGCCTGGATGTCCGCGTCGGGGTTCAGCCCGGCCGCGGTGAGCAGCCGGTTCGCGATCACCTCGGTGCCCGACTTCGGCGAGCCGGTGGAGATCCGCTTGCCGCGCATGTCCTCCACCGAGTTGATGCCCGCGTCCGCGCGGACCACCACCTGCGTGGAGTTCGGGTAGATCCGGGACAGCGCCTGGATCTTCTGCGGTTTGCCGTCGAAGGCGCCCTTGCCGTTGACCGCGTCGGCGGCGGTGTCGGCCAGGGTGAAGGCCACGTCGTACTCGCGGCCGGTGAGCTGCTGGATGTTCTGCACCGAGGCGCCGGTCTCCGCGGCGGTCGCCTTGAGCTTGGTGTTGTTGCTGAGCAGCTGCGCGATGCCGCCGCCCATCACGTAGTAGACCCCGCCGACGTTGCCGGTGGCGATGGTGATCCGGCCGTCCGCGGCCTCGCACGCGACCTGGCCGCCCTGCCCCTGCGCGGGTTCCGCGGTCTGCTTGCCACCGCACCCGGACGCCGCGAGCACCACGGCGAGCGCGCCTGCCAGCCAAAGCTTCGAACGCATGACTCTCTCCTTAAACGGCTTCACGAGTGGGTTTCTCGCGCCAGATCAGGTGCGCCACCGCGGCCAGCAGGCAGAGCCCGACGCCCACGGCGATCGCGATCGGTTCCAGGTAGAGCAGGCAGACCGCGGCGGGCACGCACAGCGCCCGCACCTGCCAGCGGACCGGGCCGGCCACCCAGCCGCCGGTGACCACGGCGAGCACGGCCACCGCGAGCGCGGACACCACCGCCACCCACAGCACGGTGCCGAAATCCGCCTGCAGCAACAGGGCCGAGCCGTTGTCGGTGAGCACGAAGGCGATCGGCACCAGGAACGCGGGCAGCGTGTACTTCCACGCCTGCCACATGGTGCCGATCACCGAGCCACCGGTGATCGCGGCGGAGGCCACCGCGGCCAGTGCCGTCGGCGGCGTCACCTCGGACAGCACGGCGTAGTAGAAGATGAACATCGCGCGCTCGGCGTCCGCCACCCCGACGTCGGCCAGCGCCGGGCCGAGCACCACCCAGGCGATGATGAACGACGCGGTCACCGGCACCGCGAGGCCGAGCACGCCGACCGCGATCGCCGAGAAGAACACGGTCAGCACCAGCACCGCGGTCGGATTGCTGGAGATCGCCCGCGCCGCCTGGACCAGCGCGTCGGCGAGCACCTGGCCGAGCCCGGTCTTGGTGATGGTCGAGGTGATGATCCCGGCCGCCGCGCAGACCGCGATCACCGGCAGCGCACCCCGCACGCCGAGCGCCAGCGCGCTGACCATCTCCTTGCCCCACGCCTTCAGGGCGGTACCGCGTTCCTCCCCGGCACCGGCGAGCTTGGCGATCAGCGCGAACAACGCGGCCACCCCGGTCGCGTAGACGACCGCGGCGAACGGCGGGATGTCCAGTGCCAGGAACACCACGATGATGGCCAGCGACAGGAAGTGGTAACCACCGCGCAGCAGCAGTTTGCCGGCCTTGCCGTGGGCCACCTCGACGGACTTCGCGCCGAAGCGGCGGGCGTCGGCCTCGACCGCGAGCACGATGCCGAGGTAGTAGAGCAGCGTCGGCACGATCGCCCAGACCAGCACGGTCAGGTACTCGGTCTCCAGGTACTCGGCGATGATGAAGGCCGCCGCGCCGAGCGTCGGCGGCGACAGGATCGCGCCGATGCCCGACGCCGCCAGCAGCCCGCCCGCGTTCTCCTTGGGATACCCGGCTTTGCGCAGGATCGGCCAGGTGATCGAGCCGAGGCTGACCGCGGTGGCCGTGCCGGAACCGGAAACCGTGCCGAGCAGGAATCCGGAAAGGACGGTGGTGCGGCCGGGGGCCGTGCGCGACCGCTTGAACAACGCGAAGCTGAACTCGACGAAGAACTGCCCGGCGCCGGAGGCGTTGAGCACCGCGCCGTAGATGGTGAACAGCACGATGTAGCTCGCCGCCACGTCCAGCGGGGTGCCGTAGAAGCCGCTCGCGTCGTTGTACAACGCGTTGACGATCTGGCCGAAGTCGATGCCCGCGTGCGCGATGCCCCAGCTCTGCGGCAGGAAACCGCCGTAGTAGGCGTAGGCGAGGAAGGCCACGCAGACCAGCGGCAGCACCAGCCCGGTGGTCCGTCTGGTCGCCTCCAGCACCAGCACCAGGAGTAGCGCCCCGGCTACGATGTCCACAGTGGACAACACGCCCTGGCGGTCGAGAAACTCGTCGAAACCGCCGCCGGGGAAGGGCAGCACCGGGTACAGCCCGGTGAGCAGGGCGATCACCGCGAGCACCCAGTCGAGCACGCCGGGGTCGTCGGCCGCCGCGCTGTCCTTTCGCGACCTGGGCCGGTAGCACAGGAAAACCGCGGGCAGCGTGCAGCCGAGGAAGATCACCAGGTAGTACTGGACGCCCTGGGCGAACGGGAAGAACACCTGCTTGAGCACCAACAGCGAGACGGCGAAGCAGACCACGCCGACGAGCAGGTCCGGCCGCCGGGAAAGCTGCCTGGCGGGCCGTTCCTCGTCTTGTACAGCGACCACTTCCGCTGCCTCTGGTGACTTCACTGTCTCGGCCAAGGCACACTCCGCTCGCACGCCATAACGCTGAATGCACGCTACGGTGTCCCGGCTCACAGTTGAAGGGTTGATCCAGATCGCGTTAACCCGTATTTAAGCGGCCGGACTTCCGGGGCGGTGAAGGTAGCGCCGACCCACACACGAGGAGGACGAAGATGGTGCGCAAGAGACTCGCGGTGCTGGCGCTGAGCGGGCTGGCGGTGCTCGGCCTGGCGGCCCCGGCCGCGGCCCAGCCGGGCGAGGTGCGGGACGGTTACGGCAGGGGGCACGATGAGCCGGTGATCGTCGGACACCGCGGGGCGCCGGGCTACCGGCCCGAGCACACACTGGCCTCCTACGAGCTGGCCTACCGCCAGGGCGTCGACTGGGTCGACGTCGACCTGGTGCCGACCAAGGACGGGCAGCTGGTCGCCCGGCACGAGAACGAGATCGGCGGCACCACGAACGTCGCCGACCACCCCGAGTTCGCCGGCCGCAAGACCACCAAGGTGATCGACGGGACCAGCTACATCGGCTGGTTCACCGAGGACTTCACCCTGGCCGAGCTGAAGATGCTGCGGGCCAAGGAGCGCATCCCGGACCTGCGGCCGAACAACAAGATCTACGACGGCCGGTTCCCGATCGCCACCTACCAGGAGGTGCTGGACCTGACCCGGAAGCTCGGCCGCGAGCTGCGCCGGGAGCTGGGCACCTACCCGGAGATCAAGCACTCCACCTACTTCCGCAAGATCGGCAACCCGACCGAGCCGAAGCTGGTCGAGCTGATCAAGCGCAACGGGCTCAACCGCAAGAGCGCGCCGGTGATCGTGCAGTCCTTCGAGGTGGGCAACCTCAAGGAGCTGAACAAGCAGCTCAAGGTCCGGCTGGTGCAGCTGACCTCGGCCACCGGGGCGCCCGCCGACTTCGTCGAGAACGGCGACCCGCGCACCTACGCCGACCTGGTCACCCCGGCCGGGCTGAAGGAGATCGCCGGGTACGCGGACTCGCTCGGCCCGGAGAAGAACCAGGTGATCGGCCGCGACGCGGCGGGCAACCTCGGTTCGCCGACCGCGCTGGTGTCCAACGCGCACCAGGCCGGGCTGCCGGTGGTGCCCTACACCTTCCGCAACGAGAACAACTTCCTGCCGCTGAACCTCCGCTCCTCGGCCGACCCGGCCGCGTGGGGCAACGCGTTCGGTGAGTTCGAGGCCTTCTTCAAGGCGGGCGTGGACGGCGTGTTCGCCGACCACCCGGACACCGCTATCGAGGCTGCTGGGTAAGGGTCAAGGCGCGGGCGCCCACGGCCAGTACGGCGAGGGCGCCCAGCGCGCCCACCCCGGCGAAGACGTAGAACCCCCACGGGTAGGCGATTCCGGCCGACAGCAGGGCGCCGCCCAGCAGCGGCCCGGTGATCGCGCCCAGCCGCCCGATGCCGGCGGTCCAGCCGAGCCCGGTCGCGCGGCCCTCGGCCGGGTAGGTCCGCCCGACGTAGGCGTAGACCAGCACCTGGGCGCTGAACACGAAGCACCCGGCGAGGAACACCGCGGCGTAGAGCCCGAGGGTCGGCAGCCGGACGCTCAGCAGGGCCAGGAAGACCGCGCCCGCGGCGAACCACGCGATGGTCGACGGCCGCACGCCGGCGCGGTCCGCGACCCGCCCGGCGACCACCAGCCCGACGATCGCGCCGACGTTGAGCGTGAGCAGCAGCGCCAGTGCCGCGCCGAGTTCGTACCCGGCCACGCGCATGATCTGCGGCAGCCAGGTGTTCAGCCCGTAGACCAGCAGCAGGCCCATGAACGACGCCACCCAGAAGGCCAGCGTGGCGCGCAGGAAACCGCCCTTGAAGAGGCCGCTGACGGCCTTGAGGCCGACCTTCTCGGCCTTCTCGAAGACCTCGGACTCGGGCAGGTACTTGACCATCAGCGGGACCAGCACGAGCGCGGGCGCCGCGCCGATGACGAACATCCAGCGCCAGCCCGCGGCGGGCAGCACCACGATGCCGAGCAGCGCGGTGAGCACCGCGCCGACGTGGTAGCCGGTCATGATCGTGGTGGCCGCGCCGCCGACCTTGCCCCTGGAGAACTCGGTGACCAGGGTGATCGCCGTCGGCAGGCAGCCGCCGAGGCCGAGGCCGGCGAGGAACCGCAGGATGCCGAAGACCAGCGCGGACGGGGCGAACGCGCAGAGCAGGGTGAAGAAGGAGAACCCGGCGACCGCGTAGATCAGCGCCTTGCGGCGGCCGATGGTGTCGGTGACCGTGCCGATCGCGAGCGCGCCGAGCATCATCCCGACCAGGCCGACGGTGGACACCGCCGAGCCGGTGCCGGGCGTGAAGCCCCACACCTTGTCCTCCAGCAGCACCGGGATGACCGTGCCGAGCACCACCAGGTCGAAGCCGTCGAGCAGGACCGCGGCCCAGCAGAGGGGAAGTACCGCCGAGGGTTTCATGGGACGCCTCCACCGTTGGGGGCGTCCCATGATGAGCGGCGGGTGCCACCCGGCGAAGGCGACGTTCCGCTCACCGAAACGGGCCGAGGCTCAGCCCACCGAGCGGGTCAGTTCGCCGACCAGGCGCCAGGTGCGCAACTGGTCCGCGGTACCGGCCAGATCCGACTGCGTCACCACCACCTCCGTGGCCCCCGCGTCGAAGTAGCGCCGGATCTCCGCGGCGACCGTCTCCTCGTCACCGACCACCGCGAGCTCGGCCGCCTTCGACGCCCCGCTCAGTTCGATGATCCGCTGGTACGACGGGATCCCGTCGTAGAACGCGGTCTGCTCGGCAACCCGCTGCCGCGCGGTCTCCACCGCCGAGGTGACCAGCGCGGGCAACGCGGCGATGATCTTCGGCGCCGGCCGTCCCGCCGCCTCCGCCGCGGCACTGATCGACGGCACGATGTGGTTCGCCAGCGCCTTCGGCCCGGCCAGCAGCGGCATCGTGCCGTCCGCCAGTTCACCGGTGACGCGCAGCGCCTGCGGCCCCATCGCGGCGACCACCACCGGCACCGGTGCCGCGCCGGCCACCTTCGCCGTCATCGGCGGTTTGGCGGTGATCAGCTCGCCGTCGAACGACGCCGTGCCCGTCTCGAAGACCGAGCGCACCACGGTCAGGAACTCCCGCAGCCGCGTGATCCGCCGGTCGTTCGGCACGCCGTAGACCGGCTCGGCGAACGCGGGCGCCCCCAGCCCCAGGCCGAGGGTGAAGCGCCCGCCGGTGGCCGCCTGCGCGGTCTGCGCCTGCGAAGCGACCAGCAGCGGGTGCCGTCCGGCGATCGGCACCACGGACACGCCGACCGAGATCTCCGGCACCTCGCGGCCGACCACCGTCGCCAGCGTGATCGAGTCGTAGCTGAAGAGCTGACCGAACCAGGCCGACCGGACACCGGCGGCCGCCGCGCGGCGGGCCTGGCCGACCACGTCGTCCACGGCGTTGACCGCACCGGCGGCCGGGGCGATAGCGATTCCCAGGGTCATGCCCTGGGCAACCGCCGTCGCCGCGCCGGGATTCCCGCCGCCCTCAGAGGAACTGGTGCCGCACGATCGTCTGCTCGCGGCCGGGGCCGACGCCGATCGCCGAGATCCGCGCCCCGGACAGCTCTTCCAGCCGTTCCACGTACGCCCGCGCGTTCGCGGGCAGGTCCTCGAAGGTGCGGCAGTCCGACAGGTCCTCCCACCAGCCGGGAAGCTCTTCGTAGACCGGGACCGCGTGGTGCACGTCGGTCTGCGTCATCGGCATGTCGTCGGTGCGCACGCCGTCGACCTCGTAGCCGACGCACACCGGCACCTTCTCCAGCCCGGAGAGAACGTCCAATTTGGTCAGGAAGTAGTCGGTGATGCCGTTGACCCGCACCGCGTAGCGCGCGATCACCGCGTCGAACCAGCCGGTGCGGCGGGACCGCCCGGTGGTCACGCCGAACTCGCCACCCGCCTTGCGCAGGTTCTCGCCCGACTCGTCGTGCAACTCGGTCGGGAACGGCCCGGAGCCCACGCGTGTGGTGTAGGCCTTGAGGATGCCGAGCACGGTGGTGATCCGGCCCGGCCCGATGCCGGACCCGGCGCTGGCGCCGCCCGAGGTCGGGTTCGACGAGGTGACGAACGGGTAGGTGCCGTGGTCGACGTCGAGCAGGGTGCCCTGCGAGCCCTCCAGCAGCACGGTCTCACCGCGTTCGAGCGCCTTGTTCAGCTCCAGGCGGGTGTCGGCGATCCGGTGCGCGAACTTCTCGCCCGCCGAGAGCACCTCGTCGGCCACCTGCTCGGGCTCGAGCGCCTTGCGGTTGTAGACCTTGACCAGCACCTGGTTCTTGAACTCCAGTGCCGCTTCGACCTTCTGGCGCAGGATCTTCTCGTCGAGCAGGTCCTGCACGCGGACGCCGACGCGGGCGATCTTGTCCTGGTAGCACGGCCCGATGCCGCGCCCGGTGGTGCCGATCTTCTTCGCGCCGAGGTAGCGCTCGGTGACCTTATCGATGGCCACGTGGTACGGCATGATCAAATGCGCGTCGGCGGAGAGGAGCAGCCGCGAGGTGTCCACCCCGCGGGCTTCGAGCCCGGCCAGCTCGTCGAGCAGCACCCCGGGATCGACCACCACGCCGTTGCCGATGACGTTGGTCACGCCGGGGGTGAGGATGCCGGACGGGATGAGGTGGAGCGCGAAGTCCTGGCCGTCCGGGAGCACCACGGTGTGCCCCGCGTTGTTGCCGCCCTGGTACCGCACGACCCATTGGACGCGGTCGCCGAGCAGGTCGGTGGCCTTTCCCTTGCCTTCGTCGCCCCATTGGGCACCGATGAGCACGATGGCCGGCATGTGACACTCCAGGATGTTTCGGCGACAAGGACTTGGCGCTGGTAAATGCCGGTGCATGACTGTAACGGAGGACCTGGGCGTGCGTGGAGTGGTGCTGGTTTGCGGGCCCGGCGCGCCGGATTTCCCGGCCGTCGACGGCCTCCGGACGGAGGTACTGGGGGCCCGTCCCGGCAAGGCCGAAGTGGACCCGCTGCTGGCCGGGGCCGAGCACCTGGTGGTCGCCGGCACCGACGCCGACCTGGCCGCGATCGTGTTGCGGCTACTGCGAAAGGACCGGCTCGGTGACACCACGATCGGGTTCGTCCCGCTCGGTGGCGGGTCCGAGTTCGCGGGCCTGTGGTCGCTGCCGGACGACCCCGCGCAGGCCTTCCGGCTGGCCGTCCGCGGGGACGTCGACCCGGTGCCGCTGATCCGCGACGACGCGGGCGGGGTGCTACTCGGGCGCGGTGAGGTCGGGCCGGTCCAGGGCGTCGGTTACTGCGACGACCAGGTCACCCTGCGTGGCCGCGCGCGCTCGATCGTGGTCACGCCGGACACCGAGGGCGGCGCGGGGCTCGTCGTCCAGGTGACCAGGGGCGTGCTGTTCCGCCGCCCGGCCACCTTCTACGGCCGGGCCTTCCAGCTCGGCTGCATCCCGGCGATCCCGGTGTCCGACGGGGTGCCGTACCCGCGCGAGATGAAGCGCTGGACCTGGTACCGGCACACCGAGGACCTGCGGCTGGTGCGCGGCCTGGCCTGAGCCACCAGACGAAAGCACCTACTGTTCACTTCGCAGCGTTGCTAGCTTCACCCATGTGAGTCAAGGTCAGAAAGTTCCCAACAGCTGATCGAGAGGTGACCTGGTGACCCTGCACCGCCGCACCGCCCGCACCGCACTGACCACGCTCGGAGTCTCCGCCCTGCTCGTCGCGGGCCTGCCGGGGATCGCCTCCGCCGAACCGCCGAACATCCCGGACGCGGGCACCGCGCAGACCCAGCTCGGCGAGCTGACCGTGCAGCCGGACGGTTCGCAGGACGGGTACGACCGCGACAAGTTCCCGCACTGGAGCGACCAGGGCGACAACTGCAACACCCGCGAGGCGGTGCTCAAGCGCGACGGCACCGACGTGGAGGTCGGCACCGACTGCGCGGCCACCTCGGGCAGCTGGTTCAGCCCGTACGACGACGCCACCTGGACGCAGCCGTCCGATGTGGACATCGACCACGTGGTGCCGCTGGCCGCCGCCTGGCGCACCGGCGCGGCGAGCTGGACCGACGACAAGCGCGAGCAGTACGCCAACGACCTCGACGCGCCGCAACTGATCGCCGTCACCGACAACGTCAACCAGGAGAAGGGCGACAAGTCGCCGGACGCCTGGAAGCCGCCGTCGACCGGCTACTGGTGCACCTACGCGCGGATGTGGATCGGCGTGAAGCACAAGTGGGAGCTGACCGTGAGCGACGCCGAGAAGACCGCGCTCACCGACATGCTCGGACGCTGCTAACGCAACCGGGCGATGATCTCCGGGGCGTGCCCCTGCAACCGCAGGACGCCGCCCACGGTGAACTCGGTGAGCAGGTCGATCAGCGCCTCCGGATCGGGCGCCGACTCGTCCCAGCTCAGCCCGACCAGCGCCTCGGTCATGGCGAAGTACATGGCCACCAGCGCCTTGTCGGTGCGTCCCGATTCGACCCCCTGCGCGGCCCACCGGGCCCGGCTCGCCTCGGCGTAGATCGTGGCGAGCCGGGCCCGCACGCGGTCCATCGCCGGATCGCCGGCGCGTTCGGCCTGCTGCAACAGGGGTAGCGCGTCCGGGTGCTCGGCGACGAAGGCGAACATCGCCGCGTAGTTCGCCCGCGCCCACACCCGCAGCTTCGGCTCGGAGGCGTCCAGCGCGGGCTTGCCGACCTTGGCGTGCACCAGTTCCTCGGTGGCCTTGACCGCCTCGGCGAAGAGTTCCTTCTTGCCGCCGTAGGTCTCGTAGACGGCCTGCCGGGTGAGCCCGGCGGCACTGGCGATCTGCTCGACGGTGGCCGCGTGGAGCCCGCTCTCGGCGAACACCCGCCTGGCCGCACCCAGGATCAGCGCGCGCTGCTCGTCGACCGGCAGCTTGCGCGGCCTGCCCACTCGTCTTGACATGTGCGCCACCTCACCTGACGATATTTCCGACACTGTCGTCGGAAAAGCCGCGCAGCTCAACGGGGAGCCACCTTGCGCCGATCACTCAGCCGGGCGTTCGCCACGGCCCTGTCCGCCCTCACGCTCACGGGCCTGGTGTCGTTCGCCGCGGCACCGGCGAACGCGGAATCCTTCTACGATCCGCCTTCCCCGCTGCCCGCGGGCGACAACGGCGACATCATCAAGCACGAACCCGCCGAGTTCTTCATCGACCCGGTGAAGCTGATCCGCGCGCCGGCGAAGGTGCGGCGGATCATGTACCGCAGCCGCGACACGCACGGCGAGCCGATCGCGGTGACCGGCACCGTGCTCACCCCGGACCAGGCGTGGACCGGCGGCGGTGACCGGCCGATCATCGGCTACGCGGCGGGCACGCAGGGCGTCGGCGACAACTGCGCGCCGTCGCGGGCGATGGCCGCGGGCATGGAGTACGAGGGGCCGTTCATCTCGGGCCTGCTGCTGCGCGGGTACGCGGTGGTGGTGACCGACTACGAAGGCCTTGGCACACCGGGGATGCACACCTACGCGAACCGCGAATCGCAGGCGCACACCGTGCTCGACTCGATCCGCGCGGCACAGCGGCTCGACGCGGCGAACCTGCCCGACGCCGGTCCGGTCGCGATCGCCGGTTACTCGCAGGGCGGCGGCGCTTCCGCGGCGGCGGCCGAACTCCAGCCCGCCTACGCGCCGGAACTGAAGCTCAAGGGCGCGTACGCGGGTGCGGTCCCGGCCGACCTGGCGGACGTGGCGAAGAACCTCGACGGTGCCTACGCGGCCGGGTTCCTCGGGTACGCGCTGCTGAGCATGGACGCGGCCTACCCGGAGCTGAACATCCGCGGCGTGCTCAACGACAAGGGCAACAAGATGCTCGACCAGGTGTCGACGCAGTGCACCATCGAGGCGATCGCGGCGCACGCGTTCACCAAGTCGACCGGGCTGACCAAGGACGGCCGGCCGCTGACCGCGTACCTGGGCGAGGAGCCGTACCGGTCGCGGCTGGCCGAGCAGCGGATCGGGGAGCGGAAGCCCGCGGTGCCGACGCTGGTGGTGCACAGCGCGCTCGACGACATCGTGCCGTACGGGCAGGGGCGCGACATGGCGCGCGAGTGGTGTGAACAGGGCGCGAAGGTGCAGTTCAGCAGCTCACTGGTGCCGACGCACGTGGGCGGCGCGATCCGCGCCTTCCCGGAGGCGTTCCTGTGGCTGGAAGGCCGCTTCGCCGGCAAACCGGCCCCGAGCAACTGCGGCTGGTTCTAACCCCGGGGCATTGCTATGAGTGGGGCATTACTTGCGTTGATTGCAAGTAATGCCCCACTCATAGCATTCAGGCGAGGCCGGTGGCTTCGGCGGCGGCCGGGTCGGAGTCGGCGATGAACTTGCGGCACCGCTCGTACTCCTCGGTCTCCCCGATGCGCTGCGCCGACTTGCCCAGCACGGCGAGCGCGCGCAGGAAGCCCTGGTTCGGCCGGTGCGCCCACGGCACCGGGCCGAAGCCCTTCCAGCCCGCGCGGCGGAGCTGGTCGAGGCCGCGGTGGTAACCGGTGCGCGCGTACGCGTAGGCGGCCACGGTCTCACCGCTCTCGAAGGCCTTCTCGGCGAGCGAGGCCCACGCCTCGCTGAAGTCCGGGTGCTCGGCGGCGACCTCGGCGGGGTCGGTGCCGGCGTCCAGCGCGGCCTGCGCGGCCGTGCGCTCCGGCAGTTCGGTCGGGTCGGGTCCCAGCAGGTTGTGCGTCATGCGGCCATTCTGCTCGCTACAGGAACAGGCTCGTCACGATCCCACCCGCACCCAGCACGAGCGCGGCGACCAGCACGGCGGCGACCATACGTTTCGGCATCATCGCCGCCACCATGCCGTCGCCACCCGCCGGAAGGCAAACCCGGAACCCTTACGGGTGAACCCTGGTTTCCGCGCCGATTACCCGCCCGCTCTATCGACCGTGACCTTGACCAGGGATGATGACCTTGTGACGAAGGCAGTGAGTGCGTCTGGGGAAGCCGAGCCCGACGTCATCCCGAAGAGTCCGATCGCGAAGACGAAGCTGTTCTTCCGCCTGTACTGGAAGCGCGGCGCGCCCGGGCAGCCGACCGCGCCGTGGGCGCTGAACTTCGCCTACGGCATGTGGCTGATCGCGTTCGCGTTCAAGCTGATCGGCTCGTCGTGGGACATGTCGTGGCACTTCATGTGGCTGCGCGACGACCTGGCCCCGCCGCACCTGATCAACACCGTCGGCACCGGCATCGTGGTGGTGCTGGTGGCCATCCACAGCTACACCGGCCTCGGCTGCGACAAGCGCTCGCTGCGGTTGATGCAGGCGGGCACCGTGGTGTTCCTCATCGCCGGGCCGCTGGACGTGCTCAACCACCGGGTCAACGGCCTGGACCTGACCGCGTGGAGCCCGTCGCACCTGCTGCTCTACATCGGCACCGGCATCATGCTGGCCGGCGCGATCGACGGCTGGCTGAAGACCGCGCCCCCGGGGCGGATGCGCTCGGCCGTGCTGACCGGGCTGTGGATCTTCTTCCTGGAGAACACGTTCTTCCCGAACGGCCAGCAGGAGTACGGCATCCTGGAGCTGCGCTCATGGGACCGCGGTGAGCCGTACGCCGAGCCGACGCTGCTGGAGTTCGCCGCCGAGCAGATGGGCCGCCCGGTCGACCGCGACGCGGTGATCCACTTCGCGATGCCGATCGAGGAGTGGGTGTACCCGGTGTGGGGCATCGGCGTGATGGCGCTGATCCTGGCGATGGCGCGGCACACCGTGCGGAACCCCTGGACCGCGACGACGGTGGCCGTGGCGTACGTGGCCTACCGGGCGGTGATCTGGCCGCTGCTGCTGGGCGCCGGTTTCCCGACCTCGACGGTCCCGTTCTACCTGATCTTCGTCGGCCTGGCGGTGGACCTGACCTTCCGCATCGGCCGGGGGCACCGCCTGCTCACCGCGGGCGTCGGCGGCCTCCTGGTGACGGCCTTCGGCTACGGCGCGCTGTGGCTGCAGTCGCAAGTGCGCCCCCTCTTCGTCGGCGAAGACGCCATCACCGAATCGGCCCCTCCGGTCGACTACTACACGGTGCCGTTCGTGCTGGTAGGCGTCGCCCTGCTGTGGGCCGCCGCGGGCCCGATCGCCCGCCGCCTGAACACCCCGCGGAAACCACCGGCCCCCCTCCCAGACGCCGTGGTCTGACCAAACGGTGAGCCGGGGCCGCCAACACGGCGAAGGCCCCGATGTCAAGGCATCTTTCCCGCCTTGACATCGGGGCCTTCGCCGTAGTCACCCTGAAAAACCGGGGTGGGCCCCCGAAAAACTACTTCAACTTCTGCCCAGCCGACTTCAGCGACTCAGCGGCCTCCACCACGCGCTTCGCCATCGCGCCCTCGGCCACCTTCAGGTAGCTCCGCGGGTCGTACACCTTCTTGTTGCCGACCTCGCCGTCGATCTTCAGCACGCCGTCGTAGTTCTTGAAGAAGTGGTCCGCGATCGGCCGCGAGAAGGCGTACTGCGTGTCGGTGTCGACGTTCATCTTCACCACGCCGTACGACAGCGCCTCGTGGATCTCCTCCAGCAGCGAGCCAGAGCCACCGTGGAACACCAGCTCGAACGGCTTCGACCCGGCCGCGAGGCCCAGCTTGTCCGCCGCCACCGCCTGGCCGTTCTTGAGCACCTCCGGGCGCAGCTTCACGTTGCCCGGCTTGTACACGCCGTGCACGTTGCCGAAGGTCGCGGCCAGCAGGTAGCGGCCCTTCTCCCCGGCACCGAGCGCGTCGATCGTCTTCACGAAGTCGCCGTCGGCGGTGTACAGCTTGTCGTTGATGTCGTTGGCGACCCCGTCCTCCTCACCGCCGACCACGCCGATCTCCACCTCGAGAATGATCTTGGCGGCCGCGGTCTTGGCCAGCAGCTCCGCCGCGATCTCCAGGTTCTCGTCGAGGTCGATCGCCGAGCCGTCCCACATGTGGGACTGGAACAGCGGGTTCTCCCCGCGCTTGACCCGCTCCGCGGAGATGTCGATCAGCGGGCGGACGAAGCCGTCCAGCTTGTCCTTCGGGCAGTGGTCGGTGTGCAGCGCGACGTTGACGTCGTACTTGTCCGCCACCACGTGCGCGAACTCGGCCAGCGCGGTCGCCCCGACCACCATGTCCTTGACCTTCTGCCCCGAGGCGAACTCCGACCCACCGGTGGAGAACTGGATGATCCCGTCGCTCTCCGCCTCGGCGAAGCCGCGGATGGCCGCGTTCAGGGTTTCCGAAGAGGTCACGTTGATGGCGGGATAAGCGAACTCGTTCGCCTTGGCCCGGTCCAGCATTTCCGCGTAGACCTCGGGGGTGGCGATGGGCATCGTTGGTCCTCCTCGAAGCAGGGTTCGCCGTTCAACCGCATCTTACGAGCCACCGGAGAGACCCCGACCGGCTAGCCTGATCAGGCGAAAAGGGGGTGCGCGATGCGCGTTTTCGGGGCCTGGCGCGACTGGCCGTCCGCAGCGGCCGCGCTGGCCGGAGAACTGCCCGCCGAGACCGTCGAAGTACTGGGCAGGGCCTACGAATTCGCCGCCGCGCACCACGGCGACCAAACCCGCCCGGCCGGTGAGCCGTACTCGTGGCACCTGCTGGAAGCGCTGGAGATCGCCGTCGACGCCGGGGCGCGCGACCGGGACGTGCTGGTCGCCGCCCTGCTGCACGACGTGGTCGAGGACACCCCGTGCGGCCTGGGCGAGGTCCGCGACGAGTTCGGCGCGAAGGCGGCCGAACTCGTCGACTGGGTGACCAAGTCGGGTTCGCGCGAGAGCTACCTGAGCCGGTTCGTCACCGCGCCCGAAGAGGTGCTGACGATCAAGCTCGCCGACCGCTACAGCAACGTGCAGCGGCTGCACACCCACCCGCGACCGGCCAAGCAAGCCAGCTACTACGCCGAAACCGCGCGGATCTTCCTGCCACTCGCCGACCGGCTCCCGTACTTCCGGGACCGGTTCGCCGAGTGGCAGGAGAACTACGCCTACTTGGCCAAGTAGGCCAGCGCTTCGAGCGCGGGCACCGGGTCGTCGCCGAGCGGCTGGATCGCCACGTGGTCGGCACCGGCGTCGAGGTGCGCGGTCAGCCCGGCCGCGATGTGTTCCGCGTCACCGTGCAGCGCGAGCGCGTCGATCAGCCGGTCGCTGCCCTCACCGGCGACGTCCTCGTCGGTGAAGCCGAGGCGCTTCAGGTTGCTCGTGTAGTTGCGCAGCTGGAGGTACATCTTGACCATCTCGCGGCCGGTGGCGCGGCCCCGCGCGTCGTCGGTGTCCAGCACCACCTTGTGCTCGGCGACCAGCAGCTTGTCCTTGCCGAGCAGTTCACGGGCCTGCCGGGTGTGCTCCGGCGTGGTCAGGTACGGCAGCGCGCCCAGCGTCCGCTCGCCGGAGAGCTTGAGCACCTTCGGGCCGAGCGCGGCCAGCGCCCGCGCCTCCACCGGCACGCCGCCGGCGTCGAGCTGGTCCAGGTATTCGACGATCTTGTCGTACGGCTTCTGGTAGATCTGCGTGGCCTCCGGGTGCCCGACCCCGACACCGAGCAGGAACCGGCCGGGGTACTTCTGCTCGATGCGCTGGTACGAGCGCGCCACCTCGGCGGCGTCGGCGGACCACATGTTCACGATGCTGGTGGCCACCACCAGCGCGCTGGTCGCTTCGAGCAGCTGCTCGACGATCTCCAGCTCGGCGGGCGGTGAGCCGCCGATCCACCAGGTGCCGTAGCCGAGTTCCTCCGCCTTCGCGGCCAGCTCCGGGGTGGAGGTCCACAGCGGCCGCCAGACGCCGATCTTGCCGAGTTCGAATGCCATGCCGGTGCCAACCCGCACGGTGACCGGTTCATTCCGAGCCGTTGCTACCGACCAGTAGCCTACTCGCGGTAAGTTGAGGTACGGTCCCGGAGGAGAACTCGACGAGGAGGCACCATGGCACGCAAGGTCAGCGGAAAGGTCGTGCTCATCACGGGTGCGGCGCGGGGCATGGGCGCCGGGCTCGCGGAGCGGCTGGCCGCGCGGGGCGCCAAGGTGGCACTGGTCGGCCTCGAAGCCGAGGAGCAGGCGAAGGTGGCCGAGCGCATCGGCACCGCGGCCCGGTCCTGGGAGGCCGACGTGACCAGCTGGGAGGCGCTCGAACGCGTCACCGGCGAGGTGGTCGAGCACTTCGGCGGCATCGACGTGGTGATCGCCAACGCGGGCATCGCGTCCACCGGGTTCGTCCGCTCGGTCGACCCGGTCGCCTTCGAGAAGGTGATCGAGGTGGACCTGCTCGGCGTCTGGCGCACGTTCCGGGTGACCCTGCCGCACGTCATCGAGCGCAAGGGCTACCTGCTGGCCATCTCCTCGCTGGCCGCGATCACGCACGCGCCCGGCATGGCCAACTACGCCGCGGCCAAGGCGGGCGTCGAAGCGTTCTCGAACAGCCTGCGCGCCGAAGTCGCCCACCTCGGCGTGAAGGTCGGTGTCGCGCACCCGACCTGGATTCGCACGGACCTGGTGGAAAGCGCCGACGCGCACCCGGTGTTCGGCAAGCTGCGGGCGGGCATGCCCGGACTGATCGGCAAGACCTACCCGCTGTCCACCGCACTGGACTGCCTGGAGGCGGGCATCCTGCGCCGCGGCCGGACGATCCACGTGCCGCGCTGGGTCGGCGCGCTCAAGCTGATCCGGGCCTTCCTGCCGCCGATCATCGAACTCGGCTCGCGCTCACGGGTGCCGTCGGCGGACAAGCTGGCACTGGAGGACATCGCGAAGCGCGGCGCGCGGGAAGCCTCCGTGACCGGTCACGGAGGCCGCGCCGCGACACGCGCCTGACCACTGGCCGGTGAGCGCCCGGGCTCACCGGCCGCGTGCCTAGGCCGACGGCAGCCAGGCGCCGATCTTCGGGTCGAACCCGCGCACCGTCCGCTCGGCGACCGCGCCTTCGAGGAAGTACGGGTCCTGGTCGATGATCTTCTGCAGGGCCTCTTCGTCCTCGGCCTGGTAGAGGGTGATCCCGCCGGTGCCGTCGGTCAGCGGCCCGCCGAGCGCCACCACGCCCTTCTCGGCCAGGTCCGCCAAGAAGGCCCGGTGCGCCGGCCGCACCTCGCCGTACTTCTCCTGGACGTAGCGGATTTCGACGAGGAACCAGGCCATGACGCCTCCGGATGCGGTATCTGAGGGTTCGGACAGTGGCGCCGCCTGGCCAACCCGATACGCTTTGCGTGCGTGTTGCCGGTGTGAGCAGGCGAGCGCAGGAAACGGTAACCGACCCGGCGATCATTCCCGGGTACGGGCGGAGACCAGCACGGGACGGGCGGACCATGCACGAGGCGAGCGCTGAGCAGAGCGTGGAGCGCACGCTCGGGCACCTGCGCGCGGTCGACGGACCGGCGGCCCCGCCGCCCCCCGCCGCGCCGCTGACCCTGGAGGACCTCTACCGCACCCACCGGATGCGCCTGGTGCGGCTGGCCATCCTGCTGGTCGACGAACCGGCCACCGCCGAGGACGTGGTGCAGGAGGCGTTCACCGGGCTGCACCGCAACTGGGGCCGCCTCCGGGATGCCGCCGCCGCTGTTGGTTATTTGCGAACCGCCGTGGTCAACGGCTCGCGCAGCGTGCTGCGCCGGCGGAAGACCGCCCGCGAGTACGTGCCGCCGCACGCGGTCAACGCGCGGTCCGCGGAGAGCCTGGCGATGCTGTCCACCGAGCACCAGGCGGTGGTGAACGCGCTGTCCAAGCTGCCGCCGAGGCAGCGCGAGGTGCTGGTGCTCCGTTACTATGGCGGATTGTCCGAAGCGGAGATCTCCGAGGCCGCCGGCATCTCCAAGGGCACCGTGAAGTCGACCGCGAGCCGGGCACTGGAGGCCCTGCAGCGGGCGATGCAATCCCCCAACTAGCCCTGGAAGAGCGTCCTCGAACGGCGTATCTCCGCACATGGTTGGCGGGTTGTGACCCATCAGCTGGTTTAGACCAATATGCTGGAGCGCGTGACGGGTGCCGAAATCGATTTCGTGATCACCGGGGGCCGGCTGGCCACACCGGACGAGGAGACCAACGACGCCACCTGGCTGGCCGTGTCGGGCGGCTCGATCAGCGCGGTCGGCGCCGGCACGCCGCCGGCGGGGAGACACCTCGACGTGGGTGGCGCGCTGGTCGTCCCCGGGTTCGTCGACACGCACTGCCACGGCGGTGGTGGTGGATCATTTTCCAGCGGCCAGCCGGAACAGCTGCTGCGCGCGGTCCAGGCGCACCGCAGGCACGGCACCACCACCCTGCTGGCGAGCCTGGTCTCGGAGACCGTGCCGGAGCTGGCCCGCCAGGTGGGCGCGCTCGCCGAGCTGGTCACCGACGGCGAGCTGGCCGGGGTGCACCTGGAGGGGCCGTTCATCTCGAAGGCCCGCTGCGGGGCGCACGATCCGGGCGCACTGCTCGAACCGGACACCGCCACGGTGACCAAACTGCTGCGCGAGGGCAAGGACGCGATCCGGATGATCACGCTCGCGCCCGAACTGCACGGCGGGGTCAAGGCGATCCGCCAGCTCACCGAGGGCGGGGTGATCGCCGCGATCGGGCACACCGACGGGGTCGAGGAGCAGATCCGGCCGGCCATCGACGCCGGGGCCACCGTGGCCACGCACCTGTTCAACGGGATGCGCCCGCTGCACCACCGCGAACCCGGCCCGATCGGCACCCTGCTGGACGACGAGCGGGTGACTGTGGAGCTGATCTGCGACCTGGTGCACGTCCACCCGACCATGCTGCGGCTGGCCGCCCGGCACGCCGGGCCGGAGCGGACGGTGCTGGTCACCGACGCCATGTCGGCCACCGACGCGGCCGACGGCAGCTACCGGCTCGGGCGGCTGGAGGTCGACGTCACCGGCGGGGTGGCCACGCTGGCCGAGAACGGCTCGCTGGCCGGGAGCACGCTCACCATGGACGCCGCCTTCCGCAACCTGGTCACCGGTGCCGGGCTGTCGGTGGCCGAAGCGGTGCACGCCACCTCGACGCGACCGGCGGAACTGCTGGGCATCGAGAAGGAGACCGGGTCGCTGCGGCCGGGCCTGGCCGCGGACCTGGTGGTGCTCGACGACCAGCTGCGGCCGTCGCGGGTGCTGCGCCGGGGCCAGTGGATTCCCGACGCCGGGTGACCCCGATACCCTTTCCGCGTGAGTGAGCCGGAAGACCCCGAGCGCCTGCTGGCCGAGGCACTGCGGGCGCAGGCCGTGCGGGCACCCCAGCCACCCCAGCCACCCCAGCCCGCCCAGCCGGTCCGCCAGCCGGAACCGGCCACACCGGCCGCGCCGGTCGAGGAGCCGCCGACCACGCACCTGGCCAAGCCCGCCTTCCCGGCGCCCGCCGGGTACGGGCTGCTGTCCGGCGCGGACGCCGGTTCGCTGGAACGCGAGCGCGCGGCACTGGAGCCCGCGCCGGCGTCCCAGCCGTCGCCGGATCCCGTCGCGGTCACGCGCCAGGCGAGCGCACCGGCTCCGGTGGCCGCGCGCTGGGTGCTGTTGCTCGCGCTCCTGCTCGGCCTGGCGGCGGGCGCCGTCGCGGGCCTGCTCACGTTGCTTTAGCGACACACCGAAGAGTGCGCAACGTCACCCCTGTACCGTGTTCCGGCGTGAGCGCAGCGCAGAACATCGACCAGATGAGCCTTATGCCCGACTGGCTCAACCCCGAGGTCCTGCTGTCGGGGCTCGGCCCAGTCGCACTCGGTGTGCTGTGCCTGATCATCTTCGCCGAGAGCAGCATCTTCCCGGTGCTGCCGGGTGACTCCCTGCTGTTCACCGCGGGGCTGCTGATCGCCAACGACTCCCTCGACCTGCCGCTGTGGCTGGCCTGCGTCTGCGCCACCGCGGCCGCGCTGATCGGCAACGTGGTCGGCTTCGGCATCGGCTGGAAGGTCGGCCCCGCGCTGTTCAAGAAGAACTCGAAGTTCTTCAAGCAGGAGTACGTCGACCAGACGCACGGCTTCCTGGAGAAGCACGGCCCGAAGGCGGTCGTGCTGGCGCGGTTCGTGCCGTTCGTGCGGACCTTCATCACCTGGATCGCCGGCATCGGCCGGATGGACCCGAAGAAGTACTTCACCTACACCGTGCTCGGCGGCATCCTGTGGGCCGCCGGCCTGATCGTGCTGGGCTCGCTGCTCGGCGAGATCCCGTTGATCAAGAACAACGTGGACGCGATCTTCATCCTGATCGTGCTGATCTCGGTGCTGCCGATCGTGTTCGAGTACCTGAAGGCCCGCCGCGAGAAGAAGCGCACCCCTGCGGCCCCGGCCGAGCCGGAGCCGCAGCAGCCGTAGGCGCTCAGAGGGCGAACATCGACCCCGGGTTGAACAGGTTCTCCGGGTCCAGCGCGCGCTTGATCTCGCGGTGGACCCGCAGGCCGACCGGGCCGATCTCCCGCTCCAGCCACTCCCGCTTGATCTTGCCGACGCCGTGCTCGCCGGTGACCGTGCCGCCCAGCGACATGCCGACCTCGAGGATCGCGTCGAACGCCTTCTGCGCCCGCGCGAACTCGTCCTCGGAATCCGGTGAGTAGACGATCGTCGGGTGCATGTTGCCGTCGCCGGCGTGGCCGACCACGGCGATCCGCAGCCCGACCTCCTCGCTGATCCGCTGGCACCCGGCGATCAGCTCGGCGATCCGGGTCCGCGGCACGCAGACGTCGTCGGTCAGCCAGACGCCGTAGGTCTCCAGCGCGGTCAGCACCACCCGCCGCGCCTGCAGCAGCATGTTGCCCTCGGCGAGGTCGTCGGTCGCGTAGGTCATGTCGGACCCGCAGTCCAGGCAGATCTGCTCCAGCGCGGCCAGCTCCCGCCGGGCCACCTCGCCGCCGGAGTCCGACTGGCACAGCAGCAGCGCCTGGCAGTCGGAACCGGCCCCGATGTCGGTGCGCAGGTAGGTCTCGGCCGCCTTGATCGAGGTGGCGTCCATGATCTCCATCAGCGAGGGCACCAGCCCCTCGCGCACCACCCTGGCCACCGCCTCGCCGGCGGCCGCGGTGCTGGTGAACCCGGCGACCAGCGTGGCGGGCGCCTGCGGCAGCGGCTTCAGCGCCACCGTGGCCTGGGTGATCACGCCGAGCGTGCCCTCGCTGCCGACGAACAGCCTGGCCAGGTCGTAGCCCGCCACGCCCTTGACCGTGCGGCGCCCGGTCTTCAGCAGCGACCCGTCGGCCAGCACCACTTCCAGGCCCAGCACGGAATCCGTGGTGACGCCGTACTTCACGCAGCACAGGCCACCGGCGTTCGTGGACAGGTTGCCGCCGATCGTGCACCAGTCGTAGCTGGACGGGTCCGGCGGGTAGAACAGCCCGTGCTTCTCCACCGCGTTGCGGAAGTCGAGGTTGACCACACCGGGCTGCACCACGGCGAGCCGGTTGCCCGCGTCCACCTCGACGATCTGGTCGAGCTTGGTCAGCACCAGCACCACGCAGCCGTCGATCGCGTTGGCCGCGCCGGACAGCCCGCTGCCCGCGCCCCTCGGCACGATCGGCACCTTGGCCTCGGCGCAGGCGCGGACCACGGCCTGCACCTGTTCGACGTCGGCGGGCAGCACCACCGCGAGCGGGGTGCCGACCGGCGCGAGGGGCATCATGTCGCGCGAGTAGGCGGCCGTGACGTCGGTGTCGGTCAGCACGGCGTCCTTGCCGAGCGCGTCCCGCAGCCTGGTCACCAAAGCGTCGTTGCTCATCACCCCAAGGTATGCCCTTCCCCCCAATGGAAGAAGTCGTCGGAAAATTTCGCGGCGGAATGTATCTGCGCGTCCGGCTGCTGCGTCATATGGGGCAACGATCACTTGTACCGCCGGGGACGCCCCGGTGCGGGTGGTCGCCAGCCAGGGTCGGGGGAGGTGTCCGACAGCCGAGGGGGCCGCCGGACACCTTCGACCCTGGAACCCGATAGCCCTGAGGAGGAGGTGCAGTGCTCGCACGGAGCGGGGAGTCCCGGAACACCGGGCCGGTGTGGCCGGAAACGGCCCGAAGGGGGTCATCGGACCGACCGGGACAGGGACCGTCGAGCAGTGCGCGGGGGAACAGGGCCACCCGGGAAGGGGGCAGGCGGCCGCGGGGGCGGGGCCGCCTGGGATGGGTGGGGTTCGCCGGCCGGCGCCGGACTTGGTCGACTAGACCAACGCCGCCAGGCGCCGGCCGGCACCCACTCCGGCCATCCCGGAGTGGACGAGCACACCGCGAGGTGTGCTCTTTTCCGTGTTCAGGTAATACGCTCCTACTACGCCAAGTAAGTGACAAATGTATCCAGTGCTAGCCCATGTGCTCTCTAGTCCCGATGGTCCCGCGATACTGCGAGCGCCAACTTGAGGAGCAGCGGACACCCGTTGGGGGGTCGATGCAGTGACCGAAGTGCGAACCGCGGAGGCGGATCCGCCGTGGGAGGGCCTCCAGGGCACCGATCTGTACGCGGCCTGCATGCAGGCGGCCAGGGCGGGTGACCGCGTGGCCATGGATCGGCTCGTCGCCGAACTCACCCCGCTGGTCTGGCACGTGGCCAGAGCCAACGGCCTGGACCGGCACACCGCCGAGGACGTGGTCCAGACGGTGTGGCTGGCCCTGTTCAGCCATCTCGACCAGCTGCACGAACCGCGGGCGCTGGCCGGCTGGCTGATCACCACCGCGCGGCGGGAGGCGCAGCGGCCCTACGGCCGCAAGACGCCGCCCGTCCCACTGACCGAGGAGATGGCCGAGCGGGTGGAGAGCACCCAACCGGCACCGGAGGCCGAGGCCGTGCGCACCGACCGGGACAGCCGGATGTGGCGGGCGTTCCTCAACCTGCCGCAGAACTGCCAGGACCTCCTCCGGCTGACCGTCCTGGCGGGCCGCGCCGAATACCACTCGGTAGCCGAGGCACTGCGGATACCGCGTGGCAGCATCGGACCGACCAGGCGACGCTGCCTGACCCGGTTGCGCACATTGTTCGAGGCCGAAGGGGGCAGCCAATGAACGGAATCGAGGAGTTCGGGGGGAGCGCGAATCCCGAGGACGAGGCGCTGCTCGCCGACCTGGACCGGCTGATGGACCAGCTCGATCCGCCGCCGAGCGACCTGGTCGAGCGCGTCCAGTTCGCCATCGCGCTGGAGAGCCTGGACGTGGAGGTGGCCCGCTGGGTGCACGCGAACGCGTTGGAAGGCGTGCGCGGCGGCAGCGACGAGGGCACCATCACCTTCACCGTCAGCGATCTGACCGTGATGATCAACCTGACCAAGATAGGCAAGCACCACCGGATCGACGGCTGGCTGGTGCCGGCCGGCGAGCACGGGGTGGAGGTGCGCGTCGCCGAGCACGGCACCACCTCCACCACCGCCGACGAGGGCGGCCGGTTCGTCCTGGACGACGTGCCGCGCGGCACCACGCAGATCGTGGTCTACGTCGGCACGGAGACGTCCCGGCGGACCGTGGTCACCCCGACCGTCGTGCTCTGACCCGTCTTGTCAGGCCCCGCGATGCAGTGAATGTGGCTTTCACAGCGCCTGGCGCTGCGAAAGCCACATTCACTGCGCCTGGGACGCGCCCGCGGGGTGACTAGGACGTGTCCTGGGGATCTTCATCGGAGGTGGAGGACGATGCAGGCGAGGATGATCTCTGCGCGGTGGTAGGCGGCTCGTTTCGCGAATCTGGTGGCCAGGTCGCGGAATTGTTTGAGGCGGTTGAAGCAGCGCTCGACCACGTTGCGGAGCTTGTAGAGGTCGGGGTCGAAGGCCGGTGGCCTGCCACCGGCCGAGCCTCGTGCCTTGCGGCGGGCGATCTGGTCGGCGCGCTCGGGAATAGTGGCCTTGATCCTGCGCTTCCGTAGCGCCGTGCGGGTGCTCGGGTGGGTGTAGGCCTTGTCTGCCAGGACCCGCCCCACCCGGACCTTCTGCCCATCCACCTCAATGTCGTGGATCTCCTCCAGCAGCGGCAGCAGCTGTGGGTTGTCTCCGGCCTGACCGGGCGTGAGGATCACTGCCAGCGGCAAACCCGCGCCGTCGACGGCCAGGTGGAGCTTGGTCGTCAGTCCTCACCGGGAACGCCCGAGGCATTCCCCGTCGATCGCGAGGTCGTCGATCCAGCCCGCGCAGCCCCCTTTTTCCGGGCGCCCGCCGCGTGCTGATGGGCCCGGACACTCGTGGAATCGACGCTGATCACGAACTCGACGTTGTCCTCGAGTGTCCCGAGGGAGTCGTCCTTGACGATCACGTGTTCCAGGATCCGGTCCCAGGTCCCGTCCGCGGTCCACTTCCGCAACCGTTCATGCGCGGTCTTCCACGGCCCATACCGCTCCGGAAGATCACGCCACGGCGCACCCGTGCGCTCATGCCACAGAATCGCGTTGATCACCTGCCGATGACTACGCCACCGACCACCCCGCCGACCTGTCTCCGCAGGCAACAACGGCGCAATCACCGCCCACGCCTTATCCGTCAGCTCACCACGACCCACCACAATCCATCATCTGCACACGATCATGGAAAAGATCCGCAGGACACGCCCTAGGCAGCCACCTCCGCGGTTTCGCGTCGGCGGCGCAGCAGCACCATCGCCTGCACCGCGGTGTAAGCCAGCAGCAACGTGCCCAGCACGGCCGTCACGTGCAGCCCGCTCACGAAGGCCTCGCGCGCGGTGTGCAGCAGGTCCCCGTCGAGCGTCGCGGCGGCGCCGCCGAGGGTTTCGCGGGCGGCTTCGCCCGCGCTCTCCGGCACCCCGGCGCGGTAGACGGCGGTGGCCACGCTGCCGATCACCGCGGTGCCCAGCGCCCCGCCGAGCTCGAAGCCGGTCTCCGAAATCGCCGACGCGGCCCCCGCGCGCTCCGGCGGCGCGGCGGTGATGATCAGGTCGTTCGTCAGCGTCTCCGACAACGCCACCCCGATGCTGACCAGCACGAACCCGATCACCAGCGCGGCCAGCCCGGAGTCGACGCCGATGCCGAGCAGCAGCGCGAACCCACCGGCCGCGATCAGCAGGCCGGTCCCGATCAGCGTGGACACCGGGATCCGGCGCGCCAGCCGCGCGGCGAGCAGCGCGCCGGCCACGCCGGCCACCGTGGTCGGCAGCAACCACAGCGCGGCCACCATCGGCCGCAGCCCGAGCACCAGCTGCAGGTACTGCGGCACCAGGAAGAGCAGCCCGGTCAGCGAGAACACGCCGAGCAGGTTGGTCACCACCGAGGTGCTGAACGCGCGGTTCCGGAACAACCCCAGGTCGAGCATCGGATCGGTGAGCACCTGCTGGCGCCGCACGAACAACACGCCGATCCCGGCACCGGCCAGCACGCTCACCACGGCCACCAGGTCGAAGCCGTGCTCGGCGAACAGCTTGATGCCGTAGACGACCGGCAGCATGGTGGCCAGCGACAGCACCGCCGACAGCGGGTCGAAGCGGCCGGGGTTCGGGTCGCGCGCCTCCGGCAGCAGCAGCGGACCGGCGACCAGCAGCACCAGCATCACCGGCACGTTGATCAGGAACACCGAGCCCCACCAGAAGTGCTCCAGCAGCCAGCCGCCGAGCACCGGGCCGAGCGCCATCCCGCCGGAGAAGCCGGCGCTCCACACCGCGATCGCCACACGCCGCTGCGTCGGGTCCACGAAGATGCCGCGGATCAGCGACAACGTCGACGGCATCAGCGTCGCCCCGCCGACCCCGAGCAGCGCGCGGGCCGCGATCAGCAGCCACGGGCTGGTCGCGAAGGCCGCGAGCACCGAGGCCGCGCCGAACGCGACGGCCCCGGCCAGCAGCAGTTTCCGGCGGCCGATCCGGTCGCCGAGCGTGCCCATCAGCACCAGCAACCCGGCGAGCATGAACGAGTAGATGTCCACGATCCACAGCTGCTCGGTGCCGGTGGGCGCGAGGTCCTCGCTGAGGTAGGGCAGCGCGAACCCCAGCACGGTCATGTCCACGCTGATCAACAACACCGGCAGCACCAGTACGGCCAATGCCGCCCACTCCCGGCGACCCGCCTTGACCACGATCTCTCCCCTGATTACTGAACAGTCCAGACGGTACAGTTTCCGCCCGATTCGAAAGTAAACCGTCCAGACGGTACAGTCAACTCGTGCCCCGGCCATCCGCCCGCGAAATCGTGCTCGACGCCTACGTCGACATCCTCATCGAGCACGGCCCCGGCTCGGTCACCCTGGACGCCGTCGCAGCCAAGGCGAAGGTCTCCAAGGGCGGCCTGCTCTACCACTTCGGCTCGAAGGAAGCCCTGCTCACGGGCCTGTTGGACCGCGTGTGGCGGCTCAGCTTCGCCGACGTCGAGCACGCACGGACCGCACCCGGCGGCCCGGTCCGCTACTTCCTCACCTCGTCGGTGACCGACGCCTCAATGGACAAGCCAGCCCACCGGGCCTCGATGGCCGCCCTGCGCCAGGTCGGCGCGGACGAGCGCGTCGCGCAGACCATCCGCAACTGCGGCCAGCTCTGGCGGAACCTGCTCGCCGAGCACATCGAGGACCCGCTGACCGCGGAGATGGTCGGCGCCCTCGGGGACGGCCTCTACCTGCGCGCCACCATGGGCGAGGAGACCGAGACGCTGGCCAACCAGATCGACGAGGTCCTCCGGCGCCTCGGCGCCTGATCCCGCCACCCGATCGAGGGTGGCCTCAGCCACAACCAGGTAAATCGAGTTGCGCCCGCCCGCGGTCCGGGCACATGCTTGCCAGAGGCAACTAGTTGCAGAGATCAAACAAGTCATAGCGGACATACCCCACGAAAGACCCGGTCATGGCACCTCTTCACGGCGATCCACCCTCGGCCAGCGACGCCGAGCTCGACGTCGCCGACCAGCTCGGCTTCCAGCTCGTCCGCTTCATGCGGCTGGTCAACCGCGCCAAGGCGCAGGTCGCCAAGCAGGGACCGGACGGCATCGAACGGGCCGCCTACGCGATCCTGTTCACCCTGATCCACGAGGGCCCGCAGCGCACCAGCAAGCTCGCCGAATCGCTCCACTCGGAGATCTCCACGATCAGCAGGCAGAGCAGTTCGCTGGTGCAGCACGGCCTGGTGGAACGCACCGCCGATCCCGAGGACGGCCGCGCCTGCCTGCTCGCGCCGACCGCCGAGGGCCAGCGGGTCTTCGAGGAGAACCGCAAGTCGCGCAACCAGTGGATCGCCGCACTGCTCGCGGACTGGCCGGAGGAGGACCGGCACACGCTGATGCGCCTGCTCGACCGGCTCAACGTCGGCATCGAGCACCAGCAGCAGCAGGTCCAGCAGCAGCACGCCGAAGAACACGCACAGCCCAAGGGGGGCACCAGATGACCCGCGCCGCGAACCCGGTGCAACCACCACAGCACGCCGCGAAGGAACCGGAACGCCTGTCCCACCGGCAGATCGTCACCATCCTGATCGGCCTGATGTCCGGCATGTTCCTGGCCGCGCTGGACCAGACCATCGTCGGCACCTCGATCGTGCGGATCGCCAACGACCTGCACGGCTTCGACCTCCAGGCGTGGATCACCACCGCCTACCTGATCACCTCGACGATCGTCACGCCGATCTACGGCAAGCTGTCCGACATCTACGGGCGGCGGCCGTTCTACCTGGCCGCGATCTCCATCTTCGTGATCGGCTCGGTGGCCGCCACCTTCGCCGACTCGATGTACCAGCTCGCCGCGTTCCGGGCCATCCAGGGCCTCGGCGCCGGCGGCCTGATGTCGCTGGCGATGACCATCATCGGCGACATCGTGCCGCCCCGGGAACGCGCCCGCTACCAGGGCTTCTTCCTCGCCGTGTTCGGTGTGTCCACGGTGCTCGGCCCGGTGCTCGGCGGCTTCTTCGCCGACATCGACTCGATCGCCGGCATCACCGGCTGGCGCTGGGTGTTCCTGATCAACGTGCCGATCGGCCTGGCCGCCTTCCTGGTGGTGGCCAAGGTGCTCAACGTGCCGCACGAGCGCCACGACCACCGGATCGACTGGTGGGGCGGGCTGGCGCTGGTGGTGGCCGTGGTGCCGCTGCTGATCATCGCCGAGCAGGGCAACAAGTGGGGCTGGGGCTCCACCGAGGCGATCGCCTGCTACGTCATCGGCGGCGTGGGCATCCTGCTGTTCCTGTTCGTGGAACGGCTGATGAAGGACGAGGCGCTGATCCCGCTGCGCCTGTTCCGCAACGGCACCTTCTCGGTGGCCATCGCGGGCAGCTTCATCGTCGGCATCGGCATGTTCGGCGCGATCATGATGATCCCGCAGTACATGCAGGTGGTGCAGGGCTACTCGCCGACCGAGTCCGGGCTGCTGATGTTGCCGCTGATGGTCGGCATCATGGCCGCCTCGGTGATCTCCGGGCAGATCACCAGCCGCACCGGCCGGTACAAGATCTTCCCGGTGATCGGCACGCTGATCATCACCGCCGGCTCGGTGTTCTTCGCGCAGGTCGAGTACGACAGCGCGCTGTGGCACCCGCTGGTCGCGGCCGGCATCATCGGCCTCGGCCTCGGTAGCTGCATGCAGACGCTGGTGATCGCGGTGCAGAACGCCGGACCGCGCAGCGACATGGGCGTGTCCACCGCGACCGCCACCTTCTTCCGCCAGATCGGTGGCACCGCGGGGGTCGCGGTGTTCCTGACCATCCTGTTCAACACCCTGGCCGACAACATCGCCAAGGCCTTCGGCGGCGCGCTGCCGCCGGAAGCCGGGGCGCAGCTGGGCAACTTCCAGGCCGACACCTCCGGCATCGCGAACCTGCCGGACGCGCTGAAGATCCCGGTGCTGACCGGGTTCACCGAGTCGATCACCACGGTGTTCTGGTGCGCGGCGGCGGTGACCCTGGTGGCCTTCGTCGTGCTGCTGTTCATGCGGGAGATCCCGCTGGCCGGTGGCGCGCCCTCGGCCGCGGCTTCGGTGCTGGAAGGCGGCGAGGCGCTGATGGAGGAGGAGCCGGAGAAGAAGGCGACCGCGGTGTCGTCCACCAAGACCGACACCTGGGACGAGGTCGACCAGGCGCTGCGCGAGCCCGAACTGGTGGGCGCGCACGCCCGGCCGGAGGAGAACGGACACGCGAGGATGCAGGGCATGACCCAGCCGATCACCACCGCCGCGGTCAGCGGTCACCTCGACGTCGGGCAGCCGATCACCGGATACGTCCGGCGGCAGGACGGCAGCCCGGTGGTCCGGGCCGCGCTGACGCTGATCGACCAGAGCGGCCGCCAGGTCTCGCGCGCCACCGGCGGTGGCGACGGCGAGTACACCATCGTCACCCCGGGACCGGGCACCTACGTGCTGATCGTCTCGGCCGCCGGGCACGAGCCGCAGGCGTCGAGCGTGGTCGTCGGGGACGGCCCGGCCAAGCTGGACCTCACGCTCGCCGGTTCGGGCGAGGTCGGCGGGATGGTGACCGCGGCGGGCTCCGGTGAGCCGCTGCGCGGGGTCACCGTGACGCTGACCGACGAACGCGGTGAGGTCGCCGGGGCCTCGGCCACCGACGAAGAGGGCCGGTACGCCTTCCACGGCATCGGCGCGGGCAACTACACGCTGGTCGCCAGCGGGGAGCACCTGCGCCCGCTCGCGGTCACGCTGGCCGTGCCGGACTGCGGTGTGCTGCGGCACGACGTGAAGCTCAGCGGCGCGGTGGTGCTGTCCGGGACCGCGCTGAACGAGGCGGACCAGCCGGTGCCGGACGCGCGGATCACCGTGCTCGACGACCAGGGCAACGTGGCGGCCGTGTCGCGGACCAACGACTCGGGCAACTACGTGATCAGCGATCTTCCCGAAGGCGCCTATACCGTCGTGGCCAGCGGGTACCCTCCGGCCACCAGCCGGGTCGAGCTCGCGGGCGGCGGTGATTCCACCCACGACGTCCGGCTCGGCTACGACCAGGTGATCGACGAGCTGACGAACGGACGGGCATGAGCACAGCGGGACTGCGCGCGCAGGTCAGCGGGGCCGCGGGCTGGGCCGTGGCGCACGCCGTGCTGACCGTGACCGACCTGACCGGCAAGCAGGTGGCCAGGGTGGAGGCCGACCAGCTGGGCGTGGTGAACACCGCGCCGCTGGCCCCCGGCGTCTACACCGCGGTGCTCACGGCGGCCGGGTTCGCCCCGGTCGCCCGCACCGCGCGGGTCGGCGCGGACGGCTCCGGCTCGCTCGGCGAGATCGTTCTCGAGTCCGACGCGGAGGCGGTCGAACTGCCGCCCGCCGGGCCGTGGGTGATCGACCCGGCGCATTCGACGGTCGTGGCCACCGCCCGCCACCTCGGCATCGCCAGCATCAAGGCGCGGTTCAGCGAGCTGTCCGGGCGGATCACCGTGGCCCGGCCCGCCGAGCGGTCGTCGGTGCAGGCCGAGATCAAGGCGGCCGCCATCGACACCGGCATCACCATGCGCGACGACCACCTCCGCTCCAGCGACTTCCTCGACGTGGAGCGGTACCCGGTGATCGAGTTCGCCAGCACCGGGCTGCGCCAGCACGGGCCGGTGAACTGGACCCTGCACGGCGTGCTCACGCTGCACGGGCAGCAGCGGGAGGTCGAGCTGGACCTGCGCTACGGCGGCTGCGAGGCCGATCCGTGGGGCGGGGTGCGGGCGGCCTTCCACGCCGAGACGCAGCTGCGGCGCGGTGACTACGCCATCAACTACAACGCGATGGTGCGCGCCGGGGTGGCGGCGATCGGCACGGTGGTCAAGGTGGAGCTGGACATCCAGGCGATGCAGGGCGAGGCCCTTCCCCAGCTGTGACCACGGAAGCCGGGCCGGTCCGGGATTCCCGACGTAGGCTGCCGGTGTGACGGAGGTACTGGCCGCGGGCACCGGGGTGAGCTGGCTGGACACGGCCGGTCCCACGCTGGTGTGGATCATCGTGCTGAGCTTCGTCTTCGTCGAGTGCGCGCTGATCGTCGGCCTGTTCCTGCCGGGTGACTCCCTGCTGTTCGGGGCCGGCGTGGTGCTCGCGCAGCACCACGCCGAGCTGAGCGCGTGGTTGCTGTCGCTGGCCGCGCTGGTCGTGGCGGTGGTCGGCAACCAGGTCGGGTACTACATCGGGAAGCACACGGGGACCAGGCTGATCGCCCGGCGCGGCGGCAAGGTGCTGAACCGGCACAACCTGGAGCGGGCGCGGGCGTTCCTCGATCGGCGGGGGTTCTTCGCCATCGTCGCGGCGCGGTGGATCCCGTGGGTGCGGACGCTGGCGCCGCTGATCGCCGGTGCCGCGCGCATGGACCCGAAGCGCTTCGCCCTGGCCACGGCGGCCGGTGGCCTGCTGTGGGTGCCGACGCTGGTGCTGCTGGGGTACTACGGGGCCGGGTTGCTGGACGTGCTGCCGTGGTTGAAGACGGCGGTGGTGTGGCTGAGCGTGGCGTTCTTCGTGCTGGGCACCGGCTGGGGCGTGTGGCGGTACCGGCAGGAGATGAAGAAGCCGGTGGACGACGGGTCAGCTGTCGGTGTCGGCCCAGACCTCGAGCTGGATCCCGTCCGGATCGCGGAAGACGACGACCTCGGACCCGGGCAGCGTGCGTGACTCCTTCGCGGAGCTGAAGGTCACCCCGTGCTCGGCGAGGCGCTTCTCCCAGTCCTTGAGTTCGTCCCTGGTGCCCACGCAGAAGGCAACGTGGTCCAGCCCGGTGCGACGCTCGTCGAACCAGGGGCGCTCGGTGTCCGGGTGTTGTACGAGGACCACGGAGAACCCCTGGTCAGCGGACTTGAGCACAACCTTGCGCAACCCGCTCTCGGGATCCTCGCGCCGCGCGGCTTCCTCGAGCTCGAGAACCCGCACGTACCACGGCACACTCCGGTCCACGTCGGTGACCGTGAGGGCCAGGTGGTGCACGGACTTCAATCTCGGCATGGCTACGCGGCCGCCCTTCCCTAGTCGTGGACCGGCTCCGACCTTCACCCACCCTCCGTGAATTCCCCGTTGCCGCCCACGTACCCGACCTTGTCGACCACAAAACGTGACCTGTCCGTGGCCGGGGATCACCGCAGTTCAGGCCGCAGGCGCACGCACTGGCGGTCGCGTGCCACCAGCCATTCCCAGTCCTGCGGGTTCGGCGTGCCGCGGTCCAACCACCACCGGTAAGCGGCTTCGCTCTCGTCCCAGAGGCGACGTGGACCGGCCTGTCGCACCAGGTAAGCCCCACCCTCGGGGGCGACCGACGCCCACGGACTGGCGTCCCCGTCCGGTGCGGCGTGGTGCGCGCTCGTCCCAGCGAATCCGCCAGTTCACCTCGGTCAGATCGGCGTGCACGAGCACGGGACGCCCGGTCGCCGTGCCGTCGGCGTGCACGGTGAACCGGACCAGGAAGTCCCGCACCGGCGCGAGGATGAGCGCGCCGGGCTCGGCCTGCTCGACCCAGGCGTAGGGGAGCCGCCGGAGCGGAATGCCCGCGTGCGCGAGCACGCGATCGAAGGGCGCGTACTTCGGCGCCCCGGCGGCGGCCTCGCGGTGGAGCACGGACACGTGCCCGTAGTGCCGAACCAACCTCCTCCGCGCCAGCACGACGCGGTCGACGTCACTGTCCACAGTGGTCACCAACCCCCCGTGCCCGACGGTCTCCGCCAGCACCGCGGTCGTCACCCCGTCACCGACGCCGATCTCCAGCACGGAATGGTCGCGCTGCAACTCGAGCGGCTGCAACGACCGCACCGTCCGCGCCGAAACCGCCGGCGAGCCGATCTCACCCGCCACCACCAACTCGTCGAGAAACGCCTTGAGCCCACGTGCACGTCGCATGGTCACTCCAACTGGCTTAAGCCTGTACTGGCTCAAGCCAGTGAAGTACCCGATGGCGGCCTTGTCAAGGAACTGGCTTGAACCAGTAGGGTCGTGGCGTGTCCAGCAGCGAACTTCCCAGCCGCCGACTCGCCGCCGCACTGCGCGACTCGATCAACTCGGGCGCACTCGCCCAGGGGATGAAGCTGCCGTCGGAGCGCTCGCTCTCCGACGAGCACGGGGTCGCGCGGAACACCGCACGCGAAGCGGTCCGCCTACTGACCGAGGAAGGCCTGGTCGTGGCCATTCACGGCAAAGGGGTGTTCGTCCGTGAGAAGTACCGGCTCGCGCGCTCGCCGGAGCGGCTTACCCGGGCGGCGCGAGCTGCGGAGAAGGGCGCGTTCTTGGGAGACGCCGAGACCAACCAGTTCACGCCTACCGTCGAGGTCGAGGTCCGGGTCGAAGAGGCCGACGCGGAGACAGCGGTGATCCTCGGGATCGACGAAGGGAACGAAGTCCTCGTTCGTGAGCGGGTGATGAGTGCGGACGGGCACCCCATCCAGCTGGCCACGTCGCGCCTTCCGCGGACGCTCACCGAAGGCACCGCCATCGAGCAGGCCGACACCGGACCCGGTGGCAGTTACGCCCGCCTGGAGGAGGCCGGGCACGTGCTCGGCCACTTCAGCGAGACCGTCGGCGCCCGCATGCCGACACCCGAGGAGGCATCGCTGCTTCAGTTGACCGCGGGCACGCCGATCATCGTGGTGCGCCGGGTGGCGTTCGACCGGGAGGGCGTCGTCGTCGAGGTCAACGACATGCGGCTGTCCGGCGATCGCTACGAGCTCGCGTACGAGTTCCCCGCGGACTGATCAGCGGCCACCCGAGATGGGGAGGACCGCGCCCGAGGCGTACGAGGCGGCCGGCGACAGCAGCCACACCACCGCGGCGGCGATTTCCGCCGGGTCCCCCGCGCGGCCCATCGGCTGCGCGGGACCCAGCCTCGAGATCCGGTCGGGGACGCCGGCTGTTGCGTGGAAGCCGGTGTTCACCAGGCCCGGGGCCACGGCGTTCACCCGGATGCCCGCCGCCGCCACCTCCTGGGCCAGGCCGAACGTGAGCGTTTCGACCGCCGCCTTGCTGGCCGCGTAGTGGACCCATTCGCCCGCCGAGCCCAGCCGGGCGGCCGTGGAGGTGACGTTCACGATGGCACCCCCGTCGGCCATGCGGCGCACGGCTTCCCGGCAGCACAGGAACACCCCGACCACGTTCACGTCCATCACCCGCCGGACCGTGTCGACGTCCTGGTCCTCGAGGCGCGCCGACCGCCCGACGACGCCCGCGTTGTTCACCAGCCCGTAGAGCGGGCCCAAGGAAACAGCGGCCTCGAACAACGCGAGCACGTCCGGCTCCGACGAGACATCGCCCCGCACGGCCAACGCCCGCTGCCCCAACGCCTCGACCCGCGAAACGACATCGGCGGCAGCCGCGGCGTCTCCGGCGTAGTTGACCACCACGTCGTAGCCGCCCGCGGCCGCCTGCACGCAGATCTCCGCGCCGATGCCGCGACTTCCCCCGGTGACGATCACAACGCTCATAGGCGTCACCCTAGAGCGAGAAGTTCGCCAGCGACATGTCCTCGACGATCAGGTCCGCGCGTGAAGCCGTGGTCGCGATCAGGTCGGCGTTGCGCTGGTCCGAGCCCCGCGCCCGCTGCTGCGCCTCCACCAGTGAACGGCCGTAGTGCCGGTGCCGCGACACCAGCCGCTCGATGCGGTCGTTTTCGTCCGGGCGGAGGAACCACGTTTCCGCCAGCAGCGGCGGGATCCGCGACCACGGATCCTCGTCGACCAACAGGTAGTTGCCTTCGGTGATGACCAGCGGCACGTCCGGCGGCACGGCCACCGCACCCGCGATCGGCTCCTCGATCTCCCGCCGGAATTCCGGGGCGTACACCGTTTCCCCGCCCGCCGCGAGCCGCGAGACCAGGCTGACGTAGCCGCCCGCGTCGAAGGTGTCCGGCGCGCCCTTCCGCTCGGTCCGCCCCAGCCGCCGCAGTTCGACCTGGGCCAGGTGGAACCCGTCCATGCCGACCACCGCGGCCCGGTTGCCCAGCGCGTCCGCCAGCCCCCACGCCAGCGTCGTCTTGCCCGACGCCGGCGCGCCGACGATGCCCAGCACGGCCCGCTCACCGGACTTGATCAACCCCTGCGCGCGCTCCAGCAGGTCCTCGAACGAGGTCATCGCACTCCCTCTATCTCCTCATTTCGCGGACCGCGGGTACCCACGCCCGCGGCCCCGCATGCCACACCCGTTCGGCGGCCACCTCGTTGGCGAAGCGGATCCGCTCCACCAGCGGAAGGCCCGCGCCGTAAGCGAACGCGCCGTGCCAGACGTCCCCCGCGCCCAGCGTGTCGGCGGCTTCGACCTCGGGCACCGGCACCGAACCGGAATCGTCCACAGTGGAATAACGCACCGGCCCGGCCCCCGCGGTGGTGATCACCACGGGCACGTCCAGTTCGACCGGCGCCCGGAAATTCGCCGAGCACGCCGCGATGTCCACCAGTGGCAACAGATCCGTCAGCACGGGCTTCCAGCTCCCCGCGTCGAGGACCACCGGCACGCCGAGTTCCCGCGCCCGCCGCGCGACTCCCAGCGCCAGCTCGGGGTGGTGCCCGTCCAACAACACGCAGTCGCCGTGAACCTCGTCCAGCAACGGGGAAACCGGGAAATCCGGGACGTCGGCGGCGTTGTGCGAGACGACCGTGCGCTCGCCGTCCTCGTCGCGCACCGACACCGCGCTCACCGGCGGCGGCGAAACCCGCGACGGCAACGCGTCGACCACCCGCACGCCGTACGCCTCGAGATCGGCGCGCGCCAGGTCGGCGAGCGGGTGGGCACCGAGCACGGTCAGCAGGACCGCCTCGCCGCCCAGCGCCGCCACCGTCACCGCCGCGTTCGCGGCCGGACCGCCCGCGGCCACCTCGACCGCGAGCGACTGCACCTTCTCCCCGGGCGCGGGCAGCTCCGCCACCCGCTGCACGAGATCCACAGTGGACAGTCCAGCCAGTACCACCCTCATCCGGACAGACCCGCCCGCACAGCCGCCGGGACCTCTTCCACCTCACCGTTCTCACCGATCCGCAGCGCCCCGGTGATCAGCCCGACCACCTGGTTCATCGTGTGCGTCTTCGGCGAGACCACGGCCACCCGCTTGCCCAGCCGGTGCACGTGGATCCGGTCGGCGATCTCGAACACGTGCGGCATGTTGTGGCTGATCAGCACCACCGGCAGGCCGCGCTCGCGGATCCGGTCGATCAGCGCGAGCACCTTGCCGGACTCGGCGACGCCGAGCGCCGCGGTCGGCTCGTCCATGATCACCGCCTTGGTGCCGAACGCCGCCGCGCGCGCCACCGCCACGCCCTGGCGCTGACCACCGGAGAGCGTCTCCACCGGCTGCGTGATCGACTTGATCTGGATGCCCAGCTCGTCGAGGATCCGCTGCGCCTCGGCGCGCATGGTCGCCGTGTCCAGCTTGCGCACCAGACCCAACGGCCCCGAGCGCCGCTTTTCCCGTCCCAGGAACATGTTCGACGCGATGTCGAGCGCGGGCGCCACGGCGAGGTCCTGGTACACCGTCTCGATGCCGAACTTGCGCGCGTCGATCGGCGTGCGGAAGTGCACCGCCTCGCCGTCGACCTGGATCTCGCCCTCGTCGGGCACCAGCGCGCCGGACAGCGCCTTGATCAGACTGGACTTCCCGGCACCGTTGTCCCCGACCACGGCGAGCACTTCGCCGGGGTACAGGTCGAAGTCGGCGCCGTCGATCGCGGTCACCCGGCCGTAGCGCTTGACCAGGCCGCGGGCGGACAGGGTGGGCTGGTTCGACGAAGTCATCGCTGCCTCCTGGCGAGTCGGTCCACCGCGACGGCCGCGATCACCAGCGCGCCGGTCGCCACGTCCTGGTAGAGCGCGTCCACGCCCAGCTGGGTCAGCCCGGACCGCAGCACCGCCACGATCAACGCGCCCATCATCGTGCCGAGCACCGAACCGCGGCCGCCGAACAGGCTGGTTCCGCCCAGCACCACCGCGGTGATCGAGTCGAGGTTGCCCAGCTGGTAGGCGTTCGGGTCGGCGTTGGGCACGCGGCCCAGCGCCTGCCACGCGGCGATGCCGAAGATCACGCCCGCGACGAGGTACACCGAGAGCACCGTGCGGTTGACCTTGATCCCGGACAGCCGCGCGGACTCCGGCGCGTTGCCCACCGCGTACACGTGCTTGCCCCACGCCGTCCTGGTCAGCGCGTACCACATGACCAGGTACATGATCAGCGCCAGCGTCATGCCGTAGGTGATCTCGATGCCGCCGAACAGGTAGCGGCGGGTGCCGAGCCAGTTGAGCAGCCCGTCGGCCACCGGGACCGCCTCGCCGCCGGCGAACAGCCTGCCCGCCGCGGTGAGCATGGTCAGCGCGCCGAGCGTGACGATGAACGGCGGCAGCTTCACCTTGGTGACCAGCGAGCCGACCACCCCGCTGACCAGCACGGTGGCCACGATCCCGAGCAGCAGCGCGAAGATCCCGGACACCCCGCCGGCCAGCAGTTTCGCCATGATCAGCGTGGCCAGCACCATCGACGCCGCGTTCGCCAGGTCGATGCCCGCGGTGAGGATGATCAGCGTCTGCCCGAGTGCGAGCGTGCCGATCACCAGCGACTGCTGGACCACCAGGGAGATGTTGTCCAGGTTGAGGAAGGTGTCGGTGGACAGCGAGAAGACCACGACGGCGACCACGAGGGCCAGCGCCGGGCCGACCGCCGGGGCGCGCAGGAAGAACTCGCCGACGGAGGGGCGATCGGACTCAACGGTGGCGGTGCTCATTTCTCCCCCCAGCAGTTCTGCAGACCCCAGTCGGTGTTCCGGCTTTCCACCCCGGGCATCGGCTTGTTGGTGATCACCACGGACCCGGTGTTGTTGAACCCGGTCGGCTTCTTGCCGGTCTTGGCGTATTCGACGGCGGCGAGCACGCCCTGCTCGGCCATCTTCTTCGGGAACTGCATGACGGTGGCCGCGTACTGCCCGTCGCGCACGTTCTGCACGCCTTCGCAGCCGCCGTCGATCGAGCCCATCACGATCTGGCCGGTCAGCCCGCGGGCCTTCAGCGCCGCGTAGGTGCCGCGGCCCATCGGCTCGTTCATCGTGTACACGGCGTTGATGTCGGTGGTGCGCTGCAACAGGTTCTCCACGCCCTGCTGCGCGGTGCTCTGGTCACCGTTGGCCGGCGTGGCGCCCTTGATCTCGGGTGCGCCGTCGGCCAGGCCGATGCCGGAGAGGAACCCGGTGTGCCGCTGGGTGTCCACCGTGCTGCCCGCGGTGCCGTCCACCATGAACAGCTTCGGCTGCGCGCCGCCGAGCGCGGCCTTCACGTAGGCGCCCTGCTGCTGGCCCGCCGCGAAGTTGTCGGTGGCGAAGGTGGCGTCGACCGCCTCCGCCGGTTCGGTCGCGGTGTCCAGCGCGATCACCAGCACGCCCGACTTGCGCGCCCGGTCGATCGCGTCGAGCACGCCGGTGGACGAGCTCGGCGTGATCAGGATGGTGGTGGCGCCCTGCTGCATCAGGTTCTCGATGGCCCGGACCTGGCCGTCGTTGTCCCCGTCGAACTGGCCGGCCAGCGCGCTGAAGTCGGCGCCGTTGGCCTGCGCGGCCGCGCTCGCCGCGGCTCGCAGTTCGACGAAGTAGGGATTGGTGTCGGTTTTGGTGACCAGGCCGACCTTGGCCTTGCCGCCCCCGCCACCGGAGTTGGTGTTGCCGCCCCAGTGCCGCTCGACGGTGCACCCGCCCGCCGACACCAGTACCGCGACCGCCAGCCCCGCGGTCAAGATTTTTCGCACGACATCCTCCGCGTTGAGGATCGGAACAGATGACCCGGGACGGTAGATCGGGCTATGCTGCCGCGCAAGCGTTTGCGCAAACGCTTGCCAACACCGGCGAAGGGAGCCCCGTGCCACCAGGACGCTCGTCCCGCCCGACCCAGCGCGACATCGCCGAGATGGCCGGCGTCTCGATCACCACCGTGTCACACGTGGTCAACGGCACGCGCGCGGTGGCGGAGGAGACCAGGGCCGCGGTGCTGCGGGCCATCGAGACCACCGGCTACACCGGCGACGCGATCGCGCGCTCGCTGGTCACCGGCGGCACGCGGTCGATCGGCGTGGCGATCTCCCTGATGGCGAACCCGTACTTCGCGATGCTGATGCAGGCCGTGGAACGCGAGGCCGCGGCCGCCGGGTACACGGTGTTGCTGGCCGACACCCACGACGAGCTGGAGACCGAGCAGTCGACCGTGCGCGCGCTGCGGTCACGCCGGGTCGAGGGCCTGCTGATCACGCCGGCGCCCGGTGACGGCCAGGTGGTCGGGGAACTGGTGTCGCTGGGCGTGCCGACGGTGCTCGTCGACCGGCTGGCCACCCGCGGGGACGTGGACCAGGTCGGCGCGGAGAACATCCAGGCGACCTCGGCGCTGACCGAGCACCTCGCCTCACTCGGCCACCGCCGGATCGGCCTGATCAGCGGCGCGGCCGGACTGTCCACGAGCGAGGAACGCACGCTCGGCTACCGGCTCGGGCTGGGGCGCGGCGGGCTGGTGTGGAACCCGTCCCTGGTCGAATGCGGACACTCCTCACGCGACGGCGGGGCGGCGGCCCTGCGCACCCTGCTCGCCCTCCCCGAACCACCGACGGCGCTGGTGGTGGCCAACGACGGCATGATGGTCGGCGTGCTGCACGAGGCACGCAGCCGCGGCCTGAAAATAGGGCGCGACCTGCCGGTGGTGGTCTACGACGACGTCGAGTGGGCCGATCTGGTCGACCCGCCGCTGACCACCATGGCGCAGCCGATCGAGGAGATCGGCCGCCGCGCGGTGCGGTTGCTGCTGGCCAGGATCGCCGACCCGGACCGCAAGGCCGAGGTGGTCCGGCTGCCCCCGACCCTGCGACACCGAGAGTCGTGCGGCTGCGCCGGAATTCACCCGGTTCGCTGAATTTCTGCTTCATCGAGTGACTCCCGACCGGATGACGCCCGAATCGGGGATATCTTCGGCGCCGGTAGTTTCGAGAGCGTCTATCGGGCGGGCACGTTCTCATTCAGGCATCGAGGGGCCGGGAGAGATGACCGCACTGACACACGACATTCCACTTTGGGGCGCGCCTGTCACCCATCGGCTGGGCGTGGCGATGGCGTTCGACGCCACCCCGTACGCGACCGCACTGTCCAGGGCGATCGAACGCGCCGCCGCCGACGCGGGCTGCGCGGTGACCTTCGCCGAAACCGAGGACGCCGCCAGGGTCGAGATGGACGCCGTGCGCTCGCTGCGCGCGGGGGGCATCGACGGCATCCTGCTCACGCCCGCCGCCGGGGACGACGTGGTGGTGACCAGCCTGGTGCGCCTGGGCGTGCCGACGGTGTTGATGGACCGGCTGGCCACGCGGGGGGACGTGGACCAGGTGGGGACGGAGAACATCCAGGCCATGTGCGACCTGGTCCGCCACCTGGCCGGCGCCGGGCACGAGCGGATCGGGCTGATCTCCGGCGCGGTGGGCATAGCCGCGAACGACGAACGCGCCCTCGGCTACCGCCTCGGCCTGGGCCGAGCGGGCCTCGCGTGGCAACCGGACCTGGTCGCCTGCGGCGAGTCGACAGCAGGTGGAGCGGCCGCCGCCACCGGACGACTGCTCGACATGGCGGACGCACCCACCGCACTCGTGGTCGCCAGCGAAGCGATGATGATCGGCGTGCACTACGAAGTGCACCGCCGAGGCCTCCGGCTAGGCGAGGAACTGGGCCTGGCGGGCTACGGGGACGCGGACTGGATGGGCAAGGTGGATCCCGCTCTGACCACCATGGCGCCCCCCATCGAGGAGATCGGCAGGCGCGCCGTCCACACCCTGATCAGCAGGATCACCACCCCGGACCGCCGCCCGGACTCGGTTCGCCTGGCCCCCACCTTCCAACACCGCACCTCCTGCGGCTGCCCTCAACAACGCCGAGGCTGACCACCAAGGCCGCCCCCGGCCACAGACCAGAACCCGGGCACAAACAGAACCCGGGCGCAAAACCGAAACCACCGCCCAGACTCCCCATCCCACCCCGGTCCCCAGCCAAAAACACGGCGAAGTACCCGTTGTCAAGGCATCTTTCCCGCCTTGACAACGGGTACTTCGCCGTAGTCACACTAAAAAACCGGGGCGGGGCCCGCTTCATTCAAGCGTCTTCATTCGAGCGTCGCAGCCGCCTCCAACAACATCCACGCACCCACCTGCACGGAAAGATCCCGCGCCGGATCACCACCCACCAACGGCAACGCAACCGGCTCCGTCCACGTTGGACTGAACAGGGGCCCACCAGGAGCAGCTACCGTACTCCCATAACAAGCCTCCGCCGAAGAAAGCACCAACTCCCGAGCCACCACAGCCGCCGCCCCCTCCAGCCGAAGCGCCGCCAACGCCAGATACCGAGCCAAAATCCCGGCGAACAACCCCCCGTCCCCACCGCCCTGCGCCCGCAGCACCCCGCCCGGCGCACAATGCTCCGCCACCGCCAGCACGGTCCGCGAAGCAGCCTCCACTTCGGACAGTTCTAGACACGTCCCCAGGAAAACCCCCTGGCAGTACGTGTAAATGTGCTTCACCAGCTCCCCGGTATCCACCCGCAGCCCGTCCCACACCAACCCCGTCACCGGATCCACCAACCGCGAATCCATCCACGCGAACAACTCCCGCGCCCGCGTCAGGTCCCCGACCCGCGCGTGCAGGATCGCCGCCGGCCCGTTCGCCGGGGCGTTCTTGAACTGGTCGTTCTTCCGCCACCAGATCCCGCCGCCCGCGTCCTCGGTCCAGCCCTCCCGCAGCTGCGCGACGAGGGCGTCCACCGCGGGGGAGCACTCCAACTCGACCAGCCGCCGCGCCCGCTCCAGCGCGATGCCGAGCCACGCCATGTCGTCGTAGTACTCGTTGGTCCACCGGCCGAAGTTCCGCAGCTTGATCGTCCGCGCGTACCGCGAGACCAGCTCGGCGCGCTCCGGCGACGGCGCGCGGACCTGCGCGTCGACCAGGCAGTCCAGCACGTGCGCCTGCCACCAGTAGTTCCAGTGCCAGTGCACCCGCTGCCCGGCGTCGGCGGGCCAGCCACTGCGGGACAGCACCGTCGACGGCCAGCCCCACAACCGCCGGAAATGCCTCGTCCGCAGCGCGTTCTCCGCCTCACCGGCCCGTTCCGCCGCCGTCATGCCGCCCATTCTCCCTTGTTCGTCGACATACCAGTCGGTATGTTCAGGCGATGGCTGCCGTCACCTGCCCACTGTGCGAAGCGACCTGCGGACTCGACGTCACGTTCGAGGGAACGCGTGTCTCGAAGGTGCGAGGGGACAGCGCCGACGTCTTCTCCAGCGGGTACATCTGCCCGAAGGGCGCCTCGCTCGGCGCGCTCCACCACGACCCCGACCGCCTGCGCACGCCGCTGATCAAGCGCGACGGCGAGTTCGTCGAGGCCTCCTGGGACGAGGCGTTCGCCGAGATCCACCGGCGGCTGCCGCCGATCATCGAGGCCCACGGCAAGGACGCGGTCGCCTTCTACGTCGGCAATCCCAGCGCGCACAACCTGGGCGCCCTGCTCTACGGCCGCGTCCTCTACAAGGCGCTCGGCACCAAGAACTTCTTCACCGCCGGCACGGTCGACCAGGTCCCGAAGCACTTCTCGTCCGGCTACCTCTTCGGCAGCGGGCTCTCCATCCCGGTGCCCGACCTCGACCGCACCGGCCACCTCCTCATCCTCGGCGCCAACCCGCTCGTCTCCAACGGCAGCCTGATGACCGCCCCGGACGCGCGCGGCAGGCTCAAGGGCATCCAGCGCCGCGGCGGCAAGGTCGTCGTGGTCGACCCGCGGCGCACGCGCACCGCCGAACTCGCCGACGAGCACCACGCCATCCGCCCCGGCACCGACGCGCTGCTGCTGTTCGCCATGATCAACGTGCTGTTCGACGAGAACCGCGTGCACCTCGGCAGGCTCACCGAGCACGTCAACGGCGTCGACGAAGTCCGTGAACTGGCGCGCGAGTTCACCCCGGAGGCCGTCGCCGGGCCGACCGGCATCGCGGCGGACGAGATCCGGCGGCTCGCCCGCGAACTCTCCGACGCCGACCACGCCGCGGTCTACGGCCGGATCGGCACCACCACGCAGGCCTTCGGCACGGTCGCGAGCTGGCTGGTCGACGTGCTCAACACGCTCACCGGGAACCTCGACCGCCCCGGTGGCGCGATGTTCCCGCTGGCCGCCGCCGGGCAGCCGAACAGCTCCACGCCGAAGCCGAAGCCGTTCCGCACCGGCCGCTGGAAGACCCGCGTGCACGGCCTGCCCGAAGTGCTCGGCGAGGTCCCGGTCGGCGTGCTGGCCGACGAGATCCTCACCCCCGGCGAAGGCCAGGTCCGCGCGCTGGTCACGGTCAGCGGCAACCCGTGCCTGAGCACCCCGAACGCCGACCGGCTCACCGGCGCGCTGGAGCAGCTCGACTTCATGGTCTCGCTGGACGTCTACCTGAACGAGACGAGCAGGCTGGCCGACGTGATCCTGCCCGGCCCGAGCGCGCTGGAACGCCCGCACTACGACATGGCGCTCTACCAGTACGCGGTCCGGGACGTGGCGAACTGGACCCCGGCCGCGCTGCCGACCGAGCTGCCGCAGGAGTGGGAGACCATGCTGCGGCTGACCGGCGTCGTCACCGGTCAGGGGCCGGACGCCGACGTCGCCGCGCTCGACGAGTTCGTCGCCGCCGAAGCCGCGCGGCGCGCCGGGCTGGATCCCGCGGTCGCCGCCGGGCGCACCGGTCCCGAGCGGCTGGTCGACCTGATGCTGCGCGCCGGGCCGTACGACCTGACGCTGGCCGATCTCGAAGCCGCCCCGCACGGCGTCGACCTGGGACCGCTGAAGCAGCGCGTCCCCGAGGTGCTGACCACCGCCAGCGGCAAGATCGAACTGGCCCCCGAACCGATCACCGAGGACGTGCCGCGGCTGGCGCGCGAGCTGGACCGGACGCCCGACGGCGAACTGGTCCTCATCGGACGGCGGCACCTCAGCTCGAACAACTCGTGGATGCACAACCTGGAACCGCTGGTGCGCGGGCAGAACCGGTGCACGGTCCAGGTGCACCCGGAGGACGCGACGCGGCTCGGGCTGACCGACGGCGGGCAGGCCGTGGTGCACTCGCGGGCGGGCAAGATCGAGGTGCCGGTGGAGGTCACCGACGTCATCCGGCCCGGCGTGGTGAGCATTCCGCACGGCTGGGGCCACGACCCGGCGGGCATGCGGACCGCGGTGGCCACCGCGCACGCCGGCGCGAACACGAACCTGCTCTCCGACGAAACCCTGATGGACGCGCTGTCCGGCACCAGCGTGCTGAACGGCATCCCGGTGGAGATCGCGCCCGCCTAGGGAATCACCAAGCCGTCGAGAGATCCGCGTGCTGCTCGATCCACGTGTGCATGACCACGCCCGCCGCCACCCCGGCGTTGATCGACCGCGTGGTGCCGAACTGCGCGATCGACACCACCAGCGACGCGGCTTCCTGCGCCTCGGCGGACAGGCCCGGCCCCTCCTGCCCGAACAACAGCACGCACTCGCGCGGCAGCTCGGCGGTTTCCAGCCGCACCGCGCCCGGGGTGTTGTCGACGGCGACCACCGCCAGCCCGGACTCCGCCGCGTAGCTGGTGAACTCGCCGACCGTCGGGTGGTGGTGCAGGTGCTGGTAGCGGTCGGTGACCATGGCGCCCCGGCGGTTCCAGCGGCGGCGGCCGACGATGTGCACCGCGGCCGCGGCGAACGCGTTCGCCGTGCGCACCACCGTGCCGATGTTGTGGTCGTGCTGGAAGTTCTCGATGGCCACGTGGAACGGGTGCCGTCGGCTGTCCACATCGGACACGATGGCCTCGCGCCGCCAGTACCGGTAGGCGTCCACCACGTTGCGGCGGTCGCCCTCGGCCAGCAGTTCCGGGTCGTAGCGCTCGTCGGTCGGCCATTCGCCCGGCCACGGTCCGACGCCGACCTCGTGCTCCGCCACCCATTCGGTGGGCCCGGCCTCGGTCATCGGACCGCCATCCGCTGCGAGACCTCCAGCAGCAGGTCCGCGGTCTGCGCCACGGCCTGCTGCTGCGTGATCGAACCCGGGAAGGTGGCGGCGAGGTCGCGCTCCCCGAAGAACAGCATCCGGTCCCGCGTGCGCGGGTCGGCGGCCAGCTGACCGGCCACCGCCGGGGTCAGCGTGACGCGGGCCTCCTCGTCGCTCCTCGCGTGCACGTGGAAGCGCCCGTCGAACGGGGGATAACCGACCTGCCGGTCCGAGGCGAGGAAGTTCGCCCACGACACGCCCGGCGGGGTCAGCGCGACCACCGGACCGGGCACCGGCCGCGGCACCATGATCATCGTCATGGTGTGCCAGGTGTGCGTGGCCAGCCCCTCGGTGCCGTAGGCCAGCTGCAGCGCCACCACCGGCACCCCGCGCCACTGGCCGGTCAGCTGGGCGGTGGCGCGGATGCCGGTGTCCTCGTCCCACATGCCGCCGATCGGCAGCCGGGCCCGGATGTCCGGTACCGCGCGCCGGTCGATCTGCCAGCCGAACGAGGTGGCCATCGCCTGCAGCGCGTCCACGTGCGCGCGGGCGCGGGCCTGCACCTTCGGCCGCATGACCAGGCCGATCACCAGGCCCAGCAGGATGATGCCGAGAAAGATCGCAACGATGACCACGTTGCGATTCTCCTCAGCCGAGGCCGATGGGGTGGGCCTGGGTGCCTTCGGCCTGGTCGTCGTCGCTGTCGCGGTGCTTCCAGTGCACGTAGGCCCCGATGTAGGAGACCACCAGCACCACCAGCGCGAGCGCGGCGATCACCGGCATCATCTCGCGCGGGAACACCGTGTCGTAGATGTAGTACGCGTTGAACCCGCCGGGCAGGTCGCCGAGCCCCTCCTGCGCGCGGAAGAAGTTCTCCAGCGCGGTCAGCGGGCAGGGAATGGGAAAAACATTGACCAGAATTCCCCATGCGGCGAAAAAGATGTGCACGAAAATGGTCTTGGGCCACCGCCACGCGACGAACCCGCCCAGGCCGATGTACAGCAGGGCAACAACGTGGATCGCGACCGTGACATCCGCGAGAAATCCGGCCACCGGCTCCGTCACCCCTCCCCTTCACGTCCCCCTTACATCACCAACGTACTCCTGCCCGCTGGAGAACCGCTGGTGAAAACCGGGTCTCACCCCACAATGGGGGGAAGACCCGTAGGGGAAACCCGGGGGTCAGGACAGACCGAGGTCGTGCGCATCCAGAAGGTAGCGGTACGCCAGGCCTTCCTTCTCGATCGCTTCCCTGGCACCCGTGTCGCGGTCCACCACGGTGGCCACACCCACCACCGTGGCACCGGCCTCTTCCAGTGCTTCCACCGCGGTGAGCACGCTGCCGCCGGTGGTGGAGGTGTCCTCCACCGCGAGTACCCGCTGCCCGCGCACCTCAACCCCTTCGACCCGGCGCTGCATGCCGTGGGTCTTGGTGGCCTTGCGGACCACGAAGGCGTCGAGCACCACGCCGTCCGCGGCCGCGGAGTGCAGCATGGCGGCGGCGACCGGGTCGGCGCCGAGGGTGAGGCCGCCGACGGAGACGAAGTCCCAGTCGGCGGTGAGCTGGCGGAGCAGCTTGCCGATCAACGGGGCGGCCGCGTGGTGCAGGGTCGCGCGCCGCAGGTCGACGTAGTAGTCGGCCTCCTTGCCGGAAGCCAGGGTCACCTTGCCGTGCACCACGGACAGTTCGGTGATGAGCCGGGCGAGCTCGAGTTTCGCCGCTTGATCAATGCCAGGAATCGCCACGGCGCTCAGCTTCTCACACGGCACCGACGGAATCGCTCAGGTACGGCCTCGTCCGGCGAAGCGACCCGCGGCGATCCGGATCAGCGACCGCGGCACCACGCGCAGTACCGCCACCAGTGCCTTGTACTGCGGGCTCGGGATGGACACCCACCGCCCGCGGCGCAGATCGGCCAGGCCTTCGTCGACCACCCGGTCGGCGTCGAGCCAGAACAGCTTGGGGCCCGGCTTGTCCAGCCCGGCCCGCTGGTGGAACTCGGTGTGGGTGAACCCGGGGCACAAGGCCATCACGCGGACCCCGGTGCCCTGCACCGAACCCGCCACGCCCTCGGTGAACGAGGTGACGTAGGTCTTGCTGGCCGTGTAGGTGGAGCCGCGGCCGGGCAGGAAGCCGGCCACGCTCGACACGTTGATCACGTCGCCGTGCCCGCGCTCCAGCATGCCCGGCAGGGCGGCGCGGGTCAGCCGCAGCACGGCGGTGACGTTGACGTCCAGCTGCGCCTGCAGTTGCTCGGGTGAGGCGTCCTGGAGTTCCCCGCCGAGGCCGAACCCCGCGTTGTTCACCAGCAGGTCGACCCCGGCGGCGACCCGGGCTTCGACCTTCTCGCGGCCTTCGGCGGAGGCGAGGTCGGCGGTCAGCACCTCGGTGCCGACGCCGTAGCGCTCGGTCAGTTCCGCGGCCAACTGCTCCAGCCGCGCGGTGTCCCTGGCGACGAGGACCACGTCGCGTCCTTCGGCGGCGAGCCGGTGGGAGAACGCGGCGCCGATGCCGGCGGTGGCGCCGGTGACCAGTGCGGTGCCCACGGCGTCAGTCGCCCGCCTGCTGGCGGTACTCGGAAGCGGCGGAACCCTGGTTCTGCCAGTGCCTGCCCTCCGACTCCGGCTCGACGGCCTCGTCGAACGGGTCGACGATGTCGGCGATCTCGCCGAGGTCGCGCAGGAGGCGCTCCAGCCGCGACGGGCCGGCGTTGGGCGCGACGCTGGCGAGCACCCACTCGTTCTCCAGCCAGGCCACGCCGACGTCCCCGCCGAGCGCGTCGGCCGCGTCCACCAGGTCCTGGGTGATCACCGCGCGGGCGCCCTCGGCGTCGTCGGCGAAGGCGTAGCGCTGGCCGACCGGGCCGAGCAGCTCCGGCATCTCCGCGCGCTGGAACGGCACGCTGGCCAGCCACAGCTCGACGAGCACCTGGTGCACGCGGTTGCAGCGGACCGCCACGATCACCGCGGGGATCTGGCCCTCGGACTCGATGTCGAAGACGAAGACCGGGCGGCGGCCGTCCGAGGTGAAGGTGGACCCGCCCACCACGTTGACCGCGGCCTCCGCGCCGAAGTAGCCGATCGCGCCGCCGGACCACTGCCGCGGCAGGCGTTCGTCCTCCTCGACGAACTCCCAGCCGCGCAGATCCGCCCAGCGCATCCGCTCCCGGTTGCGCGAGCCTTCTCGTGCTCGGTCGGCACCGAGCAACCCGAGCCCCGCCACCAAGGCGACGGCGGCGACGACGAACCAGATCCACGCCGGAATACCCACGAAGACCAGCGTATCGCCCTGGGCCCGAACGCCGAGATCAGGACGCCGTGTCGCCCCCACCCGATCGAGTGGGGGCGACTACGGACGTAACTCACACCTTCCGCACAGTGAGCGAATCACCGGCCTCCACGGCCGGGATGTCCACCCGGACCGTGTCGCCGTCGAGGACCTCGCCGCCGAGCAGGAGGCGCGCCAGCTGGTCGCCGATCGCGGACTGCACCAGCCGCCGCAGCGGCCTGGCCCCGTAGATCGGGTCGAAGCCGTTGAGCGCCAGCCACTCCCGCGCGCCCTCGGTGACCTCGAGGGTGAGCCGCCGCTGGGCCAGCCGCTTGGCCAGCCGGTCCACCTGGATGTCCACAATGGACGTCAGCTGCTCGGTGCCGAGCGCGTGGAAGACCACCAGGTCGTCCAGCCGATTCAGGAACTCCGGCTTGAAGTGCCGCTGCACCACCGAGAGCACCGCGTCGCGGCGCTGCCGGTCGTCCAGCGCGGCGTCCGCGATGGCCTGCGAGCCGAGGTTCGAGGTGAGCACCAGGATGGTGTTGCGGAAGTCGACCGTCCGGCCCTGGCCGTCGGTCAGCCTGCCGTCGTCGAGCACCTGCAGCAGCACGTCGAAGACGTCCGGGTGCGCCTTCTCCACCTCGTCGAGCAGCACCACGCTGTACGGCCGCCGCCGCACCGACTCGGTCAGCTGCCCGCCCTGGTCGTAGCCGACGTACCCGGGCGGCGCGCCGACCAGCCTGGCCACCGAGTGCTTCTCGGCGTACTCGCTCATGTCGATCCGCAGCATCGCGCGCTCGTCGTCGAACAGGAACTCCGCCAGCGCCTTCGCCAGCTCGGTCTTGCCGACCCCGGTCGGGCCGAGGAACAGGAACGAGCCGGTCGGGCGGTCCGGGTCGGCCACCCCGGCGCGCGTGCGGCGCACCGCGTCCGAGACGACCTTGACCGCCTCTTCCTGGCCGATCACCCGCCTGCCCAGCTCCTCCTCCATCCGGAGCAACTTGCCGGTCTCGCCTTCGAGCAGCCTGCCCGCCGGGATGCCGGTCCACGCGCTGACCACGTCCGCGACGTCGTCGGCGCCGACCTCCTCCTTGAGCATCACCTCGGCCTGCACCGCCTTCTCGGTGGCGGTGGCGGCGTCCAGTTCCTTCTCCAGCGCGGGGATCTTGCCGTAGCGCAGCTCCGCGGCCCGGCCGAGGTCGCCGTCGCGCTCGGCCCGCTCCGACTCGCCGCGCAGCTGCTCCAGCTGCTCCTTGAGGTCGCGGACGCGCTCGATCGAGCCCTTCTCGTTCTGCCAGCGCGCGGTCAGCGCGCTCAGTTCCTCGCGCTTCTCGGCCAGTTCGGCGCGCAGCGCGGCCAGGCGCTGCTTCGAGGCGGCGTCGTCCTCTTTGGACAGCGCCATCTCCTCGATCTCCATCCGGCGCACCCCGCGCTCGACCTCGTCGATCTCCACCGGCCGCGAGTCGATCTCCATGCGCAGCCGCGAGGCCGCCTCGTCGACCAGGTCGATCGCCTTGTCCGGGAGGAACCGGGCGGTGATGTAGCGGTCGGACAGGGTGGCCGCGGCGACCAGCGCGCCGTCGGTGATGCGGACGCCGTGGTGCACCTCGTAGCGCTCCTTGAGCCCGCGCAGGATGCCGATGGTGTCCTCGGTGGACGGCTCGCCGACCAGCACCTGCTGGAACCGGCGCTCCAGCGCGGCGTCCTTCTCGATGTGCTGGCGGTACTCGTCGAGCGTGGTGGCACCGACCATGCGCAGCTCACCGCGGGCGAGCATGGGCTTGATCATGTTGCCCGCGTCCATCGCGCCCTCGCCGGTGGCCCCGGCGCCGACGATGGTGTGCAGCTCGTCGATGAAGGTGACCACCTGACCGGCCGAGTCGGTGATCTCCTTGAGCACCGCCTTCAGCCGCTCCTCGAACTCACCGCGGAACTTCGCGCCGGCCACCATCGAGCCGAGGTCGAGCGCGACCACGCGCTTGCCGCGCAGCGATTCGGGCACGTCACCGGCGATGATGCGCTGGGCCAGCCCCTCCACGATGGCGGTCTTGCCGACGCCGGGCTCGCCGATCAGCACCGGGTTGTTCTTGGTCCGGCGCGAGAGCACCTGCACCACCCGGCGGATCTCGGTGTCGCGGCCGATCACCGGGTCCAGCTCACCCGCGCGGGCGCGCGCGGTCAGGTCGACGCCGTACTTCTCCAGCGCCTTGAACGTGCCCTCGGGGTCGGGGCTGGTGATCCGGGCCGAGCCGCGGACCGCGGTGAACGCCTCGCGCAGCGCCTCCGGCGTGGCGCCGTGGCGCTTGAGCAGGTCGGCCACCTGACCGCCCTCGGCGGCGAGGCCGACCATCAGGTGCTCGGTGGAGACGTACTCGTCACCGAGCTCGGTGGCCAGCTTCTGCGCGCTGGTGATCGACTTGACCGCGTGCGTGTCGAACTGCGGCTGCGAGACCGTGGCGCCGACCGCGGACGGCAGCGCCTGGGTGATCGGCTCGAGTTCCTTGTGCACCTGCTCCGGGTCCGCCCCGACCGCGGTCAGCAGCGGCCCGGCGAGCCCCTCGCCCTGGGCCAGCAGCGCGCCGAGCAGGTGGGCGGGCGCGATGTCGGGGTTGCCCGCGACGGTGGCCGCCTGGGCAGCCGACGAGATCGCCTGCTGGGTCTTCGTGGTCGGGTTGAAAGCGTCCATCCCTCACCTCATGTCGTGCGTCGCTTGACGCCAGCCTTCCGGAAAAGTCCTCGACATGCTCAACGTCAGGAAAGTTGAGTCTGTTCCGCTCAACTCTGAATTCGCCGAAACCGCAGGTCAGCGCGGTCCCGACCGTCGGTCGAGGGTGGTGCGAAGGCTCTCGTTGGCCGCTTTCAGCCGTTCGGTGAGCGCGTCGAGCTCGCCCGGGTCCCAGCCGGAGAGCGCGTCGGTGAGGAAGTCGGTGTACTGCCGCCGCCAGCGGACCAGCTCCTGCTCACCGCGTTCGGACACCCGGATCAGCGCCGCCCGGCCGTCCTCGGGCGCCGGGCGTCGCTCGATCAACCCGGCCGCGGTCAGCTGCGCCACCTGGCGGCTGACCACCGAGACGTCCACCATCCGCCGCTTGGCCAGTTCGGACGGGCGCGACTCGCCGAGCTGGGCGAGTTCGGCGAGCAGCCAGGCGGAGGCGGGGTGGAGGCCGTTCTGCGCCTGCCACAGGTGCGTCGTCCACGCCTGCTGCAACTGCGCGTTCACTTTGAGTTGCCGCACCAGCTCCAGTGCGGCGTCGTCCGTCGGACCCATGGGTCCAGCCTCCCCGTTGCCCCGATCGGTGAAAAAATCCGGGGGTTACTAGTTGTATGTTGCAACTAGTTTACCAGTGATCCATCACACGGCAGACGTACCTAGATTGACCCGTCCGGAGCAACGTAGCCGGGGTTTCCGGCCAGTACGACTACCCTCCGAGATGAACCACTGGACCGCTTACCTCGATCGACTTATTCCGAAAGGGGGAATATTCCCTACACCACAACCCCTGGTTCAGGCCGCTGGCCTGCCCCGGTCGGCGGAACCCAGAGCTACGCGCATTAATGAATAATCCAGGCCACAATCGGCGTGCGGGGCACCCCGCCGAACACGCCGCGCAACCGGACGAGGAGCCGATACCAGCCGACGATGACAGCAGAACCGGTCAGCCCAGTACCCAGGACCTCCACCACGAGGGAGACCCCGCCCGCCGTCGCGGCGATGGTGCGGCTGATTCGTGACACCTGGACGAAGGCCGAGCCGTACACGCCGGAGATCTCCCAGTTCTTCTACGGCATGCTGTTCACCCTCGCGCCGGCCACCAGGGACTTCTTCCCGATCAACATGGAGGTCCAGCGGGGCAGGCTGGTGCGCGCGCTGGTGCACATCGTGCAGATGGTCGACCGGCCCGACGACCTGGTGCCGTTCCTGCGCCAGCTCGGCCGCGACCACCGCAAGTTCGGCGTCATCCCGAACCACTACGAGGCGGTCGGCACCGCGCTGCTCGCCGCGCTGAAGACGAACCTCGGTCCGGAGTGGACGCCCGAAGTGGAGCGCGCCTGGGCCGAGGCGTTCACCATCATCGCGCGGGCGATGCAGGAGGCCGCCGCGGCCGACCGGCACCCCGGTTCGTGGACCGCCACCGTCGCCGAGCACCGCCGGCTCACCTGGGACCTCGCGCTGGTGCTGGTGGAGCCGGAGCAGCCGGTGCCGTACCAGGCAGGCCAGTACCTGAGCGTGGAGGTGCCGCAGCGCCCGCGGCTGTGGCGGTACCTCTCCCCGGCGAACGCGCCCCGCGAGGACGGCTCGATCGAGTTCCACATCCGCGCGGTCGAGGGCGGCTGGGTCTCCCGCGCCATCGTCGGCCACACCGCGCGTGGCGACCGCTGGCGCCTCGGCCCGCCGCTCGGGCGGCTGGCCGTCGACCGCGAGTCCGGCCGGGACGTGCTGATGATCGCCGGCGGCACCGGGGTGGCGCCGCTGCGCGCGATGCTCGACGAGCTCGCGCAGTGGGGCGAGAACCCCAAGGTGAAGCTGTTCTACGGCGGCCGCGACCGCGACGACCTGTACGACCTGGAGGAGCTGCGCTCGCTGGCGGCGGTGAACCCCTGGCTGACCGTGGTCCCGGTGGTGGAGAACAACCCCGGGCTGCCCGGGTTCGAGCAGGGCACGCTGGCCGAGGTGGTGACCAAGTACGGCGCCTGGCCGAAGCACGACGTCCTGGTCTCCGGTTCACCGCAGATGATCCGGGCCACGGTTTCGCGCATGCTGGTCGCGGGCACCGCGCTCGACCAGATCAAGTACGACCCGTTCACCATCGACTGATGCTTTCACGGCGAATAGCCAGAAAAACATGTGTTCGCCGAAAAAGCACCCGAACGGCGGCGGCACGCAGTGAATACCCCCGTTCGACACCGAGTATCCACATTGCTCCATTCGAGCTGAAAGCGTGGCGATCCGGCGCCGCCGAGCGACTGGCGTCGTAGAGTCCCTGCCCCGTCGGGGAAACGGGAGTGTTGGAAGATCACGCCGCGTTCGAATCGATTGGAGAATTCGTCGCACTGATGGGTGTCCACGCCATGTTTCCCGACCCGTTGCCCGTGACCATTCCGGCGAACTGGAGCAAAACCAACCGGACCACAAAGCTGATCAGAGATTCCTTTGCGAAGATCGAACCGAGGGCCGCCGAACTCGCGCAGTTCTTCTACGGTGTGCTGTTCACCGTTTCCCCGGCGACGAGAGCCCTTTTCCCGGCCAACATGAACACCCAGCGGGATCGGCTGCTGCGGGCACTGGTGCACGTGGTCGGGCTGGTCGACCAGCCCGACGAACTGGTGCCGTTCCTGCACCAGCTCGGCCGCGACCACCGCAAGTTCGACGTGGTCGCGCACCACTACGACGCGGTTGGGGTGGCGTTGCTGGCCGCGTTGAAGAAGTACCTGAAGGACGACTGGACCGCGGAGGTCGAACGCGCCTGGACCGATGCCTACGGGATCATCGCGAAAGCCATGCGGGAAGCCGCCGATGCCGAGAAGGGCCCGGCGTGGTGGCCGGCCAGGGTGATCGACCACCGCAAGCCGAACTCGAGCGTGGCGGTGATCCGGGTGGTGCCGAAGCACCCGGTGCCGTTCCGGGCGGGCCAGTACCTGAGCGTGCAGGTCCCGCAGCGGCCGCGCATGTGGCGGTACTTCTCCCCGGCCACCGCGCCGCGCACCGACGGCGTGCTGGAGTTCCACGTGCGCGCGGTGGACGGGGGCTGGGTGAGCCGGTCGATGGTGCACCACACCAGGATCGGCGACGAATGGCGCATCGGCCCGGCGCTGGGCACGCTCGCCGTGCGGCAGGCCGACAAGCGGAAGCTCCTGCTGATCGCCGGCGGCACCGGCCTGGCCCCGCTGCGCGCGATCGCCGACGATCTGGCGCGGTGGAAGCAGAATCCGGCGGTCCACCTGTTCTTCGGCGGCCGGACCCCGGAGGACCTCTACGACCTGCCCACGCTGAAGATGCTGGCCGCGACCAACCCGTGGTTGACCGTGGTGCCGGTGGTGGAGGAAGGCGAGGTCAAGGGCGGCGAGCAGGGCACGCTCGTCGAAGCCGTGCTCAGACGCGGCCCGTGGCCGAAGACGGATGTGCTGGTTTCGGGCTCGCCCACGATGATCCGCGCCACCATGATGCGGTTGATGGAAGAGGGAACCCCGGCCGAGCGGATCAAGTACGACCAGTTCACCGTCGACTGAGGACAGTCACGTCGTCGTCCAGCGACGGCGGCGGCGACCCCGGGGGATCGGGTCGCCACCACCGCCGGGTTCTGAGGCCTGGTCTTCGCCAGGAAATCAGCGGCGGGGCCGTGGCGGGTTGGGCCGCCACACCACCAGGGCCGTCTGGTTGCGCATGGGGACGAGGTCCTTGCGGTACGACGCGTGCACCGCGGCCGCGGCCTGCTCGGCGGCGGCGTAGGCGGCCGCCAGTTCCTCCGTCAGCTCGCTCACCCGGGAACGCAGCGCGTCCACCTGGTTCTCGAGCTCGATGATCCGCTTGATCCCGGCGAGGTTGACCCCCGCCTCCTGGGACAGCCGCTGGACCTCGCGCAGCAGCGCGATGTCCCGCATCGAGTACCGCCGGCCACCCCCGGCCGTGCGGCCGGGGGAGACCAGCCCCTGCCGGTCGTACGACCGGAGGGTTTGCGCGTGCAGCCCGGAGAGCTGCGCCGCCACGGAGATGACGAATACCGGGGTGTCCTCGTCCTGCGGCACGCCGCCCGGCAGCGAAGAACCGAACATCGTCAGCTCAGCTCCGTTCCCTGATCAGCGCGGTGATCTCCGGACGCGGGTCGTGCTGCGCGGAGGCTTCCGCGTAACTCTCCAGTGCCGCCCGTGCCTGGTCGTCCAACCGGGCCGGGACCGCCACCTGCAGGGTGACCAGCAGATCGCCCTGGGTGCCGTCGCGCTTGGTGATGCCCTTGCCGCGCACCCGCAGCACCCGCCCGCTCGCGGTGCCCGGGGGCACCTTGACCGAGACCTTGCCGTCGAGCGTCGGCACCGTGATCGTGCCACCCAGCGCCAGTTCGGTGAAGCTCACCGGCACGGTGATGGTCAGATCATTGCCCGATCGGCCGAACACCGCGTGCGGCGCCACGTGCACCCGGACGTACAGATCGCCCGGTTGCGCGCCGCCCCGGCCCGGTTCGCCCTGACCGGCCAGCCGGATGCGCTGGTCGTCGTCCACCCCGGCGGGGATCCGGACGGTCAGCGTGCGGGTGCGGGTGCTGATGCCCTCGCCACCGCACTCGCCGCACGGGTCGTCGATGATGGTGCCGCGGCCACGGCAGTCCCGGCACGGCTCCGAGAAGGCGAACGCCCCCTGGCTCCGGCTGACCAGCCCCGACCCACCACAGCTGGCGCAGGTCCGCGGCGTGGTGCCCGGCTTGGCGCCGTTGCCACCACAGGTGCCGCAGGTCGCCGGGCTGGACAGGCGCAGCGGCAGGGTCGCGCCCTTGACCGCCTCGACGAAGTCGATCCGGACATCCGTTTCCACGTCGGCGCCGCGCTGCGCGCGGTTCGCCGTGGCACCGGCGGCCCCGCGGCGGCCGAACAGCCCGCCGAGGATGTCACCGAGGCCACCGAAGCCCCCGCCTTGTCCGGCGGCGTTTCCGAAGATATCGCCGAAGTCGGTGCCACCGGCTCCGCCTCCGGGAAACCCGAAACCCCCGGGGCCGCCCGACCCGAAAAGGCGCCTCGCCTCGTCGTACTCCTTGCGCTTGGCGCTGTCGGACAACACCCCGTACGCCTCGGACACCGCCTTGAACTTCTTCTCGGCTTCGGCGTTGCCGGAGTTGGCGTCCGGGTGGTTCTCCTTGGCCAGCTTGCGGTAGGCCTTCTTGATCTCGTCCGCGGAGGCGTCGGAGGAGACGCCCAACTCACGGTAGAAGTCCTTGCCGATCCACTCCCGAGCACTCATCGGGCGTCTCCTCCCTCCGGTTCTTCGCTAGCGACTGTTCTCATCAAGGGGCAGCTCACCGGACTGGGTGGCGTCCAGTTCGGGCTCCACCTCGGCCACCGGCGGTGCCGGTGCCTCGCCTGGCTCGTGGTCGGTCACGCCGACCAGCGCCGCCCGCAGCACCCGGTCGCCGAAGCGGTAGCCCCGGCGCATCACCAGGGTCACCGTCGGACCGTCCACTTCGGACGAAGTGGCGTGCTGCACGGCCTCGTGCACGCTCGGGTCGAAGGGCTCGCCCTCGGCGCCGAACGGTTCGAGCCCGGCTCGCTGCAGGCTGGCCACCAGCTTGTCGGCCACCGCCTTGAACGCGCCGGTGAGGTCACCGTGCTGCTCGGCCCGCTCCAGGTCGTCGAGCAGCGGCAGCAGGTCGCCGACCACCCCGGCCTTCGCCCCGTTCACCACCTGCTCGCGGTCGCGGTCCACCCGGCGGCGGTAGTTGGTGTACTCGGCCTGGAGCCGCTGGAGGTCCGCGGTGCGCTCCTCCAGCTGCTTCTCCAGGTCGGACACCGGCTCCACCGACTCGTCCACAATGGACTCGCCGAGGGAGGGGCCCGCGTGCTTGCCCGCCACGGGCTCCTCCTCTTCAAGAACCGGCTGCTGCCGCAGTTCGCCGGTCACCGGGTCGATCTTGCGGCGATCGCGCACCACGACTCGCGGCTCCTCTGGCTCTTCACCGGTCCCGTGCCGGGGACCCTCGGAGTTTTCGCGATTCGCGTGGGTCACTTCTTCTCGCCCTCCGCGCCCTTCTTGTCGTCCTCGTCGACGATCTCGGCGTCGACCACGTCGTCGGCCTTGGCCGAGGACGAGGCGCCGGCACCGGCGTCAGCGCCGGGGGCGCCGGCGGCTTCCTGCGCGGCGTTGGCGTTGGCGTAGAGCGCGGTGCCCAGCTCCTGCGAAGCGCTGTTCAGCTTCTCGATGGACTCGCGGATCTTCGCCGAGTCGGTGCCCTTGAGCGCCTCGTTCGCCTCGTCGATGGCGGTCTTGACCTTGCCCTTGAGCTCGTCGGGGAGCTTGTCCTCGTTGTCCTTGACGAACTTCTCGGTCTGGTAGACCAGCGTCTCGGCCTGGTTGCGGGTCTCGGCCTCCTCGCGGCGCTGCTTGTCCTCCTCGGCGTGCGCCTCGGCGTCCTTGACCATGCGCTCGATGTCGTCCTTCGGCAGCGCGGAGCCACCGGTGATGGTCATCGACTGCTCCTTGTTCGTGCCGAGGTCCTTGGCCAGGACGTGCACGATGCCGTTGGCGTCGATGTCGAAGGTGACCTCGATCTGCGGCACGCCACGCGGGGCGGGCGGCAGGCCGGTCAGCTCGAACATGCCGAGCTTCTTGTTGTGCGCGGCGATCTCGCGCTCACCCTGGAAGACCTGGATCTGCACCGAGGGCTGGTTGTCGTCCGCGGTGGAGAAGATCTCCGAGCGCTTGGTCGGGATGGTGGTGTTGCGCTCGATGAGCTTGGTGAACACCCCGCCCTTGGTCTCGATGCCCAGCGACAGCGGGGTCACGTCGAGCAGCAGGACGTCCTTGACCTCGCCCTTGAGCACGCCGGCCTGCAGCACCGCGCCGACCGCGACGACCTCGTCCGGGTTCACGCCCTTGTTCGGCTCGCGGCCGCCGGTCAGCTCCTTGACCAGCTCGGACACCGCGGGCATGCGGGTGGACCCACCGACGAGCACCACGTGGTCGATGTCGCCGACGCTGATGTTCGCGTCGCGGATCACGTTGTTGAACGGCTGGCGGGTGCGCTCGAGCAGGTCGGAGGTGATCCGCTGGAACTCCGCGCGGGACAGCGTCTCGTCCAGGAACAGCGGGTTCTTGTCCGCGTCCACGGTGATGTAGGGCAGGTTGATGCTGGCGCTGTTCGAGCTGGACAGCTCGATCTTCGCCTTCTCGGCCGCCTCGCGGATGCGCTGCAGCGCCATCTTGTCCTTGGTCAGGTCGATGCCGCTGGAGGACTTGAACTTGTCCACCAGCCAGGTGACGATGCGCTCGTCCCAGTCGTCGCCACCGAGGTGGTTGTCACCGGAGGTGGCGCGGACCTCGACCACACCCTCGCCGATCTCCAGCAGCGACACGTCGAAGGTGCCGCCACCGAGGTCGAAGACCAGGATGGTCTGCTCCTTCTCGCCCTTGTCCAGGCCGTAGGCCAGCGCGGCCGCGGTCGGCTCGTTGACGATGCGGAGCACGTTCAGGCCGGCGATCTGGCCGGCTTCCTTGGTGGCCTGCCGCTGCGCGTCCTCGAAGTACGCGGGCACGGTGATCACCGCGTCGGTGATCTCCTCGCCGAGGTAGGCCTCCGCGTCGCGCTTGAGCTTCATCAGCACGCGGGCGCTGATCTCCTGCGAGGTGTAGGCCTTGCCGTCGATCTCGGTCTTCCAGTCGGTGCCGACGTGCCGCTTCACCGAGCGGATCGTGCGGTCGACGTTGGTGACGGCCTGGTTCTTCGCGGGCTGCCCGGTCAGCACTTCGCCGTTCTTGGCGAAGGCGACGATGGACGGGGTCGTCCGCGAACCTTCCGAGTTGGCGATGACCGTCGGCTCGCCGCCCTCCAGGACGGCGACGACCGAGTTGGTCGTACCGAGGTCGATGCCGACCGCTCGCGCCATGGTTCGTTCCCTCTCTCTTGAAACACTGGGTAACCGAGTCGCGCCCCCGCCGCGTTGAGCCGGGCACACTCAAGTTGTATCTGGAGCCGCTTTCTCAGGTCAACTCGGACTTGAGCGAGGGCGACTCAACCTTTCTGACTGGCTCAACGTACCGGGTCCGCCGGTTGTTCCCGGCGGGTGGCACCGATTTCCGGGAGCACCCCGCTGACCAGGTAGTCCGCCGGGCACAGGAGGGCGACGCGGCGGGTCCCGATCACGCGGTTCGAACGGTCACGTCACCGGCGGAGGCGGCGACGTCCACGACGTGCGGCGCACCGGGCGTGTTCGGCACCGAGACGTGGGAGTCCCCCGCGTTGGCCTCGGTGGTCACGCGGTAGGTGCCCTGCGGCACGGTGACGGTCACCGTGCCCGCGGACGCCTTGACCCGCGCGTCGGCCGGGGTGGCCAGCCCGACCTCGACGTTCCCGGCGGACGCGGTCACGTTCGCCGGCCCGGCGAGCTGGCCGAGCACCACGTTGCCCGCCGAGGCGTCCACGTCGGTGGCCCCGGCCCCGGTGATGGTCACGTTCCCCGCCGACGCGCTGCCGCTGACCGGCAACGCGGCCGGGATGACCACGTCGTAGTTCACCGAGCAGTCGCTGCCGCACTTGTCGAGCACCAGCGTGGTGCCCTCGACCCGGTGCGACTGGCCCGGTTTGGTGCCCCGGTAGTGCACGTCGCGGCGCAGCGAGACCGGCGCGCCCTGCTCCACCCGGATCTTCACCTCGCCGGCCGGCACGTCGAACCGCACGCTGGTGATCTGGTCCGGCACCGGCGTGCCGTCGCTGAACTCCTCCTGCGGCGCGATCGCGTCGCAGCCGGCCAGTACCAGCGCCGACGCCGCCACCCCGGTCAGCACCCAGCCCGTTTTCCCCATGTCCCCGTGATCCCCTTCGTGTCCGTGCTCAGGCCTGGCGAACGGTGACGTCGCCGCTTTCGGTGTTCAGCTGCAGCAGCACGGCCGTGCCGCCGCCCCCGGTCGGGATCGAGATGTCCCGGCTGCCGCTGTCGGTGTCGCCCTCGACCCGGTACGTGCCCGGCGGCACGGTGACTTCGACCTCGCCGCTGTCGGCGTGCGCCTTCACTTCCTGCGCCGCGGCCATGACCAGCTCGATGTCCCCGGAATCGGCCTGCGCGTCGACGCTCCCCTTCAGGCCGGTGCCGCTGATCTTCCCCGAGTTGGCCACCACCTTGGCCGTGCTGCCGAGGTCGGCGAGCGTCACGTTCCCCGAAGAAACCTGCACCGTGACCGGACCCGCGACGTTGCGGACGTCGACGCTCCCCGAATCGGCCGTGACATCCGCGCTGGCCACCCCCGTCAGCACGATCTCACCGGAATCGGCGTCCCCCGACACCGTGGTTCCGAACGGCACGACCACGTCGTAGTCCACCGAGCACCAGTTGCCGCAGTCGGCGAGCACCAGCTCGTCCCCGTTGACCGAGTAGCTCTGGTCCGGCTCGCCCCAGCGGTAGTCGAAGCGCTGGACCACGGTGCTCTGCTGCACGTCCGCGGCGCGGACGTGCACGCTCCCCGAGTCCGACGCGAGCCGGACCCGCTGGATCTTGGTGTCCACCTGCGCCGTCGCCTCACTCGTCGACGGCCACCACCAGCCGAAACCGATCGCCGCTCCGGCCACGATCAACGCGATACCGCCGATGGCTAGCCCAGGCCGCGCCATTGAGTCCTCCCGATGCAGGTTTCTTCTGCGAGCAACGCTAAGACGTGCCGGCGGGGAGGGACATCCGGGCGAACCCCCGAATGTCCCCTGAGGTTGTCCCTACCCTGCCCGGGGACGGGCGCGCCGATAGCCTGTGCCGCGTAGCCGACGCACAGGAGGATCGCATGCCTCAACCGCCCAACCCGTACGACTTCCTGCCCGCGGTGCCGGAGTTCACCGTGCGCAGCGCGGAGCTGGCCGAGGGCGCCGCGCTGGGCACGCCGCAGCTGAGCGGCATCTTCGGCGCCGGTGGCGACGACGTCTCGCCGGAGCTGTCGTGGGAGGGCTTCCCCGCGGAGACCAAGAGCTTCGCGGTCACCTGCTACGACCCCGACGCCCCGACCGCCAGCGGGTTCTGGCACTGGGCCGTGTTCAACATCCCGGCCACGGTAACCTCGCTGCCGACGGACGCGGGCAAGAACCCGTCGCCCGCCCCGGGCGCGGTGACCCTGAAGAACGACGGCGGCCTGAACCGGTTCCTCGGCGCCGCCCCGCCGCCGGGCCACGGGCCGCACCGGTACATCTTCACCGTGCACGCGGTCGGCGTGGAGTCACTGGACATCCCGGACAGCGCCACCCCGGCCTTCCTCGGCTTCAACCTCTTCTCGCACACGGTGGGCCGGGCGCACCTGACCGGCGTGCACGAGAACAAGGGCTGACTCAGTGCAGTGAATGTGGCTTTCACAGCGGAATGTGCCGTGAAAGCCACATTCACAGCGCGGCGTCGACCAGGTCGGCCAGGTACCGCGACATCGCCATGACGCCGCCCGCGTTCGCGATCACCGTGTACGTGGTGTCCCGCTCCACCAGGTGCACGCTCCGGAAGTTCACCCCCGCGTCACCACCCTCCAACGCCACCCCGCCCGGCACCACCCACAAGCCGAGGCCGTACTCCTCGCCCGCGAACATGCGTTCCGGCGCCGAGATGATCCGTCCCGCCACCAGTGCCCGCCAGAAGGCGTGGATATCGGCCACCGTCGAGTAGATGCCGCCGTCACCGTGGCCCAGGACCGGGATGGCGAACACGTTCGTGCGCCCGTCCTCCAGGTAACCCGTCGCCACCCCGGCGGGCAGGTCGTCCGAGCGCAGGAAAGCGGTGTCCGGCATCCCCGCCGGTTCGCACACCCGCTCCCGCACCAGGTCGGGGAAAGCCACCCCGGAAACCCGTTCCGCGATCGCCCCCAGCACCACGTAACCGCCGTTGTTGTAGGAAAACCGCTCGCCGGGCGGAAAAGCCGTCGGGCACGGCGCCACCGCGGCCAGGTAGTCCGAAGTGGACGCCAGCAGGCACTGGCCGGGCGGCGGGTCCTCGTCGTCGGGGCAGTAGTCGCCGATGCCCGAGGTGTGCCGCAGCAGGTGCCCGACGGTCACCTCCGGGTGCACCAGCGGCAGTTCGGCCCCCAGCACCGAGCGGACCGTGGTCGACTCGGTGAGCAACCCCGAATCGACCAGCGAAAGCACCGTCGCCGCGGTGAACCCCTTGGTACCGCTGGCGAGCGCGAACCGCGTCTCCAGCGTGTTCGCCACGCCGTGCGCCCGGTGCGCCAGCCCGCGCGCCTCGGCGAACACCACCTCACCGCCCCGGTCGGCCCGCGCCACCCCGGTGAACATCAGCGCGGCTTCAGCAGGTAGTCGACCACCGGCCGCAGTTCCTCCGCCGACGGCGGTTCGTCGTCGATCAGGCCCTGCACCAGCAGGCCGTCGATCCCCGCGAGGAACACCCTGAACGCCACCTCGTCATCATGCCGGACCATCGAGGTGAGCACATCCAGCCAGCGCCGGGCGGCGGGGCGCAGTTCCGGCCGCCGCGCGGCGAGCAGGTACAGCTCGTACTCCGCCATCGTGCGCCCGCGCCGCGGCCCGAGCGCCTCGGCGAGCAGCGACGCGACCTCCTCGGCACCCCGGCTGCCGCGCGAGCGGGCGCGGTCGATCATCCAGTACACCTCGGTCGCCATGTCGCGCGCGCACGAGATGAGGGTGGCGATCAGCAGGTCGTCGAGGCTGTCGAAGTGGTAGGTGGTCGAGGTCAGCGGCACCTCGGCCTCGGCGGCCACCGTGCGGTGGGTGACCCCGGCGACGCCGTCGCGTTCGATCACCCGCAGCGTGGCGTCGATGATCTCCGCGCGCCGCTTCTCCCCGCGAGCCTTGCGGCCGTCCGTCTGCCGCTTCAGCGCGCTCAATGCGACCGCCCCACTTCCAGCAGCACCACACCGGCCATGACCAGCACCAGGCCGGCGCCCATGGTCCAGTTGAGGCTCTCGCTGAAGAAGACCGCGCCGATCAGGGCGACCAGCGCGACCCCGGCCGCCGCCCAGATCGCGTACGCCACGCCGATCGGCAGACCGGCCTTGAGCACCTGGGCGAGCATCGCGAAGGCGAGCCCGTACCCGAGCACCACGATCACCGAGGGGATCGGCTTCGAGAAGCCCTCGGACAGTTTCAGTGAGATGGTGGCCGTCACTTCGCCCGCGATGGCGACGGCCAGGAGAAGGTACGCGCCCATGACCCGAAACTACCGGAACGATCGTCCCACTAACCAGCGAGTTGTGCGCCACATCCGTGGGACTTCTCGCCCGCCAATTGGTTACTGATGAGTAATCAGCGCTACCCTCCTCGCACCACCACATGCCAGATGAACCCCGGAGGCCCCCGACATGGGTGCTGTACAGCTCACGCTCGGGCTGATCGCCGTCGCGGTCAGCCTGGTCGCCTGGAGCATGTTCGCCGCGACGATCGTGCGCTTCGTCAAGATCATCCGACTCGGCCAGCCGGACCCGACCCGGCGCGGCCCGTTCGCGCCCAGGATGAAAACCCTGATCAAGGAGTTCGCCGCGCACACGCGGATGAACAAGCTCAAGCACGTCGGCCCGTGGCACTGGCTGGTGATGTGGGGCTTCCTGATCGGCTCGCTGGCCCTGTTCGAGGCCTACGGTGAGGTCTTCGTGCCCACCTGGGGCTGGCCGATCCTGGACCACTGGTCGCTGTGGCACCTGCTGATGGAGATCCTCGGTGTCGGCACCGTGATCGGCGGCATCGCGCTCGCGCTGATCCGCCAGGCCAACCACCCGCGCCGCGCCGACCGCGTCTCGCGGTTCGCCGGGTCGAGCTTCAAGTCGGCCTACTTCGTCGAGGCCGTGGTGATCATCGAGGGCCTCGGTATCCTCGGCGTCCGCGCGGCGAAGTCCGCGATGGGCTCGCACGACCTGCCGCTGTGGGCCGGTTTTGTTTCCGAGCCGCTCGGCAACCTGCTGCCCGCCAGCGGGAACCTGGTCTCCGCCTTCGCCTTCGTCAAGCTGATGAGCGCGGTGGTCTGGCTGTACGTGGTGGCCAGGAACATGACCATGGGTGTGGCCTGGCACCGGTTCAGCGCCTTCTTCAACATCTACTTCAAGCGCGAGGACGACGGCGGCGTGGCGCTGGGCGCGCTCAAGCCGATGATGAGCGACGGCAAGCCGCTCGACTTCGAGGAGGCCGACCCGGAGAAGGACGTCTTCGGCGCGGGCAAGATCGAGGACTTCAGCTGGAAGGGCTGGCTGGACTTCACCACCTGCACCGAATGCGGCCGCTGCCAGTCGCAGTGCCCGGCGTGGAACACCGGCAAGCCGCTCTCGCCGAAGCTGGTGATCACGCAGCTGCGCGACCACGCCTACGCGAAGGCGCCGTACCTGCTCGCCGGCGGCCGCAAGGACGTCACCGGGGAAGAGGTCGGCCTCACCGGGGACAACCCCCACGCGGGCATCGACGTGCTGGCGCTGGCCGAGGCCGAGCGCCCGCTGATCGGCGGCCCGGACGAGCTCGGCGTGATCGATCCCGAGGTGCTGTGGTCGTGCACCAGCTGCGGTGCCTGCGTGGAGCAGTGCCCGGTGGACATCGAGCACGTGGACCACATCGTCGACATGCGCCGCTACCAGGTGATGATCGAGTCGAACTTCCCGACCGAGCTGAACGGGATGTTCAAGAACCTGGAGAACAAGGGCAACCCGTGGGGCCAGAACGCCAAGGACCGGCTGGCCTGGGCGGAGGACCTGGACTTCGAGGTACCGGTGTTCGACGGCGAGTTCGGCGACACCGAGTACCTGTTCTGGGTCGGCTGCGCCGGCGCCTTCGAGGACCGCGCGAAGAAGACCACCCGCGCGGTGGCCGAACTGCTGCACATGGCCGACGTCAAGTACACCGTGCTCGGCCCGGAGGAGACCTGCACCGGTGACCCGGCTCGCCGCGCGGGCAACGAGTTCGTCTTCCAGATGCTCGCGCAGCAGAACGTCGAGGTGCTGAACTCGGTATTCGAGGACGTCGAACCGCTCAAGCGCAAGATCGTGGTGACCTGCGCGCACTGCTTCAACACGCTCGCGAACGAGTACCCGGAGCTGGGCGGGCAGTACGAGGTGGTGCACCACACGCAGCTGCTGAACCGCCTGGTGCGGGAGAAGCGGCTGGTCCCGGTGGCGCCGATCGCCGAGGACGTCACCTACCACGACCCGTGTTACCTGGGCCGCCACAACAAGGTCTACGACGCGCCGCGTGAACTGGTCGGCGCTTCGGGGGCCGCGCTGCGGGAGATGCCGCGGCACGGCGACCGGTCGATGTGCTGCGGTGCCGGTGGCGCCCGGATGTGGATGGAAGAGCGCATCGGCAAGCGGATCAACGTGGAGCGGGTGGACGAGGCCCTCGGCACCGCGCCGTCGAAGATCGCCACCGGGTGCCCGTTCTGCCGCGTGATGCTGACCGACGGGGTCACCTCGCGCCAGAGCGACGGGCTCGCCAGCGAGAAGGTCGAAGTGGTGGACGTGGCGCAGCTGCTGCTCACCGCGGTCAAGCGCAAGCCGGCCCCGGCACCGTCCGCGGTGGACACCTCGCTGCCGGAGAACGGGTCGGACCCGCTGGAGGAGAAGCAGGACATCCCGACGGACAAGGTGCCGACCGGCACGCCACTGTCCGAAGAGGACAAGTAAGACCGAAGCCGGGGAGCGGGGAACCGCTCCCCGGCTTCGTTTTCCCCCGCGGGATCAGCCGAACTGGCCGACCTGGTAGTCGCCGGCGGGCTGCCGCACGGTGACGTTGAACCGGTTGAAGGCGTTGATCAGGGCGATCTCCGCCACCAGTGCCCCGAGCTGCTCGTCGTCGTAGTGCTTCGCCGCGGTGGCCCACACCTCGTCGCTGACCCCGCCCGCCGCGTCGGCGATGCGGGTGGCCTCCTCGGTCAGCTCCAGGGCGGCGCGCTCGGCCTCGGTGAACACCGTGGCCTCCCGCCAGGTCGCGACCAGGTTCAGCCGGAGCGTGGTCTCCCCGGCGTGCAGCGCTTCCTTGGTGTGCATGTCGAGGCAGAACCCGCAGCCGTTGATCTGGCTGGCCCGGATCCGCACCAGTTCCTGGGTCGCCGCGGGCACCGACGATTCGCCGACCGCCTTGTTCGCCGCGATGAGGCCCTTCATCGCCTTCGTCAGCACCGGGTTGCTGAAGACGTTCAACCGAGCTTCCATCGTGCTGTCTCCCTGCCTTGTGGAGTTGCGTTCACCCCTTGGACACGGCAGCGCCGGAAGATGTGACAGCCCCGGGTGTGACCTGGATCGCTACTGCCCCAGCCGGAGCAGGACCGACTCGCCGGGCGCGTCCTCCAGCCCGTCGTTGTCCACCGCGGCGAACAGCTCACCGCGGAAGACCGCCAGCCCCTCCGGCTTGTCCGCGACGACCCCGCCACCGGCACGCAGCGCGGGCAGCAGATCGCGGTACTGCTGCTTCGTCACCAGCGGCTTCTCCGCACCGGCCGGTGCCGGAGCCAGCCCCGCGGTGTCCACTTTGTACACCCGCTTGACCTGGGCCTGCTCGCCACGCCGGTTGTCGCGTTCCAGCACCAGCAGCGAACCGTCGTCCAGCGCGGTCAGCTCGGACAGCCCGACCCAGCCACCCGCGGGCGCGGCGTCCAGCGGATAGGCCGCGAACGCCCAGTTCCCGGTCGACGGGGTGTAGCGGGCGAGCGTGGTCTGGCCCGGCTGGTTGTCCGGCCAGCCGCGCTGGACCGCGACCCACACGTGGTCACCGAGCACCGCGACGCCCTCGAACCCGTTGCTCGTGGCGTTCGCGACGGGGTACGGGACCTCCTGCTGCACCCGCCCGCGCTCGTCCGTGCGGACGAGCAGGTTGCGCGTGTCCTTGCCGTTGCCCTCGACCGCCAGCCAGTAACCGCCCTTTGTCGCGGCGATGCCCTCGACGTCGTAGGACACCGGCTGGCCGTCCTTGGTCACGGTCTTCTCCTTGAGCACCGTCGCGGGCGCGCGAGCGACGTCGACGGTGAGGATCCGGCTCGGCGTGTACGCGTCGTCGGTCACCGCGGCCAGGTGGCGGCCGTCGGCGGACAGTCCGGACAGCGCCCCGAAGCCGATCCCGCGCGAGGTGATCGACGGTGCGCCTTCGTTGCGCTGCAAGGAACTGGCCAGCGATTCCGAGGTCAGCTGGTACCGGCTCAGCGAGGAGCGCACGTTGTCCTCCGCCGAGTCCTCCTCGGCCGAGACCACCAGCGCGTCGCGGGCCGGGATCGGCAGGAGCCCCTCCGGCCCGACGCCGGTGGGCAGGCCCTGCACGAGCTTTGGCTTCCGCGGGTTGTCGACGTTGTACACCGCGACGAGGTTCGCGCGTTCCATGCCGACGAAGGCGTAGCGGTGCTCGCCGTAGGTGGCGACGGCCAGCCCTTCCGGCTCCACGCCCTTGTTCTCGGCGCGGCCTTCCGGGTACTGGCCCTGGCTGATCGCCAGGTTCTCCAGGTCCGCGCCCGAGCTGAACACGACCCGGCCGCTGCGGGCGTCGAACGCCGTCCAGGTCCGGCTCCCGCCCTGGTAGTCGCCTTCGTCGGCGGTGGCGAGCGTGGTGTCGTCGAGCCAGCCGACGGCGTCCGGTTCCCGCGGCGCGGTGATCGAACCACGCGGCTCGACCCGGCCGTCCTCCACCGTGTCCACACCGTCCACAGTGGCCACTCCGGCGGAGAAGTGCCGGAGCACGGTCCCGCCGGCCAGGTCGGCCACCACCAGGTGGTTGTTCTCCTGCAGGGTCACCGCGACCTCGTTGCGGGAGTTGATCGAGACGTACTCGGGCTCCGGGTCCTCGGGCGCCACCCCGGCCAGTCCGGTCAGCTCGGTGCGCCGGACCGCCCAGTCCGACGGCTCGCCGACGAGGTCCACCACCGCCAGGAAACCGGCGGGCAACTGGGGCAACGCGCCATCGTGCACGTCCTCGTCGCGCTCGTTCTCCACCGCGACCGCCGCGTACCGGCCGTCGGGCGAGATGTCGATCGAGTCCGGCTGGCCGCCGAGGTCGTGCGTGGCGACCACCTGCCTGCTCGCCAGGTCGACCACCTGGAGCACGCCCGACGGCTCGGTGAAGGACTCGGAGGTGTTCACCGCGACCAGCGCGAGCCCGTCTCGGATGTCCACCGAGGTCGGCTCGCCGGGCATCGGGAGCACGCCCTGGGGCACCAAGCCGCCGTGGTCGTCGAGGCCGGCGAAGCCGATCCGCTCGGCCGGGGAGTCGGTGTAGACCACCGTGCGGCCGTCCGGGGTGGCCGCCGCGATCTCGGCGGCGGTGTGCTCAGCCGCCGAGGAGTTCAGGTACACCGGCAGCGTCGACACCCGCTGGAACCGCTGTTCCCCGCCGGGCGCGGCGGCCGCGGGCACGGTCACCGCGAGCGCCAACGTGAGGGCGAGCACACCCGTTTGCTGAAGTCTGTTCACCGGAGCTTCTTAGCCCGCCAGGGTGAACAGCAGACCAACTCAGCGGCGCCAGCCCTCCGACCGCGACGCCCGCAGGAAGTCCTCCGCTGGCGGCTCGACCGGCCTGCCCTCGTACTGGGTGGACAGCACCACGGTCGACCGGATCTCGCCGTGGTTGCCGAGCCGTTCCTGCACGCCTTCGAAGTGCTCCAGCGAAGCCGTGCGCACCTTGAGCATGGCGCAGCGGTCGCCGCTGACCTTGTGGATCTCGACCACCTCGGGGTAGTCCTCGGCCCGGCTGGTCTTGAGCAGGCACTTGCCGAGCGTGCACCGCATCTCCACGAACGCGGTCAGCGGATAACCCGCCCGGCTCGGCTCGACCTGCGCGCGGTAGCCGCTGATCACCCCGCCCTGTTCGAGCCGCCGCACGCGCTCGGCCACCGCGGGCGGGGAGAGGTTGATCCGGCGGCCCAGTTCCTTGAACGACAACCGGCCGTCCCCCTGCAGCTCGGCCAGGATGCGCCAGTCGAGCTCGTCCAGCGGTCTTTCCATGCGAAAGCTCACCCCCGGGCCGCACTTTACGCGCGACAGGCAACTGGCCGGGAACTCCGCTTTCCGCCCATTCGAATCACGGTTGTTTCTCCCTAACCTTGATTCCCATGACAGCGCCGACATCCCACCAGCGGGTCAGCCGCCGCCGGGTGATGGCCGCCCTGTTCACCGGGGTGGCGTGCATGAACATCGCGATGGCCGGCGCCAGCACGGCCGGGGTGCTGATCGCCACCGAATCACCGGGTCCCGGTTGGAGCGGGGTGCCCTCGGCGGCCGGTGTGCTGGGCACCGCGGCCGGTGCGCTCGGCTCGGCGCGACTGGTGGTCTCGCGCGGGCGGCGGCGGTCGCTGCTGACCACCTACGGCATCGGCGCGCTCGGCGCGCTGGTCGCCTCGGCGGGTGCGGTGACCGGGCTGTTTCCCGTGCTGCTGGCCGGTTTGCTGGTGCTCGGCCTGGGCAACGGCGGCGCCCAGCTGTCCCGGTACGCGGCCGCCGACCTCTACGACGACGAGCACAAGGGCCGCGCGCTGTCGGCGATCGTCTGGGCGGGCACGGTCGGCGCGCTGGCCGGGCCGCCGCTGATCGCGCCGGCCGCGCACACCGCGGACCTGCTCGGCCTGCCGGGCCTGGCCGGACCGCTGCTGGTCGCCGCGCTGGTGACCGCGGGCGCCGCGGTGGTCAGCGCCGCGCTGCCGCGGTCCATGCCGGACACCCGCCCGGAAAACCGTGCCCACACCGGATTCGCCACCGCATTCGCGCAACGGTCCGTGCGCGGTCCGCTACTCGCCATGGTCGCCGCACAGGTGGCGATGGTCGCGATGATGACCATGTCCGCCCCGCAACTGCACCAGCACGGGCACGGCCTCGACGTGGTCGGGTGGATCCTGACCGCGCACATGATCGGCATGTTCGCGCTGGCCCCGATCTCCGGGCGCATCGCCGATCGCTGGGGCGGCCGGGCCACCATCTTCGCCGGTATCGGCACGCTGGCGCTCGCCTCGGCCGCGGCGGTCGCCGCGCCCACCTCGCACACCACCGGCATCCCGTTGTCCCTGTTCCTGCTCGGGTACGGCTGGAACCTGGTCTTCGTCGGCGGCAGCAGCCTGCTGAGCACGCAGCACCGGAAGCTCCAGGGCACTGTGGACGCCGTGGTGTGGTCGACCTCGGCGCTGGCCGGGCTGGCCGCCGGGCCGCTGTTCGCGGCCGGTGGCTACGTGCTCGTCGCGGTGGTCGCCGGCATCGCCGCCCTCGTTCCGCTGGCGGTGCTCACCCGCCGCTGAAACGCGCGTGCATTCGGAGCGTGCATTGTCCGTTACGGACAAGTGGACCCCCGAAATTCAGCACCCGGAAGTTTCAATGGATCAGTGCGGGCAGGTTTTCCCATTTGGCGGATAGACAAGGGCAGTAGCATGAAGTTTCCTCACTGCCAACGTCGCCGGTGAGGCTCATTTGTGCGAGCGGAGGGGCGGCGAATTGTGAACGATTCATCGGGCAGACGTGGCGGCCTGGTTATTCCGCAGGAGCGGGTGCAGCCGTTTCGCCAGCCCAGGATGATCCCGGAGCCGGTCCCCGCGCAGCGCTCGCTGGTGCGCCCGTACGTGCTGACGAAGGGCCGCACCAAACCCAAGCGCCACCTGGCGGTGGAGACGATGATCTCCACCCGGGCCTGCGAGCAGTGGCGCCACGTCAGCGCCGAGTACCGCTCGGTCCGGGCGGTGTGCGCCGAGCCGAAGTCGGTCGCCGAGGTGGCCGCCCGGCTGCGCGTGCCGCTGGGGGTGGCCAGGGTGCTGCTGGGGGACATGGCCGAACAGGGCCTGGTCTCCGTGCACGGCGCGATCGCCACCCCGGGCATGCGGCCCGACCTGGCGCTGATGGAGCGCGTGCTCACCGGCCTGCGGCGGCTCTGAACCGCGCTTACCATCGGCCGGTGGCAAGCGAAAACGGTGGTGAGAGCACGCTGACCGTGCTGCTGGCCGGTGGGGTGAACCTGGCCATCGCGGTGCTCAAGCTGGTCGCCGGGCTGATCACCGGCTCGTCGGCGATGATGTCCGAGGCCGCGCACTCGGTGGCCGACACGATCACCGAGGTGCTGCTGCTGACCGCGCTGCGCCGCTCCGACCGGCCCGCCGACCGGGTGCACCCCTTCGGGTACGGCAAGGAGCGGTACTTCTGGGCGTTGCTGGCCGCGGTGTCCATTTTCGCCTCCGGCGCGATGTTCGCCTTCTACGAGGGCTTTTCCACCGTCTTCGGCGAGCCCGCCGAGCAGGAGAGCCCGCTGGTCGCGTACGGCGTGCTCGCGCTGGCGTTCGCGCTCGAGTCCGTGTCGTGGCTGCAGGCGTTGCGGCAGGTCCGGCGGGAGTCGGCGGAGGAGCACCGCTCGGTGGCCGAGCACCTGCGGCTGATCGACGACCCGGCACCGAAAACCGTGTTGTTCGAGGACTCCGCCGCGCTGATCGGCATTCTCCTCGCCTTCGCCGGCATCGGCCTGCACCACCTCACCGGGTCCGCGGTCTGGGACGGGCTCGCCTCGATCGCCATCGGCGCGCTGCTCGCGGTGGTCGCCTACACCCTCGGCCGCACCAACCGCGGGCTGCTGATCGGCCGCCAGGCGGATCCGGTGCTGGTTCGCGGAGTCCGCGACCACCTCGCGAAAGCGCCCGAAGTGGACGCATTGGTCGATTTGCAGACCATGCTGCTCGGCACCGACCAGGTGCTGGTCTGCGCGCGCCTCGATTTTGTCGACACGCTCAACGCGGGTGAGCTGGAACACGTTTGTGTGCGGCTGGCCACCGAACTGTCAGCCGAGTGGACGGACGTGACCGAGGTCTTCCTGGAACCGGTGCCGCGCACGGACGCCGCTCTGCGGTCGGCCGTGCTGGACCGCTACGGCGACTGGCGGCCGTCCGGCTGACGGGGACTTGCGCGAAGAAATGAATCGGCGTTCAATCTTTGCATGCCGTACCGCCGCACGCCCAAGGTCCAGGCCCGCCTGGACTCCCAGCGCGCCAGGATCCTCGGCACCGCGGTGGAACTGCTCGCCGAGCACGGGTACGCGGGCTGCTCGATGGCGGCCGTGTCGGCCAGGGCCGGGGTGGCCACCGGCAGCGTCTACCGGCACTTCCCGGGCAAGGCCGAGCTGGTGGTGGAGGTCTTCCGCGAGGTGGTGACCCGCGAGGTCGCCGCGGTCGAGGCGGCCTCGGCCCAGCCGGGAGAGTCCGTCGAACGGATCGTCGCGGTGTTCGACACGTTCGCCACCCGCGCGCTCAAGGCCCCGCGACTGGCCTACGCGCTGCTCGCCGAACCGGTCGACGTGCCGATCGAGGCCGAGCGCCTGGTGTTCCGCCGTGCCTTCCGCGACGTGGTCGCCCGCCGGATCACCGAGGGCATCCGCGCCGGGGAACTGCCGTCCCAGGACGCCGAGGTCACCGCGGCGGCACTGGTCGGCGCGGCGGCGGAAGTCCTGATCGGACCGCTCACCGCGGAGAGCGCCGAGTCGCTGCCCGCACTGCGAACCTTCGTCCAGCGCGCACTAGGAGGAACCGATGCCCGCCACCCATGAGGTCACCAACCAGGTCCCGGTACTGACCGGTTACGACGTGGCCGCGGACCCGGCGCTGCTGGCCGGCCTGCACCGCGAAGGTGGCGGGTGGGCCGAACCGGAGCTGCACGAGCTCGGCGTGCTGGCCGGTGGTGAGCAGGCGCAGGAGTGGGGCCGCCTGGTCAACGAGAACCCGCCGAAGCTGCGCACGCACGACCGCGTCGGCCACCGCGTGGACGAGGTCGAGTTCCACCCGCACTGGCACGACCTGATGGACGTCGCGGTGTCGCACGGGCTGCACGGCGCGGCCTGGCAGGATGACCGCCCCGGCGTGCACGTCGCGCGGGCGGCGAAGTTCTACACCTGGGGCCAGGTCGAAGCCGGGCACAGCTGCCCGATCTCGATGACCTACGCGGCCGTTCCCGCACTGCGGCACAACCCGGAGCTGGCCGCGGTCTACGAGCCGCTGCTCGCCGCCCGCGAGTACGACTTCGGCCTGCGCGAACCGCGCGGCAAGCGCGGGCTGATCGCGGGCATGTCGATGACCGAGAAGCAGGGCGGCTCGGACGTGCGCGCGAACACCACGACCGCGCGCCCCTCGGCGGACGGCTACCTGCTCACCGGGCACAAGTGGTTCACCTCGGCGCCGATGTCCGACCTGTTCCTGACGCTGGCGCAGGCACCCGGCGGCCTCTCCTGCTTCCTGCTGCCGCGCGTGCTGCCCGACGGCACGCGCAACCGCATCCACCTGCAGCGGTTGAAGGACAAGCTGGGCAACAGGTCCAACGCCTCCGCGGAGATCGAGTACGACGACGCGGTCGGCTGGCTGGTCGGCGAGGAGGGTCGCGGCGTGCAGACCATCATCGAGATGGTCAACATGACGCGCCTGGACTGCGTGCTGGGCAGCGCGTCCGGCCTGCGCTACGGCGTGGTGCGCGCCGTGCAGCACGCGGAGCACCGCACCGTGTTCGGCAAGCGGCTGGTGGAGCAGCCGCTGATGACCAACGTGCTGGCGGATCTGGCGCTGGAGGCGGAAGCGGCCACGACCGTCGCGATGCGACTGGCCGGGGCCACCGATCGCCCGGCGGAAGCGGCGTTCCGGCGGCTCGGGCTCGCGGTGACGAAGTACTGGGTCTGCAAACGCGCGCCGATGCACGCGGCCGAGGCACTGGAATGCCTCGGCGGCAACGGTTACATCGAGGAATCGGGAATGCCGCGGTTGTTCCGGGAATCGCCGTTGATGTCCATTTGGGAGGGTTCCGGAAACGTCGCCGCGCTGGACGCGCTGCGCGCGATGGCGAAGCAGCCGGATTCGGTGGAAGCGTTTTTCACCGAGGTCGAACTCGGCACCGGTGCCGATTCTCGATTGGACGACGCGATCGCCGCGGTGCGCAAGGAACTCAGCGATTTCGAGCAGATCGAATACCGCGCGCGGCGCATCGTCGAATCGCTCGCGCTGGTGCTCCAGGGCTCGCTGCTGGTGCGGCACGCGCCGACGGCCGTCGCGGACGCCTTCTGCGCGTCGCGGTTCGGCGGTGACTGGGGCGTCGCGTTCGGCACACTGCCTCCCGGGTCCGATGTGGACGCGATCATCGAGCGGGCTCGCGTATGAACGCCGTTCGGACCGAGTCGACCGGGCCGGTCACCACGATCATCCTGTCCAGGCCGGACAAGCGGAACGCGGTCGACGGGCCGACCGCGGCCGCGTTGGCCGAGGCGTTCCGCGCGTTCGACGCCGATCCCGGCGCGCACGTGGCGGTCCTGTGGGGCGAGGGCGGCACGTTCTGCGCCGGCGCGGACCTGAAGGCCATCGGCACCGCCGACGGCAACCAGGTCACCGAGGACGGCGACGGACCGATGGGCCCGACTCGGATGCGGTTGAGCAAGCCGGTGGTGGCCGCGGTCGCCGGGCACGCCGTGGCGGGCGGGCTGGAGCTGGCGATCTGGTGCGACCTGCGGGTGGCCGAGGAGGACGCGGTGTTCGGCGTCTACTGCCGCCGGTGGGGCGTGCCGCTGATCGACGGCGGCACGGTGCGGCTGCCGCGGTTGATCGGCACCAGCAACGCGATGGACCTCATCCTGACCGGCCGCGGCGTGCCCGCCGAGGAGGCGCGGCGGATGGGACTGGTCAACCGGGTCGTCCCCAGTGGACAGTCACGGGCGGAGGCGGAGCGGCTGGCCGCGCAGATCGCCGCCTTCCCGCAGACCTGCCTGCGCGAGGACCGGCTGTCGGTGCTGGAGCAGGAGGGCCTGTCCGAGGCCGACGCCATGGCGGGCGAACTGCGGCACGGCTTCACTTCGCTGTCCACGGACGCGCTGGAGGGCGCACAGCGCTTCAGCGCCGGGGCCGGTCGGCACGGGGAGTTCTAGTAGCCGAAGTTCTGGGTCCAGTACCAGCCGTCAGTGGTCACGCCGACGCCGAGCTTGGTGAGCTCGCAGTTGAGGATGTTCCGCCGGTGGCCATCGGAGTTCATCCACATCTTCATCGTCTGCTCGGCGGTGGTGGAGCCCTTCGCGATGTTCTCCGCGCCCGGCTTCGGGAAGCCCGCCTTCTTGATGCGCTGGTCGAAGGTGACGCCCTCGGGTGAGGTGTGCGAGAAGTAGTCGCGCGCCGCCATGTCGTCGCTGTGCGCCTGCGCGGACTTCACCAGCCGATCGTCCACGCCCACGTCACCGCAGCCCGCCTTGGCGCGCTCCTGGTTCACCAGCGCGACCACCTGCGCGCCCTTCGACCCGTCGACCGGCTTGGCCTTCGTGGTCTCCTTCGGCTTCTCCGACGACGGGGGCGCGCTCGACTCGGTGCTGCTGCTCGGCGGCGCCTCGCTGCTGCTGGGCGGGGCGGTCGACGACGAAGGCGGCGTGGTCGTGGTGACCGGCGCGGTGGTCGTGGTCTGCTGCGCGGCCCGGAACGCGCTCAGGTCGTCGGCGGCCCGCTGCTCACCGGCTGCCACGTCGGCCTGGGCGCGCTGGTCCAGCGTCAGGTAGCCGCCGGCAGCCAGCGCACCACCCATCAGCACGCCAAGCACTACGGAAAGTGACTTCTTGCGTGGGTTCACGGCGGGCACGAGCCGGGAAATTACCACCAAAGCATGATCATGTAACCCCTACGAAAGCAGAGGGTGTTTAGTTCACGTGGTTTCGGCCACGCCGCGAGACCAGCACCAGCGCCGCGCCCGCGAGCAGCAGGCCCAGGCCACCGAGCACGGTCGGCACCGCGTCCACGCCGGTCGAAGCCAGCGACTTGGCCGCGGTCTGCTTCGGCGTCCCGCTGCCGCCCGACTGGTTCGACGCACCGCCGCCGACCTGCACCACCGCGGTGTCGGAGTCGGTCAGTTCGACCGCCTTGCCGTCGGTGTCCGGGGTCGCCTTCGCGTTCGCCGTGTTGCTCAGCTCGCCGCTCTTGGGCGCCGGGGTGGTGCACGTCCAGGTACGCGTCTCACCGGCGTCGAGCCGGTCGAACGACCGGTCGCAGGCGGCCAGCGTGGGATCGGTCACCGCCACCGGCGCGAGCGCGGTGTTGCCGGTGTTCTTCGCGGTCAGCGTGAAGGTGACGGTGGCGCCGGGCGCCGCCTTCTCCGCGCCGGCGTCCTTGGTCAGCTCCACGCCGGGCTTGGCGGAGCGGAGCATCAGCTCGTCCTTCGCGCGGAACTCCTGGCCGAGCGGGTCCCAGCCGGTGACCTTGACGAAGTAGACGACGTCCTGGTCGGCCATGGTGAACTCGCAGGGCACGTCGTGCACCTGGCCCGGCTGCAGTGTGCCGATGGTCGCGGCGCAGCCGGTCAGCGGGTCCTCGACGGCGACGTCGGTCAGCACCGCGTCACCGCTGTTGGTCACCTGGACGACCAGTGCGGCCCGCTGGCCGGGGTTCACCGGCTTCGCCGGGCCGACGAGCTTCGCGGTGATGCCGGGCCCGAGCACGTCGACCTTGGTTTCCTTGGTGTCTTCCAGCTGGCCGCCGAGGGGATCGGTCGCGATGGCCGTCGCCGTGCTGGTCACGTCCTGGTCGGCTTCGAAGGTGCACGTCCGGGTCTCGGTCGTCTGGGGCGCCAGCGTTTCGGCGGTGAAGCCGCAGGACGGGTCGCGGTCGTCGGTCACGGTGAGGCCGGTCAGCGGCACGTCACCGGTGTTGGTCACCTTGAGCTCGACGGTGACGGGGTCACCCGGGTACAGCTGGGTGGGCGTGGCTTCGTGGCTGAACTCCATGGCCGGGTGGATCACGTCGACCTGCGCGCTCGCCTCACTGGTCAGCGGCTTCTTGTCGGTGGCGACGGTGCTCGCGACGGTTTTGACCTCGGTGTCGTCCTTGGCGGTCATCGCGCACTGGTAGCCCTCGGAGGTACCGGCGAGGAGCAGGTTGATCGTGCGCGCGCACTCGGGCGCCTGCGTGTCGGTGACCTTGATGTTCTCCAGGTCCTCGTCGCCGGTGTTGGCCACCTGGACCTCGAAGAGCACGGAGTCGCCCTCGCGGTACGGGCCGCCGAGCGCCTTCTTCGACAGGGTCAGGCCGGGGTTGATCACGGTGAGCTGCTGCTCGGCGGAGGCCAGCACCAGCCGTTGGGTGCCATCGGTGCCGTTGGCGCGAATCGTTTTGTCGATGCTCTCGGTGGCTTCGACTTCGCAGTTGTAGGTCTTCTCGGCGTTCGCTTCGAGCTTCGTGATCTTCGTGCCGCACTTCGGGTCGGCCACGGTGACGTCGCGCAGCGGGGAGTCGCCGGTGTTCTTGACCGTGACGGTGAACGGCGCGGTCTCGCCCTTGCGCACCAATTCCGGGCCGCTGATCTTCAGGTCCAGTTTGGGGTGGATGACGTCCACCGGGGCCTTGGCCGTGGCCTCCGCGCGGCGCCCGGACGGCGGGCGGGCGGTCACCGTGGCGACGTTGGTGAAGTCCTGCGCGGGCGCGGCGGCGAAGCAGCCGTAACCCCAGACCCCGCCCGGCTCCAGCGGCTCGACCCGGCTCTGCCCGCATTCGGGGGTGAGCGGGTCCGCCACCGTGACGCGCGCGAGCGGCACGTCGCCGGTGTTGCGCACGGTGAGCTGGAAGGTGACCTGGTCGCCGGTGCGGAACGGTCCGCCGACGACCTCCTTGGTCAGCTCGATACCCGGTTGGTCGACGGCCGTCGCGGGGGTCACCGCGAACACCGCCGGGCCGCCGAGTGCCAACACCAACGCGACGCCTAGCCCGGCCTTGCGCACGAAACCCCCATCGGAGCCAGTGGATACTGCCGACTATTCGCCGGAATGGGGGAACTCGTTACACGGGATCAGCGTTTGGTGTCGATTCGGTGAAAGTTCTGGTATGCGCGGCTCGGCGTGGGGCCGCGCTGGCCCTGGTACCGCGAACCGGCCTGTGCCGAACCGTACGGGTGCTCGGCCGGGCTGTTCAGCATGAAGAGGCACATCTGGCCGATCTTCATGCCGGGCCACAGGGTGATCGGCAGGTTGGCCACATTGGACAGTTCGAGGGTGATGTGGCCGGTGAAACCGGGGTCGATGAACCCGGCGGTGGAATGGGTCAGCAGCCCGAGCCGGCCGAGCGAGGACTTCCCCTCGAGGCGGCCCGCGAGGTCGTCGGGGAGTTTGAAGCTCTCGAACGTGGAGCCGAGCACGAACTCACCGGGGTGCAGCACGAACGGCTCGTCGCCGTCCTTCTCCACCATGGAGGTCAGCTCGTCCTGCTGGAGGCGCGGGTCGATGTGGGTGTACTTGGTGTTGTTGAAGACCCGGAAGAAGCGGTCGAGCCGGACGTCGATGCTGGACGGTTGCAGCATCGACGGGTCGAACGGGTCGACGCCGAGCCGTCCGGATTCGACGTCTTTGCGGAGGTCTCGGTCACTGAGCAGCACGGGGCCCAGGTTAGCCGGGGGTCAGGCGGCGCTGGACATGTGCTGGGCGTAGGTGGCGTCGATCTCGAAGAGTTTCGCGAGGTGGGCGACGTAGGCGCGGCGCTCGACCTGCCCGATGCGCTCCTGCAGCGCGGTGAGGCCGGGGACCGAGCGGCGCACGGTCTCGGCCGCGAAGATGGCCCCGGCCGCGGCGACCACCGCCCCCTGGGCGATGCGGTCGTCGGGCAGTTCGAGGAAGTCGGCGTTGGCCTTGCCCAGCACCAGCCTGCTGATCGACGAGTGCACGCGGACGGAGACGTGGGAGAGCACCTTGCCCAGTGGGCCACGGCCGCGGCCGACGTCCTCGTGTGACTTGAGCAGCGCCCTGGCGAGCCGCTTGCTGTCGTCGTCGGGGATGAACTCGGTGACGGCGAGGAGCCAGAGCAGGCGCCAGGCGTCGCGCTCGCCGGCGGGGAGCAGTTCCTCGTCGATGCCCATGAGCCAGCCGGCGTAGCGCCAGAGGTGGAGGATGTCGGCGCGTTCGCGGGCGGTGTACCGGATGCCGAGCAGTTGGGTGCCGAACACGAAGACCAGGGAGAAGAGCAGGAGCGTGCCGGTGGTCTGCACCTGGTTGACCGGGCGGTCCCAGTTGGCGTAGTCCCAGTCGGGGCGCCGGTTCATCGCCGCGCGGACGTGGGCGTGCACGATCCGCACGCGGATGGCGGCCGCGTAGCCGTCGGCGCCGGGCTTGAGCGCGCCGGGGTTGGTCACCTCGATCCACCAGGTCGCCGTCTCGACCAGTCGTTTTGTCGCCTGGTGCTCGATGGCGCCGGTGCCGACGAGCGATTTGGTGGCGCGGGAGGCGAGGTAGCCGCCCATCAGCGCCATGTCGCCGAGCGGGAAGAGCCCGAGCAACCCGGTGCGCACGATCGCCCGCGCCCCGCGCTCGATGCGGGCCTGGTCGACCCAGTAGGGCGTCGCCTCGACCGTCCGGAAGAACCTGGTCAACGCCTCGGGCGGGTCGTCGATCGACTCGATCCCGTGCCTGAGGGCCTGCTCGAAGAGCGGCCGCTTCTCGGGGTGTTCACGCATCATCGCCACCACGGCGTCGGCGGCCGGGTCCTCGGCCTGCGCGAACTCACGCAGGCGGCGGACCTGCCGCTCGTCGCCGCGGATGTCGCCGTCCGCGAACCGCGCGGCCAGCCGGAACCCGCCCTGGCGGAACAACTCGGGATCGTCCACGCGCCCTCACCACCTTCAGACAACAAGTGTTGTCACTTGCCGGGGGTCGCGTCAAGGCGGTAGGTTCGGGGAGGCCGGAGCGAAGCGGGGATCAGCACCGTGTATGCTCGGTCGAGTACTGCGGATGTAGTTCAATGGTAGAACATCAGCTTCCCAAGCTGAATACGCGGGTTCGATTCCCGTCATCCGCTCAATGAGAAAGGTCTGGGTCGCAGGAATTGCGACCCGGACCTTTTTTGTTCATTAGGCCGAGCGCCAGGAGCACCGCCGTGACGGTCCCGTCGACGTGTGTCCGCCCGCGGTGTCCCGTGCGAATGTCCGGTGTGGACGGTCACTTCTCCTTGTGGAAGACGTAGGCCGCTGACACCGGGTGGTTGCGGTACTTGGCCCACTTCGGCTTCAGGGCCACCCATCGGTCATCCACGACGGCTTCGCGCAGTTCGGCCAGGCGCCAACCCGCTGACAAGGCGGCCGACACGTGGTCGCTGATCAGGTGCACCGTCGTGGATATGGCGATGGACTCGCCATCAGCAGTAGTGAAGTGCGTGGGCATGCCCGACGCCATGATGAAGTGCGGGTGTAAGCCCACCAAAGCGAACAGCGCGTCCGGCGCAGCGACCCGGAATGCCTCCCGGTAAAGCGGGCCCAAGTCCGTCAGGTGCTCGTCGATCAGGGAGGCGATCAGCAGGTCGTAGGTCTCATCCGGCAACCCCGTGTTGGTGACGTCGCCTTCGCGGAGGGTGTCGTGGGCGCCTCGCAAACGGGCAGCCTCGAGCATCTCCGGGGTCAGGTCCACGCCGTCGATCGATGTGACCCCGTGGCGGCGCAGCCAAGCGCCCGTGCGACCAGTGCCACAACCGAGGTCCAGGGCCCGCGTGACCCGGGACCACTGGGGCACCTTCAAATCGTCGAGCACCGCGATGTCCATCTCGTCCTGGACCGTGTCCTCGTACGTCTTGACCCACTGGCCATAACCCGTGCGCACGTCGACCGTGCGGTAACCCCGCGAATCGAAGCTGTCGAACTCCATGCGGCCGAGTATGGCGATCACGCCGCGCCGCCAAAACCGAATATCACCGCAGGCGCGCGGGAGCCTTCAGGCGCCAGGCCTCCGAGATCAACTCAGCCAGCTGGTCCTCCGCCACCTTCGCCAGGTCGACCAGGATCGCGCCGTACCCGTCGTAGTGCGGCGTCGTGTAGAACGCCGGGTCACCCGAGGCCAGCAGGGCCTCCTTCTCACTCAGCTCGCACATCAGCACCAGGCCGCCCTCCGCCTCGGTGCGCAGCCGCGCGAACGACTTCCCGGCCACCTTCAGCGACGGCGTCCGGTACGAAGTGGACTCTTCGACCTCCGGCAACCGCTTCGCCAGCGCGACCACGTCTTCCCAGGTAGGCATGCCTCCATTGTCCCCACCACGGCTTGGAAAAACGGGAACCGCTACCGCGTGCCCACCCACGACAGGTCCACCTTCGAGTTCAGCACCACCTGCTCGGCGATCGGCACCAGCGCCGACTCCCAGCCCGGCCCCTGGACCCCGTACTCGGCCGCCGGCGTGCGGAACACCAGCCACCGCGCCTCGCCGACCGGCACGCTCAGCGCCGCGCCGGTCTTCGGCTGGAACGGGACGAACGTGCCCCGCACGCCCCGCACCATCACCTCGTACCCGCCGGGCGCCGGCGCGTCGGTGATCGTGGCGTCGAACTCCCGCCAGTTCCCGGCATAACCGAAGTCGCTCACGGTGGTCGTCGCGGTCGACGGCGCGCTGCCGCGCACCGAGATCTCCACGCGTTCCGGCGGCAGGCCGACCTGGAACTCGGGGGTCAGCACGTCCGCGGACGCCTCCGCCGAATCGGCCAGCCGCTGCGCGAGGCCCTGCGGCTCGGGCACCGCGTACAGCATCACGCTCACCCGGTAGTCCGGGTTCGGCAGCCAGCTCAACATCTCCCGGTTGTCCTCACCGGTCTGCTCGAACATGCCGGGCTGGCCCCGCACCGTCGTCCTCCGGTCCGGCGGGGCGTTCAGGATGTCGTCGACCCACACCGGCCGCAGTCCCGGGGCGCGGCGCGACTGCACCATCAGCGAGATGGTGGATTCGCCCGAGGTCCACGTGCGCGTGGCGACCTGGTTGAACGAGGTGGACCGGTCCGTTTCGACGTAACCGTCCGGCAGCCAGCCGAGGTCGTACCCCATCGGCAACCCCGCCAGCTCCCGCTCGGCGAAGCCGACCGGCGGCGGCTCCGGCTGCGAAGGTGCCATCAGGGCCGTCGCGCCCAGTGCCAGTACCGCCACCAACGCCGCGACCAGGCCCACCACCAGCGATTTCCGCGACGACCGCCGCTCACCGGCCAGGGCGTGGAGCACCGGACCGGGGTGCGGGGCGCGCTCGGCCTGCTTGGTCAGCGCGGCCTTGATCAACTCCTCGGTCATGTCGGCTCCGTCTCCAGCTCGATGGTCCGCAGGGTGGTCAGCGCCCGCGAGATGTGGCTGCGCACGGTGCCTTCCCGGCACCCGAGCAGTTCCGCGATCTCCGCGTCGGAGCAGTCCTCGTAGTAGCGGAGGACCACGGCCGCCCGCTGTCTGGCGGGCAACGCGGCGATACCGGCCAACATCGCGTCGCGCTCGTCGTAGTCGCTGGCCGGATCGTCGCTGCGGCCCAGCGCCTCCAGGTCGGCGGGCGACAGCGAGATGTCCGTCCTGGCCCGGCGGCGGCGCCACGACAGGTACTCGTTGGTCACCATCCGCTTCACGTACGCGGCCGGTTGCCCCGTCGCCGCGATCCGCGGCCAACGCTGCTGGGCCCGCAGCAGCGACTCCTGCACGACGTCCTGCGCGAGGTACGAATCGCAGGTGAGCACCGTCGCGTAGCGCAGCAACGGCTCCAGTCGCTGCGCCACGAACTCGTCAAAGGTCGGCCCCACCCCTCTACAACGCACCGGCCCCCCGTTCTGTTGAACGAGGGGCCGGTGAATTCGGGTGAACCTACGGTTTGACGGTGATGCGGTCGGCCGGCGGCGGGGTCACCCCGGCGTGCGCGCCGAAGTAGGCGATCAGCGCGTCCAGGTCGACCGGGCCGCCGCTCAGGTCGGTGCCCTTGGTGAACTCGGTGAAGCCGTCCCCGCCCGCGGCGAGGAAGTTGTTCACCGACACCCGGTAGGTGGCCGCCGGGTCGACCGGCTGGCCGTCGATGGTCAGGTCGGAGACCTTCGACCCCGGGGCCGCCGACGCGGAGTACGCGTACTTCAGCGTCGACGAGATCTGCAGGATCCGCGGTGAGGCCTGCTGCCACTGCTGCTCCAGCACGGCCTTCAGGTTCTCGCCGGTCATCGTGATGGTCTGCATGATGTTCGCGAACGGCTGCACGGTGAACGCCTCGCCGTAGGTCACCACGCCGTCGCCCTCACCGGCGGGCGAGGAGGCGTACACCAGGTCCGCGCGCACGCCGCCCGGGTTGGTGATGGCGATCTGCGCGCCGTTCGACTTGGTGGCTTCGAGCTGGGCGTCGGCGATCACGCTGCCGAGCGGCATCTCGCCGGACGGCGCCGCCGCGCGCAGCAGGTCGCCGGAGATGGTGCCGACCTGCTTGTTCGCGATCGGGGCCGCCTTGACCTTCGCGTCCTCGATCAGCTTCTGCGTGTCCGCGTCCGGGGTGCCGGTGCGGGTGACGATCTCGTTGTGCGCCTTGGACTGCTCACGCACCACGTCGCGGCTGCGGCGGTCCACCTTGAGGTCGACCACGGACAGCAGACGGCCGAACGACGCGCCCTGGATCATCGTGCGCGGCCGGCCAGACGGGTCGTTGACCGTGCAGTTGTACTGCTGGTGGCTGTGCCCGGTGAAGATCACGTCGACCTTCGGCGTGACGTTCTCGGCGATCTTGGTGGCCGGGCCGGGCAGCGTCTTGCAGTCGTCCGGGCCGCCGCCCTCGGTGTTGTCGCCCTGGTGCAGCAGCACCACCTGCGCCTTGATGCCGAGCCGGTCGAGCAGGGTGGCGGTGCGGTTGATCGCCTCCACCTCGTCGCCGAACTTCAGGCCCTTGATCGCCTCGGGCGTGACCACCGTCGGCAGGTCCTTCAGCGTGGCGCCGATGACGCCGATCGGCACCCCGCCGGAGAACTCCACGCTGAACGGCAGGAGCGCCGGGATGCCGTTGTCGAAGGTGACGTTGGCACCGAGGAACGGGAACTTCGCGCCCGAGAACTTGTCGCGGAACTGGCAGCCGTCGTCCGGGTGGCAGCCGCCGAACTGCATGCGCTGCAGTTCCTGGTAGCCCTCGTCGAACTCGTGGTTGCCGACCACCGACGCCTTCACGCCGATCGAGTTCAGGAACTCGATCGTCGGCTCGTCGTGGAACAGCGCGGAGATCACCGGCGACGCGCCGACGCTGTCCCCGGCGGAGAGCACCACCGAGTTCTTCACCTCGCCGCGCAACCGCTTCACGTGCGACGCCAGGTAGGCCGCGCCACCAGCGTCCACAGTGGACCCGTTCGGCAGGGTGACCCGGCCGGACGATCCCGACGGCGGCTCGAGGTTGCCGTGCAGGTCGTTGAAGGTGATCAGGCGGACGTCGGTGGCGGCGGCCGGTGCGGCGGACGCGGGTGAACCCGCCGCGATCAGGCCGAGCGAAGCCAGCACGGCCACCCCGAGGGCACCGGCTCGCCCGCGCAGGCGGGTAGACAAGATCATTTCTCCTCCGTTTCGGGCGGGAGTCTGCCCGCTCGGCAGGTGATCCACCAGAGGAGAAAGTGCGACTACTGGGTAAATTCGCTGCCGGTCAACAATACGTGCGCGACCAGTTCCGGATCGTCACTCATCGGCACGTGGCCGCAGCCCGGCAGGCGCAGCAGTTCGGCCTGCGGCGCGATGCGGCGGAGTTCGGCGACGCGCGGCGGGAAGACGATGCGGTCGTACTGCCCCCACGCGATGGTCACCGGGACATCGGCCACCTGGCCGTCGAACCGGATGTCCCGGCCCGCGGCGATCGCCGGCGCGAACCCGGGCGCACTGGCGAAGGCGCGCAGGTCGTCCAGCACCACTTCGGCGGCCAGGCGCGCGGGCTTGGCCACGATCAGCCCGACCATGGCGCGCCGCCCGGCCGGACTGGCCGCGAGCCGTCGCGCCACCCCGGCGGGCATGCGCTGGGCCGCGTGGCGGTGTGCACGAAGAACCCGCAACGCGTGCAGCTGCTGGCGTCGCGTCCACAACCCGGCGGGGGAGAGCGCGGTGACGCTGCGGACCAGGCCCCGCTGCCCGAGGCCGAGCGCGAACAGCCCGCCCATCGAGTTGCCCGCCACGTGCGGCCGGTCGAGGCCCTGCTCGGCGAAGAACTCCGCCATCGCCTCGATCCCGTTCTCCAGCGTGAACGGCTTGTCCGACATCGGCGACTCGCCGAAGCCGGGCACGTCCACCGAGATCACCTCGCGGTGCGGCGCGAGCAGCGGCACCACCGGTGCCCACGCCTGTCGCCGGTGCCCGACCCCGTGGATCAGCACCAGCGGTTCCCCGGACCCCGTCCGGTCGAAGGCCACCTTGCCCATTACCCGACGGTAACACTCAAAACTTACCGAGGGTAGGTTCTGCCACCCCGGCCACCCGGCCGGTGGCCGCCTCGGCCATCTGGCCGACCACCCGGCCGAGCCGGCGGCTTTTCGACTGAAGCGGCCGGGACCTGCGAATTCCTAACGTTCTTGGCATGACGCACGCACAGGTCACCGCCCTCCAATACGGACTGCTCGCCTTCCTCGCGGTGTGGGGAACGCTGGTCATCCCGCAGGCGATCGTGCAGCACGCGCGGCACGGGAGAGTCCGGCCGAAGGGGCTGCTGGCCAGTGCGGTGTTCACCCTCTACGCCTGCCTCGGCCTGGCCGTGGTGCTGCTGCCGCTGCCCGGCCCCGGCACCCAGCGGCTCAGCCAGACGGTCCAGCTGGTCCCGTTCCAGTGGGTGGCCGACATCGGCACCGAGATGGGCAAGCACGGCATGGCCGGCTGGCAGGCGCTGAGCACGCAGACCTTCCAGCAGCTCGCGATGAACGTGGTGCTGCTGGTCCCGCTGGGCGTGGTGGCCGGGCTGACGTGGAAGCAGGGCTTCGTGCGGACCGCGGCGATCGGCTTCGCCGTTTCGCTGGCCGTCGAGCTCACGCAGGTGACCGCGAACTTCGGCACCGCGCCGTTCGTCTACCGCATCTTCGACGTGGACGACCTGCTCGCGAACACCACCGGGGCGGCGCTGGGCTGGGTGCTCGCCGCGCTCTACCTCACCCTGCGGGCCGGGGCGAACGCCAAGACCTCAACGGTCGAACTGCCGCTGCCGAACCGTGGCGGCCAGTCGCGCGGGCGCGAGTGGATCGACTTCGCCCAGCCGCGCCAGCCGAGCCCGGCGCTGGGCCGCGTGGCGGCGAGCCGCACGCCGGTCCTCGCGCAGCACCAGGAACGCGGCGGCCGCGAACACCGCCAGCACCAGGGCTACGACCAGGCCAAGCTCCACCACGCCACCTCCACACGCCGCTGTGCGTCAGATCACACAGGGTACGCATTCCGTGGTGATTTGGCCAACAGCCCGAAGTATCAGTGGTCCTGACGCGGTAGAACGCAAAATTCGTTGCCCTCCGGATCGGCCAGCACGGTCCACGGATCCCCGGGCGCCTCGTCGAGCAGCGAGGCGCCCAGTCCGATGAGCCGGTCGATCTCCTCGCGCTGGTCCCGCTCGACCGGGCCGAGGTCGAGGTGCAGCCGGTTCTTCACCACCTTCCCCTCGGGCACCGGCTGGAACAGCACGCGCAGCCCGTCCGCGTCGGCCGGATCGCCGATGGTCAGGTACTCGAGCCCGTGGGAGTCGGTCCAGCGCTCGATCTCCTGGTAGTCGAGCGCGGCGCACCAGAACTCGGCGAGGCGGTCGGAGTCGTGGCAGTCGACGGTCAGGGCCAGAACTTTGGTGGACATCACACCAACGTATCCAGCCGGGCCGCTGTGCACACTTGTGCACGTGCGACCGACCCGCGAACAACTGGCAGCGGCCCACGGCGGCGAGATCTCCGATGTGCTCGCCCCCGGGCTGAAGGTCCTCTTCTGCGGGATCAACCCGGGCCTCTACTCAGGCGCGGTCGGACTGCACTTCGCCAGACCCGGCAACCGGTTCTGGCCGGCGCTGCACCCACCCGAGCAACGACCGGCTCAAAAGCGACCTCGCCCGCCGCGCCGGAGGCGCGGCCGAGGACACCGGGCGGCAAGCCGAAACCATCGCGGGAACGAAGGTCTGGGTGTTACCCAATCCGAGCGGATTGAACGCACACTGGACGCCCGCCGCGCTCGGCGAGGAGTTCCGGCGACTCCGCGTGACGAGCGAGGAGGACCACCCTCAGTAGACCCCGGGAGCCGGTTCGGCGCCGAACTTGCGCCGTGGTGCGAAGAGCGGCCCAGGTAACTTACTGACAGTCGAATCCGCAAACCCGGATGCGGCCATGAGGGGGATCTCGCGTCACAGGATCTCCGGCGGCAACTCACACAACCAGGAGGAACATCGTCGGCCGGTCCCGGCAGGGGGGACCGGCATGTGGTGCTGACCGGCCGGGGGGCCGGACCGCACCGCCGGCGATGCGCGGCACGAAGATGGAGATCGCATGACCCGCAGCACCGACCCCAACCGGGCCCATCCGCCGGGGCAGCTGACCCCGCCGATACCCCCGGTGACCGGCGGTCGCGGTTTCACCGTGGCCGCGGTCGAGGCGGTGCCGATCTTCCGCGACGGGCTGTCCGCGCTGATCCAGCGCTCCCACGGGATGACCTGGGTCGGCCACGCGGCCAACCACCACACCGCGCTGCAGCTGTGCGAGCAGCTCAAGCCGGAGATGATCCTGCTGGACTCCGGGCTGGACCCGAACTGCCACCTGACCCGGCTGCTGACCGCGGCCGAGCACCCGCCGATCGTGGTGGTGCTGATCCGCGAGGCCACCCGCACCGCGCGCTACCTCACCGCGTCCATCGGGGCGGGTGCCCGCGCGGCGGTGCCGCGCTCGGCCGAGCCGAGACGGGTGATCGAAGCCATGCGCCGCGCGCACCTCGAAACGCGCTACCTCGACCCGGCGCTGGCCGCGCTGGCCGTCCGGCCGAAGCGCCAGCCCAGCGCCGACGGCCGTCCGGCGAGCGGGCCGCGCGCGCAGATGCCGCTGTCCCGCCGCGAGTACCAGGTGCTCCAGCTGATCGCCGAGGGCATGGAGAACTCGGCCATCGCGAAGGTGCTCTACCTGTCCGTGGAGACCGTGCGCACGCACGTCAAGAGCATCCTGCGCAAACTCGCCGCCCGTGACCGCACGCACGCGGTGACCACGGCGTTCCGCTCCGGGATCCTGATCACGCACCCGGACGACTGCGCCCAGCTCCCGGAGGGATCCACCGCGCCGAAGTGACCGGCATCACATCCATTGGGGAGGATCGTCGATCACATCTGGATGGTTTCCCTTGCCGCAGGTTACCGACAGGTAATACCCTGAAGTTACCGGCCAGTAGGGCAGTAACGGCTACGGCGTGCCCACCGGAAACCCCGAGCGACACGGAGCGACGAAATGGGCCACTACAAGAGCAACGTCCGAGACCTCGAGTTCAACCTCTTCGAAGTCCTCGGCGTGCAGGAGCGCCTCGGCAAGGGCGTGCTCGCCGAATCCGACGAGGAGACCGCCCGCGGTGTGCTGGGTGAGCTGAACAAGCTCGCCACCGGCCCGCTGGCCGAGTCGTTCGCCGACGCGGACCGCAACCCGCCGGTGTACGACCCCAAGACCTTCTCGGTGAAGCTGCCCGAGTCCTTCAAGAAGAGCTACGAGCAGCTCTACGACGGCGAGTGGTGGCGCCTCGGCCTGACCAACGACCTCGGCGGCTTCGGCCTGCCGCCGACCGTGCAGTGGGCGGCCTCCGAGCTGATCCTCGGCGCGAACCCGCCGCTGTTCATGTACATGGCGGGCCCGAACTTCGCGATGATCGTGAACAAGAACGGGACCGACGAGCAGAAGCGCTGGGCGCAGCTGATGATCGACAAGTCCTGGGGCGCCACCATGGTGCTCACCGAGCCGGACGCCGGTTCGGACGTGGGCGCCGGCCGCACCAAGGCGGTGCTGCAGGAGGACGGCTCCTGGCACCTCGACGGGGTGAAGCGGTTCATCACCTCGGCCGAGCAGGACCTGACCGAGAACATCATGCACCTGGTGCTGGCGCGCCCGGAGGGTCCCGGCATCGAGACCAAGCCGGGCACCAAGGGCCTGTCGCTGTTCCTGGTGCCGAAGTTCCACTTCGACGGCGAGACCGGTGAGCTGGGCGAGCGCAACGGCGCCTACGTCACCGGCGTCGAGCACAAGATGGGCATCAAGGTGTCCACCACCTGCGAGCTGACCTTCGGCCAGCACGGCACCCCGGCCAAGGGCTGGCTGCTCGGCGAGGTGCACGACGGCATCGCGCAGATGTTCCAGGTGATCGAGTACGCCCGGATGATGGTCGGCACCAAGGCGATCGCCACGCTGTCCACCGGCTACCTGAACGCGCTCGAGTTCGCCAAGGAGCGGGTCCAGGGCGCCGACCTGCCGAACATGCTGAACAAGGCCGCGCCGCGGGTGACCATCACGCACCACCCGGACGTCCGCCGCTCGCTGATGCTGCAGAAGGCCTACGCCGAGGGCCTGCGCGCGGTCTACCTGTACACCGCCTCCTTCCAGGACCAGCTGTGGACCCAGGAGGGCACCGAGGACGAGCTGAAGCTGGCCGAGCGGGTCAACGACCTGCTGCTGCCGATCGTCAAGGGCGTGGGTTCCGAGCGCGCCACCGAGCAGCTGGTGCAGTCGCTGCAGACCTTCGGCGGCTCGGGTTTCCTGCAGGACTACCCGATCGAGCAGTACATCCGCGACGCCAAGATCGACTCGCTGTACGAGGGCACCACGGCCATCCAGTCGCTCGACTTCTTCTTCCGGAAGATCGTCCGCGACAAGGGCCAGGCGCTCGGCCACATCGCGAACGAGATCACCAAGTTCATCGACGCCGAGAGCGGCAACGGCCGGCTCAAGAACGAGCGCGCGCTGCTCAAGCAGGCGCTCGAGGACACCCAGGGCATGCTGGGCGCGATGATCGGGCAGCTGACCTCCTCGCAGGAGGACCCGCAGAACATCAACAAGGTGGGCCAGCACACCGTGCGCCTGCTGATGTCGGCGGGCGACCTGCTGGTCGGCTGGCAGCTGCTGCGCGCGGCCGAGGTGGCCATCGCCAAGCTGGACGGCGGCGCCTCCGCCAAGGACACCCCGTTCTACGAGGGCAAGATCGCGGTGGCCTCGTTCTTCGCCAAGAGCGTGCTGCCGGAGCTGACCTCGCGGCGCGCGATCGTCGAGGCGGCCGACAACGACCTGATGGACGTGCCGGAAGCCGCGTTCTGATCCTGGTCCCCACCACGAAGGGGCCGGGCGGGGTTCACCCGCTCGGCCCCTTCGCGGTTTGCCGGATCCCCATCGAGGTACCCCCGGTCCAGGACGGTGCAAGGGAGACGGCTAATGGAAATCGCAGGCATCATCAGCGCGATCGTCGTAGGGCTGATCATCGGCATCCTGGGCCGCCTGGTCGCCCCCGGCAAGCAGGGCATTCCGATCTGGCTGACGCTGGTCGTCGGCATCATCGCCGCGTTCATCGGCACGGCGATCGCCCGCGGGCTCGGCTACGCGGACACGAACGGGTTCGACTGGCTGGAGCTGCTCACGCAGGTGGTCGTGGCGGCGGTCGGTGTTTCCCTCGCCGCCGGGCTGTACGGCAGGCGGCGGGTCACGCACTGACCCGGGGTGGGGCGGCGACCGAGCCGCCCCACCACTCAGTCAGTTCCGGAAGCTCGCGCAGGCGGCCGCCACGTAGGAGGTCTTCGGCGCGCGCCAGGCCACTTCGAGCCAGCGGTTGTCCTTGACCGCGGTGTTCTTCCCGCCCACGCAGGTGTACTCACCCCCGACGACCGGCTTGCCGCACGGTTCCTCCGGCGAGGTCTCCAGGTTCACGCAGGTGGTGTAGTTGACGCAGCTGAGCGTGGTCAGCAGCGTCCCGCTGAGCTGCGGTTCGGTCCGGACGTTGAGCTTGCAGTCGTTGGTCACCGTCGCGTTCACCAGCGCGGGACCCTCCCCGGCACTGGCCGACGGCGCCAGTCCGACCACCAACCCCATCGCCGCCACCACCGGCAACACCTTCACCAACCTGGACACCCAGCCTCCTCACGCTCCACAACGGACCTCACCCACAGTAGCCATCCGAGGGCGAACGGCAATTACTCGATAGGGCGGTACGGTGGCGCCGTGGAGCTGGACTTCTACCGCCACGGCCTGGCGGAAATCCCCGACGAGGTGTGGTCGGCGCCGGAGCTGTGGGTGCTGAACCTGGCGAGCAACCAGCTCACCTCGGTCCCGGCGCGGATCGGCACGCTGACCTCGCTGCACACCCTGGACCTCGGGCACAACCAGCTCACCTCGGTCCCGGACGAGCTGGGCTCGCTGCCGAATCTCACCGAGTACCTGTATCTGAGCGACAACCAGCTCACCGAGCTGCCGGATTCCTTGTGCCGCCTGGACAAGCTGCGGTACCTGGGCGCCACGGACAACGGCCTGGTCCGCCTGCCGGAGGACATCGGCTCGATGCGCTCGCTGCGGGAGCTGCGGTTGTACTACAACAAGCTCTCCTCGCTGCCGGACTCGTTCGGCTCGCTGACCGCCCTGCGGGAGCTGTACCTGCGCGGGAACCAGCTGTCCGAACTGCCGTCGTCGATCGGTGCCCTGCAGGACCTGCGGCACCTGGACCTGCGGGAGAACCAACTGGTCACGCTGCCCGAGGAACTGCTGGACCTGCCGAAACTGGGCAAGCTGGACCTGCGGTGGAACCGGCGCCTCGAACTGCCGACGTGGCTGCCCAAGCTGGAAGCGCAGGACTGCGTCGTCCTGCTCTGACCCCGGCGGTGGTCAGGGGCAGATGGTGAACGGGCGCGGCTGGTAGGTGACCGTCCGTGGTTCCCGGCGGACTTCGGCACCGCTGCCGAGGTCGTACAGGACGCGGGTGTCGGTGACGGTGAAGCCCGGGATGCCCGGCGTCGGCTCGCAGCGGCCCGAGGTGCCCGTGCGCACCGGCGGGTCGACCACGTCGGACTGCGGGCCGGTCAGGCTCTCCACCCGGTACCGCTTGGTGCCCCAGATCTTCACCGTGACCGAGTTACCGCTGGTCAGCGTCTGGATGGCGATGCCGGTCGACGCGTCGTTGGTGAACCGGAAGTCGACCGCGGAACCGTTGTCCTGCAAGGACCGCGCGTCGCGCGCGGGCGGGAAGCGGTCGATGTAGTAGCTGTGCGGGCTGTGCCCGGCGTCGGCGAGACCGGCGAAGTAGACCGCGTTGTACAAAGTGGACGTGAACTGGTTGATGCCGCCGCCGTAGACCTCCGCGCCGGTGCCGTCCTCGTGCACCGGGGCCTTGAGGTAACCCTGCGAGGCGGTCCGCGGGCCCGCGTGCCCGTCGAGGCTGAACGTGTCGCCGGGGCGCACGATCGCGCCGGCCACCTTGTCCGCGATGGTCTTCACGTTGCGCGTCACGTCCCCGGAGAAGCCGCCGGTGGTGAACTCGCCGATGACCTCCTTGATGCCCAGCGAGTTCGCCGCCTGCGTGCTCACCTTCGGCTTGCCGGGCTCGTAGACCGCGCGCAGTTCGTGCACGTCCGGCCGCTTCACCGCCTCCAGGAAGGGGGCGAAGGTCTTCGTCCAGTCGACCTGCCGACCGTCCTCGGACGGCTGCACCGACGGCGACGCCCCGGTGAACACGATCTGCGCGTCCTTCGGCTTCCGCTCGGTTTCGGCCAGTTGCGGCTGCGCCAGCTGCTGCAGCTTGCCCTGGTCGAGCCGGACCTCCAGGGCCCCGCCGTCCACCGCGGCGAACTGCATGGCCCCGGCGAGCCCGTCCGGCTTCAGCACCGCGTCGCGCCCGTCCCCGCGGATGTGCATCGGCAGCGCGAGCGTCGGCTTGACGATCTGCTCCAGGGTCGCCCGCACGCCTTCGACCGTCGCCTTGGGCGGCGTGGCCTGCACCGGCAGTTCGACCGCGGTGTGGCCGAGCCAGTTGTCCTTGATCAGCTGGGTGGCGGTGTCGACCTCGGTCATCTCCTGCCGCTGCCGCGGCTCCACCGCGATCGCGGTGACCCCGCCGTCGCTGCCCTGGATCGACTCGAAGCGGATGCCGCCCTCGGTCATGTCGTGGTTCAGCTTCGCCGCGGCGAACTCCGTCACCGACTGCTTGAGCACGTCCGGATCGCTGGTGGACACCACGCCCACCTCGCGGGTGGTGAAGAAGGAGGCGATCCGGGTGAACGGGTCGAGCGGCTGCGTGCCCGCCTTGGCCACCGTCTGCGGCCAGTCCAGGCCGAGGCCGGAGGCGATCGGGTCCAGTTCGGCGTCCACGTCACCGGCGCGCACCCGCACCGGCGCGGTCAGCCGCGGCTCCAGTTCCTTGCGCAGCACCGCCTCGGCGTCGGCGCGGTCCAGCCCGCCGACCTCGATGCCGACCACGGTCACCCCGCGCGGCACGGTGCCCGCGCTGAAGATCAGGTCGGCGGTGTAGAGCACCACGAACAACGCCAGGAAGGCGCCGACGCCGAGGAAGACCCGGCCGACGGCGTACCGCCTGCGGGTGGCGCGGCTGCGCGGGCGCTCCAGCACCACCGGCCCGTCCAGCAGGGCGCCGACCAGTTCCTCGTCGTTCTCCCGCGGCTCCGCCGCGGCTTCGGTGTCGACGGCGTCGGAGTCGAACTCCGGCCAGTAGTGCTCCTCCCGCAACCCGCACCTCCCGAAGGTCAGGGGCGGCGGGCGAACACCTACAAGTACAGCCCCGTGCCGTGCTCCGTGCGCTCGCTCGCCATGGCGTGAATGTCGCGCTCACGCATCACCAGGTACCCCTCGCCCTGGATCTCCACCTCGAGCTGATCGTCCGGGTTGAACAGCACCCGGTCGCCGACCTTCACGTTGCGCACATTATTGCCCACCCCGAGTACATCACCCCAGGCGAGCCGACGCGCGACCTGAGCGGTCGCGGGGATCACGATGCCGCCGCTGCTGCGGCGCTCGCCGTCCTCTCCGGACAGCTTGGCCAGCACGCGGTCGTGCAGCATCTGGATTTCGAGCTTGGCCGCAGAAGCCGTGTTCTTCTCGGACACGCCCCGAATGCTACGCGGCGGAAATCACCCCGCCGGGGTACCCGCCATCATCAACTCCAGCACCGCGTCACCACCGGTTTCCAGCCGGACGGGCACACCCCAGTCCTGACGGGTGACGCGGCAGACCGGGTGTTCGGCGGCGCTGTCGCAACTGGCCGCCTGCGCCACCACCTGGAGCACGCCCTCGGTGATGCCCTCGGCGAGCCGGAGGCGGCGGACCAGGTCGGTGCCCACGCCGGCGCCCTCGACCAGCAGTTCCGGCGGGGAGGCGCTGATCTCCAGCCGGGTCGACGGGCCGTAGCGGTCGTCGAGCTTCTCACCGGGCGGCGGGGTGAAGACCACGCTGAACTCCAGCTCACCGGGGGCGAGCACGGACGGCGGCCGCCGCACGGCGTGCGCGTCGCCCTCGACGCTCTCGGTGCCGTCGGCGGCGATCGGGGTGATCCGGTGCCCGGCGGATTCGACCACCAGCAGGTCGTCCCCGTGAAGCACCAGGCCCGACGGCTCGGCCAGGCCGGTGACCACAGTGGACACCTGGCCGGTCGCCGGGTCGTACCGGCGGACGGCGCCGTTGTAGGTGTCGGCGATCGCGATCGAACCGTCCGGCAGCGCGGCCAGGCCGAGCGGGTGCTGGAGCAGGGCCTCGGCGGCGTCGCCGTCGCGGTGGCCGAAGGAGAACAGGTCGATGCCGACCGCGGTGTGCACGGTCGACGACTCGTCGATCCAGCGCAGGGCGGAGGTCTCGGCGTCGGCGAGCCACAACCGGCCGGGGGTGACCGCGAAACCGGAGGTCTGCGCGAAGAACGCCTCGCTCGCGTCGCCGTCGCGCAGGCCCTCGACGGTTGTGCCGGCGAAGCGGCGAATGGTGCCCGCGACCGGGTCGAAGGCGGACAGCGTGTGGTTGCCCGCCATCGCGACGATCACCGCGTCGTTCCACCAGACGACGTCCCACGGGCTGGTGAGGTCGACCTTGCGCGCGTCCCCGTCGGACTCGCCGTTGCGCCACTGCTCGCCGGTGCCCGCGACGGCGGTGACCTCCCCGGTGTCGAGGTTGAGGCCCTGGAGCAGGTGGGCGGCGGTGTCGGCGACCACCGCGTGGTACCCGGCCCGCTCGGCGACCTCCGGCGGCAGCAGCGCGAGCCCGGACGGCTCGGTGAACGGCTCCCCGCGGCGGCCGGTGCCGAACCGGCGGACCAGCCGCTCGCCGTCCAGCTCGACGATCGAATGGTTGCCCGTGTCCGCGACCAGGAGATGGCCGTTCGCCGTGATGGCCTTGCTGGGGAAGCGCAGCAGGCTCTCGGCTTCTTCGAGCGGCACGTACGGGCTGCCGCCGCGGCGGATCGTGTGCTTTTCGGTGAGTTCGATGAGCACGCGGCGCAGAGCCTCGGCATGCCCCTCACCCGCGGCGACGTGCACGACGTAGCCCTCGGGGTCGACCACCACGAGCGTCGGCCAGGCACGCACGGCGTACTGCGACCAGGTGGTGAGATCGGGGTCGTTGAGCACCGGGTGGTGCACCTCGTAGCGCCGCACGGCGGCCTCGATGGCCGCCGCCTCGCCCTCGTGGAGGAACTTGGGCGAGTGCACGCCGATGGTCACCAGCACGTCGGCGAACTCGGCCTCCAGCGGGCGGAGCTCGTCCAGTACGTGCAGGCAGTTGATGCAGCCGGAGGTCCAGAAGTCCAGCAGGACGATCTTGCCGCGCAGATCGGCGAGGCGGAGGCGCTCCCCGCCGGTGTTGATCCACTCACGGCCGGCCAGCTCCGGCGCCCGCACCCGGGCCTGACGATTGCTCACGCCCCACAGCTAACACGAACCGGGCGTGGTTCCCAGTCAGTGGGAGCCGTTCTCCGCTCGGGCCTTCAAGCGGCGCAGGGTCGCCTCGATGTTCCGCTGGTTCTGCTCATCGCGCTCGAAGACGCCGGTGACCGCCGAGGTGGGTAGGCGGAACCAGGCCGGGCGGCGTTCCCAGGTGCTTTCGGTGACCACGCAGCCGGTCTCCGTGGCGGTGATGTCGTACTGCCAGCGCGACACCGGCAGCCCGGCCACCGAGGTCACCTCGAAGGCGAACCGGCGCCCGGCCCAGGCGTCGGTGATTTCCGAGGTCGTGCTCCAGCGCCGCACCCCGCGGCGGTTGCTGCCCCGGAACTTCGCGCCGACGACGGCCTTGCTCGCGCCGTCCAGCCACTTGTGCCCGGAGTACTCCTCGGCCAGTTCCGCCAGCACGGCCGGGTCGCTGACCAGCTCGTACACCTGCTGCGGGCTGGCGTTGACCTCGATCCGCCCCGTCGCGTTCGGTTCAGCCATGCCGTGCAACATACCCACGGTATGCGGAGAACGCCAAGGTCAGTTGCGGCGCAGCGCCCTGGTCACGCCGGCGGCCACCGTGGTCGCCAGGGTCCAGCCCATCGCGGTGAACCCGACCGCCACCCACTTGTCGGCGCCCTCCATGAACCAGCGCCCCTTGTTGCCGAAGTCCACGATCGGCACCAGCAGGTCGACGGTGTAGAGCACCGGACTCCACTCCAGGCCCTTGTCGTCGCTGTTGACCGCGCACCGGCCGCCGCTCTGCGCGTAGTTCTCGGTGTCGGTCAGGCACGGGTGGTCGGTGTGCCCGGCGGCGAACCACACGCTGCCCGCGATCAGCAGCAACAGCAGCCAGCCGACCGCGCGGCCCGGCCGGTAGCCGTACCCGACCATCGAGCGCTGCAGCCAGCTCCACAACCGGACCAGCGGCCCGAGGAACCGGTACCCGTCGGCCAGCGACTCGTACCGGAACTGCTGCTTCTTGAACAGCACGGTCGAGGCGTGCTCCTCGTTACCGCTGGTGCGCAGCATCTCGGCGAGCTGGTCGTACGGACCGGGCCGGTACCCGCCCATCGCCCGGCGCAGCAGCCGGATCCGCTGGTCGACCGCGGCGTCGTCCTTGATGCCGATCGGCACCTTCATCGAGTCGTACCGGAAGTCCTCCAGGTCCAGCCCCTCGGTGGCCTCCCACAGCTCCGGGTTGTCGTTGAGCGTGACGCAGTGCGCCCCGGCCAGCACCACCTGCCCGCGCGGCGCGCTGGCCGGCATCAACGCGAACTCGTCGGCGGTGACCGAGCCGACGTCGAGCGCGATGCCGTCGCGGTCGCTGGACTGCAGCACCGCGCCGGTCAGGTCGACCCGGCGGGCGACCACCGCGCCGTCCAGGTTGACCCCGCCCTCGGCGTGGAACCGGCGGTCGCGGTTGGCGGTGAACACCAGGTCGCGGCCGATCCGGCCGGCCCGCACGTCCACCGAGAAGCTGGTGTTCGGCCGGACCGCGGGCTTGACCACCTCGGTGCCGTAGAGGTCGATGCTGCCGCCGACCTCGATGCCCTGCAGCCGGAGCGTGCCCTCCACCTTGGCGTCGGTCAGGTGCAGGTTGCCGGCGATCTTGGCGCGCCGGGCGGAGAACACGTCGCGCTCGTGGTGCTGGAGCGTGGCGTTCCAGGCCAGCACGTTGCCGCCGACGGTCACGTCCGACAGGCGGCACTGGCCCATCGGCACGTTTAGGTTCGTCGCCTCGATGTCGCCGTTGATCTGGGTGCCGTCGATGTGCAGCGCCCGGTCGTAGAACGGTTCGACGTAGCCGCGGGCCACCGAGATCTCGGCGTGCGCCAGGCGCAGCGTGCCGCCGATGTGCGCGTTGACCATGCGGATGGTGCCGGTGGCGCGGAAGTCGTCGCTGAGCTCCACGTTGCCGTCGACGCGCAGCCGGTCCGCGCTGATCGCCGGGCGCGGGTCGAGGTACGGGTCGCGCGACTTCCACTGGTCCACCACGATCGGGCCGTGCTGGCTGGTGTGCAGCCGGGCCCCGCGCAGCACGATGTCGCTGTCCACCTTGGCGCTGGGCAGGTAGATGATGCCGTTGGCGGAGAACCGCTTGCGGGCCTTCGGCGGGCCGTAGGTGTCCACCTCGCAGAGCAGGCTGCCGCCGATGTGCAGGCCGTTGCCGTTGAGCGCGAAGCCGTCCGGGTTGTGCAGGGTGGCGCCGGAGAAGTTGACGTTACCGCCGGTCTTCAGGCCGGGGACGCGGATCTCGCCGTCGGCCTCGAGTCGGTAGGCGAGCAGGGCGCCGGTGATCTCCAGCCGGTCGGCCTGGATGGCCTTGCCCCGGGAGTGCTCGATCCGGGTCCGGGTGAGCACCACCGAACCCTCGATGGCCGCGTCGGTCAGGTTGATCGCCGCGTCCGGACGGCCGCGTTCCCGGTCGTCACCGCGCTGGACCGCGGTTTCGCTGTGCCCCTTGACCGTGTGCTCGACCTCGACCGCGCAGCGGATCAGCCGGACGTCGTTGCGGCTGCGCATGTTGCGGGCCTTGAGCCCGGGCAGCCAGCAGCGGCGGAAGACCAGCCCGAGCAAGGTCGCCTCGCGCACGTCCGGCGGTTCCTCGAACCGGCAGCGCTCGAACCGGAAGAGGTACTCCAGGTCGAGCGCGCGCAGGTCGAAGCGCCCGGTGATGAAGGCGTCCTCGACCTGCACGAGCGGCGCGTTGGTCGGCTGCTTGCGCAACCGGAGCAACCGGCCCGGCTCCGCCACGATCAACGGCTTGATCAGGTCCTCGGCGCGGATCTCGTACCGGTAGTCCGGCTCGGGCTCGAACGGGTCGAAGGCGTCGGCCGGTTCGGGTGGGTCGCCGGGCTCGTGGTCGTCACGAGCCCCTCCCCGGCGAAACACCACCACCGCTAGTCGTCCACGTGGGTCGGATTCAGGACCCGCGAGAGGAAGGTCTTGGTCCGCTGCTGCTGCGGGTCACCGATCACCTGCGCCGGCGCGCCCTGCTCGACCACCACCCCGCCGTCCATGAACAGCACCACGTCGGCCACCTCACGCGCGAACTGCATCTCGTGCGTGACCACCAGCATGGTCATGCCCTCCTCGGCGAGCTGGCGCATCACGCTGAGCACGTCGCCGACCAGCTCCGGGTCCAGCGCCGACGTGGGCTCGTCGAACAGCATCACCTCGGGGTTCATCGACAGCGCCCGCGCGATCGCCACGCGCTGCTGCTGCCCGCCGGACAACTGCATCGGCAGCGAGTTCGACTTCTCCGAGAGGCCGACCTTCTTGAGGTTGTCGAGCGCGATGCGCTCCGCCTCGGCCTTGTCGCGGCCGAGCACCTTGCGCTGCGCGATGGTCAGGTTGTCCAGCACCGACAGGTGGGCGAACAGGTTGAACGACTGGAACACCATGCCGATGCCGCGCCGGGCGTGGTCGATGTCCACGTCCGGATCGGTGATCTCGTGGTCGTTGACCACGATCTTGCCCTGGTTGGGCTCCTCCAGCAGGTTCACGCAGCGCAGCAGGGTGGACTTGCCCGAGCCGGACGGCCCGATGATGCAGACCACCTGTCCGCGCTCGACCCGCAGGTCGATGCCCTTGAGCACCTGCAGCTCACCGAACGCCTTGTGCAGCCCGGAAATCTCGACGATCACGTCGCTCATGCCTCGACCTCCAGGCCGCGGTTCTGCTTCCGGCCGGTCCTGCGTTCCAAGTACCGCGAGAGGTAGCCGAGCGGGAGGGTGATGATCAGGTAGCAGAGGCCGGCCAGCAGGATCGGCGTCATCGACCCGGTCGCGTTGAGGCCCTCGCGGCCCCACTTGGTCAGCTCGTACTGGTCCCTGGCCAGGCCGAGCAGGTAGATCAGCGAGGAGTCCTTGGTGAGCAGGATCAGCTCGTTGGTCAGCGGCGGCAGGATGATCCGGAACGCCTGCGGGATGACGATGGAGATCATCGCCCGGCCCTGGCTCATGCCCAGCGACCTGGCCGCCTCGACCTGACCCGGCGGCACCGCCTGGATGCCGGCGCGAATGGTCTCGGCCATGTAGGCGGCGCCGACCGCGCCGAGCGCGATCGCGGCGGTGGAGTAGATGTCGAACTTGATGCCGAAGGCGAGCGGCACACCGAAGCCCAGCGCGATGAACACCAGCAGCGCGGGGATGCCGCGGAAGAACTCGATGTAGACGGTGGCGATCCACCGGTACGGCGGCACCGACGACAGCTTCATCAGCGCCAGCACCAGCCCGAGGGCCAGGCCGAGCAGGAAGCCGAGCACGGTGTAGATGATGGTGTTCTTCAGCGACGTGGTGATGATGCCGGGGAACTGCTCCGCGGCGGCGTCGAGGTTGAAGAAGGCGCGCTGGATCGTCGCCCAGTCCGCGACGAAGGCCAGCACGGCGATCACGATCACCAGCAGCGCGTACTGCGCCAGCTGGATCGTCTGGCGCCGCTTGCGCTTGGACATGGCCATGAGAGAAGGCTCCTCGAAAGTGGCTGGCAGAACCAGGGGGAACTACCGCCGTGGCGGTAGTTCCCCCTGGTCGCGGATCAGGCGGTCGGCTTCTTGCCGAACCACTTTTCGTAGATGCGGTCGTAGGTGCCGTCGCCCTTGGCCTTGGTCAGCGCCTCGTTGACCTTGGCCAGCAGCGCGCCGTTGCCCTTCTTCACCGCGATGCCGTAGTTGTCGCCGGTGTCGAAGGTGGCGGTGACCTCGACGTCGGCGTTCGCCTTGAGGAAGTCCAGCAGCACCACGTCGTCGTTGATGCCGGCGTCGACCTGACCGGTCTGCACCGCGGTCTGCTCCAGCGCGAGGTCCTCGAACTGGATGACCTCGTAGCCGAACTTGTCCTTGTTCTCGTTGGCGTAGGTCTCGCCGGTGGTGCCCTGCTGCACGCCGAGCTTCTTGCCGCGCAGCTTCTCCAGGCTGTCGTAGCCGGAGCCCTTCTTCACCAGCAGCGCCTGCTTCGCGTTGAAGTACGGGTCGGAGAAGTCCATCACGGCCTGGCGCTCGGGGGTGATCGACATGGCCGCGGCGGCCACGTCGCACTGCCCGATGTTGAGCGACTCACCGGACTTGATGCCCTCGAACGGCGTGTCGAAGATCTTCTGCTCGCTCGCGCCGACCAGGGGCAGCACCAGGTCCACCAGCTCCACGTCGAAGCCGACGGTCTTGTCGCCCTCGGTGAACTGGAACGGGGCGTAGGGCAGGTGGGTGCAGGTGGTCAGCTTGCCCGCTTCCTTGAGCGTGATCTGCCCCCCGGCCTGGGTGTCGGCTCCGGTGTTGACCGATTCGGCGCAGCCTGCCGCGGTAACGGCCAGGGCGAGCGCCGGCAAGATGGTGAGCGCTCTGCGTGTGTGTCGACGCGCCACGGTGTCACTCCTAGTAGTCAGAACTCGGCGAGATTTTGCATCCTGCCATCCACGTGGGTCAACTGCCCAGCATTGGGACGTTACAGCGCCGTTTCGACTAGGTCTTTCCCGTGTCTTCCTTGTGGCGAAGTGGACGACATCACGCCTGCGTATCGCGCGATCACCCGTTCGTGAGCGACGATGAGTTCCATGAACAACAACGCGCCGCCCAGGTTGTCGCCGGCCGGGATGCGGGCCAGGACCAGCTCCCGGAACGGCCGGGCGGGCGCGCAGTTCGACGGTTACCTGGCGAAGGACCGCCCGCACGCCGGTGCCTACGACGAGATGTTCGCCGAGGACGGCACCGTCCGCCCGCCCTACCGCGCGTTGTTCGAGTCGCTCGCCGGCTACGACTCGACCGATCTGACCGCCCGCTCCGCGGCGCTGGACCGGGCGCTGGTCGACCAGGGCATCACCTTCTCGCTGTCCGGCCAGGAGCGGCCGTTCCCGCTGGACCTGGTGCCGCGGGTGATCACCGCGGCCGAATGGCTCAAGCTCGAACGCGGCGTGGCGCAGCGCGTCCGCGCGCTGGAGGCGTTCCTCGACGACGTCTACGGCGACGCGCAGATCCTCGCCGACGGCGTCCTGCCGCGTCGCCTGATCACCTCGTGCGCGCACTTCCAGCGCGAGGCGTTCGGCATCAGCCCGCCCAACGGCGTGCGCATCCACGTGGCCGGGGTCGACCTGGTGCGCGACGAAGCGGGCACGTTCCGCGTGCTCGAGGACAATCTGCGCAACCCGTCGGGCGTGTCGTACGTGATGGAGAACCGCCGCACGATGGCGCGTGTGTTCCCGGACCTGTTCGCCCAGCACCGGGTGCGGCCGGTCGGCGACTACGCCTCCCACCTGCTGCGCTCGCTGCGCGCGGCGGCCGCGGCCAACGTGGCCGACCCGATGATCGTGGTGCTCACCCCCGGCATCCACAACTCCGCCTACTTCGAGCACTCCCTGCTGGCGCGGCTGATGGGTGTGGAACTGGTCGAGGGCCGCGACCTGTTCTGCCGCGACAACGTGGTCTACCTGCGCACCACCGAGGGCGAGCGGCCGGTGGACGTGATCTACCGGCGCATCGACGATGAGTTCCTCGACCCGGTGCACTACCGGCCGGACTCGGTGCTCGGCATCGCCGGCGTGCTCAACGCGGCCCGCGCCGGGAACGTGGTGATCGCGAACGCGGTGGGCAACGGCGTCGGCGACGACAAGCTGGTCTACACCTACGTGCCGGACATGGTGAAGTACTACCTCAACGAGAAGCCGCTGCTGCCCAATGTGGACACCTACCGCTGCTGGCTGCCGGACGAGCTGGACTACGTGCTCGCGCACATGGACGAGCTGGTGGTCAAACCGGTCGAGGGCTCCGGTGGGTACGGCATCGTCTTCGGGCCGGAGGCCTCGGCGAAGGAGCTGGCCGACCTGCGGCGCAAGGTGAAGGCCGACCGGCGCGGCTGGATCGCCCAGCCGGTGGTGCAGCTGTCCACCGTTCCGTCCAAAGTGGATGACAAGCTGGCGCCGCGGCACGTGGACCTGCGGCCGTTCGCGGTCAACGACGGCAACTTCGTTTTTGTCCTGCCCGGCGGGCTGACCAGGGTGGCGCTGCCGGAGGGCAGCCTGGTGGTCAACTCCTCACAGGGCGGCGGGTCGAAGGACACCTGGGTGCTGGCCAGCCGGTCGTCCTCCGCCGACCGCGAACTGGCCGAGCCGGCACTGGCCGAGCAGTCCCAGCTGGACGGGCTCGCCGCCGAACAGGGTCCCGAACTGACCAGCGCCCAGCAGCAGCAACAACAATGAGGAGGCAGGCATGCTCGCCCGGAACGCCGAATCGTTGTACTGGATCGGCCGGTACGTGGAACGCGCGGACGACACCGCGCGCATCCTCAACGTGTCGGTCCACCAGCTGCTGGAGGACGCCACCGTCGACCCGGACCACGCCAGCCGCCAGCTGCTGACCGTGCTGGGCATCCAGCCGGAGGAGCGGGGCGAGCTGGACGTGTGGAAGCTGACCGAGCTGGTCGCCTACAACAAGGACAACGCCAGCTCGATCGTCGGCTCGATCACCGCCGCCAGGGAGAACACCCGCGGTGCGCGTGAGGTGGTCTCGACCGAGTTGTGGGAGTGCCTGAACGCCACCTGGAACGCGGTGCCGGACCGGCAGCGCTACGCCCGGCGGGCCGGGCCGCACTCGTTCTTGTCGTTCGTGGAGGAGCGCGCGGCGATGTTCGCCGGACTGGCCGACTCGACGATGAGCCGCGACGACGGCTGGCTGTTCATGGTGCTGGGCCGGTCGGTGGAACGCGCGGACATGGTGGTGCGGTTGCTGTTGTCCCGGGTGCAGGACCGCGCGTCGTCGCCGGGCTGGATCACCGTGCTGCGGTCGACCGGCGCGCAGGACACCTACCTGCGCACGTACCGCGGCGCGCTGGACGCGGGCCGGATCGTGCAGTTCCTGCTCCGCGACTCGCTGTTCCCGCGCTCGGTGTTCCACGCCCTGCGGCAGGCGGAGTACTGCCTGGACAAGCTGCAGAAGGGCAGTCACGGGCGCGGCAACGAGAAGGCGGAGGCGCTGCGGTTGCTCGGCCGGGCGCGCAGCGAGCTGGAGTTCCTGCGGCCCTCGGATCTGCTGGAGGAACTGCCGAAGCGGCTGGGTACCTTGCAGACGACGATCCGGGAGATCGGGGAAGCGGTGTCGGTGCAGTACTTCCACTCCTCGCCCTGGGTGGCGTGGCGCGGTGCGGAGGTTTCGCTATGAGCTGGCAGGTCCGCGTGGTGCACCGCACCGGGTACCACTACGCCACCCCGGCCATGCAGTCGTACAACGAGGCCAGGCTGACCCCGCGCTCGGACCGGCGGCAGACCCTGGTGGCGAACCGGCTGGAGACCACCCCGGCGACCAGGGCGTACCGGTATTCGGACTACTGGGGCACCGTGGTGACCTCGTTCGACCTGCACGCGCCGCACACGGAGTTCACCGTGGTGGCCACGTCGCTGGTGGAGACGGCCGAAGCCGCCTCGCCCATTCACGAGGCGAGCTGGTCGGACCTGCGCGGGGACAAGGTGATCGACGAGCACACGGAGTTCCTGACGCCGACGGAGTACACGCCGCGGGATCGCGAGCTGGCGAAGGTCGCGCGGGATCTGCGGAAGGGGAAGGACCCGGCGGACACCGTGCTCGCGGTGTCGGACTGGGTGCACGAACAGCTGAAGTACCAGCCGGGCACCACCGGCGTCCACAGCACGGCGACCGACGCCTGGCAGGCGCGGGAGGGCGTGTGCCAGGACTTCGCGCACGTGACGCTGACGATGTTGCGGTCCATCGGCGTGCCGGCGCGGTACGTCTCGGGTTACCTGCACACGGAACCCTCGGCGAAACTCGGCCAGACTGTGCAGGGCGAATCCCACGCCTGGGTCGACGCCTGGACCGGCGGCTGGTGGGCCCACGACCCGACGAACGCCATCCCGGTCGGGCCACGCCACGTCTGGGTCGCGACGGGGCGGGACTACGCGGATGTGGCGCCTCTCAAGGGCATCTTCACCGGGGGTGGGGAGTCCACACTGGACGTTTCCGTGGAGCTGACCCGGGTGGCCTGAGCCGTGGTGGACGTCGAACCCCTCCAGCTGAAGACCGACGAGCTTTGCTGCCAGTACGCGTGGCGCGATGCGCGCGAACTTCGTGCGGACGTGGCCTTCTGGCTCGGCACGGTGAGACGCCTGCTCGCGGGCCCGTGCTCACTCGGCGACCGGCGGGAACTGCTCGTGGTGCTCGGGTGGCTTTGCCTGCTGATCGGCTGCCTGGACTACGACCTGGGTGACCGGCGTGGCGCCGAATCCGCCCGGCTGGCCGCTTTCCGCGTGGGGCGGGAGACGAACCACGGCGAGATCCAGGCCTGGTCCTTCGAGATGGGCGCCTGGTTCGCCCTGACCCAGGGAAGGCACCGGGCCGTCGCCGACTTTGCCCGCGGCGGGCTCCGGGCCGCGCCCCATTCATCGGTCGCCGTGCAGCTGACCGCGCTGAACGCCAAGGCGGCGGCACGCCGGGGCGAATGCGTCGACAGGCTCCTCGACCACGGGTTTTCGTTGCTGGGCAAGCACGACAACCCGTCGCGGCCTGGGCACCACTTCGTCATCGACCCCACGAAGTGGCCGTTCTACGCGATGGACTGCTACCGGATCGCCCGGCAGGACGACAAGTCGGCACAGCACGCGAGCGAAGTGCTGCGACTGTCGCGCGGACCCGGTGGCGTGGAGAAGTCACCGATGCGCGCGGCGGAAGCCAAGCTGACGCTGGCCGCCCTGAGCTTGCGCGGCGGGGATCTGGAAGCCGCCGCCGACTACACGGCGAAGGCGCTCAGCGTCGAGCGGAAGTCGGTCAACTCCTTGTTGCTGGTGGCCGACGAGGTGGCCATGGAGGCACGAAGCCTCCGCTCGGGCGCCCCCGCGATCCGGGAGATCGGTGAACGGATCGAAGCCGTTCGGTCGAGGGCGCCCGAGCGATAAGTCAGGCCGTCGCGTGGGCGTGGAGGATGTGGGCGACCGCGGTGGTCACGCGCTCCGCCTGCGCCAGGTTCAGCCACTCGTCCGGGACGTGGGCGTTCGAGTCCGGGCCCAGCGCGCCCGTGACCAGGAACTGGGCGTTCGGGTACTTCTCCCCGAGCAAACCCATGAACGGGATCGAGCCGCCCAGGCCCATGGCTCGCCAGGGGGCGTTGAACACCGTGGAGCTCACCTCGTCCAGCGACGCCGACAGCCAGGGTGCCGTGGCCGGGGCATTCCAGCCGTCGGCGTGTTCGAGGCCCGCCAGCTCCACGGTCGCCGAGTACGGCACGTCCGTGGTCAGCGCCTTCTCCAGCGCACCCAGCGCGGCCGCCGAATCGGCCGTCGGCGGGAGGCGGAAGCCCAGCGCCAGCGTGCTGTGCGCGCGCAGCACGTTGCCCGCGTCGATCGGCTCCGGGAAGCCCGAGGCGCCGATCACCGACAACGTGGGCCGCCAGCTGTTGTTCAGCAGGAGCTCCACCTCGTCCTCGTGGACCGTGGTGGTGCCACCGTGCAGCGGGAACGCCTTCTTCATCGCCCCGGGCGCCGCGGCGGCGGCCGCTTCGGCTTCGGCGGCGCGGTCCGCCGGGATGTCCACGTACATCTCGTCGAGCAGCAGGTGCCCGGTCTCGGCGTTCTCCACCCGGTCCAGCAGCTCGCGCAGGATCCGGAACGAGCTGGGCACCACACCGCTGGCCAGCCCGGAGTGCTGCCCGGAGTCGAGCACGCGCACGGTCAGGTGCAACTGGACCAGCCCGCGCAGGCTGGTGGTCAGCCACATGCGCTCGTAGTCGTTGCCGCCCGAGTCCAGGCACACCACGAAGGTGACCTCCCCGAGCCGGTCGCTCAGGTGCTCCAGGTACGCGGGCAGGTCGGGGCTGCCCGACTCCTCCCCGGTCTCCAGCAGCACCACGGCCCGCGCGTGCGAACCGCCCGCCTCGCGCAGTGCCTCCAGCGCGGCGGTCGCGGCATACCCGGCGTACCCGTCGTCGGCCGAGCCGCGGCCGTACAGCTTGCCGTCCTTGACCACCGGCTTCCACGGGTCGAGCCCCTCGGACCAGCCACCGAGCGGCGGCTGCTTGTCCAGGTGCCCGTAGAGCAACACGGTGCCCTTGTCCTCGGCACCCTCGGTGGCCGGCACGTCCAGCAGCAGCACCGGGCTGCGGCCGGGCAGTTCCACCACGTCGATCGAGGCACCGGGGATCGCCCGGCTCCCGAGCCAGTTCCGGACGTGCTCGACGGCGGCGGCCAGGTGGCCGCTGTTCGCCCAGTCCGGATCGAAACCGGGGGACAGGGCGGGGATCGCCACCAGCCCCGACAGGCTCGGCAGGATGTCGTCCGCCCAGAGCCGCCGCACGGTTTCACGCATCGCGGTCGCATTCACAGTCTGATCCACCTCACCCATCCTGCCACCAGGTCATTCGCCGGCGTGCGCGTGCAGAATCCTGGCCACCGCCTCGGTCACCCGCTCGGTCTGCTCCAGGTGCAGCCACTCGTCCGGCACGTGCGCGTTGTTGCCCGGCCCGCGCGGCCCGGTGACCACGAACTGGGCGTCGGGATAGGCCTCGGCGAACAGGCCGAGGAACGGGATGGTGCCGCCGAGCCCGAGCGCCCGCCACGGCTCGCCGAACACGTCCACGCTCACCTTGTCCAGCGTGGTCGCCAGCCACGGCGCCAGCTTCGGCGCGTTCCAGCCCGCCGCGCCACCCGCCCGGCCGATCTCCACCTTCGCGTCGTACGGCACGTCGGTGGTCAGCGTGCGGACGATGGCTTCGAGCGCCACCTCGGCGTCGGCGGTCGGCGGCAGCCGGAAGCTGAGCTTGAGCCCGGTGAACGGCCGCAGCACGTTGCCCGCCGCCTCCAGCGACGGCAACCCGCTCGCCCCGGTCACCGACAGCGTGGTGCGCCAGGTGTTGTTGAGCACCAGTTCCACGGGGTCGTCGCTGGCGGTGCGCACGCCCTCGGTGATCGGCAGTTCGGGCCGCAGGCCACCTTCGGCCACGGCCAGGCGCACCTCGGCCAGCCGGTCCTCCGGAATCTCCACGCTCAGCTCCGGCAACAGCACTTCGCCGGTCCGCGAGTCCTCGAGCCGGTCGAGCAGCTGCCGGACCACGCGGAACGAGCTGGGCACGAGCCCGCTGGAGTGCCCGGAGTGCACACCGGAGTCGAGCACGCGGACGGTCAGGTCGAGGAAGGCGATGCCGCGCAACGAGGTCGCCAGCCACAGCCGCTCGTAGTCGCCGCCCGCCACGTCGAGGCAGACCACCAGGCCGACCCGGCCGATGCGGTCGCGCAGGTGGTCGAGGTAGGTGGCCAGGTCGGGACTGCCGGACTCCTCGCAGGTCTCCAGCAGGACGACGGTGCGCGCGTGCCTCCCGCCCGCGCGGTGCAGCGCCTCCAACGCGGTCGCGGCGGCGTAACCGGCGTATCCGTCGTCACCGGCGCCGCGGCCGTAGAGGCGGCCGTCCTTGACCACCGGCGTCCACGGGTCCAGGCCGGGCGACCACTCACCGGCCGCGGGCTGCTTGTCGAGATGGCCGTAGAGCACCACGGTGTCCTCGGTGGTCGCCCCGGTCGCCGGGATCTCCAGCAGCAGCAACGGGGTCCGGCCGGGCAGCTTGACCACCTCGACCACCGCGCCGGGCAGGTCCCGCGCGGCCAGCCAGGCACGCATGTGCTCCACCGCCGCGTGCAGGTGGCCGTTGCTGGCCCACAGCGCGTCGAAGGCTGGCGAAAGCGCCGGGATGGTGACGAACTCCGAAAGGCTCGCCAGTGCGTCGGTGCGCCACGTGTCCTGAATCGTCTCCCGAAGCGTTCGCTGGTCCATGCCTCGATCCTGACAGAGGGGGTGGGGTACATCACAGGGGGCGAACGGCCGGTCGGCGGCGTGCAGCCGGGTGCCCGCCGGGCTCGCGCCCGCTGCTGGTCCAGCCGTACCAGTGCGCCCTACTTTCGGCTGCCCCATCATCGGGTTTCCTAGTGTTTTCCCTGTTCAGCCCGGTTTTTCCGGCAACGAATCAATCTCCGGGACTCACCATCGACGGCTTCTCGTGCCAGGATGTGCGCGAGAACCGTCACCGCCGACGGACCGGGTGCTCGACCGAGTCCCCAGGGCCGCCGGCGAAGTCGCGGCGGCTGCCACAAGCGGCTGCGCGGCACCGAACTGAGGAGAACGAGCGAATGTCGTCCCCGGAACAGTGGACGCATCCCGAACCGGGCGCCGGGCCGGCCGCGACAGCGGCGGAACCTACTCCGGAGCAGGTGATCGCGGGTTTGCGAGCAACAACCGAGGGTGGAGCCGAGCTCACCCAGCTGCTGACTCCCGAAGGTGAACGCGTCGCTTCGGCGCAGTTCGACCCGTACGTCTCCGACATCGACGACGAGGCGCTGCGGAACCTCTACCGCGACATGGTGCTGGTCCGCCGGGCCGACCGCGAGTCGAACGCCATGCAGCGCCAGGGCCAGCTGGGCATCTGGGTGCCGCTGCTGGGCCAGGAGGCCGCGCAGATCGGCTCCGGCCGCGCGCTCCGCCCGTCCGACATGGCCTTCCCGAGCTACCGCGAGCACGGCGTGGCGTGGACCCGCGGGGTCGACTTCCGCGAGCTGATCGGCATCTTCCGCTGCTCCGACCACGGTGGCTGGGACTTCAAGCACCACGGCTTCCACCCGTACACGATCGTCATCGGCAACCAGGTGCTCAACGCCACCGGGTACGCGATGGGCCAGAAGTTCGAGGGCAAGGTCGGCGACGACAACGGCGAAGCCACCATCGTCTACTTCGGTGACGGCGCCACCAGCCAGGGCGACGTGCACGAGGGCTTCGTCTGGTCCGCGGTCTACGACGCGCCCGTGGTGTTCTTCTGCCAGAACAACCAGTGGGCCATCTCCGAGCCCACCGAGCGCCAGTCGCGCCTGCCGCTGTACCAGCGCGCCCGCGGTTACGGCTTCCCCGGCATCCGGGTGGACGGCAACGACGTGCTCGCCTGCCTCGCGGTCACCCGCTGGGCGCTCGACGAGTGCCGCCACGGCAACGGGCCGGTGCTGATCGAGGCGTTCACCTACCGGATGGACGCGCACACCACCACCGACGACCCCACCCGCTACCGGCTCTCCGACGAGCTGGAGGAGTGGAAGCTCAAGGACCCGATCGAGCGGGTGCGCGCGCACCTGGCCCGCGGTGGCGGTGCCGACCAGGAGTTCTTCGACAAGATCGACGCCGAGGCCGACAGCTTCGCCGCCGAACTGCGCGACTTCGTGTTCAACATGCCCGACCCGCCGCCCGAGCGGATCTTCAGCAACGTCTACGCCGAGCCGTCGCCGGTGCTGGAGGCGCAGCGGCGCGAGTACCTGTCCTACCTCGAGGGTTTCGCGGGGAGTGAGCACTGATGGCCGCACCCGTGAAGGCCAAGGCGGACGGCGCGACCGGCGCCGTGCAGAACCTGACCATCGGCAAGGCGATCAACCTCGCCCTGCGCACCGCGATGGAAGCCAACGACAAGGTTATCGTCCTCGGGGAGGACGTGGGCAAGCTCGGCGGTGTCTTCCGGATCACCGACGGACTGCAGAAGGACTTCGGCGAGCAGCGCGTGCTGGACACGCCGCTGGCCGAGTCCGGCATCATCGGCACCGCGGTCGGCCTGGCCGTGCGCGGGTTCCGGCCGGTGTGCGAGATCCAGTTCGAGGGCTTCATCTTCCCCGGCTTCGACCAGATCGTCAGCCAGGTGGCGAAGCTGCACTACCGCACCCAGGGCGGGGTCAAGGTGCCGATCGTGATCCGCGTGCCGTTCGGCGGCGGGATCGGCGCGGTGGAGCACCACTCGGAGTCCCCGGAATCGCTGTTCGCGCACGTCGCCGGGCTCAAGGTGGTGTCGTGCTCGAACGCGGTCGACGCGTACTGGATGACCCGGCAGGCCATCGAGAGCGACGACCCGGTGCTGCTGTTCGAGCCGAAGCGGCTCTACCACTCGGGCAACCTGCGGGCCGAGGTCGACACCACGGCCAAGCCGGCGCCGCTGCACGCTTCGCGTGTGGTGCGCTCCGGTGACGCGGCCACGCTGGTGGCCTACGGGCCGTCGGTGAAGGTCTGCCTCGACGCCGCCACCGCCGCGCAGGAGGAGGGGACCTCGCTGGAGGTCATCGACCTGCGCACGCTCTCCCCGCTGGACCTGGACCCGGTGTTCGAGTCCGTCCGGCGGACCGGCCGGCTGATCGCGGTCAGCGAGGCGCCTTCGGAGTCGTCGCTGACCTCGGAGATCGCCATGCGGGTGCAGCAGGAGTGCTTCTACTCGCTGGAGGCACCGGTCCTGCGGGTCACCGGGTTCGACACCCCGTACCCGCCGGCGAAGCTCGAGGAGGACTACCTCCCCGACCTGGACCGGGTGCTGCACACCGTCGACCGCTCGCTGGCCTGGTAGGGGGATTCGCGAACATGCCGCAGTACAAGCAGTTTCCCCTGGCCGACACGGCGGAGGGGCTGACCGAGGCCGACATCCTCAACTGGCACGTGAAGCCGGGTGACGAGGTGAAGGTCAACCAGATCGTGGTGGAGATCGAGACCGCAAAGGCGGCCGTCGAACTGCCGATCCCCTGGGCCGGGGTGATCACCGAGCTGCACGTGGAGCCGGGGCAGACGGTCGAGGTCGGGACGGCGATCCTGACCATCGACACCGATCCCGGCGGGGCACCGGCGGAAGCGCCTTCGCCGAACGGTGCGGCGGCCGCGCCGGCACCGGCGGCCGAGGAGGAGATGAAGCCGCTGGTCGGCTACGGCTCCAAGACGGTCACGGCGAAGCGGCGGGCGCGGAAGGACGCGCCCGCTGCTGTCACTCCTGCTCCGGCTGCCCCGGCTCCGGCCGCTCCTGCCGCGCCGGTCGCTCCGGTCGCTCCGGTCGCTCCGGTCAAGGGCGGGTACGTGCCGCTGGCGAAGCCGCCGGTGCGCAAGCTGGCCAAGGACCTCGGCGTCGACCTGCACACGCTGGCCGCGGACGGTCAGGTGATCACGCGGGAGGACGTGCAGCGCGCGGCTTCCGGGCCGGAACCGGCGGCTGCTCCGGCGGCTGCGGCGCCCCCTGTGTCCACTGTGGACGCCGCAGGGGAGCGCCGGGTGCCGATCAAGGGCGTGCGCAAGGCGACCGCGAAGGCGATGGTGGACAGCGCGTTCACCGCGCCGCACGTGACGGAGTTTCTGACCGTCGACGTGACGCCGATGATGGAGCTGCGGGAGAGGCTGAAGAAGAGCCCGGCGTTCGCCGGGATCAAGCTGACCCCGCTGGCGTTCGCGGCGAAGGCGATGTGCCTGGCCGCGAAGCGGACGCCGGACGTGAACGCCTCCTGGGACGAGGAAAACCAGGAGATCGTCTACAAGAGCTATGTGCACCTCGGCATCGCGGCGGCGACGCCGCGGGGGCTGATCGTGCCGAAGATCCGCAACGCCGAGCAGTTGTCGCTGCCGGAGCTGGCGCGGGCGCTGAGCGACCTGACCGACGTCGCCCGCGAAGGCAAGACCGCGCCGGGTGACATGGTGAACGGCAGCATCACGATCACCAACGTGGGCGTGTTCGGGGTAGACACCGGGACCCCGATCATCACCCCCGGCGAGTCGGCGATCCTGGCGTTCGGCGCCATCCGCGACACCCCGTGGGTGGTCGACGGCGAGATCAAGGTGCGGAAGGTGCTGCAGCTCGCGCTGAGCTTCGACCACCGAGTGGTCGACGGCCAACAGGGCTCCCAGTTCCTGTCCGACGTCGGCATGCTCCTCGCCGACCCGGCGAGCGCCTTCATCCTCTGATCCATTGCTATGAGTGGGGCATTACTTGCGTTGATTGCAAGTAATGCCCCACTCATAGCATTCGGGGGTCAGGGGCGCTCTTCGTCCCATAGGGCTTGGCCGGTGCGCCGGTAGCGCACGTTCGGGCTGCGCACCGAGGTCCCGATCAGCTCGACCAGTCCTTCCTGCCGGAGGATGCGCAGCCAGCGGGCGAGTGCCTTGTCGGCCAAGCCGGTCGCCGACGCGATCTCGGCCCGGTTGAGGTCTCCGGCGGCCAACGCGGCCAGTACTTCCGCGCGCCGGTCGGCCCTCGCTGGAGCCGACGCCGCCGACGCCGCCTCGGCGGTCAGCTCGTAGCGGGTCCACCGGCTGCCGCCGAGTTGCGTGAGCAGTCCCCGGGCCACCAGATCGCCGAGTTCGGCCGTCGCGCGCCGGGAGTCCAACCCGCTCGCACTCCGGTACGCCTTGTTGTCGAGCCCTTCACCGTTCTTGGCCATGGCCAGCCCGTGGCACTGGCTGTCGGTGAGACCGCGCTCGCCGAGACGGCGGATCCAGTCGACGACCTCCGGCCCGAACAACGCGTGGTTCGGGAAGGTGACCTGGAAGAACGACACCTTGTCGGCGAACCGCGGTGGGCTGAGCGAGGCGTCCCGCAGTGCGTTGATCATCGTCCGGATGCCGGAACCGCGGTTCTCGCAGACGGTCCGGCCCGTCCCGGGGATCGCCACGTCCTCGAGCAGCCTGAGCAGGGTCGCGTTCCGGGTGGAGGAAATGCCTTCCTCACCGAGGTCGTCCTCGGTGACCGGGCCGAACAGCCCGCCGGGGTTGCGGATGAGCAACCGGTCCGGATACATCTCGATCTGCACCTGGGTACCGCGGGCCGCCGGCGAGTAGTCGCGGTGTGCCACGGCGTTCACGATGGCTTCGCGCAGCGCCGCCTCCGGGTACTCCCAGGTGTCGAGGCGACCGGCACCGCGCACGGTGGCACGACGGCTCATGTTCCGCCGCAACGTGGCGAGCGCGTCGCCGACCATGACCGGGATCGAGCCCTCGATCGGCACGTTGTCGAGGAACCGCTCGCCCGTGGTGAGGTCGGCGCCGTCCGGCGTCGGGTAGTGGATGAAGGTGAGCAACAGCTGGGGGAAGTGCTCCTGCGGGTACGCGCCGAGCGCCAGCAGCCCGCCGAGCGTGACCTGGTCGCCGGTGAGCACTTTCGCCCGCCGCAACAGGTCTTCGGTGGCCAAGCCGGCGAACGCGTGCGGGCGGCGTTCGCGCAGCCGAGCGGCGAAGCCGTCCACCATGGTGGCGTCGAGGGCATCGATCCCGAGGTCCGGCACCGGCTCTTCGTCGAATCGCGGCTGGCCGCGGTTCGACAGCATCAACTGGACCTCGTAACTGGTCAGCCGCCGGTCCCCGTCGCTGACCCGGACATAGCTGCCCTGGGTCAGTCCGGCGCCCTTGTAGAAGCACGGCCGCCGGTCCGGTTCCAGCGCGGGCACTTCGGCGACGACGAGGTCGGCGCCTTCGAAGCGGTGGGCCCTGATCACCGGGCGGATCGGGGGTTCCAGCTCCTCACCGCACATCGAGGCGAGGTCGGCGCTCAACTTCGCCGCGTCACCAACCCCGACGGCGGCGAAACCAGCGGCTTCGTCCAAGCCGAGCACGAGGACACCGCCTCGGGTGTTCGCGAAGGCCGACACGGTTTCCCGTACCGACTTGGGCAGCTTGCCCGAGGCGCGTTTGGCCTCGACGTCCACGTCGTCCGCACCGAGTTTGCGCAGGTTGGCCACGACCTCCGCGAGTTCCTCATCGATCACCGCGCACCACCATGCTCACTAGCATGCCAACTAGCATGCCAACTGGGCTTGGCAGTTGGCATGCTAGTTCCCCGAAGGAATGAACTTGACGGAGTGAGCACTCACTCCGCAGACTGGGGGCATGAACCCACCTCCTGCCAAGCGGCGTGCGCCGGCGATGAGCGTCGAGCAGCGGCGCGAGATGATCGTCCGGGCGGTGCTGCCGTTGGTCGCCGAGCACGGTGCCGGGATCACCACGAGTCAGATCGCCAGGGCCGCGGGCATCGGCGAGGGCACCATCTTCCGCGCCTTCAAGGACAAGGACGAGCTGCTCGACGCCTGCATCGCCGAGGTCCTGCGACCGGACTCCGCGTTGCAGGCCATCGCCGAGATCCCGCTCGACCAGCCCCTGCGCGAACGGCTGGTCGACGCCGCCGCCACGCTGGCCGCGCACCTCGAGCGGTTGGGCTCGGTGCTCGGCGCCATGCTCGCCACCGGTCGGCCGCCGGGGCGACCCGAGCCGGACAAGCAGAACCTCCGCGCCCGCCGCGAGTCGTTCACGGTGATGCGCGACGGCATCGCCGAACTCTTCGAGCCCGAGCGCGACCGGCTCCGCCTCCCGCCGGAGAAGCTGGCCGCGTTGTTCTCCTCCCTCCTGCTCAGCCTGCACCGCGACGGCGACCAGGCCGCGACCGTCGACGAGATCGTGGACGTCTTCCTCAACGGGGCGTGCCAGTGAGCGATTTCCGCGGTGGGGGACCGCCGCCCGGCCTCCGGCGGCTGATGCGGCGGGCGGGCAAGGCAACCGAAAGCGGGCTCACCGGCCCCATCACCATTCCCGATCCCCGCGCGAACCCCGACGAACCGAAGGACCTCGCCGCCCGGCTCAAACGCGTGCGCGAGGCGGTCGGCGGCACGGTCCGCGGCCTGCCCCGCGTCGCCCGGCTGACCTGGGGTGCCGGGCGCCTGCTGACCATCGGCATCGCGCTGCTCACGCTGATCGCCGGCCTGCTCCCGACGGTCACCGCCTACGCCGCGAAGCTGCTGATGGACGCCGTGGTCGCGGCGATCTCCGGGCACGGCGGCACCACCGCGATCGTCTGGCTCGCCGCCTTCCAGTTCGGCATCTTCACCGCCACCGCGGTCACCACCGCGCTGACCAACATCTGCCAGCAACTGCTCACCGAACGCATGGTGCTGACCATCCGCCACCAGGTGATGGACCACGCCAGCCGCCTCCACCTGGCCTTCTTCGAGGGCTCGGAGTCCTACGACCTGCTGCGCCAGGCCGATCGCGAGGCCCCGCAGCGCCCGGTGTCCATGCTGACCTCGGGCCTCGGCCTGATCCGCACTTCGATCACCTTCGGCAGCATGATCACCCTGTTGATCACGGTGAGCCCGCTGCTCGCGCTCGTCGCGCTGGTCGCGCCGATCCCGGCGTTCGTCGCGCAGTCGAAGTACGGCGCCCGCGCGTTCACGCTGACCTTGATGCTCTCGCCGTTCCGCCGCCGCATGGAGTACCTGTCCATGCTGGTCACCACGGACAACCACGCGAAGGAGACCAAGCTCTTCGGCCTCGGCCCGTACCTGGTCGACCGGTTCCACCGGATCAGCACGGCCGCCTACGAGAAGCAGCGCAAGCTGATCCGCAACCGGAACCTGGCCGGTGCCGGGTGGAGCCTGCTGTCCACCTTCGCCGGGTCCGCGATCGCGTTGTACATCGCGCTCGAAGCGGTCGCGGGCAGGCTGACGCTGGGCGACCTCGCGCTGTACACCGCCGCCGCGACCGCCGTGCAGACCTCGGTGCAGGGCCTGTTCAACGCGTTCACCGGGATGTACGAGAACAACCTCTACCTGGACACGCTGTACAAGTTCCTCGGCACCGAACCGGAGATCGTCGCGCCGCCGGACCCGAAGCCGTTGCCGTCACCGCTGCTCGGCCGGGTCACGTTCGACCGGGTCAGCTTCCGGTACCCGGGTGCCGACGAGGCCGCGCTCGACGATGTCAGCTTCACCATCGAGCCGGGCGCGACGGTGGCCGTGGTCGGGCGCAACGGAGCGGGGAAGTCGACGCTGCTGAAGCTGCTGTGCCGGTTGTACGACCCGACCGACGGGCGCATCCTGCTCGACGGCGTGGACATCCGCGAGTTCGACCCCGACGAGCTGCGGCGGCGGATGAGCGCGATGTTCCAGGACCACGTCAGCTACCACGCGACGGCGGCGGAGAACATCGGCCTCGGCGACATCGACAACGTGACCGACCGGCCGCGCGTCGAGGATTCGGCACGCCGCGCCGGCGTGGCCGAGCGCATCGAGCGGCTGCCGAAGACCTACGACAGCCCGCTGGGCCGGTGGTTCGACCAGGGCATCTCCCTGTCCGGCGGTGAATGGCAGAAGCTGGCGCTGGCCAGGGCGTTCCGCCGGGACGCCCCGATCCTGCTGCTGGACGAGCCGACCTCGGCGCTGGACGCCGAAGCCGAGCACGAACTGTTCGCCCGGCTGCGCGAACTGGCCCGCGGCCGGACCACGCTGTACATCTCGCACCGCTTCTCCACGGTCCGGCAGGCGGAGAAGATCCTGTTGCTGGACAAGGGAAAGCTCGCCGAACACGGCACGCACGACGAACTGATGGCCCTGGGCGGGGGCTACGCGGAGCTGTTCACCCTGCAGGCCGCCGCTTATCTGGACGAGGGGTGACCTCCAGCCAGGCTTCCGGGATGACGGTGCCACCGGTGAGCTCGCAGTTGCTCAGGTGCAGCCAGCCGGTGGCACCGCCATCCCCGTCGGCCGGGAATTCGACGTCGTCGAAGCGGGACCACTCGAACCAGAACAGGTGCTCCCGGCTCACCCCGCGAATGTCCACTCTGGACCGCTCGAACCGGCAGTACGTCACCTCGATCCGGTCGAACAAGAAGACGTCGACGGCGACCGCGAGGTTGGCCCGCGACAGGTCGAGGACCCCGGTGACGAAGTCGCACCGGTTGAAGTGCACCATGCCGTCGCGGAGGCCGAGCCGGGAAAAATCGGCCTCCACCCCGGAGAAGTCGACCCGGTAGAAGTCGAGGTCGGCGCTGTTCAGCTTGCTGCCGTAGAAGTCCAGCGCGCCGGTGAACCGGGCGCCGACGAACTCGGCACTGGCGCCCTGGAACACCGACCTGGCGAAGGTGGTGCGCTCGGCCAGGAAATCGGTGCCGTGGCAGCTCAGCGTCCCGCTGAACCGGGTGCCCGCGAAGGAGGTGAACGCGCCGGTGAAGTCGGCCCGATCGAACACCACCCGGCCCCGGAAGGTGAGGCCGCTGAAGTCCGCGTTCTCCAGGACCACGTCGGAGAAGTCGAAGGTGAGCAGCGACCACCGGCTGTGCTTGCCGGTCCGCTCGCGGATCACCTTGAGCACCGCCGCCCGCACCTCCCGCTCACCGGCGTCGTCCGGGTCGGGGGCCACCCGCAGATAACCGCACAGGACGTCGACGCACACCTGCCGCTGCGCCGACCAGCCGTCGGCGAGGCCAGCCATGGCGTAGACCCCGGCCAGGCGAACCGCGGGGCTGGCGTGGGCAAGTTGCTCGGCGGCCACGCCGAAGCGCTCGTTGAAGGCCCGCGTGGCCTCGCGGTGGCCCTTCCGCACGGCGAGGTCGTGTTCCTTTTCGGTGACGCGCTGCTTGCGCAGGTTCACCGCGAGCAGGACGACTCCGCCGAGCCCGGCGACCACGGCCAGCGCGATCTTCAGCAGTTCGAGCAGCTGGGGCGGGCCGAAGGCGGCGCCTGGCGGCAGCGCGGGCCAGCCGAGCAGCCAGAGCAGGCCGGTCAGCACCCCACCGGCCACCAGCACGGCGACCACCAGCCAGCCGAGCACGGTGGTGGCCATCCCACCGCGCCGCGCCACCACCAGGACGGCGAGCAGGAGCAGACCGCCCCCGATGCCGGCCCCGACCTGCCAGGTCAGCCAGTTCCACACGATCGATGACCCTAGCGGGGAGCAAATCGGGTGGATCGGTCGTTGAACAGGACATGGCTGTGGTTTTCCTGCTCTACGTGGTAGCCGAGGTGGCGGCCGTCTGGGCGGTCAGCTCGGCCATCGGCTTCTTCGGCACGATCGGCCTGCTGCTGGCGGGCGCGTTCCTCGGCTCGTGGCTGGCCCGCCGCGAGGGCGGCAAGGCGGCGCGCGCGTTCATGGAGACGGCCCGCTCGGGCCGCTCGGCGCACAACGAGGTGACCGACGGCATGCTGATCGGGCTCGGTGGCCTGCTGATCATGCTGCCGGGCTTCGTCAGCGACGTGGTCGGGCTGCTGCTCATCCTGCCGCCGACGCGCGGGGTGTTCCGCCGCTCCTGGCTTCGCCGGATCGAGAAGCGCGCGCGGTCGGCGCCGAACGTGCGCTCGCCGTTCCAGGGCAACGTGATCGTGGTGGACAGCGAAGTGGTCGAGCCGGACGAGCCCGCCAAGCCGAAGAACCACCCGGTTATTGAAGGCTAGCCTTCGGGATGTCGAAGTAGCTGCTGAACCGCACGGCCAGCGCGTAGTCGCCCTTCACCCGGACCTTGCCGGTGACGAACATGGCCGCGGCCGCGGTCACCCCGGTGGCCATCCGGATGAAATCCGCCGCGGAAACGGTGACCGTGGCGTCCGGGGTGCGGCCGAGATCGCTGCTGGAAACGCAGACCCCGTCCTCGACCACCGTCTGATAGCGGTCGAACGGACCGTCGGCGTCACCGTGGTGGAAACGCCAGCCGATCACGAACTCGACATTCTTGACCTTTTCCTCGATGAGGTGGTCCGACATTCTGCGGAATATCTCGTCGAGAAAGACCGAACGCAGTTCCTCGTGCGCGGCCAGCTCGTTGATCTGCTCTTTCGAGGCGTCGTTGACCACGTCGACGAGCAACTGGGTGGACAGCGAGCCGAGTTCGATGCCCGCGCCGACGGACCCGAGCATGTGCAGGGTTTCCAGTACCTGAACGAACTGTGCCGGGGTGAGCCGCCGGATCTCCAGCTCGCCGGCGAAGGCGTCCAGCACCGAATCCGCGCGCGGGCGCTCGACGGGCATGCGGCTCCGCCGCTGCAAAGTTCCGCGCCATCGCTCGCGCCAGGTGACGGGTTGGGAGGACACGGGAAACGAGTGTAGGTCGCGGTTCAGGGCTTGGGAAGGTCGAAGAAACCGATCAACCCGGCCGCGAATGCGAGATCGCCTTTTACCTTGATCCGGCCGGTGACGAACATAACCGCGGGCGTCGCCTGGTGGGTGATGAGTTTGAAAAAGTCGACCGGGGCCACGGTGATGGTCACCCGTGGTTTCTCCGCCGGCTCGCGGCTGACCGTGCATTCACCGTCCCGGATGACCGTCTCGAAGCGGTCGTAGCCGTCGGCGTCCGCACCACCGGTCAACCGCCAGCGGACCACCGCGTTCAACTCGGCCGCGCGATCGGCCTTGAGGTGCGCGCTCATCCGGCGGAAGATCTCGCCGAGCACCTTGTCCCGCAGCGCGCGGTCGGCCACCACCGTGTCCAGCTGCGCCTTCGACGCCCCGGCGATGATCCGCGCGAACTGCCGCGGCTCCACCTGACCGAGGTCCGCCGCGCGCAGCGCTTCGAGCAACGCCGGGCCCTCGAGCAGCTCGATGTCCTCCACGCCGACCTCCCGCTCTACCTACTCTCCGGTAAGTCTACCCGTCAGTAGGTAGCTGGGCAAACCGAAGGCCGCGTGCCGTCACACCAGCACGCCCGCGCCCGGTAGCGTTCACCGGACGAGGAGGTCGAGGTGTCCGAGGAAGTGCAGAGTCCAACGGGGCGAGCCAAGCGGCTGCCGCGGGCGGTGCGGGAACGGCAGATCCTGGACGCCGCCGTCCAGGTGTTCGCCCAGTACGGCTACCACTCGGCGTCGATGGACGAGATCTCCGAGGTGGCCGGCGTCTCCAAGCCGATGATCTACACCTACCTCGGCTCGAAGGAAGACCTGTTCGCGCAGTGCATCCGCCGCGAGGCCACCCGCCTGCTGGAGGCCATCCAGGCAGGCGTCCAGCCGGACCTCCCGCCGGACATGCAGCTCTGGTACGGCCTGCGCTCCTTCTACCGCTTCGTCGCCGAGTACCGCGAGTCGTGGACCGTGCTGCACCGCCAGGCGCTGGTGGTCGGCGGCCCGTTCGCCGCCGAGATCACCGACATGCGCAAGCGCGCGATCGAGCTGGTGGCCGCGCTGGTGGTCTCCGCCGGGACCCGCAAGGGCCTCGCCGAGCAGGCCGAGTTCTCCGGGGAGGGCCTGTCCGCGGCGCTGGTCGGCGCCGCGGAGTCGCTCGCCGACTGGGCGCTCGACCACCCCGACGTCTCCGACGGGGTGCTGGCCTCCTGGCTGATGAACCTGGTCTGGCTCGGCTTCAACGACCTCGTCGAAGGCGCGGTCTGGAAGCCGGCCGAACCCGGCGCCTAGAGCGCGGTGATCGAACCCGCGAGGTGCGGCTTCGGCTTCTTCGCGCCCCACAGCTCGAACGCCCAGCCGTCGCCGGTGGCCCAGCTGGTGAAGGCGACTTTGCCGGGCAGCAGCACGGGCAGCTTGAACCTGACGTCCACGGTGAACGCCTCGGGCAGCCTGCCCTCGAAGGCGGCCAGGCTGTGCGCCTTGGTCCACATGCCGTGCGCGATCGCCGCCGGGAAGCCGAACGCCTTGGCGGTCAGCGGGTGCAGGTGGATCGGGTTGCGGTCGCCGGACACCTCGGCGTACCGGCGGCCGATGTCGGCGGGCACCCGCCACAACGCGCTCGGCGACGGCGGCGCGAGCCGCTCACCCGAGCCCTTGCCGCCTTCCCCGCCACCGCGGCGCAGGTAGGTGCTCACGTCCGTCCACACCGGAGTGTCCTCAGTGGATTCAAGCGTGCTGACCACGTCGAACTGCTGCCCCTTCTCGTGCGGGCGCAGGTTCTCCGCGCGCACGCGCAGGGTGAACTCCTCGCCGAGCCGCACCGGGCGGTGCTGGGTGATCCGGTTCGCCACGTGCACCATGCCCAGCAGCGGGAACGGGAAGTCCGGCTCGGTCATCAACGCCATCTGCAAGCCGAAGGCGAGGATGTGCGGATAGGTCGCGGGCAGCTCGTCGCCGAAGCGGAACCCGCAGACGCGGTTGTAGGCGGCCAGGTGCGCCGGGTCGACGGTGACGCCGGTGCGCACGAACTCGGTGTCCGGCAGCCGCCCGCCCGACGGGCCGGACCGCAGGCCGCCGAGCAGCGCCTTCGGGTACAGCGTGCCGAGGCTCGGCGCCGCGCTCAGTTCCTTGGTGACCATCTCACGCTCCCAGGAAGGCCTGGCCGCACACGCGCACGACGTTGCCGTTGACCGCGCCCGAAGCCGGGTTCGCGTACCAGGCGATGGTTTCCGCGACGTCCACCGGCAGCCCGCCCTGGGCCAGGCTGGACAGCCGCCGCCCGACCTCGCGGATCATCACCGGCACGGCCGCGGTCATCTTGGTCTCGATGAACCCGGGCGCCACCGCGTTGATCGTGCCGCCCTTGGCCGCGAGCTCCGGCGCGCCGACGTCGATCATCCCGATCACGCCCGCCTTGCTGGTGGCGTAGTTGGTCTGGCCGAGGTTCCCGGCGATGCCCGCGATCGACGAGACACCGATGATGCGGCCGTTGTCGTTGAGCACGCCGTCGGCGAGGAGCTTGTCGTTGACCGCGAGCTGCGAAGCGAGGTTCACCGAGAGCACCGCGTCCCAGTGGCCCTCGGTGAGGTTGCCGAGCGTCTTGTCGCGGGTGATGCCGGCGTTGTGCACCACCACGTCGACGCCGCCGTGGCGCTGCTTGAGGTAGTCGGCGAGCTTCTCGGGCGCGTCGGCGGCGGTGATGTCCAGCTGCAGCGAAGCGCCGCCGACCTTGTTGGCCACCTTGGACAGGTCGCCGCCCTGCGCCGGGATGTCGAGCGCGATCACGTGGGCGCCGTCGCGGCCGAGCACCTCGGCGATCGCCGCGCCGATGCCCCGGGAGGCGCCGGTGACCAGCGCGACCTTGCCCGCCAGCGGTTTCGCCCAGTTCTCCGGGGCGGTGGCGGCCTTGCCGTGGGTGCCGACGCGGATCACCTGGCCGTCGACGAAGGCGGCCTTCGCCGAGAGCAGGAAGCGCAGCGTCGACTCCGTGGCCTCCTCGGCGCCCTCGGCCACGTAGACGAGTTGGGCGGTGGCACCGCGCTTCAGCTCCTTGCCGACCGAACGGACGAAGCCTTCGAGCGCCCGCTGGGCGATGCGCTCACGACCCTCGACCGCTTCCGGCGGCGTGCCGAGCACGATCACCCGGCCGGACGGCACGAGCTGGCGGATCACCGGCTGGAAGAACTTGTAGACCTCGCGCAGGCGGCCGGGCTCAGTGATGCCGGTGGCGTCGAAGACCAGCGCGCCGTGCTTGCCTTCGGCCGGGGTGGTGACGACCTCGATGCCCGCGTCGGCGAGCTGGGTGGACACGGCCTTTTCGAGCCGTCCGCCGGGGGCGGCGCCGAGCAGGGCCGGGCCGTCGAGCGGCGGCTGCCCGTTTTGGTAGCGGCGCAGCGGGTACGGGTTGGGCAAACCGAGTCGCGGCACCACGAACCGCCCGAGCTGGCTCTTCGCGAACTGCTGGTACCTGTCGGCCATGACCGTCCCTCTCGTGCGTCCGGTGTCACTGTGCAACCTAACCTACTAGCGAGTAGGTTACCCTACGGAGTACCTCACAAACTCGCCTCGGAGGAAAGATGGCCACGAAGAAGGCACCGCCGGTCCGCAGGGTCGCCATCGTGGGCGGCAACCGGATCCCGTTCGCCCGGTCGAACGGCCCGTACGCGCAGGCCTCGAACCAGGACATGCTGACCGCGGCGCTGGACGGCCTGGTCAGCCGCTACTCCCTGCAGGGCGAGCGGATCGGCGAGGTGGCCGCGGGTGCGGTGCTCAAGCACGCCCGCGACTTCAACCTGGCCCGCGAGTGCGTGCTGGGCAGCAAGCTGTCGCCGGAGACGCCGGCCAGCGACCTGCAGATGGCCTGCGGCACCGGCCTCCAGGCGATCGTCACGGTGGCGAACAAGATCGCGCTCGGGCAGATCGACTCGGCCATCGCCGGTGGCGTGGACACCACCAGCGACGCGCCGCTCGCGGTGAACGACGACCTGCGGCAGATCCTGGTCCAGCTGAACGCGGCGAAGACCGTCGGCGAGCGGCTGAAGCTGGCCGCGAAGATCCGGCCGGGGCACATCGTGCCGGAGATCCCGCGCAACGCCGAGCCGCGCACCGGCCTGTCGATGGGCGAGCACGCGGCGCTGACCGCGAAGGTCTGGGACATCTCGCGCGCCGACCAGGACGAACTCGCCGCCGCCAGCCACCGGAACCTGGCCGCCGCCTACGACCGCGGGTTCTTCGACGACCTGCTCACGCCGTTCCTGAAGCTGTCGAAGGACCAGAACCTGCGGCCGGATTCGAGCGTGGAGAAGCTGGCGAAGCTGAAGCCGACCTTCGGCGGACCCGAGGGCACGATGACCGCGGGGAACTCGACCCCGCTCACCGATGGCGCGTCGGCCGTGCTGCTGGCGACCGAGGCGTGGGCGAAGGCGCGGAAGCTGCCGGTGCTGGCGTACCTGACCTTCTCGCAGACCGCGGCCGTCGACTACGTGCACGGGGACGAGGGCCTGTTGATGGCGCCCGCGTACGCGGTGCCGCGGATGCTGGAGCAGGCGGGCCTGACCCTGCAGGACTTCGACTTCTACGAGATCCACGAGGCGTTCGCGTCGCAGGTGCTGGCGACGCTGAAGGCGTGGGAGGACCCGGCTTTCGCGAAGGAGAAGCTCGGGCTGGACACGCCGCTGGGCTCGATCGACCGGTCGAAGCTGAACGTGAACGGCTCGTCGCTGGCGGCCGGGCACCCGTTCGCCGCGACCGGCGGGCGGATCGTGGCCACCCTGGCGAAGCTGCTGGCCGAGAAGGGCTCGGGACGCGGGCTGATCTCGGTGTGCGCGGCGGGCGGCCAGGGCATCACCGCGATCCTGGAGAAGTAGCCGGCGCCAATGCTATGAGTGGGGCATTACTTGCGTTGATTGCAAGTAATGCCCCACTCATAGCATTCAGCTGGTGAGCTGCTTCGCGCGCTTCCGGGCCTTCCGGGTCTGCTTCCCGGCCGTCTTCTGCAGCGACTGGGCCTGCTTGCCCGCCGTCTTCTGCCAGGTCTGGGCCTGCCGCCCGGCCACCTTCGCGGCCTTCTTCGCGCGCCAGCCCAGCGACGGCTTGCCGTGCGTGTCGGCGGCGGCGAGCATCAGGCCACCGGCCAGGCCGGCGTTCTTCAGGAAGTGGATCAGCTGCTGCTGCTTCGCCTGCTCGTCCTTCTCCGCCCAGAACGGGTGGCCGGCCACCGTCGTCGGCACCAGGCTGCCGAGCAGCACCAGCGCGGACAGCCGCGGCGCCTTGCCCAGCGCGAACAGCGAACCGGCGGCGATCTTCAGCGCGGCATCCACCCGGACGAGCGTCACCGGGTCGGTGGGGACCTGCTCGGGCAGCTTGTCGGCGTAGCGGCCGACGGTGCTGTCCAGCAGCGGTTTGGCGGCTTCGGCGTGGCCCTCCGCCTGGCGCAGCGCGTTGATGCCGCCGCTGATGAAGATCGACGCGAGCAGGGGACGGGCCAATCGACGCAGAATCACGGGGTCACCTCTCCGACAACAAGTCAAGCTTGCTTCGAACGTACCCACATCCGCCCGGTCCTACCCGCCTATGGGGCTTTCTAGTGTCAGAACTAGAAAGCCCCATACCCGGTTAGCGAACGGAATAGGCCCGCGGCAGGGCGAACCCGCGCTCGGCGGCGACCTCCCGCAGCCGGTTCGGGTAGTCGGTGATGATGCCGTCGACCCCGTCGTCGATCAGCTTGTGCATGGTCGGCTTGTCGTTGATGGTCCACGGAACGACCTTCAGCCCGGCCCGGTGCGCCTCGTCGACCAGCGCCTTCGTGGTGAACGGGACGTAGTTGGGGTCGTTGACCGAACCACCCTGCGGATTGCCGTGCACCGGCGAGAGCGCGCTCGCGCCGAACGACTTCACCGCGCGCACCGGGCTGCCGCCGAAGTCGTCGATGTCCAGCCCGCCCAGCCACGGCGACTTGCCCGGCTGCCCGACCTGGAGGAACTCCGGCTGGGTCAGCGCCACAGTCTTCAGCCACGGCGCGGTCCGGCGCATCAGCATCAACGCGCCCCAGTCGAAGCTCTGGACGGTGGTGCGGTGCGCGAAGCCGGAGAAGGTGATCTCGCGGGCGGCCCGCTCGACGAACTGCTCACGCGGCGCGGTCTCGTGCGGCGCGGCCGCCTCCACCTTGGTCTCCACGTTGAACCGGATGCCCCACGCGTGGTACTTCCGCGCCAGGTCGAACACCTCGCGCAGGGTCGGCATCTTCGCGCCGGGCGAGAGCTGCTGGTCCGGGTGGTTCGGCTGCTTCTGCGAACCGCAGTCGAGCGTCCGGACCTGCGCGAAGGTGAGGTCCTTCACGTACTTGCCGACGTACGGGAAGGCGGGGTCACCGGGGAAGGCCGGCTGGGTGTCGGCGCACTTCGCCGGATTGGTCTTGCGGTCGTGGGTGACCACGTCCCGCCCGTCCTTGGTGATCTGGATGTCCAGCTCCAGCGTGGTGACCCCGAGTTCGAGCGCGGTGGAGAAGGCGGCGAGCGTGCCCTCCACGGTCAGCCCGAGCCCACCGCGGTGGGCCTGGATGTCGAATTCCTTGCGGGGGTGCGCCTGCGCGACGGTACCGCCGAGCACGGTCACGGCCACCGCCGCGACCAGCGCTTTGGGGAGGAGTCTCATGGACGGCGAGCTTTCCAGTCCCAGGCGTCTTCGAGGTGAACCCTGGAAGGATCATGACCATGACCGACTTCACCGTCCGGCACCCGGAGGAGCACGAACGCCGTCCGACGCAGAACACGGCCGCCCGCGCGATGCACTACCGGCCGCTCACCGACGAGCAGTGGGCGGTGGGCGAGCACCTGCTGAGCGCCGATCGGACCTTCGGCGCGTACGAGGACGGCGAACCGATCGGCATGACCTCCTCGTCCGCGGTCGACCTGGCGGTGCCCGGTGGGCAGGTGCCCGCGGCCGCGGTGGCGTGGGTGGGCGTGCGCGCGGACCGCACGCGCCGCGGGGTGATCACCGAACTGCTGACCACCCAGCTGCGCAACTGCCGTGAGCGCGGTGAACCGGTGGCCGCGCTGCACGCGAGCGAAGCCACCATCTACGGCCGGTTCGGCTACGGCATCTCGTGCCAGGCGAAGCAGGTCGTGGTCGACCGCGCGCGGGCGCGGGTGCGGGCGGACCTGCCGGTCACCGGATCGGTGCGCCTGCTCTCCGACACCGACGCGCGGCCCCTGCCGCGGGCGCTGTACCGGGCGATCGGCCTGTACCGCCCGGGCATGATCACCCGCGACGAGCCGTGGTGGCGGTGGGGGCACGACCGCGTCCTCGACCGCGACGACTGCCTGGTCGCCGTGCACCGCGACGACCAGGGCACCGACGACGCGTTCGCGGTGTACCGCTTGGCGACGCTCGGCACCGTCGAGCAGCCCGTCAAGGGGCTGGAGGTGCTCGACCTGCACGCCGCGAACCCGGGCGCGCTCGCCGGGTTGTGGCGGTTCCTGCTGTCGGTCGACCTGGTGGCGAAGATCCTGGCGAAGGGCCGTCCGGTCGACGAGCCGGTCGACCTGATGCTGGAGAACCCGAGGGCGGCGGCGGTCACCGGGGTCGCCGACCACCTGTGGCTGCGCCTGGTCGACGTGCCGCAAGCGCTTGCGTCCAGGACCTACGGTTCCGCCGAGCCGGTGGTGTTCGACGTGCGCGACCCCCGGCTGCCGGAGAACGAGGGCCGCTACCGGATCGGCCCGGACGGTGTGGAGCGCACTTCGGCCGAGGCGGACCTGGCGCTGGACGCGGACGCCCTCGCGATGCTCTACCTCGGTGGCTGGCCGGCGAGCGCCCTGGCCGCGATCGGCCGGATCCGCGTACTGGAGAAACCGGCTTTGACCAGGGCGGATGCCCTCTTCCGCGCAGACCGGACGCCGTGGTGCGGGACGAATTTCTGATTCCGGGTTGACCTTGACGTTGCGTCAACTTCTACCGTGGAACACACCAGCGAACGGGGAGGTGGGACGCGGTGGAGTGGTCGATCCAGGACATCGCGCGCACGGCCGGGACCACCAGCCGCACCCTGCGCCACTACGGGCAGGTCGGGCTGCTGGAGCCGACCAGGGTGGGCCGCAACGGCTACCGCTACTACGACGACCGCGCGCTGGTGCGCCTGCAGCGGATCCTGCTGCTGCGGGAGCTGGGGCTCGGGCTGCCCGCCATCGCCGAGGTGCTGGCCGGGCAGCAGGACACCACCGCGGCCCTGCGCACCCACCTCGAACTGCTCGAACGGGAACGGGACCGGATCGGGCGGCAGATCGAGTCGGTGCGGACGACCCTGCGGAAAACGGAAGGAGGTGAGCAACTGATGGCGGAAGAGGTTTTCGACGGGTTCGACAACGCCCAGTACAAGGACGAGGTCATCGAGCGCTGGGGCAAGGACGCCTACGAGCGGGGTGACCGCTGGTGGCGGTCACTCAGCGACGCCGAGAAGAAGGCGTTCCAGCAGGAGCAGGTCGACATCGCCCGCGACTTCGCCGACGCGCTGCGGGCGGGGGAGCCCGCGGACGGCGAGGTGGCCCAGGCGATCACCCGGCGCCACCACGCCTGGCTGGCGAAGACGGTCGAGGTGAGCAAGGGCTACTTCATCGGCCTGGGTGAGATGTACGTGGCCGACGAGCGGTTCACGGCCGTCTACGACCAGCACGGCACGGGGAACGCGGAGTACATCCGCGACGCGATGAAGGTCTACGGGGAGCGCAACCTCACCGACTAGACCGGCGGCCAGGGCTGCAGACCTGGCCGATCACGCCCGGCACGAGACGAACTCGGTCTTCGCGCCGTAGGTGATGTCCGACGGTGCCTCCTCGGGGATGCTGCTCAGGCTGAACCCGCTTTCGCGCACGCTTTCCACCTCGAAGGGCCCTTCCACCACGACACGCCTCGGGATTTCTGGGTCATTATCGGTGGAACGCTAGAAAGCCCGATACGGTTTCATAGTGGACCCCATCCGCAACCCGTTCGCCCCCGGCGCCGGCCAGCGCCCGCCCGAGCTGGCGGGGCGGGAGCGCGAACTGCACGCCTTCGAGGTGGTGCTGGAGCGGGTGGCGCGGGGACGTCCGGAACGCAGTCTGGTGCTGACCGGCCTGCGCGGGGTCGGCAAGACGGTGCTGCTCGGCGAGTTGCGCGCGATGGCGGTCCGGCACGGCTGGGGCGCGGGGAAAATCGAGGCGCGGCCGGACGCCGAACTGCGGCGGCCGCTGTCGGCGGCGTTGCACCGGGCGATCCGCGATCTGGCCGTCCGGCACCGCGCGCCCGACCGGGTGGAGTCGGTGCTGGGCGTGCTCAAGGCGTTCGCGTTGCGCGCGGCCAAGCCGGACGCGAAGCTGCGGGACCGCTGGCAGCCGGGCATCGACGTGCCCGCCGCGCAGGGGCGCGCCGACTCCGGCGACATCGAGATCGACCTGGTGGAGCTGTTCACCGACGTGGCCGAGCTGGCCGCGGACGTGGGCACCGGGGTCGCGCTGCTGATCGACGAGATCCAGGACCTCGGCGCGGACGACGTCTCGGCGTTGTGCGCGGCGTGCCACGAGCTGTCGCAGTCGGGGGCGCCGCTGGTGGTCGTCGGCGCGGGGCTGCCGCACGTGCCCGCGGTGCTGTCGGCGTCGAAGTCCTACTCGGAGCGCCTCTTCCGGTACGCCCGGATCGACCGGCTGGACCGGGAGGACGCCGACCGCGCGGTGCTCGCGCCGATCGACCGGGAAGACGCCGGGATCGAGCCGGAAGCGCTGGACGCCCTGTTCGACGCCTCGGGCGGGTACCCGTACTTCATCCAGGCCTACGCGAAGGCCGCCTGGGACGCCGCGCCGGACGACCCGATCACGGTCAAGGACGTGCAGGTCGCCGCGCCGGAGGCGGAGTCGGAGCTGGCGGTCGGGTTCTTCGGCTCGCGCTACGAGCGCGCCACCCCGGCCGAACGCGAGTACCTGCTCGCCATGGCCGAGCTGACGCAGGGCCGCGACGAGGCCGCGAGCACCTCGGACGTGGCCGTCTACCTGGGGCGGAAGCCCTCCAGCCTGTCGCCGGCGCGGGACAGCCTGATGAAGAAGGGCCTGGTGTACTCGGCGGAACGAGGGCGGATCGCCTTCACCGTGCCGCACTTCGGCCACTACCTGCTCAGCCGCATCGACGACTGAGCCAGCCCGTTTCCGCTTTCTGGTGGTGGATAGGTCTGTCTGCACCTTTCTAGCTTTGGAGCTAGAGAGTTCGATAGAGCCCGATGGATTACGTACAGCTGAGGTTCGTTGGGTGTGGAGTGTTGTTTGCCGACGATTCATCGGCTCGTGCGCCAGATCACCGGATAATCATTGGCAATCTTGGGCGAAGTCGGGCATACTAGACCACGTAAGCCGAGAGATCCAGCGAAACCCTTGAAGGGGATGCAGACACCGATGAACAACATCGCCGCCAAGCTCCGTGCCCGCCGCGCCGAGGCTCGCACTCGCCGGGCGCTGAACCGGGCGATCGACACCGCGGCCACCGCGACCGTTCGTCAGGAGCTCATCGCGATCGCCCAGGCCCGTCAGCCCCACATGCGCTGACCCCTCGTGAGCAGGGTGGATTTTCACCCACACGAGTGACGTAGAACACACTACGACTGGGGTGTAACGCCACAAGACATGGCGTCGATACCCCCATTGACCCCGTGATGCTGGCGGACCCCCGACCTGGCAGCATCACGGGGTTTCCACGTGTTTGGGCTCGCTTCGCATCGCCCCGCACCATGGCCGTGAGCTGCGTGTTTCCCGGGGGGCCGAGCCCCCCGGACCCCCACGGTGCGAGTTCCTCGCCTTGGCGAGCGCTGGGCCCGTTGGTGAGGAACCAACGTCAGCCTCTTCCGCCCCTTTCGTGTGAGGCCCCCTGTTGCGTTAATGGTTGACTTTGTCAGGGGGTTTTGTTGTGGTGGTCAAGTGTACAGGGTGCGAGAGGTTCGGGCGTTCAACCGGCTCTACACGCGGGTGATTGGGGTGCTGGATGAGGGGCCGGTCGATGCCGAGTACTCGCTCAGTGAGTCCCGGGTGTTGTTCGAGCTTGCGCGGCGCGAGTGGACCGAGGTCGGGGAGTTGCGCCGGGTGCTGGGGCTCGACGCGGGGTATGCGAGTCGGTTGCTGGGGCGGTTGGGGGAGCGCGGACTGGTTCACCGGGAGCGCAGTGGGGAGGACGCGCGTCGGCAGGTGGTGCGGTTGACCGAGCGTGGGCGCGAGGTGTTCGCGCTGTTGGACCAGCGCAGTTCCGAGAAGATCGGCGAACTGCTCGCGCGGTTCGGGGAGCAGCGGCAGGTCGAGTTGCTCGGCGCGATGGCGACGATCAGCCGGATCGTGGGTGGGGAGCCTGATTCGACGGTGGTGTTGCGCGCGCCTCGCGCCGGCGACCTCGGCTGGGTGGTTCATCGCCACGGCGCGCTCTACACCCGCGAGTACGGCTGGAACGACCAGTTCGAGGCACTGGTCGCGCGGGTGGTGGCCGACTACCTCGCCCACCGCGACCCGGTGCGCGAGGCGGCGTGGATCGCGGAGTTGAACGGCGAGCGCGTCGGGTCGATCGTGTGTGCCCGGGGCGGCGACGAGCAGACCGCCAAGCTGCGGCTGTTGCTGGTGGAGCCGAGTGCACGCGGCCACGGCGTCGGCGGGCGGCTGGTCAGCGAGTGCGTGTCGTTCGCGAAGTCGGTCGGGTACACCGCGATGGAGCTGTGGACGGTGAGCCTGCTGGGGTCGGCGCGGCGGATCTACGAGGCGGCCGGGTTCGAACTGGTCGACGAGCAGCCGACCAGCGATTTCGGGCCCGAACTCACCGGCCAGACCTGGCGGCTGAAGTTATAAAGGGTGCGGTGTCGATTTCGGCCGGGGCTCGTTCGTCTCCTGAGCACCGACGACCTGGGAGGCAACCATGCCCGACTACATCGGCCTGCTCCGCCGTGAGGAGCGCAGCGTCGAGAACCTCAGCCCCGACGAGTCGCAGCGCGTGCTCGAGCTGTACCTGGACTGGACGAACCGGATGGACCAGGAGGGCCGCCTGCGCGCGAGCCACCCGCTGACCAGGACCGGGCGCGTGCTCCGGGGTGAGGGTGCGCTGAGCACCACCGACGGGCCGCACACCGAGTCCGCCGAGATCGTCGGCGGGTACATCACCATCACCGCCGACGACTACGACCAGGCCGCCAAGATCTTCGGCACGCACCCGCACCTGCGGTTCGGGCCGATCGAGGTGCGCCGCATCGCGGACGAGAGCTGTTCGGAGGAATGAGCGCCGCGGCCGGCGTGGTGGAGCACCTGTTCCGGCACAGTTCGGGCCAGATCACCGCCACGCTGGCCCGCACGCTCGGCCCGGCCAGGCTCGACCTCGCCGAGGAGGCGGTGGCCGACGCCATCGAGCAGGCGTTGCGCACCTGGCCGCACCACGGCGTGCCGGACAACGCGCGCGGCTGGCTCTTCCGCGCGGCCCGCAACCGCGCGATCGACCTCCTCCGCCGCGAGGACGCCCTGCGCGCCAAGCTCCCGCTGCTGATCGACCGGCTCGACGAGCCTGCCGGTCCCGACGACGAACTGACCATGATGGTGCTCTGCTGCCACCCCGACCTGCCGGTGCCCGCGCAGGTGGCGCTGACCTTGAAGACCGTCGGCGGGCTGGGCGTCGGCGAGATCGCCGCGGCGCTGCTGACCAAACCGGCCACGGTGGCGCAACGGCTGGTGCGGGCCAAGCGCTGGCTCGCCGGGAGGTCCTTCGCGCTGCCGCCCGACGACGCGCTGGAGTCCAGAGTGGACAGCGTGCTGGCGGTGCTCTACCTGTTGTTCAACGAGGGCTACCAGGCCAGCAGCGGGCAGGACGCGATCCGCGGTGAGCTGTGCGGCGAAGCCGTCCGGCTGACCAGGCTGTTGCTGGCCGACCCGCGCACCGACACCCCGCGTGCCCGCGCGCTGCTGGCGTTGATGCTGTTGCAGGCGAGCCGGTTGCCCGCGCGGGTGGACGCCGACGGCGACCTGCTGCTGTTGTCCGAACAGGACCGTTCGCGCTGGGACCACGCGATGATCAGCGAGGGCACGCAGGTGTTCGCCACCGCCTGCACCGGCCGCGAACTGTCGGCCTACCACGTGGAGGCGGCCATCGCGGTCTGCCACACGGCGGCCGAGACCGACTGGCCCCGGGTGGTCGGCCTGTACGACCAGTTGCTCGCGCTCCGGCCGTCCCCGGTCGGCAGGCTGAACCGGGCGATCGCGCTGGCCATGGCCGAGGGGCCGTCGACCGGCATCGCGGAACTGGAACTGCTCGAAGCCGAGCCGAAACTGGCCACCTACCCGCTGCTCCCGGCCGCGCTCGGCGCGCTGTGGCTGCGAGCGGGTGAACCGGCGAAGGCTGCTCGCTACTACCGCCGCGCGCTGGAGCTGCCGGGATCCGAACCGCAGCACCGGTTCCTGCGTCGCCGGTTGGCCACCTGCGAGACATGAGCCGGTGAACTCGCGCTGGTAGACCGCGTTCGTGGACGGTTACTGCGAGCGCGTGGCCCCCGGGCTGTGGGGCGAGCCGCTCAACACGGTGAGCAACGTGGCGTTCCTGATCGCCGCGATCCTGATCTGGCGGCGGGCCAGGGGACCGGTCGCGCGCACGCTGGCCGTGCTGGTCGGGCTGATCTGCCTGGCGAGCACCGCGTTCCACGCGCTGGCCACCGGCTGGGCGGGTGCCGCCGACACCGGGTTCATCCTGGTTTTCGTGCTGTACTACGCGGTCGCGTTCACGCACCTGTTCCTGGGCGTGGCGTGGCGGTGGGCCTGGCTCGCCGCGCCCGCGTTCCTCGCCGTCACGATCGGCGTCGCCGCGCTGGGCGGGGGCATGTACCTGTCCGCGTTGCTGGGGATGTTCCTCTTCGCCGCGCTGCTCGCGCGGACCCGGCACTGGCCGCGGTTCGCGATCGCCGGTGGGGTCTTCGCCGTCTCGCTCGGCCTGCGCACCGCCGACCACAGCGTGTGCGGCAGCTTCCCGGCCGGCACGCACTTCCTCTGGCACCTGCTCAACGGCGTGGTGCTGTACCTGGTCTCGGCCGGGGTCGTGCGGGTGGAGGCCCCCACGACCCCGGCGCTGAAGACCTAGTGCACGCCGACGGCGCGCAGGTTCTTGTCGTCCTCGTCGACGTGGTAGTCGGCGTCGTTGGTCTGGTCGGTCCCGTTGACCACCTTGAGCCGCCGGGCCACCACCGTGACCAGCACCGCCACCACCAGGTTCGCCGCCAGCGCCACCACACCCACGTAGATCTGCACCTGGGAGCCGGCGAACGGCTGCCAGCCGAACAGGTTCAGCTTGTCCAGCGGCAGCGCCGAACCGCCGAAGTGCGCCTTGCCGGTGGCCGGGTTGGGGATGTTGTAGAGCAGGATCATGCCCCAGCCCATGCCGACGATCCAGCCGGCGACCAGCCCCCAGATGTGGAACCACCTGGTGTAGAGCGACAGGGCCACCGCGGGCAGCGTCTGCAGGATGATCACCCCGCCGATCAGCTGCAGGTCGATGGAGAACTGCGGATCGATGAACAGGATGAACGCCACCGCGCCGAACTTGACGATCAGCGAGGCGAGCTTGGCCTGCTTGGCCTCCTGCTTCGGCGTGGCGTCCTTCTTCAGGAACTCCTTGTAGACGTTGCGCGTCCACAGGTTCGCCGCGGCGATGGACATGATCGCGGCGGGCACCAGCGCGCCGATGCCGATCGCGGCGAAGGCGATGCCGGTGAACCACGACGGGAACTGGTCGGCGAACAGCTGCGGGATGATCGTGTTGCCGTCCGGCCGCCCGGTGGCCTCGTTGGTGATCGCCTTCGTCCCGGCGGCGATCGCCACGAAGCCGAGCAGCGCCAGCAGCCCGAGCAGCAGTGAGTACGCGGGCAGCGCCGACATGTTCCGCTTGATCACGCTGCGCCCGCGCGAGGCGAGCACGCCGGTCACCGAGTGCGGGTAGAGGAACAGCGCCAGCGCCGAGCCGAAGGCCAGCGTCGCGTACTGGAGCTGGTTGTTCGCGTTGAGGAAGATGCCGTCCGACGGCGACGGGGAGGCGTCGAACTTGGCGTCCGCCGCGCTGAAGATCGACTCCCAGCCACCCAGCTTGCTCGGCAGGTAGAGCACCGCGACCAGGATGACGATGTAGATCAGGATGTCCTTGACGAACGCGATCAGCGCGGGTGCGCGCAGCCCCGACTGGTAGGTGTAGACCGCCAGGATGATGAACGCGATCAGCAGCGGCAGGTGACCGAGGAAGCCGCTGGCGTTGAAGCCCAGCGTCCGCAGCACCGACTCCAGGCCGACCAGCTGCAGCGCGATGTAGGGCATGGTGGCGACGATGCCGGTGATCGCGACCAGCGTGGCCAGCAGCGGTGAGCCGTAGCGGCCCTTCACGAAGTCGGCGGGCGTCACGTAGCCGTGCGAGCGCGAGACCGACCACAACCGCAGCAGCGGCAGGAAGACGATCGGGTAGGCGATGATCGTGTACGGCAGCGCGAAGAAGCCGGTCGCGCCGGCCCCGAACAGCAGCGCGGGCACCGCGACGAAGGTGTAGGCGGTGTAGAGGTCACCGCCGATCAGGAACCAGGTGATCCACGAGCCGAACTTGCGCCCGCCGAGCCCCCATTCGTCGAGGTGGTCGAGGGTGTCCCCGGCCTTCCACCGCGAAGCGACGAAGCCCAGCACGGTGACCAGCGCGAAGAGCAGCGCGAAGACGATCAGTTCCACCCACTGGATGCCGTTCACCGGGCGCTCCCCTCGTCCAACTCGTCCACATCGGACTCGGGCGTCCCGGTCGTGGTGGTCGGCTTCTTCTTGGTCATCAGGTAGACCACGCTGGTGCACAGCACGCCGACGACGATGCCGGCGAACTGGAACCAGTAGAAGAACGGCATCCCGAACAGCCGGGGTTCTTCGAAGTTGTAGAGCGGGGTGATCACGACCCACAACGGGATGATCAGCAGCAGGTTCCACGGGCTGAACACCAGCCCCGAAACCCGGCCCCCGGGCTTACCGGTCGACATGTGGCCTCACCAAACTCCTCTGCGAGCACTCCGGCGGAGATCGCGTTGACCTTAGAACCTCCGCCTCCCCACGTCACCCGTGTCCGGTATCGATTTGCTCCCGACAGCCGCAAGCTGGGGAAAACCCGTCGGATAGGGTCGGGCGGCGAACCTGAGCGGGGGTGGCTGGAATGGCATCGCTGGCACGATCGACCGGCCGGAGGCTGACCTTCGGGCTGCTCACCGCCGCGCTCGTGGTCTCCGCGTGCGCCACCGAGGTCGGCGGCCACGCCGTGGCGGGGCGCACGGGCGCGGGTGAGCCCGCGCCCAGCCGGGCGCAGGCCCCGTCGAACGAACCGGTGGCCGAGCCGGGGCAGTGCGTGCTCGGCAGCAGCCAGGCCCCGGTCGACTGCGCCAAACCGCACCACGTCGAGGTGACCAAGGCGGGCACCTTCGGCGCGGACCTGCCCGCCGCCCGCCCCGAGGCGGACGTGATCTTCAAGGCGGCCCTGCCCGACTGCCGCGCCGAGGCGGCGAAGTACCTCGGCAGCACCGACTTCGACGCCACCACCCTGGCCGCCTGGATGCTCTGGGCGCCCGCCGACGACTGGGCCGCCGGGAACCGCTGGTACCGGTGCGGGGTGGCGCAGCTGGACACCGACGGAAAAGCGGTCGAACGCACCGGCACCGTCAAAGGCGCGCTCACCGGGGAGAAGTTCTTCGATTTCCAGGTGTGCTCGTCGGTGAAACCGCTGGACGGCGCGGTGAAACGAATCGCCTGCACCGAACCGCACCACGCGGAGGGTCTCCGCGTGGTCACCATGGGCAAACCCACCGACCCGCTGCCGAGCCCGGAGGAATTCAATGCGGCCGCCCGGCCGGTCTGCGGTGAAACGCTCACCAAATACCTCGGTACGGCCACCCGCGAAGACGTGGTCGCGACCTGGCGCTGGCCCAGCCAGACCGAGTGGGAGCAGGGATTCACCAACCTGACCTGCTTCGCGCAAACCGATGTCGCCGTGACCAAGAAGTTACGGAACATCGGCGCCGCACCGCTGCCGGGTGGCTGAACCACGAATCCGACTAACGGACGTTGCCGCCGGGCGTGGCAGGCCGATATCAATAACCCGCCATTGACTTTTTCGCGGCCCGGAAACGGGCAAAAGAGTGACCGGTACACCGAAGAGACAAGTGGGGCAACACATGAAAAGACTGCGCACAGCCGTGGTCGTCCCGATGGTGGCGGGCGGCCTGCTGGCCGGCGTCACCCCGGCGCTGGCCCAGCCGGCCGCGACCGGGGCGCAACCGCTGAACTCGACCAACATCCCGGCGCAGTACGCGGACCAGGTGCTGAACTGGCACACCTGCACCGGCGACGAGCTGCCCACCGCGCCGCCGCCGGGCGCCGAGGGGATCGAGTGCGCGACGTACCAGACCCCGCGCAACTGGGACCGCACCGGTGACAAGATCGACCTGACCATCGCGGTGAGCCGCCTCAAGGCCACCGGCGGCGAGGCCACCGCCAGCGTGATCACCAACCCCGGTGGTCCCGGCGCGCCCGGCCGCAGCTTCCCGACCCGGCTGCGCAACCAGACCAAGCTGCGCGCCAGCCAGGAGGTCGTCGGCTTCGACCCGCGCGGCACCGGCAAGAGCACCAACATCACCTGCGGTGGTGCCATCGGCACCGGCGGTGACCTGGACCCGCGTGACCGGTCCAAGCCGAACCTGAACCTGATCCTGGACGCCACCAAGTACGCGGCGAACTCGTGCCAGGTGAAGTCGGGCGAGCTGGGCCCGCTGATCAACACCTACCAGACCACCCGCGACATCGACCTGCTGCGCGTGCTGCTCAAGCGCGACAAGATCAACTGGGTCGGGTACTCGGCGGGCACCTGGATGGGCGCGCACTACGCCACCCACTTCCCGACCCGCGTCGGCCGGTTCGTGCTGGACTCGGCCACCGAGTTCACCACCACCTGGCAGAAGTCGTTCGACTGGCAGCCGCTGGGCTTCGAGCGCCGCTGGCGCCAGGACTTCCTGCCGTGGCTGGCCAAGTACGACTCGGTCTACCACTGGGGCAGCACCGGTGAGGCCGCCCGCCAGACCTACGAGCAGGTCCGCGCTTCGCTCACTCAGAACCCGGTCGAGCTGGACGGCGAGAAGGTCAGCGCGGCCAAGTTCGACTCGACCATCCCCGGTTACCTCTACGGCAAGCGGAACTTCCCGGTGCTCGCCGAGTACCTGGTGGCCGTGCGCACGCTGACCGAGGGCAGCACCACCGCCGAGCAGAAGTCGGCGGCGGCGCGGAAGGTCAAGGCGGAGCAGTCGAGCAAGGACGTGATCGGGCCGCAGCCGCTGATGGTGCCGACCGACTACGACGACGCCTACGACGCGAGCTTCTGGTCCATCCCGTGCAACGAGGGCCCGTGGACCGGCAACCGCAGCAGCGTGATCAAGCAGTCGCAGAAGCTGATCGACCAGGACCTGCCGCTGCTGGGCGCCGGCTGGCTGATCCAGCCGTGCATCTTCTGGAAGAACAAGCCGATCGCGCTGCCCAAGGTCAACGGCCAGGGCGTGCCGCCGGTGGTCATCGTCCAGTCGGTGCACGACCCGGCGACCCCGCTCGAGGGCGCGCAGCGCGCGCACCAGGCGTTCGCCAACTCGCGCCTGCTGACCGTCACCGACGAGGGTGACCACGGCATCTACGCCGGTGGCAACGCGCCGGTGGACAAGGTCGTCGAGGACTACCTGGTGGACGGCAAGGTGCCGAACGACCAGAGCCTGCCGGGCATGCCGCTTCCGGTGCCCGCCGGCGCGTAACAGCTGGTCAGCCGCTCCGCGGCCGAGGGATCAGGGCCCCGCCGAGTTCACGCTCGGCGGGGCTTTTCTCCGCCCGCATGCAGGGCTGTTCGTGGTGGAGCGCTCCGCTGGCCAGTACCAGCAGCGTCACGCCGAGCCCGAGCACCAGCAGCGCCAAACCTGCGATCACGACCGTCGACCTCCTCCTGGGGATGGTTTCGGGTGGGGCCGTAACTAGAGAGACGTGCGGGATGGGCGTCCGGATACAAGATTTTGGGTGTCATTCAGATTGCAGGGAAGTTACCCCCAACCTGTGCACAGACTTGTCCACACCCTGTGGGTGATGTGGACAGGTAGGCTGGGTCGCATGGTGCGGGTTCCGTTGACCGAGGCAGAGCGAGTACGCGGCGAGCGGCTCGGCGCCGAACTGCGCGCCGCGCGGGGCGACCGGAGCATGGTCGAGGTGGCCGCGGAGGCCGGGATCTCGGTGGAGACCCTGCGCAAGATCGAGACCGGGCGCATCCCGACGCCCGCCTTCTTCACCGTCGCCGCCATCGCCTCGGCGGTCCGGTTGCCGCTGGACACCCTGCGCGAGGCCGTCGACCCGGCCGAACCGCTGACCAGGGTCTCCTAGCGCGGGCACGGCTGCTAGCGCGGGACCGGTCCCGGTTGCAGTGCGGCGAGCACGCGCTCGCGGTCGTTCAGGAAGCGGCAGCCTGCCTGCGGGATGTCGTAGGAGTTGATCAGCCGCTCGAAGTCGGCCAGTTCGTCCACGGACAGCGGCAGGTGCTCGGCGACCAGGTGCGCGGCGAGCACGTCGACCAGTTCTTCCCACTCACCGGCGACGTACAACTCGTGGTAGTGCGCCAGTTCCCAGGTCGCCAGCCGGTTCGCCAGCTGGGCCAGCAGTTTCTCGGCGTAGAAGCTGACCCGGCTCTCGGTGAGGTCGGCGACGGTCGGGTTGGCCGGGTCGGCGGCGGTGTCCGGATTGCGCACCACGCCCATCCCGGCGGTCGGGAACGCGGTGTGCACCCGGCCGTTCGGCTCGACCAGCACCACGATGGACACCCCCTCGCGCACGCCGCCCGCCCGCCAGCGGCCGTTGCGCAGCCGCCGCGGCGGCTCGTCCGGCCGGTTGGCCACGTCGGTGATCAGTTCGAGGATCCGGCTCCCGGACCAGTTCGCCGGGAACTCGGTGGTCGCCCGCCGCCCGGTCCCCGCAGCATGCCCACCACCCACGGTGACCTCCCTTCGCCGATCCGAGACTAACCCGGGTGCTCAGCGCAGGCAGGACCACGTGGTGAGGACCAAGATCACCCCCAGCACCACCGGGCCGAAAGGTGACACGCTGAGTAGCAGTGCGCCCAGCACGGCCAGGTCGGGTCCCCTGACCGCCTGGGTGATCAGCCGCACCGGGGTCTGGCCGAACGGGGTGTCGGTGACGCCGATGTTGTCGTAGCTGATGGGCGGTCGCGACGCGGTGCGCAGGACCGCGGCCGCGGCGAGCGGCAGCACCGCCCACGCCGCGGGCCCGACCGGCACCCCGAGCACCGCCACCACCAGCGCCAACACCGCCGCCCACGCCAGCACCAGGCCACCGAAGACCAGCGCGAACGCGGCGCGGATCCGCCGGTCGGGCTCGTCGATCCAGCGGCGCAGGCCGGGGCCGCGCCAGAGTTCGCCGAGCCCGCCGCCGAACGGCATCAGCGCCGCGTACGCCGCCACCGCGACCACCGCGACCTCGGGCAATGCCGGGAACGCGAACCGGGCCACCCCGGCGGCGACCGCGAGCAGCACCGCGTTCACCGCGTACCGCCGCCTGCCGAGCACCCCGGCCAGCGCGAGTCCCCAGATCGACGTAACCCGCACCGCCACCGGCCGCGCGGCGGGCAGCATCAGCAGCGGATCGAGGAAACTCACCGCGACGAGCCGAACCACCCGTTCGCGCCACGCCGCGACCAGTTCCACCCGCCCGGCGATCCGGGCGGCGACCGGTCGCAGCGGTGAACCGGAGCCCCAGGCGAACACCGCCGCCACGAGCAGCAGGACCACCCCGGAGGCCGAGAGCACCTCCGGCGGCGGCGAGGTCAGCGCCACCACCACCCCGGCACCGGCCAGCGCGATCGGCCCGGCCGCGACCCCGGTCTCCACCGGGCGCCGCGCCACCGCCAGCGTCAGCGCCGAACTCCCGGCGAGCAGCAGCCCGGCGGCGATCCAGGTCTCGACGGGCGCGCGGTAGACAGCGGCGCCGAGCGTGGTGGCGTACCCGACGGCGAGCAGCCAGCCCAGCCACACGCGCCAGACCCGCGCGCCGAGCACGGGGACGCGGTCCACCGCGAGCCAGGTCAGCTCGGCCGGGTCGGCCCAGCGGTACCCGCGGCGCAACTGGGCTCGGGCGGCGAGCCCGGACAGCACCAGCACCAGCGCGGCCGGTACCGAAGGGTCCACAGTGTCCACAGCGGACCCCGTACCGAGGAGGACCTCCCGCCACCACGGCAGCTTGCCGAAGGCCGTGCCCAGCGCGCCGAGTCCGAAAACGACCAGGAAGCTGGTGGTGTCCCCGGCGAACACCCCGCCGAAGCGCGGGCGACCGGGGATCCGCACCCGGGTCGCCGTGGTGGTCATCCGGCGGTCATTCGGCGCCCGGCAGGGTGATCACCGACTCCGCGGTCTCCAGCAGGGGCTGGTGGTGGGTGGCCAGCACGATCGCGGCACCGCCCTCCTTGGCTCGCCGCACCAGTCCCGCCAGCCAGTCGCGGCCGTCGGCGTCGAGCGCGCGCTCGGGTTCGTCCAGCAACAGTACCTCGAACGGGCGAGCGGTCGCCCCCAGCAGCATCAGCCGCCGCCGCTGCCCGGCCGACAGGCTGCCCGCGGCCACCCCGCTCCGTTCGTCGAGGCCGGCTTCCGCGAGCAACCGCGCACTGTCCACTTCGGTACCGAAGCTCCCGGCGAGCAGTTCGATGTGCTGCACCGGGGTCAGTTCGGCGAACACGTCGGAATCGTCCAGCAGCACCGAAACCTGCCGCCGGAACTCCACGCTGCGCTCGTCGGGAATTCTCCCGGCCACCTCGACCCTTCCTTCGGCGGGCGCCTGCATACCGTAAAGAACGCGCAGCAGGCTCGATTTCCCGGCGCCGTTCGGGCCGACCAGGGCGAGGCACTCACCTGGACCCACCGCGCAGTCGAGCCCGCGGAACAGCCATTGCCTGCCCACGCGGATTCCCATGGATTCGGTGATGATCCCCATGGGCCGACCATACTCGCGATTCTGGAGTCGGAATCGAATAGCCCTTTTGGCCGAAAATATGTCCAAAAGGGCTATTCAGGCCGACAATCAACGGGGTTGCCCCGGAACGCGAAAACGGCCCGCCTGGAGCAGGCGGGCCGTTTTCAGCTCGGGTACCTCAGCCGAGGCGCTGACGCAGCGAAGCCAGCTCGTCGTGCAGGTTGGACGGCACCTTGTCGCCGATCTTCGCGAACCACTCCTCGATCAGCGGCAGCTCCTGGCGCCACTCCTCGTTGTCCACCCGCAGCGCGGCCTCGACGTCGGACTTGGGCTCCTCGATGCCCTCGATGTCCAGGTCGTCGGCGGTCGGCACGAAGCCGATCGGGGTCTCGGTGGCCGAGGCCTGGCCCTCGATCCGGCCGATGACCCACTTCAGCACGCGCGAGTTCTCGCCGAATCCCGGCCACAGGAAGCGCTTGTCGTCGCCGCGGCGGAACCAGTTGACGTAGAAGATCTTCGGCAGCTTGGTGGCGTCGGCCTCCTTGCCCAGCGAGATCCAGTGCTTGAAGTAGTCGGCAGCGTGGTAGCCGAGGAACGGCAGCATCGCCATCGGGTCGCGGCGCACCTCGCCGACCTTGCCCGCGGCCGCGGCGGTCTTCTCCGAGGACATGGTGGCGCCCATGAACACGCCGTGCTGCCAGTCGCGCGACTCGGTGACCAGCGGCACCGTGGTGGCGCGGCGGCCGCCGAACAGGATCGCCGAGATCGGCACGCCCTTCGGGTCGTCCCACTCCGGCGCCAGGATCGGGCACTGCGACATCGGCGTGCAGTAGCGCGAGTTCGGGTGGGCGGCCTTCTCGTCGGACTCCGGCGTCCACTCCTGCTGCTTCCAGGAGGTGGCGTGCTCGGGCGTGCCCTCCATGCCCTCCCACCAGATGTCGCCGTCGTCGGTCAGCGCGACGTTGGTGAACACCGAGTTGCCCTGCTCGATGGTGCGCATGGCGTTCGGGTTGGTGTGCCAGTTGGTGCCCGGCGCGACGCCGAAGAAGCCGAACTCGGGGTTGACCGCGTAGAGGCGGCCGTCCTCGCCGAAGCGCATCCAGGCGATGTCGTCGCCGAGGGTCTCCACGCGCCAGCCGGGAATGGTCGGCTGCAGCATGGCGAGATTGGTCTTGCCGCAGGCGCTGGGGAAGGCCGCGGCGATGTAGTACGCCTTGTCCTCGGGCGAGATCAGCTTGAGGATCAGCATGTGCTCGGCGAGCCAGCCCTCGTCACGGGCCATCACCGAGGCGATGCGCAGCGAGTAGCACTTCTTGCCGAGCAGCGAGTTGCCGCCGTAGCCGGAGCCGTAGCTCCAGATCATCCGCTCCTCGGGGAAGTGGGTGATGTACTTGGTCTTGTTGCACGGCCACGGCACGTCCTGCTCGCCCGGGTTCAGCGGGGCGCCGACCGAGTGCAGCGCGGGCACGAACTCGCGCTCGGTGCCGTCCTCGGTGACGAACTTGTCCAGCGCCGCCTTCCCCATCCGGGTCATCACCCGCATCGAGGCGACCACGTAGGCGAAGTCGGTGATCTCGATGCCGAGCTTCGGGTCGTCGTCGCCGAGCGGGCCCATGCAGAACGGGATGACGTACATCGTGCGACCACGCATGCACCCGCGGTACAGCTCGGTCATGGTCGCCTTCATCTCACCGGGGTGCGCCCAGTTGTTCGTCGGCCCGGCGTCTTCCTCGCGCTCGGAACAGATGAACGTGCGCTCCTCGACGCGCGCGACGTCGTCCGGGTCGGAGGCGGCCCAGAACGAGTTGGGCTTGGCCTTGAGCGGCACGAAGGTGCCCGCCTCGACCAGTTCGGCGTTGATCCGCGCGGACTCCTCCTCGGAGCCGTCCACCCACACCACTCGGTCGGGCGTGGTCAGCTCAGCGACCTCCCGCACCCACGCCAGGACCTTGCTGTGCGTGGTCGGGGCGGCGTCGAGTCCGGGGATGGCTACTGCAGTCATCTCTTCTCCTGAACTCCGACGAAAAAGCCCACACACCGAACTTGCGTCCGGGGCGGGCTCCTTCGCCGGCGACCGAATGGCTTCGCACACCGGCTGCGGGAACCGGTGTGCTGGATTGGGGATTCTTGGAGAGTAACCGGATGGACGCCGAGTAACCGAGAGGTGGCCTGTCGGTTCTCTCACAGGAACGATAAGGGAATCGATTCAGTTGTCGCCGGAACGGCCGAACCGCGAAGTTCTTCCTGTCTCCGCCCTGGTCCGGGGCGGTTCCGCGACCCGAAAAAGGTGCTCTGCGTCTCACTCGAACGCGCGTTATCGCTGCGTTTTGCCCGATTTCGCCGGAGCGCGATTGTCTGCCAGGACAAGGCAATCCGCGAATCGCGGACCAGTGGTCCACGAGTTGCGCGAGACCGGGGCGGGGCCCGGAAAAGCAACCGGCCCGGCGCCACGAGGGCGCCGGGCCGGTGCGAAAAGGACGGTCGAGCCGGGAACCGGGTGGATCAGTTGGGGCTGATCCACTGGCCGGTGCTGGAGTCGATCTTGGCGACCCCCTCCACCGGCTGGGAGCCGTCGCCGCCCCAGGCGGCGTCGCTGGTCGGGGCGGCGGCCGAGTCGACCAGGTTGGAGCTGCCGGTCTCGGTCCACTCGCCGTCGCCGGTGTGCTCGTAGGTGGTGGAGGCACCGCTCGAGTCGATCACCACGGCGAGATCGGCGTCGCCGTCGCCGTCGACGTCGGTGAAGCCGATCGTGTTGCCGGAGGAGTCCTCGACGATCGCGGTGTCGTTGATGCCGTCGTTGTCGGTGTCCACGGTGGCCGGCCCGACCTCCACCTCACCCTCGGGCAGGTCGGCGGTGATCCCGCCTTCGCTCCCGGTCTGGGTGCCGGGGTCGGTGTCGTCACCGGGGGTACCGCCGGAGCTGACATCGATCCAGTCACCGGAGGCCTCGTCGTAGGCCGCGTGCGAGACGACCTCGCCCTGCGCGTCCAGCTCGATGAACTCGTCGGCGTCGCCATCGGCGTCGGTGTCGACGAAAGCCTGGACGCCGCCGTCGTCGGTCTCGATCGTCGCGGTGTCGTTGACGCCGTCTTCGTTCATGTCGAAGTTGACGTCAGCGGTGTACTCCTCGCCGTCGACGGTCACCGTCATCTCGTCCGCGGCAGCGGTGTCGGTGGTGTCGGTGCCACCGCTCTCGTCGACCCACACGGGAATTCCCCCTTCGCCAGGAGTCGCCCCGGCAGTTCAAGGATGTTGTCTTCAGCGGTTATGACTCACCGTAGGCCGGTTCGGTTCCCGGGCACAACAGCCGGTCACTACGAAGGCAGCCCCAGCGCCCCCAGCGTCACGCACCAGCGGTCGTTGGTGGTGCCGAGGCTGAGACGGTAGCGCAACTCGCCGTCCTCGTAGCTGTCCGGGTTCGCCAGCTTGCCGTCGATCCAGTACCCGGCGCTGGCGGCGGACTCGGTGCCCTCCTCCGGCGACAGGGTCATCTCGACTCCCTTGGTGGTCAGCTCCTCGCGGATGCCGTCCACGTACTGCGGGCCGAGCGAGCAGCTCAGCGCCACGATGCTCTCGGCGTCCTTGTTGTTCACCGCGTTCACGTACTGCTGCGCGGTCTCGCGCGGATCACCGCTGGTCCCGCTGTCGCTCAGCAGCACCACCAGCAGCACCGTGCCGCCGCCGAGCAGCACCACCAGCCCGACCACCAGCCCGATGATCAACCCGGTCCGGCTCTTCTTCGGCGGCGGCTGCGGCGGATAGCCGTAGGGCTGCTGACCGTAGGGCTGTTGTCCGTAGTACGGCTGCTGCGGCGGCTGGTTCACGATGTCTTGTCCCTCAGCGTCCGGATCCGGGAGAGGAACCCCTCGGCGCGCTCCCGGCCCTCGTTCACCTGCGTGATCCGCTTGGTGACCAGGCTGAGCTTCTTCGCGCGCTCCTGGGTGCCCATCTTGATCGTCTTGTCGACTTCCTTCAGCTCGGCCTCGATCGCCTCGATCCGGCGGCCGAGCGCCTCGTCGAGCGCCAGCGACAGCTGCTGCTCCGCCTCGATCAGCTGCTCGGCGACCAGCTGGTCCAGCGTGGAGCGGGCGTCCGCGATGGACTCCACCAGCCACTGCTTCATGTGCTGCTTGTCCGCCGCGTGCCGCCGGGTCCTGGCCATCCACCAGCCGGCGCCCAGCCCGATCACGATGGTGGCGGGCAGCACCACCGGGTTGAACAGGGCGAACCCGGCCAGCGGCGCGGCCACCAGCTTGCCCGCGCCGACCCCGCCGGAGACGCCCATGAACACCAGCAGCTTGTCCTCGGCGGTCGGCGGCCGCTTGTCCGGCGGCCGCAGCACCACCGGCGGGCCGCCCGCCCTGGCGAACTGCGCGCGGATGACGTCCAGCTCCTCCGGCGAGAACAGTTCGGCCAGCGCCACGTCGGTCACCTGGTTGAGCCGCTGCGCCAGGGCCAGCGACATGCGCTGGGAGATCGTCTGCAGCGCGACGTCGACCTGCCCGGGCAGCTCCTGGATCTGCTCGCGCTTGGCCGCGTCGATCTGCTGGCGGAAGTAGGACTGGGCGTCGCGCATCTGGCGGTTGCCCTCGTGCCCGATCTCCACCCTGGTCCGCTGGATCTCTCCGCGCAGCCGCAGCTGCCAGCCGCGGGTGGACGACCGGCGCTCGGCGGCGAGCTGGTCGCGGCGTTCGCGCAGCGACTCGGCCTCGGCCTCGCCCGCCGACAGCGCGCGGCGCTCGCCCTGCAGCTTCGCGTGCTGCTCGGCGAGTGCGCTGGACAGCGCGCGCAGCGTGTTCGCCTCCCCGAGCATGGCGGACCGGCCGACCAGCATCTCCTGCATCGCGGCCTGCAGCTCGGCCACGCCGGACCGCTCGCGCAGCATGGTCATCGCCTGCTCGTTGGGTGCCTTCGCGGCCATCTCGAACATGCGCGCCGAGACCGGGTGGAACACCGAATCGGCGAAGCGGGGCGCGTGCTCGCGGAGCAGCTCGCGGTCGGCGTCGAGCACCTGCCGCCAGCCGCGGAACTGGTCGGTCTTGGTCAGCGCGAACAACACCGTCTCGACGCGGTCGCCCATGCTGCGCAGGAAGTTCAGCTCGCTGGAGGTGAACGGCGCCGAGGCGTCCACCACGAACAGCAGCGCGGTGGCGTTGGCCGCCGCCTCCATCGCCAGCTCGGCGTGCATCGAGTCCAGCCCGCCCACGCCGGGGGTATCCACAATGGACACGCGTTCGAGCAGCGGGACCGGGCCGCTCACCTCGACGTAGCGCGGCGGGAGCTGGCCCTCCGGCAGGTCGTGGCCCGCCGACACCCAGCGGATCAGCTCGTTCATCTCGACCCCGACCGGGGCCAGCTGACCGGGGTAGCAGGCCTGCGCCGACCACGCCTCGGCGTGCTCGAAGACCAGGTAGGTCGCGGTGGCCACGTTCGCGTCGACCGGGGACAGGCCCGGCATCGCCAGCAGCGCGTTGACCAGGGAACTCTTCCCGCGGTTGGTCTCGCCGACGACCACCACGGAGGGCTTCTTCGGCCGGGCCTTGCGCAGGTCCTCCACCCACCTGGCGGCCTGCGGGTCCAGCTCGCGCAGCAGCGTCAGCAGGGTTTCCCTGGCCTGCTTCACCTGCGCGGGCAGGGTGGGCTTACCGACGGATCCGAGTGCGGCTGGTGCGGTCACGCACCAAAGGCTATCTACTTCCGGGTGTACACGGTGACGATCGGGGCACGAAGCAGCCGGTCGCGGTCGGCGAAGCCGACCACCTCGGTCTCCGCGACGATGCCGTCCAGCGCCGGGTCCTCGGTCGGCACCGCGCCGCCCGCCTCGTGCACCGCCGGGTCGAAGCGCTCACCGTCCGGGCGCAACGCCCGCACGCCGACCTCGGCCAGGCCCTGTTCCAGGCGTTCCACCACACCGCCACTGCGTGCGCGGTCCAGCGCGTACAGGCACAGCTGGATCAGCGTTTGCCGTTCGACGGACGCCTGGTCCACGTCCCCGCCGGGCACGATCACTCCTACGGGCTCCACATCGGGTTCCGACGCGGCGGGCCGCGCGGCGGTTCCGTCCACGGACTCGATGATTTCGGCGAGGCTGGTCGCGGCGATCTTGCTGGTCGGCTCGTCGTCGGCGTCGCTCACGTCGATCCGGTCGTTCTTGCGGGACCACAACGACATCCCTGCCACCCCCACACCCCGAACGTTGTCCGGGGAAAAATAGCCCAGTGCTACCGGCGGCCGTCGATGAGTACGGCAAGTCCGTCGAGGATTCGCTCCAGGCCGAACGCCAGCGCGTTGTCCTGACCGCCATCGGCCGACTCCGCCACCGCCGCGGCCATCGCCGGGAAGCGCTCGCCGTGCGCGGCCATCAGCGCGCCGAGAGTCCGGGAGAAATCGGCTTCCGGGGTGGCCGAGTTCCTGGCCTGCTCGGCGATGGCCCGCAGGTGCCCGGACAGCGTGGCGACCGCGTCCAGGCGTTCGGCGCCGGTCAGGCCGGTGCCGTCGAGCGCGGCCAGCGCGCGATCGACCCAGCCCAGCTCGTACGGCCCCCACACCCGCGGGCACAGCGAGCTGTCGAGCAGCCACGGGTGCCGGTCGAGCGCGGCGTACATCCGCCCGCACCACTCGCCGAGCTGCGTGCGCCAGTCGCCGTCGGCCAGGTCGACCGGCTCGCCGAAGGCCCGGTCGGTCATCACCGCGACCAGGTCGGCCTTGCCCGGCACGTGCCGGTAGAGCGACATCTTGGTGAAGCCCAGTTCGTCGGCGATCCGCTGCATGGACACCGCGGCCAGGCCCTCGGCGTCGGCCAACTCGGTGGCCACCGCGACGATCCGATCCACGCTGAGCACCGGTTTCGGGCCGCGGGCGCCGGGGGTGCGGGGCTCCCACAGCAGCTTCGCGCCGGCCACGCCGTCGATCACCGTCACGGGTGCTCCTCGCGAAAAAGGACTTGCCAACAAAACTGCTTCCACTGTACACAGTAATAACTGTTTCCATGGGATACTGTTTTGGGGGACGAGATGAGCGGCAAGAACGTGCTGATCTCCGGCGCGAGCGTGGCCGGACCGGCACTGGCCTACTGGCTGGGCCACTACGGCTTCCGGCCGACCGTGGTGGAGGTGGCCCCGGCCCCGCGCGAGGGCGGGTACGCGGTGGACTTCCGCGGGGAAGCGCACCTGACCGTGCTGGAGCGGATGGGCGTGCTCGAGAAGATCCGCGAGCGGCAGACCGGCGGCATGCCGTCGCGGTTCGTCGACAAGCGCGGCCGGGTGCGGCTGGAGCTGCCGATCGAGTTCGCCGGTGGCGCGGTGGAGATCCGGCGCTCCGACCTGTCCACGATCCTGCGCGAGCACAGCGCGAACACCACCGAGTACGTCTTCGGCGACTCCATCAGCTCGCTGACCGACACCGGCGACGCCGTGGAGGTGACCTTCGAAAGCGGGCTCGAACGCACCTTCGACCTGGTCATCGGCGCGGACGGGCTGCACTCGAACGTGCGCGGGCTGGCCTTCGGGCCGGAGGAGCGGTTCGTCAGCCACCTCGGGTACTACGTCGCGGGCTGGGAGCTGCCGACCCCGTCCTGGCTGGGCGAGACCTCGCTCGGGCACACCGCCCCCGGCAAGTACGCGGGGGTGGGAATCGACCACCTGGACCCGGCGATGGCCGGGGCCTACGTGGTGTTCGCGTCACCGGAGCTGACGTACCACCGGCGGGACGTCGACCAGCAGAAACGGCTCATCACCGAGGGGCTGGCCGGGATGGGCTGGCGGGTGCCGGAGATCGTGGCCACGCTCCCCGCGGCGGAGCAGCTGTACTTCGATTCGATCAGCCGCGCCGACGTGCCTTCCTGGTCGACCGGCCGGATCGGGCTGATCGGCGACGCCGCGTGCGGGGCCACCCTCGGCGGCATGGGCACCGGGACGGCGATGGTCGCGGCCTACGTGCTGGCCGGGGAACTGGCCAGGTCCGACCACCGCACCGCCTTCACCCGCTACGAGGACCTGCTGCGGGACTTCGCCACGGCGTGCCAGCAGGGCGGCGATCGCACCGGCCGGTTCTTCGCCCCGAGCTCCGCCTTCGCCATCTGGCTGCGGGACAAGTCGATGAGCAACAAGCTGCTGATGAAGCTGATGCTCAAGGCGGGCGAGGAGATCAGCCAGAACGTCAGCCTGCCGGACTATCGGTCCGTATCTGCTGCCAGATGAGGAAGTACGCCCGGTGCACCACGTGCGCGACCCGGCTCTGCGCCGGGGTCGCGCCGAAGGAGGCGAACGACCGCCACCAGCCCGCGCGTTCGAGCGCGTAGGCCGCCAGTTCCGGCCGGGGACGGCCGGGCATGCCCAGCTGCGCGCCGATGTCGGCGTTGCTGCCGACCCGCAGCACCTCCTCGGCCAGGTCCTCCGGCATGTCGACCGCGCCGGAGGCGACCAGGGTCAGCGCCTCCAGCAGGCGCAGCTGGTGCGCCTCCGGCTTGGCGAGCAGCACCTCGATCGCGTCGTGCACGCGCTGGCGTTCGGCCGGGTCACCGGAGGCGTGCGCCAGCGCGGTCACCGAGGCGAGCGCGGCGGCGGCCTTGATGCCGTCGGCGCGGGCGGCGAACACCATCGCCAGCCGGGCGCGGACCGCGGCCAGGCCGGAGGCGTCGAGCAGCTTGCGCCGCAACGCGCCCGCGGTGAGCTCCGGTTCGGCGCGGATCGCGTCGATCGCGCTGCGGATGCCGTAGAGGTCGAGCTTCTCCAGCAACCGCAGCCGGATGCCGGACGGGACGTCGCACTCCCAGGTGGTGAAGATGTCCGCGGAGATCAGCATGGTCTCCAGCGAGGCGCCGTCGACCTCGGAGAGCTGGCGGAGCGCGTCGGCGTCGGCGGAGGTGAAGGCACCCGACTCGGCGGACTCGGCGAGCAGGCCGATCACCGGCAGCACGTCGGCCACCCGCGGCTTCAGCGTGGCGGCCTGCTTCTCGGCGAGCATGGTCGCCGCCTTCCACACGTCGTCACCGGCGCCGTCCACCGACTCGGGCGCGATCGTGTCGGCCTTGTTGAGCACCGCGATCGCGTTCACCGGGCCCGCCTCGCGGCTGGCCGTGGCGGCGGTGAAGGCGGCCAGCGCCTGCTGGTCGTCGGCACGCACGCCCTGGGTGACCACGTAGAGCACGGCCTCGGCCCCGGCGACGGCGTTGCGGGAGGTGTCGTCGAGTTCGTCGGAACCCTCCTCGTCGCCGTCCTCGCCCTTGCGGTGCTTGGCCGCGCCGAGCAGCTCCTCGGTGCGCGACACCGACGCGGCGTCGAGCGAGCCGAGGCCGGGGGTGTCGATCACCGTCATGCCCTGGAGCACGGCGTTGGTCAGGTACGCCTCCAGGTGCGACACCTCGTCGATGTTCACGCCCAGCTCGGCCGGGATGCTGCCGTCCGGCGCGAACGGGAGCACCTGCTTGCGGCCGTCGAGGAAGACCACCTCGACCCGGTCCACCGTGCCGTACTGGAAGCGGGTGACCAACCGGGTGCACTCGCCCACGTCGGTCGGCGCCACCCGGCGCCCGATCAGCGCGTTGACCAGGGTGGACTTCCCCGACTTGATCCGGCCGGCCACGGCCACCTGCAGTGGCGCGCCGAGCCGGCGCATCACCTCGGCGAACCCGGCCGCGGTGCGCGCGGAGACCTGGGACTGCAGCCGGTGGCAGAGGTTGCCGACCGAGGTGGACAGGGGCCCCGCGAGGCGCCCACCCTGTTCCGCCGGTGCCGTCACGCGCTTCCCTCCCCGATGCCGCGGGCTGACTGCCGTCGGGGGTAATCATGCCCGTCATCCTGCGGTCGCATCGAAGGTGGTCCCGGCGGGCGACGCGGCCTTCCGGCCAGCGGACCTACGCTTGATTCCGTGCGCCGGCTCAGTCTCTGGTTACGGAAACACCCGATGGTCGGGGACAGCTGCATAGCCCTGTTGCTGTTGTTGTTCGACCTGCTGCTCTTCGTGGTGTCGGCCAGCGAGGAAACCGGGCTGGCGGTCCACCCGTGGTACGTCACCGTGCCGGTGGACTTCCTGGTCGTGCTGCCGGTGGTGTTCCGGCGCAAGCGGCCGGTGTGGGCGGGTTACGCGGCACTGCTGATCGGCACCGTGCACGGCGGGCTCGAACTGGGCATCGCCGGGTTCTTCGCCGGCATGATCGCGGTCTACACCCTGGTCGTCTACGCGGGACGGCGCCACGGCGCGCTGTACCTGCTGATCACCATGGCGGCCAGCACGATCCAGCTGTTCGTGCAGCGCACCGACGAGTTGATGATCAACCTCATCCTGGTCGTGCTCGCCTACGCCTTCTGCTGGCTGCTGGGCGAGTTCGTCGGGGCGCGGCGCGCGTACCACGCGGAAGTGGAGGCCAGGTTGCACCTGCTGGAGACCGAACGAGACCAGGCCACCCGGATCGCGGTGGCCAACGAACGCGGCCGGATCGCGCGCGAACTGCACGACGTGGTCGCGCACGCGGTCAGCGTGATCGTGGTGCAGGCCGACGGCGCCTCCTACGCCATCCGATCCAACCCGGACCTGGCCGAGCGCGCGGTGCAGACCATCTCCGAGACCGGCCGCGGCGCGCTCGCCGAGCTGCGGCGGCTGCTGGACGTGCTGCGCAACGAGGACGCCGAGAACGAACCGCGGGTGCCGCAGCCCAACGCCAGCTCGCTGACCGAACTGGCCCAGCGGGTCGGCGCCGCCGGGGTACCGGTCGAGGTGGAGGTCGACGAGAACTTCGACGACCTGCCCGCCGGGGTGTCGCTCGGCGTCTACCGGATCGTGCAGGAGTCGCTGACGAACACGCTCAAGCACGGCGGCCCCGGCGCGAAGGCGGTGGTCAAGGTGCACCGCCAGGCCGACGGCGTGCGGATCGAGGTGACCGACAACGGCAACGGCGTGCGGCCGGTGCCGGTACCGGCTCGAGGCGCCACGGCGGCGACGGGCGCACCGGCCATGACCGCCCAGCTGCCCGGCGGCAACGGGCTGATCGGCATGCGCGAACGGGCGAACGTGCTCGGCGGCAAGCTGGAGGTCGGCCCCCGGCCGGGTGGTGGCTGGCGGGTGCACGCCACGCTGCCGGTTAGGTTGGACTCGTGATCCGGGTGGTGCTGGTCGACGACCAGGAACTGATGCGCGTCGGCTTCCGCATGGTGCTCGGCGCCCAGCCCGACATCGACGTGGTCGGTGAGGCGGGCAACGGCGAGGAGGCCGCGCGCCTGGCCGCGGAACTGCGGCCCGACGTGGTGCTGATGGACGTCCGCATGCCGGTGCTCGACGGGGTCGAGGCGACCAAGCTGATCGTCGACGCCGGGACCGCGCGCGTGCTCGTGATGACCACCTTCGACCTGGACGAGTACGTCTACGCCGCGTTGCGCGGCGGGGCCAGCGGCTTCCTGCTCAAGGACACCCCGCCGGACCACCTGGTCTCCGCGTTGCGGTCGGTGGCCGGCGGGGAGGCCGTGGTGTCGCCGTCGGTGACGCGGCGGCTGCTGGACCGCTTCGTCGGCACCGGGGGCGCGCCGTTGCGGGACGCCTCCGTGCTGAACGTGCTCACCGAACGGGAGCGCGAGGTTTTGGTCTTGATCGCCAAGGGAATGTCCAACACCGAGATCGCCGAGGCCCTCTTCCTGTCCGAGGCCACGGTGAAAACGCACGTCGGGCGCATTCTGGCGAAACTCGATCTCCGCGACCGGGTGCAGGCGGTGGTGCTCGCGTACGAGACCGGCCTGACCCGTCCGGGTGTTTCTTAGCGAATTCAGGGTCCCCTCAGGGGGATCACCGATCGCCTACTACCTCCGGGCAGGCCAAGCTACGACTGCAGTCGGGTGGGAAGTTGGCTCCCAGGGATGACGCGCGACGGTGCGGCGCCGGGAAACGATGGGTCTCGCATCCGGCGATCCGCTGCCGAGGAGGAGACATGATCGAGGCAGAAGGCCTCACCAAGAGGTACGGGAAGACGCTCGCCGTCGACCAGTTGTCGTTCAGCGTGACCGCCGGGCGGGTGACCGGCTTCCTGGGCCCGAACGGCGCCGGGAAGTCCACCACCATGCGGATGATGCTGGGGCTGGACAACCCGACCGCGGGCCGCGTGCGCATCGGGGGCAAGCGCTACCACGAGCTGAAGAATCCACTGAGGACGGTCGGCGCGCTGCTGGACGCCAAGTGGGTGCACCCGAACCGCTCCGCCCGCGCGCACCTGGCGTGGATGGCGAAGTCGAACAAGATCCCCGCGAGCCGGGTGGACGAGGTGCTCGACACCGTCGGCCTGACCTCGGTGGCCGGCAAGCGCGCCGGCGGTTTCTCGCTCGGCATGTCGCAGCGGCTGGGCATCGCCGCCGCCCTGCTCGGCGACCCCGAGGTGCTGCTGTTCGACGAGCCGGTCAACGGCCTCGACCCGGAGGGCATCCTCTGGATCCGCAAGTTCATGCACCGGCTGGCCGACGAGGGCCGCACGGTCTTCGTCTCCAGCCACCTGCTCTCCGAAATGGCGCTGACCGCCAGCGAGCTGGTGGTGATCGGTAAGGGGAAGCTGATCTCGCAGAGCTCCACAAAGGACTTCGTGGCGCGGGCGTCGGAGAACACGGTGAAGGTGCGCAGCCCGCAGCAGGGCCAGCTGGGCCAGCTGCTGGTCAACGCCAGCGCGCAGGTGACCGAGGACGACGGCGCGCTCATCGTGTCCGATTTGGACAGTGCGAAGATCGGCGAGATCGCCGCCCAGCACAATCTGGTGCTGCACGAGCTGAGCCCGCTGCAGGGCTCGCTGGAGCAGGCGTTCATGCAGATCACCGGGGACTCCGTGGAGTACCACACCGGACTGGAGACCGAGGCGGCGCAGGTGCTCGCGCCGAGCGGTCAGTGACTTTTTCGAGGATTCGGGGATAGCCATGACTCTGCTCGCAGTCGAGCGCATCAAGTTGTTCACCACGCGTTCACCGTGGTGGTGCGCGCTGATCACGCTGGTCGTCACCATCGGGTTCGCCGCGCTGATCACCGGCACCACCGAGAACATCGAGTTCGTCACGGTGGGCAGCGCCGAGTTCGGGTACACCTTCGGCCTGGCCGTGGTGATGGTGCTGGCCGCGCTGGCGGTCACCACCGAGTACCGCTTCGGCACCATCCGCACCACCTTCCAGGCGGTGCCGCACCGCGGTTCGGCGCTGCTGGCGAAGACCGTGGTGGTCGCGCTGCTGGCGCTGGTGGTCGGGGAGATCGCCGGGTTCGGCTCCTGGGGCATCGCGAACCTGCTGCAGCCCGAGGCCGACCTGGCGCTGAACACCACCGCCGAGTGGATCAACGTGGCCGGCATCGGCCCGGTGTTCGCGCTGGCCGCGGTGGTCGCGGTGGCCGTCGGCATCCTGATCCGCCACAGCGCCGGCGCGATCTCGCTGCTGCTGATCTACAACCTCGCGGTCGAGGGCCTGGTCCCGCTGATCCCGTCGGTCGGCGACGACATCCACAAGTGGATGCCGTTCAACGTGGCGCACAAGTTCGTCACCGGGGACGGTTCGGCCAACGGCGCGCTGGGCGCCGAGGCGGGCCCGCCGCTGTCGTCCTCGACGCTGAGCCCGGGGTGGGCACTGGCCTACTTCGCCGGCTTCGCGGTGATCATGCTGGTGATCGCCATCGCCACGGCGAAGAAGCGGGACGCGTAAAGACCTCTACAGGGGAAAAAATCCGGCTCCGCGGCACGGGGGTGCGCAGACCGGATCGGGGGAAGGGACCCGGGTCGCCGTTCGGGGGGCGACTCGGGTCCTTTCGTGTGCGGAAAAAAAGATCACCGGATGACGCCGTAAACGGGTAGTAACGAATTCCAAGATCTCAACGACATACTGAACACGCACTACTGCGCGCAGCCGGGTTAAGACCACGTAAAAGCGCTGTGGGTTCGCTCACAGAAAGCGGACATCCGGCCGCTGACCAGGCATTTTCAATAGTGAACCCGTCACGGAACTCTACGGAGGTGACCCTTGACGGTGGTGGAAACCGATCGAGGAGTCGAAGGCAGCATCCCCGCCCAGCGACCGGCCTCACCCCAGCCCCGGCTCGAGCCGATGGTGGGCCTCGAATGGTCGCAGGCGATCGAATTGCCCCGCATCGTGGCGGGGGCAGGCAAACCGTCCGACATCCGGCGTGCGTGGGTGCACCGCGGTCCGGAGGACCAGGTGCTCGCGCTGTACCGCGCCACCGCGGCCGGCGGGGACGTGGTCCCCGCGCCCTGGTGGCTGCGTGCGGTGGTGGCCGGTGAACTGGACTCGCGGGAGAGCGGCTTCCGGGTGGAGGACCGCATCGCCCAGCTGCTCAGCCGCCGCCCCGGCTGGGAATACGTGCCCTGGGCGGCCGACGGTGAGTCCGGGTACTGGGAGTTCATGCCCTCGGAGGGCGGCTCCGCCGGGCACCGGATCCCGACGACCATCCTGAACACCGACCGGCACCCCGGCTGGATCGACGTGCTGCCCGCGCACAGCGGCCCCACGCCGAACCCGATCGCGGTGTCCGGGCTGGCCGGGCTGCGCGCCCGGCTGGGGGAGTTCGAAGCGGTGCGCTGACCGGCAGTTAGAGGGCGCGCGAAGAGGGTCGGTGGATGGCCGTCGTGATCGAGGTGGTTCCTGGCGGTGCCGCGCAGGCATCGCCGTACTGGACCGTACTTCGATGTCGGCGCGGTGCCGCCAGGGACCGCCTCGGCGCGACGGGCGCCGCCACGCCCTGTTCGCGCGCCCTCTAAGTTTGCCGGGTGGAAAGCGAACACCAGCCGCGGTTGCGCAGCGTGGTCAGTTACGTGCAGCGCGGCGGCCGGATGACCGTCGGGCAGCAACGCGCGTGGGAAGAGCACTGGCCCTCGCTCGGGCGCAAGGTGGCCGAACTGGACGAGGGACCGGTCGACTTCGACGCGTGGTTCGGCCGGTCGGCGCCGGTCCTGCTGGAGATCGGTTCCGGCATGGGCGAGACCACGTCGCAGCTCGCCGCGGCCGCACCGGAGCTGAACTACGTCGCCGTCGAGGTGTACGAGCCTGGCCTCGGCCAGCTGATGCTGCGTGCCGAAAAGCTGGGCGTGGAGAACCTGCGCCTGATCAACGGCGACGCGGTCGTCCTGCTGACGAAGCACGTCCCGGCGGATTCGCTGCACGGGGTGCGCATCTTCTTCCCGGACCCGTGGCCGAAGAAGCGCCACCACAAGCGGCGCCTGGTGCAGCCGGACTTCGTCGCGCTGGTGGCCTCGCGGCTCGAGCCGGGCGGCACGCTGCACCTGGCGACCGACTGGGAGAACTACGCCGAGCAGATGCTCGAGGTCTGCTCGGCCGAGCCGACCCTGGTGAACCGCTACGACGGCTGGGCGCCGCGGCCCGACTGGCGCCCGGTGACCAAGTTCGAGAACCGCGCGGTCGAGGAGAACCGGATCAGCCACGACCTGATCTTCGAACGCCGCTGAACGCTATGAGTGGGGCATTACTTGCAATCAACGCAAGTAATGCCCCACTCATAGCAATCCCTCACTCGTCGGCGAGGGGTTCGGCGCGCACCCGGTTCAGGGCCGGGGTGCACACCGAAGCGGCCAGTACGGCGACCAGCGCGCCCAGCGCCACCGGCGCCAGGATCCACGGGCTGAACACCACCGGCCCGTCGTCGACCATGCTGAACAGGCCGAGTCCGACGATCGCGCCGACCACCCCGGCGCCGATCGTGGCGACGAGCGCGGGCAGCGCCGCCTCCGTCCGCAGGGCCCTGGCCAGCGTGCGCACCGGGGTACCGGCCGCGATCAGCGCGCCGAAGGTGCGCCGCCGGTCCATCACCGAGCCCGCGGTGGCGATCGCCGCGCTGCACCCGGCGAGCACGCCGGCCGCGACCAGCCCGATCACCGTGACCCGGCGCAGGTCGGCCAGTTCGATCTGCTGGTTGCCCAGGATCAGCTCACGGCTGTTGATCTGCGTTCCGGCGGCCGCGTTGACCAGTGCCGTTCGCACCACCTCGCGGGTTGCCGGGGTGGTCGGCGCGGCCAGCGTGTAGTACTGCGCCTGCACGCCCTCGGGCACCGCCGACGGGTCGATGAACACCGAGCTGAACCGGTCGTCACCCCGCGCCGCGACCGACCGCGAGACCGTGCCATCGGGCAGCGGCTTGCCCGCGCTCTGCCCGTCGGACACCTGCAAGCCGGTCAGATCCATCGGCGTCGCCGAGTAGACGGCGGGCTTGCCGTCGCAGGTGCCGGGGTCGAACCGCAGCAGGCTGCGCGCGTTCTGGCAGTCGAGCACCAGCGCGTACCGGCCGCTGTCCGGCGAGGTCCCCAGCGACACCTGCGGAATGGGGGTGACCCGCTCCGGCACGCCGTAGCGCGCCAGCTCGCCGTTCGCCTTGTCCGCGATCTGCTGCACACCCGCCGCGTCGGAGTCCAGGTAGAGCACCGAATCGTGGAAGGAACGGCCGCCACCGGCCAGCGATTCGAGGCTCGGCAGCAGGGTCAGCGCCATCGAACCGGCGAACACCGCCAGCACCACACCAGCCGACGCCCGGTAGGCGCCCTTCGGGTCGTCGCGCAGCCGCCGCCCGGCGAGCAGGCCGGCCGGTTTCCGCCACACCCGGACGAAGATGCCGCCGACCGCCGAGGTCACCCACGGCCCGATCACCGCCGCCGAGCCGACCAGCACGAACAACCCGCCGAGCACGATCAGCACGCCGCCGTTCTCCTTGGCGGTCGAGATGGCGAAGAAGAAGAACAGGCCGGCCGCGGGCAGCGCGAGCAGGCGCCACCAGTGCAGCGGCTTCTTGGTGTGCCCGCCGGTGGCGCCGAGCGGGGCGGTGACCACCCGCCGCATCCCGGCGACCGCGGCCAGCAGCACCAGCGCGGGCAGGGCCACCGCGATGCCGATGCTCAGCGGGAGCGGCAGCGCGAAGTCGTCGGCCTGCCAGGTGCCGCCCGCCCACGGGACCACCGTGGCCAGCAGGTTCACCAGCGGGCTCACCGCCAGGCCGAGCACCGCACCGGCCACCGAGGCGAGCGCGGTTTCGGCGGCGACCATGCCGATCACCTGCTTCGGCGTGGCCCCGGCCAGCCGGAGCGCCGCCAGCCGCTGCTCACGGCGGGCGGCGGTCAGCCGGGCCGAGGACGCGACCAGCACCAGGCTCGGCACCAGCAGCACCACCACGCCGACACCGGAGAGCAGTTGCAGCAGCGGATCCGGTTCCGCACCGGTCGTCGGGAAGCCCTGAACCGGCATCGCGTTCTGCGGCATCTCCTCCGGCGCGTGCCCGACCAGCGCGACCAGCTGCTCCGGGAAGGCGAGCGACTCCTCGCCGAGCAGCCCCCGCTGCCCGGTGCCGAAGCGGTCGGACAGCTGCGAGGCCATCCGCGAGTCCATCAGCTGGGCCAGTTCCGGCGACACCAGCGCCTCGCCGGGACCGGGCAGCCGGTCGATCCCCGGCGGCAGTTTGTCCACTTGCGACAGCTGCGCCACGTCGACGCGGGTGATCTCCCTGCCCTCGAAGTAGTCCTGCGAGATCGCCTTGGACAGGTTCGCCACGCCGTCGGCCTGCTCGCTGAACACCTGCTGCTGCCACAGCGCGCGCTCGGCCCGCGCCTGGGTGCCGAACGGCAGCCCGATCAGCAGCAGGACCAGCGCGGTCGCCACGGCCACCCCGACGCCGGTGAGGATCGCCGAGACCCGCGTCCGCCGGTCGCCGCGCAGCACGCGCACGGCCATCTGGAACGGGTTCATGCCGCGACCCGCACGTCGATCCGGCCGTCGCGGATGGCCACCGTGCGCGGCATCGACTCGGCCAGCTCGCGGTCGTGCGTCACCACGATCACCGCGGCCCCGGTCTCGTGCGCGGTGGCCAGCAGGGCGCTCATCGTGTCGCGGCCGGTCCGGGTGTCCAGCGCGCCGGTCGGCTCGTCGGCGAAGATCACCTTCGGCCGGTGCGCGAGGGCGCGGGCGATCGCCACGCGCTGCGCCTCACCACCGGACAGCTCACCCGGGCGCCGCTGCTCCTTGCCCGCCAGGCCGAGCCGGGCCAGCCAGCCGCGGGCGGCGGTCACCGCCTCCTTGCGCCCGGCCCCGGCGAGCAGCTGCGGCAGCGCCGCGTTCTCCTCGGCGGTCAGCTCGGCGACCAGCATGCCCGACTGGAACACGAAGCCGAACTCCGTGCGCCGCAGCTCGCTGCGCTTGGTCTCGCTGAGCTGGTCCACCCGCTGGCCGCCGAGGTGGATCGCGCCGTCGTCGGCCTTGAGGATGCCGGCCAGCACGTGCAGCAGCGAGGTCTTGCCGGAGCCGGACGGCCCGACGATGGCGATCGCCTCCCCGGCGTGGACGTCGATGTCCACCCCGGCCAGCGCGTACTGGGCGCCGTAGCGCTTCACCAGCCCGCGGCCGGACAGCACGGGTGCGCCGTCGTTCGTCCACTGTGGATTCTGCACCGGATTTCTCCCTGGTTTCTCGGACCTTCGTCGTTGCCGAGAAGACTCGCCCAGCCGGTGGTCCCGGTACTTCGGGCAGACGGCCACAGCCCGCTCGGCGAACCTCGGCCGATCGGCCGAGGGGGAGATGGCCAGGCGGCCAAGGTGCGCACCGCGCGCGATCCTCTACCGTCGCTTCCGTGCCCACCCTCGACCAGCTCGCCGTGCGCGTCACCGGCTTCCTGCGGTGGCTCGGTGTGCCCGGCATCGTGCTGCTCGCGGCCGTCCTCTGCGACGTCGCCGTCATCGGCTCGGCCGCCTTCGACAACGTGGGGCCGCGCTTCCACGACCTGGCCATCGTGCCGGGCATCGTGCTGATGGCCGCCTGCGCGATCTGGGCCCGCACGCAGCCGGTGGCCGCGGCGTTCACCGGGGCGCTGGTGCTGGTGTGCTCGTCGCTGGTGTTGAACCTGGCCGGGGTGCCGACCTACTCGACGGTGCTGGAGAACCTCTCGTTCGCGGAGATCGTCGCCGGGGTCGAGCTGGTCATCTTCGTGGTCCGCGCGGCCCATCCCGGGGTGGCCTTCGCGGGGACGTTCTCCCTGGTCGTGGCCTGTCTGCTGGGGATCGCCGCCCGGGCGAACAACGATCCGGTCAGCACGCTGGCCGACGGCCGGAACGGGTTGTTCGGCGCCGGCCTGCTGTTCGCCGCGGTGCTGTTCGGCATCGGCGCCAGGAGCCCGGCGCAGCAGCAGCGCAAGAGCAAGCTCGGCGACCTGTTCAGCGGGCAGTGGCCGCTGGTCGGCCTGCTGTCGGTGCTGTTGTTCATGGAACTCGGCGAGGCGGTCAGCGTGGGCCCGCGGGCCGCGCCGACCCTGCTCTGCTCGCTGGCCGCGGGCGCGCTGGCGATGGTGGGGAAGCGGCGGCCGGTGCTCTCGGCGTACGTGCTGGCCGGGCTGATGCTGGTCTCCGCCGTGGCCACCCGCCTGGTGCTGCGCGACCACTCCAGTTACGTGCTCGCCGGTGGGGTGCCGATCGGGCAGGTCGGTGCCGGTGCGGTGATGGTGGTGCTGCTGATCCGGCACACCACCACCGCCCGGGCCTGGCCGTCGATCCTGGTGCTCTCCGGCGCGGTCGCGCTCAGCGCGATGGCCAACGTCCGGCGCGACGGCCCCACCCTCGACTTCGACGACCTCCAGCCGCACATCCTGTCCGCCTTCCTGGTGCTCGGCATCTCCATCGCGACCGGGTTGTTCCTGCGGTCCCGCGACTCCGAGCGCAAGCAGGTGGTGCAGTCCGCGGTCACCGACGCGCAGACCGCCGAGCGGATGGCGCTGGCCAGGGAACTGCACGACGTGGTCGCCCACCACGTGACCGGGATCGTGGTGCAGGCGCAGGCCGCGAAGATGGTCGCCGGGAAGAACCCGCAGATCGCGGTGGAGGCGATGGACCGCATCGAGAGCGCGGGCACCGAGGCGCTGGCGGCCATGCGACGGCTGGTGCGCAGCATGCGCGGCGACAACCCCGCGGGCGCCACCGATTTCAGCGAGCAGGCCACCATGAGCCTGGCCGCCGACCTGCACAAGATGGTCGAGGCGGCGAACCACGGGGTGTTCACCAAGATCGAGCTGAACCTGCCGGACAACCTGCCGCAGGAGGTCGCGCGGTCGGCGCTGCGGCTGGTGCAGGAGTCGCTGACGAACATCGGCAAGCACGCCGCCGGCGCCAGCGTCGCCTGGGTTTCGGTGCGCGAGGAGCAGGGCGAACTGCACATCCGGGTCAGTGACAACGGGCGCGGGGAGAGCCAGCGCGGCGCGCAGATCTCCGGCGGATACGGTCTGGTCGGCATGCGCGAACGGGTCGCGCTGCTGCACGGCAGGCTGTCGGCGGGCCGGGCGCCGGAAGGCGGCTGGCTGGTCGAGGCGTGGTTGCCACTGGCGGCTCAACAGGGAGCGGAATGATCCGGGTGCTGATCGCCGACGATCAGGAAATGGTGCGGATGGGGTTCCGCATGATCCTCGACGCGCAGGACGACATCGAGGTGGTGGCCGACGTGGCGAACGGCGTGGACGCCGTGCGCCAGGCCCGCGAACTGCGGCCGGACGTCTGCCTGCTCGACATCCGCATGCCGGAGCTGGACGGGCTGGCGGTGACCAAGCAGCTCGCCGGGCCGGAGGTGGCGGACCCGCTGAAGGTGGTCGTGGTGACCACCTTCGACCTCGACGAGTACGTGCACACCGCGTTGCGCAACGGCGCCAGCGGCTTCCTGCTCAAGGACGCCGGGCCCGCGCTGCTGATCGAGGCGGTGCGCGCGGCCGACCGCGGCGACGCGCTGGTCTCGCCGCAGATCACCGTCCGCCTGCTCAAGCACTTCGACAGCAAACCGGCGCGGAAGCAGATCGATCCGCCGTCGGAGTCGCTGACCGCGCGCGAAATCGACGTGACGAAGGCGGCCGCCCGCGGGTTGACCAACACCGAGATCGGCACCGAGCTGTTCCTGTCGCTGTCCACGGTCAAAACGCACCTGGCTTCGGTGCAGAGCAAGATCGGCGCGCGCAACCGGGTGGAGACCGCCGCCTGGGCGTGGCGTTCCGGTCTCATGGACGACTGAACCACCGTCTAGAATCCCGCGATGCGCCGTCGTTTCCACGCTCCCGTCGTCCTGCCGTCCGATCCGGCCTGTTCCGTGCTGCGCGATGCGGTGGTCGACGTCGGCGACGACGGGCGGATCACCCACTGCGGCCCCGCCGCCACCGCGCCGGAGAGCGACGCGCCGCGCACCGAGCTGACCGGCATCCTGCTGCCCGGACTGGTCAACACGCACGCGCACAGCCCGATGGTGCTGCTGCGCGGCATGGGCTCGGACCTGCCGCTGTTGCGCTGGCTCAGCGAGGTCATCTGGCCGGCCGAGGCGCGGCTGCGCCCGGCGGACATCCGCACCGGCATGCTGCTGGGCTCGGTCGAGATGCTCCGGCACGGCGTCACCACCAGCGCCGAGATGTACTTCCACGGCGACCAGCTGGCCGACGCGGTGCTGGCCACCGGGGCCAGGGTGTCGATCGGCGCGCCGATCATGGACCTGCCCGGGATGGACTGGCGCGGGCAGCTGGCCGAGATCGACGCCTGGATCGACACCGACGGCCTGCGCTTCGGCCCCGGTGAGCGCATCGAGATCAGCTACGGCCCGCATTCGGCGTACACGCTGCCCGAGGAGGCGCTGCGGCTGACCGCCGAATCGGCCGTGCACCGCGACGCGCTGGTGCAGATCCACGTGGCCGAGGCCCGCGCCGAGGACGAGAAGCAGCGCGCGGAGCACGGTTCGGTGCCGAAGCTGCTGGCCAAGGTGGGCCTGCTGGACACCAGGATGGTCGCCGCGCACGCGATCCACCTGTCCGATGAGGACATCGCGTTGTTCGCCGGGCACGGGGTCGGGGTGGCGCACTGCCCGGGTTCGAACGCGAAGCTCGCCTCCGGCATCGCGCGGCTGGCCGAGCTGCGGGCGGCGAAGGTGCCGGTCGGCCTCGGCACCGATGGCCCGGCCAGCAACGACGACCTGGACCTGTGGGAAGAGGTGCAGCTCTCGGCGATGATGTCGCGGCTGGCGACCGGGGATTCGACCGCGTTGAGCGCGGCGGACGCGCTGCTGCTCGCCACCCGCGGTGGGGCCGAGGCGCTGGGCCGCTCGGACATCGGCGCGCTGGAGGCCGGGCGCTGGGCGGATCTGGTGCACGTCGACCTGGACGACCCGGCGTTCGCCACCGGGCTCGACGTGCCGGACTCGCAGTTGCTGGCGAACCTGGTGTGGGGCGCGGGTTCGCGGCGCGTGCGCGAGGTGTGGGTGGCCGGTGAGCAGGTCGTCGCCGACGGCGAATCGACCAAAGTGGACCGTGCCGAGGCGCAGGCGGCGGTGGCTACGACCTCGGCTCGCTTGCGCTGAGCAGCCACTCGCCGAGCGCGTGCAGCCGTCCCGTGAGTTCGGCCGGTTCGAGCACGTCCAGGTCCAGGTTGAGGTAGGCGAGCCAGCGGGCCGCCCAGTCGAGGTCGTCGGTGCCGAAGTGCAGCTCGCATTCGGTGTCGTCGATCTCGACGACCGCGGCCACGCTGGGGTCGACCAGTTCGTGGACCAGGTCGGGCGAGGTGTGCACCCGCGCGCGGACGCGATGGCGCCACGGCCCGTGCGCGAGCGCGTCGGAGACGAACGCACCGGGGTCTTCGGGTGGTTCGGGGACCGCGTACCGCGTGCCCAGCGGCTGGACCTGCTCGATGCGGTCGAGCGCGTAGGTGCGCCAGCGGTCGGCTTCGCGCGGGCAGGCGACGAGGTACCAGTTGTTGCGCAACGCGACCAGGCGGTGTGGCTGCACATCGACGGGTTTCCCGGAATGACGGATGCGGACGGCTTCGTGTGCCCGGCAGGCGAGGGCGAGCGGGACGAGTACGTCGCGTCCGGCCCGGCGGCGTGAGTGCGCGGGTTGCGCCTGAACGTCGGCGAGCGCGGTGAGCCGGGCCCGCCAGCGTGACGGCACCACCTGGGTCAGCTTGGCCAGTGCCGTGGTCGCCGCGGTTTCGAGCCCGTCGACGGCGATCGCCGTGCGCAGGCCGACCGCGACGGCCGCGACCTCGTCGGCGTCGAGCAGCAGCGGCGGCATGGTGCGCCCGGACGCCAGCCGGTAACCGCCGTCCCGGCCCGCCTCCCCGTCGATGCGGTAACCGAGTTCGCGCAGCTGGGCGACGTCACGGCGGGCGGTCCGCTCGGTGACGCCGAGCCGCTCCGCGAGCTTCGGAGCGGAAATGCCGGGATGCGCCTGGAGCAGCGCGAGCGTCTCGAGCCGCCGATTCGTGGTGCTCATGGAGGGAGATTCTGCCGGGAAACCCTGACAGTAGTTGTCCGGGTAGCGACGCAGACTGGGTTCATGACTCAGCTGCTCCGTCCCGAGGGACTCGTCCGGTCGCCCGCGTTCACCCACGTCGCCGTGGTGCCGCCCGGCGCGACCACCGTCTACGTCGGCGGCCAGAACGCCGTCGACGGCGAAGGCAAGCTCGTCGGCGGGAACGACCCCGCCGCCCAGACCCGGCAGACCATGCGGAACCTGCACACCGCGCTGGCCGCGGGCGGCGCCACCGTGCAGGATCTGGTGATGCTCTCGATCATGCTGACCGACGGCGTCGACCTGGGCGCCGCCTATCCGGTCGCGGCCGCCGAACTGGCCGGTGCCACCCCGCCGGTGGTGGTCACGCGGGTGGCCGGGCTGGCCGTGCCCGGCGCGTTGCTCGAGGTCAGCGCGGTCGCGGCGGTGACCCGATGAGCCCGGTCGGGCGCACGCGCGACGCGGGCTGGCAGATCGGCGTGTCGAAGACGGTGGACCACCCGGTCGCCGTGGTGTGGGACTTCATCACCTCACCGGAGGGCGTGGCGATCTGGCTCGGCGAGGGCGTCACGATCGCGCGCGGGACCGAGTACGAGACCGAGGCCGGGGTCCAGGGCGAGGTGCGCAGCTTCCGCGAACTCGACCGCCTCCGGCTCACCTGGCGGCCGTCAGGCTGGACACACAACACCACACTCCAGCTCACGGTGACCTCCGCCGGTGAGGGCCGCGCGCGGCTCGGCGTGCACCAGGAACGACTGGCCGACGCGACCGAGCGCGAGCAGCAGCGGACGCACTGGAAGGCCGTGGTCACCGAAATCGTGGCGGCCCTCGACCGTTAGAGCAGGCCGGCGTCGTGCACCAGCAGCGCGATCTGCACGCGGTTGTTCAGGTCGAGCTTGGTCAGGATCGCCGAGACGTGCGTTTTCACCGTGGACACGCCGAGGTGCAGCGTCCCGCTGATCTCCGCGTTGGACCGGCCGCGCCCGACCTCGACGGCGACCTCGCGCTCGCGCTCGTTCAACCGGGCCAGCCGCTTCACCGCCCCGGCCCGGCGACGGTCCACATCGGACTCGGCGACCCGGTCCATCAGGCGCCGGGTCACCGTCGGCGACAGCACCGGGTGGCCCCGCGCCACCTGGCGGACCGCGGCCACGATCTCGCCCGGCGGGGTGTCCTTGAGCAGGAATCCGGCGGCCCCGGCCCGCAACGCACGCAGCACGTGGTGATCGGCGTCGAAGGTGGTCAGCACCAGCACCTCCGGCGCCGACGGCCGGGCGCGCAGCGCCTCGGTGGCGGTGAGCCCGTCCATCGCGGGCATCCGGATGTCCATCAGCACGACGTCGGGCCGGTGCGCCTCGACCAACTGGAGCACCTCGGTGCCGTCCCCGGCTTCGGCCACCACGGCCAGGTCTTCGGCACCGCCGAGCATCAGGCGCAGCCCGGCGCGCACCAGCGGATCGTCGTCGACGAGCAGAACCCGGATCACGGCGGCCACGGTAGCCAGGCCGAGACCCGCCAGTCACCGGCGGCGTCCGGTCCGTGGCTGAGCCGCCCGCCGGCCAGCGCCGCGCGTTCGGTCAGGCCGATGAGCCCCTGGCCGTCCCCGACCGGCCCGCCCGTCGACGCGTTGCGCACCTCGACGCGCAGGCCGTCGCCGGGCGCACCGTCCACTTCGATCTCGACGACCGCGCCGGGCGCGTGCTTGCGCGCGTTGGTCAGGCTCTCCTGGACGATCCGGTAGGCGGCCCGGCCGAGCGTGTCCGGCGGCTCGCCGGTGAGTTCCCGGCTGAACTCGACGCGCATGCCCGCGAGCCGCGATTCGTCCACCAGCGCGGTCAGGTCGCCGACCCCCGGCTGTGGTCGCTCATCCACCGGCGCGCGCAGCACGCCGATCACCTCGCGCAGGTCCTGCAGCGCCTGGTGCGAGCTTTCCCGGATCACCTTGGCCGCCCGCGCGATCTCCTCGGCGGGCGCGTCCGGCCGGTACTCCAGCGCGCCCGCGTGCACGCTGAGCAGCGAAAGCCGGTGGCCGAGCACGTCGTGCATCTCGCGGGCGATCTCCTCCCGCGCCGCGCGGACCGCCCGTTCCTGCAACGAGACCAGCAGGTTCCGCCGGTGGTGGATGGCCAGGCCCCAGCCGACCACCGCGCTCTGCACCACCAGGCCGAAGGCCAGCATCAGGTACGCGGGCGCGTCCGGATCGGGCCGCAGCAACTGGAAGCCGATCGCGGCGACCAGGCCGCCGGCGAACAGCAGCCCGGTGACCCGCGGCGGGCGGTGCACGGCAACGGTGAACAACGCCGCCATCGCCGCCCCGGCGATCAGTTCGGAGAACGTCGACAGCGCGATCAGCACCACCGCCAGCCGCACCGGCCAGCGGCGGCGGAACCACAACGCGGCGCACCCGAGCGCACCGGCGATCTGGTCGAGGACGAACAGCCACGCCGGTTCCGGCATCGGCCACCACTGCGTCCGCGCCGTGGCCAGCCACAGCCCGAACGCCGCGGCCAGCACGAACAACGCGCTGTCCACGATCCAGTCGCGGCGGCTCCGGGGGGTGCTCACGCACGGAACCTACCCAGGTTTCCCGCGCGAGCGGCCGGATCCGGTACCGAAGTCGCTCGTGCCGGTACCTTCGGCGGAGCCGGGCACGGCGGCCCGTTCCCTAGCGTCGTGGTCATGCGCAAACCGGTGGAAACCGTCGGCGGGCTGCTGGTGCTGATGGGCATCAGCGGCACCATCGACCACCTCGCCTACCAGCCGATCCTGGGCCCGTTCCTGAACGCTTTCAACCGGTACGTCTTCCCGCACATCGAGCTGCTGCGTGGTTACGAGGTCTTCGCGAACCTGCTGGTCGGCGTGGTCGGCGTGGTGGTCATCGCGGGCGCACGACGACTTCGGTGAGGTGCGCGTCCGGGCTCGCGGACACCGCGGCCAGCACCGCCATCGCCACCGAGTCGGGCCGCAGGTACTTGTCGGGGTCGTACTCGTTGCCCTCGCCGGCCACGATCGCGCGCTGCATGTCGGTGTCGGTCCGTCCGGGGTGGACGGACGTGACGCGGAGGCCGTTCGGCTCCTCCTCGGCGCGCAGGACGTCGGCGAAGGCACGCGCGGCGAACTTGCTGGCCGCGTACGGTCCCCAGCCCGGCCGCGCGGTGAGCCCGGCGCCGGAGTTGATCACCACCACGTGCCCCTTCGCCGCCCGCAGCGCGGGCAGCAGCAGGCGGGTCAGCTCGGCGACGGCCACCACGTTCACCTCGTAGTTGCGCCGCCAGTCCTCGGCGGTGGCCTGCTCGACCGTGCCGAGATCGGCGACCCCGGCGGAGTGCACCAGCACGTCGAGCCGGTCGATGCCCTCGACGGCGTCCCGCATGGCGTGGAAGTCGCCCAGGTCGACCGGCCACGGTCGCGAGCCGGGCAGTTCGGCCGCGCGTTCGGCGAGCGCGGCGGCGTCACGACCGCCGAGCAGTACCTGGTGGGTGGGTTCGAGCGCGTGCGCGACGGCGGCGCCGATGCCCCGTGAAGCGCCGGTGACCAAGGCGAGCGGCAGATCTGTCATGGGCCCCACGGTAGGAGCCTCTTGACTCACGGGCGAGACGGGCCTGTGATGGTCGATCATGAAGTCGACGAAGACCGATCCGGGCGACCGCGTGCTCCGCAAGGTGGCGCTGCGGCTGATGCCGTTCCTCTGCCTGCTGTACTTCGTGAACTACCTCGACCGGGTCAACATCGGCTTCGCCGCGCCGAACGGGATGAACGAGGAGCTCGGGCTCACCGCCACCGTGTTCGGGTTCGCCTCGGGCATCTTCTTCCTCGGGTACCTGCTGCTGGAGGTACCGAGCAACCTGGCGCTGCACCGGTTCGGCGCCCGCCGCTGGATGGCCCGGATCATGATCACCTGGGGCGTGGTGGCCACCGTGATGGCGTTCGTGCCGAACGCGACCACGCTGGTCATCCTGCGGTTCCTGCTCGGCGTGGCCGAGGCGGGCTTCTTCCCCGGCATCATCCTGTACCTGACCTTCTGGTTCCCCGCCGCGCAGCGCGCGAAGGCGGTGGCCATGTTCATGGCCGCGGTGCCGATCAGCTCGGCGGTCGGCGCGACCGTCTCCGGCCTGCTGATCTCCGGCGGCGACGGGGTGTTCGGCCTGTCCGGCTGGCGGTTCATGTTCCTGGTCGAGGGCGTGCCCGCGATCCTGCTGGCCTTCGTCACCTGGTTCTACCTGACCGACCGCCCGGAGAAGGCCAAGTGGCTGACCGAGAGCGAGCGCGACTGGCTTTCGTCCACTTTGGCCGCGGAGAAGGAGAGCACCGAGCAGAAGCACCACTGGCCGTTGCGGAAGGCGCTGACCCACCCGCGCATCCTGATGCTGGCGTTCGTCTACTTCGGCATCGCCTACGGCCTCTACGCGCTCGGCTTCTTCCTGCCGACCATCATCAGCGGGTTCAAGCAGCAGTTCGGCGTGCAGTTCTCGATCACCGAAACCGGGCTGATCACCGCCATCCCGTACGTGATCGGCGCGGTGGTGATGGTGCTGTGGGCCCGCCACGGCGACCGGACCGGCGAGCGCACCTGGCACGTGGCGATCCCGATGCTGGTCGGTGGTGCGGCCATCCCGGTGGCGCTGTACCTGGGCAACCCGGTGCTGGCGATGGTCGCGGTGACCATCTGCGCCACCGGGGTCTGCTCGGCGCTGCCCACCTTCTGGGCGCTGCCGTCGACCTTCCTCTCCGGCGCCGCGGCGGCGGGCGGTATCGCGATGATCAACTCGCTGGGCAACATCAGCGGGTTCGCCGCGCCCTACATCACCGGCTGGCTCAAGGACGCCACCGGGAGCCAGAAAACCGGGCTGTGGGCGGTCGGGTTGTGCATGATCGCCGCCGCCGGCGTGGCGATCGTGCTGGGCAAGCGGATCAAGCGGGAGACCCTTCAGTGACTGGGCAGGCGATCGAGCTCGACAGCTTCAGTAGCTGAGCCAGCTTTCGTCGTCGGTGGCGCGGGCCATCAGTTTCTGCAGCAGCCCGCGCAGCGCCTCGGTTTCACGGGCGGACAACCCGGCGACGAGATCGCGTTCGGCCAGCATCATCGGTCCTTCGGCGGCGGCGAGCAGCCGCTCGGTGCCCTCGGTCAGCACCAGCCGCACGGTCCGCCCGGTGGCGCCGGGCACCCGGTAGAGGTGCCCGGCGTCCTCCAGTTCACCGACCATCTCGTGCAGTGACTGGCGGCTGACGCCGAACTGCCGCGCGAGCTCCGCCATGGTCAGCTCCGGTTCCAGCTGCAGCTGGACGAGCACGCCGAACTGCCGCGCGGTCAGCCCGAACCGGCGCAGGCGCTCGGCCGCCTGCCGCGACGCGACCGTGTGCGCGTAGGCGAGCAGGTACGGGATGGGTGGCTTCACGGTGCTCACAATAAACGTCGACTGTCAAGGCTCCTGACGTTTTCCGACGTATTCGATTTAAGCTTCTTGAGCTTCAAATCCGGCAAATCCCCTACCGAGATCGGTCTCGCGCTGCCCGCGAATCGGGCAGCTCAAATTTGAGCAAGGGAGTAACGATGATCCATGCCCGCGGTCTGACCAGGCATTTCCGGGTCAAGAAGGAGACCGTGGCAGCCGTGAACGGACTGGACCTGGACGTCGAGGATGGCGAGCTGGTCGCCTTCCTCGGTCCGAACGGCGCCGGCAAGTCCACCAGCCTGCGCCTGCTCACCACCCTGCTGCCGCCGACAGCGGGCACCGCGAAGGTGGCGGGGTTCGACATCCGCACCGATCCGGGCGCCGCGCGCGAACGGATCGGGTACATCGGCCAGGGCAAGAGCTCCGGTGACTACTTCCGGGTCGCCGACGAGTTGTTCAGCCAGGGCCGCTGCTACGGCCTGAGCCGGGCGGAAGCCAGGAAGCGAGCCGGGGAACTGCTCGCCATGCTCGACCTGGAGGCACTCGGGAAGCGTTACGCCAACACGCTTTCCGGCGGCCAGCGGCGTCGGCTCGACATCGCGCTCGGCCTGATCCACCGGCCGAAGCTGTTGTTCATGGACGAACCCTCGTCCGGGCTCGACCCGCAGAACCGGGCCAATCTGTGGGAGCACATCCTGCGGCTGCGCCGGGAGTTCGGCACCACGATCTTCCTCACCACGCACTACCTCGACGAGGCCGACGCGATGGCCGAGCGGGTGCTGGTGATCGACCACGGCCGCGTGATCGCCGACGACACCGCGGAGAACCTCAAGGCGAACCTGGCCGGTGACCTGATCACCGTGGTGGTCGACGAACCGGCGCGGGCGGCGGAACTGGCGCCGCCGGCCAAGGAGGTGCTGGTCGACGGGAACGTGGTGACCGTCCGGCTGGCCGGGCAGGCGACCGCCGCGCTGCCCCGGTTCCTGCGGGAGCTGTACCGGGACGGGATCACCGTGCGCTCGGCCGACCTGCGCCGCCCGACCCTGGACGACGTGTTCCTCGGCCTGACCGGCCGCAGCCTCCGTGAATCCGACGCCGCGTAAGGAGTTCTGCCGATGAACCTGCTCACCCACACCGGCGTGGTCTTCGGCCGGGAGATCAAACCGAACCTGCTCAGCCCGTGGGGGCTGGTGATCACCATGGTGCAGCCGCTGGTGTTCCTGCTGCTGTTCGGCCCGCTGCTGCCCGGCGACGGTTCGCCGTGGCAGTGGTTCGTGCCGGGCATCCTGGTGATGCTCGCGTTGTTCGGCACCATGGCGTCCGGCTTCGGGCTGCTGCTGGAACGCGGCGGCGGCTCGCTGGAGCGGCTGCTGGTCACCCCGGTCAGCCGGCCCGCGATGCTGCTCGGCCGGGTGCTCAAGGAGGTGGTGCTGCTGCTGGTGCAGGCGGTGCTGATCACCCTGGTGGTGCTACCGCTGGGGTTCACCCTCCACCCGGCGGGCGTGCTCGCCGGACTGGCGTTGCTGGCGGTGCTCGGCGTCGGCATGGGGGCGCTGTCGTTCGCGCTGGCGATCGCGGTGCGCAAGCAGGAGTCGCTGTTCTGGGCGATCCACCAGACGGTGGTCTTCCCGCTGCTGCTGCTTTCCGGGGTGCTGCTGCCGATCGAGGGCGCACCGGGCTGGCTGACCGCGGTGGCCAGGATCAACCCGCTGTCCTATGTGGTCGATGCCGAACGGGCCCTGTTCCGTGGTGAACTGGCCAGTGCCGCGGTGCTGCACGGGACGGTGGCGGTGGTGGCCATCGCCGCGCTCGGCCTCTACCTGGGCACCACGACCATGCGGAAGGCGACCGAATAGAACGCTAGGAGTGGGGCATTACTAGCGTTCATTGCAAGTAATGCCCCACTCATAGCATTGGGCTGGGTCAGCGGATGCCGATCTTGCCGGGGAGGTGGCGGTCCCGCTTGCGCCACACCGACACGATGGCCGGGCGCGGCTGGGTGGTGCCGCCGTCGGGCCAGTGCGAGGTGGGGCTGCCCGAGTTGGGCGCGTTCTCCCCGGGGTGCTGCACGGCGACCAGCACCAGGTTCTCGGTGACCACCGGGCCGCAGGTCTCCGCGCCGGTCGGCACCGAGAGGAACTGCTGCACCTTGCCGCGCTCCGGACCGGTCACCGGCACCGAGAACAGCCCGTCGTGCGAACCGAGCGCGTTGCCGTCGGTGGAGATCCACAGGTTGCCGTGCGGGTCGAAGGCCACGTTGTCCGGGCACGAGATCGGCGAGACCTGCGACTTGTCGAACCCGCCGAAGTAGGTGTCGGCCGTCTTCGGGTCACCGCAGACCAGCAGCAGGCGCCAGTTGAACTTGGTCGCCGTGGCGCTGCCGACCTCCTCGAACTCGATCACGTGGCCGTTGCGGTTGCCGTTGCGCGGGTTGGCCTCGTCCGGGCCGCCCTTGCCCGCGGCACCGCGGTCGGAGTTGTTGGTCAGCGCGCAGTAGACGCGGCCGTTGACCGGGTTCGGCTCGATGTCCTCCGGGCGGTCCATCTTCGTCGGCAGCACCTTGTCCGCGGCCTGCCGGGTGAAGACGTACACCTCCTCGGCGGTGAAGCCGTCCACAAAGGACTTGTTGCCGGCGGCCAGCGGGATCCACTCGCCGGTGCCGTCGAACTCGCCGTCGGCCGGGAGCTTGCCGGTGCCGTCGATCTCGGCGGCCGGGGAGTCGCCGGTGAACCGGCCGACGTACAGCGTGCCGTCGTCGAGCAGGCTCGAGTTGTGGCGGCGGGCGTGTGCGCTGTTGCCCTTCTTGAACTTGCCGTTCGACACGTACTTGTAGATGTACTCGAAGCGCTCGTCGTCACCGGAGTAGGCGACCACGCGGCCGTCTTCGGCGATCTTGATCGCGGCGCCCTCGTGCTTGAACCGGCCGAGGTGCGTGTGCTTGATCGGCGTCGAGTGCGGGTCGTGCGGGTCGATCTCGACCACCCAGCCGAAGCGGTTCGGCTCGTTCGGCTCCTTGGTCACGTCCCAGCGCTTGTCGAACCGCTCCCACTTGCGGGTGCTCGCGGCGCCGGAGAAGCCGTAGCGCTTGAGCCGCGCGGCCTGCACCGGGTCGGTCACCGCACCGGCGTTGGCGAAGTACTGGTTGACGTTCTCCTCACCGGAAAGCACGGTGCCCCAAGGGGTCACGCTGCCCGCGCAGTTGTTCTGCGTGCCGCGGACCACCTTGCCCGACGGGTCGGCGGAGGTCTTCAGGAACTGCGAACCGGCGGCCGGGCCGCGCACCTCGAACTCGGTGTTCAGCGTGATGCGCCGGTTGAACGAGCTGGGCACCACGCGCAGGCCACCGCGGACCGGGTCGCGCAGCGCCTGCACCACGGACAGGCCGTGCGCCGCCCAGGCGATCTTGACCTGCTCCTCGGTCGGGTTGTTCGGGTCGTACTGGTCCACCGGGAACATGTGCACCTCGGTGGTGTACTCGTGGTTGGCCACGAGCAGGTTCGCGATGCCCAGCGGGTCCTGCGGGATCAGCCCGACGAAGTCGTTGTTGTAGCCGAACTGCTTCTCCTGCGCGGCCGCGGTCTGCTTGTTGAAGTCGAACTTCGGCGCGCCGGGCACCACCGCGTCGCCCCAGCGGATGACCACGTTCTGGTCGTAACCGGGCGGGATGGTGACCGCGTCGTTGGTGTTCGGCGGGACCGGGTCGAAGTCGGTGCCGGGTACCTTCTTCGACGGCTTGCCGCGCCCCTGCGCTTCGACCGGGGCAGCGGCGGCGGTGCCGGACAGCGCGGCGAACCCGCCGGCGGCCGCGGCCATCACCGCGCTGGCCTTCAGCGCGCCACGGCGCGAAAGCACGTTCTTCGCGACGTCGCCGAAGTACTCGTTGTCGGAGGTGTTCGGTTCGGGGTGCGCGCAGGCGTTGCCGCAGCGGTACTCACAGGTGACCGACGAGCGGCCGCCGGGGTGCGAGGTGAGCAACGGCAGGAGCCGCTGGGGCTCGACGGACACGGTGCCTCCATGGTGGTCCAGTCAGGGGAACGCCGTGACGTTAAGCGACCAAGGAGAGCCCGCTCCGACTTCAAGGTGAACAGCGCCCGAACACGGGGTGGCGCACCGCCCGCAAGAACGTGCGCCACCCCACGTTGACCAGGTCATTCACCGTGAACCGAGGTCAACCGCCGATATCGGACAGACCGTGCCGCCCGGGCTTCCAGACCGCCACCACCGAGGGCCTCGGCACGCTGGAACCGCCGTCGGGCCAGTGCGAGGCGGGGTTGTCGGCACTCGCGCCGTCCACTTCACCGGGGTGCTGAACACAGACAGTGACTACCTTGTCGCCGACGATCGGGCCGCAGGTCTCGGCACCCTTCGGCACGGTCAGGAACAGCTTGAGGTTGCCGCGCTGCTTGCCGTCCAGCGGAACGCCGTAGAGCCCGTCGTTGATGCCGAGCGCTCCGGCGGAGTCGGTGGAGATCCACAGGTTGCCGTGCCGGTCGAAGGCCACGTTGTCCGGGCTGGAGATCGGCGAGACCTGGTCCTTCGGGAACCCGGCGAAGTAGGTGTCCGGCGCCGACGGGTCCCCGCAGACCAGGAACAGCCGCCAGCTGAACTTGAGCGCCAGCGCGTCGCCGCCCGCCTCCTCGAACTCCAGCACCTGGCCGTGCTTGTTGTTCAGCCGCGGGTTCGGCTCGGTGGCGCCCTCCTTGCCGGGGTTCCCGCGCTCGACGTTGTTGCTCAGCGCGCAGTAGATCCGGCCGGTCTTCGGGTGCGCCTGGATGTCCTCGGGCCGGTCCATCTTGGTGGCGCCGACCTTGTCCGCCGCCTCCCGGGTGAACACGTACACCTCTTCGGCGGTCATGCCGTCCACAAAGGACCTGTTGCCCGCGGCCAGCGGGATCCACTCGCCGCTGCCGTCGAACTCGCCGTCGCTGGGCAGCTTCCCGGTGCCGTCGATCTCGGCGGCCGGGGAGTCACCGGTGAACCGGCCGACGTACAGCGTGCCGTCGTCGAGCAGGGTCATGTTGTGGCGGCGGGCGTGCGTGCTGTCGCCCTTCTTGACCTTGCCGTTCGAGATGAACTTGTAGATGTACTCGAAGCGCTCGTCGTCACCGGAGTAGGCGACCACGCGGCCGTCATCGGCGATCCGGATGTTCGCCGTCTCGTGCTTGAACCGGCCGAGGTGGGTGTGCTTGACCGGCGTGCTCCCCGGGTCGTGCGGGTCCAGCTCGATCACCCAGCCGAACCGGTTCGCCTCGTTGACCTGCTGGGTCAGGTCGAACCGGGAGTCGAAGCGCTCCCACTTCCGCACGGTCTCGGTGCCCTTGATGCCGTAGCGCGCGAGCCGCTTCCTGGTCTGCTCGTCGGCCACCAGGTCGGCGTTGGCGAAGTACTGGTTGACGTTCTCCTCGCCGGACAGGATGGTGCCCCACGGCGTGACCCCGCCGGCGCAGTTGTTCATCGTGCCGAACACCACCGTGCCGGTCGGGTCGGCGGAGGTCTTGAGCAGGTCGCTGCCCGCGGCCGGGCCGGTCACCTTGAACGGCGTGTGCAGCGTGATGCGCCGGTTGAACCGCGACAGCTGGGGCTTGAACTGCCCGCTCCACGGCGTCCGGGTCACCAGGACCACGGTCAGCCCGTGTGCCGCCCAGGCCACCTTGACCTGTTCCTCGGTCGGGTTGTCCTCGTCGTAGCCGGGGAACATGTGCGTCTCGGTGGTGTACTCGTGGTTCGTCACCAGCAGCGACGCGAGGCCGGCGTGGTCGAACGGCAGGAGCGCGGCGAAGTCGCAGTTGTAACCGAACTGCTTGGCCTGCGCGTCGCCGGTCTGCTTCGTGATGTCCCAGGCGGGCGCGCCCGGCAGCACCGGGTCGCCCCAGCGGATCACGATGCCCTGTTCGTAGCCCTCCGGCACCACCACGGCGTCCAAAGTGTTCGGTTCGACCCGCTGGAAGTCCAGGCCGGGGGGCGGCTTGGGGCGGCCCTGCTCCTGATCGGGAGCGGCGAGCGCGGGGGCGGCCGTGGCCGCCAGCCCGCCGGTGGCCAGCGCGACCACCGCGCCCGCCTTCAGCGCGCCTCGGCGGCTGACCTCGGCCAGCACGTCGGCGAAGGTGGGGTTCGCCGAGGTGTTGGGCACTTCGTGGAAGCAGGCGTCCCCGCAGCGGTAGGTGCAGGTGACGGCCGCGCGGCTGGGTGAGTGGCCGGTGAGCAACGGCAGGAACTTCAACGCGGACCTCCAGGTTCGGGGGTCCGACGCTAGGCCAACCGGCCAACGGAGGCCATCCCTCCGTTGGTCGGTTGTTCACCTGTCGTTCATCAGAATTCTTCCCCGACCAGTGCCGCGGTGGCCGGGACCCGGTGCGAGTCCGGGGTGCGCTGCTTGATCGCCAGCAGCCCGCCCGCCAGTACACAGAGGACGGCGGCGGCCAGGAACGGCGCCTGCGGCGAACCGAACCACTCGGCCACGTGCCCGACCACGGTGGCCGCGACCGCGCCACCCATCCAGCGGAGGAAATTGTACCCCGCGCTGGCCACCGGCCGCGGCGCGTCGCTGACCGACATCGCGGTCCCGGTGAACAGCGTGTTCAGCAGGCCGGACACCAGGCCGGAGGCGATGATCGCGACCACCAGCACCGGCTTGCTCGGCACCATCATCACCGCCAGCAGCACCGCGTAGGCCAGCACGGCCACCACGGTCGCGTGCCGTTCACCGAGCTTGGCCGCCAGCTTCGGGGCGAAGACCACCCCGGCCACCGCCACGCACAGGCCCCAGCCGCAGAACACCAGCCCGACCGCGATCGCGCTCCACTCCAGCACGAACGGGGACCACGCGAGCACGGCGAAGAACGCGGCGGTGTAGAGCGCCGAACCGATCGAGGTCCGCAGGAGACCGCCGTGCCCGAGCGCGCGGATCGGGTCGAGCAGGCGGACGCGCGGACGCTGTTCGTCCTTGTCGCTCTTGAGGAACAGCGAGCACAGCACCAGCGCACCGGCCATCAGCACCGCGGTGCCGAGGAACGGGCCGCGCCACGAGATGTTGCCGAGCAGCGCGCCCAGCAGCGGCCCGACCGACAGGCCCACGCCCAGCGCGGCCTCGTAGAGCAGGATCGCGCCCGCCTGCCCGCCGGTGGCCGCGCCGACGATCACCGAGAGCGCGGTGGCGATGAAGAAGGCGTTGCCGAGGCCCCAGACCGCGCGCAGCCCGACCAGCTGCTCGATCGACCCGGCGGCCGCGCACAGGGCGGTGGCCACCACGATCAGCGTGAGCCCGGTGAGCACGGTCCGCTTGGCCCCGAACCGCGCGCTCATCGCGCCGGTGAACAGCATCGCCACCACCTGCACGCCCAGGTAGGAGGAGAACAGCAGGGTCACCTCGGACGGGGAAGCGCGCAGGCCCTCGGCGATGGAGAGCAGGATCGGGTCGACCAGCCCGATCCCCATGAAGGCGATGACCGCGGCGAACGCGGTGATCCAGACCTGCTTGGGCTGTCCCTTGATCGCGGCCAGCAGACTCCCGTGGTTTCCGGCGCTCATCCGCGCGTTGCCTCCTCCTCACGACGGTATTACTTAGCCATGCTAACTAAATATGCTGAGCATGTCCAAGTAACCCCGCGCACAGGGAGCGCTGCTACCTCTCCTGGCCCGCGCTCGTCATATCGGCGACCCGAGCTGACCCAGCGCGCGCTGGCGTTCTACACGGGCGGACTGGGCATGGAGGCGTTCGACGAGACCGGCCGGATCCTGGGCAAGTCCGCCGGGGCCACGAAGATGCTCGCCAGCGGTGCTCGTCAACGGCCGTCCCGGTGTCGTGTCGTGGCGCGAGCTCGCGTCGGTGGTCCCGCCCAACCGGTAGCGTCGCTCCCGTGGACGCGGTGGTTTTTGATCTCGACGGGGTACTGGTCGACTCCGAGCGCACCTGGGACGAGGTGCGGCGCTCGGTGGTCGCCGCGCACGGGGGCGTGTGGGCCGACGGGACGACCAGGGCGTTGCAGGGCATGAGCACCCCGGAATGGGCACGCCACCTGGTCGACGAACTGGGCGTCGAGCTCACCGCGGACGAGGTCGCCGAGGTGGTGATCGACGGCATGCGGCAGCGCTACGCCGAGGGGCCGCCGATCATCGCGGGCGGGCCGGAGGCGGTCCGCGCGGTGGGCGAGCGGTATCCCGTGGCCATCGCCAGTTCCTCGCCGCCGGTGCTGATCCAGGCATTCCTCGAAGCCACCTCGCTGACTGGGCTGGTGCGCGTCGCGTTGTCGAGCCAGCAGGTCGACGCCGGCAAACCCGCGCCTGACGTGTACCTCGAAGCAGCCAGGCAACTCGGCGTCGACGCGGCGAACTGCGCGGCCGTCGAGGACACCACGAACGGCCTGAAGTCCGCGCTGGCCGCGGGCATGACGGTCTACGCCGTGCCGAACCCGCACTTCCCGCCCGACCCCGAAGTGCTCGAGCGGACCCAGGTGCTGGCGGACATCACCGAGCTCCCGGCGGCACTGGACGCCTAACCGCGCCACGCCTCGATCGCGACTTCCGCGGACCGCGTCGCGGCTTCGAGGTCGTCACCGAGGCCGACGCCCAGCGCGAGGGCCAGCGGGATCAGGACCTGGTCGACCCCGTTGTCGCCGTCGCCGAAGTGGCCCGCGACCTCCAGGGTGACGTAGCCGTGCACCGCGCTCCACAGCTGCGCGGCGACGGCGAACTCCGAGGCGGGGCGGAACCGGCCCGCCTTGATCACCCGGTCCGCGCCGCGCACCAGGTAACCGAACGCCTCCATGCCCTCTTCGCTGAGGTGCCGCCTGCTCTCTTCGCTGGTCATGTCGCCCGGCGCGACCTTCTGCCCGTTCGGCTGGCTCTGGCCGAAGGTCACCGCGTAGAGCTGCGGGTTCTCCACCACGGTCCGCCGGTACGCCAGCGCCAGGGTGAGGACGTCGGCCACCGGGTCGTCGGTGTCGCGGACCTCGCCGAGGTTCGCCGAAAGCCGGCGGAAGCCCTCGCGCGCGACCTCGTCCACCAGCGCGCCCATCCCGCCGAAGTGGGTGTACACGGCCATGGTCGACGCCCCGATCTCGGCCGCGAGCTTGCGCGCCTGCAGCGCTTCCGGGCCGCCGTGCGCGAGCAGCCGGATCGCGGCGTCGAGCAGCGCGGCCTTGACCTCGGCGGCGGGTTTGGGCGACATGCTTGCCAGTATCTCATAACCTTGTTATACAAGAGGACATAACCTCGTTATGAGCCACTAGGGGGCCAACGATGGGCAACAGGTTCCTCGACGGAAACTTCGCTCCGGTCAGCCGCGAGCACACGATCACCGAACTGCGCGTCACCGGGCACGTGCCGGACTGGCTCGACGGGCGCTACCTGCGCAACGGGCCGAACCCGCTGTCCGAGGTGGATCCCGCGACCTACCACTGGTTCATGGGTGACGGCATGGTCCACGGCGTGCGGCTGCGCGACGGCCGCGCCGAGTGGTACCGCAACCGCTGGGTGCGCGGGGGTTCGTCCATGGGCGCCAACACGAACGTCATCGGCCACGCGGGCAAGACCCTCGCGCTGATCGAGGGCGGCGTGCCCAACTTCGAACTGACCGACGAGCTCGACACGGTGGGTGCCTGCGACTTCGACGGCACCCTGCCCGGCGGTTACACCGCCCACCCCAAACGCGATCCGGCGACCGGTGAGCTGCACGCCGTGTCGTACTTCTTCGGCTGGGGCAACAAGGTGCAGTACTCGGTGATCGACGCGGCCGGGCGGGCGCGGCGCACGGTCGACATCGAGGTCACCGGATCGCCGATGATGCACGACTTCTCGCTGACCGAGAAGTACGTGGTCTTCTACGACCTCCCGGTCACCTTCCACACCGAGCAGGCGGTCGCCGCGTCGGTGCCCGCCATCCTGCGCACGCCGGCGCGGCTGGTGGTGTCGGCGTTCGTGGGCAAGGTGAAGGTGCCCGACCCGGTCAGCGCGGTGCTGCGCGAGCGGATCACCGGCAACGCCGGCCTCCCGTACCGCTGGAACCCGGACTACCCGGCGCGGATCGGCGTGATGCCACGGGAAGGCGGCAACGGCGACGTGCGGTGGTTCGAGGTCGAGCCGTGCTACGTGTTCCACCCGATGAACGCCTACGACGACGGCGACAGCATCGTGCTCGACGTCGTCCGGCACCCGAAGATGTTCGACACCGAACTGCAGGGCCCGGCCGAGGGACCGCCTTCACTGGACCGGTGGACGGTGGACCTGACCGCGGGCAAGGTGCTCGAGGAGCGGCTCGACGACCAGGGGCAGGAGTTCCCGCGGGTGGACGAGCGACTGGTCGGGCGGCAGCACCGCTTCGGCTACTCGGTGTCCACAAGGGACGGATCGAAGTCGTCGGGCGCGCTGCTCAAGCACGATCTGTGGCAGCGCTCGGTGCAGCGTCGGGAATTCGGCGAAGGCAGCCAGGTCGGCGAGTTCGTCTTCGTGCCGTCCACTGTGGACGCCGGTGAGGACGACGGCGTGCTGCTCGGTTTCGTCTACGACGCCGCGACGCAGAAGAGCGATCTGACCATCCTGGACGCCGGAACGCTGGAGACGGTCGGCGCCGTGCACCTGCCGGACCGCGTCCCCAACGGCTTCCACGGCAACTGGGACCCGGCTTAGCGGTGGGCTACCCGCGCGCGAGCAGCCAGCCCGCGTGCTCGCCCGTGCGCGGGTAGCGCTCCCTCTCCTGCCGGAAGAACTCCGCCGGCGGCACGTGGTCCCAGTCGGGTTCGCCGTCCCAGTCGTATTCGGCGGAGTACCCGCCGGGGTGCGCGAGGTGGTAGCGGAGGGTGGTCCAGGCGCCCTCGCCCGGTTTGGCCATGCCGTCCCGCAGGTCCGCGAAGAAGCCAACGGCCCCGTCGGGCGGGGTCCACGACCTCGCCGAACCCACCACGGTGATCACCTGGCCGGTCAGTTCCACGTAGTCGCCCACCGAGCGGTAGGTGAGGAAGAGCTGCTCCCAGTCCGCCGGGGCCGAGTGCACCATCCAGGTGGTGAACTCCTTGAGCAGCTGGTTGGCCTGCGCCGCGTTCAGCGGCACCACGGGCATCGGCATCAGTTCGCCCCTTCGGTCGCCAGCTTCGCGCGAAGCCAGGCGGGGATGTGCTCGGGATCCCTGGGGAACACCCGCAGGTCCTCGGCGTAGTGGGCCGGCTCCATCGGCGGCGTGCGCACCGGCTCGTGGTCGTTGTTGTAGTTGAAGAAGATCTGCCCCGGCGGGTTCATCGAGATCCGCGCGGAGAACCAGGTGCCACGACCGGGCTGGTAGAGCAGGGTGCGCAGCTTCGCCAGGATCGTGTTCAGCTCCTCCGGCGGGGCGATCGACGGCCGCGAGCCGTCGGCGTTGATCACCGTCAGGACGAGGTGCCGCGCCGCCGCGGTCATCGAGCTGACCAGGTCGATCCGCCGCCAGCCCGATTCGGGCACCAGGTCCAGCAACGCGCCGCCGAGCTGCTGGATCAGCTCCTCGTGGGTCTCGCTCATCGGGCCAACCTACTGACCTGACCCGGTTCCGCGGGCACGAACGAGCGAACCCGCCGCCTCTGACGGGTGATCACCGCTGGAGATCGATAACGGGGTCCGCCCGCTCGCGACTACCTGGTGCCGGCACCGGCTTTCAGCAAGGGAAAGGGGCTGTGATGTTCATTCGGCGAATCGGGGTCACGGGCGCGGTGGTCGTCGCGGCGTTGGGCTTCGCGGCACCCGCCCACGCGGTCGGTGAGGACGGGGTGGGGAACGCCGGGGTGGCCCAGGTGCCCGCGAGCAACGGGCAGGTCACCCCGGTCGGCCCGCTCGCCGACTGCGACGTCTACGGCGAGAACCTGGTCACCTCCGCCGAGGTGCGCCAGACCGGCGTCGTCCGCTACGGCGAGGCGACCGCGTCCTGCGTGCACGACGAGGACGTGGAGAAGAACCTGGTCAAGGTCGAGGGCGACAGCTTCCAGCTGGACGCCTTCGTCACCGCGAACCGGCAGCGCATCCGCACCGGCGAGTACGCGGTGACCTGCGAGGGCACCGCCACCGGCACCACGTACGCGCAGTTCACCATCCGCAACATCAGAGGGGTGACCCCGCCGAAGCCGATCGAGGAGAACTCGACCGTCTGGATCAACGGCACCCTGCACGGCGCCGCGGCCAAGGCGAAGGTGGTCTTCCGCGAGACGCTCAAGGACGGCCACGGCGGCCTCGACCTGACCGCCATGCACGTCTACCTCTACGGCGCCGACGACAGCCCGCGCGGGCACGCCGCGATCGGCCGGGTGTCCTGCTCGCCGTTCGCGTGACGCGACGGTGGCTTCCGGGGCGTCCCGGAAGCCACCGTCGTCACGGTCAGTTCTCGCCGGCGATGAACTTCTCGACGGCGTCGCGCGCGGTGGCGTCGTCGTACTGCTCCGGCGGCGACTTCATGAAGTAGGAGGAGGCCGACAGGATCGGCCCGCCGATGCCGCGGTCCTTGGCGATCTTCGCGGCCCGCACCGCGTCGATGATGATGCCCGCCGAGTTCGGCGAGTCCCAGACCTCGAGCTTGTACTCCATGTTCAGCGGCACGTCACCGAAGGCGCGGCCCTCGAGGCGGACGTAGGCCCACTTGCGGTCGTCGAGCCACTGCACGTAGTCGGACGGGCCGATGTGCACGTTGCCCTTGCCGAGGTCCCGATCGACCTGCGAGGTGACCGACTGGGTCTTGGAGATCTTCTTGGACTCGAGCCGCTCCAGCTCCTTCATGTTCAGGAAGTCCATGTTCCCGCCCACGTTGAGCTGCATGGTGCGGTCGAGCTGCACCCCGCGGTCCTCGAACAGCTTCGCCAGCACGCGGTGCGTGATGGTGGCGCCGACCTGGGACTTGATGTCGTCGCCGACGATCGGGACCCCCGCGTCGGTGAACTTCTTCGCCCATTCGGGGTCGGAGGCGATGAACACCGGCAGCGCGTTGACGAAGGCGACGCCCGCGTCGATGGCGGCCTGCGCGTAGAACTTGTCGGCTTCCTCCGAGCCCACCGGCAGGTAGGAGACCAGCACGTCGACCTCGGCCTCGCGCAGGACGGCGACCACGTCGGCAGGCTGCTCGTCGGACTCCTCCACGGTCTCCCGGTAGAACCGGCCGAGCCCGTCGAGGGTGTGCCCGCGCTGCACGGTGACCCCGAGCGGCGGGACGTCGGCGATCTTGATGGTGTTGTTCTCGCTGGCGACGATGGCTTCGCTCAGGTCGCGCCCGACCTTCTTGGCGTCCACGTCGAAGGCGGCGGCGAACTCGATGTCGCGCACGTGGTACTCGCCGAACTGGACGTGCATCAGACCGGGCACGCGCGAGGCGGGATCGGCGTCGCGGTAGTACTGCACACCCTGCACCAGCGATGCGGCACAGTTGCCGACGCCAACGATGGCCACCCGAACGCTGCGGCGGTTCTCGCCCATGCCGGATTCTCCTTTGGTTTCGTTCTTCACGTAGGTAGTGACCGAGCGCCGCTCAGGGCTCCTGCGCCCGCTGCTCGGCCTGCTCGTGCGCGATCAGCTCGTTGAGCCAGCGCACTTCTCGTTCGCTGCTTTCCAGGCCAAGCCGGTGCAGCTCGCGGGTGTAGCGGTCGATCCTCTCCTCGGCCCTGGCCATGGCCGCCCGCAGTCCCTCGCGCCGCTCCTCGACCCGGCGGCGGCGACCTTCCAGGATGCGCATCCTGACGTCGGCCGGTGTCCGGGAGAAGAACGCGAGGTGGACGCCGAAACCCTCGTCGTCCCAGGTCTGCGGACCGGCGTCACCGAGCAGCTCGGCGAACCGCTCCTTGCCCTCGGCGGTCAGCTTGTACACCCGCTTCCCGCGGCGGGCCGCCCACGCACGGCTCTGTGCTCGAGCGGCGGGATCGGGCGCCGGGGCTTCGCCGGCCTCCTCGACGATGAAGCCCGCCCGCTGCAACCGCCGCAAGGTCGGGTACAGCGAGCCGTAGGAGAAGGTGCGGAACATGCCGAGGGTTTCGTGCAGCCGCTTGCGCAGCACGTAACCGTGCATGGGTGCCTCGTGCAGCAGTCCCAGCACCGCGAACTCCAGCACGCCGGTCACCCCCTTCCGGGAACAAACGACGCGCCACGGCGTTGCTCCGTATTACTCCATCCGCGCGCCGAACCTACCGGTCCACTATATCGCGCCGATACATCGGAGTGGCGTAGCTAACCCTGCCGATCACCCGTTGGGCGCCGAATCACACCAGTGGAATTCATCAGAGCGTTATCAGCCCGTCGGCGTGTCGCTGCCGGGCCGCGGAGCGCTAGGCAGAACGGCTCATCGTCGCGGTGGCCGGGACACGTACTCTGTCAGCGTGCGAACCCACCGGCAGATCGTGGACTACGCGTTGCAGCGCCGCGCGCTGCTCGCCGAGGTCTACTCGGGGCGCGTCGGCACCGCGGAGGTGTGCGACGCGACTCCGTACCTGCTCAGGGCGGCCAAGTTCCACGGCAGCCCCGGCCAGGCGGACTGCCCCGTGTGCCGCAGGGAGCTGCTCACCGAGGTCTCCTGGGTGTACGGCGACGAGCTGAAGCACGCCTCGGGTTCGGCGCGGGCTCCGGAAGAACTGGCGAGAATGGCCAACCATTTCGCCGAGTTCACCGTGTACGTGGTTGAGGTCTGCCGGACGTGCGGCTGGAACCACCTGGTGCAGTCATACGTCCTTGGGACCGGACAACCACAACCACGCACCCGGCCGCGGAGGTCGGCCGGGCAGTGATCCCAGCGTCACAGGGGCAAGCGAGAACCGATGACCACAGAACGGCGTCCCCCGAAACGCCGATCTGGGAGGCCTTTCCGTGAATGATCAGTACGGCCGAGGGTGGCCGGAAGAGGAACCGGGGCAGTGGGACAACCCACAGTGGCCCGGTGGCGAGAACCGCGCCCCCCGGCGCGGCAACCCCGAGTGGCCGGCCGGTGACGAACCGCAGTGGCCGGGTGAGCAGGGCGGCCGCGGCCGCCCGCGCAACGGCCCGCCCGCCGGTGGCGGTCAGCCCGGCTGGCCGCAGGAGGACCGGCAGCCGCCGCCCCCGCGCCAGCAGCACGGTGGCGGGTACCGGCCGCCGCCGCCGGGACAGCCCCCGCTGCCCCCGCGACGCCAGCAGCAGCCCCCGCGCCAGGAGGAGCCGACGAGCTTCGTGCCGCCGACGCCGGAGCGCGAGCCCGAGCTGATCACGCACCACGAGCACAACGGCACCGGCTTCCCCGACGACGGTTACGACGACTACGACCGCCGCGACAGCTGGCCCGCCGACGACAACCAGGCCGCGTTCAACGAGTTCGGCGCCGACGGTGACGGCAGTGACAGCGGTGACAAGAAGCAGCTGAGCCCGGCGATGCGCAAGCGCCGCCGCTGGAAGCGGGTGCGGCGGGTGCTCTACGTGCTCGTCGGCCTGTTCGTGGTGGCGCCCGCCGCGGCGTTCACCGTGCTCTACTTCACCGTCGACGTGCCCACGCCGCAGGAGGTCGCCGCCAAGCAGGACAAGGTGGTCACCTACTACTTCGCCGACGAGTCGGAGCTGGGCAAGGACATCCCGCAGGGCGGGAACCGGGTGATGCTCGAACCCGAGCAGATCCCGCAGAACGTGCGCCGGGCGATCTACGCCACCGAGGACGCCACCTTCGAGACGAACTCCGGGTTCGACATCACCGGCATCCTGCGGGCGGTCTACAACCAGGTCACCGGCGGTGTCGGTGGTGGTTCGACGATCAGCCAGCAGTACGTGAAGAAGGCCACCGAGAACGACGAGGGCACCCTCACCCGTAAAGCCACCGAGCTGGTCAAGTCCTTCAAGATGAACAAGCAGTACGACAAGGACGAGATCATCACCGCGTACCTGAACACGATCTACTTCGGTCGTGGGGCGTACGGCATCCAGACCGCGGCGCAGTCGTTCTTCGGCAAGGACGCCAAGGACATGACCACCTCCGAAGCCGCGCTGCTGGCCGGGCTGATCCAGCAGCCGGGCCGGTCGGAGAACCGCGCGGTGGCCGAGGAGCGCTGGCGCGTGGCGATGGACCGCATCGTGGAGAACCAGTGGATGACGCCCGCCGAGCGCGCGCAGGCCACCTTCCCCGAGCCGCGGCCGCTGGACGACGTGCGCAAGCAGACCATCACCGGGCCGAACCTGCTGGTGAAGAACCGGATCGTGGACGAGCTGGAGTCCAAGGGCATCACCGAGGACAAGATCCAGTCCGGTGGCTACAAGATCTACACCACGGTCGACCCCAAGGCGCAGGACCTGGCCATCAAGACGGTCGACGAGGTGATGAAGGACCAGCCGCAGGACCTGCGGGAAGCACTGGTCGCAATCGATCCGAAGACCGGTGGCGTGCTCGCCTACTACGGCGGGCCGAACACCAAGGAGGACCAGCGCGACTGGGCCAACACCGCGAGACCACCGGGCTCCTCGTTCAAGCCGTTCGACCTGGTCGCGCTGCTGAAGACGGGCAAGGGCCTCGGTGAGACCTACGACGGCTCGTCGCCGCGGAAGATCCAGAACGCCACCGTGCGCAACTCCGAGGGCGTGGACTGCAGTGCGCAGTGCTCGGTCGCGGAGGCGATGGAGAAGTCGGTCAACACCGTGTTCTACGACTTCGTGGCCCGCCAGACCGGGGTCGAGGAGGTCGTCGACGCGGCGCACCAGGCCGGGGTCAAGGCCCCGCTGACCGACGCCGACAACAACCTCTCCATCGGTGGTGGCCGGGGCGCGGAGGTGACGCCCGCCGAGATGGCGGCGGCCTACGCGACCTTCGCCGCGGACGGCATGCAGCGGGACTACCACTTCGTCTCGAAGGTGCTGAACTCGCGCGACGAGGTGGTCTACGAGGCCGAGGTCAACGACAAGCCCGCGTTCGCCGAGAACGACCCGGAGAAGAGCAAGCAGATCGCCGGGAACGTGACGAAGTCGCTGGTTCCGGTGCTGCCGTACTCGAAGCTGGCCTGCGCCGGCGGGTACGACTGCGCCGGCAAGACCGGGACGCACCAGTACACGCCGAAGCAGGGCGAGCCGGACAGCCTGGGCAACGAGAACTCGCAGGCGTGGATGGTGGGCTACTCACCGCTCGTCTCGGCGAGCGCCTGGGTGGGCACGGAGGCCGACAAGGTCATCCGGATGGCGAACAAGAAGAAGATCTACGGCAAGGACCTGCCCGGCGAGATCTGGAAGAAGTTCATGGACGGCTACCTGAAGGGGAAGCCGAAGGAGAAGTTCTCCGACGTGAAGCTGATCGGGCGCACGGTGCCGACGGCCCCGCCGTCGAACCCGTCGAAGTCGCAGCAGCCGAGCGCGCCGCCGTCGTCGGCCCCGCCGAGCGGGTCGACGGAGCCGTCGACGCCGGAGGAGGAGCCGTCGGGCAAGCCGAGCAGTTCGGGCAAGCCGTCCATTCCGGGGCTGCCCGGCCACGGGAACGGTGACCCGGCCAACGGCCGAGATCCCGACGACAACTGAATCACCGCGAATGGGGCGCTGCCTGCCGGGCAGCGCCCCATTTTTCGGTCACCAGCAGCTGGGCCCTGGCGGTCGGGGTGAGGTGCGTGCCGCCGGAAAGCACCGAGTGGACCTTGCGGGTGTTCCGGATGTCCAGCAACGGGTCGGCGTCCAGGACGAGCAGGTCCGCCACCTTGCCGACGGCGATGGTGCCGTGGGTGGCCGAGCGGCCAAGGTACCGCGCCGGTTCCCTGGTCGCCGCCTGCAGCGCCTGCATCGGCGTGCACCCCGCCTCGACCAGGAACGCGAGTTCCTCGTGCAGGGCGAAACCCGGGAAGACCCACGGCATCCCGGTGTCCGTGCCGGCCAGCAGCGGCACGCCCGCCCGGTGCAGTGCGCCGGTGAACCGCAGCCGGTGCGCGAACAACGCGGCCCGGTCCGGTTTCCGCCGCAGCTTCTCCAGTGCCCACCGCCAGCCGTCCCGCTCGGTGGGTGACAGGTACTTCAGCCGGTAGTCGTCCGCCGAGAGCAGCGACGGCCGGTCGAGCACGGAGTAGCGCGAGAGCGTGGGGATGTGGGGCGAGGGCGGGCGCACGAACTCCGCCGGGTCCAGCGGAACCCGGCGCGGCGGCAGCGGCGGCCGGACCGTGGTGACGCCGTTCGCCAGGAACAGGGCCGGGTCACCGCCGTGCACCCGCACATCGCACAACCCCGGCACGACGAACTTCCCTGGCAGCTCCACCTTCCGCACCCCGCGCGGCACGTGCGTGTCGCCGAACCGCCCGAGCGCGGTGATCCGGCCGTCCCGCACCACGAGCGTCGCGTCCGGCCGCGGGCGGCCGCCGGTGGCGTCGATGACGGTGGCGTGCAGGAACGCCAGGTCCACGGGGGTCATCCCTTGACTGTCCGTGATCCCGGCGCTCGAATCCCTACTGCGTGCTACCCCTTCCGCGGTGGGGTCCGCACCACGCGTCGTTCCACTCCGGACACCCCGGCCGCTTCGATCACCGCGAGCGCCTCCACCGCGGATGCCGGGTCGACCGGGAAGGCGCCCTCGCCGCGCAGCGCGGCCGCGACCTCGGCGTAGAACTGCTCGTACTGCCCGGTTTCGGTCAGTACGCGGTGGGTGTCGTCTCCGGTGCCGATTACGCCGTAATCACTTTCCGGCTCGACGCCCCAGCCCGCCTGTCCCGGCTTCATGCCCGCCTTGATCTGCGGTTCCTGCACGTCCAGGCCGTACTTGGTGAAGGTGGCGCGGTTGCCGAGCACCCGGAACCGCGGGTTCAGCGTGGCTGCGAGCGCCGAGGTCCACAGGTGCGAGCGGACGCCGTTCTCGTGCGTCAGCGCGACGAAGACGTCGTCGTGCACGGCGCTGCCCTCACGCCGCTTGTCGAGTTCGGCGTAGACCTCGGTGACCGGGCCGAACAGCTGGAGCGCCTGGTCCACGATGTGCGCGCCGAGGTCGTAGAGCAGCCCGCCCGCCTCGGCGGGGTCGGCGAACTCGCGCCAGCTGTCGCGCAGCTTCGGCACCCAGCGGTCGTACCGCGATTCGAAGCGGAAGACGTCACCGAGTTCACCGGATTCGAGCACCTTGCGCACGGTCCGGAAGTCGGAGTCCCAGCGGCGGTTCTGGAACACGGTGAGCCCGACGCCGGCCGCGGCGGCCGCGTCGATCACCCGCTGCCCCTCGGCGGCGGTCGGCGCGAACGGCTTGTCCACCACCACCGGCACGCCGTGCTCGATGGCCTGCAGCGCGAGCGGCACGTGCGTCCGGTTCGGCGTGCTGACCACGATCAGGTCGAGGTCGCGCGAGTACAGCTCGTCGGCGTCGCCGAGGACCTCCGCGCGGGGGTGGTCGGCAGCGGCTTGCTCCGCGCGCGCGGCGTTGCCGGTGACGATCGCCGCGACGCTCAGGCCGGGGGTCGCGGCCACCAGCGGGGCGTGGAACACCCGTCCGCCGGTGCCGTAGCCGATGATTCCCGCTCGCAAGTCAGCCATGGTCCTCATTAAAACAACACTGTTGATTAATGGCAAGACGTGCGAGGATCAGCCGGTGGAGACCGAGATCAGGGCCGGGGTGAACCTGCGCGGCCTGCGCGAGCACAACCAGGCGCTGCTGCTCGGCGAGATCCGCCGCGCCGGCGGGCTCAGCCGGATCGAACTGGCCGAGCGCAGCGGGCTGACCCAGCAGGGCGTCTCCAAGATCGTGCCCGCCCTGCTCGAAGCGGGCATTCTCGACGAGGAGCGCGAACCGTCGCGCGGGGTCGGCAAACCCCGCACGCGGCTGCGCATCCGGCCCGGCGCGCGGCACGCGCTCGGCGCCCAGCTCGACCGGGACGAACTGCGCGTGGTGCGCACCGACCTGCTCGGCGCGGTGGTCGCGGAAGAGACCCGTGACCTGCCCGACGCGTTCACCCCGGCCGACGCCATCGCCGCGATCAAGTCCTGTGTGGACGGTCTGCGGGTGGACACCCTGCTCGGCCTCGGCGTCGGCGCGCTCGGGCCGCTGGACCACACCACCGGCGTGCTGCGCGAGGCGACCAACCTGCCCGGCTGGCACGAGGTGCCGCTGCGGGACCTGCTCACCGAGGCCACCGGGCTGCCGGTGCTGCTGGACAAGGACACGAACGCGGCCGCCGCCGGGTACGCCTGGCGGGCGGAGACCCCGGCGCGCGCGGTGGCCGTGGTGCTGGTCGGCACCGGGATCGGCGCCGGGCTGCTGATCGACGGCCGGGTCTACCGCGGGCCGCGCACCAACGCGGGGGAGTTCGGGCACACCACCATCGCGCACGACGGCCCGCGCTGTCCGTGCGGCCGCCGTGGCTGCATCGAGGTGCTGCACAACGCCGCCGTCCGGCGCGGTGATCCCGGCGAGGCCGCGCGGCTGCTCGGGGTGGGGCTGGTCGACCTGGTGCAGCTGCTCGACCTGGAGCAGATCGTGCTCGCTGTGCGTGACCGGCCGGAGCTGTACCGGGATCGGATCGACGCCCAGCTGCGGGCCTCGCTGCCGCTGCCCGGGTGGCAGAAGATCGACCTGGTGCTCGCCGAACACGACGATCGCCTGGTCGCGGCTGGTGCCGCCGCCGAGGTGCTGGCCCGGTTCTACGCCGAGCCGGGCGTCTAGCGAGGTTCACCGGCGCGTCACCGTCGGCGTGGATACCATCCGGCCCGTGCCCACCGAGCCCGAGCAGACCACCGTGACCGACCCGGTCTCCTTGGACGCGGCGCACAGAGTGCTGCCCAGCCACACCAGCGCGCTCGCGGCCGGGGCGACCCGCCCGTTCGGCGGTCCGGTGGGGGAGCACGCGGCGCTGGGCAGGCACTGGTTCTGGTCCCCGCTGCGCGTGGCGCTGCTGCTCGCGGTGGTGGGTCTCACACTGAGCTGGTTCGGCAAGGCCGCGTGCATCCAGCAGTACCCCGGCGAGGACGGCAGCCAGGAGCTCGACTGGCGCTCGGGTCGCCCGTACGTGGCGATGTGCTACTCGGACGTGGTCCCGCTCTACAGCGCGGAACGGCTCAACGAACCCGGCGCCTTCCCGTACAAGACCAGCTGGGTGGACAACGAGGGCACCTCCGAGGCGCAGATCCGGTACATGGAGTACCCGGTGCTGTCCGGGTTGTTCCAGTGGGTCAACGCGAAGCTGACCGACGCCTGGCTCTCCGGCGCCGACGCGGGCTTCCTGCCCGGGGCCATCCCGGTGGCCATCTACTTCAACATCTCCGCGTTGTGGCTGGCCATCGCCTGGCTGGCCACGGTGTGGGCGGTGGCGAGAACCAACCGCCGGCGACCGTGGGACGCCGCGCTGGTCGCGGTGTCCCCGTTGGTGCTGGTGCACGCGTTCACCAACTTCGACACGCTCGCCACCGCGTTCGCCGCGGGCGGGGTGCTCGCCTGGTCGCGGCGGCGGCCGATGCTCGCCGGACTGCTGATCGGCCTGGGCGCGGCGGTGAAGCTGTACCCGTTGTTCCTGCTCGGGCCGTTGCTCATCCTCTGCATCAGAGCGGGGAAGGTCCGCGCGTGGACCACCGCCGCGCTGACCGCGGCCGGTGCGTGGCTGGCGGTGAACCTGCCGATCGCGCTGGCCTACCCGGTCGGCTGGCGCGAGTTCTTCCGGCTCAACGGCGAACGCGGGATGGACCCGGACTCGCTGTACAACGTCATTTCCCACTTCACCGGCTGGTCGGGTTTCGACGGTGTGCTCCGGTCCGGGGAGAGCCCGGTCTGGCTGAACACGGTGACCGCCGTGCTGTTCCTCGCCTGCTGCGCCGGCATCGCCTTCCTCGGCCTCAACGCGCGGATCCGGCCGCGGTTCGCCCAGCTCGGGTTCCTGGTGGTGGCCGCGTTCCTGCTGACGAACAAGGTGTGGAGCCCGCAGTACTCGCTGTGGCTGGTGCCGCTGGCGGTGCTGGCGCTCCCGCGGTGGCGGCTGCTGCTCGGCTGGATGGTGCTCGACGCGCTGGTGTGGGCCCCCCGCATGTTCTTCTACCTCGGCGAGGACAACCGCGGCCTGCCCGAGGGCTGGTTCCTCGGCACAGTGGTGGTGCGCGACCTGGCCGTGCTGGCGTTGTGCGTGCTGGTCATCCGCGACATCCGGCGCCCGGACAAGGACCCGGTGCGCACCGCCGGGGACGACGACCCGACCGGCGGTGTGCTCGACCGCGCCAGGGACGTGGTCGTCTACCAGGGCGGGGTGTTCACCCGCAGGTCACCAGCCTTGACCGGGCGAAGTCGGTGACCCCGGGCCGCTCACGGACCACCGGTTCGGCCCGCAGGAACACGAAGAACAGGGCGACCAGCAACGCGGCCCGGCCCCAGACGCCGATCGCCACCGCCTGCGCGGCGAACCCGTCGTAGATGCCGACGCCCGCCCCTTCGCCCAGCACCGCGAACCAGCGGAAGATGCCGATGCCCATGGCCAGGTCGGCGATCAGGTAGGAGACGATCCAGCCCCACGGGATCCGCAGCAGCACGAACATCGGCAGCAGCCACAGCGTGTACTGCGGCGAGTGGACCTTGTGCAGCAACAGGAATCCGCACAGCATCGCGGCCGAGACCGGGAGCAGCGGGTACCCGCCGTCGCGCTGGTAGCGCTGCCAGCCGAGTACGCACGCCACGGCGAACGAAGCCAGCATCAGCGTCGGCGAGACCACGTTCATCACGCTCTGGAAGGTCTCGTTGTCCGGATCGGACAGCGGCCGGAACGCCCAGAACCAGATGGAGTTGGTCGACACGTCGACCTTCCGGTCGCCCTGGAACTCGAACGAGGCCCACCAGCCCTCGAAGCCGGCCAGCATGAACGGCAGGTTCGCGGCGACCCCGGTGCCCGCCGCGATGGCGACCACCCGCAACGCGCCGCGGACGTCGTAGCGGCTGTCCTCGCGTTCGCCGTTGGTCAGCACGTACAGCGCCAGCGGGATCACGAAGATCGCCGGGTACAGCTTGAGCGCGAAGCCCAGGCCGAGCAGGACCGCGGCGATCGCGGCGCGCTGCGGCAGCGGCCGCTTGCCGAACAGCGTGACGAAGAAGGCGGCCACCGCGACGGCGACCACCGGCAGGTCCCAGTTGTGGAAGGCGTAGAGCACCAGCGGCGGGCCGATCGCCCACCACAGCGAGCGCCAGCCCGCCATTCTCCCCAGCAGCCAGGCGGTGAGCAGGCCGAACGGCGCCAGCAGCAGCGCCGACGCGAGCAGGAAGCCGGCGTCGGTGTCGACGAAGAACGCGCCCGCCCAGATCAGCACACCGGTGAGCACCGGGTACTCGACCGAGCCGCCGGTCAGCTGCCCGTCCTCCAGCGCGCCGTCGACGTAGGGGAACACGTGCCGGTCGATGTCGCGGCCGATCCACAGGTGCTGGATGTCGGAGTAGCAGACGTCGGCGTAGCTGCGCTGGGTGTAGTCCGGACCGCTGCGGCCCCAGACGTCGAACTCGGGGCCGGTGCAGCGGTCCTTGTTCGCGAAGCCCAGCGCCATGGTCACGCCGCACAGCACCACCAGCACGGCGAGCGCGGCGCGGCTGAGCTTCTTGGTGGTCACCGGGCTGTGGCTTCCCGCAGGTAGGCGATGTCGGCGGCCTGGCCGTCACCGGGCGTCTCCACCACCACCGGGGCACCCGCGGTGCGCGCCACCTCGGCCAGCACCTCGGGATCGATGGTGCCGTCGCCACCGACCACGTTCGCGTGGCGGTCGCGGGTGGAGCCGAACTCGTCGCGCGAGTTGTTGAGGTGCACCAGGTCGATCCGGCCGGTGATGGCCTTGACCCGGTCCACCACGCCGTCGAGGTCCCAGCCCGCCGCGTAGGCGTGGCAGGTGTCCAGGCAGAACCCCGCGCCGAACTCGCCGACCTGGTCCCAGAGGCGGGCGATCATCTCCAGGTCCTTGGTCATCGCGCCGTCGCCGCCCGCGGTGTTCTCGATCAGGATCGGCACCGCGAACCCGCCGCTCTCGGCCTGCCGCTCGAACAGCTTGCGCCAGTTCGCCAGTCCCTCGGCCGGGTCCTCGCCCTTGCGCACGTGGCCGCCGTGCACGATCAGGCCCTTCGCGCCGACCTCGGCGGAACCGGCCGCGTGCTGCGCCACGCCCTTGCGCGACGGGATGCGGATGCGGTTGTTCAGCGAGGCCACGTTGATCAGGTACGGCGAATGGATGAAGACCTCGATCTCGTCCGCCGAAATCTCGTCCGCGCTCGGATGCCGTTTCGGGGCTTTCCAGCCCTGCGGGTCGGAAAGGAAGAACTGCACCACTTGGGCGCCCCGTTCCCTGGCCGCTGGCAACGGGTCGTCGTCACGAACATGCGCACCGATCTGCATGGGAGCACGGTACCGGCGGAAAACTTCCCACTCGAAGCACCGCCGATCACGTTCATGGGCTACCTTTTGAGCGCGGTGCGTGAACAGGGAGGCGACGCATGAGCAGGAACGCGAATCGGATCGGTGCGGTCGGCTTCATGGTGGCGATGTCCGCCGCGCTCACGCTGCCCGGCACGGCGAACGCCGCCGAGGGCGTCGATCCGGTGATCGTCGGCGAATGCGATGCCACGCTCAAGGGCGCGAACGGCAAGCCGCTGACCGTCGACCTCGGTGCCGCCGCGAACGCACCCGGCCTGCTCGACCTCGGCCTCAGCTCGAAGTCGCCCGGCGGCAACGGCAAGGACAAGCCGCTGCTGTCGCTCCCGGTGAAGGAAGCGCTCGACGGGCTGGACATCAGCAAGACCGGGCTGGTGGCGGACACCGCGGGCAATCTCTGCGACACCACGCAGACCGCCGGGAACGCCGTCGGCGCGACCACGCAGGGCCTGCTCGGTGGCGACAATGCCGAACTCCCGCCGGGCGACGACACCCCGGAACCAGAGCCGGAGCCGCAGCCCGAGCCGCCGACCGAGGACGACCCGCCGGTCGAGGGTCCGGTCGAGACCAATCCCGGCGGTGGCGACGGCACCGGCGGCGACGCGAGCAGCGGGATCGACTCCAGCTTCCTGCCGCTCGGCCAGGCGCTGATCGGCCCGGCCGCGATGATCGGCCCGGTCATCCCGCCCGGGGTCACCCCGCCCGCCGCGCCGAACCTCGGCGAGCAGCTCCCGCCGCAGGTCCTCGCGGAGAACTCCGGCACCGCCGAAGCGCTGCCCGGTGCCACCCCGCCCCAGCGGGTGCCGCTGCTGATCGCGGTGCTCGCCGTGGTCGTGGTGGCCGCGCTGCTGGCCAGGACCTGGCTCCGCCGCCGCGCCGCCTGACTCTCCGTAACCGCCGATTCCACCCGTTCGCACGGGTTCTTCGGCGCGCGCACCGTCACCCGACCCGGTTACCGTCGTTGAACCGGGGAGCAGGGCATGGGCAGGGTGAGAGGGCTTTGGCGATGCGCAGGCAGATCCAGCGAACGGCCGCCGTGGGGGCGGCGACATTCCTACTGGCGGGCTCGGCCGCGATCGCCACCCCGGCCACCGCGTCGGCGGCCGACACGAAGAAGGTGCCGTGCGGCAGCTCCGTGACCGCCAAACCCGGTGACACCATTCTCGGCACCACACCCCTGCTCGGCATCCCGCTCAACCTCGGCATCGTCAACGAGGCCACCAAGGTGCTCACCGGTGTGGTCGACGGCCTGCTCGGCGGGCTGTGCAAGGTCACCGTGACGGTGATCGACACCGTGGTCGCCCCGGTGCCCGGCGTCGGCGCGCCGATCGCGGACGCGACGAAGGGCGTGGTCGACGGGGTGCACAGCGGCACCGTCGGCGTGCTGAACGGCGGGCAGCAGGCACCGGAGAGCAAGCCGGGCAGCCCGCAGACCCCGCCGGGCAGCAGCCCCGGCACCGGTGGCGCGCCCCAGACCGGGCCGGGTGGCGCGGTCGTGCCGATCCCGCAGTCCAACAGCGAGGTGCTCGGCGGCAGCGTGCCCGCGTTCGCGAACCTGCCGACGAACTTCTCCACCGGCTTCGCGCCGATGCGCGACTACAGCACCATCCCGATGGCCACCGCCGGTATCTACAGCCCTTCGCCGGGTGTTCGCTACGGCGGCCAGATCCCGGGTTACGCCCCGGAGTTCGGCATTCTCGGCGCGGACGGGCAGCCCGTCGCGCCCGACGCGGTGCAGAACGCGGGCGGCGCCGAGGCGCTGCCCAGCGGCGGCTTCACCGAAGGCACCGGACTCCCGGTACTGCTCGCGGTGCTGGCGCTTTCCGGAGTTACCGCGGCCTTGGTGCGCACCTGGGTATTGCGCAAGGTCGCCGCGTAAAAACCACCCTTCCGGTAAGCAAGATCCACACAAGCGAGTATCTTTTGCGTACCCGGCTCGTTATCTTGTGTGACGCCTTCCGAATCTCCCGAAATCCCCGAACCGGAGGACAGCGCTCGTGCGGCACCGACTGACCAAGACCTTCCGCTCGGTACTGACGGCCTCGGCCATCGCCGCTCTCACCACCGGCGGGCTGGCACTGTCGACGGGGACCGCCGCGGCCACCACGCTGCAGGCGGGCAGCTGCACCGCCGGGGTCACCGGCGTGAGCGGCGACACCGTGGCGATCACCGGTGCCTCGGTCAAGGCGCTGGTCAAGGCGGGCGCGCAGGAAGCGGGCACGCTCGCCGTCGGTGACTGGGCGGCCAACGACATCGCGAAGGTCGCCTCGATCGAGGTCGGCCAGGTCGGCTCGGGCGTGTCCAGCACGCAGGTCTCCGGCTCGGCCATCGGCCTCGCGGTGGCCAAGGCGCTCGAGGACACCGGTTCGTGGGGCCTGGGCATCGACCGCAAGAAGACGCTCGCCAACGTGGAGAAGAAGGTCGCGGGCAACTGCGGCCTGACCGCCTACGCCAGCGACTACCGCGAGCCGACCAGCGAGCAGCCGACCACGCAGCCCGGCGGGTCCACCGGCAGCCAGCCCGGCACCGGCGGCAACCAGGGCTCGGTGCCCGGCACGCTGCCGCTCGGCACCGGCAGCACGATGGCGCCGCCGCCGGACTACAGCAACATCCCGGCCGCCACGCCCGGTGTCGCCCTGCCGCCCGGCGCGCGCTACGGCTCCGCCGCCCCCGGTCCGACCTCGCCCGAGTTCGGCATCCTCGGCGCGGACCCGAACACCACCCAGGCGCCCGAGGTGCAGAACGCGGGCAACGCCGACGCGCTGGCCGCCCCCGGGCAGCAGAGCAACAGCGTCCAGCTGCCGATGCTGCTGGCCGTGGTCGCGCTCGCCGGGGTGACCGCCGCGCTGGTCCGGACCTGGGTGCTGCGGAAAGCGTCGTAGGCGGCGGGTACAGTCTCCTCCTGACAAACCCTCCTGCCATGGAAGTTCCATGGCCGTGAGCCCACAGGAGGTGAGTGGTTGTGTCACGCCATTACGAGGTAATGGTCATCCTGGATCCCACCCTCGACGAGCGGACCGTCGCCCCGACGCTGGACACGTTCCTGAACGTGATCCGCACCACGGGCGGGGACGTCGAGAAGGTCGACGTCTGGGGTCGCCGCCGGCTCTCGTTCGAGATCAAGAAGCACGCCGAAGGCATCTACGCCGTGCTCGACCTGAACTCGACGCCGGAAGCCGTGAAGGAGCTCGACCGGCAGCTGTCGCTGCAGGAGTCGGTGCTGCGCACCAAGGTCATGCGCCGCGAGGTCAAGCGCGCCGCCAAGCCGGCCGTCAAGGCCTGACGGAGGGGTACGAGCCCATGGCTGGAGACACCGTCATCACGGTGGTCGGCAACCTGACCTCCGACCCGGAGCTGCGGTTCACCCCGTCCGGTGCGGCCGTCGCGAACTTCACCGTCGCGTCGACCCCGCGCACCTTCGACCGCCAGAGCGGCGAGTGGAAGGACGGCGAGGCCCTGTTCCTGCGCTGCAACATCTGGCGCCAGGCGGCGGAGAACGTCGCCGAGTCGCTGACCCGCGGTGCCCGCGTGGTCGTGCAGGGCAGGCTCAAGCAGCGGTCCTTCGAGACCAAAGAGGGCGAGAAGCGCACGGTCGTGGAGCTCGAGGTCGACGAGATCGGCCCCTCGCTGCGCTACGCCACCGCCAAGGTCAACAAGGTCAGCCGCGGTAGCGGCGGCGGCGGTGGTGGCGGCTTCGGCGGTGGCCAGGGCGGCGGGAGCGCCCCGGCCGACGACCCGTGGGGCTCGGCCCCGCCCGCCGGAGGCGGCGGCGGTGGCGGCTTCAACGACGAGCCCCCCTTCTGATCCATTCATTACTTAGCTATTCCAGGAGTCGACAGTGGCCAAGCCACCCATTCGTAAGCCGAAGAAGAAGGTCTGCGTTTTCTGCAAGGCCGAGAAGAAGGGTCGCCCCGAGGCGATCGACTACAAGGACACCAACCTGCTGCGGAAGTACATCTCCGACCGCGGCAAGATCCGGGCCCGCCGGGTCACCGGCAACTGCAGCCAGCACCAGCGTGACGTCGCCATCGCGGTCAAGAACTCCCGCGAGATGGCGCTGCTGCCCTACACCTCGACCGCACGCTAAGGGGGGGTCACATCATGGCGAAGATCATTCTCACCACTGACGTGGCGAACCTGGGCGGTCCCGGCGACCTCGTCGAGGTCAAGGACGGCTACGCGCGCAACTACCTGCTGCCGCGTGGGTACGCCATTCCCGCCACCAAGGGCGCGGAGAAGAACGTGCGGACCATCCGCCGGGCCCAGGAGTCCCGCCGGATCCGCGACCTCGACCACGCCAAGGAGGTGCGGACCGCGCTGGAGAACCTCGGGCACATCCAGCTGTCCGCCAAGGCGGCCGAGGGCTCGAAGAAGCTGTTCGGCTCGGTGACCACCAACGACATCGTCGCGGCGATCAAGTCCGCCGGTGGCCCGCTGCTCGACAAGCGCGTGATCGAGCTGCGCGAGCACATCAAGACCGTCGGCAAGCACCAGGTCACCGCCCGGCTGCACCCCGACGTGAAGGCCGACCTCCGCCTCGAGGTCGTCGCCAAGTAACGCCAGGTACGCAAAAGGGCCGCCCTCCACCCGGAGCGCGGCCCTTTTGGCGTATATACGTGGGGAACGGCTTGCGCCGTCGGCACGTCAGAGTGGTTGACGACCGGAACTCAACTGTGGGGTACTCGGGGTTGTCGAAAGGGGACGAACCGGAATGACTGGCCCAGTCAGCATGTCCGCGCCGGGGGGCAACGGCGGAGGGTTCACCTTCCAGGGTGACCAGATCGACGCGGTCATCAAGAAGTGGAAAGACCTGCTGGACGACCTGGACAACGACTACACCGACGCCGAGCTGATGGCCGCGGTCAAGGCACCCGGCAAGGAGTTCGCCAGCGGCGACTTCGCCAAGCTCGCCGGTCCCTCGGTCAAGGCGTTCATGGACCAGAACCAGAAGATGCGCGACTACGTGACGAACTACATCGACGCGCTGGAAGCGGCGAAGAACAGCATGACCAACAAGGAGGCCGACACCGAGGCCGCGCTGAAGAAGACGGGTGAGCAGGCCTGATGAACAGCCAGCGTCTTGTCGGTCTGACCACCGCCGCGCTCGCCGCCGGTGCCCTGCTCGCGGGCTGCGGCGGGGGCAACGAGGGCAGCGCCGGGGACATCCCGACCGCCACCGTGCCCGGCGGCAAGCCCCCCGCCTCCAGCTCGCCGTCCGGTGAGGAGAGCTCCGCCCCCGGCGGCTCCACCGGATCGGCCCCGAAGGTGTCCTCCCCGATCGACACCGCGAAGTTCACCGGGGACGTCTGCGCCACGCTCTCGTCCTCCGCGCTCTCCGAACTCGGCCTCGGCGACGGCACCCCGCGCCAGGCCGCGACCGGCCCCAGCTGCAGCTGGAAGTTCACCGCGGAGGACACCAACCGGGTCGAGATCGCCGCCCAGGAGAAGAACCCGAACGGGCTGAGCGACATCTACGACCAGAAGGACGAGTTCGGTTACTTCGAGCCGCAGGAGATCGGCGGGTACCCGGCCGTCTTCGCCTCGCAGACCGACCAGCGCGCCAGTGGTTCCTGCGGGATGTACGTCGGATTGAACGACCAGTTCGCCGCGTTCGTCTCGGTGCGGATCGGCTCCGGTCCGGACAAGTCCCAGCCGTGCCCGGTGGTCGAGAAGACCGCCGGCGCCATGATCGACACCGTGAAGGGCGGTTGAGCCATGGTCCTGTTCCTGATCCCGATCGTCGCCGGGGCGGCCGCCTACGGCGCGGCCACCCAGGACGAGTCCGGCAGCTTCAGCACGGGCGAGGGTGACCGCAAGATCGACTGCTACCAGATCTGGCAGCAGATCACCACCGGCGAGGGCCCGCAGTCGCTGTCCGACGGGCAGGGCGCGGCCGGCCGCCTCAAGGGCAACTACGAGACCCGCATCTCCACCATCGACCAGCTCACCGCGGAGATGGACGCGGCGTGGACCGGGACCTCCGGCGACGCGGCGAAGTCCGGCGGCCACCCGCTCAAGGTGTGGATGCAGGACTCCAAGGACAAGCTGGATGACAGCGACAAGTACCTCGGCGAGCAGTTCAATGCGTTCACCACGGTGCACTCCAAGGTGCAGGAGGTGCCGAAGGAGCCGCCGGACAGCGGGTTCCTCAACGACATCACGCCGTGGGAGACCGACACCGACCGCGCGATCGAGGAGTACAACACCAAGGGCCAGGCCAACGTCGACGCGTTCAACGCGTACTTCAAGTCCAGCGGGGACAACGGCCAGGGCATGCCGACCTACAACGCGATGTCCGGCCAGGTGCAGGCCGTCGACGTGAACGGGGACGGCAGCGGGGACGACGGCGACGGCGACGGCAAGGACAAGAACGGCAACGACACCGGCGGCGGCGAGAACAGCGGCGGGCCGGGCAAGGGCGGGTACACCCCGGGCAACATCCCGAGCGCCAACATCCCCGGTGGCGGTGGCCCCGGCAGCGGCGGCTACACCCCCGGGAACATTCCCGGCGCGGGCGGTCCGGGCAGCGGTGGGTACACCCCGGGCAACATCCCCGGCTACAACCCGGGTGACGTGCCCGGTGGGCCCGGCAGCCCCGGGTACAAGCCGCCCGCCTGGGACGGCGGGACCGGCGCGGCCGGGTACACGCCGGGCAAGATCCCGTCGGCCGGCGGGTTCGGCCCCGGTGGTTCCGGCGGGTTCGGGCCGGGCGGCGCGGGGGAGATCCCCGGTGCCGAGGGCTTCGGCCCCGGCGGCGGTGGTGGCTTCGGACCGGGCAGCGGCGGCAACATCGGCGCCGGTGGTGCCGGTGCGGGCGCGGGCTTCGGGCCCGGTGGCCAGTCGGGTGCGGGCGCCGGTGCCGGAGCGGGCAAGGGCATGGGCATGGGCGGCGCCGCGATGGGCGGCGCGGCAGCAGCCGGTGCCGCCGGTGCGCGCGGCATGGGCGGCGGCATGGGCATGGGCGGTATGGGTGCCGGTGGTGGCCGCGGCCAGGGCGCCGAAGACGAGGAGCGCCAGTCGCGCTTCCTGCTCGGCGACGACCCGAACGAGGTGTTCGGTACCGACGAGCTGACCGCTCCGCCGGTGATCGGCGAGTAATATCCGATTCGGTTTTTTCGCCCGGTCCGCCTTCGCGCGGGCCGGGCGACCTGCGTCGACTACTAGGGGATGGCGAAGTTGCTGGAGAAGCAGGTCACGCTGACCACGGGCACCCTGCTCAACCTGATCCGCCGCCGGGACGGCGAACCGCACACGGTGCTCTCCAGCACGCCGGTCTGGCTCAGCGAGGAAGCGCAGCGCGCGGAGGACGAGCGGACCAACGCCGAGCTGGCCCGCTACGGCCTGGCCGGGCGGCGCGGGATCGACCCCGGCTTCATCGCGGTGGTCGAGGCGATCGCCCGGCCGCAGCTGGAGTACTTCGCCTGGGTGGACGGCGGGTTCGAGGGCAAGCCGCTGAAGTACACCCTGCTCGCCGGGTCCGCCGGCGGTGAGGCGTTCGTGCTCGCGCGCAATCCGGAGGCCGAGGGCGTGGTGCTGGCCTCGGTCCGGCCCGAGGAGGTGCTCACCGAGTTCCTCGCGCAGATCCCGAACCTGGCGCCCGGCAAGGGCAACCGCCTGGTGGTGCCGAAGAGCGAGGCCACCGGCAACCGCCGCGGCCCGGCGCCCTCGGAGGACAACTTCTCGGTGATGCGCGACTCGCGGCCGAACGCGGGCGCGGTCGAAGCCGAGGAGCTGCGGCGCGTGCTCAGCCTGCGACGGCTCGGCGGCGGCAGCCTGTACGTGGCGGTGCGCAACCGGTCCGGCAGGCGGCAGCGGATCGACCGGCCGGTCAACTACATCGACACCGTCGAGGGCCGCTGGCTGACCGAGGAGGTGCCGGGGGCCGGCGAGCCGTCGATCGCCTTCACCCCGGCCACGCCGCAGGAACTCGCGGGCCGGCTGCGGGCCGCGCAGGCCCGGCTGAGCGGCTGACCTGCGCTTCACTCACATAGCCGAGCGAGTTGTCCACAGGGGCTGTCCACAACCGAGGCGCGGCCCGGGGACGACACGCCGAACGATCGGTTCACCGCGACACGCCGAACGAGTTTTTCCACACCGGGCACACCGGTGCTGACCTGGGACTTTCGCTGAGTGATCACCGGTTGCCCCCAAGCTGTCCACAGCCTGGCGGGCACCTGTGATTGGTTGGTGGACAGCATCCCCAAGTAATCCACAGGTTGTCCACAGGCGGATTTGGCGACGGCCCGCCGCGCGATCTAGCGTGCGGGGAAACTTGACGTACACTCGAACACACGTTCGAGCTGGCTGGTGGGTGTGAAGGAGGCTTCGGCGGTGGCCATGACCGATGACCGGGGAGCGGGCTACGAGCCGGAAGACCCCGGTCCGCCGGACCCCGGGCCGGGACCCGGTGGCGGCGGTGGTGGCCGCGGTGGCGGCGGCGAGTTCGACCGGCAGCCCCCGCAGGACGTGGCGGCCGAGCAGTCGGTGCTCGGCGGCATGCTGCTGTCCAAGGACGCCATCGCCGACGTGGTCGAGGAGCTGCGGCCGAACGACTTCTACCGGCCGGCCCACCAGGCGGTCTACGAGTGCATCCTGGACCTCTACGGCCGGGGTGAGCCCGCCGACCCGATCACCGTCTCGGCCGAGCTGGAGCGTCGCGGCGAACTCGGCCGGGTGGGCGGTGCGCCGTACCTGCACACGCTGATCGCCACCGTGCCCACCGCGGCGAACGCCGGGTACTACGCGGAGATCGTCGCCGAGAAGGCGGTGCTGCGGCGGCTGGTCGAGGCGGGCACGCGGATCGTGCAGTACGGCTACGGCGCCAACCAGGACAACGCGGGCGGCAACATCGACGAGGTGGTCGACCGCGCGCAGGCGGCCATCTACGAGGTGACCGAGCGGCGCACCAGCGAGGACTACGTGGCGCTGGAGGAACTGCTCCAGCCGACCATGGACGAGATCGACGCGATCGCCTCGCGCGGTGGTTCGGCGCAGGGCATCCCGACCGGCTTCGCCGACCTGGACGAGGTGACCAACGGCCTGCACCCGGGTCAGATGATCATCGTCGCCGCCCGTCCCGGTGTCGGGAAGTCGACGCTGGGGCTGGACTTCGCCAGGTCGTGCTCGATCACGCACGGCATGAGCAGCGTCATCTTCTCGCTGGAGATGAGCCGGACCGAGATCGTCATGCGCATGCTCTCGGCCGAGGCCAAGATCCGGCTGGCCGACATGCGTGGTGGCCGCATGTCCGACGACGACTGGACCCGCCTGGCGCGGCGGATGAGCGAGATCAGCGAGGCCCCGCTGTTCATCGACGACTCGCCGAACATGACCATGATGGAGATCCGCGCCAAGGCCCGGCGGCTCAAGCAGCGCAACGACCTCAAGCTCGTGGTGCTGGACTACATGCAGCTGATGAGTTCGGGCAAGCGCGTCGAGTCGCGGCAGCAGGAGGTCTCGGAGTTCTCGCGGCAGTTGAAGCTGCTGGCCAAGGAGATCGAGGTACCGCTGGTCGCGATCAGCCAGCTGAACCGTGGTCCCGAACAGCGAACCGACAAGCGCCCGATGCTCTCGGACCTGCGTGAGTCGGGCTCACTGGAGCAGGACGCGGACATCGTGCTGCTGATCAACCGCCCGGACGCCTGGGAACGCGACGACCCGCGCGCCGGGGAGGCCGACCTGATCCTGGCCAAGCACCGCGCCGGCCCGACCAGCACCGTGGTGGTCGCCCACCAGCTGCACTACAGCCGGTTCGCCGACCTCGCCCAGAGCTAGGACGGCTGGAAGAAGGCGAGCATCTTCCGGCTCGCGTCCGGGGCGGTCAGTAGTTCCTGGATCTCGGCGGACATGCGGGCCGCCGCGCCGGTGCGGGCGTACATCTCGCGTTCGTACTCGGCGACGGCGGTGGCGGGGTCGTCGTGGGCGGCCAGGGCGAGACCGAGCACGGCACCGTCGAGCAGGGCCATGTTGGCGCCCTCGCCGACCGGTGGCATCAGGTGCGCGGCGTCGCCGATCAGCGTCACGCCCGGCGTCGGCGGCCAGGTCAGGCCGGGCGGGAGCGTGGTGATCGACCGCGCCACGATCGTGTCGTCGCAGGCTTCGATCAGCGCGGTGATCCCCGGGTCCCAGCCGGGCAGCAGTTCGACCAGCCGCGCCCGGGCGGCGGCCGGGTCGTCGAACGGGATCCCGCTGGTGGCGAACCAGTCCTCGGGCGTGCGGTAGAAGCTGAGGCCGATGCGGACGCGGCCGTCGCCGTTGCGCTGCGCCGCCAGGGAAAGCCCGTCGCCGAGCACCCAGTAGTTGCCGCGGCCGACCATCGCCGCGAGGTCCGGGTGGGTGTGGTCGATGTCGGGAATGCCGATCTCGACGACGTTCTGGCCGAGATGCACCGGCCGGGCGTCGGTGACCAGCGCGCGGACCCTCGACTGCGCGCCGTCCGCGCCGACCAGCAGGTCGTAGTCCGCGCTGCGGCCGTCGGCGAAGTGCACCACGCCGTCACCGGCGGATTCGAACGCGTGCCCCCACCGCACCACGTCCTCGGGCAGGGAATCGAGCAGCAGGTCGCGCAGGTCGGCGCGGTCCACCTCGGGTCGCAGCAGTGGCGCGCCCTCGGGGGTGTCCTCCTGGAGCAGCAGCGTGCCGTCCGGCTCCAGCAGGCGCATGTCCTGGCCTTCCCCGCGGGCGATCGCGAAGAACTGGTCGAGCAGCCCCGCGTCGCGCAGTGCCCGCTGGCCGGAGTGGATGTCGAGCATGCCGCCCTGACCACGCGCACCGCGTGCCGACTCCCGTTCGTACACCACGGACTCGATGCCGTTCACCCGCAACACCCTGGCCAGGAGCAGGCCGCCCAGGCCGGCTCCGACGATCGCGATGGTCATGGCCACCCCTTCGATACACTGTATTGGCAAATACACTGTATCAAGCCGGGCGTTGTAGTGTCCGGGTCATGTTGGTGTGGGAGCGGCCGGAGCCGCCGGACCGGCCGGTACCGGCCCCGCTGAGCCGCGAGCGGATCGTGCGCGCGGCGATCCGGCTCGCCGACGCGGACGGGCTCGACGCGGTGTCGTTGCGCAAGGTCGCCGGGGCGCTGGACGTCGGCCCGATGCGGTTGTACGGCTACATCGCCACCAAGGAGGAGCTGCTCGACCTGATGGTCGACGCGGTCTACGCGGAGATCCGGCCCACCGGCGACGGTTGGCGCGAGGTGCTGGGCGCACTGGCCACCAGCACCCGGCGGGTCGCCCACCAGCACGAATGGCTTGCCGACCTGCTCGGCGGCCGTCCCCAGCTCGGACCCAACACGCTCGCCAGCGGGAACGCCGTGCTGGCCGCGATGGCGGGCGTCGACCTGGACACCGTCGTCCCGGCGGTCGCCGCGGTCAACGCGTACGTGTTCGGCGCGGTGCGCCGGGAGATCACCGAACGGCGTGCCGAGCGGGCCTCCGGCATGGACAAGGAGCAGTGGCAGCACACCTACGGGCCCTACCTGGAGCGGACCTTCGCCACCGGCGAGTTCCCCGCGCTGGAGTCGATGGTGCGCGACGGTCCGCACCTGGACGCCGACGAGACCTTCCGGACCGGCCTCGACTTCGTGCTCGACGGGATCGAAGCCCGCATCTCACGCTGACGGGAACACCGCGGCGAGGGTGTCGGCCGCGACGGCGTGCACGTCGGCCGCCGGGTCGATCGCGCGGCGCAGGGCGAGGCTGCCGCCGAGGGCACCGATCAGCACCACCACCCGCGGCAACGGCATGCTGGGCCGGACCCCGAGGCGGGCGCAGGTCCGGTCGAGCAGCTCGACGATCCGCGCCTCGCGCTGCCGCTGGGTGGCGACCACGGTCGCGGCGAGGTCCGGCTGCCCGGCCAGCCAGGCCGAGAACTCGTAGGTGGCCACGCTCCACCGGGGCACGTCCTCACCGAACGCGGGACCGCCCGGCACCAGCGCCGCCACCAGTTCGTCGCGATCGGACACCAGGTCGAGGCGGGTGCCGAGGTCGAGCAGGTGGTCCTCGGCCCTGGCCTCGGTGATCGCCAGCCACAGGCCTTCCTTGCCGTCGAAGTGCTTGTACAGCGCACCCCGCGTGTAACCGGCTTCGACCACGATCTCCTCGACGGTCGCGGCGAGGAAACCACGCCGCGCGAACACCGCGCCCCCGGCCTCGAGCAGCCGTTCGTGGGTGCGCTGCTGTTGCTGCGCCCGCGTCAACCTGGTCACCCGGTCAGCCAACCATGGCTAGGCTCGGTTCCATGTCCAGGGTGGCGCTGCGGAACGTACGGGTGTTCGACGGCCGGGAGCTGACCGAACCGCGCACGGTGGTGATCGACGGCCCGGTGCTGGGCTCCGAAGAGAGCGGGGCCGAGGTGGTCGACGGGGCCGGGGGTGTGCTGCTCCCCGGGTTCATCGACGCGCACCTGCACCCCCGCGACCGCGACGCGCTCGACCGGCTGCTCGCCCACGGCGTGACCACCGGGCTGGCGATGGCCACCTGGCCCGCGGAACTGCTGGCCGAGCTGCGCGCCGCGGGCGGCACCGAGATCCGCAGCGCGGGCACGCCGGCCATCGGTGCGGGCGGACCGCACGCGAAGGTGCCCGGCATGGCCGAATCGGCGGTGGTGCGCGATCCCGCGCAGGCACCGGGGTTCGTGGCCGATCGCCTCGCCGAAGGGGCCGACTACCTCAAGCTCGTGCTCGAAGGCCCCGGCGAGGGCGGGCCCAGCGAGGCCGTGGCACGGGCCCTGACCGACGAAGCCCACGCGCGCGGGCTGTCGGTGGTCGCCCACGCGACTGTTCCCGAGGCCTACACCCTCGGCCTGGACATCGGCGCGGACGTGCTGACCCACGTCCCGCTCGGCCGCCCGGTAACCGATGCCGACGTCGCGCGCATGGCCGCCGACGGGCGCGTCGTGGTGCCGACGCTGGTGATGATGGAGGGCGTCGCCGAGACCATGGGGGTGCCCGACGCGTACCGGGCGGCGGAGAGCAGCGTCGGCGCGATGCACGCCGCCGGCGTGCCGGTGCTGGCCGGCAGCGACGCCAACGACCAGCCCGGCATCCCGTTCCAGCCCGCGTTCGGCGAGAGCCTGCACCGGGAACTCGAACTGCTCGTGGCCGCGGGACTGACCACTGTGGACGCGGTGCGCGCGGCCACCTGCCTGCCCGCCGAGCACTTCGGGCTGACCGACCGGGGCGTGGTCGAGCCGGGCAAGCGCGCCGATCTGGTGCTGCTGGACGGCGACCCGCTGGCCGACATCCGCGCCACCCGGGCCATCCGCCGTAGCTGGCTCGGCGGCGTCGAGCAGTAGGGCCAGCCCCACCAAGAGTCGGGGTAGTGCTGTCCTGGGCGCGCCCCCGGAAGATCCATAACCTCGTGAGCATCGAGCTTCCGAGGAGGAATTCCCTTGCGTGCAAGCACTTTCGCGGTGGTGTTCGGACTGGCCGCCGTGGTGGCGGGTGCGGTACCGGCCGCCGCCGCGCCGTCGCCGCCGCTCCAGCAGGAGTTGGACCGGCTGGTCCGGGTCGAGGGCGTACCGGGGGCGCAGGCCGTGCTCAGCGAACGCGGCCGCAGCCGGGAGGTCACCAGCGGCGCGGGTGACCTGCGCACCGGGCAGCCGTTCCCGCACCGGGCCCGGATCAGGATCGGCAGCAACACCAAGACCTTCGTCGCCACCGTCGTGCTCCAGCTGGTGGCGGAACGCCGGGTCGAGCTCGACCGCCCGGTGGAGCAGTACCTGCCGGGCGCGGTCCGCGGCGACCGGCGGATCACCGTGCGGCACCTGCTCCAGCACACCAGCGGGCTGGCCGACTACCTGGAGAAGCTCGACCCGGTCGAGACCCGCTGGCGGTACCGCACCGCGGACGAGCTGGCGCGGCTGGCCATGACCCTGCCGCCCCACTTCGACCCCGGCGCGAAGTGGGAGTACTCCAACACGAACTACGTCCTGGCCGGGCTGCTCGTCGAACGGGTCACCGGGCGGCCGCTGGCCACGGAGCTGAACCGCCGCGTCATCCTCCCGCTCGGCCTGCACTCGACCTACTACCCGATGCCCGGCGACACCGGGATCCACGGCCCGCACCCCCGCGGCTACCACGAGGTCGGCGGGGAGCGGGTCGACTACACGCGGCAGGACCCGTCGTGGGGCGGGGCGGCCGGCGCCATGGTCTCCACCGGCCAGGACCTGAACCGGTTCTTCACCGCGCTGCTGTCCGGGGAGCTGCTGCCCCCGGCGCAGCTGGCCGAGATGAAGCGGACCGTGCCCGCCGACATCTTCCCCGGCGCCGGGTACGGCCTCGGCCTGATCCGCGTCCCGGTGTCCTGCGGCGTGGAGTTCTGGGGCCACGGCGGCAGCATTCCCGGCTTCCGCACCCGCGGCGGGGCCACCACCGACGGCCGCGCGGTGAACGTCGCGGTCAACCAGGTCACCGACACCGAATCCGGCTCCGCCGCCGTGCTGCGGGCCGTCGACGCCGCCGTCTGCGCGGCCTGAACAGTCCACTTCGGACAGCAAAGGAAACGACATGAAGAAGCTCGGCGCACTGGTGGCCGCGGTGGCCGTCAGCGGGGCCACCCTGCTGGCGGGCACCGCGGTGGCGGACAACGGCCTGGCCCGGTTCCACCACCAGAAGCTCGACTGGAAGTCCTGCGACCACAAGGCACTCGACGAGGCGGGCGCGCAGTGCGCCGAGGTCAAGGTGCCGCTGAACTACGCCGATCCGCGTGGCCGCACCATTTCCGTGGCGATCTCGCGGATCAAGGCCACCGATCCCGGGCAGCGGCGCGGGGTGATGCTGTCCAATCCCGGCGGCCCGGGTGGTCCCGGGCTGGACATGATGGTCGGCGTCAAGCAGGCGATGACGCCGGCGGTGACCGCGAAGTACGACCTGATCGGCATGGACCCGCGGGGGATCGGCCGGTCGAACCCGGTCGACTGCGGCTGGCCGGTGGGCCTGATGCTGCGCTCGTCGGGCGCGGACCGCGCGAGCTTCGACCGGACCGTGCGGTTGCAGGCGGACCTGGCGCGGCAGTGCGCGGAGACCGAGGGCGACGTGCTGCGCCACATCTCCACCCGCAACACCGCCCGCGACATGGACGTGATCCGCGGTGCGCTGGGTGAGCGGAAGATCAACTACTTCGGCTGGTCGTACGGGACCTACCTGGGTTCGGTGTACACGCAGATGTTCCCGCGCCACAGCGACCGCTTCGTGCTGGACAGCGCGGTCGACTCGAAGCGCTACGGCACCAGGATGTTCCAGGACATGGGCGAGCCGAACGAGGCGGCGCTGGACGAATGGGCGGAGTGGACCGCCGAACGCGACGCCGAGTACCACCTCGGGACCACCGGCAAGGAGGTCAGGGCGGTGGTGGAGGACCTGGTGCGGCGGTCGGCGGAGCGGCCGATCCGGATCGGGCAGTACGAGCTCGACCAGCACGCGCTGCCGATCGTGGTGTTCATCTCGCTGGCCGATCCGCGGGCGAACCCGGCGCTGGCCGCCGACGTGCGGCAGCTCGTCGACGCCGCCGACGGCAAGCAGGTGGAGCCGAACCCCGCGCTGACGAGCACGCTGGAGGTCATCTACCGGCCGACCCCGGAGACGCAGATGTCCGGGCAGTCCGCGGTGCTGTGCGGGGACAAGGTCGAGCAGCGCGACCCCGAGTACTACTGGCGGAACATCCAGCGCTCGCGGGCCGAGCAGCCGGTCTTCGGTGCCTTCGCCAACGGCATCACCGCCTGCGCGTTCTGGGCGCCGCCCGCGGAAAAGCCGACCGTGGTGCGGAATTCGGCGTCCGCGTTGATCGTGCAGGCCACCGGGGACACCCGCACGTCGTACGACAGCGGCGTCGACCTGCACCACGCGATGAGCGGCTCGAAGCTGGTCACCCTGCAGGACGTCCGGGTGCACGCGGTGTTCGGCCACTTCCCGAACACCTGCGCGGAGAACGCGGTCAACACCTACTTCGCCGACGGCAAGCTGCCCGCCGAGGACCTCACCTGCCGAGCCGACTGAACGCGGAACGAAACCGGCCGCGATCGTTGGTGGACTGGGGTCATGACGACTTCCGCCACCCTCCACGGTTACTTCGGCTACCGCGACGCCCAGGGCGCGCTGGACTGGTTCCAGCGCGCCTTCGGGTTCGAGCAGACCATGTGCTTTTCCGACGGCCACGGCGGCATCGGGCACGCCGAACTCCGGTACGGGCCCGGGGTCAGCTTCACCCTGTTCACCGACGAAGCCGGGTACGACCGGGCGGCGTTGAAGGGCGAGACGGTCGGGCACGGCCTGTGGATCCGGCTCGGTTCCGAGGAGGAGGTGGATGCCTTGTACGCCAAGGCGAGCGCCGCCGGGGCGAAGGTGATCTGGCCGCCGGCGGCCACCGAGTGGGGCACCTACCGGTTCCGCGTGCACGACCCCGAGGGCTACGAGTGGACCTTCAGCACCTACGACGCGGGCTGAGGACGCGGCCCGAGGAAGAGGCCGCCGCTGGCGTCGAGCCAGTTGCCGGTGATCCACCCGGCGTCCGGTGAAGCGAGGAACGCGACCGCGGCGGCGATGTCCGACGGCCGGCCGATGCGGCCGAGCGCGGCCATCGCCGCCATCGCGTTCCCGCGTTCCGGTTCGTGGTCGAGCCAGCTGTTCATGTCGGTCTCGGTGACCCCCGGCGCGACGGTGTTCACCGTGATCCCGCGGTCGCCGAGCTGGTTGGCCAGGTTCCGGCCGAGCACGTCCAGCGCGCCCTTGGTCATCGCGTACGCGGTTTCCGGCAACGCGATCCGGGTGACGCCGGAGGACACGTTGATCACCCGGCCGTGGTCCGCGAGCAGCGGGACCGCCCGCTGGACGATGAAGTACGGGGCCCGCACGTTCACCGCGAACAGCCGGTCGAACTCGGCGGGCGTCACCTCGTCCAGCTTCCCGGAGACGATGGCCGCGTTGTTGACCAGGATGTCGAGCTTCCGCCCGGCCAGGCCGCGTTCGAGACCGGCGAACAGCGTGTCGACATCACCGTCCACCCCGAGTTCCGCGCGGACGGCGAAGGCCTGGCCGCCCGCCCGCTCGATGCTCGCGACCGCCTCCTCGGCCGCCGCGTCGTTGCTCCCGTAGTGCACCGCGACGAGCGCGCCCGCTCCCGCGAGCCGTTCCGCCACCGCGCGGCCGATACCCCGCGACGCCCCGGTCACCACTGCGGTCTTTCCCGTGAGTTCCATGGTTCCCATGCTGCGGCGGCGCCGGAAAGGTGTCCAAGACCTGGTGTGATAGCCAGGGGTTATCCGACTTGGCCGAGGAAGTACAGGGCCGTCACGGTGCCCACGCCGAGCGCGCTCCACCGCGCCACCACCGCGGGAGCGGGCCACGTGCACTCGCGCAGGACGCGCACGCCCAGCGGTACCAGCGCGACGCACAAGCCCACCGCCGCGACCACCGACAGCCACTCGGTGCCCTTCAGCACGCCGACCGGCATCGCGGTCATCGCCCCGAGCGCGACCGCGCCGACCCGGCCGAGCGCACGCGACCGCCACGCCCCGATCGCCAGCACCACCCAGCCGAAGATCATCGGCACGGTGCACACCCGCAGCACGTGGTAGGCACCGTAGGACTCGGCGACCACCCGGGTCGCGGTGTCCAGGCCGAGCACGCGCACCAACTGGAAGGCGAGGTGGTCGATCCCGGCGTGGAAGGCGCGGGCGAACAGGCCGAACAGGACCAGGACTGCGCCCCAAGAACCCCACGGTCCGAAACCACCCCCGATCCGGCGGGCCAGCAGCAGGATCCCCGGCCACAGCACCACGATCCCGAGCAGGAAGCAGCTGTACGCGGCGAACACCCGGTCCGGTTCGTGCGCGAAGGCGGCGAGCTGGGCGGGGAAGAACAGGTCGTGCGGCAGGCGCAGCAGCACGCCGGCGAGCAGCAGCGGCGGCGCCAGCAGCAGGGAAACGGCTCCGGGCAACAGGGTTCTCATGCCGGTCGACCCTCCGGCATTCCACTTCCGTCCACATCGGACGGAGGTAGCTCAGACCTGGGTCGGAGTCCAGGTGCCCGGCATGCCGAAGCCGGTGGGGTCCTCCCCGGCCATCGTGTGCGCGCCCGCCTTCAGCCGATCGATCAGGCCGCGCGTCCAGTCGGCACCGCTGCTGGTGTTGTGCACCCAGAGGTCGAACAGCTCCTGCACGTGCCCGGGATCGGCCCACGAACTGGTCTGCTCGATGATGTCCGCGCGGCCGCTTTCCAAGGCGTGCAGCCGTTTTTCCAGCAGCTCGATGGCCTCGTCCCTGGGCAGCGCGGGCAGCAGCGCCAGTCCGGCGGTCAGCATGTCCTGGCGGAGTTCGGGCTGGCGCAGGGCTTCGCGGAGCAGGCGGAAGAACTCCTCGTCACCGGCTTCGGTGATCTCGTAGTCCACGCGGTCGCCCGACTCGGGCACGTCGATCGCGCGCAGCAGTCCGTCCTTCGCCAGCTGGCGCAGCGCGTGGTAGAGCGAGCCCCATTTGACGTTGGCCCACTCGTCGGCGCCCCAGGTCAGCAGTTCGGTGCGGACCAGGTAACCGTGGGCCCGGCCGAACCCGCGGACCGCACCGAGCACCAGCAGCCGCGTCGCCGACATGCACCCTCCCGCTTGATGGACGACCTCAGCGTAGAGGCCCCGTACCCCGTGCCGGTGACTGTGCTCCAGCGCATGGTCACCACCCCCGGACGAGGCGTATAGTTGAATTTTCAACCAGTACTGTCCGGGAGACCGCCATGACCGCCGCACCCGTGCTCTACCTCAGCCACGGCGCGCCGCCGCTCGCCGACAACGTGACGTGGACCCGGCAGCTCGCCGACTGGTCGGCCGGGCTGACGCGGCCGACGGCGATCCTGATCGTGTCGGCGCACTGGGAGGAGGCGCCGCTGACCATCGGCGCGACCACCACGGTGCCGCTGATCTACGACTTCTGGGGCTTCCCCGAGCGCTACTACCAAGTCCAGTACCGCGCTCCCGGGGCACCGGCGCTGGCCGAGAAGGTGCGGAAGCTGCTGCGCTCGGCGGAAACCCCGGTGCACGAGGACCCGGAACGCGGGCTGGACCACGGCGCGTACGTGCCGCTGGTGGAGATGTTCCCCGACGCCGACGTGCCGGTGCTGCAGATCTCCATGCCCTCGCTCGACCCGGCGCAGCTGTTCGACCTGGGCCGCAAGCTGGCGCCGCTTCGGGACGAGGGTGTGCTGATCATCGGCAGCGGCTTCTTCACGCACAACCTGAGCGGGATCGACATGCACCGCGACGCCGACCACGAACCGCCCGCGTGGTCCGCCGAATTCGACGACTGGGGCGCGCAGGTGCTGGCGAAGAACGACGTGGACGCGATCCTCGACTTCACGCACAAGGCACCGGCCCCCGGCCTGGCGCACCCGCGGATCGAGCACTTCGCACCGCTGTTCGTCTCGCTCGGCGCGGGCGGCGAAGCGGGTGGCGCGCCCAAGACGGTGATCGACGGGTTCTGGTACGGGCTGGCGAAGCGGTCCGTGCAACTGGGCTGACACACCAAAAAACCGGGCCCCGGAGCTGGCTGCTCCGGGGCCCGGTTTCGTTCAGTTGCGCGTCAGCTCACTTGCCGCCGGTCAGCACCGACAGGATGCGCTGGAACACGTTCAGCGGGCCGTCGACCTGCGCCATCGCGGGCACGTCGGCGGTCGGCACGTCCTGGCGCTCGGTGGCCATCGGGATGACGGTGGCCGGGTCGACCGGCAGGCCGCCGTTCAGCAGCGCGTCGGTCGGCAGCACGCCGCCGGTCACGTCACCGGTGGGCAGGCCGCCACCCAGGACCGCGTCGGTGGGCAGGCCACCGCCGAGGATCGCGTCGGTCGGCAGGCCGCCACCCAGCAGCGCGTCGGTCGGCAGGCCGCCACCGAACACGTTGACCGAGTCCAGGCTCACGCCCGACAGCTCGATCGGCAGGGTGCCGGTCGAGGGCAGGTCGGTCACGGTGCCCAGCTCCGGCACGCCCGGCACGGACGGCATCGGGGCGTCGTTGCGCTGCGCCGCCGCACCCGGCAGGGACGGCAGACCCGGCAGGGACGGGACCGAGGGCAGGCCCGGGGTGGGCAGCCCGTTGGTGGGCAGGCCCATGCCGCCGTCGCGGCCCAGTCCGGTCGGAACCCCCGGCACGCCCGGCAGCGACGGCCAGTTCAGCGAGGGCACCGCGTCGAGCGGCAGCTCCGAACCGTCGATGCCCAGGTCGATCTGCGGCTCGCGGTTGTCGACCATGATGTCGGTGGCGTTGGTGGCCTCGGCGTTCGCCACCCCCAGCAGGGCCAGCGGGACGTCGAAGACCTGCGCCACGACGCCGACGGGGATCTGCCCGTCGAAGCCGGACACGCTGTCCATGGTGCCCGCGGTGGTGGTGTCGCCACCGGCCTTGCCGCTGGTCACGTTGTCGGCGGTGGCGTCGGCCACCCCGGCGGCGGCGACCGCGTTGCCGAAGACCTGCGCGACCGCGGCGGCCGGCACGTCCAGGATGTTGCCCGAGAAGGCACCGTCGACGCCCGAGGTGGTGATGTCCCCACCGGAGGTGGCGTCGGTGGTGTTCGAGGCCGAGCCGGTGGCCTTGGCGGCCGCGGCCACCGCGTCGCCGAAGACCTGCGCGATGGGCAGGCCCTGCGCGCTGATCACGTTGCCGCCCAGGCCGCTGCCGTCACCGTTGGTCTCGGAGTCGCCACCGGCCTGCGCGACCACGTCGTTCTCGGCGGTGTCGCCACCGACGAGCGCGGCCAGCCCGGCCGAGGAGCCGAACACGTTGGCGGCACCGGCGAACGGCGCCTGGATGATGTTGCCCGCCACGGCCGCGTCCTGGCCGTCGGTGGTGGCGTCGCCGCCGGCCACCGCGTCGGTCAGGTTCTCGCTGGTGCCGAAGCCGGTCCCGATGAAGGACCCGCCGATGCCGTGGACCTGCACCGGGAGCGCCACCGGCACGAAGCCGATGTTGCCCGCGGCGCCGGCCTCGCTGCCGGTCGCCTTGACGTCGTCGCCGGCGGTCACCTGGGTGTCGGTGGTGGCCTCACCGGTGCCGCGGCCGATGTGCGAGCCGCCGATGCCGAAGACCTGCGCCGGCACGGCCAGCGGGGTGGCGACGAGGTTCGAGCTGCCGAACCCGTTGTCGTCGTCGGTGTTGCCACCGCCACCGGCGGTGATCTCCTTGGTCTCGGACGCGGTGCCCTCGCCCTGCCCGATGTACGAGCCGCCGACGCCGAAGATCTCGGCGGGCACGGCCAGCGGGACCTGGACGATGTTGCCCGAGCCGGAGCTGTCGTTGCCGGTGCTGCCGTTGTACCCACCGGCCTGCACGGTCTTGGTCTCGGTCGAGGTGCCCGAGGCGTTCCCGATGTGCGAGCCACCGATGCCGAACACCTCACCGGTCAGCGCGGGCTGCCCGGTCACCGTGTTGGCGGCGAGGAAGGAGCCGTCACCGGTGGTGTAGGTGCCCTCACCGGCCTTGGCGTCGGTCTCGTTGTCGTGCGCGGCGTGCGCGTTGCCGATGTAGGTGCCGCCGATGCCGAAGGCCTCGACCGGGACCGCGACCGGCAGGTCGACGATGTTGCCCGAGCCCGCGCCGTCCTGGCCCGTGGTGCTGGAGAAGCCACCGGCCTCGACCTCGCTGGACGAGGAGCCGGCGCCGGCGTAGTCGTCGTCCTGGGCGTTGCCGGTGGTGGCGTTGCCGATCCAGGACGCCGCGACACCCGCGACGTTGGCGACGAGCGCGCCCTGCGGCTGGACCACGGTCCCGGCCAGGAACGCCTTGTCGCCTTCGGTGGTGATGTAGGCGGGGATGTCGTTGAGGCCGGGGGTGGTGTCACCCGCGGTGGCGTCGGCCTCGGAGTGCGACACCGTGTCGGCGTCGGAGCCCCATGCCCCCGCCGCCACGCCGTTGACCTTGACCGGGAGCGCGATCGGCACACCGACCACGTTGCCGGTGGCCGCGCCGCCGTCACCGTTGGTCTGGATCCAGCCGCCGGACTCGGCCTCGGTCTCGGCGTCGAACTCGCTGTAGGCGTTGCCGAGGATCCACGAGGCCGCGTTGCCGGTGACCTGCACCGGGGTGGCGAACTGCGGGGCCACCACGTTGCCGGAGGCGCCGGAGCCGGTGCCGTCCGTGCTGATGTCGCCGGTCTCGGTCACCTCCTGCTCCGCGCTGCCCGAGGTGTAGCCGGACCCGCCCGCGACACCGCCGGCGTTGCCCGCGATCTGGATGGGCAGCGCCCAGTCCAGCGCGACCACGTTGCCCGCCAGGCCGGAGTACTTGCCGTCGGTGGTGGTGTTCTCGTCGTTGGAGTACGACTGGGTGCCGCAGTCCGCGTCTTCGATGACCGCGTCCCCGATGACGCCGATCGCGTTGCCGCAGATCTGGATCGGCGCGGTGACGTCGAGGTCGACCTTGTTGCCCTTGAGCACGTCATCGGTCTGGTCGATGTCGAGCCCGGAAACGTCCTGCGTGGTGCGCGAGGCACCGGCCTTGTTGGTGGCCGAGGAAAGCGCGCTGGTGGCCTTGTCCGTCACGCCCGCGAGCGGGGCGGTCGCCTTCGAGGCGGGAGCGGCGGCCTTCTGCAGCGGGTCGGTCACGCCCTTGAGCGGCTTGGTGACCGGTTTGGTGCTGATCTCACCCTTGTATCCGGGGAGGTTGGCCTGCCCGACGGGGGTGCCGAGCGCGTTCTTCTCGATCTGAACCGGGATGGTCAGGTTCGCGTCGAGCGGGCCGGCGGGGCTGTCGGGGTTGACACTCTCGTCGGCAGAAGCGATGCCGGTACCCAGCATCAGCAAACCACCCGTGACCAGCGCGGTCTTGATGCCGCGCTTCGCCCAGGTCTGCATTGAGGGGTTCTCCTTTTCCTTGGGTTCCCTTGCGGGTTCGTGGCTCCCTGGCAACCTGCGTTCTGCAGCTTGCGTGCGGGAGGAGGGCTGCGGTCGGAAGCGACCGCGGGAAACCGCGGGGTGAACTCAGGAGAGAACGCGCACTACCGGCACGGGAAAGGTGACCGGCGGGGGACGCGAACCGTCCTCACCCCGCGCGGGAATCAGTCAGGCGTGACGCCGGGCTGCGCGCCCGGTTCCACCATGAGGTGACGGACACCGGACCGGACGGAGCCGATCGGAGCGGTGTCGAAAGCGGCGGCCGAACCGGCGGGAACGCCGATCAGCAGCCCGTCGAAGTGCCCGCCGGCGGAGTTGCCGCCACCGGGAACGGTGGGCACGGTGAGCGGCGCCAGCGGCGCGCGCAACGGGGAGAAGGGGGAAGGCAGGTCGCGGTCTTCCGCGCCGCCTTCGTCGGTGGCACCGGCGACGCCCGAAGCGTCGAAACCGGCGACCCAGGAGCCGTCCTGCTGCGGTCCGGCCGGAACGGCGACGGTGTAGACGTCGGTGGCCGCGTCGGGGACCACCGCCACCGGCTGCTCCGGGACCACCGGGTCGGCACCGCCGAGCGGCAGCCGGGGCAGTTCGGCCAGCGCGTCCGCGCCCTTCGGCTGGAGGAAGTCCCAGAACTTCTTGCCGAAGTCCTGCACGCCCTGGTTGGCCGGGGTGAGCGTCTGCTCGATCACCTTCGGCGCGTCCTCGGGCTGGCGCGCGATGCGCTCGAAGGCGCCGAGGGTGCGCTCGACCGGGCGGACCACGGCCTCGCTGGTGAACTCCTCGACCGCGGTGGTGACGTCTTCGCGCACCGCGCGGGAGGACCCGGTCGACGGGACCTCGGTGGCGAGGGCGGCGGCACCGGCCGTGTCGCCGGTCAGTTCGGAGACACCGCCGGTGAGGTCATCCAGGCCCTGGACGGTGGCGTCGGTGACCGGGGTGAGATCGGCGGTGTCGGTCTCGGGGGCGACCGGGGCGTCGGCGGCGGAGGCGCCGGTGGCGAAGGCCCAGGCGGCCGCGGTGCCGGCGAGCACACCACCGGCGACCAGGAGGGCGCGCGAAGTCCAGCGACCGGCGCGCTTCGCGCCTCGCTGGTTCGCCGCCACTTCCGCCACCTGCGTGCACTCCTCGGTCTGGGGTGTTCCGGGCGCCAGGCATCCGAACTCGGATACTCAGGGTGTGAGGTGATCACGTTCCGTTGGCGCGACACCGAGACTGGACCAAGGGACCCCGCGAACGCGACTTCGAACCGCCTTGATGGCCCGATCGTGTGAAAAGCACACGGTGTCGCCGGCTCTCACCGAGGGTGATCGAGCGCGGCGTTTCCGGCCGTCTGCCTGCTGGCCTGCCCGCCCGCCGACTAAGTTGTCGGATGTGCCGGAGCAGGAGAAGAAGCCCGCCGTTTCCGCCCCCGACTACCCCGGACTGCCGGTCGAGCTCGACGTGACCACCGTCGTTCCCCGCGGTCTGCGGATCGGCGCCGCGCTCGCCTGGCGGTTCCTCGTGGTGATCGCCGCGTTGTACGTGATCGTCTGGCTGGTCGGCTACCTGTCGGTGGTGGTCATCCCGCTGTCCATCGCGCTGCTGCTGGCCGCGCTGATGGCGCCGGGCGTCGGCTGGCTGGTCAAGGCCGGGCTGCCGAGGGGACTGGCCGCGGGCATCGTGCTGATCGGCGGGCTCGGCCTGCTCGGCGGATTGCTCACCTTCGTCGTCGCGCAGTTCACCAGCGGCCTGCCCGCACTGCAGCAGCAGCTCACCGACAGCCTCGACCAGATCGAGGACTGGCTGGTCAACGGTCCGCTGCACCTGCGGCAGACGCAGATCCAGGACTTCATCAACCAGGCCATCGACTTCCTCAAGAAGAACCAGGCCACCATCACCGACAGCGCGCTGACCACCGCGGGCACCGTCGGCGAGGTGCTCACCGGGTTCGTGCTGACGCTGTTCATCCTGATCTTCTTCCTGGCCGGCGGCGAGCAGATCTGGACCTTCCTCACCCGCGGCGTGCCGCGCCAGGTGCGCAACCGGGTGGACGTGGCCGGTCGCCGCGGCTTCGCCTCGCTGGTCAGCTACGTGCGCGCGACCGCGGCGGTGGCCGTGGTGGACGCGGTCGGCATCGGCATCGGGCTGTGGATCCTCGGGGTACCGCTGGTGATCCCGCTGGCCACGCTGGTCTTCCTCGGTGCCTTCGTGCCGATCATCGGCGCCGTGCTGACCGGCGCGGTGGCGGTGCTGGTCGCGCTGGTCACCAACGGTTTTGTCACCGCGCTGATTGTGCTCGGCGTGGTCATCCTGGTGATGCAGCTGGAAAGCCACATCCTGCAGCCGCTGCTGCTGGGCCGGGCGGTGAAGCTGCACCCGCTGGCCGTGGTGCTGGCGATCACCGCGGGCCTGGTCGCCGCCGGGATCGCCGGGGCGCTGCTCGCCGTGCCGCTGCTGGCGGTGCTCAACTCCGGCATCAAGTCGCTGCTGCACGAACGCGATCCCGATCCGGCCGACGTGGACGTGCTGCAGGACCAGAGCGCCGAGCCGAACACGAAGGCCACCGACGACAGCGACGACCCGGACCAGTGACCGCGCGGTTCGGCCCCACCCCGCGTGACCTCGCCTCACCGCTGTGGTGGGGCGCGATCGGGCTGCGGGTGCTGACCTGGTTGTTCGCCGCCGGGATCGGCGTGGTGCACCAGGACGAGTACCGCCGCGCCTGGCTCGCCTGGCTGGTGCTCGGCGTGATGGCCGCCTGGACCGTGCTGACCAGCCTGGTTTACGCCCGTGAGGCGCTGCGGTGGCGGTGGCGCTGGCTGGTGGTCGCCGACGTGGGGTTCACCGCGTTCCTGGTGCTGACCTCGCCGTGGATCCTGTCCGACGCGCAAGCCGCCGCGGCGGCTCCGCTGATCACCACCGTCTGGGCGGCCGTGCCCCCGCTGGTCGCCGGTGCCCGGTTCGGCGCGGTCGGCGGGCTGGCCGGTGGGCTGGTGATCGCGTTGTGCACCGGGCTCGCGCGCGGGGAGTTCACCGTCGACGTGGCCCGGGACGGGGTGTTGCTGGTGGCCAGCGGCCTGCTGATCGGGATGACCGCGAGCACCGCACGGCGCTCCGGTTCGGCGCTGGCCCAGGCGTTGCGCACGGAGGCGGCCACCGCGGAACGCGAACGGCTGGCGCGGTCGATCCACGACAGCGTGCTCCAGGTGCTCGCGCGCGTCCGCAAGCGCGGTGCCGAACTGGGCGGCGAGGCGGCGGAACTCGCGGAACTGGCCGGTGAGCAGGAGATCGCGCTGCGCGCGCTGGTCACCACCGAGCCGACGCGGCCCACGGACGAGACGGCCGACCTGCGCGCGGCGTTGCAGTTGCTCGGCACGTCGACCGTGCACATCTCCGGCCCGGCCGGTCCGGTTTCGCTGCCCGCCCACGTCACCACCGAACTGGCCGACGCCGTGCGCGAGGCACTGGCCAACGTCGCGAAGCACGCCGAGGGCGCCCAGGCGTGGGTGCTCCTGGAGGACCTCGGGGACGAGGTGATCGTATCGGTGCGCGACGACGGTCCCGGCATTCCCGACGGACGGCTGGACCGGGCCCGCGCCGAAGGCCGGCTGGGCGTGGCCAAGTCCATCCAGGACCGGGTCACCGGATTGGGTGGCACGATCAGCCTGGACACCGCGCCCGGAGCGGGCACGGAGTGGGAGATCCGCGTGCCGAAGGGAGCCTCGGGGTGAGCGCGATTTCGGTGATGGTGGTCGACGACCACCCGATCTGGCGGGACGGGGTGGCCAGGGATCTCGGCGAGCACGGGTTCGAGGTGCTGGCCACCGCGCCCGACGGCGACGCGGCGATCCGGATCGCCAAGACCGTGCGCCCGGACGTGGTGCTGATGGACATGAACCTCGGCGAGACCTCCGGCGTGGCCGCGACCAGGGCGATCACCGCGGCGCTGCCGGAGACCCGCGTGCTGGTGCTGTCCGCGAGCGGTGAGCACGAGGACGTGCTGGAAGCGGTGAAGGCCGGTGCCTCCGGCTACCTGGTGAAGTCGGCGTCGTCCGCGGAGCTGGTCGAGGCGGTGCGCCGGACCGCGGCGGGCGACACGGTGTTCACCGCCGGGCTCGCGGGCCTGGTGCTCGGGGAGTACCGGCGGATGGCGGACGCGCCGGCCACCAGCGGCGAACCCCCGCGGCTGACCGAGCGCGAAACCGACGTACTGCGGCAGGTCGCGAAAGGACTGACCGCGCGGCAGATCGCCGAGAAGCTGGTGATCTCGCACCGCACGGTGGAGAACCACGTGCAGTCGACGCTGCGGAAGCTCCAGCTGCACAACCGGGTCGAGCTGGCCCGCTACGCCATCGAACACGGCCTGGACACGGACTGAAAAGGTCGGGGAAAATCCCCGATCCGCTGGTCGGACCCCGGATCTAGCATGGACCGCATGGGTGAGCCGCAGACCGATCAGCTACCGGTACCGGCCGAGTCGGACGGCGACAAGGACACCGTCGCCGAGGCGGAGCAGAAGACGGCGGTGGAGACACCGGCGGCGCCGGAAGCGCCGGAAGCACCGCCGTCGCCGAAGGAGTTCAGCCCGCGCGACCTGCGGGTGTCCGACGCCGAACGCGAGCACGTGGTCGGGGTGCTGCAGAAGGCGATCGGCCGGGGCATGCTCGATCTGGACGAGTTCACCGAACGCACCGACAAGGCACTGGCGTCCCGCACCCGCGGCGAGCTGAACTCCGTGCTCGCGGACCTGCCCGGGCTGGTGCATCGAGACGCCGCTCCGGTCTTGGCCGCCGGAGCGGCCCCCGCGCCGGTGCCGCCCCCGCACCCGTACGCGCCGCCGCCCTCGGGCAAGCCGCTCGAACTGCGCGCGCACGGCTCGAACCTCAAGCGCAGCGGGCAGTGGCAGGTGCCGTCGCACCTGCGGGTGCGCAACAAGTACGCGAGCACCAAGCTCGACTTCACCGAGGCCGTGCTCACCTCGCCGGTGGTCTACATCGAGCTGGACACCAAGTGGGGCGGCGTCGAGCTGGTCGTCCCGGAGGAGGCCGGCGTGGACCTCAACTCGATCACCGAGGTCAAGTGGGGTTCGGTGGAGGACAAGCGCAAGCGGCAGCCCGCGGCGGGCTCGCCGACCATCATCGTGACCGGGCGGGTGCACGGCGGCCCGCTGGTCGTGCGCAACGGCCGCCGTTCCCGCTGGTGAGTGACCGGGAGCTGCGCGTCTCCGACGCCGAACGGGACCACGTCGCGGCGTTGCTGCAGAAGGCCGTCGGGCAGGGGCTGCTCGACCTGGAGGAGTTCACCGCGCGCACCGACCTGGCGCTGGCCGCCCGCACCCGCGGTGAGCTGAACCGGGTGCTCACCGATCTGCCCGGGCTGGTGCACCACGGGGTCAACGGCACCGTGCCCGCGCGCCGGGACCGGCTGGTGCTCCGGACGCTGATGGGCAGCTCGCGGCGAACCGGGCGCTGGCGCGTCCCGCACGAGATCCTGGTGCAGAACCAGATGGGCTCGACCGAACTGGACTTCACCGAGGCCGAGTTCAGCCAGGCCGAGGTGCGCATCGAGCTGAGCGTGGCGGCCGGCTCGGTGGAACTGCTGCTACCCACCGGCGCCTCACTGTCCACAGCGGACCTGAAGGTGAAGGCGGGCACGCTGACCGACCGGACCGAGTTCGAGCACGCGTCCGGGCGGCCGAAGTTCGTGCTGTCCGGGTCGCTGTTCGCGGGGTCCGTGGAGATCCGGACCCCGCGCTACTACCGCTTCGGGCGGGTCCAGGTGCGCCTGCCGTGGCGCGTCACCTGGAGTTCTTGACCGCCTGACGGGCGGCCACCGGATCGGCCGCGGCGAGCGCCGCGGCTGCCGCGGCCTCGCACTCCTCGCGGGTGACCGCGGCCAGGCTCGCGCCGACCGCGCGCACCGCGGGCGCGTTCATCGACAGGCTGGTCAGCCCGAGCCCGGTGAGCACGCGCGCGAGCTGCGGATCGGCCGCCGCCTCCCCGCAGACCCCGGCCGGTTTGCCGGTTTCACTGGCCGCCTTGCCGATCAGCGCGATCAACCGCAGCAGCGCGGGCTGCCACGGGTCGTTGAGCGCGGCGACCGCGCCGAGCTGGCGGTCCGCGGCGAAGGTGTACTGGGCGAGGTCGTTCGTGCCGATCGACACGAAGTCGACGGCGTCGAGGATCTCGCGGGCGGCCAGCGCGGCAGCCGGGATCTCGATCATCACGCCCGCCCTGGCGATGCCCGCCGCGTGCACGCGCTCGGCGAACCAGGCGGCTTCGGCGGCGGTGGCCACCATCGGCGCCATCACCGACACCTCGGCGCCCGAGTCCTGTGCGGCCAGCGCGATGGCCTCCAGCTGGCGGTCGAGGATTTCCGGCCGGTCGAAGGCGATCCGCAGGCCACGCACGCCGAGCGCCGGGTTCGGCTCGGTGTCGGGGGAGAGGAAGGCGAGCGGTTTGTCGGCACCGGCGTCGAGCGTGCGGACGATGACCGGCTTGCCCTGGAACGGCGCGAGCACGGCGGCATACGCGGCACGCTGCGCCTCGACCGTCGGTTCGGTGCTGGCGTCGAGATAGCAGAACTCGGTGCGGAACAGGCCGACCCCTTCGGCGCCCGCGTCCGCCGCGGCCCGCGCGTCCGCCGCGGAACCGACGTTGCCGAGCACCTTGACCCGGTGGCCGTCGGCGGTCACGCCGGTGCCGTCCCACTCGGCCGGTCCGCCCGCGGTCGCCGCCAGGATCGGCGCGTTCGCGTCGGCCGGTTCGACCTCGCCGGTGTCACCATCGACGATCAGCGCGTCGGCCTCGAACGCGAGCAGACCTCGGACGGCGACCACGGCCGGAATGCCGAGCGCACGGGCGAGGATCGCGGTGTGGCTGGTGGGGCCGCCCTCTTCGGTGACCAGCGCGAGCACCTTCGCCGGGTCGAGCCCGGCGGTGTCGGCGGGGGCGAGGTCACGGGCGACCAGCACGCTCGGCCCGGCCAGCTCGGGCACGCCGGGCGGGGCGAGTCCGAGCAGTTCGGCGACGATGCGGTCGCGGATGTCGTGGATGTCGCGCACGCGCTCGGCCATGTACCCACCGGCGGCGGCGAGCATCTCGGCGAAGCCCTCGGCGGCCTGGTGCACCGCGCGGGCGGCGGGCAGGCGCTCGTTCTCGACCAGCCCTTCGGCCTGGCTGACCAGCGTCGGGTCGGCGGCCATCGCGGCGGTGGTCTGCAGGATCGTGGCGGCTTCACCGGTGGCCGTCTCGGCCTGCTTCTCCAGGCGGGCGGCGACCAGCTGGGCGGCGGGCTCGATCCGCGCGGCCTCGGCGGCGGGATCCGGCGGGGCCGGGGTGCTCGGGGGCGCCCCCAGCGGCTCGGCCACCCGGACCACCGGACCGCTCGCGCGGCCGGGACTGACCGCGACCCCAGACAGCTTCGTCGACGACATGGTCTAGACCATACCGTGCCACGGCGGACCAGTGTAGTCCCCGATCAGCCGGTGCCGGATGTGCGCGACCACGGTGTCGTCGAAGCTGGTCGCGCCGAGGGTTTCGCGTTCGCGCAACGCCCGGTGGTAGGCGCGGACGTCGTACGGCTCGACGCCGCGCAACGCGAGCCCGGCGACCACCGGGCGGACCTCCTGGTCCCACCAGGTCTCGGCGAGGCGCACCCGGTCGTGCAGGCGGTGGCGGAAGCCCCAGGCCTCGGCGGCGTCGGCGAGCCGGAGCCAGTCGGCCGGGTGGTCGAGCCAGAGGCCCCAGCGCACGTCGTCGGGCAGCGGGACGCGTTCGAGGAACACCCGCTCGGCGGCCTTGACCGGCAGGTCCGCCACGGTCAAGCAGCGGGTGGCGCAGGAGATGGTGCAGATCTTGCGGACACGGGCGCCGAGGCTGACGATGCCGCGTGCCCTGGCGAGCGCGACGCGGTGGTGCCCGTCCTCGACGAAGTACATCTGCCCGAGGCGCACCAGCCGGACCGGTTCGGTGCTGGTGGCGTCGGCGAGCCGCTCCCAGCGGTCGCGGAGGGCGCGGTTGCGCGGGCGGAACCGGCGGTCGAAGTCACCCTTGCGCGCGATCGTGCCGACGATGTCGTCGACCGGGACCTCCTGGTGCCCGAGCTCGACCTCGCCCTGGTGGCCGAGCGCGGCGACGGTGTCGTCGAGCGGCATCAGCTCCAGTTCGCCGGGGCGTCTGGCCGCGACCACCGCCGCGAGCCGGGCCACGTACCCCTGGCGCCACGCCGCGTCGAAGCTCACCCTTCGGGGAACGCCGCGCGGGTGGGCCGAATTCCCTCAGTCGAGTTCGCCCGCGCGGGGGTAGGAGGGTTGTGCGCCGGAGCGGGTCACCGAGATGGCGGCGACCTTCACCGCCAGGCGGGCGGCGTCGGCGAGGGAGGCGCCTTCGGCCAGCGACGCGGCGAGCGCGCCGGTGAAGGCGTCCCCGGCGCCGGTGGTGTCCACCGCCTCGACCTTCGGCGACGGCACCTCGACCACCTCGTCGGCGGTGATCACCAGCGCGCCCTTCGCGCCCCTGGTGACAACCGCGGAGTAGGGGCCCAGCTCCAGGAGGCCGCGGGGGTCGGCGTCGTCGGATTCCAGCAGCCAGGCGGCTTCGTGCTCGTTGACCAGCAGGACGTCGACCGCGTTGAGGGTGCGCGGGCTGACCTTCGCCACCGGCGACAGGTTCAGCAGCACCCGCACCCCGGCCTCGGCGGCGGCGACCACCGCGTGCTCCACCGTCGGCAGCGGGATCTCCATCGAGACGGCGAGCACCCGGGCGCCGTCGAACGCGCCGTCCACCGAGGACGGTTCCAGCGCGCCGTTCGCGCCGGGCGAGACGAGGATCGAGTTCTCCCCGTCCGGCGTGACGACGATGTAGGCGGCGCCGGTCGGCCGGTCCACCGTGCGGACGAGGTCGACCCGGACCCCGGCTTCGCGCAGCGACCCGAGCAGGAGGCGGCCGTTGGCGTCGTCGCCGACCGCGCCGACCATGGCCACCTGGGCCCCGATGAGCGACGCGGCCACGGCGGTGTTGGCGCCCTTGCCGCCGGGGAGGAGGACGGTGTCGCCGCCGAGCACGGTCTCACCCGCGCCGGGCCGTCGATCGGCGGTGACCACCAGGTCGGCGTTGATCGACCCGGCGACGAGGACTTCAGCGGTCATGGCACCCAGCCTGCCAGGGTGGCCCGTCACCCAATCGTCATGGTGGTTTGAGTAGAGCTACGGATCCGCGCCGGGGCCGCGCGGCCGACCCTGGACGCATGGGCACTCCCAGCGCGACCGACCCCCTGCCGCGAATCGCCGACGCACTCGGTGAGATCGCCGACCGCCTGAGCACCCTGGGCGCCGAACTACGCGCCCTGCCCCCGGCACAGCCGCCGGAGGTATCCCCAGAGGCGTCCCCGGAGCAAGCGCCGGAACCACCGCCCGCACCCGAGCCGACGCCGGTCACGCCGCCCACCGCGGCCCAGGAGCCGCCGATGCCGCCGCCCCCGGGCACGCCGCCGCCGGGGCTGGTGCCGCCGTTTCCGATGCCGCGCTGGCAGCCCCACTACCAGCAGCAGCACCCCTACCAGCCCCGCCCGCCGAAGCCGTCGCTGGCCGACAAGCTCGCCAAGGACGGCGCCGGCAGCAAGGTGCTCGCCTGGATCGGCGGCGCGGTCACCCTGCTCGGCGTCGTGCTGCTGCTGGTGCTCGCCATCCAGCGTGGCTGGGTCGGCCCGGTGCCGCGCGTGGTGCTCGGCGCCGCGCTCGGCGGGACGCTGGCCGGCCTCGGCGTCTGGCTGCACCGCAACCCCGCCGCCCGCACCGGTGCCTTCGCGCTCGCCGCGACCGGCGTCGCCGTGCTCTACGCGGACATCGTCGCGGCCACGACCTTCCTCGAACTGCTGCCGTCCTGGGCGGGCCTGCTGCTCGGGCTGGTCGTCGCCGTCGGCGGGCTGGCGCTCGCCGGGTACTGGAAGGCGCAGGGCCTCGCGGTCTTCGTGCTGCTCGGCTGCGCGGTCTGCGCGCCGGTCCTCACCTCGGGTTTCACCGTCTCGCTGATGACCTTCCTGCTGATCCTGGCGGTCGCCGCGGCCCCGATCCAGCTGAGCCGCGAGTGGCCCGGCGTGGTGCTGGCCGCCGGACTGCCGCCGATCGCGGGCAGCGCCCTCACCGTCTCGTTCGCCGCCGGTGCCTGGTTCGAAACCGGCCCGAGCCTCGGTGTGGCCGTGCTCGCGCTGCTCACCTCGCTGCTCGTGCTCGCCACGGCCACCGCGACGACCGCGCTCCACCGCGCCGACGTCACGCCGATCGCGTTGCTCGCGGTGGCACCGCTGCCGACGATGCTGCTGCCGTTCCTGCTCGACCGCCCGCTCGCCGCCGCGTTCACCGGTGGCCTCACCGTCGTGCTCACCGGCCTCTGGATCGGCGGGCGCAAGCGTTTGCCTTCCGGGGTCGCGATGACCGCGGGCGTGCTCGCGTCGGTGCTCGCCTTCGAGACCACGGCGGTCGCGCTCTCCGGTGAGTCGCAGGTGATCGTGGTGCTGGCCGAAGCGATCGCACTGGCCGCCGTCGCGATCCGGCTGAAGAGCAAGGGCATGGTGGCGGCCGGTGCCGCCTTCGGGGTGGCCGGGCTGCTCACCGCGATGGCCGGTGCCGCCTCGCCGATTCTGCTGCTGCGCGTGCCGCGCACCGGTCCCGCCACCGACGTGCTGATCACCGCGGCCGCGGTCTCGCCGCTCATCGCGCTCGCCGCGGTGCTGCTGGCCGTGGCGGCGTTCCGCACCGAGGCGGCCAAGTCGGTGACCCCGCTGGTCGCGGTCGTCGCCGGGATGGCGGTGCTCTACGGCGCCGCGGGCACCGTGCTCTACCCGGTGCGCCTGCTGGTCGACGGCGAACTCGGCTTCCTGATCGGCCACGCGCTGATCACCGTCTCGTGGACGGTCGCCGCGCTGGTCCTGCTGCTGCGCGGCCTCCGCCGGAAGGCGCTCCGGATCACCGGGCTGGTGCTCGTCGCCGCCGCGCTGGCGAAGCTGGTGCTGTTCGACCTCTCCTCGCTCGACGGCATGGCCCGCGTCGGCGCCTTCCTCGGGGCCGGATTGGTGCTGCTCGCCGCAGGTACGCGGTACGCCAGGCTGGTCAGCGCGACCCGTTCAGCCCAAGACGACCCCACTGGATCTATGCGAATGTGAAGGACTTTGTAACTTATCCGCTCCCGAATGCGACAATCAGGCGAGTGCTAGCCGAGCGTCACCCGTTCGGAGTGATTTCCCCACCCGGACGTCACTTCCCGGTGGGGTTCAGCTCTCCAGACACGCCACCGCGTTCGCGCGGGGGCGTTGCCCGACCAGCGGCCTCGGCCGGCGGAACGGCATCGGGTCGCCGGCACCGATCACGTAGCCCCCCGAGTGATCGGTGCCGGCGGCGCCCCGGGTTTTCCCCACCCCGGTTCGGGGGTTCACCAGGTACCCGCAGGTCAGCCGCGTGCCTAGCGTTTTCCCCATGACCGCCGCGACCAAGTCCCGCCACCCGTTCAAGCTCCTGCTCGCCGCGCTGCTCACCGGGTTGCAGGTGCTGCTGCTCGGCCTGGCCGCCTTCCTCATCGTGCGGGTGGTGACCTACGGCGTGTTCTGGGATCCCGACGCCGACCAGAGCGGGACCTGGGGCGGGCCGTCGCTGCTCGGCGCCTGGGTGGTGCACGCGCTGATCGGCCTGCCCGGCGCCGCGGGGTCGGCCTGGCTGGCCAGCCGGTGCCACCGCGTGGCCGGACACCTTCGCCGCGCGTGAGTGAGCGGTAGCGCCCTGCCCACCTAGACTGCCCGCGACCGAGTGAACCGAACTCCAGCGGGGTGAGGAATGGGCAGGCCAACCCGGCGGGGGCGCGCACGCTCCGCGACGGATCACGAGATCCGGCAGACCGCGCGGGCCCTGCTGGTGGCCGACGGACCCGAAGCGGTCACGCTCCGGGCCATCGCCAGGGAGCTGGGCATCACCGCGCCCGCGCTGTACCGCTACTACGGTTCACGTGACGACCTGCTCGCGCACCTGCGGTTGGACATCGTCGGCGACCTGGGCGACGAACTGGCCGGTGAGGTGGCCGAACTCGCCGAGGACGACGGTGCCGTGCAGCTCTTCGCGCTGTGCCGCGGGTTCCGCCACTGGGCGTTGACGCACACGCGCGAGTTCACCCTCGTTTTCGCGTCCCCGACCGGCGAAGTGGGTTCGGCGCCGAGCAGCGCCGCCACGCTGAGCCGCGCGGACGAGCCGTTCGGCCGGATCTTCCTGACCACCGCCGGGCACCTGCTCGCCACGCACGAGCTGGACACCCCCTCGGACGAAGCGGTCCCCGCGGAACTGCGCGACGACCTCGCCGCCTACCGCGGGGACCTGCTCTCCGTGCTGAGCGAATCGGGCCTCGACTTCCCGGCCGAGAAGCTGGACCTGGGCACCACGTACCTGATGATCCAGTTCTGGGCGCGGATCTACGGCCACGTCACGCTCGAGGTGTTCGGCAACTACCCGATCCCGGTGACCAAGCCGGACGTGCTGTTCGACGCCATGCTCGCCGACCTGGCCAGGGAGATCGGGGTGTTGCCGCGGTGATCAGGCTGCGTGGCCGCCGTCGACCGAGACCGCCGTGCCGGTGACGTACCGGCTGCTCTCCGCGGCCAGGAACGACACCGTGGCGGCCACCTCGTCCGGCGTGCCGTAGCGCCCGACCGCGGTCATCGCGGCCTGGTCCGCGGCGTACGGGCCGTCCGCCGGGTTCATCGCGGTGTCGGTCGGGCCCGGCTGCACCAGGTTGACCGTCACCCCGTTCGCACCCAGCTCGCGGGCCAGCGCCTTGGTCAGCCCGACCATCGCGGTCTTGGTCAGCGCGTACAGCGACATGCCCGGCCCCGGCACGCGCTCGGCGACGCAGCTGCCGATGGTGATCAGGCGCCCGCCCTGGCCGAGGTGCGCCGCGGCCGCCTTCGCCGCGAGGAACGGGGCGCGCACGTTCACCGCGAGCACCCGGTCGATGTCCTCCAGCGCCATCTCGGTGATGGGCGCGACCATGCCGACGCCCGCGTTGTTGACCAGCACGTCGAGCCTGCCGAACTCGGCGACGGTCTCCTCGACCGCGCGCACGCAGTCGGCGGCCTCGGCCCCGTCCGCGCGGATCACCAGCGCGCGGCGACCCGCCGCCTTGATCTTCTCGGCCACCTCGGTCGCCGCGTCGGCGTTGTCGCGATAGGTCAGCGCCACGTCGGCACCGTCGGCCGCGAGCCGCAGCGCGGTCGCCGCGCCGATCCCGCGGCTGCCGCCGGTCACCAGGGCCACCTTGCCGTCGAGCGACATTGCTTGTTCCTCCGATTCGATGGGTGTTCTTCGTTCGACACCCATCGAATCGTCAGCGGCCCGGTGAAGCTGGCGGCTTTCCGTCCTGGCGCTAGACCACCACGTTGACCAGGCGGCCGGGCACCACGATCACCTTGCGCGGCTCGCCACCGGCCAGCAGCGCGACGACCTTCTCGTCGGCCAGCGCGGCCTTCTGCACGGCGTCCTTGTCCGCGTCGGCGGCCACCGTGACCCGGGTGCGCACCTTGCCGTTGACCTGCACCGGGTACTCCACCGTGTCGTCGACCAGGTACTTCTCGTCGACCCCGGGGAACGGGCCGTGCGCCAGGGAGTCCGTGTGGCCCAGGCGCTGCCACAGCTCCTCGGCCACGTGCGGGCACAGCGGCGCCAGCATCAGCACCAGCGCCTCGGCCAGCTCGCGCGGCGTGGTCTCGGCCGCGCCGTACGCCTTGGTCAGGTGGTTGTTCAGCTCGATCAGCTTGGCGCCCGCGGTGTTGAACCGCATCTGCGCGTAGTCCTCGCGGACCCCGGCGATGGTCTTGTGCAGCTGCCGCCGGTCGTCCTCGGTGGGGTCCACTTCGGACACCCGCGGCTCGCCGGTGGTCTCGTCCACCACCAGCCGCCACAGCCGCTGCAGGAAGCGCTGCGAGCCGACCACGTCCTTGGTCGCCCACGGCCGCGACAGCTCCAGCGGGCCCATCGACATCTCGTAGAACCGGAAGGTGTCGGCCCCGTAGTCCGCCGACATCTGGTCGGGCGTGACCACGTTCTTCAGGCTCTTGCCCATCTTCCCGTACTCCTGCTTGACCTCTTGGTCGAAGTGGAAGTACTTGCCGTCGCGCTCCTCGACCTCCTCGGCGGGCACGTAGAAGCCGCGCGAGTCGGTGTAGGCGAAGGCCTGGATGTAGCCCTGGTTGAACAGCTTCCGGTACGGCTCGTCCGAGCTCACGTGGCCCAGGTCGAACAGCACCTTCTGCCAGAACCGCGAGTACAGCAGGTGCAGCACGGCGTGCTCGACGCCGCCGATGTACAGGTCGACGCCGCCGGGGTCCTCGGCACCGTGCTCGGCCGGGCGCGGCCCGGTCCAGTACTTCTCGTTCTCCGGGTCGACGAACCGGTCGGCGTTCTCCGGGTCGATGTAGCGCAGCTGGTACCAGCACGAACCCGCCCAGTTGGGCATGGTGTTGGTGTCGCGGCGGTAGGTCTTCACGCCGTCGCCCAGGTCCAGCTCGACGGTGACCCAGTCGTCGGCGCGCGACAGCGGCGGCGACGGCTCGGTGTTCGGGTCGTCCGGCTCGAAGGTCTTCGGGGAGTAGTCGTCGACCTCGGGCAGTTCCACCGGCAGGTGGCTGTCCGGCAGCGCGTGCACGCGGCCGTCCTCGTCGTAGACCACCGGGAACGGCTCGCCCCAGTAGCGCTGGCGGGAGAACAGCCAGTCGCGCAGCTTGTACTGCACGGTGCCGTGGCCGTGGCCGTGCTCCTCCAGCCACGAGATGATCATCTTCTTCGCCTCGTCGACGCCCAGGCCGTCCAGGAACCCGGAATTGATCGCCGCGCCCTCGCCGGTGAACGCCTTGCCATCGAAGCCTTCGGACGGCTGCACGGTCCGGATGATGTTCAGCCCGAACTTCTCCGCGAAGTCCCAGTCGCGCTGGTCCTGGCCGGGCACCGCCATGATCGCGCCGGTGCCGTACCCCATCAGCACGTAGTCGGCGACAAAAACCGGGATCCGCTCGCCGTTGGCCGGGTTCACCGCGTGGGTACCGGTGAACACGCCGGTTTTGTCCTTGTTCTCCTGCCGGTCCAGTTCGGACTTGCGGGAGGCGGCCAGCCGGTACGCGGCCACCGCTTCGGCCGGGGTGGCGGCGTCGCCGGTCCACGCCGGGGCGACGCCATCGGGCCACGCCTCGGTGGTCAGCTGGTCGACCAGCGGGTGCTCGGGCGCCAGCACCAGGTAGGTCGCGCCGAACAGGGTGTCCGGGCGGGTGGTGAACACCTCGATCTTCGCGTCACCGGCGGCGAAGGACACCCTGGCGCCGTTCGACCGGCCGATCCAGTTGCGCTGCATCGCCTTGACCTTGTCCGGCCAGTCCAGCCGGTCCAGGTCGTCGACCAGGCGGTCGGCGTAGGCGGTGATGCGCATCATCCACTGGCGCAGGTTGCGGCGGAACACCGGGAAGTTGCCGCGTTCGCTGCGGCCGTCCGGGGTGACCTCCTCGTTGGACAGCACCGTGCCCAGGCCGGGGCACCAGTTCACCGGCGCCTCGGAGATGTAGGCCAGCCGGTGCGAGTCGATGATGTCGCGCTGCTCGGCGCGGGTCAGCTCGCACCAGTTGCGGCCATCGGGCGTGCGGCGCTTGTCCTGCGCGTACTCGGTCTCCAGGTCGACGATCGGGCGCGCCTTGCCCTGCTTCTCGTCGTAGAAGGAGTTGAAGATCTGCAGGAAGATCCACTGGGTCCAGCGGTAGTACTCGGGGTCGATGGTGGAGACCCGGCGGCGCTCGTCGTGACCCAGCCCCAGCCTGCGGATCTGGCGCAGGTAGGTCTCGATGTTCTCCTCGGTGGTCTTGCGGGGGTGCGCGCCGGTCTGCACGGCGTACTGCTCGGCGGGCAGGCCGAAGGCGTCGAAGCCCATCGTGTGCAGGACGTTCCGGCCGATCATCCGGTGGTACCGGGCGAACACGTCGGTGGCGATGAAGCCCAGCGGGTGCCCGACGTGCAGGCCGGCGCCGGAGGGGTAGGGGAACATGTCCTGCACGAACAGCTTGTCCGAGGGCACGTCGGCATCGGGGTTCGCCAGCGCGCCGACCGGGTTCGGCGCGTGGTAGGTGCCGTGGTCGGCCCAGTAGTCCTGCCAGCGCTGCTCGATCTTCCCGGCCAGCGCCGCGGTGTAGCGGTGCTGGGGGGTGTCCGGCGTCGCCTCGGTCATGGCCCGTGTCCTCCGTGTCGCACTCCAGAAACAACTCGACCCCTCCGCCAAAGGCGTGAGGGGTCGCCGCGCTCAACCGTCCGTCGGTTCAGCGCGGCAGGCCAAGAAGCAGCCGAGCCGTGTTCATGACTCCCATGATAGCCGCCATGGCCAGCGCGTTTGCGCCAGCCCGTCACCGCACCGTCACCGGAGCGCGAGGGTGATCACCTGGGTCACCTGGGTGGCGGCGAAGTTGTTGTCGCTGACCAGCACCAGGCTGCGCTCACCGGAGGGCAGCCGCGGTCCCCAGGTCATCCCCTCCACGTTGTCCACAGTGGACAACCCGAGGGTGGACAGGTCGGTCACCAGCTTCTTCTTCCCCGGCTTGAGCAGGTCGATCTCGAAGATCCGCACTTTGTTGCCGACGCCGGTGACGAACGAGCGCTCCATGATCAGGAAGCGGTCGCCCTCGCGGTGCAGGATCGAGGTGACGCCGTTGTTGGCGAAGGCACCCGGCGGGTTCGACGCGGCGAAGATCGGCTCCTGCTGGTACCGGTACTGGGCGAACACCGGGCCGTAGCGGCCCTGCACCAGGATCCGCGAAACGGCACCGCGTTCGGTGGTCGCCTCCGGGCCGTCCTGCAGCAGCGGCCCCTCGAACGCGGTCACCACCAGCGCCCCGTGCCCGGCGAAGGTCATCCCCTCCGGCCCGTAGTTCTGCCGCGGCCCCGACTCCGGCTTCATCTTCACGTCCTCGGGCAGCGGCAGCTCCCGCAGGTGAGAACCGTCACGCCGGGCTTCGCGGACCGACGGGTCAAGCAGCACGGTCGGCGTGCGGTCGCCTTCCTGCGACCAGTAGTAGGTGCCCAGCCACGGGTCGACGCGCAGTTCCTCGGGGTCGACGCCCTGCGGCGGGTAGAGGGAGCCGTCCGGGCGCTTGAAGTGGTGCACGCCGGTGAACTGGACCGCGCCGGCGAGATCGATCTTGGCGGTGTAGAAGCGGGCGTTCGTGCGATCGTCGCTGACCAGCACGTATTCGCCGGTGCGCGGGTCGCGGTCGATGCCGGAGAGCCCGCCGACGGTGGTGCCGTCGAAGAGCAGGCCGTGCGGCACGGTCTGCTCGCCGAGCAGGCGAACGCGCTGGTCGCCCGCCTGGGCGGCCGGGGTGAGCAGGGCGAGCGAGACGACCGCGGTCAGCGCGGTGCCGATCAGGCGCTTGAGCATGGCGTGCAGCACAGCGGATCAGGGTGTCCAGCAGGTTGCCGAGCCATCACGCTTATGCTCGATGCGTGCTGGTAGTCGCGCTGATCCCCATCGTCTTCGGTGTCCTGGTCGGCTGGGGCGGAGTCCTCGGCTGGCGCGAGCGGCTGCCCAGGGAGCGCGGCGCCGGTGTGCGCACCGCCGCCACCGGGCGCAGCGACGAGGCCTTCCGCGTCGGCAACAAGGTGGCTGGCCTGCCGACCATGGTCGGCGGCGCGATCGGTGTGCTCTCCGGGATCGCCGCGTTGTTCATGCCCACCGTCGGCGGCGTGATCATCGCCGCGGTGGTCGGGGTGGTCGGCACGCTGGTCCTGCTGGCCGCGGGCGGCGTGCTCGGCAACCGGGCGGCGCTCGGCGTGCCGGAACCCAAGCCCGTTCCGTCCGGTTGCTCCGGTTGTGCCTGTGGCGCGGGCGGGTGCGGTGCGCTCAGTTCCGCTGCAGGTCCCCAGGGTGCGTAGCCAGTAGCGCGGTCGGCACGCCCTGCCGCCGCAGCACCTGGCCCCACAGGTCCCGGTTCGGCGTGGCCAGCACGTCGCTGGGCAACGCGGGCACGATCAGCCAGTCCCCGCGGGCGATCTCCCCGGCCAGCTGCCCGGAATCCCAGCCGGCGTACCCGGCGAACACCCGCAGCCCGCGCACCTTCGGCACCAGCGCGTCCGGGTCGGCGTCCAGATCGACCAGCGCCACCGGCCCGCGCACGGCGATCACCCCCGGCACGCTCGCCGCGTCCTGCCCGGTGCGCAGCGCGGCCAGGCACAACGCCGTCTTCTTCTCCACCGGCCCGCCGACGAAAACCGACTGCGGCTCGACCACGTGCTGGCCCCAGACCGGGAGCACGTCGTCCACCGGCACCTCGCTCGGCCGGTTCAGCACCACGCCGAGCGTGCCCTCGTCGCGGTGATCGATGACGAACACCACGGTCCGCCGGAAATTGGGGTCGAACATGGTGGGGGCAGCGACCAGCAAAGATCCCGGTTCCACCTCGGCGTCCGCTCGCACGTCGCCCATGATCCCACTCCCGTGGCGGGAAAGGTGCGCGGACGCGGGAACAAGAACGGCGCCTGGCCCGTTGAGCCCAGTGGTCGGCGCACTTCCGTGTCCCCCGGGCTCACTGAAGAACCGCCTTTGTGGAATACCGTCCGGCTGGAGCCACACTGCGCCTAGCCGCCGAGAGGCGACCAAAGTGCGCCGGCCGACCAACTTGGTCACCGCCCTTAGCATGGGGTGGTGACCGCGGGCACCGAACGCAGCGGCGTCCGCGAACTGCTCGCGCCGCCCGGGTTCCGGCGGCTGCTCCTCTCCCGTTTCGCCTCGCAGTGGGGTGACGGCGTCTACCAGGCCGGACTCGCCGGCGCGGTGCTGTTCAACCCCGAACGCGCGGCCGACGCGCTGACCATCGCCGGTGGGTTCGCCGCGCTGCTGCTGCCGTATTCGGTGCTCGGCCCGTTCGCCGGCGCGCTGCTCGATCGCTGGGACCGGCGGCAGGTGCTGGTGGTGGCGAACCTCCTGCGCGCGGTGGCGATCGGGATGTCGGCGTTGTCGGTCGGCCTGGGTACCGAGGGCGTGCCGTTGTTCGCGCTCGCGCTGGTGGTGATGGGGATCTCCCGGTTCGCCGGCTGCGGGCTGTCGGCTTCGCTGCCGCACGTGGTGCCGCCCGCGAAGCTGGTCGGCGCGAACGCGCTCGCCACCACGCTCGGTTCGATCGTGGCCGTGCTCGGCGGCGGCTGCGCGATCGCCCTGCGCGCGGTGCTGGGACAGGACGACGTCGGCTCGGCGTGGACCACCGCGTGCGCCATCGCCGGTTCACTCGTCGCCGCGGTGATCGCCGCGCGGTTCGCCCGCGGCGAGCTCGGACCGTCCACTGTGGATGAACCGGCGGTGGCGGTGCTGGCGGTGGCCAGGGGATTGGCCGACGGTGCTCGCGCGGTCCTGCGCACCCCGTCGGTCCGCGCCGGCTTCCTGGGGCTGTTCGCGCACCGCGTCGGGTTCGGCATCTCGCTGCTGCTCACCGTGTTGCTGATGCGGTTCTCCTTCACCGACCACGGGCTGCTGCGCGCCGGGCTGACCGGGCTCGGTCAGCTCGCCCTGCTGGCCGGTGCCGGTCTGCTGCTCGGCGGCCTGGTGACGCCGCGGCTGGTGGCGCGGTTCGGTCCGCGCCGGGTGATCACCGCCGGGCTGCTGCTCGCGGCCGCGTCGCTCGCCGGACTCGGGCTCCCGCTGGTGCTGCCGACCGTGTTGCTGGCGTCGTTCACGCTGGCGGTGGCCGGGCAGCTGGTGAAGTTGTGCGTGGACGCGGCGATCCAGCAGGACGTCGGCGACGAGGTCCGCGGCCGGGTGTTCGCCTGCTACGACGCGTTGTTCACCATCACGCAGGTCGCGGCCGTCGTGGTGACCGCGCTCGTGGCGCCGTTGGACGGCCGCGCGCCCGGTGTCCTCCTGGTCGCGACGGCGGTCTACGGGGTGGGCGCATTGGGCTATCTGGCGGTCACCCGCTCCTCGATTCGCACTAGCGAATGATCGGTCCTCGTTGGCTGGAACCCGCCCGTACTGCTCCAGGGCAACGACTAGGGTGGCGCCAGCACATCTTTTTCGCTTGATTCGGGGGCACTGTGACCACGCCAGGGGACGATCGAGCCCGGCTCGAGGCGCGCAACGCCGCCATGAAGGACCGGGTCGACGGCCTGCTGGAGCAGTTCAACCGGCAGACCGAGCAACTGCGCGAGGCGCAGGCCGCGGCCGCCGAAGCCTCGGCCACGGTCACCTCCAAGGACGGGCTGGTCCGCGCCACCATCGACGCCAACGGCGTGCTGAGCAAACTGGACTTCGCGCCCACCGCGTTCGAGCGCAGCGGCGGTCCGGCCGCGCTCGCCGCCTCCGTGCTGGAAGTGGTGCGCACCGGCGGGTTGCAGGTCAAGCAGCAGGTGGCGGACCTGATGTCGCCGCTGACCGAGGGCATGCCGGACCTGAACGAGCTGTTCGAGGACGCCCCCTCGCTGGCCGGGCTGGTTCCGTCCATTCCGGACTTCACCCCGCCGGCACCGGAGCCGGAGGCGCGGCCGGAGTCCTTCGAGGACGAGGGCTCGATCTTCCAGAACCGCCAGCAGCAGACCCCGCCGCCCCCGCCGGCGGCCGCGGCCCCGCCGCCACCTCCGCCTCCGCCGCCGCCCTCGATGCCGCAGCCCAAGCCGACCACGCGCCGGGCGCGACCGGCACCGGTCGAGGATGAGGAAGAGCCGCCGGACAGCTGGCTCACCAGGGGGAACCGCTGATGGGTGCGGGAGGAGCCGGGGGCCAGGGCTTCACCCTCGACCCGGACGCGGCCACCTCGGCCGCCGGGAAGCTGAACATCGCCGCGGACCAGCTCGAGGACGCGGGCAAGGCGCTCGCCGACGCGCTGGCCGCCGAAGGCGCCTGCTGGGGCGACGACGAGTCGGGCCAGGAGTTCGCCAAGGACTACGTGCCGGGTGCCGAAGGCGCGGTGAAGGCGTTCACTTCGATCGTCGAAGGGATCCGCGCGCTCAAAACGAACGTCGAAACCGCCGTGCAGAGCATGGAAGGCGCCGACGAAACGGTCCGGGGTGTGCTGAAAGAGGGCGGAGGCGTCTGACCCGTGGGGATGGAGATGCCCGACGAGGTCAAGTGGCTGCTGCCCATCGTCGTCGGCGAGAGTTGGCCCGAGGGCGACGAGGACAAGCTGCGGAGCCTCCGGGACGCCTGGCACACGGCGGCGAAGGCGATCAACCCCGCCGCCGAGATCGGTACCGGTGGCGCGCAGGAGGTGCTCGGCGCGTGGACCGGCCAGAGCGCGGACCAGTTCGCCGAGGCGTGGAAGAAGTTCGTCGAGGGCGACGAGGCGTACTTCAAGTCACTGGCCGAGGCCTGCCAGGCACTCGGTGATTCGTGCGACGCCACGGCGCTGGACGTCGAGTACACGAAGTACATGATCATCGCCTCGCTGATCATGCTGGCGATCTCGATCGCGAGCATGATCGCGGCGGCGGCGGTCACCTTCGGCGGGTCGACCGCGGGCATCGTGCCGGCGCAGATCGCCACCCGGATGACCGTGCAGATGATCTTCCGGCAGCTGCTGCAGAAGCTGATGCAGCAGGGGTTCAAGAAGATCGCGCAGGAAGTGCTGAAGCGGGTCCTCAAAGAGGTCCTGATCAACGTGGCCACCGGGGTGGCGCTGGACGCCGGGATCCAGGGGCTGCAGATGGCCTCCGGGGACCGGAAGTCCTGGGACTGGGACAAGACCAAGGACGCCGCGATCGGCGGTGCGGTCGAAGGTGTGGTCGGCGCGGCCAGCGAGGCGATCCCGAAGGGGGCCACGCGGGGGGTGTCGGACAGCGTCGGCGGCCAGATCGCCGACGGCGCCATCCGCGGCGCGACGCGGGGTGCGGTGGAAGGCGCCGCCACCACCATCGGCGAGGCGGCGGTCACCGGGGAACTGGGGAACCTGAGTGCCTCGGACGTGCTGATGGGCGCCTCAGGCGGGGCGACCGAAGGCGCCGCCGGCGGGGCGAAGGGCAACATCGACGGCATCCGAGCGGCGAACGCCCCCGATGTGAACACCCCAGACGTGGACACGGGGGACAACGGTTCCTCGGGCTCTTCGGATTCGGGTTCTTCCGGCTCGGGTTCCGGTTCTTCCGGCTCGGGCTCGTCTGGTTCTTCGGGTTCCTCCGGCTCATCTGGTTCCTCGGACTCTTCCAGCTCGTCGGGTTCCTCCGGCTCCTCGGATTCGTCGGGCTCCTCCGGTTCGTCGAGCTCCTCCAACGGCTCTTCCTCCGGCGACTCCTCAGGTTCCTCGGGCTCTTCTAACGGCTCGTCCTCCGGAAGCTCCTCCTCGGGCGATTCGTCCTCCAGCTCTTCCTCGGGCGGCTCCTCGTCCTCCGGCGGCTCGTCCTCGGGCGACTCCGGCTCGGGTGGCTCGTCCGCAGGCTCCTCATCCGGGGGCTCTTCGTCGGGCAGCTCCGGCTCGGGTGACTCGGGCTCCAGCAACTCCTCCGGAGGCTCCGGCGGCTCGTCCAGCAACGGCAGTTCCTCCGGCGGCTCGCCGTACTCCGCAGCCGACTCCACCTCCGGCGGCTCCTCTGCCGGCGGTTCTTCGTCCGGCGGCTCCCCTGCGGGCGGCTCCTCGTCCTCGGGCGACTCGTCTTCCGGAGGCTCTTCGTCCGGAGGCTCTTCGTCCGGAGGCTCCTCCTCGGGTGGTTCTCCGTCCGGCGGCTCGTCGTCGGCGGGTGGCTCTTCGGGCTCGTCCTCGGGTGGCTCCAGCCCGGATTCCTCGCCTTCCCCGGGCGGGCGCTCGGATCACGTGGGCCAGGCGTCCGCGGCGACCATGGAGCGTTCCGACACCGGCGCCGGCCAGCAGTCCTCATCCCCGTCGCCCGCGTCGGCGCCGCAGCCTCAGCACTCCCCGGCCGCCTCCAGTGATGGCGGCCAGCAACAGTCGGGTGGAGCGCCTCAGCAGCAAGCCGCCGCAGGTGCCCCGGCGGGTGGCGCGCCCGCGGGCGGTGCCCCGGCAGGCGGCTCCATGGGCGGCAGCCCGGGCGGCTCGGGCGGCTCGGGCGGCTCGCCGTCCGGCGGGTCGTCGGGTGGTAGTTCGCCTTCGCCCTCGTCGTCTAGTGGCGGGTATGGGATGTCGCCGCAGCAGAGCGGCGGCAGCAACAGCGGTGGCGGCGGCTACGGCATGGCACCCCCACAGCAGGGCGGTGGCAACCCCGGCGGCGGGTACAACCCGCAGCAGGGTGGCGGGTTCGGGCCCCAGCAGGGCGGGCCGCCGCGCAATCAGGATTCGGTGGCCGCCGCGGGCTTCACCGGCGGGGGTTTCCCACCGCCGGGGGCGCCTCGGGCAGATGGGCCGCCGCAGGGTGCGCCGCCGCCGATGGGGCCTCAGCAGCAAGCGGGTGGCGGTGGCTTCGCGCCGCCTCCGCCGCCGATGCAGCAGGGTGGCGGCCAGCCGCAACCGGGCGGCCGTCCGAACGGTCAGGGACCGCGTCCCCCGCAGGGACCGCCTCCGCCGCCGGGACCGCGCCCGGGTGGCGCGCCGCAGCAGCAGCCGGGTCCGCGGGGACCGCATGGTGGACCTCCGCAACAAGGCCCGGGTGGGCCGCGCCCGCAGGGACCCGGCGGTCCTGGACCCGGTGGACAGCCCGGGCCCGGTGGACAGCACGCGCCCGGTGGTCAGCAGGGACCTGGTGGGCACCAGCGCCCCGGTGGACCTCCTCAGCAACAGGGACCTGGTGGTCCCCAGCAACAGGGCCCCCAGCGACAGGGGCCGTACCAGCCGACGCGTGGCAATCTCGACCAGCCGCCGCCGGGGCGGCAGGGGCCGCCTCAGCAGCAGCCGCCTCGGGGGCCGCAGGGGCGTCCGCCGTTCCCGCCGCAGGGACCGCCGCCGCCACGTCCGCCGCAGGCGGGTTTCCAGCAGGGGCCGCCTCAGCGCGGACCGCAGCAGCCTGGGCCCGGTGGGCGTCCGCCGATGCCGCCGCAGGGGCCGCGGCCGGGTGGGCAGCAGCTCCCGCCGCAGGGTCCGCCGCCCGGACGGCAGGGGCCGCCCCAGCCGTTCAACGCTTGGCAGAAGCCTTCGCTCGAGCCGAACCAGGTGCCGTCGCAGCAGCAGGGTCCGCCGGCCACCCGGCCGGACATCCCGCAGCAGTCGCCGACGCCGCGCGCCCCGGAACAGCCGAGGCCCGACCAGCGCGCACCCGAGCAGCCCAGGCCGGACCAGCGCACGCCGGAGCAGAAGGCACCGGAGCAGGCCACGCCCGGCCAACGGGCACCCGAGCAGCCCAGGTCCGACCAGGCTGCGCCGGAACAGCCCAAGGCCGACCAAAAGGCGCCCGAGCAGGCCAGGACCGACCAAGCCGCGCCCGAGCAGCCCAAGGCCGATCGGGCCGCGCCCGAGCAGGGCAAGCCCGAGTCCGATCAGCGCACGCCCGAGCAGGACCAGGCCAAGCAGGACCAGGCCGAGCCTGACCAGAACCAGCCCGACCAGCACCAGCCCGACAAGGCTGACCAGGACAAGGGCGACCAGGACGCACCCGAGCAGGACGCGCCCAAGCAGGACGACCAAAGGTCCGACGACCAGCGGTCCGACGACGACGGGCGGGTCCGCGAGGACTACGTGACGGACCCGAACTTCCGGTCCAACCGTCCCGAGGACGTCCAGGCCGTGGCCGACGCGCAGATGGACACGATGCGCTCCGACGGCCACGACAACAACGCCGAGCTGCCCCACGAGACCTCCCGCCGGGAGGCCTACGAGCGCCGCGCCGAGAACCCGCGCTTCAAGGACATGTCCGACGACGGCGCCTACGCCGTCCACACCTACACCCGCCCGGACATCTTCGAGCAGCTCAACCAGTCCCTCCGCAACCAGGACGAGAACTTCCCGAACTCCGTCCGCCAGGCCAACGCCATCGCGTCAGGGCTCAACGAGCTGCCCCCGCACGAGGGCCTGGTCTCCCGCAAGGTGGGCCTCCTCGGCCGGGCCGCGGAGCTGCTCGCCGGCCAGTACAAGGTCGGCGAGATCGCCGTCGAGACGCAGTTCAACAGCTCCAGCAAGGTCACCGACTCCATGCCGAAGAGCAAGTTCGGCGGCCAGGTGGAGCTGCGCATCCTGTCGAAGACCGGGCGCGACATCGACCAGCTCGGCATGAAGCGCGAAGGCGAGGTGCTGTTCAAGCCCGGCACCCAGCTGCTCGTCACCAGGAACGAGAAGGTCGGCAACACCTGGATCATCGAGGCCGAGGAGATCGGCCCGGACGATCCGCGCTACCTCGACCCCGACACCGTGCGCGACAAGATGGACGAGCGCCGCCAGCTCAGCGCCGACCAGGCGCGCGAAGTGGCCGAGGCCCCGTCGAGGAACAACGACATCGCGAACGCGCTCGGCGGCGGCTCCTTCGACCCCACGCCGTCCGACCCCACGCCGCCGACCCCGGAACCCGCGCCCGAACCGCCGGAGAACCGCGGCGAGCCCGACGACGGCTGGGGCAGCCTGGCCCAGCCGTCCAACCCGCCGAGCGTGCCCGCGATCCATGCCGGCACCACGAACTCGCCGGAGCAGCAGGTCCGCTTCCTGCGGGACACGCTGCCCGAGGCGCAGCACGTCAACTCGCTCAACTTCCACGGCTTCGACGCGCTCGAACAGGGCTACCGCACCAACTCCAGTGAGTCCGTGGTCGCCTTCGAAGGGCGCATGCGCGGCGAGGACAGCACCGCCGGACCGGTGCCGCCGGACCAGGTCAGCCACCAGGGCAACCTGGACCACGTCCAGCAGAAGCTGGGCGGCGAGTGGCAGGCGCACAACGACTTCGACTCCGCGCTGAGCGACCTGGCCGACCGCCCGGTCGGCTCTCGGTCGGTGCTCGCCTACGAGTACGAGGCGCCCAGCGACCCGGCCGACCCGAACTCGCCGAAGCGCGTGGTCAGCCACCTGGTCACCGCGGTCAACACCGAGCACGGCCTGGCGCTGGTCGACCCGCAGAGCAACCGCCTCGCGGACCTGCCGAACCCGCCGTCGAGCGTCGCCACGCTGCCGTACCACCAGGGCGACGGGCCGACGCCGGACCACGCCGCCGACACGGTGGACCACGACCGGAGCCAGGAGACCCCGGAGACTCCCGAGACCCCCGAAACCCCGGCCACGCCCGAAACCCCCGAGACGCTCGGGGACCTGGTCGAGCCGGACAACCGGCGGCCGGACCAGGAGTACCTGTTCGACCCGGACTTCGAGGCCACCCCGGACGACCACCGGGCCATCGCCGACGCGTTCCTGGGCGAGGGCAGGCACGAGGCCGTCACCGCGGACGCGGTCAAGGCCCGCGACACGGATCCGCAGTACGCCCGGCTGTCCGATGAGGACGCCACCGCGATCCGCGGCTACACCGGTCACGACTTCTACTCGACCGCGAACGCCGCGCACCGCGAAGGCCCCGGCCACCCGGACTTCGACCGGTCGCAGCAGCAGGTCCGGGCGCTGGTCAGCGCGCTGAACAAGATCGAGCCGACGCCCGGTGAGCTGATCCGCGGCGCCAACCTCGGCGGCGACCCGGTCAAGATCCAGCAGTTCCGCGACCAGTACCCGGTCGGGAAGACCGCGATCGAGACGACGCCGGTGAGCGCGAGCAAGAAGCTCTCGCCGGACCAGGGCACCAAGTTCGGCCCCGACGTCGAGATGCACATCGACTCGAAGACCTTCCGCGACGTGGAGAAGCTGTCGCAGAACCGGGGCGAGGGCGAGTCGCTCGGCAAGCCGGCCACGCAGCTGTTCGTCCACGAGAACCGGCTGATCAAGGACCCGGCGACCGGCCAGGAGAAGGTGTACATCCGGGCCGAGGAGATCGTCGAGGGCGATCCGCGCTGGGTCGACAAGGCCGACGCCGAGCAGCAGATGGCGGACCGGCGCGAGCAGTGCGCGGCGAACGAGCGGGAGAACGCGGCGCGGGCGCAGGCGACTCCGTCGCCGTTCGACAGCCTCACCACGCTCACCCCGCCGCCGGAAGGCAGCACGCCGGAACCGTCGCCGCAGCGGAACATCACCGACGCGCTCAGCGGCAACGAAGACGGTGGTTACGCGGGTGCCGACCAGGGCCCCGACGGTCCGTCGATGGACGCCAGCCAGCTCGGCGACCACGACTGGTCGCCGTTGGCGCGGGCGACCAACCCGCCGGGCGAACCGGCCATCCACGCCGACACCGCGAACCCCAACCAGCAGGCGAAGTACATCGCCGAGCGGCACCCGGAGATGGCCGGGGTCAACCCGAACTTCCACTCGCCGGACGCGTTCGCCAACGGGTACCAGACGAACTGCACGCGCGGCATGGTCGCGCACGCGCTGCGCCTCGGCGGCATCGACGCGGAGGCCGGTCGGCTGCTGCCCGAGGACATGGCGTCCATGGGCACGCTCGACTACGTGCGGGAGAACCTCGGCGGCGGGGACTGGCGCGGGCACAGCGACTACGACGACGTGATCCGGCACATGCGGGACCAGCCGATCGGCTCGCGCGCGGTGATCGCGGTGCAGTACGTCGGGAACGACGGGAACACCTACGGGCACGTGGCGGAGGTGGTGAACACCAAGGAAGGCGTGGCGTTCATCGATCCGCAGAGCAACTCGCTGATGAGCCTGCCGCACCCGCCGGTCGACCTGAAGACGATGCCGTTCGACCCGGCGAAGGCGGTCGAGCTGCACAACGAGAAGCAGCAGGTCAAGACCGACACCGACACGGCGTCGTCGGCGGACACCACGCAGCCGGTTCCGGTGACGAAGCCGGACGCCCCGGTGGATCCGCGGATCGCGTTCCAGAAGCCGGATGCCCCGGTGGACCCGCGGATCGCGTTCCAGCAGAACAACCCGCCCGCGGGTTCGGGGCTGCCGCCGCGCTCGGGGTACGAGGTGCGGCCGTCGCGGATCGGGCCGGACGGGCGGCCGGTGCCGTCGGTCTCGCACACCGTGCCGGACCTGACCCCGGCCGGGGACCGCGGTTACGGCATGGCGGAACCCCCGAAGCAGGACCCGACGCCGGGCAACGACCCCACACCGGGCGACAACCCGACGCCGGACCAGGACGCGACCCCCGGCACCGACCCGACTCCGGACCACACCCCGGACCGGGAGTCCACTTCGGACTCCACGCCGGAGAACGAGCGGCCGCTGCCCACGCGCGAGGAGATCGAGAGCTACTTGCGGGAAGATCGCGTGCGGCAGGCGATCGAGGAGGGCAACCGGATCACCGAGCGCGACCCGGAAGCCACCGTCAAGGTCAACGGCGAACCGCTCCCGATCGGCGACGCGATCCGGGCGATGATGCTGGACAAGGACACCGGCCCCGCCGTGGCGAGGATCCTGCGGGATACCCCGTTCCTGGAGAACTCGCTGCTCGCGCGGCCGCAGACGCTGTGCAACGTGCTGAAGTACGACGGCGCGGTGGACGTGCTGGAGTCCTGCGTCCGCGAGGTGCGCGACTACCGCGGCGGCCCCGAGGCACTCGCCGACTCCTACGAGGCGGACCCAAAACCGGCGCCGAGCGCCCTGACCGAGGAACAGGCCAAGCTTTCGGACGCGGCCAAGAAGGAAGTCGAGAAGGTCAAGCCCAAGGATCTCTTGCAGCCGGGCTTCGACGAGTCCAAGAGGGAGGACCCCGACTACCAGCGCGAGTACCTCGACGGCCTGTACCAGGACTGGGACGCGAAGAACGCGATGTTGCGCGAGTTCGCGCAACTGATCGCCGGGGGTGCCGAGGGCGTCGAGGTCAAGTCGCGGTTGGTGCCCAAGAGCAAGGTGCGTGCCGGGGACAAGGTCGATGGTTACGACGGCCACGCCAACAAGCTGAACGACCTGGTCGGCTCGATCGTCCAGTACCGGACCGTCGACCAGGCGTACGACGGGCTGGCCAAGGTGCTCGAGGAAAGCCGCCGAGACGGTTCGAAGATCAAGGTGGTCGACTTCTCCGACCGGTTCGTGAAACCGCAGGGCAGCGGTTACCGCGACCTGCAGATGAACGTCCGGCTGGACCTCGGCGACGGGAACTACCACATCGCCGAGCTGCGGCTGCACGTCAAGGCGATCGACGACGTGGCCGACTACGAGCACGCGCTCTACGAAGTCCGGCGTGACTTCCAGGCCGTAGCGAACGAAGACGAGAGCCGCGACAAGAACGAGAAGGGCAAGCGGGTGCTGACCCCGGAGGAACGCGCACTGGCCGCGGCCATTCTCAACGAGGAGCGGATCCGGTTCGGTGAAGCGTTCCGGTCGGCGGGTGGCTCGGAGACGGAGCAGCGGAACTACACCAGAAGGACTGAGTGATGACCATCGAGACACCGTCGTACTTCCTGTACTTCGGGCGCACCTTCGTCATCGACTCCACTCCGGACGGTGGGCTCGCCGGTTCCCTGCTGAACTGGGACACCGGCGAGTTCGAGCCGAACCACGGGCCGATCGAGAAGGTGCTCTTCGCGACCTCGGACAGCGACATCAGCGCGCTCGACCGGGAAGAGTTCGTCCAGCGGACCGAGCGGGTCCGGCAGGAGCTGACCGGGGACGGGCCGATCTTCGCGCTGTACGAGACCATCGACGGGCTCTACGACCAGGCGGAGGCGGAGAACCGGCAGATCAGCGACGAGGAACTCGAGTTGATCCGCGCGCTGCGGCGGCGGACGTTCGGCATGTGGGAGGACGAACTCGCCCGGCGGGCGGCCGGGGAAGCACCGAGTTTTTCGGTTCGCCGCAAGAACATCTGATGCATGAGAGCGCCCATCGACGCGCCGTGGTACCACCTGTACTTCGGCCGGACCTTCGTGCTGGACGCGACACCCGACGGCGAGGAAGCCGGCTACCTGCTCAACTGGGACACCGGCGAGTTCGACCGCGACGACCGGCCGATCGACGCGGTCCGCGGCGCGACCTCCGACAGCGACATCCACTCGCTCAGCCGGGAACGGTTCATCGAGCGGACCGAACGCATCCGGGCGGACCACCTCACCGGCGATGGACCGATCTTCGAGCTCTACGAGAACATCCACGCGATGCACAGGCAGCGGCGGGCGGAGAACCGGCGCCTCACCGACGAGGAAATGGCACACATCAACTCGTTGCGACGCCGGACCTTCGCCATGTGGGAAGAAGAACTCGCCCGGCGGGCGGCTGGCGAGCCGCCGAGTTTCACGGTTCGCCGCAGGCGCTGATGAGGGCTCGTGAACACCCCGCCACCGCGCTACTACGAGTACTTCGGCCGGACGTTCAAGATCGAATGGACCGCGGACGGGCGCCGAGGGTGGCTGCTCAATCTGGACACCGGCGAGTTCGACCCGGCCAACGGACCGATCTCGAAGGTCGTCGGCGCCACCTCGGACAGCGACATCTGCACGCTCACCGAAGCCGACTTCATCGAGGAGACCGAGATACTGCGGGCGTACACGCTGACGGGCGAGGGGCCGATCTTCGAGCTGTACGACACGATCGACGCGTTGTTCGCGCAGAAGGACGCGGAGAACCGGCGGTTCACCGACCAGGAACGCGCGCTGATCCGGTCGTTGCGACGGCGGACCTTCGCCATGTGGGAGGACGAACTAGCCCGGCGGGCGGCTGGGGAGCCTCCTGGGTTCTCGGTGCGCCGCGGGAATGTGTGAAGGCGCCACACGGCGACCTCGAATCATGGGAAGGTACGGACAGCTCTCCAGCCTCGAGGAACACCGCATGACCCAGCCGCATGAGCTGCACCAGGGCCTGGCCGGCCGGGCCTGGTTGCAGGCGTTCGCCACCTACAAGGACGAGGAGTTCCAGGTGGCGGGCTTCACCGCCCCGCACTTCCTGCTGTCGTGGAGCAAGGACGACGCCGAGCGCGCGGCCGAGCTGGGCATTCCCGAAGGCGACGCGGGTGGCTATATCGACAAGGCGACGCCCGAGCAGCTGACCGCGTTGTGGCAGGTCCGCATCGACGTGAACAGCTCCGCCGCCACCCCGCCCGCCCAGCCGCTGTCCGAGGACGAGCGCGGCAAGCTGCTCATCGACCTCGGGCGCGCGTTGGTCCCGCTGCGCCCCGAGCACGGCACGGTCACCGTCGACTTCCGCCAGCTCGGCGGGTACACCGAGGTCGAGGTCAGCTCCACCGACGACAACGGCACCCTCTTCTGGTCCGCGCCCCCCGCGGTCGGGGAGCTGCTCTCCGAACTGCGCGCCGGGATGTACGAGAAGGGCGTCGGGGCCTGGTTGCAGGCGCGGTACACCCTGCGCGGCAACCAGTTCGACTTCGACTTCGACCTGCTCAGCCCGCCGGAGTGGAAGCGCCCGCCGGACCGGCCCGGGCTGCCCACCCGCACCGCCTTCGCCAAGGAGCTCGAGGAGTTCCCCCGCGAGGACGAGCACCTGCCGCGGTGGCTGCGCGAGAAGGCGGGCCTACCCCTCGCCGTGCGCTTCCAGCACGCGCGGATCGTCGACGCCTACATCCCCGGTGAGCGTCCGGTGGTCGACCGCCCCGCGCTGCCCGAGGAGGAGACGCTCGCGGTCCTGCACTACCTCGAGCGCTCGCCGGTGGTGCTGATCGGCGACCAGCCGGGCCCGGACATCTTCGCCCCGGACGGTGAGCCGGACGTGCCGGAGCGCTACCACACCGACGGCCGGTGGATCTGGCACGCGTCGGCGGCGCACTACCTCCGCAAGCACGGCACACCCCCGGACCAGGAGCTGGTCGAGCACATCCGCGCGCAGCGGTACCAGACCCCGCACGTGGACCGCCTGCACCGGCTGACCGCCGCCGCCGACCTGCTCGGTGAGCCGCGGCCGAAACCGGACCCCGAGCAGTTCGAGCCGAGCACCGGCGACCTGGCCGCCGAGCTGGAAACCCAGGTCGGCCCCGAGCTGGACGGCGCCGAGACGCTGGCGACGCTGCGCGCCCGCCTCGACGAGGCCGGCGCCTGGCCGAACGCCTACCGACTGGGTGAATCCGTGGACGACGCGTGGAGCCTCAAGCACACCGAGCAGGGCTGGGAAGTGGCTCGCTACCAGGGCGGCGAGCCGGTCGACCCGGTGTACTTCAGCCGGGTGGAAAGCGCCGCGCAGCAGTTGCTCGGCGCGGTGCTGTTGCACCCCGCGCGCATCACCGCGGGGGCAGAGAGCCCGCTGGAGACCGCGCGCGAGCTCGCCGACTGGCCGATCCAGCCGGTCGACGGCGAACCGCCGCTGACGTTGTTGCGGAACAAGCGCCTGATCCGCCTCGCCACGGGTACGGTTGTCGTGCGTTTCGGTGACGAACACGGCAACCTGGTGCACCACACCGGGGTGCGTTTCCCCACCACCTCCCTGCCGCTGGAGCGGGAAAGCGCGGAACGCCGGTATCGGCTGGCCCGCCCGCTGTACGTGATCACCGGGATCACCGTGCCCTGGGCGAACCTGCCCGGGGGAGCGATCGCCTACGTTCTCCCCAGGACGATCACCGAGCACACCAGTGACGGAAGTCTGGAAGGAACGGTCTGAGCGTGGAAGCGGCTGAAGCGGTAGCCAGGGTCGAGGACTGGCTTCGTGCCGTGCACGGGCCGGACCAGCGCACGGTCCGGGTCGACACGGACAAGGTGCGCCGGGTGCCCGAGGGCTGGTCGGTGCCCTACAACGCGGTGGCCTACCTGGACGGGGGCGACGCGGGCAAGGAGATCTTCCCGCCGCCGAACATGGTGGTGCGCGAGCCGGACGGGCAGGTGCGCCAGGCCGCGCCGCACCCCGGCGGGCTGAGCATCCCCGCGCGCTACCCCGGCCGGGAGCACTGGAAGGAGATCGTCGACCGGGAGTTCCGCGATTCCGGGCTCAGCCACCTCGGCGTGCCGCTGGCCGCGGTCGGTGGCTGGCAGCAGGTCCTGCCGGACGGCTCCGACGGCGACGAGGAACGCGAGAACCCGGACTACCTGCCGGGTCCGCTACGGCTGGGCCGCGAACGCCCGCGCAACCCGCTGGAGTACCTGCTCGCCTTCCACGACGCCGGCTGGCTGGACCGCGAGCGCTTCCTGATCGGCCTGGTCAGCACCGAGGTGTTCATCCCGATCGCGGACAACGACCGCGTCCCGCGCACCGCCTATGACCAGCGCGAACACCGGCTGCTCACGTACAGCGACCCGCGCCACCTGCCGGAGCACGCGCACCGCTGGTGGCACGTCGACCTGGCCACGCTGATGAAGCTGGACCCCGCGCCGAACCTGAACCTCGACGGCGGACCGCAGTACCGCCAGCAGGTCACCGGCGCCGAGCTGACCGCGATCCTGGCCACCTACCCGCGGTTCAAGCAGACCGTGGACAAGAAGCTCACCGGACTGGCCGCCAGCCAGGAGATCAAGACCTTCGCCGCCGAGGCCGCCGCGAAGATCGCCCTGCCGACGCCGGTCTCCCCGCCGACGCACGCGGTCGACTGGGCCCGCCGCAACGGGTACGACCTGACCGACGAAGAGATCCGGCTGACCGTGCTCGGGCGGACCTGGCGCGAGCGCGTCCGGCTCGACGACGGTGGCCGCTGGCCGGTTGACCTGGCGTCGAACGGCCTGCAACCGGGTTACGGCGACAACGGCGAGGCCGTGCCGCGGCTGAACACCTTCGGCAAGTACTTCGAGCAGGGCAATCCCGGGTTCAAGCACGGCTGGCACCGGATCACCGGCGCGTACGCCGGGTTCGCCGTCGGCGAGGCGCTGGGCATCCACGGCACGCTCGGCGAGGACGTGCCGCTGGGCCCGCTGACCCAGCAGCTGCTGTTCCTCACCGAAGGCATCATCCGCAGCCCGCACCGCGAGGACCCGGAGCAGGAGGGCCAGTTCGCCGTCGCGGCGGCTCGCGGCCTGCTGCGCTGGCTGCACACGCAGGGCGAACCGGTGCCGGGTCCGGTCGACGGCTGGCTGGCCCAGGTGCCCGAGCTGCGGACCAAGACCGAACCGGACGCCGGTGAGCTCGCCGCCCTCCGCGACCTGGCGCAGGAACGGCCGGGCACCGCGAAGGGCCCGGGCGCGCTGCTGGTCGCGCTGCCCGCCGCGCTCACCAACGGCTACGCGGGCGAAGGAATCACCGGCGGGGTCGCCGGCGCGGCCCGGCAACTCGCCGCGCTGACTCACGGCTCGGAGTTCGACATCGAGGCGGCCGCCTTCCTGGCCACCCTGTTCGACCGGTTGCTCACCAAGGACAAGGTGTGCCCGCCGGTCACCTCGGCGCGCGCGCTGTTCACCGGGAACTCCTGGGACGCGCTGCGGCACGCCGTGAACCGGGGCCTGATGACGATGGACGCGACGTCGAAGATCCCGCTGCTGCCCAAGCCATCCGGCTTCGGGCCGGGAACGGACACCGCCACCGTGCTGTCCGAGGTGCTCAGCGCGGTCAGCGGCTACGAGAACTACCCGGACCTGGCGCTGCACCGGTCGGTGACGCACGACGGCAGGCGCCCGCTCACCGGCGCGCTGGCCGGGGCGCTGATCGGGGCGCGCGTCGGCCTGCCCGGGCTGCCCTGGGTGTCGCGCCTGCGCTCGCGGTACCTGGTGGAGCACCTGGCGAGCGACGCCTTCTGGCACTTCGACCAGTACAGCCCGGTATTCGAGAGCACTTCAGGATGGGCGAGGCGGTACCCGCGATCGTGAGCACCAACGAGATGACCCAGAGCACGCGAGAGCAGGCGATCGGCCGCGTCGAGGCGTGGCTGCGCGACCAGGACGGCGGCGACGCGCTGCGTGTGCGCAGCGAGTACGTCGTCCGCAACGGCGACGGCTGGAACGTGCCCTACAACGCGGCCGCTTTCCTCGACGGCAGCGACATCAGCAAGGGTCTGTTCCCGACCCCGGTGCTCTTCGTGCCGGACGACGGCGGCGAGGTGCGGCACAACGCGGCCGCGATGGCCGTGCCGAACCCGCCGAGGGCCGTCGCCGACGAGGGCCCGTCCACCTGGACGCCGGTCGTGGATTCCGACTTCGACCAGGCCGCGTTCCCGAAGCTGGCGCCGCCGGAGAAGGCGATCCTGCGCCGCGAATCGGCCGACGGCGCCGTCCAGCCGAACCCGGCTTACCAGGTCGGGCCGCTGAAGATGGGCTTCCCGGTACCGCTCACGAACGCCGAGAAGCTCTGGCAGTACCGCTCGGTCGGCTGGCTCGACGACCAGACCTACTACCGCCACCTCACCGAGTGCGAGGTGCTCGACGTCGGCGACAACACCGCGTACACCTCGCCGGTGCGCGTGCCCGCCGAGGTGAAGTCGTGGACGCGCAAAACGCTGCGGCGGCTGTTCCAGGAGCAGGGCGGCGGCGGTTCGGTGCTGCTCGACCCCGGCACGTACAGCGCCGAGCTGGTGCGCCACCACGTGCTGCCCGAACTGGGCGACGACCAGGGCCCCGAGCCGGTGCCCGGCGCGCCCGCCGAATACACCGCGAAGGTCGTCGAGACGGTGGACGCGCTGGTCGCCGAGTTCGGCGTCGACCCGCCGCGCTACCTGACCGGGCACCTGCCGTTCGCCGCCGAGCAGGCCCGGCAGTACGGCTACCTGCTGACCGAGGCGGAATGCCTCCAGTACGCGCGGGCGTACGCGTGGTGGTTCCGCAACCTGCGCGCTCCGGTCACCGGCGCGACGGTGAGCTGGCCGGACGACCTGTGGGCGGCCGGTTTTGTCGAGCACCGCGCCACCGACGGCACGCCGTCCCCGCAGCCGTGGCACTTCGGCAAGTTCTTCAAGCGGATCTCCACCCAGCAGGGCAGCAACTTCCGCTGGAACCGGGTGGCCGGCGCCTACGTCGGCTTCGCGCTGGGCGACTCGATCGGCGCGCAGGCCGACCAGCACGGCAGCTGGACCGGCGGTGAGCTGGAGCGCGGCGGCCTCACCCGGCAGCTGCTGTTCCAGACCGAAGCGGTGATCCGCGGCCTGCCGCCGGTGAACGACACCGCCGAGGTCCCCGCGTCGCTGCCGCGCGTCGGCAGGCCGGAGAGCTGGCTGAACGAGGCGACCGCGGGCACCGGCCCGGCGCCGGCCGAGTTCGCCGCGCTGCTCGCCCCCGCACTGGCGGCGACCGTCGCCGGTGGCACCCCGGTCGAGGGCATCGACGTGGCGTACTCGCAGGCCATCGCGCACGAGCTGATCGGCGCGGCGGCGGGCCCGGACCTCACCGAATGCGCCGATCTGCTGGTCCGCGTGCTGTGGGGCGTGCTCAGCCCGGCCGAGGGCCTGCCGGACCAGCTGGCCAAGCCGGTCTACGCGCTCCTCGGCGAGATCCGGAACTCGTTGCCGGAGCACGATTCGCTGCGGGCCGAGCTCGCCACGGTGATCAAGCTGCGTGACGACTGGTCCGGTGACGAAACCGCCCAGCTCGAATCGATCGGTGACGGCCGGTCGCCGCGTTCGGTGCTGCTGCGGGCGTTCTTCGCCGCGGCCAAGCGCGGGCACGACCCGGGCGGCGCGATCCTGCTGGCCGCGAACTCGTCCGGCAGTTCGGCGGTCACCGCCGCGCTGACCGGGATGCTGGTCGGCGCGCAGCGCGGCGTGCCCGGCCTGCCCCAGCAGTGGGTGGCGCGGCTGCCGCAGCTGGGCCTGGTGGACAACGTCGCCGGGGACGCCTTCTACCACTTCCACCGCTTCGGCGTGGCACGCGAGCCGTCGGCGCAGGGGGAGTGGGAAGCCAGATACCCGCGGGGGTAGCGCATGGACGAGTGGCTCAGCGACGACGAACTGTCGGTGCTGGCGCGATTGGTGCGCCGCCAGCAGGCGGCGGCTCCCGGTGACGCGGTCCGCGTGGAACGGGTGGAGCTCTTCGTCGGCACCGACGCCCGCGGCCGCCGCTTCCTGACCCGGAACCCGGTCGCCGACTGGACACCGGAACCGGTCGCCGACTGGACGCCGGAACCGACCGGCGGCGTCGATCCCCGGCGCTGGCGCGGCAGCCTGCTCGCCGGGGCGGTCGGGGACGCGCTCGGCGCGCCGATCGAGTCGAAGTCGATGGAACGCGTCCGCGCGATGACCGGCCCGGACGGCATCCTCGACTTCATCCCGGCTTACCACGGCATCGGGATGATCACCGACGACACGCAGATGACGCTGTTCACCCTCGAAGCGCTGATCCGCGCGCACGCCGAGCAGCGGCACACCGGCGAGACCGATCTCCGGTACGGCCTGCAACTGGCCTACCAGCGCTGGCTGCACACGCAGGGCGTGCCGTGGGACAAGGCACGCGGACCGCAGGACGTCAGCGAGCAGCCGGACGGCTGGCTGATCACCCACGAACCGCTGCACCACCGCCGCGCCCCCGGGCAGACCTGCTTCTTCGCGCTCAAGGGCTACGGCTCGGGGGTGCCGATGGGCACGGTCGAGCGCCCGCTGAACGAGTCGAAGGGCTGCGGCGGCGTGATGCGCGCGGCGCCCGCGGCGATCTGGTCGGACGATCCCGCCGACGCCTTCGAGATCGGCGTGATGAGCGCGGCGCTGACCCACAGCCACCCGAGCGGCTACCTGCCCGCCGGCACGTTCGCGGCGATGGTGCACCAGCTGGTCCGCGGTGCGAGCCTGGACGCCGCGCTGGCCTCCGCCCGGGAACTGCTCGTCGGCTGGAAGGGCCACGAGGAGACCTCGGCCGCCATCGACGCGGCGATCGCGCTCGCCGCCCGCGGTGAGCCGACCCCGGAGAAGACCGCGACCCTCGGTGGTGGCGGCGTCGGCGAGACCGCGCTCTCGATCGCGCTGTACGCCGCGCTGGTCACCGACAACCCGAACGACGCCCTGCTGGTCTCGGTGAACCACGGCGGCGACAGCGACTCGACGGCTTCGATTTGCGGCAACCTCGTCGGCGCCCTCTACGGCCCCGAGCAGTTGCGCCCGAACTGGCTGGACCAGCTGGAACTGCGGGACGTCATCGAGCAGATCGCCGACGACGCGCTCGCCGAGTTCGGTGCCGAGCCACCGGAGTGGGGACCGCGCTACCCACCGTCGGTCCCGGCCGTCGAAGCACCCGAAACCGGCCCCGCCGAACCGCAGGAACACCGCGCGCGGACCTCGCTGCTCGCCGCGCTGGAAACCGAGACCCCGGAGACCATCCCGCCACCGGCATTGACCAGGGAAGAACGGTTCCGCGGCAGCATTCTCGCCGGCGCCGTCGGCGACGCGCTCGGCGCGGCCCGCGAGTTCGACCCGATGGAGCGCATCCGCCAGCTCCACGGTCCCGACGGCATCACCGACCTGGTGCCCGCGTTCGGCGGCCTCGGCCGGATCACCGACGACACCCAGATGACCCTGTTCACCCTCGAAGGTCTGATCCGCGCGCACGCGCACCAGCGCGCGGGCGGTCAGCGCGGCCGCGAGCACTTCATGCAGGACGCCTACCAGCGGTGGCTGCACACGCAGGGCGTCTCGTGGCTCAAGTCGCGCGGCCCGGAGAACAAGACCGACGGCCCGGACGGCTGGCTGATCACCAACCGCGACCTCTTCGACCGCCGTGCCCCCGGCGCGACCTGCTACAACGCGCTGAAGGAGTTCGGCGCCACCGGTCAGGGCGGCACGCTCACGCACAGCCTGAACGACTCGAAGGGCTGCGGCGGCGTGATGCGCGCGGCGCCGGCCGCGCTGTGGCCGGACGTCTTCGAGACCGGCGTGTTCAGCGCGATGATCACGCACAGCCACCCGACCGGGTACTTCTCGGCGGGCGCGCTGGCGGTGATCGTGGCCCACCTGCTCGACGGCGGTTCCCTGCCGGACGCGGTGGACCAGGCGATCACCCGGCTGAAGGGCACCGACGACAGCGAGACGCTGGCCGCGCTGGACGTGGCGATCAAGCTCTCGCACCAGGGCCCGGTGACCCCGGAGAAGATCGCCGCCATCGACGGCGGCGGCTGGACCGGGGAAAGCGCGCTGGCCATCGCCGTCTACGTCGCGCTGGCCACCGACAGCCTCGACGAAGCCCTGCTCGCCGCGGTCAACCACGACGGCGACAGCGATTCGACCGGCGCGGTCTGCGGCAACATCGTCGGCGCGCTGTACGGCCCGGACGCGATCCGCGCGAGCTGGCTGGAGCAGCTGGAACTGCGGGAGGTCATCGAGGGCCTGATCGCCGACGCCCTCGCCGAGTTCGGGCCCGAACCGCCGATCTGGGGCCAGAAGTACCCGACCACCCTCCGCCCCGCGACGGCGCCGCCGCCACAGCTACCCGCGACCGACTTCTTGGCACTGCCCGAAATCCAGCCCGAGATCCAGCCCGAACGCACCCCGAAGCCCACTCGCGACCAGCGCTTCCTCGGCAGCATCCTGGCCGGCGCGATCGGTGACGCCCTCGGCGCCGCCGACGAGTTCGAGCCGATCGACATCATCCGCGAGCTGCGCGGCCCCGACGGCATCACCGATCTGGTCCCCGCGTTCGGCGGCCTCGGCAAGATCACCGACGACACCCAGATGACCCTGTTCACCCTGGAAGGGCTCATCCGCGGCCACGCGCACCTGCGCCGGGGCGGGCAGACCGGGCTGGAGCACTTCGTGCAGAGCGCCTACCAGCGCTGGCTGCACACCCAGGACCTCGCCTGGGAGGACTGCCGCGGCCCGCACAACCCCAGCCTCGAACCGGACGGCTGGCTCATCACGCACCGCGAGCTGTTCAGCCGCCGCGCCCCCGGCAAGACCTGCCTGACCGCGTTGATGTCGTACGGCAACAACGGCCGGATGGGCACGTTCACCCACCAGCTCAACACGTCCAAGGGCTGCGGCGGGGTGATGCGGACGGCCCCGGCCGCGCTCTGGCCGGGCGATCCGGGCGTGGTGTTCAGCGTCGGCGCGATGGCCGCGGCGCTGTCGCACAGCCACCCCACCGGGTACCTGTCGGCGGGCGCGCTGGCGGTGATCGTGCGGCACCTGATCGACGGCGGGTCCCTGCCGAGCGCGGTGGAGGAGGCGTTCCGGCAGCTGTCCCGCTGGCAGCACCACGAGGAGACCACCACGGCGCTGCGGACCGGGGTCCGGCTGGCCGAGCAGGGCCCGCCGACGCCGGAGAAGATCGCCACGATCGACGGCGGCGGCTGGATCGGCGAGAGCGCGCTGGCCATCGCCGTCTACGTCGCACTGGCCACCGACAACCTCGACGACGCCCTGCTCGCCGCGGTCAACCACAGCGGGGACAGCGATTCCACCGGCGCCATCTGCGGCAACATCGCCGGCGCGCTGTACGGCCCGTCGCACCTCCGCCCGAGTTGGCTGGAGCACCTGGAGCTGCGGGGCGCGATCGAGGAACTGGTCGCGGACGCCCTCGCCGAGTTCGGCCCGGAGCCGCCGGCGCATTCGCTCTGGGAGCTGAAGTACCCGAACTCGTGATCATGGTTCCACGTGGAACACGCGACGGGCGGCCGACTAGATTTGACTCGGATCTCACCGAGGGGACACAAGGGGGACAGAGGCGTGCGCTACCGAATAGACGCCGCTGAGCGGCCGGACTCGCTCTACGCGGTGTGGCACGGTGGGGTGTTCCGGGCCCAGCGCTCGACCGCGGACGGCACCGTGCTGCTGGTCGCGCAACCGGGGGAGGAAGCGCCGGCCGACTTCGACACCGAGTGGAACGGCCGCCCGGCGAAGGTGGTGCCCGAGGCCGAGGCCGCGAGCACGTTCAGCGTGCAGACCCACTGCCTGTTCGCCGACGAGATCTTCCGCGTCGCCCCGCAGAACGGCGAGGCGCTGACGCTGCGGTGGACCGGCCAGGACGAGGACCGCGCCCGCGAGCTGGGCCTGACCGACTTCACCACCACCGCCGAGCCCGAGGAGATCGAGGCGCTCTGGCAGGAACGCCACGACTTCATCGCCGCCGACGCCCCGCGCCCGGAACGCGGCACCGGCGACGCGAACGCCCTGCTCCGTGGCATCGGCCGCACCATGCTCAAGGTCCTCCCGGACGGCTGGGAGCGCGTCGGCGCCCAACTGCGCCAGGTCGGCGGGTACGCCGAACTGGAGGTCCGCGCGGTCGCCGGTGACCTGGTCGTCTCGCTGTCGCCGCCGGCCGAGCTGGGGCAGTTGTTCAGCCTGTTGCGGTCGGCGATGTACCAGCCGTCGACCGGCACCTGGTTCGAGGGCACCTTCACCCTGGACTCCACCTCGAACTTCGATTTCGACTTCGACGTGGACGCCGAACCGCACTGGCGCCTGGCCCCCGGCGAAGGCGGGCGCCCCGGCGCGCGTGCCTACCAGGCCGAGCTGGAGCTGTTCCCGCGCGACCGCAAGCACGTCCCGGACTGGCTGGCCGCGAAGGCGGGCCTGCCGCTGGACGTGGTGTTCCGCCAGGCGAAGGTGGTGGACAGCCACACCGAGGGCGAGAAGCCGGTGGTCAACCGGCCACCGCTGCCGCCGGACGAGGTCCGCCGCGTGCTCGACTACCTCTACCGGTCGCCGGTGGCCTCGGGCCGCCCGGTGCCGCTGCCCGACGTGTTCTCCCCGCACGGCCGCCCCGACGTGCCGGACGCCTTCCACACCGACGGCACCTGGATCTGGCCCGCCGCCGTACCGCACTACCTGCGCAAGTACGGGGTGCCGCCGGAGCCCGAGCTGGTCGACCACATCCGGGCGAACCTGCACCGGTCGCCGTACGTGCCGGACAAACTGCGTCACACCGCCGAAGCCGAGGTGCTGGGCAAGCCGTACCCGCCGCAGTCCGAAGAGGACCTGCCCGGCCCTGACCAGCACGCCCGCGGCGAGCGCGACGGCGACGGCCTGCCGAAGCTGCGGGCCGCCGAAGTGCTCGAGGTGCTGCACCGCAGGCTCGCCGAGCTGGGCGTGCCCGCCTCGCGCTACCGGATCGGCGAACCCGCCGACGGTGCCTGGTGCCTCCGCCGGATCGGCGGCCGTTGGGAGGTCGCGCGGTTCGAGGGCGGCGAACCGGTGGACCCGGTGCCGTTCGACCACGTGCAGGACGCCGCCCGGCACCTGGTCGGCACGATGGTGCTCTACCCGGCGCTGGCGCGGGAGCCGGAGGAGGCCGAGTCCGGCCACCCGACGGACTGGCCGATCTTGCCGCTGCGGGGCGAGCCGCCGCTGAACTTCTTCCGCGCCAAGCGCATGGTGGTGCTGCCCGCCGGGACCGTGGTCCAGCGCTTCGGCAACGAGGCGGGCAACCTGGTGCACCCGGAGCACGTCCGGTTCCCGGAGACCTCGCTCGCCTTCGAACGCGAGCGCGAGCAGCACATCTACGTGCTGCACCGGCCGCTGCGCGTGCTCACCGGGATCACCGTGCCGTGGGGCGCGCTGCCCGGCGGCGCGATCGCGTACCTGCTGCCGCGCCCGCTCGGCCAGCACGTGGAGACCAAGGCGATGGAGAAGGTCAGCGCCTGAATTTCACGACCCTGTCTCGGGCGTAATACGCCGTATTACACCCGAGACAGGGTCGTCTTTTTCGGCTCACCGGGCGCGGATCAGCACGGCGGGCGACCACCAGTAGTCCGCCAGCGGGCTGATCTCGATCTCGCCGAAACCGGCCGCGGTCAGCTGCTTGCCCCAGTCCTCGGCGGGTTGCTCCCAGTTGTTGCGGACCCCACCCGGCACGATCAGGCCCAGCAGCATCGGCATCAGGAAGCCCTGCGCGACCAGGCTGCCGTCGTGCCCGTACTCGGCGATCCCGCGCTCGTACCGGACCACCAGCGAGGCCAGGTGTTCCGGGCTGCTCTCGGTGACGTCCGGGACGTCGAACTCGGCGAGCACCAGCTCGCCGGTGCGTTCGCGCAGCGCGCCGAACACCGCCGACCGGTCGTCCGGTTCCAGCGATTGCAGCGCGAAGGTGGCCTGCACGAGGTCCCAGGAGAGGTCGGTCTCGGCGAGGAACTCCTGCGCGGTGGCCTGCCGGGCGTGCGCGTCGTCCACCCGTTCGCGGGCGGTCTCCAGCAGCGCGCCGGACGGCTCCACCAGGTCGATGCGCGAAGGCCGGTGTTCCGCCTTCGCGAGCGCGGGCACCAGGGCGAGGCCGTCGCCGACGCCCAGGTCGAGCAGAGCGTCCGGGCGGCGGTCGTCGTACAACGCGGCGAGTCGCCGGGAAAGCTGTTCGTACAGGTTGACGTTGCCGCCGCCGCGGATGAACGAGGTGAACGCGGCGGGCTGGTCGTAGACGTGGCTGTCGGGGTCGGTGTCGAGGTAGCGGGCCAGTTCCGCGCCGAGCAGGGCGCCGGATTTGGCGGCCTGACCGGCGAGCACGGCGGCTTTCGGCCGGTCTTCGTCCCGCAGTGCGGTCAAGCAGGCGACCAGGATTTCGTGGGTGGTGTCGGTCAGCACGGCACCCACAATGTCACGCGCGTCCCGTTGCCCGGCGTGGATTCCACCGTCGCCTTGCCGCCGACCTCGGCCAGCCGCGCGGTGATCGACTCGCTGATGCCGAAGCCGGGCGGACGGGTCTCCGAGCTGAACCCCGTGCCGTGGTCGCGGGTGATCACCGCGATGCCGCCGTCGCGCTCCTCGACCCGCACCAGCACCTTGTCCGTGCCGGAGTGCTTCATCGTGTTGCGCATGGCCTCGCGCACGGCGTCCCGGATGGCGATCTGGCGGACCTCCGACAGGGTGTCCTCGTCCAGTTCGGCGATCACCACCTGCGCGCGGAGACCGTCGCGGGCCATTTCCGCGGCGAGCGACGCGAGCTTCTCGCCGAGCGGCCGGCCGCCCTCGTTCGCGGCCGCTTCGATGTACTTGCGCACCTCGACCGCCTCGGCGCGGGCCAGCCGGCGGACCTCGGCGAGCTGTTCCTCAGCGGTGCCCTGGCCGGGCAGCGCCAGCGACTCCAGCGTCTGGAGCACGGTGTCGTGCATCAGCCGGTGCTGGCGCGCGCGTTCGGCCTCCCGCCCGTTGCGGATGCCGTAGGCCAGCGCGAGCCGGGTGCCCAGGCCGATCAGCACCAGCGCACCCGACGCGGTGAGCAGTACCCCGGCCATCGTGCCCAGCCCGGCGAACGCGGCGTCGGCGGTCACCGAGCCGGTGTTCGCCCAGCTCATCAGCAGGTGCAGCGGGATGCTGCCGAGCAGCAGGCCGATCCCGTACGGCAGGCCGAGCGCGAGGGTGAACAGCGCGACCGTGCCGAGCAGGTGCTTGCCGGGCACGCCGATCGCCTCGAGGTACACCTCGGGCGGCACCAGTGCGGCGACCGCGAGGTTCGCCAGCGCGGTGAACACCGCGTCCACGGTCAGCAGCACCGCGGCCCGGTCGCTGCGGAACGGCGCCGAGCGCAGCATCCACCGCACGCCGTACGCGTTGAGCAGGATCGACAGCACGGCCACGGTGATCACCGGTGCCGCGCCGGTGCCGCCGTGTGCGCTGAGGAACGCGGCCAGCGCGCCGGGGACCGCGATCAGCCGGTAGACCATCGGCACGAAGGCGACATATCGACCAGCGCGCAGCAGCAGCCCGTCGCTGGCGCGCGGGTCCACCGGGGCGGCCATCGCCGAGATCCGGCGCAGGGCTCTGATCGGGGTCGGGTCCGCGACCTCGTCCGACAGTTCGCTGCTGGCGGTCGCGATGGCCGGTGCACCCCGCCGGAGCAGGGTGACGAGGAAGCTGGCCTGCTGGGGCGGTCCCTGGCGGCGCATGTTTCTCCATCTCACCTGGTGGGGAAGTGAGTATCGTTCATCCGATCGGCATTCGGATCAACAGCCGGAGAAGATCGGCCGAATGTTCTAGTCAGTCCGCCCGCGGTGCTTCCGGAGGGTCGATCCCCTGCTCCGCCGCCCAGCGGCGCAGCTCGGCCACCGCCTCGTCGTGCTCCAGCGGACCGCGGTCGAGGCGCAGCTCCTTGAGGAACTTCCACGCCTTGCCGACCAGCGGGCCAGGGGGCAGGCCGAGCAGCTTCATGATCTCGTTGCCGTCGAGGTCGGGGCGCACCTTGGCCAGGTCCTCGGCGGCGGCGATCCGGGCGATCCTGGCTTCCAGGTCGTCGTAGGTGCGCTGCAGCGCGGCCGCCTTGCGCTTGTTGCGCGTGGTGCAGTCGGCCCGGACCAGCTTGTGCAGCCGGTCCAGCAGGGGACCGGCGTCGGTGACGTACCGCCGCACCGCCGAATCGGTCCACTCGCCCTTGCCGTACCCGTGGAAGCGCAGGTGCAGGAACACCAGCTGGGAGACCTGCTCGACGATCTCCTTGCTGTACTTCAGCTCGCGCAGGCGCTTGCGGGTCATCTTCGCGCCGACCACCTCGTGGTGGTGGAAGCTGACGCCGCCGCCGTCCTCGAACCGGCGGGTGGCCGGCTTGCCGATGTCGTGCAGCAGCGCGGCCAGCCGGAGCACCAGGTCCGGCCCGGCCTCCGGGTCGTCCTTGCGCTCCAGCCCGATCGCCTGGTCCAGCACGGTCAGCGAGTGCTGGTAGACGTCCTTGTGCTGGTGGTGCTCGTCGATGGCCAGGCGCATTCCCGGCACCTCGGGCAGCACGTGGTCGGCCAGCCCGGTGTCCACCAGCAGCTCCAGCCCGAGCCGGGGGTGCGCACCGGTGATCAGCTTCGACAGCTCGGCCTGCACGCGCTCGGCGGTGATCCGCTTGATCTCGCCCGCCATCGAGGTCATCGCCTCGACCACGCGGGGCGCGGGCTCGAAGCCGAGCTGCGAGACGAAGCGCGCGGCCCGGAGCATGCGCAGCGGGTCGTCGCCGAAGGACTCCTGCGGGGTGGCCGGGGTGTCGAGCACCTTCAGCCGCACCGCGTCGAGGCCGCCGTGCGGGTCGACAAAGGTCTTTGACGGCAACTCGATCGCCATCGCGTTGCAGGTGAAGTCGCGGCGGAGCAGGTCGCCCTCGATGGTGTCGCCGAAGGTGACCTCGGGGTTGCGGCTGACCTGGTCGTAGCTGTCCGCGCGGAAGGTGGTGATCTCCAGCTGCGAGCCGCCCTTGGTCACGCCGACCGTGCCGAAGGCGATGCCCACGTCCCACACCGCGTCGGCCCAGCCCGCCACCAGCGCGAGCACCTGGTCCGGCCGGGCGTCGGTGGTGAAGTCCAGGTCGGGGGAGAGCCGGCCGAGCAGCGCGTCGCGCACGCTGCCACCCACCAGGTACAGGCGGTGGCCCGCGGCGGCGAAGCGATCGGCGAGCTGATCGGCCACCGGCGAGATCCGCATCAGCTCGATCACCGCGTTCCGCTGGACGACGAGTTCGTTCACTGGGATCCCACCACGAAAACGGTGCACTTACTACACGCACAGATCAACACGGACACGAGAAGCCAGCGTACCGGCGCGCGGTGTTGCTCTAGCATCGCAGCATGCCTGGATCGGCCGGTCGCTCCGGTGGCGCCAAACCGGGACGCCGGTCCCGGCGCCGCCGCGGCAGGAGGCTGACCACGGTGGACGAGACCTCGGCCGGTGGGCTGGTGGTCGACGCCGACCGGGAGCACGCGGTGCTGATCGGCAGGCTCGACCGCCGCGGGAAACTGCTGTGGTCGCTCCCCAAGGGGCACATCGAAGACGGCGAGACCACCGAGCAGACGGCGATGCGCGAGGTGAAGGAGGAGACCGGAATTTCCGCGCACGTGCTCCAGCCACTGGGCACCATCGACTACTGGTTCGTCGCCGAGCGGCGGCGCGTGCACAAGACCGTGCACCACTTCCTGCTCGAAGCGGCGGGCGGTGAGCTGTCCGACGAGGACGTCGAGGTGACCGAGGTGGCCTGGGTCCCGATCGCCGAGCTGGAGGCCAAGCTCGCCTACGCCGACGAGCGCACGCTGGTCCGCAAAGCCCGTGAACTGTTCGCCGAACAAGCTTCCCACTCCTCCGCAGAGGGAGTCCCCGAGTGAAAAGGCTGGCCTCGGCCACGCTGACCGCGTTTCTACTGGTAGTGCAGGCGTTCATCGGAGTTCCGGCGAGTGCTGCCCAGGCCCAGCCCGGGCCGGACGCGCCGAACCGGCTGCGGCTGGACATCGACGAGATGAACCCGCGCCTGCTGGTGTCCACCTCCTCGACGCTGACCGTCTCCGGCAAGGTGACCAACACCGGTGACCGCCGGATCACCGACGTGCAGGTGCGCCTGCAGTTCGGTGAGCGCCAGACCACCTCCCGCCAGCTCGGGGAGGCACTGGCGGAGGCGCCGCCGACCGACGCGGCGATCACCAAGTACGCCGACGTCGCGAAGGTGGTCGAGCCGGGCCAGACGGTCCCGCTGCAGATCACCGTCCCGCTCGGCGGTGACGCGAAGCCGCTGGTCAGCAAGCCGGGCGTGTACCCGCTGCTGGTCAACGTGAACGGCACGCCGGAGTTCGGCGGGCAGGCCAGGCTGGCCGCGTTCAGCATGCTGCTGCCGGTGCTCGGGGTGCCGGGGCAGAGCGCGCCCGCCAAGCCGGAGCGCCCCACCGAGCTGTCCGTGCTGTGGCCGATCGCGGACACACGCCCGCGGGTGGTGGCCGCGCCGTTCGGCGGCACGCTGGTGCTCTCGGACGACCAGCTGGCCATCGACCTCGCCCCGGGTGGGCGCCTGGACGCGCTGGTCACCGCCGCGAAGAACGTCAAGGGCGAGACCCGGCTGTTCGACTCGATGTGCTTCGCGATCGACCCCGACCTGCTGGAAACCGTCGAGAAGATGGCCGGCGGTTACCTGGTGCGCACCGCCGACGGCGGGCAGGCGCCCGGCCGCGGCAACGAGACCGCCACCCGCTGGCTGACCTCGTTGCGCCAGGTCCTCCAGGACTCGTGCACCCTGCAGCTGCCCTACGCCGACGCCGACCTGCCCGCGCTGGCCAAGGTCACCGACGGCGACCCGCGGCTGGCCAAGACCGCGGTCGACAACACCTCGCTGTTCGAGCGCCTGCTCGGGGTCAAGCCGCTGCCCGGCGTGCTCTGGCCGAACGGCGGCCTCGACTCGACCACGCTCGGCGCGCTCGCCGACGCGCGGGTGACCACCGTGCTCGCCGAGTCCGACCAGCTGGTCTCGAACCGCCCGCTGACCGCGCCGGCCACCATCGAGGGCACGAACCTGCGCGGGGTGGCGCTGGACCCGCTGCTCAGCCGGTCGATGGCGGCGAACCGCCCGGCCAACGGCGTGGCGGCGGCGAACCTGACCCCGGCCGACGACCCGGACGTGGCCGCGCAGAACGCGCTCGCCGTGCTCGCCTTCCAGACCGGCGCGCAGTCCGACACCGGCGGTTCGCCGCTGCTGCTCGCCCCGCCGCGCCGCTGGTCGGCGCCGGTCGACGAGCTGACCCTGCTGCTGCGCACCATCGGCGACTACGCCAACCTCGGCATGGTCTCGTCGAAGCCGCTGCTCGAAGAGCTGGCGAAGCCGGTCAAGGGCACCGCGAAGATGGACTACGGCGCCAAGGAAGCCCCGGCCGAACTGCCGCAGCAGGTGGTCGGCTCGCTGAACCAGACCGAGCGGGAGACCGCCGACTTCGGCAGCTCGCTGACCGGGGACGCGACCACCCAGGTGGAGCCGGAGGACCTGATCAAGCCGATCCGGTCCGGCCTGATGCGGGCCTCGTCGACGGCCTGGCGGGCGGACACCGCGGGCGCCCTGGCCTCCGCCGGTGACGCGCGCGGGCAGCTCGACTCGCTGCGCGGCCAGGTCACCGTGGAGACCCCGAAGCAGCAGATCTCGCTGGCCTCGGACACCTCACCGCTGCCGGTGACGCTGAAGAACTCGCTGCCGGTCGGCGTGACCGTGCGGATCAACCTGAACAACTTCACCGGGCTGCGGCCCGAGCAGATCCCGGACCGGCCACTGCCCGCCCGGGGTTCGGTGCCGCACCTGATCCAGGCCGAGGCGCTGCGGACCGGGCACTTCAGCGTGGACGTCTCGCTGAGCACGCCGGGCGGCACGCCGCTGGGCGCGCCGGCCCGGATGGAGCTGAACTCGACCCAGTTCGGCCTGATCACGCTGATCGTCACGATCGTGGCCGGCGCGGCGTTGCTGCTGCTGTCCGGCAGGCGCATCTACCGGCGCGTGCGCGGGAAGGACCGGGCGTAATTTACCCACGGTAACTCCTTGACGCCGATGGGTGGACTGGACCATTCTTCGGAACCATTCCCAGTGGACCGTGAATCGGTTTCATGAATGGTGAGGGGTCAAGACGACCATGGCAGCGCTGAAAACCCGCAGGATGCTCGTGCTCACCTGCGCCATCGCCACCCTGAGCACGGCGGCCGCCTGCTCGTCCGAACCCGGTGCGCTGCCCGGCGCGCCCGGTGCCGGTCAGGGAATCATCGACCGCGCGCCGATCGCGTCAGCCGAGGCCATCGCGGCGAGCCCGACCGCGGCGTCGATCAAGCAGCGGGGTCAGCTGCTCATCGGCGGTTCGCTCGACGCGCCGCTGCTGTCCCAGCAGAACCCGGCCACCGGCGAGACCGAGGGCTTCGACGCCACCCTGGGCAAGCTGCTGGCCAAGTACATCATCGGCACGCCCGACGCGAAGATCGTCAACTCCAGCTCGGAGACGCGGGAGGCGCTGCTCCAGAACAGCACGGTCGACGTGGTCTTCCAGACCTACACGATCACCCCGCAGCGGGCGGAGAAGGTGGCCTTCGCCGGCCCGTACCTGATGTCCGGCCAGGCGATCGCCACGATGAAGGACAAGTCGGCGATCAAGAAGCCGGCCGACCTCAACGGCAAGAAGGTCATCGCGGGCGCGAACACGCCGGGCATCGAGGCGATCAAGGCGCAGGCGCCGAACGCGGAGATCGTCAGCTTCGCCACCGACCCGGAGTGCGTGCAGGCGCTGGAGCAGAACCGCGGTGAGGCGTACGTGCAGGACCTGACGCTGCTCGCCGCGTCGGCCCGGCTCAACGACAAGATCCAGATCGTCGGCGAGCCGTTCACCGAGGACCCGTACGGCATCGGCCTCAAGCACGGGGACGACGCGTTCAAGAAGTTCGTCAACGACTGGCTGGTGCAGTTGCAGCAGGCGGGCATCTGGCAGCAGGTGTGGAAGGACTCGCTGGGCACCGTGGTGAGCGGTGAGCCGCCGGCCGCGCCCGCCATCGGTTCCGTTCCCGGTTCCTGACCTTGGACGTTCTGCTCGACAACTCCGGTGCCTTCGCCGAGGGGGTGGTGACCACCGTCGAACTGACCGCGCTGTCGTTCGTCGGTGCGCTCGCCATCGCGCTGGTCGTGGTCACCTTCCGGGTGTCGCCGGTGAAGCCGCTGCGCCTGTTCGGCACGGCGTACGTGGAGATCTTCCAGAACGTGCCGCTGCTGCTCTGGATCCTGTTCTTCGTCTTCGGTCTGCCGAAGCTGGGGATCCAGTTCGAGCTGTTCACCACCGCGGTGCTGGCCGTGTCGATGTACTCGGCGGCCTACTACGCCGAGGCGCTGCGGACCGGGATCAACACGGTGGCCACCGGCCAGGCCGAGGCGGCGCGGGCGCTCGGCCTCGGCTTCGGCCAGTCGCTGCGGTGGGTGATCCTGCCGCAGGCGCTGCGCTCGGTGGTGCAGCCGCTCGGGAACCTCACCGTGATGCTGCTGATGAACACCGCGCTGGCGGCCGGGGCCGGGCTGGTCGAGCTGAGCACCGCGGCGAACCGGGTCAACCTGGTCGAGGCCGAGCCGATCCTGATCTTCACCGGCGCGGCGGTGGTCTACGCGCTGCTCGCGCTGGTGATCACCACGGTCACCCGGCTGCTGGAGCGGAGGCTGGTGATCCACCGGTGAACGTGTTGTTCGACGCTCCCGGGCCGCGGGCCCGGCGCCGGATCCGGATCGCCACCGCGGTCAGCGTGCTCGGGGGCGCGCTGCTGTTCGCGCTGGCGGTGCGCCAGTTCGCGATCAACGGTGAGCTGGACTGGAAGAAGTGGGCGCCCTACACGCAGTGGCCGAACTGGCGCTACCTGCTGACCGCGCTCGGCCAGACACTGCTCGCGGCGGCGTTGTCCGCGGGCATCGGCGGGCTGGCGGGGTTGCTGCTGGCCGTGGCACGCGTGTCACGGAACGTGTTCATCAGTGGTATCGCGCGGGTGTACATGGAGACGGTCCGGGTGATCCCGGCCGTGCTGTTGATCTACGTGGTGCTGTTCGTGCTGCCGAGCCTCGGGCTGGACCTGCCGCTGCTGTGGAAGCTGGTGGTGCCGCTGGCGGTGTCGAGCTCGGCGCAGTTCGGGGAGATCTTCCGGTCGGGCATCCTGTCGCTGGACCGCGGCCAGGGGGAGGCCGCGGCGGCGCTCGGGCTGAGCCACGGCCAGTCGATGCGGCTGGTCATCCTGCCGCAGGCGCTGCGGCGGGTGGTGCCGTCGCTGGTCAGCCAGACCGGCGGGGTGCTGAAGGACACTTCGCTCGGCTTTTTCGTCAGCTACGCCGAGCTGCTGTTCAGCGGGAAGGTGCTGATCGGCTACTACCAGAACCAGCTGCTCATCCAGACCTACCTCGTCATCGGCGCGATCTATTTCGCGGCCAACTACGCTCTGTCGCGGTTCGCCCGGTGGTTGGAGCGCCGGGGTGAGCGCACGGTGAAGTCCCGGTAATTCGAACGGGACACCCCGGGGCCATTACCCTGGGCATCGTTGAGTAGGCCGCCGATGGATTGGGCACGTGTTGGACAGAGAGCCGGGCTCGCCACCGGAGCGACCCGGGCGACAGCGGTCTGACCGGCCACCCCAGGCCACGCCGCCTCGACCCGAGCGTTCGGAGCGACATCAGCCACCGCCCGACCGGGTCCCACCGGTCCGGGCGCAACGGCCCACGCCCACCGACGGCCGCACGCGGCAGGTGCCGGTGCGGAAGGCTCCGCCGCCCACGCGCGCGATGCCGGTACCGCCGCCCCCGTCACCCGCTGGCCCCGGCCCCGGCCCCGGCCCGGGTCCCGGCCCTGGCGCTGGCCCCGGCTCTGGCCCTGGCCCTGGCCAGACGCCGCCGCCGGGCCAGCAGCCCAGCCGCCAGACCCCGCGCCCGGACTGGCCCCAAGACGACCGGCGCCCGAACGGCAGGCCCGCCCCGGACCAACGCCCACGCACCGACCACGGCGGGCGCGCGGGGTCTCCCGATCAGCGCGTGCGCCAGGACCGTCCCGGCCCGCCGCAAGAACGCCCCGGTCCGCCGGAGCGCGGCCCCGGTCGGCAGGACGGGCGGCCCCAGGACGGGCGGCCTGATCAAGGCGGCCGACCCGGCCCGCCGGATCAGCGCACCCGTGTCGAGCCCCCCGTGCGCCCGGGTCCACCCGACCCGGGCGGACGTTCCGGGGCCCGTCCCCTCCCGGTCGAGCATCCCGGCGCGCCGGCGCCGACCAGCCACCTCCCGCAGCCGAATCTGCCGGGCCCGCCCGGTCAACCGGGTCAGCCCGGCCAGTCCGGTCAGCCGGGCCAGCCCGGGCGCGGGCCGCTTCGACCGCCGCCGCCGATTCAGCAGCGGCCGCCGCGGCCGGAGGGGCCGGTGCGCCCCTGGAACCGCGACCGTCCCGACGGGCCGCCACCCGTGCGCCCCCGGGTCGAGTACACCCAGCTCATCCCGGTCGACCGCGGCCTCCCGCCCGGCGCGCGCTGGCCCACCGCCGACCCGGACATGCACCGGCCGTACGACGAGTACGCCACCCGGTTCCTCCCGCGCATCTCCGACGGGGTCGCGCCCACCGAGGCGCAGCCCAGCGGTGGCGCGAGCGGCGCGGCGCCGTCGCTGGCCAAGTCCAGCGGCCGGATGGCGATCGCCACGCTGACCAGCCGGATCACCGGGTTCGCCTGGAAAATCATGCTCGGCGCGGTGGCCTCGCTCGGGGTCATCTACGACTCGTTCACCGTCGCCAACACGCTGCCGCTGATCATCAACGAGCTGCTCCTCGGCGGCGTCCTGACCAGCGTGGTGGTCCCGCTGCTGGTCCGCTCGCAGGACGACGAAGACGGCGGCGAGGCCTACACGCAGCGCCTGCTCACCATGGCGACCACGGTGCTGCTGCTCGGCACCCTGCTCTCGGTCGCCTTCGCCCCCCAGGTCACCGGCCTGCTGATGTCCGAGGGCGGCGGTGCCAACTCGGAGCTGGCCACCTGGTTCGCCTACCTGCTGCTGCCCGGCCTGCTGTTCTACGGGCTGTTCGCGGTGCTTTCGGCGATCCTGAACGCCAAGCAGATCTTCGGCCCAGCCCAATGGGCCCCGGTGATCAACAACCTGGTCATCTTCGTGACCATCGGCCTCTACGCGATCCTGCCCGGCGATCCGACGCTGGTGCCGTCGAAGATGTCCGAGCCGAAGGTGCTGGTGCTCGGCCTCGGCGTGCTGACCGCGATGACCGTGCAGGCCCTGTTCCTGGTGCCCGCGCTGAAGCGGTCCGGCTTCAAGTTCAAGTGGCGCTGGGGCCTCGACTCGCGGCTCAAGGAGTTCGGCGGCCTGGCCACCTGGATCTTCGCCTACGTGGCGATCAGCCAGATCGGCATGATCATCAACACCAACGTGCTGACCAGCGGACAGGCCGGTGGGGTGTCGATCTACTCGAACGCCTGGCTGCTCTTCCAGCTGCCGTACGGGATCATCGGCGTCTCGCTGCTGACCGCGATCATGCCGCGGATGAGCCGCGCGGCCGCCGACGGCGAGACGAAGAAGCTGGTCGCCGACCTGTCCTACGCCTCGCGCATCTCCACGGTGATGCTGGTGCCGATCTCCGCGGTGATGACCGTGGCGGGCACCTCGATCGGCATCGCGCTGTTCACCCTCGGCAAGGGCGATGTGGCCTCGGCCGAGCGGCTGGGCCAGGCGCTGGCCGTGTCGGCCTTCGGCCTGCTGCCGTACGCGCTGGTCATGCTGCAGATGCGGGTGTTCTACGCGATGAAGGACTCCCGCACGCCGACGCTGATCATGGTCGTGATGACCGGGGTCAAGATCCCGCTGCTCTACCTGTCCACGACCCTGCTCGCGCCGCAGCACATCGTGCTCGGCGTGATGATGGTGAACTCGCTCGTGTTTGTCATCGGCGCGATGATGGGCCAGGTTTGGCTGTGGGTGCGACTGGGCAACCTGCGCAGCAAACGGGTACTGGGGGTGATCCTGTTCACCGTCGTGGCCAGTGCCGCCGGCGTGGGCGCCGCGTGGCTGGTCGGCATGATCGTGCCGGACGCGCTCGGTGTCACCCTGCAGGCCTGGGTGAAGTTGATCTTGCAGGGCGTGGTCGGCATCGGTGTCTCGTTCGGCGTGCTGATGGCGTTGAAGGTCGAGGAGCTGAAGCCGGCGACCTCGAGAATCACCCGGTTGATCAAGCGTGGGTAACGATTACGGCGTGGATCGGCATAGTGCTCGTGTCACGGTCACGTACCCTCGGTTGAAGAAATGCAGGAGAGTCGGTGGACACGAGCCGGAAAGAAGGGGGTGCGGGGAAGGTGGGAGCCCGTGCCCGGAGCGGACCGCTGGCACCTGGGGCCGTGGTCGGCGACGGCCGCTACCGCCTGCTCGCCCAGTTCGGCATCGACGAGCGGGCCGACGCCCACCTCTGGCGCGCTCGCGACGGCCAGCTCCGGCGTGACGTCGCGCTGACCCTGCTCGTCGGCGACCCGGCCGACGCGGACGCCGCGCGGCTGGCCCGGCGCACCCTCGAGCGCGCCGCGCACGCGGCCAAGTTCAGCCACGACGGGGTCGCCCGCGTCCTCGATGTGCTGAACCTCGGCAACGGCATCACCTCCAGTGAGGGCCTGCTGGGCATCGTGGTCGCCGAATGGACCAAGGGCAGCGACCTGGTCGACCTGGTGGCGGACAAGCCGGTCGAGCCGGGTGCCGCCGCCCGCATGGTCGGCGCGCTGGCCCAGGCCGTCGAGCAGGCGCACCAGTCCGGGCTGGTGCTCGGCCTGGACCACCCGCAGCGGCTGCGCCTCACCCCGGACGGCGCGCTGCGCCTCGCCTTCCCCGGCCCGCTGCCCGACGCCACCCTGCGCGACGACGTCAAGGCCATCGGCGGTGTGCTGTACCTCCTGCTCACCGGCCGTTGGGCGCTGCCGGGCGGCCCGCCGGCCATCCCGACCGCCCCGCACGCGCCGAACGGGCGCATCGTGCCGCCGCGCTCGCTGCAGCCGCGGGTGCCGCAAACGCTTTCGTCGCTGGCCGTGCGCACCATCGAGGACGGCGGGCACGGCGGCATCCGCACCAGCTCGGCCATTCTCGCGGTGCTCGACCAAGCCGCCGAGGAAGAGGAGCGCACCCAGCTGATCCAGCAGGTCGGCGCCCCGCCCGAGGAGGAGGCCGACGCCGACGGCGCGATCTGGACCACGAAGAAGCCGGTCAAGGACTCCGCGCGGCGGCGCAAGCTGGCGCTGGGCGTGACCGTGCTGGTGGTGACCGCGGTCGGCATCCTGGCCTGGCTCGGCATGCTGGCCATCTCGTTCTTCCAGGAGAGCCCCGATTCGGGCGGCCCCACGGTCAACGTCGCCGAGCCGACGCCCACCGCCGCGCCCGAGCCCGGCGGCAACCCGGCGCCCCCGCCGGACAACCCGCAGGCCGGTGGCCCGCCGGTGAAGCCGCAGACGGTCAACGTCTACAACCCCAGCGGCGAGGGTGACGCCCCGGCGCGGGCGAAGAACGTGCTCGACGGCAAGCGCGAGACGTTCTGGCGCACCGACGAGTACCGCCAGCAGTTCCCGGACCTCAAGCCCGGCGTCGGCCTGCTCAACAGCTTCGAGCAGTCGGTGAAGCTGAGCGCGGTGAAGATCGCCGCGGCGAGCCCCGGCAGCACGGTGGAGATCCGGGTCGCGGACAAGAAGAACCCGAAGTTCGCCGAGACCCGCCTGGTCGGCTCGGGGGAGCTGAGCGGCCCGGACACCGAGGTCAAGCTGTCCGAACCAGCCGAAGGGCGGTACGTGATCGTGTGGATCACGAAGCTGGGCACGGACGGCGACAAGCACGTCACCCAGATCAACGATCTGGAGTTCGTGTCCGCCGCGTAGTGTCCCTCGTGTGGGGGAAGCGGTAGTCGATAGGCTCTCACGAGTGACCGCTGCAACTCCCACGGACGCCGCCCTCATCGCGGCGCACGCCGCGGGCGATCCGCATGCCTTCAGTGAGCTGGTCCGCCGACATCGTGACCGGATGTGGGCCGTCGCCCTGCGCACCCTGCGAGATCCCGAGGAAGCGGCCGACGCCCTGCAGGACGCCTTCATCTCGGCGTTCCGCGCGGCCGGCAACTTCCGGGCCGAGTCCCAGGTGACCACCTGGCTGCACCGCATCGTGGTGAACGCCTGCCTCGACCGGGTCCGCCGCCGCCAGGCGCGGCCCACCGTCCCCCTGCCCGAGACCAGCCACAACGAGCCGGCCACCCCGCGTGACTCGATGTCCGAGCGGGAGACCCGCCTGGTCATCAAGGAGGCGCTGGACCAGCTCCCCGAGGACCAGCGCGCCCCGATCGTGCTCGTCGACGTGGAGGGCTACTCGGTGGCCGAAACCGCGGAAATGCTCGGGATCGCACAGGGAACCGTGAAGAGCCGGTGTGCGCGAGGTCGCGCCAAGCTCGCCAAGGTTCTCGGACATCTGCGGAACCCCGACGCGGAACCCGGCGTCCCAACTAACGAAAGCAAACATGACCGCACCGAGCGGCGTGTGACGCGTCCGCTCGGGACGCAGGGTCAGAGGGAGGGACGATGACGGACGAGAGTCGGGGGATTGGCGGGGCCGTTGGCCCGCCTTGGTCTGTCGACGTGCTCGCCGACCTGCACGCGGGAGTGCTCGATGAACGGGAGGCGGCCGAGCTGTGGCCGCTCGTCCGCGCGGACGCCGAGGCGTCGGCGATCATCGAGGCGCTGGAGTCCACCACGGCCGACCTCGCCTCCCTCGGCGACGCCGACGTGGAGCCGATGCCGGCGGAGTTCGCCGCCCGGCTGGACGCCGCGCTCGCCGAGGAGATGGCACGGTCGGCGGGAAACGCCGGTCCGGCGGCGCCGGAGCCGATGGCACCGCCGGTCGCTCCCGTGGTCGGCATCGACGTCGCCCGCCGCAGGCGCCGCGCGAAGATCGCGGGCTGGGGCGCGGGAGTGGTCGGCATCGCGGCGGCGGCCATCGCGGCCATCGCCATCGCGGTCCCGGGCGGTAGCGGCAACGACGGCGCCGGTCAGCCCCCGGTGGCGCAGCCGCCGCCAGGGGCCGGGTCGAACGAGCCACCGCTGGCGTTGCAGCAGGACAACATCCCGATCGGCGAGATACTCGGGTCCACCGGGAAGATGGACTACGGGCCGTTGGGCACCCGCGAGCGGGTCGACCAGTGCCTGGCCGAGAACGGGTTCGACCCGGCGGTGAAGCCCGCGGGCATCCGCGGTGCCACCATCGACGGCCAACCGGCCACGCTGGTGATCCTCACCCCGGGCACGATCGGGCAGTTCCAGCTGGTCGCGCTGTCCACGGACTGCGCGAAGGTGATGGACAAGACGGTCGGCGGAAAATAGGGCGTGTGAGCAGGGGCGGCACCCAGGCGGGTGCCGCCCTTTCTCGTCAGCTGCGGTGTGCGTCACCCCGCGGGAACACCGCGACCTACGATCGTGTTAGGCCAGGTACACGGCTACTACGAGCGGAGGCAAAGGGTGGCTGCAGAGGACGTTCGGAACCTGATCATCGTCGGATCGGGTCCCGCCGGCTACACCGCGGCGGTGTACGCGGCACGCGCGCAGCTGGACCCGCTGGTGTTCGAAGGGTCCCAGTTCGGCGGGGCGCTGATGACCACCACCGAGGTGGAGAACTACCCCGGCTTCCGCGACGGCATCCAGGGCCCGGCGCTGATGGAGGAGATGCGCGAGCAGGCCAAGCACTTCGGCGCCGACCTGCGGGCCGAGGACGTCGAGGCGCTCGACCTGACCGGGGAGATCAAGTACGTCACGGTCAACGGCAAGCGCTACGCCGCGCGGGCCGTGGTGCTGGCGATGGGTGCCGCCGCGCGCTACCTGCACGTTCCCGGTGAGCAGGAACTGCTCGGCCGCGGTGTCTCGTCCTGCGCCACCTGCGACGGCTTCTTCTTCCGCGACCACGACATCGCCGTGGTCGGCGGCGGTGACTCCGCGATGGAGGAGGCCACCTTCCTGACCAAGTTCGCGAAGTCGGTGACCATCGTGCACCGCCGCGAGGAGTTCCGCGCCTCGAAGATCATGCTGGAGCGCGCCCGCGCGAACGACAAGATCAAGTGGGCGCTGAACCAGGCGATCACCGGCGTGGCCGGCGAGGACAAGGTCTCCGGGCTGAAGCTGGAGGACACCCGGACGGGTGAGACCTCGACACTGGACGTGACCGGCTTCTTCGTCGCGATCGGGCACGACCCGCGCAGCGAGCTGGTCCGCGGCCAGGTGGACCTGGACGACAACGGCTACGTGGTGACCAAGGGGCGCAGCTCCTACACCAACATCGACGGGGTGTTCGCGGCCGGCGACCTGGTCGACCACACCTACCGGCAGGCGATCACCGCGGCGGGTTCGGGCTGCGCGGCGGCGATCGACGCGGAACGCTGGCTGGCGGAGCACGCGGTGACCGAGCAGGCCGCCGAAGCGCCCGAGCTGGTCGGCGGCGGCTACGGCGCGAGCAACTGACTTTCCGGATCCACCGAAAAAGGAGAGAAGATGACCGACACGGTCAAGGTCACTGACAAGAGCTTCACCGATGACGTCCTGACCAGCGACAAGCCGGTTCTGGTGGACTTCTGGGCGACCTGGTGCGGCCCGTGCCGCATGGTGGCTCCGGTGCTCGAGGAGATCGCGGCGGAGCACAAGGACAAGCTGACGATCGCCAAGCTCGACATCGACGAGAACCCCAACACCGCGCGTGACTACCAGGTCATGTCGATCCCGACGCTGATCCTGTTCCAGGGCGGCAAGCCGGTGAAGCAGATCGTCGGCGCGAAGCCGAAGGCGGCCCTGCTCTCGGATTTGTCCGACGTGCTCTGAACCAACCCACCCGGGTGACCCGTATCGCATGATGCGGGTCACCCGGGTTTTTCACGACCCGCACCGCGCCACGCGTCACACCAGCGGGCCCGGCGACGATGAACCGGTTACCCGGTCTGATGACCGGGAGCACGCTAGGCAACCCTGCGCGCTCACCGAGAGTTCGCAGGGCACAATAGAACCCCTGGGTCATGCTGCCCAGTGAAAATTCGCCCAGCGCCGATCCGGCGCCCAAGGAAGAGCGAGGAGTGCATGCGGGTACTCCGCCGCGGCGACGCCGGTCCCGATGTCGCCGAGATCAGGTCGATGCTGGCCGCGCTGGAGCTGCTGCCCCCGGTGAACGGGTCACCCGGCTCCTTCGACGCGGCGGTGGAACAAGCCGTCCGGGCGTTCCAACAGCGTCGCGGCCTGATCACCGACGGTATCGTCGGCCCGGCCACCTACCGCGCGCTGCGCGGGTCGAGCTACCACCTGGGCAGCCGCCCGCTGGCGTACCTGATCTCCGCGCCGGTGCACGGGGACGACGTCTTCGCGCTGCAGGAGCGGCTGACCGAGCTCGGCTTCGACGCCGGCCGCCCCGACGGGGTGTTCGGCCCCCAGACCGAGCAGGCGCTGCGCACCTTCCAGCGCGACTACGGCCTGGTGGTGGACGGCATCTGCGGCGGCGGCACGGTCCGCGCGCTGCGCCAGCTCTCCCCGCGTGCCCGCGGTGGCCGCCCGGTGTTCCTGCGCGAGCAGGAGCAGGTCCGGCGATCCGGCCCCCGGCTGCGCGGCAAGCGCATCGTGATCGACCCCGGGCACGGCGGCCAGGACGGCGGCGTGACGGTCGGCGGCCTGCGCGAGGCGGACATCGCCTGGGACCTGGCCCGGCGGCTCGAAGGCCGGATGAAGGCCACCGGCATGGAGGCCCTGATCTCGCGGGGTCCGGACCACAGCCCCGCCGAAGCCGACCGCGCGGCCTTCGCCAACGACGCCGGCGCGGACCTGTTCCTGTCGCTGCACAGCGACCAGAACCAGTCGCCGTACGCGCAGGGCGTGGCCAGCTTCCACTACGGCACCGGCAACGGCACCAGCTCGACGGTGGGTGAGCTGCTCGCCGGCTTCATCCAGCGCGAGCTGGCCGCGCGCACCGGCATGCTGGACTGCCGCGCGCACCCGAAGACGTGGGAGATCCTGCGGCTGACCCGGTGCCCCGCGGTCCGCGTGGAGATCGGCTACCTGACCAACCCCGACGACCGGCGGCGGATGTCGGAGCCCGCCTTCCGCGACGTGGTCGCCGAGGGCATCCTGATCGCCGTGAAGCGCCTGTACCTGCTGGGCGAGGGTGACCAGCCCACCGGCACCTTCACCTTCGCCGACGTGCTCGCCTACGAGCTCGCCAAGGCCGACTGAGCTTCCACAACGAGAACGGCCCGACCGATGCCGGTCGGGCCGTTTTCCGTGCCCAGGGTGGGGACAACTGTGCACAACCCTGTGGACAAGTCGTCACACTGTTCACAAAGTGTGGACAACTCGGGGTCAGGAGCGGGCGACGCTGGGTTCCGCGGTGGTGATGGTGACCTGGCCGAGCAGGCGCTCCAGCGCGGCTTCGACGTCTTCCTTCCAGGAGATCGCCGACCGCAGTTCCAGGCGCAGGCGCGGGAACTTGGGGTGCGGGCGCACGGTCTTGAAGCCGACCGACTGGAGGAACTCGGCGGGCAGCACGCAGGCGTGTTCCCCGCCGGGGGCCGGTTCGGTGGCGCCGAAGGCCTCGATCGCCTTCACACCGCGGCGGGTCAGGTCCTTCGCGACGGACTGCACCAGCATCCGGCCGAGGCCGCCGCCGCGGAATTCGGGGGCGATGTGGAAGGCGGTGAGCAGGACCGCGTCCGGGGCGGGTGGCGAGGTGGGGAAGGCGTTCGCCCGCGGGACCGCGTTCGGCGGGGCGTAGAGCACGAAGCCGATCGGCAGCGTGTCGCTGTAGACGATCCGGCCGCAGGAACCCCACTCCAGCAGCACGCTGGACACCCAGGCTTCCTTCTCGACCTCGGTCTCGCCGAACTCCTCGGCCTGCGCCTTCAGGTGCGGCGCGACCTCCCAGTACACGCACCGGCGGCAGTGCAGGGGAACCTGGTCCAGGTTGTCCAGCGTGACGCCCACGACGCGTCGCGACACCCGACGACCTCCCCTGAGTTACGAACCCGATGCGGGACGCGGTTCATCGCAAGAGCAAACCGGCCCGAGATCACAGGATAGGCGGATGTGATGAGCACCGGAAGAGCCGAGCTCCCGAAGAGGGGATGGTTACACTCGATGGATCTACGAACGAGTAGCACTGATCATGCCGGCCGACATCGTTTGCGAAGTGCCCGATGAGCGAAAAGCGCCCCGCCAGACAGCCGCAGAGCGGCCACCACAACCTCGACCCGCACCTGTCGCGCTACGCCGCGCGCACCGCGGGCATGACGGCCTCGGAGATCCGAGCGCTGTTCGCGGTCGCCAGCCGCCCCGAGGTGGTATCCCTGGCCGGCGGCATGCCGAACCTGGCCGCGCTCCCGCTCGACTCGCTGTCGTCCCAGATGGCCGAGCTGATCGCGAACGACGGGCTGGTGGCGCTGCAGTACGGCTCCGCGCACGGCGTTCCGGCACTGCGTGAGCAGATCTGCGAGGTGATGGCGCTCGAGGACATCAGCGCCCACCCCGACGACGTGGTGGTCACCGTCGGCTCCCAGATGGGCCTGGACATGGTGACCCGCCTGTTCTGCGACCCGGGTGACGTGGTGATCGCCGAGGGCCCGTCCTACGTGGGCGCGCTCGGCTCGTTCGCCGCCTACCAGGCCGAGGTCGTGCACGTCGCGATGGACGACCAGGGCCTGGTCCCCGAGGGGCTCCGCGAGGCGCTCGGCCAGTGCCGCACGCACGGCAAGCGGGTCAAGTTCCTCTACACCATCCCGAACTTCCACAACCCCGCCGGCGTGACGCTCGCCGTCGAGCGGCGCGCGGAGATCCTGGAGATCTGCCGCGAGCACGGCGTGCTGGTGGTCGAGGACAACCCGTACGGCCTGCTCGGCTTCGACGGCCAGACCTATCCGGCGCTGCGCTCGATGGACCCGGACAACGTGGTCTACCTCGGCTCGTTCTCCAAGACCTTCGCCTCCGGCCTGCGGGTCGGCTGGGTGCTCGCGCCGCACGCCGTGCGCGAGAAGCTGGTGCTCGCGGCGGAGTCCGCCACGCTGTGCCCGCCCACGCTGAACCAGCTGGTCGTCTCGCGCTACCTGGCCACGCACGACTGGAAGGGCCAGATCAAGACGTTCGGCGAGAACTACCGCGAACGCCGCGACGCCATTCTTTCCGCGCTGGAACAGCACATGCCGCCCGGCTGCTCGTGGACGCACCCCGACGGCGGGTTCTACGTGTGGGTGACCGTGCCGGAAGGCGTTGACACCAAAGCGATGCTGCCGCGCGCGGTGACCGCACGGGTCGCCTACGCCTCGGGCACCGGCTTCTACGCCGACGGGTTCGGCAGCAGGCAGATGCGCCTGTCCTACTGCTACCCGACGCCGGAGCGCATCAAGGAGGGCGTGCGACGGCTCGCCGCCGTGCTCGAATCCGAAATGGACCTCATGCGCACCTTCGGTAGCGTGAACCCCCGCGCGGTGTCCGGGCCGGAGAACCCCTCGCCCGACACCGCCTGACGATCCACAGAACCTGAGGAGTTCCCCGGTGGCCGAACGCACCGTTGCCGTGCTCGCTGGCGGTCTGTCCCACGAACGCGACGTTTCCCTGCGGTCGGGCAGGCGGCTGTCCGCCGCGCTGCGCGCCGAGGGGCTGACCGTGGAGGAGTGGGACACCGACGCCGGGCTGCTGGAACGGCTGCGCACCCAGCGGCCGGACGCCGCCGTGGTGGCGCTGCACGGCGGCCAGGGGGAGAACGGCTCGGTGCAGACCGTGCTGGAGATGCTGGAGGTGCCGTTCGTCGGCACCAGCTCGCAGGGCTGCCGTCGCGCCTGGGACAAGCCGACCGCCAAGGCGTTGCTGGCCAAGGCCGACTTCGCCACGCCGGACTGGGTGGTGCTGCCGCACAGCACCTTCCGCGAACTGGGCGCGCAGGCGGTGCTCGACGCCATGGTGGACCGCCTCGGCCTGCCGCTGATCCTCAAGCCGGACCAGGGCGGTTCGGCGCTCGGCACCCAGGTGGTGCGCGACGCGGCGGAACTCCCCGCCGCGATGGTCGGCTGCTTCGCCTACGGGGACACCGTGCTCGCGGAGCGCTTTGTCGATGGCGTCGAGGTCGCCGTGGCGGTCGTCGAAACCGAAACCGGTCCGACCGCGCTGCCCGCGGTGGAGATCGTGCCGGAGAGCGGGGTGTACGACTACACCGCTCGCTACACCGCCGGCCTGACCGACTTCTTCGCGCCGGCCCGCCTTTCCGAGGAATCGGCGAAGGCGGTCGGTGAACTCGCGGTGGCGGCGCACCAGTTGCTCGGACTGCGCGACATCTCGCGAACCGACGCGGTGGTCGGCGCCGACGGGACCGTGCACTTCCTCGAAGTGAACCTCTCGCCGGGGCTCACCGAAACCTCGACCGTGCCGATGGCGATCGAAGCCGGCGGCGGTTCGCTCGGCGCCGTCTTCGCCGAGCTCGTCGACCGCGCGATCAAGCGCTGAACCCACGCTGACCGAACGCCGGATCGGACCGATCCGGCGGCGCGATCTTCGATGCCGCTGCGTGCTCGTGGATCAACGCTGGGAAATCATCACCGTGACGAAACGCCCCGGGGTGATCCCTAATCGGATTCCGCTGTCCGATTTGTCGCATTCGGATCCATCAGCGCGACGATCCGCTCAAGATCGTCGACCGACCCGAATTCGACCACGATGCGGCCCTTCCGGCGGCCGAGGTCGACCTTGACGCGGGTGTCGAAGGTGTCGGAGAGCCGCACCGCGAGGTCCTGCAACCCCGGCGCCTGCATCGGCTTGCGGGGAGCGGGCTTCGCCTTGCGCGGCGTCTCGCTCTTCTTGAGCGTCACCGCTTCTTCGGTCGCGCGGACCGACATGCCCTCGGCGACGATCCGGGCGGCCAGATCCTCCTGATCCTCCGGGTTCTCCAGCGACAGGAGAGCGCGCGCGTGCCCGGCGGAAAGCACGCCCGCGGCCACCCGGCGCTGCACCGGCAACGGCAGCTTCAGCAGGCGGATGGTGTTCGTGATGACCGGACGGCTGCGGCCGATGCGGCCCGCCAGCTCCTCGTGGGTCACCTCGAACTCGTCGAGCAGCTGCTGGTACGCGGCGGCTTCTTCGAGCGGGTTGAGCTGGACGCGGTGGATGTTCTCGAGCAGCGCGTCACGCAGCATCGCCTCGTCGGCGGTCTGGCGGACGATGGCCGGGATCTTCTCCAGCTCGGCCTGCTGCGACGCCCGGAGGCGCCGCTCGCCCATGACGAGCTCGTACTCGTCGCCGGAGAGCTGCCGCACCACGACGGGCTGCATGAGCCCGAACTCGCGGATCGAGTGCTCCAGCTCGGCCAGCGCCTCCTCGTCGAAGACCTGCCGCGGCTGCTTCGGGTTCGGCTTGATCGCGCTGAGCGGCACCTCGCGGTAGACCGCGCCGGCCACCTCACCACCCGGCGCGGGAGCCGCCGCCGTGCCGTTCTGGCCGTTGTCGGTACTGACCGGCTTCAGGTCGACCGGCTTGCCCTCGGCGTTGACCGGGCCGGTGGGGATCAGGGCGGCGAGGCCGCGCCCGAGGCCCCCTCTGCGTTCGGCACTCATTGCTTCTCACCGTTCTTCACACCGCGCTCGGCGATCTCACGCGCCGCGTCCAAGTAGCTCAGGGCCCCGCGTGAACCGGGGTCGTAGGCGAGGATCGTCTGGCCGTAGCCGGGCGCCTCGGAGACCTTCACGCTGCGGGGGATGACCGTCTTCAGCACGACCTCACCGAAGTGGTTGCGCACCTCCTGGGTCACCTGGTCGGCGAGCTTGGTGCGCCCGTCGTACATGGTGAGCAGGATGGTGGACACGGCCAGCTCGCGGTTCAGGTGCTGCTGGACCAGTTCGATGTTGCTGAGCAGCTGCCCGAGCCCCTCCAGCGCGTAGTACTCGCACTGGATCGGGATGAGTACCTCCTGCGCGGCGACCATCGCGTTCACCGTGAGCAGGCCGAGCGACGGCGGGCAGTCGATGAAGACGTAGTCGACACCGAGCTGGTCGATCGCGTCGCTCGTCAGCGCCTCCTTGAGGCGCGTCTCCCGGGACGCCATCGAGACGAGCTCGATCTCGGCACCCGCGAGGTCGATCGTGGCGGGCACGCAGAAGAGGTTGGGGGACTGCTCGCTGACCGCCGCGGCGTCCGCCAGGGTCACCTCGCCGAGGAGCACCTCGTAGACCGAGGGCGTGCCCGAGCGGTGTTCCACGTTGAGCGCGGTGCTGGCGTTGCCCTGCGGGTCGAGGTCGACCACGAGCGTCTTGAGCCCGTGCACCGCGAGGGCGGCGGCGAGGTTCACCGCGCTGGTTGTTTTGCCGACCCCGCCCTTCTGGTTGGCGACCGTGAGCACGCGGCGGCGATCCGGCTTGGGGAGTTGGTAGGACTCCGGGTGCAGGACCCGCGCGGCACGCATGGCTTCTTCCGCAATCGGGGTCCATCCCACGTCATGTCCGGTGTTTGCTGACGACGGTGGGTTCACCGGCCGAAGCACCTCCTCGATAGGGGCGAGCTGTTCTGGGTTCGTTTCACGTGGAACATCTCCTCAACGACGGCGCTTCTTCTCCGGCGAGACCCGGGGGATCAGCACCACGGTGGTCGGCACCTCGAGCAGACCGCCACCGCACTCCGCCACCGTCGCCTCACCACCACCGGCCTTGGTCACCGCGAGTCGGTCTCGCGTTATCTCCTCGGCGGCACTCGATCCCTTCAGCGCGAGCAACGTGCCGCCGGTGCGCACCAGGGGCAGGCACCAACCGGCCAGCTTCGCCAGGGGAGCGACCGCTCGCGCGGTCACCACATCGCGCTCCGCCGCGACGGCCAGGACGGCTTTCTCCTCCGCCCGGCCACGCACCACGGTGACGGACGACAGGTCCAACTCGTCCACGACTTCGGTGAGCCAGTCGACGCGCCGCGCCATCGGCTCGATGAGCACGATATCGAGGTCCGGCCGGGCGATCGCAAGCGGAACCCCCGGAAGGCCGGCGCCGGACCCGACGTCGGCGACGCGGGCGGCGGTGTTGATCCTCTCGCCGATCACCGCGGAGTTCAAGACGTGGCGGTCCCAGAGGCGCTCAACTTCACGCGGACCGATTAACCCGCGCGCGACCCCGTGCTCCGCGAGCATCGCGGTAAACCGCTCGGCGAGGGGGAGTCGCTCCCCGAAGACCTGCTTTGCCGCCGCCGGCGTGCCGATGACGTCTTCCACACCCACTCAGAACTCCTCTTCGGTCGCCGTTTCACGTGAAACGACGTGCCTCGATTGTCCCCGAAGAAGACGTCAATACCGCGCGACGCACCCGCAGATGTGCACGATCCCACGTCAAGTTTCACGTGAAACGCGTACGGAGTGCCGTGAGGTCGGCCTCGGACAGACCGTGGTCGAGGAGGAAGCCCGGCATCGCGAGCGCGCGGATGGTGGACGTCAGCGAGTCCTCGATGGTCGTACTGTGCTTGGCGAGCAACTCCCGGACGGCGGTCAGTTGGTCGCGGGCGCCGAGCTCGTCGTACCGCGGCTTCATCCGCTCGTAGGTCAGCAAGTAGTCGGCGACGATCTCGGCGGGCGCCACTCCGGCCAACGCGAGCAACACGAGCGCCAGCAATCCGGTCCGGTCCTTGCCGCCCGCACAGTGGAAGACCACGCCGCCGGGCGCCGCCGTCGCCACCGCACGCACCGCGGCGACGACCAACTCCGGATGCTCGGCGAGCAGCGCGGGGTAGTGGAGCGGCGAGCCAAGGCCGTCGACCTTCACCCAGTGTTCGTAGAAGGGCGCGCCGATCGGATCCAACGGCGCGCGCACCACCTCGATCCCCGCCGGCCGCAGCGCCAGATCCGGCGCGCGCTCGTCGTCGTTCCGAAGGTCGACGATCGTGCGAACCCCGTACTCCCACGCCGCCGCCCACCCGGCCTCGCTCAACCGGGTCGGCTCCTCCATGCGCACCAGGGCGCCCCGGCGGATCGACCCCAGCCCGCCGAGATCACGAACGTTGACGCAGCCGTCCCACCGCAGATCCCTGTCACCGGTCATCTCCACAAGACGCCGCACCCACCCAACCGGTTGGCCACCAGCTGCTGCGGGTGGCCGCGCCAGTTTCACGTGAAACGCAAAGCGGCCCGCCGGAAGGATCCGGCGGGCCGCTTCGAAAAACAGATCAGGCGGGGGAGACCACCACGCGACGCTTCGGGTCTTCGCCCTCGCTCTCGCTCCGCACGCCGTCGATCGCGGCGACCGCGTCGTGCACGACCTTGCGCTCGAACGGGCTCATCGGCTGAAGTCGAACCTTCTCCCCGCTCGACAGCACCGACTCCGCCGTCGACCGGCCCAGCTCCCGCAGCTCCTCGCGGCGGTCCGCCCGCCAGCCCGCGATGTCCAGCATCAGCCGGCTCCGCGAACCGGTCTCCTGCTGCACCGCCAGCCGGGTCAGCTCCTGGAGGGCCTCCAGCACGTTGCCCCGCGAGCCGACCAGCTTCTCCAGGTCCTCGCCGCCGTCGATGCTGACGATCGCCCGGCCGGCTTCGACATCGAGGTCGATGTCGCCGTCGTAGTCCAGGAGGTCCAGCAGGCGCTCCAGGTAGTCGCCCGCGATGTCGCCCTCCTTCACCAGGAGGTCGTCATCCGCACCGTTCTTCGGCGAAGCCGCGGGCGCCTCGGCGACCTCGGTTTCGGTTTCCGCTTCGGTACCGACCGCTTCGGCCGTTTCCGCCATGCTCATGTCTCCTCTCCAGCCCGCGCTCAGCGGCGCTTCCGGCCAGACTTCTTCGTTGAGTCGCTGATCAGGCCGGGCACACCCGAACCGTTCTCAGTCGAGTTCGAGTTCGCGTTCGAGGACGAGGCCGAGGTCGAGTCGGCGGCGGAGTTCCCCTTCGGCGCCGGCTTCTTCGCCGCGCCGGACCCCTTCTTCGCCGAGCTGCCGCCGCCCTGGGCGAACCCGTGCGGCGAGCCCGCCTTCTTCTTCTGCCCCTGCTGTCCCTGCTGCTTGTCACCGGACTGCGCGGCCGGGGTCTTCTTCTGCTGCACCGGCTTCTGCCCGACCTTGGGCTTCTGGCCGACCTTCGGCGCGGCGGTGCTGCGCTTCTCGATCGCCTCGGCCTTCTTCTTCTCCTCTTCGCGGTCGATCTTGGTGTAGACCAGGCGCTGCTGCATCAGGGTCCAGCCGTTGTTCGCCAGCCAGTAGATGAGCAGACCGATCGGGAAGAGCGCACCGAAGACGAGCACACCGAGCGGGAAGACGTACAGCGTCAGCTTGTTCATCATGGCGGTCTGCTGGGTGGCCGACGCCGGGTTCTGGCGGGCGACCGAGTGACGCGCGGTCAGGTGGGTGGCGATCGACGCGACGATCATCAGCGGGATCGCGACCGGCGCCACGTACCAGTGCCAGCCGCTGGAAGCCGCCTCGCCGGCGAGGATCTGCGTGTTGTGGATCGCGTCGCCGAGGTTGACGCCGAACAGCTTCGCGTTGACGTAGGACTCGACGCCGCCCTTGTCGAAGAAGTAGTTCTCGGTCTTCTCCCCGCCGTTCGGGTTGACCGTGAACATCCGCAGCACGTGGTTCAGGCCGATGAACACCGGGATCTGCAGCAGCATCGGCAGGCAGCTGCCGAGCGGGTTGACGCCGTGCTCCTTCTGGAGCTTCTGCATCTCCAGCGCCTGGCGCTGCTTGTCGTTGGCGTACTTCTTCTGGACCTTCTTGATCTCCGGCGCGAAGTCCTGCATCTTCTTCATCGACCGGACCTGGTTCACGAACGGCTTGAACATGATGCCGCGCACGGTGAAGGTCAGGAAGATAATCGCCAGCACCCAGGCCACGGCGCTGGCCTCGCCGAACACCAGCCCGAATACCTTGTGCCAACACCACAGGATGAAGGACACGGGGTAGTAGATGAAGTCGAGCACTGAACTACTCCTCGGTAGATGTACCAGGTCGGTGATGGCGCCAGGTGAAGACCTCGGGTACCGGGTCCCGGCCGGGAGGGGTCCACGGCCCGCAGCGCAGCAGCCGGCGCACCGCGAGGTAGCTCCCGCGAGCGGCGCCGTGCCGGGTCAGTGCTTCCTGCGCGTAGGCACTACAGCTGGGGTAGAACCGGCAGCTGGGCGGCAGGAAGGGGGAGATGGCCTTGCGGTAGAAGCGCACCGGGAGCAGAAGAACCCACGCGACGGGACCAGGCCGCGGCGCAGGGGCCTGGCCGGCCTCATCTGTTCGTGTTTCGCTCACACCGATGGCCCGTCTTCGCGCGAAGGTGGTTCCTTGCGTGCCCCGCCCGCGGAACCGGGCAGGAGGCCGAGCCGGCGCAACGCCGAGTCGAGATCCGAACCGAGTTCCGCGCTGGTGGCGGTGGCAGCGGCAGGCAGGGCCCGAACGACCAACGAGCTACCGCCCGGAAGTGTTCCGAGCCGCGCGGATACGAGATGACGCAACCGACGGGAGACCCGGTGGCGCACCACCGAGTTCCCGACGGCCTTGCTCACGACAAAGCCCGCCCTGCTGCCCGTGGCGCCTGCCGCGTCGCCCGGGATCACGTGGACCACCAGGCGTTTGCGTCCGGCCCGGACGCCACCGCGCATGACCGAACGGAAGTCCTCGCTCCGCCGCAGTCGAGCGGTGGCCGGCAACATGGCGGGCCCCGCCGGAATCAGGCGGACAGCTCTTGACGGCCCTTGCGACGACGGGCCGCCAAGATGGCCCGGCCGGCACGGGTCCGCATGCGCAGCCGGAACCCGTGGGTCCGCGCGCGTCGGCGGTTGTTCGGCTGGAAGGTGCGCTTACCCTTTGCCACGGTCGACTTCTCCTGCTCTCTGACTCGCCGACGCCTGCGAGCAGACGTGAAACCGGGCGAGCGCGTACGTGTGTGTTCGTCTCCAGCACGGCCGCGACCCCACCTCGGTAGCGGGAAGAACACGGGCACGCGAAACGCACCCGCTGCCTGCGGGAGACCTTACGAGAGTACGCACCCGGCCCGGTGACACCGAAACCGGCCCCTGGATAACACACCGCGACCACCCCTCGCGGGCCGGGCGGGCGACGGCCGAGAGTCGAATGGCGACACGCCGTGCACCGTGAAAAGCTTGCCCGCGACGACATCTTGTGGCATCGAAGCGGGCTTGTTAGCGTGCCTTTTCTCTTGCCTCACCAGTGCTGGCGCTCGCCGTGCGGGCCGCCGGGTGAGGCGGCTGGGCGTCGCCGTACATTAGTGCACAGTTGTGGACAACTTTGTGGATACCTGCTGCGCGGGTTCGGCGTGGGGATAGGGTAGAGCGCTCCGTGTGGGTGAACCGCGGGTCGACGAGGGGAGGGGAGCAGAGCAGGTGTCCGACCACCAGTTGAACCTGGGTGTGGTCTGGGAGCAGGTCGTACGCGAACTGTCCGACAGCACGCTCTCCCCCCAGCAGCGCGCCTGGATGCGCGTGACCAGGCCGATCGGCCTGCTGGACGGCACCGCACTGCTCGCCGCTCCGAGCGATTTCGCCAAGGAAGCCATCGAACGGGCCCTGCGCGGCGCGATCACCGACGCGCTCTCCCGCCGCCTCGGCCGGGAGGTTTCGCTCGCGGTCAAGGTGGAAACCACCGACGGCGCGATGGGCGGTGGCGCCAGCCCGCCTCCACCCAGCCGGTACGCGCCCCCACCCGGACGGGTGGACAACGGTTCCGCTCCGCGACCGCCGAGCCCCCGTCCCCACCCACCGCGGCCCATGCCGGGCCCGCCCGCCGCGCCACCCGCGCCGCCGCTGGAGGGTTCGGCGATGCCCCCGGGCATGCCGCCGACCCGCAGCCCCCGGCCCGACCCCGCCGAGCTGGCCCGTTCGCACGACCAGGCCGAGCCGATCGACGACGGGGAAGAAGAGGTCGACGAAGAGGGCGAGGCGCTCGCCGCGGTGCACGAGATCTGGCCGACCTTCTCCGGCCAGCCGGTGGCGGGCCAGCCCTACACCGCGCCCGCGCAGCCGCAGACCTCGAAGACCCGCCTGAACGAGAAGTACACCTTCGACACCTTCGTCATCGGCGCGTCGAACCGGTTCGCGCACGCGGCATCGGTCGCCGTCGCCGAAGCGCCGTCGCGGGCGTACAACCCGCTGTTCATCTGGGGCGAGTCCGGGCTGGGCAAGACGCACCTGCTGCACGCGGTCGGGCACTACGCCCAGCGGCTGTTCCCCGGGATGCGCGTGCGGTACGTCTCCACCGAGGAATTCACCAACGACTTCATCAACTCCCTGCGCGACGACCGCAAGGTGGCGTTCCAGCGCCGCTACCGGGATATCGACATCCTGCTCGTCGACGACATCCAGTTCCTCGAGGGCAAGGAAGGCACGCAGGAGGAGTTCTTCCACACCTTCAACACCCTGCACAACCAGAACAAGCAGATCGTGGTCTCCTCCGACCGGCCGCCGAAGCGGCTGGAAACCCTGGAGGACCGGCTGCGCACGCGGTTCGAGTGGGGCCTGATCACCGACATCCAGCCGCCCGAGCTGGAGACCCGCATCGCCATCCTGCGCAAGAAGGCCGCGCAGGACCGGCTCGCGGTGCCCGGTGAGGTGCTGGAGTTCATCGCCGCCAGGGTCGAAGCGAACATCCGCGAGCTCGAAGGCGCGCTCATCCGCGTCACCGCGTTCGCCTCGCTGAACCAGCAGCCGGTCGACGTCGGCCTCGCCGAGATCGTGCTGCGGGACCTGATCCCGGATTCGCAGGCGCCGGAGATCAGCGCGCCGACCATCATGGGCGTCACCGCCGAGTTCTTCGACGTCTCGCTCGACGACCTGTGCGGGCCGGGCAAGACGAAGGCGCTCGCCACCGCGCGGCAGATCGCCATGTACCTGTGCCGCGAGCTGACCGACATGTCGCTGCCGCGCATCGGCCAGACCTTCGGCGGCCGCGACCACACCACGGTGATGCACGCCGCGAAGAAGATCCGCAAGGAGATGGCCGAGCGCCGCCGGATCTACGACCAGGTGCAGGAGCTGACCTCGCGCATCAAGCAGCGCGCGCGTCAGTAGTCCCGGCACCACTCCGCATCACGCATCACGCGGCAGCAACCCAGTAGCTCAGTACTACTCCTTGGCGTGCCGCGCGCGGTAGGCCTTCACCTTGTGCCGGTTGCCGCAGCGTTGCATGGAGCACCAGCGCCGGTTGCCCGGGCGCGAGGTGTCCAGGAAAACCAGCGCGCAGTCCTCCGCCTCGCACTCACGCAGCCGGTCGATCCGGTCACCGCCGATCACGTCGATCGCCTCGCGGGCGGCGGTGCCGAGCACCTGGGTGCCGGTGATCGGCGTGGCCCATTCGCACACGCCGGTGTCGAGCGCGATCCGCGGCCGCAGTGACGACTCCGCCGCCGCGTTGATGATTTCGAGTTCGTCCTCGTTCGGTTCCTCCGCGGCCGCCACCACGTGGGCGACGGTCCAGAGCGTGTCGCGGAACTGCTTGATGTCGCGCAGCTCGGCCGGGCGGATGCGGACGTCGTCGGCGTCGATCGGCGCGGTGAGCGCCAGCCGCGAGTCCACCAGCCAGCCGGCCAGGTCCGCGGTCCCGCGCAACAGCTCCCACCGCTGATCCGCTTCCGGCCCGCCGGTGAGGAGCAGCTCGAGGAAGAAGGCCCCCGGATCGAACGGGAAGGTCTGGCCGTCCGATCCGGTGATCAATCTGGTGCCGAGATCCATGTAACTACTATAGTAAGTTACGAACACCGGTAAAAGCGGTTACCTACGCGAGGGGCGTCTGATGCCGCGTACGCACGCGAAGCGCTTGCACACCAACGAAAGCGGCGAGAGCCCGCGAGACGCGCGTAGGGCGCGTACGCGGGCGAAGTGGCGTACGCGACGCGTCGCGGATCTTCTTGCCCCACAAGGGAAAATTAGTCCCCAGGGGTCCCACCTGCTCTTTTTCCCTTTCTCCACAGGAAAAACACAGGCTGGGGGCAGGCCATGCACAGGAAGTGCACAAAACTGTCCACATCACCCTGGAGAGCGATCTCCGTCACGAGTTTCGCGGCCGCCGCCCGTGCACCGCCTGGGTACAAATCAGCGCACAGCTGGGGACAGCCGTGTGGACAACTGTGGACAGATGTGGATGGATCGCGCGCGCCGCCGAGTTGTGCACGGGCGGCCGAGTCTGTCCACCGATCCGCCACCACCGGTGTCCACAGCCCGCCGCGCCGTACACGCTGCGACAACGAGCGCTGTCCACACAATCCACACCCCTTACTACTGTCACTGTGAATTTCTCTTCTAGGAAAAAACCAAAAACAGGGGCAGCTCGAAGTTGGGGACAAGTCGCACCGAGGCTGTCGCTTGATCGTTTTGTCGACAGGGTGGGCCGGGTGACGCCGAGCCGGGTCACGCTCTAACGTGAGTACCCACACCAGGTCCGCCCGTCGGTGCTCGTCACCGCCACCCGGACCGCACACCACGCTGGCGAGGTCTCCGCGTGCCGCCGCCGCAAGCCGGGCGCACGCCAGAGGCGGTTGTCGATCTTCTCGGGCCGGAGGGGCCCGGCTATCGCGAAAGGATGAGCGCATGAAGATCCGCGTCGAGCGCGACGGGCTGGCAGACGCCGTCGCCTGGGTGGCGAGAAGCCTGCCGTCGCGGCCTCCCGTCCCGGTACTGGGCGGAGTACTCCTGGAGGCCTCCGACTCGTCCGAGAGCGACGCGCTCACCGTTTCGGGGTTCGACTACGAGGTCTCCGCCACCGTGGGCGTCCCGGCCACGATCGCCGACGGCGGCCGCATGCTGGTCTCCGGCCGCCTCCTCGCCGACATCACCAAGGCGCTGCCCGCGCAGCCGGTGGAGATCTCGGTCGACGGCGCCCGCGCGTCCATCACCTGCGGGAACGCCAAGTTCAGCCTGCCGACCATGCCGGTCGAGGACTACCCGCAGCTCCCGGCCCAGCCCGCCTTCGCCGGTGAACTGGCCGGTGAGGTCTTCGGCCAGGCGGTGGCCCAGGTCGCGGTCGCCTCCGGCAAGGACGACACGCTCCCGATGCTGACCGGGATGCGGCTGGAGATCTCCGGCGACGCGGTCACCCTGGTCGCCACCGACCGCTTCCGCCTCGCCATGCGCGAGTTCACCTGGAAGCCGGCCGAGGGGCTGGCCGACGCCGCGGTGCTGGTGCCCGCGCGCACGCTGGCCGAGGCCGCCAAGTCGATGGGCGGCAGCGGGGCCACCGTCAAGCTCGCGCTGGCCAGCGGCGAGGGGCTGCTCGGCCTCTCCGGTTCCGGCCGGTACGCCACCACCCGCCTGCTCGACGCCGAGTTCCCGCCGTACCGCCAGCTGCTGCCCGCGAGCCACACCTCGCGCGCGGTGATCGGCGTCGGCGCGCTCGCCGAGGCGATCAAGCGCGTTTCGCTGGTCGCCGAGCGCGGTACCCAGGTGCGGCTCGAGTTCTCCGAAGGCCTCCTCCGGCTCTCCGCCGGTGGGGACGACGAAGGCAGCGCCGAGGAAGAGCTGCCGGTGGACTACGAGGGGGAGGCGGTGACCATCGCCTTCAACCCGGGTTACCTGGTGGACGGCCTCGGCGCGCTGCACGCCGACCGCGCCGAGCTCACCTTCACCACGCCGAACCGCCCCGCGCTGATCAAGCCCGCGGACGAGGAGGGCAACGTGGTGCCCGGGTACCTCTACCTGCTGATGCCGGTCCGCCTGCCGGGCTGAGCGTCGGCCACCGAACGGAGCGAAGGGGAGATTCATGGTGCAGATGGGGCTGGTCGGGCTCGGCAAGATGGGCTTCAACATGCGCGAGCGGCTGCGGGCCGCCGGGCACGAGGTCCTCGGCTACGACCGCAACGCCGAGGTCAGCGACACGACCTCGCTCGAGGACCTGGTCTCGAAGCTGGCCGCGCCGCGCATCGTCTGGGTGATGGTGCCCGCCGGTGAGCCGACCCGCGAGACCGTGGTCGCCTTCGGCAACCTGCTCGGCGAGGGCGACATCCTGATCGACGGCGGGAACTCCAAGTTCACCGACGACAAGCTCAACGCCGAACTGCTCGCCGCGAAGGGCGTCGGTTACCTCGACGTCGGGGTGTCCGGCGGGGTGTGGGGCAAGGAGAACGGTTACGGCCTGATGGTCGGCGGTGCCGCCGCCGACGTCGAGCGCGCGATGCCGATCTTCGACGCCCTCCGGCCGGAGGGTCCGCGCGAGGAGGGCTTCTCGCACGCGGGCTCGGTCGGCGCCGGGCACTACGCGAAGATGGTGCACAACGGCATCGAGTACGGCCTGATGCAGGCGTTCGCCGAGGGCTTCGAACTGCTCGAGGCGTCGAACGTGGTCGAGGACGTGCCCTCGGTGATCAAGGGCTGGCAGCGGGGCACCGTGGTCCGGTCCTGGCTGCTCGACCTGCTGGTCCGCGCCCTCGACGAGGACCCGGAGTTGGACGACCTCGAAGGCTACGTCGAGGACTCCGGCGAGGGCCGGTGGACGCTCGAAGAGGCGATCAACAACGCGGTGCCGGCGCCGGTCATCTCGGCCGCGCTGTTCGCCAGGTTCGCCTCGCGCCAGGAGCACTCGTCCGCCATGCGCGCGGTGGCCGCGCTGCGCCAGCAGTTCGGCGGCCACGCGGTGAAGAAGGCCGGCGGCTGAGCCGGTCGCGGTGTACCTCCGTCATCTGCAGGTCACGGACTTCCGCTCGTGGGAGCACGCCGACCTGCCGCTCGAACCGGGTCCGACCGTGCTGGTCGGGCAGAACGGCCGCGGCAAGACGAACCTGATCGAGGCGATCGGGTACGCGGCCACGCTCGGCTCGCACCGGGTCGCCACCGACGCGCCGCTGGTCCGCCACGGGCAGGAGCGCGCGCTGGTGCGGGTGGCCGTGGTCAACGACGACCGCGAGCTGACCGTGGAACTGGAGATCACCCCCGGCCGGGCGAACCGCGCCAGGGTGAACCGGGGCGCGGTCGGCAAACCACGCGACGTGCTCGGCATCCTGCGCACGGTGTTGTTCTGCCCGGAGGACCTGGCCCTGGTCCGCGGCGATCCCGGTGAACGCCGCAAGTTCCTCGACGAGCTGCTGGTGCAGCGCGCGCCGAGGTACGCCGGGGTGCGGTCGGACTACGAGCGGGTCCTGCGCCAGCGCAACGCGCTACTCAAGACCACCGGCAAGAAGCGCGGCAGCGCGCGGGAGGACCCGTACGCGCTGAGCACGCTGGAGGTGTGGGACAACCACCTGGCCACGGTCGGCGCGCAGCTGCTCGCCGGGCGGCTCGACCTGGTCGCGGACCTGGCCCCGCACACCTCGGCCGCCTACCAGGGGGTGGCGCCGGACTCCCGTCCCGCGCTGATCTCCTACCGGTCGAGCCTGGGCGAGGCCATTCCGGCCGGGTACGGCGTTCCCGCTGGTGAACGCGCTGACGTCGGCAAGCTGACGGAGATTCTGGTGACCGCGCTCGGCGAGTCGCGCGCCCAGGAGCTCGAACGCGGGGTAAGTCTGGTCGGGCCGCACCGGGACGAGCTGGACCTCGTGCTCGGTGCGGCACCGGCGAAGGGCTACGCCAGCCACGGCGAGTCCTGGTCGTTCGCCCTCGCGCTGCGGCTCGGTTCCTACGAGCTGTTGCGCGCCGAGGCGGGCGAGCCGGTACTGCTGCTCGACGACGTCTTCGCCGAGCTGGACCGGCGTCGCCGCGCGCGCCTGGCGGAGGTCGCCGCCTCCGCCGAGCAGGTGCTGGTGACCGCGGCGGTGGCGGAGGACGTGCCCGAGGAACTGACCGGGCGGCGCTTCTCCGTCACGGAGGGAGAGGTGCGCCTTGCCTGACGGCCACCCGTTCAAGATCAAGCCAGCGACCCGGGGTGACCGCGACCACAGCGGTTGCCCACCTATCTGGGGACAAACCTGTGGATAGTGTGGATAACACCGTGAACCAGTTATCGCGACGAGTGACCGCACGGCCAAATGGGCGGTCTGCTGGCCCTCACGTGGGCGAGTCCACGGATGGGGCGCCGACTTCGAGCACGGACAGTGACATTGCCGCTGCGCCGAATGTGAATGGTAGTCCACAGTCCGGTCGCGACCTCGCGCGGGCCGCACTGGACGCCGCGCGCGCGAAGGCACAGGCGCGGAAGACCCCGCTCGGCAAGCGGCCGGTCACCGGCACCCGCCAGGACCCGCGCCGCCGCCGGTGGTCCGGGCCCGGTGCCGACTCCCGCGATCCACAGCCGCTCGGGCGGATCGTCTCCCGGATCGCGGTCGAACGCGGCTGGAACGGGCGGCTCGCCTCCGGTCAGGTGTTCGGCCGCTGGGCCCGCCTGGTCGGGGAGGAGGTGGCCGAGCACGCGCAGCCGGTCGCGCTCAAGGACGGCGAGCTGACCGTGCGCGCCAGCTCCACCGCCTGGGCCACGCAGCTCCGCCTGCTGCAGGGCCAGCTGCTCGGCAAGATCGCCGCCGGGGTCGGGAACGGCGTGGTCAAGCGCATGCGCATCCAGGGTCCGACGGCGCCGAGCTGGCGAAAGGGTCCCCGGCACGTCTCCGGCCGCGGCCCGCGTGACACATACGGGTGAGAAGGGCTTGACTCGGGGCTGACTCATTGCCCCGAGAGCGTGCGGAGCACTGCTGAACCATTGCCCGAGTCGACCCGCGTCGAGTTCGTGGCTCTGTGACGAAATCAGAGGTGTCCTTGCCGCATGTGAGCGGACGTGGCCAAGTACCATGTTCGTAGCGGGATGACCGCGCTGCTCGAGACGAGGAGAAAACACGCCGGTGACAGCGAACAAGAACGACTACAACGCATCGTCCATCACCGTGCTCGAGGGTCTTGAAGCGGTCCGCAAGCGCCCCGGCATGTACATCGGCTCGACCGGCGAACGCGGCCTGCACCACCTGGTCCAGGAGGTCGTGGACAACTCCGTCGACGAGGCGATGGCCGGCTACGCGACCAAGGTCGAGGTCATTCTACTGGCCGACGGCGGGGTCAGGGTGATCGACGACGGCCGCGGCATCCCGGTGGAGATGCACCCCAAGGAGCAGAAGCCGACCGTCGAGGTCGTGCTCACCGTGCTGCACGCCGGCGGCAAGTTCGACAGCGACTCCTACGCGGTCTCCGGCGGTCTGCACGGCGTCGGCGTCTCCGTGGTGAACGCGCTGTCCACCGCGCTCGACGTGGAGATCCACCTCGGCGGCAAGATCTGGACCCAGCACTACGACAAGTCCGTGCCCGGCCCGCTGACCGAGGCAGGCGAGACCGACCGCACCGGCACCACGGTCACCTTCTGGGCCGACCCGGACATCTTCGAGACCACCACCTACAACGCCGAGACCATCGCCCGGCGCCTGCAGGAGATGGCCTTCCTGAACAAGGGCCTCACGCTGAGCCTGCGCGACGAGCGCGTGGCCGAGGAGGACACCGAAGAGGACGCCTCCGGCCAGCAGGCCAGGGTCAAGGAGCGCGTCTACTGCTACCCGGGCGGGCTCGAGGACTTCGTCAAGCACATCAACGGCAGCAAGGACCCGATCCACTCCAGCGTGATCTCCTTCGACGCCAAGGGCGACGGGCTCGAGGTCGAGGTCGCGATGCAGTGGAACACCGGGTTCACCCCGTCGGTGTACACCTTCGCCAACACGATCAACACGCACGAGGGCGGGACCCACGAGGAGGGCTTCCGCGCCGCGCTGACCCGCATCGTCAACGCGTACGCGCGCGACAAGAAGCTGCTCAAGGAGAAGGACAGCAACCTCACCGGGGACGACGTGCGCGAGGGCCTCGCCGCGATCGTCTCGGTGAAGCTGGCCGAACCGCAGTTCGAGGGCCAGACCAAGACCAAGCTGGGCAACAGCGAGGCGAAGTCGTTCGTGCAGAGCAAGACGAACGAGTGGCTGGCCGACTGGTTCGAGCGCAACCCGGCCGAAGCGAAGACGGTGATCAACAAGTCGATCTCCAGCGCCCAGGCGCGGATGGCCGCCCGCAAGGCGCGCGACCTGGTCCGCCGCAAGGGCGCGCTGGAGATCGGCGGGCTGCCCGGCAAGCTCAAGGACTGCCGCTCCACCAACCCGGAGGAGTGCGAGCTCTACATCGTCGAGGGTGACTCGGCTGGCGGCTCGGCCAAGGAGGGCCGGGACTCGATGTACCAGGCGATCCTGCCGATCCGCGGCAAGATCATCAACGTGGAGAAGGCCCGGATCGACCGGGTGCTGAAGAACACCGAGGTCCAGTCGCTGATCACCGCGCTGGGCACCGGCATCCACGACGAGTTCGACCTGGCGAAGCTGCGGTACCACAAGATCGTGCTGATGGCCGACGCCGACGTCGATGGCCAGCACATCACCACGCTGCTGCTCACCCTGCTGTTCCGCTTCATGCGGCCGCTGGTCGAGCACGGGCACGTCTTCCTCTCGCGGCCGCCGCTCTACAAGATCAAGTGGCCCCGGCAGGAGCCGGAGTACGCCTACTCCGACCGCGAGCGCGACGGCCTGATCGCCGAGGGCGTCGCGGCGGGCAAGAAGCTCCCCAAGGACGACGCGATCCAGCGCTACAAGGGTCTCGGCGAGATGAACGCCGAAGAGCTGTGGGAGACCACGATGGACCCGGCCAACCGGCTGCTCGGCCAGGTCACCCTGGACGACGCGGCCACCGCGGACGAGCTGTTCTCGGTCCTGATGGGCGAGGACGTGGAGGCCCGCCGCTCGTTCATCACCCGCAACGCCAAGGACGTCCGCTTCCTCGACGTGTAGTCCCCGCCACGGACTTTTCCTGAACCATAGAAGGACCAGATGACGGAAACCTTGCCGCCGGAGAACGACCGCGTCGAACCGGTCGACATCCAGCAGGAGATGCAGCGCTCCTACATCGACTACGCGATGAGCGTGATCGTGTCGCGGGCGCTGCCGGACGTGCGCGACGGGTTGAAGCCGGTCGCCCGCCGGATCCTGTACTCGATGTACGACTCCGGGTTCCGGCCCGACCGCGGGTACAACAAGTGCTCGCGCGTGGTCGGCGACGTGATGGGCAACTACCACCCGCACGGTGACTCGGCGATCTACGACGCGCTGGTCCGCCTCGCGCAGCCGTGGTCCATGCGGAACCCGCTGATCGACGGCCAGGGCAACTTCGGCTCGTCGGGCAACGACCCCGCCGCCGCCATGCGGTACACCGAGGCCCGCCTCGCGCCGCTGGCGATGGAGATGCTCCGCGACATCGACGAGGACACCGTCGACTTCTCGGACAACTACGACGGCCGCACCCAGGAACCGGACGTGCTGCCGGCGCGGTTCCCGAACCTGCTGGTCAACGGCGGTTCCGGGATCGCGGTCGGGATGGCGACGAACATCCCGCCGCACAACCTGCGCGAGGTCGCCGACGGGGTGATCTGGGCGCTCCAGAACCCGGAGGCCAGCGAGGACGAGCTGCTCGCCGCGCTGCTGCAGCGGATCAAGGGCCCGGACTTCCCGACCAAGGGCCTGATCCTCGGGCACGCCGGCATCGAGGACGCCTACCGCACCGGCCGCGGCTCGATCCGCATGCGCGCGGTGGTCGAGGTCGAGGAGGACGCCAAGGGGCGCACCATCCTGGTCGTCACCGAGCTGCCCTACCAGGTCAACCCGGACAACCTGGTGGAGAACATCGCCAACCTGGTCCGGGACGGCAAGCTCACCGGCATCGCGGACATCGCCGACGAGTCGAACAGCCGGCGCGGGATGCGCATCGTGGTCACGCTCAAGCGCGACGCGGTGGCCAAGGTGGTGCTGAACAACCTCTACAAGCACACCCAGCTGCAGTACAACTTCGGCGTCAACATGCTGGCGCTGGTCGACGGCGTGCCCCGCACGCTGCGGCTCGACCAGATCATCCGGCACTACGTCAAGCACCAGATCGAGGTCATCGTCCGCCGGACGAAGTACCGCCTGCGCAAGGCCGAGGAACGCGCGCACATCCTGCGTGGTCTGGTCAAGGCGCTGGACATGCTCGACGAGGTGATCGCGCTGATCCGCCGGTCGCCGTCGGCCGAGGAGGCGCGGGCCGGGCTGATCGAGCTGCTCGACGTGGACGAGGTGCAGGCGGTCGCCATCCTCGACATGCAGCTGCGCCGGCTGGCCGCACTGGAACGCCAGAAGATCATCGACGAACTGGCCA